>CAWCSF010000009.1:0-17958 GCA_963798195.1 uncultured Alphaproteobacteria bacterium | reverse complement strand
TGTGGTCCGGATGAACCATCGTCGGCCGCCCGTTGAACCATTCCACACGCCCGCTGACGAACACGGTCGCGCCGACCGGGAGGGTCTTTTCGAGGTAGTCGCCGTGGGCATGGAAGAAGGTGAGGCCGATCTCGCCGGTATCGTCGTGGCAGAAGACGCGCCATGGAATGCGGCGGTTGCCACGCGGTGGCTTCTGATGCCGATCGACGCGGACCTTGAGCGTGACGATGGCGCCTTCCGGCGCGAGGGCCACGCCCGGCTGCTTGCTGCGGTCGATGACTGCAACGGGCAGGTGGAACAGCAGATCGACGACGCGCGGCGCGTCCTCCTCGTCCGGACCGCCGACCAAACGGCCGAGCGCCACGCCCAGCTTCGGGCCGATGCCGGCGAGACTGGTGACCGGACGAAAGAGGGGGTTGAGAATGTCGGGCCTCATGCGCCTGAGATAGCGCAGGTTCCGGTCTCGCGTCGAATGCGGAACGCTTGGAGCTTTGGGCCCGAGCCGCTATATGTCCGGCGCGAGCGACGTGCCCGAATCCGGCACGGCGCCACTTTGCTATTGGGGAACCGGGATCAGATGGACGGCGTCGGCGACGCGGAAGACATGGCGATGCGCCGCCGGCGGCTGAAATTCCGCTGCTGGCACCGAGGCTTGCGCGAAGTCGACCTGCTGCTCGGCCGGTTCGCCGACGCTCATCTGGAGGAACTGGACAACACCAGCCTGACCCAGTTCGAGGCGCTGCTGGAGATTCCGGACCAGTTCATGCTGGCCTGGATCATCGGGGAAGAACCCGTGCCGGACGACGTGCGCTCACCGATCTTCGACCGCATCCTTGCCTTTCACGGCGCATAGACGAAGACCCATGGACCAGAAAACACCCGCCCTTGCCGAGATCAACCGTCGCCTGACCGCCCTGTTCGCGCGGCCCGGAGAGACGACACTGGCCGCCGTGCCCGACGGCATGGCCGGCAAGACGCTCGCCGACGTCATGGCCGCAGCCGGAACGACGCGGCTGCTCTTTGTCGCTCGCGACGGGCAGCGCCTTGCCGAGATCGAGCGCGGTGTGCGCTTCTTCGCACCGAGCGTGGATGTCGTCGAGTTCCCGGCGTGGGACTGTCTGCCCTACGATCGCGTGTCGCCCCATGCTGCCATCGTCGCGCGGCGCATGGCGGCGCTGGCGCACGTGAGCCAGCCTTCCAAGCGGCCAACGATCATCCTCACCACGGTCAACGCGGCGCTCCAACGCGTACCGCAACAGGCAGTGGTGGCCGGTGGGGCGCTCTCCGCGGCCGCGGGCAGCCGCATGCCGATGGCCGATCTCGTCCGCTGGCTAGAGGGCAACGGCTTCCTGCGAACCTCGACCGTGCGCGAACCCGGCGAATACGCGGTCCGCGGCGGCATCCTCGATCTCTACGCTGCCGGAACCGAGGAGCCGGTACGCCTCGATTTCTTCGGCGACACGCTGGAGACCGTCCGCAATTTCGATGCGGAAACGCAGCGGACCACCAATCGGCAGACGCGGATCGATCTCGTACCGGTCAGCGAGATGGCGCTGACGCCAGAGAGCATCGCCCGTTTCCGCCAGCGCTACGTCGCGATGTTCGGCGCCGCGGCACCTGACGACCTGTTCTATCACGCGGTCAGCGAAGGCCGGCGGCATGTCGGCATGGAGCACTGGTTGCCGCTGTTCGCCGAAGAGTTGGAGACGCTATTCGACCATGTCGACGGCGCGCCCGTTGTGCTCGACCATCTCGTCGACGAGGCCATCGCGGAGCGCGTCGACCAGATCGCCGACCACTACAAGGCACGGCATGCCGCGATGGAATCCGGCGACGCCGGCGGCGGTGCGCCATACAAGCCTTTACCGCCGGATCGTTTGTATCTCGACAAGCGCGCGTGGGGCGATCTGCTCAAGGCGCGGGCCGTCGCCCGCCTGTCTCCCTTCGCGCAGCCGGAAGCAGCCGGCATCGTCGATATGGGCGGCCGCGCCGGACGCGGCTTCACCGCCGAGCGAACCGCCGAGAACGTGAACGTGTTCGATGCGGTCATCGACCATATCAAGGCGACGCTGAAGGCAGGCAAGCGGGTCGTCGTGGCCTGTTGGAGCGACGGCGCCCGCGACCGCATGGGGCAGGTTCTGGTCGACCACGGCTTGACGCGACTGAAGCCGGTCGCCGACTGGCGCGAGGCGGCGGCGCTCGATCGCGAGATGACGGCGCTCGGCGTGCTCGGGCTGGAATCCGGGTTCGACACGGCGACGCTCGCCGTTATTGGCGAGCAGGACATCCTCGGCGACCGCCTCGTTCGACCGCACGCGAAGCGCCGCCCAGCCGACTACCTCAGCGATGTCACCAGCCTCGCCGAGGGCGACCTGGTTGTGCATATCGACCACGGCATTGCCCGCTTCAACGGTCTGAAGACCATCGAGGCTGCCGGTGCGCCGCACGATTGCCTCGAGCTCATTTACGCCGGGAACGACCGGGTATACCTGCCGGTCGAGAACATAGAACTGCTGTCGCGCTATGGTTCGGAGAGCGCCGACGTACCCCTCGACAAGCTCGGCGGCGTCGCCTGGCAGTCGCGGAAGGCGCGACTCAAGAAGCGCATCCGCGACATGGCGGAGGCTTTGATCAAGATCGCAGCCGCCCGCGCCATGAAGCAGGCGCCGGTTCTGACGCCGCCGGATGGGCTCTACGACGAGTTTGCAGCACGTTTCCCGTACGAGGAAACCGAAGACCAGCAGACGGCCATCGACACTGTTCTGGGAGACCTTTCCACGGGCACGCCCATGGACCGGCTGGTCTGCGGAGATGTCGGCTTCGGCAAGACCGAGGTGGCGTTGCGCGCCGCCTTCATCGCCGCGCTCTCGGGTCGGCAGGTCGCAGTGGTGGTGCCGACGACGCTGCTGGCCCGCCAGCATTTCAAGACATTCAGCGAACGCTTTGCGGGCCTGCCGGTGCGGGTTGCCCAGGCATCGCGGCTGGTCGGAACCAAGGAACTCGCGGCGGTGAAGGCCGGCATCTCCGATGGCAGCATCGATATCGTGGTCGGCACGCACGCGCTCCTCAGCAAAGGCATCGCCTTCCGCGATCTTGCGCTCCTGATCGTCGACGAGGAGCAGCACTTCGGCGTCAAGCACAAGGAACGCCTGAAGGAACTCAAGGCCGATGTGCACGTACTGACGCTCTCCGCGACGCCTATCCCACGCACGCTGCAACTGGCGCTGACAGGCGTCCGCGAACTATCGCTGATCACGACGCCGCCGATCGACCGGCTGGCGGTGCGCACGTTCATCTCGCCGTTCGATCCTCTGGTGGTGCGCGAGGCGCTGCTGCGCGAGCGCTATCGCGGCGGGCAGAGCTTCTACGTCTGCCCGCGCATCAGCGATCTCGCGGAGCGGCATGCCTTCCTGAGCGAGGCCGTGCCGGAGGTGAAAGTCGCGGTGGCCAACGGCCAGATGACGCCTGCCGCGCTGGAAGACGTGATGACCGCCTTCTACGACGGCGCCTATGACGTGCTGCTGTCGACGTCGATCGTGGAATTGGGCCTCGACATCCCGACCGCCAACACGCTGATCGTTCATCGGGCGGAGATGTTCGGGCTCGCGCAGCTGTACCAGTTGCGCGGCCGCGTTGGCCGCTCCAAGCAGCGCGCCTACGCGCTCTTCACGGTGCCACCTGACCGCACGTTGACGGGTACCGCCGAACGGCGGCTCAAGGTCCTTCAGTCTCTCGATACGCTGGGCGCGGGTTTCCAGCTCGCCAGCCACGATCTCGATATTCGCGGCGCCGGCAACCTCTTGGGCGAGGAGCAATCTGGCCACATCAAGGAGGTTGGCTATGAACTTTACCAGCAGATGCTGGAAGAGGCCGTGGCCTCGCTGAAGTCCGGCGGCGAGACGGCGGAGGAGGGCCGCTGGGCGCCGCAAATCACCATCGGTATGGCGGTGATGATCCCGGAGACGTATGTCGCCGATCTCCAGCTTCGCCTGAACCTCTACAAGCGCCTGTCGGACCTCGACGACCAGCCGGCGATCGAAGCGTTCGCCGCGGAACTGATCGATCGCTTCGGCCCGCTGCCGGAGGAAGTCGATCACCTGCTCAGGATTGTCGCCATAAAGGCGCTCTGTCGCCGCGCCAATATCGACAAGGTGGATGTCGGGCCGAAGGGCGCGGTGATCGGTTTCCGCGACAATACGTTCGCTAACGCCGCAGGGCTGATGCGCTGGATCGGCCAGCAGGGGTCTATCGCCAAGGTTCGCCCTGACCAGAAGATCGTGCTGATGCGCGACTGGTCGGAAATCGGTGGGCGGCTGAAGGGAACCGAGGTGCTAGTCGGAGCGCTGGCGCGGTTGGCGGCCGATGGAGAAAAGCGAGCAGCCTGAATGTTGCCGCTAAAGGCAGAACTGGCTGTTAATTGGTGGACCGATAACCAAGAATTCACCAGTCTTCTGAAAAACCATCTTAACGAACTTGCCCGATGATGCGGTCATGGAGACCGCACGTTCGGCAGTCGGAGGAAGGCCGTTCCGGTTCAGGCACAGCGAAGCTTTGCTTCGCAGTATTCTGGAGAACGCCGCCGTTGCGACGTTTCTGGTGGGGCCAGATTCGCGACTGATCTATGCCAACCGCGCTTTCTACGACCTCCTGGGGCATGATCGCGACCAGCCTGTTGGCATCGGCATTTCGGAAATTGTTCACCCTGATGACGTGGCCCTGGCGCGTGCGAATGCGACAGCCGTAAGGGAGGGCAAAACCGATCATTACAGCGCCGAGCGTCGCTATGTTCGCAGGGACGGCAGCGCGATCTGGGTTCTGGTTTCCGGTTCCGCGCTTCGCGACGAAATTACCGGCGCCCTCCACTACACAATCGTTCAGGCCATCAACATCGACCGGCAGAAGCGCGCGGAAGCCGCGCTGGCGGAGAGCGAAAGCCGCTGGAATTTCGCACTGGAGAGTGCCGGTCAGGGAGTGTGGGACCACGACCTGAACAAAAAGACGGCCTTCTATTCGCGCATGTGGAGGTTGATGCGCGGGATCGGCCCCGACGAACCCGTCGATCCGTCACAGGCGGCGTGGCTGGCCAGAATTCATCCCGAGGACCGCGAGCGAATCCAGCACGCAGCTCACCGCCAAGACAGCGGTGAACTCACCTACAACGAGTTCGAATACCGTGAGCGGCATCGGGACGGCCATTGGATTTGGATTCTGAGTTCGCGGAAAGCCGGTTGCGTGGAACCCGGACGGCACGCCATCCCGCGTTCTCGGTACCGATACCGACATCACGCGCCTCAAGGCAGTGGAGTCGCAGCTCGCGCTCGAAAAGGAGCGGCTCAAGGTCACGCTCGAGTTGATCGCGGACGGGGTGATTTCGACTGATGCCGATGGGTTGGTGATTTTCATGAACCAGGCGGCCGAACAGATGACCGGCTGGAGTTCCGCCGAAGCCGCTGGAACACGGACCGCAAACGTCTTCACGATCATCGACGGCGCGACCGGTGCGCAGGTTCCCGATCCGATCGCCGAGTGCCTGTCGCGGGGCGCCCTCTATCACGCCGATGGCGAGACCGTGCTCGTGCAAAGGAACCGCGACCGCCATGACGTGAGCGCCTCCGCCGCGCCTGTTCGGTCACAGCAAGGCAAGGTCATCGGCACCGTGCTCGTGTTCCAGGACGTCACGGACAGTCGCGCCCGTCAGCGGGAACTGGCTCATACCGCCATGCACGACAGCCTTACCGGCCTTCCCAATCGGGCGACCTTCGAGCGCGCACTCACCGAAGCGCTCGAACAGTCGCGCCGCGAGATGCGCGAACACGCCATCTGCTTCATCGACATAGACCGGTTCAAGTTGGTCAATGACCAGGCCGGGCATGGCGCCGGCGATGCGCTGCTGCGCTCCATCAGCGACGCGATCCGCGCCAGTTGTCGCACTGCCGATCTGGCAGGCCGCATCGGTGGCGACGAGTTCGCGCTGCTCCTTCCGGATTGCTCAAAGGCCGGCGCGAAGCGCGTCGCGCAGGAGATTGTCGGTGCGATCGCCGCACTGAAACTGACCTGGGGCGGGACGACGTTTCAGGTCGGTGCGAGCATCGGTATTACCGCGGTTACGGCCAAATCGCGCTCGCTCGAGGAAGTCATGCGCGAGGCGGACGCCGCGTGTTACGTCGCGAAAGCGAACGGACGAAACCAGGTCGCGTTTTACGATGGCGAGAAACGGGGGCTCGACCAGCTTGAGCGTAGCGCCGACGCCTCGGCCTGAGGTCAGGCCGTCTCGCGTTCGGCGACCGCCTGTTCGATTGCCTGTACCAGCACCTCGGCGGGATGGGCTCCGGTAACGGCCAGCCGTTGATCCACGATGAAGCAGGGCACGCCAGTCACGCCGATGCGGTAGGCATTCTCGATCTCGGCAACGATCAATTCGCGATCCTCGTCGCCGGCCAGTCGCCCGGCGATTGTAGCTGCGTCGAAACCGACATCGGTAGCGAGGTCCGCGAGGACTGCCTGATCTCCGATGTCGAGGCCTTCGCTGAAGTACGCGGCGAACAGCCGCTCCGCCATGTCGGACTGGGAGCCTTCGGCTGCGGACCAGTGGATTAGCCGATGGGCGTCCACGGTATTCGGCGAGCGGGTGATGCGCTCGAAATTGAACGCGATGCCTTCTTCCTTGCCGCGCTCGGTAAGGTGGCGGTGGCTCTCCTCGATCGCTTCCGCGCTGCCAAATTTGGCCGTGATGTACTCGGTTCGATCGATGCCGGCCGGCGGGATGGTCGGATCGAGGCGAAACGGCCGCCAGCGAACGACGATGTCGAGTTCCGGCATCAGGTCCAGTGCCCGGGCCAGTCGGCGCTTGCCGAGGTAGCACCAGGGGCAGACGACGTCGGAAATGACGTCGATGGTGAGGGCTTTATCGGTCATGGCCGGCAACATAGGAACCGCGACACGGATTGCCAGCGAAAAAGAGCTCTGCGGCTAGCTTCCGGGCTTCCGCCACCATGTCGGTAGCACATAGCCGGTGAGGGACGCCTTTTCCGGATGCTCGACATGCGTCCAGCGCGCGATCCACTGATCAGGCAGGTAGAACAGCGGCGTAACGTAGTAGCCGGAGATCAGCACGCGATCGAGCGCCCGCACGGCCGCGACGAAATCCTCACGGCTGCGCGCGGCCAGCATCGCATCGATCATGGCGTCGATGGCGGGCTGCTTGGCACCGGCGTAATTGAATGAGCTCGGCCGGTCGGCGGCTGCCTGGCTCCAGCGGCCGAGTTGCTCGTTGCCTGGCGATAAGGACGCGCCCCAGGCACGACGGACCATGTCGTAATCAAATTGCTGAAGCCGCGGCTGGAACTGCGCGTCCTCGACAGAGCGGATGGTCGCCTTGACCCCGATCCGGTCCAGGACGCGCTGATAGGCGAGCGCGAGGCGCTCGTCCTCCTTGTTCACGACAAGGATTTCGAAGGCGAGCGGCTGACCGTCGGTCGCCTTGACCAGTTGCTCGCCGCGGAGCTCGTAGCCGGCAGCCTTCAACTCATCGAGTACCTGACGCATGACGGCACGGCCGCCATCCGGTCCGCCGGCGGCGACCGGCTGGTACGTGCCGTTCATCACGTCGTCATCGACGACGCCGGGAAAGGGCGCCAGCAGCGCCTTCTCGCGGTCATCCGCCGGCTTGCCGACCGCAGATAATTCGGAGTCGTTGAAGTAGCCGGCAGCGCGGACGAAGGCGCCGTAGTAGAGGTTCTTGTTGACCCAATCGAAGTCGAAGAGCTTGGCGAGCGCGCGACGCACGCGCACGTCAGCGAAGACCGGGCGGCGCGTATTGAAGACGAAGCCGGACATGCCCTTGGGCGTACCGGTTGCGAACGTCTCCTTGACGACCCGACCGTCCTTCACGGCCGGGAAGTCGTAGGCGGTGTTCCACTGCGACGGATCCCCTTCCGGATTGACGTCGTAGAGGCCCTTCTTGAACGCCTCGAACATGGTGTTGGCGTCGCGGTAGTACTCGATGCGGATCTCGTCGTAGTTGTCGACGCCGCGCTTGATCGGCAGGTCCTTGCCCCAATAGTCGGGCCGCCGCTTGTAGACGATGTAGTTTGGGGCGCTGACTTCGGCGACGGAATATGGACCGGTACCGACGATCGGCGTCAGGGTGGACTTGTCGAATGTCTCGGGGTCGATGGCGTGCTTGGGAAGCACCGGCATCAGGCCGAGTATCAGTGGCAGCTCGCGGTCGTTGGCTTTCTGGATGTTGAAGCGCACGCCCCGCTCGCCGACCTTCTCGACGCTGTCGATCTTCGAATAGTAGGCCTTGTAGTTCGGCCGGCCTTTGTCGCGCAGAAGCTCCATCGAGAAGATGACGTCGTCGACGGTCACCGGTTCTCCGTCGGAAAACTTTGCCTTCGGATTGAGCGTGAACTCGACCCAGCTTCGATCAGGCGGCGTCTCCACCTTCTCTGCGATGAGGCCATAGAGCGTGAACGGTTCGTCGGCGCTGCGCTCGAGCAGTGATTCGAAGATAAGCTTGCCGAATACGGGATCGGACAGCCCGCGCGCCGAGGTGAAACCTCCCTGCACAATCATCGGATTGAGGCTATCGAACGTGCCCACCACGCCGTAGGTGATCTTGCCACCCTGGGGCGCGGCTGGGTCAGCGTAGGGGAGATGGTCGAAATCTGCAGGTAATGCCGGTTCGCCGATCATGGCGATGCCGTGCATCGGCTCCGCGGCGGCAATCTGCGGCACGAGCCCCAAGCCCAGGGTCGCGGCGATGGCGGCTGCGAGTGGACGTTTCAGCGAAATCGAGAGGATGACAGCGGACATGATCGTAGCCTGAGGTTGATTCAGCACAGACGAGATTCGGATATGGTAGGGCGCGAGGGTAACACATCGGTCCCTGACCCCGCGAACGGCTGCACGAAACTCCAGCAGCGGCAGCACGGCCCTAAATTGCTGGAATTCCGGGCTAAAGCGGGCTATTGATGCGCCCGCCGGGCCACCGTGTCGCCTCATTTGGCGGTCATCCAGCCCAACGGTTTTTTCGCAGCCAGGTGGGTTTTCGCCCATCCATAACGAAGCTCAAGAACGGAAACGAGGACATCACGGATGTCGTATCGGACGATCGAATTGCTGAAACTTGCGCGCACTGCTGCCGTTGCCGCTGTCGCGCTATCATGGGCGCCCGTTGGCGCACTGGCACAAGATGCCGCCGCTGCCGGGCCAGGCGACGTGTCGCAATGGCTGAAGGTCTGTAATCCACAGAAGCCGGAAGTCTGTGCCGTCACTAAGGACTATGTCGCCGAGGCCGGGCCCAATGCGCTGGCTCGCTTTACGGTGCAGACCACGGCCGACCCCAAGAAGTTCGGCATCGGCATCACGGTGCCGCTCGGGTTCGTGTTCCCGCCGGGTATCCCGATCGCGGTCGACGGCGAGAAGAAGGCAACGGCGCAGTACGTCATCTGCCTGCCCGAGTCGCCGCAGACCCAGTCGGTTGCGTGTATTGCGCAGGCGCAGGTGGCGGACGATTTCGTGTCCGCGCTGAAGAAGGGTTCCAAGCTGCAGTTGCAGCTCACGGCCGGCGATACGAAGACGGTGCCGGTCGATTTCTCGCTCGCCGGCTTCTCGAAGTCGTTCGACGGCCCCGACATGGGCGAAGCCGCGGTCGCCAAGCAGCGCGAGGAAGCGGCCAAGATCTTCCAGCAAAAGGCCCAGGAACGCGGCCAGCAGCTGATCGAGGAACAGCGCAAGCAGAAGGGCGGCGGCTAACCGCTACGCCATTGCGCGGCAGAATAAGAAGCGCGGGCCAAAAGCCCGCGCTTTATTCATTTAGTGGAGGTCGTCGCGGTCGCGCGCGACGTAAATGTCGCCATCGCGCTTGCCGAAGTACTCGCTGATCTGCGGGTGGCGCAGCGGTTCGCCGGAATCGTCCGGCAGGAGATTCTGTTCCGAGACATAAGCGACGTATTCGCTCTCGGCGTTTTCCGCGAACAAATGGTAGTACGGTTGGTCCTTCGCCGGACGCACGTCCTCCGGGATCGCTAGCCACCATTCCTCGGTGTTGTCGAAGATGGGGTCCACGTCGAAAACGACGCCGCGGAACGGAAAGACGCGGTGCCGGACGACCTGTCCAATCGAGAATTTGGCTGACCGTGTCCTGTTCATTTCCTGCTCCAGCCCTGGTGGGCCCTCCCGCCGCTTAAACGCACGGACCCGGGCCAATTGTCAAATGGCGAACCTTAAGCCACCGGCGCAATTGACCGAATCCGGTGAACCGGATACCCAGCCAATGCGGGCTGTACGACGGAGTTCCGGCGCCCGGCCGTTCCGCCCAAGCGAAGGTGGCTGGCGCCGCAGGTGGTCATGAGCGACATCCTACGGCTCATATTCCCTTTTTTCGGCATCATGTTCCTCGGCTACGGGGCAGGGCGCTGGCGCGGACTCGCCAATAGCAGCCTGCCGGGCCTGAATTTTTTCGTCCTCTATCTCGCCATGCCGGCGCTCTTCTTCCGGCTCGTCGCAGCGACGCCGCCGACTGACGCTGCCGCGTGGTCATTTGTCCTGACCACCACCTTCTCGACCTACTGCGCGTTTGCGATTGCCTTCTCGGTCGGGGCTATCTTCAACGGCGGCCAAGTGCCCGAAGCGACCATCCAGGGATTTGCAGGGTCGTATTCCAACATCGCGATGATGGCGCCGGCGCTGGTGCTGGCGGCATTCGGCACGGGCGCGGCGCTACCGATGGCGCTTGTGTTCAGCCTGGACAACGTACTGGTATTCGCGACACTGCCGCTGATGATGACGCTAGGCGGCACCGTGCGCGTCGTGCCGGCGCAGATCGGTCTCAGCGTCGCGAGGGGCGCGCTGCTGCATCCCCTGGTGATCGCGACGGTGCTCGGGTTGATGGCGTCGGCCACAGGCCTGACGATGCCGGCGCCGGTCGACTCGCTGCTGCGGATGCTCGGCGCGGCGGCGGCGCCGGCAGCCCTGTTCGCCGTCGGCATCGGTCTTGCTGGCCGCACGCTGCCCAACCTGCCACCGGAGACGCCGATCCTGATCGCCGTCAAGCTCGTCGTGCATCCGGCGATCGTCTACCTGCTGTTGAGTTGGGTGGGCGACTTCGATCCGGTCTGGGTTCATGCGGCCGTCCTGATGGCGGCGCTGCCGCCAGCAAGCGGGCTGATCGACCTGGCGCGCGAGCACAAGACCTATGTCGATCGGGCGACGGCCGCCGTGCTGTTCGGAACGGTGATCTCGATCGCCACCGTGACCGTGGTGCTCATCCTCCTGGTCAGGGACGTGCTGCCTGTCGATCCGTTCCGGTGATCGCAAGGCCCTGACGCATGGCCATGCGGCGGAGCGGCGGCAGGCGATCGAGCAGAAACAGGCCGGCGCCGCGCATCGCCTGAACCGGCAGGAAATCGGAAAGCAGCGTACGATTCATGGCGTCCACTGCTGTTGTGCGGCCGAGCACATCGCCGCGGCGCGCTGTGTCGTACGCGGCCAGCGCTTCGTCGCTGCCCGGATCGGCGACATGCGCTCCCAACACGTCAGCCAGCGCGGCGACATCGCGGTAGCCGAGGTTCAGCCCCTGCGCACCGATCGGCGGGAAGAGGTGCGCGGCCTCGCCGGCAAGCATGACGCGGTTCGCGGCAAAGCGGCGCGCGGTCATGCCGGACAGCGGGAACATCTGGCGTTTGCCGTCAAGTTCGACGGCGCCCAGGATCGACGCCGAACGGGCTTCGATCTCGGCGGCGAGATCGGCCTCCGGGATTTCCAGGCGTCGCTTCACCTCGGCCGGGCGATCCACCCAGACGAGGCTGGAGCAATTGCCGGGGAGGGGCACCAGCGTAAAGGGGCCGGCCTCGGTGTGGAATTCGGTCGAGGCATCGCGATGGGAGAGGCTGTGACGCAGGTTGCAGACCAGCGCCGCCTGATCGTAGCGCCAGTCGTCAATCGGAATGCCGGCGCCGTCGCGGACCTTCGAGCGGCGACCGTCCGCTGCGACCGCAAGCCGAGCGGTCACCGCTTCGCCTGACGACAGCGCGAGCGTGACGAAATCCGCATCCGTGACGACGCTCTCGACGAAGGCTTCTATGCGGACAATCCGGCGTTCGCCGAGAGCCGCTTCCAGCGCGGCGACGAGCACGGCGTTGGGGAGGTTGTAGCCGAATGCGTCGAGACCGATCTCGCCGGCATCGAAGCTGACCTCAGGCGCGCGGATCAGCCGATGGGTACCATCGACGATGCGCATGGTGCGCAAAGGCGCGGCCTTATCGGCCAACGCTGACCAGACGCCGAGGCGCTCCAGCAGGGCAATGGACCCGACCAGCAGGGCGGACGTGCGCTGGTCGGCAGGCGGGCTCTTGGGCGCGACGAGCGCGATCGTATGACCGCCGTCAGCCAAGGCAAGAGCCGCCGCGAGGCCAACCGGCCCGGCGCCGACGACGGCGATCGAGGTGTGAGTGTCCTGGCGCTTGGCGTTCATGCTGCCTTTGCGTCGAGCCGCACGGCCGGCGGCCGGCGGGCGGTGCCTTCCATCGCAAGTCCCGCGATCCACGAACCGATCAGCATGGCCACAACAAAGAGGATGACGCTGCCCGGCGCAAGGCCAAGGTCGGCAATCGCGGGGCCCGGGCAAAAGCCGGAAATGCCCCAGCCGATGCCGAAGATCCCTGCGCCAAGGATGAGCGGCGCATCGAGACGCGTGCGGTCCGGTCGGACAAACGCCAACGCGGCGACCGGTTTCCGCAGGAGCCGGTCGATGCGGTAGCCGGCAAAGAAGACCAGGGCGCCGCCGCCCATGACGAACATCAGGCTGGGATCCCATCCACCTGAAGAAATGGCGGCAAGATCCAGAAAATTCTTGATCTTTTGCGGATCCGTCATCTGCGCGATGGCGAGGCCGAGCCCGAAGACGACGCCGCTGACCAATGCCGCGGCGAGGCCAAGTGCGTTCCTGTTCATCCGAGTACGTGCCTCACGATGAAGACGGTGACGATAGCCGTGGCCATGAAGGTACCGACGGCCACGAAGGAGCGGAGGGAGAGGCGGGAGAGCCCGCAGATGCCGTGGCCCGACGTGCAGCCGTTGCCGATGCGCGTGCCGATGCCCACCAGCAGGCCGGCGATCACCAGCCAGAACGCGCCGAGATCGAAGGTCGGCAGGGTCGTCGGCAGCTCGTTAAACAGGCGCGGGCCGAAGGTGAAGCCCAGCCACCCTCCGATCGGCAGGCCAATCAGGAACACGACGCGCCAGAGTTCATCACCGCGCCGGATAGGGAAGGCATTGCCGGCGATGGTGGAAATGCCAGCCAGCCGGCCGTTGAAGGCCCACAGGAGGGTTGTGGCTAGCCCAATGAGGATGCCGCCGATGGCCGCCGTTAGTGGAGTAAAGTGTTCCATCGCACTGATCCCAAACAAATTTCATGCAAAAATAGGGGTCAGAAGCGAGCGCCCCAAGGAATGCCAATCCAAGTTTCGGTGCATTCGCAGCAAGCCTTGCCACCCGGCGATGGATCGGACAAGCATGAGGCGGAATTCGGCAAAAGTGCCGGGCGGCGAGGGCAATTGGCGGCAATGACCAACAATATCAGCGTCTGGGCGGTCCACGTGCTGACCGCAAGCGGCGCGGCGATCGCGCTGGTGGCGGCAGTCGCCGCCGGACACGGCGCCTGGCAGGTCGTCTTCCTCTGCCTCGGTATCGCGATGATCGTGGACGGCATCGACGGCCCCATCGCCCGCAAGCTGGACGTGACCGGGCGGCTGCCGTGGTTCGACGGGGCGACGCTCGACCTGGTGGTCGACTACACGACCTACGTACTCATCCCGGCTTTGGTGCTGGCGATGAGCGACCTGCTGACGCGGCCCTTCGGCACGGCAGCCGGCATCGTCATCGCCATCGTCGGAGCGCTGTATTTCGCCGACACCCGCATGAAGACCCCGGACCAGTCCTTCCGTGGCTTCCCGGCGGTGTGGAACGTCGTCGTCTACCAGCTGATGATCTACAAGCTACCGGAGCCGATCACGCTGTTGATCATCGCAGCGTTCGCGGTGCTCACCTTCCTGCCGGTGGAGTTCGTCCATCCGATGCGCGTGAAGCGCTTCCGGCCGCTGACCTTCGCGATGTCGGTGGCGTGGGGCATTCTTGCGCTGCTAGCGCTGATCGCCAATCTCAATCCGGGGCCGCTCGTCCTGACGCTTTTCTCCCTCGTCAACCTCTACTTCGCCTTCATCGGCGTCTTCCTACAGGTCACGCGCAACCGCGCGACCTCCTCGACCTGACGGACCTCGCCCATGTCGCTCTTCGCCTGGATCACCGATCCCGCGATCCTCGCGAGCCTGGTCACGCTGACGGTCATGGAGATCGTCCTCGGAATCGACAACATCATCTTCATTTCGGTGATCGTTGCACGCCTGCCGCCCGAGCAAGCAAAGCGCGCGCGGCAGATTGGCTTGGCGCTGGCGCTGGTGTTCCGCATCGCGCTGCTATCGGTGCTGTTCTGGCTGATTGGGCTTACCAAGCCGCTCTTCGAGTTCGCCGGTCACGCCTTCTCGTGGCGCGATTTGGTGCTGCTCGGCGGCGGACTCTTCCTGCTGGTCAAGGCTACCGGCGAAATCCACAGGGATGTCGAGGGCAGCAGCGAAGAGCACGGTCCAGGCAAGGTCGCTGCCGCTTTCGGAGCGGTGGTGTCACAGATCATCGTCATCGACATCGTGTTCTCGGTGGACTCGATCATCACCGCGATCGGCATGGCCGAGCATGTTGGCGTCATGATCGCCGCCGTCATCATCGCGGTCGGCATCATGTACATCGCCTCCGGCACGGTGGCCGCCTTCATCGAGCGCCACCCGACGACGCGCATGCTGGCGCTGGCCTTCCTGCTGATGATCGGTTTCGCGTTGGTCGCCGACGGCATCGGCTTCCATATCCCGCGCGCCTATCTTTACACGGCGATGGCGTTCTCCGCCGCGGTCGAGTTCCTCAACGTCGTTGCCCGGCGCAACCGGACCAAGGGCAAGCAGTGACCGACACTCCTGCCGGTTCGACGACGCCGGCTTCTTGGATGACGCCGACCCGCCTGATCATGGCGGTGTTCTTTGTCCAAGCGCTCTCGCTCACGAACTGGTTTCCGCGCATCCCGGACGTGCAGGCGCGGCTCGGTCTCGGACCGGCCGAACTCTCTATCTGCCTGATCGGCGGGTCGCTCGGCAGCCTCTGCGTCACGTTCTTCACCGGCCCGCTGATCGACCGGTTGTCGCCGCGCGTGACGATGCTCCTGGGCATGTGCCTTTTCTACGTCTCACTGACGTTGCCCGGATGGACCTGGGACGCGCCATCGCTATTCGTCGCGCTGGCCTTGATGGGCGCGAGCTACGTCACCGTGGATGTCGCCATGAATGTGGAGGCGGCGCGCATCCAGGAGACGGGCGGCAAGCGCATCTTGAGCACCTGCCACGGTTTCTGGAGCCTCGGTTCCGTTGCGGGCTCGGTGATCGGCGCTCAGTTTGCGCAGGCCGACGTTCGGTCGTGGCTGCATCTTCTCATCGTAGCCGTGGTCAGCCTGCCGGTCGGCCTGATGCTGGTGCGGGCTCTTCCGTCGATCGATGCCGCGCCGGCGGCTGAACATCCGCGCCGGCCGGTCATGGCGCTGCCCTCAATGGCGATGGTGGGCGTTTGCATCTACGCCTTCGGTGTCATCCTTGCGGAACTGACGACGCGCAACTGGGGCGCGGTCTACTTGCGTGAAACGATCGGCACATCGGCAGCTGCGACCGGCTGGGGTCTCGGCATCTTCTCGCTGATGATGGCCGCGGGGCGTCTGGCGGGCGACCGCTTGACCGATCGCATCGGCGCGGTTGCGCTTGGCCGTCTCTGCGCCGCGACTGCGGTGCTGGGCGTTCTCGCGCTGGTGACAGCGCAGAATCTGCCGCTGGCGCTCATGGGTTTCGGCGCGATCGGGCTCGGCGTGTCGGTCGGCTTTCCACTATCGGTCAGCGCGGCCGCCGCACGCGGCGACCGACCGCCGGCGATCAATGTCGCGACACTGTCGTTGATCGCTTACAGCGGATCGCTTGTGGGCCCGCCGCTGGTCGGCTTCGTGGCGCAGGGTGCCGGGCTGCGCACCGGCCTGGCCACACTCTTGCCGCTGATGATGCTGAGTGCCTTCTTCGCCGGGGAACTCAGCCGCAAGGCGCGCGTTGCGGGCAAGATCTAGGCGGACGCGAGCTTCTCGCTCGAGCGGATCGCCGTCTCGACGCTCTCAACGTACTGGATGTCCGGTGCGCGCACACCGAGCCTTTCCAGCGAACTTCGGACGGAAGGCGAGGTCGCGGCGAGCACCACCTTTGCGCCGTGGCCGTGTGCGGTTCGCGTGAAGGAATGCACTGCGGCAGCGCCGCTGGCATCGACGAACGGCACTGCCTTGAGGTCGAGTATGTAGACGTCCGGAGCGCTGCCGATCCGTTCCAGCACACTCGAAAAGGCCTGGGTGGCGCCGAAGAAGAAGGGGCCGCTGATCCGGTAAACCACGTACCGCCGGCCGTTGGCGCTGGCGTCGTAGGGCGCACCGTCTCGCGGTGCACTGTCGGGCTCGTCCTCCTCGATGAGGTGGTGCTCAGTCTCGATCGCGACGGCGTTCGCCATGCGGTGCATGAACAGGATCGCGGCCAGCACGATGCCGACCTCGATCGCGGCGGTCAGGTCGACCAGGACTGTGAGCAGGAATGTCGTCATCAGAACGGCGCGGTCGCCCATCGGGGCGCTGCCAAGGATGGTGCGGATGTGGCCGAACTCGCCGATGTTCCAGGCGACGTAGGCGAGGATGGCGGCCAGCGCCGCGAGCGGGATGTAGGACAGGATCGGCGCCGCCACCAGCACGAAAACCAGCAGAAAGACCGCGTGCAGGATACCCGACACCGGCGTCTTGCCTCCGGCGCGGATGTTGGCGGCGGTGCGGGCGATGGCACCTGTTGCGGGTAACCCGCCAAGCAACGCCGAGCCGATATTGGCGATGCCCTGCGCGACCAGTTCGCAGTTGGCACGGTGGCGGCGACCCGTCATGCCGTCGGCGACAACGGCGGACAGCAGGGATTCGACGCCGGCCAGCAGCGCGATCGTCATGGCATCCGGCAGAACCGCCCGGATCTTCTCCAGGCTGAACACCGGCAAGGCGGGTGCAGCGAGCGTCCGCGGCACGCCGCCAAAGGCACTGCCGATGGTGGCGACGTCGACGCCGAGGAGGAAAACCGCGGCCGCCGAAGCGACAACGGCAATGAGGAAGCCCGGCCATTTGGGCCGGAACAGGCGAAGCCCGACGATGAGGCCGAGCGCAAAGATCGCTGTCGCGACCGCAGCCGGATTGATCGTTCCCAAAGCGCCGGCGATGGCGATGACCTTCGGGATGAATTCGGCGGGCAGTTTTGCGTCGAGGCCGAGCAGGTCCTTCACCTGGGAGGCGAAGATGGACAGGGCAATGCCGGCGGTGAAGCCTATGACGACCGGGTAGGGGATGTACTTGATGTAGGTGCCGAGGCGCAGCAGGCCGAGGGCGATGAGAATGCCGCCGGCGATCAGCGCCGCCAGCACCATGCCGTCGTAGCCATGACGCTCGATAGTCTGGAAGACGACGACGATAAATGCCGCCGTCGGGCCGCCGATCTGGAAGCGGCTGCCGCCGAAGGCCGAGATCAGAAAGCCGGCGACGATGGCGGTCAGCAGCCCGCGGTCGGGCGTCGCGCCGGAGGCGATGCCAATCGCCATCGAGAGGGGAAGCGCCACAATTGCGACCGTCAGGCCGGCGATGGCATCCCGGCGCAGGTCCGCAAGGCCGTAGCCCTCGGCCAGGGCACTGACCAGTTTCGGCGTGAAGAGATCGGTGAATCGCGGCGCTGGAGGCGCGGCGCTCGGCACGGACATGGCAAACTCCAGCCGCCGAGAGTCATGGAAAGTTGCTCGCCCCCCGGCGAC
>CAWCSF010000008.1:0-252047 GCA_963798195.1 uncultured Alphaproteobacteria bacterium | reverse complement strand
ATCGCCGCCATGATCGAAAACGCCCGGATATGCCCGACGCGCTGCACCAGCATCGGCACCGTGATCGACCCGGCAATGAACCCCACCGACCAGCCGGTGCCGATCAGACCCAGCGCCAGCAGCGAGAAACGCTCCTCGGCGCCGCGCACGTGAGCAACAGGCCCTGCAGGCCGCCGCCGAACATCAGCAGCGCCGAACCGATGAACAGGGCATAGATTTTGAGGGCGGACGACATGAGGCCGCTTTTCTCGTTCGGCCGGCACACTCGAGCGCCGTGCCCGCGAACGACCGACGAAATTCAGGCAGCGAACTCAGGCTGTTCAGTTATTTTCCTTAACGATCGCCTGCTTCAGCGCCAGCATGTCCTGCCAGGCCTGCGCCTTGGTGGCCGGCTGTGCGCAGCAGATAGGCCGGGTGCAGCGTCGGCAGGGCCGGCACGCGTATGGCTGCCGATGGTCAGCTCCCCCACTGCCCGCGCATGCGGGTGATCCCGGTGGTCGTCTCGAACAGCGCCTTGGTCGGCACGTTGCCGAGCGTCACCAGGATTTTTGGCGCCACCAGTTCGACCTGCCGGTGCAGGAACGGCGCGCAGAGCGCCATTTCCTCGGGCGTGGGGTCGCGATTGCCGGGCGGCCGCCACGGCACCATGTTGGCGATGTAGACCTTGGTCCGGTCGAGCCCGATGGCCGCCAGCATCCGGTCGAGCAACTGCCCGGCGCGGCCGACGAATGGCTTGCCCTGCAGGTCCTCCTGCTCGCCCGGACCTTCGCCGACCAGCATGATCTCGGCCTCCGGATTGCCGTCGGCAAAGCAGAGCTGGGTCGCCCGCTTCTTGAGCGCGCAGCCGTCATAGGCGTCCATGACGGCGCGCAACTCGTCGAGCGTCTGCGCCGCGGCCGCGAGCGCGCGCGTCTCGGCCGGGTCGGCATTGAGCGAGACGGCGGCACCGGGGCAGCTTCGCCGGACGGCGCTGCGCTGCGACGCACCGGCGCGCCGGCCCGGGCGCGGCGCCGCCGCGGAGGTGCGCGAAGCGGTCGACCGGCGTCTCGCCGACCGCGACGTCCACCCCGGCGGCGCGATACCAGTCGAGCGCCGCGAGCATTTCGGCGTCATTTAGCGGTCGATCTTGCGGACATGGCTTCTGTTATGTCACAGCCCGTTTCCGCGCCGCCAGCGCCATCGGACCTGCCGAGGAGATCGCCGCCGACGGACCGCGAAATCCTCGAGACCGACGTCGTCATCGTCGGCGCCGGCCCGGCCGGCCTCGCCGCCGCCATCCGGCTGAAGCAGCGTCGCCCCGGACTCTCGCGTCACGGTGGTCGAAAAGTCCGCCGAGATCGGCGGCCATATCCTCTCGGGCGCGGTGATGGACCCCGTCGGGCCTCGACGAGCTGATCCCCGACTGGCGCGCACAAGGGCGCGCCCGTTGGCCCGGCCGTCACCGCGACATCTTCCACTTCCTCACCGCCGACCGGCGACTTCCGCCTCCCGCCTGGCTGCTGCCGCCGCAGATGAAGACGCCATGACGGCGGTCATCGTCAGCCTCGGCGATCTCTGCCGCTGGCTCGGCGAACAGGCGCAGGCGCTCGGCGTCGACATTTTCCCGATGACCGCCGCGGTCGATGTGCTGACCGGCGCCGACGGCGCGGTGCGCGGGCATCATCACCGGCGATCTCGGCGTCGACCGCGAGGGCAAGCCCAAATCGGGCTTTGCCGCGCGGCATCGCGCTCGAGGCCAAATACACGCTGATCGGCGAGGGCGCCCGCGGCTCGCTCGCCAAGCGGCTGATCGCGCGACTTCGGCCTGCGGCAGGCCGCAGCCCGCAGAAATACGGCCTCGGCATCAAGGAAATCTGGGAAATCCCGGCCGGACCTGCACGAGCCGGGCCGCGTCGATCACTATCTCGGCTTCCCGCTCGATGACGCCACCTCCGGCGGCGGCTTCTGCTACCATGCCGGCGACCGCAAGCTCTATCTCGGCCTCGTCACCCATCTCGACTACCGCAACCCGACGCTCTCGCCCTTCGGCGAGTTCCAGCGCTTCAAGACCGCACCCATCCATCGCCCGGCTGCTCGAGGGCGGCAACGCCGCATCAGCTACGGCGCCCGCGCGCTGACCTCGGGCGGCTGGCAGTCGATCCCCGATCTGGCCTTCCCCGGCGGCGCGCTGATCGGCTGCGCCGCGGGCTTCATGAACGTGCCGCGCCTCAAGGCCATCCACAGCGCCATCCGCTCCGGCATCGCCGCCGCCGACGCGGTCGCGGACGCGCTCGCCGCCGGCCGCGCCATGACCGCTCGACGATCTGCACGGCCGCGTCCTCGCGACCGGCATCGGCCGCGAACTGCAGCCGCGTCCGCAACGTCAAACCGCTCTGGTCGCGCTTCGGCACGTGCTCGGGCGTCGCGCTCGGCGGCATCGACATGTGGGTCAACGCGCTGTTCCGGTTCTCGCCCTTCGGCACGCTCGCGGCACGTCAAGCGCCGACGCCGACCGCGCTGCTGGCCGATCGGCGACGTCGGCCGAGAAGACCTATCCGCCGCCCCGACGGCAAGACCGACTTCGACCGCGCCGCCTCGGTCTTTCTCGCCAATATCGCCCACGACGAGGACCAGCCGGTGCATCTGCGCCTCGCCGATCCCGCCGTGCCGATCCGCGACAACCTGCCGCGCTTTGGCGAACCGGCGCCGCTCTATTGCCCGGCCGGGGTCTACGAGGTCGCCGAGGCGGGTGGCGCGCCGGTGTTCCGCATCCATGCCGGCAACTGCGTCCACTGCAAGACCTGCGACATCAAGGATCCGGCCCAGAACATCACCTGGGTGCCGCCCGAAGGCGGTTCGGGCCCAACTACGCGGGGATGTGACGCAGCGCGTCACACAGTCGTGCCGCCCTTGCGGCGCAGTCGCAAAATAGCCAATCTTGCCGCGCTTGTCACAAGTCCGCTTCCCCGGAGATTGCGAGCCTCGTGACACCATGCTCCGCGCCTCGTCGCCGCCCTCGGGCTTCGCGGCACTTTGCCTTGCGGCGCCAGCGCTCCGGCCGACGGCCGATGACTCTCGCCGGCGCCCGAGAGCGCCACCGGCAACTTTCTGGCCGGCCAGCAGGCGCTGAGCGACCTGCGCACCGCCGATGCGGTCGCAGCTTCTTCCGCGATGCCGTCGGCCGCCGACTGGAACAACCCGCTGGTCCTCGATCGGCGCCTTCATCGCCTTCGCCGCCGATGGCCAGATCGAGGCGGCCGCCGATACGGCCAAGCGTCTGCTCGAGATCGACGACCGACAACGACATGGCCCAGCTCGTGCTCGCCACCGAGGCCTTCAAGCAGCGCCGCTATGCGGCCGCCGTCACCGATCTTGCCAAGGCCTCGGCGCCGACACCTTCGAGGGCATCACCGGCGCCATCCTCAGCGCCTGGGCGCTGGTCGGCGAGGGCAAGCTCGACGAAGCCTTCCAGCTGCTCGACGGCATCGCGCAGGGCGGGCTCGACGGATTTCCTCGTGTTCCACCGCGCGCTGATGGCCGATGTCGCCGGCCGCACCGGACGAGGCGATCAAGCTATGCCACCGAGGCCTACGATGCCGATCCGTACGCGCCGCGACATCGTCGAGGCCTATGCGCGCATGCTCGGCAATGCCGGGCCGCTTCGACGAGGCGATCGACGCCATCGCCGACTTCGAAGCCCAGGGGCTGAGCCATCCCGCTGGTCAACGTGGTCAAGACCGCGCTCGCTCAACAAGCAGCGGCCGGGCCCCTTCGCCGCCAACGTGCAGGCCGGCGCCGCCGAAATGTTCCACGGCGTCGGCGTCGCCTTGGCGCGCGACGGCAACTCCGACGTCGTCGCTGGTCTTTCTGCGGCTCGGCATCTATCTCGATCCCAAGGACGACTGATTCAGCTGGTGCATCGGCCAGCTTCTACGATAGCGCCGGCCAGCACGAGGCGGCCAACGCCATCTATGACAGCGTTGCCGGCCACCTCGCCGATGAAGCCGATGGCCATCGTGCGCATCGCCGACAATCTCGACGCCATGGGCGACCGCGCCGAGGCGATCGCGCCGGCTCGAGCAATATCGTCACCACGGCAACCCGACGATCTCGACGCGATCTCGGTGCTCGGCGACCTGCTGCGCTCCGACAAGCAATATCGCCGCTGCGGCCGATGCCTATACCAAGGCGCTCGGCGTCACCGGCGGCAAGACGCCCGGCGACTGGCGCTTCTACTACGTGCGCGGCATCGCCTATGAGCGCGCCAAGCAGTGGCCCGCAGGCCGAGGCCGATTTCCTCAAGGCGCTCGACGCTCAATCCCGACCAGCCGCAGGTGCTCAACTATCTCGGCTATAGCTGGGTCGACCAGGGCATGAACCTCGACCGGGCGCTGGAGATGATCCAGAAGGCCGTCGCCGCCTCGCCCAATGACGGCTACATCATCGACAGCCTCGGCTGGGCCTATTACCGGCTCGGCCGCTATGACGAGGCCGTGACGCAGCTCGAGCAGGCGGTGAAGCTGCGGCCCAACGATCCCGAGATCAACGATCACCTCGGCGACGCCTACTGGCGCGTCGGCCGCAAGCTCGAGGCGCGCTTCCAGTGGAACGTCGCCGCGTCGGTCGATGAAGACGGCAACGTCAAGGCGCGCGTGGCGCCCAAGCTCGCCGACGGGCTCGACGCCGCCCCAGTCCGACGACTGAGCTCCGGCGATGGCCGATGCGCCGGCGAGCAGACGCCGACGACCGCACTAGCGTGACCGCTGTGACGAGTCCGTCGTCGAGGCGGCGCCCGCCAAGATCAACCTGGCGCTGCACGTCACCGGCCGCCGCGCCGATGGCTATCATGAGCTCGAAAGCCTGGTGGTTTTCGCCGATGTCGGCGACGAACTCGAGGCGCGTCCCGCGCCGCAAGGACAGCCTCACGGTCGCCGGGCCCTTCGCCGCGGCGCTGGGCACTGGCGGAAGCCAATCTCGTGACCCGCGCGCGTCGCCGCCTTCCGCAGCCGCTGGCCGGCGCGCTCCCGGCACGGCCTCGCGCTCGAACTGCAGCAAGAACCTGCCGGTCGCCGCGGGCCTCGGCGGCGGCTCGGCCGACGCGGCGGCGGCCCTGCGGCTGTTGGCGGCGATCGGGCGAGGCGACATCCGCGCCTGCCGATCTCTCGCGCACTGGCGCTGACGCTGGGCGCCGATGTGCCGGCCTGCCTGCTGTCGCGCCCGGCCGAAGTGCGCGGCGTCGGCGAGATCGTGCGCCGCTGCGAGCATTTCCCGGCTGCCATGTCGTGCTGGTCAATCCGCTGCTGCCGGTGGTGACGGCCGACGTCTTCCGCCGGCTCGAGCGCCGCGACAATCCCGGCCGTTGCCGGCGCTGCCCGATCCGCTGACCCGGCCGGCCCAGCTCGGTCTCTGGCTCGCCGAGACGCGCAACGATCTCGAGGCCGCCGGCGATCGCGCTGGTGCCGGTCATCGGCGAGCTGATCGCCGAAGCCTGCGCCGACTTCGACGGCTGCATCCTGGCGCCGCATGTCGGGCTCCGGCGCCACGGTCTTCGGCCTCTTCGGCTCCCGCCCAGGCGCACCAGGCGGCGCACGATCTGCGCGCGCGCTGGCCCGGCTACTGGGTCGCCGCCGCGCCGCTCATCGGCGGTCGAGCTAGCCTAGTACGCGCGGCTCACGTAGAACTCGGCGATGTCGCCGAGCAGCGTCTTCATCTCGCTCGCCGGCAGCGGCTCAGCGCCTCGCGCGCAGCCGCGCACATGCGTCATGCGGCCTTGTCGATCGTGCGCGGCCAGCGCGTCGTGCCGGTTCAGGATCGCCACGACCTGCGCCAGCGCCGCGTCGCTCGCGTCGGGCTTGCCGAGCGCCGCGGTGATGATCTCGCGCTCCGCCGGGTTGGCATCGGCCAGCGCCAGGATCACCGGCAGCGTCATCTTGCCTTCGCGCAGGTCGTCGCCGGTATTCTTGCCCATCGCGCCGCTCTCGCCGCGATAGTCGAGCACGTCGTCGACCAGCTGGAACGCCATGCCCAGCTCGCGGCCGTAATCGCGCAGCGCGCGTCGCGGCCGGCGTCATCGGCGCCGCCCGCCATGGCGCCGACTTCGCCGCCGCCTCGAACAGCGTCGCGGTCTTGGCGCGGATCACCTCGTCATAGTCGGCTGCGGTGGTCGTCGAGGTCGCCGCGCCTTGCTGAGCTGGAACACCTCGCCCTCGGCGATGATCGTCGCGGCCTTGGCCAGCACGCCGAGCGCGTCGAGCATTGCCGGTCTCGACCATCATCATGAACGCCTGCCCGAGCAGGAAGTCGCCGACCAGCACGCTCGCCTGGTTGCCCCAGATCATGCGCGCCGCCGGCCGGCCGCGCCGCATGTCGCTCTCGTCGACCACGTCGTCGTGCAGCAGCGTGGCGTTGTGCAGGAATTCGACTGCCGCCGCGAAATTGATCTGCGTCGCCGCTGGCCTCGCCGAACAGCATGCGCCGCGGCCACCGTCAGCATCGGCCGCAGCCGCTTGCCGCCGGCATCGATCAGGTAGCGCGCCAGTTCGCGGCACCATCTCGACATGCGAATCGGCCCGCTCGAGGATCAGCGCGTTGACCTTGTCCATTTCGCCGGCGCGTCGCGGCCAGCAGCCGGTCGAGCGCGCCGGCGCCCGCCTCCTGCTTCGCCGCTGCCGCCGAAACCGCCATCCGTCCTCCTCGGCTGGTGCGCCGCGCTTTGAGCCGCGCCGCAAGCCCCTATGATCGCGCGGCAACCGGCCCCGAGGTTGCGATGTCCCTAGACCACGCCGCGCCAATTTGTAAAACACACAAACGCCGACGCGCGACGCCTTTCTGGGCGGCCGGCTGAGCATCTCGCAGCCCGCCACGGGCTTTCGCGCCGGGCTCGATTCCGTGCTGCTCGGCGCCGCGGTCGGCCCGGCAGCGGCGACCTGCTCGATCTCGGGGCCGGGGTCGGCACCGCCGCTCTGGTGGCGCTCACCCACAATGCCGGATTGCCGCGACGCTGGTCGAGACCGATCCCGAAATGGCTGGCGCTCGCCGCTGCCAATATCGCGGCCAACGGCTTTGCCGAGCGCGCCAGGTACTCGTCGCTCGATCTCACCGCCCCCGGCACGGACCCGCGCCGCTGCCGGGCTGCCGATCCGATCACTTTCGCCACCGTCATCGCCAATCCGCCCTTCTTCGACCGGCCGGGCACGGCGCCCGTCGGCCGACCGCGACCGCGGCGCGCCACATGGCCGCCGAAGCGCTCGATCTGCTGGGTCAAGACCGCCGCGACCCATGCCGCGCCCGGGCGGCGAAGTGATCTTCATCCACGTCGCCGACGCGTCTGCCGGCGCTGCTCGCCGCCTTCGACGCCCGTTTCGGCGCCATCACCGTCCTGCCGCTGACGCCGCGCGACGGCGAACCCGCCCACCGCATCCTGATCCGCGGCATCAAGGGCTCGCGCGCGCCGCTGACGCTGCTGGCCTCCCGCGCCCTGCATGCGCCGAAGGGCCGCGACCTTCCGCCCCGAGTTCGAGGCGATCTTCCGGGGCGACGCCGGCTGCACTGGTAATGTCGGCGCGTCCGCCCTACATCACTGCCGCGGTCGAGGGACGATCGATGGCAAGAAGCACCGGGATCGTGGCATTGGCTGGCGCGGCCGTTCGGCCGCGGCGGGCCTGTTATTCCCGGTGGTCCGGCTGCAGGGCGTCATCGCCGCCGATCAGCGCCCCGGCCGCCTCAACATCGCCAGCGTCGCGCCGCTGCTGAAGCGCGCCTTCGCCATGAAGCGGCACCCGCCGTCGCCATCATCGTCAATTCGCCCGGCGGCTCGCCGGTGCAGTCGCGGCTGATCGCCAAGCGCATCCGCGATCTCGCCGACGAGCACGAGCAAGCACGGTCCTCGTCTTCGTCGAGGATGCCGCGGCCTCGGGCGGCTATTTCATCGCCACCGCCGGCGACGAGATCATCGCCGATCCCGTCCTCCATCGTCGGCTCGATCGGCGTCATCTTTGCCGGCTTCGGCTTCGCCGACGCCCTCGCCAAGCTCGGCGTCGAGCGCCGCGTCCACACCGCCGGCAAGAACAAGTCCACCGCTCGACCCCTTCCTGCCCGAAAAGCCCGAGGACATCGAGCGCATCAAGCAGATGGAACTCGACATCCACCAGGTCTTCATCGACTGGGTGAAGTCGCGCCGCGGCGGCAAGCTCAAGGCCGCCCGACGACGAGCTCTTCACCGGCGAATTCTGGAGCGGCGTGCGCGGCCTCGAACTCGGCCTCGTCGATGGGCTCGGCGATCTGCACGAAACGCTGCGCACCCGCTTCGGCGAGGATGTGCGCACCAAGCTGATCGAGCCCAAGCGCGGCCTGTTCCAGCTGCCGCGCTTGGCTTCGGCCGTTGCCGCCGATCGATCGGCTGCCGCCGTCGAGGACCGCGCCGCTCTGGACCCGGCTGGGATTGTAACGCCATGACCGGCATCCTCCTTCGCCTCCTCATCTTCGCCGCTCATCGGCGGCGCCATCTATGTCGGCGTGCGCCGCATCTGGCGCGACTGGACCAAGCAGTTCCGTACCGAGGACAAGGCCATCCACGAGCGCGACCTCAAGGAACGCGAGCGCCCCGACGTCATCACGCTGAAGCGCGACAAGGACGGCACCTTCCGCCCGCCCGACCAGCCCGGGAGTTGAGGCCGGACGCTAGCCGGTGCGACGCGCCCGGACTGTCTCGGGGCCGTCCAGTTGGGCAATGATCCCGGCGGTCTTGGCGGCAGGCACCGGCCTGCTCAGGAAATATCCCTGCGCCTCGTTGCAGCCATTGCTGCACCCAATTGAACTGCGCTTCGGTCTCGACGCCCTCGGCCGTGACCCGCAGCCCCAGCGACTTACCAAGCCCGATCACCGAGCGGACGATTGCCTGGCTCTCCTCGCTGTCCGGCAACCCGCTGATGAAGGTCCGGTCGATCTTGATCTTCGAGAACGGAAACCGCTGCAGATAGGCGAGCGACGAGAACCCCGTTCCGAAATCATCGAGTGCGATGCGCACCCCAAGATCGCGCAACTGCCGAAGCATCTGCATGTTGGCCTCTGTATCGCGCAACAGCACAGTCTCGGTGATTTCGAGCTCGAGCCGCGACGCCGGCAGCCCCGTTTCCTCCAGCACGCGCTTGACGATCTGTGGCAGGTCGCCGGCGGTGAACTGCCGCGACGACAGGTTGACCGCAACGCTCACATGCGCCGGCCAATGCATGGCTTGGGCGCACGCCGTCCGTAAGGCCCATTCGCCGATCGGCACGATCAGTCCGGTTTCCTCCGCCATCGGGATGAACTGGTCGGGCGGCACGTCGCCGCGCTTGAGGTGCCGCCAGCGCAGCAACGCCTCGAACCCGCCGATGCGATCCTCTTTCAGATCGAGCAGCGGCTGGAACGCCAGCGTGAACTCGCCACGATCGAGCGCCCCGGCGAGATCGGCGCGCAGCGCCTGCTTCTGCCAGAGCTCGATCTGCATTGCGGTCTCGAAGAACTGGAAGCCGCCGCGCGAGTCGGTCTTGGCAATATAGAGCGCGATGTCGGCATTGCGGAACAGCTGGTCCGGCGCCTCGTCCAGGTCCGGCCGACAACGCGATGCCGATACTGGCGCCCACGCGGATCGATTGTCCGTCGATCGATTGCGGCGCGATGATTGCATCGAGCACCCGCTGCGCCAGCACGCCGATCTCGTGCCGGCCTTCATGGCCGATGAGGATCGCCGCAAACTCGTCGCCCCCCAGCCGGGCGATCGTCGTTTCCGCGCCGAGGCAGGTCGTGAGCCGTGCTGCCGTGCCGACCAGCAACGCGTCGCCCACGGGATGGCCGAGCGTATCGTTGACGTCCTTGAAATGGTCGAGATCGAGCAGCAGCACCGCGACGTCGGTGCCCGTCCGCAACTGCCTCGTCGAGCCGCCGCTGGAACAGCAGCCGGTTCGCGAGGCCCGTCAGCGGATCATGCAGCGCGAGGTGTTCGACCTCGTCGCGCGCCAGCTTCTGCATCGAAATATCGTGGAAGAAGATCGAGAGCCCGTCCTCGGTCGGATACGCCTGGATGCCGAGCCAGATCTGCCGATCCTCGACGAAGATCTCGAACGTCTCCGGCTGTCCGGTGGCGACCGCAGTCCTGTAGTGTTCGGCTTCGCCCGAGCTCTGCGCCGCCGGGAACAACTCCCAGATGCTGATGCCGGCATGCAGCTTGTCGCGCTGGTTGATCGTCTCGGCCGCGTGCCGGTTGAAATAGACCACCCGCCAGTCGCGATCCACCACCAGTACGCTGTCGGTCGTACTTTCCAGCACCGCGGCCAGGCGTTTCTCGCTGGCCACCAGCTCACTGCGACCGGCCTCGACGGTCCGTCGCAACTGTCGCTGCGCGCCGGATGATCCAGTATTCGCGAAAGCCTGCGATCAGTGCAAACGCGATGGCGAGCACTGCGCCGAGCCATGCAAAGGCGTTGCCGCTGATCACGCCTGACAGGCTTCCGCTCAGAATGATCGCGCCAACCGCTATAGCCGGTACCGCCGCCTGTGCCACGCTCCGGTCCGACCTGCGCGTCATTGGCGCGTCGTCCGCCAGCACGATATGCGGCGCCGCGACGCGCTCGAGGGCTGCCCAGACAATGAGCGCTCCCGACGCGACCCACAGCAATTGCGTCAGCCCGCCGAGCACGTACGTGCCGTCCATCAGTGCCAGTGCATAGCGGAAATCCGCCACGGCCTCCGCCAGCATGGCCCCCACCAGCAGCGTGAACGCAAAGGCGTTGCGCCGCTGCCCGTAAAGCGTCAGCGACACCAGCCCGAACGCCGCGACCGAGAACCACAGCACCGGGTAAGCGAACGCCGCGATCGTCCCCAACCTCGATAGCGTTGACGACTCGATGCTGCGGTTGAGGATGAACAGGCTCGACAGGGCCACGGCGCAGTAGATCAGCGCGAAATTGTAGATCTGGATCGTGCCGAAGCGATGCCGCATCTGGCTGTAGCGCAGCATGCCGGCGGCAAAGAATCCGGCCATCAGGAAATATGCGCCCTCGATCAGCGAGGGGAATGTCGGCACCGTGCCCGCAAACGCGCTGATGGCGTAGCCGAGATTGCCGAGGAAATAGAGGCCGGCGCCAACGGCGAAACAGAGCCAGGCCGATCGGTCGGTGTCATGGCTCCGCCGGGCTGCGACGAGGCAGCACGCCGAGGCCAGCAGCGGCCCGCCAAGTTGCGCCACCGCGGCCCACCAGATCATGCCGTCCGCATCGAAGCCGAACCAGCCGGGCGCGAACCAGAAGCTGGCGATCAAGGCACAAAAAATGCCAAAACTGATCAATCGTTAAAGAGACGTCATACGGCCCGTGCTTCGCAGGTCCGAAAGAAACGACTATGCGCCGCCATATCTGCCCAAACCGATAAATGGCTTGGCGAAGATTGTGTGAAAACGGCCACCGAACACCCGGTTTCCGGGCGGTTCCCGGCCCTCGTCCTTCCCCGAGGGCGGTGACTAGAACTTCCCCGCGGCGGTCGCCTTTAGCGCATGCGACATCAGCCCGCTGCCGATCATCCCGTCATAGGTGATCGACACGTTGAGCGTGTCGCTCACGCCGAACACCACCCCGGCCGAGAGCACCGCGGCATCGCCGGCAATCGGGACGCGGCCGCATTGACCCGCCCGCGCCGCGCCACTAGGTTCCGCGCCGCTTCACCGACCGGACGCCGCCGATGCCCGACCTGCCCCGCCCATATGGACCCGCAAGAACTCCTTCCAGGGCCTGATCCTGACGCTGCAGCGCTTCTGGGCCGAGTCAGGGCTGCGTCATCCTGCAGCCCTACGACATGCAGATGGGCGCCGGCACGTTCCACACCGCGACGACGCTGCGCGCGCTCGGGCCCGAAGCCGTGGAAGGCCGCCTATGTGCAGCCCTCGCGCCGTCCCAAGGATGGCCGCTATGGCGAAAACCCCAACCGGCTGCAGCACTACTACCAGTTCCAGGTGATCCTGAAGCCGTCGCCCGACAACATCCAGGAGCTCTATCTGCAGTCGCTCGCCGCCATCGGCCTCGATTCCAGCGCTGCACGACATCCGCTTCGTCGAGGACGACTGGGAAAGCCCGACGCTCGGCGCCTGGGGGCTCGGCTGGGAATGCTGGTGCGACGGCATGGAAGTCAGCCAGTTCACCTATTTCCAGCAGGTCGCCGGCTTCGAGTGCAAGCCCGTGCCGGGCGAGATCACCTACGGCCTCGAGCGCCTCGCCATGTATGTGCAGGGCGTCGAGAACGTCTACGACCTCAATTTCAACGGCCGCGACGGCGACGACAAGGTCACCTATGGCGACGTCTTCCTGCAGAACGAGCAGGAATTCTCGAAGCTACAATTTCGAGGCCGCCGACACCGACATGCTGTTCCGCCACTTCGCCGACGCCGAAAACGAGTGCCAGGCGCTGCTGGAAAAGGGCGCCGAGGGCGACCGCCACGACGCTCGCCGTCCCGGCCTACGAGCAGGTCATCAAGGCCTGCCACACCTTCAACCTGCTCGACGCCCGCGGCGTCATCTCGGTCACCGAGCGCCAGAGCTACATCCTGCGCATCCGCGAACTGGCCAAGGCCTGCGGCGACGCCTGGCTGCAGACGGCGGGCGGCGGGGCGGCCTGACGCCACCCCGCTCGGGGCCGTTTCTCGCTGTTCGCATCTACCGGTTTGCAGCGCAGGCTCCGCTGGCTAGTCTTGCGCTCAGCGGAGCCGCTCATGCCTACGACCAGGAAGAAATCGCCGCCCAAAAAGCGCAACCTCGCCGCCAAGGCGCTGCGCGATCCGCTGTTCCGGCCGAAAGTCATGGAAGACCCCGCGGCCTACAAGCGGCGCCCCAAATTCCCGAAGAAACCGGATGATGAAGCGGCGGACGACGAGATGAACTGAAATCCAATTAATCTAGCATTTTAACAATTTTCAGGTTAATCGACGTATCGGCGGCTCCGCTCGCCGGTCTCTTCCGCCCATTCTCCAGTGTTCATCGGCCATTCAGTCGCCCTGCGCCAGTTGCAGGGCCTATTGACTGGGTGCCAATGTCTCGGCACCGGCTGGCGCGGCGGGCGCGCCTCAGGAGGCTCTCATGATCGGCTGGATCATTCTCGGCGTCATCGTCCCCGGCGCGCTCGGCTACGCCGTCTTCCCCTACAACGACCTTGTCACGGCACCGGCAGCTCAGCCAGGAAGGCTGGTCCGGCATCGATGTGCAGCTCAAGCGCCGCACCGACCTGATCCCCAATCTGCTCGAGACCGTGAAGGGCTACATGGGCCACGAGCGCGAGACGCTCGAGGCCGTCACCAACGCCCGCGCCGCCGCCACAGCCGGGCCAGAGCGGCGCGCCCGAGCAGCGCGCCAAGCTCGAAGGCGCGCTGTCGCGGCGCGCTGGGCAAGCTCCTCGCCATCGCCGAGGCCTATCCCGACCTCAAGGCCAACACCACCTTCCTCGAATTCCAGCAGCGCGCTGCAGACCGTCGAGGACGAAATCCAGCTGTCCCGCCGCTACTACAACGGCGCCGTCGCGCAACCTGAACACCGCGGTCGAATCCTTCCCGTCCAACCTCGTCGCCAACATCTTCAAGTTCGAGAAGGCCGAGTACTTCGAGCTCGAAAACGACGCCGACCGCGCCGTCCCCACGTAAGTTCTAGCGATCTCGCGCTATCGCTGACCTCCGCGTCATGCCCGCGAGCGTCACCGAGCGCCGCGCGCCACGGAGGAGGGTCGATGGGCAGGCAGCCGCTTGCGCGCGATCGCTGGCCCGCACCTCGCGGGAATGACGCGGAGCTCTGCGATGCTGTCGGCGGGCCAATGTCCGTGCCATCGTTGCCCTGGCGACTCTGCTCTTCGCCGCCCCCGCGCTCGCCGCGCGAGGACATCACGCTCCTTCACCACCAACGTCACCCTGCTGCCGACGGCACGGTCGATGTCACCGAGACCATCGAGGTCAACGCCGAGGGCGATCGAGATCCGCCGCGGCATCTATCCGCGACATCCCGACCACCTGATCAACGACGACAACTCGCGCCTGCGCTCGACCTCAACGTGTCTCAGGTCACGCGCGACGGCCGCGCCGAGCCCTACACGCGTCGAAGACATCGGCAACGGCTTCAAGCGCATCCGCATCGGCGACGCCGACGTCTTCCTCGACAACGGCGTCCACCGCTACACCATCCGCTACACCATGACCCGCATGGGCCGGTTCTTCGCCGACCACGACGAGCTCTACTGGAACGCCACCGGCAACTACTGGGACTTCCCGATCCTGCAGCGCCGTCGCCACCGTCACGCTGCCGGACGGCGCCGTGATCACCGACCTCGTCGGCTACACCGGCCGCGCCGGCTCGCACGAGCAGGCCGTCACCATCACGCGCAGCCAGTCCGACAACTCGCGCGACCTTCCGCATCGACCGCGCGCGCTGCAGCGCCGGCGAGGGCATGAGGTCGCCGTCGCCTTCCAGAAGGGCATCCTCGCCGAGCCGACCGGCACTCACGGCGCTCGGCTACTGGCTCTCCGATCACCGCGACCTGGTGCTGCCGCTGCTCGCGGTGCTGCTCGTGCTGCTCTACAATCTCTTCGCCTGGGACGCGCGTCGGCCGCGACCCGCACAAGGGCACCATCATCCCGCTGCTTCCACGCGCCCAAGGACTTCTCGCCGGCGCTGGTCCACTACATCCACCGCATGGGCTGGAAGCAGACCGGCTGGACCGCCTTCACCGCCTCGATCTTCGATCTCGGCGTCAAGGGCCTGGTCACGATCGACAACGCCGGCAAGACGCTGACCGATCACGGTCACCGGCAAGCAGCGCCGACGAGACGCTGCCGCCCGGCGAAGGCCGTGCTCTTCGACTACTTCACACGCCGAGGGCAGCGTCACCATCGACACAGACCAACGGCGCCAAGATCAACGACAAGCGCGGCGAGCTGATCATCGCGCCATCGAGACCGAGAACCGGCAGGTCTACTTCAAGAACAACACCGGCTACGTCGCTGGTCGGCGTCGCGCTCTCGCGTCGCTGCTGCTCGGCGCGCTGGTGCTGCTTCGACGTGCTCGATGCCGTCTGGCTGATCGTCGCCGTCGTCGTCGGCGTCGCCATCGGCCTCTTCACCTCGGTGTTCATGCCGGCATCTGGGCCGGCAGCGGCATCATCGCGCTTCATCGTCGTCGTCTGGGTCGTCATCGTCGGCGTCAACTTCTTCGGCGGCGTCGTCGGCTGCTCGCATCGGCCTCGCGCATCGACACCGGCCTGCTCGCCGCCGTCTCGATCGTCGTCATCAACATCGTCTTCGCCATCCTGATGCGCGCGCCGACGGTGCAGGGCCGCAAGGTCATGGACCAGATCGACGGCTTCAAGATGTATCTCGAGACCGCCGAAAAGAACCGCCTCAACATCGCCGGCGAGCCGCCGATGACCGTCAAGCGCTTCGAGGCGATCCTGCCCTTTGCCATCGCGCTCGGCGTCGAAAAGCCCTGGTCGCGAGCATTTCGAGGGCGAACTGGCGCGCAACGCCGTCGCCGGATGCCGCAGGCAGCGGCTATTCACCCGGTCTGGTACACCGGCCGCGACTGGTCGCACTCGTCCGCGGCGGCTTCTCCAACGCCGTCGCCGCTGCGACCACGGCATGAGCGCCGCCATGATCGCCGCCCAGCCCGTCTCCTCGTCCGCCTCCGGCTTCTCCGGCGGCGGTGGCGGCGGTTCGGGCGGCGGCGGCGGCGGTGGCGGCGGCGGCGGCTGGTAGCCGACGACCTGCGAGCACGCCGCGCGCGCATGTGGACATCCCGCGCCCGCCCTTGCTAACCCACGCCGCGCCTCCAACCCCGGTCGAAATCCATGCCCGAACTGCTGCTCGAACTGTTCTCCGAGGAAATCCCCGCCCGCTTCCAGCGCCGCGCCGCCGAGATCTAAGAAGGCCGTCACCGATGCGCTGGTCGAGGCCGGTCTGGTCTACGAGGGCGCCCGGGCCTTCGTGACGCCGCGCCGCCTGGCGCTGACCGTCACCGGCATGCCGGCCCGCTCGCCCGATACCCGCGAAGAAAAGAAGGGCCCGCGCGTCGGCGCGCCGCAGCAGGCCATCGATGGCTTCCTCAAGTCCGCCGGGCCTCGCCTCGATCGACGAGGCCAAGATCGAGTCCGACCCCAAGAAGGGCGAGTTCTACGTCGCCCGCATCGAAAAGCCGGGCGCCGACGCGCCAGCGACATCCTCGCCGACGCTGCTGCCGCAGCGTCATCGCCGGCTTCCCCTGGGCCAAGTCGATGCGCTGGGGCCATGGCGGCCTGACCTGGGTGCGCCCGCTCCGCGCCATCACCGCCACCTTCGGCACCGAGAACGACGAGCCGGTCGTCATCCCCTTCGCCGCCGAACACCGTCGACGTCCGGCCAGACCACCTACGGCCACCGCTTCCTCGCGCCCGACGCCGATCCGCGTGCGCCGCTTCGACGACTATGTGCACGCGCGCTCGAGAAGGCCAAGGTCGTGCTCGATCATCGACCGCCGCAAGGACATCATCCGCGCCGACGCCGAACACCTCGCCTTCGCGCAGGGCCTGACGCGTCATCGACGACGAGGGCCTGCTCGAGGAAGTCGCCGGCCTCGTCGAATGGCCGGTGGTGATGATGGGCTCGTTCGACCGAGACTTCCTCGAAGTGCCCGAGGAAGTCATCATCGCCACCATCCGCGCCAACCAGAAATGCTTCTGCCTGCGCGACGCCGACGGCAAGCTCGCCAACAATTTCATCCTCACCGCCAACAACATCGCCGAGCGATGGCGGCGCCACCATCGTCGCCGGCAATGAGCGCGTCATCCGCGCCCGCCTGTCGCGACGCCAAGTTCTTCTACGAGCAGGACCTGCAGCTGCCGCTCGAGCACGGCCTGCCCAAGCTCGAGGAGTCGGTGTTCCACGCCAAGCTCGGCACCCAGTTCCAGCGCGTCGAGCGGCTGGTCAAGCTCGCCGCCGAGATCGCCCCGCAGGTCGGCGCCGATGTCGAACAGGCCAAGCGCGCCGCCATGCTCGCCAAGGCCGATCTCACCACCGGCATGGTCGGCGAGTTCCCCGAACTGCAGGGCCTCATGGGCCGCTACTACGCGCTGGCCCAGGGCGAGCCGCTCGCCATCGCCAACGCCATCGCCGATCACTACAAGCCGCTCGGCCCCACCGACCTCGTGCCCGCCGAGCCCGTCGCCATCGCCGTGGCGCTGGCCGACAAGCTCGACCTGCTCACCGGCTTCTGGGCCATCGACGAAAAGCCCACCGGCTCGCGCGACCCCTTCGCGCTGCGCCGCGCCGCGCTGGGCGTGATCCGCATCATCACCGAGAACGAGCTTGACCTTCCCGCTCGACGGTCGAGCCCGACCTTCTCGCCTTCTTCCACGATCGCCTGAAGGTCACGCTGCGCGACGCCGGCGCCCGCCACGATCTCGTCGATGCGGTATCACCGCCGACAGCGACGACATCCTCGAGATCACCCGCCGCGTCGAAGCGCTCTCGGCGCTGCTCTGACTCCGACGACGGCAAGAACCTGCTCGCCGGCTACAAGCGCGCCGCCAACATCCTCGCCGCCGAGGAAAAGAAGGACGGCCGCACCTACGACGCGGTCGCCGATCAGACCAAGTTCCTGCTCGACTGCCGAGGAGACAGCGCTCGCCAGCGCCGTCGAACCGTCGATGCCGCGGTGGCCGCCAAGGTCGCGGCCAACGACTACAAGGGCGCCATGGCCGAGCTCGCGCACGCTGCGCGCCCCGGTCGATGCCTTCTTCGAAGCCGTGCTGGTCAACGATCCCGACGCCGCGATCCGCGCCAACCGCCTCAACCTGCTGGCCGCCCTGCGCGACACCATGCACCTGGTCGCCGACTTCTCGAAGGTCGCGGGCTAGACTCTTCCAGCGGTTGGCCAAGCGACCGCTCTCGCGGTCACTTGGTCCAGAGCGAAAAGACGCCGGTTGGCCAAGCGACCGCGCCCTTGGTCCAGAGCGAAGAACCTACTCTGGCGCTGCGCAGTTCACCTTGCCGTCGTCCGTCGCAAAGACGAACACCGTCTTGCCGGCGTCGGTCGAAAAACTGCCGGTCCAGTGCCGTTCCGCCAGCGGCCCGGTCAGGCCTCGACAGTGTTGCCGGCCGAGGCGAGCTGTCCGTTGGCTGTTCGCCGCGGGCGTCTGCCATTGATAGTCGCCCGCGACCAGCAGCGAGATCGTGCCCATCCGCGCCCGCCGTTTCGCCGTGCAGGCGTAAATCCCCGGCGGCGGGAACTGCGCCAGGGCGGGCGTGGCGAAAAGGACAAGCGGCAGGATCAGAATGGGGCGCATGGGCCACCATGTCCCTTCGCCCCTTGTGGCACAAATCAACTCCACCTGATCTGGATCAAACCGCGCCACCCCGCGGCCCGCTATGCAAGGTCGGTGGAGGGTCCGATGCTGGAGTATGAGGTCAATGCCCGGCGGGTCGACGCCCATGCGAGCATCGCCAACTGCAAGTCGGCCGAAATTGTTCTCGATACCGACCTGAATGGCCGGATCGACGCCTTCAATCCCGCCGAGTTGTTCCTCGCCGCGATCGCCGCCTGCATGCTCAAGGGCATCGAGCGCGTTACGCCCATGCTCAATTTCGATCTGCATGGCGTGGAGGTGCGGGTCCACGCCGTCCGGCAGGACGCGCCGCCCAGGATTGTCTCGGTGCGTTACGAGTTGGTTGTCGACACCCCCGAGACGGACCAACGTCTCGCGCTACTTCACACCAATGTTCGCAAATACGGCACCATCTACAACACGGTGGCCGGCGCCACCGACCTCGACGGAACCATCCGTCGCAAGGTCTAGACCGGCGGCATCATCGCCTTCGGCTTGCGCTTGGCGGCCTTGAACGGCGCCATGCCCTCATTGGCCAGCTGGTCGGCGCGCTCGTTCATCTCGTCGCCGGCGTGGCCCTTGACCCAGTGCCACTCGATCGTGTGCTGCGGCCACGGCCGCATCGAGCGCCTGCCACAGCTCGACATTCTTGACCGGCTTCTTGTCGGCGGTCCGCCAGCCGTTCTTCTTCCAGCCGTGGATCCACTTGTTGAGCCCGTCCTTCACATAGACTGCTGTCGGTATGGAGCTCGACTTGCGCACGGCCGCTTCAACGCGTTCAGCGCCTCGATCGCCGCCGTCAGCTCCATCCGGTTGTTGGTCGTCATGCGGCGCGCCGCCCTTCAGCTCCTTGACGGTGGCGCCATACTGCAGCACCGCGCCCCAGCCGCCCGGTCCCGGATTGCCCGAGCAGGCGCCATCGGTGTGGATGATCACGCGCTCGCTCATGCGGCCGTCTCGCAGCACATGGAACTGGCAGGTCATGCCCTCGATAGTCGCCGACGTGCGTCTCGATCATCGCCGATCCGCCGCAGCACCTTGAGCGAGGGCTGCGTTGCGCACGTCGGCAAAGCCGATGAAATGGTCCCAGTCGGTCTCGCGGAAGATCCAGTCGCGCAGCGCCGCGGCCGCCTCGGTCGCGTAGCCGTTGCCCCAGTGCTCCGGATAGCAGCGCATAGCCGATCTCCGGCTCGCCCGTCGGCGCCATGGATGCCGAACCCGGCACGCCCGACCAGCACGCCGTCCGCCTTTCGCGTCACCCGGAGCTTGCCCATCTGCTGCGTCTCGAACAGGCTCGATCCAGTCGCGCCAGCGCGCCGCGCACTTCTCCCGCGTCCACGGCTGCGCCCGCGGCGGTGAGTAGCGCGCGATCTCCGGGTCGCCATGCAGCCGCACCAGATCATCGATCTGGTCCATCCGCCAGCCGGACAGCACCAGCCGCTCGGTTTCGATCAATGTCGAGGTCGCTCATGCGGCGGCGGCAGGCCGCAGTTCGCGGGGCAGGTTGAAGACGATGCGTCTCGCGCCGCGCCCCGCTCGCCCCGACCTTGATGTCGAAGCGCTGCGCGAACGCCTCGATCACTTCGTCGACCAGCGCCTCCGGCGCCGAGGCGCCGGCAGTGATGCCGAGCCGCGCGATGCCCTCGAACTGTGCCCAGTCGATCCTGCTCCGCGCGCTCGACCAGCATCGCGCGCGTGCAGCCGGCGCGCTGCGCCACCTCGACCAGCCGCACCGAGTTCGAAGTCTCCGGCGCCCCGACCACGATCATCGCATCGACCTCCGGCGCCACGCTCTTCACCGCCTCCTGCCGGTTGGTCGTCGCGTAGCAGATGTCTTCCTTGTGCGGCAGCGCGATCGCCGGGAACCGCCGCTGCAGCGTCTCGACGATGGCGCCGTGTCGTCGACGCTCAGCGTCGTCTGCGTCACGAAGGCGAGATTGTCGCGGATCGCGCGGCGTGAACGCCTCGGCATCCGCCACCGTCTCGATCAGCGTGATCGCGCCCGCCGGCAACTGCCCCATCGTGCCGATCACCTCGACATGCCCGGCATGCCCGATCAGCACGATCTCGCGGCCTTCGTCGAAATGCCGGTTGGCCTCGATATGCACCTTGCTGACCAGCGGGCAGGTGGCATCGAGGAAGAACATGTTGCGCGCCGTGGCGTCGGCCGGCACCGCCTTGGGCACGCCATGCGCGGAAAACACCACCGGCGCGTCGCTCGGGGAATCTCGTCCAGTTCCTCGACGAACACCGCGCCCTTCTGGCGCAGCCCATCGACCACGTACTTGTTGTGGACGATGGCGTGCCGGACATAGACCGGCGCGCCATATTTCTCGAGCGCCAGCTCGACGATCTGGATCGCCCGGTCGACCCCGGCGCAGAAGCCGCGCGGCGCGCAGAGCATGATGTCCAGCTGCGGCTTGTCCACCATGGCGTCGGAGATGCTTTCTGCCGCCCCCAAGTCAAGTCCATCGTCTGGCCCGTTGCGGGCGCGGCCGGCACAGGCAATATGCAACGCCAAGCGTGTCAAAGGATTGCCGGTGACCCTCGCTCTGGAAATGTTCGCCGATCGCGCCCGCCACGGGCAGGCGAACCTGACCGCGGCGCAGCGGCGGCTGCTGGCCGGCAAGGCCCGCTGGCTCCGGGCGCGTCTTCGAGGCCGGCGTCGCCACCGTCCCCACCATCGTCGTCACCCGCGCCGCCTGGGAGGACCTGCAGGCCGAGCGCCAGCGCAGCGCGAGAATCGGCTGCGCGCCCATTGGGTCGCGACCCTGTTCCGGCTCGTCGGCCGCGGACGGCAAGCCGCCGCAGCTCGTCGTGCGCACCTCCGCCGACCGAGTCATCGCCGGGCCTGATGCCGGCCCGCACGGCGCTGCCGGCGCCCGCCAGCGAGGCCGAGGCGGTCGATCCGAAAGCCGCTGGCCCGCGCCATCACCGACGCCTTCGACTCCTATGGCGACGCCGGCGCCGGACGCCGATCGTCAGATCGTCATCGTCCAGGCGATCGCCGCCGGCGACATCGTGCAGTTCCTGACCCGCGACGCACTGACCGGCGCGCTCGGTCCGGCACCGGTGCAGCGGCGGCGAGATCCCGCTCTCGCCCGACGCCGCCGAGCTCGTGCGCGTCGCTCGACGCGGATGCCGGCCAGCACATGTCGTTCACGGCGGCGTCGACCGCGAGGGCGACTCGATCGTTTCTCTCGGCGCGCCCGCTATCAGGCCACGCGCCGCCGCCGAGCTCGAGGCCGCCGTCGATCGCGTCGAGCGCGGCACCTGGACGAGGCAGCAGGCGGTCGCCAGCATCGATCCCGACGCGGCTGCCGCACTGCTGCATCCGCGCCTCCGCGCCGGCCGACGCGGCGCAGCCGATCGCCACCGGCCTCGGCGTCTCGCCCGGCGCCGCCAGCGGCGTCATCGTCTTCACCGCCGAGGACGCGGCGCGCTGCAAGGCGCGCGGCCGCCACTGCATCCTCGTCGTCACCGAAACCGGCCCCGCCGACATCGAGGGCATGAAGGCGGCGACCGGCATCCTCACCGCCCGCGGCGGCATGACCAGCCACGCCGCCGTCGTCGCCCGCATCACCGGCAAGCCCTGCGTCGCCGGCGTGCGCAATCTCTCGCGTCGATCTCGCCGAAATGACCTGCCGCATCGGCGACGTGACGTTCCACGCGCGGCGACCGCATCACCATCGATGGCACCGACGGCACGCGTCTATCTCGGCGCGCTGCCGCTGAGCCAGCCGCATATCGGCGGCGCCATGGGCAAGCTGCTCGACTGGTCCGACGCCACGCGGCAGATCGAGGTGCGCGCCAATGCCGAGACCGTCGAGGCGGCCACGACGGCGCTGAGCTTCGGCGCCGAGGGCATCGGCCTCGCCCGCTCCGAGCACATGTTCTTTTCGCGCGAGCGCATGGTCGCGCTGCGCCGCCTGATCCTCAGCGAGGACGAGGACGACCGCGCCGCCGCGCTCACCGGCCTCGTCGATTTCCAGACCGGCGACTATTCCGGCGATCTTCTGCCACCATGGCCGGCCGGCCGGTCACGGTGCGCCTGTTCGATCCGCCGCTGCATGAATTCCTGCCGCGCACCGACGAGGACATCGACGAGACCGCGCGCCTCGCTCGGCCTCGCGACTGCGCGCGCTGCGGCTGCGGCTCGAGCGCATCGCCGAGATCAATCCCGATGCTCGGCCATCGCGGCGTGCCGCCTCGCCATCACCTATCCCGAAATCCTCGAGATGCAGATGCAGGCGCTGCTCGCCGGCGTCCGCGAGGCATCGATGGCCGCGAGGCCGAGCCGGTGGCGCTCGAGGTCATGGTGCCGTTCGTCTCGACCGCCGCGCGAAGTCATCTGGATCCGCGAGCGGGTCATGGCAGCTGGTCGACGCCGCCGAACTTCCGCCGAGGCGCGCGCGACGCTTCGCCTTCGGCACCATGATCGAGCTGCCGCGCGCCTGCCTGCGCGCCGGCGAGATCGCCCAGCGCATGTCGATTTCTTCTCGTTCGGCACCAACGATCTGACGCAGACCACCTACGGCATCTCGCGCGACGATGCCCCGGCCTTCCTCGCCGCCTATCAGCGCAAGGGCCTCTACGAACTCGATCCCTTCGTCACCCTCGACGAGAAGGGCGTCGGCGAACTGATCGCCATCGCCATCGAGCGCGGCCAGCGCCGCCAACCCCGACCTCAAGATCGGCATCTGCGGCGAACACGCGGGCGATCCGGCCTCGCTCGCGTTCTTCGCCGGCCTCGGCGTCGACTATGTCAGCTGCTCGCCCTACCGCGTGCCGGTCGCGCGCCTGACCCTGGCCCAGGCCGCCGCGCAATCCGTAACCACTCCGCCAGCCAGGTTAACCGCGTCCGTCCGCGCGAATTTCGCGGCGTTTACCGCGACGATAACCCTAATCCCGCATGATCGGGTTCGTCGGCATTTGAGCCAACATTGCTGCCGGAGCGTCGCTCGTGTGTGTTGCGTTGCGTGAGTAGTAACGCGTTTGATGGCCCTATTCCGGACCATCGCCCTGCCGGCTCGGCGCCGCGCCCTGGCGACAGCTCGCGGTCTTCAACGCCTCGCTGGCGCTGTCGCGCGTCCTCGGCTGCGCCGTGCTCGACCGGCCGGCGCCATCGGCCCGGCCTCGGCACCGATCGTCGACGCTCGACAGCCCGGCCATGACCGCCACGCTCGTCCGCCAGGGCGACGACGTGATCATCACCGGCTCGGTCGACCAGCTGTTCAAGGCCGCGCAGCTTCGTCGGGTCCCAACCGCGCCGAAAGCGCGACCGCGCCCGCCTGACGCCCGACGGCGTCGACCGTCTCGACCGAGCTTCGACGCGCATCCGCACCGCACTCGCCGCGCTGCGCAACGCCGCGCGACAGCGCCGACCCGCAGTCGCCGTGCCGATGCCGGCCGCCAGCGGCTCGCCGCGATCCGGTCGCCAGCGTCGATCCCGCTCGCAGCCTGCACGCCGCGTCGGCCGCTCGAGCGCCATCGAGTCGCCGCGCCGGCCGATCGTGCCCTTGCCGAGTCGCTCTCGCACGCAGCTTGCCTATGCCCGCGCCGACGCGCCGCGCCACCGACGTTCGACGGCACGCCGTCGACAAGACGGCAAGAAGGTCTCGGACAAGGAACTCTAGTGCCTGGCGCACCGCGATCTATTTCGAGGCGCGCGGCGAGAGCCTATCGCGGCCAGGTCGCGGTGGCGCAGGTGGTGATCAACCGCGCTGAACCACCGGCTCTATCCCAAGCACCATCTGCGGCGTCGTCTTCCAGAACCAGCACATGCGCAACGCCTGCCAGTTCTCGTTCGCCTGCGACGGCATCCCCGAGCGCGTCACCGACGCGAAGTCCTGGACGCAGGCCGAGGAGATCGCCAAGGGCGTCGTCGACGGCAAGCTCTACCTGACCGAAGTCGGCAAGGCGACGCACTACCACGCCACCTACGTCTATCCGCGACTGGGCGCCGCGCATGAAGAAGGTGACCAAGATCGGCCATCACATCTTCTACCAGTTCAAGCGCGACTGGCGGTTCGGCTGAGCCGTCGACTCAGCAGTCGAGCGCCGCCGAGCAGGACGCAATTGCGCACGAGCTGCGCATCGGCCGGCATGTAGTCGAAGTGTAGTACGTGAACGAGCCCGCGGATGCCGTCGACGACACGCCCGTGCGCGGCCAGCAGCGAGCTGACGTCGCGGCACGCGATCGCGGCCGTCGGCTTCGACGCGTCACGTCGATGCCCGGATAGCGGACATGCGGCGAGGTGATGCGCGTCGCTCGAATAGGTCCCGCTCGGCGTCGTGATGATCGTCACGGTCTGACTCTGTCCGAAGGCGATCTTGCGGACCGTCTGCGTGCTGCTGCGACGTCGGTCGACACGCTCGTCGTCGAACGTCCGACGTCGTACTTGACGCAGCGTCGTTCGGATCGAACGGCGTCGGCGAAGATCTGCTTCGCCGGTCTCAGCAGCGTCGGCATCGGCTGGCTCGTCTGCGCGACCGCGGCGGCAGGACAGCGCGGCGAGCGCCAGCAGCGCCGGCGACCAGCGCGCCGATGGCGCCGCCGATCGCGACGACGTCGGAATTCGACATGCATGCGCCGTCCTGCCATTGCGTGACGAGCGTTAACGCTTCATCAACCATACGGCGCGCAGCTGCGTCAAAATGGAACGGTCGTTTACGCTTAACTTAACCATGGCTGTGGAGATCGCCGGTCGCCAGCATGTCTCGAACGCGTCGACGAACCGGTCATGGGCCTCGCGGGTCGGCCAGGCCGGATCAGCCGCTCGAAGTCGTCGAGATCGAAGGCCGGCAGGCTCGGCTCGCCGAAGAACTGCCGCGCCTCGTCGTCCTCGAAGCCCGCCAGATGCACCGCCTCGAGATAGGCGGCCTCCCTGTCGGCCCGCTTGATCTGCCTGCGCGATCGCGGCCGGCGGCGCGCGCCGGCAGCGCGAAACGCAGATGGATCGCGCCCAGCAGCCGGTTCTCGACCTCCTTGTAGTTGCCGCCCATCGCCGCCTTGAACGGCGAGATGATGTCGCCCATCACATATTCGGGCGCATCGTGCAGCAGGGCGTAGAGCTCGCTCGGCGCGTCGCGCGTCCGGGCTCAGCTGCCCGGAAGATCTCCAGCACCAGCACCGAGTGCTGCGCCACCGAGAACGGATAGTCGCCCTGCGTCTGCCCGTTCCAGCGCGCCACGCGCGCCAGCCCATGCGCGATGTCGGACAGTTCGACGTCGAGCGGGGAGGGATCGAGAATATCGAGCCGCCGCCCGCTCAGCATGCGCTGCCATGCCCGTTCGCTTGCCGCGCGCCATCGTTGCCCCCACAGGTTCGGCGAGACGCTAGTCGGCGCGCCGCCGATTCGCCAAACGCGTAGGTCGCCCAGTCCGGCAGGGTCAGCGTCACCGGCTTGCCGCCGACCGTCACCGCGTCCGCATCGTCGAATCCGGTCGAGCCGGACGATCGCCACGGCCTTGCCGTCGACCACCTGGCCGATGCGTGCCGGCCTCGCGCCCGCCCGCGACCACCGGCGCGCCCGGCGCGCGCCGTCGATCCCCGAAACGATCACCGGCCGCCGCCGCGCCGTGCCGCGATGCTGCATCCGGCTCACCACCTCCTGGCCGACATAGCAGCCCTTCTTGAAGTCGACGCCGCCGAGCAGGTCCATGCCGATATCGTGCGGAAACACCGCGTCGGCCGCGAAAGTCCGGGCCCAGCTCCGCGATGCCCGCCGCGATCCGCGCGCCGCGTCGTAGCTGTCGCGTCCGCGGCGCGCCCCAGTCGCGCGCGCCTCGGCCTCTGCGTGCCGATCACCCGTGTGACTGCGTCGCGCCGCCGGGTCGCCAGCCCGACCGCATGGCGTCTCGCGCAGGTCGTCGATCTCGACCTGCGCCCGCAGCCGGTACATCCGCATCCGCTTGAGGAAGGCGTCGGCCGACGCGCCGATCGACGTCGAGCCAGAAGGCGCCGTCCGCATAGCCGCTCAGCCCTTCGGCCTGAATCTTGCCCTGCGGCGACAGCAGCGCCCACCACAGCGGCCGGCCCGGCCTCCGCCATCGAGCCGGCCGGTCACCACGTCGTTCAGCAGCTTCTGCGCATCGGCGCCGGAAAACCGGAACAGCGCCCGCGACGGGCGGAGGACAGTGCCATGTTCGCCGTGTCATTCCCGCGAGGCCGGAATCCAGTATGCCCAGAGGACGGGCAGGAGGCAGACATGGCGCACTACGACGCGATCTTCAAGAACGGCACCGTCGTCAACCAGGACGGCATCCATCGCCGCCGACATCGGCGTCCGCGGCGGGCGCATCGCCGCGCTCGGCGATCTCTGGCGGCCGATTCCGCCGCCGAAACGTCATCGACTGCACCGGCCTGCACATCCTGCCCGGCGTCATCGACACCCAGGTGCATTTCCGCGAGCCCGGCCTCGAGCACAAGGAAGACCTCGCCTCCGGCTCGCTGTCGGCCGTCATGGGCGGCGTCACCGGCGTCTTCGAAATGCCCAACACCAATCCGCTGACCACCACGCCGCGCGACCTTCGACGACAAGATCGCCCGCGCCACCGGCCGCATGCACTGCGATTTCGCCTTCTTCGTCGGCGGCACCCACGAGAACGTCGCCGACCTGCCCGATGCTCGAGCGGCTGCCCGGCTGCGCCGGCGTCAAGGTCTTCATGGGCTCCTCGACCGGCAGCCTGCTGGTCGCCGACGACGACGGCGTCGAGGCCATCCTCTAGGCGATCTCCCGCCGCGCCGCCTTCCATTCCGAGGACGAATACCGGCTCGAGGAGCGCAAGCCCCTGCGCGTCGCCGGCGATCCGTCGCTCGCATCCCGGTCTGGCGCGATCCCGAGGCCGCGCTGCGCTCGACCAAGCGGCTGGTCGCGCTGGCCCACAAGACCGGCAAGCGCATCCACGTCCTCCACATCTCGACCGCCGAGGAGATGGTGTTCCTCGCCGACCACAAGGACGTCGCGACCGTCGAGGTCACGCCCGCACCACCTGACGCTCGACGAAACCGCCTACACCCGCCTCGGCACCTACGCGCAGATGAACCCGCCGGTCCGCGACGAGGCGCATCGCGCCGGCATCTGGGCCGGCGTCGACAACGGCGTCGCCGACGTCCTCGGCTCCGACCACGCCCCGCACACGCGCGAGGAAAAGGCGCAAGCCCTATCCCGGCCTCGCCCTCCGGCATGACCGGGGTGCAGACGCTGGTGCCGATCATGCTCGACCACGTCAATGCCGGCCGCATGAGCCTCGAGCGCTTCGTCGACATGACCAGCGCCGGCCCGACCGCGCTCTTCGGCATCGCCCGCAAGGGCCGCATCGCCGTCGGCTACGACGCCGACCTCACCATCGTCGACCTGAAGCGCCGCGAGACCATCACCAATGACTGGATCGCCAGCAAAGCCGGCTGGACGCCCTATGACGGCGTCGCCGTCACCGGCTGGCCGGTCGGCACCATCGTGCGCGGCAGCGACGGTGATGTGGCAGGGCGAACTGATCGACAGCCGCCTCAGGCCAGCCCGATGCGCTTCCTGGAGACGCTGGCAGCGGTCCTGACGCGCTACTGCAGCGACCGCTCGAGGTTGTATTCGCCGCCGCGAATGCGGTCGGGCAAGGTCCGCCGACCAGTCGGCCGCGGCACTTCCTCGCCATGGCGCGTTGACCAGCGTCGCGAGCGCCGCGAACAGCGAGGCATGCGCCAGCGCCAGGCTCTCGACGCCTTCGTCCTCGGCGGCGTTCCAGGCCTCGGCCAGATACTCGAGCGCGAGCTGACGCGCCTCGCGTTGCTCGTCGAGTGCGCTGCCGAGCTGGGGATCATCGGTCTATGTCGCATCGATGGTGACTTCATCACGCAGCCTGCTAGCACGCGTGGTGGCACCTGCACCAGAGGGTTAATGTCACCACAGGCTTAACGTTAGTCGCGTAAGTCGCTAGTCCTCGGCGCTACTCGGCGTAGCGCGCGTGGATGTCGCGCGCGGTCGCCTCGGCCTCGATCAGCAGCCGCGTCAGCGCCTCGTCGCCGAAGTCGTGCAGACCGCGATAGAGCCGCGAATAGGCGCGTAGCCGGCGTTGAACGCGCCAGAGAGCCGCTGCCGACGATCCTCGTCCGGCTGGTCCAGCGCGATCAGTTCGGCCATCTGCTGCGCGCCAGTCCTCGGCGCCGGGCTGACAGAGCGGCTGCGAGGAAATAGAGGCTCCCAAGAATTTCGGCCAGCCGCTCCATCTCGGCCTCGTAGGGCGGATCGACCGCCAGCGCCGGTCGCGGCATAGCCGCAACGGCAACGAGCAGTAGCAGCGAAGGCGAGGGGCGGAAGCGCATGCCACTTGCTAGTCCGACGATCATGTCCTCCGCAATGGCGTCAGCTCCGGTCGAACATCCGGAACACCGCCTCGAGCACATCGTCCGAGATCGCGGCGTGGTTTCCAGGCCGTCGATCTGCTCCGGCCGCACCCAGCGCCAGTCGCGCACCTCGTCCGGATCGGGCACGATCTCGCCCTCGAACGCCTCGGTCGCGAACACCTGCAGCACGAAACCTGCCGCGTCGCCAGCAGCACCGTCGGACCGGCCGCAGCGCAAACACGTCGAGCCCAGCTCTTCCTCGGATCTCGCGCACGGCGCACTGCTCGGCGTCTCGCCCGGCTCGAGCCGCCCGCCCGGCAGGGTCCACAGTCCCGCCGAGGGCGCGCGCGTTGCGCTGGATCAGCAGCACCCGGTGCGGTCGCAGCAGCGCGACGCTGGCGGCGAATGGGTGTAGCTCATCGGTCGCGGTATCGCAGTTTGCGCGGCACGGCCAGCAAGCACCTACTTTGCGGTCACGGAGATCAGTGCATGTGCGGACGTTACGCCTCCACTCTGCCGCCCGAAATGATGGCGCGAGCTGTTCAGGACTGCTCAACCAGCATCGACTACCCGCCGCGCTACAATATCGCCCCGACCCAGCCGTCGTCGTCGATCTGGGAGCGGGAAGGGCGCCGCACCGTCGCAACTGTTCCGCTGGGGTTTCGTGCCGGGCTGGGTCAAGGATCCCAAGCGACTTCCCGCTGCTGATCAACGCCCGCGCCGAACCATGGTCGAAAAGCCCGCCTTTCGCGACGCGCTCCGAACCGCGCTGCATCGTCCCGGCCAGCGGCTACTACGAGTGGATGAAGGGCGCCGGACGGCAAGCAGCTGGCCCTACTACATCACCATGGCCGACGGCGAGCCGATGGCCTTCGCCGGGCTCTACTCCACCTGGACGGGCCCGAACGGCGAGGAAGTCGACACCGCCGCCATCGTCACCGTCGAGCCCAACCTCGAAATCTCGCTCGATCTATGACCGCATGCCGGCGATCCTGCGCGGCGACGCCATCGACGACTGGCTCAATACCGCGCGACGTCGACGCTGCCGAGGCGCTGCAAGCTGGCCGCGCCGCCGCCGCACGGGGTCGATGAAGTATCATCCGGTCGGCAAGGCGATCGGCTCGGCCGACGGCCGAAGGCCCGGAACTGATCGCGCCCGTCGACCGACGCTCGAAGCCGAGGAGCCGCGGCCGAAAAAGCGAGAAGGCTGCGCGGCGCGCAGCTCGACCTGTTCTAGCGCCAGAAGATCCCGAAATAGCCGAGCGCGTCGCCGATCGCGTCTTCCTCGTAGCCGAGGTGCGAGAGCAGCACCCGCTCGAGCGCCTCATAGACCTCGCGCGCATCGGCAAAGGTTGCCGCGCGTCGGCGTCGCCGCCAGCGCGTTCGAGCGCATCGACCAGCCGCATCAGCAGTTCGTGCACCACCACATGCTCGGCCTGCAGCCGCTCGGCGACCTGGCGATAGCCCTCCGACTGCTGCGGCAAGCGCCGGAAACAGATCGCGCGTCCTCGATCGAATGGTGCGTGTTGACGATCTGGCAATGCTGGCCGCAGAGATTGCCGAAGCGCCGGAAATTGGTGACCATCGTCAGGTCGCCGGTCTCCGCTGCGATCTCGGCGGCCGTCGCCAGTCCCGTCCGCCGCGCGTTCGATCAGCGCGCGGATCGCCCGCATGTTGTCGCGCAGATGGTCGTGGATCTCCTTGAGGTGCTGGCCGGGCTCGCGCTGATCGCGGCGTCAGGCCCTCGAGCTTGGGCACGGTCGGGCGCGTCGCGTCGTCGAGAAAAGCAATATTGAGCAGCATCGGGACATCCGTCAGGAAGCGTCTCAAATGGCAGCTTCGGCGCCAGATTCAAGACGGCACAATCATTGTGCCTCAGCCCAGCATCTTGCCCGGATTGAGGATGCCCTTGGGATCGAGCGCCTGCTTGATCGCCCGCATCATCTCGAGCGCCACCGGGTCCTTGACCTGCTTGCAGCAGCCCCGTCTTGAGCTGGCCGATGCCGTGCTCGGCCGAGACCGAGCCGCCGAGCCGCGCGACGACCTCGTAGATCGCCGCATGCACGTTCGGCTCGCGGCCATGAACGCCTTGGCGTCCGCGCCCACCGGCTGGCTGAAATTGAAATGGATATTGCCGTCGCCCATGTGCCCGAACGGGCAGGGCCGGATGCCCGGCACCAGCCGCTCGACCGCCGCCGCTGCCCTCGGCGATCAGCTGCGGCACCGCCGCGATCGGCACCGAACGTCGTGCTTGATCGAGGCGCCTTCCTTCGATCTGCACCTCGCTCATCTGCTCGCGCGCCGCCCACATCAGCGTGCGGTCGCCTCCGACTGAGCAATCGCTCGCATCCGTCACCGATGCCGCGCGAAGGCCTCCTCCAGCGCCGCCTGCAACGCCCCCGGCACGCCGCCCGTCATCCGGTTGACCTCGACCAGCGCATACCAGGGCGAGAGGCTCGCCGTCGGGTCGCGCGCCAGCATGCCGTGCTTGAGCTGCAGGTCGATGCCGAAGCGCGGCATCAGCTCGAACGCCGTCAGCCGCGACCCGGTCCGCTCGCGCATCAGGTAGAACAGCTCCAGCGCCTGCTCCGGGCCTGCCACATTGACAGAGCGCCGTCTCATGTCCGTCCGGCTGCGGGAACAGCTTCAGCGTCGCCGCCGTGATGATCCCCAGCGTGCCCTCGGCGCCGACCAGCAGGTCCTTGAGGTCGTAGCCGGTATTGTCCTTCTTCAGCGCATTGAGCCCCTGATAGAGCCGCCCGTCGGCCAGCACCGCCTCGACGCCCGAGGCACAGCTCGCGCGCATTGCCGAAGGCCAGCACCTGCACGCCGCCGGCATTGGACGACAGCACGCCCGCCGATCCGCGCCGAGCCCTGGCTGGCGATCCACAGCGGGAACATCGCGCCCGCCGCTTCGGCCACCTCGTGCGCGTCTTCGCAGGATCACGCCGGCCTCGAGCGTCATGTGCCCGGCCGCCGCATTGACCTCGCGCACCCGGTCGAGCCGCTGCAGGCTGACAGATCACCTCGTCGCCGCTGCAGCGGCACCTGCGCCCCCACCAGCCCGGTATTGCCGCCCTGCGGGATCAGCGGCGACGCGGTTCTCGTTGGCCCAGCGGCACAGCGCCTGCACCTGCGCCACATCGGCCGGCAGCGCCACCGCCACCGCCGGCGTGTGGAAGCGCTTCCGCGGCTCGTTCGAGATAGGCCGGCCATCTGCGCGGCATCGCCGATCACGGCGTCCTCGCCGAGCAGTCGCGCAAGGCTCGGCGATGTCGGCGGGGGTCAGGCATGCCGACCATAGCCGGACGTTCGGCACAAGTCGAACTTGCCCGCCACCAGCGCTATGCCACAAGCCTGCCAAACTCAGCGAAGGAAGGAACACGCCATGGCTGAAGGACTGATGGCGGGCAAGCGCGGCCTGATCATGGGCGTCGCCAACAACCGCTCGATCGCCTGGGGTATCGCCAAGGCGCTGGCCGCGCAGGGCGCCGAGATCGCCTTCTCCTACCAGGGCGAGGCGCTGAAGAAGCGCGTCGAGCCGCTCGCCGCCGAAATCGGCTCCGACTTCCTCGTCGAATGCGACGTCACCAACGATGCCGCCATGGACGAGACCTTCCGCGTCAGTCAAGGACAAATGGGGCACGCTGGATTTCCTCGTCCACGCCATCGGCTTTTCCAACAAGGACGAGCTCGAGGGCCGCTACATCGACACCAGCGCCGACAATTTCGCGCTGACCATGAATATCTCGGTCTATTCGTTCACCGCCGTCGCCAAGCGCGCCGAAGCCGCTGATGAACCCGGGCGGCTCGCTGCTGACGCTGACCTATTACGGCGCCGAGAAATACGTGCCCAACTACAACGTCATGGGCGTCGCCAAGGCCGCGCTCGAGGCCTCGGTGCGCTATCTCGCGGTCGACCTGGGCCCAAGGCAACATCCGCGTCAACGCCATCTCGGCCGGCGCCATCAAGACGCTCGCCGCCTCGGGCATCTCGGGCCTGCGCGACATGCTGCACTGGCAGGAGGCCAACGCCGCCGCTCCGCCGCAACGTCGACCATCGACGATGTCGGCAACGCCGCGCTCTACCTGCTCTCCGATCTCTCCTCCGGCGTCACCGGCGAAATCCACTATGTCGATGCCGGCTTCAACATCGTCGGCATGAAGCTCGATGGACGACGACGCCGCGCCGAGTCCGCTCCCAGCGCGCCTGAGACCAGAAATGGCCGCACTCGACTGGCCGGAACTCTACTTCATCCGGCACGGCGAGACCGACTGGAACGCCGAGGGCCGCTACCAGGGCGCGCAAGCGACATTCCGCTCAACGATACGCGGCCGCGGCCAGGCCGACCTCAACGGCGAGCTGCTGCAGCGAGCTGCTCGCGCGCGCCGGCCGTCGACGCCGGCCGATTTCGACTGGTACGTCTCGCCGCTCGGCCGGACCCGCGAGACCATGGACCGCGTGCGCGCCGCCTTCGCCGAGCCGCTGCCCGAGGTCACCGTCGATCCGCGCCTGATCGAGATTTCCTTCGGCATCTATGAGGGCCAGCTCCACACCGAACTGGCCGCCGGCGAGATGGCGATCGCCGGCGAGCGCGACGCCGAGCTTCTGGTATTTCCGGCCGCCCGAGGGCGAGAGCTACGACGACGTCGCCGCAGCGCGTCGTCGATTTCGGCGCCGCGCTGACCGGCCCGTCGATCATCGTCTCGCATGGCGGCATCCTGCGCGTCCTGCGCCGCTGATCGAGGACTTCCCGCCCGAGCGCGCGGTCAACTGGTTCCCGCCGCAGGATTCGGTGGTCCATTTCATCGACGGCAAGTCCACCGTCTATCCCGGCCGGCGCACGAGCTGGGACGATTGATTGACCTGCATGCCGGGCCTGCTGCCTAGAAGTCCCGACAATCCGGGGCCTGCCCATGTCGCTTCAACACCTTCGGCCATCTGTTCCGCTTCACCACCTGGGGTGAAAGCCACGGGCCGGCGCTCGGCGTCGTGGTCGATGGCTGCCCGCCGGGCATCGCGATCACGCGCCGAGATCATCCAGCGCGATCTCGATCGCCGCAAGCCCGGCCAGTCCCGCTTCACCACGCAGCGCCGCGAGGACGATGCGGTCCACATCCTCTCGGGCGTCTTCGAGGACGAGCGCGACGGCGAGCCTCAAGACCACCGGCACGCCGATCTCGCTGCTGATCGAGAACACCGACCAGCGCTCCAAGGACTATTCCGAGATCAAGGACAAGTACCGGCCCGGCCACGCCGACTTCACCTATCACCAGAAATACGGCATCCGCGACTACAAGGGCTCGGGCCGCGCCTCGGCGCGCGAGACCGCCGCGCGCGTCGCCGCCGGCGCCGTCGCGCGGCTGGTGCATCCCGCAGCGTCACGATCCGCGCCAGCCTCGTGCAGATGGGGCCGCACAAGATCGACTACGCCAATTTCGACTGGGCGCAGGTCGACCAGAACCCGTTCTTCTGCGCCGACCCGAAGGCCGCCGCGCGACTGGGAGCCCTATCTCGACGGCATCCGCAAGGACGGCAATTCGGTCGGCGCGGTGATCGAGGTCGTCGCCGAAGGCGTGCCGCCCGGCTGGGGCGCGCCGATCTATGGCAAGCTCAGCGCCGACCTCGCCTCGGCGATGATGTCGATCAACGCCGTCAAGGGCGTCGAGATCGGCGACGGCATGGACGCGGCGAGCCTGACCGGCATCGAGAACGCCGACGAGATGCGCGCCGGCAACGCCGGGCCCGAGTTTCACATCCAACCATGCCGGCGGCATCCTGGGCGGCATCTCCAACGGCGATCCCGATCGTCGTCCGCTTTGCCGTCAAGCCGACCTCGTCGATCCTCACGCCGCGCCAGACGGTGACCACCGCCAACGAAGACACCGAAGTCGTCACCAAGGGCCGCCACGACCCCTGCGTCGGCATCCGCGCCGTGCCGATCGGCGAAGCCATGATGGCCTGCGTCCTGGCCGACCACTTCCTCCGCCACCGCGGCCAGACCGGCCGCGACGGCGGCGTCGGCTTCTGATGCCGGTCGCGCGTGGTGCCTTCGAGGTCAAGCTGACGCCGCAGCCCGCGGATGAGCGCGAGGCGGCGACCTTCCTCGGCCGGCTCAATCTCGACAAATCGTTTCACGGTGATCTCGAAGCCACCAGCGTCGGCCAGATGCTCGCTGCGCGCGGCGACGTGCCCGCCTCGGCCGGCTATGTCGCGTTAGAACGGCTGACCGGCACGCTCGCCGGCAAATCCGGCAGCTTCATCCTGCAGCACTCGGGCCATTCGAGCCCGGCGGGACAGTCGCTCGCCATCAACGTCGTTGCCGGCACCGGCACTGAAGGGCTAACGGGTCTGTCCGGCACGATGAAGATCATCATCGCGCCGGACGGAGCGCATTCGTACGAGTTCGACTACGAGCTTCCCACCTAGCGGTTGGCCGATCGGGCCTTCTCAGGGCCGCTCGGCCAGAGCGCAAATAGACTCTTCCTACCGCCTGAAGCGTTCCGGCGCGGCCGGCTTGTTGCCCATGATCTCGTCGATCCTGGCCATCACGTCGGGCGTCATCTTCGGCTTTGCTGTCGAGCGCCTTGAGGTTGTCCTCGAGCTGGCTCTTCTTGCTGGCGCCGAGGATCACCGTCGACACGTGCGGGTTGGCGTTGCACCACAGCAGCGCCATGTGGTGGATCGGCAGGCCGATCTCCTCGGCCAGCTTCGGCGAGCTGCTTGACCTTTTCGATCTCGTGCTTGCCCTTCGTCGCGAGCTGAGCCGCGCCTTCAGCCATTCGTAGCCGGGCAGGTTCATGCGGCTGTCGGCCGGGATGCCGTCATTGTACTTGCCGGTCAGCATGCCCGAGGCCAGCGGCGACCAGATCGTCGTTCCAAGCCCGACAGCTCGTAGAGCGGCAGATACTCGGCCTCGACCTTCTTGCGCTCGAACAGATTGTACTGCGGCTGCTCCATCGTCGGCGGCGTCATGTGTTCGCGGCGTGCCACCGCATAGGCCTCGGTGATCTGCTGCGCAGTCCACTCCGACGTGCCCCAGTAGAGCACCTTGCCCTGCGTGATCAGGTTGTGCATCGCCCGCACCGTCTCTTCGATCGGGGTGTCGATGTCGGGGCGGTGGCAGAAATAGAGGTCGAGATAGTCGACCTGCAGCCGCTTCAGCGCGGCATGGGCACGCATCGGTCACGTGCTTGGCCGAAAGCCCCTGGTTCATCGGCTTGTTGCCGCCCCAGAACACCTTTGACGACACGGCGTAGGTGTCGCGCGACCAGTTCGAGCTGCCTTCAGCGCCGCGCCCATCACGATCTCGGCGTTGCCGCTCTCGTAGCCTTCGGCATTGTCGAAGAAATTGACGCCGTGTCGTAGGCGTAGCCCATGATCGAGGCGGCGCTGTCTTCGCCCACCTGCTTGCCGAACGTGACCCAGGCGCCAAACGAAAATTCGGAGACCTGGAGGCCGGATTTGCCCAAGCGGCGGTAGTCCATCGCATCACCTGCTGTGTTTTTGCTTTGAATTTCGGGAACGACTGTCAAACCGGCCGGGGAGGACGGCGCCGCAACGCGGCTTCAATCGTCAAATACCGATATATCCGCTTTGGTGGAAAAGCGCCACGATTTCCTTGTTGCCGTCGCCGCCCGCGATCGGGGAGGGAAGCGACAGCCGGTGCGCAAATCCCTGTTCAGCCATGAACTGGATGACCGCCTGCACGGCGTCCGTCGATCGCCGCCGCATCGCTGACGATTCCGCCTTTGCCGACATGCTCGCGGCCCACCTCGAACTGCGGCTTGATCAGGATCACCGCATCGGCGCCGTGCCGGCAGAGCGCCAGCGGCGCCGCAAGCACCTTGATCACCGACACGAAGCTGATGTCGCAGACGAGCAGATCGATCGGCTCGGGGATCTCGGCGGACGTCAGATCCTTGACGTTGCGGCCGTCCATACCGACCACGCCGCGGCAGCGCCCGCACTCGTGCGTCAACTGGTCATGCCCGACATCGACGGCGTAGATTTTCGCCGCGCCGCGCTCGGCCAGCACCTGCGTGAAGCCGCCGGTCGACGCCCCGAGATCGAGGCAGACCTTGCCGGCAACATCGATCGCCCCGGCATCGAGCCCGGCGATCAGCTTCAGCGCCGCCCGCGACACATAGCGCGCTCGCCGGATCGTCGATGCTCGATCCGATCCGCATCGCCAACCAGTTGGCCCGGCTTGTTGGCTGGAACGCCGTTCACCTGCACCGTGCCGCGCAACACCGCATCACGCGCCCGCGCCCGGCTCTGCGCAGTCCCCGCGTTCCAGGGCGATGTCGAGGCGGATGCGCTCCGCCATCGATCAGCCGCCCACCAGCCGCTTGATCTTGGCCAGCGCCGCGGCCTTGTCCTCGCCGATACGCGATGGTGCCCTGATACGTGCCGTTGGCGTCCGATCAGGTAGACGTCGGCGGTGTGGTTGACGAGGTAGATTGCCGTCTGGCGTCCGGCTTGCCGTTCTCGGAGAACACCGCCGAAGGAGGCCTTGGCCGCCTCGGTCTGGTCGGGCGTCGCCCACCAGCCCGATGATCGTTTGGATCGAACGAGCCCAGATAATCGGCCAGCTTCTGCTTGGTGTCGCGTCCGGGATCGACCGTCACGAAGATCGTACGCAGCTTGTCCGCGCCGAGGCCCAAGCTCATCCTTCCACTCGACGCTTTCGGCCATCGTCGTCGGGCACACATCGGGGCAGAACGTATAGCCGAAGAACACCAGGCTCGGCGTGCCCTTGAGGTCGGCGTTGGTGAAGCTGCCGCCGGCTGTCGACTCGAGCGTGAATGGCTTCGCGCCGATCAGCCGCGCGGGGTGGGGCGGAACACGTACAGCGCCGTCGCCGCCGACTGCCGCGACAACGACCAATGTCCACAGGACGATACGGAAACGGGCAGATTGCAGGCGAGGCGGCCATAAGAGTTCCTTACGGATCGAGCGGCTCGGTCCCGACGGGCTTGCCGTTCTTGCAGCGTGATCTTTTCGATCCGCGCTTCTGCCGCCTTCAGCAGGCTCTCGCAATGCGACTTAAGCGCCTCGCCGCGCTCATAGATGGCGATCGACTCGGCCAGCGGCGCCTTGCCGCCTTCGAGCGTGCCGACGATCTTTCGAGTTCGGCCAGCGCCGCCTCAAAGCTCATCGCCTTCACGTCGTCGGTCGTCGGCCATCAGTCCACTCTGATCTAGTCGCCCATCAGCGTCGATCAACATGCGCGGCCGACGCCGGTCGCCAGCCCTTGCCGGTCATAGCCGCCTTCGAGCATCGAAACAATGCGCCCGCCGCAGCGCCGCGCCGGCGATCTCCATCAGCCGGCCGGTGACCCAGGCGAAATCGTCCGGCCGCCAGTTGAGCTGCGCCAGCGGGTCGCGATAATCGGCGTCGAAGCCTGCCGAAATCAGCAGAAAGTCCGGCCGGAACGCCTCGAGCGCCGGCAGGATCGTGCTCTCATAGGCCTCGCGCATCTCGTCGCCTGCCGCTGCGCGCCGGCAGCGGCGCGTTGACAGATATTGCCCACCCCGGTCTCGCTCGCCGCGCCGGTGCCCGGATACAGCGGCATCTGGTGGCTCGAGCCGTAGAACACCGTCGGGTCGCCTTGAAAGATGTCCTGGTGCCGTTGCCGTGGTGCACGTCGAAATCGACGATCGCCACCCGCTCGGCGCCATACTTGCGCTGCGCCTCGCGCGCCACCACGGCGATGGTGTTGATCGAGGCAAAACCCCATCGGCCGCTCGCGTCTCGGCGTGGTGCCCCGGCGGCCGCACGGCGCAGAAGGCGTTGTCGACTTCGCCCAGCGCCACCGCTTCGAGCGCCGCGAGCCCGCCGCCGAGCGCCGTGGCGCGCGGCATCGAGCGACCCCGATGAAATGAACGTGTCCTCGTCGATCCGCGCCATGCCCTCGGCCGGCCGCACCGGCGCAGCGCCTCGAGATAGCCTCGGCGCATGCACGAGCTCGGCCAGCTTCAGGTCGCCCGATGGCGCGTCGCGCCGCACGCAGCGCCGCAAACGCCGGCTCGGCCAGCGCCTCTTCGACCGCGCGGAGCCGGTCCGGACGCTCGGGGTGGCCCGTCGGGGTCACATGGCTCTCGAAATTGCGCTGGCTGACGAGAAGGGTGGTCATCGGCCTCGTGGGTTCCGCCGCCGTGCATTTTCTTGACGGCCGCGGCCGCGCCTTGTCAAACAGCCCGCCATGGCCCGACCGGCGATCCAGCCCACCGACAATGTGCAGCACTTTGCCGGCTCTGCTGCGGGCAGGCGGCGTCGTCGCCTTCCCCACCGAGACCGTCTATGGCCTCGGCGCCGACGCCACCAATTCCGACGCCGTGCTCAAGATCTACGAGACCAAGGGCCGCCCGCGCTTCAATCCGCTGATCGTCCATGTCGCCGATCTGGCATGGCCGAGACGCTGGTGACGTTCTCGCCGCTGGCGCGGCAAGCTCGCGCGCTTCTGGCCCGGCCCGCTGACGCTGGTGCTGCCGCAAGCGCCCGGATGCGCGGCCTCAGCGACCTCGTCACCGCCGGGCTCGACACCGTCGGCATCCGCATCCCCGACCATCCGCTGGCGCTGGCGCTGATCCGCGCCGCCGGCGTGCCGCTCGCCGCGCCCTCGGCCAATCCCTCGGGCAAGCTCTCGCCGACCACCGCCGCGCAGGTGCGCCGCGGCCTTCGCACGGTCGCGTGCCGGTGCTCGACGGCGGCCCCTGCCATGCCGGGGTCGAGTCGACCATCCTCGCCGTCGACGGCGACACCGTCACCCAGCTGCGCGCCGGCGCCCTGCCGCGCGACGAGATCGAGGCGCGCCCTCGGCCGGCCGTCGCCATCGCGCAGGCAGGACGCCGCCATCGCCGCGCCCGGCATGCTGGCGAGCCACTACGCGCCCAACGCCCGCCTGCGGCTCGACGCGACCTCGCCCGAACCCGGCGAAGCCTACCTCGGCTTCGGCCCGCGCAGGGCGACGCTCAATCTCTCGCCCGACCGGCGACCTGCACGAAGCCGCCCGCAACCTCTTCGCCATGCTGCATCAACTCGATGCCGACCGCCACAAGCATCGCCGTCGCGCCGATCCCGCGATACCGGGCTTGGCGAAGCGATCAACGATCGCCTGAAGCGCGCCGCCGCGCCGCGCCCTTGAGCTTCCGCTAATCGCGACACGAGACGTGAGCGGCTGCCTGACGATCGTTGCCGCGCTGTCGCACTGTTTACAATTGGCGCCTGTAGCATGGCCTGACACAGCGGACCAGTTCGGCCTTGCCGAACTCGTCAGCGCCCTGAGCTATGCGCTCGACATCACCGAGGGCCAGCCGGCCGGCCACTGCGTCCGCTGCTGCTGGATCGGCATGCATATCGGCCAGCGAGCTCGGGCTCGACGACGCCGACGTGTCCGACCTCTACTACACGTGCTGCTCAAGGACGTCGGCTGCTCCAGCAATGCCGCGCGCCTCTGCCAGCTCTATCTGGCCGACGACATCACGTTCAAGCGCGACTTCAAGTTCGTCGATCACACGCTGCCGCAGTTCCTCGCTTCGTGCTCGCCCATACCGGCATGAAGGCCGGTCTCGCCGAGCGCTTCCGCGCCATCATCGACATCGCGCTGCAGACGGCGGCGAGATCGCCCGCGAGCTGATCGACACGCGCTGCCAGCGCGGCGCCGACATCGCCCGCCAGATGCGCTTCTCCGAGGCCGTCGCGCAGGGCATCCTCGATCTCGACGAGCACTGGAACGGCAAGGGCCAGCCGCTGCGGAAGGCCGGCGAGGCGATCTCGCTCTGACGCCCGCATCGCGCTGCTCGCGCAGGTCATCGACGTCTTCTTCATGTCAGCGCCGGGCCCGAGGCGGCGCATGCGCGAGGTCGAGCGCCGCGCCGGCACCTGGTTCGATCCCGGCGCTGGTCGACGCCTTCGAGCGCCTCGGCGCCGATCCGGAGTTCTGGGCGACGCTTCGCGACGCCGACCTGCAGCAGCGCGTCATCGCGTATCGAGACCGGTCAGCACGCGTCATCGCCGTCGACGACGACTATCTCGACGACATCGCCGCCGCCTTCGCCGAGGTGGTCGACGCCAAGAGCCCCTATACCAGCGGCCACAGCGACCGCGTCGCGCTGTTCACCGACATGATCGCCGAGCGACTGGGCCTTTCCGACGACCGCAGCGCCGCCGTCTGAGGCGCGCCGCGCTGCTGCACGATATCGGCAAGCTCGGCGTCTCCAACCAGATCCTCGACAAGCCCGGCAAGCTCGATGACGACGAATGGGCCGAGATCAAGCGCCATCCCGGCGCTCGGCGAGCACGATCCTCGCGCGCATCGGCGCCTTCGCCGATCTCGCCCGCAGTCGCCGGCGCCCATCACGAGCGGCTCGACGGCAAGGGCTATCCGCGCGGCCTGAAGGGCGACGACATCGATCTCGAGACCCGCATCGTCACCATCGCCGACATCTTCGACGCGCTCACCGCCGACCGCCCCTACCGCGGCGCCATGCCCGTCGAACGCGCCTTCGACATCATGGACGAGATGGTCGGCACGGCGCTCGATCCGACCTGCCTCGCCGCACTCAAGCGCGCGCTGATCAGCCTGAACGAGTCGGCCAGGCCGCTTAGACGCGCCGTCTAGTCCCGCACCTTGTACGGCTTCTGGTCGCGCCAGAACCGCATCAGGCTCTCGAGGTCGGGGTCGCCGCTCTCCGGCAGCACGATCTTGAGGCTGGCGTAGAGGTCGCCGGCGCCGTGCAGGCCCTTGCCCTTGAGCCGCAGCGCCTTGGCGGTATTGACGCTCGGCCGGCAGGTTGAGCTCGGCCGAGCCGTCGAGCGTCGGCACCCGCACCTTGCCGCCCAGCACCGCCTCGTAGAGCGTGATCGGCACATCGACGCGCAGGTCCGCGCCGTCGCGGCGGAACTGCTTGTGCCGCTCGAACTTCACCGTGACGATCGCGTCGCCCGGCTCGCCGCCCATCGGCGAGGGCATGCCCTGGCCCTTGAGCCGGATCTGCTGGCCGTCCTCGACCTTGTCGGGCAGCTTGACGTTGAGCACCTTGCCGGTGGGCATGCGCAGCGGCACCGAGCCGCCCTTGTGCGCGTCCTCGAGCGATGACCGTCGCGGTGACGTTGACGTCCTCGCCCTTGGCATGCGCGCCTGGCCGCGCCGCCGCCCAGGCCGGCCCCGGTGAACGGGTCCCAGCCCGCGCCGCGCCGGCCGCGCGGGCCGCCGCGTCTGCGGCCGCCGCCAAAGCCGCTCATGAATTCCTTGAGGATGTCCTCGGCCGAAAAGCCCGGCGCCTGCGCCGGCCGCGCCGCCGCGGCGCGCGCCGCCGCCGCGCGGCAAAGCCGGCGAATTTGGGCTGCCCGTCGGCGTCGATCTCGCCGCGGTCATAGGCGCCCGCTTTTCCGCGTCGGACAGGAAATCGTAGGCCGACGAGATCTCGGCGAACTTGGCCTGCGCCTTGGGGTCGTCCTGGTTCTGGTCGGGGTGATGGGCCTTGGCCAGCTTGCGGTAAGCGGACTTCAGGTCCTTCTCGCTCACAGAACGAGGCACCCCGAGCACGGTATAGGGATCGCGCATGGGTTCCTTCGAATTGTCGCTGGACGGTTGAACAACCGCCCTTTGCCGACCTATATGGCCACGCCCCCGCGCCTTGTCCAGACCGGCGCGGAAGGAGCTCCACATCGCAATGCCGCCATCGACCCTTTCCGACCGGCTTTTCGACGATGCCGACACCGCGCCGATCGATCCGTTCTCGCTGTTCGAGGAGTGGTTCGCCGAGGCCCAGGCAGAGCGAGCCCAACGATCCGCACGCCATGGCGCTCGCCACCGTCGATGCCGCCGGCATGCCCGATGTCCGCATGGTGCTGCTCAACGCCCGCGACCACCGCGGCTTCGTGTTTCTTCACCAATTTCGAGAGCCGCAAGGGCGAGCGAGCTGCTGGCCAACCCGCGAGGCCGCCCTGGTCTTCCACTGGAAGTCGCTGCGCCGGCAGGTCCGGGCGCGCGGGCCGGTCGAGATCGTCGACGACGCGCGAGGCCGACGCCTATTTCGCCACCCGCGCCCGGGTCACGCAGCTCGGCGCCCACGCCTCGCAGGCAGTCCCGCCCGCTGGCGCGCAAATGCGATGCCTGATCGAGCGGGTCGAGACGCTGCAAGCCAGTCGCTCGGCGACGAGCCCGGTCGCCGCGCCCGCCGACTGGTCCGGCTTCCGCATCATCCCGCTCGAGATCGAGTTCTGGAAGGATGGCGCATTCCGCCTGCATGACCGCGTCCGCTTCACCCGCGATCGCACTCGATCGGCCCTGGACGCGCCAGCGGCTCTATCCCTGAGCCGGCTTGCCGGCCGCGCTCGCCCCGTGAAATCGCTGAGTCGCGGGGCAAGTGGTCGGACGCAATGAGCGAAACCGTGCGACGATCGAGCGAGCCGGATCGGCCGCGTCGAGTTCACCGGCGCGCGCCAGCGAACTGTTCGGCCATCCTGCTCCGCGGCTACGTGCTGATGATGCCGACCATCGGCCTCTATCGCTTCTGGCAGGCCACCTGGAAGCGCCGCTTCTACTGGCACAACACCGTCATCGACGGCGACCCGCTCGAATACACCGGCACGCGCCATGCAATTGCTGCTCGGCTTCCTGTTCGCGCTGGCCTTCTTCCTGCCGATCTACATCGCGCTTCTTCTACCTCTCGACCCAGGTCGGCAGCGATCGCGCGTCCTCGGCTATGCGCGGCGTCGGCGTCGTGCTGTGGTTCCTGATGCGGCTATGCCATCTATCGCGGCCCGCGATTTCCGCCTGTCGCGCACGCTCTGGCGCGGCATCCGCTTCGACCAGCAGGGCAACGCCTGGGCCTATGCGCTGCGCCGCTTCCTGTGGTCGATCCTGATGGTCGCTGACGCTCGGGCTCGTCTATCCGTTCATGGCCGCGAGCCTCTGGCGCTACCGCTACAGCCACACCTGGTTCGGCGACCGCAAGTTCAGCTGCGCCGGCACGTGGCGGCTGCTCGCCGGCCCGTTCTACGGCGTCTATGTCGCTCAACGTCCTGACCATCGGCGGTCGCTCGGCTATGCCATCGCGACCCGCGACGTCGTCGCAGGTCGAGCGGCGCGCAATGTCCCGGGCCCGGTCTCGGCTGATCGGCTGCGCTCGCCGCGCTGGTCGTCCTGTCCGCTCAGCGTTGCCTTCTACCGGGCGCGCGCGACCTCGCGCATGCTGTCGACGCGTCTCGCATCGGCGAGGCCCGGCTCAACGTCGACGTCCGCGCCGCGCGCGCTCTTCGGCCAGTTCGTCGCTCTATGTCCTCGCGCTTCGTCGGCGCTGCTGCTCGTCTTCGCTCGTCGCCGGTCGATCGCCATCGGCGGCATCTTCGCCGCTCGCCGCCCAGGACGGCGGTGCGCCCGATCCGGCGCGCTGTCATGCAGCATCTTCCAGTCCGGCACGCTCAACGTCGTGCTGCTCATCGTCGGCTATCTCGTCGTTGCTCGGCGCCTTCGGCGCTGCTTGGCGAACTGGTCATCCTCGGCTTCGGCTGGTGGCGGCTGCTGGCCCGCGGCGCCACCATCGCCAATGCCGACACCCTGCGCTCCGTGCGCGCCACCGACCGAGGACCGGGCGCTGATCGGCGAGGGTCTCGCCGACGCCCTCAATGTGGGGGCCTATTGATGGAGTTCGCCGCCCGCTATCAGGACGGCCTCGTCGCCGAAGTCCGCGATGTGCGTCTGCGTCGTCGATCTCGCGGCGATCCCGGTGACGCTCGTCATCCTCGATGCCGCGACGCGCCGCGACCGTCGATGCGCTGGGCGGCGGTCGACGTCTTCGCGCTCCACGCCCGCACGCATCGAGCTGCGCATCGGGGCAACCGGCAAGCCCGCCGGCGCGCGGCTCGTCGGTCACCGGCATCGACGACATGCCGCAGCGCCCGCCGCCTGCTGCCGTCGCTCGCGCCATCACGCAGCGCGCGAGCGCGGACGCAGGTGCCGCGTCCTGGCGTCCTGGCGACCGTCGGCGCTGGCCTCGGTGATCTTCGCCTATGTCTACGGCGTGCCGCTGCTGGCCGAGCGGCTGGTCGGCGCTCGTGCCGCCCGACTGGGAGAAGCAGCTCGGCGACACGGCGGCCGGCCAGATCGAGATCGCGCTCGACCGACGGCAAGGGCTTCGAGATCTGCGATCCCGACCCCAACAGCCTCGCCAACCGCGCCATCGCCCGCTTCGCCGACGGACGCGTTCGACGGCACTCGAATCGCCGTTCACCCCAGACGTCACGGTCGTCCGCTCCGACAATCCCCAACGCCTTCGCGCTGCCCGGCGGGCAGGCCTACTATTTCTCGGCGCTGCTCGATGCGAGCCGAGACTCCCGACGAGTTCGCCGGCGTGCTCGCGCACGAACTCGGCCACGTCTACTACCGCCACGGCATGGAGACGCTGATCTCCACGCTCGGCGACCGGCCTGCTCGTCGGCTTCGTCCTCGGCGACATGACCGGCCTCTCGGTCGCCGGCGCCCTCGGCGCGGCGCTGATCGACAACCGCTTCTCGCGCGATGCCGAACGCGCAGGCCGACGCTTCGCCGCCGCGACCGCGCAGCGCCTCGGCTTCCAGCCCGTCGGGCCTCGTCGACCTGCTCGATCGCGTCGCCGAGCGACGACGCCTTCAGCCGCGCCCTGGCGCTGTTCTCCAACCATCCGCTGACCGACGAGCGCCGCGCGGCGCTCGAAGCGCTACGACACGCCCGCCGCAACGCGGCCGCCGTTCAACGCTCGGAGTGGGCGGCCATCAAGGCGATGTGCCGCAGCGGTCCGGCCATCCGAGCGACATCCGTCGCCCGACCGCCGGTGGCACCGCCGCCGCCTCGCTTGCCCGCCAATAGGACTTGCGCACGGCTGCCGTGCCAGACACGCCCGATGCGCATCCTCGTCCGCACCTCGAAATGGGCGATCTGGGCCCGCCGCTTCGGCGCGCTGGCGCTGCCGCTCGCCGCCATCCCGGTGCTGCTGCACCGCGAGCAACGTGATCACCAGCGACAATTTCCTCGTCATCGAAATCATTGCGCTCGGCGTTGGCGGCGCTTGCGGTGCTGCTGCGCGCTCGTCGCCTTTGCGCGGCTCTGGGTCACCGGCGACCAGGGCTGGGGCACGGCCAGCTGGCGTTCGTCTTCGGCGCTCTCTGCCTCGCGCCGGCCGGCTATCTCGCCTTCGAGGCGGCGCAGCTATCCGCCACGCCCGACGTCACCACCGATTTCACCAACCCGCCGCCGCTTGTGAGCTTCGTCGCCGGCGCGCTTCATCGGCCCCGAAGAACGCGCGCGCATCGAGGCGGCAGTTCCCCAACGCGCGCACGCGCACCTATCCCTTCGGCGCCACCGAGATGTTCGACCGTCGTCGAGCAGCTGGTCGACGAGCGCGGCTGGGATGTGCGCGCCGCGCCGCGCGCCGCAGACGCCGTCGACACCGGCCAGATCAACGCCGTCGCGACGACGCTGCTCGGCTGGCGCGAGGAGGTCGCGATCCGCGTCCCGGGCGACTGCCGACGGCGCGACGCGTCGCCATGCGCTCGGCCTCGCTGTCAGCTCGTTCCACGATTTCGGCGAGAACGGCCGGCGCATCGAGGCCTTCCTGCTCGACCTCGACAACAAGGTCACCGCTGCTGCTGCGCGACGCGCCCGCGGCAGCGCCCGGCCGACGACCCGACGAGCGACAGCCGCCAGCCGAGCAGCGGTCGCGCCGTACGCGCGATGATCTCGCCACGGTCGCGTCGAGATACTCGATATGGGCCTCGAGCGTCATCCGCGCCGCCAGGCGAGCGCCGGCGCGATGCCTCGGATAGATCGCGCGCAGCAGCGCGCCGATCGTCCGCGCGCCGCCGTTCACCGCGTCGACGATCTGCTGTTGCGCAGCTCGCGGTGCGCCAGCAGCGCCCGCGCATAGCCCGGCCCATCCGCGATCGGCCCGCCATGCGCCGGCAGGTAGTGCGCGTAGGGCAGCGGCGATCACCTTTTCCAGCGAGGCCAGATAGTCGGCCATCGAGCCGTCGGGCACCGCGACCAGCGTCGAGTTCCAGCCCATGACGTGATCGCCGCGTCAGCAGCCAGTCGCGTGCCGCGAGCGCCGAACGCCATGTGGTTGGCGCAGTGGCCCGGCGTCGCGATCGCCGTCGATCGTCACGTCGCCCGCCATCGACACTCTCGCCGTCGAGCAACGTCCGGTCCGGCACCAGGCCCCAGTCGCAGCTCGCCGCGACAGCGCGTTCATCTCGAACGGCCGCGGCGGCCGGCTCAGCCGGTGCGGCCCGCCAAACCACAGCGGCGCCCCGGTCTCGGCGCTTGCAAGCCTGCGGCGCCAGCGCCGAATGGTCGCGGTGCGTGTGGGTGAGGATGATCGCCTCGACCGTGCCGCCCGCCGATGGCCGCGCAGCAGCGCCGCCAGATGCGCGCGCGTCGTCCGGCCCGGGATCGACCACCGCCACGCGGTCGTGCCCGAGCATGAAGCTGTTGGTGCCCGGTGAACGTGTAGGGCCCGGCATTGGGCGCGGTGACCCGCACAACGCCGGGCACGACCTCGACCGGCTTGCCGGTCTGGGGGTCGAAAGCGTGTCGAAGGCCGAGGCGGAGGCAGGGGTCGGCCATTGCACTCACGAGGGCTCGAAAGACTAGAAACGGACGCGATATCCGTCGCTCCGAAAGGTATCGCAATGGCCGTGACTATGACCACTCCCAATACGCTTCTGGGCGTTCTCGCTGCCCAAGGCCGGTACCGCGCGCCTGCTCGGCCAATCTCGCCACCGTCCTGCTCGGCACCCTGGTCATCACCGCTGGCCGCCAAGATCAACGTGCCGACCTGGCCGGTCCCGGTGACCCTGCAGAGCTTCGCCGTCGCCGTCCTCGCCGCCGCCTTCGGCTGGCGCATCGGCGTCGCCACGGTCGTCGCTCTACCTCCTCGAAGGCGCCGCCGGCCTGCCGGTCTTCGCCACCGGCGGCGGCATCGCCTACCTCGTCGGCCCGACCGGCGGCTTCCTCCTCGGCTTCGTTGCCGATGGCCTACATCATCGGCCGCGCCGCCGATCGCGGCGCTTCGGGCAAGCGTGCTCGATGCTTGCGCTCGCCATGCTGATCGGCGATGCCGTGCTGCTTCGTCCTCGGCTTCCTCTGGCTGCTCGCGCTCGGCGTCGACCGCCGCCTGGCTCGACCAGTCCAACCTCATCGGCTCGGCCTTCGCCAAGGCCGTGCAGCCCTTCCTGTCTGGGACGTCCTCAAGATGGCCTTCGCCGCGATCACCGTCACCGGCGTCTGGGCCTCGTTCGCGCAAGCCCGCGCCTGACCGGCTCGAGCGCCGCATCGGAAGAAGGAAAGGCCGGTCCTCGGCGGACCGGCCTTTGTGTTGGTCGGAGTAGAGTGATTCGAACACTCGACCCCCTGCTCCCGAAGCAGGTGCGCTACCAGGCTGCGCTATACTCCGATAAGGATCCCGCCGGGCCGCCTCGGGCCGCGGAACTGGCGGGCGTTATAGCCGTGCGCCCGCCGGCGGTTTCAAGCGCTCGAACCCGCCCCGCTCGCGTTCGTTGCGCCGCCCCATGCAAACCGTGTAGGAACCGGCGCCGTTGGGGCGTCGCCAAGTGGTAAGGCAGCGGTTTTTGGTACCGCCATTCCCAGGTTCGAATCCTAGCGCCCCAGCCAGCACCAATGCCAGTATGCGTCCACCGAAAGAACGAGTCGGAGGCGCTGTAAGAATGAGTCGCTTCGACGTTAAGAATGAGTCGCATGGCGGCGGCGCGATTTCACTGGAACTGGACGTCGGGCGTGCGCGCTATGCTCAACGTCCGCTAATGGGATGGACCGGCTGCTTCCCCCGCGGCGCGGTCCTAGACTGCTCCGCATCAACTGGAGAAGCAGCCCATGGATACCACTGTTGCACCACTTGCCTCGATCGGCGTCGATATCGGCAAGGAAGTCTTCCACCTCGTCGGCTTCGGCACTGACGGCAAGATCGCGTTCCGCCGCAAGATCAAGCGGCTGGCGCTGATCGAGACGTTCAAGAAGCTGCCGCCGTGCATCGTCGGCATGGAGGCCTGCCTCAGTGCCCACTTTGTCAGCCGCGCCCTGCGCAAGCTCGGCCATGAGCCGCGCATCATTCCAGCGATCTATGTGAAGCCCTTCGTGAAGGGTCAGAAGAACGACTACAACGACGCCGAGGCGATCGCAGAAGCCGCCCTTCGCCCCAACCTGCGCACCGTGCGCGAGAAGAGCCAGGAGCAGCTCGACCTGCAGGCCTGCCATCGCGTGCGCTCCAGGCTGGTGTCGCGCCGGACGGCGACGATCAACCAGATCAGGGCCTTCCTCATCGAGCAGGGCATCGCCGTGCAGAGCCGGCGTGACCGCGCTACGCAACTCGCTGTTCGAGATCCTCAAGAACCGGCGAGGATGAGATCTCGCCGCGCATGAGCGATCTGATCGTCGGCCTCTACGAAGACTGGCTCTGGCTCGATGAGCGCATCGAGACCATCACCAAGGAGATCGAGGAGATCAGCCAGCGAGAGGGCAACTGCCTCCGGCTGATGAGCGTGCCGGGCGTCGGCCCGCTGATCTCGACGGCAGTCGTGGCCGCCATCGGCACCGGTGAAGCCTTCGATCGAGGGCGTGACTTCGGCGCCTGGCTCGGACTTGTGCCACGGCAGTACAGCACCGGCGGCCGCTCGATCCTGGGCAGCATCTCCAAGCGCGGCAGCCGATACCTTCGAACGCTCTTCATCCAGGCCGCCAAGGTGTTGCTGATGCGGCCGCAGAACTGGGCGAAGTTCAGCTTCGGCGCGTGGCTCACCAATGCCGCGCCGCGGATGCATCGCAACAAGCTGGCCGCCGCACTCGCCAACAAGCTCGCCCGCATCGCCTGGAGCGTGCTGAGCACCGGCAAGGCATTCGACACCCACAAGCTCGAGATCGAGGCGGTGTAGCCCTCGACCTCCACCTCGTTCGCGACTGAAGGAACTGCATGGAACGGATCGATAAACGCGCCCTGAGCCTGGTGGCCCAAATGGCTGTTCAGCAGCCTGTCCGCTAATGAGGCCAAAGGCGCGTGCGTATACCCATCAAGGCCACGGCCCACGTGCCGATCAAACAGGCCGGATACATATCAGCGACTTCCGCTATCCACGCACGAACTCACTTGCGATCAGCAGCCGGTCCATACATTCGGGCCATTAGCAGTCACTCTGGTGGGGGCTCCCAGCCTATCGGTGGCGTTGAGGGGCGTCCCAGTTGATCTGGGCGCTATCATCCGCATTGCACGTACCGGCATCTGGTCGTCGTGGCCCGCCTCGACTACCGAGCGCGCGGCGCCGATGTTGCCAGGCGCCGTTCATCCACGGATGTCAAACTGGCGTCGACTCTCCGCCTCAGGAGGCGCACACGAAGACCTCGACTGCGCTGCTCTGTCATAGCTCCACCAAGTCCGGATAGTCCGCCTTGAGTACCTGCAGCAGGGCGCGGACGTAGCCGAAGCAATAGGCAAAGGCGGCGGCGTCGTTGGCGCCGCCGGGCTGGGCGGGGGCGTGGTCGGGCATGGTGACGTCGCGGTAGTCGGTCTTGATGGCATCGCCAGAGGAGACGGAGGTGCCGCTCAGATGCGGCACATGATCGGGCATGACCATGTATTGGTACCCGAGCTCGGCGAGGACTCTCAGGCAGCCCCACATGTCCATGTCGCCCTCGTCGGGGAAGGCTTCCATGAAGCTCAGCTTGCGGCCGATGATGTTGCGGTAATGGATGTTGAAGATCTTGCCGCGTTCGCCGAACCAGCGGATGACGTCGTTGATCTGGGCGCGTGGGTCGTCGAGCATTTCGCCGACGGTGCCAATGCAGAAATTGAGGCCGTGCTACGGGCTTTCGCGCATTTGCACGAAGCGCTTGAGGCCCTCGACGGTACCCAGCACGCGAGTCACCCCACGATAGCCGGGCGGAGTATATGGATCGTGCGGATGGCAGGCGAGTCGGACGCGGTTCGAGGCGGCGACGGGCACGACGCGCTCGAGGAAGTAATCGATCCGCTCCCAGTTCTCCTCTTCAGGCAGGACGCCGGCGAGGGAAGGCGGCGCGGCCTGGTCCATCCGGTCCCAGCGAAAGGCCGAATTGCGCGAGCCGCCGCGGCCCATCTCGTCCACCGAGCGGGGAATGCCAATGATGTTGAGATTGTACTTGGCCGAGGGGATGCCGGCGGCGGCGATGCGCTCGATTAGCTTGCAGATGGACTCGATCTGGCTGTCGCGCGCCGGGCCCTTGCCGAGGATGTCCGGGCTCTGCTGATGCTCGATGGGGCGCGAGGAGAGCGGCAATTGCACCATGTCGAGCACGAGGCCACAGCGCTCGATGCGCTCGCGATGGCGCAACAGGTCATCGAGCTCCAATCGTGCGGGTTGCCGGCCGGATCGGCATTGATGTGGCGCACGCCGAGTTGGGCGAACTGGCGATATTCGTCGTCGGTCGTGACGGCGTTCTGGGTGCCGACATACATGGCTTCGTCCTCCCGTACGCGCCGCCCGAATTGAGACTGGACCGGTTCCGCGCCGATCACAATCTTGGACCGGACTTGCCGCAAGGGGGAAGGCCGTAGATGACATATTTTGCACCGGGCGCGATGGCGCAGGCGATCCCCAGGCCTATCATTCCCGATCACGCCCATGACAGCCGATCTCGGCTTCGACATTGAGGTCGGTCGGCGGGGGGCCATATGCTTCGGCTTCGCCTCGGGATGATCGAAGGGACGCGTCGAAATAAGAGACCTTGGCCGCGGCGCTAACTGCCGATCATCAAGTGGCGAATTTGCGTATAGTCGATGAGTGACTGCATGGAGAGATCCGAGCCATAGCCGGAGTTCTTCATGCCGCCATGTGGCATCTCGGTGGCCATGACGCCGTGGGTATTGATCCAGGTCACGCCATATTCCAGGGCATTGGCGACGTTCATCGCAGTTTCCGAATTGCGCGACCAGACCGAGGAACCCAGGCCGTATTCGGAACTGTTGGCCCAGTCGACGGCGACCTGCAGGTCGTTGAACGCAGTGATGCTGAGCACCGGCCCGAAAACCTCCTTCTGCACCACCTCGGCATCTATCGGTGCCGCGATCAAAGTGGGGGAAAAGAAGTAGCCGCTGGTTTCATGATTGTCTCCCTGCATGACATCGGCGCCGCTGCTGCGAGCGCGGCTGACGAAGCCGTCGATGCGCTCGAGTTGTCGCGCGCTGATGACCGGGCCGAACTCCACGTCGTCCCGCTGCGGTTGGCCGAAGACAAGCGAGCCGATCATGACTTCAAGCTTTCGGTCAACGCCTGAGCGATGTTGCGATGAACAAAGATGCGACAGGCCGCGGTGCAATCCTGGCCGGCGTTGTAGAAGCTGGCTTCGCGCAGCGTCGCGACCAGTTTGTCGAGGTCGGCGTCCTCGCACACGATCACCGGTGCCTTGCCGCCGAGTTCGAGATGCGTGCGCTTGATCATCGGGCCGGCGGCAGCCTGCAATACGGCCCGGCCGGTGCGTACGTCGCCGGTCAGTGAAATCATCCGAACCGCATCGTGCGAAATCAGCCGATTGCCCACATTCTTGCCATCGCCGCAAATCACGTTGACGACGCCCTCCGGCAGCACCTCGGCAAAGATCGGGCTGAGCGCCAGCAGGCTCAGCGGGGTCAGTTCGGACGGCTTGATAACCACCGCGTTGCCGGCGGCGATTGCGGGAGCAATTTTCCAGGCCGCCATCAGCAACGGGTAGTTCCACGGTGCAATCTGCGCAATCACTCCGATTGGATCGCGACGTACTAGGCTGGTCATCTGCGACGACCGGTAGTTCCCGGCGGCGGGCGCCGGAACGTTGCGCACCGCCGTTCCGAAAAAGCGGAACACGTCTGCCACGTTGCCAAGTTCGCCGCCCATGGCGTAGCGCAGCGGTTTGCCGGCGTTGCGAGACTCGATGGTCCCGAGACTTTCGCGCCGAGCCTCGATCGCGTCGGCGATGGCGAGCAAAGCGGCGCTTCGTTCTTTGGGCGTGCGACGCGACCAGTCCTTGTACGCACCGCCAGCGGCAGTGACCGCGGCATCGACCTGCGCATCGCTTGCCGAGGCCACCTCCGCAAGCTGTCGCCCCGAGGCGGGATCGTACACGACCTCGGGCGAACCCTGCCCATCTACGAAGCGGCCGCCGATAAACAACTGCGTATCAAAAAGCGTCACGTGGGCAACTCCGTTCCGGGGGCGGCTATGTACTCGGCAGCGCGCCACTTCGCCCAGAAACCGCCAGAAGGCGAGATCGTGGGCGCGCTCCTCCGGTCGCCATTCCGGATGCCACTGGACGGCAAAGACCGGCGCGCGACGAATGCGATGCCGAGACCGCCTCGACGACACCATCGGCACTCGCTGGCATTGACGACCAGTCCCTCAGCCAGCCGGTCGATCGCCTGATAGTGCACGCTGTTGACGCTCAGTCTCCGGCTGGCCGCGTAGCGATAGCAGTGTGCTGCCAGGGACGACGTCAACTTCGTGGGCATGGGCAAAGGTATCGGCAAGCGGCGCGCCGGGCGGCGCATGATGTCGCTGCCACATGTCGGCATCGCGAAGATCGCGCAGCGTGCCACCGAGCGCCACATTGATCTCCTGCAGCCCGCGGCAAATTCCGAACAACGGCTTGCCCGCGGCGATGGCGGCCATGATCAACGCCTGGCTCAGCCCGTCGCGTCGCGTGTCCACCGGCGGCTGTACGGCCACCTTGGAGCCAAATCGGCTCGGCTCGATGTTCGAATTGCTGCCCGTCAGCAGCACAGCGTCAAGGCGGGCGACGACGTCGGCGATCCGTGCCTCCGACTGATTGGACGGGATGATGAGTGTAGCCGCATCGGCATGAGTCTCCACCGCTTCGAGGTAGCGGTGTTTGACCGCCTGCGCTGGCTCACCCTCGACCTCTCGGCCACACGCGATCACACCTATGACGGGCCGGGGCTTGCCAAATGACTCTCTCGTTGCGACGGTCTCGCCGACCTCCCCAATGGCGCCGGCACCTGATAGGCTCGCTTTATGACATACAACATGGCCGACTGACACGCATGAGCGAAGAGAACCGAAACACCGACATCGTGGCATGGCTGGCCGAAAATCCGCAGGTTGAGGTTCTTCACACCGCGGTGTGTGATCTGAACGGCATCATGCGCGGCAAACGCATCCCCATCGATCAGGCCAGCCGCATCGCAGAGAACGGCATCCGCATGCCGCTATCCATTGTCGGCGTCGATGTCTGGGGCGAGGACATCGTCGGCAATTCGATGGTGTTTGCCAGTGGTGACACCGACGGCATCTGCAGCCCGACCGGTCGAGGCGCCATGCCGATCAACTGGACGACGCGGCCCAGCGCGATGATCCCGTTCTGGCTGTTCGAGGACGCGCGCACGCCATTTCTTGGCGATCCGCGACAGGCATTGGCGCAAGTGCTCCGCCGTTATGCCGAACATGGCCTGAAGCCCGTCGTTGCGACCGAACTCGAGTTCTACCTCGTTGATCCGGAGGCGGATTCCGCCCAGCCGCCGATTTCGCCCTATACCGGCAAGCGTCTCGATTCCGATGCTATCCTCTCGCTCGACGAACTTGAGGATTTTGGCGAATTCTTTCGCGACGTTTACCTCCAGTGTGAGCAACAGGACGTGCCCGCCGACACCGCGGTGGCGGAAAACGGCGTCGGCCAGTTCGAGATCAACCTGCTGCACACCAACGATGCACTGAAGGCGGCCGATGACGCCGTGTTGTTCAAGCGTATCGTCAAGGGCGTGGCGCGTAAGCACAAGCTGGTGGCGACGTTCATGGCCAAGCCGTATGGCGCCCGATCGGGCAACGGCCTCCATGTCCATTTCAGCCTCAACGACGCGGCGGGCAACAATGTGTTCGACGATGGGACCGACTCCGGCTCGGAGGTGATGCACCACGCCGTCGCAGGACTGCTGGCCGGGCATGGCGGAATCGACGCTGCTGTTCGCGCCCGCATTTCAACTCGTACCGCCGCCTCCGGCCCGATACCCATGCTCCCAGCGCCATCTCGTGGGGGTATGAGAACAGGACCACAGCGATCCGCATTCCCGGCGGCAACCACAAGGCGCGGCGCATCGAGCATCGCGTCGCGGGCGCCGACGCAAATCCTTACCTCGTGGTGGCCGGCATACTCGGCGCGGCGCTGGTCGGCATCGAAGACCAGAAAAAGCCGCCAAAGCCGTTCACCGGGCCGCGCCTATTCTGAGCGTCTTCCCAAACTGCCGGCCGACTGGGCATCGGCGGTCAACGCGTTCGAAGACGGCGAGATGATCCCGCGCATTTTCGATCCGAACGCTGCAGTCCATGTTCGTGGCCTGCAAGCGCCAGGAGATCGCCGGTTTCGCCTCGCAGGTCACCGACCTCGAGTTCAGCGCCTATCTGGAGGTCGTGTGATGGCCTCGGCAAACTACGCTGGGCGATGGCGCCTATCCACCCAGCTACTATGCCGCGTCGCGCAACATCACCCGCCACCCGGTGCAGCTCGCAGGCGAGATTGAGGCAGACATCTGCGTCGTCGGGGCGGGCTATTCGGGTCTCTCGGCCGCGCTGCATCTGGCCGAGCAGGGTTTCAAGGTTGTCGTCGTCGAGGGCGCGCTGTTGGCTGGGGCGCGTCCGGTCGCAACGGCGGGCAGATCGTCAATGGGCTCAACGCCAGCATCGAGACAATCGAGTCGCCGCTATGGCGAGAAGACCGGCCAATTTCGTCGGTGGCCTGGTGCAGGAAGGCGCCGGCATCATCTATGACTGGGTCGCGCGCTACGGCATCGACTGCGACCTGAAGCGCGGCAATATCTATGCCGCCTATACGCCGGCACACATGCAGGCCCTGGAGGCCAAGCAGGCGCTCTGGCGCAGCCATGGCATGGACGATCATGAGCTGCTCGACCGGCAGGCCATCCGCAAGCACATCGGCAGCGACGTCTATGAAGGCGGCATGATCGACCACTCGGGCGGTCACATGCACCCGCTCAACCTGGCGCTCGGCGAAGCCATGGCTCTCGAAGGCCTGGGAGGTGTCATCTACGAGCAGTCGCCCGGTCACCAGCGTCGACAAGGTCGCCGGCGCGGTTTTCACCGCCGGTGGCAAGGTGACCGCCAAGGCCGTGCTGGTCTGCGGCAACGCCTATCTGGGCAATGTGGTGCCCGAACTCACCGCCCGCGTCATGCCGGTATCGACCCAGATGATGGCGACGGCGCCCCTGGGCGAGGAACGCGCGCGAGGCGCTGCTGCCAGTCGGCATGTGCGTCGAGGACGTGCGCTACATCCTCGACTATTTCCGGCTCAGCGCCGACCACCGGCTGATCTTCGGCGGTGGGGTGGTCTATGGCGGCACCGATCCCGCCGATGTCGTCGCCAAGCTCGGCCCAACATGGACAAGGTGTTCCCGCATCTGCGCGACATCGCAATCGACTTCGCCTGGAGCGGCAATTTCGCGCTCTCGTTCTCGCGCGTGCCGCAACTGGGACGGCTCGGCGACAAGGTCTATTTCGCCCATGGCTATAGCGGCCACGGCATAACCGGCTCCCATCTGTTCGGCCGCATTCTCGCCGAAGCCGTACGCGGCGACCTGACGCGCTTCGATACCTTCGCAAGCCTGCCCTGGATCCCCTTCCCCGGCGGCCGCATCTTCCGCGCCCAGTATTCGACGCTCGGCTCATGGTGGTATGAACTAAAGGATCGACTTGGGCTCTAGTATCTCTTGCGACCCAAGCGCGCTCCCCGCGACGACTATTTCGCCCTAGGCTTAAAACTATGCGGTTTGAGCGTCCGGGATTCCGAGGACGCTACTGGTGCTACCTCCATTCTGAATGCCAGTTTCGCGAGGAATGAAAAATCGGGACAGCCCCTTCGGGTCAGAAACGGTCATCGCTAATTAGGTCAGCTAGGCGCCAAGAGAGAGCGCCTCAAGGTCTTCGATCAGCGGAATATGGAAGCTTGACGATCCTCGGCTGCAGACGAATTCTGTCGCGGGGACGGCACGTGCGTCCGCGAAGATGGCGATAGCTTGCGCGTCTTATTGCTCCTAAACTTCCCGGCGCGGAACAACAGGTGCAGCAGTGGCTCCAATCTACAATATGGTCGGTCTCTGTACCTTCGTTGGAATTGTCCTGATGGTCTACCACGGCCTTCCATTCGGGAAGTCGCTTCGTCTCGTCGTAGTCGACTCCTGGATATAGGCCCGCAATGTCCGATGCAGGCGGCAAGGTACGTACAGGGATGGGCACGTTTGGCGGCGTGTTCACACCGAGCGTTCTGACCATTCTTGGTCTCGTGCTGTTCCTTCGTCTGGGCTTCGTGGTGGGGACCGTCGGCCTCGCGCAGACGATCCTCATCATAGCGCTCGCCAGCCTCGTGTCGGTCCTGACAAGCATTTCCCTGGCAGCGATCGCGACAAACCTCGAGGTCAAAAGCGGAGGCGTATACTACATCATTTCAAGGACGCTCGGTGTTGCCTTTGGCGGTGCGATCGGCTTGGTCCTGTTTGTCGCGTTGGCAATCTCGGTCGGCTTCTACTGCGTCGGGTTCGCCGAGGGCCTTATCACTACCTTTGATTTGCAGCTGCCGTTTGCGTCCCAGATGATCGCAGGGTCCGCCGTTCTCCTCATGGCGATCATTGCCTGGTTCGGCGCTGATCTCGCGACGCGCGTGCAGTATTTCGTGATGGCGCTCTTAGGTTTTGCGCTGCTGTCTTTCGGATTAGGCGTAGCGGGCCACTGGGACAATTCGCGATTCTTCGCGTCGTTCGGGTCTACCAACGGCTTTGACCGGTTCTGGCCCGCCTTTGCGATCTTCTTCCCTGCAGTGACTGGATTTACGCAGGGCGTAAACATGTCCGGCGACCTGGCCGACCCGGTCAAGAGTATCCCACGTGGAACGGCCTATGCCGTCGGACTGTCGATAATCGTCTATCTTGTAGCTGCGGTACTTCTTTCAGGATCGGTACCGCGCTTTACTCTTCAGACGGACCTTGGCTCGATGCGACAGGTCGCAGCGTTCGGCCCCCTCATCGACGCGGGGGTCTTCGCGGCAACACTCTCGTCAGCTCTGGCATCCCTGATGGGTGCTCCGCGCATCCTGCAGTCGTTGGCCAAGGATCGCGTGTTCCCCTTCCTGGCGCCTTTTGCACTCGGCCATGGGCGGGCCAACAATCCCAGAAACGGCATTCTGCTGGGGGCAGCGATTGCGCTCGCCACCGTGGCGTTGGGCGACCTCAATCTCATCGCGTCGGTGGTCGCGATGTTCTTTGTGGTGACCTACGGCCTACTCAACTATGCCACCTACTACGAGGCCCGCGGGCGCAGTCCCTCGTTCAGACCGGCGTTGTCCTGGTTCGATCCGCGGATCAGCCTCGCCGGTGGTATCGTCTGTCTCGCGGTTATGCTGGCGATCAGCTTGCCTGCGGGGCTGATCGCGCTGGCGGTGGTGTTTGCGATCTATCGGTTTCTAAAGAAGACCGCGGTGGAAACACGATGGGCCGATAGTCAACGCTCGTTTCAGTTGCAGCAGGTTCGCACCAATTTGCTCGAAGCGAATTCGCGACCAGAACACGCCCGCGACTGGCGCCCGCAAATTCTCGCGTTTTCCGATAACGCCGATCGTAGAGTGCGTCTGTTGACCTTCGCCAATTGGATCGAGGGGCACAGCGGGCTGACCACGGTGGTCAGGATCCTCGAGGGAAAGGGTCGGGGCGCCAGACGCGCCCTTGCGCGGGCCGAACTGCAGCTGGCGGACGATCTACGATCAAAGGGCCTTACCGCGTTTCCACTGGTGGTTTCTGCGAGCGATCTCGACCTCGCTGTTCCCGTGGTGGTTCAATCCGTGGGCATCGGGCCAACGCGGATCAACACCGTACTGGTGAACTGGCTCGATCCGTCCAAGCCGGCAGTCGATGCAGAGCAGGCACGGCGATTCCTAGGGAACCTCCATGCGTCATTCTTGCTCGGGTACAACCTCGTGGTGCTCGATGCGCACGAAAGCGACTGGCAGAAGCTCGTCGAGACAAAGCCATCCGAGCGAACGATCGATGTGTGGTGGATGGACAATGCGTCCGGCCAGCTCATGCTTGTCCTGGCTTACCTGATGACCCGAAACGAGGAATGGCGCGGCAGCGCGCTCCGCGTTTTGACAACAGCTGGACAGAGCGAGGTAGACGAGAGCAAGACCGAGCTCGAACTGGCTCTCAAGTCCGTCCGGATATCCGCTGAAATCCTTGTCCTGCCGCTGCAAGACGAAGAAGATCACGCCCAGTTATTGCTCGGAGAATCCGCTCGAAGTTCGATCGTGTTCGTTCCCCTTGGCATTCGGGACAGCGCCTTCACAGACGCTCATGGCGAACCGCTTTTGGAGATACTTCCCAAACTTCCGGTGGTTGCATTGGTGATGGCCGCAGAGGAGCTGGATCTGGCAGCCGATCCGGATGAGCAATAGGCGATACTCAATGAAACGATAAATGCTCGGCCCGTGAGAGGCTCACTTTCACGGTGCTGGGTCCGACGAACTGAGGCCCGGCAATCCAAGCCTAGCCGAGCTGCTTGGCGCGCCTGATCACGGCGAGCGCGCCGACGACGAGCAACTGGCGCAGGTAGCGGTTCCCGGCCTTGCTGATGCTGCCCAGCTTCTCCTTGCCGCCGGTGGAGTTCTGCTTGGGCACCAGCCCGATCCAGGCACTGAGGTCGCGGCCGGAGCGGAACACCTTCGGGTCTGGGATGCTCGCGACTAGGGCAGTCGAGATGAGCGGGCCAACACCGGGGATCGCCTTCGAGGCTGCGGCTCAGGCTGCTGCGCGCGATGCCAGGCCAGCACCCGCCGATCCATCTCGAGGATCTGCCGCTTCACCAGTTCGAGCTGCGCCGCCAAAGCCAGCAGGCAAGACTCGCGCCTCTGCCGGAACGACTGTCCTCCTCGCCCTTGGCGATGACCTCGAGCAGACGCCTCAACGCCATTGCGGCCGATCCCGGCGACGATGCCGAACTCGGCCAGGTGAGCGCGGATCGAGTTGATCAGCGTGGTGCGCTGCCGGATGAACAGCTGCCGCGTCCGATGCAGCATCAGGACCGACTGCTGGTCCACTGTCTTGACCGGCACGAAGCGCATCGTCGGCCGCGTCACCGCCTCGCAGATCGCCTCGGCATCGGCCGCATCGTTCTTGTTGCGCTTGACGTAGGGCTTCACATAGCGCGGCGGCATCAGCCGCACCTCGTGCCCGAGCTTGATCAGCTCTCGTGCCCAATGATGCGCGGTGGCGCGTCAGCAATCCTGCGAATGATTTGTTGATGGCCTGCCCGTAAAGGCGTTGCCCGTTTTCAATCGCATCGAACTCATCGAAGCTGCCATCCGCGCGCGTGAAGTTTCGGCTTGCGTCGGTCACTCAATCTCTCCTTTAGCCATCACATGTTGCTGTCTGATTGACCGGAGCTTGGAGGTTCTCGTCGGCCAGGTCTTTCAGGCGGCGTCCAGAACCCGTCCAGATGCCGTCCTTCGGCAACGGCCGAAAATACGTATAGTGGCGGCATGGCACGCCTGAGCACGGATATCATTCGGTTCCGGATCGCGATCGCCGCCCAGGAAGGCGCCACCCCGGCCGACGTCCTGAAGGCGGCCGAGTTGCCTTGCACCCTGATGGAAGACGGCCCGCCCTTTGTCGACGCCGCGGTCGAGCGCAGGGTGTGGCGGGCGATCGTCGCCCTGACCGGACGCGACGACATCGGTCTTGTCTGCGGCGAAAGGATGCCAACCCAGGCGATCAGCCTGATCGGCTATGTCATGGCCAATGCCCCGACGATGCGCGTCGCGATGGACAAGGTCTGCGCCTATCAGCGCATCATTGGCGACACGATGGGCCATGCCGTGAAGAAGGGCGCGCGCACCTCGACGATATCCGTGGAGCAATGGAGCGACTGGCACGACGAACTGCGCTACACGCTCGACATGATGATGGCGGTCGTACCGAGTTGGGGATCCGCCAATGCAGCCGCGCCGGTCCGGCCGCTGCGCGTCGGTTTTCGCTACGAGCGTCCCGCCGACGTCGCGCCCTACGAGGCCTTCTTCGCCCCGGCGCCCGTCGCCTTCGGCGAACCGCAAAGCTATCTGGTCTACGAGAACGAGGCGCTCGACCAACCGGTCATCGGCGCGAGTGCGCAGATGTTCGGCTATTTCGACGAAAAGGCGCGAACGCTGCTGGATGAATACGAGGCCCGCGACACCTTCGCCTTCAAGACCCGGCGCCGCATTCTCGAGGCGCTGAAGGGTGCGACGCCGGCGATCGATACGGTGGCGTTGGAATTGGCGGTGAGTGTACGAAAGCTCCAGGGTGCTCTGGCCGAAGAGGGAACGAGTTTCTCGAGCCTGCTGAACGAAACCCGCTGCGATCTCGCCAAGGGCTATCTGGCGGAAGGGCAGGTAGACAAAGCCGAGATTGCCTACCTGCTTGGTTATTCCGAGGTCTCGGTGTTTTCCCGGTCTTTCAAGAAGTGGACCGGCCTGACCCCGTCGGAGTTCGAAGCGCGGCATAGGGGTTAGGCAGCCTGCCCCCTGCGCCGCAGCCTGTCGACCAGGCCGTGCAGGCCGGGTGCCCAGTAGATGCCAGCCGCGACCGCCATGTACATGGCGAAATTTTCGAGCACCGGGATCTGCGTCGCCGCCAGTCCGATCGCTACCGGGAAGATGCTGATCGCCACGTTGTCGACCGTAACTTCACCGCGGCGTTGATCCGCGACTTGCGCCGCCTTGCCCGGTTGCTGGCGCTGCTCCGGCCGTTGTCGGCGAACCACTGCAGTGTCTCGGCGATCGTCTCTCGCATCGGCGTCTGGCGGAAGTCAGGATAGAGCGCGGTGAACCGGTCGTCATTGAGCATCACCGACGTCTCGTACTTGTAGGCCATCGACCGGACCTCGCGCAGCAACGGAACGAAGGTTCCCAGCACCGAGAGCAGGCGCTTCGGCAGGATGCTGATCCGGGCCGGCTTGCCGGCCACCTCGCCGACCATCTTCAGCCAGCTCTCGATGCTGGGCACCCGGGTGCCGCCCAGGTTGAAGACCTCATACGTCTTCAGATCGTCGCGTTGCGACAGAAGGACGATCGCCCGACCGGCGTCCTTGCTGTACAGCAATTGCTGCGGGGTGGAGGCCGAGATTATCCAGGGCAGTTTCTTGCCGGTCAGCGCATTTTCGAAGATCGGGGCAAACTGCTTGTTGGTGACGTTCGGTCCCCAGATCTCCGCCATCCGCACGACCAGCGTCCGGATGCGGCCCTGGTCGGTGGCGCGCTGCAGCATCTTTTCAAGCTCGACACGGACCTGCCCGAGGCGGGTGTTCGGATTGAATGGTGTGATCTCGCTGATTGGCTGGTCGGTCTCACCATGGTTGTAGTTGTTGCCGGGGAAGATGACCGTGGCGCCGGCATGCTCGGCCGCGTCGATGACGTTGCGCGTCATGATCGGCATCGCCTTCGCCCACTTGTTGTAGGGGACATTGCCGCCGTGGAAGATGAATTTGGTTCTGGCGGCCAGCTCTTTCAGAAGCTTCGTATCGTTGACGTCGCCCTCGACCAGAGTCAGGCCGGTGAGGTCGCCCAGTTTGTCCGCCGCTACCGTACGGTCCCGCACCAGCAGCGTAGCAGTCTCTCCCGCGTCCTGCAGCGCCTTGGTGACGGCGTAACCGAGGGCGCCGGTGGCGCCGATGATGAGGTAGTTCGCGGGCATTTGTCCGTTCCTTTTTGATCCTGCCCGGCGGGCTCGCCGGTGCATGACCGGGACATTAGGCAAGGCCCGGCGCGATGGGATTGACGGGTCGCGCAGGAGATTTGGCCAATCGCGCAAATCGTTCGCCGCTGCGCCTCAGGAATGGATCGATTCCGGGAGCATGCCAGGGCCGCTCAGGGTCAATTTGCGAAGTAATTTGGCGGCGGGGTCACGTCCGCTTTGATGCCTACTCCGGAAGTTCCCAGTTCTGGAAAAATTGGAGCCCGAATCATGCGGTATGAACTCAGCACCAACGAATGGTCTTTTATCGGACCTATGCTCCTAACAAGCCACGCCGACGTTCCCCCCGTCGACGACCGCCGTGTCCTCAACGGCATCTTATGGTCTTGCGATCGGGTGCCGTGGCGCGACCTTCCGGAGAGCTTTGGTTCTCGTGCCACCTGCTAATACCGCTTGCATGCACGGCATTCCCGAAGCAAAATTCTGACGGCCAACTTGGCCACAAATTCTGCCACAAAAATTTGGGATTTCATCGCCACAAAATCAAAAAACGTTCTCCCATAACTCATTGATTAAATTGACTCTTATGCTCTATGGGCGAGTTCAATCCTGTCCGGCAGCACCACTTCAAATCCCAAACTCCCGGTAATTGCCCTGCTCCGTCATGCGGTGCAATCATGGCCAAGTTCCCAACAGTGGATACGGTCAGAACATGGCGTTCACAGCCCTAAAGCTCGATTTGCATGGCCTGATCCTTTTTACGCCAAAGAAGTTCTCCGATGCCCGCGGCACCTTCATGGAAACATATCGACAGAACGAGTTTGCCGAATTCGGCGTCACCACAACCTTCGTTCAGGAGAACCATGCCGCGTCACGCGCGGTCGGCACCATTCGGGGCATGCACTACCAGCGGCCGCCCCACGCGCAGGCAAAACTGGTTCGCGTGACACGGGGTTCGATCCTCGATGTCTGCATTGACCTCCGGAGCGATTCCGAAACCTTCGGCAAGTGGACCGGGGTCAAGCTCACGAGCGCCGGCGCGTCCCAGCTGTTTGTCCCAAGAGGCTTTGCCCACGGCTATTGTACGCTGGAGCCGGACTCCGAGATCACATACAAGTGCGACGGCTATTATTCTCCGGAGGCCGAAGGCGGGGTTCTCTTTTCGGATCCCGCGATCGGTATCGACTGGCCGGTTGCGGTACGCGATGCGGTGGTCTCGGAGAAGGATCTTCGTCTTCCGCCCTTGTCGGAATTGAACGAACGCCCGTTTCCATAGGCTGATTGGGGTACCATGCGTTTTCTCGTTACCGGCGGCGCAGGCTTCATAGGATCAGCCGTAGTTCGGCACCTCGTCGGCAAGACACCCCACGAGGTCGCAGTCGTCGATAAGCTCACCTATGCCGGCAGCCTTCAGGCGCTCTCGTCGGTTTCCGACGACAGCCGCTTCCGGTTCTTCCGCGGCGATGTCGCCGACGCTGCCTCCATGGGAGACCTGGTCGAGACGGTCTCACCTGATGTCATCATGCATCTTGCGGCGGAGACCCACGTCGATCGTTCGATTGACGACTCGTCGCCTTTCATGACGACAAACGTCATCGGGACCTCCGTACTGCTGGATGTCGCGCGCCACTATTGGAACGGACTCCCCGCCCAGCGGCGCGAACGCTTCCGCTTCCACCACATTTCCACGGATGAGGTCTTCGGCGCGATCGATTCCGAGGACGGGCAACCCTTCACGGAGGAGTCTTCCTATAAGCCGAGTTCACCCTATGCGGCCTCGAAGGCGGCTTCCGATCACCTCGTCCGTGCCTGGTACCGGACCTACGGTCTGCCCGTGGTGCTGACGAACTGCTCGAACAACTACGGGCCGTTCCAGTTTCCGGAGAAGCTGATCCCGTTGACGATCGCAAACTGTCTCGGGCACAGACCGCTTCCGGTCTACGGGCGCGGCGAGAATGTGCGGGACTGGCTATACGTCGAAGATCATGTCGAGGCGCTCGTGCTGGTCTCCGAGCGCGGGAAACTCGGCGAGACCTACAACGTCGGCGGCGGGTGGGAACTCAGGAACATCGACGTGGTCAAGATGATCTGCGAGACAGTGGATGCGCTCTCGCCGTCGGAACGACCGAGTCACGAACGCATCAGTTTCGTGAAGAACCGCCCCGGGCACGACTTTCGGTACGCAATGGACGCATCAAAGATACGAAACGAACTCGGTTGGGCGCCGCGAGAAACATTCGCCACAGGTCTTGAGAAAACGGTCCGCTGGTTCCTGGATAACCGCGACTGGATGAAGAACGCCAGCGCCTCGTACGATGGCCGGCGACTGGGGCTCGGCCGTTGATCGTTGTGTTCGGTGGGGGGGGCCAACTTGGCCAGGAATTGTCGGCACTTGCCAAATGCGAAGGAATCCCGCTCGCAGCGCTGTCACGCGCTGATGGCGACATTTGTGATGTGACCTCAGTTGATGCAGCGCTGATGACATACCAACCCTCGTTTGTCGTCAACGCAGCTGCCTTCACCGGTGTCGATGCTGCCGAGGCCGATACCACAGGAGTGGAGAGCGTTAACGTGCGCGGCGCGGCCTCGGTCGCCGCGGCCACCCATCGGCGCGGCATTCCGCTTATCCACATCTCCACCGACTACGTTTTCGACGGCGAGAAAGGCAGCCCGTATTCCGAGGATGACCCGGTTTCGCCGATCAATGCCTACGGCAGGACCAAGGCGGAGGGTGAAGATGCTGTCCGGCAAGCAGCCGAGAGGCACGTGATCCTGCGGAGCGCGTGGCTGTTCGGTGCGTATGGTTCGAACTTCCTCAAGACGATCCTCAGACTTTGCGCGGAAACCGACGAGTTACACGTGGTCAACGATCAGTATGGTTCACCGGCGGCGACCGTAGATCTCGCCCGTGCCATATTACGGGTCACGCAAGCGGACGATATCCCGTGGGGCACCTTTCACTATGGGGGCAATGGCGCGGTCAGTCGGCATGACTTTGCGGTCGCAGTGGCTGAAGCTCAGACCTCCTTTACGAAGAAGTCCGTGCGGGTCCGCCCGATCCGCACCGTCGATCGTGTCGGAGTCGCCCCACGACCGAAGTACGCTGCTCTGGATTCCTCGAAATTCGAGCGGATATTTTCCCTGCCGGCGTCGGATTGGCGGAGCGGCGTCGCCCGCTCAGTCGGCGAATTGTTCGGAGCGCAACCGTGAACCGCCGCGGCATCATCCTCGCAGGAGGGGCTGGCACGCGGCTTCATCCGCTGACTCGTGTGACGTCGAAGCAATTGTTGCCGGTCTACGACAAGCCGATGATCTATTACCCGCTCTCGACGCTTATGCTTGCCGGAATCCGCGAGATCCTCATCATCACCACGCCGGAACATCGCGACGGGTTTCTTCACCTCCTGGGAGACGGATCGCATTGGGGCATTACGTTGGAGTACGCGGCACAGCCGAGGCCGGAAGGGCTGGCACAGGCTCTCGTGATCGGCGCCGATTTCGTTGGTGATCGTCCTTCCTGTCTGGTTCTCGGCGACAACCTGATCTACGGCCACGGCCTGACGGATATGCTGCACCGCGCCAACGAGCGTGAGCAGGGCGCGACCGTCTTTGCCTATCGCGTGGAAGACCCTCAGCGATACGGCGTCATCAGTTTCGATCGGAACGGGAAGCCGAAAAAGATCATCGAGAAGCCTTCCTCGCCCAAATCCGATTGGGCGGTTGTCGGTCTTTACTTCTACGACGCATCTGCGCCCGACAGGGCCAAGAGACTCGTGCGCTCGGCGCGCGGCGAGTTCGAGATTACGGACCTTAACAACGCCTATGCCGCGGACGGGGCCCTGGCGGTTGAACAATTTGGACGCGGCTTCGCCTGGTTCGATGCCGGCACGCACGCATCATTGCTCGAGGCGGCGGAGTTTGTTCATCTCGTGCAGCGTCGCCAGCGGCAGTTGATTGCATCGCCCGAGGAGATCGCTTTTGCCTCTGGCTGGATCAGCGTCGAGGAACTGTCGAAACTCGCTGACGATCTCGGGCCGACGGCTTACGCGCGATCGCTGCAGGAAATTGTATTGCGACTAGGCGGCTAGCCAGAGTCGCCCTGCCAATACGTCGGGCCACGACGCCATCGGTGGCGCGGCTTCGAAGTCATGCGACCGATGGAACTTTCCATATTGCAGCGCGATGACGCCATTTGGCTTTTTTCCATTGCCGGCAAAGCAAAGCAGACATAGCATCTGCGCACGCTAGGCTTCGTTGGGAGGCGAACGGTCCGGCTTCCGTCACAGCATCGTCGCCTGATTCTGCTAGCTGGCGCAGTCGCCATTCCGCGACCGACTCCAGATTTGTTCGAGGGAGCAAAAGGAAATGAGAAGAACAGTGATCAAGTCAATCGCAGCGGCGGCCTTGCTCGCCGCCTATGGAACCGTCGCGAACGCGGCCACGGAAATTCAGTGGTGGCATGCGATGACTGGCGCCAATAACGAGGTCGTCGAGACGCTCGCCAAGCAATTCAACGAGAGTCAGAGCGACTACAAGGTGCTGCCGGTGTTCAAGGGAACCTACCCCGAGACTCTGCAGGCCGGCATTGCCGCGTATCGCGCGAAGCAGCCGCCGAGCATCCTTCAGGTGTTCGACGTCGGCACCGGCGTCATGATGAACGCCGAAGGCGCCGTTGTGCCGGTCGCTGACGTGCTTAACAAGGGCGGATACAAGTTCGACAAGAGCGCGTACCTGCCGGGCATCGTTGCCTACTACTCGAAGCCCGACGGCACCATGTTGTCGTTCCCCTACAATTCATCGTCGCCGATTCTCTATTTCAACAAGGACATCCTGACGAAAGCCGGCCTCGATCCCGCCAATCCGCCCAAGACATGGCCGGAGGTGTTCGACGCCGCCAGGAAGATCAAGTCGAGCGGCGCTGCGGCGTGCGGCTACACCTCGACCTGGCTCACCTGGATTCATCTCGAGAACTTCGCCGCCTGGAACAACCTGCAATACGCCACCAAGGAGAACGGGCTGGAAGGGTCCGACATCGAACTCAAGTTCAACTCGCCTGTGTTCGTGAAGCACTTCCAGGACATCGCCGACCTCGCCAAGGACGGCACCTTCAAGTATGGCGGCCGCACATCGGAGGCGAAGCAGATATTCCTCGCCGGCGAATGCGGGCTCTTCACCGAGTTCCTCGGGTGGTCTCGGCGACGTCGTGAAGTCCGGCATGAACTACGGCACCAGCGCCCTGCCCTACGATCCGGCCGGCGACGGCGCTCCGCAGAACACGATCCCCGGTGGCGCCAGCCTCTGGGTCATGGGCGGTCACACGGATGAGGAATACAAGGCGGTCGCTGCGTTCTTCAACTTCCTGTCGGGCACCGACGTGCAGGTCTATCTACACCAGAAGTCGGGCTACCTGCCGGCCACGTTCGCCGCCTATGAGGCCACCAAGAAGTCCGGCTTCTACGACCAGAACCCTGGCCGCGAACAGCCGATCCTGCAGATGATCGGCAAGCCGCCCACCGCCAACTCCAAAGGCGTTCGCGCAATCAACCTGCCGCAGCTTCGCGATATCCAGAACGAGGAGTTCGAAGCGATGCTGGCCGGCAAACAGGACGCGCAGACCGCTCTCGACAACGCCGTCAAGCGCGGCAACGAGGCGATTAAGCAGGCGCTCGGCCAGTAGGCCGTCGCCGCGAGCAATAGGCCTCGCGTTTTCCGATTAGGATGGCCCGCCGGATTGATCCCGGCGGGCCATTCGAACGAACGGAACCGGTGTGAACCGCGTCTTTTTTCCCAACAAGATCCTGCCCTACTTCCTGGTCGCGCCGCAGATCGCGATCACGATGATCTTTTTCTTCTGGCCGGCAAGCCAGGCCGTCTACCAGTCGCTGTTGCGCGAGGACCCTTTCGGGCTGCACACCAAGTTCGTCGGCCTGGCAAATTTTCGCACTGTTTTGGCCGATCCGAACTACGTCAACGCCATTCACGTGACCGCCATCTTTGCAGTTGCGACAACCTTTTCGGCGCTATTCCTGGGGCTGCTACTGGCAACGATGGCGGACCGGGTGATCAAGGCGCGCGGCTTTTACCGGACGCTGCTGATCTGGCCCTATGCGGTGGCGCCGGCTATCGCAGGAATGCTGTGGCTGTTTCTGTTCAATCCGTCGATCGGCTCGCTGGCGGTGCTCCTGCGCCGGGCAGGCATCGCCTGGGACCCGCTGCTGAACGGCACCGACGCCATGATCCTCGTCGTCGGCGCGGCGGTGTGGAAGCAAATCAGCTACAATTTCCTGTTCTTCCTTGCTGGTCTTCAGGCAATCCCGAAGTCGCTGATCGAGGCATCGGCGATCGACGGCGCTTCGGCCTGGCGACGCTTTCGTTCGATCGTCTTTCCTCTGCTCGCGCCGACGACCTTCTTCCTGCTCGTCATCAACACCGTGTACGCGTTCTTCGACACGTTTGGCATCATCCACGCCGTTACCGGCGGCGGCCCGGTCAAGGCAACCGAGACTCTCGTCTACAAGGTTTACAACGATGGGTTCGTGAACCTGCAACTCGGCATCTCGTCGGCGCAGTCGGTCATCCTGATGGTGCTGGTCATCGGCCTGACCGCCGTCCAGTTTCGCTACGTCGAGCGGCGTGTGCACTATGCGTGAGGCCAGCGAGCTATGATCGGCGACAGCCTCCTCAGCCGCGTCGTAGCGCACACAATCCTGATTCTTGGGATCCTGCTGGTCGCCTTCCCGATCTACTACACCTTCGTCGGCTCGACGCTGACGATACCGGAGATCCTGCGGCCGCCGCTTCCCCTGCTGCCGGGCGGTCATCTGATCGAGAACTACGGCGACGCTCTGTTCGGCGGCACGGGCCGGATCGGAGGGGTCAGCGTCATCCGGCTGCTGACGAATACCACCATCGTCGCGGTCGCCATCGCTGTCGGCAAGATCATCATTTCCATCTTGTCGGCCTTCGCGATTGTCTTCTTCCGGTTTCCGCTCCGGATGGTGTTCTTCTGGCTGATTTTCATCACGCTGATGCTGCCGATCGAAGTGCGCATCGTTCCGACCTACAAGGTGATGGTCGACCTGCACCTGATCGACACCTACGCCGGCCTGACCCTGCCCCTCATGGCCTCTGCCACCGCCACTTTCCTCTTCCGCCAATTCTTCATGACCATCCCCGGCGAACTGGTTGAGGCGGCGCGAATTGACGGTGCCGGCCCCATGCGTTTCTTCTGGAGCATCCTGCTGCCGCTTTCGCGCACCAACATCGCGGCGCTGTTCGTCATCCTCTTCATCTACGGCTGGACGCAGTATCTCTGGCCGCTGCTGGTCACCAACGACAACCAGATGACCACCATCGTCATCGCATTGAAGAAAATGATCTCCTTCACCGATGCCGACACGCCCTGGAATCTGGTGATGGTGACCACAGTCCTCGCCATTTTGCCCCCTGTGATCGTGATCATCGTGATGCAGCGCCTTTTCGTAAAAGGTCTCATCGAGAGCGAAAAATAGTCGTCAGCATGCTGCCCGGTGCCGTTGTGGCGCTGAAAGCCGCCCAAATTGGCGGGGATTCGGGCTTCCGAAACGTATTTTCAACCTATCGGTGGGAGCGTCGTTTGGGGCTCAACCGCTGGCGTCACATGGATTTGATGCAGCGCAAGGGGGCCTGGGGCAGACAGCGGCAAAGTGCCGGTGGACTTGGCCGTTCGCGGCCACTACCTTCGCGTCGTTCTAAGGAACAAGGCCGCCTGGATGGACTATCAATCAATCTTTGCCGAGGCGATTGCGGCGCTCCATGCCGAGAATCGCTATCGCGTTTTCGCGGACCTCGAACGGATCGCCGGCCGGTTTCCCCGCGCCCTGTGGCGAGTTGAATCGGGGAGCCGTGAAATTGTCGTCTGGTGCTCCAACGACTACCTCGGCATGGGCCAGAACCCCGCCGTGATCGAGGCCATGACGAACGCCGTCCGTTCCATGGGGGTTGGAGCCGGTGGAACGCGCAATATTTCGGGAACGAATCACCCATTGGTACAGCTCGAGCAGGAACTTGCCGACCTTCACGGCAAGGAGGCCGGGCTCGTCTTCACCTCGGGTTTCATTTCCAACGAAGCTGCGATCTCGACGATCGCTCGGCTGCTGCCAGACTGCGTCATCTTCTCCGACGAGTTGAACCACGCCTCGATGATTGAGGGCGTGCGGCGCGCGGGCGCTCAGAAGCTCATTTTCCGACACAACGATCTCGACCATCTCGAGAGCCTCCTGAAGGAGACGGCTCCCAATCGGGCGAAGCTGATCGCTTTTGAATCCGTCTATTCAATGGACGGGGACATCGCACCGATCAGCAAGATCGCCGACCTGGCCGAGAAGTACGGCGCGATGACATATCTCGACGAAGTCCACGCCGTCGGCATGTACGGGCCTCGCGGCGGTGGCATCGCCGAGCGCGATGGCGTCATGGACCGAATCGACGTGATCGAGGGAACGCTCGCCAAGGCATTCGGCACCCTCGGTGGATACATCACCGCTAGCCGCGCGGTTGTTGACGCCGTGCGCTCGTACGCCCCTGGCTTCATTTTTACTACCGCCCTGCCCCCGGCTATCGCCGCAGCAGCATTGACCTCCATTCGCCACCTGAAGTCGTCAACCGCCGAGCGCGCGGCGCATCAGCACGCTGCCAACTTGACCAAGCAGAAGCTCATCCGGGCCGGCCTGCCGGTCATGGCGACGGAAACGCACATCGTGCCGCTGATGGTCGGCAATGCGGAGCACTGCAAGGCGGCAAGCGACCTGCTGCTCCACGAACACGGCATCTATATCCAGCCGATCAACTACCCCACGGTCCCGCGGGGTCAGGAGCGGCTGCGCATAACGCCAACGCCGTTCCACGACGAGCAGCTGATAGGCGAACTCGTCAATGCGCTGACGGACGTGTGGGAGAGGCTCGGCCTGCCCCGTTTCGATGGCCAGGAAGAACCGGCGCCGCGCCAGGCCGCGGTCGGTGGCAATGCGCGGGTTGGCGTATTTCCGCCCGCGGGCGGCTAGCCTTACGCCCGATCGTCGTTCGGATTGGCGTCCCGCACCTTGCGGACGAAAATGGGCGCGTAAATCGCAATAAAGAGAAATCGTGCGAGCTGGTGCCCGGCGACGAAGGCGGCGTCGAGCCCGAGCGCAAACGCCATGATCGTCATCACGTCGATGCCGCCCGGCGAAAAGGCCAGGACCATCTGACTCAGCGGCAGCCCAGTGAGTTGGGTTGCGATCCATGCCCCGATAGCGGCCACTCCGACGGATATCACGAAGGCCCCGAACGAGGCCCCGAACATCGCGCCGAGCGCCTTCAGCGTGGTGCCCGCAAAGCGGGTCCCGATGACGGCGCCGAGCACGAGATAGGCAGCCGTTAACAGGGGCATCGGCAACCCCCCTTGCACGATGCCGAAGCCGTGCAGGATGCCGCTGATCAGTAGCGCGCCGAGCAGCGGCCCGGCGGGAATGCCCACGAACGAGAACAGGATTCCCCCGAGTGTGCCGCCGGCAAGCGTGATGACCATGTCGGGAATCGAGGTTACCGCCGCCGAGATTGCGTTGCCGGCGGGCGTAGCGACGATCGTGAGCGCCTTCGGGAGCAGTGCCACCAGCAGGAAAACGCGGATGGTCTGCGACACGGCGATCCGCGAGACATCCGCTCGCGTTGGCATTGCCAGCGCGATGACATAGCTGGTGAGGCCGGGAATCGCCGCAAAGAACGCGGTTTGCCGGTCCCAGCGACAGACCTTGTGCAGGAAGGTCTGCGCCGCCCACTGCAAGACTGCGAGGTTAAGCATGAGGACCGCGAGGCTGACGGGCCACTTCGGCAGGTCGGCGAGCAACTCGGGCGAAACACTGGAGCCAAGGAAAGAACCGATCACGACAAAGGCGACGTTGCGCAGCGAGTTCGTGATCTGAACCGGGGCCTTTGCCAGTGCGGCGATGGCCACCGCGATCATGCCCCCGGTCAGCCAGCCGGCAGGCAGGTTCAGCAGGCCGAGAACGCTGCCGCCAGCCGCGGCGATGCACAGGGTCAGGATTGTGCGGAGGATCTTGTCTTTATCGAAGGTCACCCGGCCATCCGCTTTCATTCATTGGCCGGGCGCCCGGCATCATCGCCGGGCGATCCAGCCAGCAAGGCGTTCGGTCGCCTTGCCCAGTTGATCGGCGTCACGCGCAAAGCAAAGCCGCATGAAGCCACGGCCCGCCTCGCCGAAAGCGTCGCCCGGGGCCAGGCCGACATTGGCTTCGTCGACGAGAGTCAGCCCGAGCCTTTGCGTGTTGGTCTCGCCGTCGATTCCGAAGAAGAGATAGAACGCGCCATCCGGTTCCGCGAAGCGCACGCGGCCGGTAGCCGCCAGGCCGTTGCAGACAATCTCGCGGCCGACGCGCGCCCGCTCGACTTGCAGGTGCAGGAAGTCGTCCCCCTCGTCGAGGGCGACAGTCGCGGCACGTTGCATGAAGGCGGCCACGCCGGAGGTGGAATACTGGATCAGGTTCTCGATGGTTTGCCCCAACGCCGGTGGCGCCGAAATCCAGCCGATCCGCCAACCTGTCATCGCCCAGTTCTTGGAGAATGTGTTGACGAAGAGGATGCCCTCGTCGGCGTCGGCGACATCGTAGAAAGAAGGGGAGCGATCGCCGGCGTAGAAGAAGCGGTGGTAGACCTCGTCGGCGATAATCCAGAGGCCGCGGGCGCGCGCGAAGTCGAGGATCGCAGACAGTTCCTCGTGGCGCGCCGTCCAGCCGGTCGGGTTGGTCGGCGAATTGAGGAAGATCGCTTTCGTGCGCGGCGTCGCAGCGGCGAACAGGCGTTCCAGGTCGAGGGTCCAGCCGGCATTGCCGAGGCTCATTGGAACCGCAACCGGCTTGGCGCCGGCAATGCCAATCGCCGCAGTAATGTTGGGCCAGGTTGGCGTCGGCACCAGCACATCATCGCCGTTGCCCGCCACCATGCGGCAGGCAATCTGGATCGCCTGCATGCCACCGCCGGTGATGAAAAACCGCTCGGCCGGGAACGGGCGTCCATAGACCCGCTCGTGATACCGGGCGAGAGCTTCCCGGACTTCCGGCAGGCCGCGCTGATAGGTGTAGAACGTCTCGCCGGCCGCCAGAGATCGGGCCGCCGTATCTGTGATGAATGCCGGCGTGGGCAGGTCGCCTTCACCCACCCAAAGCGGGATCAGATCGGGCCGACCGCGACCATAGTTGAACACCTCCACGATGCCGCTTTCCGGTGCGTCGCGGGCTTCGCTCCGCAGAACGGCAAGCAAATCGTCTGGAGACACGGACAACTCTTTCGGCAGGACATCATTGCCCGGACACGCAAGCCGCGCCCGGGCCATTTTCCGGTGATCACATGTTCGCCGCCGGTCGGCAAGCCCCGTCGGCGGTGCGTTTTACTTCTTTGCCAGAAGGTCGCGAATCTCGCGAAGCAGCGCCACGTCCTCGGGAAGTGGCGTTGCCTCGGCCGGCTTGGCCTCCTGCTTGCGCTTCAGGCGATTCATCGCCTTGACGACCATGAACAAGACCCAAGCGACGATCAGGAAATTAATCAGCAGCGTGATGAAGTGGCCGTAAGCGAGTGTAGCGCCTGCCTCTTTCGCCTGATCCAGGGTGGGCTGGGGATCGCCGCTTAGCTGGACGTACATCTGCGAGAAGTCGACACCGCCGGTGATGACACCAATAATCGGCATCAGCAGGTCATTGACGATCGACTGCACCAGTCCCCCAAAAGCAGCGCCGATAATCACGCCGATGGCCAAGTCGACCATATTGCCTTTTAGGGCAAATTCCCTGAATTCCTTAAGCACGCCGTCCTCCGCCGCCTGATGAGACTCACCCGTCAAAAGTAGCTAGCCCGGGACTCGAGTCGGCGCAATCTCTGCCGGAGGCATCGCCGGTGCGCCGGGCTCCACACTGTGCGAATTTGCGAACCCGTTGGGTCGATTCGCACGCGATTCGCGCCGGCCTTCAGGAGAAACGATGGGCAGTGATCGCGAAGCATTGCGCTGGGAGGCAAGCTGGGCACTCGCCGTGGGCGCTGTAACAATCGGACTGCTACTGGGCTTCGCGCCGGCCGTGCTTGCCTCGTTCACCGACGGCGCGACGATGCTCGGACTCCCTGCAGGCTACTTTCTTGGCGGCCTCCTCGTGCCAATTGTCCTCGTCGCGGCGATCTTCTGGTTTGCGCGGAGCCAAGGGCAACTGGATCGCCGCTTCGACGCGACCGGAGAGTAGGGTCTCGCCTGCATGACGGAGCGCGATTCCACCGGAACGTTTCGCAACGTAGCTGGCCTTTTCACGATTGCCTTCGTCGGGGTTCTGCTCGTTCTTGCCCTGCTTGGCAATTTTGGGCTGCCGGATACCGCGCTTGGCACAACACTCGGCGTTGGCGTAATCCTTGCCTTCGCACTCGCCGGGATCGGCGAGCTGACGATGCGCGCGTCGGAATTTTACGCCGCCGGCAGCAATCTACCGTCGACCGTCAACGGCATTGCGAGCGCCGCAGCGTTCCTCTCCGCGACCAGCATCGTCGGCTTCGCTGGCGTGATGTTCGCCGACCTACCCGTCGGGATAGCGATCGCCATCGGCTGGTCCGTCGGTTTCCTTCTGTTGGCGGTGCTGATTGCCCCGTATCTCCGCAAATCGGGTGCCTATGGAGTGGCCGATTTCATGGCGATGCGCTTTCGGAGCAGGTCGGCGCGCCTCCTCGGAGCGCTGATCGTGGTGGCGATACTCGCCCCATCCCTGGCTGCCGCGATCGCCGTAGGCGCGACTGCTGCAGAGCAGCTATTCGCCCTGCCGGCCCGCACCGCCACAATTCTGGTGGTCGTACTGGTCCTGGCCGGCACGCTCTTCGGCGGCATGCGCGCGATTACGCTGACCGCGCTTGCACAGTATATTGTGCTGGCGATCGCCTTTCTGGCTCCCGCCGCAATCCTTTCCATACTGCACTATTCGCTCCCGATTCCCCAGTTTGCGGCCGGGCTCGCATACCAGGACGCCGCAGCACTGGCCGGTCCTGGTGATCTGGCGGCGGTCATCCCCAGCCGCATCTTTCCGTTCGCCCCGAAAAACGGCTTTGACGTCATCGCCGGGGCTGTCGCTTTCGCGGCAGGCGTGGCTGCGCTCCCACATCTGCTGATGCGCCAATCCACGTTGCGCAATGTGGCGGCGACGCGCGCCTCAGCCGGCTGGTCGCTGGTATTCGTCCTTTTGGTGGCGCTCACGGTGCCGGCCTACGCCGCTTTCGCCAAGCTCTCGCTGCTCACTGACATCGTCGGGTCGACGATCGACGCATTGCCGGATTGGCTCTTCGAACTAGGCCAACGCGGCATGGCAATGCTCTGCGGCGCGGATGCCACTTCGATCGAAGCGGTCCGGGATGCGTGCGTGGCCTTGAACGGCAGTGCGGGACCGGTCGCCGCTTCCGATCTCGCCATCGGCGCCGATGTCATCGTATCTTCCTGGGGCGACATCGTCGGACTGCCCTACGTGGTCACCGCGCTCATAGCGGTTGGCGTTCTCTCCGCTGCCCTCGCGGCCGCGAGCGCCATGTCCCTGGCGGTTGCCGGAGCCATTGGGTACGACCTGTTTACCCTTGTCGCTCCCCAGGCATCGTCCGGGCGGCGCCTTGTCACCACGCGTCTGATGCTGATCGTGACTGTGCTCGGCTGCACGTGGCTGGGCGCGAGAAACCCCGACGCTGCGTTTGCCCTCTCTCTGGCCGCGGTATCGCTCTCGGCCAGTGCATTGTTTCCCGTGTTGGTGCTTTCCGTGTGGTGGCCCAGAATCAACGCCACCGGCGCGATAACCGGCATGCTTGCCGGCGGCGGCGCCGTGGCGGCGGTGGTCGTGGAGATGCGCTTTCCAGGTGCACTGCCCCTCGACATTGGCCGCGCCGGATTGACTGAGCTGACCGCTGCCATGGTCGGCATCCCGATTGGCTTCCTCGCCGCCATCGGCGGAAGCCTCGTCACGAAGCCGCCGTCGCTGGAGGTGCGGGCAATTGTCGACGCGATCCGCCAACCGGGTGGCGGGCCGGTAGTCGATCGCAGCGCGTCCTGACCCACTGGCACTGACGGTTCGCGGCTGGCAGTGTGTCTCCACCCTTCCGAGAGTGCCCCATCAATGAACGAGAATCGCCTGCCTCTTTTCGCGCCGAGCCAGCCCTTTGCCACGCACCGCCTCAAGGTGTCGGCCCTGCATGAGATCTACGTTGCCGAGTATGGCAATCCTCAGGGCAAGCCCGTCGTCGTCCTGCACGGCGGACCGGGCGCCGGCATCAGCCCGACGATGTCCCGATTCCACGACCCGGCCGGCTACCGCATGGTGCTGTTCGATCAGCGCGGCTGTGGCCAGTCGACGCCATATGCCGAACTGGAAGAAAACACGACCTGGCATCTGGTGGCCGACATCGAGACGATCCGCCAACACCTTGGGATCGATCGCTGGCAGGTGTTCGGCGGATCTTGGGGATCGACGCTCGCTCTTGCCTATGCCGAGACGCATCCGCAGCGCGTCACGGAATTGGTGGTGCGCGGCATCTTTTCGCTTCGGCGGCGTGAGATCGAATGGTTCTACCAGGAAGGTGCATCGTACCTGCTGCCCGATGCGTTCGAGGCCTACCAGAAGCCAATACCGCAGGAAGAACGCGGCGACATGATAGCGGCGTATTATCGCCGGCTGACCGGCTCGGACACCGCAGTGCAACTCGAGGCGGCGCGGGCGTGGAGCATGTGGGAGGGCGCGGCACTCTCGCTCCTGCCGGACCCGGCCCGGGTGATGGCGTTTGGTCAGCCGCGCTACGCGTTGGCCTTCGCCCGCATCGAGTGCCACTACTTCCAGAATCGCGGGTTCCTGGAACGCGACGACCAGCTTCTGGCGGATGCATCGCGCCTGGCTGACATTCCCGGCGTGATCGTCCACGGGCGCTACGATCTCTGCACGCCGATCGAGACGGCGTGGCTGCTTCACAGGGCGTGGCCGCGGGCCGACTACTGCATTGCCGAGGAAAGCGGACACGCCATGACCGAGCCCGGCATCATCCACGAACTCGTCACGGCGACGGAAAAATTCAAATCATGACCCGGACTGCGGGCGCGCCGATGATGTGCCGAACGAATCTTTCAGCGTTGGCCGAAGGCGGCGCAGCGCCAGCGGCCTGAGACCGACACCGGTCGTCAGACTGGGAGCGTTGTCGATAATCGCCTCGTAGGCCGCAAGCGCACGGTCAGCGACAACATCCAGCGAAAACGATCGCGCCGTCGTGCGCGCTACGGAACGCAGCGCTCGCGCTTCACTCTTGCCCCGACTGACAACCCAGGCAAGCGCCTCCTTGAATGAAGTCACTTCGGGACTTGGAAGGAGCCGGCCATTCAGCCGATCGCGAACGATCTCCCGCGCCCCCGCCGCGTCTATGGCGACTACCGCCACGCCCGCTGCCATCGCTTCAGCGAGCACCAGCCCCTGCGTATCGGTCAGCGACGCGAACGCGAAAACGTCCATCGCATGGTAGGCGTCGACCAGCGCCGGCGGCCTGAGCGTGCCAGTAAAGACAATGCGATCGGCAACACCTGCTTCGGCGAAGGCGGCGGCCATCGATTCGCGCGACGGCCCGTCGCCGACAATGAGCGCCACTGCTTGCTGCGTTTCCAAAAGGAATTCGGCCAGAGCGCGGCTGAGAAAGCCGAGGTTCTTCTCCTCGGCGAGCCGCCCGACATACCCGACGACCGGCGCCTTGGCAGGAATACCAAACCGCGCCCGGAAGCCTGTTCCATTTCCCTGCTCGAACACGCCCACAGGCACGCCTGTGGGCACTTCGTAGATCGGGACAGTCACACCGCGTTTGCGCAACAGGTCGAGGATGCTCTTCGAAGGCGCGAACACCGCATCGCTGGCGTTGGCGTACTTCGTCGCGCGATGCATCACCAGCCGCTTCACGAGCGGCGAGTCGCCCGGCACATAGTGCGTGTACTGCTCGTAGAGGGTGTGATGCGTGAACACCAACGGCACGCGTCGCGAGCGGGCGAGGCGCGCGGCCGTCGTCCCCAAAAGAAAGGGCCCGTGCGAATGGACGATTTCGGGTTGGAACGTATCTACCGCGCGCGCCAGATGAAGCGGGGGACCAATCACCACCGAATAGTCGGTGCCGGCGAAATTGCGGAGCGCGCCAAGGCGGACGACGTCCTCTTCGTACTTGGGAGCACCGTCGAATTCGGGCGCCACGACGATGACCCGGTGGCCCCGCCGGCGATACTCTTCGGTGAACATGGTCACCGAGCGCGCGACACCGGAAACGTGCGGCGCGAACGTGTTGGTGACCATCAGGATGTTCATCGCCCGGCGCCCCAATGGTCGGGTCGTCACGTTCGGCTGGATGGATCGCGTTTGATCTCCCGGACCAGGTCCAGGAAGCGACGGAGGACGGCATCGGCGAAACCCGGCTGCTCGTCATCGGATTGGTCGGGCTGCTGCACCGCGACCGCTTCCGGAGCCGGACCTAGAGCGTCGATGCGCGCCGAGAGCCGGTCGACCTCGGCCGACAGGCGGGCCACGTCAGCCGACAGCGCCGAAAGATGGTCTTGCAGGTCGGAATCATCGAAAGGTTCGCAGGACCAAACGCCGTCAAGCTGGCCACAATGCGAGACAGCGCCTGTCTTCGTGTCGAGGCGCGTGAACCCGGCGTCTTTGCCTGGGGTCAGGAGAAACCGAGCGGCAGGGGCTTCTTGCGAAAGCGCGGAAACGCCCGGAACGGCGATGGCAACCAGGGCAAACAGCAAAATCGCGCGGTTCATTCGAAATCTCCGTGCGGACACCTCGCAACAGTAACCGTAGCACGGTACCGGCCGAGCGGCATAAGCGCTTGTCCGCCCCGTTGGCCGTGGCTAGGGTCGCCGCGCCCGCATGCGACCCGGTGACGACATGCCCACCGTCTACAAGATTTGCCCGGCACGATTGTGGCGAGAGGCCGAGGAAGCCGGAGTCTTCCGCGGCGCCGGCGTCGATCTCGCCGATGGCTACATCCATTTCTCCACCGCCAACACCGTGAAGGAGACGGCGGAGAAATATTTCGCCGGCATCGCCGACCTGGTGCTCGTCGCATTCGACGATCTCAGCCTTGGCAGCGAATTGCGGTACGAGCCGGCGCGGGGAGGCAAACTGTTTCCGCATCTCTACAGTCCGCTCGATCCCAAGGCCGCGTTGTGGGTGAAGCCGTTGCCTATCGACAGCAACGGGCGCCACAAATTTCCTCAACTCGCCCCGTGACTTCCGCCTATCGCCTGCTCAGCCCGCTGCTCTTCAACATCGAGCCAGAAATGGCGCATTTGCTGACCTTGCGGCTGATGGCGACGGGGCTGATCCCGCGTCCGCCGGCGGCCGACCGGCGGCTGGGGCGGCGGTTGCTCGGTCTCGATTTCCCCAATCCGCTCGGTCTCGCCGCCGGCTTCGACAAGAACGCGGAGGTGCCAAAAGCGGCTCTGGCCCTGGGTTTCGGCTTCACGGAAGTGGGGACGGTGACGCCAAAACCGCAGGTGGGGAATGCGCGGCCGCGGGTGTTCCGGCTGCCCGAGGACCGGGCCGTCATCAACCGGCTGGGGTTCAACAATGACGGTTTCGACGCGGTTGAGAGGCGGCTGCACGCCGCCGAACTGCGGGGAATTGTCGGTGTGAACATCGGTGCGAATCGTGACAGCACGCACCGGATTGCCGACTATGCCGCCGGCGTCGCCCGGTTCGCCGCGCGGGCGGCCTACATCACAATAAATGTGTCGTCGCCCAACACACCCGGCCTGCGCGACCTGCAGGAGCGAAACGCGCTCGCCGAGCTTCTGGCGTCTGTCGCGACGGCGCGGCGAGACGCCGGGGTCGCCGTCCCGATCCTCCTGAAGCTCGCGCCCGACCTCGACGACCGGTCACTGGAGGTGATCGCGGGCACGGCGCGGGAGCATGGGATCGAGGGCCTGATCGTCTCCAACACGACGCTGGCGCGCGACGGACTTTCCAATGCACGGCTGGCGGGCGAGACGGGCGGTCTTTCGGGCCGTCCGCTGTTCCGCCCGTCGACAACCGTGCTGGCGAAGCTTCGCAAGGTCTGCGGTCCGGAGATGGTTCTGGTCGGCGTCGGCGGGATCGACTCGGCGGATACGGCGTGGACGAAGATGACCGCCGGGGCGGACCTGATCCAGCTCTACACCGGGATGGTGTATGAGGGGCCGCGGCTGCCGGCGCGCATCGTCGCGGGCCTGGCCGAGCGTCTCGACCGCGAAGGCGTCGCCGATATCGGCGCGATCGTCGGCAGCGAAACGGAGCGCTGGGCGAAGGGCTAGAAGCGCGACCCGGCTAGAAGGTCGACCGGCCGGCCCGGCCCACCCGGAGGATACGCATGACGATCCACACCGGGATCACGATGACCGCGCCAAGCAGGAAGTAGCGGAAGCCCCAGACCACGACGTCGAAGCCGGCATTGTAGATGCGCTCGACGAGGCGCTTCAGCCCATCGACGATATCGAACGGCGAGACGCCGAGCGCGCTCAGCACGATGCCGACGATGAAAGACAGCACGATCAACTGCACGAGGACGCGCAGGGGCGAACCGCCGAAAAAACGGTTGAGCGATGCGCTGGCCATGGTCCTCTCCGGGGGCGCTACAGGTTCCATCTCGCCTTATATGGCGATCCGGCGGTTTCGTCCAAGACCCATGCGACGACGGCAGTCATCTTCGCGTAATTTGGGGGCGCCAAGTCAATCGCCGCTTTTCCGTTGCAATTGCGTGTTTTCGGGGTTCGCGCTAGCGTCCCGCACGCGGCTTAACCAGGAGAATTACCTTGCCCCGATCGACTACCGTAGCGCTACTTTCGGCCATCGCCGCCGTGGCGGCCATGGGCACCGCCCATGCTCACGACGTGACGCGTCCCCTCGATGCGTTCGACCCGAACGCGAAGATCGAGGAAGCCGCGCGCTCCTTCCATGAGACGGTCGCCACCGCCGAAGCCGCCGGGGTAGACGCTGACGCGCTCGATACAGCCCGCTTCGTGGTATGGGTGGATCTTGCCTGGTCCAACCACGACATTTCGGTGTGCTTCTGGAACGGCACCGAGGAGCTGCAGAACTTCATCATGAACACGGCGAAGGTCTGGAGCGACAACGCCGATCTCAACTTCGTCTACAAGACGGACGGCAAGAACAACATCTGCCGCGACAACGACCCGACCAGCGCCGACATCCGCATCAATCTCGATCCCGACGCGCCGCTCGCCCTGTTCGTCAATCAGGAAGGCAACGCCGAGGGCGCGTGGTCGTATCTCGGTCGCGTGGCGCTGAACGAGAAATACCTGGTGACGATGAACCTCCGCGACATCGCGGAATCGCGCACCGAGAACCCGCTGTGGACGACGCACGCGATCCGTCACGAGTTCGGCCACGCGCTCGCGCTGATGCATGAGCACCAGCGCGACCTCTGTGACGCCTGGTTCGATTACGACAAGACGGCGAAGCTTTACGGCTGGAGCGTCGAGGAAACCAAGCAGCAGGTCGGCAAGTTCGCGGACTCCGAGATCCAGTATCTCTCGTCTGTCGGCGACTACGACGTGAACTCGATCATGCAGTACAATTTCCGCAAGGAGCAGTTCAAGGACGTCCCCGGCAAGAAGAACCCCTGCCTGCGCGAAACGCCGATCGACAACCTCTCGCCGCAGGACATCGAGGGCATCCAGGTGCTCTACGGACCGCCGGCGGGCGCGGCCGCGATGATGAACAAGCGCTCGGGCGCGGAGCCGGCGATGATCCCGGCAAAGGCGTCGAAGGCGGATGTCGCCGCCGCGCGGAACAGCCTCCAGAAGAAGGTGGCCGAGATGCCTGCCGATCCGGTCGGCACCGGCCGGTCCGGCACCGGAACGCCCGGCCCGAAGGCGGCTTTGAACGATGTCGTCGCCTCGATCAAGCAGCTCGAGGCGCTGATCCCGCCGCGCGAGTAGCGGAGACGCTTTGCATTCGGTGGGGCCGGCGCAAGGCGGCCTCACCTAGTGCGCCACGTCGGTCCCTGCCGGTCTGACGGTCGGCCTCATGGCGAACGCGTGTCCGTTGTCAGCGACTTCACCGGACGCTGCCAGGTGTCGGGCTCATTTCCGCAAAGCCCCAACGGCAGAACCTTGTTGCGCTACAGATCGGGCCGCCATTTCCACGGCGGCATGGGATTTGGCCTTCCCCAGAGGCCGACTTGCCTGGATCGCGCCCAGGCCTCCAGACGATCGAGCTGCAGCCTGACGCTTGATGGGCGCGCTTCGAGAGGACACGCGGCGCAATCGCTGCGCTCACCAACCAGCGGCAACGATTCTACTTGGCCATCGCCACGGGTGCACAACGGAGCAACAACGATGCGACCTCTTCTCTACTCGATCAATGTGACGCTCGACGGGTGCGTTGACCATAGCGCCATACCGGCGGACGAGGCTCTCGCAGCTCAACACCTACAGGCCGTACATCGCCACGCCACCGAGAGTATCGGTCGAGCCGATACCCTGCTCTTTGGTCGCGTCACCTACCAAATGATGGAAGAGGCCTGGCGGCTCGATACCCGGACCATGACGATGCCCGAGTGGACGGGACCCTTCGCGCGGACCATCGACGCGATGAAGAAGTACGTGGTGTCGAGCACGATAGACCGGGTCGACTGGAACGCGGAGCTGGTGCGTGGAGATCTGGCGGAGGCCGTCCAAGCGCTCAAACAAGAGCCGGGCAAGGCGCTGTTTACTGGTGGCGTCAAGCTCCCGATGGCGCTTGCGGAGTTGGGCCTGATCGACGAATACGAATTTGTGGTCCAGCCCATGATCGCGGGGCATGGTCCGACCTTGTTCACCGGCCTCTTGAAGTCCATTGACCTGAAGCTGGTCGACCGGATTGAGCTGAGCTCGGGTGCGGTGGCGCTTCGCTACCAGCCCAGAAGGTAAGCTGGGAGCCGCACGCGGCGAGGCGCTGATCCCGCCGCGCGAGTAGCGGAGACGCGTTGCATTGGGTGGGGCCGGCGCAAGTCGGCCTCACCCAGTGCGCCACATCGATCCCTGCTGTTCTGACGGTCGGCCTGACGGCGGAACGGGTGTCCGTTGTCACCGACTTCTCCGGACGTTGCCAGCGTCGGGCGCACGTCCGAAAAATCGCCACGGGTGGAACGCTGCTGCGCTACAGCTGGCGCCGCCATCTCCACGGCGGAATCGGACCTGGCGTTCCCCAGAGACCGACTTGCCTGGATCGCGCCCAGGCCTCCAGACGATCGAGCTGCCTTCGGCGTTCTTCCGATAGCTCAGCCCAATACCGGCGCATGACCCAGGCATGTCCCAGCATGACCATGCGCTCATTCACGTTGATGAGCTTGGACTCCGGGCCGTGATGGGCGAAGACAGTTGCCAAGGTGCGTCCATAGCCGTCGACACCATGGACTTCGAGAATTACGGACTTTCCGCCAACCATTTTTATGAGCCCCGCCCTCGCAATGCGTCCCCAAGGCTGTCCGTCTTCCGGGCAATCGATCGAGTAGAGCCTGATCCTTACCGTGCGCCCCTCGATTCTGACGTCGACGGTGTCACCATCCAGAATCCACAACACCTCTGCAGATACCTGGCCGCACGTTGTCGGCGGCGCGCCTGGGGCTTCGGCACGCGACCAGGGGCCCTGCACTGGCCTGCGGGTGCCGCCCGCAAATATCCGGAGTACGAATCGGAAGAAGGAGACCATTGCACGGCTTGCTTACTTCCTGGAGGACCAAGCAATTATAGGCTGGATTAGCCGCGGCGGGTCAAAAGCCGACTCGATGGGGCCGACCAAGATCACCCGTGTTCATCGGGCGCATGTTTTGGCTGAACCGACCAGGCCGCCGGCTCGTCGTCCTTGTCGGCTTCAGCCACCGCGGCCGTCGCCTGCACCTTGCCCGGCGCGTGGTGAGCGGGCGCGTAGATCGTATAGACCTGCATGGGTGTCGCCCCGATGTTGGTGATGTTGTGCCAGGTCCCCGCCGGAACGAGGACGCACCAACCGTCCGACACGTCCTTTTCAAAAGTCAGCTTGTCCTTCGCGGCTCCCATCTGCACGCGGCCGTTGCCAGCGTCGAGGCGCAGGAACTGATCGGTCTCCGGATGCACTTCCAGGCCGATGTCGCCGCCAGCGGGAATCGACATCAACGTCACTTGCAGATAGCGCCCGCTCCAGGCGACCGAACGGTAGTTCGTATTTTCTTTCGTCGCGCGTTCAATGTCGAACGCTTGCGGCTGTGGCCCGATGTCCTTGATCGTGACGTCAGTGCTGCCCATGACTGATCTCCTCAAGATTGCGGCGATGCAGCGTCTCGCATTGCCGGCGGCAATTTCTCGCTCATCGCCCCTACGCTATCGCATGCATCGACGGCGGCAGGTTCGGAAAATGCCAAGCAGCGCCGGTTTGTTGCCGCGGATGCCCACTTGGGCTCAGCGACCTGGGTTCGGCAGGACAGGAGCGATCAATTTTCGGGAAGCGGCAACGGCGTGTCACTCAAGGTCCGCAGGTAAGCGATGACGTCTGCTCGCTGCATCTCGTCGTGCAGCCCGGCGAAAATCATATCTGTTCCGGGTAAAGCGCGTGCGGGACTCGAGATAAACAAATTGAGTTCCTCAAAGGTCCAATTGCCACCGGCGTCCGTCAGAGCTGGCGAATACCGGGCATTGCTTTCCGAAGCCTTCTCCCGTCCCACGATGCCCCACAAATTGACCTTAGCCGAAACCTTGACCCCCGACAGCGCAAGATGACAAAGCGCGCAAGTCTTCTGGAAAATTTCCTTGCCCGATTCAGCGCTCGCCAATGCAAGTCGCGCCGAAATCGGCGCAACGATCGGCGGTTCGGCGCCATGACTGCGCAGGTAGGCCACCACATCGTCATGCCCACCGAGCTTGGCCAAATGTATGGGCGGACTTCCATTCGATGTCAGTGCATTAACCTCTGCTCCAGCATCTACAAGATAGATGACGCACTGAAGGCAGCCACTCGCGGCAGCCACGTGCAGCGGCGTCTGCGATTTCGCCAACTGATTTGGATCAGCCCCGTTATCGAGCAACAGCTTCACGATATCAGCGTACCCGCCCAGGGTGGCGGCGTAGAGTGGCGTTCTTTGCCAACTGACCGGCAAGCCAACTTCCGCCCCGCGATCGATCAGAAGTTTTGCCAGCTCAAGATTACCGTTTTCGCAGGCGATGTAGAGCGCCGTAACTCCGTCAATTTCGTTGATGGCGGCGCCTTCGTCCAAGGCGGAAGTCACCGCCGCGACGTCGCCTTGCTTGACAAGATCTCCCAGGTTGCTCGCGTGGGCGGGCAGCGTGAAAAGCCAAAGGGCCCACCAGGCCCGCATCACCCACACGCGCCCCCGCTCGGTCATTTCATCCTCCGTGAGGAATCCCTTGACGGCTAAATTTTAGAACAGAGGCCTGTTGCCGCCAACGGCCGACAGCGCCCGCGCACCTGCCCTGGCGCTCGGCGCGATGACGAACGCCCGTCCTGGTGCACCCATTCTCCGGCTCAGCCGAGTTCCTGGGCGAGACCAATGAGAAGCCCGTCGGGCCCACGGATGTAGCAGAGCCGATACACGTCCTTGTATCGCACCACTTCGCCCACGAGCTCCGCGCCACGCGCGCGGAGTTCTTCAAGCGTCCCGTCGATATCGTCCACGGCGAACATGACGCGGAGATAGCCGAGGGCGTTGACCGGGGCCTTCCGGTGATCCGCGACGACAGGCGGCGCGAGGAAGCGGGAGAGCTCGAGGCGGCTGTGGCCGTCCGGCGTGCGCATCATGGCAACCTCGACACGCTGATCGCCCAGCCCGGTGACGCGCCCGGCCCACTCTCCTTCGATCATGCCCTGCCCTTCGAGCTCAAGGCCGAGTTCGCGAAAGAAATCTATCGCCTGTCCGAGGTCCTCGACGACGATCCCCACGTTGTCCATACGCTTGATCGCCATGTTTCCAATCTCCAGGGTGTCGTTCGAAGCGCCGTATCGTCGCCCAGTCTAGCGGACGCCCGAGGCGCGCCCAACACCGACGGGCCTCGCTGCGTTGACCGGCAACCGCGACGGTGCGCCGCCGACCAACCGGACTTGTGACTGGCATGCGGTGACCCGTGGCCCCGCTGCCAACAAGAAAAGAACAAAATCGGCGGCGAGATTGGTAGCCGGAGAGGGAATGACCGGCGACCGAGGCACCTATGCCTCGGTTCCAAGCAAGGCATTTCCCGTGAGGATAGTCCCCCTCCGCTTCCCCTCGCCCCGCCCCCCGATACCGCCGGGTTCCAAGCCGCGATTCGACCGAAGGTGGGAGTTCTCCGCCATGCGGTTGATCGGCTATGCTGCGGCCAGCCAAACAATCGGCAATCGCCATGGGAGACAGGCAATGAACAGGATTTCGAGACTGGCGCTGGGGGCGGCGTTCGCCATCGGCCTGACGTCGAGCGCTTTCGCCGGGATCGGCGATTTCATTTCCGGCGGCGAGCCGGTTGCCGACGACGGCGCCTGGCCGTGGCAGGTCCGGCTGTTCGACAGCATGGACCATGAATCCGGCTTCTGCGGCGGCTCGCTGATTTCCAACCAGTGGGTGCTGACCGCCGCGCACTGCGTGGTCGATTACGGCGAAACGCTGGAGAGCGTCGTGGTCGGCTACGGCAGCATCTACCAGAGCAAGCTGAAGATGGTGGAGAGCGCGAAGATCATCGCCAATCCGCAATACGAGACGGACGAGAAGGGCGACCTGGCGCTGATCAAGCTGAAGGAGCCGCTGACGGACGCGACCTGGATCCCGATCGCCAACCCCGAGGCCGAACAGAAGGCGACGGCGCCGGGCTCCAAGCTGACGGTGACGGGATGGGGCGCGCTCTGGGATTTCGCCGGCTTCGAGCAGGCGATGTACATCCGCAACGGCCGCAAGATGGTGTCGCCGCGGAAGCTGCTGACGACCAACGAGCTGCTTTCGCCGGACCAGCTGCGGCAGGTGGACATAGAGCTCATCGCCACCGACGAATGCGCCGAATCGTACAAGGCGTTCGGCGACGCAACGGAAGACGCGCTGGATATCACCGCGAACGAGATGTGCGCGGGAAGCCCGGCCGGCGCGAAAGATTCCTGCTACGGCGACAGCGGCGGGCCGCTGGTGGCGCCGGCCGATAACGCGCAGGGCTACGTCCAGGTGGGCGTGGTGAGCTGGGGCGTCCAGTGCGGCAACCCGGCGCTGCCCGGCGTCTACAGCCGCATCTCCCAGTTCGACGCATGGCTGCGCGACACCATGGCGAAGAACTGACGCACACCGACCGACACCGCCGGCGCGGCAGACGCGCCGGCGCACACATTCCCCATCAGGAGACCGGCATGCGACGCCCAGCAACCATTTTTTCCAGCGCCCTTCTCGCGTTCTGCCTGGGCGGCAGCGCCGCCATGGCGGGGATCGGCGATTTCATCGTCGACGGCGAACCCGTCGCCGATGAGGCGGCGTGGCCGTGGCAGGTACGGCTGTTCGCGATCTCCGACCGGCAGACCGGCTTCTGCGGCGGCTCGCTGATCTCGGACCAGTGGGTGCTGACCGCCGCGCATTGCGCCAAGGCGATGATCGGCAAAAGCGTGGTCGTGGGATACGGCAGCATCTACCAGACCAAGCTGACCCTGATCGACAGCGCCAAGGTGATCGTGCATCCGGACTACGCCAAGACGCGCAAGGCCGACATCGCGCTGGTGAAACTCGAAAAGCCGATCCCCGACGCAACGTGGGTGGAGATCGCCGACCCGGCCGCCGAGGAGGCCGTGGCGCAACCGGGGGCGAAGATGTTCGTGACCGGCTGGGGCGCGCTGTGGGACGCCAAGGCATTCGAGGCGGCGCTCTATACACGCGACGGGCTGGCGCAGGTCGATACCGGCGAACTGCTGAAGGCGGGGCGCATCTTCTCGCCGGACCAGCTCCGCCAGGTCGAGATCGAGCGCTACGCGCCATCCGACTGCCTGAAGGCATTCGGCGCGATCGGCCTCAACGAGAAGAACGGCCTCAGAATTTCCGAAGACACCGAGCTCTGCGCCGGCAGCCCGCACGGCAGCGGCGACTCCTGCCAGGGCGACAGCGGCGGGCCGCTGGTGGCGCCGGCCGACAACGACCGCGGCTATGTCCAGGTCGGCGTGGTGAGCTGGGGCATCAGCTGCGGCCAGCGCGGCCTCCCCGGCATCTACACGCGCGTGTCGCAGTTCTACCCGTGGGTCAAGGAAACGCTCGCCAAGGAATGACGGCCGTCGGGGTCGCTGGCGAAGAACAGCGCGTAGACCTCGCGCGCCGCCAGCGGCCGACTGTCGGCAGCCGGACCGGACGCCGTCCGGCCGATCGGCACCAGCGCGACGCGCTGTGACGCCGCAAGCCGCGCCTGCGCGGCGAAGGGCATGGTGGCGACCGGCGCAGTCGCCGGGAAGCCCATCAGATCGGAAGCGCCCGACAGGCGGGAGATCAGCGCGTCGCTGACATTGCCGCGCGCGTCGAAGACGGGCCCGAAATCGGCGACGATGCGCACCGGCGCCTGGGTCGCGCGGCAATGGCGACCGAGCGATTCCAGAACGTCGAGGGCTGCTTTCATATCCGGCAACTGGATCGCGGCGCCGGTGCGCCGGTCGCGCGAGGTGCGCGTGGCGAAATCCAGCCGTTGACCGGTCTCCGCCGCGGCGACGCGGCAAATCTCGGCAAGGTCGACCGCGCCATCGAGCGGCCAGAGAAACACCACCGGCGCGAACACGTCCGTCGCTTCGTCGTCGTCGCCATCGCCCGGCGCTTCCGGATCGATCGACACGTCGATCAGCGCGCGCCCAGCAGCGGTCCATTCGCGCATGGCACGTGGTGTGCCGGCGAGGTTGCTGGCGGTGCGGCCGTCGGAGACGGCGAGCATGGCGCAGGTCGAGGTGAGGATATCCGCCCGCAGCAGGGCGAGGCCGGCCGCGAGGCGGAAGCCATGATAGACGTGGGCGTCGCGGGCATATTTCGTCGGCGCAGCCTCGACGACGGTGGAGAGCGAGGTCGAACGGTTGAGGCAGGACCAGAACCGGTCGACCCAGCGATCCGCGCCGCCGGGCGGATTGCCGACCGCGACGGAAATTTCGATGAAGCTCTCGACCGGGAACGGCAGCACAACGTGCAACTCGGCACCGGCATCGAGCGCGGCCTCGGCGACGACGATATCGCCGCCGCAGGCAAGCCCGCCGAAGAGATAGCGGATCCGTTCCGCTTCCAGCGCCGCCGCGATGCGTGGACGCGCGGAATCCTCCAGCCGTTGCTGCGTAGCGGCATCGAGTTCGCTGCCCCGAAAGATGCGGCCCGAGTAAACGGCAGTGCGGCCGATCGGAAGCTTCGCGAGGATGGCTTCGGCATCCATGGCGGCATGGCCGGCAAGGCGGCGGACCTGAAGCCGGGTGGACGACACCTTTCCGTCGGACACGTCATCCTGCCGGCAGGCAGCGTCAAAGGCGGCAGCAGCGGCGGCCTTGTCTCCGAGAAGCAGGTTGGCCTCACCAAGGGTGGCATTCGCCCAGTAGCCCTTCGGGCTGCCGTTGAGGCGCGCGACGACGCGGCCGGCGATGGCCGCCGATTTCTGCGTCTCGTCGGCGATGCGCGCCATCATGGCCGCGTTGATGCCAGCGTAGTAGCCGCCGGTCTCGTCGAAGATGGTTTCGTAGAAGCCGGCCGAGACGGTGGCGTAGCGCTGGCGCCCGCCCTCGTCGCGGGCGGCGAAGGCCAGTTCCTTGCGGGCGCGGGCTTCGATCGCGGCCATGTCCTCCGTGAGCCGGGGCACGCGCGCACCGACGTCCTCGCCATCGTCGGCGTCGAAGCTCTCCGATTGCCCGAAGAACAAACGCGCCGGCGTGACGCCGGGATTGCGAAGGCCGATGCGAATGCGGTCGCGCAGCAGATGGATGTCGCCGCCGGTGGCGTAACCGCCCGTGGCGAGGACATCAACGGATTCGCGGACCGAGCCGGCGCGGATATTGGCCAGCGCGACGCGATGACGGAGGTCCGGGCTCGACGGGAAGAAGACCATCATGTCGAGCGCGACGTTGCGGGCGCGGACAAGCTCGCCGCGATCGAGATCGGCGTCGATCTCCTCCAATGCCGCGGTGATGGCGGCGGGCGCATCCTGCTTGCGGATGGCGGCGCGGAGCGCCACGCGCGGATAGTCGAGTATTTCGAAACGCTGCGACTGGCCGCCTGTGTTGATCAGTCCCGCCCGCTCCCATTCGTTGAGCCGCAGGCTGATGGTTTCGCGCGCGACACCCAGCGCCTCGGCGACCTCGCGCTGGGAGATGGCGCGCGAGAAGCGGATGTGGCGGCCCTCGGCGATGCCGAGATTTTCCGCGGTGTCGAGCAGCCAGTTGGCGAGCGTGATGTCGCGGTCACCGAGAAGATGCGTGGACTTCACGTTGAGCGCCGAGATCAGGCGCTCCATGGAAAGGCGGATGAGGCGGCCGCGCACCGCCTCGGTCTCGGCGAGGACCGGCGCCAGCAGACGCGAACGGGATGCGATAGAGGTCGCAGGCCACCATGGTGCGGGCGGTGGACCGGCGCACCGTCTTGCCCTCGATCAGGCCGGCGGCGACCAACTCGAACTCGCCGAACGCATCGCCGGCGACGACGTGCTCGACATGCACCTGGATGCCGGCGTCGCCGGTCGGGAGCGTCAGTTCGACGATACCGCGCGGGCCGACCGTGCCGGCGTCGGCGGGAAAGGCGACGTAAATGGCGTCTGCCGGGTCGCCGGCCTCGTAGATCAGTTCCTCGGCCGCGGTCTGCCGCCGCGCCCGCGGCTGCTGCGCCACCCGCTGGAGAAAGGCGGGATCGGCTCCCCGAAACAACCTGATCGACTCAAGGATACGCGCAATGTCTTCGCGGCTCATGCGGTCACTAATCTCGCAATCAGGGCGGTAACGTGTCCGGAAATCAATGAAGAACCTAGCCTTTTTTTGCCATTTTCACCCTGATATTCTCGCCGCGGCCCTTGTTGCAGCAACGCAGGTGGACGGTTGATGGATTGGCAGGTCGAGATCGAGCCGGTAACGGAAAAATCCGACAACCCGGCGTTCGACCTGTCCGCCGCCAAGACCTTCCCGGTGGGCGCCGACCAGATCGTTTTCGGCCGCGAATCAACGTGCGACGTGGTGTTTCCGCCGGGCGCGCGCGTCGTCAGCAGCATGCACGGCAGGCTCTACCGACAGCCCTCCGGCGATTACGCCATCGAGCCGTTCGGCGATCACTACTTCGAGGTCAACGGCTACAAGGCACAACCCGGCCAGTACGTTCCGGACGGCGCGATCATCCGGCTGGGCAGCAGCAAGGGCCCGGCGGTGCGCGTGCACCTGACCAAGGGACCGCGAACGGACGGACTGCTGAGCACGCTCACCCAGGCCGGGCGCACGTCGATGGGCGAGGCGATGGCGCGCATGGGCGCGATGCAGCGAATCATCGCCGGCGTCGTGGTGCTGGCGATTGCCGCGGGCGGGTGGTTCTGGTGGACCCTGCCCGACTTCAACCGCGAGATGGCGTCGCTGCGCGAGTCGCTGGCGGCGCGGGCGAAGGACGATTTCGCCTCTACCGACACATTGCGCGCCGCGGCCTTCGCCGTCATCCGGCGCGACGCCACGGGGGCGGAGCGGCTGCTCGGCACGGCCTGGCCGTACAGACCGGGCATGCTGGTGACCAACGCGCATGTCGCGCGCATCCTGAAACAGTTGCGGCCGGACGAATCGGTGCTGGTGCGCAAGCCGGAGAACGGCGGCGACTTCGTCGTGACCGGCGCGCGGCTGCACCCGGGATACGAGGCATTCGACGCGTTCGTCGAGGAGGCTCGCAAGACGAGTACCGGCTTCCGCTCCATGACCGACGGGCTCGGCATGCCCTCGGCCTATGACGTCGCGGTGCTGGAAGTCGATCCGAAGCAGGACCTCGGGCCGCTGCTCGAGGTCGCCGCCGACAGCGGGCCGATCACGCTCAGGCCAGGCGCATCGCTGGCCTATGCCGGCTATCCGATCGAGGGAACCGGCGCACAGAAATCGGCCCAGATCGCGCCGACGCCGCAGCTCCAGTTTGGCCATGTCACATCGATCACCGACTATTTCCTGTTCGGCACCGACGACACGCACGCCTACCTCGTGCAGGAGAGCCTGCCGGCAACAGGCGGCGCCAGCGGCAGCCCGATCATCGACAAGAGCGGTCGCGTGGTGGCGATCCTCAGCGGCGGCAACATCGTGATCACCGACAAGGGGCGGGCGCCGAGCGCCGTGCTGGTCAACTTCGCGCAGCGCGCCGACCTGGTCCTCGGCGTCATCGACCCGGCGAGCTTCGATCTCGATGGCGAGCGCCGGTTCTGGGCCGAAGTTCTGCCGCGCTTCGACAGCCACGAACATTCCGTTGTCGCGGCCGCGCGCGAGGCACTGGCGCAGGCCGTCGGCGGCGCTGTCGCCGAGCCGAAGGAAGAGACCGCGTCTCTCAAGACGGGCGGCGCGGTGAAGGCCGGGCCGGCGCAGTACCGCGAGCATGCTATCGACGTCGAAGCCGGCCACACCTACCGCTTCCTCGTCTATGGCGAGCAAGGCAGCACGCTCAATCTCGCGCTCTTCCGCGGCGAGGACGGCATCGACGCCAACTTCGGCGGGCGGTCCTTCGCCAGCCTCGACTACACCGCGACGGCGACCGAGACGTTGAAGCTTCGGGTCGTGGGGGAGTCGGCGCGGCCGGTCGGCTACAAGCTCTACACGTTCAATACCGGCGCGGCGCTGGCGGCAGCGCCCGCCAATTAGCGAGCCGAAATCGGCTTCTAGCTCCGCGCCCGGGCAGTAACGATCCACGTCGCCGCGCGGAGTGTCGGACCGTTCGGACCGTCCAGGGGCCTCAATGCCTGCTCCAGCGCCGGGATCGCTTCCCGGCGCAATTCCGGGTGATCCCGCAAGATCTTGCCGAGCGAGCCGACCCGGGAAAGCACATCCACAGTCGCCTGAAAATTTCCACACGCTACCTGTTCGTCGTGCGGCACAACGTTCACGTCGGTAAAGCCGGCGCGAGTCAGGACGTCACGAATGTTCTCCGGGTCCGAGAAGGAGAACCAAACCGACGCGGCGGTGTCGGCGACAAGCGGGACCGGGAGCACGGATGACGCTGCACCAAGGGGCAGATCGTCCAATTCATTTTCGGCAAGTCCCCGCCAGCAGACGAACCCAAGCCTGCCTCGCGGCCGCAACGCCCGCCGGATATTTCCGAACGCCGTCACGGGATCGGAGAAGAACATCACGCCGAAGCGTGAGAAGGCGGCATCGAACGAACCGGTGTCGAACGGATACGACTGCACATCGCAGCAGAGGAAGGTAACGTTTGCCGGCAGCCCCGGATCACGCCGCGCCACGTCAATGGCGGCCTGAAGCACATCCGCCCCGACAACCCGTCCGCTCGGCCCGACGGCGCGCGAGAGAGCCAGCGGCGTTCTTCCTATTCCGCAGCCGATATCGAGCAAGCGCTCGCCGGGCAATGGCTGGATCGCCGCCATCACCGCCTTACCGAGCGGCTCCAGTTGGCGCTCCAGCGGCTCCCGAATCTCCAGCCAGACGCGGACCCGCAACTCGTCGCTATCGGCCGGGGGTTCTGTCATCGGCCTTTGATATAGCGCCGGCGTGCGAACGTCACGGCGGCGGGCCCCGCCAACTAGCCCGGTGTGCGCGCGGCCGCGGCGGCCTCGTCGAGCGCGGCGGCGAGTTCGCCGAGATCGACGTCGCGCTTCGCCGGATCGGATTCGGTCATGCGCGCGACCATGCGGCGGAGCCGCTCGTTGAGGTCGCTGCCCTTGCCGGTGAGCCGCCGCGCCAACGCCTGAAGCCGCGACCGCCAGCGGCCATCGGGCGGCGGCGCGCCGCCCAGCTCCTCGATGATGCGCCCGAGCGCGTAGATATCTTCCCGCCCGGCGAATTTGGGATCGGTGCCGGCCTTCCACTGCTCCGGCGGCGCGTAGCCAGGCGTGCCCATGCCCGAGAAGGCACCGCCCTCCCCGGTCAGGCTGGCAAGCCCGAGATCGATCAGGACCGGCTCGCTGCCGTTCCGGAGCACGACGTTGTCCGGCTTGAGGTCGCGGTGCACGACGCCGCGCTGGTGGAGCGCGGCGACGCCCCGCACGAGCTGCGCGGCGATTGCCATGCGGCCGGCGAGATCGCGACCGCCCTCGCCCAGCACCTTGCGCAGGGTCGGACCCTCGACGAAATCCTGCACGAGGACCAGTTCACCGCTGGCATCGAGATTGAGGTAGCGCGTGCGCGCCGCGTAGCGCGCCGGCACCTTGGCGGCGGCCTCGATTTCGTTACGCACGCTGCTGTCGATCAGCGTCGCGCCGGCCACGGACTGGGCGCGCTCGGGACGCAGGCGCTTGATGGCGACCTCCTCGCCGGTGGCGGTGTCGATGGCGCGCTGCACCGAGCCGAAGCCGCCGCTGCCGAGAGTCGCCATCACCAGGAAGCGCCCACCCTGCCCGCCGGCACGCGCGCTGACGGCATTTTCGCCGGCAAGATCGGCGCGCTTCTCCGCCGGCCAGAAGCGGATGGCGGCGGCGCGCACACGGTCGGCCAGATCGGGGAGATCGCGGGCGCGCTTCAGCGCCTCGGCGATCGCAGCCTCGGCCTCGGGCCCGCGACCGTTGCGCGCAAGAATTTCGGCAAGACGGATGCCGGCCTCGACCTCGTGGCGCGGCAGGCTGTCATCGGCGAAGCGCACCAGCGCCTCGCGCAGGGCGGCGACGGCCGCGTCAGGGTCTTCGTGCCGGCGCAAGATGCCGTCGATCAACCGCCACTCGGCGGCTTCGTAGGAGCCTTCGGCGTGCCGTGCCGGATCGTAGGCGGCGCGCGCCACGGCGGCACCCTCGTCATCGCGGTCAAGCACGATGAGGCAGCGCGCCTTGAGCACGCGAATGTTGAAGAGGTCGCGCGGAAACTTCGGCGACATTGACGGCAGCGATTTGTCGATGAGAGCGAGGCAGTCGTCCATGCGGTTCAGCGCGAACAGGGCCTCGCAGCGGTTGAAGGCGATGCGCCCGGCCTCGCGCTCGGGCAGGACGGCGGTGTGCCGCGCGGCCTCCTCCAGCGCCGGCAACGCGGCTTCATAGCGGCCGGCCTCGATATCGAGCCGGCCGATCTCGGCCAGCGCGGCGGCGCGATCAGCGCGGTTTCTTTCCACGGCCGCGGCGTCTTTCGCCGCGGTTTCGTCGGCCTCGACCTCCGAGATGGAGCGCAGGAGTTCCATGGCGGCGGAGGTGATATCGCCGCGCCACGCATAAACCCGCGAAACTTCGCGCGAGATGCGGGCAAGCTGCGCGGTCGCCCCTTCACGCAGCGCGGCGGCGCGGGCCTGCTGGAGCAGGGTCAGCGCAGAACGGTAAAGTCCGTTGCGGTTCTCGACGATGGCGCGGGCGATGCGGTAGCGGATGCCGATCTCGCCGGGGGCGTTGGCAAGGGTGGCGCACGCATCGAGGCCGGCGACGAGTTCCGGCACGGGCACGACCGCGTCGATACCCCGTTCAACCTCGGCAAGCTGCTCTTCGCCCGACATTCCGCCCCCGCTGACAAACGCGACTCTGGTTCAGCCGGCGCGCGACGGCAAGAGGGCGCCACGCAAACGCCCGCCCGGCGGACCGGGCGGGCAAAAGCGACTAACCGACGACGCCTTCATCCAAACCGGGCTTGTTGATCGGCGTATCGACGGTCTGGAAGGCGAAGACTTCGCCCTTGCCGGTGGCATTGCAGAAGGTGAGATCGCCATCGCCGTTCTGCAGCCAGATGGCATAGCCGGAGGTTCCATCCGCGACGGCTGCGATGACGTTGACGCCGGGATCCTTGCCCATGGCTAGGCAGACGCGCTCGGCCGTGATCGACGGGCTTTCCCAACCAGTGTCGGCGACCTTGTGGACCAGGTCGAAGCCCAAACCATTGAGCAGGTCATCGCCGATGCGCAGGTTGGCGTAAATCTCGCCGAAGCCGGAGGCGTTGCAGGCCCACCTGCTGCCGTTGACGTCGGCGATCCAGACGAGATAGTCGCCGAGGCCATCGTCGAGCACGTCGATCAGCCGCGCCGGTCCCTTTTCGTTGAAGGCGAGACAAGCCTCGATCGCGGCGTCGCGATCCGGCTGGCTCATGCCGGGCGCGGACGCGGACGCGCCCGTCGGGGCGAAGGCGAACGCGGCCAGAGCCGCAAGCGTGGTCAGACGTGTGATCATGTTCCCTACCTCTCGATGCGCGCCAGCCCTTTGCCGGCGCTTGGGGAGAACATGGCGATCCGGTGGCGGCACGCTTGTTAGGCGCCTCACAGGGGGTGGCGAGGCAGCGTAGGCCCCTGGAATGCATCGGCTATTTCAGGGAGAGGTGTGCGGGCGCGGAGGCCATGCGAGGCGCTTCGTGCCGATTGCCACAGCCGGGGGGTTGGCTCTATACCTCAGCGGGCGCGGGTGTAGTTCAATGGTAGAACGGCAGCTTCCCAAGCTGCATACGAGGGTTCGATTCCCTTCACCCGCTCCAGCCGCCTTTTCGCGTGCCGAAGACCTACGATCCGCCGTTGTCGCGGTTGCGCATCATGAACGGGCGGACGAGGAAATCGTAGACCGCCATCGCGACGACCACCACGATCACCGTGATCAGGTCGGGCTCCGGCACCTTGATGGCGATGATGGCGAGCGACGCCACGAACAGGGCGAGCGCCAGTATCTTGATTACGGTGTCCACCATCTTCCCACTCCGTTCCGGCGTCAGGCGTCCTGTTCGATCGTTCGCATCAACCAGCGCGCCGTGCGCAGCAGACGCGCATCCTCGCCGCGCCGGCCCACGACCTGCACGCCAACGGGCAATCCATTCGGCCCCTGCATCAGCGGAAGGGATATGGCCGGCACGCCGCAGATCGACCACAGCGTGTTGAAGGCGGGGTTGCCGGTCGTGTCAGCAGGCGGCGCCTCGCCCGGCGCGGCCGGCGTGATGATCGCGTCGTATGCACCGAAGAGCTGCTCCAGCCCGGCATTCAACGACGCCTGCCAGTCGAGCGCGGCGAGATAATCGACCGCCGTGACGCGCAGGCCGGCCTCGATTGCCTGGCGCATGAAATCGCTGAGCTGCTCGCGCCCCTTGTCGTAATACGGCTTGTAGTGGCGCGCGACGCCGGCTCCCGCCAACGTCTGCATGGCGCCGGCGGCTTCGTTGTAAATCTCCGGCAGGGCGACCTCGGTGCAGGCATCGCCGAGCGCGGAGGCGAGTTCCGCCAGGCCTTCCTGCGTCGCCGGATCGGCCTGATCCCAGGCCGGTCCCTTGACGAAGGCGATCGTCGGACGCACCGGCGGCTCGGTCAACGCGGTCTCGAGGAGGCGCGGCGGCGGCGCCATCGTGGAGCCCTTGTCGGCCGGATCGTGGCCGGCCAGCACGTCCGCGAACAGGGCGGCATCCTCGATCGTGCGCGCGAAAACGCCGACCGTATCCAGCGAGGGCGCCTGCGGCAGGACGCCGGTGCGCGGAATGAGACCGAAGGTCGGCTTGAAGCCGACGACGCCGCAGAAGGAGGCCGGACGAATGACCGAACCGTTGGTCTGCGTGCCGACCGCCAGCGGCACCATGCCGGCGGCGACGGCCGCGGCCGAGCCCGACGACGAGCCGCCGGGCGTGCGCGAAGCATCGTGCGGATTGCGCGTCTGGCGCGGATGCATGGAGCCCAATTCGGTGGTCACCGTCTTGCCCATGACGATGCCGCCCGCGGCGCGGATGCGGCGGACGATCTCCGCATCGCGGCCGGGCCGGCGACCGGCATCGATGGGCGTGCCGTTCTCGGTCGGCATGTCGGCCGTGTCGACGATGTCCTTGACGCCGACGGCGAGCCCATGGAGAGCGCCGAGCGCCTTGCCGGTTCCGCGATAGGCATCGACCGCCTTGGCGGCCTTGCGAGCCATGTCCTCATCGAGGAAGGCGAAGGCATGGACGTCCGGCTCGCGCGCCGCGATCCGCTTCAGCTGCGCGTCGATCAGCTCGGTGGCGCGGAGCGCGCCGCCGTCGAGCTTCTCGCGCGCCGCGCGGGCGGTCAGATCGGCGTTGTCCGGCATGTCAAGCACGTCCGTCAGTTCCCGTAGAAGAGATTGGGCAGCACGTACACCACATCGGGGAAAATGTAGAGCAAGGCCATGGCGACGAAAACCATCGCCAGGAACGGCAGGCTCCCCTTGAAGATCTGAACGAGCTGCACGTATGGCGGCGCGATGCCCTTCAGATAATAGGCGGACATGGCCATCGGCGGCGTCAGGAACGAGGTTTGCAGGTTGAGCGCCACGAGGATGCCGAAGAACAGCGGGTCGATGCCGAAATGCGGCAGCAGCGGCAGGAAGATCGGCACGAAGATGATGATGATCTCCGACCACTCCAGCGGCCAGCCGAGAAGGAAGATGATGAGCTGGGCCAGGATGAGGAAGGCCAGCGGCGAGATATCGAGCCCGGTGACGAAATTGGTGATGATCTGCTCGCCGCCGAGATAGGAAAACACCGAGGAGAAGGTCCAGGAGCCGACGAACAACCAGCACACCATCGCGGTGGTGCGCACCGTCAGGTAGACCGACTCGCGCAGGCGCTGCCAGGTCAACGCGCGATAGGCGATTGCAAGGACAAGCCCGCCAAGCGCGCCAACCGCCGCAGCCTCCGACGGCGTCGCCCACCCGAACAGGATGGCGCCGAGCACGGCGACGATGAGGAAGGCCAGCGGAAAGAACGACGTGAGGAGCAGGAAGAGCAACCGGCCGAGCGGCATCTTCGTCTCTTCCTCGGGCGGCTTCGGCGCGATGCTTGGCTGAAGCCACGAGCGGACGACGATGTAGACGAGGTAGAGGCCGGCCAGCAGGAAGCCCGGGATGAGCGCGCCGGCATAGAGCTTGACGATCGAAACGCCCGAAGACGCGGCATAGACGATCAGCATGATCGACGGCGGAATGAGAATGCCAAGCGTGCCGCCGGCGCAGATGACGCCCGAGGCGAAGCTGGTGTCGTAGCGGGCGCGCAGCATGGCCGGATAGGCGAGCAGGCCCATCAGGGTCACCACCGCGCCGACGATGCCGGTGGCGGTGGCGAAGAGCGCGCAGGTGATCAGCGCCGCGACTGCCATGGAGCCCGGAATCTTGCGCGTGGCAATGGCCAGCGTGCTGAACAGGCGGTCGACGATGTTGGCGCGCTCGACGATGTAGCCCATGAACAGGAACAGGGGCACCGCAGTCAGCACGTCGTTCGCCATGACCGAGAAGGTCTGGTTGATGAACAGATCGAAGATGCGGTTGTTGAAGAACCCTCCGAGCCAGGTGGTGGTCAGCGTCCATGGATCGGCGCCAGCATCGACGGCCCGTTCATAGGCGCGCCACATCCGGTCGGCGTCGAAATAGGCGAAGTAGCCAAAGCCGACGCCCATCGCCATCAGCGTGAAAGCGATCGGGAAGCCGAGCAGGATGATGAAAATAAAGATGCCCAGCATGAACAGGGCGACCTGGGGATCGGTCATCGCTCAGCGCTCGCCATCTTTGGGCTGGTTCGGGACAACCACGTCGACGGCCTCACCACCATGGTGGAGAATGTCGCGCGTATCGCCCTGCATCAGCTTGACCTCGGTCTCCTCGATTTCGTCGCTGCCGCGGCTCCAGTAGCCGTCGCGGATGCACAGGATGCAGCGCATCACCTGGGCGATGCCCTGGATGAAGAGGAGAATGCCGGCGGCAACCATCACCGACTTGAACTGGAAGATCGGAATGCCGGCCGGGCTGTTGACGCTGACCTCCTGATAGCTCCACGAGCGGGCGGCGTATTTCCAGCCGGAGAGCACCAGCGCCGTGACGCCGGGGAAGAAGAAGAGGATGTAGAGCACCAGCTCCAGCTTCGCCTGGGTGCGCGGCTTCCACAGGCGGTAGAGAAAATCGCCGCGAACGTGGCCGTCGCGCGAAAGCGTGTAGGCGCCGCCCATCATGAAGAGCGTGCCGTACATGATGTAGGAGACATCGAACGCCCACGATGTGGGCGCGTTCAGGAGGCGACGGACGACCACTTCGTAGCCGACGCCGAACGCCATCACCATGATGGCCCATGCGAATGCCTTGCCGAACCAGGCGGAGAGCCGGTCGGCGAAACTAATGAAGCGGATCATCGCAGCATCCCGACTGGCCCAGTGAAGGGAACGCCCGGCGGAGCAAGTATGCGCCGCCGGGCCTCATGCGGTTCGTGGACCGGTCAGATCTTCAGCTTGCCCGGGAAGTAATGGTTGTAGGCCAGGGCATAATCCGGCGAGTTCATCAGTTCGTAGAACACGACGTTCTCGACCCACGCCCGCTGGCTGTCCATGATGCGCTTCATCATTTCGTCAGCCGACAGCGTCTCGATCAGCGAGTCCCAGGCGACGAGCTGCGCATCGAGGACCGACTGCGGCGTCCTGAGCACGTTCACGCCGTGCTCGGTCGACAGCTTGGTCAGATCGGACGAGTACTGCTTCAGCGCGAAGGCGTGGTTGACGGCACTGGCCGCATGGACGCCCTGCTGAAGGATGGCCTGCAAGTCCGGATCGAGCCCCTCGTAGAAGTCCTTGTTGAAGAGGAACTCGAAAGCTTCGCTCGCCTGATGGTACGAGGAGAGCATGTAGTTCTTGGCGACGTCCTGCGCGCCGAAGCGCATGTCCGAGGTCGGGTTGTTGAACTCGAACGCATCGATGACGCCGCGCTCCATGGCCGGCACGATTTCGCCGCCGGGAAGCTGGGCGACGCTCATGCCCATCTGCTGGAGCAGATCGGCCGCGAGGCCGACGGTGCGGTACTTGAGGCCCTTGACGTCTTCCGGGCTGGTCACCGGTTTCTTGAACCAGCCGAAAGGCTGGGCCGGCATCGGGAAGCCGTAGAAGCCGACGACGTTCAGCTTGAGAAGGTCCTGGGTCAGTTCCTTGTAAAGCTCCTGACCACCACCCTGGTAGAACCAGCCAAGCATGGTTGCGGCGCTGCCGCCGAAGACCGGGCCGGTGCCGAAGAACGACGCCGCCTTGTGCTTGCCGTACCAGTAGACCGCCACCGTGTGGGCAGCGTCGATAACGCCGTCGTTGCAGCCGTCCATCACCTGGAACGCGCCGACAACCGCGCCGGCCGGAAGCAGGTCGATCTTCAACCGGCCGCCCGACATGCTCTCGACGAGCGTCACGTATTGGCCCGCCATTTCGTGGAAGACGTCGGACGCCGGCCACGAAGACTGCATCTTCACGACGAGCGGAGCCTGCGCCGTGACCACCGCCGGCGCGGCGATCGTTGCCGCGGCAGCGCCTGCCGCGAGGCCGGTCCCCTTGAGGAACTTGCGGCGAGATACGGGCTCTTTCTTGGTATCTGTCGTCATTGTTTTCCTCCCTGATAAAGCGAATCTCCACTTTCCGTGGAGTTTGAATTGCTTTGGAACCCAACCATTATGCATATCGTGACCATCCCGCCAACGGCGAAAGGCAAGCCGACTGCACGCCAACACGCGGAAATCGCACATTATTCAGTGGGCAGAAGTGTGGGACCGCTGCCGCGATACTCTTCGCCGCGGTGCACACTTCGATCGCCGCGACCGGTATGCGGCGTCTTTTCCCAGTGATGCGGGCGAAAGATGAGATGGGCCAGTGCCCGATAGGCCGCCAGCGACATCAGCAGCCAATAGAAAGGCAACATGACAAGGCTGGGCGCCATCCGCCCATTGCCGCGCAATTCGAGCGTGCGGACGCCAAGTGTCGTCATCGCCGTGTAGCCGGCAAAGAGGTTGAACAGGTTGATGCCAACGATCAGTGCGGCAAACGCGCCGCCGTCGCCCCACAGATCGAGGGGGCTGGTGGCCACGACGACGACCGTCGCCAGATAGACCGGATGAATCAGCGCCGAGACGATGAGCCCGGTGCCGATGAGATTGAAGCCCAGGAAACCGCGCCAACCCAGTTCCCTTGCGAGACGGCCCGGATTGCGGACGTGGACCAGCCACGTCTGCATCCAGCCCTTGAACCAGCGGGTGCGCTGCCGCATCCACGGCCGGATCTTTGCGGGAGCCTCCTCCATCGTCGGCAGGCTCATGGTCGTGGAGCGGTAGCCGAACCGCGCAAGTCGCAATCCCAGATCGGCGTCTTCGGTGACGTTGAACGGATCCCACCCGCCCGCCTCCTCCAAAGCGTCGCGCCGGAAATGATTGGATGTGCCGCCGAGCGGCAACGGCATGCCCAGTGAGGACAGCGCCGGCAGAAGTCCATCGAACAGGGCCGAATATTCGATCGCAAACATCCGCGCGAGCAAGCTGGCCTTACCGTTATCGATCAGCAACGGCGCCTGAACGCAGGCGAGGTCCGGTCCGGAGCGCGCGAATATGGCATAGGCCGCCCGCAGCTGCTGCGGGTGCGGATGATCCTCCGCGTCGTAGACGGTGACGAAATCGCCGCGCGCGAATGGCAGGGCGAAGGCCAGCGCCTTTGGCTTCGTGCGCGGCGCTGTCGCGGGAACGACGATCACTTCATACGGCGGCTCGTTGCCATAGGCCCGCGCGGCGACAACGGTCTCGGGATCGTCTGCCTCAACGATCAGCTTGATGTCGAGGCGATCGCGCGGCCAGTCGATGCGGTCGAGGGATGCGGTCAGTTCGTCGACCAGCGCGGCTTCGCGCAGCAGCGGCACGAGGATCGTGTAAATCGGGAGATCGTCGTCCTCCGGCATCAACGCCGCCTGCTCGGCGGCGAGGTCTCGCCGGGAAACGAAACCGGCGGCGACGAAGCGGAGCACCGAAACACCGAAGAAGAATGAACCGGCAAGGAGACTGACCGCAATGAATGCCGGCGCCGGCCAAAGATAAAGCGCGAGCGCGATTCCTCCCGCGATGGCCAGTCCCGATGCGACCTGCGCCAGCGTGATCACACGCCGGGCCGACAGATCGGGATACAGCGTCGCCAGGCGATGGATGGCGTTGTCCGCGAATTGCTGACCGCCGACCTCGATCAACGCTCCGCGGATGGCGCCCGGGGTCGCGACGCAGAGACGCCGGCGGGCGGATGGATTCTGGTTCAGCCAGTTCGCAATGACCGGGAGCGCACGCTCGTCCGGCGCGATGAAGGCAACGGCTCCATCTCCCGGCGATTTGGCAAATGTGCCCTGCTGGATGGCATCGATGTCTGCCTTCGCCCCCGGCTCCAGGTGAACCGTTCGGGCGAAGGGCAACCCGAGCTGCCGCGCCCGGTCGACATAGGTCGCCGTGCGCGCGACGACTGCCCTTCCTCGCGGTTTCGCCGGATTGAAGTCGGCCATTCTCACCCCTGCCGCGCGCCTTCCACCGGCGGCGCGCGCCCCGTGCTATTGTCATCAGGAATCGAGCAATTCGTGAAGCCTCAATCTGACGTTGAAGTTCCCAAAATCCATGTTTTTGTTAAAGATTTCGCGCGAGACCGCTATGGCTGCGGCGGTTCTGCTCGCCCTGGTTGCCTCCGGCGTCCAATCAAGAGCGCAGGAAGGTCCTGACGCGGCCGAAACTCCCGCGCCAATCGAGACTCCCGCCCCAGCCGAAACCCCCGCCCCGGCCGAAGCGCCCGCCGCGACCGAAACGCCAGCGCCAACTGTGACGCCGAAGCCGGCCGAACCGGCGGCCGCGCCGATCGAGAGCCCGGCTGCGTCGATCCCGAGGCCCGACGTCGTCATTCCCAACTTCTGGGATCCGAAGCGCCGGGTGGAGCGTCCCGCCGCCGGGTCGGTCCAGGCGATCCGCTTCATCACCACGGACGACTTTCCGCCCTTTAATTTTCTCGACGCCAACAGCCGGCTGACCGGATTCAACGTCGATCTGGCGCGCGCGATCTGCGCAGAGCTGGCGGTGCCCTGCACCATCCAGTCCCGCGAGTGGGACGACCTGGTGAGCCGGCTGACGAGCAAATCGGCAGACGCGGTCATTGCGGGGATTGCGATCACCGCGGAAACCCGCGCGATGCTCGACTTCTCGGACGTCTATCTTCGTTCTCCGGGACGCTTCGTCGTTCGCCGCGCCGACGCCGATACGGATATCTCGCCGCGCGGCCTGCGTGGGAAAACTCTGGCCGTCGTGACCGGGACGGCACACGAGGCCTACCTCGCGGCGATGTTTCCGGAGATCGGCCGCAAGCTGTATCCGAATGCCGAGGCGGCGCGCGAGGCGGTGAAATCAGGCGCGGCCGATGCGCATTTCGGCGATGGCCTGCAACTGAGCTTCTGGCTGGCGAGCGAGGCCGCGGACAACTGCTGCGTCTTCGCCGGCGGGCCCTATCTGGAGTCGCGCTTCTTCGGCCAGGGCTACACGATCGCCTTCGCCAAGGGATCGACCGACCTCAAGCACGCGGTCAACGCCGCGCTCCAGTCGATCTACGAGAAGGGCATCTACGCGGAGCTTTATCTCCGCTACTTCCCGATCGGATTCTTCTAGGGCGAGCGGTAGCGGGCGCGCGCGCCGCGCTCGATGGCGGCTACCGTCAGGCTGTCGAGGTTGAGCTTGTCGCGCAGCATCTGGAGGAAGCGGAGCTCCTCCTGCTCGACGTGCAGGTCGGCGGCGGCGACCTCGACAACCACGGCGTAGGCGGTTTCGTGCAGACGCGCCGGCAGCGACATGGAAATCACCGACAGAACCGCGTCAAGACCATCATCTGCCTGGAGCAGCGTGCCGCAGGCTTCGGCGACGGCGACCAGCTTGTCCGGGTCGAAATTCTGGAAGACCGGCAGCGTCTTGACGATATCGCCGATCTTCATCAGCTCGCGATCGGTCATCGAGCGGTCGGCCGCGGAGAGCGTCACCATCGCGTAGATGAGGGCTTCCGCCTCGGAAACCGCCTTGGTCTTGGTATTCATCTGGACCCAGTCCTCGCTTGTCGGGCGTCGCGCGGCGAGAACCTATGGTCTCGACAGCCCAACCGCAAGTCAGCCGGGCAAAGGCTTTTTGTTGACGGGGGCACACGGCCTTCCTAGGGTCCGCGCCGCCGCAAAGGACGCTTCCCGTGCCCACTTCCAGCCTGCCGCCGCTCGATATCTCCCCCGACCTGGTCGCCGCCGCCGGGCGCTCCAAGGCTTGGCCGTTCGAAGAAGCCCAGCGGGTGGTCGAAAGGCTGGCGCGCGGGACCGAGCCGACGCGCGAGATCATCTTCGAGACCGGCTACGGCCCCTCGGGCCTGCCGCATATCGGCACCTTCGGCGAGGTTGCCCGCACCACGATGGTGCGCACCGCCTTCCGTGTGCTGACCGAAGACAAGGTGCCGACGCGGCTCATCTGCTTCTCGGACGACATGGATGGGCTGCGCAAGGTGCCCGACAATGTCCCCAACAAGGAGATGATGACGGCCAATCTCGGCAAACCGCTCTCCGAGATACCGGACCCCTTCTCGAACGAATATCCGAGCTTTGGCGCCGCCAACAACGCGCGGCTGAGGGCGTTCCTCGACCGGTTCGGCTTCGAGTATGAATTCGCCAGCGCAACCGACTATTACAAGGCCGGCCGCTTCGACGCGACACTGCTGAAGATGCTTCAGGTCTACGACGAGGTGATGGCAATCATGCTGCCGTCGCTGCGCGAAGAGCGTCAGCAGTCCTATTCGCCGTTCCTGCCGATCTCGCCGAAGAGCGGCAAGGTGCTGCAGGTGCCGATCGTCGAGCGCAGGGTCGATGCCGGCACCATCGTCTATCGCGATCCCGACAGCGACGCGCTGGTGGAGACGCCGGTGACCGGCGGCGCGGTCAAGTGCCAGTGGAAGGCCGACTGGGCCATGCGCTGGGCGGCCCTCGGCATCGACTACGAGATGTCGGGCAAGGACCTGATCGACTCGGTCAAGCTGTCGACGCGCATCTGCCAGGTGCTCGGCGGCACGCCCCCCGAGACGCTCAACTACGAACTCTTTCTCGACGAGAACGGGCAGAAGATATCCAAGTCGAAGGGCAACGGGCTGACCATCGACGAGTGGCTGGCCTATGCCTCGCCGGAGAGCCTTTCGCTCTACATGTTCCAGAAGCCGCGCGCCGCGAAGAAGCTCTACTTCGACGTGATCCCGAAGGCGGTGGACGAGTACTTCACGTTCCTCGACGCCTATCAACGGCAGGCCGACGACCAGCGGCTCGGCAATCCGGTCTGGCATGTCCATTCCGGCAACCCGCCGGCGATCGACATGCCGATCACCTTCACGATGCTGCTCAACCTTGCCAGCGCCTCGAACGCCCACGACAAGGACGTGCTGTGGGGCTTCATCATCCGCCACGTGAAGGGCGTCACCCCCGCCAGCCACCCGAAGCTCGACGAGCTGGTCGGCTACGCCGTGCGCTACTACGACGATTTCGTCGCGCCGACGAAGGTGTTCCGTCATCCCGACGCGGTGGAGCGCGAGGCGCTCGTGACGCTCGACGCAAAGCTCGCGTCACTTCCGCAGGACGCGGAAGCCGAGGCCATCCAGCACGCCGTGCTCGACGTGGCGCGGGCGATCCCGCGCTTCCAGGACGCAGATCGCAAGGGGCCCGACGGCGGACCCGGCGTTTCGGTGGCGTGGTTTTCGACGCTCTACCAGATCCTGCTCGGCCAGGAGCGCGGACCGCGCTTCGGATCGTTTGTCGCGATCTACGGCATCCCGGAGACGCGCGCGCTCATTACCCGCGCACTGGCCGGGGAACTGGTGACCTAGCCGGACTTCGGCGGCGCGTCGGGGCAATCCGCCGGCGGCGCTTCATCGCGCCATATCCCTCGGCGCGCGCAGACCGCGGCGCTTGCCGCATCACGATAATCGGCCGTGGCGAGATCGTTCGGCCGCGCCCAACCTTCCGTCAGCAACCACAGCCCAATGTCGCTCTGGCCGACCCGGCAGGGCGCGGTGATATCGACGACGCCGTCCGTGCGCGGGAAGTAGCACTCGATGGCGCGCCCATGCAGGTACATGCGCAGCGAATGCAGCGCCGTGCGGCCGCACGGCCATGGGTCGCCGCCTTCCGCCGGGCACGTCGCATCGATGGGCGGCGCGTCGACGCCGGCGATCCGGATCACCTTGTCGTCCGACTTGAAGGTCGCCGCATTTGTGGTGACGGGCAGGAAGAAGCGCCACCAGCGCGGGTCCGGCGGCGGCACCGGTGGCGCCGGTATTCGCTCCAGCGGTCCATCGACGCGCGGACCCGGCGTCACGTTCGGCGGCGTAACGTCGCGCGCCGGAGGCGCGGCCGGCAGAATCTCGACCCGCTGGGCGAGCGCCTGCGCGGCCAGCAAAGGCAGCAAAACAGCGGCGACGGCGATCCCCCTCACTGGCTCGCCCAGATGATCCGCGCCAGCCAGTCGATCTCGCGCATGGCCAGCGAGCGATTGGCATGGTCGGGATTGAGCGAGGCGAGTTCGACGACGCGCGCGGTCCGGCGCAGCAGGACCTTGGCCATCACCTCGCCGTCGGTCGTCTTGACCACGACGCGATCGCCCTTCCGGCACTCCGGATCGCGCGCGACGATCAGCCGGTCGCCGTGGCGATAGAGCGGCATCATCGAGTCGCCCGTCACTTCGAGGGCAAAGACATTGTCGCGTTCGTTGCCGGGAAACTCGATCTCGTCCCAGCCGCGCCCGGCCGGAAAGCCGGCATCGTCGAAGAAACCGCCGGCGCCTGCCTGGGCAAAGCCAAGCAGCGGAACCGGCTGCGGCGCCTTCCGGCGGGGCGCCGTTACAGAGCCGTTGAGGCCGAGGAACGCGGCAAGATCGGTGCTGGTCGCATCGAGTATCTTGGAGATGCTCTCGGTCGACGGCCAGCGCGGCCGACCATCCACAGCCGAGCGCTTGGACTTGTTGAACGTCGTCGGGTCGAGCCCGGCCAGGCGGGCGAGGCCCGACGCCGTCAGGTTCTTGCGTTCGGCCAGGCGATCAATCGCCGACCAGATGCGGGCATGGGACAGCACCCTTGCGCTCCGTGCCGCTAGGCCCCCGACGAGACGAGGACAGGAATAAATACCTCTGAGTCATAGCCGCTGCACGCCTTCCCGTCCAGACCCTCGAAACCGGCGCCAGCCAGCGATTTTCCGGGCCCGGCTACATCCCCGAGACCTGCCGCGGCGAAGGAATTGTTAAGCCTCATTACCAAAGTCATGCAGCGGGCCGAATTGGTTAACCGGTTGTTTACCATGTTGGCGGAAGTCTCGGACGACGCCCCGGGTGTGCCGCGATTCCTTTCGGCGCCTTGTGCCAACGGCGGAATCTGAGCGGGTTTCCGCCAATCCGGGCGCGTCGCTACGAGGGGTCGAGCGATGAAATCGGGCATGCCATGGAGCCTCAAGGGAGTCGACGAGGAAACCCGCGAGGCCATCTATGAAGCAGCCCGGCGCGCGGGTCTCTCGGTGAGCGAGTGGCTCAACAGCAATGTCGGCGGAGCAGAGCGCGACACGGGTCGCGACGGGCCGGCGGTGATCGCAGCCTCCCTGGAAAGGCTCGCCGGGCGCGTGCGCTCCATGGACGACACATCACGGGCGGCGGTACCGGGTCTTTCGCGCCGCCTTGGCGAGATCGAGCGCGTGCTCGATGGGCTGTCCGAAGGCCGCAGCGGCAACGCAGAGAACGACGCGCTCAAGGGAGTGTCGTCGATGATCGAGAAACTGGCACGCGACATCGAGGACGCCGACGAGAGGGCGCGCACGATGATCGAGGGCCAGCGCGCCGCCCGCCCTCCTCACGCCGACGTCGGCCGGGTGACCGACGCCATTCGCGACCTCGACCAGCGGATCGCCACCATGAGCGAGCGCATCGCGTCTTCGCGCGAGGAGCGCACGCCACCGCTCGACGACATCCGCCACCGGTTGAACTCCCTTTTGGCCGAGCGGCCCAAGGCCCCGGCACGCGACACCTCCGATCGCGCAGCGACCATCGACGCGGCACTCCGCGCCCTGGAGACGCGCATCGACGACGCCAAGGCGCGGCTGATATCCCCGCGCAGCGCAAGCAACGCCCCTCCGCCGCCCAAGGAGGCCGACCTGGTCGCCCGCATCGAGCGGCGGCTGGACGATCTCGGTGCGCGCCTGTCGGATCGCACCGCCTCCCCACGCGCGGCCCAGCCCGTCAATACGGACGACCTCGCCGCGGCGATCGCCGAAATCTCCACCCACCAGAAGGCTCTCGACCAGCACGCCGAGGACCTTGCCACGCGCCGCGACCAATCGGCTCTCTCCGCGACGATGGCGGCGCTCAGGGCGGATATCGCCGGCCTCAGCGAACAGGTCGCGCTGCTTGGCCGCTCGGGCGCACAGGACCAGAGCGCGACTTTCGATCTGGCCCGCCGCATAGAGGCGCTTTCGACCGACCGCCCGCTCGACCGATCGCTCCTCACCAGCATGCGCGCCGACCTGACCGCCCTGCGCGAGACGATCGAACAACAAGACGGAGCGATTTCCGAGCAACTCGGCAGCCTTGCGCGCCTGGCGCCGGACCACACGCGCCTCGATGCCCTCGGCGAGGAAGTATCGGCGCTTCGGCATGCGCTGGAATCCGACGATTCTCCGCGCGCCGTCCAACGCCTCGAAATGCGGATGGCCGAACTGGGGCGGAGTCTGGAAGGAGCGCTCTCCGGCCGAGGAAACGGGAACGCCGACATCGACCGGGCCATCCAGCGGCTCGAGGAACGTCTCGACGACATCGGCCGCGATGTGGCGGCACGGCTGGCGGAGCCGGCAGCGACGGCGGAAGTCGATCGTATCGAGGGACGGCTGGACGAGATCGCGACGCGGGTCGACGCGCTGCTCGACCGCACGCCTGCCGCCGATTCGATGGCCACCATGCAGGCGCGGCTGCAAAGCCTGATCGACACTGTGGAAGGGCTTGCTGCCTCGCACCGGGAGCCGACCGCGGCCCTCGACGAGATCAAGACCGAGATCGCCGCCATCCGGCATGACATCGCCGGGCGTGGGGCACCGGACACCGCCCATCTGGAGACGCAAATCCGGGAGCTCGCCGACCGGCTCGATAGCGCAACGAGCGCCGGGCCCGAAGGAACCGGGCTTGCGGAGCTCGAGGCCCAGGTCGCCCGCCTCGCCACCCAACTCGTCGACGATCAGCCGCGCGCAGAAGCGCTGCGCACCGTCGAAGGCAGTCTCGAGAAGCTACAGGACCACCTCTCGCGCAATCATATTGAATCGATCGAAGCCGCGCGTGCCGAGGCGCGGGCGGCGGTCAAGGAACTGGCCGCATCCGGCGCCGGCTCGGCGGTCGACTCCGACCTGATCCGCTCGCTGCGCCAGGATCTGGACAGCCTGCGCGCCGCCGCCAGCATTCAGCAGCCAGCCGAAACCCCCGACGCCCTCGGCCAAACTCTCTCGCAGGTGGCCGAGCGGATCGGCCAACTCGAGCGGGTCGCCAATGCGGATGTCGCGCCGGCCGCCGAGAGGTCTTCCGCGACGCCGTCGCAGTCCAAGGCGGCGCCAGACCGCAGGGCCGACTTCATCGCCGCAGCCCGCCGCGCCGCCCAGGCGGCAGCGGATGCGGCGCGCACCGACGCGCCCGGGGCCGATTCCGAGACCGACGAACCGGCCGAACGCAAATCCGGGGCATTCGCCCGCATCAGCCAGGCAATCCGCAATCGCAACAAGCCGCTGCTGCTCGCCGCGGCGGCCATCGTGCTCGCCATCGGCGCGATGCAGATCTACAGCAAGTTCATCGACACGGGCGAGACCCCCGCCCGGCTGGCTGCAGAGGCGCCGAGCGTGCCTCCTGCCCGCGTCGCCGTGACGGCGGCCACACAGTCACCCAGCGTCGACGACATTCTTGCCGCTGCCGGAGCAACGTCGGCCGCACGCAATCGCGCCGATGCCGCAATGGTGGCGCCATCGACGAAGCCGGACGCGAATATCGCCTTTGCCGCGCCCGAGGCTGTGGGCAACGGATTTGGTGCGCCGGCAAGCGCGCCGCCGACCGAGACTTTCGGCGATACGGCGAAAGCCGAAACGGCTCCGGTGACGCTGGCCTCGTCGCCGAAGCTGCCCGAACCGACGGCGCTGAATGCGGGCCCTGCTCCCGATCCGGCGATCGGATCGGACAAGCTGGTGGCCGCCGCCGCGACCGGCGATCCCGCAGCCGCATTCGAAATCGCCGCGCGCTACGCCGAGGGCGACCGCGTGCCGAAGGACCTGGCCAAGGCGGCCGAGTGGTACGCGCGCTCCGCCGAGGGCGGCGTGGCGGTTGCACAGTATCGGCTGGGCAGCCTCTACGAGCGCGGCCAGGGCGTGGCCAAGAGCCCGATCGACGCGGTGAACTGGTACCAGCGCGCCTCCGACCAGGGCAACGTGAACGCGATGCATAACCTCGCCGTCATGATGAGCGAGGGCGTCGACGGGGCCCCGGACCAGCAGAAGGCGCTGCAATGGTTCCTTGCCGCCGCCGACTACGGCGTGCGCGACAGCCAGTACAATCTCGGCGTCATCTATGCCCGCGGCCTGGGTACGCCGCAGGACCTGACCGCCTCCTACAAGTGGTTCGCCATCGCCGCGGCCCAGGGCGACACCGACGCCAGCGGCCGCCGCGACGAGGTTGCCAAGCTGCTCCCGGCCGATGATCTCGCCAAGGCGCGGGCCGCCGTTCAGGCGTGGCACGCCAAGCCGCCGCTGGCCGAGGCCAATGGCGTCAGCACGCCCGAAGGCGGCTGGGATGGCCCGGGCAAGACCCTTGGCGAAGGTGACCGGCAGGCCCTGGTCAAGAAGATCCAGACCCTTCTGGCCGAGCAGGGCTTCGATCCCGGCCCGACCGACGGCGTTATCGGCGAAAAGACCCGGGACGCGGTCCGGGCCTACCAGCGCCGAAACGGCATCGCGGAGACGGGGCGGATCGATGGTTCGCTCGTTGCGGCGCTGAGCGATAGCCGTCTGTAATCGCTCGCCGGATAAACTTGGGCCCGGCGAACCATTTCTTAGTCCCTTACGTTGACACTGGAGGGTGACCGGCGCTTTATCCGCCGCAATCGTGCGGCCGGCCCGCCCGTGCGCGCCGTTACCCGACTGATCCGCTTTTGTCGTGCTGATTTACCTCCCCATAGCCGAGCTGTCGGTGAACGTGCTGGTGATTTTCGGCATGGGCGGCGCTGTCGGCTTTCTGAGCGGCCTGTTCGGGGTCGGCGGCGGGTTCCTCCTGACGCCCCTCCTGATCTTCTCGGGCATCCCGCCGGTGGTCGCCGTCGCCACCGTCGCGCCGCAGATCGTCGCTTCGTCCACCTCGGCCGCGCTCAGCTACTGGCGCCGCCAGCTGATCGACATGAAGCTGGCGACGGTCCTGCTGCTGGCCGGCATCGTCGGCAGCAGCATCGGCGTGGTTGTGTTCAACGCGCTGCGCTCCTCCGGCCAGCTCGACCTGATCGTCTCGCTCGCCTACGTGACGTTCCTTGGCCTCATCGGCGGGCTGATGCTCAGCGAATCCATCCGCGCCATGATCAACGCGCGGCGCGGGCGGCCGACCCCGCTGCGCCGGCCCGGCCAGCACAACTGGGTCCACGGCCTGCCCTTCAAGATGCGATTCAAGAAGTCGCGGCTCTATGTCAGCGTCATCCCGATCATCGCGCTTGGCGTCGGCATCGGGTTTCTCGGCGCGCTGCTCGGCATCGGCGGCGGCTTCATCATGGTGCCGGCGCTGATCTACCTGCTGCGCGTTCCGACCAATGTCGTCATCGGCACGTCGCTGGTCCAGATCGTCGCGACGATGGCGGTGGCGACGATCCTCCATGCGCTGTCGAGCCAGTCGGTCGACATCATCCTGGCCATCATCCTGATGGTCGGCGGCGTGATCGGCGCGCAGTTCGGCGCACGCATCGGCCAGAACATCCGCGGCGACCAGCTGCGCGCACTGCTCGGCCTGCTGGTCATAGCCGTGGCGCTGCGCTTCCTCACCGGCCTGGTGGCGACGCCGGTGGAGCCCTATTCGCTCGCCCTGATTACGAGTGCTGCGCCGTGATCCGCGCGATCGTGATCACGCTGGCCGCGATGGTGTGCGCCGAAGCAGCGCACGCCGAACGGCTGACGGTGGCGCTCTCGACGCCGGAAGTGACCATCAACTCGAACTTTACCGGCACGACGGTGACCGTCTTCGGCGTCATCGACCGCGACGCGGAGTCCGTCTCCGGCGTCGGCGGCTACGACATCGCAGTGCTCCTGATCGGGCCGCCGGAAACCGTGGTGGCCCGCCGCAAGGACCGCTTTCTCGGTATCTGGGCGAACGCCGCCTCGGAGACCTTCGAGGCGGCACCGGCGTTCTATTCGCTGAGCACCTCGGCGGAGGTCGACAAACTGGCCACGCCGGTGATCCTCACCCGGCTCCAGCTGGGGTTCGACAATATCGGCTTCAAGTTCCTGGGACACGAGCCGACGAAGGACGAAACGACACAGGGCTTCCGCAACGCATTCGTGCGCCTGAAGGATCGCGCCGGGCTCTACCACCAGCAGGTCGGCGTCAACTTCATCGGCAACCTGATATTCCGCACCACACTTTGGCTGCCGGCCAGCATCCCGGTCGGCACCTACACCGCAGAAGCCTACCTGTTCTCCGACAGGCAGCTGATAGCGCGAGCCGACGACCGGCTCCGCGTATCGAAGAGCGGCCTCGAAGACACCATGTCGGTGTTTGCCCGCAACCAGTCGTTCCTATACGGGCTGATCTGCGTGCTGCTGGCGGTCTCGGTCGGCTGGCTCGGCGGCGTGATCTTCCGCCGGGACTAGCGCCTCGCCACCGGTCGGCGGCCGAGATCGCTGAAAAACCGCAAAAGGTAACCGTCGGGATCGGCGACGATGAACTGGCGATTGCCCAGTTCCTCGTCGCCGCTGCGATACCAGCGCTCTTCAAGCGGCAGGACGATCCGATTGCCCGCCGCCGCCACCCGCGCGTGAAGGGCGTCGACGTCGGATACTTCGATCTGCAGGTTCATGCCACGACCGAAAGGCTGCGCGATCGGCGCCGTGACGAAGCTGCGCTCCCCAGTCGTCAGTTGCTCCAGCATCAGTTCCGCACCATCGCGGTCGAGATAGGCGAACCTATCCTCGGGCCGCTCATAGCGCACCGAGAAGCCGCAATCCCCTGTGTAGAAGGCGAGGCTCCGCGCGAAGTCGGAGCAGAGCAGCTCCGGGACGATCTTCGGCGCCGGGCGCATCAGCCGCGGCGCAGAGCCCGCGGCCCGACGGCATAGACCCGGTCTTCGCCCAGCACGAAGGCGCGGAAGCTGTCCTGCCGGAACAGGCCGGCGAAGGCCTCGTCGAGGACATCGAGACCACCGGCATAAGCGCCGAAGGCCGGCAGGATGAGCCGGTAGCCATCGCCCGCGAAGCAGCGGCGGCGCACCGACCGGGCGCGACCGACGACGCGGGCGGCCGGATGGAGATGCCCGGCGATCTCGCCTTCGGCCTCGTCCGCACCCGGCTCGTGCCGGAACGTGATGCGCCCGATGGCGAGCGCATCGGCGCGCATGCCGTCGAGTGCCGCCGGCAGGTCCGGATCGTGGTTGCCGGCAATCCACACCCAGTCGCGGCCGGTCTGAATGGCCGCCAGCGCCGCGCGGTCGCGGGGAGACATTCGTGCTGCGCCGTCGTCGTCGTGGAAGCTGTCTCCGAGGGCAACCACGGTGCGTGGCTGCAGCATCTCGACCAGCGATGTCAGCCGGGCCAGCGTCTCGCGCGTGTCGTAGGGCGGCAGCATCTGGCCGCGGCGGGCGAAGGACGAGCCCTTTTCCAGATGCAGATCGGCGACGACCAACAGGCGTTCGTCGGCCCACCACAGGCCGCCGGCGGGGAACGCCTCGAGCACGACGCCCATGACGCCAATCAGCGTCGGCGTCGCGGCGTCGGGTTGCCCCCGAAGCGCCTCAGATTTTCTGACCGCCGTCCCGGCCATCGCCCATTGCATCCCGCACCAGATCCTCCGCCGCCTCGCGCAGCACGTGCTCGTCCGCCTCGCCGCCGGCAACCGCTTCCTTGCCGATCTCCAGCATTACCGGCACGGCGAGCGGCGAAATACGATCGAGCCGCTTGTGGAGGATGTGACCCTTGATTCGCTTCAGCATATCGCCGAGGCGGCCGATGTCGAGCAGGCCGGTGGAAGCATCCGCCCAGGTGGCGCGCATGAGGATGTGGTCGGGTTCGTGCTTGAGCAGCACGTCGTAGACGAGGTCGGTCGAGATGGTGACCTGCCGGCCGGTCTTCTCCTTGCCGGGGTGGCGCTTCTCGATCAGCCCCGAAATCAGCGCGCAATTGCGGAACATGCGCTTGAGCAGGTAGCTCTCCGCCATCCAGTTCTCGAGGTCGTCGCCGAGCATGTCCTCGTCGAAAAGCTGCGCAAGGCTGGGTTTTCCGCGCGAGAAGGCGAGGCCGAAATCGCCCAGCCCCCAGACGGCGATCGAATAGTCGGTGGCGACGAAGCCGGTCGGGCGGAGCCTTGCGCGCTCCAGCCGCCGCGTGAGCAGCATGCCCAGCGTCTGGTGCGCGAGCCGCCCCTCAAACGGATAGGCGACGAGATAAAAGCGGTTGCCGCGCGGGAACGTCTCGACCAGCAACTGATCGGTGCGGGGCAGGACGGAACGCTCCTTCTGGATACGCAGCCAGTCGGACACCTGGTCGGGCAGCGCCTTCCAGCGCTTCGGGTCGGCGAAGATGGCGCGGACGCCAGCGGCCAGATAGGTCGAAAGCGGGAACTTGCCGCCGGCATAGACCGGGTATCTTCGGCGTGTCGTCGGCGGTGCGGGTCGCCACCACCTCGTTCTCGTGGATGCCCTCGAAGCGCAGGATGAGCCCGCCGAACAGGAACGTGTCGCCCGGCGCCATCGACTCGATGAAATATTCCTCGATCTTGCCGAGCGATCGCCCGCCGCGGCCGGTGAAGCCTACGCCGCGATTGCGGAAGACGCGCACATTGAGTAGCGCCGTCTCGATGATGGTGCCGACGTTCAACCGGTACTGCTGTGCGATGCGCGGATGGGTCACCCGCCACAGGCCGTCCGGCCCCTGCCGGATCTTGGCGAAACGTTCGTAGGTTTTCAGCGCGTAGCCGCCAGTGGCGACGAACTCGATGACGCGGTCGAAGGTCGCCCGATCGAGGTCCCGGTAGGGATAGGCCGAGCGTACTTCTTCGTGCAGCGCCGTGGCATCGAAGGGTGTCGAGCAGGCCATGCCGAGCACATGCTGGGCGAGGACATCGAGAGCACCTTCACGGATCGGCGGCGTGTCCTGTGCGCCGAGGTAGTTGGCGTCGAGCGCGGCGCGGCACTCCATCACCTCGAAGCGATTGGCCGGCACCAGCAGCGCGTTCGACGGCTCGTCGAGCCGGTGGTTGGCGCGGCCGATGCGCTGCGCCAGCCGGCTGGCGCCTTTCGGCGCGCCGATATGGACAACGAGATCGACGTCGCCCCAATCGATGCCGAGGTCGAGGGTGGAGGTGCATACGACCGCGCGCAGCTTGCCGGCGGCCATCGCCGCCTCGACCTTGCGCCGCTGACCGGCGTCGAGGGAGCCGTGATGGAGCGCGATGGGCAGTCCCTCGGTATTGATGCGCCACAGCTCCTGGAAGATCAGCTCGGCCTGGCTGCGCGTGTTGACGAAGAGCAGCGCCATCTTGTGGGCGGCGATGGCGCGGTACATGTCGGCCAGCGCATAACGGGCGGAGTGGCCGGCCCACGGCACGCGCTCCTCCGAGTCGACGATGCTGATCTCCGGCTTGGCGCCGCCGGCCACGGTAATGACATCGGCAAGGCGGGGTTTTGCCGCGTCCTGTGCAACCAGCCACCCGCGCAAGGCGTCGGGGTCGGCGACTGTCGCCGACAGGCCGATGGTCTTCAGGCCCGGCGCAAGATTGCGCAGCCGCGCAAGATCGAGCGAGAGCAGGTCGCCGCGCTTGTTGGTGACCAGCGCGTGCAACTCGTCGAGGATGACAGTGTCGAGATCGGCGAAGAAGCGATCCGCGTCGGGCGCGGATGTCAGCAGCGCCGCCTGCTCCGGCGTTGTCAGCAGGATGTCAGGCGGGTTGAGCTTCTGGCGCTGGCGCTTGTGGACCGGCGTGTCGCCGGTGCGGGTCTCGAGACGGACCTTGAGCCCGATTTCCGAGACCGGCTGTTCGAGGTTGCGGGCGATATCGACGGCCAGCGCCTTCAGCGGCGAGATGTAGAGCGTATGGATGCCGCGCCCGCCGGGCGCGTTGGCCGGCGGCCGCTCGTGAAGGGCGACGAGGCTGGGCAGGAAGCCGGCCAGCGTCTTGCCGGCGCCGGTGGGGGCGATCAGCAGCGTCGAGCGCCCTTCCCGCGCCTTGGCCAGCAATTCGATCTGGTGCGGACGCGGCGACCAGCCGCGCGCCGCAAACCAGCGGACGAAGGGCGCCGGGAGCAGGCCAGTCGGGTCTTTGAGGAGTGCGCGGGCGGTCACCCGTCAGAGGTAACGCGCCGCCGGGACTGCGTCCATCACGCCGCGCGCGGCAGGGGGCCCGGGCGGTTCGGATGCGGCGTCAGCGGAACGATCTCGGCCGGCCGGACCAGCAGGCCGACGAGGCCGGGAACCGGCACACCTTTCTCCCGGCGCAGCGAAGCCGGCTCCACGCCCAGCACCGACAGACCGGCGGCCTCGGCGGCCGCGGCGACCAGCGACGGCGCGTGGCGATAGCGGAGGGTTTCGCCGAGGACGAAACCGTCGCCATCGTGCCGCTCGGCGGAGAAGACGAACGCGCCGCCGGGCGCCAACGCATGGGCGACCGCAGCGAACAGCGGCGTGAGGGCGCCGACATAGGGCAGAAGGTCGGCGGCGAGGACGAGATCGTAGGCGGAGGCGGGCTCGTCGGCGGTCAGCCCGATCGCGTCGCCAACGGTGAGCCGATCGTAGATGCCACGCGAGGTAGAGATTTTCACCATGCCCGGCGACAAGTCGAAACCGGTCAGCCGGTCAACCCGGCCGCGGATGGCGACGCCCATCAGGCCGGTACCGCAGCCGAGGTCGAGACCATTGGCGAAGCGGCGGTCGCCGAACACATCGAGTGCACTGACAAGCCGCTCCGGCGCGTCGTAGCCGAGGCGGCCGACGAGTTCGCGGTCGAAGCGCGGTGCGTAGTCGTCAAACAGCGAACGCACGTAGCCTGCGGGCATCGCGTCGGGAACCGGGGTATCGCCGAGCGCGGCGAGCCTGAGTTCGGCGCCGAGCCGGCCGGACGTATCGAGCCTCGCCGCACTTTCGTATGCGGCCAGGGCGCTAGCGTGGTCACCGCTGCGCTGGCGCCAATCGCCGAGTGTCAGCCAGCCCTCGGCCCACCGGGGCACGCGTTCCAGTGCCTGCTCCAGCACCTCGCACGCGGCCGCGTGGTCGCCATCCGCGGCGAGCGCCGCGGCGAGATTGAAGCGCCGGTCGGCGATCAGATCGCCGGAGGATGTTGGAACGGGGGACGACACGCCCATACGCACGCGCCGGGTTGAAGAGCCGGCGTGAGATATCCGGTTCCGTGGGAAAGGCAAGCGAATTCAGGGGAACCAGACGGCCGCTCCGCTGGTTGAATCCGCAACCAAGGGAGTATCCGACCATGGAATCCACCGACAAACGGAAGACCGGCAAGGACGAGAAGGAAAAGGACCCGCAGCCCGCCTTCTCCGACAAGTCGCAATCGGACAAGAAGAACAAGACGCCGGTCCGTCCAGCCGGACCGTCCAGCATGCGCGACCCGCCCAAGCATTGGGACGAGGCCGACGAGATTTCGGACGAATCCTTCCCGGCCAGCGATCCTCCTGCCAAATACTGACCCGGCCGCCGCTGACGGGCGGGGCGCGTAGGGCTATCTTGGGGCGATGCGTCCCGAAGATGTGCTCTGCCCCTCGCCCGCCGGCCTTTATTGCGCGCCCGGCGATTTTCATATCGATCCGACCCGCCCGGTGCCGCGTGCACTGATCACGCACGGCCATTCGGACCATGCCCGCGCGGGACACGGCAGCGTGCTCGCCACCGATGGAAACGCTGCGGATCATGGAGGCGCGCTACGGGCCGGACTTCGCCGGCAGCAGCCAGGCCATCGCCTACGGCGAGGACATCGCGATCGGCGACGCGCGAGTGTCCTTCCACCCAGCTGGCCACGTGCTGGGATCGGCGCAGATCGCGGTGGCGGCTCATGGGCTGAAGATCGTGGCCTCCGGCGACTACAAGCGCTCGGCCGATCCGACCTGCCTGCCGTTCGTGCCGGTGCCCTGCGACATCTTCATCACCGAGGCGACCTTCGGGCTGCCGGTGTTTCGTCATCCCGACCCCAAGGCGGAGATCGCCAAGCTGCTCGCCTCGGTGGCGCAGTTTCCGGAGCGCGCGCATCTGGTGGGGGCCTACTCTCTCGGCAAGGCGCAGCGGGTCATCCGCATGGCGCGCGATGCCGGCTACGACCGGACGATCTACCTGCACGGGGCGATGGAGCGGCTCTGCCGGCTCTATGAGGAACTGGGCGTCGCCCTCGGGCCGCTCGCCCCGGCGACGGTGGCCACCGGAAAGAAGGGCGACTTCGCCGGAGCCATCGTTGTTTGTCCGCCGAGCGAGATCGCCGAACGCTGGGCGCGGCGGTTTCCCGATCCGGTGGCCTGTTTCGCGTCAGGCTGGATGCGCATCCGCCAGCGGGCGAAGCAATCGGGCGTCGAGTTGCCGCTGATCCTGTCCGATCACGCGGACTGGGACGAACTGACGGCGACGATCACGGAACTGGATCCGGCGGAGGTCTGGGTGACCCACGGCCGCGAGGAAGCGCTGGTGCGCTGGTGTGCCCTCAGGGGCACGCCGGCCCGGCCCCTCCACATGGTCGGATACGAGGACGAGGCGGAATAGCCGGAGATGCCGGCTTCGCTCCATCGGCCAGCGCCAGCGGCGCGCTCACCTTCGCAGCGACCGGCCCGGTCGGATCGAAGGTCACCTGCAGGTTGATCGGCGCACCTGGTTCGGCCGGTGATGGCGCCACCTCGGGAAGCGGGATCGTTGCACTCGTGCCGGCCTTGGCAGGCTTATGGGCAGGTTTCGCCTGCGTAGTGTCCGGCAAAGCCGCAACTTCGGACTCGGCCGGCACCGGAGGTTCGGCGGCCATGGCCGGCATCGCCGCGGTGGGCTGTGCGGGGGCGGCGGGCCTGGGCGCGGCCGGACTTGCCATCGCTTCGGAGTGAACCGGCGCCGGATCGAAGGCCGCCGAGTCAAATCCGGCATTGAGCATGCGGACCTCTTTCTGCGGCTGCATCGGCTCCGGCTCGGCCTTCGCCATGACGGGCGCCGTCTTCACCGGGCGCGACGCCGGCGGCTTAGGCTTGTTCGCGTCAATGTTGGCGACTGCCGTCGTCGCGCGCGCCTTTGGCTCAACCGTGCGAACGTGGGCGGCATAGACGGCGGTGGTAGCAAGGACGGCGGCGAAAGCGCCGGCCGCCATCGGAGTCAGGAAAGGCGTCGGCCGGTATTTCGGCCCGAGCGCCGACATGGCCGCAGCCAGCATTGCGACCAGCAACAAGGCGCCGCCGGCGCCAAGGACCCGGCCGCCGTTCAGGTGAAGCACGCCAGCGAAGACGAGCGCCCCTGCACACAGGACTGCAACAACCGCGAGCAGCGCCGCCAGTAACAGCAGGCGCAGGGACACACTCTCGATACGCATGACACAACGAGCCTTAGCGAGATGAATGCTGGTGATCTGAAGCGAGTATAAGCGATTTCGGCCAAAAGGTTAACCGCCGGGGCGCAGAGTTTGCAGCAAAAGCCGAAAAGTTCTTAACGCGTGATTTTCGCCACGCCGGCCATCCGCTTTGCGATTGCGAACAAAAAGTGAATCAGGTTTGCTCGCCTTCCGAGGCAACCGGTTGATTCGCAAAGCATGTCCGCCGCCTATCTGGAGAAACTGAACCCCGACCAGCGGCGGGCGGTCGAGCATGGCGTGAGGTCGCCGACGAACGGGCCGCTGCTCGTTGTTGCGGGCGCCGGTTCGGGCAAGACCAACACGCTGGCGCACCGGGTCGCCCATCTCATCGTCAACGGCGCCAATCCCGGCCGGATCCTGCTGATGACCTTCTCACGCCGCGCCGCCAGCGAGATGGCGCGTCGTGCCGAGCGGATCGTCGCGCAGGCGCTGCCGGCCACCAGCGCCGCAGCGTCGCTGCCGTGGTCCGGAACCTTCCACGGCATCGGGGCGCGGTTCCTGCGCGAGCATGCCCTGGAGGTCGGCCTCGACCCATCCTTCACCATCCACGACCGGGAGGATTCCGCCGACCTGATGAACCTCGTTCGGCACGAGCTCGGTTTCTCGCACACGGAGAAGCGCTTCCCGACCAAGGGCACGTGCGTCGCGATCTATTCGCGGACCGTGAACCAGGAAGCCGAACTCGGCGATGTTCTCCGCGACGTCTTCCCGTGGTGCGCGGATTGGGAGAAGGAACTCAAGCAGCTGTTCAAGGCCTACACCGAGGCGAAGCAGGCGCAGAGCGTGCTCGACTACGACGATCTGCTGCTCTACTGGGCCGCCATGCTGGAGGTGCCGGGCATTGCCGCCGAGATCGGCGGGCGCTTCGACCATGTGCTTGTGGACGAGTACCAGGACACCAACCGGCTGCAGGCCTCGATCCTGCTGGCGCTGAAGCCGGACGGGCGCGGGCTGGCGGTGGTCGGCGACGACGCGCAATCGATCTACTCGTTCCGCGCCGCGACGGTGCGCAACATCCTCGACTTTCCCAAGGCCTTCACCGCCGAATGCCGATGTCGTGACGCTGTCGCGCAACTACCGCTCGACCGCAGCCGATCCTCGCCGCCTCCAACGCGGTCATCGGGTTTGCCGAGGAGCGCTACACCAAGGACCTGTGGTCGGACCGCAATTCCGGCGACAAGCCGGCGCTGGTGGTGGTCGCCGACGAGGCCAACCAGGCGCGCTACGTGGTCGAACGGGTGCTCGCCAATCGCGAAGAGGGCGTCGCGCTCAAGCAGCAAGCGGTGCTATTCCGCGCGTCGCATCACAGCGGGCAACTCGAGATCGAGCTGACGCGGCGAAACATTCCCTTCGTGAAATTCGGCGGGCTCAAGTTCCTCGACTCCGCCCACGTGAAGGACGTGCTGGCGCTGCTGCGCTTTGCCGAGAATCCGCGCGACCGCGTGTCGGGATTCCGCGCCCTGCAGATCCTGCCGGGCGTTGGCCCCTCAACGGCGGCCGACGTGCTCGACCTTCTGGCGGCCACGCCGGAAGCGCGCGACATCCTGATGACCTATCAGCCACCCGGGCGCGCGGCGGCGGACTGGCCTGAATTCGCGGCGCTGGCGAGCGGGCTGCGGGCGGAGCGCTCCGGCTGGCCGACCGACATGGAGCGGGTGCGCGTCTGGTACGAGCCGCACCTGGAGCGCATTCACGAGGACGCGATCGTCCGGCGTAACGACCTTCTGCAACTGGAACAGATCGCCGCCGGCTATCCCTCGCGCGAGCGGTTCCTCACCGAGTTGACCCTCGACCCGCCCGACGCGACCAGCGACGAGGCCGGGCCGCCGCATCTCGACGAGGACTACCTGATCCTTTCGACCATCCATTCGGCCAAGGGGCAGGAGTGGAAGTCGGTCTACCTGCTGAATGGGATCGACGGCTGCATTCCCTCCGACCTCTCGACCGGATCGGCCGGCGAGATCGAGGAGGAGCGGCGGCTGCTCTACGTGGCGATGACGCGGGCGAAGGACGAACTCGACATCCTCATCCCGCAGCGCTGCTACGTGCTCCAGCAGCGCGCGGAACGGCGACCGCTACCTCACCGCGTTGCGCACGCGGTTCATCCCGGAGTCGATCCTGCCGCATTTCCGCCCGCGCCTTTGGCCGCCGGCGGCGTCCGGGACGGCGCGGGCGCGGCCGGCCGGCCCGCCTGTCGACATCGGCAAGCGGCTGCGTCAGCGCTGGGGCTGAGCCGCCGGACGGCGGCGCACGAAGCCGCGCCGACAGGAAGACAACGACAGCAATGACCATCAGCACGGGCGTCATGTGTTGCGCGAAACGCAGGCCCTCCGCATCCGCCAGCGCGCCGAGCAGCGGCGGGCTGAACAGAACGGCGAGCGCCGGCGCCAGCACGATGCGGCTGCTCGCCTTGTCGACCGCATGGCCGGCCGCGCCGAGCGCGAAACCCATGACCAGCGGAAAGAGCAGCGCGATGCCAAGGCCGAGAACGAACAGCCCAGCCACCGCGAGTACCGGTTCGGTCATCGAGGCATAGATGGCGTAGCCGACGAGGGTGGTTGCTGGCGGCGGCGAAGAACAGCAGCTTCGGCGACGCGACGCGCAGCAGCCAGATGCCGGCGATGCGCCCGCTGAGCATGGCGGCGAAGAACGCGGCCGCGCCGATGGCGGCGTGGGCCGCGGGCATACCGACCGCCTTCTCGAGGAAGGCCGGCGCCCAGAGCAGCACCGAGAATTCAACCGCGACGGCGAAGCCGAGCGTCAGCCAGTAGAGCCAGAAGCAGATCGGCAGCCGGGCCGCAGCTTCGTTCGCGTCCCTGCTGTGGCCATCCGGCACGACCATGCGGGCATGGGCGGCGAGGATCGCGACACCCGCCGCGACGCCGGCCAGCGGGATCAGCCGCCAGTTCCAGCCAAGCGCGACGAGCACGCCGGCAAGGATCGGCACGGCGATGGCGAAGGCATAGGACACGGCGTTGGCCTTGGCGAAGGCACGCTCGCGGCCGTCCGGGTTGAGGTCGGTGAGCAAGGCATAGGCGGTGGAGGGCACCAGCGCGCCGAAGAGGCCGAGCAGCGCGCAGCTGGCGATGCTGGCCCAGGCGGCCGGCGCAAAACACAACAGGATGGCGGCGGCGCCGGCACCCAGAACCCCGAGCCGCAGGGTATTGGCGCGACCAAAGCGGCGGCCAATACGGTCGCCGATCAGACCGACGACCAGCATGCCGCCCGCAACCGCGCTGGTGTGCAGGCTGACCAGCCCGTAGCCCAGGCCGAGATCGGCGCGAAGGAACGGCAGGATGTTGCCCTGCATGCTGACCAGATAGGTGAACGTGCCGAGTAGCAGACAGGCGTACCACGAGACGGAACCGGTTCCCGAGGGGCCGATGGCAACGGGGGCTGCGGGCACTTCAATGGCGGCGTTCAGGGACATTTTGCGGCTCTCGGAGGTTCTGCGGCCCTCCGGTATGCCATTTGGCTTGCCGGGACAGTGGCGTCGGTCACAGAGGATGACGCGGGGCCCGACGGCCCCTAATTATCATCCGCCATGCGCGCCTTCGCCGCCCTCCTCGATCGCCTCGTCCTGACGCCCCAGCGCAATGCCAAGCTGCGCCTGATGTCGGACTACTTCCGCGCCACGCCGGACCCGGACCGGGGCTATGCGCTGGCGGCGCTGACCGGCGGGCTCGACATCCCGAGCGTCAAGCCGGCGATGCTGCGGGCGCTGGTGGCAGAGCGCGTCGACGAGGTGCTGTTCGGCTACTCCTACGACTATGTCGGCGACCTGGCGGAGACGATCTCGCTGATCTGGCCGGCGAAGGACGAGGCGGACACTTCACCGGCACCGAGCGATACCCCCCTCCCCAACCCTCCCCCGCAAGGGGGGAGGGAGATGAGCGCGACAGACACTGGCGGGCCCCGCCTCTCCATGATCGTCGAGCGGCTGCAATCGGCGTCGCGGTCGGAAGGCCCGAAGCTGGTCGAGGCGCTGCTCGACCGGCTCGACGCGACTGGCCGCTGGGCGCTGATCAAGCTGCTGACCGGCGGCTTGCGCATCGGCGTTTCGGCGCGACTGGCGAAACAGGCGGTGGCCGACATCGCCGGCTGGCCCGCCAACGACATCGAGGAAGTGTGGCACGGCCTGTCGCCGCCCTACCGCGATCTCTTCGCCTGGATCGAGGGACGCGGACCGCGTCCGGAATCGAAGATTCGCGCGCCGTTCCGCCCGGTGATGCTGTCGCATGCGATCGCCGACACCGAACTTTCCGGAATCACGCCAGAGTCTTACGCGGCGGAGTGGAAGTGGGATGGCATCCGGGTTCAAGCAGTACGTGAAGACGATGTCGTGCGGCTCTACACGCGCACCGGCGACGACATCTCGCACACGTTCCCCGACATCGTCGCCGGGCTCGACGTGGAAGCGGCGCTGGACGGCGAGCTGCTCGTCGGCCACCGCGCCGAGGATGGCTTCGTCGTGCGCACCTTCTCCGACCTGCAGCAGCGGCTGAACCGGAAGACGGTGACGGCCAAGATGCTGGGCAGCCACCCGGCGTTCCTGCGCGTTTATGACTGCCTGGTGGACGATGGAGAGGACCTGCGCGGCCTGCCCTTCCGCGAACGCCGGAAGCGGCTGGAGGCGGTCGTGGCGCGCTCACTTGCCGGCCGCATGGATGTTTCGCCGCTGCTCCCCTACGCCAATGGCGAAGAACTGGCGGCGCTGCGTTCGGCGCCGCCCGATCCGGTGATCGAGGGGCTGATGCTGAAGCGCTGGGACTCGATCTACGAGCCCGGCCGGCCGAAGGGGCCGTGGTTCAAGTGGAAGCGCGACCCGCACACTATCGACGCGGTGCTGATGTATGCCCAGCGCGGGCACGGCAAGCGCTCGTCCTATTACTCGGACTACACGTTCGGCGTCTGGCACATGGGCGAGGCCGGCGACGAGCTGGTGCCGGTGGGCAAGGCCTATTTCGGCTTCACCGACGAAGAGCTGGCCGAGATCGACCGCTTCGTGCGCAACAACACGATCAACCGTTTCGGTCCGGTGCGCGAGGTCGTGCACGAACCGGCTCAGGGGCTGGTCATCGAAGTCGCCTTCGAGGGGCTGCAGCGCTCGACCCGCCACCGCTCCGGCATCGCGATGCGCTTTCCGCGCGTCTCGCGGCTACGCTGGGATAAGCCGCCGAGCGAAGCGGACCGGCTGGAGACGCTGGAGAAGCTGATCGGGTAACGGGAAAGCTGAGCCTCCCCCCTCCTGAAACTGCTGCGCCGTTTCGGCCTCGCCTCAAGGGGAGGTAGGGGCGCGAGGGGCACGCCCGATAAGCGCCAACGGCGCTAGCTGGCCTTGAAGTGCTTCGACAGCTTCAGACCCTGCGCCTGGTAGTTGGAGGCCATGTCCTCGCCGTAGAGCCTGCGCGGGCGTTCGGTCATCGGCTCGTAGACGAGGCGGCCGACGATCTGCCCGTGTTCGAGGATGAACGGCACCTCGTGGCTGCGGACCTCCAGCACGGCGCGGCTGCCGGTGCCGCCGGCGGCGCTGTGGCCGAAGCCGGGATCGAAGAAGCCGGCATAGTGGACGCGAAATTCGCCGACCAGCGGATCGAAGGGCACCATCTCGGCGGCGTAATCCGGCGGGACGTGCACGGCCTCGCGCGAGACGAGGATGTAGAACTGGTCCGGATCGAGGATGAGCTCCTGCGAGCGGTGGGCGATCGGCTCCCAGAAATCGAGCGGATCGTGGGCGTCGCGCTTGTCGACGTCGATCACCGCCGTATGCCGCTTGGCGCGATAGCCGACGATGCCGCCCGCCATGCCGCCGAGATCGATGGAGACGGTGAGGCCGTTGTCGACGCGCGGCGTGCCATCGACCAGCGCCTCCCGGTCGTGGAGCGCCAGCAGCGCGGCGTCGCCGAGGCGCGCGTCGCCGCGGCGGAAGCGCATCTGCGACAGGCGCGAGCCGGCGCGGACCAGCACCGGGAACGTGCGCGGGCTGATCTCGACATAGAGCGGCCCGGAATAGCCGGCGGGAACGATATCGAACTCGCGGGCGCGGTCGGTGATGATGCGGGTGAAGATGTCGAGGCGGCCGGTGGAGGATTTCGGATTCGCCGCCGCGCCAATCCCCGGCGGGAGCTTCAGGCTCTCCATCAGCGGCACGATGTAAACGCAGCCGGTCTCCAACACGGCGCCACCGGCAAGGCTGAACTCGTGCAGCGTCACGGTGTCGAGGCGGTCGGCGACCAGCCGGTCGGGGCCGGGCAGGAAGCTGGCGCGGACGCGATAGGCCGTCTCGCCCAGCCGCAGATCGAGGCTGGCGGGCTGAATCTGATCGGGATCGAGCGGCCGGGCGATGCCGATGGCACCCGTCTCGACCATCTGCTCGATGCGTTGCGCCGGGAGAATCCCCGCGGACTGTTTCTCGACCATGACGCCCCGTGCCGCTGCCGCCTCTCGGGCGGGCCGTGCTGGCTTACCCGATGTGGCGATTGACGCCAAGTTCACATGGTCCTATGAGAGTTTTCGTTCGTGGTCATTTGAGCCGACCGGCTTGCAGCCACGTTAAACAAGTCGCTAAAAGGTCGGAGGGAGTACGAACCCGGTCCGACACGTGCGGCCCGGGTTTTTTGTTGTCTGGAAGGAGACGGAACATGGCGAAAGGCAAGACGGCGGCACAGAAACTGCGGCCTGCAACGCAGCTGGTGCATGGCGGCATCCTGCGCTCGCAGCACGGCGAGAATTCCGAGGCGCTCTACCTGACGCAGAGCTACGTCTATGACAGCGCCGAGCAGGCCGAACGCCGCTTCAAGGGCGACGAGCCGGGCTTCATCTATTCGCGCTACGCCAACCCGACTGTGCACATGTTCGAGGAGCGCATGCGCATCCTGGAAGGCGCCGGCGCGGCCCGCGCCACCGCCAGCGGCATGGCGGCCGTCACCTCCGTATTCCTCTCGTGGCTGAAGGCCGGCGACCACGTCGTCGCGGCGAAGGCGCTGTTCGGCTCCTGCCGCTACGTCATCGAGGACCTGCTGCCGCGCTTCGGCATCAAGTCGACGCTGATCGACGGCAACGACCTCGGCCAATGGAAGAAGGCGGCGCGCAAGAACACCAAGGCGTTCTTCCTGGAAAGCCCGACCAATCCGACGCTCGACATCATCGACATCGCGGCGGTCGCCGAGATCGCCCACAAGGCCGGCGCGAAACTCGTGGTCGACAACGTCTTCGCCACGCCCCTCTTCCAGAGTCCCGCTGAAGCTCGGCGCCGATATCGTCGTCTATTCGGCGACCAAGCACATCGACGGACAGGGGCGCTGCCTCGGCGGCGTCATCCTCTCCAGCAAGGAGTTCATCGCCGATAACGTGCACACCTTCCTGCGCCAGACCGGACCGTCGATGAGCCCGTTCAACGCGTGGGTGCTGCTGAAGGGGCTGGAGACCTTGCCGGTGCGCGTCGAGCGCCAGTCGGCGAATGCGGCGGCGTTGTCGGAGCGCCTCGCCGCCCACAAGCGCATCAGCCGCGTGCTCTATCCGGGGCGCGACGACCACCCGCAGGCGGAGATCGCGCGGCGCCAGATGACCGGCGGTTCCACCATGATCGCCTTCGAGGTCAAGGGCAGCCGCAAGGCGGCCTTCGCCGTCTCCAACGCGCTCAAGGTGATCCGCATCTCCAACAATCTCGGCGACGCCAAGAGCCTGATTACGCACCCCTCCACCACCACCCACCAGAGGTTGTCGGAGGAAGCGCGGCTGGAACTCGGCATAACCCAAGGCTTGCTGCGGCTCTCGGTCGGCCTGGAAGATGTGGACGACCTGGCGGACGACCTGATCGGCGCGCTCGACGGACTTGCCTGACAAGTTGGGCAAGGGAATTGACGACTCTCGCGCGTGTCGCATAATTCGCAGCGGGCGAGATTGGAGCCGTTCATGTACCGCGAGACCACCCGCGCGATCCAGGTGACCGTCGAGCCGAGTTTCGTGGAGGGCGAGTCCTCGCCCGAAGACGGCCGCTATTTCTGGGCTTACCGGATCGAGATATCCAACCTCGGCGACGAGGCCGTGCGCCTGCGCTCGCGGCACTGGCGGATCACCGACGCCAATGGCCGCACCGAGGAGGTGCGCGGCGCCGGCGTCATCGGCAAGCAGCCGGTGCTGAAGCCCGGCGAGACGTTCGCCTATACCAGCGGCTGCCCCCTCGGAACCCCGTCGGGCATCATGGTCGGCACCTACCAGATGCAGAACGAGAAGGGCGAACTGTTCTCGATCGCGATCCCGGCGTTCTCGCTTGACCTGCCCAACGCCGAGCGGGTGATGAACTAGCGGGCGCGCCGCCACTTCACGTTAAGCCAGAGCTTGAAGTGGCGCGAAAAGTCGAGTCGCCTGAATCGGTTGCGCCGGTTTACTGCGCGAACTCGGCAGGATCGAAGCCGTACTTCTTTCCGCAGAATTCACAGGTAACCGCGATCGCGCCGTCGTCCTGTGTGCTCTCGACGATCTCTTCCGCCGAGAAGCTGGCGAGGACGCCGCGCACCCGCTCGCGCGAGCACGAGCACTCGTCGCGCACCTCGGCGGCGCGGTAGACGCGCACACCGCGCTCGTGGAACAGGCGGAAGAGCAGCCGCTCGACCGGAACCGACGGATCGGTCAGCTCGTCGTCCTGAACGGTGCCAACCAGCGACTGGGCCTCGGTCCAGGCATCGTCTTCCTCGAAGCCGCCAGTGTCCCTGGCGTTGGCGGGACTGTCGCCGCCCGGCAGGTCCGCCTGGCGCATGCGCTCGGGGGCGTCCGGCAGGAACTGGACAAGCACCCCCCCTGCCCGCCACGCGTGCCGTATGCCGTCAGCTTCGCGCACCTGCATCTCGGCGACCGCCAGACGGACGCGGGTCGGAATCTGCTCCGACTGGCGGAAATAGGTGTGGGCCACGTCCTCGAGGCTTTCACCATCGAGCGGCACGACGCCCTGATAGCGGTTCATGTGGCCGCCCTGATCAATGGTCATCGCCAGGGTTCCGTGGCCCAGCAATTCACCGGGATGGGCCTCGCCGGCGGCCGCGGCGGCTTCCACTTTCTCGGCGTCGAAACGGGCGTAAGCGCGGATACCGCCGTCGGTGCGGTAGTCGACCACCAGCATGTCGACCGGACCGTCGGTGCGCGTCTGCAAGATGAACTTGCCATCGAACTTCAGCGACGAGCCGAGGAGCACGGCGAGCACGACCGCTTCCGCCAGCAGACGGGCGACCGTCGGCGGATACTCGTGACGCGCGAGAATGGTGTCCAGCACCGGCCCCATCTGGATGATGCGGCCACGCACGTCGATTGCGGCGACCTCGAAGGGACGCACGGCGTCGTCGCCGGCAGGCCCGAGGGGCTCGCCGGCTTTTTCAAAAGTGACGTTCATTACTCTTTCCCGCCGAGGCACCAGGCCAGGATGCCCTTCTGGGCATGCAGCCTATTCTCGGCCTCATCGAAGACCACGGAAGCCGGCCCGTCGATCACCTCGTCGGTGACCTCCTCGCCACGGTGGGCCGGCAGACAATGCATGAATATAGCGTCCGGCTTCGCTTTCGCCATAAGGCGGGCATTCACCTGATAGGGTTTCAGCAAATTGTGACGACGCTCGCGCTCGTCATCGCCCATCGAGACCCACGTATCGGTGACGACGCAATCGGCGCCATCGGCGGCCGCTTCCGGGTCGGTGGTCGTGGAAACATCGGCGTTATTGGCCTTGGCCCAGGCCATCAGGCCGGGTTTCGGCGCGAGTTCCGGCGGCGTGGCGACATTCAGATGGAACTTGAAGCGCGACGCCGCGTGGACCCATGAGGCGAGCACATTGTTGGCGTCGCCCATCCAGGCGACGGTGCTGCCGGCGATCGGCCCCTTCTTCTCCTCGAAGGTGAGCACGTCGGCCATGACCTGGCAGGGATGGGACAGGCGGGTGAGCCCGTTGATCACCGGAATGGAGGCGTTCGCGGCCAGATCCTTGACCAGCTCGTGGTCGAGGATGCGGATCATGATGGCGTCGACATACCGCGACAGAACGCGGGCCGTATCGGCGACGGTCTCCTCGCGGCTCAGCTGCATCTCCTTGCCGGTCAGCATGATCGGCTCACCGCCCAACTCGCGCATGGCGACATCGAACGACACGCGCGTGCGGGTCGACTGCTTGTCGAAGATCATCGCCAGTGTGCGCCCGGCAAGCGGCTTCGGCGCTTCCGGCGTGCGGCGCACCTTCTTCAGCCGCACGCTTTCGTCGAGAATGCCTCTCAGCGTCGCCGTATCGAGATCGGCAATATCCAGGAAGTGATGAACCATCGACGCACTCACTGACTCGCCGCGGCACTGGCCGGCGCGAGCGCGGACAGCGCCTTGTCGAGACGGGAAATCGCCTCGTCGATGTCGGCCTCGCTGACGTTCAGCGGCGGCAGGAAACGCACGACATTCTCGCCGGCGGCGGCGCACAGCATGCCATGGTCGCGGAGCGCGGTGATGACTTCGCCGACCGGCTTGATGCAGCGGACACCAACGAGCAGACCTTCGCCCCGCACTTCCGCCACGACATCGGGATGGGTGTCGACAACCGACGCCAGCCGCTGCTTGAGGTAGAGACCTTTCTGGCGGACCTCTTCGAGGAATTTCGGATCGGAGACGATGTCGACCACCGCCTTGCCGACGGCCATGGCGAGCGGATTGCCGCCGAACGTGGAACCGTGCGTGCCGGGAGTCATGCCCTTGGCAGCCTCCTCCGTCGCGAGACATGCGCCGAGCGGGAAGCCGCCGCCGAGGCCCTTGGCCAGCGACATGATATCGGGCGCGATGCCGGACCATTGGTAGGCGAACAGCTTGCCGGTACGGCCGACGCCGGTCTGCACCTCGTCGAACACCAACAGGAGGCCATGCTTGTCGCACAGCGCCCGCAAGTCGCGGAGGAACTGTCCGGGGACCAACCGGATGCCGCCCTCGCCCTGGATCGGCTCGATCATGATCGCCGCCGTCGCCGGGCCAATGGCCGCTTCCACCGCCTTCAGATCGCCAAAGGCAATCTGTGTGAAGCCCTGCGGCGCGGGGCCAAACCCTTCCTGGTACTTGGGGTTACCGGTGGCGGCGAGCGTCGCCAGGGTCCGCCCGTGGAAAGCGCCGACGAAGGTGATGATGTCCGTGCGCTCGGGATGGCCGCTGACGAATTGATAGCGGCGCGCCGTCTTGATGGCGCACTCAACTGCCTCGGCGCCGGAATTGCAGAAGAAGGCCTTGTCGGCAAAGCTCTCGCTGGTCAGCTTCGCGGCCAACGCTTCCTGTTCGGGGATCCGGTATAGATTAGAAACGTGCCAGAGCTTGCCGGCCTGCTCGGTCAGCGCCTTGATCAGTGCCGGATGTGCGTGGCCAAGCGCGTTGACGGCGACACCGCCGGAGAAATCGAGCAGCTTTCGGCCATCGGTAGTCTCGACCCATGCACCCTCGCCGCGGGCGAAAGCAATCGGCGCGCGCGCGAAAGTATTGAAGAGAGGCGAACTATCCATGGTCACCGCCTGCGGCTATCCGGCCGGCTCCTGAGCGTGGTCCCAAAACTAAAAAGTGCCGCCGGAGGGCAGCACCTGTTCCGAGGGGTCTTATCGTCCCAAGCCGTTGGACTGTCAATCAATAGGCGGCTCAAGGCCGGCCGGCGCGGGCCGTGGCAACGGCGCAACGGTGGCCATGAATTGGGACTGCGCCGACCCACGACTTGGGGAAAACAAGAGCAAAGTTTGTATGGAGTCCTTGGGACTCTTGTCAGGGAGTCAACCGCTATTGTAGCTTGCGGCTTGTCGAGTACGACAAGATTTCATCGCGGCGGACCTCTGTATCCATCGTCAAGCGTTCGGCGTCGTCCTGCGGAGCGGACAGCGCATGGAGAGGGATTCCGAGTCTGCCGCCGGCAAACAGGAAGATGCGGCATGAGCTGGACAGACGAACGCGTCGAGCTGCTCAAGAAACTCTGGAGTGAAGGCCTCAGTGCAAGTCAGATCGCTTCGCAACTCGGCGGAGTGACGCGCAACGCGGTGATCGGCAAGGTGCACCGCCTCAGCCTGTCGGGACGCGCCAAGCCCACGTCGAGCAATCCGCGCCCGCGCAAGGTGCGGAGCGCATCGCCGCACCGTCCCTCGCCGCGACACTACGTGTCGGGCAACACGGCGTTGAAGACGCACGCCCACCCGGCGCCGCGCCGCATGCCGGCGCAGGTGCCGCTCGAGGACATTGTGGTGCCGATCAGCATGAAGGTGTCGCTGATGGCGCTGAACGACACGATGTGCAAATGGCCGGATGGCGACCCGGGCACCGAGAACTTCCACTTCTGCGGCCACCGGAACTGGAACAGCCTGCCCTATTGCGAGTACCACAGCCGTATCGCGTACCAGCCGGTAGACCGGCGTCGCGACCGCCGCAACGCCAGCTACTAGGCGGGTATCGGACCTGGCGAGCGCGGGCTATTTGGAGCCCGCGCTGGTGCTTTCGGCCTCGCGCAACGACCATACAAAATCGAGCGGCAGGTAGCTTGCCGTCTGGCCCTTGGCCTGCCCCGGAAGCAGGAACAGGCCGGCTTCGGGGGCTCCGCTGGGGCTCTCGATCCGGCCATCAGGCTGTACGTTGAAAATCGGCAGGCGCATCGCCACCGGCGGGGCAGCGGCGTGTTCCTTGTTGTCCGCACCGAATGTGAAGCCCAATGGCGCGTTCCGGCTCGGGCCGATGGACGAGCGGCGGTGGCATGCCATGCACGACGCCGACTGCTGGAAGCCGACCTCGAGTTCCGAGTTACCCAGGATGACGGGGTTGCCCTTCGCATCGACGTAATCGACCTGCGAGCCGCGCAGCCGATAGTTTTCCCAGCGCGTTCCCTGCAAGCCGAAGCCGGCCGGCGCGCGGTTGCAATCGAGGAAGCCGGGCGGGCACGCCACACTGTCGCGCGACGGGTTGAGCCAGCCCTCGTCGTGGATACCAGTACGATAGGGGTTGTCGACGTGCTCAAACGTCGCCCAGAACCGGTTGGGCAGCACCTTCGACGAAATACTGAGCGCAGTCAGGCCGTACGTGGATGCCTTGCCCTTGGTCGCCTTCATCGTGGTCCACTGATAACGCGCCTTGTCTTCCTCATCGATCGGACGCCAGACCGCCTTCACCTCCATCGCACCAGTCGGGAACGCGATCATCTGCTTGTCGTAGTAGAACGCCTGCTGTCCCTCGACCGAATAGAGGCCGTTGTCGCGGATGTAGTCGAAGGTCACCCGGTTCAGCCGAATTTCCTCCTGCAAATGTCCTTTCGTCCCGGGCGCGACCGGTTCTTCCTGCCGCACGGTCTCGAGTTCGCGCGGCAGAGCGCGCGTCGAAAGCGTTCGCGACCCGGACCAGGGGATATCCTCCCATGCCGGCGGCTCGGCGCCCTTGCTCAGGTACACCTGGTCGGACAGCGCCCAGGTCTCGAACATCACAGGCCCCGGATCGCCGTACGGACGATCGACGGCCGGTGCCCGGCTGCCTTCGTCGGCGGGCCACGTCAGCGCAACGAACAACTGCCAGGCGAAACGATCCGGATCGCGGAGGGCCATGGCGGCGTCAGTCGGGACGGTCCAGGGTTCCTCGGCAAGAGCAGGCGCGTTGGCGCCGATCCATGCCAGCAGCCCAAACGCAATAATGCCTGCCCGCCTCGTCATCGTCCGCCTCCCGCAATGCCCGCCTCCAGACGATCAGGCTAACAAAAGGCGAATTAACGGCAGGTAGCAAGGCCGGGACAATTTTCAGGCGACCGCGGCGAAACTTTCATCGAAGGAATAGCCGGAACCCCGGACGGTGCGGATCGGATCGCGGCCCCTGCCGAGGGCCTTGCGCAAGCGGCCGACGTGTACGTCCACCGTGCGCTCATCGACGAAAACATCGCGGCCCCACACGCTGTCCAGCAGTTGCCCACGGGAGAATACGCGGCCGGGGCTCTGCATGAGGAACTCAAGCAGGCGAAATTCGGTCGGCCCCAAGTGGAGTTCGTGACCGTTGCGGCGGACGCGATGGGAATCGCGGTCGAGCTCGATATCCCCACCCTTGAGCACCGCTGCGACCAGTTCCGGCTTGGAGCGGCGCAGAATAGCGCGAACGCGGGCCATCAGTTCCGGCACCGAGAACGGCTTGACCACGTAGTCGTCGGCGCCGGTGGCCAGGCCGCGGACACGCTCCGACTCCTCGCCGCGGGCCGTCAGCATGATGATTGGCAGGCCCCGTGTGGCGTCGTGGGCGCGCAGCCGGCGGCAGAGCTCAATGCCGGAGATGCCCGGCAACATCCAGTCGAGCAGGAGCAGATCGGGGACGCTTTCCCGCAGCCGGGTCTCGGCGTCGTCGCCGCGCTCCACCGTATCCACCGCGTAGCCCTCCGCCTCGAGGTTGTAGCGGAGCATGAGCGACAGCGGCTCTTCGTCCTCGACGATCATTACCTTGGGGGTCACTGGTTGGGCTCCCTCAGTCTCGCTGCTTCGCCTACGCGTTCTTGTACTCGACCGACGTCAGACTCGAGTTGTCCTTCTTGGGACGCTCGTCGGTCAACACGGTGCCGGTGATCAGATAGTGCAAGGTCTCGGCGATGTTCGTCGCATGATCGCCGATGCGCTCGAGGTTCTTGGCGCAGAAGAGAAGATGCGTGCAGATCGTGATGTTGCGCGGATCCTCCATCATGTAGGTGAGGAGTTCGCGGAACAGCGAGGTGTACATCGCGTCGATCTCGTCGTCGCGCTCCCACACGGCCAACGCGGCAGCAAGGTCCCGGGCGGCGAACGCGTCGAGAACATTCTTGAGCTGAAGCTGGGCAAGTTCGGCGATGTGTTCGACGCCAGCGACAAGGCGCTGCGAACCGAAGTTGCTCTCGATTGCGAGGACGCGCTTGGCCGTGTTCTTGGCGAGATCGCCGACGCGCTCCAGATCGTTGGCGATGTGGATCGCGGCCATGATCTCGCGGAGGTCGCGCGCCATCGGCTGACGGCGGGCGATCATCTGGATGGCGGCTTCCTCGACCTGCTGCTGGAGCTTGTCGATGCGCTGGTCGCCGGCAATCACCCGCTGGGCCAGTTCGGCGTCACGGTTGGCCAGCGCGGACACCGAGTCGGCAACGAACTGCTCCCCAAGGCCGCCCATCTCCGCGATCTTGCGCGAGAGGTCGCCAAGTTCCTCGTCGAAGGAGGCTACTGTGTGGTCCGGCATTGGTCGCTTCCTTGTCGCGGGCGCGGTCAGCCGAACCGGCCGGTAATGTAATCCTGCGTACGCCGGTCCGAAGGCGCCGTGAAGATCTTATTGGTGTCGTCGAACTCGACCAGTTCGCCGAGATACATGAACGCGGTGCGGTCGGAGACGCGCGCCGCCTGCTGCATGTTGTGGGTCACAATGGCGATCGTGTACTCGTTCTTCAATTCGTCGATCAGTTCCTCGATCTTGGCGGTCGAGATCGGATCGAGGGCCGAGGCTGGCTCGTCGAGCAAAACCACCTCGGGCTGGACGGCGACGGTGCGGGCGATGCACAGGCGCTGCTGCTGGCCGCCGGAGAGGCTGAGCCCGCTGGCGCGCAGCTTGTCCTTCACCTCGCCCCACAGAGCGGCCTTGGTCAGCGCCGCCTCGACGCGGTCGGCCAATTCGGCGCGCGATGGCTTCTCGTACAGCTGGATGCCGAAAGCGATGTTGTCGAAGATCGTCATCGGAAACGGGGTCGGCTTCTGGAAGACCATGCCGACCTTCGAGCGCAGCAGGTTCAGATCCTGCTGGGGCGAGAGAATATTCTCGCCGTCGAGCATGACTTCGCCCTCGGCCCGCTGGTTCGGGTACAGGTCATACATGCGATTGAGAACGCGCAGCAGCGTGGACTTGCCGCAACCCGACGGCCCGATGAATGCGGTCACCTTGTTGGCGTAAAGGGGCAGCGAGATCGATTTCAGCGCGATCGAATTGCCGTAAAAGAATTTGAGATCGCGGACGACCATCTTCTCCGCCAGCGCCCTATCCGACCGGTCGGCCACCGACAGCCGGGCGGCCATGTCCGGCGCGGCCGTTGGGCCATTCGTCATCGTGCTGGCTTCACTCATGTCCGGCTCCCGAGGCTGCCCAGATAACGCGCGACGATATTCAACGTCAGCACGGCGAACGTCACGACCAATGCGCCGGTCCATGCGAGCTGCTGCCAGTCCGCATAGGGCGATAGTGCGAATTGAAAGATGGTGACCGGCAGGTTCGCCATCGGCGCGTTCGGATCGAGGCTCCAGAACTGGTTGTTCAATACCGTGAAGAGCAGCGGGGCCGTCTCGCCGGTGATACGCGCGATGGCGAGCAGCACGCCGGTGATGATACCGGCCCGGGCGGCGCGGTAGGACACGTCGGCGATGATCTTCCAGCGCGGCGAACCGAGACCGGCGGCGGCTTCGCGCAGCGTATCGGGGACCAGCAGGAGCATGTCCTCGGTCGTGCGGATCACGACCGGAATAACCAGAATCGCCAGCGCGACTCCGCCGGCCCAAGCCGAGAAGTGGCCCATCCGCACGACCATGATCTCATAAACGAACAGGCCGATCACGATGGACGGCGCCGACAGCAGGATGTCGTTGACGAAGCGCACGATCATCGTCAGGCGCGAGAACCGGCCGTATTCCGCCATGTAGGTGCCGGCGAGAATCCCGATCGGCGTGCCGATGACGATGCCGAACACCGTCAGGATGAGGCTGCCGACGATGGCGTTGGCGAGACCGCCACTGCCGCCGGGCGGCGGCGTGTTGGCGGTGAAGACCTCCAGGGACAGGCCAGAGACGCCGTTCCAGAGGAGAGTTCCGAGGATTGCCACCAGCCAGGCGGCGCCAAAAACAGTCGCCCCGACGGACAGGACCATCGTGATCGAATTGCGCCGGCGACGCCGGTTATAGCGAGCCATCGATTTCATGTGCCAAGGCTCTTTTCGATGCGCATCAGCATCAAGCGCGCCGCAGCCAGTACGATGAAGGTGATAACGAAAAGGATGAGGCCGAGCGCGATCAGCGAAGACGTGTAGAGTTCGCCGACGGCTTCGTTGAATTCGTTGGCGATGCTCGCCGAGATGGTGGTGCCTGGCGCAAGGATCGACGCCGAGATGCGGTGGGCGTTGCCGATGACGAAGGTGACCGCCATGGTCTCACCCAGTGCGCGGCCAAGGCCAAGCATGACGCCGCCGATCACGCCGACACGGGTGTAGGGCAGCACGACCTTGCGGACGACTTCCCATGTGGTGCAGCCAACGCCGTAGGCGGCCTCCTTCAGCACCGGCGGCACCGTCAGGAAGACGTCGCGCGTGATCGCGGTGATGAAGGGCAGCACCATGATGGCGAGGATGAGCCCGGCGGTGAAGACGCCGATGCCGTAGGGCGGGCCGGCGAAGAGCGCGTTGAGTCCCGGAATCGGCGATGTGACTTCGATGAGGAACGGCTGCACAGTTGCCTGAAGGAACGGCGCGAAGACGAACAGGCCCCAAATTCCGTAGATGATCGAAGGAATGCCGGCGAGGAGTTCGATGGCAATGCCGATGGGCCGGCGCAGCGGATAAGGGCAAAGCTCGGTCAGAAAGATCGCGATGCCCAAACCAACCGGCACGCCGATCACCATCGCAATGATCGACGTGACGACCGTTCCATATATCGGAGCAATCGCGCCGAATTTCTCGGTTACGGGGTTCCAGCTCTGCGTGCTCAGAAAGCCGAAGCCGAACTGCCTGAATGCCGGTATCGAGCCGATGACGAGCGACAGGATAACGCCGCTCAAGATGATGAGTACGAGAATGGCGGCAGAGAGCGTCGCGATGCGGAACGTTCCCTCCGCGATCATGAAGCGACGCAGCGCCTGATGCCGGCCGCTGTCGCTGGACTTGATCTGGCTGGTGGCGCTCAACGCAACCTCGGACATCCGACTCTCCGGCGGGTTCATAGTATATGCGCGGGAAATGGCAATTGCGGCCGACCAGCTGGCGCGAGGAAAACCGCCCGGCCGGTCATGCGCGCCAATTCCTGGGAAAGGACGCGCATGACCCGAGCCGTGCGGCAGATCGTACTGACTTACATTCCGGCGTAGATCGGCTTGCCGTCGGGGCCAACGATCTCGCTGGTCCACATCGCCTCGACATCCTTCACGACGCTGTCGGGCATCGGGATGTAGATGAGTTCGGCAGCCATGTCGTCGCCCTTGGCGAAGGCCCAGGAGAAGAACTTCAGGGCTTCGGCCGAGGCGGCCACGTCATCCGGCTTCTTGTACATGAGGATGAACGTCGCGGCGGTCATCGGCCACGTCTCGGCGCCCGGCTCGTTGGCGAGGATCACCGCATAACCCGGCGTGCCCTTCCAATCGGCATTGGCCGCAGCGGCGGCGAAAGCCTCCGAGGTCGGCTGGACGGTCTTGCCATCCTTGTTGACCATGCCGGCGTAGGTCATGTTGTTCTGCTTGGCGTAAGCATACTCAACGTAACCGATCGAGCCCTTCGTGTTCTGGACGTTGTTGGCGACGCCTTCGTTGCCCTTGGCGCCGATGCCGACCGGCCACTCAACGGCAGTGTTGACGCCGATGTTTTCCTTCCAGTTGGCGTTCACGTCGGCGAGGTAATAGGTGAAGTTGAAGGTCGTGCCCGACCCGTCCGAACGGTGAACCACCGCGATCGCGGCAGACGGGAGCTTGACGCCGGGGTTGAGTTTTGCGAGCGCCGCATCGTCCCACTTGGTGATCTTGCCGGCGAAGATATCGGCGAGCGTCGTGCCGTCGATGACCAGTTCGCCAGGCTTGATGCCTTCGAGATTGACGACGGGAACGATGCCGCCCATGACCATCGGCCACTGCACCATGCCGAACTTGTCGAGTTCCGCTGCATCGAGCGGTTTGTCGGTGGCACCGAAGGTTACGGTCTTGGCTTCGATCTGCTTGATGCCGCCGCCTGAACCGATCGACTGATAGTTCAGACCGACGCCGGTCGCCGTCTTATAGGCATCGGCCCACTTGGCGTAGATCGGAAAGGGGAACGTGGCACCCGCGCCCGAAATGTCGGCAGCGCTGGCGGCGGAAACTGTCATGACGGCGGCAAAGCCGGCCGCAATGGCGAGGTTGATGGGTTTCACCTGGCCTCTCCCTGTTGGAGGTTTGGGGGATATTCATATCGAGGGCTTCTTGCCCAAGCGGGCGGACCCTAGACGTGCCCCACGAACGTCCTATGACAGAGATGTAACTGTTTTACGACAGTTCAAGCCGCTGATCTTGCTCAGCTTTTTCCATTGGATCGGCCGCTGCGCCGTGCACAGCCTGTGGAAAAGTGACGGTAAATTTAGCACCCTGCCCCAAGGTGCTTTCCACCTTCAGCCGGGCGTGGTGTCGGGCGAGGATATGCTTGACGATTGCGAGCCCGAGACCGGTGCCACGGTGCTTCCGACTCGCCTCCACATCGACGCGATAGAAGCGCTCGGTCAGGCGCGGAACGTGTTCCTCGGGAATGCCGGGGCCGAAATCACGCACGGTCACGGCCGGACCGCCGCTCCCTTCCGTCACCGTCACCACCACGCGCTGCCCTGACTGACCGTACTTGCAGGCATTCTCGACCAGGTTCTCGAACACCTGAATCAGTTCGTCGCGATCCCCGATCAACTCTACCGGCCGGTCCGGGAAGACCGTCTCGATCGTCACGCCGAGTTCCTGTGCCAACGGCTCCAGCGAATCGGCGACGTGGCGCACGGCGGAGACCAGGTCGACCGGATCGCTCGGCCGGACATGGGCCTTCATCTCGATGCGACTCAGCGACAGAAGATCGTCCACCAGGCGGCTCATGCGGTTGGCCTGCTCGTGCATGATGTCGAGGAAGCGGGCGCGCGCCGTGGCGTCCTCGCGCGCCGGACCCTGCAACGTCTCTATGAACCCTGCGAGCGAGGCCAGCGGTGTGCGCAGCTCATGACTGGCGTTGGCGACGAAATCGACGCGCACCCGGTCGGTGCGGCGGCTCTCGCTGAGATCGTCGAGAACCAGGACGATGAAATCGCCGGGCATCCGGCCCCCCAGTTGGAGGTTTGCGAACCACGCCGCGAACCAGCGCTCGGTCGGAATGCGCTCGGCGAATTCGACGCGCTCCGGGGCAGCCGCCGCGCGCCACGCGGTCGAAGGCCTCGACAAGATCCGGGTTGCGCAGCCGGAACGTCAGAGACTCGCCGGCCCGGATGGAGAAAGCGGCCACGGCACGGTCATTGGCGTATTGCACCACCCCGCGGCGATCCAGCACGAAGCAGGGGTCGGGAAGCGCATCGGCAAGGGCGCGGACGCCGCCCTCGGGCACGGCAAGGGCCGGCGCCGCCGCGGCGGGAAGACGCTGGAGCGGGCGTGCCCGGGGCAGAAGCGCAATGAGCGCCAGCACGGCAGTGAAGACGACGATCGCCGCGATGGCGGAGACGATGCCGGCGATTGCGAGGCCCGCCAGAAGGGCGGCGACCGCGACGATCAGCCAGCGGCTCTCAGACAGCCGCTGCGCGAAGCCAATGGCAAACCTATCCGTCGCCCTGCCCTCCGGACTCGTTGCGACCATGCGGGAGGTTCCGGTCTAGGGGCCGACACGCCCCGGCCGACGGGCTAAAAACACACGAATCAGGCGCATGGTACGTGCCCGACACTTGTTGGATATAAGGTCGGTATGACAATTGCGACAAGCGGCGACAAGGATCGAGGACAGTCCAGCAATGGCTAAAGACGGCAAATCCAAGAAGCACGGCGGGAAAGACAAGAAGGCAAAGAGCCGGAAACACGCTGTGCCCAAGGTGATCCGGCCGACCGAGGACGCCGATGTGGTCAAGACCGCCGCCGGAAAGTTCGACCTGGAGGACCCGACCCTGCCGGACTGGGTCGAAAAGGGCGCACTTGCCTCAGGCGGCTACCCTTATGAAGACACAATCAAGGATAAGCTTTACGAGGAGGAACTGACCCTCCTTCAGATCGAGCTGGTCAAGCTGCAGCGGCACATCAACGATTCCGGAGCCCGGCTGGTGGCCCTGTTCGAGGGTCGCGACGCGGCCGGCAAGGGTGGCTGCATTTTTGCGATGCGCCAGTACATGAACCCGCGGACGGCGCGCACAGTGGCGCTGCCGAAGCCGACGGAGAAGGAGCAGGGTGAGTGGTACTTCCAGCGCTACACGGAGCATCTGCCGACGGCCGGAGAATTGGTGCTGTTCGACCGCTCCTGGTACAACCGCGCCGGTGTTGAAGCAGTCATGGGCTTCTGCACGCCGGCGCAGACCGACGAGTTCCTGGGGCAGGCGCCCGAGTTCGAGCGCATGCTGACCGAAGGGGGCACCGTACTGTTCAAGTTCTGGCTCAACATCGGGCGCGAGATGCAGCTCAAGCGTTTTCACGAGCGGCGCCATAATCCCCTGAAGATCTGGAAGCTGTCGCCGGTCGACTATGCGGCGCTGTCCAAATGGGATGCCTATTCAAAGGCGCGCGACAAGATGCTGGCCGCGACCGATCGCCCGGCGTCGCCATGGACCGTGGTGCGCGCCAACGACAAGCGCCGCGCAAGGCTCAACGTCATTCGCCACATGCTCGGCGCCGTTGCCTATCCCGGCAAGGACGACAAGGTGGTCCGGGACACGGATCCGCTGATTCTCGGCGGCCCGGACCTGCTTGAGAGTTAAGCACCACGCCCGCCGATGACCGATTTCTACTCTCTGCTCCGGCAATCGATTCTCGATCGCGGCATCGTCGACAGCGGTGAGCGCGACGAAATCTATGCCCAGGCGCGCCGCGCGATGATCCGGCGGCTGTGGGCGTTCGACCCGCCGCTGGACGAGGACGAGATCGAGCAGCGGATCGGCGCCTTCGACGTTGCCTTGAGCGACGTCGAGGCCGACGTGATGCAGGCGTTCTCCCGCCGGCTGCCGGCCTATGCCGACCAGATAGAGGACCGGCGCGGCTACGGGTATCCGGAAACACGCGCGCTGCCGGCGCCCGCCCGGTTGCCCGCGCCCGAACGCCGGCGCGACGAGCGCATCGAGGAGGCGCGGCGCGTGCCGGCCTATCAGGCGCAAGAGACCGACGAGGACTACTATCAGCGGCCGGTCGAACCCGAGGAGCCGCCGCCCAAACGAAAGGTTCGCATCAAGTCGCCGCGCCAGCGGAAGCGTCCGCCGCCACCGCCACCGCCACCGCAGGAGACCTATGACGAGCCGGAGGAGCCGTATGAAGAGGAGCGTCGCCGGCTTCCTGCCCGGGCACGCCAGGACGACGACCTTCCGCGGCGGCGAACGCGCCGGCCACAGGCTCAGCCACAGCGGCACCGGTCACGCGCCGGGTGGCTAGCGCGGCTCAGCGACAGGGAGAAAATAACCATTCTGGCCGGCGCCATCGGCCTCTGCGCGGTGGTCCTTGTCGGTGCCGGCGCTTTCATCCTGCTCCCCCGCACCGACCCGGGCGTGACGGTCGACATCGGCGTGCGCCGCGAAGTGAGCGATGCCGCGACGGCCGTTCGAATCGCGCAAGAGGACATGGATGTCGCCCAGTCTTTCCTGCTGTTCGACGGGCGCGATCCAACCATCTTCGAGACGTCGCCGGACAATCCCGTCCGTTTCAACGCCAATGACGGCGTGGTGCGCATTTCCTCGTCAACCGGCTCGCCGGGCGTGAAAGCATTGATCGGACCCGGCCTCGCCACGCGGCTTGCGGGGCACGAAGTGCGGGTGACGATCGTAGCGCGCTCATCGGCAGAGGCTGGCGCGGCCGGCATGCGCTTCGCCTACCAGAGCGGCGTCGCGATCAGCCATTGGCAGACGGCAAATCTCGGCCGCGACTATCAGGCGGTGGGAATGACCTGGCGCGTGCCGACATTACGAACGGACCGCGCCGGCGACCTGCTGGTGATCCAGCCTGGCATCCCCGGCGACGGTACAGGCGCCGACATCAAGTCGATCAAGATCGACCTGCTCTCCTAATTGCGGCCGAGATAACCGTCGGCCGCCAGCCGCGCGATGACGCGGTCGGCCAGGTCCTCGGCGCTCTCCGCCGCGGTGTCGAGGCGGAGATCCGCCTTTTCCGGTGCCTCGTACGGCGAGTCGATGCCGGTGAAGTTCTTGATCTCACCGGCACGTGCCTTCTTGTAGAGGCCCTTGACGTCCCGTTCCTCGGCGAGCGCCAGCGGCGCGTCGACGAATATCTCCAGGAACTCGTCCGTCTCGACCAGCTCGCGGGCCATGGCGCGCTCCGAGCGGAACGGCGAGATGAAGGAAACCAGCACGATCAATCCAGCGTCGAGGAAGAGCTTCGCGGTCTCCGCGACGCGACGTATGTTCTCGACGCGATCAGCATCGGTGAAACCGAGATCGCGGTTAAGCCCGTGGCGAACGTTGTCGCCGTCGAGCAGGTAGGTGTGGCGGCCGGCCAGCGTCAGCTTCTTCTCGACCAGGTTGGCGATGGTCGACTTGCCGGCGCCGGACAGGCCCGTGAACCAAACGACGACCGGCTTCTGGCCCATGGCCTCAGAGCGGACCTGCTTGTTCACGTCCAGCGCCTGACGGTGAATGTTGGTTGCGCGCCGCAGACCGAAGCGGATCATGCCGGCGGCAACCGTGGCGTTCGAGAAGCGGTCGATCAGGATGAAAGAGCCGGTGGTGCGGTTCTCGTCATAGAGATCGAAGGCGATCGGCTCGGACAGCGACAGGTTGCAGAGGCCGATATCGTTCAGCGCCAGCGTCTTGGCCGCCAGCGGCTGGAACGTATCCACGTCAACGCGATGCTTTAGCTCGCTGATCGCAGCACCGACCGTGCGTGCGCCGCTTTTCAGCAGATAGGAACGCGCCGGCAGCATGGGTTCGTCGGCCATCCAGATGACGTGCGCGGCGATCTGGTCCGAGACATCCGGGCGGTCATCGGACGGCGACAGGATGTCACCACGACCGATGTCGATTTCCACGTCGGTGGTGAGCGTGACGGCGTCGCCCGCATTTGCCTCGTTCAGGTCGCCGTCCATGGTGACGATGCGCGTGATCGCGGCCGTCTGGCCACTGCGGGCGACGACGATGCCGTCACCGGGCCTGACCGTGCCCGCCGCGACGGTACCGGTGTAACCGCGGAAGCCGGCGTTCGGGCGGTTCACCCACTGGACGGGGAAGCGGAAGGCGCCCTCGCGGTTGCGTTCGGCGACGTCAACCTGCTCCAGATGCTCGAGCAGGGTCGGGCCGCCGTACCATGGCGTGCGGGCGCTACGCTCGATGACGTTGTCGCCGGACCGGGCCGCGATCGGGATGGTGATCAATGTCTCGAAACCGAGCGAGGCGCCGAATTCGGCGAACTCGTTGCGGATGTCGACGAACTTCTCCTCGTCGAACTCGATGAGGTCCATCTTGTTGACCGCCAGCACCACATGCCGGATGCCGAGCAGCGACACGATGTACGCGTGACGGCGGGTCTGGGTGACGATGCCATGCTGCGCATCGACCAGCAGAACGGCGAGATCGGCGTTCGACGCGCCGGTCGCCATGTTGCGCGTGTACTGAATGTGGCCGGGCGTGTCCGCGACGATGAAGCGGCGCCGGTCGGTTGCAAAATAGCGGTAGGCGACGTCGATGGTGATGCCCTGCTCGCGCTCGGCGGCGAGACCATCGACCAGCAGCGCGAAATCGATCTCGTTGCCAGTGGTGCCGAAGCGCTCCGAGTTGGCGCGGAGCGTCGCCAGTTGATCCTCGAACAGGCGCTTGGAATCGTGCAGCAGCCGACCGATCAACGTGGACTTGCCGTCATCCACGCTGCCGCAAGTCAGGAAGCGCAGCAGCCCCTTGTCCTCGGTCGTGGCAAGGAAGGAGGCGAGGCCTTCGGCTTCCGCGAGGCGGTGGGCCATCAGAAGTAGCCCTCGCGCTTCTTGGCTTCCATGGAGGCGGTCTCGTCGTGATCGATAAGGCGCCCCTGGCGCTCCGAAGTGCGCGCCACGAACATCTCGGCAACGATGGCGCCAAGGTCCGCGGCGTCGGACTCGAAGGCCGCGGTCAGCGGGTAGCAGCCGAGCGTACGGAAGCGCACCAGCCGCTCCTCCGGCACCTCGCCGGGATGCAGGCGCATGCGGGCGTCATCGACCATGATCCACTGGCCGTCGCGTTGCACCACCGGGCGCTTCGCCGCGAAATAGAGCGGCACGATCTCGATGTTCTCTTGCAGGATGTATTGCCAGATATCGAGCTCGGTCCAGTTCGACAGCGGGAAGACGCGGATCGACTCGCCGGCCTTCACGCGTGTATTGAACAGCGACCACAATTCGGGCCGCTGGTTCTTCGGGTCCCAGCCATGCGTCGTCGAGCGGAACGAAAAGATGCGCTCCTTGGCGCGGCTCTTCTCCTCGTCTCGGCGCGCGCCGCCGAAGGCGGCATCGAAGCGCCCGGCGGTGAGCGCCTGCTTGAGCGCCTCGGTCTTCATCACCTGGGTGTAGTGCTGCGAACCGTGGTCGAACGGGTTGATGCCGCTCGCCTTGCCCTCCTGGTTCGTATGAACGCGGAGGTCGAGGCCGTACTTCTTCGCGGTGGCATCACGGAACGCGATCATCTCGCGGAACTTCCAAGTCGTATCGACATGGAGCAGCGGAAACGGCGGCGGCGCCGGATAGAACGCCTTCAGCGCCAGGTGCAGCATGACCGACGAATCCTTGCCGATCGAGTAGAGCATCACCGGCCGCTCGAAAGTGGCGACCACCTCGCGCATGATGAAGATGGCCTCGGCCTCGAGGCGCTTCAAATGGGACTGGGGGACGGCTGACATAGAGGAGCTGGTCTTCCGGCCAAAGGACGGGCGGACCCTACCCAGTGAGCCGGCCCCGTCTCAAGCATGAACAGGCCGAACTTTAACCCCGCTATCGGGCAATTTCGCGTCCAAGCGCAATTTGAGGGAATGAGTTTCCCGAGTTGCCCAGCAGCTAGGCCGGAAGCGGTTCGACGCCGCCCACCGCGATGAACCACGGATTCTTGTATGCGTCGGTGCCGGCCGCGCCGTTGGGGCCGTAGGGAAGCGGCTTTCCATCGAGGGTTACGACCTTGCCGCCGGCCGCACGCAAGATCGCGTCACCGGCCGCGGTGTCCCACTGCATGGTGGTGCCCATGCGCGGGTAGAGGTCGGCTTTTCCACCGGCGAGAACGCAGAATTTCATCGACGAACCGGCTGAAACAAGATCGGCCACGTCGTATCGCTTGATGTAGGCGTCGGTCTCGGGCGTACGGTGCGAGCGGCTGGCGACAACGACAATCGGCCCTTCGGGGGATTGGCGTACGACGATGCGCTCTCGCGCCGTGACGACGCCATCGACGACCTTGCCACGCCATGCGCCGGTGCCGACAGCACCCCAGAACATCTTGCCGGTCTCGGGTAACAGGATCACGCCAACCACCGGGGCGCCATCGCGGATTAACCCGATATTGACCGTGAAATCATTTCCGCCTTTGACGAACTCGCGGGTGCCATCGAGCGGATCGACCAGAAAGAATTCCGCGCTGGCGTCCGGCAGGTTGCCTTCGTAGGCGGCCTCCTCGGCAACGACCGGAATTTTCGGCGCCGCTTCGGCGAGGCCGGCCATGATGACCGCTTCCGCGGCACGATCGGCCTCGGTCACCGGCGAGGCATCCGCCTTCCACTCCACGCCATGGCCGGCGCGCCGGACGGCAAGGATGGCGTCGCCCGCAGCTATTGCAATCGGGAGCAGGGTTTCGGCGAGTTCGGTATCGGCGGAGGGAGATTTCGCGTCCATCGCGCCTGTCTACTGAATTGTGTGGCCTGAGCAAGGCCGTGCACCGCCGCGGATAATAAAAAAGGCCCGCCAAATCGGCGGGCCTTCAGTGGAGAAGTTCGTTGCGCTCAGGCCGCCATCAGGTCTTCCGGATCGGCAAAATCCAGCGCCAGACTTTCGGCGACGGCGCGATGGGTGACTCGGCCGCGATGAATATTGAGCCCGTTGCGGAGATGCGGGTCGCGGGCCAAGGCCGCAAGGCCGTGGTCGGCCAACGCCAGGCCGAAGGGCAGTGTCGCGTTGTTGAGTGCATGACTTGAGGTCAGCGCGACGGCGCCCGGCATGTTGGCGACGCAGTAGTGCACGACGCCATCGACGATATAGGTCGGGTTCTCGTGGGTCGTCGCACGCGACGTCTCGAAGCAACCGCCCTGGTCAATGGCGACATCGACGAGCACCGCGCCGGGCTTCATGGTGCCGAGCATGGCGCGGGTGACGAGCTTGGGCGCGGCAGCGCCGGGGACCAGCACGGCGCCGATGACGGCATCGGCCGACGCGACTTCCTCGGCCAGCGCCTCGCGGGTCGAATAGCGCGTGACGACGCGGCCGGCGAAAAGATCGTCGAGTTCGCGGAGACGAGGGAGCGAACGATCGAGGATGGTGACCTGTGCGCCAAGGCCGACGGCCATGCGCGCCGCCTGCGTGCCGACGACACCGCCGCCGATGACCACGACCTTGCCCGGCGGGACGCCCGGCACGCCGCCCAGCAACACGCCGCGGCCGCCATTCGGCTTCTGCAGCGCCGTCGCTGCGGCCTGGATGGAGAGACGGCCCGCGACTTCGCTCATCGGCGCGAGCAGCGGGAGATGGCCCTTGCCGTCGGTGACGGTCTCGTAGGCGACTGCGGTAACACCGGAAGCCATGAGGCCGCGCGCCTGGGGCGCGTCAGCCGCGAGATGCAGGTAGGTGAAGAGGATTTGGCCGGGGCGGAACTGGACCCACTCGCTCGGCTGCGGTTCCTTGACCTTCACGATCATGTCGGGGCGGGAGAACACGGTGGAGGTGGTGGCGGCGATATCGGCGCCGGCAGTGCGATAGTCTTCGTCGCTCGCGCCGATTCCGGCGCCCGCGCCGGCCTCGACCAGAACCTTGTGCCCGTGAGCCACGTACTCTCCGACCGCACCGGGGGTGAGCCCGACCCGGAACTCGCTCGGCTTGATTTCCTTCGGAACGCCAACCAGCATGGTGAAATCCTCCCTGAAACAGTGTGTGCACAACGATATAGTGCTGAGATCGATCAATTTCCGTGCGAATTTGGTTGCCGGCGGTGTAAATATGACGATATTCGTGCGCAAATTGTCGATCTTGCGGTGTTTTCATGCGCCTCGACACATTCGACCGGAAGATCATTGCAGCGCTTGCGCCCAACGGCCGCTTGACCACGGTTGAGGTGGCCGCGCAGGTTGGCCTGTCGCCGTCTGCCTGCACGCGGCGGCTCCAGGCACTGGAGGCGGAAGGCGTGATCGCCGGCTACCGCGCGGTGATCGACCCGTCGGCCGTGGGGCTCGGCATCACCGCGTTCGTCGAAATCACACTCGACCGGCAGAACGACGATTCGCTGCGCGCCTTCGAGGCAGCGCTGCGGAAATGCCCGAACGTGCTCTCCTGCCACCTGATGTCCGGCACAAGCGACTACCTGATCCGGATCGCGGCACGCGACCTGCCGGACTTCGAGCGGCTGCATGCCAACGTGCTCGGCCACCTGCCCGGCGTCGCGCGCATCGAGTCGAAGTTCGCGCTGCGCCAGGCGATCGACCGGCCGCTGATTCCGATCGATCAGGCATGAGCGCCTACGACGTCGTCATCGTTGGCGGCGCAGTGCATGGCGCATCGGTGGCGTATCACCTCGCCAGCCGATCCCGGCTTCGACGGCAACGTGCTGCTGATCGAGAAGGACACGACGTTTCAGTATTCGGCGACGGCGCTTTCGGCGGGGTCGATCCGCCAACAGTTTTCGACTCCGGTGAATATCGCGATCTCGCTGGTCGGGATCGACTTCCTGCGCACGGCGGGCGAACGGCTTGCGGTCAACGGCGACGAGCCGGACGTCGGATTGCGGGAGGGCGGCTACCTGTTCCTGGCGACGGAGGGCGGCGCGGCGACGCTGCGCGCCAACCACAAGCTCCAGGCGCAGCTCGGCGCTGACATCCTGCTGATGGACCCGGATGAGCTAGGGGCGCGGTTTCCATACGTGGCAACCGAGGGGATCGCGGCCGGAGCATGGGGCCGGAGTGGCGAAGGCTGGTTCGACGGCTACACGCTCATGCAGGCGTTCCGGCGCAAGGCGCGGTCGCTCGGCGTGACGATGCGCGAGGCGGAGGTTGCGGAGATCGAGCAAGTCGACGGAAGCGCAACCGGAGTCCGGCTGGTCGACGGCACGCTGATCGAGGCAGACGCCGTTGTCATCGCCGCCGGCACCGGCACCACGCACCTTGCCCACAGCGCCGGGGTCGCGCTGCCGGTCGAGGCGCGGAAGCGGATGGTCTTCACCTTCGCCTGCCGCGATCCCCTGCCCGGCTTTCCGTTGCTCATCGATCCGACGGGGGTCTATGTGCGGCCCGAGGGCGACCTCTACATTTGTGGCGCATCGCCGCCGCCCGAAGATGATCCGCCTGCGACCGACTTCACCGTGGATCACCGGTTCTTCGAGGAGACGATCTGGCCGGTCCTTGCGGCGCGGGTGCCGGCGTTCGAGCGCATCAAGCCGGGTCGCGCATGGGCCGGCCACTACGATTTCAACACGTTCGACCAGAACGCGATCGTCGGCGCCCTGCCCGGTTTCGCCAATCTCTTCGTCGCTACCGGATTCTCCGGACACGGGCTCCAGCAGGCGCCGGCCGTGGGGCGCGGGCTGGCAGAACTGATAGTCCAAGGCCGCTACACGAGTCTCGACCTGTCGCCTCTTGGCGCCGAGCGCATTGCGGCGCGACGGCCCTTGGTCGAGGAGAACGTGGTCTAGGAAACGAAACGGGCGCCCGTGGGCGCCCGTCCGTCGTTTGCGTTTGTCTTTCGCCTACATCTTGCCGAGACCGGCAGCGTCCGTGACGTCGTGGGTCCAGGCGCCTTCCGGCTTCTTGGTGATGATCTTCTGGTCGAGGAGCGCCTGTTCGGTGCGCTTATAGGCGTCCTCGTTGAGCACGCCGTTCCCGCCTTCGGTCAGCTTGGCGACCTCGCCCATCATGTAGATCTGGTGCTGGAGGTCCTGGCCGCCTGCGTCGACGACGATCTGCGCCGACTCTTCCGGATGCGCCAAGGCGTAGTCCCAACCCTTCATCGAGGCCTTCACGAAGCGGACCATCTTGTCCTTGAAGGCAGGGTCCTTGAGCTTGTCCTCAAGGACGTAGAGGCCGTCCTCGAGCAGATCAGTGCCCATGGCAGAGTAGTTGAAGACGGTCAGGTCGTCCGGCTTGAAGCCCGCGTCGATAACCTGGCCATATTCATTGTAGGTCATGACCGAAATGCAATCCGCCTGCTTCTGGATGAGCGGCTGCACGTCGAAGCTCTGCTTCAGAACGGTTACCCCGTTCGGACCGCCCTCGGTCGGCATGCCGATCTTGTTCATCCAGGCGTAGAACGGATATTCGTTGCCGAAGAACCAGACGCCCAGTGTCTTGCCCTTGAAGTCGGCCTCGGTCTTGATGCCGGTGTATTTCGGGCAGACCAGTTCCATGCCGGCCTTGGTGAACGGCTGGGCGATGTTGACGAGCATCGTGCCCTTCTCGCGCGCGGCCAAAGCGCCGCCCATCCAATCGACGATGACGTCGGCGCCGCCGCCGGCGATCACCGTCTCCGGCGCGATGTCGGGTCCGCCGGGATTGATAGTGACGTCGAGATTCTCGTCCTTGTAGAAGCCTTTTTCCTTGGCGACGTAGTAACCGCCAAACTGGGCCTGCGTGACCCACTTCAGCTGCAGCGTCACCGGGTCTGCTGCGAATGCCTGCCCGGCCGCCAGCAACGCACTGATCGCGACCGCAGTCCTTACGATACTCTTCATTGACCCCTCCATTCAGGGTTGACGAAACGATGGATGCCAGAACGTAGCGGCGCGCTCGATGAGCGAGACGACGCCGTAGAACGCGGAGCCGGCAATCGCAGCAACCGCAATTTCCGCCCACACCATATCGGTATTCATCCGTCCGACTTCGGTGGAGATGCGGAATCCCATGCCGACGATCGGTGTGCCGAAGAATTCGGCCACGATGGCCCCGATCATGGCGAGAGTCGAGTTGATCTTCAGCGCGTTGAAGATGAAAGGCATCGCCGCCGGCAACCGCAGCATGCTGAGCGATTGCCGATAATCGGCGGCGTAGGTGCGCATCAGGTCGCGCTGGGTCTGGTCCGCGGCCTCGAGGCCGGCGAGCGTGTTGACCATCATCGGGAAGAACGTCATGGCGACCACGACGGCCGCCTTCGATGGCCAGTCGAAGCCGAACCACATGACCATGATGGGCGCCACGCCGATGATCGGCAGTGCCGAGACGAGGTTGCCGACCGGCAGGAGGCCGCGCCGCAGGAAGGGAATGCGATCGGCGGCGACCGCGGCAATGAAACCGGCACCGCAGCCTATGACGTAGCCGGCGACAACCGCTTTCAGGAAAGTCTGGCGGAAATCGTCCCACAGGACCCCGGAGACGAATCCGTTCGCCGTGAAGAAGTTCACCGAACTGGTCAGCCGCGCCCAGATGGCGCTCGGCGGCGGCAGGATAACGAAGGGAATGTTGAGTCCGCGGACCAGCACCTCCCACAGGAAGATGATCGTGGCGCCGAAGATCGCAGGCACCAGAATGCCAAGCAGCAACCGATTCATCGGCCGCAGCGGACGGACCGCCGACATGCGGGTGACGCTCAGCCAGGCGAGCGACCAGCAGAGCACGACCAGCGCCCAGAAGCCGGCCGTGGCATAAAGGAAGGGCACGGCGCCCATCTGCCTGTCCTGGGCGATGCCTGCCACGGTCTTCAATGCGACGATAGCGTAGCCGACGGCCAGCGCGCCGCCGGTCAACACGATCAGGATGCTCACCGCCGTCGGCTGGCGGTTGAGGCTGGTGACAACCGCGATGGCGATGATGACGACGGCAAGGATGGTCTGGCTGCCCCAATCGAGCAGGTAGCTCTGATCGCCGGCGACGACGAACAGCGGCCACGCCAGCGCGGCAACCAGCGCGACGAAGGCGAGCCAGCCCTGCCAATCGTTTCGGCGCGGCGCGGTATCCACCATACTCATCGCGCGCGCGCTCCCATGCGCCAAAGCATCAGCCGTTCGGTAACCCCGACAGCGGTCACCAGGATCGCGGCCATGAACGAGCCGACGATCAGCGCCGACCACATCTGGATGGACTGGCTGTAGTAGGATCCGACCAGCAGCTTGGCGCCGATCCCGGCGACGGCGCCGGTCGGTAACTCGGCGACGATAGCACCGACGAGACTGGCGGCGACGCCGACTTTCATCGACACGAACAGAAACGGCAGCGCCGACGGCCAGCGCAGTTTCCAGAAAACCTGCCAATTGTTGGCGCTGTAGGTGCGCATCAGGTCGAGGTGGAACGGATCGGGCGAGCGCAGGCCCTTCACCATGCCGACCGTGACCGGGAAAAAGGAAAGGTACGTCGAAATCATCGCCTTCGCGACGAAGCGGCTGACGTCCGGCGGCATCTTCAACTGGCCGGACAGCAGGTTAAACGCGACCACGACCAGGATCGGCGCAAGCGCAAGGATGGGGATGGTCTGCGACGAGATCACCCACGGCATCAGGCTCTTGTCGAGGCTGCGCACATGGACGATGCCGACCGCCAGCACGATGCCCAGCAACGTGCCAAGGATGAAGCCGGCAAGCGTGGTGCTCAGCGTGATCCATGCGTGATAAAGCAGGCTCGACGGCTTGGCCGGGTTGGCGAGGAAGACGGTCTTGTAGACGTCGACCGCCACCTGATGCGGCGCCGGCAGGGTCGGCTTCGGCTGGCTGTAGGTGGCGACGACAAACTCGACCGGCGTGCGCGTGACGCCGGCGCGTTCATCCAGATCGCGCTGGAACGGGGCATTGAGCAGGAACGCGCCGATGTACCAGATCGCGATGATGCCGGCGACAATGACCAGCACGGCCACGAACCGGCTGCCGAAAAAGCGCGCGACGATTCCGCGGCGCGGAACGTAGCCGACCGTGCCGGCAGCGACGCTCATACAGTTTTCCCGCTGACGCAGGGGCGATCAGTCTTCATAGCTGTGCCCTGCCCGCAGGCCCTGACGGACGCGGTGCGCAATCTTGAGGAATTCCGGCGTCTCGCGGATGTCGAGATTGCGGTCGCGCGGCAGCGTGGATTCGATGACGTCGTGGACCTTGCCCGGGCGCGGCGTCATCACCACGATGCGCGTCGACAGGAACACCGCCTCGGGGATCGAGTGCGTGACGAAGACCACGGTCTTGTTGGTCTGCGCCCACAGGTCGAGAAGCTGCTCGTTGAGGTGATCGCGGACGATCTCGTCCAGCGCGCCGAAGGGCTCGTCCATCAACAGCAGTTCGGGCTCGACGGCGAGCGCGCGGGCGATCGAGGCCCGCTGCTGCATGCCGCCGGAAAGCTGCCACGGATATTTGCGCTCGAACCCGGTCAGGTTGACGAGTTCGAGGTTGCGCGCGATGCGGCCTTCGCGCTCCATGACGCCGAGGCCCATGATCTCCAGCGGCAGCGCGACATTCTTGGCGATGGTGCGCCACGGATAGAGCGCCGGCGCCTGAAAGACATAACCGTAAGCGCGCTTGAGACGCGCCTCTTCCGGCGTGACGCCGTTGACCAGAATCGCGCCCGAGGTCGCGCGTTCGAGATCTGCGATGACGCGGAGCAGCGTGGTCTTGCCGCAACCGGACGGTCCGATCAGCGAAATGAACTCGCCGCGGCGAACCTTGAGGTTGATGTTGGACAGAGCCTCCACCGGACCGTCATTGGTGACGAACGTCAGGCCGAGGTTCTGGATGTCGATGGTGACATCGTCGGCCAGGGGCTCCGGTGCCGGGTATTCCTGGGCCCCCGCCTGCGCCTGCGGCGCGGCGCGCTCGGCGAACGGCGCCCGCGGGCGGATCGTTGTCCGCGACGGCCGGTCCGACCGCGGCGTGACGGAGGGCGGCGGGCGTGATGGCGGGGGCGTGGCCGGAATAGGCTCTGCCTCCAGCTCAGCGTATTCCTCCGCGTTCGCGTCCTGGTGGGCCACGTTCTCGTCAGGCGAGGTCTCCGTTTCCCGGACCCGCACAACCTCCACGAACTCGGTGACCTCTATGTCCCCGGAGCCATCATCCTCGTATTCGTCAACTTCCACCACGACGTCTTCATCCGCGACCTCGTCATCCGTGGCGGTCTCGGTCTGCCGGGCCTCGGCCGACTGGCGCAACTGCTCGGTCTCCCTTCGCAGCAACGACCCGAGGGATTCCATCGTCTTGGCGTCATCGTTGTTGGACATAGTCCCCGCTCAAACTCCGGCCGGAATGTTCTTGGCTGAACGTGCCACGGGCTGGGGGGTGGTCAATGCCTTCCACGACGAAAGAGCCTGGTTAACCGGCGGATTGGGCCGGCGCTCGACGAAGCGGCCGCGGCCATCCTCCGCGGTGATCTTGCCATCGGCAAACACGACGTCGCCACGCGAGAGCGTGAAGCGCGGCAGGCCCATGACCTCGAAGCCCTCGAAGACGTTGTAGTCAATCGCCGAAGCCTGAGTCTTCGCCGCGATGGTCTTCGACTTCTTCGGGTCCCACACGACGATATCGGCGTCCGACCCCACGGCGATAGCGCCCTTCTTCGGATAGACGTTCAGGATCTTGGCGATGTTGGTCGAGGTGACCGCAACGAACTCGTTCATGGTCAGCCGGCCTGTCTTGACGCCGCGCGTCCACAGCACGGGCATGCGGTCTTCGAGACCGCCGGTGCCGTTCGGAATCTTGGTGAAGTCGCCGATACCGACGCGCTTTTGGTCCGTGGTGAAGGCGCAATGGTCGGTCGCCACGACCTGGAGCGAACCGGCGGAGAGGCCGGCCCACAGCGAATCCTGGTTCTTCTTGTCGCGGAAGGGCGGCGACATGACGCGCCGGGCGGCATAATCCCAGTCCTGATGGAAGTACTCGGTCTCATCCAGCGTGAGATGCTGGATCAGCGGCTCGCCATAGACGCGCTTGCCATGCATGCGCGCCCGGCGGATCGCCTCGTGCGCATCCTCGCTCGACACGTGCACGATATACAGCGGCACGCCGGCGGCGTCCGCGATCATGATGGCGCGGTTAGCGGCCTCTCCTTCGACTTCCGGCGGGCGCGAATAGGCGTGGCCCTCGGGCCCGGTCGTGCCCTCGCTCATGTATTTCTGCTGGAGGCGGGCGACGACATCGCCATTCTCGGCGTGGACCAGCGGTAGCGCGCCCAACTCGGCGCAGCGCAGGAACGACTGGTACATCTCGTCGTCGTTGACCATCAGCGCGCCCTTGTAGGCCATGAAGTGCTTGAAGGTGTTGATGCCGCGGTTGACCACCTCGGCCATCTCCTTCCAGACCTGCTCGCCCCACCAGGTGATGGCCATGTGGAAGGAATAGTCGCTCGCCGCCTTGCCTGCCTTCTGGTTCCAGGTGGCGAGGGCGTCGAGCAGCGACTCGTTCGGATTGGGCAGCACGAAATCGACGACCATCGTGGTGCCGCCACTGAGCGCCGCCTTGGTGCCGGAGGAGAAGTCTTCATAGGCGGTGGTCCCCATGAAGGGCATTTCGAGATGGGTGTGCGGGTCGATGCCGCCGGGCATGATGTAGCAGCCGGACGCATCCAGCACGGTGTCGCCCTTGAGATCCTTGCCGATGGCCGTAATGACGCCGCCGTCGATCAGCACGTCGCTTGCGTAGGTCATGTCGGCGGTAACGATGGTGCCGCCCTTGATCACGGTCGTCATTGGCTACTCTCCGCAAACCGGTGAACGGCCACGCCGCTCACGCGTCATCCTCGTCTTCGTGCTCCGCCTCGACATCGACGATGGTCATCCGTGCGATGAAAGGCCCTTCGAATTCATAGACGTGCTCGACCTGATTGTTGGTCAGAATCTTCCCGTCGAGCGAACGGACAAGCTGGTCGACCCGCACATGGGTCTTGCCGTCCGGCACGGTCTGAATCCGCATCGGCTCGACGCGCGGGTCGATCTCTTGCCACTGCTTCTGCCAGTAGGCGCGGACCGCATCGCGGCCATGGACGCGGCCACCGGTCATCCCGTTGGCCCAATCGACGCCGGGCGCCAGATGCTCCAGTACGGCGTCGATGTCGCGATCGTTGAAGTCGCGGTAGAGGCCTTCCAGCATCGTGCGCCGCTCGGCGGCCACGTCGTCGGTGACGGCCGCCATCACGGGACGATCTCTGCCGTCTCGAGCACGGCATGGAACAGCACGTTGGCGCCGGCGGTGGACCATTCCTGTGTGATCTTCTCGTCCTCGTTGTGGGAGAGGCCATCGACGCAGGGGCACATCACCATGGAGGTGGGCGCGACGCGGTTGATCCAACAGGCGTCGTGGCCGGCGCCGGAGATCAGGTCGCGGTGGGAATAGCCCAGCCGCTCGGCGGCATCGCGAACCGCCTTGACGCAGTTCGCATCGAAGGTGACGGGATCGAAATGCCCGACGGATTCGATCTCGATGCCAAGGCCGAGTTCCTCCGCGATCTTCGGCGCACCGGATTCGATCTTCGCCTTCATCTGGTCGAGCGTGTTCTGGTCCGGCGAGCGGATGTCGATGGTGAAGACGACCTTGCCGGGAATGACATTGCGTGAATTCGGGTAGAAGTCGCACTGGCCGATGGCGCCGACCGCCGCCGGCTGATGCTCCATGGCGATGTGGTGAACCATCTCGGCGATGCGGGCCATGCCGAGACCGGCGTTGCGGCGCATGGGCATCGGCGTCGAGCCGGTGTGCGATTCCTTGCCGGTAAGCGTGACCTGAAGCCACCAGAGGCCCTGGCCGTGGGTGACGACGCCGATATCCTTGTGCTCAGCCTCGAGGATCGGCCCCTGCTCGATGTGCAGTTCGAAGAACGCCTTCAGCTTTCGCTGGCCGACGGGCTCCTTGCCCTTGAAGCCGATGCGCTCCAGCTCGTCGCCGAATTTCAGGCCCTTCGCGTCCTTGCGGTCGTAGGCGTAGTCCTGCGTATGCACGCCGGCGAAGACGCCGGAGGCCAGCATGGCCGGGGCGTAGCGGGTGCCCTCCTCGTTGGTCCAGTTGACCACCTCGATCGGATGTTTCGTCTTGATGCCAAGATCGTTGAGCGTGCGGATGATCTCCAGCCCGCCAAGCACGCCGAGCACACCATCGTAGCGCCCGCCGGTCGGCTGCGTGTCGAGGTGGGAACCGACCATTACCGGCGGCAGGCTCTCGTCCTCTCCCTTGCGGTGGGCGAACATGGTGCCCATCGAATCCACGGCGACCGTCATGCCGGCGGCCTCGCACCACTTCTGGAAGAGCCGCCTGCCCTCGCCATCGGCGTCAGTCAGCGTCTGACGATTGCTGCCACCGCGCACGCCCGGACCGATCTTCGCGATCTCATGGATCGAGTCCCAAAGGCGCTCGCCGTTGATCTTGAGGTTGTCGGTCGGTTTCGCCATCGTCGCGCTGCCCTCAGTTCATCGTCGGGAAAGTGAACACCGCACCCGACTTGATGCCGTCCGGCCAGCGCGTCGTGATGGTCTTGAGGCGCGTGTAGAAATGCACGCCCTCCGGCCCGTAGATGGCGTGGTCGCCGAACAGCGAGCGCTTCCAGCCGCCGAAGGAATGGTAGGCCACCGGCACCGGGATCGGAACGTTGATCCCGACCATGCCAACCTCGATCTTGTCGGCGAAGGAACGGGCGGCGTCGCCGTCGCGGGTGAAAATTGCGGTGCCATTGCCGTATTCGTGGGCATTGATCAGCTTCACGGCATGATCGTAGCTCGGGGCGCGAACCACCGACAGCACCGGACCAAAGATCTCTTCCTTGTAGATGCGCATCTCGGGGGTCACACGATCAAAAAGCGTGCCACCGACGAAATAGCCGTTCTCGTAGCCCTGAAGCTTGAAGCCGCGGCCATCGACAACAAGGTCGGCGCCCTCCTTCAGGCCGGAATCGATGTAGCCGAGCACCTTCTGCATGTGCTCCTTGGTGACCAGCGGCCCCATCTCGGCGTCGGGGTCCGTCGCCGGGCCGATCTTCATGCTGCGCACGCGCGGCGCCAGGGTCGCGATCAGCTTGTCGGCGGTTTCCTCGCCCACCGGTACGGCGACCGACACCGCCATGCAACGCTCGCCGGCGGAGCCGTAGCCCGCGCCCATCAGCGCGTCGACCGCCTTGTCCATGTCGGCGTCGGGCATGACCACCATGTGGTTCTTGGCGCCGCCCAGCGCCTGCACGCGCTTACCGTGGGCGGTGCCCGTCCGGTAAACGTATTCGGCGATCGGTGTCGAGCCGACGAAGCTCACCGCCTTGATGTCGGGATGGGTGAGGATGGCGTCGACGACTTCCTTGTCGCCGTGGACGACGTTGAGCACGCCATCGGGGAAGCCGGCCTCGCGGAAGAGTTCGTAGATCACCATCGACGCGCCGGGATCCTTCTCCGACGGCTTGAGCACGAAGGTGTTCCCGCAGGCGATCGCCACCGGGTACATCCACATCGGCACCATGGCCGGGAAATTGAACGGCGTGATGCCGGCGACGACGCCGAGCGGCTGGCGATCGGAATGGGTGTCGATCGACGGGCCGACGTGGCGGGAGAACTCGCCCTTCAGCAGATGCGGGATGCCGCAGCAGAACTCGACCACCTCGATGCCGCGCTGGACCTCGCCGACGGCGTCGGCGTGGGTCTTGCCGTGCTCGGCCGAGATCGCCGCGGCGATGCGGTCGGTGTTGGCGTCGAGAAGTTCCTTGAACTTGAACATGTAGCGCGCGCGCCGGAGCGGCGGCATGTCGGCCCAGGCAGGCAGCGCCAGTTTGGCTGCCGCCACGGCGGCGTCCAGCTCGGCTGCCGTCGACAGCGGCAACACGGCGGCCTGCTCACCAGTCGCCGGATTGAACACGGGCGCGGTGCGCGGGCTGGTCGAGCGGCTCAGCGCACCACCGATGATATTGGAAAACGTCTCCATTCCGTTGGCCTCTCCTCGAGCCGGAAATCCCGTCCTTGCGCTATTCAAGCCCCTTGAGGATGCCAGTCAGCGTTTCGAACAGACGGTCGATCTCTTTCTTTGAAATGATCGAGGGGCGGCGACAGAGCGATGATGTCGCCGGTTGTGCGGATGAGCAGGCCCTTCTCAAAGGCCTGCAGGAACGCGGTGAAGGCGCGCTTGGTCGGCGCACCGGCAATCGGCTCCAGTTCGATGGCGCCGACGAGGCCGCAGTTCCTGATGTCGATGACGTGGGGCAGTCCCTTCAGCGCATGCAGGGCGTCGGCGAAGTAGTCGGCAAGCTCGCCGCCGCGGGTCAGCAGGTTCTCGTCCTCGTACGTGTCGAGCGTGGCGAGGCCGGCGGCGCTCGCCACCGGATTGCCGGAGTAGGTGTAGCCGTGGAAGAACTCGATCATGTGCTCGGGGCCGTTCATGAAGGCCTCGTAGATCTCCTTCTTCACGAACACGGCACCCATCGGGATAACGCCGTTGGTGACGCCCTTGGCCGTGAGCACGATGTCCGGCGTAACGCCGAAATAGTCGACGGCGAACGGCTTGCCGAGGCGGCCGAAGCCGGTGATGACCTCGTCGAAGATCAGCAGGATGCCGTGCTTGTCGCAAATGGCGCGGAGCTTCTCGAGATAGCCCTTGGGCGGCACCAGCACGCCCGTCGAACCGGCCACCGGCTCGACGATGACGGCGGCGATGGTGGACGGATCGTGCAGCGTGACGATCCGCTCCAGTTCGTCGGCGTACTCGCCGCCATGTTCGGGCTGGCCACGCGAGAAGGCGTTGCGCGCAATATCATGGGTGTGACGCAGGTGATCGACGCCGGTGAGCAGCGTTCCGAACATCTTGCGGTTGGTGACGATGCCGCCGACCGAGATGCCGCCGAAATTGACGCCGTGATAGCCGCGCTCGCGGCCGATCAGGCGGAAGCGGCCGCCCTGCCCGATGACGCGCTGGTAGGCGAGCGCGATCTTGAGGCCGGTCTCGACCGATTCCGAACCGGAGTTGGTGAAGAAGACATGATCGAGGCCCGGCGGCATGTAGGTGACCAGCCGCGCGGCAAGCTCAAATACCTTCGGGTGGCCCATCTGGAAGGCGGGCGCGTAGTCGAGCTCCTTCGCCTGTTTGGCGATCGCCTCGACGATCTTTGGCCGTGCATGGCCGGCGTTGACGCACCACAGGCCGGACGTGCCGTCGAGGATCTCGTTGCCGTCGGCATCGCGGTAGTACATGCCCTCGGCGGCGACGAGCATGCGCGGCGTCTTCTTGAACTGCCGGTTCGCGGTGAACGGCATCCAGAAGGCTTCAAGATTGTTGGTCGAGACTTGCGTGCGCGCCACGATATTTCCCCTCCGGCGCCGCGGTCCCAATAGCCAGTTCAGGCCCAGGACGATCCGGCCAGATTGCGCCGGTGGACCTTTTCCTCTACGAGAAAACGGCGTGATTTCCTGACCATTTGGTCAAGGGAACGTTAGACAGTTTCCATAGTCCGCTCAAGGGGGCACATGATCGCCGTGCCGCTGCGGGAGGCGACGCGGAGAGCCCGCAAGGCCGTGACATTTCAGCGCTTCGCCCGTAGCTCAGCCGGGCGCACATGAGCCCTACCAATACGGCCCGCGCGCGGAAGACGCGCAAGCGCACCCGCATCCAGGAAGAGAACGAGGTACGGATCCTGGACGCCGGCCTCGAGGTGTTCTCGACCTACGGTTTTCGCGGCGCGACGGTCGACCAAATCGCGACCCTCGCCGGCATGACCAAGCCGAACCTCCTCTACTATTTCCGGCGCAAGCAGGACATCTACCTGGCGGTGCTGCGGCGGACGCTTGAGATGTGGCTGATGCCGCTGGAGCAGCTTTCCGGCGACGGCGATCCGGCCGCCGAGATCACTGCCTACATCGATCGCAAGCTGGAGCTCTCGCGCGACGATCCGAAAGCCTCGCGCCTGTTCGCCATGGAGATCATCCAGGGCGCGCCGGTGCTGGGCGACGTGCTGAGCGGGCGGCTCAAGAAGCTGGTCGACGAGAAGACCACAGTCATTCGCCGCTGGATCGCCGAGGGAAGGCTGGCGCCGGTCGATCCGCATCACCTCATCTTCATGATCTGGGCAACGACCCAGCACTACGCCGACTTCGAGGTGCAAATTCGCGCGCTGCTCGGCAGCCGCATCGACCGGCCGGAATTTTTCGCCCATGCCAAGGCAACGCTGGAGCAGGTGTTCCTGAAGGGCGTCGCGACCTGAGCCTAGTCGACGGGCGGCGGCGGCGTTGGCTCAGCCGCGGATGCAGGACCGACCAGCGTGAACATCGGGGCCTGGCGCTCACGGCGCTCCATCTCCTTGCGCGCCTTGGAGAGGTCGAAGAGGTCAGCGTAGTAGGCCGGGCCGACCAAACGCACGCCTTTCGCCGAGACAGCAGACATGGCGACGGGAGCCGGGGCCACCGGCTTCACTTCAAAGCGGCCGAACGCGTTGGCGAGCGTTTCGGGATCTTCCGATGCCGGCTGCCGCAGTTTCGGCACGGGGACCGGCCCGACGATTGTAGATGGCGCTGCCTGGCGGAGCTTTCTGAGAGGCACGCGCGACAGGTAGCGCTGCTTCAAAGCGGCGATTCCCTCGTGAAGCTGGCTGGTGCAGGCTGGCGCATAGGTATCGCGATAGAGGAAGGCGTACGACTGGTCGCCGTAGCGTTCGCCCGAGAGCGTCGTCGCGTCAGCGACGTCGTCCGAATTGGACTGGATGAAAAGCTCCGCCTCCCCATCACGTGAGTACATCGACTGGCAGACTTGCGCATCCGTCTCGAACCGGCTGCGGCTGGCGGAAGACTCGATCGGGAAATAGTAGCCATCGCAGCTGCGGACGCAGAGCGTCCTGTAGCCGCCACCATTGGGGATGCCACATCCACCTTCGATGAGCATGTCGCGAAGCTGTGCGGCCTCGTACGCCGGATCGCGGCCGAAGAGATCGAAGCCACTACCGCGCAATTGGCTGAGTTGCCGGCTGAGCCGCTGAATCTGGGCCATCACCCCGGGACACTGCGGCGCCGGGCGCGGGCCGAAGATGAAGAACCCGCCGGTACACTGGAGACGCTGTGCCGTGACCTGCGCCTGGGCCAGTTCGCGGCTGAGGCGATCCATCTGGACCATGCGCTGGCCGCTCGTTCCGCGGCTGTTGCCGGAACGCTCCAAGGCGCCCCGGTATTGCGCCTGCAGGCGGTCGCAGTAGCTGAATTCCATGCGGAATTGAGCGTATGCCGGCACAGCCGCCAGAAAGGCAACGACACCAAGGGCAAACAGCCCGATTTTCCTCAAAGCGGCCATACAGCGATCTGCTGCCTCCGGTCCGGCGACATCCGGCCAAACACTTGATGCCAAATATGGTTCAATTCGGATTGCAGAATAGTGAACCTGGTCACTCTGCCTATTGGCCGGTGCCACGTTCCTGGTCAGCGTGCTGAAGCAGGATGACCGTCTTGGCGTCGCTGATAACGCCGGTTCCGATCATCGCCAGCGCCTCGTCCAACGGCAATTCCAGCACTTCGATGTCCTCGCCCTCGTCCTCGGAGCCGCCACCGGCCGAGAGGCGATCGACCGGCCCGTATGTCGCCATGAACAGGCTCAGCCGCTCGCTGACGCTCCCCGGGCTCATGTGGATGTCGAGGACACGGCGCACGTCGCGCACGCGATAGCCGAGTTCCTCCTCCGCCTCCTTGCGGATCGACTCTTCCGGAGCGAGGTCGTCGTTGAGCCCAGCGCAAACTTCGATCAGAAAACCGGATCCGGTCTCCAGATAGATCGGCAGCCGAAACTGGCGCACGAGGAGGACCGTCCCGCGATCGGGATCGACAGGCAGGATCGCCGCGCCGTTGCCCCGATCGTAGACCTGTCGCACCTGCGTCTCGTGGCGTCCGTCGCGGCGGCGGTAGTCGAGCGTGTACCTGGTGAGCGTCGCCCAATCGTCGGCCAGCACTTCCTCGCGTCAGGATACGCACAGGGGAATCGTCTGTCACAGGCCGGCCTTCCTTGGCGCTTCCGGTTCGAGTGCGTCGCGGCTGGCGGCCGCCGGAACGACATGGGGTGCGTGTTCACAGCCGGCGACGGTCTCCGCGATGAGGTGGTCGACGACGCCCCTCAACGCGCTCTCGGCGGACTTGCCGGCGGCAATCGACCGATCGTAGACGGCGATCTGCCGGTCGGCGGAGGTGCCATCGAGGACCACCTGACGGGCATGGGCAACCTCCGCCTCACAGCCGAACCAGGCAGCATCCTCGGCAACGAGATTGATGAGTTCCTCGACCAGTTCGCCGAATGGCACGGACGTGCCCTTGCCGAAATCGATCAGATTGCTGTTCACGCCGAAGCGTTGAGCAAGCCAGCGGTTCTCGTTGATGAGAAATGGCGAGTACTGCCGCCAACGCTGGTTGGCGTGGCGCAGGCGCGTGAGCATCCGGGCAAGGCACCGATACAGCGCGGCGATCGCGATGGCGTCGTCCACCCGGGTGCAGACGTCGGTGACGCGCATCTCGAGCGTCGGGAATCGCACGGAGGGCCGCAGATCCCACCAGAGCTTGCTGCCGTCTTCGATCTCGCCGGCCTCGACCAGCGTGTCGAGCGTGCGGCGATATTCATCGAGGTCGGTGAAGGCGGGCGGAATGCCGGTGCGCGGTAGTTCATTGAAGACGGAGAGGCGGTAGGAGTTCAGGCCGGTGCGTTCGCCGCTCCAGAAAGGCGACGACGTGGACAGCGCCAGCATGTGCGGCAGGAAATAGGGAAGCTGGTTGAACAGGTCGAAGCGGAGCGCCTCGTCCTCGACCGCGACGTGAACATGCATGCCGCAGATCAGCAGCCGCCGCGCCACGACCTGCATGTCACGGGCGAGCTTGTTGTAGCGCTCCTTGTCCGTGTTCATCTGCACGCGCCAGTCGGCGAAGGGGTGCGTCGAGGCCGCGATGGGGGCCATGCCGTAGGCGCTTGCCGCTTCGGCGATAGCGCGGCGGAGCCCGGCAAGCGCGGCGCGGGCTTCGGCGATCGTACCGCAGACCGGCGTGCCGATCTCGATCTGGCAACGCAGGAACTCGCTGGTGACGTGCTCCCCGAGGGCGGCGCGGCAATCCTTCATCAATCCGGCGGGCGGATCGACCGACGAGATCGCGCGTCTCGCGGTCGACGAGGAGGTATTCCTCCTCGATGCCAACGGTGAGGCTCGGTTCCTTCATGGCGGCAAACTGTCAGAAAAGCGGGCGTCTGGAAACGGCAACAGCGAGCCAAACGTGAACCGGCAGCCAGACCATGGCGTCTCCATGTCAGCGGGCGCGCTTTTGCGCTAGATTCCGATCCATGACGATTGTCCATGATCCCCGGCCATGCCGGGGTCTCGTCAGAGCCGGCGCGCTCGTCGCCTTCGGCATGGTGTGGTTCATCGGCGAGGCCAGCGCTCACGATCCCTACACGGAATTCATGACGCCGTTCGGCGTGCCGTGCTGCAACGGCGAGGATTGCATGCCGCTGCAGAAGGGCGACGTCGAGATCCGCAGCGACGGCTACTACATCCGCAGCCGGCAGGAGTTCGTACCCCTTTCCGACGCACAGGTTGGCCCGGACGACGGTTTCCACATATGCGCGTTCCACGGGCTGCGGATGTGCTTTCTGGTCCCGCGCGCCGGTTCCTGATCGAATAATGACGAGAGCGCGCTTTGCCGCGGCCTCGAGACGGCAATTTGATGGCGCTCATGTGGAACCTTCGGGCCGGGAAGTGCCTTAACCCCCAGCATACAACCCCGGGCGGCATTCTTCGGCACGGAGGATATATTCATGTCCAACACACCTCTCCTTTCTTCAGCGCGCAGGCGTGGCTTGAGCGAGTGGCTCGTTATCGCCTTTGCTGCGATCCTCTTCATCTTCGGCATCGCCATCACCGCGGGCGGCGCCTGGCTGATGAGCCTCGGCGGCTCCTGGTATTATCTCTTCGCGGGCGTCGGCCTGATGATCTCGGCAATCCTGATTTTCTATGGCTCGGCGTGGGGCGCGTGGGTCTACATGCTGACCTACGTCCTCACATGGATTTGGGCGGTTTGGGAGGTCGGCCTCGCCGGTTGGCCGCTGGTCCCGCGGGTCGTCGCGCCGACGGTGATGGCGGTGCTGGCGCTGCTGTGCCTGCCGGTTCTCACGCGAGACGTTGCACGGCCCGAGCGAGACGTTGGCCGCTCTGTTCGCCGGCGGCCCGCCGGCATGGCAGCGGCGGCTATTCTTCTCGTCGCGGCTTTTGCGGTGGCGGTGACGGCCGAACACGTCATCGCGCAGGACAGCTCAAGTCAGCCGGCGCAGACGAACCCGGCGCCAACGCCCTTGCCACCTGTCGGCGCTGCCACTCCAGAAGCGCAGCCGGCAAACCCGGCGCCTGCTCCGGCGGCGCAGGCAGAACAACCAGCGCCCGCGGTACAGACCGCAGCGCTCCAAACCGGTGTCGACTGGCCGGCCTATGGCGGGACGTATCAAGCGCAGCGATACTCGCCGTTGGATCAGATCACGCCCGAAAATGTCGGAAAGCTCGAGCGCGTCTGGACGTACCGGACAGGCGACCTGCCGAGCAAGAAGGCGGAGGGCAAGTATTCTCCCGAGACGACGCCGATCAAGGTCGGCGACAATGTCTATCTCTGTTCGCCGAAGAATATCCTGATCGCGCTCGACGCCAGCACGGGCAAGGAGCGGTGGCAGTATGACCCCGCTGTTCCCGACGACGCGATACCCTACGGTGCTACGTGCCGCGGCGTTGACTACTACACCAATCCCTCGGCGGGCCCTGATGATCTTTGTGCGAACAGGATCATCGAAGGAACGCTGGACGCGCGCCTGATCGCCGTAGATGCGGCGACCGGTCAACTCTGCTCCGATTTCGGCACGAACGGCGAAGTGAACCTGCTCGAGGGCATCGGCGAATCCGTGCCCGGCTGGTACGGCAACGTGGCCGCGCCGACGATCGTGCGCGGCATCATCGTCATGGGTGCCCAGGTGCTCGACGGACAGGCAGAGGATGCGCCCTCCGGCGTGATCCGCGGCTACGACGCCGTAACTGGAAAACTCGCCTGGGCCTGGGACATGTGCAACCCGAACCTGACCGGCGAGCCGCCCCAAGGCCAGACCTATACGCGTGGCACGCCGAACATGTGGACATCGGCGGCGGGCGACAATGATCTTGGCTACGTCTACGTGCCGCTCGGCAACTCCGCGGTCGACTACTACGGCGGCAACCGCAAGGATTGCGAGAATGAGTTCAGTTCGTCGCTGGTAGCGATCGATGTGACCACCGGTAAGCCGGTCTGGCACTTCCAGACTGTGCACTACGATGTGTGGGACTATGATCTCGGGTCGCAGCCGACGCTCGCCGACGTTCCGACCGACCGCGGCAACATTCCGGCAGTGGTGCTGCCGAGCAAGCAGGGCGAAATCTACGTGCTCGATCGCCGCACCGGCGAGTCGCTCTTCCCCGTCGAGGAGCGCGCGGTGCCGACGGGCGGCGTCGAGCCGGAGAATCTCTCCAAGACGCAGCCCTTCTCCACCTACCACACGCTCGCCAAGCCGCCGCTTGAGGAGAAGGACATGTGGGGCATGTCGCCGGTCGACCAACTCTGGTGCCGGATTCAGTTCCGCGAGGCGGCCTACAAAGGCGAGTTCACCCCGCCGACGCTCGATAAGCGTTACCTCGAGTACCCCAGCTACAACGGCGGATCGGATTGGGGCAGCGTCGCCGTCGATCCGAAAAACAACATCCTGATCGCCAACTACAACGACATGGCGAATTCCAACCGTCTGCTGACACGCGAGGAAGCGAACAAACGCAATCTCACTCCGGTCACCGATGCGAAAGGAAAGCACGACAACGCTCAGGCTGGTTCGCCATACGCGATAGACATCAACGCCGGCTGGCGCGTTCCCCTCACCGGAATGATGTGCACGCAGCCGCCCTACGGCGGCATCCGTGCCATCGACCTGAAGACCGGCAAGACGCTGTGGGACGAACCGCTCGGCGAAGCGCGCGAGAACGGTCCGTTTGGCCTTCCCTCAATGCTGCCGTTCAATATAGGCACGCCGAACAACGGCGGCTCGGTGATCACCGCCGGTGGACTGATCTTCATCGCCGCAGCGACGGACAATCTGATCCGCGCCATCGACATCAAGACCGGCAAGGTCGTCTGGCAGGACACACTGCCGGCAGGTGGCCAGGCAACGCCGATGACGTTCGAGGCCGACGGCCGCCAGTTCATCGGACTCATGGCTGGCGGACACCACTTCATGGAGACGCCTATCGGTGACTATGTCATCGCCTGGGCGCTTCCGAGGCAGCAGGGCTGAGCCAAAGGCGGGCGCCTCGACGGCGCCCGCCGCTTCTCTCACTCCACAAACAAGGATCGAACATGCCACGCAAGCCGCCCGAACGCCCCAGCGACGAGGCCGACAGGAAGCAGATCGCCATGGCCAAGGCCGAAGGCGACGCCTACCAGAAGTCGCTCGCCTACATGGCAAACGAGGTTGCCGACAGCGGCGGCAAGAAGCGCGCCGGCGACTACATCGTCGGCTACGCGCAGGAGCGCGCCGAGGGCATGTACATGCTCCAGAAGAACGGCCGGCTGAAATGGAGCGAGCCCGACAAGGAGAATTGCCACATCGAGATTTCGGTGAGCGACGCCGGTGATGGGCGCTTCGTGCCCTATCTCGACATCAAGGCGACGCTGACAGCGCCGGGCGGCAAGAAGGTCGGCCCGATGACGATCCCCTTCGTCTGGCACCCCGGGCTCTACCATTACGGCCGCAACATCAAGGTGCCCGGCGACGGCAAGTACAAGCTGAAGGTGGAGATCGCCCCCCCGAAATTCATGCGGCACGACAAGACGAACGGCAAACGCTACGCCAAGTCGGTGACGGCGGAGTTCAAGAACGTTCCCGTCAAGACCGGCAAGGAATAGCGAAGGCCCGATCCGGGCTTCTAGTTCGTGCCGACGGGGCACTCCGTCCGGAAGCGCGTGAGGATTCCCGCCTCGTCCGAGGTCGTGAACGTGGCCTCCACCGGACCGGCCGCGGTGGCATTCACGCGCACCATGAGCAACTGGCTGGCCGCCGCTTCGTCGAGAAAACGTGACACGACGAGCGGATCTCGGACTACCAGCGTTTGAGGGTCGGCGGGCTGCGCGGCAACATCGCGGGCAGGCTGACCATCGAAGCGATAGGATACCGGAGAAGCGGCGGCGCTGACCGGCACGTCCCACGTCATCGCCAGCGCAGGACGGGCATCGTTGCAAGTCAGGCTCAGCGACGCGGTGTGCGGCTCAGAAGTACCGGGAAGGGCCACGATCGACGTCTGGAGCGTGGCTGAAGCCTCGTCGCCCGTGTCCGATCCGTTCCATTGCCATCCCGAGCGCGGCGCCATGGCAGGCGAGACCTGCGTAGGGCCGAAGTCTCCGCCGGACGATGCCGACATGCAGCCCGAAAGGATGGCGCCCGCGCAAACAGCGAGCGCGGTTTCGACGATTCCCCGATATCGCAATGCTCTGAATCCGGCCTCACAACGCGCGATACGCCGTTTCGCAAATGATGGTGTGGATGGTCAAGGGGCTATTGGTCACTGCCGACGCCGATCTCACAATGCGATCGATGACACCGACGTCTCCGGCCGCCGGTAGATGTGGAATCGATAGACGCGCTCCTTGCCGTACGGTTCGACGTGCGTCTCGTTCATGCCGATGCCCGTAAGGATGCGCAGTGAGGGCGCATTGTTGACGTCGGCAATGCCGATGAAATGCGTCGCCCTGGTCTCACGAAAGATCCAGTCGCGCAGGCCACTCGCGGCCTCGAACGCGTAGCCATTGCCCCAGTGCTCCGGATAGAGGGCGTAGCCGAGTTCGGGCTCGCCGGTCGGATCGTAGATGCCGTAGCCGGCGCGCCCGACGAGGACGCCATCTGCCTTCCGCCGCACACGCAGCTTTCCGAGCTTCCGGGCGGCGAACAGATCCATCCACAGCGCCAGCGCCGCCTCGGACTCGGCGCGCGTCCATGGGCCGCCGGTACTGGAGTATCGGGCCACCCTCGGATCGCCTTGCAACCGGATTATGTCTTCCAGCTGGTCGGCGCGCCACCCGGACAGGACAAGGCGCTCGGTTTCGAGCAGATCGAGGTCAATCATGGGTGGCGCGACGTCTCTGGCGCGCATGGTCACGGAGGATGAGCCGTTGAGAACCTACTCCGCTGGCTCGGCGACCCGCATCGGGTTGTTCGGGTGCTGCGTCCAGTTGCGATAGCCGGTCGCCGGGGCGCCTGTGTGCGGATCGACGCCTGCGGTGAGCTGCTCCATGGTGATGCAGTCCTCGACCGGGCAGACGTTGACGCAGAGATTGCAGCCAACGCACTCGGCATCGACCACCTCGAAATAGCGCTTGCCGTCCTTCGTGGCGGTAATCGCCTGATGCGAGGCGTCCTCGCAGACGATATGGCAGCGGCCACACTGGATGCAGAGCGCCTGATCGATGCGCGCCTTGGTGACGTAGTTGAGGTTGAGGTACTGCCAGTCGGAGATGTTGGGAACGGCGCGGCCGACGAGATCGTTGAGCGTCATCGCCTTCTCGTCGAGATAGCGCGACAGGCCCGAGATCATCTCCGAGACGATCTTGAAGCCGTACGTCATTGCCGCCGTGCAGACCTGCACGTTGCCGGCGCCAAGGGCCATGAACTCGGCCGCATCGCGCCACGTGGTGATGCCGCCGATGCCGGAGATGGGCAAGTTGCGGGTCTCGGCGTCGCGGGCAATCTCGGAAACCATCGAAAGCGCAATCGGCTTCACCGCCGGGCCGCAATAGCCGCCGTGGGAGCCCTTGCCGTCGATCGACGGCACCGGCGCGAAGATGTCGAGATCGACATTGGTGATCGAGTTTATGGTGTTGATGAGCGACACGGCGTCGGCGCCGCCGGCCTTGGCGGCGCGCGCCGGCTTGCGGATGTCGGTGATGTTGGGCGTCAGCTTGACGATGACCGGCATGCGGGTCGCCGCCTTGCACCAGCGCGCCACCATCTCGATGTATTCCGGCACCTGGCCGACGGCCGAGCCCATGCCGCGCTCGCTCATGCCGTGCGGGCACCCGAAGTTCAGTTCGACGCCGTCGCAATCGGTTTCCTCGACCGCCTTGAGGATGGCGACCCAGTTCTTCTCCTCGCACGGCACCATCAGCGAGACGACCAGCGCGCGGTCGGGCCAGTCGCGCTTCACCCGCTTGATTTCCTCGAGGTTCACCTGAAATTCGCGGTCGGTGATCAGCTCGATGTTGTTTAGGCCGATCAGGCGGCGATCGCCGGCATGAATGGCGCCGTAGCGCGGACCGGCGACGTTGACGATCGGCGGGTCTTCGCCGAGCGTCTTCCACACGACGCCGCCCCAGCCCGCCTTGAACGCGCGGACGACGTTGAGCTCTTTATCGGTCGGCGGCGCCGACGCCAGCCAGAACGGGTTGGGCGACGTGATGCCGGCGAAGGTGGAACGAAGGTCTGCCATGATCAGACTCCTTCTGCCGCGCTGCCAGTCAGCGCGCGGTGGATCGAACTCGGCGGCGAGCTTGCCGTCCTCGACGGCGACGACGGTCAGGTCCTCGCCGCCCGCAACGCAGTCGCCGCCCGCCCAGACGCCCGGCATCGTGGTGCGGCGCTCGGCATCGACCTTGATGCGGCCGCCGTCCAGTTCAATCGCGGGGCCAGCGCCGTCGAGGGACTCCGGCGCGAAGGTCTGGCCGATCGCCTTGAACACCATGTCGGCGTCGAGCAGAAAGGTCTCTCCCGTCCCGACAACGCGGCCATCGCGCTCCTCGGTGTATTCGAACTCCATGCCGACAACGCGCCCGCCGGCGGCGCGCAGCTCCTTCGGCATGGCGTTGAAGCGGATGGTAACACCATCTGTCTGCGCAAGTTCACGCTCGTATTCGCTGGCGCCCATGCGCTGCGGGCCGCGCCGATAAACCAGCGTCACATGCTCTGCCCCGAGGCGCCTTGACTGGGAGGCGATGTCTATGGCGGTCATGCCGCCGCCGATGACCACGACACGGCGACCGACCGGCAGCGTGCCGAGGTCCTTCGCCTGGCGAAGGCTGGCGATGTAATCGACGGCATCGTCGACGCCGGCCATGTCCTCGCCGGAGAGGCCGAGCGCGTTGACCCCGCCGAGACCGACGGCAAGGAAGACTGCGTCGAAATCTTCCTTGAGCTCGCCAAGCGTGAAATCGCGGCCAAGCACCTTGCCGGACTCCACGTTGATGCCGCCGATGGAAAGGATGAAATCCACCTCGCGCTGGGCGAAGCCGTCGACGGCCTTGTAGGCGGCGATGCCATATTCGTTGAGGCCGCCGATCTTGGGCCGTGCATCGAAGATGACGACGTCATGACCATGGGTGGCGAGGCGATGAGCGCAGGAGAGGCCGGCCGGACCGCCGCCGACGACCGCGATGCGCTTGCCGGAAAGCTGCGCACGCCGGAAGGGCTGCTTGCCGGTGGCCATCAGCGCGTCGGTAGCGTAGCGCTGAAGCTCCCCGATGCGCACCGGCTTGCCCTCGGCGATCTCGCGCACGCACACTTCCTCGCACAGCGTTTCGGTCGGGCAGACGCGCGCGCACATGCCGCCGAGGATGTTGGCGCCGAGGATCGTCTCCGCCGCGCCTTTCGGATTGTCGGTCAGGATCTCGCGGATAAAGAGCGGGATGTCGATGCCAGTTGGGCAGGCCTGCACGCAGGGCGCGTCGTAGCAGAAGTAGCAGCGGTCAGCCTCGACAAGGGCCTCATGACGATCGAGCGGCGGATGCAGATCGCCGAAATTGGCAGCGTATTCGTCGGGCTGGAGGCGGCCAGCGGCGATGTCGGGTACCCTGTCGATGGCCATGCTCTCCCCTCTTCCGAGCAACGCAGCCCCCTTGCCGCAGCCTCACTCTTTGATCATTTGGACAAATTCCAGAGAGAGCGTCAAGGCGCGAAAACCGGCACAGCCCCGCTGACTTCTTGCGCACGACTGCCACGCCTTCTCTCGCTTGCGTCACGGACCGCGAAGGGGCCGGCCAACGTGACAACCGGCCGCGGACGGGCTATTTCTTCCGGCGTTCGCAGTTCCGTGGAATCATCGAGGCAACGATGCGCACGAAACTGATCGCCATCCTGGCGGTGGTGGCGACCCTCCTGATGACCTGGCCAACGACGGCCGGCGAACTTTTCCGCGCCGGCGTCATCAGCTGCTCGGCACAGTCGCGCTCCGTCACCGCCCTTTCAGTCAATCGCTGCAGCGGCGGCGAGAACAAGGCCAAGGGCGAGATGTTCGGAAGCTGCGAAGGCAGCTACATCGCCAACCGCACGCGCATACCTTTCGTGGTCTCCGCCTATATGCGCGAGACGGCAGCGCCGTTGCCCGACAACGACGGGCAACTCGCCTTCGACTATGGCGGCATGCGATGCCAGGTGCAGAGCTGGCGCGTGCGCTCGGTGCACAATTGCAGCTATTTCAGCGAAGGTGCGGGCATCGCGTGCGACGTCTGCATCTTCCTGTTTGGCAAGCGCTGCTACAACGCACGCATGGTCGTGACGGCGCGCCAATAGGGGGCAGCGCGGCCCCACCGGGAAGTCGCGGGTCTGGTGGAGCACCCTGCCGAGAAGGGGCTATGCTGGCGACGGTCAGCGACGACGAACCCGCAAGAACCAGGACTGTAAGCATGGAACGCTCGGGCTCCGCGGTCACCGGCCGTAGTCGTCTTCGAGCCGGACGATGTCGTCCTCGCCGAGATAGTCGCCGACCTGCACTTCGATCAGCACCATCGGCGTCTTGCCCGGATTGGCCATGCGGTGGATGGCGCCCTTGGGAATGTGAATCGACTCGTTCTCCCTGACCGGCGTCACCTTGAGCGCGTCGCGCTCCATTCCGACGGTGACCTCGGCGAGCCCCTCGACCACGGTCCAGTGTTCGGCGCGGTGGGCATGTTTCTGGAGCGACAGCCGCGCACCCGGCTTGACCACGATGCGCTTGACCTGATGGCGCTTGCCCTGGTCGATCGACTGGTAATAGCCCCAGGGCCGGTAGTGACGGGCGAAATCGCCATAGACCGCTTCGGGCGAGGCCTGTATCGCGGCGGCGAGGTCTTTTACCCGGTCGGCGTTGGCGCGGGTGGTGACGAGCACCGCATCGTCGGTCGCCACGACGACGGCATCGCTGATGCCGACGACGCCGACCTTGGGCCGCGTCGTGCTGACATACGAGTTCTTTGCGTTGACCAGCACGGCATCGCCGATGGCGACATTGCCGTCGGCGTCGCGGCCAGCGGCCTCCCAGACCGCCTGCCATGTGCCGAGGTCGGTCCAGTCGAAGTTCGCATCGACCACGGCGGCATGCGCCGTCTTCTCCATGACGGCGTGGTCGAAGGATACCTTCGGAGCGGCGGCGAACGCGTCGGCATCGAGACGCACCACGCTTCCGTCTTTCGCGGCCATCGCGATGGCTGCCTTTGCCGCCTTCGCGACCTCTGGGGCGTGCGCCGACAGTTCGTCGAGGGCAGTGGCAGCGCGCATCTGGAAGATGCCGCTGTTCCAGAGATAGCCGTCGGCGACAAACTGCCCGGCACGGCCGAGATCCGGCTTCTCGACGAAGGCCGCGACGGCGCGGGTGCCGCGTTCGGTCGATGCCTCGCCCGGTCGGATGTAGCCGTAGCCGGTGGCGGGGCTGATTGGCTTGACGCCGAACACGACGATGCGCCCCGCGTTCGCCGCCGGCAGCGCCGTGCGTACGGTATTGCCGAAAGCGTCGACATCGCGAATGACGTGATCGGCCGCAAGCACCAACAGGACCGCACCCGGATCGGACGCCGCGGCGAAGGCAGCCGCAGCGGCGATTGCCGGCGCGGTGTCGCGGCCCGAGGGCTCAAGCAGAAGTGTCGCGGTAATCCCGGCGTCGGCGAGGGCCGTTTCGATCTGGTGCCGCTGATCGGCACCAGCGATGATGACCGGAGGTGCGTAGAGGGACGAATCGCTGATCCGCTTCAGCGTCAGCGCGAACGTTGATGCACCATCCACGAGCGGCAGGAACGGCTTCGGCGTGTCCTCTCGCGAAACCGGCCACAGGCGAAGGCCGGCGCCGCCGCAAAGAATGACAGGAACAATCACGTTTTTGCGGTTCCTTCGGCTTCAGCGGGCACGGCTACCTAACGAAAAGCCTGCCGTTTGGGAACAGGAGAAACGAGCACCATAAGGCCATTTGCGGCGAACACCCTTTCCGCTAACGTCCCCTTATGGCGGGACTGGGCGGGAAACGCGGCACCTTCGTATTCGCGCTGGCGGCGCTAGTCGTCGGCGTCGCTGCCGGCGCGGGTGGCAGCCTGTTGTTCTCCGGGTACTGGAAGGATTGGTACGCTTTCCGCGATCCTGTGAAGCTGCCGGCTTCGCCCGGGAACGACCTCATCCGCTACGGCTACGACCTGGTCCTCAACACGGCGCAGCACATCGGCCCGGAGGCGTCGGACGCCAGCATGCGATTCGCCGGCAACGACCTCGCCTGCACGAACTGCCATCTCAATGCGGGCTTGCAGAAATTCGCGGGACCCTACGTCTCGACCTTCGCGACCTATCCGATGATGGTCAGCGACAAAGTCGAGACGCTCCGCGATCGCATCAACGGCTGCATGATTCGCAGCATGAATGGCAAGCCGATGCCGGAAGACAGCCGCGAGATGAACGCGCTGATTGCTTACATCCAGTATGTCGGCGCCGGCACACCGGAAGGCGTTCGCGTCGCGGGGATGGGCATGCTGCCGGTTCCACCGCCGGCCGAGACGCCCGATGCGGCGCGTGGCGCGACCGTGTTCAGTTCGACCTGCACGCGGTGCCATGGCGCCGACGGCCAGGGCCAGCGAAGGACACCGCCTGATATCGGCTATTCGATCCCGCCGCTATGGGGCGATAATTCCTTCAACGCGGCCGCAGGCATGGCCGATATCCACCTCGCCGCCGCGTTTATCCGCGCCAACATGCCGCGCGGCATCACGTATCAGCAGCCGATCCTGACCGTACAGCAGGCGTGGGACGTCGCCGCCTTCGTCACCGGACAGCCGCGCCCGCCTGGACCACCGTCGCAATAGCAGCCGGCTCTTGCCGACTAGCGGTCGCGCTTTTCGGGCGCGAGGTGCTTGGCGTAGGTGCGATCGCGCTCGTCACGCTCGCGGACCAGCGTCTCGTAGGCCGCCCTTGCCTCTGGCGAGACGGCGACGTGCTTCACCACCGCCGGCTTCTTGCGATTCTTGGGCGATTTGTACTTGTTGTCATCGGTGCTCATCAGGTGGCGGCGTCCTGCATCCGTTTTCGGTGGCGCACCTTTACGCGGCAAAGACGCCGCGCGCCAGACCGTCAAGCAGCGCAGCGAACTCCTTCGGCTTCGCCATGAAGGGCGAATGCGCACTCGGGAAGTCGATCGGCTGGACTCCCAGCCAATCGCGCGCGACACGGCGCTGCCAGACGGGATTGATGGCGCGGTCATCGATGCAGACGACAGAGACTGCCGGAACCGAAGGCCACGCAGCCTGCGGCGAGCGGTCGGACCAGTAGCCCTTCTGCTTGCGGAGCTGCGGGAAGGCCCAGGCTGCGTCGGCCGGCCGGCAGTCGTGATAGAAATCGCGGGTCGCCGCCTCGAGCGTCTGAAAATAGGTCATGCCGGCCGCATCGCGCTGCACGTCGTCGGCGAAGCCGGGCGGGTTGAGGTCGTTGTTCAGCCCGGCCTCGCGATCATCAGCGCAACTGAACCCGGGGCGACGGATCAGCGCCGAGAGATAGATCAGCCCGCGCACCGGAATGATGTCGGCAACCAGCGGCGCAACGATACCCGCCATCGAGTGGCCGACGACGATCGGCGGTTCGCCGCCATCGAAACCATCAGCCGCCGTGCGCGCCCAATCGGTGGGTGTCGTGGCGATATCTTCGATCGGAAGATCGACCGTCAGCGCCGTGTGACCGAGCGCCTCCAGTTCGGGGAGCAGATGCTTCCAGCACCAGGCGCCATGCCAGGCGCCATGGATCAAGCCGAACGTCGCCACCAGAGTTCTCCCCGCGAGACAACGGGCGGATCATAGCAGGCTATCGAGGCGCTGCCCCGAGAGGTATTCCCGATATGACCGCTACGGGAAACAACCCGCCTGCCATTCAGAGTGGAGCGGCGCCCTGCCCGGTCCACGCCGCGCCGTCCCAGAGGCGGACTTCGAGTGTTACGGGGCCCTTGCTCACCTCGATCACGTTGTAGGCGTTCGGCTCGTCGCGCAGCCGGGTCGACGTGGCGGTGGAAGCATGAATCACGTGGAGGGCCGCGTGCGCGCCCGGAGCAGGCGATGGCGCATCCGGGAACTCGTCGCGCTTCAACGCCCGGCGATAGCCGCGGTGGAGATGGCCGGCCAGGATGAGGTCGACGCCGTAGCCGGAGAAAGCGGCAATGGCCCTGCGCGCGCGGCCGACGAGGCGCGTGTCGGCGGCCTGCTCCGGTGGCATGAACGGGTGATGCGCGACGACGATGCGCAGGAGCGAGTCGGGCAGCGCCGCGATCTGCCGCCCGATGCGCTCGATCTGCCGGCGGTTCACGCGGCCATGCGACCAGTTCCAGTGCAGCCCCATGCGGCGCGCCGTGTTCAGCCCGATCACCGCCGTGCGGTCGTCCTGCCAGACCGGCTCGATCTCGGGGGAAACGAAGGTCTTCCAGCGCCGGTACGGAAAGGCAAAACGCTCCACCATCCGATAGGACGAAATATCGTGGTTGCCCGGGACGGCGAGAAACGGCGCTGCCAGCCGGTCGAGAAAGGCTCGCGCCTCGCGAAACTCCGCACGGCGGGCGCGCAGCGTGAGGTCGCCGCTGACGACGACGAGGTCCGGCGGCTGCCGGTTGATGTCAGCGACCAGCGCCTCGACGACCGCTTCATCGGTTCGGCCGAAATGCAGGTCGGAGATATGGACGATACGGCTCACGGCACCGGCTCGAGCGGAGGCGGCGACTCTTCGTTGACTGGACGCGCTTGCGAGGAAGCTTCCGTCTTCGCCGGCACGACCACTTTCAGCGCCTTGTGATGCACCCGGTAACGCAGCGGACCGTGCAGAAGGCGCAGTTCGCCATCGTTCATCACGCGGATCCGCTTGTGACGGCTGGTCACGGCAAGGCGCGGCGAGCGGTGCGTCTCTATGCCGATGCTATCGGGCGTGCGGCCGACGAGAAGCCCGAAGACCAGTCCGACCATCCGGCCCGGAGTCAGATTGTCCGGTGCGTAGAGCACCAGTTCGCCGGCATCGAGATGTGCGCGGCGAAAGAGCTGCTGCGCCGCCGGGTCGTAGGCGTTGACGGCGATGACCAGCGCCTTCGTGTTGATACGGCTGGTGCGTTGGGCGAAATGGACGCGCAGTCGCCGCGGCCGATAGCGCACCAACGCCTTTAACGTCGCGATGGAGAGACGCCACCAGCGAGCCGCGCTCGGCGTGCCACGGTCGCGCTCGCGCTGGCGCTGAAGGACAGCGGCGATTCCCAGCACCGAATTACACAGGAATACGTGACCGTTCACCGAACCGACGTCGATGCCTCGGACTTCCCCATTGGCAATGGCGGCGATAGCTGCCTCCAGCTCCAGCGGAATATCGAGATCGCGCGCCATGAGGTTCATCGTGCCGAGCGGAAGGATCGCCAGCGCCGTGTCGCTGCCGAGCAGAACCTGCGCGGCACCGGCAATCGTGCCGTCGCCACCGCCGACCGCAATCACGTCCACGCCGGAATCCCGGGCAGCTGTCAGCCGTTCGGTAAGGTCGCCGTGCTCCTCGCCAAAAAGGCGCACGTCCAGACCAACCTTTGCAAACGCGTCCGCCACGCCGTCGGCAAGGCTTTCACGCCCCACGAGACTGCCGGCAGACTTGTTAAGGATGACGGCAATCCGCATGAGCGGTGCGTTGCCCCTTCCGTCGCGCCTGAAGATGCTGACAATCAACGGTCGAGGCCGGCCGTGGGTTCCATCCCGCCTTCCTGACCGATGCGTTGGCGCGTAATTTGCTCGGCAAGCGTACCTGGGAGGAATTGCCGATGACTGAATCTCTGCCGATCCTCGACATGAGTGCGCTGCGAACCGGCGAACCGGGTGCGCTAGAGGCCCTTGCCACCGAATTAGGCCGGGCGGCGCGGGGAGTTGGCTTTTTCTACCTGACCGGACACGGAATCACGCCGGAGCGTTTGAGCGGGATCTTCACGGAGTTTGCGCGGTTCTTCGCTCTGGACGAAGCGGAAAAGGGGAAACAGTCGATCACGCTTTCCCCACACAATCGCGGCTACGTTGCGATGAAAGGCGAGAGTCTTGACCCGACCAAGCCGGCCGACCTGAAGGAAGCGTTCAACATCGGCCTCGACCTGCCTCCCGATGACGCGCGCGTTGTGGCTGGCGAGCCCTTCCGCGGCGTGAATTTGTGGCCATCCCTTCCGGGATGGCGGGACACGATGCTTGGCTACTTCGATGCGGTCTGGGCCGTGGGCCGAAAGCTCCATTCGGCAATCGCTGTCGATCTCGGCCTGCCGCCGAGCTACTTCGAGGATAAGCTCGACCAGCCCATGGCGACGCTTCGCCTTTTGCACTATCCGCCGCAGCCGCAGACTGCCGCGGCTGGCCAGATCGGCGCCGGCGAACATACCGACTATGGCGACATCACGCTGCTGCTGACCGACGAGGTCGGGGGGCTTGAGGTGAAGCGGCGCAACGGCGGCTGGATCGCAGCACCGCATATCCCTGGCGCTTTCGTGTGCAACATCGGCGATTGCCTGATGCGCTGGACCAACGACGTGTACGTCTCAACGCCGCACCGCGTGGTCAATCGCGGCGGCAAGGAGCGCTATTCCGTCGCGTTCTTCCTCGATCCCAATCCGGACGCTGAAATCGCCTGCCTGCCGACGTGCGTTTCCGCCGATCGGCCGGCGCGCTATCCGCCGGTGAGTGGCGCCGACTATCTGCGCCAGCGGCTGGATTCCACATACAGTTTCCGTCAGAAGCCGGCGGCCGGTCTTTGAACGAGGACGGCCTCGTCATCAAACCACTATGCCAGCGACGGCACCCTCGCACCATTCGGCACTTCGCCTGCGCCACAATTCGACGCACTGCTTGTTGACGAGGACACCTAGCGGCGCCCCCTTCCCGGCCGCTATGCTCGGCTCACTCATCCCGTGCCAGTGACCGGCCGGGCATGCCGGATGGAAGGAACCGCCGTGTCAGCCTCCCGCCCCGCCTTTGACTGGGCCGATCCTCTCGTCTTCGAAGGGCAACTCGACGAAGAGGAGCGGATGGTGAGGGACGCCGCCCGCGATTATTCACAAGGGCGGCTGCTGCCGCGCGTGTTGACGGCCTTCCGCGAGGATCGCTTCGACCGCGAGATCATGAACGAGATGGGAGAACTCGGTTTTCTCGGCTGCACCATCCCGGAGGACTATGGTGGGGCTGGCGCGTCCTACGTGACGTATGGGCTGATTGCCCGCGAGGTCGAGCGCGTCGACTCCGGCTACCGTTCGGCGATGAGCGTGCAGTCGTCTCTCGTCATGCATCCGATCAACGCCTATGGCAGCGAGGCACAGCGCAAGAAATACCTGCCGAAACTCGCGACCGGCGAAATCGTCGGCTGCTTCGGCCTGACCGAACCCGACCATGGCTCCGACCCCGGCGGCATGACGACACGCGCAGAGAAGGTCGCCGACGGCTACCGGCTGACCGGAGCCAAGACCTGGATCACCAATTCACCGATCGCCGACGTTATGGTGGTCTGGGCGAAGTCTGCTGCGCACGACAATGCGATCCGCGGCTTCATCCTCGAGCGTGGGATGAAGGGCCTGTCCACCCCGAAGATCGAGGGCAAGGTCTCACTGCGGGCTTCGCTCACCGGCGAGATCGTCATGGACGGCGTCGTCGTGCCGGAAGAGAACCTGCTGCCCAACGCGTCGGGTCTGGGCGGTCCGTTCGGCTGCCTCAACCGCGCCCGCTACGGCATCGCATGGGGCACGATGGGCGCGGCGGAAGACTGCTGGCACCGGGCGCGCACCTACGTGCTCGATCGCAAGCAGTTCGGCCGGCCGCTTGCCGCCAACCAGCTTATCCAGAAGAAGCTCGCCGACATGCAGACCGAGATCGCGCTCGGCCTTCAGGCGGCGCTCCGCGTCGGTCGCCTGTTCGACGAAGGCGCGGCAGCCCCGGAGATGGTGAGCCTGATCAAGCGCAACAATTGCGGCAAGGCGCTCGACATCGCACGGACGGCACGCGACATGCACGGCGGCAACGGCATCGCCGACGAATTCCACGTCATCCGCCACATGGTGAACCTGGAGACCGTCAACACCTACGAGGGCACCCACGACATCCACGCCCTCATCCTCGGCCGGGCCATCACAGGAATCGCCGCGTTCTGACGCTCGAGTCAGTCGGCGGCGCGCAGGTACGCCATGATCACGTCGACGATGTGTTTGCCGCGGCGATCGAGCTCTTCCTTGGTCGTGAGGTTGCGCCGGAAGATCGCGGACAGCGTCCAGCGATTTGACAGGTAGAAGAAGCCCAGGCTGGCGATGCTGATGTACAGCTCGACCGGATCGATACCGCGCCGGAACTTGCGAGCCTTGACGCCGGCCGCGAGCGTGTCGCGCAGGAGCTGGATCATCGGCGAGTGCAGGGCGATGATGCGCTTCGACGTCCTGATGTATTTTCCGCCGAGCAGGTTCTCCGTATTGAGGAGACTGAGAAACTCGGGGTGCTCCAGAAAGTAGTTCCAGGTGAATGACGTGAGGTGGCGCATCGCCTCCTCGGGATCGCGGTCGGCGAGATGCAGTTCCGCTTCCGCCGAGCGGATGCCGGCGTAGGCCTCCTCCAGCACCGCCAAGTAGAGACCCTGTTTGTCGCCAAAGTAGTGGTAGAGCATGCGCTTGTTGATGCCGGCGCGTTCGGCAATGTCGTTGACGCGGGCGCCGCCAAACCCATCCTCGGCGAACGACCTGGTCGCGGCCGCCAGGATCGCTGCCTTGGTGCGCTCGGGATTGCGGCTGGCGGTGGCCGTCGACGCTTTGTCCGCCGCCTGCTTCTTCGCCTGTTTCAAGCAACCGCCCCTGTCTCGCTACGTGTCCGATTCGGACGAGGCAGCATAGCAAGCCAAACGGCCCTCGCGGGCCGCTCGACGGAAGGACACCGGGAATCGGCGGACGAAGGCTCGCGCGTTCCGGACTCCGCTTAGGCGGGCTCGGCGACCCTGGGGACAGCTACGCTGGCCTTGGGTGAGGCCGCTACGTCCTCCTCAGGCGGACAGCCTACGAACTGATAGCCGAGATAACGTTTGGCATCGATGACGTCGATACCAAGCTCGAGCCGCAGCTTCTTGCGGAGTTTGCTAACGTGCCCCTCGATGACGATCTCGTCGACCTTGTCCTCGAACAGTCCGTAGACCGAGTTGAAGATCTGAGTCTTGGTGACGCGCCGGTGCGCGTTCTTGGCCAGAAACTCGAGAATGTGCCGCTCGCGGCGCGGCAGCGGCAGCGGCGCGCCGTCGATTTCCACGTCGCGGCCGTCGAAGTAGATCTTCAGGCGGCTCGAACTGATCTGACGGTTGGAATGGTTGATCCGGCGCCAGATGGCATCGGAGCGCGCCATGATCTCTTTCACATGCACCGGCTTGCGCACGACGTCGTCAATTCCGGCGGTGAAGAGTTCCAAAGTCGCATCCAGCGAGCGCATATCGGCGAGGGCGATGATGGGCGCGTTGGTGCGGGAACGTATGAGGCTAGGGTATTCGGGCCGCGCCTCGAAGTCGCCAAGCAGGCAGCTCTGAACCGCTTCGATATCGGCCGGCGACGTGGTGCGAAGCCATTCGCCGAATTCAGTCGGGTGAAGGCCCAAACTGACAATGCCTTCGCCACGAAACGAGGCGACATAGGCATCCGTAACCTCCGGACGCTCGTCCACAAGCAAATACATGCAGGCCCCCATGCCCCATGAAGTTCAACTTCTGTGACGCCAGCGCAAATGACACGGGACTAGGCAAAGCATGCGACTCGCGGCGGAGTGACTTTCGCGTGGGTATGGTTAATGAAGCGCTAACGCGGCGTCGGGACGCCGGCGCCTACGCCGGGATAGCAACACGTCTGGAGGATCGGGAAGTCCGGATCAGGCCGCTTGGAGTACGGCGGTGATGCGTGCCTTCAGCGTCTGCGCGTCGAAGGGCTTCAGCACGTAGGCGGCGGCGCCCGCCTCTTTCGCTGTGCCGGCATGATCGGGAATGTCGTCGGCGCTGACCAGGATGATCGGCGTGCCCTTCAGTGCGTCGTCGGCCTTCGCCTGCTTGACGAGTTCGAGTCCATCGACCGGCGCCATGTGCAGATCGGAGATTACCAGCCCGTACTGGCGCTGGCGCATCTTCTCCAGCGCTTCCTCGCCATCGGCGGCTTCGTCGACTTCGTTGAAGCCGGCCTGGCGCAACAGGTGCCGCATGATCCGCACGACCGTCTGATAGTCGTCGACCACGAGAATGGGCATGGATGAATCGAGAGACACTGAACTGAACCCGCCCGCCACGTCCTTGTGACGAGGGAAACTACCGCAAGCGCATGAAAAATCGGCGTTTCCGGTGTGCCGCCTTTTACGGAATCGAGCAAGATCCGGTTAACCAAGGCGGCCCGCTTATTGGCAGAACGTTCGGGCGGCATCCGTCCAGGTGCCGAAACCGGTTGCAACCATGTTGGTAATGACCGCGCAGACGTAGCGTTTCTGTGCAGGATTGTTGTTGGGACCGGCATGGTAGCGCGCGACTGCAAGCGTCCAGCTGCCCTCTTGCTGACGCAAGGCCTTCAGGAAGCGCGCGGCGTAGTCGACGTTGGCGTGCGGCTCAAACATCTTCGATACCGACGCGAAATGCTCGCCGTGGAAATGGTGGTTGATCTGCATGCAGCCGATGTCGATGAGCGCTATGCCCTCGGCACGCGCCTGACCGAACCGCGCGAGGGCGTCGTCGATCCCCTTGGCGAAGTACGCCTTGCCTGCGATGTTCATCGCATAAGGCTGGAGCGACTCCTTGTGGCCGGATTCGGTGAGGCCGACGGCGTACAATACACCGATTGGCACGTCGTACTTGGCCGACGCCGCATGCATCTCGCCTTCACAGGCGTTCGCCGCCGCCGCGCCAGACGCGGCGAGGCTAGACGTACAGACCGCCAGCGCCGTGATTAGCAGGAACCTGAGCATTGCTATCCGTGTTCGGAGTCGTGGGCCCGTCGAAGCCTTGTGCCTGTTCGGGTCGCCCGTTCTGAGGTGTTGTCGATGCGGGTTGACGGCCAGCGCCCTGTTCGGCAAATCCGCCGCCCGGCGCGCCGCCGTTGCCCGCCTGCGTGTCGGCGCGGGGCACGTCACTCGTCGCGGTGACCGCGTGGCGCGTCTCGACGCGGACGGCGCTCGTCTCATACCCGTGATCCCGAAGCAGGCTGCCGAGAGCCGCCTCTTCACGCCGGAGATGCTCGGCGGTTTCTGCGCGCTCCGCCCTGAAATGCAGCGTCAGGGTGGACCCGCTGATGCTCATGCGAATGTCGAGCGACCCGTGTTCGACGGTGTCGAGCGTGACGGACATGGTCTGCACCGCGGCAGGCGCGGCGACATCCAGGGGCGCGGAGGTCGCGACGCCGGGGTGTGGCGTGGCGGCGGCAGGAGCTGAAGGCAGCGCGGAGGAAATCGTCTGAACGACCAGGGACGGCAGCGCCGACGCCGGCGGCGTGATCTGACCGTTCGTGCCGAGTGCGGGTGGTGTCGCCGGGGTGCTCACTTGCGGGAGCGATTGATGGTCGTCTTTGCCGATTGCGCGGAAGTTGAGCCGCGCGGGAGGTGTCTCCGGCCGGTCTTCGTCCGCCAAGGGCGCATCGGGAACGGGGGCCGCAAGACGCTGCTCGCCTTCTTCGCCGGCATCGGCATCGGCGCTGGCAGCCTGCGTCGGGGGTTTCGCCATGTCCGGATTTGCGCCCTGCGTCGCCGTCAGCGCGCGCTTCTCCACCTGGAGGTGCGTCCGGCGTTCGGTGACTTCGATGACAACCGGCTGGCTGGAGAGCGGCGGATCGATGTAGTCAGGCGGCGTTGGCGTGACGGGGAGCCGTTGGGCGGCACCGGGTTCGATTGGGCTTTTTTCAACGTGGGCGGCGGCCCTGCCGAGCGGCGCGTGCGACACCCAACGGACCTGCCGCGCCTCGACCTCTCGTGGCGAAGACGTTTCGGCGCGCGCGACAGTGCCGGCGACGTTCGCGGGCAAGGGCTGTTTCCCTGCGGCTGCGAGTCCCTTGTCGCCGGTCGGCGCCGGCATGGTGCGCGCCGCGTCCGCCGCGTGTTCGCCGGCTTCAGCGGCCGGGAATGGCATCGTCGGGACATCGGGAACCGGAAAGAGATGCAGTTGAGGCGATGCGTCTACCGCACTCATCCCGGTCGCGTCGCTTGTCGTGACAACCGCCGTGGAAGCCGGTGGCGCGTCTTTGGGGAGGGGATCGAGCGCGTCAAGGTCTCTCATCGCCCCGTGATGCCTGTGCATCGGTCGCCCACGTTTCTCGCCGTCGACCAGATTTGCCTGCCGACGCATCGGAGACGGTGTTTCGGCTGGCCCGGCATCGCCCTTCTGATCCGTGACCTTGTCGCCGAGCGTGGACGCGATCTGCTTGAACAGCGCAGCAAAGAGACCGCCTTCGCGCGGCTGCTTGCCTTGCGCGCTACGGTTCTGCGCCACGTCCGTTACTTCGTTGGCGGCGCCGATGTTGGGACTCACAATCATTTCGCGGCAACCAGTTCGTCGGTCTTGGCGAGGATGTCGCGCGCCTGTTTCACCACGGGACGCTCATCCGCGATGCTGCCGTCACCCAGCGGCTCGGCCACGGCGACGGTGATCGATGCGCGGTCGGTGCCGGAACGAACGCCCTTGATGGTGGCGTCGACTACCTCATAAAGGTCGCTGTCCGCTGGATTCAGAAGAGGACGCTTGAGCCCGCCAAGATCGACGCTGGCCGCCTCAACGCCGGCCGGCAAGGCGGCGAGCGCAGCGGCGTGGTAGAGGCGCGCGCGCGCCTCCTGCACCGAACCCGCCAGGGCAAGACCGCTGGCGCGCTCTGCCGCGAGGCGTGCTGCCGTCAGCCGGTTGTTGACGGTCGAGGCGAGCGCCACTGTCAGGTAGAGTTCGCAGCGCGCGTCCGGTTCAACCATGGCCAGCATGTCGTCGAGGCGTGAGAAACTCTTCTCGCTGTCGATCGATTTCATGTGGCTGAGCGCCGCGGCGAACCGCGAACGGAAATTGCCGGCGTAGACGGAGTGGCGGAATCGATCGAGGTACTGCCGAGCCAACGACTGGACCGCATCGTCGTCGCGCTGCTGATCGGCGACGAAGAGCTGACGGCGGATCGCCGCTTCTTCGACTAGCGTGCCCGGGAGCCAGCAGACGGGCAACGCCCAGAATTTTCATCGCCTTCACCGGATCGGTCTGGACGACGAGCGCAGATTGAGCGATCGCGACCTGCCCGGCCATGCTGACCGGCACGCTCGACAGATCCACTTCGGTGAGCAGCGGCGTCGCCACATCGGGATTGCCGCGGGCATATTCGTACACGCCGGAGATGAGATTCTCGTCGAGGGCCGGCTTGGGATCCAGCGTCAGCAGCCGCTTGACGATTTCGGGCGAGCCGCCACTCAGAACGTAGGTCACCGCGGCCTCCGCATTGCGCGGGTCCTGCCACGTGTCGGGGCCCGCGGCCGCGAAGACCCGGTCGATCTCCTCGCGGAGTGGACCTTGCGCCTTCAGCGCATCGACGTCGCCCTCCGCCATCCGGTCCTGGAGCGATTGCAGGCTGCGCACCAGTTCGTAGGGCTCAGCATTGGTGACCGCCTGGTAGCCCGGTTTCGAGGTGCTGCGCGGGCGCTTGCCCGGGACCGGCACATCGATAGCAGATGGCTCCGGCGCCTTCGGCGCCATGTCTTTATCCGGACCAAGATCGAAACTGCTGGGGTCGCCCAGCAGGCTGTCGGTTTCCGGTATGAGTGCGACGGCGGCCGGGGGCGGCGGCGGCTGTTGGGCCAAACGCACCGGAGTGGTCGGGGCCGGACTTGCCGGCCCGACCGAGCCGGTCGTCGTCATATCGATGGCTGACGGCGTTGTGGGCGCGATTGCCGGGTCGGCGCTCGTCCGCAGTCGAGCGACTTCGCCGGTGAGCATGGGCGGACGCAGGCGTGGCATCGGCACGCGCGCTGCGGCGACGGTGAGCCGCGCCGCTGCCGGCCGCTCCACCTTCGCCCGTGTCACTTTTGGCGGCACGAGGCTGATCGGATCGGCCGTCGCCGCCGGTGGCGGAGGGGGTGGCGGCGGTGGCGGATCATTGCCAAACAGGCGCAGGACGAAGTCGAGCGGCTGGTCGGGAGCTGCCGACGCGGCCGGCGGCGTCAATTGCATCGGGTCGGCGCAGGCCTGTGCCGCGCAGGCGAGCATGGCAACGGTCGCGAGCAGGAGTGGCCGGCACGTCATTGCGCCTTCTCCTTGAGCAGGATTTCAATGCGGCGGTTTTCGGCGGCGAAGGGCTCGACCGGATTCTTGAGGGCGCGATCGGCGTGCCCCTCGATCGCGTCAACGCGGGCTTCGGGCAGCCCACCCCGCGTCAGCATGTAGTAGGCCATGTGGGCGCGCGCGGCGGAGAGACGCCAGTTGTCGTAGTCGGCGGAATGAAACGGCCGGGCGTCGGTGTATCCGCGGATGACGATCTGGCCGGGCCGCGCCGAGAGAACCTTGGCAATGTCGCCGAGCAGAAGAACTGTCTTGGCGTCAGGCACCGCCGAACCGACCGGAAACATGCTGTAGCGGGCGTCGTCGGTAAGGCTGACGCTGATCCCTTCCGCGGTGGCGGCAACAGCCAGGTCGGGTGACGCGCCAGCCGGCATCAGTCTTGTAACCGACCGCTCTATGTCGGCGGCAAGCGCCTTCGAGGCGGCTTCGGCGGCCGCCTTCCCGGCCGGTGGTGTCTCCGGGACCGCCCCGTCGGCAGGGGCAACCGCCGCGGGGTTGTTGGCGATGTCCGCGACCGCGGTCCCCGGTTCGGCGGTCACCGCGGCAGCATCGGGCACGGCCCCGCCCGGAACTTCCTGGGCCGTGCCGGCGGGACCGGGGTTCGTTGCCCGTGCCTCCGGCAGGGGCGCCGTTTGCCAGTAGGACGGGTCAAAGGGATCGCGATCAACGGCGCCGCCCTCACGGCCCGCGGCACGCGTGTCGCCGGCGATCGCGGCGGCGTTGGCTTTCTGCGCCGCGTATTCTTCGGCGATCTTCGCCAGCACGGCATATGGGTCCGCAAAGGCCCCATGCTCGTCGACGGTAGCGGCGCCTTCTGCCGCGCCGTCCGCACCCTGGCCCTTCGCCGCTCCTTCTTCGGCCGCGCCGGACTTGTCGCCTTCGCCGGCGGCCTTGGCAGCCTCGCCCATTTTCGCTGCCGCCTCGGCGGCGGCCTGCATCGCCGCAGCGGCCTGTTCGGGGCTCACGCTCTTGCTATCGGAATGCCCGGCCGACAATTCCAGCAGGTTCATCGCGGAGCCCGGCAGCGGGATGTCGCTGTGCCCCTTGGCGGATGCCTTATCGCCCTCTCCGGGCTCCGGCTTGTTGAGACCCTTAAGGTCGCTCGAACCCTGGGACATATGGATCGGGTTGAAATATTCCGAGATGCCTTTCCGTACCTGATCGTCGGTGACGTTGATCAGCCACATGATCAGGAAGAAGGCCATCATCGCCGTCATGAAGTCGGCGTGGGCAACCTTCCAGGCAGAGCTGTGATGCTCGTGCTCCTCATCCTCGTGACGCTTGATGATGATGAGTTCGTGGCCGTGGCTCGCCTCGGTCATGTGGCGCCATCCCCGACCGCGGCGATCGCTTGCTCGACCCAGGCCGCTATACGCGTCTCGATCACCGTGTCGTCGATCGTGACGGTCACGTCGGCGGCTTCGCTAACGATGGCGTTCACCGGCATCTTCGCGGGAATCGCGGATGCGCGCAGGCGATCGACCAGATCGGCAGGGCCGCTCACCGTAAGGCGGGCCGCTCCACCGTCGGCGAGCAGGGCGGCAACGGTCTCGGACAATTCGTTGACAGACCGCTGGCGTACGGCATGTTCAAGGAAGCGAACCATGATACGCGCCACGTGACGACCGACCGCGTCGTTGATCTCGCCAAGACCGGCGGAAAGGCGCGCGGACAGAGCGTCTGCGGTGTTCTCGGCAAATAGTCGCTCCCGCTCCGCCATCTGCCGCTCATGCTCGACGAGGTCGGCAGAGCGCTGAGCCTCGAATTCGGCTCGAGCCTGGGTCAGTGCCGCGTCGACCGCGGCCCGAACCAGATCGCCACCGCCGTCACTGGACGTTGCCATCTCCGTTTCCGTCAGCGAGCGGAATGGCTGCTCGGTTTCGAAACCCGGAAACGCCCTGGACGAGAAGTGGGGCAGGAAGCGCGCCGCGGCCGCTGTCATCAGGCAGCCTCATCCTGGTGCAACCATTGGCGCAGAATCGCGACGGCCTGCGCCTCGTCGTACTCCACGATCTGCTCCAGCCGCTTTTGCGGCGAGCGGTTCATCTTCTTTGTAACGTCCTCGATCAGATTGAGGTTGGCCTCCTCGCCAAAGTGGTGATCACCGACGGCGGCGCCACCGGTGCCGTTGGCGATGGCCGGTGCGGCAGGGCCGGCCTCCAGGCCGGTTTCGCCGGGGGCCGGAATGCGACCGGCTGCGGCCGTAATCGGCGCGGCAAGAATGGCGCGCACCGCGGGACGGAGGCCGAACAGAACCGCGATGATCGCGAGCACGATGACCGCGAAGGAATTGACGAAGTAGCCGAGCTGACCCAGCAGCGTGCTGACGATGCCGGGCTCCGGAATTTCGCCCGGCGCGTTATCGACGAAATCCACCGACGCGACCTTGAGCTGGTCACCGCGCTCCTTGCTGAAGCCGGCCGCGGCGCCGACGAGCTGCTCGATGTCCATCATCTGATGCTCCACCGGCAGCGCATTGGCGCCCTGGGCGGCTACGGCCTCGAGGCGCGTCTTGTTGACCAGGACCGCGACCGACAGCCGCTCAATCTTGTAGCCCTCGTGGGCCGTCTCAACGGTCCTCGACGAAATTTCGTAGTTTGTCGTTTCCTCGCGCCGGTCGTTGGTCTCGTTGGAATTCTTGCCGGCTTCGCCACCGCCATTCTGCTGCTGGTCCGGCAGGTTCTGCTGGGCGCTGACAGCGGCTTCGCTGGTGGAATTCTGCGCCAGCGCATTCTCCTTGACCGTGCGCACCGAGCGCTCAACCCGCGAGCTCGGGTCGTAGATGACCTCGCTGACGGTGGAGCGATCGAGATTGAGCCGCGTGGCAATACTGACCTGGAAATTGCCGATGCCGAGATATGGGGTCAGCGTGCGGCGGATCTTCTCCTCAATCTCATGGTTCACGTTCTGCTCGACCATGGCCATCTTGCCGGCCGAGGCGCTCTCGATGTCGTCGCCGGAAGCGAGGACCGCGCCTTCGGTGTTGAGCACGGTGACCTCATCCACCTTCAGGCCGGGAACGGCGGCGGCCACAAGATGGCGGATCGCCTGCGCCGCGCTGGTATCCGTCGGCATCTCGGTGCGGATAACCACCGAGGCGGAAGCCGGCTCCTGGTCACTGCGGAACGAGCTGCGGTCGGGCAGCACAAGGTGCACGCGGGCGGCCTTGACGCCGTCCATGGTCAGAATGGTGCGCGACAGCTCGCCCTCGAGAGCGCGGGTCTTGGTGACATTCTGCATGAACGAGGTCAGCCCGAACGAGCCGACCTGGTCGAAGAGCTCGTAGCCGGAGTCGGCGCTCTGCGGCAGGCCCTTCCCCGCGAGCAGCATGCGGGCCCGCATGGTGTCGCCATAATTGACAGTAAGCGACGTACCGTCGGCGCTGACGTCGAAATCGATGCCGGCGTCCTTGAGCGCGCTGCCCATGCGGCCAACGTCGTCGCGGGACAGGCCGCTATAGAGAAGTTCCTGTTGAGGACGGCTGAGGTAGTAGCCGCCGACGCCGAGCATGGCCATGACGCCAATCCCGACAAGGGCGAGCGCCATCAGTCGTCGGGCGCCCAGCCCGGCGAAGCTGACCCACAATTTCTCCAAGGCGTCGCGCCCCATCGGCGGTCGGGCTCCTTCGTTGGGCGGCCGACGGCTTCAAGGCCGCGACCCGTCACACGGCCACGGACACGCACAGGCGCACCGGGCAAGCGAGATTTCGCTCGCGCCAGTTTCATGCGCCAACCTTGCCTGGAGATTGCGGGCAATAGAAAAGGGCCGCGTCCGGAGACGCGGCCCTTCGTATTCAGGTACTCCAGCCCGCTACGGGCCGGATGCTGGTTAGCCGCGGAACAGGAGCAGAATGCTCTGCGTGTTCGCGTTTGCGATCGAGAGCGACTGCACGGCCAGCTGCTGCTGAGTCTGCAGGGCCTTCAGCTTGGTCGACTCTTCTTCCATGTTGGCGTCAACCAGTGTGCCGACGGCCGACGTGTTGGCGTCGATGACCGCCTTCACGAAGTTCTGCTGTGACTGGACGCGGTTCTGATAGGCACCAATGCCGGACGCGGCATCGGTAACCTCCGACAGCGCCTCGTCAACTACACGCAGGTACGCCTGGATCGTGTCGGAATCGGCGCTCGAGATGTCGATATCGGCGACCGCAATGGCGTCCGCATTGGCGGACGACGTGGTCAGGGCCGAAGCATTGAGGCCGAGGTCAGTGACGTCAAGGGTGGAGGTGCCAACAGCGCTGGCGCCCGTGACCGAGAAGTCGTCGATCGACGAGAAGATCACGTGATCCGAGCCATCGACCGAAACGGAGATGCCGGAGATGCCGGAATCCGCCAAGGCCTGGGTGAGAACGGCCTTAAGGTCGTTGTTGCTTCGGATGCTCGTGTCCGACAGACCGGCGGCGGCAAGTGTCGCCTGGTTGATCTGGACGTTGATGTTCGGGCCACCGTTCTTCGAAACCTGGAACGACACGACGTCGTCCGCGGCTGCGAAGTCGACTGCCGCAGTCTCGACAGTCGCTGCCGTGCCGCTATCGGCGGTATAGGTCAGCAAGTCGATGGTCTTGTCGAGGATGCCGAACTGGGTGCTGCCGTCGCCGTAGAGGCGGACATCGGTAATGTCGACGTCGATGGTGCCGATGGACAGCAGGTTGCTGGAGTCGCGAGACAGCGACGAAACGATGGACTTGGTGAAATCCGTGCTGGTGCCGGTGCTCAGCCAATTGGCGCCGGAGAAGGAAGCCGAGTCGGCAACCGCCTTAAGCTGGGCCTTGATCGAGTCGATCGACTGCTGGACCTTGCTCTTGTCGACGTTTTCGCCGGTCGCCGTCGTCAGCTGCTCTTTCAGGTCGTTGAGCAGGTCCTTGGCGGCATCGAGGCCGGTATAGGTAGTCTTCAGCGTCGAGGCGCCGAGGCCGAGGGAGTCCTGGACGGCGCCGAGGGCACCGTTGTCCGACTTGATGGTGGTCGCGATCGACCAGTAAGCGGAATTGTCGGCGGCCGTGTTGACGCGAAGGCCGGTCGAGACGCGGTTGTTGGTCTCGTCGAGGTTCATGTTGATGTTCCGCAAGGTCTGCAGTGCGACCATTGCGGAGGTGTTAGTCAAAAGCGATGACATGGTGGTGTCCCCACGGGTTGCTGGAAATACGGCATCCCGGACTCAACACCGGTATGGCGAGGCGGCCTCATGCCTTTGGGGTGGAAGCGCGAGCGAAAACACTCGCATGGCCCCCGTTCCCCAACTCGCCATGCCCACATATTGGCAGGCGAAGCTTTCAGGTTCGTTACCAGCGCGCGTTGTCAGAAATACGACTGGACCAGCCCTCCAACCAGCAGATTCCATCCGTCAATCAGAATGAAAAAGAGAATCTTGAAGGGAAGCGCCAGAACGATTGGCGGCATCATCATCATGCCCATCGACATGACGAGCGTGCCCACCACCATGTCTATGATCAGGAACGGAAGAACGATCAGGAAGCCGATTTCGAAGGCACGGCGCAGTTCCGAGACCATGAAGGCGGGTATCAGCACGCGCAGGTCGATCTTGGCTTCCGCGGGAGCCGCCTGCGGAATCAGGGGTTCGGCTGCCTGGGCGCCGCCGGCTCTGGCGCGGCTGGCGTCAAGCTCTTCGAACAGCTTGAGGTCCTTCGGCCGCACCTGCCCGATCATGAAGGTGCGGAACGGGTCGGTGATCTTCCCGAAGGCCTCATCTTCGCTGATCTTGTCATCGAGCAGCGGGCGCACGCCGTCCTGCCACGCGTGGTCGAAAGTCGGCGCCATCACGTAGAAGGTCATGAACAGCGCCAGGCTGATCAAAACCAGGTTTGCGGGCGTGCTCTGGAGGCCGAGACCCGACCGCAGGAAGGACAAGGCGATCACGAAGCGGGTGAAGCTCGTCACCATGATGAGCAGGCCGGGCGCCACGGAGAGAACCGTGAGCATGACCACGAGTTGCACGATGCGGCCGGTGGCGCTGGCGCCATCGCCCGGAATGAGCCCGTCGAGGATGCTGTCCTGGGCATGGGCGGCAATCGCGCTTCCGGCCAGGGCAGTGATGGCCAGCAACAGGCGGCAGGACCAGGCGGTCAGCTTCTGAGTAGGACGGGAAGACATCGTCGTTTGCCTATTGGATGATGAGTGTCTGGATGATCAATTCGCTGACTCTGCCGCCTGTCCGCAACGACGCACGCTCGTTCAGGTCGTCACGCAGGTGCTGGAGCGCGCTCGGTCCGTCCAGCCGGGCCATAGTCACGGTCCGCAGGTAGGCCAGCATGTCCTGCCGCAGCTCGGCGGCGGTGATTTCCGGGTTATCCAGCGAGCCGTTCTTGAACACCATCGCGGTTTCAAGACGGATCCAGGTGTCGGCCGGGGAAAACAGGTTTGTAACCACCGCCTCGATCGGCTGCAGCACCATGTCGCCGCTGTATTTCAGCGATACCGGGTGATCTTCAGGCGGCCGGTTGGCGGCATCGCGAAGGGCGATGGTCGTTTCGATGGTGGCGGCGGTCTTTTGGCCGAGGAAGATGCCGCCGCCGGCCGCCACCGCCGTGACGGCGACCGCGCTGATCAGCAACTGAATGATACTTCCGCTGCCGCTCTTCTTCGGTGCGAGTTCTTCCTTCTTCAGCTCGACCGAGGATTCCTCATCGACCTCGACGCTGGACAGCTCTTCGTCGCGGTCGTCGTCGGCCTCGTCATCGGGCTTTGCTGCCGCGGCCTTCTTCTTGTTGCCGAACAGCGCCATGGCTACTGAACGTCACTGAGCTTGCCACGCCCGCCGTAGGAAATGCGCGCCTCGGCAATCTTGTCGTAGGCGATCATGTTGTTCGCGCCGATGTCGAGCGGGCGCACGATGCCGGCGATGGTGAGCACACGCACTTCCTGGTTGACGCGGACTTCCTGCGAACCGCTGATCAGCATGTTGCCGTCGGGGAGGACCTCGACCACGACCGCGGCGATCGCCAGGTGAAGTTTTTCGGAGCGGTCGATGGACCCCTCGCCCTTGGCACTGGTGCTTCCGCTTGCGTCCAGGTTACCGGAGGCCGAACCCGACTGATCGGGCACACTGAAGCCACCGAAGCCGAGGTCGATCGTGAAGGTCCCTTTCGCATCCGCTTTCTTCGACCGGCCGCTGGTGTTGTCGAACTGAGCCTGGTCGTTGATGTCGATCGAGACGGTAACGACGTCGCCGACGTGGCTCGCCCTGAGATCGCGGAACATGCCCTGATTGGAGCGGCTCCACAGCGAGTGCGGCGCGCGGATATCCGGCTCCGCGAATGCGGCCGGCAGCGCGCTGCGCTCGACCGTCAGCCCCTTGCCGACGACCGAAAGCGGCGGCGAGCCGCCGGTGGTCTCTGTCTGGGTGCTGTGACAGGCCGCAAGCAAGGCCAGAAGTGGCACAAGGATCAGAATACGATTCACGTGCCGGCTTTCTTCTTGTCCGCCGGCAGGCCGGCCATGGTGTTGGTCAGGTTCGCAGCCGTGTTGGCGTCCATCTCGTTGAGGATGGCGCTGGCGGTGCGCGGCGAAAGTTTGGAAAGGATGGCAGCGGCCGCCTCCGCATCCATGACGGCGATCTGCTGCGCTGCGGCGTCCGGACGCATTTGCGAGTAAATTGCGACGACGCTCTCGTCGGCGCGCGACAGGAACTCCTGCCGGCGGGTGACCCACTCCTCATACTCGGCGCGCTTCTTCTCAAGCGCCGCGATGCGCTCGTCGAGCGCCTTTTCCATGGAGGTGAGTGAGTCTGCCTGTCGGGCATAGCGGGCATCAGCCGCGGGATTGGCGATGTTCCTGCAGTACTCGGACGCGTTGTCCTGCGGTTGGGCGGTGGCGGCGACCGGCGCTACTGCCTCAGCGGGCGCTTTCTCTTCCGCAGCCAGCGCGGAGGCCGTCAGACAGAGACACCCTGCAAGAACCAGAAGACCCGTGCTCGCCGTGCGCATGATGATCACCGCCCCAATCATTGGACGACCAGTTCCGCCTGCAGGGCGCCCGCCGTCTTGATCGCCTGCAGAATTTCGATGATGTCGCTCGGCTTCAGGCCGATCCTGTTCAGCCCCGAGACCAGCGACTCGAGGCTTGCGCCACCGACGAACGCGATGTGGGCGTCGGGCTCGCCGACACTCACCGCGGTGCGCGGCAGGACGACGGTCTTGCCCTGCTTCGAGAAGGGCTCAGGCTGTGACGCGAAGGGCGTCTCGGTTACCCGGACGGTCAGGTTTCCGTGGGCCATGGCGACCGTGGAGATTTGCACGTCCTGGCCAATGACCACCGTGCCTGTGCGTTCGTTGATAACTACCCGCGCCGGGGCGTCGGGGAAGATGAGGAGTTCGCCGATTTCGGCGAGGAAGCGTGTCGCGCTGATCGCGGTCGGCTTGTTCAGCGCGACGCTGCGCATGTCGCGCTCGCGTGCGACCTTCGTGCCGTACCGCGTGCGAGCATAGTCGTTGATCACGTCGGCGACCTGGGTGGCCGTGGCGAAATCCGGGTTGAAGAGTTCGACGACGAGTTGCGCCGCCGCGTCGAGCGTGCCGCCGACTTCGCGCTCGACGATCGCACCATTCGGGATGCGGCCGCCGGTGGCGACGCCCTGGCTCACGCTCGCAGCCACGCCACCCGCGACAATGCCGGCGCCGGACACCGGCCCCTGGGCGACGGCATAGACCTGCCCGTCGGCACCGGTCAGCGGGGTCATCAACAGCGTACCGCCCTTCAGCGACACGGCGTCGCCGATGGACGAGACGTCGACATCGATGCGCGTGCCAGTGGTCGCGAAGGCCGGCAGGTTGGCGGTGATGATCACCCCCGCGACATTTCGCACCCGCATCTGCTCGTCGATGACGTTGACGCCAATGCGGTCCAGCATGGATTTCAGAGCATTTTGCGTGAACACGGCATTGCGCATGGAGTCGCCGGTGCCCTGGAGGCCCATGACCAGGCCGTAGCCGAAGAGCTGGTTCTCGCGGACGCCCTGGATCGAAGAGATGTCCTTGATACGCGTGGCTTCTGCGCCGGAGGCACCGAGAAGGATCAGGATTGCGGCAAGCAGGAGGCGATTCATCGTGCCTCGATGCGGACGCCGCCGTCCGCCGTTACGGTGCCAACGATGACCTTGCCGCTATCGACGTTGCGGACCTGGATGATGTCGTTGAGGCTGCCGGACTGAAGGGCGAGAACCGTCGCCGTGATAACCAGGGTGCCCTGCTGGTAGATCGCCGAGACGATCTTGCCCTTGCTGACCAGCTCGGGCTCGCCGACGGTATTGCGCGCGATCAGACGGCCCGGCAGCAGGGTGCGCCGGGCCACCTTGCCGACCAGCTCCTGATTGGAGCCGGCCACGGGGAAGCGAGATGCCGTGCCAATGGGAAAGCGCCCATCGGTCAGCATGTCGTCGGCAATGACATCGCCCGGATAGATGGTGACGGCCGGAACCGGCAGCGACTCCACCGAGGCCGCGCGCGCCACCGAGGCGCCGACCAGACCGGCCAGGCAAATGACGCCGGCCATGAGCCAGTGAAGGCCGGTCCAGCCTTTCATCAGCGAATGCCCTTCGACAGCTGACCCTGCATTTCGTCGGCGGCCTGAATGACCTTGGAGTTCATTTCGTAGGCGCGCTGGGCGGATATCAGTTCGGTGATCTCCTTCACGGGATCGACGTTGGATTGCTCCAGATAACCCTGATGGATGCTGCCAAAACCCGGATCGCCGGCAACACCGGAGATCGGCGCGCCCGAAGCCGCGGTCTCGCGGTAGAGATTGTTGCCTAGTGGCTGGAGACCGGAGTCGTTGGCGAAATCGACCAGCGAAAGTTGACCCAGAAGCTGTGGCGTCGACTGGCTGGCGGTGCGGGCATAGACCTCGCCCAACTCGTTGATGACGATCTCGAGCGTATCTGCCGGGAATGTAATCGAGGGATCGACCAGGTAGCCGTCGCCGGTGACGAGTTGTCCGGTGCCGCTCTTGTTGAAAGAGCCGGCGCGCGAATAGAGCGTCTCGCCGCTGGGGCCGCTGATCTGGAACCAGCCCCGGCCGTTGATGGCCATGTCGAGCGGGTTCGCGGTCTGGGCCAGGGAACCCTGGATGTGCAGGTTGCGGACGCCGACCGTGCGCACGCCGAGACCGATCTGCGCGCCTTCCGGGATCACCTCTTCGCCGCCGCGATTGGGAACGCCGCCGGCGCGATCGCTCTGGTAGATCAGATCCGAGAACTCCGCCCGAGCCCGCTTGAACGCCGTCGTGTTGATGTTGGCGATGTTGTTCGCGATCACGTCGACATTGGTCTGCTGGGCAGACATGCCCGTGGCCGCTATGGAGAGCGCACGCATATCGATACTCCTAGATCGTCATCCGGCTGATTTCCTGGTAGGCAGTCACGAGCTTGTCGCGGACGGCGATGGCCGTCTGCAATGCCTGTTCGGCGGTCAGCATCGTGTCGACAACCTGTTGCACCGAGCGGCCGCCGTTGATGCCGCTGATCGCACTCGCCTCGCCGGCCTTCAGGGCATCGACCGTGTTGGTCGCCATGTCGGAGAGCACCTTGGAGAAATCCGAGACACCGGCGGACGCCGTCGCGGCCGGTCCCGTCGGTTTCGCGATCTCGGTCGTTCCAACGGCACGCAGGCCGGAGAGAGCACTAATCATCAGCCGTTCCTCAGCAGGTCCAGGATCATCGAAGTCATCGAGCGGGCCTGCTTGATCATCTGCAGGTTCGCTTCGTACGAGCGGCTGGCCTCACGCATATCGGCCATTTCCACCAGCATGTTCACGTTGGGCATCTTCACGTTGCCGTCGGCATCCGCCGCCGGGTTGCTCGGATCGTGCTCGACGAGAAACGGCGTGTTGTCGTGCCCAATCGACTTGACCCCGACCGTCGCGGCGCCGAGCAGGCGATCGAACTCGCTGCTGAAGACCACCGTCTTGCGCTGATAGGGATCGGCGCCGGGAGTCGTTGCAACAGAATTGGCGTTGGCGAGGTTCTCCGATACCACGCGCAGCCGGACGGACTGCGCCTCGAGGCCCGCGCCGGCTATGCCGGTTGCAGCGCGAAGGGGGTCGATCATCCGGACCTCACTGCGGTCATGAGCATGCGGTGGAAGGCCCGCACGATGCCGGTGTCGAGCGAGAAGGAGCGATTCGTTTCGTCGGCGGCGACAAGCTGCTGATCTAGGGCGACCCGCTTGTCGGTTTCCGTCGTCGCCCACTCGCGCATACCGCGATCGCCGGTATCTCCCGACGCGCTCAGGTGCCCAGGCGCGGTGCGCGCCAGCGTGACGCCGGAGGTATCGTCCATAATGGCGGAAAACGGCTCGATTTCGAGTGCGCTGTAGCCGGGCGTGTTGACGTTGGCGATATTGCCGCTGATCGCCGCCTGACGCACCGTGGCCCAGCGCTCATGCTGCGCGGCAAGGCTGAAGACATAAATCGGTTCCAACGCGACCTCCGGACACTCGTGGTGCATCCGAATTGTCGAGGCGCAACCTTGCCTGAAGCTGTTGAAGCTGCCGCGGCGACCGTTTCAGTCGATGCGCGCGTCCGCCACCGCGGCCGAGAAGCAGCGCACGATGTTCTCCGGCCCGGAGACGACTTCGTCGAAGTGGATGCCGTTCAGGTCGATGCCGACGTGGTCGCTGCCGAAGACGACCTTGAAGAATGCCGTCAGCCGAGCATCGCGCAGTTCCATGTCGAGCGAAACGGACGGCGCCTCGCCCCAGTCGAAATCGACCTGCGCCTGGCTGCCGTAGTGAAGGCGACCGGGCTTGATCCGTAGTTCCATCGAGGAATCGATGATGTCGTCGAGATGGGCGTGCTGATTGTTGCAAATGTAGGAAACCATCACGCCGCCGTTGACCATGAGGAGCTCCGACAGGAACTCCTTGAGCCCGTCGGCCAGGACGGCCTCACAGGCGATCAGTTCGGGATTGGTATCGCGCCGCGCGATGAAGTGGCGGTCGTCAAGTGCGGACATGTGCCGGCCTCGTGTAGAGAAGGTGAAGTATCCTGGCGACCGCCCGGTAGAACTCGGGCGGGATCCATTGTCCTACGTCGACCGCATCGTAGAGGGCACGCGCCAGCGGCTTATCCTCGATGATGGGCACGGAGTGGCGGCTGGCGATTTCGCGGATGCGGAGCGCGATAAGGTCCGCGCCTTTGGCGACGACAAGCGGGGCGCCGCCCTTGTTGCGGTCGTATTTCAGCGCGACGGCGAAGTGGGTCGGGTTGGCGATGATCACCGTTGCCTGCGGCACGGCGGCGATCATGCGGCGGCGGGCGCGGTCGCGGGCAAGCGAACGCAACCGCGACTTGATCAGCGGGTCGCCCTCGCTCTGCTTGAACTCGTCCTTGAGCTCCTGCCGCGTCATGCGCAGGTCATTGCGCCAGCGGATGCGCGACCAGACGATATCGCCGGCCACCATGATGGCGATGGCAACGCAGATCGCCGAGAGCAGGCGAATCACCAGCGAGAGAGCAAGATCGGGAAGAGCGGTCGGGTCGAGCAGCGCAGCGCCGGATACAGCGGAGCGCTCCGAGCCCAGCATGATCACACAGACCATGGCGATGGCACCGAACTTGAACAACGACTTGGCGAATTCGACCATGCCAGGTCCGCCGAAGATGCGCTTCCATCCGGCACCGGGCGAAACGCGCGACCATTTGGGCCGAATCTGATCCAGCGCGATATTCGGCGCGTTCTGGAAAAAGGCGGCGGCCAGGCCGGCCAGCATCAGCATCAGCACGATCGGCATCAGAAACTTGGCCATCTCGCCGAAAACAGCCCACAGCAGGCCGGTGGTGTCAGTCCCTGTTTCGAGGGAAAATCCTCCCGGATGATCGAGAAGGATCATCATGCTGCCGGCGAGACCGAGGGACTGCGGACCGACGAGGAACGCGGCGGCGACGAGCACGCCGAGCAGGGAGGCGAACACCGACAGTTCGCGCGAGCGGGGGACGTTGCCCTTCTCGACCGCGTCCGCGATCTTCTTCTCTGTTGGTTCCTCGGTTTTCGACTCTTTGTCGGTCGCTTCTGCCATCGCCCTGATGATCCGATCAGCTGATCAGTTCTTCTTCGTCTTCGCTGCGGATCTCGATCTCGCCACGGGCGGCAAGTTCCAGGGCCTGTTCGGTGATGGCGCGCCGCGCCTCGGTAACATTGCGCGCCGGAACCGCCTGGCCGTTGTTCAGCTCCTGTTCGATCATCTTGCGCACGCGAGAGGAAAGCGACGACAGGATCACCTCGCGAAACTCCGCCGGCGATCCCTTCAACGCGAGTACCATGCGGTCGGGCGGAACCTTGTCGAAGAGCGTTGATCGGGCTCGCTGCGCCAGTTTGGCAATATCGTCGAAGGTAAAGAGCTGGCTCTTCAGCGCCTCGGCTGCCTTCGGGCGGGTCGCCTTCAGACCCTGCATGACCGAATCGATCTGCTCCGGGTCCAGCTTGTTGACGATTTCGGCCAGGCGCGTGTTTTCTGCGCCGCCGCCGATCCGCGACAGGTTGACGCTGAATTCCTGCTGGAGCGCGCGCTCGAGCAAGCGCGAAATCTCCTCGATCATCGGCTTGGCAGCGATCATGCGGCGGATGATGCCGTCGCGTCGCTCGGCCGGCAGTCGGGCCAGCACCTTCGCGGCCGTCGTCGACTTGATCTTTGAAATGAAGACCGAAGCGGTCTGCGGGTGTTCGTTGGCCAGGTAAATCGCGAGCGCCGATTCGTTGACCGCGGAGATGCGGTCCCAGATCGAGCGGTCGGGATTGCCGGCCATCTCTCCCATGATCTCGTCGATCTGCTCTTTCGGCAGAACGCCGTCGAGCATGCGTTCCACTTCCCCAGGCGAACTCACCAGGCTGGCGCCGATGGCAAACTGGGTCGCAAACTCCTCGATCAGGATGCCGAGGTGCTGGGCCGCGACCGGCTTCAAGTCGGCTGCCGAGCGTGTGATCTGTTTGATCTCGGACGGCTGGAAGTGCTTCATCAGTCGCGCCGAAAGCGACTTGCCCATGGTCAGAAGGATTGCGGCGACCCTGTCGGATCCCTGCATTCCTTTGGTTGCGGCCGGTCGCGGAATGGCAACCATATGGCGTACCCTCTCAGGCGGCCGCGTTGAAGCCGGGCAGTCCGGCGATCTCGGTCAGCGATACGCCAAAACGCGAGCTGTCTTCCTCAAGGACCACCACCTCGCCGCGCGCGACGACGCGACCGTTGACGACGATATCAACCGGCTCGCCGATGCGATGATCGAGCGGCACGATGGCACCGCGACCGAGCTTCATGAGATTGGAAACTGGCATGCTGGCCGTGCCGAGGATCGCCTGCACCACGACCGGAATGCGCAAGATGGCGTCCAGGTTGCGGCTGCCGCCGAGTGCGTCGCCAGGTGGCGCCGCGGCGCCAGGCTGCGCAAGCAAGGCTTCATCGACTCCGGATTGAGGCTGAGTTGTCTGCATGACCGATCTTCCCTTTGCTATTGCAACGTCCGAGCCGCGAGAGCCCGGCGTGGAATCATGAAAAACACTCTTAAGCTTCCAACCTTGCGGGAGGCAGGATTCGGCGCGCCATGCCCCGCCTCAATCGCTCAGCCGGCGAGCACGTCGTTAACGAACTCCTGCTCCTCGTTGACAGCCTCGTCGATGCACAGCGAGTAGCGGCCCTCGTTCTGTCCGAGGAAGGCCCAGAACAGCTGCTGGTCGCCGCTGGCGACCTTAATCCGGCTCCTGGGCGTCGCGTCCAACCTGATGACCTGCCCGATCTGAAGGCCGGCGAGATCGCCCAGCGTCAGTTCCCGGGTCTCGGCGATGGCCCGAACGGAGACTTCCGTCCGGCGCACTTCATCGTTGATCTTGCGCGTCCAGGCCGGGTCCGGCGTTACAGTGTCGTTGACCGGAAAGCGGGACAATGTCTGCCGCAGCGGGGACAGCGCACTCTGCGGAATGATGATGAACATCTCGCCGCCGCGATTCATCGCCTGGAGGATGAAGCGCGCGACGACCGCCGGCTGACTCCGCCGCCCCGCGCCGGCGAAGTCCATGCGCGTCTCGGCGCGCTCCAGGCGGAAGCGCGTATTCGACAGGGGAGCAAACGCCGTCTGCATCGCCTGCCCGACGTGTTCGAAGACGAACTGGGCGAATTGCGCCTCGATGCTGGAGAGGTTGCGCACGTCCTCGGCGGGCGGCTCGGAGCCATCGCCACCCAGGAGCATCTCCATGATTGTAAAGACGAAATCCCGATCGAAGCCGACCAGAACGCGCGTGTCCCAGGCTGTGGCGTGGAAGATGCCGACGATTGCCTGCATGTCGTAGGCATCCAGCGTTTCGCCGATGCGGGCGGTCGTCAGCTGGTTCATCGAAACGTGCGGCAAGGCCGACGAAAGACTCCGCAGGCGCTCGGCAAGCTGCTGGGAAACGCGATCGAAAATGACCGGCAGCAACGGCAGTTGATCAATCGAGAGGTTCGCGGCCTCCATGAGGAGATCGCGAATGTTGGCCTGCTGACGTGGCGTTGTTTCGACGGCCATCGGATTACGCCGCCTGCTTCACGGGGACCGAAGGCGGCGAAGTCGAGATGGCCTCGCTCTCGACATCGTCGATCGTCGGGCGCTCGCCGGACGAGATGGTCTTGCGCCCATGCTCCAGTGCAATCTGGGGCAACGCTCCATTCATGAAGGCAATGATCGTCTGTTTGACGATGATGTAGCACTGCATCTGCTTCTCGCGCGTGGTCTTGATCAGCTGGGCCAAAGGCGAGACCACGGCGTAAGACCAGAAGATACCTGTCAGCGTCCCGATGAGCGCCGCGCCGATGTACTCGCCGAGAATCTCGGGCGACTGGTCGAGCGCGCCCATCGCCTTGACGATGCCAAGCACCGCCGCGCAGATGCCGAGCGCAGGGAGCGCCTCGGAGATAGTGCCCATCGAGGTTTGCGGCTTGAGCTTGTGCTTGCGGATGGTGCTGATCTCCTGCTCCATCAGGCCCTCGATCTCGTGCGAGCGGGCGTTGCCGATAATGGTCAGGCGGACGTAGTCGCAAATGAACTGCGTCAGTTCCTTGTCCTTCACGATGCCCGGAAAATGCTGGAATAGCGGCGAGTTCGCCGGATCGTCGATGTGCGCCTCTACCTCGTTGCGCGGCCTGCCACGCAGATCGCGCATGAGCGCGAAGAGCAGGCTGAGCAGGGCAAGGAAATCCTTGCGCTTCGGGGTCGCGTTGGTCAGCGCTTCCATGACCGCCTTCATGGCGTCAATGATGGTGGAGAACGGATTGCCCATCACGAACACGCCGATGGCGATGCCGCCGATGATGAGGAATTCGAACGGCTGCCACAAAACGGCAATGTGCCCGCCTTCGGCCAAAAAGCCGCCGACCAATGCACCGACGCCGAGAGCGAGTCCGAGAAGAAGATTCAATTTATGCCGCTCCGCGACGCAGTGGCCATTCCTGCCACCTCAGATCGCGCCGAAAGCTTGCGTGGGGCTTAAATCGCCGAAAGACAGGCTCGCGCAAGCCCGCTGACCTAGAAACGGGCGATGCTGAGCACTTCGACCACCTATCGAATGCTGACGCGCGATCTTGATCGCACGCTTGCGAGCACCGCGGCGGAACGGCCGGTAGCGGTGGCGACTGATTACTATCTCAAGCACATCGGCGATGTGCAGAGCGTGGACGACTTCATCAAGGACACCCGCCTCTTCAACTACGCGATGACGGCGTTCGGCCTCGATGACATGGCCCATGCCAAAGCTTTCATGCGCAAGGTGATGGTCGAGGGCGTCGCTGACCCGAAGGCCTTTGCCAATCGCCTCGCGGACGATCGCTTCGTGCGGTTTGCCGAGACGTTCAGCTTCAGTGTGAATGGCGCCGACACGACGCAGAGCGCGAATGCCCAGCAGGGCGTGGTCGACCGATATGTCCGCCAGAGGCTTGAGGTCTCCGCCGGCGCCGACAATGACGGTGTGCGACTGGCGCTCTATTTCGCGCGCGAGGCGCCGAAGGTTGCCTCCGCCTATGGCCTGCTCGCCGATGCCGCGCTGTGGCAGGTGGTCAAGACCATGTTCGGGTTCCCGAGCGAGATGGCCAACGCAGACATCGACAAGCAGGCTGCGGCAGTCAATGCGCGGCTCAACATTGCCGACCTCAAGGATCCGGAGAAGCTCGAGCGGCTGATCAGTCGATTTACCGCAACCTGGGATGCCACCGAGGTTTCCGCCGCGGATCCGGTGCTCTCGCTTTTCGACAACAGTCGCAGTCCGTCGGTCGACCTGGACCTGATCATGACATTGAAATCATTGAAATACGGGGGCTCGTAAGCAGCGTGTCCGTCAGCGCGTATGTCGCCATTTCGGCCCAGAGGGCGACCGAGGCCCGTCTGGAAGTCATTGCCAGCAATATCGCCAACATGAACACGGCCGGATTTCGCGCCGCTGGCATCCGCTTCACGGCGGCGATGTCGCAGGTCGGCCCCGATCAGGTCGCCTTTGCCTCGCCGGGGACCACCTATGTCATTCGCGACCAGGGCCCGATCAGTTTCACCGGCAACAGCCTGGACGTCGGCATCGAGGGTGATGGCTGGTTCGGGCTCCAGACGCCGCAAGGCACGGTCTACACACGCGATGGCCGCTTCCACATGGATGGCAACGGCGACCTGCGCTCGGTCAACAGCTATCCGGTGCTCGACGTCGGCGGGTCGCCGATCGTTCTCGACCCGGCCGGCGGCCCCATAGAGATCGGCGAGAACGGATCCGTCAGCCAGGCCGGCTCACAACAAGGCGTTATCGGGCTCTTCCTGATTCCGGACAACGCCAACCTGACCCGTCATGACAACTCAGGCGTCATCTCCGACAAGCCGGTGGAGCCGGTTGAGGACATGACGGCGAACAGCATTCGCCAAGGGTACATCGAGGGGTCGAACGTCAATCCGATCCTGGAGATGACGAGGCTGATCGAGGCATCGCGCGCCTTCGACCAAGCGACCGTGGCCGCCAACCAAGACGACGACATGGCCCAGCAGGCGATCCGCACACTTGGCCCCGCATAGCCCCCGCACATGACCGCACTGCAACGCTTGGCCGCAGCAGTAGCGACCGCGGAAGCCGAACTACCGTTCGTGCAACTCGGCGGTATCGTGCGCGAGGTTGCACCCACCCATTATCGCGTTCGCGGCCTGTCCAAGGTGGTGAAACTGGGCGACAGGGTTCGCCTCGACGGCGGCGACCTGCATACGCTCGGTGAAGTCGTCCGGGTCTCGGAGGCCGATGCGACGGTGAAGCCGTTCGATACCCGCTTTGCGGTCGGCACCGGCATGCTTGCCCAGCTGGTCGGGCCGATGCGTCTTAACCCGGCTCAGTCCTGGAAAGGCCGCGTTATCAATGCCTTGGGTGAGCCGCTGGATGACGCCGGCCCACTGCTGCGGGGCGACGCTTCCATCGTCATCGACCGGCCGCCGCCACCTGCCATGACCCGCCAGCGCGTCACCAAACCGCTGAAAACCGGCGTACGGGTGGTCGATCTCTTCACACCGCTCTGCCGGGGCCAGCGCGTCGGCATCTTTGCCGGTTCGGGCGTCGGCAAATCCACCCTGCTTTCCATGATGGCGCGCTCACCCGACTTCGACACGGTCGTGGTGGCGCTCGTCGGCGAACGCGGACGAGAGGTGCGCGAGTTCCTGGAAGGCTCCTTCGCCGCCAACCGAAAAAATGCCGTTACGGTCGTCTCGACCGGCGACGAGAGCCCGATGATGCGCCGGCTGGCGCTCTCCTCTGCAACGGCGGTGGCCGAGTACTTCCGAGATCGGGGCGACTCGGTGCTGCTCATAGTGGATTCGGTGACGCGCTATGCCCACGCCGCCCGCGATGTGGCGCTGGCGGCCGGCGAACCGGCGGTCGCGCGCGGCTATGCGCCGAGCGTATTCAGCGACCTGCCCAAGATGCTGGAACGGGCCGGGCCGGGTCTGGAAGGCACCGGCACTATCACCGGCGTTTTCGCAGTGCTGGTCGACGGTGACGACCACAACGATCCGGTCGCCGACGCTATCCGCGGCACACTCGATGGACACATCGTACTCGATCGCGCCATTGCCGATCAGGGTCGCTACCCGGCGGTGAATGTACTCTCCTCGATCTCGCGGCTCGCCGATATCGTGTGGACCAACGAGCAGCGCCAGCTCGTGCGCACGCTGAAGAGCATGGTGGCGCGCTTCGAGGACACCCGCGACCTTCGCCTGATGGGCGGCTACCACGCTGGCAACGACATCGAACTCGACCGCGCCGTCACCATGGTGCCGCGCATCTACGACGCGCTGCGGCAGGACCCGCAGGGCAAGGCGACCGCCGACGTCTTCGCTGATCTCGCGCAGGTCCTGCGCCCCTAGGCGGCACAGCTTCGCGCAAGCAAGCGCGGCTAGGCTGTACCTGATCAATTCTGTCTGTCGAGGAGCCTCCCATGAGCCTTTACGGCGCCCTGCGCACCGGCGTTTCCGGCATGAACGCCCAGTCCACCAAACTGGCGACCATCGCCGACAACATCGCCAACACCGGCACCACCGGCTACAAGGCGGCTTCCACGCAGTTCTCCGCGCTGGTCCTCGACAGCAACGCCAACTCCTACAATTCCGGCGCCGTCGCAACCAGCATTCACCACTCCATCGGCAAGCAGGGCTCGCTGGTCTACACGACCTCGCCGACTGACCTCGGCATCCAGGGCAACGGCTTCCTTGTCGTCTCCGACCCCAATGGCCAGCCCTTCCTGACCCGCGCGGGTGCATTCACCACCGATGCCGCAACCGGGAACCTCATCAACAGCGGCGGATTCACGCTGCTCGGTTACGCCCTCGACGACGGCAACCCGGACGCAGTGCTGAACGGTGTGGCCAACCTGACCCCGGTCAATCTGACCGACAAGAACCTTCAGGCCGTGCCCAGCACCGCCGGTGTCTTCACGGTGAACCTGCCGTCAAACTCGGCGCTGGAAGCCGGCGACACGCCCTCGGACAACCTGGTGACATCCGAATACACGATCAAATCGTCGATGGTTGCCTACGACAATATCGGCAATCCGGTGACCCTCGACGTCTACCTGAGCAAGACGGCGACCGGGCCCGATACCTGGGAAATGTCCGTCTTCGACCAGGCCGGGGCCACGAACGGCGGGTTCCCCTACGGAGCCTCCGGCTCCGCGCCACTCGCGACGCAGACCCTGACCTTCGACGGCCTAGGGCAGATGACCAGTGCCTCGACGCTCAGCATCGCCATCCCCAACGGCGACACGCTCGAACTGGACATCAGCGGCACCACCCAGCTCGCGACCGACTTCACGCCGATGAACGTCGCCATCAATGGAAACGCACCGAGCAGCATTTCGGGCGTCAACATCGACGCCGACGGCTTCGTTTACGCCACCTACTCCAATGGCGCACGGGTCGCGGTCTTCCGTATTCCCTTCGCTACAGTGCCGAGCCCGGACAACCTGCACCCCGTCCCCGGCGACGCCTTCGCCCTCACCAGCGCATCGGGCGACATCCAGATAGGATTTCCGACAGAAGGCGGGCGCGGCGCACTGGTCTCCGGCGCACTGGAGCAGTCGAACGTCGACATGGCTTCGGAGCTGACCGACATGATTGTCGCGCAGCGCGACTACACCGCAAATTCGAAGGTCGTTCAAACGAGCTCGGAGCTTCTTGACGTCCTGATGAATCTCAAGCGCTGATCCCGGCGAGGAGCGGTGACGTGAGCACGAGGCCGGGGCTGTGAATCTCGCAGTCGCACTCAACACGGCGCGCTCCTCTCTTCTGTCGACGGCGACCCGGGTCGCCGTGTCGGGCAGCAATATCTCCAATGCCGACGATCCAACGCGGTCGCGGAAGCTCGCGCTACAGACGACAGGGCCGGACGGCTCGTCGCGCATCATCACCATCACCCGCGCGTCCAGCGCGAACCTGCTCGCCCGACTGCTCAACTCAAATTCCGGCGCCTCCGCCTCACAGGCGCTGGCCGACGGCCTCAACCGACTCCACGAGACGGTCGGCGACCCCGCCGACGGCACGTCCCCCGCGGCACGCGTGGCGGCGCTCTCGACCGCGCTTCAGGCTTACGCCAATGCTCCCTCGGACCGCGCCCTGGGTCAGGCGGCGGTCACGGCTGCACAAACGCTGACATCGACGCTGAACAACGCCACCCAGGTGGTGACGAAGGTGCGCAACGAGGCCGACGCCGCCATGGCGACCTCAGTCGGCCACCTGAACGACCTGCTCTCCGACTTCGAATCGCTCAACCAGACGGTCGTCGCCCGCACCAAGCTGGGTGAGGACGTCACCGACGCCCTTGACCGGCGCGACGCGCTGCTCAACCAGATCAGCCAGGAAATCGGCATCAGTGTCGTCTCGCGGTCGGACAACGATCTTGCGATCTATACTGACAGCGGCGTGACACTGTTCGACGTGCAGGCGCGATCCGTTTCGTTCGCGGCCTCCAGCAGCCTCGGGCCGGGTGCGACCGGCAATGCGGTGATCGTGGACGGCGTGCCGGTGACCGGCGCCAATGCCACCATGCCCATCAGTTCAGGCAATCTCTCCGGCCTTGCGACGCTCCGGGACGTGACGGCGCCGACCTACCAGGCGCAACTCGACGAACTGGCCCGCGGCCTCGTCGAATCCTTCTCAGAGTCCGACCAGTCCGGCGGTGGCGGCGTCGATCTCGCGGGCCTGTTGACGTGGTCCGGCGGCCCAGCCATTCCGGCTGGCGGCACGCTGAGCTCCGGCATCGCCGGGTCCATCAGGGTCAATTCAGCGGTTGTGCCGGCGCAGGGCGGCAGCATCGACCTGCTGCGCGATGGCGGCATCAACGGGGCCAGCTACCGCTACAACACAACTCTCGCCGGTGGATTTTCTGACCGGCTGAGCGGCCTTGTCGATGCGCTGTCCACGGCGCGGAGCTTCGACGGGTCCGCCAATCTTGGCGCCTCCATGAGCATTCTCGACTTTGGGCCGGCTTCGATCGGTTGGCTGGAGGATGCGCGCCAGACAGCTTCGGACGCCGCTGATTACCAAGGCACGCTGCTGACCCAGGTCGCTACGGCGTTTTCCAATGCCGCGGGCGTCAATCTCGATGACGAGTATGCGCTGCAACTCCAGCTGGAGCAGAGCTACCAGGCATCGTCGAAGCTGATCACGTTGGTCAACGCGATGTATCAGACGCTGCTCGACATGGTGTCCTAGAGATGCGCACCGCATTCGTCTCCACGATGTCGCTGTTGAATACGCCGCGCCTCGGCATCACCCGCATGCAGCAGGATCTCGTGCGCCTGAATCAGGAGGTGGTTACAGGTCGCATGGCTGACGTTGGTCTGACGCTGGGGGCACGAACGGCGCAAAGCGTGACCCTGCATATCGACACCAAGGCGCTCGACTCGCTGGCCGCCAGCAACGCCACGCTTTCCGGCCGCCTGCAACAGACGCAGGCCGCGCTCGACAAGATGCGCACCGACGCGGACAGCTTTCTCGGCGAACTGGTCACCGCGCGAAGCGGCTCCACGGATTGGACGATCATTGCGCGGAGCGCCCGATCGGCGCTTTCCGCCTTTACCAGCACCGCCAATACGTCCGACGGACGGGGCTATCTCTTCGGCGGCATCAACACCGGTACGCCGCCCCTCGCGCAGTTCGACGCGGGGCCTGGCGCCGCGCTCGATGCTGCCTTCCTCACGAAATTCGGGTTCACACAGGACGACCCGGCCGCAGCCGGGATAGACGGCGCGGCCATGGCCGACTTCCTCAACAACGAATTCGATCAGCTTTTCGCGGATCCGGACTGGGGTGCGACATGGTCTTCGGCCTCGAGCCAGAACACGAGCACATGGATTTCGCTGACCGAGAAAGTCACGACGTCGGTGAACGCCAACGAGTCAGCCATGCGCAAGCTCGCAGAGGTCTACTCGATGGTGGGTTATTTGGGGACGGATGGGCTGGGCGAAAATGCACGTCAGGCGATCGCGGACAAGGCAGCAAGTCTGCTCGGTGGCGCCGGGACCGGTCTGGTCGACCTGCAGGCGACGCTCGGCGCGGTGCAGAACCAGACCAGCGACGCCAGCGAGCGTCTGGTCGTTCAGCAGTCGCTTCTACAGACACGCATCGGAACGCTTGAGGGTATCGATCCCGCCGAAGCCAAGGTCCGGATCGACACGCTGAGTACGCAGATAGAGATGTCGTATTCGCTTACCGCAAAGCTCCTTCAGATGAGCATTCTCAACTATGCGTAGGGATGGAGTGGAAAAGCCTCAATGTACAAAATGAGCTATGCCGAAGTGATGGAAAGCGGCGCCCGCGCCGCGCGCGATCGCGAGAAAGAAGCACTCGACCGCGCCATCGAGCTGATGACCGCCGCGCAGGCCGTGGGGGCGTCTTCGGTCGAGACAACAGAGGCGGTCGCCTACGTCCAGAAACTGTGGACCTTTTTCATTGAGAGCTTGACGGATCCGAACAACGATCTCGGTCCCGCCCTGAAGCAGGACCTGATCTCGATCGGACTCTGGGCAATCGCGGAATCGGATCGTGTTCTGGCCAACCCGGACAAGGGTTTTTCCGCGCTTATCGACGTCAACAAGACGATCCGGGACGGCCTGGCATGATGAAACCAATGCAGCTGTGGCTGAAGGCAGGCGAGCGCATCTACGTCAACGGCGCAGTGGTGCGCGTCGATCGGAAAGTGGCAGTGGAGTTGTTGAATGACGTGGTGTTCCTCCGGGAAGCCCACGTCCTGCAGGCCGACGAGACGATCACGCCCCTCCGCCAGCTATATTTTGTGATGCAGACGATCCTGATGTGCCCGGATCAGGCGGAAGTCGCCCGGCGACTGTTCGCCGAACTCCACGGCTCTACGGCGGCCTCGTTCTCAAGTCCGACTGTGGCGGCCGGTCTCAGCGAGGTCGACCAACTGGTGCGATCCGACCGCGTGTTCGATGCACTCAAGGTCATGCGGGGCTTGTTCGACGAGGAAGACAAAATCCTCAGCAAACCGGTCGGTCGCAACTCCTCGCAGGCGGCTTGAAAGGAAGAACACAGACATGACAACGGTGGCCCCCGTCGGCACGACGTCCACTCAGGACACGAAGCCGAAGTCCTCGGTCGGTGATCTCGACTACAACGCGTTTCTGAAGCTCCTGATCGCCCAGTTGAAGAACCAGGATCCCACGCAGCCCATGGATTCCAAGGATTTTGTGGCTCAGTTGGCCACGTTCTCGCAGGTCGAGCAGAGCCTGGCGACCAACGCCAAGCTCGATTCGCTGCTGACCGCTTCCTCGTTGACCATTGCCGATGCCGTCATCGGGCGCGTCGTGATGTCAGCGGACGGCGCCACCGCCGGCACAGTGGCTTCGGTCAAGATCACCGCCGACGGCCCCATCGCTACGCTGACGGACGGCCGCCAGGTTACCCTCGGCTCCGGTATTCAGGTCGCGTAATCCCATGAACGAGGCAGACGCCATCGAACTGGTCTACGGCGCCATCTGGACCATCATTGTGGCCGCGGGCCCGGCCGTCCTCGCCGCCATGATCGTCGGCGTCGCGATCGCGCTTTTCCAGGCCCTGACCCAGGTGCAGGAGATCACGCTGACCTTCATTCCGAAGATCATCGTCATCCTGCTGGTCACGGCTATCAGCGGGTCGTTCATCGGCGCGCAGATATTCGCCTTCGCCAGCGAGGCCTACGCTCACATAGCAACCGGCTTCTGACCGGCGGCACGCGCCGGAACACCATCCTCGCACAAGCCCCGGCGGGCACTATCGCGGCATGAGCGCGATAGACAACAAAGCAATCCTTGAGAATGTGCCCGGCGAGGCGCGGTCGATGCGCGACATCGGCTTCGCCGTCGGCATACTCAGCATCCTGGCGATCCTCTTCGTCCCGATCCCGCCGTTCCTGATCGATTTCGGGCTGGCGCTGTCGATCGCGTTCTCGGTAATGATCCTGCTGGTTTCGCTGTGGATTCAGCGGCCGCTCGACTTCTCCGCCTTTCCCACGGTCCTGCTCATCAGCACCGTGCTTCGCCTCTCGCTCGGCATCGCCACGACCCGGCTGATCCTGTCGCGAGGCGACCAGGGCGTCTTCGCGGCCGGCCACATCATCCAGGGCTTCTCCCGCTTCGTGATGAGCGGCGACTTCGTCATCGGCATCGTCGTCTTCCTGATCCTGGTGACGGTCAACTTCGTCGTGATCACCAAGGGCGCGACCCGTATCGCCGAGGTCGGCGCCCGCTTCACCCTTGACGCCATTCCCGGCAAGCAGATGGCAATCGACGCCGACCTGTCGTCGGGCCTGATCGACGATAAGGAAGCGCACCGTCGCCGGCGCGAACTGGAAGACGAGAGTGCTTTCTTCGGCTCCATGGACGGCGCGTCCAAATTCGTCCGCGGCGAAGCCATCGCCAGTATCATCGTCATCGCCGTCAACATTTTCGGCGGGATCATCATCGGCGTCACGCGCCATGGCATGCCCCTTTCCTCCGCAGCGGATGTATTTACGCGTCTGTCCGTGGGCGATGGACTGGTCTCCCAGATTCCCGCGCTCATCATTTCGCTTGCCGCCGGTCTGCTGGTGTCGAAGGGCGGCACCCGCGGGCCGGCAGAACGCGCCGTGCTCGACCAGCTCAGCGCCTACCCGCGCGCCCTGTTCGTCGCGGGATTCCTGATGTTCATCCTCGGCCTCGTTCCGGGTCTGCCGACCGTCCCGTTTGCGCTGCTCGGCTTAGGGCTCGTGGGTGGCGGCTACTCGATCTCCCGCCGTGCCGTCGCGCTGCGCGAGGTCGAGGCGCAGAAGGTGCGCACGGAAGAAGCCAAGGTGCGCGCGGAGGCCAAGAATTCGGTCAAGGATGCGCTGAAGACCGACGATGTGGAACTGCTCGTCGGCAAGCACCTCGCCAGTCACGTGCTCCGTTCGCCGCAGGAGATCGCGCATCGCGTCGGCGTCATGCGGCGCAAGTTTGCTCTCCAGTATGGCATCGTGGTGCCGGAAATCCGGGTCAACGAGAGCCTGTCGGTCGTCCCCAAGGGCTACACGGTCAAGATCCACGGCACGACGGTCGCGACGCAGGAACTGCGTATCGGCGAGCTGCTGGTCGTGCACGGCGAAGGCCCTGCGCCAGACGTGCCCGGCGAGGCGGTGCGCGAACCGGCCTTCGGCATGCGGGCGCTCTGGATTCCATCGACCTACGATGCCGAGGTGCGCCGCGGCGGCTTCATGCCGGTGGACAACCTTTCGGTGATGCTGACCCATATCAGCGAGATCGTCCGCAACAACCTCGCACAGCTTCTTTCCTACAAGGACACCCGGACGCTGCTCGACCGTCTCGACCCGGAATACAAGCGGCTTCTGGAAGAGATCACGCCGGCGCAGATTTCCTACTCGGGCCTCCAGGCCGTGCTCAAGGCGCTGCTGGCGGAGCGCGTCTCCATCCGCAACCTGCAAATCATCCTGGAAGCCATCGCCGAGATCGTGCCGCACGCCCGCCGGCCAGAGCAGATCGCGGAGCATGTGCGTATGCGCATCGCGCAGCAGATTTGCGGCGACCTCGCGCATGGCGGCATGCTGAACGTGCTGCGGCTCGGCAACCGCTGGGACCTCGCCTTCCACCAGAGCCTCAAGCGCGACGGCAAGGGCGACGTCATCGAATTCGACATCGACCCACGGCTGGTGGAGCAGTTCGCCACCGAAGCTTCGGAGATCATCCGGAAGCACATGGCCGACGACCCCAACTTCGTGCTGGTCACCGCGCCCGAGGCGCGGCCCTACCTGCGCATGATCATCGAGCGGATGTTCCCGTCCCTTGCCGTGCTGTCGCACGTCGAAATAGCCCGCGGCGTGGAGATACGGTCCCTCGGGACAATTGCGTGAGCGCGATAGCGCCAGAAACGATCCTTGCCGTCTTCGCGATCTTCTGTCGCGTGGGCGCGTGCCTGATGATCGCGCCGGGCTTCTCCAGTAGCCAGGTGCCCACCCGTATCCGGCTCTACATCGCGTTTGCCGTGTCACTCGCCCTGGCGCCCATGCTGATCGAGGATATCAAGCCGACCCTCGGCGACGGCAACGGAGTCACACTGGTCGGGGTTCTCTTCAGCGAACTCGCGACCGGGCTCCTGATTGGCTTCGTCACGCGCCTCCTGTTCATGGCGCTCCAGACGATCACCAGCGCCATGACCCAGGCGATCGGCCTGAGTGCCCTCCCCGGCTCCGGCATCGAGGACAACGAGCAGACGCCGGCCCTGTCCAACCTCTTCTCCGTGGCGGTGACGACCCTGATGTTCGTGACCGGCCTGCACATCGAGCTGATGCGCGGGTTGATCGACTCCTACGCCACAATACCGCCCGGCGTGGGCTTCGCTGTGCGCCCGGCGTTGATCGACGTCGCCGACAAGGCCGGCGCGGCCTTTCTGGCCGCCATCCGCATCGGCAGCCCGTTCATTGTCTATTCGATCCTGGTCAACTTCGCGATCGGCTTCACCAACAAGCTGGTGCCGCAGATACCGGTGTTCTTCATCGCAACGCCCTTCGTCATGCTGGGTGGCCTGTTCCTGCTGCTGCTGACCGTCCACGACTTCCTCAACTATTTCGTCATGGCGCTCGACGCCTGGCTGGTGGGCGGCTGACCCGTGGACCGGCGGCTCAAGAAGGTGGAGCGGGTGCTCGCGGTGCAGAAGCAGTTGCACCGCCTCGCCGAATGGGAGGTCGCGGCTCTCGACCGCAAGAAGGCAGAACTCGCGAATGGCCAGGTGGAACTACTCGGCGCGCTTAACCACGATGACGCGTTGCAGGGCCTCTTCATAGAAGCGATGGCGCGCCGCTTGGCCGCGCTCGCACGGCAATCCGAGGAAGTGAGTCAGGCGCGGGCGGTCATGTCGCAGCAACTGCTGGAGGCCGGGCTGAAGGTGAAACGGACCGAACGCATGACAGGAAAACTCAGGCGCGAACTCGAGGCGGCGCTGGGCAAACGCGGGTTCGCCGACCTCCTCGACCTGCTTGGCCGCGGCGACCAAGCAAGCCTCCCGTAAGCTACAGAGGGCATTCTCGACCGGGACTTCGGAGAAGACGTGGCAAAATGTCGATAAGCCCGCCCTCAGATATTGTGATGGATGTGGCGCGCGCTGCGGAACCGACGCGTTACCGCCAGGCAGTCTCGCGCCTGGGCGCGGCCGCGCCCGCCGAGCCATTTGGCGAAGTTCTGGCATCGGAGAAAGCCGATTCTCCGCGAGCCTCGACGCGGCCTCCACCCATGAAGACGGAGAGCGTGCCCGCCGCGACGATCGCGCAAGCCAAGGCCGCCGAAGGCACTCCCGACCAGCAACGGACGCGAGAGACCTACCGGCGCTTCGAAGCGATGGCGCTTGCCAACATGCTCGAATCCTCAATGACCACGAGCACGAGCAGTTTCTTCGGCGGCGGCATTGCCGGCGACACATGGAAGTCGCTACTCGTCGAACAGATCGCCGACCAGATGGCCAAGGCCGGAGGCATCGGCATTGCCGCGCAACTGGCACGCGGCGCGGAGATGAAACTGGCCGACGACGACACGTTGTCACGTACGGCGGAGCGCACCATGGCCAACGCGAATCTCGAGCAACTGATGCTGCGCAAGCTTGGGCCGGTCGAGCCGCAATCCTGAAACGCCGGGAAGGATAATTGATGCAGAAGAGTAATCTTGCCGCGGCAAACGGGCCTATCGGAAGCGGTCCGGAACTCGACATTTCCGGCTACCTGCCGCGACGGCACGCGACGCGGAGCGAACCATCGAAGGCGCTGCCGCCCGCCGTAACATCAGCGCTCGAGGCCGCGCTTGATCGACTCGAAACGACGCTGGCTGCCGAGGCCGAGGCACTGGACTCCCGGACGGAGATCAGCTTCGCCGACCTCAATCGCCAAAAGAGCCAAAGCCTGCTCGAGATCACCCGGCTGGCGCGCTCGCTGCCTCAAGGGCCGGAAGCCTCTCTCAAGGCGCGACTGGCACTTCTGCGCACACGACTGTCTGCGAACCAGCGGCTTCTCGGGTTTCACCTTGAGGCGGTGCGTGAGGTTTCCGATCTCATGGTCGGCATCCTGAGCGATGCCGAGTCCGACGGAACGTATGGACAAACGCGGAATTGCCGGGACATTCGCGCGTGACACTTGCCCTGAAGACGATCGGGCTCGGCCTGTGGGCGGTCATGGTCGCGCTGGGTGCGACCTACATGGCTGCCACATGGGAATCAGGCACGACCGTCGATGTTGTCCGTAGCGAGCACGAACCCTCGGGGCTCGAATTCCGCCGCCCGGGCGCAATCACCGTGCCGATGATCGCCGACGGCGAATTGCGCGGCTACGTGGTCGCCAAGGTGGTTTTCACCGCCGATGCCAAGGAACTTCACGCATTCCCCATGGATCCGCAGCCGTTCGTGCTCGATGAGGCTTTCCGCCACATCTACACGGATGGGAAGATCGAGTTCGACCACATCTCTAAATACAACCTCGACGACATCACCACCGCCATCAAGGAAGCGGTGAACAAGCGATTGGGCGCGGACCTCATCAAGGACGTGCTCGTCGACGAGTTGAACTATGTCGACAAGGAAACCCTGAAACCCAGCCCCAAGACCGCAGCCAAATGAGCCGTTTCGACGCATTATCCCCGAGCGAGGAGCCCCGAAGGCGATCACCAGATGTCCGCCAGCGTTCCCGCGCCTGCCTCCGCCACGTCCGCAAAAGACAATTCGATCGAACGCCTGCTGCATCATCGGGCCGACGAAATCGAGAACCTCATTGAAAGAGCGCGGCTGCTTGAAGCGGTCGTCGACAATTTTCCTGGCGGCATCTCGGTTTTCGACAAGGACCTGCGGATGGTCCTGTGCAACGCACAGCAGAAACGACTGCTCGATTATCCCGACAACATGTTCGCCAAGGGCTTTCCGTCACTGGAAGACATTTACCGTTTCAACGCGATTCGTGGCGAATACGGTGCCGGCGATCCCGAGGCGCACGTCGAGCTCCGCATGGATCTGGCGCGGCAGCAGAAGGCGCATGTCTTCGAGCGGACACGGCCAAACGGTATCGTCATCGAAATTCGAGGCATGCCCCTCAAGGGTGGCGGTTTCGTCACGACCTATCTGGACGTGACCGAGCAGCGGCGCAGCCAGGCGACGGTTGCGCATATGGCACACCACGATCCCTTGACTGGCCTCCCTAACCGCATTCTTTTCCGAGATCGCCTTGAGCAAGCGGTGGCACGGGCGCGCCGGGGCGAATCCATCGCGCTCCTCTTCCTCGATCTCGACCGCTTCAAGCCGGTCAATGACGGCTTCGGTCACGCCGTGGGCGACAACCTGTTGCGGGCGGTCGCCGAGCGGCTGAACCGTGCGAAACGGGAAACGGATACCGTCGCACGTTTGGGTGGCGACGAATTCGCGCTGATCCAGACGGCGATTGCCCGGGATTCCGACGCCGCAGCGTTTGCGGGCCGATTGGTGAATTCCGTCAGTCGGCCGTACATGATCGACGAGCAGCGCATTTCGATTGGCGCGTCCGTCGGTATCGCCGTCGCGCCGCGTCACGGGCTGGACCCGGAACGGCTCCTGAACAAGGCCGACGCGGCCCTCTATCGGTGCAAGATCGACGGACGAGGAAGTTTCGGATTTTTCGATTGAGGCGCGGTCCCTAAAGCGAAGCGAACATCCTGTAGCCCGGCGGCAGTTCCTTGCCAGTTCTCTCCGCCTCATCCTCGATGATGCGCAACAGATTGAGCCGTGTCTCCTCGAAGTTCGGCACGTTCTCGCCTTCCGCCATGGCAACACGCTCTATCCCGAAACCGCCAATCTGCGGCGCGTCCGGATCGCCACCGGAGGGTACGATGCCGACCTCGGCGATCTCGATATGGTCCTCGGGCGGATACGACGTGGGCACGCCGCTCGCCCCTGGTACGCGGTAGTAAACCCCGACCGTCGCATAGTCCGGGCGATCGGGATGCCCGGCGGGGGCGAAGAATCCGGACCCGTCACCGGCTGCTCTCGCCTCGTCCATAGGCCGTTCGAGGAAGCGCTCGGCGGTTACGCCTTCGAGCCTGCCGATGAGCGGGCGGAAATGGCTTGTCGACACGAACAGCATCCGGTCCAAGTCGAGTTTCCGTTCGCTGAGAAGGAACCCCATCACGTCGGAAAGCATCGCGCCCGGCTCCGCCGGGCCGGGACGCGCGACTCCGAAAATGGTGAAGCTGGCCAGCACGCCCGGGCGGCTCCTCTCGGCGATGTCGTCGACCCGGGCCGCGGGCTGCACACTGACCGCTGGGATCGCGACAGGCTCGGGCCGGGTTTCGTCGTAGCGCAGCCCGCCGTTGAAGGCGGCGTCTGTGAGCATGGAGAGCGGCGGCTTCTCGACAAATCCGCGCGCGCCGAAAAAGCGCAGGGCGTTTGCACGTACGTCATCGGTTGCCGAACCGGCCGCTGCGGTGCGAATGCCCGTCGCGACCGCAACCGCGCCCGCCGCCGACAACTGAACCATCCGCCTGCGGGTCAATGCCATCGTATCGCCTGCCTCCTCGTTGCCCCCGCCTGCTACGGCCGATCGCCGGGACGGGTCTCCGGCGTGACTACAGATTGACGCCCAGCTTCGTCAACGCGGTCTTGCACTCTGGCGCCAAACGGTTCGCGTGAACCTGCAGGCAGAACAGGACATTGCCGTGCCCGATCGGCAGGTTCGGGCAGAGCAACCGGAAATCTGCGGCGCAGGAGCCCGCGGCAATTGCCATTTCCTGGCGGAAGGTCAGCTTCGGTTCGGTGGCCGGGCTCATCGCGGCCGGCGCTGCCGTCTTCGCGGCGTCGGCCGGGGCGGCCGTGGTCGTGGCCGGCTTTGCGGTCGTTGCCGGCGTCGCGGATGCGGCGGGCGCGGGGGTGGTTGTCGCGGCCGGAGCGGCGGCCGTCGATGGCCGCAGCAGCCGGCGCGCTCGACGCGGGCTCAACCGCCTCGACCGCCGTCTTGCAGGCGGGTGACAGGCTGGCGCTGTTCTGCTCCAGGCAGATCAGGGCATCCATGCCGCCTGTCGGAACGCTCGAGCAGTGCGCCCGATAATCACTGACGCAGTTGGACCGGATCGCCTGCTGCTGCGCCGCCGTCGGTGTCTCGGCGATCGCGGCGCTGAAAGCGACAAACGAGAACCCGGCGGCGAGGAAAAGCGTCTTCGACGACTGAAGCATATGCATCTCCCTTTGGTGTCTGGCCAATGCGTTCCCGTGGGATTCGCGCGACCGCACGGCAAAGGATGCCCGGACGGGCGGGATCACGCGGTTCTTGTCAGCCAACGTCACGTAACAGCATGACAATCCAAATTCACTCGGCGAAACTGACACGAGCGCGACGCCACTTCATTAACGCGCGGACTAAAACTTGCGGATGTTTGCGGCGATGGCATGACAGTCGGCGACAGGACTTGCCGCGCCCTCACAGATCCTTTTCGGCGAGTTCGCGGAACGCATCCGGGACCGAGCGGGACGACTCCAGCGCGACCGAGCCGTAGCCTACCGATTCCCAGCCGAAACGATCCCGGATCGCATCGATGGCGCGATCGGCCGACCAGCGCGCCGCGCCGCGTTTGGCGCCGGGCAGGCGCGCCTCGTCGGCCAGCCCCAATGGAAGCTCCAGTTGCAGCATGGTCTCGGCCTCGATGTGCGAAACCGAGATTGCCAGGAGCGAAATCGTCCGCTCCCCGGGGTGATCCGCAAGAGCGGCGCGCACCAGGTCCTCGGCCACTTCCGCGAGGATGGCCGTTGCCGAGATCGGTGCCGGAAGCGTGATGGACCGGGTGACCGCCGACAGGTCGGCGAAGCGAACGCGCGCGGTGATGGTGCGCCCCGACCGCGACTTGGCCCTGAGGCGCGAGCCGACCCTGTCCGCGAGATGCCGCAGCGCGGGGCGGATGACGCTCTCAATGGCTGGCTTCCTGCCAAGCGCCGACTGGGCGCCGGCCGAGTGTGCGCGATGCTGCGTGCGGATTTCCCGCGGATCGCGGTTCCAGGCCAACGCGGAAAGTTTCTCGCCGACCGCGTGACCGAGCAGATGCTCCAGCGACCAGCCGGGCGTCTCGGCGAGTTGGCCGATGGTCTGCACCCCGGCCTCGGCGAGGCGCGCCTGGGTCACCGGGCCGACGCCCCACATCAGCCCGACGGGCAGATCATGGAGAAATGCAAGTTCGGTTTCGGGATCGACGACGACAAGGCCATCCGGCTTGGCGACCTGAGAGGCGATCTTGGCGAGGTGCTTGGTCCGCGCCACGCCGACGGAAATCGGCAGGCCTAGCTCCGACCGCACACGCCGGCGGATCGCCTTTGCGATGTCCGTCGGCGGCCCGAAAAGATGTGCCGTGCCGGAAACATCGGCGAAGGCCTCGTCGATAGAGATGCGCTCGACGAGCGGCGTGAAATCGCCGAGCACGGCGATGGCGGCGTCGCCGAGTCGCTGGTAGTCCTTGAAGTGGCCGCCGACGAACATGAGCTCCGGGCACAGCTCGCGAGCGCGCTTCCCGGGCATGCCGCCGCGGACGCCGAAGGCTTTCGCCTCATAGGACGCAGCCAAAACCACGCCGCCGCCGACGGCGATTGGCCTGCCCCGCAACTCCGGATTCAGCAGTTGTTCGACCGACGCATAAAAGGCGTCGAGGTCCGCATGAAGGATGTTGGGAACCGCTGCCATAGCGACCGTTTCGCCGCGGATTCGCGTGCATTCAACCGCAGTTCACCGGGTTCCGGATGAGTCCGCGCCTGAGTGAACATAACGTGAACATCAGCCCGGATGTCAAGCATCGACAGCGGGGGTCGGCTGCCTTTCTCCACGGAGAGCAACGTAGATCGCCGGAATCACAAGAACGGTCAGCAAAGTGGACGAGGCGAGGCCAAAGAGGAGGGAAATCGCCAGCCCCTGGAAGATCGGGTCGGCGAGGATGACCGCAGCGCCGATCATCGCGGCCAGGGCGGTCAACAGGATGGGCTTGAAGCGGATGGCGCCAGCCTCGAGGAGCACATCCAGCAGCGGCCGACCCGGCGACCGCGCCTGCCGAATGAAATCGACCAGCAGGATCGAGTTGCGGACGATGATGCCGGCAAGCGCGATGAAGCCGATCATGGACGTCGCCGTGAACGGCGCGTGAAAGATCCAGTGGCCGAACATGATGCCGATGAAGGTCAGCGGGATCGGCGTGAGGATGACCAGCGGCAGCTTGAACGAACCGAACTGCGCCACGACCAGGACGTAGATGGCGAAGATCGCCACCATGAAAGCCGCGCCCATGTCGCGGAAAGTCACCCAGGTGACCTCCCATTCGCCGTCCCAAAGCAGGGTCGGGTGCGATTCATCGGCGGGTTGGCCATGAAGGGCGATCGCCGGCTTCGGCACGTCGCCCCAGTCCGCATCCTTGATGGCGGCGTTGACCGCCAGCATTCCGTAGAGCGGGGCCTCAAAGGTGCCGGCGAGTTCGGCGGTCACCATCTCCGCGGCGCGGCCGTTGTGACGGAAGACCGGAAACGACGATTGCTCGCGGACGACGTGTACGACATCGCCCAGTTCGACGACGCCGGCCGAACCGGGAATGCTGTTGGCAGGGATCGGCAGACGTCAGCGCCGGTTCGTTGACGACGCGGTTCGATTTGTCCAGTGCGAGCCGGATCGGGATCGGCTGACGCCCGCCGCCGCGATGCGAAAACCCCACCGTCTCGCCACCGTAATAGGCGGCGATGGCGCCGTAGACGTCACCCTCCTCGACCTTATGGTATTCGAGGCTGTCCTGATCGACGGCAAGGCGGACCCGTTCCGACTGAACGCCGTAGGAATCGTCCACGTCGACGATGAACGGGACGCTTTCGAAGGTTTGCCGAACCTTTGCCGCGACGGCGCGGCGGGTTGCGGCGTCCGGTCCGTAGATTTCCGCCAGCAGCGTCGACAGCACGGGCGGCCCGGGTGGGGGCTCGACAACCTTGATCGAGGTTCCGGCCGGAACATCCATTCCCTTCAGCCGCTCGCGTATCTCCAGCGCGACGTCATGGCTGGTGCGGCTTCGGTCGCCCTTCGGGGTGAGGTTGACCTGGGCATCGCCCTGATAAGCCGCTGAGCGCAGATAGTAGTGGCGGACGAGACCGTTGAAATTGAACGGCGCGGACGTCCCGGCATAAGTCTGGAATGACGTGATCTCCGCTATGGGCGCAACGCGCGCGACCGCCTGCTGAAGCACGCGATTCGTTTCCTCGACCGACGATCCTTCGGGCAGGTCGACCACGATCTGGAGATCGGTCTTGTTGTCGAAGGGCAGCAGCTTGACGGTGACGTGGTTGGTATAGAGGAGCCCCAGCGACCCAATGGTGAGCACGCCAACGATCAAAAGGAAGCTCCAGGCCCGTGCCCGGCTCGCCAGGAGCGGGCTGGCGACCTTGACGTAGGCGCGGCCGAGCATGCCGATCTGGCCGTGCTTGGCTTCGTGCGGTGGCGCTCCCTTCTTTCTCAGCCGCATCATCAGCCACGGCGTCAGCATGACCGCGACAAAGAACGAGAACAGCATCGCCGCCGAGGCGTTCGCGGGAATCGGGCTCATGTAGGGCCCCATCAGGCCTGAAACGAAGAGCATGGGCAGCAGCGCCGCAACGACGGTCAACGTGGCGACGATCGTCGGGTTGCCGACCTCGTCGACGGCTTCGATGGCCGCCTGCCGGTGGGTTCGCCTGTCGTCCATGCCCCAGTGGCGGGCGATGTTCTCAATGACGACGATGGCGTCGTCGACCAGAATACCGATCGAGAAAATGAGCGCGAAGAGGCTCACCCGGTTCAAGGTGTAGCCCATCAGGCGCGAGGCGAAGAGGGTCAGCAGGATTGTCGTCGGAATGACAATGGCGACCACGGCCGCTTCGCGCCAGCCGATGCTGAAGGCAACCAGCAGGACGATCGAAACGGTGGCGAGGGCGAGGTGGAACAGCAGCTCGTTCGCCTTTTCGTTGGCTGTTTCGCCGTAATCGCGGGTGACGGTCATCTCGACACCTTCCGGGAAGATGTTGCCGCGCACCGCCTCGAGCCGCTCGACGACGTTTTCGGCGATGACGACTGCGTTCGTGCCGGAACGTTTGGCAATAGCCAGCGATACGGCGGGTGTCGTGATCAATGTCCCGTCGGCCTTGCGAACGTCGGCAACGCGCGTCTCTTTCGACGTGGTTGCCAGCGAGACGCTCGCAACGTCGCGCACGTAGACCGGGCGGCCGTCGCGGGTGGTGAGCAGGATGTTGCCGATTTCGGGTAGCGTCTGGAGCGTTTGGCCGGCAACCAGCGCAATCTGCTGCCCATTGTCGCGTACGGTTCCAGCCTGGAACGAGCGGTTCGCGCCTTCGACCTTGGCGGCAAGTTGTTGCAGCGTGACGCCCAGCAGCGACAACCGCTCCGGATCCGGCTCGACGCGGATTTCTTCCGGCTGGTCGCCGACAATGTAGGTGAGGCCGATATCGGGCAGCTTGGAGACCTCGACCTGAAGCTCGCGGGCAAGCCGGGTCAGTCCGTTGGCGGTCCAGTGCGCCGCGACCTCCGGTTTCGGGGTCAGTGTCACGACGACGATGGCGACATCGTCGATGCCGCGTCCGACGATGAGCGGTTCGCCGATGCCGACCGGAATGCGATCCAGATTCGCCCGCACCTTGTCGTGCACCCGCAGGATCGCCGCGTCGGCGCTGGTGCCGACGACGAAGCGGGCGGTGACCACCGTGCCATCGTCCACAGTCTGGGAATAGACGTGCTCGACGCCGTCGATGCTCTTGACGATCGTCTCAAGCGGCTCCGTGACCAGCTTGACCGCGTCCTCGGCCTTGAGGCCATCGGCGCGCACGTGAATGTCGACCATCGGCACCGATATCTGCGGCTCTTCCTCGCGCGGCAGCGTGAGGAGCGCGACGATGCCGAGCGCCAAGGCGGAGAGCAAAAACAACGGCGTGAGTGGCGAGCCGATGAAGCCCTGCGTCAGGCGCCCCGCAAGTCCCAGCTTCATGGCACAAGAAGCCGGTCGCCGGCCGCAACCCCGGTGAGAACTTCAATCAGTCCGGCGCCACCCTCTTCGAAGCTCTCGCCCAGCACCACGGCAACATCGACGGGGCCGTCTTGAGTGGCGAGCTGGACATAGTCGATGCCGCGGCGGGTTGTCACGGCGTCAGGCGGAACGGCCAAAACGGTGCGATGGGCGACCGGGACGCGAACCAGCGTCCGCTCGCCGACAAAATAGTCGCCAAGGCCATCCACCTCGACATCGGCGAGGACGCGGCCATCGCGTATCTCGGGATAGACCTTGATCAGCTTGCCACGGCGCACCGCCGCGGCGTCGAGCTCTGCTGTCTCGGACAGGACCCGGGCGCCGACCACGACCGTGCCACCTTCGGCGATCTCGGCGGCGTGACGTTCCGGCAGCGACAGCCGCAGGAAGTAACCGCCGCCAGCCACGGTTGCGATGGTGTCGCCGGGGAGCACCACCGATCCCGGCGTCACCGGTACGCTGAGCACCCTGCCGGACTCCGGCGCAACGATGTCGCCCTCGATGGCCTGCTGGGTGATGACGGAGCGCTTCGCTTCGGCCGCGGCGCGCTGGTTGGTCAGAACGTCGAATTGGGTCTGTGCCTGGTCGACGCGGCTCCTGGTCGTCGAACCGGAACTTGAGCAGGCTCTTCGCGCGATCGAGATCGACACGGGCGTTTTCGAGCTGGAACTCGATCGCCTTGATCTCCGCATCGGCGGCTTCGACCTGAAGGGCGATCTTGTCGTCGACGATTTTCGCGATCACCTGTCCCTTTTCGACCTCCGTTCCCTCGGAAACGGAAATCGCGGCGATCGTGCCGCCAATGCGCGCGCGGGCCGGGAGGACATGGCGGCTTTTGACCTCGCCGAACACCGCCTTCAACTCCTCGACGCTGATCGCCGTGACGGTGAACTCGCCCGCGACAGCGCTTTCGGCGGCGACGGCAAAGCCGATGGCAGCGAGCACCACCACCGAAAGACCTGGCCTGCTCATTGTGTTCAGTTGTGCTCGCCGGAAGTGGGCTTCAGCCCCAAACGCTTGAAGACGCGCGCTGCGGGGCACAGACCGGAAAACGCGAACTGAAACATGTTGAGACCCACGAAGGCCGTCAGCAGATACCAATAAGGCGAGACGAAAAAGCCGAGCGCCAGCGAGGCAAGAATGAGGGTTCCCGCAAAGGCGAAGACGGCGCGTTCGATGGTCATTTTCAGCTCCTGTCGCTATTCTCGCCGGCCAGAATGGCGCGAGATCGCTCTGGTACCCTTGACGTAACATTCAAAGATACTAATTTCAAGAACATGAATGTAAAAGAAATGATTCCGGCAAGCGACGAGGCGGCGGACCTGATGCGCAGCCTGTCGCATCCGCAGCGCCTGCTGGTGCTGTGCGCGCTCGGGTCGGATGAGAAATCGGTGGCGGAATTGCGCGCCGAGCTTGGCCATATCGAGCAGGTGCCGATGTCGCAGCAGCTCATGCGGCTGCGAGCGGATGGGCTGGTGGAATCGCGGCGCGAGGGGACGACCGTCTACTACCGCATCACCCGGCCGGAAGTGCTGCTGGTCATAGCGGCGCTGGCAAAGGCCTATTGTCCACCTGCCAGGCCCGCCGAAAAGGGCGCGACGACGGAGCCGGGTGGGCGCCGGCGTGTGCGCGGCCACACCTAAGCGGACGCTGCAGTGCCCGCGAAGAAATCCGTCCTGCGTGGATTCGACAAGAAATCGGCCAACTCGTAAGGTCGAGCGTCGGACCGCGGCCGTCAGGCACCGTTCTTGCTAGCCATGACGCGCCAGAGGTTTCCCAATTCAGGAGGGGCGCATGCGGAATAAACAGTCGGCTCAGGATCGTGGCAACGGCATCAGCCGGCGCGGCCTTGTCGGTGTGGCGGTAGCGGGTGCGCTCGCGGTCGCCGGCTTCGTTTCCCCGGCGCTCGCCGCGGACAAGCTGAAGGTCGCGTCGATCTTCTCGACGCCGATCGAAGAGCCGTGGGTGAACCAGATCCACGTGGCGCTGCTGAAGGCGCAGGACGAGCTCGGCATCGAGTACAAGTGGGCGGAGAGCGTGCCCTCGGCCGACTACGCCCGGGTGCTGCGCGAATTCGCGCGCGACGGCTACAAGATGATCACCGGCGATGCCTTCGCCGCCGAGGACGTCACGCGCCGCGTCGCAAAGGAATTCCCCGACGTCGCCTTCGTCTTCGGATCGGGCCAGGGCCCGGCCGAGCCTAACTTCTCGGTCTATGACAACTGGATCCACGAGCCGGCGTACCTTTCGGGCATCATCGCGGGCAAGATGACCAAGTCGAACACCATCGGCTCCGTCGCGGCTATGGATATCCCCGAGGTCGATCGGCTGGTGAACGCCTATTGCCAGGGCGCCAAGGACGCGAACCCGGCGGTGAAGTGCAAAGTCACCTTCATCGGCTCGTTCTTCGATCCGCCGAAGGCGAAGGAAGCGGCGCTGGCCCAGATCGCGGCCGGCGTGGACGCGATCTTTGCGGAGCGCTTCGGCGTCGTCGAAGCCGCGCAGGAAAAGGGCATCGTCGCCTTCTCCAACATGTCGGATCAGTCGTCGCTGGCCCCCGATACGGTCATCACCGGACCGGTGTGGGACATGTGGCCGACCATCCAGGCCGCCATCAAGCAGGTGCAGGCCGGCGTCTATACGGCGCAGGATTTCGGCACGTTCTCGTTCATGGCCAAGGGCGGCGCGACGCTGGCGCCGTTCCACGCGTGGGAGAGCAAGCTGCCGGCCGACGTGATGAAGCTGGTCGAGGAGAAGAAGCAGGCGATCCTCGCCGGCGACCTCCGCGTCTCGGTCAACGAGACCACACCGGTCTCGGAATAGGCCCGCTCCGGAAACGGATCAGGGGGACCGCCGGTCTCCCTGATCCCAAGCCCCCGCAATCGACCGGAGACGCGGCATGAGCCCGCCGCCGCTTGTCCACATGCGCGGCATTTCGAAGAGCTTCGGGCCGGTGCAGGCCTGCGCCGGCGTCGAACTGCGGCTCGATGCCGGCGATATCCTCGGCCTGCTCGGCGAGAACGGCGCCGGCAAGACCAGCCTGATGAACGTGCTTTTCGGCACCTACGCCGCCGACGCGGGCACGATCGAGGTGGACGGCAAGCCGGCGACGATCCGCAGCTCCGCCGATGCACTGGCGCTGGGCATTGGCATGGTGCACCAGCATTTCCACCTGGTTCCGCGCCACACCGTGCTGGAGAACCTGCTCGTCGGCCGCGCCGGCCCTGACGGCCGCCTGAACCGACGGACGGTGCTGCAACGGCTGGAACAGATAGGCCGCGACTTCCACATCGTGCTCGACCCCGACCGCCGGGTCGGCGACCTATCCATCGGCGAACAGCAGCGCGTCGAGATTGCCAAGTCGCTGGTGCGCGGCGCGCGCATTCTGGTGCTCGACGAGCCGACCGCGACCCTAACCCCGCACGAGAGCGATGGCCTGTTCGCCGCACTGCGCGCCATGACCGCGCGCGGCATGGGCGTCATCTTCATTTCGCACAAGCTTGACGAGGTGATCGCGATCACCAACCGCATCACCGTGATGCGCCACGGCAAAGTGGTCGCCGAGCGGACGAACGCGCGGGACATCTCCAAGGGCGAACTCGCCCGCCTGATGTGCGGACGCGACCTCAGTCCGCCGCAGCGGCCGACGCAGATTCCCGGCGCACCGCTGCTCGCGTTCCACCATGTCTCGACCGCGGGCGCCAGCGGTCTCAAGGACGTCTCGCTCACGCTGCGCGCCGGCGAAATTGTCGGCATCGCCGGGGTCTCCGGCAACGGACAACGCGAACTGGCCGACGTGGTCGCCGGCGTGCTCACGCCGACCGCCGGCACGATCGCGATCGACGGCGCGGAGATTGCGCGGCCGACGCCGCGCCGGATGCAGGCCCTGCATGTCGGGCGCGTGCCGGAGGACCGCATGGCCATCGGCATGATCGGCGCCCTGCCCCTGGCGGAAAGCATGGCGCTGCCCTGGGTCGGCTCGCCGCCGTTCAGCCGGCGCGGCATTCTCGACCGGCGCGCCATACGGCAATTCGCCAGCGATCAGATCGAACGCTTCGATATCCGCACCTCGGGGCCGGAGGCGCGCACCGGCGCGCTCTCCGGCGGCAACCTGCAGAAAGCGTTGCTCGCCCGCGAGATCGCCCACGACCCGAAAATCCTGCTCGCCGCCCAGCCGACACGCGGCATCGACGTCGGCGCGACCGAATTCATCCACGGCCAGTTTCTGGCCTTGCGTGCCCGCGGCGGCGCCGTGCTGCTGATCAGCGAGGACCTGGAGGAGATCTTCCAACTCTCGGACCGCATCGCCGTTATGTATGGCGGGCGGATACTGGCCGACATGCCGGTCGAGGAGGCCACCGTCGAGCGCGTCGGCCTGTTGATGGCTGGCGTGGAGCAGGCGGCATGACGCGGTTCAGGCTCGAGCGCCGCCAAGAAACGCCGCTGCATGTGCAGATTCTCCTGCCGCTGGCGGCGGTCGTCGTGGCGCTGGTCCTGTGCAGCGTGCTCGTCTGGCTCGCCGGCGCGAACGTGCTTGATGCCTATTCGCTGCTGCTGCTCTCGACCTTCGAGACGACCTACGACCTGCAGGACACGCTGGTGAAGGCGGCGCCCCTGCTCTTCACCGGCCTCGCCGTCGTCGTCGCGTTTCGCGCGAAGTTCTGGAACATCGGTGCCGAGGGGCAATTGATGGCGGGCGCGATCGCGGCGTGCTGGATCGGAGAGCGTGTGTGGCTCCCTGCCTTCAGCCTGGTGCCACTGATGATCGTCGGGGCGGCGATCTTCGGAGCGCTCTGGGCGCTGCTACCGGCGCTGCTGAAAGTGAAGCTCAAGGTCGACGACGTGGTGTCGACGCTGTTGCTGAATTTCATCATGCTCTATGGCGTCACTGCGTTGCTGGAGGGGCCGTGGCGCGATCCGAAGAGCGGATATCCCAACGCGCCGAGCATCCGGCCCGAGGCCGAATTCCCCCTCCTCGCCGGCTACACCGTGCATCTCGGCGTCGCATTGGCGGTCATCGCTGCAATCGCGGTGTGGTGGATGATCAGCCGCACGACGCTCGGCTTCCAGATCCGCGCGGTTGGACACAATCCGGCGGCGGCGAATTATGCCGGGATCCCCGTCAGCCGCGTCATTGTCATAGCGGCGCTGATCTCCGGCGCGCTCGCCGGGCTTGCCGGCGCGGGCGAGGTCGGCGGCGTGCGCTATCAGGTCACGTCGGACCTGTCGTCAGGCTACGGCTATGCCGGCATCGTCATCGCGACATTGGCTGAACTCAATCCGATCGGTGCGATTCCGGCGGCGCTGTTCTTCGCCGTGATCTTCAATGGCGCCGGCACCATGTCGCGCAGCCTGGGTGTGCCGATCTACCTCGCCGACGTGATCCAGGGCACGGCGCTGATGACCATGGTGGCGATGCGGCTCTTCGCGACCTACCGCTTGCGCGTGGTGCGCCATGCTTGAGATCGCCACGCAGATCCTGCAGGTCAGCTTCTTCGCGGCGATCATCCGCATTTCGACGCCGCTGCTGCTGGCGACCCTTGGCGAACTGATCAACGAGCGCGCCGGCGTGCTCAACCTCGGCATCGAGGGCATCATGCTGCTCGGCGCCATGGTCGGCTTTGCCACCGGGTATTTCACCGGCAACCTCTGGCTGGGCGTCGCCGCGGCGATGCTGACCGGCGCCATCGCCGGCCTGGTGATGTCGCTGCTCGCCGTCGTGCTCGGCGTCAGCCAGCACGTGTCCGGCATCGGCATGACGCTGCTCTCGACCGGCCTCGCGTTCTATTTCTACAGGGTGATCTTCGGCCAGCCGGCGGTGCCGCCCAATATCGTGCCGTTCAAGCCGATCGCGATCCCCGGCCTCTCCGACATCCCTTTCCTCGGCCCGGTGATCTTCACACAGACCGCCCTTACATATATCGCGCTCCTCGCGGTGCCGGCGGTGGCCTTCGTGCTTTACCGGACGTCGTGGGGGCTGGAGCTGCGCACGGTCGGAGAAAACCCGCGCGCCGCCGATGCCGCCGGTATCAGTGTCTGGGGCATGCGCACGCAGTCGCTTGTGATCGGCGGGGCGCTCATGGGGCTGGCGGGCGCCTATCTGACGATGGCCCAGTTCAATGCCTTCACCTTCGGCGTCATCTCCGGCCGAGGCTGGGTATCGATCGCGCTGGTTGTCTTCGGCCTGTGGAATCCGTGGCGTTGCGCCGCCGGTGCGCTGCTCTTCGCGGCGCTGGAGGCATTGCAGCTTCGCCTTCAGGCGACCAACATCCTCCACGTTCCCTACCAGGTGTTCCTCATGCTGCCTTTCGTCTTCACCATTGCCGCCATGGCCTTCGTCTCGCGCAGCGCGCTGGCGCCGGCGAGCCTGCTGGTTCCGTTCCGCAAGGAGGAACGCTGATGGCCGGTCCGCTCGATCTCGTCGTCAGGAACGCCACGCTGCCGGATGGCCGGCGCGGCGTCGATATTGCGTGTTCCGGCGGCAAGATCACCGCGATCGAGGCCGGCATATCCGGCGAGGCGGCGCGGACAATCGATGCCGGCGGGCGGCTGGTGTCGCCACCCTTCATTGACTGTCATTTCCACATGGATGCGACGCTCTCGCTCGGCCTGCCACGGCTCAACCAGTCGGGCACGCTACTGGAGGGCATCGCGCTTTGGGGTGAGCTGAAGCCGCTTCTGACGCCGGAAGCGGTGATCGAGCGTGCGCTGCGCTACTGCGATCTCGCGGTGGCGCAAGGGCTGCTCGCCATCCGCACCCATGTGGACATCTGCGACGACCGGCTGCTCGCGGTCGATGCGCTGCTGGAGGTGAAGAAGAAGATCGCGCCTTACATCGACCTGCAACTCGTCGCCTTTCCGCAGGACGGCTATTACCGTTCGGCGACGGCGGCGAGGAACCTCGAACGCGCGCTGGACAAGGGCGTCGACGTGGTCGGCGGCATCCCGCATTTCGAGCGCACCATGGCCGATGGCGCCCGCAGCGTGACGGCGCTCTGCGAGATCGCGGCAAAGCGCGGACTTCTGGTCGACATGCACTGCGACGAGAGCGACGACCCGCTGTCGCGGCACATCGAGACCCTCGTCGCGGAGACAAAGCGGCTTGGACTGGAGACGCGGGTCGCTGGCTCGCATCTGACCTCGATGCATTCGATGGACAACTACTACGTGTCCAAGCTCCTGCCCTTGATGGCCGAGTCACAGGTCCACGCCATCCCCAATCCGCTCATCAACATCATGCTGCAGGGCCGCCACGACACGTATCCGAAGCGGCGCGGGCAGACGCGCGTGCCGGAGATGCGCCGATACGGGATCAACGTCGCGTTCGGGCAGGATTGTTGCATGGACCCCTGGTATTCGCTGGGCAGCGGCGACATGCTCGACGTCGCCAATATGGGCCTGCATGTCGGCCAGCTCTCCAGCCGCGAAGCGATGCGCTTCTGCTTCGAGGCGGTGACGGCCAATCCCGCGAAGGTCATGCAGCTCGACGGTTACGGTCTGGCCGTCGGCTGCAACGCCGACATGGTGTTACTGCAGGCCGCCGATCCCATCGAGGCGATCCGGCTCAGGGCGCGACGGCTGGCGGTGATCCGGCGCGGCAGGGTCATCGCCGAGATGCCGGCGCAGGTCACGAAACTCTCGCTGGAAGGCCGGCCGTCGTCCGTCGACCCGGCCGACTACGCCCCGCCGCTCGAGGCGTAGGCAGGCGCGCGGCGGCGCGACGCGCGTTGCGGCTTGGGCTCCATCTGCTTCTCGAGTTGCTTGAGGGCGACGCCCATCGCCTCGGCCATAGCCGCGGCCGCCGGTCCCGGCCGCCGCCGCCGATGGAGCAGAAGGCCAACGCGCAGCTTCGACATCGACTGGCCGGTCACGGGCACCGAGCGCACAGTTCCGTTCTTCAGTTCGCGCAGGAAGCCGATCGGCGTGTAGAACGCGATACCGAGGCCGTTCAGCACCAGTTGCTTAAGCAATGACATGTTGTTGCAGGAGACAAGCGGCCGGCGGAGCTTGTGCAGGATCTGCATCTCGGTGTCGATCTGCGAACGGATCGGCTGCGTATCCTGCTGAAGCAGCATCGGGTAGGCGGCGCATTCGTCGACGGTAACCTGCGCGCGACCTGCCAGCGGATGATCCGGCGCCATCATCGCCATGATCGGCATGGGGATGTCTGCAGACAGAAAGAGGTCCGGGTGTCGCTCCAGGTTGAAGGTGACGCCGAAGTCGACGTCGCCATCGGCCACCAGATGGACGATCGTGCCGTGAGTGCCGCCCTCGACGAGGAACGTGACGGCCGGATGGCGGCGGTTGAACGCCGTGATCACCTCAGGCAGCACGTGGGCGAGAAGACTGTCGAGGCAGGCGATGCGGACAACGCCGCTCTTCACGCCTTTCAACTCGCTGATCTCGCCGCGCAACCGCTCGAAATCGTGCAGCGTCGAACGCGCGTGGCGCACGGCAAGGTCGCCGGCCGGCGTCAGGCGCAGACCGCGCGGCAGCCGCTCGAAAAGCTGGACACCAAACTCATCCTCAAGTTTCAGGATCTGGCGGTTGACCGCCGACGCCGCCACGTTCAGCCGTTCCGCCGCCTGGCGGATCGATCCGGCGCGGGCAACCTCTTCCAGATAGCGGAGGGCGGCGGCGTGCATGGCCATGAGCCTAGCCCACTATCGCGCGGCCACGCCAGAACAACCGCTCAGGCCGCGCGCGGCGGCCGGTCGCGAACGATCGGATGGTCCTTGTCGCTGCGGAACGTGTCCGAAAGCCCGCCGGGCTCGCCCCAGCCGGTGACCTCGTCGCCGAAGAACTCGCGATTGACGGCGACGTATTCCGAAAACTGGGCCGGAAGCCGGTCGTCGGCGTAGATCGCCTCGACCGGACAGACGGAGACGCAGATGCCGCAATTCACGCATTCGTCTGGCTGGATGTAGAACATCCGCCCGCCTTCGTAGATGCAATCCACCGGGCACACGTCGACGCAGGTGCCATCCTTCACGTCGATGCAGGCGTCGGTGATCACGTAGGTCATCAGCGCCCCTGCCAGACCGGCGCCCGCTTCTCCACGAAGGCGCGGACGCCTTCCTGGGAGTCCTCGCTGGCCAGCGCCGCGAGCAGCGGGCCGGTGCGCATGCGCCTGCGCCTCGACGGGCGAGAGGTGGCCCGTGCGGTTGACGGTGTGCTTGATGGCGCGGATCGACAGCGGCGCGCAGGCGACGATGTCGGCGACCCAGGCTTCGACGGCCTCATCCAGCTTGTCGCGCGGCACCACCTCGTTGACGAGGCCCCAGCGGTAAAGGTCCGCCGCGGGAAACCGCCGGCCGGTGAGCAGCAGGCCCATCGCAAGATTGCGCGGCACGCGCCGCGGCAGCAGCACCATGCCGCCTTCCAGCGGCAGCCGCCCGACGCGGGGCTCGGTCAGGCCGAAGGTCGCGTCCTCGGATGCGATGACGATATCGGCGCCGAGCACCATCTCGAAGCCGCCGCCGAATGCAAAACCGTTGACGCGCGCAATCACCGGCACATCGAGCGTGCTGCGCAGCGCGATGCCGCCGAAGCCGCCGGGGCGCGTGTCGGCCCAGTACTCGACGCCGTTCTTGGCGTTCGGCTCCTTCATGTCGGCGCCGGCCGAGAAGGCGCGTTCGCCCGCACCGGTGAGCACGATGCAGCGGATGTCGTTGCGGCCCTCGATCTCTTCCCAGATTTCGATCAGCCGCTTTTCCGTCGCCGAATCGACGGCGTTCATGCGTTCGGGCCGGTCGATGGTCACCCGGGCGACGTGGTCGGCGACCTCGTAACGGACGGTCATTCCGCGGCCTCACGGGCCATGCCCAGTTCGGCGAGGATCTCGGCGTTGTGCTCGCCGAGCTGCGGCGGATTCTGGCGCACCGTCACCTTGGCCTGCGACATGGTCAGCGGCGAGCCGACGACGCGTACCGGGCCGGCCGGCGTCACGCCGGCCTCGAAGAGCAGGCCGTTGACCGCCGTCTGCGGGTCGTCCAGCGCCTCCTGCAGCGACCGCACCGGCGCGCAGAGAATGTCGACGCCTTCCAACGCGGCGACGAAGTGCGCCGTCGTGTCAGTGGCGAAGCGGGCGCGGAAGAGGTTCTGCAGTTCGGTGCGATGCTTCTTCTGGTCGTCGAGCGTAGCGAAGCGCGGCTCCTGAGAAAGGTCCTCGAAGCCGAGTGCCTGGCAGATGTCACGAAGCGGGTTCTGCTTGAACGCGCCGATCATGACGATGGCGCCGTCGGTGGTCTCGAACACGCCGGACAAGGGCATCATCGCCCAGTTCAGTTCGGCCTTGCGCATCATCAGCATCGCCGCTTCCTGCATCTGCATGGCGATCATCGACGAATAGAGCGAGACGGCAACGAGCTGGCCCTCCCCGGTCTTCTCACGCTGGAGCAGCGCCAGAAGGATCGCCTGGACCAGATGCATGCCGGCGGAATAGTCGGCGAGCGCGGTCGGATAGGTCGCGAGCGGATGATCCGGATCGGCCTTGCGGCGCATGACGCCGGTCATCGCCTGCGCCAGCACGTCCTGCCCGCCCTTGGCGACATACGGCCCGTCGAGCCCGTAGCCGGTACCGACGGCGAAGATGATGCGCGGATTCATCGCGCGGCAGTCTTCGTAGGACAGGCCCATGCGCTCCATGACGCCCGGGCGGAAGTTGTTGACCACCACGTCGGCCCCGGCGACCAGCTTGCGCACGGCCTCCTTGTCGGCCTCGTGGCGCATGTCGGCCTCGAAGCTCCGCTTGTTGCGGTTCAGCGAGACGAAGACCGGATTGTTGAGGCCGTCGGGGTCGCTGCCGATCGACGAGCGCGACAGGTCGCCGGCCTTCGGCCGCTCGATCTTGATGACGTCGGCGCCGTAGTCGCCGAGCATCTGCGTACAGCACGGGCCGAGCATCACCTGCGTGAAGTCGACGACCCGGATGCCGTCCAGCGGGAGCGGTGCGCTGCTCATGCTGCAATCTCCTCCACCAGCGCGTTCGCGGCAGGACGATCTCCGGGATCGGCGCCGGCGGCGCGGAGCCGCTTCTGCACCTCGGCGATGTTGACCTCACGGACGGTCGTGCCCGACGACAGCGCCACGGCCGCGGCGACGCCGGCGGCCTCGCCCATGGCCATGCAGGGCGGAATCTCGCGGCTCATCTTCTGCGCCTGCGGCGTCGCCGAATAATGGCGGCCGGCGACGAGAAGCTGGTCGACGCCCTGCGGCAGCAGCGCGCGATACGGCGTGTAGTAGTCGCGGCCACGCGCGACCGAGTCGGCAAAATGGCGGCGCTTGACCACGTCTTCCTTGGTGACGACGTAGTCGCCCTCCAGCATCCTCGTCTGGCGGACGCCGGTCTGCGGCGCGAAGTCGACGACGTAGCACTGTTCGAATCCGGGCATGTTGGCGCGGACATAATCGATAAGGCGGTGCATGCGGGCGCGGCCTTCCAGTTCGGCCTTGGTCAGGTCGGCCGGGCTGAGACCGCTGAGGCCGGGCATGTGCGGGCAGTTGCACCAGACGACTCCGGGAAGCGGCGTCTTCAGCCACCAGAAGTCCCACGAGCCGCCGATCATGCGCTTGGCCTCGCGATCGACCGTTTCGAAGCGCTCCGGCTCCTCGAACTGGAAGCGCTCGGCCGCTTCGGTGTCGACGCCGCCGAGGCGTGACACCGTGGTGAGGATGTAGGACGACGCGGCGAATGACGCGCCCGCCGATGCGGCGACGTCGAGATCGCCGGTGGTGTCGATGACCACCTTCGCCCGAAGAGCCTGCCGCCCCTGCTTGGTCTCGACGACAACGCCGGTCGCGCGACCATCCTCGACCAGCGTGTGGCTGAACCAGGAGTGGAGCTGGAGGCGCACCTTGGCGTCGGCAACCATGTCGTAGGACGCGCGCTTGAACCCGTCGGGATCGAAGGCGGCGGCATAGACGATCGGATGCGGCTTGGTGTGGGTGTGGAAGTCGAACGTTCCCCAGCGGGCCCAGCGCCGCCATGCCGCCTCGGTCGAGCGCGTCGGTTCGACGCGTTCGCTCTGGGGCGGCACGACGGCGAGGCCCCAACGCTCCATCCGCTCGATGATCTCGACCGCGATGCCGCGGACCGAGACCTCCATTCCGTTGTGCATGTCGTCGAGCACCAGCACCATGCCGCCGGAGGCAAGGCCGCCCAGATAGGGGTAGCGCTCAACCAGCATCGTATCGGCGCCCTGGCGCGCAGCGGCGACGGCGGCGGAAAGGCCCGCCGGACCACCGCCGACAACGAGCACGTCGGCGGTCGCCGTGACCGGCACGTCGCGCTGGGCTTCCCGGATAATTGCGGGCTCAGACATGGCGTTTCCCTTTCAGTTTTTGTTCCGACCGTGGCCCGTCAATGCACTGCTTCCGCCTTCCAGCGGATGACGGAACGCTCGGCCAGCGAGACGATGGTGAACATCGCCACGGCGAGGCCGGCCCCAACGAAGACGGTGGCGTAGAGCAGCGGCGAGCGGAAATTGTAGGTGGCTTCGATGATCAGCGCGCCGAGGCCGAACGAGGAGCCGATCCACTCGCCGACGATGGCTCCGATGACGCAGGTTGTCGATGTGATCTTCAGCGCGGCGAAGAGGAAGGGCAGAGACGACTGGATGCGCACCTTCCAGAACACTTCGCTCTTGCTGGCGGAGAGCACCCGCATCAGCTCCAGCGTCTGCGGGTTCACGGCATTGAGCCCGCGCACCATGTTGACCAGTGTCGGGAAGAAGCAGATCAGCGCCGCGATGGCGATCTTCGGCGCGTAACCATTGCCGAGGATGAGCACGAGGATCGGGGCGATGGCGATGATCGGGATGGTGTGGAAGAACACGACCAGCGGATAGAAGGCGGTCTCCGTGCGGCGGCTGTGGACGAAGACCACCGCGAGCAGGATCGCGACCATGTTGCCGACGAGGAAGCCCGAGAGGGCCTCGAAAAGCGTCGGCCAGAAGTTCATCAGCAGCAGGGGACCGCTGGTCCCGAACGTCTTCACCACGGCGATCGGGCTCGGCGCGATGTATTCCGGCACGCCACCGATCTGGATGATCAGGTACCAGATCAGGATCGCGCCGGCCCCGGCGGCGAGCGGCGGCAGCCGTTTGCCCCACGCCTTGCGGCGACGGATCGCGGCGGCGGAGGATGCTGGCACGAGGGCGGCTTTGGCCATGCTGGTCGCTTCCATCAGCATGTCTCCAGAAGAGAGCGGAGGTGGGCGGTGATGCGCACGAACTCGAGCGTGTCGCGCATGGCGAGATGGCGCTCGCGTGGCAGTTCGACCTCGAAGAACTCGCGCACACGGCCCGGATTGGCGGCAAGCACCAGCACGTGCTGGCCAAGGAAGGCAGCCTCCGGAATCGAATGGGTGACGAAGATGATCGTCGTCCCGGTCTCTTCCCAGATGCGCAGCAATTCTTCATTGAGCTTGTCGCGGGTGATCTCGTCGAGCGCGCCGAAGGGCTCATCCATGAGGAGGATGCGCGGCCGGCTGACCAGAGCGCGCGCTATCGCCACGCGCTGCCGCATGCCGCCCGACAGTTCATGGGGCAAGGCTCTCTCGCGGCCGGTAAGGCCGACCAATTCAAGCAGCTTCTCGGGCTCGGCGTAGTTCTGCGCCCGGGCGCCCCCGCCCACTTCAAGCGGCAGGCGGACGTTGTCGATGGCGGAGCGCCACGGAAGCAGCGTCGCGTCCTGGAAGACGAAAGAAAAACTCCGCTCGCGGCGGGCCTGTTCCGGCGTCTTGCCAAGCACGGTGACGCGGCCTTCCGCGGCCGGAACCAGATCGGCGATGGCGCGGAGGAGCGTGGACTTGCCGCAGCCGGAGGGCCCGAGCATCGTCACCAGACCGCGCTCGGCGATGTTTACCGAGACGCGCTCCAGCGCAGTCACCTTGGCGTCGTCTTCGCCAAAGGTGACCGTCAGGCCTTCCACCGAGACGGCCGGGCGAAGCTCGGCCGTCTCTTCTGCTCGTTTGAGCGCTGCCGGCATCAGCCGACCTGCATGCGCGTTTCTTTGGTTGCGTCGAGGATGGCGAGGGTCATCACGTCATCGACCTTCGGCACCGTGCCCTTGAACTGATCGAGCTTGGCGTAAATGTCGATCTGCGCCTGCCAATTGTCCTTGGTCATCGCGCCCCAGCCATTGGCCTTGGTCGACGGGCCGAAGGAGAAGTCGATGACGGACGGCGCCGCTTCCATCTCGGCCTTCTTGTCGAGGGCCGGATAGGCGGCAACGAGAGCTTCCACCGCCTCTTCCTGATGGTCCTTGGCGTAACCCCAGCCCCTGGCGCAAGCCTTGAGGTAGCGGGCGACGACATCCTGGTGTTCGCCGAGCGTGGTGTCGGTGGCGTAATAAACGTTGGCATAAAGCTGGATGCCGGTGTCCCAGAGACGCATGTCGACACGGTCAGCACCCAGGATCGCGAGCGCGCTGGTGTTGGTCAGCCAGCCGGTCACGGCGGCGGCCTGCCCGGTCATGAGCTGGTTCATGTCGCTGCCCATATTGACCAGGTTCACTTCGCTTTCCTTGATGCCGTTCTTGGCGAGCAGGGCGCGGGCGAGGATGAAGGCCGTCGGCTGGGTGGCAATCGTCTTGCCGATCATGTCCTTCGGCTCGCGGATCGGATCCTTGGCGAGCGAGAAGTAGGTGAACGGATGGGTGTGGTAGCCGGAGGCGATGGCCTTCACCGGAATACCGGCAGAGCGGGCAAGCATCAGCGACGGGCTGGAAGAAAGCTGTCCGATCATCGAGCGGCCGGCGGCGACGGAGGCGACGCCGTCAACGTTCGGGCCACCGGGGGTGATCGAGAAGTCGATGCCCTCGTCCTTGAAGTAGCCTTTGCTGATGGCGACGACTTCGCCGAGCAGGCCGTTCGACGCGAGCCAGCCAAGCTGCATGTCGACCTTGGCCATGTCGCCCGCGCGCGCGGTGACGGAGAGCAGGCTGCTGGCGGCAGCCAGAGCCGGAATTGCTGCGGTAGCCTTGAGGAAAGCGCGCCGGCTGAAATCGTGACGGGTCATGTGACGTGGACTCCCTTGTTCTTGTGCCGATGGACGAGCAGTCCCGGCCGGAGCCTACACACCACACCGGCCCCAGCCGGTAAGATGGCAAACATCATGCGCCGCAGGAGCGAGCGAGAAAAGAACATATATTAGGAGGGTCCGTTGCTTTTTTGGCAGCGGCCCAGGCACGCCACATCCGCCTTCGCATTTGACTGCGGAATGCATTATTCCGAGGGGCGTCCAGCCATCAATCACGACGCGGCACGCGCCTCGAAGCCGCGCACCAAGGGGAACTCATGAAACATCGCTATCTCGGCCGGTCGGGCCTGCTCGTCTCGCGGCTTTGTCTCGGCACGATGACCTTCGGCAACAAGGAATGGGGCTGCGACCAGGAGACCTCCAGCGCGATCGTGCGGTGTTTCATCGAGGGCGGCGGCAACTTCATCGACACAGCGGATGCATACAGCGGCGGCGAGTCCGAGAAGATGCTGGGCGTCGCGCTGCAGGAGCACACGCGCGACAACCTCGTGATTGCGACCAAGTGCTGGTTTCCGGGCAATCCGGCGGTGACCTCGCGCGGCTTGTCGCGCAAGCACATCGTCGAATCCTGCGAGAAGAGCCTGACGCGCATGGGGTTGGACTACATCGACCTCTATCAGTTCCATGGGCCAGACCCCTACACACCGATCGAGGAGAGTCTGCGCGCCGCTGACGATCTCATCACCGCCGGCAAGATCCGCTACCTCGGCTGCTCCAATTTCTATGCGTGGCAGATCGCCAAGACCAACGGCGTCGCCGCGCTGAAGGATTATGAGCCGATGGTCTCCGCGCAGCATCTCTACAACCTGCTGCGCCGCGACATCGAGCGCGAAATCCTGCCCGCCTGTGAGGACCAGGGCCTCGCGATGATCTGCTGGAGCCCGTTGGCCGCAGGCATGCTGAGCGGCAAGTATCGCGCCAAGGATAAGCCGGATGCGGAGTCGCGCATCGGGCTGCAGGCGTCGGTCACCCTGCCCCGCTACTGGTTCGAGGACGCCCTGAAGCTGATCGACCTCCTCGTCGAGATCGCGGGACAGATCGACCGGACGCCAAGCCAGGTGGCGCTCAGCTGGCTACTCGGCGATCGCCGCGTCACCGCCGCGATCATCGGCGCACGGCGTGTCGAGCAGGTCGCGGAGAATCTCGTCTCGGGCGATTTCGATCTGCCCGCCGACGTGCGCCAGAAGCTGACCGACGCGATGCCGCTCAAGCTCGGCTACCCCTACGAATGGATGGCGACGACCATGCCCAATACGTTCGGAAAGGCCGAGGTCGACCCAACGCACGTCGTGCGTTTGCCCCAGTAGACGTCCAGAAAAACTGGGCACCTAAGTCTAGGCCTCTGAAATACAAGCAGAATTGGGGCGCAACCGGCAATTAGGGCATTCTTGGATTCAGCCGCTCGGGAACGGACCTGATCCGAAATCGTTCTTGATCAGGGGAGGTTTGAGAGCGGAGCGAGTCAATGTTCGCCCGAATTCGCAACGGGGCACTATTAGCCGGGCTGTTACTGGTTTCCGGCGTGGCGCTTGCCCAGCCCCCCAACGCCGCCTCTTCAAGCGGCCATCTCACCGACACGCGCGGCGTGGCTGTCTATGTTCTTGACGGCGACGGGCCCTGCATTGCCGAATGTGCGCTCCTCTGGCCGGCCGTTCCGGCTGGCCGTGTCGCCGTCGGCGGGCGCGGCTCAGCTGCTCTCATCGACTCCCGGCGCTTGCCCGACGGCACTACTCAGGCGACATATGCGGGCCATTCGCTTCACTACTTTGCAGAGGATACCGCTTCGGGCGAAATAAACGGACAAGGTTTCCGCGAATTCGGGCATGTCGGCTTGCTTCTGAGCCGTGCCGGCCGCGTGATCGGTTCGTCAATCGCAGGCCTGAATGGCGACGGCGATAATGCCTGTGGCTGCCACGGCGCGTCGCCAAATCTCACGTCGCGCTTCGCCATCGCGTTCGACGCTGGCGACGACCAATTTCACCGGAACGCGATTACGCGGCTCCTGATCCAGCGGGCTTCGAACGACAGGCGCCGCGTCGCCTCGCTCGACTAGTCAACCTGCCCCCTCCGACCACCTTCCCCCTCTCGGCCGACACGATGAGCGCGGGTGAAGCCGCGTGCCGTAAGCCGTCCAACAGAACGTTGGGAAAGCCTCAGCCCATGTAAGAAGACTACATTTACGATCATTCGCAATGGACAGACGATCGTTTTTGTAGTTCAACTACGGGACTGGGAGGAAGAAGAATTGCGCATAAAAAGCCTGAAGGCCTATCCGCTGTCCGTGCCGGTCGGCGATCTTCAACGAACCTCTCAAGGTTCGTTCGGCACCATTTCCATTGTCGTGGTCGTGGTCGAAACCGACACCGGCGTGACCGGAGTCGGCGAGGCGCTCGCGCGCTTCGGACCGAAGGCCTACGCCGAACTCATCAACGGCCTGCTCGCGCCGAAGATCGTCGGCATGGATCCGTTTGCCGTCGAGGCGATCTGGCAGAAGCTCTACCGCACCTTCTCCGGCCGTTCGGGCGGCATGCTGATCGAGGCGATCTCGGCCATCGACATCGCTATCTGGGACATCATGGGCAAGGACGTCGGGCGCCCGGTTTACGAGTTGCTCGGCCACATGGGGCGCAAGAGCATCCGCGCCTACGCCTCGTCCATTCCCTGGGTGGACGACGAGGGCGCGACCAAGACGGTCGAGGATTGCGCCAAGGCCGGTTTCACCGAGATGAAGGTCAAGATCGGCGCGCCGGTCGAGGCATCTCTCGCACGCGCGAAACTCGTTCGCGAAGTTGCCGGGCCGGACATGCGGCTGATGGCCAACTCGAACTGGATCTTCGACGTCGATGACGCGCTTGAAGTCGGCAAGGGTTTGGCGGAACTCGACTACTTCTGGTTCGAAGAGCCGATCGTTCCGGAGGATCTCGAAGGCTACAAGTGGCTGCGGCAGAAACTGCCGCTCCGGCTGGCGGCCGGTGAGAGCGAGCACACCGCGATCGGTGCCGCTCCCCTGCTGACGTCACGTGCGGTCGGCGTGATCCAGCCGGACGTTGCCCGTTCGGGCGGCATCAGCGAGACGCGCAAGATCGCCAACCTCGCGGCGGCGCTGCATGTGCCGTACGCCCCGCATGTCGGCGCATCCGGGGCCATCTGTGTGGCGGCCAGCCTGCATCTCGCGGCGGCCATGCCAAACTTCCTCACCTTCGAATGCATGATCTTCCCAAATCCGTTGCGCGACCGGCTGCTCAAGGAGCCGGTCGGCGGGATGGACACGCTGGTCGATGGCGCCTTGCCGCTGCCGAAAGGCCCCGGCCTCGGTGTCGAACTCGACATGGGAGAGGTGGAGCGTTGGACGACCAAGTAAAACGCGCCGATCTGCTGGAACGTCTGGGCGAATTGCGCGCGCAGCTTACGCCTGCCGAAATGCGCGTCGCCGACGTGGTGCTCGACGCGCCGGAGAGCGTGCCGCGCAAGAACCTCGCCGCTCTCGCCTCCGAAGCCGAGGTCAGCGAGCCGACGGTTCTGCGCTTCTGCCGCAGCCTCGGCCTCGAAGGCTATGCCCATTTCAAGATCGAACTGGCCCGCGCCCTCGCCGCCGGCGGCGCCGCTTATGTTCACCGCGACATCGCCTTCGAGGACGACATCGCGACGGTGCGGAAGAAGGTCTTCGACAGTTCGATCTCCGCCATCACCGAGCTTCGCCGTTCCATCGACGATACGCTCGTACAGCAGGCGGCCGATCGCATCCGGACCGCGCGCCGGGTCGAACTGGTCGGCGTAGGTCTCGCCAACACGATCGCCAACGACGCGCAGCAGAAGTTCATGCGCCTCGACATCAACTGTCAGGCACTGCACGACGCGCATTTGCAGACGATGTCGGCGGCGACGCTCCGTCCCGGCGATGTCGCCATCGCGTTTTCCTACAACGGACGCATCAAGGACATTGTGCGCGCGGCACGGACGGCGCGCGAATGCGGTGCCTTCGTCATCGCCCTCACCCGCTCCGACTCGCCTCTGGCGCGCGCGGTTGACCTGCTTCTCGCGATCGATACGCCGGAAGACACGTTCCTCTACGCACCGATGGCGACGCGCCTGGCGCATTTCGTGATGGTTGACCTGCTGGCTACGCTGGTCGCCCTCGGCCGTGGGCCGGACATCGTTCCGCGGCTCGAATACATCAAGGAATCCCTCAGCGACCAATGGATGGTGGACGATAAGCGTCCGCGCCTGCCGGCGTAGCGCAGAGGCTTCGGCATGAAACGCAACAACCAAGAAGGGAGGAAGTCGATGAACCTGAAATCCATCAAGCTCGCACTGGCAGCTTCGGCGCTCATCGCGGTCACCGGCGTCGCACAGGCACAGGACAAGCCCGAAAAGCTGACGATCATTTCGCACAAGGTGCACGAAACCGTTTCTACCGGCGCGCAGGGCGGCGACATCACCAAGGCCTGGCAGGAGAAGAACGGCGTCGGCATCGAATGGGTCACGCTCGACACCAACGCGTTGCATGAGCGTCTTTTCCGCGAACTACAGCTTCCGGAAACATCGATCGACATCGCGTTCGTGCTGAACACCCGCGCCGTCGAGAGCGTTACCAAGCTTCTCGAGCCGCTCTCGCCGCATCAGGAAGCGAACCCGATCGAGGATATCAAGGATATCTTCCCGGGCCTGATTGCCGGGATGACGTTCAACGACACGCTCTACGGCATTCCGTTCCGCCATGCCTCGTCGTGCTTCCACTACAACGCCCGCATCCTGAAGGAGCGTGGCGTCGAGCCTCCCAAGACCATGGAGGAACTGATCGCGGCGGCCCACAAGCTGACTTTCGACCGCGCCGACGGCACCAAGGTCTACGGCTTCGTCATCGCCGGCGACGGCTACGCGAACACTGTCGACCTCGCCCGCACCTGGAACGGCGACTTCATCACCACCGACTACAAGGTGGCGACGACCGATGAAGGCATGATGAATGCCGTCCAGACGCTGGCCGATTTCTACAAGGATGGTGTGCTGCCGAAGAACTGGGCCGCGATCAAGGACGAGGAAATCAACAACTGGATCCAGACCGGCCGGGCCGCCATGACGACCACGTCATGCGGACGCAATCGCATCTACAACGATAAGGAAAAGTCCCAGGAGGCCGGCAACATCAAGACGGTCGCTCTGCCGGTCAGCGAAAAGTTCAAAGACAAGTTCGACGTCGCGCCGGCGAAGGTCGAGTTCTGGACAATGGTCATCCCGAAGAACTCCAAGCACAAGGATCTCGCCTGGGATCTGATCAAGACCATGGCCTCCAAAGAGAGCACGCTGATGGCCGCTCTCAACGGCAATGGTCCTGTCCGTGCCTCGACCTATGACGAGGACGCGATGAAGAACAACCTGCCCTACGCTGCGGAAGAGAAGGCGGTCCTTCTCGTCGGCCGCGTGCCGGTGCCTCCGTTCGACGATGCAGCCAAGGCCTCGGACATCTTCGTCGAAGATCTCCAGGCGGCCGTGCTCGGCATGATGCCGGTCGAAGGACGCCATGGAAGACGTCAAGAAACGCGTCACGCCGCTCCTCCCGAAATAGGCGCGATGCAGGCCAGCCTCGACATGTCGGAAGCTCTTTCCGCTCGCGAACTTCCGCGGTTGAGGCTGGCCCAATTTCCGACTCCCCTGGAGCTGTCGCCGCGCCTCGGCGCGGCGATCGGCTGCCCGGGGCTCCTCGTCAAACGCGAAGACCTTTCCGGCCTCGGTCTTGGAGGCAACAAGCCGCGCCAGCTCGAGGTCATCCTCGCTGACGCCGAACGTCATGGCTGCGACACGATCGTGACCACCGCCGCCGCGCAATCAAACTTCTGCCGGGCGACCGCCGCGGCCTGCGCCCAGATCGGCTGGCGTTGCGTCCTGCTTCTTCGCGGTGGACCGGATTCAGAAGTGGTTGGCAACCTGCTGCTCGACCATCTGTTCGGCGCAGACGATCCACTGGATCGATACGACCGATCCCTACTCCGATGCGATTCAGCAACGCCTCGACGCCTTGATGGCTGACGAGAGAGCCGCCGGTCGCTCGCCGTATCTGGTGCGCTTGCCGGGGGTCACCGGACCGCTCGCCGCGGCCTCGGCGGCCGGACTGGCGGACGAAATCATCGCGCAGGAGTCGCAGCCGGCCGACTGGGTGGCACTGGCCGTCGGGTCGGGGCTCACGGCAGCCGGGCTGCTCGCCGGGTTTGCGCGCGCCGGCGCACGCGACGCGCGTGTTGGCGCTATCAGTGCAGCAGCCGAAGGGCTTCATCGAACCGCTGATCCTCAGGCGCGGCGAAGAAGCGCTCGCGCTTGCTCGGCTCGTCCGTCGCGATCGATCCGACACGGCTGGTCGTCGATGACCGGTACATCGGCGCGGGATACGGCGTCGCCACCGAAGGGGTCGGTGTCGGCGCTTCGACTTGCCGGGCGAGAAGGCCGGATTGATCCTTGACCCCGCCTACAGCGGCAAAGGCGTTCCACGGCCTCACGAGCCTGCTCGCCGATGGCACGATTGGCAGCGAGGAGCGCGTGATCTTCGTGCATACCGGCGGCGCACCCGGACTCTTCGCGCGTTCGGACACAGGTCGCCGCGGCGCTGGCGTCATGACCGGCACGAACCGCATCGCCTTTTTCATCATGGCGGCGCCCGTGCAGCTGATGCTGCTGGCGATCATCGGCCTGCCGGCGATTTATGTGCTCTGGCTCAGCCTTCAGCAGACGAGCTTCGGCGAGTCGCCGACCTTCGTCGGTTTGCAGAACTATGCTTTTGTTCTCACCGACCCGTATTTCTGGCGCTCGTTCGTCAACACCTTCGTCGTCGTCAACATCGTCGTCTATCTGGAGCTCGCCATCGCGCTGGCCATGGCGACGCTGTTCGCCAGCGGCGTCCCGATGCGCCGGGTGCTGATCTCGATCGTGATCGCGCCCTACGCGGTAAGCGACGTTGTGGCGGTAGTCATCTGGAAGTACATGTTCGAGCCCGACGTCGGACTGGTTTCCGGCTTGATGGGCCTGGTCGGTCTGCCTGAACTCGCGTGGACAACCGACCGCTGGTCGGCGCTGACGCTTGTCGGACTGCTCAGCGTCTGGCTGCACCTGCCGTTCAGCTTCCTGATCCTCTATTCCGCGCGGCTCGGCATCCCGAAGGACCTCTACGAAAGCGCCTCCATCGATGGCGCCAGTCCGTGGCAGCGATTCCGCCAGATTACCTTCCCGCTGCTGATGCCGGCGATCCTGGTCGCCCTGATGTTCCGATATGTCTTTGCGTTCCGCCTGTTCGCCGAGGTCTGGCTGCTGACAGGCGGCGGCCCGGCGCGCCAGACGGAGGTTCTCGCCACCTACCTCTACCGCCACGCCTTCCGCTACCAGGAGTTCGGCGTCGCCTCGGCGATCGGCTGGCTGATGGTGCTGGCAACCATGCTGATCGCAGCGGGTTACCTGCGAGCCATGTACAAGCGGATGCTCAGTGGCGATGCGTGACTCGGTCATCTCACGCGCGTTGAAGGGAGCTGGCATTCCTGCTGGTCGCGGTCTGGTCCGGCTTCCCGATCCTCTTCCTCGTGGCCTCGTCGCTGAAGCCGGCCCGCGACATCCTCGCCTTTCCGCCGAGGTTCGTGTTCGAGCCGACCCTCGACAACTACCGCGCCCTGTTCGAGCGCTGGCCCGAATTCTTCGACGCGCTGCGCAACAGCCTGATCATCACGATCGGGGCTACGATCCTGACCGTCGCCGTTACGACGCTGGCGGGTTACGTCTATTCGCGCGTGCGCAACCGGGCGACGGCGCTCTCGGCGTTCTTCATGATCGTCATCCGCATGGTGCCGCCGATCGTGATCACCTTGCCGCTTTTTCCGGTGGTCAACTTTCTCCGGCTGAACGACACGCACATCGTCCTCATCGTGCTCTACGCGACCTTCTTCGTGTCGCTGAACACGTGGATCATGAAGGCGTTCATCGACCAGATTCCGCGTGAGATCGAGGAAGCGGCGATGAGCGACGGCGCCAGCCTGTGGCAGACGCTCCGTCACGTGATCATCCCGCTCTCGACGCAGGGCATGATCGCAGCTTCGACCTTCGTCCTGATCTTCTCGTGGAACGAGTTCCTGTTCGCCTTCATCTTCACCACGACCAAGGCCCGCACCACGCCGCTCATCCTCAGCGAAATGATCGGCGCCATCGACGGCGTCGAATGGGGCGTACTCTTCGCGGCGGCGACCATCCAGTTGCTGCCTATCCTGGTCTTCGTCATCGCCGTCCAGAAATACGTGGTCGCCGGGCTCACCGCCGGCTCGCTCAAGGGTTGATCAAGGGAGGAACGAGTTTGCACGAATTACAAGCCGCCATCATGCGGGCAAATCCGAAGCTTTCGCGGTTCTCACCGCTGTCGCGGATCATCTATTTCGACGATTTCGACGAAGGGCTGAACGGCTGGACGTCGCTTATCGGCAACTACGAAGACGATCTCGATAACATGCTGCCGGGCTACCGCCAGCTGACAACGCCGATGCTCTCGAACCTGTCGTTCTGGGACAATGGCACCCATGGCAGCCTCGACGGAAGCTACGCCATGAAGATCGCCAGCCGGCCGAAATCGGGCTCGCAGAACGTCGCCATCAAGCGCGCCACCTACATCAAGGCCTGCCCGATCCAGGTCGAGTTCTTCTTCACGTTCAAGCCGGAGGCGAGCGCTCGGAAGCTGCTCGACACCGATCTCCGCTCGGTCGGCATTCTGCTCGACCTGCAGAACGACACGCATCGGATCATGCCGCATGTGCGCTACCTCAACGCCTTCAACGGAGAGCGCAAGGAGCACTGGCAGTTCAAGCAGAAAACGGTGCCCTTCAAGCGGATGAGCGAGAAGACCGTCTCGCACTATCACCTTGAAGAGCGCGACTGGGAGAACATCGGCGACCCCCAGGTGCTTTGCTACAACGAGATTCCGACGAAGGTGAACTGGCAGTACGCGAAGCTCGGCTTCGACCTGAGGTCGATGCGCTACACCACCTTCCAGTGCAACGACATCGTCTACGACATGAGCAATGCCGGCGCGCTCGAGATTCCGGCGATGCCAAACCTCCGCGGCATGCTCAATGTCGGCTTCTTCGTGGAGAGCGACGCCGATCGCCGCTCCTCGTTCTATCTCGACTCGGTTCTGGTTTCAGGGGAGTGGGAGTGATGCCGGTCGTTCGCGAGAGCACGACAGCAGTCATCGTTCGCGGTGAGCGGCTGGCGGACGGATTCACCAGCGAGCCATATGAAGCCGGCTGGGCGACGGAGGCGATCGTCTATCTGGTCGGCATGGACGGCGGAAAGGGCGGCTCTGTCGCGGTTGAGATTTCGCCCGACGGCATGCTGTGGGTCGATGAGGGCACCAAGATCGAAATGCCGGGGGACCGGCAGGTCGCCTTCGGAAAGATTACCCATTTCGGCAACTGGCTGCGCATTCGGGCAATGGTCCCCGCTGGCACCGAGCGGCGCTTGCTGGCGACGCTGCACTTCAAGGGATGACCGCGACGTCGGATCGTTGGCCGGACATTGCCCGCTTCGCGGCGGGCAATTTCGGCCTGCCCTTCGTCTGGACCTTCGCGACCAATGCCCCCGGCCCGCACGTCATGGTCAACTGCCTGACGCACGGCAACGAGCCCGCCGGCGCAGCGGCGGTCGCCCGGCTGCTGGATGATGGAGTCCGCCCGGTTCGAGGGCGGCTGACGCTAAGCTTCGCCAATATCGCGGCGTATGACGCCTTCCGAGCGGGACGCGACCTTCCTGCCCGCTTTCTGGACCGGGACATGAACCGGCTCTGGCGCAGCGACTGGCTTGAGGAGGACACGTCGAGTCGGGAGGCGGTGCGGGCACGCGCCCTGCAACCCGTGCTGCGCACAGTCGATGCGCTCCTCGATCTCCACACCACCGCGAGCGTCGCGGAGCCCTTCTTCGTCATCGCCGACATGCCGAAGACGCGGGCGCTAGCGGACCGAATGGCGTGGCCGCCGACCCAGCAGCTTATGCCCGACGGCTGCCTCGACGGCCGCCACATGATCGACTACGGCGCATTCGCCGATCCCGCCCGAGCCGAAGTCGCGGTGACGGTCGAATGTGGGCGTCACACCGATCCGGCCAGCTGCGATGGAGCCTATCGCGCCGCACGACGGTTCCTCGATGCCGTCGGTGCGGTGCCCGACGCAGGTACACCGGCCGACAGCGACATCCGGCGTTTCCGGATCGTGGAGCCCTATCAGGTGCAATCGCGCGACTTCTCCCTCACGATCAGCGATGAAGGGTTTGTGCCCGTCGTGGCCGGACAGCCAGTCGCCGTCGATGGCGGCAAGATCGTCACTGCGCCGTACGACGCCGTAGTCATCGCTCCCCGCCCAAACCCGGCCCCCGGGACTACTGCGTTCCTCTGGGCAGTCGCGGTTCGCGAGACCGAACCGGCATGAGGGCGTTTGCCGCGTCACTGGCGACGGAGACCAACACCTTCTCGCCCATACCGACGAACCGCGCAGCCTTCCTCGCGGCATTCTACGCGCCGCCCGGTACCCATCCCGAGACTCCGACGCTCTGCTCGGCGCCGATGGTCGCGGCGCGACGGCTCGCCAGGCAAGGCGTCTTTACGCTGGTCGAAGGAACCGCCACGTGGGCGGAACCCGCTGGCATCGTCGGCCGGCGGACTTATGAAGATCTGCGTGACGAGATCCTCGATCAGTTGCGCGCTGCGCTACCGCTCGACATCGCCCTGTTCGGCCTCCATGGGGCGATGGTGGCCACAGGCTATGACGACTGCGAGGGCGATCTTCTCGCACGAGCGCGCGCAATCGTCGGGCCCGGACACGATCATCGGTGTCGAGCTCGATCCGCATTGCCATCTGACCGAGGCGATGACCGATAGCTTCCGATATCATCGTCACGTTCCTGGAGGTGCCGCACACGGACTTCCTCGAACGTGCCGGGTTTCTTGTCGAACTCTGCGTGTCTGCCGCGCGGGGCGACATCAAGCCGGTAATCTCCGTCTTCGACACGCGCGCGATCGCGAATTTCGCAACAAGCCGCGAACCCGGCCGGGGCTTCGTCGATCGGGTCAAGGCACTCCAGGGCAAGGACGGAATCCTCGCGGTATCGATCGTGCACGGTTTCCCAGCGGCGGATGTGTACGACGTCGGGACCAAGGTGCTTGTCGTCTCGGACGGCGATGCGGAGAAAGCGGCGGGTGTCGCCGCGACACTTGGCAGCGAGATTCTGACGTTCACGCCGATCTGGGCGCAGCCGGTTCTGACGCCGGAAGCGGCCATCGCGCAGGCCCTGGCGACGGATGGCGGGCCGATCGTGCTCGCCGACCGCTGGGACAATCCGGGCGGCGGCGTGGCGGGCGACAGCACCTTCCTCATCGAATTGCTGCTGGCACGGCCTGAGATCGCGGCGGCGGCCGGCGCCCTGTGGGACCCGGTCGCTGTCTCGCTCTGCCGCGCGGCGGAGCCGGGCGCCGTGATGCCGCTCCGTCTCGGGGGCAAGGCCGCGGCGACGTCCGGCCGGCCTGTCGACGCCGTGGTCACGGTGAAGGCCGTCACCGAAGATCTGCGCATTCCCTTTCAGGACAGCGTTGTTTCGCTTGGCGCCGCGGCGGCCATAACGATCGGCAACCTGGACATCGTGCTCGCCAGCGGCCGGGCGCAGACCTTCAGCCCCGCGGTCTTCACCGAACTCGGCATCGACCTGGCGGCGAAGAAGATCGTCGTGGTGAAATCAGCCAATCATTTCTACGCGGCGTTTGCACCGATTGCGCGCGACATCCTCTATGTCGATTGCGACGGTCCCTACCCGCGCGATCCGCGCACGATTCCCTACACCAAGATTTGCCGGCCGATCATGCCGCTGGACTCCAATCCATGGGCGGCCAAGGCAGGGACCTGAGCTGGGGACGGGCCGCCGCTTCGGCCGGCAATACTGCTGGTCACCGCCATCGATACGGGTGATTTGCGGAAGTGCGGCTAGCCAGCGTTCGCCGACGAGGAGTGGCGCATCTCCGCGATTGCATCCCGGTAGATCCCTTCGAGTTGGGAAACGTTTTGCTCGGGTGTGTGCCTTTGATTGTAGGTCGCGCGAGCCCCAGCCCCGAGAGCAGCAAGCTCATCAGGCCGGACAAGGAGCCGGCCGAGAACTTTTGCCAGATCCTCGCTGTTGCCGGTCATGAACCGATCGCCGTTCAGGCCAGGCGTCACAATTTCCGTGAGGGAGCCGATGTCGGAAGCGACGACGGGCAGACCGCTTGCGAAGGCCTCGACTATGGTCATCGGAAACCCCTCGTACCAAATAGAAGGCACCACAAGCATGGCGGCGCGCGCCATGAAGCCAGCCACCGCTTCCTGCGATTGATTCCCCTCGAAG
>CAWCSF010000007.1:0-145873 GCA_963798195.1 uncultured Alphaproteobacteria bacterium | reverse complement strand
GCGACCGCCGCCACACCGCCGAGAAGCTGCGGGCGGCCGACTTCGCCATCACCCAGTTCTTCTTCGACGCCGCCCACTACTTCGACCTCGTGGAGAGCCTCTCGACCCTCGGGGTGGACAAGCCGGTCATCGCCGGGATCATGCCCGCGACCAGCCTGGCCAGCATCGAGCGGATGTCGCAGATGCAGGGCTCGGACTTCCCGCGGTGGCTGGCCGACAAGCTCAACGCGGTCGGTGACGACCCGGCCGAGGTCCGCAAGGTCGGGATCGCCGAGGCGACGAAGCTCTGCGCCGCGCTCCTCGAGGGCGGCGCCCCGGGGCTCCACTTCTACACACTGAACCGTTCCACCGCGACGCGTGGAGATCTACGAGAACCTGGGGCTCAGGGAGGCCGACTTGCAGTGAGCTAAGGCTCCCCTAACCTCGTCCGCGTGCTTCCCACGTTCGTCATCGGACTGCGCGAGGGCCCCGAGGCCGCGCTCGATCGTCGGCATCGTCGCCGCGTTCCTGCGCCAACGGGGCCGGGGCGACGCCCTGCGGTGGATGTGGCTCGGGGTGCTGCCGCCGTCGCCGGTGTGCGCCGGCGTGGCCCTACGGCCTCCACGTCGCCGAGGCAGAACCTGCCCCAGCGCGAGCAGGAGCAGCTCGAGACGGTCATCGCGCTCGTCGCCGTCGGGATGATCACGTGGATGGTCGTGTGGATGCGCCGCCACTCGGCCGACCTGAAGGGCGACCTCCAGGATCCCGGGCCGAGGTCGCGCTGCTCGAGGGTTCCGCCATCGGGGCTCGTGCCGATGGCCTTCCTCGCGGTCCTGCGCGAAGGACTCGAGACCGCGGTCTTCATGCTCGCGGCCTTCCAGCAGTCCGACCGTCCGGGCACTCACCGGCACCGGCGCGCTGCTCGGCGTCACGGTCGCGGTCGTGCTCGGATACCTCATCTACCGCGGCGGCGCGAAGATCAACCTCTCCAGGTTCTTCCGCGCTCACCGGCGTCGTGCTGGTGCTCGTGGGCGCCGGGCTGTTCGCGTTCGCGGTGCACACCGCCCATGAGGCCGGCTGGGTGGAACCTGCTGCTCGACCGTGCGCGTCGACCTGCGGTGGCTCATCGATCCGGGATCGGTGCAGTCCGCCGCTCGATCACCGGCATGTTCGGGATCCAACCCGAGCCCACGTGGGGCGAGGCGCTCGCCTTCCTGCTCTACGCGGTGCCCATGACGATCTACGTGCTGCCGTCCGCACGCGCCCCCCGTGCGTGGTCGAGAAGCCGGCGACGGTCGAACCCGTCACCGAATCCGTCTGAGACGACCGAGGAGGAACCCGCACCATGCTCCGCAGGATCAGTCGCTGCCGCGTCCCGCACCGGGCTGGTCGTCGCGTTGAGTGGCACGGCGTTCGTCGTCGGCCTCTGGGCGTCGCCGCGGCCAAGACCGCGACGGTGAAGGTCGACATCAACGACGACGGTCGCCCGGCGACGTTGAAGATCAAGGCCGGCCCGACGAACTTCAAGATCACCAATCCCGGCTCCGGCTGACGCCAGCGAGTTCGAGATCCTCTCCGGTGATCGGATCATCGGTGAGGTCGAGAACGTCGCCCCCGGGCTGAACAAGGAGTTCTCCCTGACCCTGAAGGCCGGGACTACATGACTGCCTGCGCCCGGTGGTTCGGATCACGGCGAGGGCAAGCTCGTCGTCACCGGCACCGCGGCGACGAAGCTCACGACCGCGGGCAAGGCCGCAGTCGACCGGTACCGCACGTACCTCGAGGCCCAGACCGCGGCGCTGGTCACCGCGACCAAGGCCTTCACCGACGCGGTCGACGGTGGCAACCTCGAGCAGGCCAAGGCCCTGTACGTGCTGTTCGCGTCCCCGATGAGCGGATCGAGCCGGTGGCGGAGACCTTCGGCGACCTCGACCCCGAGATCGACGCCCGCGAGGGCGACGTGCCCGAGAACGACTGGGGCGGCTACCACTACCTCGAGAAGAAGCTCTGGGTCGACGGCACCACCGACGGACTGTCGGACTTCACCGAGAAGCTCAACGAGAACGTCGAGACCCTCCAGAACCTGGTGAAGGACGTCGAGCCGCAGCCCGGCGCGATCGTCAACGGCGCGGTCGAGCTGCTCAACGAGGTGTCGGCGTCGAAGATCACCGGCGAGGAGGAGCGGTACTCGCGTACCGACCTCGTTGACTTCGAGGCCAACGTGCAAGGTGCACAGGCCGCATTCGACGCGGTGAAGCCGTTGCTCCAGAAGAAGGACCCCACCCTCGCCACCGACATCGACGCCAAGTTCGCCGCGGTCGAGACCGCGCTGGCGCCCTACCAGACCGGCACCATGTTTGTGCCGTACACCGCGTTGACGCAGACCGACACGAAACCGCGTCGTCGATATCGTCGATGCCGAGACCGGGCTTGTCCGGCACCTCGATGAAGCCGTCTTTCACGATGGGCCTGGGCAGGCCGATGGCGATGTCATCCCACCAGGGGACGTCGACCGAGTGCTGCTCCAGCGCCAGGAAGTTTTCGGTCGCAACCGCGACGTGGGCGGCGGCCATGGCGGCGATCGGGCTCTCGGCCATGTGGATCGCCATGGCGACGCCATGATCCTGCGCCGCGTCGCCGATCTTCTTGGTCTCGAGGATGCCCCCGCTGGTCAGCAGGTCCGGGTGGATCACGGCGATGCCGCTCTTCAAGAGCGGCATGAAATCTTCCTTGAGATAGATGTCCTCGCCGGTGCAGATCGGCACGCAGGTGTTCTTCGCCAACTGCTCGTACTGAGCGGTGTACTGCCAGGGGAGAACGTCCTCCAGCCACGCCGGATTGTACTTCTCGATGCGACGCGCCAGCCGGATGCCATCGTTCAGCGAGATGTGGCCCAGGTGATCGATGGCCAGCGGGATATCCGGGCCGATCGCCTCCCGCACTTCGGCAATGTACTGCTCCAGGAGATCCAGACCCATCTCCGTGAAGTGCAGCCCGGTCAGGGGATGGGGCACGTTGTGCACATCGTAGATGCGGTTCCGCCGCCACCGGTCATCCAGCGTCTGTGCCGGGATGTTGTGAGGGTTGTCGCGGTAGCCTTCCAGCAGTCCGGTCGGGGAGCCGACGGCGCCCGGCACGTGCATGATCTGGCCGAGACCGAGGTCCATCTTGAGGAACGTGTAGCCGAGCTTCATGCGCGCCTTCAGCCGCTTGCCCGTCTCCTTGCCGCTCGGCTTGCTGGCGTCGGTATCGCAATAGACGCGTACCTTGTCGCGGAACTTGCCGCCGAGCATCTGGTATATCGGCACGCCGTAGGCCTTGCCGGCAATATCCCACAGGGCAATCTCGATCGCCGACACGCCACCGCCCTGACGGCCGTGGCCGCCGAACTGCTTGATGCGGCGGAACAGGCGATCGATGTCGCAGGGGTTCTCCCCGAGCAGACGGCTCTTCAGCATCAGGGCGAAGGTGTTGCTAGCGCCATCGCGAACTTCGCCGAGGCCGACGATGCCCTGGTTGGTGTAGATCTTCAGCAGCGAAGAGCGGAAGGGCGCGCCGATGATGTCGGCGCAACGAACGTCCGTGATCCTGAGATCCGACGGCCGCGAGTTCGTGTTGATATTGTCGGTCGCCGATTGCGGCGCGGTTCTGCTTCTGGCCATTCCGGTCGTGCTCTCTGTCGCTGCGTCTGGTTCAGGCTGCCGGCTACCAGTTCGTCGTGGATCCGTCGCGCCGACGGAGATGCGGCGCCTCCCAGAATTTGAACGACTCCCTGGTGAGCAATTCCTCGTTCACCTCGATGCCGAGGCCGGGGGTATCCGGCACGGGATAGTGGGCGCCGTCGAGCTGCATCTGGACCGGGAATATGTCGGAGTTCTCGCCGTGATTGTACAGTTCCGCGGGTGAGGCGCGGCACTCCAGCCAGGAGAAGTTGGCGACGGCAGCTGAGAAGTGAACCGTCGCTGCCGTGCAGACCGGCCCCAGTGGGTTATGGGGCATCATGTCGACGTAGTGCGCCTCGCTCCAGCCGGCGACCTTCATCGCTTCGGTCAGCCCGCCAACGTTGCACACGTCGATGCGGTTGAACTGGTGGATGCCGCGCTCGATGTACGGCAGGAACTGCCACTTGGATGCAAACTCCTCGCCGATGGCGAAGGGTACGTCGGTCATCGTCCGCAAGCTCTCATAGGCTTCCGGCGTTTCGTCGCGGATCGGCTCTTCGAGAAAGTCGAGCGTGCCGCTCGGCATCTTCTGGCAGAAGCTCGCCGTCTCCGCGACCGTCAGGCGATGGTGATAGTCAATGCCGAGCACGGCATCGTCGCCCAAAGCCTCGCGCGCCTTGACGCACCATCGGGCTGTCGCTGCGATGCTCTCGCGAGGCTCGAAGACCTTGGGATCCTGCTGACCCGCCGGGAAGAAACGGATTGCCGTCCATCCGGCTTCCTTCAGCATTCGGGCCTGGTCGATCATCTCGTCCCCGGGCGGCGCGCGCGTCGATGCAAATGTGGGAATGTGGTCGCGCTGCTTGCCGCCGAGGAGTTGGTGGACGGGCACGCCCAGGGCCTTGCCCTTGATGTCATGCAGCGCGATGTCGATCGCCGAGATCGCCGCCTGCAGCACGCGGCCGCCCTCGAAATACTGGCTGCGATACATCTCCTGCCAGAGCGCGCCGATCCTGAACGGATCGCGGCCGACGGCGAAATTGGCGTAGTGCTCGATGGCACCGACGACGGCTTTTTCACGGCCCGAGAGGCCCGACTCGCCCCATCCGAAGATGCCCTCGTCGGTCTCGACCTTGACGACGAGCTGATTGCGCGTCCCGACCCACACGGGAAACGCACGGATGGCGGTAATCTTCACCCACTCCCCCCACGCTGATTGTTGTTTTCCCGAGCGTAGCGCGTCCGGGTTCTGCTGTCTTGCGGCAGATGGACGTACCAGGCCGCTACGCTGCGACCAGCGCCTGCTCGGTGGCTCCGTCGAACAGGTGAAGCCGCTGCTGGTCGAAGCCGATCCAGACGCGATCGTCGGACGCGATACGCACATCGGGGGGAACGCTCGCGACGATGATCGATTTGCCGAGATAGACGTGAGCGAAGGTTATGTCGCCGGTGGGCTCGACCGTGTAGACCCGCCCCTCGACCGTGCCGGGCTGCTGCTCGCGATTGAGGGTGATCGTGCTGTGGCGCGCGCCCATGACAACCTTGCCGGTGCTGGCCTTCTGCGCCTTGCGGGCGTTCTCCGGCGACAGTTCATAGCTCCAACCGGTTTCGCCCTGCACCGAGGCGCCAGTGGCCGACGTGACGACATTCGCCGCGATCAGGTTCATCGCCGGACTGCCGACGAAGCCTGCCACGAAGGTGTTGACCGGGTTTGCGAAAACGACCTCTGGCGCATCGTACTGCTGCAGGAAGCCACCGCTCATGACCGCCATGCGGTCGGCCATCGTCACCGCCTCCAGCTGATCGTGCGTGACGTAAACAACGGTTGCATTGAGGTCCTGGTGAAAGCGCTTCAACTCGGCACGCATCTGCACGCGCAGCTTGGCGTCGAGGTTGGACAGCGGTTCGTCCATGAGGAAGGCGCGAGGGTCGCGCACCAGGGCGCGGCCGAGGGCGACGCGCTGTTGCTGGCCGCCGGACAGTTCGCGCGGCTTGCGTTGCAGCAGGTGCTCGATATCGAGAACCTTCGCGGCATCCAGTACCTTCGCGTCGATCTCGCTCCTTGGCAGCTTCCGCATCTGTAGCGGAAAGGCGAGGTTCTTGAAGACCGTCTTGTTGGGATAGAGCGCGTAGTTCTGGAACACCATGGCGATGTCCCGATCCTTGGGATCGAGATCGTTGACGAGGCGATCGCCGATATGGATATCGCCGTCGGTGAGTTCGATCAGGCCTGCGATGAGGTTCAGCGTTGTTGTCTTGCCGCAGCCCGACGGGCCGACCAGCGCAACGAATTCGCCGTCATTGACTGTCAGCGAGACATTGTCGACCGCGACCACAGGACCATAGGACTTGACCACGTCGCGGAGTCTGACTTCGGCCATTACGAACCCATCCCTTGTCACTCTCGGCAGCCGCGCCGGCTGCATCTTTATGGTTGTGGCGGCGCCTTGCGGCCCCGGCCGCCGTAGCTAGTGCTTGACCGCGCCCTCGGTCAGCGCACGCACGAAATACCTCTGCAGTCCCAGGAACAGCACCACGACCGGCACGCTCATCATGAAGCTGGCGGCCATCAGCCCCGGCCAGTCTGTGAAGTTCTCCGCGAAAAAACGCTGGAGGCCGACCGGCAGCGTCATCTGGTCGTCGCGGGTCAGGAAGGTGTAGGCGTAGATGTACTCGTTCCACGCTCCGATGAAACTGTAGATCGCCGTCGCTATGATGCCGGGCGACGAGAGCGGCATGACGATGAGCACGAACGCCTTGAAGCGCGTCGCGCCGTCGATGCGGGCGGCCTGCTCCAGCTGAATCGGAATGTTGTCGTAAAATCCCCTGAGCAGCCAGATGGCGAGCGGCAGGCCGAAGGTGAGATAGGTGAGGATCAGCGATCCATGCGTGTTCACCAGGCCAAGAAAGCGCATGAGAATGAACAGCGGCACCAGGAAGATGACCGCCGGGAACATGTTGCGCAGCAGGACCGCGAAAAAGAGGAACGTGCGACCCGGGAAGGTGAAGCGCGAAAAGGCATAGGCCGCCGGCACCGCCACGGCCACGGCGAGAATCGTGGTGGTCACCGAGACGAAGACACTGTTGCCGAAATAGTGGAGGAAATCCGCGCCCGTGCTTTCTTTTGGATCGAGCAGCTTCGCATAATGCTCGAGCGTGGGCTCTGTCGGCCACCACTGCGGCGGGAACTGCATGGCGGCAAAGCCCGACTTGATCGACGTGAGCAGCATCCACAGCATCGGAACCGCGGCATAAATGAGCATCAGGGTGAGGACGATCCGCCCGGCCCACCTCCATCCGTCGAAAGGCTTGCGGCGCCTGCGACTTGCAGACCGTTCGCTGGTCACGCTCATGCGCCTTGCCCACTCCTGTTGCTGCCGCGGTTGAGCGCGCGCACGTAGAAGACACCCAGCGTCATCAGAATGACGAACAGCAGCACCGAATAGGCCGCCGCCACGCCCCAGCGCTGCCGTCCGAAGGCAAGCTCATAAATGTGCGTGATCCAGATATGCGACGAGCCGGCCGGGCCGCCGCCGGTCATGATCCACGGGATAATGAAGCCGTTGAAGTTCGAGACCGCGAGCAGCAGGACGGTCACCGTCGAGACGCCCTTCAGGTGCGGGAACGTGACGTGCCAGAAGCGCTGCCACGGGCTGGCGCCGTCGACCCGCGCGGCGCGCAGCAACTGCTCCGGCACCGTCTGCAAGCCCGCCATCAGCATGATCATGGCGAAAGAGAATTCGCGCCAGACGTTGACCACGATCAGCGCCGGAAGGACCCGGTGCACGTTGTCAATGAGATTGGGTGGGCGGTCGGTGATGCCGAGCTGAACCAGGATCGCGCCGAAAACGCCGAAATCGGAGTGGTAGAGCCAACGCCAGACGTAGGAGGCGGCAACCGCGCTGACGACCCAAGGGATGATCAGAATGGCGCGCAACACGCCGCGGCCCACGAATTCACGGTGCAGTGAGAGCGCCGCCGCAAAGCCAAGAAGAAAGGCAAAGAACGTGGACGCGACGGTCCAGATCACGGTGTTCCACGTGACCTCCCAGAAGACCGAGCTGGTCAGTATGGCCCTGTAGTTGTCGAGGCCAATGAAGGTCTTTTCGCGGAGTTGCAGTCCGGGCGGCGTCTTAAAGAATGAAAGCTCGATCGTGTAATAGACCGGATAGGCGATGACGATCAACAACACGATGAAAGCAGGCAGGACGTACAAGTAGTCGGCACGGTGTTGCCAAACGCGCCGAAGCAACTCAGAGCCAACAAAGCCCGATTTTCCGGATCGCTCGGCCTCACCCGTCAACGTGGTCACTATGGCGCGCCTCTGCCTGGAAGAGAAACCGGCGGCGCCATTTTTGGCGCCGCCGCTTGCGGTTGATTCGGGAGGCTAGAGGCCGCCGCCCACGAGGTCCTTGACCTTCTTGGCAGCGTCTTCGGCTGCCTCGTCCACAGTCATCTTGCCTGTAAGCGCTGCCTGCATCATGTCCGGAACGATGATGTTCATGATCTCAGGCGACTCGGGCAGGACCGGGAACGGAATGCCGCTGGGCAGCATCGAGGTCGTCACGTCGAGGAACTTGACCTCGTCGAGACGCTGCTTGAACCACTTGGTCCGGAAGCCGTCGAGGTTACCCGGATTGGAAGCCGCCCAAGCCATCTTCACCGACCACTCGGGGCTCGTCCACATGCAGGTGATCGCGAGAGCAGCCTTCGTATCCACCTTGCCGCCGTCAACATATTCCGGCTTCAGGATGGAGATGTTGGAACCACCGAACACCACGGCGCGCTTGCCGGTCGGGCCGGCCGGGATCAGGCCGTAGCGCATGTTGGCGACAACCTTGTCGGCGACCTCTTTATCCGCGCCCGTGGCCTTGGCAGCCAGCTCCAGCATCTTGGAGTACTCGGACGGATGGGAGATGACCATGCCAAGCTGACCCGCGATGAACGGCGCCTGGTTCTCGGACTGCGTGTTGGTCAGAGCAGAAGCCGGCACCGACTTGTCGCGGACATACATGTCATACGACGCCTGGAGCGCCCGCTTGCTTTCGGCACTGTTGAGACGAATCTCGCCATAGTTCGGCGTGGGATCGGCTTCGTCGAACACGCCGCCGCCGAAGGCCCAGAGCTGCGGCATGAAGCGGTACGGCGTATTGCCGGCGTTCTGACGGGCAACGAGGCCATAGCCGGCGATTCCAAGCTTGTCGTGAATCTGCTTGGAATAGGCGACCACATCATCCCAGGTCTGGGGCGCATGGTCCGGGTCGAGACCGGCGCGCTTGAAGATGTCGGCATTCCAGATGAAGGCCATCGTCTCGTTGTTGGTCGGGATGCCGTACGCCGTACCCTTCCAGGTGACGGCCTTCATGGCGCCCGGCCAGAACTTGTCGGTCGAATACCCGACGTCTTCAGGCTTGAGGGGCTCCAGGTATCCCTTTGCCGCGAACTCGACGCCGCCCAGGATCAGCAGCCGGATCGCCATCGGGGCCGCGTTGCCGAGGAGTGCTGTGCGAAACTTGTCGAGCAGGACGTTGTAGTCGAAGCCCTGTTCTTCAAGCTGGATGTTGGGGTAAGTCTTGCGGAAGGTCGCGAAGAAATCCCGGTAGTATTCCTTCGCGATCTCCGGATCTGCTTCGGAGACGCTCTGGTACCAGAATGTCAGGCGACCCTTGTAGTCGGTCGGCACGATCTCGTTGCAATGCTTGACCGTATCGAACTCCTCGGTGCCGGCAATGCTCCTGACATACTCCGGCGACCATTTGGAAATATCGATGTCGGCGGCCCAGGCGGCCGAAGTCACGAGTTGTGCGACTGCCAGGCCCGATCCTGCGGCGGCCTTCACGAACTGCCGACGGTTAAGTCGACGCAAGAATGACGATAAGTTCTTCATTTTGGCATTCCTCCCTAGGATTAATTTTGTGATGCTTTTACGAGACCGTAACAGTGCCCAAATTCGTCAGCAAGCCTGTGTTTTGGGCGAAGACGTCTGAGGTTTCAACGGCTGCGGACGGCGATCCGGAGCACTTCCAAACCCTGCTGTCCGACCTCCCGGTTTGACTCCGAAGGACCTTTGCTCCGGCTCCGCGGGGTCGGCTATTGCCGCCCGCTATCTCCCTTGCCAGTCGGAACGCAGCGGTCTGATCCCCTCCCCATCGCCACAAGTCTTCCCTTGGCGCTCCCATGCAACGGGTTTCTTCCGTCTCCGCGAAACACCGCGGCGCGAACGAACCCCTTCCGAGTTGATCGGCCACTCCGAGAATCTGATCCGCCTCCCGCGACCGATTTCGCGTATGCTCCGTTCGTCGTGTTGACGCTACTAATTGATATATTCTTTGTCAAACTTCATAGTTTTTGCCAGAGTCAGCGTCGCAGCAGTCCCGGTGCATTGGGTTGCGGGCGTTTAGCAATCAATCTGGCAGCGCTGGCCGAATCCAACCGGGCGCCCGACGCAAAGGCGGTGAGTAAGCATGGACGCTTCCATTCACGCCGACAAGGCAACGCCGAGCCAAACTAACTACAATCGGCTTCGCGACCTGATCCGTGCCGACATCGTCGAGGGACGGCTGGAGGCCGGGGCGCGCCTCAAGGTCGGCGAACTCGCCTTGCGCTACAACAGCAGCGGCATTCCCGTGCGCGAGGCGCTTCAGCAGCTCCAGGGCGAGGGCGTGGTCATCTTCAAGCCCAACCGCGGCGCCAGCGTGCGTCCGATCGATGAGGCCTTCCTGCGCAATATCCACGAGATTCGCGCGCAACTCGAGCCGTACCTGATCCGCTGGTTTGTGCGGCATCGGACGGAGGCGCAGCTACTCGCACTGGAGGCCGCGCAGCGCGCCTACGACGAAGCGATCGAGCACGACCGCCGCCTGGAATGGTGGGGACACAACCGCACCTTCCACGGTATCTGCTACGACCATCACTACAACACCGAGGCGCTGGCGATCGCCAAGCGGCATAACGATCTCCTGTTCGCGCTCGCCCGCCGCTTTCCGATGTCCCGCCGGCGGGTGGAACAGGTCAGCCACGAGCACTGGCTTTTGATCGATGTCATCCGGCAGCAGAACGAGGGCGCGGCCGAGGCCGTCATCAGCGAGCACGTAACCAATGCGGGCCGGCACTTGATCGAGCGCATCATCGCGAGCCGGCCCGCCAACCTGACTGACGGCAACCGGCTGGACGGCAGGCTGAAAACGGCCACAGACCAGGCGTGACTACCGCGCGGTTCTGTATGCGAAAATTGACCGATGCTATATTATCTGCCACTTTGATGGAGCACCGGGGGTGCGAAATGGCGCACTCTGAGGCGCACAGATTGCTTTCCTGGATCAGGTAACAAGCGCGGTATGAAACCGCGCACAGGAGGGCATTTTGAAGATCACGAAAATCATCCCTTGGCTGATCAAGGTCAACACGGGATCGTGGGGAGAATATCTGTTCGTCGAGGTGCGCACGGACGCCGGAATCAACGGCTGGGGCGAAATCACGACGACGACGAAAGCCGCCAACCGCGCCGTCGCCGCCATCCTCCAGCAGCTCAATGGCAGCATCGTGGGCGACGACCCCAGCCAGATCGAATACATCTGGCACAAGATATTCCGCTCTTTCACATACATGGGCAGCCGCGGGGCCAGTTCGCACGCCGTGAGCGCCATCGACATCGCGCTTTGGGATATCCGCGGCAAAGTGCTCGGCGTGCCGATCTACGAACTGCTTGGCGGCAAGGTGCGGGACGATATCCTGCTGTACACGCACCCCGACCAGAGCAAGTTCTTCGACGAAGACGGCGAGGTGAACAAGGCGAATGTCGTGGAAGTCATCAGCACGATCGTCGCTTCCGGCCACAGCGGCATCAAGTTCGACCCCTTCCCGCACTACGAGGGGACCGTCGGCTTCCGCCACGGCTATCTTGACGGCTATCTCAGCAAGAAGGGCGAGCGGCAGGGTGCCGAGCTGACCGAACTCATCCGCGCGACCGCGGGCAAGGAGGTCGAGATCCTCATCGACGCCCATGGTCGTTTTGACGTGCCGACAGCCATCCGCCTGTGCAAATCGCTGGAGGAGGCGGGCCAGATCGACTGGTTCGAGGAGCCGGTGCCGGTGGAAAGCTACCATGCGCTTCGTCAGGTGCGCGAGCGCGTCAACGCCTCGATCAGCGTCGGCGAACGGCTGCACACGCGCTGGGAGTTCGTCCCGATCCTCGAGAAGGAACTGGCGGATTTCATCATGCCGGACGTCACCTGGACAGGCGGCATTTCGGAATTGAAGAAGATCGCGACGATGGCCGAGGCGTATTACGTGCCAATTTCGCCCCATGACGCCAGCGGCCCGATCAACGTGGTTGCCGGCGCGCAGGTGATGATGACGGTGCCAAACTTCTACCGCGTCGAAACCAGCCGCTACGACCTCAGCCGCTACGACATGTACCTCGACAAGCCGCTCGACAATTCAGGCGGATCGCTGAAGCTGACCAAGGAGCCGGGCCTCGGCATCACGATGAATGTCGACGTGCTGCGCGACAACGTCGTCGAGGGCTACGGCGACTGACGCGGCCAACCACGGCGGGCGGCGCTTCCCGCGCCGCCCCTTGGCCCAGGAAATCAAAAGGTCTCCAGGTAGGCCGCCCTTCCCGACCATCTGATCGTGCACATGCGCGCGCCACAGGCGCCAAAGATGTGGAAGAGGAAGTGAACCGGTACTAAAAACAGAAGAAGCTGCGGCATGAACCGCGGCGTATCTCCCCGGGGGAATCCGTTGAAGATCATAGACGTAAAGTGCGCCATCATCGGCAAGAACCCGATCGTGCGGATCGTGACCGACGAGGGCATCAGCGGATACGGCGAGGCCGAGCAGTACAAGCCGTACCTCAAGCCGTTCGTCCTGCATTTCCGCGAAGGCCTGATCGGGATGGACCCGACCGATGTCGAGCGTTGCATGATGCGCATTCGCCAGCGTGGCGCGTTCAAGCCATGGGGCGCGGCGGTGAGCATCATCGAGCACGCGCTGTGGGACGTGGCCGGAAAGGCGGCGGGCGTGCCGGTCTACAAGCTGCTCGGCGGCAAGGTGCGCGACAAAGTCCGCTGCTACAACGGCGCCATTCGCGTGCCCTTCAAGGCGCACAATCCGGAAGACTTCGCCGAAGACGCCAAGCGCATGAAGAACCTCAAGGAGGGCTTCAGTTTCGTCAAGCAGGGCATCGGCTTTCACAGCGGCATGAAGCGCGAAATTCCGAACATGTATTACGGCGAGCCCGATCGCAGCCCCTACCACGGCGCGCTCGATTCCGGCCTGCTGACCGAGAAGGGCATGAAGCACATCATCGCCTGTGTCGAAGCGATGAAAGAGGTGCTTGGCGACGAAGTTGGTCTTGCGCTGGATTGCGGTCCGGGCTGGACGGTGCCTGACGCGATCCGCTTCGCCCGTGCGGTCGAGCATCTCAACATCATGTGGCTCGAGGACCTGATCACCGGCGACTACGTGCCGTACGTCAATCCGGACGTCATCCGCGAGGTCACGCGCGCCACCTCGACGCCGATCCACACCGGCGAGCAGATCTACCTGCGGCAGAACTTCAAGGCGCTGATCGAGAGCCACGCGGTCAATATCGTCGGGCCGGACCCGGCCGACGTGGGCGGCCTCGCCGAAATCAAGTGGATCGCCGAGTACGCCAACCTGCACGGCATCCTGATGGCGCCGCACGGCACCGGCAACGGCCTTCTGGGTCTTGCGGCGCTGGTTCAGGTATCTGCGACGATGCCACTCAACTTCATCGCTTTCGAATATCCGATCGGCGATCCGAGTTGGTGGTACGATATTGTCGAGGGCTTGCCCAACCCGATCGTCAAGAATGGCCAGATCGAGGTGTGGGACCGGCCGGGCATGGGTGTCGACCTCATTCCCGAAAAGGCGAAGAAGTACCTCAAGGAGGAAGACGCGGATTTCTTCGACTGAACCGCGCGATGAGAAATCTCAAGCCCCAGGGAAACGCACCCGTGATCAAGACAAACGACATCAAGCGCCCGCCCAAGAAATGGGTGGATGCAATCCGCGAAATCGGCTCGGCAAACGCCAGCAGCACGCTCTCCAGAATGGGCGTGCGCAACGCGTTCATGGTCGGCCCGGTGGCGCGCAGTCCCGGCAAGGCCATCGCCGGCCCCGCCCTGACGCTGCAATTCATGCCCAAGCGCGAGGATCTCTACGGCGAGGACGAGTACACCGATCCGGAGAAGCAGCTTCACCGTCATGTGCTCTATCACACACAGCCGGGCGATATCGTCGTCGTGGACGCGCGCGGCGACATGACCAGCGGCGTCTTCGGCGACATGATGCTCACGTACTTCAAGGGCAAGGGCGGCGCCGGTGTGGTGGTCGATGGCTGCCTGCGCGACTATCCCAACATCAAGCGGCTCGATCTTGGCATCTGGGTGCGCGGCTTCACGCCGAATTTCCATACGCAGACCGATCTCATGCCGTTTGCCGTGAATACCCCGATCGCCTGCGGCGGCGTCACGGTGATGCCAGGCGACATCATGGTCGCCGACGATGACGGCGCCGTCGTGGTGCCGGTCTCGATGGCCGAGGAGATGATCGCCCACGCCTCCGAGCATCACGATTGGGAGGTGTTCTCGCGTGAGCAATTGTTCAAGGGCGGCGATCTCCGCCGCTACTACCCGCTGCACGCCGACGCCCGCCCGGAATACGAGGCCTGGGTGAAGGCGCAGAAGGGCAAGACGCAGAAGAAGAAGGCCAAGAAGAAGTCCAAATAGGCGGACGGCCAGCAATTCCATCCGCAGGCGGGCGCCCATGTGGCGCCCGTTTTCCATTTACGGCGGCGGCACCTGTTTCGGCAGCGTGCTGGCTTCGAACTTCGTCTGACCGTCGTCGACCGCCATGATGGTCACTGTCTTCACGGGGATCCGGCCACCGCCGGCAAAGCTGATCCTGCCCGTGACGCCGGCGAAATCCTTCGTGCTGGCCAAAGCCTTGCGGACGGCCTCCGGGTCGGTGCTTCCGGCAGATGCGATCGCGGCCATCAGCAGGTTTGCCGCGTCATAGCCCAGCGCCGTGAAAGCATCCGGCTGCGTGCCGGGATTGGCCTTGGCGAAAGCGGCCAGAAAAGCCTTGACCGTCGGATCCGGATTGTCGGCGCCGAGATAAGTGTGCGTCGTGAAATAGACGCCGCTGGCATGCGCGACATCAGCCCAGGCCGCACCGATATCGAGGCCATCGCCGCCGAGGATCGGCGTCTCCGAAGCCTGCCTCGCGCAGCGCCGGGACGGCGGTGGCGACGTCGTCCGGCTGCGCCGAGAGATAAATGAGGTCGGCTTTCGGGAGGCTCTTCGCCTTCTCGGCGAAGTCTCCCAGCGTGTAGGGCACGACAGCCAGAACCTCGCCGCCCAGCTCCTTGAAGCGCGTCTCGAAATATCCGTGCAGCAGCCGCGCGTAGGCGCTCTCCTGTTTGAAGAGCACCGCGACCGTGCGGGCCTTCAGTGAATCGTAGGCCCATTCGGCGCCCGCCGCCGCCTGCACGTTATCGCCGAAGCACGCAAGAAACAGGTAGTCCGGGACCTGCTGCGGCAGCAGCGGAGACGTTGCGCCGGAGGTCAGGAAGACGCGGTTGTTTTCTGCCGCAACCGGCGCGGCAGCCAGCACCATGTCGGTATCGGAGAATCCAATGGCGCCAACGATCGCCGGCTCCTTGCCGAAGAGGTCTGCTGCTTCCTGTGCGATGACGGCAGGGTCCGTCTGGCCATCGACGAGGACCATGTTCACCTGTCGCCCAAGGATGCCGCCTTTGGCGTTGGCCAGGTCGACCGCGAGGCGCGCCCCCTGCGAGGACGGAATGTCCAGGTCCTGCTGGCCGCCGGTCAGATTGAACATGGCGCCGATCGTGACCGGCGCCTCGGCGGCAGAACTGTTCGTGATTGCGGCCATGGTCAGCAGGGCGGCGAGAGCAAAAGCGGATATTAATCTCAAGAGGCCAGACTCCGACCGCGCGCGTCAAGAAATGGTCACTTCGCATGCGCCTCACCAATGTAGCGGGACGCGCGGCGGGGCGTAAACCGGATGCTGACTAGGGAGCGTCCGGCTTGGCGCGGTCGCCGCCTTTCGACTGAGCCTTGGGGCCAGGCCCGCGCATATAGTGATGCTCGGGATGGTATGCGTCGGGGCGCTTCAGCGATTTTGTGAGGGCTCGTCGCGAGTGACGTGAGCCAGGTGACGATTCCCGTCACGACGTGCCGAAGCCCATCGCTTCCGTCATGCTCTGAATGCGGGTGCGCCTTCATGCTGGTACTGCTTGCCCGTTGGATACTCTGTTGAAGGCCGTGGCTTCGCCGGCTAGCACCACGTCCACGGCGTATGCGCGCCGCTCGCCCGGCTGGATGGTTTGCTCCGGCCCACTGCGGCCATTTCCGTTGCGCGCGCTGGTGCACGGCTCGATAGCAAGAATGCCGGCTGCGCGGGCGGAGGTCCTGCCACAACTGGATGAAGGGCAGCGTCCTGGTGTCGAAGGAAAACGAAACGGAGAGCGACTTCGCTCCGTCTATCGGCGTGGAGACGACCGCCGTCGTCCGACCATTGGCGGCCGGCAAGGTCACGGCCTCGGCGGGCTCGGCATTCGACGGCATCGCCAGCGGACCCAGCACGATTTCATCGTCGAGGCGGACGGAGCTGCCGGACATGACCGCGGGATAGCCGAGGTTGAAGTGATAGAGCATGGCCTGCGGCCACGCGGCCGCCCCGAGGTTCTCGACTTCGTCGCGGATGCGGATGACGGCGCCGCCGATGGGCGCTTCGATGCGACGGCGCAGGCGCAACGCTTCGCCGCCAATGCGCGCCTGGGTCACCTCGCCCTCGCAGAAGAGCACCGGCTCGGCGGCGGACCAATCCTCGCCATAAGCCGTGACGCGCGCCGGCGAGAATGGCAGCCGCCCATGCAAGGGGCGGCCGTTTGCCGGCTGGCGGATGTGATCGAGACCGCAGGTGACAAGGAAGCCGGAGAAGGCGCGGTTGAACCCCTGCCCGTCCTCGCTGTCGAGGTCGGTCAGCGCCGGGCTGCGGAAGCCGTCCGGCGCCTGCCAGGCTAGTTGCGCCCCGCGCCACCAGAGTGGGCCGATATCGAGGCTGCGATCCGACAGAACCCAGAAATCCAGCCCACCGCCGGTCGAAAACGCCAGCGCGCGCACGCCCCGCTCGGCGCCGTCATCGAGGACGATGCGCCGGACGCTGGCGACCTGCCTGAGGTCGCCGACCTGCGGGGCGAGCGTGGCCTGCACTCACGCCACCGTCTTTGCCGGGGCGCCTGCGAGCCGCGCGCCGTCGGGCGTGATGCCGAGCCGCGCGAAAGCCTCCGGCGGGGCCTCGTTGGCGCGCATGAGAGCGGTCATCAGCTTGACCATGCGGGTCTCGACGGCCGCGTCCGCGAGCGGCTTCTCCTGCCCCGGATCGTTTGTCAGGTCGTAGAGGCGGGTTTCATCCTCGAGCAGCGCGCCGGGGCCGTAGTTGTTGAACATCGGCGAGCGCTCGGTGACCGGCACCTTGAGGAGCTTCACGCCCTTGGTGAACGGAAAACCGTCCGAGAGGCTGGCCGCGGAAAGCTCCTCGGTCGAGAACAGGTCATAAATGTGCGTCGGCATCACGGTGTACTGGTAGATCTCCTGCTTGCGCAGGTCGGCCGGGAACCGGTGATAGGTGTAGCGGCCGTCCGTGACATTCACCGCGCCGCCGAAGTAGCCGAAGATCGCCGCATCGCGGACCGCCTTACCCGTTCGCGTCTTCAGCAGCGAGTAGCCTTCCGATTCCTTCGGCGGTTCGACGCCGAAGAGATCGAGGAAGGTCGGCGCGAGGTCGATCGACTGGGTCAATGCGGCGGAGCGCGTGCCGGCGAGGTTGGCGGCGCGCGGATCGTGCACGAAGAGCGGGATATGCACGATCTCCTCGTACATGTTCATCCGGTTCTTGGCCCAGAAATCGTGCTCGCCGAGCAGGAAGCCATGGTCGGTGGTGACGACCAGCGCGGTATCCTTCCACATGTCGTGGCGGTCGAAATCGTCGAGCAGCTGGCCCAGCAGAAAGTCGCACAACGACACGACGGCATAGTAGTTGGCCCGCAGTTCCTCGCATTCCGCCGGCAATTCATCGACACGTCCGTAGCGCGGCCAGTCGCGGATCGGCCCGTTCCATCCGGTCTCGAAGGCCTTCTTGAAGCGCGCCGGAGCGTAGAACGGCTCGTGCGGATCGAAGGTCTCGATCTGCAGTAACCAGTTGTCGGCATTGCGGTTTTGCTCGATGAAATCCATCCCGTGGGCGAAGACCTTGACCGAGGGAAACTCGGATTCGTCCCTGATGAATTCGCGGTTGACGATGTTGTGGCGGAAGTAGCTGCGCTGCGCGGTGTCGAACTGCCGCGCGTGGTACATCTCGCGCAGCCGCTCCCAATGCGGCTGCACCATCGCCTTCCACGCATCGCCCTCCTGCCCGCGCACGAACTCGTAGGAGTTGTAGCGGTTGTGGTAGGTGGCGCCGCCGTCCTCCCAATAATGATAGTGGTCGGTGACCAGGTGGCTGTAGACGCCGGCCTTGTAGAGCAGCTCGGGAAAGGCGTTGTCGAACGGCTCGAGCGGGCCCCAGCTGCGGTGCAGGAATGTCAGCCGGCCGGTGAGCATGTCGCGCCGGGCCGGCATGCAGGGCAGGCTGCCGACATAGTGGCGGTCGAAGGCGACCGAGCGCGCCGCCAGCCGGTCGAAATTCGGCGTCGGGATGCGCGTGCCGCCGTAGGGGCCGAGCATGTGGCGGTTCAGCGAATCGAAGAGTACGAAAACGGTCTTCATGAGAAATGCATCCCGATTGGAGCGCGCCTATTTGATGGCGCCGGTCGTCAATCCCTTCACGATGTAGCGCTGGCCGATCAGCAGCAGCACGAGCGCAGGCAGGATCGACAGCGCGGCGCTCGCCGCCATCTGCGTGTACTGGATCTCGAAATCCTGCGCGAATTTGGCGATCGCCACCGGCACGGTGGCGGTCTGCTTCATGGTAAGATTGAGGGCTACGGCGAACTCGTTCCAACTGAAGATGAAACAGAGCACCGTGGTCGCCGCGAGGCCCGGCGTGATGATCGGCAGCACCACGTTCCAGAACAGAACCGGCGACGAACAACCGTCGATGCGCGCCGCCTCGACAAGTTCGCCGGGCACATCCCGCACGAAGACGCCCATCAGCCAGACCGCCATCGGCAGGTTGAGCGTGGCGTGCGCGAGGACGAGGCCGGTGAACGTGTTGTCGAGGCCGACCGTGCGTTCCATCGTGTACCATGCGCTGGCGAGCGCGATCGGCGGGATCATGTTGAAGACCAACGCCCAGCCGAGGAAGACGTGGACCACCCAGCGCGGCCAGTTCATGCGATCGAGCGACCAGGCGGCGAGCGTCGCCACCGTCAGGCAAAGCACCGTCGACAGAACGCCGACGATCAGCGAATTGCGGTAGTTGAGCAGGAAATCCGAGGTCTTCGAGAACAACACCTCGTTGAAATTCATCAGCACCGGCGTGAAGAAGAACTCGCCGATGAGCAGCGAAATCTGCGTGCGGAAGCCGGCGGCGGCGACCCAGAGCACCGGCGCGATGACGACCGCCGCGGCGACGGTCAACACGGCGTAGACCGGCAACGCGGTGCGGGCGGCGCGCGCGACGTTCATGCCGTCCTCCCGGCGCGGCGCGCCGACAGGGCGGCAACCAGGAGCAGCGACACCAGGAAGATGACGGCGATCGACATGGCGGCGCCATAGCCGACGCGGTCCTCGGTAAAGAAGCGCTGATAGAGCGTGAAGCTGATCACTTCGGTAGACGTGCCGGGGCCGCCGCTGGTGAGCAGGTAGACCTCGTCGAAGACCTTGAAGGCGAGCACCAGGCGGAACGCGAAGGTGACCAGTATCGTGGGCATCATCAGCGGGCAGGGTGACGAGGCGGAGCTCCTGCCACGCCGACGCCCCGTCGATCTTCGCCGCTTCGAAAACGTCGCGCGGCAGCGACTCGATTCCGGCGAGAAAGAGCAGGAAGCAGAACGGCGTCCAGTGCCAGATGTCGACCATGATGACCGACAGGAGCGCAGTAGAAGAATCGCCGAGCCAGTCGAACGGGCCGAGGCCGATCAGTCCGAGTGTCTGGTTCGCCAACCCGAAATCGAAATTGAGCATCAGCTTCCAGATCGCGCCGATGACGATGCCGGGGATCAGGATGGGCAGGATGAACACCGCCCGGAAGAATACGCGACCGCGATCGATGCGGCTGACGAGCAGCGCCAGGAAGAAGCCCAGCACCATCTGGCCCGCGACCGCCCCAAGCGCGAAGACGGTCGTGTTGGTCAGCCCGGCGCGAACCAGCGTGTCCGAGAACAGCTCGCCATAGTGGGCGAACCCGACCGGAGTCCACTGCGCCGTGCCGCCCGACCAGGCGACATCGTAGAAGCTGGTGAGGAACAGGTTGGCGAGCGGCAGGGCGCTCATGGCGACCATCAGGGCCAGCGCCGGGCCGAAAGCGGCCCAGCGCCAGATGCGATCGTCGTCCATGGCGACCTGTGCCCTCACCGTCGCGCTCCCGGCCGTGGCTCCGGCGGGGAGCGAGGACACGCTCATCGCCGCTGCCGTCAGGTCTTCAGCGGCGGCAGTTCGCCAGTCTTGTACTTGTACTTCTCCATCACCTTGTGGATGTCGTCCGACATGCTGTTGAGCGCGTCGGCGGAGGTGATTTCGCCGGCGATCGCCCGGTTGAGGCCGAGTTCGAGAACGGAGATGACCTCGCTCGCCTCCGGGAACGCGTAAGGATTGATCGCGTGCGGCAGGGCGGCCGCGAGCGGCTTCATCCAGCGGAACTGGCGCTCCTCGGCCATCGGCTCGTTGTAGACCGAAGCGTTGAGCGGAATGCCGCCGGCCTTGGCATTGGCGAGCTGGGCATCCTTGGTCTGGAACCAGCGGAAGAACTCCACCGCACCGCGCTTGCGATCGTCCGGCACGTTGTGGGCGATGCCGCCGAGCCAGTGGCCGAGCGCCGGTCCCGGCGGCAGGCCAGGCGCGTGCGGGGTCGGCGCAAACTCCATCTTGTCGACGACGACCGACTTGTTGGGGTCGTCCATCTGCGACCACGCGGCGATCACGATGCTGGCGTGGGCGGCATGACCGGTGACCAGCGCCTGGATGATTTCGGCCTGATCGAGCGAGGCGGTCTTCGGATGGCCGGCCTCCTTGGCGAGCTGCAGATAGTAGTCGAGCGCTTCCTTGCCCTTGTCGTTGTTCAGGACGATGGAATAGTCGCCGGCCGTCTGATCCTTGAAGACAGCGCCGCCCATGCCGAACAGGTAGGGATAGAAGTCGTAAGACACCGTGTTGGGACCGCGGGCGCCGCGCTGGACCATGCCGTACATGCTGGGCGGATTGTGCAGCGCCTTGGCGTTGGCGAGGAGGTCGGCGAAGGTTTCGACCGGCTTCAGCCCCTTCTCCTTGTAGAGATCGCCCCGGTAGAACAGCATCGGGATGTTCGGCTGGATCGGCACCGACATCAGCTTGCCCGACGGCGTCATGGTCTTCTTGTCGGGATCGAAATAGATCGTATCGCCGAGGGTGAAGAGATCCGGATCGAGCTTGAAGCTCGGATCGATGTCGCTGACGGCCGTGACGAAGCCGCCGAAATACATCTCGGCGAACCAGCCCGAATTCATGATCAGAATGTCGTAGTCGCCGCTGCTCGCGCGGACCGAATTGCGCTGCTTCTCAAGCGAGCCGGCAAACGGATTGACGTCGAGATTGACCTTGTTGCCACTCTCCTGCTCGTAAAGCTCCACCGTCTTGCGGAAGCTGTCGAACCAGGGCGACTGGTTGATGACGATGGTGATCGGCGCGGCCGATGCCGCCCAGGTGTAGGGAACCTTCGTGGCAAGGGCGGCGGCGCCGATGCCGGCAATCGCGCCACGGCGCGTCAGACCATTCCTGCTGATCATCTTTTTCCTCCCGACGATTTTTTCAGCGGCGAGTAGAAAATGGCACGCGCGTCGACATTCCTACAAATAATAAGGATGCAGCTTGCGATAGCTAGAATTTATGTGATACCAAGCTGCGGCCGCCGTGGAAGAGCGTCTCAGTTGGTCGGCTCCAGCGCGCAGATGCGCCTTGAGTTCGGCGACGATCGCCTGGGCAGCGGGCGAGAGCCAGCCATCCTTGCGCGTGATGACGCCCGCCTTCCGCTCGGACGCCAATGCGGCGACCTTGAGCATCGTCAGACCCCGGCTCTCGGGCATGTCGAGGGTGGTGGAGACGGTGAAGCTGAGACTGTCCGAATGCAGAACGGTCTGGATCAGGAACGCCATCGATTCCGACTCGACCACCGTTTCAGGCGGCGGCAACTCGGCCGCGATGAAGAGCGCGCGGAGGCGCGTCTGCGTCTTGGTCGATTGCGGCGGCATGGCCCACGGATATTCCAGCAGGTGCGATAGCTGGCACGCGGCGGCGGCGCGTCAGCGGATGGGCGCGGCGGCAGGCGACGCCCAGCGAATCCGACGTGAGCGGCGTAAGGCTGAGATCGCGCGCGGTCTCCGGCGTCGGCAGCTCGGCGACGACGAAATCGACCTCGCCCCGGCGAAGCGCGCGCAGCAGGATGTCGTCGAACCCGCCCTCGACGCGGACGCGCATGGCCGGATTGCGATTGAGCGTGCGCGCCACGGCGAGCGGCAGGTGGCGCCGCAGCCAGGCGGGGCCGGCGCCGATGGCTACCGTTCCCGACGTGCCGCCGCGCAGCGATTCGATCTCGCGGACGGCATCGCGCATCTGGACGTTCACCGTCTCGGCATGGCGGAGCAGGCTGGCGCCCGGCTCGGTCAGTTCGACCCCGCGCGGCTGGCGACGGAAGAGGCTGACGCCAAGCTCTTCCTCCAGCGCCTGGATACTCTTGGTGAGGGTCGGCTGGGCGACGCCGAGATCGGCGGCAGCCAGCGTCATGCTGCGCGCTTTCGCCACCGCGAGGAAATATTCGAGCTGCCTGAGGTTCATTGCCGGCCCCGTCGGCGGTATCGCCGCGCCGACCATAGCCAAACGAAGCGCCGGTCAGATAGGGCCACTCGGTTTCGGCTTTCCGGCCGGCCACAAGCAGGCAGATCGGGCCAGACCCTTCGAAAGCGGAAGGGGTAGAATCGCGGTTGCCGGCCATTCCCAGCCCGGGCCGGCGTTGAATTTGCCGGATACGGCTCGGATTCCGGCCCGGGTCCACCTATCTGGAAGGACGCGAGACTGGAGAGGCGCAAGCCATTGTCCCTGGACGAGAGCGAGACCTGGGTATCGGTCGGCCAATTCGGCTCCGGCCGGGAAGCCGACCAACTGGCGCTGGTGCTCGTCGCGGCGGGTATCGATTGCCAACTGGTGCGCGACGCGCAGGGCGTCAGCATTCGCGTGGCGGCCGGGAACGTGTTGAAGGCGGAATGGGAACTCGCCGAATACGCCGCCGCCAACCGTCCGCCGCCGCCGCCGGAGAAACGGCCGGCCACGGTGCGCAATGCGCTGACCGGCGTGCTGCTCTACTGGATCGTGCTCCTGCTCTTCAACGGAATGGCGAACGGGGACAGCTTCGGGATCGACTGGTACGGCATCGGCGACGCCCAGGCGGGACTGATTGTGAACGGACAATTGTGGCGGGCGGTGACCGCGCTGACGCTGCACGCCAACGCCGGTCACATCCTGAGCAACCTCGTGGCCGGCAGCCTGTTCGGCTTCTTCCTCGGCGAGCGCCTGGGGAGCGGCATGGCCTGGCTGCTGATCCTGCTCGCCGGCATTTTCGGCAACGTGCTCAACTCGGTGGTTCAGGGCGCGGGGCATGACGCGATCGGCGCATCGACCGCGATCTTCGGCGCGGTCGGCCTGCTGGCGGTGCTGGCGTTCAGACAACGGCTGAAGCGGACGGGGCTGCGGCGATGGGCGCCGCTGGCTTCCGCCGTCATGCTGCTGGCGCTGCTTGGCGTGGAAGGCGACAACGTGGATGTCGGCGCGCACATCGCCGGACTGGTGGCCGGCGGCATCCTCGGCCTCGCGCTCGCGAGCATCCGCCCGAAACCATCCGCCCGCACCGACGTGATCGGCGGCATCGCGACCGTGGTGCTGCTGTTCGGCGCATGGGCCGCGGCGATCGTCGCGGGCGGCTAGATCTCCCGCATGCTGTCCCAGGCCGGCTGGCAGGCCGTGGCAAAGCCGGCGGCATCGAGCGACGCGATCGCGATCCGTCCATCGCGGATGCGCAGGCGGGCGCCGGATTCCCCCGTCTCGTAGAGATCCGCATGAGCCTGGGCGAACCGCGCCTGCTCTTCCGCCGGCGCGCCGGGGAAGCCGCCGACATAATGGTGGCCGTTGAGTTCGGCGTGGGTCGCGCCGACCAGCGCGGCAATTGCCAGGCTCTGCTGGAGACACACTCCGGGCTGGGTGGTCAGGTCTTCCGCCGTGATGAAGCACGGCGCCTCGGCGCTGTTCCACGCGCTGGCACGGGCGGCATTGAGCAGCGCGCGATAGACGCCCTTGCAGGACTTGGCGGAGACGCCGGCGTAGCCGAGTTCCCGCGCGCGCGGAAAGGCATCGAGACCCGCATCGGACTCGTCGATGACCAGCGGTTTGCGCTGCGCGACCGCCGTGGACGGGCGCGGCGAGCGCCCGCTCGCGCCCGATCGGCTGCTCGACGAAGAGCGTGGATGACCAGAGTCGCGCCAGCGCGGGCGTCGCCGCGATCCGCTCGAACAGCGCCGCGACCGCGCCGATATCGGCGAACTGCTCGTTCCCATCGAGCGTGGCGCAATACGGCACGTCGGCACGATCCAGCAGTGCCGCGATGCGGATAAGGCGATCCACGCTGGCGTCGATGTCGGCGCCGACCTTGATCTTGAAATAGCGGTTGCCATAGGTGGCGATGACCGCCTCCAGACTCTCCGGCAGGCCGTCGTTGAGCGGCCTTGCCACATCGGCATCGGTGAGCGGGTCGACCATGCCGACCGTGTGGCGCGCCGAGATGGCCGGCGGCAACGTGCGGGCGGCGAGAAAGCTTTCGAGCGCCCGACCGTCGAGTTCTGGCGTCAGGTCCGTCGTCATTCCCGGGAGATTCTCCCGCACGGCTGCGAATACGGAGACGCTGCGTGCGCGGCAGAGTGCGTCGAGCACGGCCCGATCGATCAGCGCCATGCCGTAGCTCGCGATCAGTCCGTTCAGGCTTTCCGCCGCGGCCTGCGCATACTGCTCGGGCATGACGGCGGCATGCAGGGCGAACGCCGGCGCCGCATCGTCGTGGGCGAGATAGAGCCGCGCAGCGTTCCGCAACGAGCGGCGCAACTGGTCGAAGTTCTGCTCGTTGCTGAGCGCCGGGTCCTTGTCGAACCACTTCGGCGCCAGCAGTTCGGCCGACTGACCGACCGCGCGCGTGCCGTCCATATCGACCTCGGCGCGGACGAAGACCTGCGGCGACTCGGTGAGGATGTTGCGGCCGAAGCCGAACGGAATGCGAAGCCGGACGTTCCGCTCGAAGAGGCGGAGTTCGCGGACGCGCAGGCGCGGGGTCATCGCGCGGCCGCTCGCAGGCCGGCGATGTAGCCGATGGCGCGGGCGGCGGCGGCGGGACCGTCGGGCACGTAGTCGAACGGCTCGACGCCGATCCAGCCGTCGTAGGACAGGTCGGTCAGCGCCTGCACGATGGGCGCGAAATCGAGATCGCCCTGCCCCGGCCCGCGCCGGTTCGGATCGTTGAAGTGGACGTGGGTGACGAGACCGCCGGGGAGATGCTTGCCGGAGCAGATCGGGGATGGGTTCGACCTCGTTGGTGCCGGCCGCGGAGCAATCGATCATGGTGCGGAAGGCCGGCGATGCGATCTCGGCGGACGATGTCCGACGCTTCGGCGACGGTGGTGACGTAGTTCGTCTGGTCCGGCGACAGCGGCTCGAGAATGTAGGTGACGCCGGCCGGCTCGGCGCGACGGGCGGCGTCGGCGAAGAAATCGAGGCCGCGCTTGCGCCCCTCGGCCTCGTCGCCCGGTGCCAGCTGGCGCTGGGCGGGCGAGCCATGGACGAGGTAGGCGCCACCAAGCTCAGCGCAAAGATCGACGAGGCCGCGCATGACTTCGCGCGTCTTGTCCTGTACCGCCCTGTCCGCGCTGGTGATGGACAAGCCGGCCGGCGCGACCAGCAGCCAGTGCAGGCCGGAGACGACGATTCCAGCGTCGCCGGCGGCGCGGCGCACCTGAGCGATCGTCTCGGCGCCCGGTGCGTGCGGCTTCTCAGCGTCCAGCGTGAAGGGCGCGATCTCCAGCCCGTCGTAGCCGAGCGCGGCGGCGAACGCGGCCTGCTGCGCGATGGGAAGGTCGCGCACGACCTCGTTGCAGAGGGAAACGCGCATCAGCCGGACTCGGGCTCGCGCGATCTCATGAACGGCAGGCGTCCGACCACGGCGCCGATACGCCGGCGGACCGGCGGGATCGCCGCCAGCAGCATCGAGACGCAGGCGATGGCGAGCACGATCGAGATCGGGCGGCTGACAAAGTCGATGAAGTTGCCGTCCGACAGGGTCATGCCGCGGCGGAAGCTCTTGTCGAGCAAGTCGCCGAGTACGATGCCCAGCACCAGCGGCGCCATCGGATAATCCATCTCGCGCATGATCAGGCCGAGCACGCCGAAGCCGAGCATGACGTAGATGTCGAAGATGCGCCCGGCGATGGCGTAGGAGCCGATGGCGCACAGCGTGAAGATGACCGGCATGAGGTAGGCGCGCGGCACCGACAGCACTTTCAGCAGCGGCCGCGTCAGCAGCAGGCCGAGGATCAGCATGGCGATGGTCGCGACGAACACCATGGCGACCACCTGGAAGACGAAGGCCGGGAACTCGATCATGATCATCGGGCCCGGCCGGATGCCGTGAATGAACATCGCGGCGAGCAAAACGGCCGCCGGCGCCGAGCCGGGAACGGCCAGCGTCAGAACCGGAATGATGGCGCCGGGGACGGCGGCGTTGTTGCCGGCTTCGGCCGCCATCAGGCCCTCGATCGAACCCTTGCCGTACTTCTCTTTCTCGCGGCTGGCGCGCTTCGCAGCGGCGTAGGACATCCACGCGCCCATGTCCTCGCCGACGCCTGGCAGCAGCCCCATGAACGTACCGATCAGGCCCGACCGCACGATGGTGCGCTTGTAGTTCCAGATATCGGCGAAGCGCGGCAGGACGCGATCGGAGGCATCGCGGATCGCCTCGAAGGCACGCGACTTCATCACGATCAGCACCTCGGCGAAGCCGAAGGCACCGACCAATGCCGGCAACAGACCGATGCCGCCGGCAAGGTCGGTCGAGCCAAAGGTGAAGCGCTGGTAGGACTGGATGCCCTCCTGCCCGACCATGGCGAAGAGCAGGCCGAGGAAGCCGGCGATCCAGCCCTTCAGCGAGTCGCCGGAGGTGGTGATCTGGCCGGCGATGAGCACGCCGAAGAGCGCCAGCCAGAAGAATTCGTAGGAGCCGAAGGACAAGCGCGAAGTCGCCGAGCACCGGCGCGACCACCGCCAGCGCGACCATGCCGATCATGCCGCCGAGGAACGAGCCAGTGGTGGCGATGCCCATGGCGCGGCCGCCCTGCCCGGCGCGGGCCAGCGGAAACCCGTCGAGCGCGGTGGCGGCATTCGCCGGCGTGCCCGGGATGTTGAGCAGGATTGCCGAGCGCGAGCCGCCGTAGATGGCGCCGACATACATGCAGATGAGGATGAGGATCGCCTCGGTGCCGTCCATGCGGAAGGTCAGCGTGGTGAGCAGAGCGATGCCCAGCGTCGCGGTCAGCCCCGGAAGCGCGCCGACGACGATGCCGAGCAGCGTCGCCCAGGCGATATCGAAGAGCAGCGTCGGACTTGTGAGGAAGTCGACGAGCGCGTTCAGGAAAAAACCAAGGCCGGACACGTCAGCGAGACCTCAAGGCAGGCGGACGAAGAAGACGTCCTGAAAGATCGTCGAGATCGCCCAGGCCGCCGCGCCGGAGACAACCGCCGCGGTCGCGCCACGGCGGATAAGCCGGAGCTTGTCGCGATAGGCCTCACGGTTGTCGAGAAAATCGAAGATCAGGATGAAAGCGAGCATGAAAAGGAACGACGACAGCATGAACGGGATGCGGCCGATCAGGATGGCCGCGAAGCCGAAGCACAGAGCGAAGGCTACTGCCGCCTGGGGCCAACTCGCACCTTCCGCGGTGGTCGCGCCCGCCGTATCCGCCGGAGCGCGGCGCGTCCGGAAGAACAGTACCGCGCCCAGTATCGCCAGGACGATGCCGATCAGGCCCGGCGTGACGCCGGGCGCTGACCAGACACTCGATCCGAATTCGACGTAGCGCGGCATGCGCCAGGACTCCGCCACGACGCCGATCCCGAGAACCATCAGGAAGAGCGAGGTGACGAAATCCGCCCTGACCATGCCGCGCATGTCTGACCGCCGCGTCTAGGGACGCGGAATGCCGACCGTACCCGGGTCCTTCTTCGCCTTGCCGGCGTCGAAGAGCAGCCAGGCGTTGGTCTGGATGGCCGGCTGCACGCGCTTCTGCGCGTCCTCGCCGTAGTACGGCGCGAAGACCGCACCGCGGCCCTCGGCATAGTCCTGGAGCGCCTTCGACTTGGCGATCTTTTCCTGCCCAAGCCTTGTCGAGCGCGGCGATCACCTCATCCGGCGTGCCCTTGGGCACGAAGATGCCGAAGTAGTTCGGCGCCGCCTTGAAGTCGGGGATCCATTTGGTGATCGGCGGAATTTCGCCGAAGCCCTGAAGGTTGAGCGGCTCGCTGTTGAGAACCGCGAGCGGACGGATCTTGCCGGCGCGGATCATCTCGGCCTGCTCGACGGCGAGCTGCGTGGTGGCCTTGGTCTCGCCCGACACGGTCGCGATGACCGCGGGGTTACCGCCGTCATAAGTGACGTGCTTGTAGTTGCCGCCGGCGATCGCCTTGATCGCCTCGATGGCATTGTGACCGCCCGAGTTCAGGCCGGCGGTCGCGACCGTCACCGAGTCCGGCGCGTCCTTCATCGCCTTCAGGAAGTCGCCCATGTCCTTGTAGGGCGCATCGGCGTTGACGCCGACCACCGCCACGTTGGCGACGTCGAGATAGAGGTGCCAGTCCTCGATCTTGGTATCGAGCATGTCGAGGACGACGTACGTGCCAAGATCCTGCGCGGCACCGGCCGTGAACGTGTAGCCGTCATGTGGCGAGTCGAGCGCGGCCTTGCTGCCGATCGAACCGGAAGCGCCCGGCTGGTTCTGCACGACGACCGTGCCGCCGAGAGCGGCCTCGAGTTCGCCGGCGACGATGCGGGTCACCTGGTCGGTGGAGCCGCCGGCCGCCCACGGCACGATGATCGTGATCGGCTTGGTCGGCTTCCACATGCTCTGCGCCACGGCGGGCGCAACAGCCGCGACGGCAAGCGCGCCGGCGGCCCAAATCGCTGTCTTCAGACTAAGCTTCATCTTTGACTACTCCCTCTTTCTTCTTCTGGTCGCTCCGGCCCCGCGCCGCAAAAGCATCCGCCATCGGGGCGGAGCAGGCCGGGACCATGTTCTCATTCTTTCGCCGGATGATCGTGCAGAAAGGCAGCCCTCCCGGCAAGGCTAAATAACCATTTGGGGAATAACTTCCGCGGGAAACCCTACTTTCGCGGACGCGATTTGCGGTTTCAGGCGAGCCAGCGGTCGAGGTTGGCGCGCACGAAGGCATCGTCGATGAGATGTGGGTAGGCCGCCGAAACCCGGGAGATCTCATCGGCCTGGCCCGGCGGAAAGGCCCTCGTCGGGATCGAGGCACCAGATTCCTTCGAGCAGGCCATTCCGGCGCAACACCTCGTGGCAGCCGGCAATTACGCCATGGAATCCGTTGGCGACATCGAAGATGGCGCTGTTCATGTCCGTGACCTCGCTATCCAGAGCGAGAAGCTCCGGCGGCACGCAACCATCGGTCGCCCGGCAGCGCGCGTGGAGATCGACCGCTGCCTTTGTCCACACCGACCAGTGGCCCAGCAGGCCACCGGCGATGCGCACCGTGACTTCATCCTGCCCGCGCCGAACGGTGAACGGAGAGAGCAGGTCGCCGACGATGTGATCGTCGTTGCCGGTGTAGAGCGCGACGCGATTCTCCGCCCTGGCGTCGACGACGCCGCGCACCACGGCAGACGTGCCGTAGCGATTGAACGGCGCGATCTTGATGGCAAGAACCGATTCGATCTCGGCGAACCGCCGCCAGAAATCGGCGGACAGCACGCGACCGCCGACGGCCGGCTGAAGATAGAAGCCGAACAGCGGGATAACCTTGGCCAGCGCACGGCAGTGATCGAGGAACTCGTCCTCCGACGCATCGCGGAACGGCGCCGGGCTGACCAGCGCCGCGTGATAGCCGAGGCCCGACAGCAATCTCCGCCTCGCGCCTGGCCTGCTCCGTCCTGCCGGCGACGCCGGCGATCATGGCCAGCGGCCGGTCGGTCCAGTCACGCGCGGTTTCGGCCGCCAGCCTGAGAACCGGCTCGTAAAGCCCGCAGTCGCGGATGGCGAACTGGGTGGTGTGCACGCCGACCGCCAGGCCACCGGACCCGGCATCGAGGTAGTAGCGGCTCAGCGCGCGCTGACGGCGTGGGTCGAGCTTGCGAGCGGCATCCAGCGCCAACGGATGGGCCGGAATGGCGGTGCCGGCGGCGATCACACTCCGGATTTCCGAAGGGATGTCCTCGACGCGGAGCATCAATACTGCCCATCGCGGGTTTCGAAGTGCGTCGGCTTGCCGAGGCTGCGGCCGCCATGCCGCAGCCAGTCGGCTGTCCAGTCGATCAGATTGTTTAGCGAGACCTCCGGCGGGCCGAACAGGCGGCGCGCCTCGGAAGCATCGTTCAGCCAGGCCGAAGGCGCTTCCTCACCCACGACGATCGCTTTCTTCCCGAAGCGCTCACCAAAGGCATGGGCGAGATCGCGCACGGCGACACGTTCCGGCCCGGTGACATTGAGCGGGCTCGTCGGCGTCGTGACGTGCGCCAGAGCGCGCAGCGCCTGGCTGTTGGCGTCGCCCTGCCAGATCACGTTGACGTGCCCCATGGTGACATCGACCGGCTCGCCCGCCAGGACCTTGGCCGCGACGTCGTGGAGGACGCCGTAGCGCATGTCGATCGCGTAGTTCAGGCGGATGAGCCGACCAGCGGTGCCGTAGCGCTCGCTCATGTGCTCAAACACGCGCTCGCGCGCAACGCACGACCAGGCGTAGTCGCCAGGCGGTGGGACAGGCGCAACCGACTCGGTCGGGCCATCGTCGCTATCGACCGGCCAGAACGGGTAGACGCAGCCGGTCGAGAACGCGACGATGCGCGATGCGCGATAGCGCTCGGCGACCAGTTCCGGCACCAGGGCGTTCATGGCCCAGGTGAGGTGTTCGGCTCCCTGCGAGCCGAACTTCCGCCCCGCCATGAAGACGACGTTGGCCGCATCCGGCAGGCCGGCGACGGCATCGCGATCGAGAAGATCGGCCTTGTGGGTTTCGATGCCGTCGGATTCCAGGGCTTTGCGCAGGCCGGCTTCCGAGAACCGAGCGACCGCGACGATGCGCCGTTCCGGCGCCGCGCGATGCGCCATGCGCGCGAGGCTCGGCCCCATCTTGCCGCCGACGCCGAGGACGACGATGTCGCCGGGCACAGCCGCCAGATCATCAACGAGCGCCTGACCCGGCCGGGCGAGCGCATCCTCCAGCGCGGCCTCGTCGGCAAACGGTCCGGCGATGGGGGACATGGTCTTGCTGTCGTTCACGATTGTGGAGTCACCTGATGCGTGGGCCGGCATCGAACCACACATGGGCGCGGCAGGGCAAACAACCGTGAGCAGAGCGCGGAGCGCCTTTGGCCAGAGGGCGGCGCACCTAGACGCCGAGGTAGCCTTCGGCAGTGGCGAGGTTGGCGATCAGCGCCGCTGTGTCGCCGGACCAGGCGACACGGCCGCGCTCGATGAAAATATGGCGATCGGCAAGTTTTTGCAGCACGTCCAGGGTCCGGTCGACGATGAGGATGGCCTGGCCCTGCCGCTTCAGTGCTTCCATGCAGGACCAGATCTCAGCCCGGACCAAGGGCGCCAGCCCCTCTGTCGCTTCGTCGAGGATCAGCACCTTGGGATTGGTCATCAGAGCCCGGCCGATGGCGAGCATCTGCTGCTCGCCGCCGGAAAGCTGACGGCCGAAGGCGCCGCGACGCTCTGCCAGTCGCGGGAACAGGCGGTATATACGATCGAGCCGCCACGGATCGGGCGAGGCAAACCGGTTCGCAGACGTGGCGATCAGGTTCTCCTCGATCGTCAGAGTCGGGAACACCTGCCGGCCCTCGGGTACCAGCCCGAGACCTGCCTTGGCGATCGCGAAAGGGGGAAGGCCCGCGAGATCCTGTCCATCGACCTCCACGCGGCCCGCCGTCGGCCTGATCAGGCCCATAATCGCCCGGATGGTCGTGGTCTTGCCCATGCCGTTGCGGCCCATCAGGGTGACGACTTCACCACTGCCAACGAACAGATCGACGCCAAAGAGCACCTGCGCGTCGCCATAGCCGGCCGCGAGATCCGTGACGCGCAGCATCACGCGGCCTCGTCGCCCAGGTAAGCGCGGCGAACGTCCGGGTCATCGCGAATCTGAAGCGGCGTACCCGTGGAAATGACTCGGCCGTAGACGAGGACCGATATCCGGTCAGCGAGGGCGAAGACGGTCGGCATGTCGTGCTCGACCAGCAGGATGGTAACGCTGCCTTTCAACGCCTTCAGCATGGTGGTGACGACGTCGGCCTCCTCCTGGCCGACGCCGGCCATCGGCTCGTCGAGCAGCAGCAGACGCGGCTGGGTCGCAAGTGCAACGGCGACTTCCAGCAGCCGCTTCTCGCCATGGCTGAGGGTGCCGGCGCGCTGCCCCGCCCGGCCGGCGAGGCCAACGCGATCGAGCAGTTCCAGCGCAGGCTTCTCCAATGCCGCATCGCCATCGGCCAGCCGGAAAAAGCGGAACGAGTGGCCACCGCGCGCCTGAATGGCCAGGGTCACGTTCTGGAGCGCGGTAAAGGACGCAAGCAGCGTGGTGACCTGGAACGAGCGGGCGATGCCTCTTTGGACGCGGGCCGCCATGGCAAGGCCGGTGACGTCACCCCCGGCAAAGATGATGCGGCCCGAGTCCGTGCCGATGGCCCCGGAAATCTCGCCGATGAGCGTGCTCTTGCCGGCGCCGTTCGGGCCGATGACGGCGTGGATTTCTCCCTCGGCGATATCCAGCGAGACGCCATCGGTCACGCGCAGCGCGCCGTAGGATTTCCGCAGTTCGTCGAGGACAAGAATGGGCGTCACAGACCACCCCGAACGCGTTGAAGAAAGGCAGTGAGACCGCCGCGCGCGAAGAGGACGGCCACGATGATCAGCGGGCCGAAGATCATTCGCCAATGCTCGGTGACCGGCGAGAGGACTTCTTCGAGGGTGAGATATGCAGCGGCGCCAATGAGGGCGCCGTGGAGCGAGCCCATGCCGCCGAGAACGACCATGACGATCAGTTCGCCCGAGCGTTGCCACGACATCATCGCCGGGCTGACGAACTCGGTATGGTTCGCGTAGAGCGCTCCAGCCAGGCCGGCGACGGCGCCTGCGATGACGTAGGCGACCACCTGGTACCGGATCGGCTCGATACCAATTGCCTGCATGCGCAGCGGGCTTTGCCGGCAACCATCGAGAACGCGCCCGAAACGCGAAGCGACCACGCGGCGCAGCAGGACGTAAACAACCAGAAGCAGCGCGAAGACGAGGTAGTAAAAGGCCAACGGGCCGGAGAAGGCCCGGGTCCCGAGATATGTGGAGCTCGTCCAGACGGTCAGGCCATCATCGCCGCCGTAAGCGGAAAGGCTGGTCGCGGTGAAATAAATCATCTGACCAAAGGCGAGTGTGATCATGATGAAGTAGACGCCGCGGGTCCGCAGCGAGAGCGCGCCGGTGACGAGCGCGAAGAGGCCCGCCGCAGCCATCGCCAGCGGAAACGTCAGCAAGGCCTCGGTGAGACCGTGCACAGACGCGATGCCGACAGCGTAGGCGCCGATGCCGAAAAACGCCGAAAAGCCGAAACTGACGAGGCCGCCATAGCCGAGGACGAGGTCGAGCGCGATCGCCGCCATGCCGACGATCATGATGCGCGTGGCCGACACTGTGAGAAAGCTGTCGCCGGTGATTGCCGCGATGGCCGGGAGAACGGCCAGAACGCAAAACGTTGCAAGCGGCACGACATTGCGCGTTCGCAAAGGCACTGCGACGCCGGGGGCGGCGATCGTCTGGCTCATCGTCCAGCCGCCGCGAACAGGCCAGCGGGGCGAAAGAAGAGCACTCCGGCCATAAGGATGTAGATGGCCATCGACGACAGCGCCGGCCCGGCCTCGTTGGCAGCCGACGGCGACAGAACCAGCCGAAGCATATCGGTTGAGAAGGAGCGGCCGAGGGTATCGGTCAGGCCAACGAGCAGCGCCGCGATGAAAGCCCCGCGGATCGAGCCGATGCCGCCGATCACGATGACGACGAAGGCGAGGATCAGCAGATTGTCGCCCATGCCCGACTGCACGGCGTAGATCGGCGCGGCCAGCACGCCGGCGAAGGCGGCCAGCATGGCGCCGAAGGCGAAAACGACGGTGAACAGCCGCATGATGTCGACGCCGAGGGCGGACACCATCTCGGCGTTTGACGCCCCGGCGCGCACCAGCATGCCGACGCGCGTGCGCGAGACCAGCACATAGAGAAGCAGCGCGACGGCCAGACCGGCGCCGATGAGGGCCAGCCGGTACACCGGATAGAGCAGGCCGGGCATGAGCACGATGCTGCCGGAAAGCACGTCGGGCATCGGCAGCGTCAGCGGCGCGGGACCCCAGACGGCGCGGACGCCCTCGTTAAGGAACAGGATGACGCCGAACGTCGCCAGCACCTGGTCGAGGTGATCACGTCGATAGAACCACCGGAAGACGGTCAACTCGAGCGCGAGACCGATGGCGAGCGCAGCAACGAGCGCCAGCACCAACGCCGGAAAGAAGCTACCGGTCAGCCCGTAAAAGGCGACTGCGAGGTAGGCGCCCAGCATGTACTGGACGCCGTGGGCGAGGTTGATGAAGTTCATGACGCCGAAAACCAGCGTCAGCCCGGCGGCTATCAGGAACAGCAGGATGCCAAGCTGCAGCCCGTTCAGGCACTGGACGAGAAAGAGGGCGCCGCTCATTCGCCGCGCCCTCTCGCTTCTGTCGATGGCCCGGCGTCGCGTGTCGCCACGGACGACGTGCGCAGGTTCATTGGCCGTCGTGCCCTACTTCATGCTGCATTCGCTGGCGTAGGTGTCGGCGTAATCGTCGAACACTTTCTTGACGACGCTGGTCGCGTACTTGCCGTCGTCCTGCTTCTTCACCTCCACCAGGTAGAAATCCTGGATCGGGAAATGGTTGGTGTTGAACTTGAAGTCGCCGCGCACGGACTTGAACGGAGCCTTGGCCATGGCGGCCTTCAGCTTGTCCTTGTCGGCCACGCCGCCGGCTTCCTTCACCGCGGCATCGATCAACTTGGCCGCGTCGTAAGCGTGCGCTGCGTAGAGCGCCGGGACGTAGCCATATTCCTTCTCGAAGGACTCGACGAACTTCTTGTTCTCCGGGGTGTCGATATCCGGCGCCCAGGCAGCCCCCGAGAGAAGGCCCACCGCGGCATCCTGAGTCGCGGGTAGCGTCGTCTCGTCGACGGTGAAGGCCGAAAGAAACGGAATGGTCCCCGCAAGGCCAGCCTGCTTGTACTGCTTGACGAGGTTCACGCCCATGCCACCAGGCATGAAGGTGAAGATGGCGTCCGGCTTGTCGGAGGCGATGCGCGCCAGTTCGGCGGCGAAATCAAGCTGGCCGAGCTGCGTATAGATTTCCTCTACGACCTCGCCCTTGAAATAGCGTTTGAAGCCGGCGACCGAGTCCTTGCCCGCCTGATAGTTCGGCGCCATCAGCACGACGCGCTTGTAGCCCTCGTCCTGGGCGTACTGACCCATCACCGCGTGGTTCTGGTCGTTCTGGTAGGAGGTCGAGAAAAAGCTCGGGCTGCAGGCCGCGCCGGCGATCGGCGAGGGACCGGCATTCGGGCTGATGATGATGACACCGGCGTCGGTGAGCGGCTTGTAAACGGCCATCATGACATTCGAGAAGATCACGCCCACAAACACGTCAATCTTGTCTCGCTCGATCAGCGCCTTGACCTTGTCGACGGCGACGTCAGGCTTCAGCTCGTCGTCGGTCACGAGCACCTCGGCATCCAGACCGCCGAGCTTGCCGCCGAGTTCCTTGACCGCGAGCTGGAAACCGTCGCGCGCATGATTGCCGAGCGCGGCGGACGATCCCGACAGCGTCAGCATGAGGCCGACCTTGATACCATCGGCCGACGCCGGCAGCGCCGAGGCGCAAAGAGCCGCGGCCAACACCGCGCCCAAAAGCTTCTTCATTACACACTCCCTCCTGTGGCCGCCCAAAGCGGCGGCTCTTCGGCCAGCGCGACGGAGCATGGCACCGCCCTTCATTCGTCGCCGACACTACCTGCCTAACAATCGGAAAATCGGCCGTTTGCCAAGGGGCTTCCGCCGCCCCTTATGGGCGGTGCGCCATTTCGGCGACGGTCGCGACCATGGCGCTGCCTCTTTCGGCCAAGGGCGCAATGACCGTGAAATGATTGGCACCGGGGACCGCGTGAAAGCCGGTAACAGCGCCCTGCCCGGCCCATGTCTCGGCCGCGGTGCGACTCTGGCGGAGGTATTCGGCACTTTCATCGGCGCCGACCCAGGCGGCCAGGGTACGCCCGGCCGGCACGGGCCAATCGAGCGGACTCATGGCACGCGCCTCGGCAGCATCGAGCTGCAGAGCGTTGTTGATGCTCGTGCCTACAAGCGGCGCGAGGTCGAACAGGCCAGAGATGGCCATGCCGGCCGGAACAAGGTCCGCAGGAAGCGCCGGATCGATCGCCCCCCAGTCTGTCGCCAGCAAAGCGGCGGTCAGGTGACCGCCGGCCGAGTGGCCGACCGCGACCACGCGATGGCCGGTGCGGGCGTAGAGGAAGCGCACGGCCGTGCGCAGTTCCCCGACGATCGCCCGGACGGACACTTGTGGACAAAGATCGTAACTCGGGATCGCAACCGCGACGCCGCCCGCATTGAGGCCCGCGGCCAGGTGACTGAAGTCGCGCCGATCGAAGCTTTGCCAATAGCCGCCATGAATGAACATGGCGATCGGCGCGGTGCTTCCGGCCACATGGAATATGTCCATCAGCATGCGCGGCCCATCGCCATAGACGATGTCGAGTTCGGCCTTTGCCGTCTGGCGGTAGGCCTCTGCGTCCCGCGTCCAGCCCGCCATGATGGCCGGGTGCTCGGGCACGCGCCGGCGGTTGGCGTATTCGGCCTCGTAGTCTTTGGTTTCCATCGCTCGCCGGAGTGGTTTCTGGCCGGATCGTCCAGGCGCATACCTAGCAGAGATGGCGAGACGACATCAGCACTGGTGTGCGGACGGTCTTCTGGCCGCTGACGATTCACCCTCCCGGCGCCGGGGACATCTTGGTAACCTTCGCGGCCTTCAGATTCCTGCGCCTTTTCGGCGCGAAGCAGAGCCTCGAAATCCATGAATACCTCTAATCCCGTTGAAATCGCCCTCGTGGGCGCGCTCCGGCCGCAACTCGCCGAGGAGTTGGGCAAGCGCTACGTGCTCCATTCCGTTTACGCCGAAGCGGATCCCCTGAAGGCGCTCGCGGCGCTGGGCCCGCGCATCCGCGGCGTGGTCGGACACGGCATGAAAGGCCTCACCGCCGAGGAGATCGAGGTTCTTCCCAATGTCGAAATCCTGTCGATCCACGGGGTCGGCCTCGAAACCACCGACATGACGGCCTGCCGCCGGCGCAACATTACCGTGACGACGACTCCGGTCCTGTTCGACGATGTGGCGGACCTCGCAATCGTTCTTGGGCTGGCGGTGAGCCGCAGGATCGTCGAAGCCGATCGCTACGTGCGCAGCGGCGCCTGGCTCAAGGCGCGGATGCCCGTCGCGCGCAAGTTCACCGGCATGCGCGCCGGTATCCTCGGTCTCGGCCGCATCGGCACCGAGGTCTCGCGCCGGCTCGAGGGCTTCAAGGCGCAGATCTCGTACTACGATCCCGCGCCCCGCGACGTGCCCTATCGCTCGGTGGCGAGCGCGCAGCAACTGGCCGAGGATTCCGACATCCTGTTCGTCTGCGCCGCCGGCGCGCCGAAGGGCGTCGGCGAGCCGATGGTCAACCGGAAGATGATCGACGCGCTCGGACCCAAGGGAATTCTGGTCAACGTGGCGCGCGGCTGGCTGGTGGACGAGGTCGCGCTGGTCGACGCGCTCAAGTCCGGCCGCCTTGGCGGCGCGGGCCTCGACGTCTTCTACGATGAGCCGAAGGTGCCGGAGGAACTGCTCCAGATGAGCAACGTCGTGCTGACGCCGCACGTCGCCAGCGCCACGGAAGAGACCATGAACGCCATGGGCCAGAACGTCGTGGACAACATCGACTCCTGGTTCTCCGGCAAGGGCGCCATCACGCCGGTGGTGGACCGATAGGCAGCCGACGGCGAAGCCGACGTCTCAGGCGACCTTGTCCCGAACGTCCTTCGCCGAGGCGCGCGCCGCACTCACGGCGTCGACGTCGCCCTTCGCGGCGCGCAGCATCGCCCCGGAATCGTTGCCGAGGACGAGGAAACGGAAACCCATCTCCATCATGCGGATGGCATAGGCCGGGGTCGCGTTGTGCAGACCCGCGTAGATGCCGCGGCGCGCGCAGGCCTTGAGAACGCGCTCGTACATCTTGAGGATCTCGGGTTCCTCGCGATCCAGCTTCGGCGGAAGCCCCATCGAGAATCCGAGGTCACCCGGCCCGATGTAGACCGCGTCGATGCCGGGTACATCGACGATGGCGTCGATGTTGTTCACCGCCTCCTCGGTTTCGATCATCGGCATGCAGAGGATGTCGGTGTTCGCGGTCTTGTAGTACGTGCCGGCCTCGCCATAGGCGCCGGCCCGGATCGGGCCGTGGCTGCGCACGCCGAGGGGCGGATAGCGCATGTAGGAAACCAGCGCCTTGGCCTCATCCACCGTGTTGATCATGGGGCAGATGATGCCGGCTGCGCCACCATCGAGGACCTTGCCGACGATGCCCGGCTCCAGCCATGGCACCCGGACCAGCGGCACCGGTCCGGCCGGCCCGATGGCCTGATAGCAGGCGATCAGCGACTGGTAGTCCTGAACGCCGTGCTGCATATCGACGGTCAGCGAGTCGAAGCCGGCCTTGGCCATGACTTCGGCCGAGTATCCCGAGGGGATGGCAAGCCAGCCGCCGATGGCGGTGCCGCCGCGCGCCCATATTTCCTTGATCCTGTTCGCCATGCATTCCTCCCCGTGACCATCTGGCCGCCATCCCGCTGGGCGCCGACACGATCGACCGCAGGGTGAATTGCGACAAGCTTACGGGGTTATTTAGTCACCCTGCAACTGATCCGGCTGCCCATTGCCGCCGAGGCGTATCATGGGCATCTAGCCGCTGCGCGTGATACTCTCTAGAGTTCCCGCCATCTGAAGCGTTCGCCGCATTCAGCACCACTCCATGACCGAAGCTTCCCCTCCCACCATGCCGCGGCCGCGCAGAAAATCTGGACATACCTGGTCAAAGCGCACGCTTCCGACCATGGACGACGTTGCCCGCGTGAGCGGCTTCTCCCAGATGACCGTGTCGCGGGCTTTCGGCCGGTCGGCGTCGATCCGCTCGGAAACCCGGGAAAGAATTCTCTCGGTCGCGGCGGACATGGGCTACGTCCGTAACAAGGCTGCGGCGACGCTGGCGTCCAACCGATCGCGCGCGTTCGGGATCATTTTGCCGACACTGCAGGACTCCATCTACCTGCCGTTCGTCGAAGCCGCGCGCCGCGTGTTCGAAGAAGGCGACTACGATTTTGCCCTGCAGGCGATCGACTACGCCCAGGCGCGCGAGCCCGAGGCCATCAGTTCGTTGCTTGCGCTCCGCGTTCAGGCAATCCTGCTCCCGTCCATCGGCCACACGTCCAGGACGAAGAAGCTTCTTCAAAACCTCCCTCTCCCGGTGATCGAGGTCGGCAACCTGCCGAAACAACCGGTGAATTTTGCCGTCGGCCATTCGGATCTTGAGGCGGGTTATCTGGCAACGAAGCGGTTGATCGAGATCGGCCGGCGCAAGATCGGCCTCATTTGTGGGCACCCGCGTGCAACGTCGAACGCGCGGGACCGTCTCGAAGGCCACCGCCGCGCCATGCGCGAGGCCGGGCTGGCAGTCAGCGACGCAACAGTCGCTCAGGTCGAGCACAGTGTGGACGCGGCCCTGCGCGGTCTCAGCCATCTCACCGACGCGACGGCCGGCATGGACGGCCTCGTGGTCGGCGGCGAAATCTGGACGGCGGCCGTGGTCCTCCAGTTGATCAAGGCCGGCCGATCGGTTCCGCGCGATGTAGCGGTGGTCGGTATCGGCGAGGTAGAACTGGGGCCCTATTTGCCGGTGCCGCTGACCTATGTCGCGCTCCCCCGAGCCGAGACGGGGAGGCGCGCGGCCAAACTCGCAATCGCGCTGTCTCGCGGCGAACCTGTCGAGGAAACCATTATTCGGCTTCCCATCGAGTTGGTCATCAAAGGGACCGCATAACGGTCTTTTGTGTTTTGACGTGCTCGCCCTATGGCGGCGCTGCCTTCTTCGGCCGCGCACTCATAAGCCTTTCATCCGATGAATAGATTCCGACGGCGCCATCGACTACTCAGTCGGAGCGGCGGAGGCTAGCGGCGCTTCAACAATGCCCGCGAGCCACGGAAGTGGGAAACGCCGGTCGATCCATTGATAATATGATTGCGTAATCAGGACCTCTCGTTAAGATGTTTGCGCAAAATCAGCCTCGCACGCACTTTCGACAACCGAAGGGTCGCGCCCGGCTGCACAAAAACGGGAGGGAATGCCATGCAGAGAATTTTGACAGCGGTAGCATTTGGGGCCGCTGCCGCGTTCGCAGCGTCAGGAGCCTGGGCGCAATCAGGGTCGGTCGACAAGGCGGTCGGCGGCTACACCTTCGAAGACGCCGCGAAAGAGGCGCCCGGCACGAAGGATTTCCATTCGGCTGACGGACACCTCACCTTCGCGATCGTCACGCATACCGCCGGCAACGGCTTCTTCGATCCGGTCTATGCAGGCGCGATGGTCGCCGGCAACATGATCGGCGCGAAGATTCTGCTACTCGGCTCGGAGTCGCCGACCGACGATCCGGCGCGCGAGATCGAAATCCTGAATCAAATCGTTCAGGATCCGACGATCGACGGCATCATCCTCACCACACCGCAGGTTGGCGCCTATGACGATATCGTCAAGACCGCGGAGAAGAACGGCATCCCGGTCGCGACGACGAACTCGTTCGACGGCGGCATCTATCACCGCCTCCAGATCAGCCACACCGGGCAGGACGCCTCGGCCGCGGCAATCGCGGGCAACGCGCTCGTTCAGTGCCTGGCGGACAAGGGCATCGAGAAGGGCACGATCGTGCTTCCGAACTCGACCGCGATGGGCAACGTCGAGGTGAACAACCGCGTCACTTCTGCGTATGGCGCGATCGTCGCCGCGCTCAAGGCTGCAGGCAAGCTCGACAACTTCAAGGTCGATGCGGGTCCGGAAGGCGTCGGTGTCGATGCGGATCCGAACGATCCGGTCAACGCGATTGTGTCGCTCTTCGAATCGCGCGGTGATGTTGTGGGTGCCTTTGCCGGCAACAACGTGTTCACGCCGGCACTCGCAAAGGCCGTGGCGCAGACCGGCATGACCGGCAAGATCTGCGCCTACGGGTTCGACCTCGGCCCGGCCCAGCAGGCCGCGCTGAAGTCCGGCGATCTCACCGGTGCCCTTGGGCAGCAGCCGTTCCTGCAAGGCTTCTGGCCGGTCATGCAGCTCTACCTGCAGATCGACCGTGGCATCTCCGCCGCCAACCTCGACACCCGCGCCCAGCTGGTGACGAAGGACAACGTCGGTAACGTCGGAAAGCGCTTCGAAAACTGATCCCAGGTCGGTTTCTGAGCCGCCGCGAGAGGGCTAAGCTCTCTCGCGGTTCCTTGTGTCGCCCTTCCGCAAGCGGGAAGCAGAAGGCCCGATGACCACAGTCCAGCCTGCACTCGGCCGTCCTCCATCCCAGTTTGTCGGCGGATGGGAAGTCGGACTGCTCGCCATGATGGCGCTGCTCTACATAGTCGGCGCGTTCATCAATCCAGGTTTCTTCGGTTCGCCCGACGCCTTGCAGGCGTTGCTCCGCGATACCGCGCGCTACGCCGTGATGGCCGTTGGCATGACGTTCGTCATTGCCAACAAGGACCTCGACCTGTCGGTTGGATCGACCTATGGCCTGATCGGCGTCGCCTTCGCCTACATGTTCGACCCCAATCACTACGATCTCGGTGTCGTGCCGGCCATCGGCGTCTGCCTGTTGCTCGGCGCCTTCATCGGCCTGTTGAACGGATTGCTGGTCACAGCGCTTCGCGTGCCGGCGTTCATCGCCACGCTGACGATGCTGCTCATCGGGCGCGGCTTCGTGCTCGGCCTCACCGGCGGCCAGTCGATTCACTATCCCATCAAGGCGCGCGACTATCAGTGGTTCTTCCAGCTCGGCGAATTCAACGCGTGGGGCTTCAACAACCAGATCACGCTGGCGCTGATCGTGGTCGCGATCGGCGCGGTGGTGCTGGCGAAGACCCGCTGGGGCTACGAGACTTTCGCCACGGGCGGCAACGAGCAGGCGGCGATCTATGCCGGCATCCCAACTTCGTGGGTTCGTGTCCGCGCGTATTTGCTGTCCTCCCTGTGCGCAACCGTCGCCGGATTGATGGCAACGGCGCAGGACAAGGGAATCTCTCCGCAGGCGGGCCTGAGCGCCGAGTTGATCGTAATCGCCGCCGTCATCATCGGTGGCGCTTCGATCCTCGGCGGCCGCGGGCGCGTCATCGGCAGCTTCATCGGCGCGCTGCTCACGGTGCTTATCAACAAGGTGCTGCGCGAAGGCGTGCCGATCACGCGGATCATCGTGATCAACGGCGAACCGGTTCAGGTGCAGGCCAACTTCTCGTTGCCAGCCGGCGCCGTCCCGGCGTTCATCGGCATCCTTCTGCTGGTGGCGGTTCTGATCGAGCCGCTCATTATCCGGCGGCGCGTGCCCGCGCGCCTCTGGGCCTGGCTTCGCGGCCGTCCTCAGCCCAGGGCGCTGGAAACCGGCGGCGTCGCCATCGAAGGCGTGCAGACCAAGGGCGCGATGGCGACCGACAAGGCTTTGACGGCGCGCGGTTTCGGCAAGTTCCTGGCGCGGCGCGACGCGCTGGCCATCCTGCTGACCGTCATCCTCTGGTGCGTGGGCCTTTCGCTCAGGCCCGACTACTGGGCGCTCTTGCCGAACACGTTTGCCATTCTCCTGAACTACACCGAGTTGGCGCTGATCGCGATCGGCCTCACCTATGTCATAGCGGCCGGAGACATCGATCTCTCCGTCGGCGCGGTCCTTGCGCTCGCCGGCAGCGCCGCTGCCTATGCGCTGAAAGTGTTGGGTCTCGGGCCGGGGGAAGCGATGCTGATCGGGCTCGCCGTGGGGCTCGCCGCCGGCGTGATCAACGGGCTCCTTACCGTTTCGCTCGGCCTGCCCGCCTTCATCGCGACGCTCGGCATGTTCTACATCGCGCGCGGGCTCGCCTCATGGCTTGTTGCCGGGCAGCAGCTCACCGGATTCAACGAGACATACAATCTCATCGGACGGAAGGTCGGCGACATCCTCGCCTATCTTGATCTGCCGCACCCGGCGGGGTTCCTCGGTGCGGTGACCGATGTCGTCAGCGTGCAAACCATCTGGATGATACTGGTCTCGATTATCGCAGGCAGCGTGCTTGCCTTCATGCCCTTCGGGCAGCGCCTCTATGCGACCGGCGGCAACCGCCGGGCCGCGGACTACGCCGGTATCTCGACCCGCCGCGTGCGGTTCATCGCCATGGTGTTCTGCGCCTTCTGCGCGACCATGGCGGGCCTCATCAACATCGCCTACTTCCGCAGCTTCAACCCCGTCGCCGGCCAGTTCCGCGAACTCGACGGCATTGCCGCGGTCATCATCGGCGGCGGCTCGATCTTCGGTGGTTACGGCACAGTGATCGGCGCGCTCGCCGGAGCTGCGGTGATCACACTCGTTCGCGCGCTGCTGCAGCTGAATGTTCAGGGTTACGCCATGCCGCAACACTGGGTGAACGTCTTCATCGGCCTCATCCTGATCGTGGCCGTGCTGATCGACATCTGGGTCCGGCAGGCGAATATTTTCGCGACGATCCGGCGCGCCCTGACACGAACGAAACCACAAGCGGATACCGTTTCAACGGAAGCAGCTAATGTCTGACATCAGCGAAAGCCAGACGCCCATCATCGAGATGCGCGGCATCAACAAATCGTTCGGCGCGGTCCGCGCCCTGGTCGATGTCGATCTGACACTCTACCCCGGCGAAATCCTTGGGCTGGTCGGCGACAACTCGGCCGGCAAGTCGACCCTGATGAAGATCCTGTCGGGCGCCTACCAGCGCGACGATGGCGAGATTCTCGTTGCTGGCAAGCCGGTGCACTTCAAGAGCCCGCACGAAAGCCGCGATGTCGGTATCGAGATGATCTACCAGGACTTCGCGCTCTGCGGGAACATGGATGTCGGGCAGAACATCTTTCTCGGCCGCTGGCCGCGAAAAGGCCCGTTCGTTGACCGCCGGCGGATGTACGCAGAGGCCGACGCCGTGCTGAAGCGGCTGAAGGTCGATGTGAACTCGGTCTACCAGAAGGTCGAAAGCCTTTCGGGCGGGCGGCAACAGTCGGTCGCCATCGCCCGGGCGATTTCCTTCGAGCCGCGCGTCGTCATCCTCGATGAACCGACCGCGAACCTCTCAGTCATGGCGACCCAGCGCCTGCTCGAAACCATGCTGGAACTGAAGAAGCACGGCGTCGCGCAGATCATCATCTCGCATCGGCTCCAGGACATTTTCGCGGTCGGAGATCGGGTGATGGTGCTCAAGCGCGGCGAGAACGTGGGCGACCGTCACATCTCGCACAGCAGCGAACAGAACGTGCTGGAGATTATCGTGACCGGCACGCGCGAGACCGCGCTCGGCGCCGACGAAGCCCGGCGCGCGCTGTAGTCCCGGCTAGTATTCGCGCTCGTAGGTCAGGCCGATCTGGCCCGAACCATCCTGGCCCGCGCCACCGCGCGCCTTGAGATTCTTGGTGATGTCGAGGTCGATCACGACCCGGCCGGCCGCGCCGCCGGTACCCGCCTCCACCCCGAGGCGCACGCTGTCGTTGATGCGCTGTCCGATGCCGACCGTCGTGCCGCCGTTCGCATTCTGACGGATGTCCAGATCGTCGAGCCCGGTGGCCTGACGGATGCGGGCAAAGATGCCGCCGCCGCTCGTCGCGCCGGTGAGTTGCCCAACCGCGTCGACCAGCTGGATCGCCTGTATCGGCGAGAGGCTTCCGACGTTTTGCTCGAACAGCAGCCGCGACAGGATTTCCTCCTGCGGCAGGTCTGGCGATGATGTGAAGAATATCTTCGGGTCGGTCGCCGGGCCGATGACATTGAGGGTCACCGTCGCGTCCGACGTCTGGGTGGTGGCGGAGAAATCGACCACCGGCGTGAGGCTGCCAGCAAAAGTGAGCGTGCCGCGGGTAAATTCGAAGCGCCGGCCGAAGGCTTCGATGCGCCCACGCACCATCTGCATGCCGCCTACCGCCTGCGGATTTCCCGTAGTGCCGCCAATCCTGAGCGAGCCCCCCAGCTCGGCATCGATGCCGAAACCGCGCACGAACACGCCGGAATTGCCCCTCATCGCGATGTCCATTGCAAGCCCGCCGCCTCGCGGCGCTCCACCCGAGGCGACAGGCCGTTCGCGTGGTTCCGGCGGCGTGAAGTCCGCCGGTGCATTCACGTGCCGCACGTCGATGGCGGTGGCCGAGCCGCTGAGCCGGTCTGGCAACTGGATTTCCGTGCGGCCGAGATTGATCTCGCCGGTCACCGTGCCGTTTCCGAGCAGCGGTCCCTTGAGCGCGAGGTTGCCGGAGAATGTCGTGTTCACGACGTTACCGTCGGCGTAGCGGCCATTGGTGACGCGCACCGTCAGGTCGGCCGGCAGGCCTGCCTGGTTGGTCGCGATCGTGCCTGACACGACGATATCGCCGCCTTGCGCGAAGCGTCCGGCGACCTGCTGGACCGTGGCGCGCTGCCCGTCGAAATCGATGCGGCCGTTCGCGCCGGAGACGCCGAACCCGCTCTGGCTGTCGGCAATGGTCGCATCGACCAGATCGATGGCGCCGCGCGTGGAGGGCGACGAGAGTGCTCCGGTGATGGCAAGATCGACCTTGGCGTTGCCGGAGAGCCGCAGTTCGCGCTCCGATCGCAGCGCGAGCAGCGCAAGCGGCGCCGTACCGTTGGCGCGGAGGTCGAGACCCGACCCGGCGAATGGCGCACGACCGTTGATGGTGAGCGAAAGTCCGGCGCCGGAGAGCGTAGCGTCGAGGGTCGTGGCGGCGTTGGTGGCGTCACCCTTGGCGGCAAGCGTCAGCGCCGGAAGGCCCGCCTCCCGGGAGGCGGTCAGGCTGAAGCCGGACCAGTTGGCCTGCCAGGCAATCCGCGGCGCATCGGGCTGTCCGGTCACGGCGACCTGCCCGCTGATGGTGCCTTGCGCGCCGAGGTCCGGCGCCAATCCGTTGGCGACGGACGCGGAGACATTCGCCACCACGACGGTGACGTCGAGTTGCGGGGCGACCGTACCTTCGATGCGCGCCGTTCCGCCGCCGAGCGCCAGCGTCGCTCCGGAAATCCCGGATCGCGGACCGCCGAGGCTGATGGTCAGGGGCTCGGTCAGTTTGACCGGCAGATTGAAGGCGGTGCCGTTCAACGTGTCGATGCGCACGGCCTGGTCGTTGCCCGCGCCTGCGAGGCGTCCCGTGCCGGAAAGATCGACATCCGGGCCCTTGGCGCGCGCCTCGAACAGCGTGGCGCCGCCTTCCACGGTCGCGGTCGCCGTTGCCGTGTCGAGGCGCAATCCACCGACCGTCATCGCCGTGGCGGATACGCTGCCCCGCACGGCCGGCGCACCGAACACATCGTCTGCCGTGACATTACCTTCGATGCTGTTCGCGCCGGCGGTCTCGTAGGTGATGTCGTCGCCGGAGAACGCGATGACGACGGTTTGCCGCTCGCCATCGGGCGTGAACTGAACGCGGGCGCGACCGCTGCCGGTCGCCTGCACGAGCGCCAACGCGGCCAGCGCCCGCACGTCGGGTGCGTCGACCGACAACTCTCCGGTCAGAGGCCCCGCCGGAGTGGCCTCCACTGCGCCGGTGATGCGGTTGCCGCCCACGGACAGATCGACGTCCGGAAACGCGAAGCGGCCGGTGGTATCGTCGAGGCTGGCTACGGCGGTGCCGGACAGCGGGCCGCCGGCGAGGCTGCCGTTCAGCGTCAGCGCCGCGCGCCAGCCGCCGTCCGTTGGCGCGCCCTTCAGGTCGATCGCCGCATTCTGGATCGACTGGTCGAGCAACGTGCCGTCCGCGATCGCAATGGTCGCGTCCACGTCGGGCCGCGCCAATGCACCCGATGCCTTGAGCGTGAAGGTCGCCGCGCCTGTGGAAGCGTCGGCGAGGCGGCCAAGATCGGCGACCGAGCCCTCCACGGACGCTGCAATGCCGGTGGCGCCCAAGGTGGCCGAACCGGTGGCTTTGAGCGTCGCGCCATCAATGGAAAGGTCGGTGACAGCCGTACTGCCGTCGTCCTGGCCGCGCAGGGTCGCCACGAACCTGGTGACGCCTTCGAGCAGACGCGCGATCGTCGCATCGCCCGTTTCGAGGTTGGTGGCCGTACCGCTCACAGTGAAGTCGGGCGACACACCCAGCAGCGTTCCTTCGGCCGTCGCGTCGATCGCACCAGCGATGGTGCGGCCGGCAAGCGGGGCCAATGGCGCAATATCGGGGAAGCCGGCGGTTGCGCGCCCGTCGATCGCGTCCGCTGCCACTGTTCCGGTGAAAGCCACAGCGCCTCCGGCAGCGACCAGCCGCGCGCTGGTTTCCGCGGTTCCAGTGTCCGTGTCGAGCGTGCCATCCGCGGTCAGCAGGAGCGGCGCATCCGTGCGTGACTCCACGCGTCCGCTCGCCGTCTCGATGGCATCCGCTTCGACGCGAAGGGCAAAGGGCAGCTTGCCACCGGCCAGCGGATCGTCCTGACGCGCCTCGATTGCGCCGGAGAGACCCGTGCCCGGTATGCGGACGCCGTTCGTCTCCAGACCCGCGACGCGACCGACAAGTTCGAGGCGGATGACATCCCCCTTCGGCGCCGCCGTGCCCGTCAGGGTCACGCTTTCCACACGCGAGTCCGCGCCAACGAAGGGCAGCGCAATGTTACCGCCGCCCGGCTTCGCGACCGCGACCTTGAGCGACAGGTCGGCGGCACTTCCGCCGAGCCCGCCGCTGGCTGTAGCGCGTAGGCTTTGCGTGGTGACCTGGCCTTGCCGCACCGTGATATGCGGCAGCGGTTCGCCCTCCACGCGAGCCCAATCGGCATCGACGGCGACATCGATCGGCCCGGACAGAAGGTCCGCATAGTCGGGCGGCACGAGTTCGGCGAGATCACCGTTGCCGGAGAGCACCAGCCGCTGCCCGTTGTCGGCAGGCGAAAGGATGAACTGCCCTGCGAAGCGCGCGGCACCGTCGGACGTCAGGGAGACATTACCCGACAGTGAATTGGCGTCCGTTCCCGCGCTGGCCTTGAGGGCATAGCCCGGCCCGGATGGACGCCCCATGAGGCCGAGCAGGATTCCATTGGCAGATTCCCTGAGCGCGATCTCCGCCGTCAGCGGCGCATCGCCCGCGGCGCGATCGATCATCGCATTGAGGGAGCCCGTCCCGCCGTCGATGCGGTTGGCATCGACCGTGGCCGCGATGCTGCCGTCGCTGCCGGAGACGAACGATCCCATGAGGGAGAGCGCCGCCTGCCTTCCCGCAATCGCTTCGCCGAGCTCAAGCCGCGCGATCCTCACATCCCTGGCGGCGAAGGGCAGGAGCGCGCCGCTTGCCCCATCGTTCGCCGGAATCCTGGGCGGGCGCGACAGCGCCACACGCTCAGCCGCGATGCGGTCGAGCGACAGGCCGCCAACCAGGAGCGCGCTGGTGCGAATGTTGACGTCAAGCCCGTCGATCTCCGCGAATGGCCCATCCGCATCGGAGACGACGACGCGATCGGCACCGATCCAGAACGGCGCCCAACCGGTGAGGCGGTCGATGCTGACCGTGATGCCGTTACCGGATGCCGCGCGCTCGATCATGCCGGCCAGCACGGACCGCCCCGGCGGCGTGGCAAGCGCCACAAGCACCAGGATAGCCACGGTCAGAATCGTCAGCACAAAGAGGGCGAGCGCCCGCCGCATGGTGCCTCGCTTACGTTTTGACACGCTCAAAAGGCCTGCCCGAGGCCCACATAGACGGCGACCGCGGGATCACCGGGGCCGGGCTGGAGCGGCACCGCCACGTCCAGGCGAATCGGCCCTACCGGTGTCAGATAGCGCAGGCCGGCTCCGACGCCCACCTTCAGACCATCCAGGCCGGGCAGAATTGAGGAATAGGCGTTGCCGGCATCCATGAAGGCGACGAGCCCGATCTGGTCGGTCGCCCGATAGCGCAGTTCGCCGGAAAACAGGATGCTGCTGCGGCCGCCGGTGATGGCGCCACCGCCATCGTGCGGGCCGACGTTCTGATAGGCGTAGCCACGCACCGATCCGGCGCCGCCAGAATAGATGCGGCGATCTGCGGCAACCTTGGTGATGTCGTCGACGGTGAGAACCGACGCCGCCGCTCGGCCCGCGAGCACGAATCGGTCCATGTCACCGAATGCGTAATAGCCTGCGACATCGGTGCTGAAGGTGGCGTAGGCGGAGTTTTCCAGGAAGTCATACGCTGGCGCCACGGTCAGACTCGTCCGGAAACCTTCGCTCGGATCGAGCCGGTTGTCGCGCGTGTCCCAGTCCAGGGTGCCGGTCAGGGTCGTCAGAAGGTGATCCTCGGTGACCATGGCTTCCACCGTCTGCGAGCGCGCAACCTCCAGCCCAATCGATCCGCTCAACGTGTCGGAGAAGATGTGGGTGAGGCCGACCTCGCCTTCCAGCGCGGTCACCCGATAGGCGTCCGTGGTTTCGCGGTACCCTTCGACGCGCAGCGTGAAGTCGGTCATCGCGTCGAACACCGCCGGCTTGCGGAACGTGCCGGCGAGCCGGTAGTCCGGGTCGAACGCTCCATCAAGCAGGCGCCCGACCGAGGCAGTCAATTGCAGTTGCTCGGCGCCGCCGAAGAGATTGCGGTGGCGCCAATACACCTCGGTTCCGAGACCCTCGGTGTTGGAATAGTTGACGCTGGCGCCGATGACACGCGGCTTGCGCTCGCTGACCGTGATGGTGATCGGGATCGTTCCGTCCGGATCGAGCTGCTCCGCCGGCATCACCTGCACGCTGTCGAAGACGCCGAGGTCCCGCAGCCGCGTCTCGGCGCGCTTTGTCTTCTTGGACGAATAGAGGCCGCCGTCGATGCCGGCGCGGCGCAGGACCAACGTTGGATCGACATTCTGCGTGCCGGTGACATCGATGCGACCGAAATTCGCCTGCGGCCCCGGACGGACGGCCAGCGTGACGTCCAGCGTGCTGGTGCGGTGATCGGCGACGGTGTCCCGCGTCTCGGCCGCGGCAAGCGGATAGCCCTGCTGCCGCCACGCATCGACGATCGCCGCCTCGGCGCTTACCACTATATTCGAGCGGGCCTCGCGCCCGGACGCCATGCCGAGATCGTTCAAGGTCACGCCCTCCGGCAGCGGCTGGGCCCGAACGCTACCGAAGACAAAGGGCGATCCGGCGTTCACCCGGATCGCTACCGGAACCGGCTGCGTATCCATTGGCGCAAACGGATCGACGCTCGCCAGCGGCTTTCCGTCGATGGTGATGAATATCTCGGCGGCGTAGCGGGCGTTCTCGTAGAGCACTGCCGTGAGATTGGCGATGTCCTGCCGGGCGCGCGCCGTAAGACCCACAACGCCGGAGGCCGGCGATTTCTCGCGCTGAACCAGAACCGACGCCTTGCGAAGGTCTCGCTCCAGGCGGCTGTCGGCGCCGGAGACCGTGAGCGTGACCGAATAGTTCAGCGGATTGGGGACGGCCTCCTCAGGCGCGCTTCGCCCGAATGGCCACAAATCTCGCAGGGCCGCGGAGGCCGGCTCGGCCGTCCCCACAGCGACCAGAGCTACGATCGACAGCAAAATCCAGCGATGAAAGTCGCAAAAACGCACTTGAACAATATCCATTCATCGACCGCCCCTTAGGGATTGGTCATATCTCCGCTGCACGATTTTGAGCCCGCATCGAGACTGCCAGCGAAGGATGAAGGGATAATGTAGCAGCCTCCGAACCAAACGTATTGGCCAAAACGGGCAGGAATCCGGCTTGCCGGCACCGAAACACCGATAGGCCGACACAAACGACCCCGGGAACCGCCCTCCCCTCCGGTCGAGCCAACTCTCACCACATCGAGATCAATTCTGGTACGCCGGCAGCAAGGCCTCCAGTGCCTTCTTCATCTCGAACTCCGCCCAGGACTCCGGCTGGAAGGCCAGGGAGAAGCGGGAACGCATCGCCGTATTGAGTTCCGGCGGGGTATCCGACACAGCCGGCTCCGGCTGATCGGCAGGCATCGCGCTCAGCGCAACGCTCGCGGGATTGCACATGCCTTTCAGGTCCGAACCCACGTCACCCAGCACGGTCACCTGCACGTCGGCAACACCGGCGCGAATAAAGCCGAGCTTTTCCGCCGCGGTGCGACTGACGTCGATGATCCGGTTGCCAGAGAAACCTCCGCGATCATTGATCCGAACAGTCACAGACTTCCCGTTGGCGCGGTTGAGAACCTTGACCTTTGTGCCGAACGGCAAGCTGCGATGGGCAGCCGTCATCGCACCACTTTTATTGGGCTCACCGCTCGCGGTGATGCCGCCGGCGGCATACCACGCCGCCTCTCCGCACAGTTCAGTGGCCGAGGCCATGCCCTGCGGAAGAACCACAATGGAGATAGCAAAAGTCGTCCGCGCCAAGGCGCGGCTGAACCGGGTCCCCACGAGACACCCTCCCGTCTCGCCGCATCAGCGGTGCCTCACCGCCGCGCTCCCCAGCTCGCAAACCCTATCGCACTCGTAGAATCTGGCCGGAATGGGGCCGTCCGGTCGCGATCAGTTCCAATACGGTTCGCCCTCGAACCGATGACCCTTGAGGAAGTCCTCGTCGAGGGTCACCCCGAGGCCCGGCGCTGTCGATATTTTCATCCTGCCATGCCGGATTTCGAGAGGATTGCTCGACGCCCACTGAAGACCGGTTGCGCGACGCGTGCACTCGATACGCGGACAGTTGAAGATGGACGCGGCAAGCTGCTGGCTCGCCATGTTGAGCAGCAGGCCGCTGACATTGTGCAACGTGATCGGCGTGCGATAGAGCGCCGCGAGATCGGCGATCATCTTCGTTCCGGTTATGCCCCCCGAATTCACGATGTCCGGCTGCAGGCAATCCACGGCCTGCGACTGCAGGAACGGCAAAGCCTGATCGGGCAGTTCCAGATTTTCGCCGGTGAGGATCGGCAGGCGCGTCGCGCGGCGAAGCGCCAGCCAGTTCTCGGAAAATCCGGGCTGCAACGGATCTTCGAAGTAGAGCGGCGCGATTGCCTCCACCGCTCCGGCGACTGCGATGGCACTCGGCGTATCGAGTTCGTTGTGGCAGTGGACGATGATGTCTATGTCGTCGCCGAGGTGTTCGCGGGCCAGTTCATAGGACCGGCGGACCTTGCGAATGTCACCCGGCGACAGGCTCGGCACGTATTCCTGCATGTTGATGCCGAGCGCCGAATGGACATCGACCTTGAAGGCGGTAAAGCCGTGCGGATCGGCCTTGAGTTCGGCCGCCCGGTCGGGCCAGGCAGCGCTGTCGGTGAAGTCGCCCTGCGGGCAGTGCGAATAGAGCGCGATGTCGTCGCGGAAGCTTCCGCCGAGAAGCTGAGAAACCGGCTGGTTGAGAAGCTTCCCAGCCAGGTCCCAAAGCGCCATGTCGATGCCTGAGAGGATCTGCATGTGCGGACGCCTCTGCGGGAACGCGGCGAACATGTTGTGGTGGTGCACCCGGATCGCCAGAGCGTCCTTTCCGATGAGCCCGAGATGGGGCAGCCGGCCGCCGCCGGCGGCATGCGTGGCAATCACGGCTCGCACAAGGTTGCCGTCGTTGTTGCCGCATTCGCCGAAACCGGACACCCCCGCGTCGGTGTCAACCCGAACGAGACAGAAACCATCGTCGAGCCGCATGGCCTTGATGCCGGTAATCTTCACCATGCCGCCCGTGCTGGCGCCCGCTTGCTCGAGTCTGGCCAGATTGTTCATCGTTCCCCTCGCCGCATCCCGGAAACTATTGTCCGTAAACAGCCCTCGGCGCAGTGGTTCACGCCCGCGACCAGAAGCCCTTGTTAATATCGAACTTCACGAGTCCTTCCTCGCGCATCTTCATCAACAGGATCTGGATCTCGTCCATCGATCCGCCGGGGTTCACGATTGCCAATAGCGCGTGGATCTTTCGCGGCTTGTCGAGCGCGGCGAGAAGCTTGTCCCTGTTCATTCGATGCGTCTCCTTCTTTTAGGCGGCGAGAATCGGCCAGCAGGCGGGTCGAGAGAATGGTGTGGCCGTCGTTTTACGGCAACTGCGGGCAAAGTATTTCCGAAAAGCGTGGCAGCGGCAGAATTCGGTCTCTTATGCTCATCACCCGGGTGGCCGAATATTCGCCAAGCACGCGGAGAGTGTCTTGGTTCTTGTTTTCCAGATCATCGGCTCGGTCGCACTTGGGCTTCTGGTGCTGGCGGCAGTGCCGTCGCTGATTCACAACCTTGGACACGCCGTCAGAATTGTCCATGCACTGGTCTGGCGAAGGGGTTGAGTCCGTCCGCTCCGCCTACGTCCGCGCGAGCGATCGCAACGTGCCCAGGATCAGGCTGGCGCCCTTCTCGATGTCGCCCCAGTCCGTCCACTCCTCAGGGGCGTGGCTGACGCCGCCGCGGCTGGGGACGAAGACCAGCGCAGAGGGGCAGAAAGCCTGCATCGTCTGCGCATCGTGGCCGGCGCCCGACGGGAGCACCACGGCGGGCACACCGAGACGCTCCGCGTTCGCATGCAGCACGTGCGACGAGCCCCGGGTCGAGCGCGACCGGCGCAAGCCGGCTCTTCGTGGTCGATCCTGTACTCGAGATCGTTCGCCGCTGCCGCCACCGCGATGGTGCCGAGCAACCGGCGGGTGAGGGCGCACATCACCTCTTCATCTGTGTCGCGAATGACGATGGTGAATTCGGCACTGCCGGGAATGGTATGCGGGGCATTCGGCGCATAGGTCCACCTTGCCGATGGTGATCCGTGACTGTTCGGTGCCTGCCTCCTTGATCAGCGGCCGGATCGCGGTTCCGATCTCCGCCAGGCCAGCAAACGCGTCGGCGCGCTGGTCCATTGGCGTCGTGCCGGAATGGTTCGCCGTGCCCTTCAGCGAAACGGCGAGCAGGCAGACGCCAGAGACGACGTCGGCGATGCCGACCGCCGTTCGCGTGGTTTCCAGCACCGGCCCCTGCTCGATGTGAAGTTCGAGAAAGGCGCGAACCGATCCTGGCGCGCGCGCGGCGCTGGCGAGATTGTCCGGATCGAGGCCGCAGGCGCGCATCGCATCGGCCAGCCGGACCCCATCGGCGTCGGTCGCCGTGTCGATCCAGTCGCGCGTTACCTGTCCGGAGATCGCCTGCGAGCCCAGCATTCCGCCGAAGCGGCCTTCTTCCTCGGCCGTCGCCACGACCTCGATCGCGATGGCCGGCGTGACGCCGGCGTCGCGCATGGCGCGGACGCATTCCAGGGCGACGGCAACCCCTAGAGCACCGTCGAAAGCGCCGCCTTCCGGGACGGTGTCGAGGTGCGAGCCGACCATGATGCAAGGCCCGGTTTCCGGGCCGAAACGCCCGAAGACGTTGCCGACCGCGTCGGTGTGTACCGCAAGCCCATCGGCCCGCAATTGCTCTCCAAACCATCGCCGAACTGCAGTGTCTTCCGCAGAATACCCGATGCGATTGAAGCCGCCGGTCGCGGGATTGCAGCCAAACCCGTTGATCCCTTCCAGCAGCGCCTGCAGCCGGGGCAGGTCGATGGCGCACATTTGAGCGGACATGGAACCTCGAAGCATTTCAGTAGCTTGGCGCGAATTTCACATGGGAAAACGCCGTAGAAGACCAGTTCATTATGAAGATCGCTTGCGCTAATGCAATTTATAATGATTAATTTGAGGCTTCAGCCTTTGAAGGGAGCAAGCCATGAGACGCATATTGTCCCTGGCCGTCGCCGCTATCTGGATGGCCCTCGGGTCCGCGGCGTTCGCCCAGACCCCACCCAACGTGCTGGTCGTCGGACAGATCGCCGAGCCGAAGTCGCTCGATCCGCACGCGGTCACCGCGGTCAACGATTTCCGCATCCTGATGAACGTCTATGACGGCCTCGTCCGCTACAAGGACGGCACGCTCGAACCGGAGCCGGCGCTCGCCACGAGCTGGACCATCTCCGACGACGGCAAGACCTACACGTTCAAGCTGCGCGACGGCGTCAAATTCCACGACGGCTCGCCGTTCAACGCCGAAGCGGTGAAGTTCAACTTCGACCGGATGCTGAAGGAGGACAACCCGTATCACGACACGGGCCCCTTCCCGCTGTCGTTCTTCTTCTCCAGCGTGGACGAGGTGAATGCGATCGACGAGAGCACCGTCGAGTTCAAGCTCAAGGAGCCCTATGCACCGTTCCTCTCCAACCTCGCCTACCCGACCGGCCTGATCGTCTCGCCGGCGGCGGTGAAGGAATACGGCAAGGACTTCGGCCGTCATCCCTCGGGCACCGGCGCCTACAAGTTCGATTCGTGGGAGGCCAATTCCAAGGTCGTCGTCACGCGCAACGCGGACTACTGGGACGGCGCGCCTTCGCTTGAGGCCGTCATCTACCGGCCGATCACCGATGCCAATACCCGGGTGGCGGAGATGCTGTCTGGCGGTCTCGACGTCATGGTCGAGGTGCCGCCAGACAGTTTCACCCAGTTCCGCGACAGCGAGGACTTCGAGTCCTACGAGCAGGCCGGCCCGCACGTCTGGTTCCTGATCCTCAACACCAAGGAGGGTCCGTTCAAGGACAAGCTGGTGCGGCAGGCGGCGAACTACGCCATCAACAAGAAGGCGATCGTCGACAATATCCTCCAGGGCACGGCCGACGTGGCCGCCGGCCCGACCCCGCCTGCTTTCGCCTGGGCATACAACGAGTCGCTCCAGCCCTACCCGTACGACCCGGAAAAGGCGAAGGCGCTGCTCAAGGAAGCCGGCTATGACGGCGGCGAAGTCACCTTCTACGTCACCGAAGGCGGCTCCGGCATGCTCGATCCGGTCGCCATGGGCACGGCCATCCAGGCCGACCTCGAAGCGGTGGGCATGAAGGTCAAGATCGAGACCTACGAGTGGAACACCTTCCTCGGAAAGGTGAACCCGGGCCTCGAGGGCAAGGCCGACATGGCCGAGATGGCGTGGATGACCAACGATCCCGACACGCTGCCCTTCCTGACCCTGCGCAAGGCCGCGTTCCCGGCCGATGGCGGCTTCAACTCGGGCTACTATTCCAACCCGAAGGTCGACGAGTTGCTCAACAAGGCGCGCAGCTCCACCGACCAGGCCGAGCGCGCCACGCTCTACAAGCAGATGCAGGAGCTCGTGAAGGAAGACGCGCCGTGGGTCTTCGTCGCGAACTGGAAACAGAACGCGGTCACCGCGTCCAACGTCCAGAACTTCAAGCTTCAGCCTTCGTTCTTCCTGATGCTTCAGAAGGTCTCGAAGGAGTAACCGCAACCGGCATCCGGCGGGCCGACGGGGCCCGCCGGATTCCACTGCTGCATCGAACCCGAGGATAACGGCCTTGGCTGCCTACATCGCCAAACGTCTTCTCGCCGCCATCCCCGTCCTGTTTGGCCTGACCATCATCGTCTTTCTCATCATGGCGATGATCCCCGGCGATCCGGCCACCGCCATTCTCGGCTCATACGCCACGCCTGAAAACGTCGAGCGAGCTCAATCGCGAGCTCGGCCTCGACAAGAGCCTGCCGCAGCAATACCTGATCTGGCTCGGCAACCTCCTGCACGGCGATTTCGGCCGCTCCTATTCCCTCAATCGCCCCGTCATCAACGAGGTGCTCGAGCGCTTTCGCGCCACGCTGATCCTTGCCGGCACGTCGCTGCTTCTCTGCTCGATCTTCGGCCTGCTCGCCGGCGTCGTGTCCGCCGTCCGCCAGTTCGGCTGGACCGACAAGATCGTCACCTTCCTTGTGCTGATCGGCATCTCGCTGCCGTCGTTCTGGCTCGGGTTGATCCTCATCCTGGTCTTCGCCGTCGACCTCCGCCTGTTCCCGGCGAGCGGCATGTTCGCGATCTATGGCGGCGGCGGCATCACCGACCTCATCCACCACCTCACGCTCCCGGCGCTGACGCTGGCGGTCGTCGCCACCGGCGTGATCGCACGCCTGACGCGAACGGCGATGCTGGAAGTCCTGCGGCAGGACTACATCCGCACTGCCCGCGCCAAGGGACTGACGGAGCGGCGCGTCATCTACCGCCATGCCTTCAAATCGGCGCTGGTCAGCGTCATCCCGGTCATCGGCATTCAGGCCGGCTTCGTGCTCGGCGGAGCCGTCTATATCGAGACGGTGTTCCAGTGGCCGGGCATCGGCTCGATGCTGGTGACGGCAATCTCGACCCGCGACCTCTTGCTTGTTCAGGGTGGCGTCCTCGTCGTCGCCGCCGCCTACGTCCTCTTCAACCTCGCGGCCGACGTGGTGCAGACCGTGCTCGATCCGAGGCTGCGCTGATGGCCGAAACCGCGATCGCCACAGCTCCCAAGCGCAGCCGGTCTTCCGGGCGTCCCAACACCATCGGTCTGCTCCTCAACAATACGCTGGCGACAGCCGGGCTCGTCGTGCTCGGCGTTATCGTGGTCATCGCCCTCGCCGCGCCGCTGCTGCCGCTCGCCGATCCCTTCATCACGGCGCCCGCCAATCGCCTCATCCGGCCGCTCGCCGCGGGCCATCTCCTGGGAACCGACGCGCTTGGCCGCGACATCCTCTCGCGCCTCATCTGGGGCACGCGGATCAGCCTGCTCGTCGGCGTCTCGGCGACGCTGATCGCAGCCTTCTTCGGCTCGCTGATCGGGCTGGTTGCCGGCTACGCCGGCGGGCGCGTCGACAGCCTGATGATGCGCGGCATCGACATGGTCATGGCGTTTCCCTACATCCTGCTGGCGCTGGCGATCGTGGCCGTGCTCGGGCCGGGGCTGCTGAACGCCCTCTACGCCATCGCCGTCGTCAACGTTCCGTTCTTCGCGCGCAATATCCGCGGCATCACGCGCGGCCTTTCGCGGCGCGAATTCGTCGACGCCGCCCGGCTCTCCGGCAAGACGAACGCGCAGATCCTCTTCGTCGAAATCCTGCCAAACGTGCTGCCGGTCATCATCATCACCATGTCGACCACGATCGGCTGGATGATCCTCGAAACCGCCGGCCTGTCGTTCCTGGGACTGGGCGCCCAGCCGCCGCAGGCGGACCTTGGCTCCATGCTCGGCGAAGGGCGCAAGATTCTCTTCACCGCGCCGCACGTCTCGATCATTCCCGGCGCGATGATCTTCGCGCTGGTGATGAGCATCAACCTGCTTGGCGACGGCATCCGCGACGTGCTCGACCCGCGCCTGAAATCGGGCGCGCTGGCGCGACCTGTGGCCCGCACCGCGGTGGCCCGCTCGGCCATGCCCGCGGACGCCAGGCCCCACGCCGGCGCGATCCTCGACGTTCAGGGCCTGCGCACGGAATTCAACATCGGCAACTCGGTTTACAAGGCGGTGGGCGGCGTCGATCTGCGCCTGCGCCAGGGCGAGTGCCTCGGCATCGTCGGCGAGTCGGGCTCGGGCAAATCCGTCTCGGCGATGTCGATCATGGGGCTCGTGCCGACGCCGCCCGGCCGCATCGTCGGCGGTGTCGCCTTCCTCGACGGCGAGGACCTGTTCGCCGCGAACGACGAACGCATCCGCCAGCTACGCGGCGCGGCCGTTTCGCATGTCTTCCAGGATCCGCTGTCGACGCTGCATCCGCTGTTCAGCGTCGGCGACCAGCTCATCGAGGCGATCCGCGCGCACCAGCCGCTCTCGATGGCGGGAAGCGAACCAGAAGGCGGAAGCGCTTCTCGCGCTGGTGCGCATTCCCAACCCGGCCGAACGGCTGAAATCCTACCCGCACGAGCTTTCCGGCGGCATGCGCCAGCGCGTCTGCATCGCCATGGCGCTCGCCAACGACGCCAAGGTGATGATCGCAGACGAGCCGACGACGGCGCTCGACGTGACCGTGCAGGCGCAGATTCTCTCGCTGATGAACACGTTGCAGCGCGAGCGCGACACGGCGATCCTCTTCATCACCCACGATTTCGGCGTCGTCTCCGCGATCTGCGACCGCGTCGCGGTGATGTATGCCGGGCAGTTCGTCGAGACCGGAACCACCGAGCAGATCCTCACCGCGCCGCGGCATCCCTACACCGCCAAGCTGATCGACTGCGTGCCGGTGCTCGGCGAGCCGGACCGGCGGCTGGACGCCATCGAAGGGCGGCCGCCCATGGTCAACAACCTTCCGAAAGGCTGCGCCTTTGCCGACCGCTGCCCACGCGCGCAATCCGACTGCCGCGCGGGACCGGTCGAACTGACCGCGTTTGGCGAAGGGCGCGCCGTCCGCTGCCTGCATCCCCTGGAGCCGGTTCATGGCTGACGGCGCGCTGCTCACCATCGAACGCGCCGGCCGCATCTTCGGCGGCGGGCGCACATTGTTCGGCCGCCGCCTGCCGGCCGTCCACGCATTGCAGAACGTCTCTCTCGCCGTGAAGAAGGGCGAGACGCTCGGCGTCGTCGGTGAATCCGGCTGCGGAAAATCGACGCTCGCCCGGCTGATCGTCGGCCTCGACCGGCCGACCTCCGGCCGCATCACGCTCGACGGGCGCGATCTGGTCGCCGAGGCGCGTAGCGATGCCCGGGCGCTGGCGCGAAAGGTCCAGTACGTCTTCCAGGACCCGGTCGCCTCGCTCAATCCGCGCAAGACGATCCGCACGATCCTCAACGCGCCGCTGATTCACCTGCTCGGCCTCGACAAGGCGGCGCGGGAGGCGCGGCTGGAAGAGCTGATGGCGGCGGTAAACCTCGCGCCGGAATTCCTCGATCGCTACCCGCACGAATTCTCCGGCGGACAGGCGCAGCGCATCGGCATTGCCCGCGCGCTCGCCGCCGACCCGGAAGTGATCGTACTCGACGAGCCGGTGTCGGCCCTCGACGTCTCGGTGCAGGCGCAAGTGCTCAATCTGCTCGACGACCTCAAGGAACGCTTCAGCCTGACCTACCTGTTCATCAGCCACGACCTGTCGGTGGTGGAGAGCGTCAGCGACCGCGTCGCGGTCATGTATTTCGGGCAGGTCGCCGAACTGGGCGCGGCACGGCAGGTGTTCGCCCGGCCACGACACCCCTACACGCACCTGCTGCTCAACTCCGCCCCGGCGCCGGGACGCCGCGTTCTCGCGCCGGAAGACGCCAACACCGAACTGCCCGACCCCTACAACCCGCCGCCGGGATGCCCGTTCTTCGCGCGGTGCCCGCGCGGCACCGACATCTGCCGCGAAAGCTACCCGCCGCTGGAGGCGAAATTCGGCGACGCCGATCACCTGGCCGCCTGCTATCATGCGCACGGCGGAAACGAACAAGAATGACCGAATACACACGACCCGTCAGCGACGCGCCCCTGCCCCGGCTCTCGCCGAGACGCCGGAAGCGGCCCGACATCATTGCCGAGCACATCCGCAACCTGATCGCCGAGCGCGGCCTGATGCCCGGCGACCGGCTGCCGCAGGAGTGGCTGACGCCGGACGCGCTGAAGGCTTCGCGCGGCACCCTGCGCGAGGCGATGAAGGTGCTGGAGATCCAGGGCCTGATCACCAGCAAGACGGGACCCGGCGGCGGCGCCTTCATCTCGTCGCTGACGCCGGCAGACGCGATCCAGCTTCTCGACAACCTCTTCCTGTTCAAGCAGCCGTCGATCGCCGACATCTACGGCATGCGCAAGCTGCTCGAACCGGAGCTTGCCGCCGGCGTCGCCGGCAAGCTGACGCCGGAGACCTTCGCGAGCCTTCAGGCGACCATCCGCCTCTACGAGGACGAGCCGGCGACGGCGGAGGAAGAATACCAGCAGCGGCTGGCAGAGCTCGACTTCCACGCCGAGCTGGCGCGGCAAAGCGAGAACCAGATTCTGGGCTTCGTATGCGTCTTCCTGCTCAGCCTGCTGCGCGACATGACCGTCTGCCGCGAGATCTACAGCCAGCCGCACCCCGACCTGCGCGCGCGCGGCGTTCACTACCAGGTGCAGCTGCTCCGCGCGATCAAGGCCGGCGACGCCGGGCGCGCCCGCGAGATCATGCGCGAACACATGATCGAGGCCGAGCGCTACATGCTGGCAAGCGCGGCGATGCGTGGCACCGTGCCGCGCGAACCGGAACACTGAGCCATCTGGCGCGTTGGCATCATGGCGGCATCTCCGCCGAATCGCGCCAGGAATTTGTAATCAGGGGGTGAAACACCTAGGTTCCCCCTAAGCCAGTTCATGTGGCGTTCACGCGGGTCCTGCCGCCCCGAGCGGCGGGTATTCGCGATTTTTTGTGTTTACTCCGACCGAGAGGTGCCCCGTCCGTTTTGTGTGGATTTGCCGGTGAAATAACCTTCGACGGCCGCCTGGCCGATGTCGCGGCCGTGGACCGCATGACGACGCGCCTGGCGCCGCGCGGACCGGACGGATCGGGAATCATCGCCCGCGACCGCTTCGCGCTCGGCCACCGCCGCCTCAAGATCATCGACCTGTCGAGCGCCTCGTCGCAGCCGATGGCCGATCCGGCGCTCGGCCTGACCGTCGTCTTCAACGGCTGCATCTACAACTACAAGCACCTGCGCGCCGAACTGGAGGCGCAGGGCTACCGCTTCTTCTCCAGCGGCGACACCGAAGTCATCCTCAAGGCGTATCACGCGTGGGGACCGGAGTTCGTCTCCCGCATGCACGGCATGTTCGCCTTCGCCATCCACGAGCGCGAGACCGGGCGGCTGGTGCTTGGCCGCGACCGCTTCGGCATCAAGCCGCTCTACCTCGCGCCGGGCAAAGGGCGGCTGCGCTTCGCCTCGTCGCTGCCGTCGCTGCTGGCCGGCGGCGACATCGACACGACGATCGACCGCGTCGCGCTCGACAACTACATGACGCTTCCATTCGGTCGTGCCGCAGCCGCGCACGATCCTGGAGGGCGTGCGCAAGCTGCCGCCGGCGACGGTACGCATCGTCGAGCCGGACGGGCGCACCAAGGATATTCTCTACTGGTCGGCGAGCTACGAGCGCAGCGCCGAGGACATCGCGGTGTCGCGCGAGGAGTGGCGCGACCGGGTGCTCGCCGCGATGCGCACCGCGGTGGAGCGGCGCATGGTCGCCGACGTGCCGGTCGGCGTGCTGCTTTCCGGTGGCGTCGATTCCAGCATGGTCGTCGGGCTGCTCGCCGAGTCCGGCCAGACCGGGCTGATGACCTTCTCGATCGGCTTCGAGGCCGCCAACAACGAGAAGGGCGACGAGTTCGTCTATTCGGACCTGATCGCCAAGCACTTCGCCACCGACCACCACAAGATGATGATCGAATCGGGCCGCCTGCTCGATGCGCTGCCCGGTACCATCGGCGCGATGTCGGAGCCGATGGTCTCCTACGACAATGTCGGCTTCTATCTGCTGAGCCAGGAAGTGGCGAAGCACATCAAGGTGGTGCAGTCCGGCCAGGGCGCCGACGAGGTGTTCGGCGGCTACCACTGGTATCCGCCGCTGGCCGCATCGAACGACGTCACCGCGGACTATGCCCGCGTGTTCTTCGACCGTTCGCACGAACGGATGCGGGAGCATCTCTCGCCGGACTGGCTGGCCGAGGGCGATCCCAGCCGCGAATTCGTGGCCGAGCACTTCGCGCAGGCCGGCGCCACCGCGCCGGTGGACAAGGCGCTCCGCCTCGACAGCACGGTGATGCTGGTCGACGACCCGGTGAAGCGGGTCGACAACATGACCATGGCCTGGGGGCTGGAGGCGCGGGTGCCTTTCCTCGACCACGAGCTGGTCGAACTGGCGGCGCGCATCCCGGCCGAACACAAGCTCGCCGACGGCGGCAAGGGCGTGCTCAAGGATGCGGCGCGGATGGTCGTGCCGAGCGAGGTCATCGACCGCAAGAAGGGATATTTCCCGGTTCCGGCGCTGAAATACCTGAGTGGCCCGTATCTTGAAATGGTCCGGGATGCGCTCGGCTCGCAGGCGGCGCGCGAACGGGGCCTGTTCCGCCCGGAGTATCTCGACGCACTGTTCGATGCGCCGGAAGAGCACATCACCCCGCTGCAGGGGCTCCGAGCTCTGGCAGGTTGGACTGCTCGAGATGTGGCTTCAGGCAAACGGGATCTGAACGACATGGCGCGACAGGGAACCCGTCAGGACGTGTCGGCGAACCGGCGACTGAAACAGAGGCATGAGCTGGAGGCGCCGCCGCCCATACCGCCAGACGAAGGCGACGACGGCGAGATGCGGCGCAACTATGCGCTGGATTGCGGCTGGGGCCGGCTGCTCTTCGCGCAGACCTTCGACGACGCCAAGGCGCTCGCCGATGCGACCCGCGCCGAAGGTCCGGACCGGCGCGACATCGCGCTTTACGTCCGAGATCCACACGTGGCGCTGGCGGCGGCGCCGCAGGAACTGTTCCTCGACCCGTCGCATACGTACCGGCTGGACCTTTCCATCTACCGGCCCGCCTCAGAGCAATCGCGCGGCTTCTCGATCCGACGGCTGACCTCAATCGAGGATGCCGACGCGATCAATCGCATATACCAGGCGCGCTCCATGGTGCCCGTGCCGCCGGACTTCTTCTGGTCCAAGCGCGACGCGCGCGCGATCACCTACTTCGTTGCCGAGGACGACGCCACCGGCACGGTGGTCGGTACTGTCACCGGCGTCGACCACTTCCGCGCCTTCGACGATCCCGAGCACGGTTCGTCGCTGTGGTGCCTCGCCGTCGATCCGCAGGCGGCCCAGCCGGGAATCGGGGAGGCGCTGGTGCGCCGCCTGGCGGAGCATTTCAAGGCCCGCGGCTCAGCCTATCTCGACCTGTCGGTGCTCTACGACAATAAGCAGGCAATCGCGCTTTACGAGAAACTCGGCTTCGCGCGCGTGCCACTGTTCGTCTTGAAGCGGCGCAACCCGATCAACGAGAAACTCTTCACCGGCCCGGCGGTCGCGGAGAAGCTGAATCCCTACGCCACCATTATCGTCAACGAAGCGCGGCGACGTGGCATTGCGGTGAGCGTTACCGACGCTGAAGGCGGCTTCTTCCGCCTGACCTATGGCGGCCGATCGATCCTTTGCCGCGAAAGCCTGTCGGAGTTCACCTCGGGCGTCGCCATGTCGATCTGCGACGACAAGGCGGTGACGCGCCGCGTCGTCAGCGCCGCCGGCGTCGTTGTGCCGGACCAGATGGAAGCCGGCGATGGCGACGTTGCCGCCTTCCTCGAGAAGCACGGTTCGGTCGTGGTCAAGCCGGCGCGCGGCGAGCAGGGACGCGGCGTCGCCGTCGGTCTGGACACCATGGAGTCCATCGAGGCCGCCATCGCGACCGCGCGCGGACTCTCCGACCGCGTGCTGATCGAGCAGTGCGCGAGCGGCGAGGATCTCCGTCTCGTCGTGATCGACAAGCGCGTCGTGGCCGCAGCCATCCGCCGGCCTGCGCAGGTGACCGGCGACGGGACGTCCACCGTCGAGGCGCTGATCGAGCGGCAAAGCCGCCGGCGGTCCCGCGCCACGGGCGGCGAATCGAAGATACCGCTCGACGCGGAAACAGCGCGCTGCGTCGGCGGGGCGGGCTTCGCGATGCAGTCGATCCTGCCGGAGGGAAAAAGCATCGCGGTGCGCAAAGCGGCCAATCTCCACACCGGAGGGACGATCCACGACGTGACAGGTGAGGTGCACGGGCGCCTGGTCGAGGCGGCGGTGACCGCGGCGCGGGCGATCGACATCCCGGTAGCGGGCATAGACCTGCTGGTGCCATCGCCGCGGCGGCCGGAGTATGTTTTCATCGAGGCGAACGAACGGCCCGGCCTTGCCAATCACGATCCGCAGCCGACGGCGGAGCGCTTCGTGGACTTCCTCTTCCCGCTGTCGATTCCGACGGCCGTACGCAGGGCCGTGGCCTGAAAAGGGGAACCATGCCGCGCCTTGCCATCGATTCCGAATATCTCGGCGAACGCCTTTCCAGGCTGCTCGAGATCCCGAGCCCGACGGGCTACACCGACACGATCGTGCGCGAGTGTTGCGCCGAACTGAAGCGGCTGGGCGTTACCTTCGAGGTAACGCGGCGCGGCGGCATTCGCGCCTTCATGCCGGGCAAGGCGGACAAGCCCGCGCGCGCCATCGTCTCGCACCTCGATACGCTCGGCGCGCAGGTGAAGCTGGTGAAGGAGAACGGCCGCCTCGAACTCGTGCCGATCGGCACCTGGTCCGCACGTTTCGCGGAAGGCGCACGCGCCACAGTATTCTCCGAGCAAGGCGCGTTTCGCGGCTCGATCCTGCCTCTCAAGGCTTCCGGCCACACCTTCAACGATCAGATCGACAGCTGGCCGATCGGTTGGCCGCATGTCGAACTACGCATCGACGCCATATCCCGCGCCGCCGCCGATGTGCGCCATCTCGGCATAGATGTCGGCGACATCGTCGCCATCGACCCGCTTCCGGAATTTCTCGACAACGGCTTCATCGTCTCGCGCCATCTCGACAACAAGGCAGGAGCGGCGGTGATGTTCGCGGCGCTCGACGCGCTGGTGAAGCTGGAGGAGAAGCTGACCGTCGACACGTACTTCGTCTTCACCATCGCCGAGGAAGTCGGCAACGGCGCCGCGGCAATTCTCACGCCAGACGTGGCATCGATGGTGACCATCGACAACGGCACGACCGCGCCCGGGCAGAACTCCGACGAATTCGGCGTCACCATCTGCATGGCCGACGAGACCGGGCCCTTCGACTATCACCTGACGCGGAAGATGGTCGAACTCTGCCGCGAGAACGACATCCGTTTCCAGAAAGACGTGTTCCGCTACTACCGCTCCGATTCGGCATCGGCGATCGTCGCCGGCGCCGACATCCGCACCGCGCTGATCACCTTCGGCGTCGACGCCTCGCACGGCTATGAGCGCATCCACCTGCACGCCCTTCGGTCTCTGGCGGAACTGACGACGGCTTACGTCACCAGCCCGATCGAGATCGCCCGCGATGCCGCCGAACTCTCCGGCAGCTTGAAGGGCTTCCCGCGCCAATCGATGGACGAGGCGGAGGAACAGCAGGATGAGGAGAGCATCGAGAAGGCGATCAAGGAAGAAGCGCGCGCAACCGACACCTGAGCCACACCGATAAGGCAGGCGGCCCCGACCGACAGCAAAGACGCATCACGGCGCCGCGCCGTCGCGTTCAGAACCCGGCTTCACCGGCCTGGAGACTGCTCGCGCCAAGGAGCAATGGCGGAGCGATCAAACAAGCAGCGCCATCAGGCCCGGTGCAAGGGCTTCGCGGCCGGATGCCACCAGTTGCCACGGAGGACCACGCCGTCGATCGCGATCTGCTGGTCGCCCCGCATCACTTCACCGACAGAATCTATGTAGTCGAAGCGGCCTTCGGACACGGAGAACACCGTGGCGTCGCCGGCCGAGCCTGGGCGAAGGGACCCCAGATCCGGCCGCCGCATGGCGGTAGCGGCATTGACCGTCGTCGCACGGATCACGTCGACCAGCGGAACGCCGAGGCACAGAAATTTCGACAGCGTCGTTGCCTGGTCGAAAACCGGTCCCTCAAGGTTGAGGATATGGATATCGGAGGAAATCGTGTCGGGCAGGAAACCGGCCGCGAGCATCGCCCTGCCCGTCTTGAAGGCGAACGACCCCTTGCCATGGCCCACGTCGAAGAGAACACCGCGCTCGCGCGCGTCCAGCACCGAACGCTTGATCGCACCCTGCCCGGCGATCGGGGTGTTCGGGAACGGGCGAAAGCAATGGGTGAGGATATCGCCGGGGCGAAGGCGGGCCAGCACGTCCTCGTAACTCGGCGGCGGCTCATCAATATGCGCCATGAGCGGCAGTCCCAACTCGTCCGCGGCCTGCAACGCGATATCGAGCGGAGCGGCGCCCGAGGCGCCACTGGCGTTGCGGCCCACCCGCACCTTGATACCCACGACCACATCGCGGTTCGCGTTGGCCACCGCCACCGCATCGCTGGGGCTCATCAGCCGCAGGTCGCTGCTCTCGCCAACCATGATGTTCTTCGAGAAAGCGAAGATGCCGGCAAAAGAGACATGCAGAAAAACGAGAATACGCGGCTCGCTGGGTTCGATGACATGCTTCAGGAAGCCCGCGAAGTTGCCCGGGCCGGCGCTGCCCGCGTCGACAAATGTCGTGACGCCACTCTTCAAGGCCACTTCGCCGGCGTCGATCCCCAGCGATGTGCCGCCCCAGTAGACATGGGTGTGAAGGTCGATAAACCCCGGCGCGACAATCTTGCCGCCGACGTCCTGCACGACAGCGTTGCCTGGCGCGATGTTCGTGGCGACCGCCGACACCTTGCCGCCGGCAAAGGCGACATCCGCAACGCGATCGAGATCTTGCGAGGGGTCGACGACGCGGCCGCCCTTGAGGACTAGATCATGATTCATCGCGCAGTTGGTCCTTCTTCCGATGCTTCAGGGATTTCGGTTGTCGACGCGTCAGCGAGGGCTCAGTCGCCAAGCGGTTCATCGGCGCCCCCGTTCGACGAACTGACCAGGGCGTATTTGATCCGGCGCATGTGCTCCTGCGTCTCGCGCGGCTTCCGATATGCGGTGGACGCAGCGACGAGATCGATCGCCGCCAGCAGGGCGTAGCGCGACGCGGTCGGCTTGAGCGCATCGGGCGCTTCCGGCACGTGGAAAATCAGGGGAATGTCGGCCAGCGCTGCAAGGCGGCTGCCGGGTTTGGTTACGGCAACAATCAGCGCCCCATACTGCTTGGCGATGGCCACGGCGTCGATGACCTCCGAGGCGTGGCCAGTGGTCGAGACGGCGACCACCACGTCGTTCCGTCCGAGCGTCGCCGCTATCATGCGCATGAGGTGCGGATCGGAATAGTTGGCGACGGCGACGCCAAGGCGGAAGAAGCGATGGGTAACCTCGGTGACGGCGACGGTCGAGCCGCCGCCCACACCGAAGGCGACCAGCCTCGAGCAGTTCGCGATGGCCTCCGCGGCCTCTTCCACATCCTCCTGCCGGAGTTGCTGTTCGACCGCGGTGATGGCCTTGCGAATCTCCTCGAACACCGATCGCCACAGTGTCGGCTTGGCCTGCGCCGTGCCGACATGCGGCGGCGGCTCGAGATAGATACGCCCAACCACCATGCTCTGGGCGAGCTTGACCTTGAGTTCACGCACGCCGCCACAACCGACCGCGCGACTGAAGCGGGTCACGGTCGGCTCGCTGACACCGGCCCGCCGGGCCAGATCACCATTGCTGGAGTGGACGGCGAAATTGACGTCGGCCAGCACCGTGTGCGCCACGCGCTGCTCTGCCGGCCGCAAGCCGGGCGCCGATTGCTTGATGACCGAGATGATATCGTCCGGGGACTTGGCCTCGCCACGCGACGATGAATTGCCTTTGGGGGCAGCAGCAGACGTGCGTTTGGTTTGTCGAGCCACCTGACCGGCATCCGTCGGGGAAAAAGGGCGCTCTTGCGAAGGCGCGCGAGCAAGCACCGCTTGGTAATAAACCTACAAAGATTGCCGGTGCAAGCCTTGCAATTGCTGCATTGCGGCGAATCCTTGCCGTCCGTCTCACTTGAAATTCCGGCGATTTCGTATGAAACTTTCCGACACGACGCCGGAGGTGATGCAGGACATTTGGCGCCGTCTCGAAAAATCGGTCGCCCCGGCTACTCCAGCAGGGAAGACAGCGGGCAAGGCGACGCCGATCGGAAGCGGGATGCAACAGGGAGGGAAGAGACCATGCAATCCGGATTGAGACTGCTTACCCGCGGCGCTGCCGCGATGGCTACCGCGCTTTTTCTGACTTCGCAGGTGAGCGCCGCAGGGATGTTCCGCGAAGCGACGATCGGCGAGCCACCGCCGCTCGACGTCATGCTGACCACAGCGGACGTCGCCTCAACGATCGGCGGGCACATATTCGAGACGCTGTACGCGTACGACTCTGCCTTCGTGCCGCAGCCGATGCTGGCCGACAGCGACAAGCTCGAGGATGACGGCAAGACCATCGTCATCAAGCTGCGTGAGGGTGTGAAGTTTCATAACGGCAAGGAAATGACGGCGGAAGACGTCGTTGCCTCGATGAAGCGCTGGGGCGAATTCGGCTCCCGCGGCAAGCTGCTGATGGGCAATGCCACATCGGTGGAAGCCTCCGGCAAGTATGAAGTGACGCTGAAGCTCAGTGCGCCCAACGGAGCCTGGAAGACGCTGATTTCCGACGTCAACGGCGGCCTCGGCATCTATCCGGCCGAGATCGCAAGCGCGGCCGGCAACAAGCCGATCGAGCAGAAGGACTACATCGGCACTGGTCCCTACAAGTTCAAGGAATGGCGGCCGAACCGCTATGTCGAACTCGAGAAGTTCGCCGACTACAAGCCGCGCAGCGAGAAGGCCGACAGCTATGCCGGCGCGCGTATCGCCAATTTCGACACGATTCGCTTCATCCCGGTGCCGGACGTCGGCACGCGCGTGAGCGGCGTGCAGGCCGGCGACTACGACTATGCCGAAATGATCTCGGGCGACCTCTACGACACGCTGAGCAACGACCCGTCGGTGACGATCCAGCGTCGTGGCGCGCCGCTCTTCGGCCTGTTCTTCATGAACTCCAAAGAAGGAATCCTGAAGGATAACTACAAGCTCCGCCGCGCCATCCAGATGGCGCTCGACAAGGAGCAGGCCCTCAGGGTCGCGTTCGGTCCGGAAGGTCTCTGGGACGCCCAGGGTTCGGTCTTCCCGAAGGGCAATGTCTTCTACTCAACCGCCGGCATCGAGGCCTACAGCCAGCACGACACGGAAGGCGCCAAGGCGCTTGCCAAGGAAGCCGGCTATGACGGCACGCCGATCCGCCTGCTGGTATCGACCAACTACCAGGCGCACTACGACGAGGCGACGGTGTTCACGCGGCAGCTCGCCGAGGCCGGCATCAACGTCCAGATGATCGTCGTCGACTGGGCAACACTCCTCAAGATGCGCGGCGAGTCGGCGCAGTGGGATATCTTCGTCACCCATCACGGCTTCTCGCCGGACCCGGCGCTGTTCACGTTCATGAACGCGAGCTATCCCGGCTGGTGGGCCAGCCCGGAGATCGAGGCGCTGCGGGCGGAGCTCGCCACGAGCGTCACACCCGAGGCGCGCAAGGCCGTCTGGGACAAGGTGCAGGCGCTGTTCTACGAGCAGGTTCCGGCCATGAAGGTCGGCGATGCCTATGCCTATGACATCGCCTCTCCGAAGGTGAAGGGCTTTGCCGAGAGCGCCGACTACCGTCCGCGGTTCTGGGGCCTGTCCTTCGAGTAGTGCGAACCGTCACCTGAAGAAAAGTGGCTCGGGCGTCCGGCTGTCTGGCCGGGCCGCCCGGGCTGGTTCGCTGAACCCAGCATTCCGAGCGGGCGATTGATTGCATGTGGTCGTATGCCCTGAAACGGACTGGCGCGACGGCCGTGACCCTGGTTGCCGCGTCGGTTCTGGTCTTCGCCTTCATTCACCTTGTGCCTGGCGACCCCATCTACGTCCTCCTGGGTGACACCGCGACGCCGGACCAGGTCGACGCGCTGCGTCACGAGCTTGGCCTCGACCAGCCGATCGTCATCCAATATTTCCGCTGGGCAGGCGCTGCGCTTACCGGCGACCTCGGACAGTCCATCTTCTTCCAGGCGCCGGTGTTGTGGGTCATCGCCGACGGCGCCGAAACCAGCCTGCTGCTCGCGTCGATCACCATGATCTGGGTGGTCCTGATCGGCGTGCCGATCGGCATGATCGCGGCCATGCGCCAGGGATCGTGGCTCGACCAGACGCTGTCCGGCATGGCCATGCTGATGGCGTCGGTGCCGACCTTCTGGGTCGGCCTCTATTTCATCCTCATATTCGCGGCATGGCTCGGCTGGCTTCCGAGCTCGGGCTATCCGTCGATCTTCGAAAGCGGCGGTTTGGCCAACCTGCGCTACCTGCTCCTGCCAAGTTTGACCCTCGCCGCGCCGAACGCCGCGCTGATCCTCCGCCTGACGCGGGCGAGCATGCTCGACGTGTCGCGCGAGGACTATGTGCGCACGGCACGGGCAAAGGGCATCCGGCCATGGCAGGTGGTTCGCCGCCACATCCTGCGCAACGCCCTTCTCGCCGTCGTCTCGGCCTTCGGGTTCACCTTCGCGGCGCTGATCTCGGAGGCGGTGGTGACCGAGACCGTTTTCGCGCTCCCCGGCATCGGGCGGCTGGTCGTGCAGTCTATCCTGCGGCGCGACTATCCGGTCATCCAGGGGATCATCCTGGTGATCGTCGTCCTCTACCTTGTCATCAACCTGATCGTCGATCTCTCGTATCGGCGTCTCGATCCGCGGGTGGAACTCGAATGACGCGCGAGGGACTGGCCTCGTGGTGGGCACCGTTCCGTGGGCGGCCGATTGCCGTCCTCGGCCTGGCGGTCCTCCTGGCCATGATCTTCGCCGCCATCTTCGCGGCCGTGTTGGCGCCCTACGATCCGCTGGCGATCGATCCGATCATCCGCCTGAGCCCGCCGAACGCGGTGCATTGGTTCGGTACCGATCAGTTTGGCCGCGATACCCTGTCGCGGGTCATTTATTCCTCGCGCATGGCACTGCTGATCGGCGTCGGTGTCGTCAGCTTCGCGCTCCTCACCGGCGTGCCGATCGGAGTCTTCTCGGCGCTCTTCCCGCGCCTCGGCCACGTGCTGATGCGCATGATCGACGTGCTGATGTCATTTCCCGCGCTGCTGCTTGCCCTCGGCCTCATCGTTGTGCTCGGACAGAGCGTCGCCAACGCCATCATCGCCATCGGCGCGGTCTTCCTGACGACGACCACCCGCATCACCTACGGGCTGACGCTGCGACTGCGAACGGAGACCTATGTCGAGGCGGCGCGCAGCATGGGATCGGGCACGGCGTGGATCGTCGGCAAGCACATCCTGCCGAACCTCGTCTCGCCGCTTCTCGTTCAGGCGAGCTTCGTCTTCGCCTTTGCCCAGCTCAGCGCGGCGTCTCTCGACTTTCCTCGGCCTCGGCGCGCCGCCCGACATCCCCAGCTGGGGCAACATGCTGGCCGAATCCCGAACCTTCATCACCCGCGCGCCGTGGCTGCTGTTCTTCCCGGGCCTGATGATCGTGCTCACGGCCTTTTCCCTGAATCTCGTCGGCGACGCCATGCGCGATCGCCTCGACCCGCGTTTCCGGGAAATGTTCGCCAGCCGGCGGGAGAGGTGAGCGATGCTCGCGGTCGATGATCTCACCGTCGCCATCGGTCCGGACGACCATCCCGCGGAGATCGTGTCGGGTGTATCGTTTGCCATCGGCAAGGGGGAGATACTGGGGCTCGTCGGTGAATCCGGCTGCGGCAAGAGCATCACGTCGCTTGCCATCATGGGCCTGTTGCCTGAGCCCGGCCCGCGGGTCCGCGCCGGGCGCATTGGCCTCGATGGAGCGGACGTCACCAAGCTGGCGCCGTGGCAACGCGTCGAGGCCGGGCATGGCCACATCGCGATGATTTTCCAGGAGCCGATGACCTCGCTCAATCCGGTCGTCCGCATCGGCGACCAGATTGCCGAGGCGGTCCGCGTTCACGACGGCTCGTCCGGCGCCGCGCTGCGGGAGCGGTCGCGGGAACTGCTGGAAATGGTGCGAATTCCGGACGCCGCTCTCCAGCTCACCGCCTATCCGCATCAGCTATCGGGCGGAATGCGCCAGCGCGTCATGATTGCCATCGCGCTCGCGTGCCGCCCGCACGTGCTGATCGCGGACGAGCCAACGACGGCGCTCGATGTCACCGTCCAGTTCCAGATTCTCGGGCTGCTGCGCGAACTCTGCGATCGTCTCGACATGGCGATGCTGTTCATCACCCACGACCTCGGCGTCGTCGCGCAACTCGTCGATCGTGTCGCGGTCATGTACGCGGGCCGCGTCGTAGAGACCGCACAGGTCGAAACGCTGTTTCGCAGGCCCGCCCATCCCTATACGCGCGGGCTGATGGGGTGCATGCCTGCCCCCGGAGGCGGCGCGCATCGCTTGCGCACCATTCCGGGCCAGGCGCCGCAGCCAGGCGGCGTGCCTACAGGCTGCCGGTTCGCGCCGCGTTGCCCGGACGTGCGCGATGTCTGCCGGGTCGATCCGCTGCCGCGCGTGATCATCTCCGAGGGCCACGACGCCCTCTGCAAATTCCCGATCACCGACGGACGGCCGCTATGAGTGCCGCGGTTCTCGACGTGCGCAACCTTCGCACCGGTTTCAACGTCAAACGCTCCGGCCGCAAGATGCGCGTCCAGGCCGTGGACGGCGTCTCGCTGACGCTCGCCGGGGGCGAGGTGCTCGGCATCGTCGGAGAGTCGGGTTGCGGCAAGACTACCGTCGGACGTTCGATCGTGCGTCTGACCAAGGCGGATAGCGGCGAGGTCGTCTTCAACGGCGCCGACGTTCTGGCGGCGCGCGGCCAGACCCTGCGCACGATGCGCCTCAGCATCCGCATGGTCTTTCAGGATCCATACGCCTCGCTCAATCCACGCCGCTCGGTCGGCGATTCCATCGCCGAGGCCGGCGATATCAACGGGACCTTCGCAAGCCGGGCCGAGCGTTCGGAGAAGATCGCCGAGACGCTGACCGCGGTTGGTCTCGATCCGTCCTTCGCCGGGCGGTATCCGCACGAACTCAGCGGTGGACAACGCCAGCGCGTCGGCATCGCGCGCGCCATCCTGCCGGTGCCGGCGATCATCATCGCCGACGAGCCGGTCTCGGCGCTCGACGTTTCCATCCAGGCCCAGGTTCTCAACCTGCTCATGGACCTCCAGGAGCAGTTGAAACTCTCGATGCTGTTCATCTCGCACGATCTCGGCGTGATCGGACAGATCAGCGATCGCGTCGCGGTCATGTACATGGGCCGTATCGTCGAGCTTGCCGACGCGGCCGCGATCCTGGACCGACCGGTCCATCCCTACACGCGCGCCCTGATGGCTGCCATGCCGAAGCCCGATCCATCACAGCGCATCGCCGGCGGCGTCGAGCTTGGCGAACCACCCAGCCAGTTCGAGCGATTGACGGGGTGTGCCTATGCGCAGCGGTGTCCGTTGGCGACGGAGCGCTGCTCGGTCGACGACCCGGCCTTGCGCGACTTCGCCGACGGCCGCCGCGTCGCCTGCCACAACGTCTAGGACGACACTGGAACCATCACGCTGCGGCGCTTAGCCGAGTGCGGCGGGGCCGTCGATGATCGACTTGCGATTGGCGGATTTCTTCCCGGCGCTCGTCAGCCGGCCGCCCCCGCCAATACTTCAGCAAGCTGCGCCAATTCGCGCGCCCTGGGGCCGAAGAGCACTAGATTCCGCCGGTCTGCGTCAGGGGGCGCGCGACCTTGGATCGCAGCGCCCCGGTCGACCGGGTGCTCACCGCTTTCGCGTGCGAATGCGAGAGCGCCGCCGCTTCGCTGAGAAGCCAGCGCCGAAACGCCGCGGAGGCGGGCCGAGACTTCGTCAGTGGCACCACGACATGGTAGGCGCCCTCTCCCTTGAGCTGATGATCGGACAGCACCACCAGGGTGCCCGAGCGAATCTCATCAAGTGCGAGATAGCGCGGGACGAGCGCGACCCCGAGCGCGGCCCGTGCCGCCACGATCGTCATCGAAAAGCGGTCGAGAACCGGCCCACGATAGGGCGCCTCGCACGGAAGGCGGGCGGCAGCGAACCAATCGCGCCCAGAGCGCCGGCCGATCGGCTTGTTGGAGCAGGGTCGCGCTGCCGATCCGGACGGGGTCCGACAGGCCCTGCGCGTCGCGATAGGCAGGACTGGCAACCGGCACGAAAAGCTCCTCGAAGAGCAGGGCCGCATCCGGGTGCGTCCATCCGGCCGCGGCGTAGGAGATCGCCAAGTCGTATGTGGCGCCGAAGAAATCATAAGGCTGGACCCGCGTGGTGAGGTTGACCGTGATGCCCTCGTTCTCGGCCAGGAAGAGGGGCAGACGCGGAATAAGCCATTGCGAGGCGACGGTCGGCAGAGCGACCACATTGAGGGCCAGTTCCGGATCGGCGGCGCCGCCGACAGAGAGCGTGGCGATACGGAAGCGCGTGAGAATTTCCTGCGCCGCCTGAAGATAGACACTACCCGCGCCGGTCAGCGTGGCGCGGCCGCGGGTACGATCGAACAGCCGCGCCCCGAGTGACTGCTCAAGCTGGCTGATCTGCTTGCTGATGGCGCTCTGCGTAAGCGCCAATTCCTCGGCGGTGCGCGTGAAAGTGCCGAGCCGGGCGACCGCCTCGAAGGCGACCAATTCCTGAAGGGACGGCAGCTTGCGGCGGGCAAATGGCACGGTCAACTATTCCAATCAGGAATTGAGCTATGACGCAAGTTTGTTGGTTTATCTGAGGAAACTTGCGGATTATCCCGCTCAGTCGGCCGGCGCGTCAACATCAACAACAAGATCAGCCGGAATGGGAGGAGCCAAAAGAAGGCCCGCGCCGCAGTGCGAGGGCCTGGTGCTCCTGAGCATTTGACGGTTCAGCGGACCGCAAGAATGGAGTGCCTGCCCCCATGAAGATCGAACATATCGAGACCTTCCTGTTCGATCCGGGCACTACCCGGAACCTGCTCTTTTGCCGGATCGAAACGGATTCGGGCATCCACGGCTGGGGCGAGGCCTACGTCACAGTCGAGAAGGAGAAGGCGGTCGACGAATATCTCAAGGCGATGATCCCGCACCTGATCGGGCGGAGCCCATTCAACATCCGCCACACCGGCCAGGTGCTGTTCGACGATTTCGTCATCCGCCGCTCCTCCATCGGCTTTCTCTCCGCGTGGAGCGCAATCGAAATCGCGTTGTGGGACATCGTCGGCAAGGCAGCCGGACAGCCGGTCTACAATCTCCTCGGCGGAGCATCGCGCGAGCGCGTGCGCGTCTACGCAAATGGCTGGGCCGACGAGCCAGGCTCGGTCGATCTCAACATCGAGCGCGCATTGCAGGTGAAGGCACTCGGCTATACCGCGCTCAAGTTCGATCCCCTGCCCGAGCCCTGGCGGAACTTCATTCATCGCGAGGATGAGGATTTCGCCATCGACTATGTCCGCCGCATGCGCGAGGCGCTGGGACCGGAGATGGAAATTCTCATCGAATTCCACCGACGGCTGGCGCCTTCCTACGCCATCCGGCTGGCGCGCAGGATGGAGGAATTCGACATCCGCTATTTCGAGGAGCCCTGTCTCTCCGATAACATCGACCTGGTCGCAGAGGTGCGCCGAAACGTCTCGATGCCGGTCGTCACCGGCGAGACGATCTACACAAAAGAAGACTTCACCGAGGTCCTCACCAAGCGCGCCGCGGACATCCTCAATCCGGACATCTGCGCGGTCGGCGGCATCTCGGGCCTGATGGACATCGCCATCCTGGCGCAGCCGCACGCCGTCGCCATTTCGCCGCACAACAACAACAGCACGCTGCCCGGTCTCGCTGGCGCGCTGCACGTCTGCGCAGTCATCCCGAACTTCCTGATCCTCGAGTGCTTCGTGAACCGCATCAGCGTTTGCGACGGAATCGCGACTTCGTCGATCAAGGTGGAAGCGGGCTGGGCGGAACTGCCGACAGCCCCCGGCCTCGGCATCGACATCGACGTGGATCGCCTGCGCCGGAGCCCATACCGCGCCTATCCGCCCCATCGGCTGCGTCAGTACTGGGAGGAATTCCCGCGCCGCAACTACCAGGTGTCGCGTGTCATCGCCGGGGCGGGCTCCCTGCCAGCTCCGGACGATGCGTCGGTTGGCGCAAACCGCGGCAGCGCGGCGTCCAAAACGAGCCCGAGGGCATCGCACTAGAAGTGCCTACCGTGAAATTCTTCACGCGAACGTTGGAGGAAACGATGAAACACATGAAGCTTACCGCGACCGCGGGCGCCATCGCGCTCGTCGCGTCGATGGCCTCGGCGGTCCCCGCCGCAGCCGCCGACGTCACGCTCACCCTGCTCTCGTCGGCAACCGCCGCGCCGGCGCTGAAGACGGCGATCGACAAGTTCCAGAGCGCAAACCCGGGCATCACCATCGAGATGTCGACGGCGCCCGACGCCAACATGAACGTGCTGCTGCCGAGCCAGCTCGCCGCCGGCAACGGCGCCGACATCTACGTCGACTGGCCGGGCATCTACAGCACCCAGGCGGCCGGCGTTCTCGCCAAGAACGGCTTCGCCCTCGACCTTTCCGATGAGCCGTGGGCCAAGGGGCTCGACGGCACGCTGCGCCAGCTCTCGGGCTACGAGGGCAAGATCTACTTCGCGCCGCTGGTGAAGCTCGGCTTCTCGACGACCTACAACAAGAACGCCGTGGAAGCGGCGGGCCTGTCGATCCCCAACAGCTGGGACGAGGTTCTGGCCTTCTGCAAGGCGGCGAGCGGCAAGGGCATGATCCCCTACGCTCTCGGCGCGCAGACCGGCTCGCAGAACCAGATGCCGGCGATGGCGATGGGCGCGACCGTAATCGACCGTGACCTCTCGTGGACGGCGAAGCGCGCTGCACGCGAGAGCACCTTCGCCACCTCGGGCTGGCTGACGGTCTTCGAGAAGTTCAAGGAGATGTCCGACAACGACTGCTTCTCCAAGCCGCTCGGCACCAGCGAAGACATCGCGCGCTCGCTGCTCGCTTCCGGCAAGGCGCTCGGCTTCTTCGGGCCGACCACGGCCTTCCACATCATCCAGGAGAAGACGAAGGACACGCTGGTGTTCACGGCCTTCCCGGCGACCAACGATCCGGCCGAGACGCTGCTCTGCGTCGGTGTCGGCTCGGGCCTTTCGGTCAACTCCGCCACGGCCCATCCGGAAGAGGCGAAGAAGTTCCTCGCCTTCGTCATGGAGCCGGAGAACAACGCCGCCTACGCCGTCGCCACCAGCCAGGTGCCGGCGACGCCCAACGACATCTACAAGCCGAGCGACGCCGCGACCGCGTTCGTCGTGCAGGCCATCGCCGACGGCAAGACCGCGCCGCTGACCAACCAGCTCTGGCCGAACCCGACCATCGTGCCCGAGCAGCGCAAGGTGACGCAGATGATGCTGGGCGGCGAAGCCACGCCGAAGGACGTCGCCGACGCGATGGACAAGGCGTGGGACGCGCAGCCATAGGGATGCCGTGGGCGGGAGCCTCCCATCCCGTCTGACGACCCGGTCCGCGCCGCGCTGGCGCGGACCGGTTTCTCGATTCGGGCCATGACGCCCATGAATGGAAGACGACCGCGACGATGAGTGACACCGCGCCCGCCGTAAGCCGGGACGACCGCAACGTGCACGCTGGCCAGAGGGCGGGCCTCAGGGAAATCGCCAGCATCTGGTGGTTCATCGTGCCGGGGCTGGTTTTCTACGTCGCGGTCACGCTCGTGCCCGCCATCTCCGGCGGTATCCAGGCCTTCAACCGCTGGGATGGCTTCTCGACCGACATCGAATTCATCGGCCTCGACAATTTCCGGGCGATGCTCACCGACCGCGCCGTGGTCACCGGCCTCATCAATACGCTGACCATCGCCTTCAGCATCACCGTGCTGCAGAATGTTCTCGGCCTGCTGCTGGCGCTGGGCGTCAACAGCCGCATCAAGAGCCGCAAGATCCTGAGCGCGGTCTTCTTCGCCCCGGCGATCGTCATGCCGGTGGTCGTCGCCTTCCTGTGGCAGTACCTCTATGCGCCCTTCGGCGTACTTTCCACGATCGTGGAATCCGCCGGCCTGTCATCGCCGGACTGGCTCGGCGACAGCAGCATCGCACTGTGGAGCATCATCGGTGTCTCCATCTGGCAGTTCGCGGGCTATTCGATGGTGATCTTCCTCGCCGGCCTGCAGGGCATCGCGCCGGACATCCTCGAGGCCGCCGAGATCGACGGGACGTCGCCGCTCCAGAAGCTCATCATGATCCAGCTGCCGATGCTGGCGCCGGTGCTGCTGGTCAACGTCATCCTCAGCCTGATCCACGGGTTGAAGATGTTCGACCTTGTCTGGGTGATGACGCAGGGCGGGCCCGGCTTCGCGACCGCGACACTGTCGACGCTGATCTTCGAGAATGCCTTCGCCTTCAACAAGGTCGGCTACAGCAACGCCATTGCCCTGGTGCTGACGATCATCACGCTGCCGGTCGCCTACCTGCAGTTCCGCGCGACCGCCGCAAAGCGACGGTAGCGGCCATGCGATACACTCTTCGCACGGGAATTCTCGAGCTGGTGATGATCGCAGCAGCGGTCGTGTTCCTCATCCCGGTCTACATCCTGCTCAATCTCTCGATCCGTGGACCGGAGGACAACTCCTCGCCGCTGCTTCCGACCCAGAGTCCGACGCTGCAGAACTTCGTCACCGCCTGGGATGCCGGACGGATCGACTGGGCGATGTTCACCACGGTCTACGTGGTCGCCATCAGCGTGATCCTGCTCGTCATCATGGGCTCGCTGGCGAGCTATCCGCTGGCGCGCATGACCTCCGGCTTTTCGCGCTGGACCTACATGCTGTTCATGGCCGGCCTGCTGCTGCCCTACCAGATGATCTTCGTGCCGCTCTACCAGATGTTCAGCCATGTGGGGCTGCTCGGCGGGCGCGCGCCGATCGCGCTCATCATCTTCTACGCGGGGCACCACCTGCCCTTCACGATCTTCCTGTTCACCTCGTTCCTGCGCATCGTGCCGACCGACTACGACGACGCGGCGAGCATCGACGGAGCCGGCCGACTGCAGATATTCGTGCACGTGCTCTTCCCGCTGCTCGGGCCGATCACCGGCACCGTCATCATCCTCAACACGATCTTCATCTGGAACGACCTGATGACGCCGCTGCTCTACCTCAGCGGCAGCCGCAACCTGACCCTGCCCGTCGCGGTCTACAGTTTCGTCGGCGAGTACGCCTCGGACTGGCCGACGATCTTCGCGGGCCTCGTGCTCAGCATGGTGCCGGTCATGGCCGCCTATTTCTTCCTGCAGAACAAGATCATGCAGGGTTTCGCCGCCGGCATCAAAGGCTGACGCCGGCATCAATCGGAGGAGACTGAATGATCGAATGGTCGGTTTCGGCGCCGCTGCCGGACGAGGATTTGCAGGTGATGTTCTCCGCCGTTTACAAGCGCGAGAACAAGGTGCCGTTTCACACGATCCTCGAGAACTGTCTCTTCTGGGTCTCGGCGCGGGAGGACGGCAAGCTCGTCGCCTTCGCCAACGTGATTTGGGATGGCCTCTATCATGCGCTCGTCGTTGATCGCGCGGCGCTGCCGCATCCATCCGGCGACCTCAAGCACGAGGTGCTTCTGGAGGTCCTCAAGGTCCTCAAGGAGCGCTATCCGACCGTGAACAAGATTCACGTGGAATGCGAGGAGGACGAGATCGGCCGCCTTGGCCCGCTCGGCTTCGTCCGCCGCACCGGCGGCCGCATCCTCTGGTAGTCGTTGCCACCTGAAACCGCGCAGAGAATCGATACATGAAAATCAAGGGCATGACTGCCGTCGTCACCGGTGCGAGCAGCGACTTCGGCCGGCGCGTCGCCGAGCGACTGGCCGAAAAGGGCGCCAATGTCGGCCTCCTCGGCCGCGATGGCGCGCGGCTGGAGCAGGCGGCGGAAAGCTGCCGTACCGCGGGCGTCAAGGCGGCCTTCGCCGCCGGCGATATCTCCGACGCCGACTATGTCGACAAGGCGTTCACGACCTTCGAGGCGGAACTCGGCCCCATCGGCATCGTCGTCAATGTCGCCGGCGTCAGCCAGACGGCGCGCAGCGATGTCGAGCACATCGATCCTGACGCCTGGGACCGCATGATTGCGACCAACCTCCGCGGAACGTTCCTCACCTGCCACCGCGCGCTGCCCGGCATGAAATCGCGCCAGCGCGGCGCCATCGTCAACATCGGCTCGACCGGCGCTCATATCGCCCGGCCGCAGGTTTCGGTCTATGCGGCTTCGAAGTTCGCCGTGCGCGCCCTGACCGACTCGCATGATTGAGGAATGCAACGGCACCGGCGTTCGGGTGTGCCTGGTCAGCGCCGGACCCATCAACACGCCGTTCTGGGACACTTTCTCGGGCAAGCCGCCAATGGAGCGAGACCAGATGCTTCAGGTCGACGACCTTGCGGATGCCATCCTGTGGCTCATCGAACGGCCAGCAAACGTCCGCGTCGACGAGATACTCTTGCGGCCCTACACGCCGACGGAAGCAACCGCTCGGGAGCCGGAATTCCGGTAAGTGTCCGTTCCCCCGGCCCAGGCACTCGCCAGCCGAACCCGGCAAGTCGCAGGGCTTCACCTGCGGCCCACCGGGCGCCCTACAGCCGAGCGATCAGCCGACAAAGCGGTTCGGTCTTCACGTTTTCGCGGTTCATGGTGGGCCCGAAAAATTCCAAGGAGGGCTTGGGTTTGCCAGCCGGACAAACCCTGTATGCTTTCGCTGGCCAGCTCACACGAACGCGAAAGCGGACCCGACCCTTGATGACGACCAACCCGGCAGTCCCGAATCTCACGCTTGCCAACGGCGTTGCGATACCGAACCTCGGTCTTGGCACCTGGCCCATGAACGACCGCGAAGCGGCGGCAGCGATCGCAACAGCAATCACGCTGGGCTACCGGCTGATCGACACCGCGGAGAACTATCGCAATGAGAGCGGCGTCGGCGAGGGCATCAAGGCGAGCGGCATAGATCGCCGGGAAATCTTCATCACGAGCAAGTTCAATGCGCAGTGGCATAGCCGTGACGGCGTCCAGCAGGCGTTCGAAAACAGCGCCCACCGCCTGAAGGTCGACTATATCGACCTGCTTCTCATTCACTGGCCCATGCCCGCGCAAGACAAGTATGTCGATGCCTACAAAGGCATGATCAGGCTGCTCGAGGACGGCAGGATTCGTGCGCTGGGGCTGTCAAACTTCAAACCCGCGCATATCGAGCGACTGATTGCGGAGACCGGCGTAACGCCGCACCTCAACCAAATTCAGCTAAATCCCTACATCGGCCGACATAAAGAACGCGCGTACCACGCGGCCCATAACATCGTGACCGAGACCTGGACTCCGATCGGCAAAGGCGCTGAGCTGCTGAAGGAGACTCCCATCGTCGATGCGGCCAGCCGTCTTGAAAGGACGCCGGGGCAGATCGTCCTGCGATGGCACGTCCAGAACGGTCTTCTGCCCATACCCAAGTCGTCGAACCCCGAACGGCTGAAGCTGAACCTCGGCGTATTCGACTTCGAACTGACGGACGCCGAGATGGCGGCGATCTCGGCGCTTGATCGGGGTGGTGTCGGCGCTTCGGATTCCGACAAATCAGGCCACTGAGCGACCACACTTGCGCTTCGCCAGCCGTCTAGACAACTTCGCTCGCGCGCAGCAATCCTAGATTCCCAACAGACGCCTCCGGAATGCGGTGACGTTCCTGCGCAGTGCGCGATAGAGCAATTGAGACAGTCTCCGAATGCTGTTGGTGTCGGTTCGCGCCGATTGAAGCTCGCCATTGAGGCTCTTGATACGGTCGCGTTCCGCCGAGAGCACGCTTTGCAGACGGCCGACCTCCTCCCGCGAGCTTGCGAGCGCGCCAAGGAGTTCGGCGGTGAACCGTTCGGTTGTCGCCGGTGCGAGGCGCAGGGAGCGAACCTCGTGAAGCGGCAGTTCGCGTGCAAGGATCGCGGGGCCGAACATCGTTGCAGTCGTCCCGGTCAACATCCGGTCGAAAGGCCCGACCTTGGTTTCGGCGAATTTCGTCACAACGACCACCGAATCGAAGAAGCTCACGCTTTGTATTTCCCTACCCAAACGTTTCAGCGGCGCGACGGCCGAATTGCCATCGGCTTCCTCGAAATGGTCGGAGTTGACCGCGTCGGCCAGTGACTTGAACCATTCGATCGCCGAACCGGGGTCGCGAAAACCTCCAGCGTGGGACGCTCTGTAGCTCGCGTGCAAGTCCTCGACGAAGTAGAGACCTCCCGGCCGAAGGCGCTTCACGCAAGCTTCGAAGGTGGCAATCACCTCCGGAGAAACGTGCGAGCCGTCGTCAATGATGACGTCGAATGTTTCGCCAGGAAGCAATGTCTCCAAGACTTCCGGGTCGGCGGCGTCTCCAATGAGGACGCGAACGTCTCGCGCGTAAGGAAGCGCTGCGCAGCGGGAATCGATGTCGATGCCGGTGACGGTCGACCCCGCAGGCAGGTATTTCGACCAGATTTCGAGTGAGCCGCCGTTCTGGACGCCGATCTCCAGAAGTTTCAGCGGCTGCCCATCGGCGACGCGGCGCGCCAGGAATGCGTCGTATATGCCGAGATATTGCTCCCACTTATCGGACAGGAGCCCATCGTGACCTTCGAACACTTCCGCGAGCCTGGCGCGGGGAGGGTCGGCTGCAGGCATGCCCGTATCCTTCCGACGGGTTGCGATTCGGCCGGCGACACGCGCTCGCCACCTCTGCTCGCGCGGGACCGCTGGGCGATGCGGATCCGGTCAATATCCATTGAACACAGGCCCAGATACACTGCAACGCGTGTCCTGTTGGGTGGAACCAGTAGCCGCTTTCAGTGCCCGTGCCAAAACCTCCGATCACAAAAACGACCAAGCCGCGGCCTGCGGCTGGCCTCGCGGCGAGCGCTCACGCGATTATCAGACGATTCGGCATCAGAAGCATTCTGATCCGCGCGAGGTTCGTTCTGAAGGAGCGCGGCCTGTCAGGCCTCGTCGCTTATGCCACGACCGTACTTCGTGCACCGTATTGGCGGTCACAAGGCTTTGTGCGCCCCCCAGCTTCGCAGGAGTTCATCGACGAACGCCAGCGGTTCATCTCAGACAACGGTCTGGATAGCCGCCGCCGGCCCAACATCGGCAGAAGAAAGCCGCTGGTGGTCATCGTCACCGATACCAAACTCCCTCAGTGCTTCCTGTTCCGCGTCGAACACAAGCTGAAGATTCTTCGGCGTTTGGGCATTGGCGCCGAGTTCGTTTCACCCGACGACATCCATGAATCCCTGGAACTCCTGCAGTTCGCAACGGCATTGATTTTCTATCGGATGCCCATGAGCGACCTCTTCGTCCTTCATCTAGAGGAAGCGCGGAGGCTGGGACTCAAGGTAGGCTACGATATCGACGATCCGTTGTTCGACAGGCAAACGCTCGCCGCCAGCGCGGGCCTGGCTGCCCTGGGCCCTGGGATGCGGGCACACCATCTCGAAGAGACGGCGCGGTTTCGACACGCCATGCGCCTCGTCGACTTCATCATCGTCAGCACGCCCTCACTCGCCATGCTCGCCCGGGCCAGCATCGCGGACGGCCCGAACGGTCCGCCTGTCTTTGTCTGGCGGAACGTGCTCGACGACAGCGCGATGCCGGAGTCCGCCAACGATTCCGTGCCGTCAAATCGGGTCATCGGCTATTTCTCCGGCTCCCCGGCCCACGACCCGGATTTCGACGTGGCAGCAGAGGCGCTGGTTCGCGCTTTGGAGCGGCATCCGGATCTGGGGCTCCTGATCGGCGGATATGTGTCTCGCAGATCCGACCTAGCGCGTTTCAGGGGGCGCGTCCGATACCAGACGTTTGTCGACTACGGTACCTATCTTGGCGCCATCAGCCACTGCGATCTGGTGATCATTCCACTCGCCGACGATGCGTTCAACGCGCAGAAAAGCGCCGTTCGTTTACTCGACGCCGCCACGATGGAAAAGCCCGCTATCGCATCCGCCGTGGGCGATCAGGCCAATCTGGTGCGCCATGGAGAGACCGGGTGGCTGGCAAGACCGGGGGATTGGGACGACGTCCTCTCGGAAGCGCTGGCGGACGGGGGCCTACTCCGCGCGGTAGGACGCGCGGCACGCCGCGACTTGGTCGGCACGTTCAGCTTGTCGAACTATGGACGCTCCCTCGACCCCACGCTGCTTGAGCATCTGCGGGGCACCGAATGAAATTGCTCGTCGGCAACGTTTTCTTCGAGCCGCACAGCATGGGCGGCGCGACGATCGTGGCGGAGCATATGGCCGCCGAACTCGCATCCGCTCACGGATGGGAGGTCACTGCGGTCTCAGGCCGGCTCGGCCCGATCCCGGCGCCGAGCGTCGTGAGGTATCGCACACTCACTGGCATCGACGCTTTCAGCGTCGGCTTGCCAGCGGTGCTGAACTATACCCAGCGCTACGACAATCCCCTGTTTACCGAACGGTTCGACCGCATCGTCGGCCACGTCGCGCCGGACATCGTCCACCTGCATAGCCTGCAGGATATCGGCGCCGGCTGCATCGATGTCCTCGAGCGACGGAAGATTCCGTTCGTGGTCACGGCACACGACGCGTGGTGGTTCTGCGAACGGCAATTCATGGTCACGAGCAGCGGCGCGCCGTGCGACCAGCGCCACGTGGACCCGCGCGTTTGCCTTGGCTGCGGAGGCCAGCTTTCCCAGGTCGAGCCTCGGCTGCGCTATCTGCTCGGCCAATTGGGGAAGGCGGCCCGCGTCCTGGCGCCAAGTCGACACGTCCGAGACCTCCTGCTCGAAAACGGCATCCGCGGCGACAGGGTTCTCATCAACAGGAACGGCGTCCGCCCTCCAAACACCGTATCTCTGGAGCGGGCCGCATCCGGAACCGTCTTCGGCTTCGTCGGCGGACCCGGTCCCGAGCGGGGATGGGACCTTATCGTGAGGAGTTTCCCGCTGATCGACGACGGACACGCATCCCTGCTTGCCATCGATGCGGGAAAGGCATTCGAGCGGCCATGGTCCGCCCTCCTTCGCCAAGGCGCGGGAGGCCTGCCGCTCCATATTGGCGAACCGTACGCACAGGACGGGATCGATGCCGCCTTTGCGGCCATGGACGTTTTATTGATGCCGTCATTGGCGCGCGAGTCGTTCGGTCTCGCGGCGCGAGAAGCTCTGTTGCGGGATGTCTGGGTTATCGCAACAGACGCCGGTGGCCTGGCGGAAGACATCGTCGACGGCGAGAACGGGACGATCCTCCCCTATCCCGCGCGTGTCGAAGACCTCGCGGCGGCCATGCGGAACAGGCTCGGCAAAAGCAAGTCCACGCTGCCGTACAAGAACCGCGTGGCTACCGTCGCCGATCAGGCCGGCGAACTGGACGGTATCTTGCGCGCCGTTTTGAATGACGCCCGATAGGCGGCGTGGCGCGACGCGATATCAGACATCATGAACGGGACGCCCGTAGCCACAGGCTGGCGATCATTCGCAACTCGCCAAGGATGAACCCGGGATTGGACATACCGACGTGGGCCCCGTAGCGACGCAGCATTCCGATTCGCGACTGCATGTCGGCCCACGCGTTGCCGCTCACACCATCCGTCTGGTGATAGTGCACCTGGACCTCAGCCATATGGCGCAGCGGCCATCGCCGAGCGATGCGCAGCAACAACTCAAGGTCCTCGAGGCAGTGCATATTCTCCCGAAATCCACCGACCGCATCGAACGCGGGCTTGCGCAGCAGGCACGACTGAATCCCGATGCCATAGGTTTGGTAATTGTCACCAGATCGATTCAGGATCGATCCAACGACAGGCTCGGGAGCAGCGATGATGAAATGGTCGCCGGAGCTCGCGATCCGCAGGAGATCGCAATACACACCTGCGATGTCATCGTCGTGCATATACGCCAGTTGGCCCGCCAGTTTCTCCGGCAACCAGACATCATCCGAGTCCTGAAATGCGATCAGGTCCGCCCGCGCCTGGCGAACACCGATATTGCGCGCCGCAGATTGTCCATGGTTGCGATCGAGCTTGATGTACCTAACGCGCCCGTCGGCCAGGCCGTGAACAATGTCACCGGTCCTGTCCGTCGATCCATCATCCACGATGATCAACTCGAGATCGGCGTGGGTTTGCGCCAGCACGCTTTCCACCGCCCGAACGATTGTTCCAGCACGATTGAACGTTGGCAGGATGACACTGACGAACGACGAACCAATCATACGAACTGGACCAACCGAATGAAGCCTGCCTATGTGATACAGCCCATCCGGGAATCGAAACAGCCCGCTGACCAGAATGGCCCTGTCTGACGTGTCGCGGAAAACCGCGAGCATCTGCATCGCGACCCATCGGCGACCTCAGGGTCTGGCCCGCCTCCTCCGGTCCATCGGCCGTCAGGAAAATGCTCCGCCGTTCGAGATCATCGTCGTCGACAATGATCGCGAGCGTTCGGCAGAGCCCACAGTTACCGGATTCAAAGACCTGCCGGTGACGTACCTTGTGGAGCCGGTTCGCGGACTCGCCAGCGTCCGCAATCGCGCCGTGGCAGCGGCGGCGGCGCCCTACCTTGCGTTCATCGACGATGACGAAGAAGCGAGTTCCGGCTGGCTGGCCGCCCTCGACCGCGTCGCGCGGCGAACGGGCGCCGATGTCGTGATCGGTCCGGTCGCCAGAACCTTCGACAGCAGCGTCCCCGACTACATCAGGACATGCAGCCTGTTTGTCAGCGCGCCCGTGGCTGACGGGACGAGCCTGCCCTGGCACGCCGCGGGCACGGCCAACGCCTATATCAATCGCCGATCTCTCCCCGGAATGCCGGGCGGCCCCTTCTTGCCTCGCTTCGATTTAACAGGCGGCGAGGACAGCGATCTCTTCAAGCGCATGGCTGATGCGGGCGCGCGCATTGTGGCGTCTGCCGAGGCGGGCGTCACCGAGCACCGGCCCGCTGCGCGCGCGACCCTGCGATGGGTCGTGCGGCGGGCGCTCCGTAATGGAGGCACAATCGTGTCTGCCACGTGGCAACCGACCGGCGTCGCCGGCGTCCTTCGCCGCAACGCTCAAGCCGCCATGACCGGCGCGCGGGAAGCGGCGGCAGCCACCACACGTTGGCATGGCTCGCGCCGGCAGGCGGTGAACCACCTGATCCGGGCCTGTGAGGAGTGTGGCAAGATCATTCACAGCGTTGGCTTTCGCGTCGAAGAATACCGGAGACATTCGTGAGGGCGCCTCGGCTTCCTCCCGTTTCGCCCGATGTGCAACGCCCCCTCTGGTCGGTGATGATTCCGATTTATCGGCCTGACCTGAATTTTCTCCGGCAAGCACTTGCCGGCCCGCTCGCCGCCCGCGCAGCGGGAGCCGATATGCAAATCGACCTGGTCGAAGATGGGTCTGAAGGTCTGGCAGGTGAAAACGCGAACGCTTTCCGGCGCGAATGCGCGGCGTCGGGGATAGGGATACACCGGTTCTCATCGCGCGCCGGGCTGGCAGGCAACTGGAACAGGTGTCTCGAGCTGTCGCGCGGGCATTTTGTCCACATTCTGCACCAGGACGACCAGGTCCGGCCTCAATTCTACGAGGCGGTGGCAGCCGGCTTCGCAGCCGAGCCAACGATCGGCGCATGCTTCACACAGCACCGGTTCATCACCGCCGACGGCAGGGTGTTACGCCACGGACATCTTGACCGCACCGAACCAGGACTGCTCGCCGACTGGCTGGAATATGTCGTTGCAAATCTGGCCATCCAGTGCGCGGCAATTGTCGTGAAGCGTTCGGTCTACGAGCGGCTGGGCGGCTTCGACGACGCCTATTCCTATTGTCTCGATCGCGACATGTGGCAGCGCATCGCCGCGAGGTACCCGCTGTGGTACGACCCAGCACCGCTTGCTGACTATCGGACCCACGAACGGAGCACGACAGCGTCGCTGGCTCGCGGGCTCGCCCCGTGGCTTGAAGCCAGGCGCTGCATCGCGAGCGCGCGGGAGTTGATCTCGCCACCGGCCCGCCGGCAGACCGCGCTGAGCGCCAGGCGCCACCTGGTTCGCCTGGCCCTGGTCGAACTCCGCGCTGCCCTTCGCGCGCGTGATTGGCGCAGGGCGACCGCGGCCGGGCTCGGCGGTCTGCTTGTCGGGAATGCCGTCGATATCGCGGCCGTGGCCGGCCATCGCTATGACGCGGCGCCGATGGGACGAATCCATATGGTGTCTCCGGATTCCGATGGAGACCGAGCGCCTCGCATCCTTCTCCTGACAGAGTTCTTCCCGGGCGATCCGGCACGAGACGTCTTTGGCGCTTTCCAGCGACTTCGCCGCCATGTGGATGCCCTGCGCCCTCTCGGGCCGATGGACGTGGTGTTTTTCGTGGCAGAGACGCCGAAGCCGGAGCAGATCGCCGCAGCGCGGAAAGCCTGGCAGATCGACGGCGTCATGAAATTTATCGTTGTGGGCGGCGCACGCACCGCACTCGACAGATTACGTGACGCCTATTGGATCCTGCGTGGCGCAGTCGGATTCTTTGGCGGGTCGCCGACTTTGCGCACGTCGCGCCGCGAGCAAGCGGACGAGCTTCGCGAGTTGCTTCAGGAACTGCAGCCCGACCTCATCTTTGCCCATCGGCTAGGCGGCGGGGCTTGTCTGATGCGCGCGAACATTCCGCTGCCGCCCGTGGTCGTGGATGTCGACGATCTCGAGCACGGCAAGTTCGAGCGCCGGTCAGTTTCGGTGCGATTCGACAAAGAAGAAGGCGTTCGAGCCGCGCGAATGCTGCTCGCACGCCGCGCGGAAAGACAGACAGGAAAGCTGGCAAGCTGCCTTCTTGTCTGCTCGAACCTGGACAGGGAGCGACTTCAGCGCATTTGCCACGGCGTCGCGATTGCGACAATACCGAATACCGCCGTATCGCCGGCTAAAAACTCGTCGATCACAAACGATCCGACAGCAGTCTTTGTCGGGATCGCGCGATATCCTCCAAACCGCGATGCAATCTTCTGGCTGACCGAGGAGGTGTGGCCACGTGTGCGTGAGAGACTCCCTGACGCGCGCCTGAAGATCGTGGGGCAAGATACCGAGTCTCTGGGCGTCAGCTCGGAGGAGGCGGGGATCGAGGTATGCGGATTTGTCGATGATCTTTCGGCAGTGTACGGGGAAGCGCGCCTGGTCGTCTGCCCGGTCCGGTTCGGCAGCGGGACCCGCATCAAGGTACTGGAGGCCGCATCATACGCACGACCGGTTGTTTCGACGGAGGTCGGAGCCGAGGGGCTGGCCTTCGCGCCGGGCCGGGAGATCATGATCGCCGACGCAGCCGCCGAGTTCGCCGACGCTTGTGTGGCGGTGTTGTCCGACATGGGACTCGCGGATCGGATCGGGCGGGCCGCGCGGAGGCGAGTCGAGGAAGTCTATTCTGCCGCGCGGATCGCAGAGCGCCTGCGGATGCTGTGTGCCGGCGTGCTGATCGGCGACGAGGGTCGACATACGCCTCAATTCGAATTCGTGGACCAGCCGACCACGGCCGAGATCGGTAGCGCATCGAAGCCGTCATTGACCGCCGCTCAGCATGTCTGATGCAATCGAGATACGGCACCTCGTCTTTGTCGGCGGCACGTCCGAGCCAGGCGGACTTCACATTCACACCGCCGACGTAGTCGAGGCCTGCGCCGCTCTCGGCTGCGATGTTTCGATCATCTGCCGGTCGGTCGACTTCTTCACGGGGCTGCTCTCCAACCGGGATATAGCAGTCGACGTTGCGGACAACAGCGGGACCAAAGCGCTGGCTCGAAGCCTGTGGGCAGCACGCCGCCGTATCGGCACGCGGTTCGATGTGGTGCTGTGTCGCGGCGCCTTTGCCGAGTCGCGGTTGGCGGAACTTGCCATCGTCGCCAGCATCGGCAGGCGTGTTTACACCATCGATCATCGCCCGTGGACGGGACCTTGGGCATCGCCCTTCCCCCCGCGCCTCTATGGCCGAGTCAGTGGGGCCCTGATCCGGCGATCGATTGCGGTTTCGGAAGAAATCACCACGTTGGCTGTTCAGAATTTTGGTTTTCCGAGAGCCAAGATCGCTACCTGCCTCAACTGGGTGCACACCCAGTTCAGCCCAGTACGTGAAAACGACCGCCGCGACGCCCGCGCCGCGTTCGGACTTGCACCAGAGAATATTGTCATCGGCTACGCGGGGCGCGTGGCGCCTGAAAAGCGGATCGATGTTCTCTTGCAGGCGTTTGCAATGCTCCCCGATTTTCAGGGGGCATCGATCGAACTTGCAATCGTCGGCGACGGCTGGAAGCGGCAGGAGCTGACTGAACTGGCCCGCAAGCTGGGCGTCGCCGACCGCGTGCGCTTCTGCGGTTGGCTAGAGACGCCTCAGGCGGCCCTGGCCGCATGTGACGTGTTTGTCCTGCCAAGCCTGGTCGAGGGATTTCCGCTGGCCCTGATGGAGGCGATGGCCATGGGCCTGCCTTGTCTTGCCCATCCCATGTCGGGCACGCGCAGACTCATCGACAGCGGAAAGACCGGTGTTCTCGCCGACCTGACGAGCCCTGCGGAGCTTGCCGCTGCGTTGCACGGCCTTGTCTCAAGCTCCATCGAGACGCGGCAGGCAATGGGACAAGCGGCGGCGGCGCGGATTGCACGCGAATTCTCCCGGGAGACGCGTCTGCCCTGCGTTCTGCAGGCGCTCGACGTGAACGTCCCGCATGTGCCGGAAGCCGCGTCGCGCCGCCTCGCATTCGATGGGCGAAGCGGATAGTGGCAGCTACTCTCAGCGGCGTTACGCGGAGCCGGGGCCGAACTGCTCGATCAGGTGCCGCCAGCGATCAAGATGCATGCGACGGTGGGTTGTCGCTCGCGCCACCTCAAGCGCCGCAAGCCCACGCCGTTCCAGGCCGGCACGCGTCGACGCAGCCTCTTCCATGGCATCCGCCAGCGCCGCCGCGTCGCCAGGCGGCGTGAGCCAACCGGTCGTCTCCGGGTTCACGTGTTGCCTGAGGCCATCGGTATTTGCAGCAATTACCGGTACTGCGCGCGCATAGGCGTCGAACAGGATGCGTGGCTGCTCGTCGCTGAGGCTCGGTATCAGCACCGCATCGTATGTCCCCAGGATTGCAAGGAACGCCGCGCCGGCAGCGACCGGCTCCATCAGGCGCACCTTCGGGATGTCGTATCGTTCGGCGGCCGCGGCGCAGCCGCCGAACAGAGGCCCCGCCCCGATGATGTCGATATCCACGGGAACTCCACGACCCGAAAGTATTCCGATAGCAGCCAGCAACGTTCCGACGCCTTTCTCGCGGACCAGTCGGCCGGCAAAGAGGAAACGTCTGCGCTCCCTCTGCCCCTTCTCTTTCCAGGCTCGTCCCGCAGCCTCGTCGTCGAGAATATCTTCTTCGTCGATCCAGCTTGCCGGCGCGATGAAGCACGGCCCCCTTGCGCGGGTGAGCAGCGTCGCCCGGTAGCTTGGCTGGGTGTAGAAACTGATGCTGGCGTGGTTTACGCACCAGCGTGCCGCGGCTTCGCACAAAGCAGACCAAACCCGCGCGCGCCTTCCCCGGTCTTCACCATCGACCAAGCGCCAGGGGACGCTTTCGACAATAATGACCAACGGCTTCCGTCGAATGACCGAGAACAGACTCGCGAGCCACCCGACCGGATACGGCCAGCCGACCATGCCCGCGTGCACGATCCCGGCCGAACCAACGGCTCTCCACAGGGCTGCCGCCGTCGCGGGAAGTCGCTTCAATGCATGGCGCTTCGTGTCCTGCCCGGGGAGCGCCTCGAATCGGAGTTCGCTTCCGGGCGGAACATCGACCCGCACGACATCCGACCTTACCGCCGACGAAATCGGATATTTCGGGCTCGCCAGCGTCAGGCGCCGCAGATACGTCAGATGACGGACGAAATCCCGATGCCACAAGCGATTGAGCCAGATGCCGCCGTCTTCGTCGACATAAGACGGGATATGTGTGACGAGCAGGTAGCTATGGTCGATCGGCTGCGGATCGGTCCGGGAGGACTCAGATGGCGGCCGCTCCAACATGATCCTGCATCCCGTCTCGCCTTGCGCGTTGGCCGGGCGTCCACCGTGTTGAAGCATCGGGAGTTTGCTGTCCATGGTTGAAAGTCATGCAGACACGACTGTTCCCGCCGCTCCGGCAGGTCTCGGTCGACCCACGATGGATCTTGTAATTCTCGGCACTTCCAACTGCATTCGCCCGGATTCTTTCGTCCGCAGCATTCGAACGGATTCCGGGATCAACCTCCGCAATCTTTCTCTTGGCGCATGCACCAGCAGCCTTGGCCTTTACGTGCTGCCACAAGTTCCTCCGACGGCAAAAGGCGTCGCCCTCATAGATTTCTCGCTCAACGATGGCTACGCGGCGTCGGTGTTCACAGATGCAAACTGGCCTTTGGTGATCCAGAACAACTTGAGCACGATCACGAGCGAACTCCGCTCAAGGAATTATCTGCCGATAGTGCTCCTCATGCCGGCCGATCTCAACGTTGACTACACAGCATTCGGCAAGCGCGCGCATGAGCAGCTATGCGTCGCCGCCGGCATAAATTTCATCGATCTGCGCGAGGTATTTCTCGCCGCGATACGGCGCGGAGGAAGCGCGTTGGCCTTGACCCACGAGGACGGCGCCCATATTTCGGCTCGCGCCGCCGCTGTGGTAGGCGGCCTGCTTTCGACTATCCTGGAGCGACTGACGGTCACAACGGCGACCGTAACCACCCAAACCGCCGATGTCATGGGATGGCGTGTGGTTCCGGCATCCAGAACTCTTTCCCCCGGAGAGACTGGTCGATCGCGAATCGAGTTTACGCAGCGCAACATTCGGCAGCTTGCGGACAGGGGAGACGCTTCGTCTGGACGTCACCGATCAAGAGCGGATTGCCGCGCTGATGATCAATACGGGCGCCAAAGGCGGTACGGTCGCCATCCGCGGCGGCGGCAACGAAGCGATCAAGGCGCTGACAATCTACTGGCGCAAGAACCAACCCGACATTTATTCTTCGATACTCGTGGACATGGCTGCACCCATCACCGGCGGGCCGGAGGGCGTGACGGTCGAGATCGTGGACAAGGATCGCGCGCCCAGCGAGAAAACACTGGAGGTCAAACCGACGCTGCCCGGCCGCTACGGCGAGATCGAGATCGAGGGCGCACTCATCACTCGAACGCGTTCGGAGCAACACGCATTCTCGGCGCCGAGCTACGGCGATCTGCCGCTGAATCTTGGAACCTTGCCCGAAGTCGACCCCGCGATCGAGGCGCTGTCATCCCTGCCCTACTCGTTCGGCCGCCTCGCACGCAATTACCGGCTGCGCATCGGGAGGCGCATTCGGCGCATGCTGTCCAGCTAGGAGCCGAGCCGCGCCATCGCGCGCCGGACGTGCGCCACGGCCCCCGCGACAAGAAGCGGTGGAATATGGGCCAGTCCCGCCATCCGCCGGTCCTGCCAGGCGGCACGTGCGCATCGGCGGTGATGTTCGGTCAGGCGCAGCCGAAGGAGCGTCTGTTGCGCAGTCGACAGCGGATAGTCGCGACCGATACGGCGCAAAAGATCCAGATGATGATGACTTTCCGAATAGGCAGAGTGCCGACGGTCCGGAGCCTGTGATCCATAACGGTCGCTGGCCGCACCTTCCCGCCCGGTGGCGTCGTAGGTGGCAAGGACCTCGTCCAGGTAGATGAACCGGCCAAGCTTCGACAGTTTGAGCCACAGGTCGATGTCTTCGGTGCGTTGCAGGCGCTCGTCGAACAGGCCGGCTCGCATCAACGGCTCGCGCCGGACCATCACCGAGGACGTGTGGATCCAGAGGAACCCCGCGATCGTCATCGAGAGCATCAGATCGGGAGCTGTGATGCGTTGAATATCGTCGCGTATCCCGGTGCAGGGAATGATTGCCGCCGCGGCCGGATAGCGCTCCCACCATGGGGCCATCGTGCCGAGCAGGAACGACTTCATGGTGCCGGGGTCTGGTTCGTCGCCGAGGATCACATAGTCGCTCGCGACCAGAATGGCATCGCTGCTCAGCGCGTCTCTAAAACAGGCAAGCTTCGCTGGAAACCAGCGGTCGTCGCTGTCCAAAAAGGCAATGGCATCGGCCTTGGCGGCCCTGATTCCTGTATTGCGCGCTCCGCCCGGACCGGAAGCTCCGGCATTGGAAACGAAACTCAGCCGCGAATCGGCCGCAAGGAACGGCGCAAGCACGTCACGCGTCTCGTCGGTGCTTCCGTCGTCGACGATGATGAGTTCCCAATCGGCGAGCGTTTGCGCCTGGACCGAGCGGATGGCATCCGGCAGGAACCTGCCCCGATTATAGGTCGGGACGACAACGGAGACCGCTGGCGCTTTCACGAAGGACCGCCGACGTGGCCGCTGGCCCGGCGTCCCGCTCTTCCAGCGCGGTCATTTGCGAGTTCGCGATGGACGGTCGCGGCGAACTCTTTCATCGATCGCCAGCGCACGATCGATTTGTCGCGCGTGAATTGCCAGAAGCGTGGCTCGAACCGCGTTCGCCCGCCGGACCGGTCGATCAGACCCTGAACGAAATCGATGTATTTCCGGCGTTCGGATTCCACGCGCGCGAGCGTCCTGGCGCGGATGTAGTCGCGCGGGATATTTCGGGCGACGACCGCATCGACGGCTTCGCGCACACTGCGCGGATCGGGTTCCGTGATGATGCAGAATTCGTCATCGAAAAAGTATTCACGACCGCCGAGGCTGGGCGTCGCGACGACCGGCAGGCCGGCAAAGAGATACTCGATGGCGACCCGCATTGCGCCTTCCAATTCCGAGAGGCACAAGCCCACGCGGGACATGGCCAGATAGCGATTGATCTGTTCGCCCGGAATCCATCGGCAGCCATCAGGCGTCAGCTCATTCGCGAAATGCGCCTTGGGCATCATCGCCTGGTAGCGAGCATGCATGGCGTGAAATTCTGCCGGCGAGCCCTCAAGAGGATTGTAGAAGTAGGTCAAAATCAGGCTTTCGACCTGAGCCGCGAGCTGGTGACGCTTTCTGGGCGATAAGCGGGCATTGTATATGGCGTCATATACCGGTTCGACGTCGGACAATGGTCGGAAGACGCTGTCGTCCACCAGACAGTTCTGATTGATCGTCAACGCATCGAGGCCTTTGGCCTGCATTGTCTCGGTGTCGAGAACCGTGTTGCAGACGAAGGTCACACCGTGCCGTGGATGAGCAGTGAGGTAGGCCTTCGCAACCTGAGAGAGCCAGTCGCTTGCACCAGGCACCTGCAGGGTGGATGACGGCATGACGAGGAAATGAACCGGCTTCTTCTTGAGCGTCGGTCCGACTACGCTCGCCGCGCCGAGCGGAAAGCCGGTCGAAGGAAAAACATGAATGACGATGGGGTCAACTGACAGCAGTTCGGCCCATGAGCCGCCGTTGGGATCGATAGGTCGCCAGATCGGCGAACGGAGGCGCCGGATTCTGGCGACTAACCGTTGAAGTGGATTGCGTATTCCGGGCAAACAAGCGAATCCCGCAATGAGCCGCGCGGCACGGCCGGTCGCCGCGACGTTACAATGGTAACGGCCTGTCTCAAAGGATAGCGGCCAGTTGGCCGTCCACGGGACTGGTTGCCGCCGCACCTGTCTCTGTCATAATCGAACGCAGGGCCTGACCAACGGCTTCGTCTGATCTGCGTGCGGCGGAGTCCGAATCTGTGGTTTTCTCCGATCCCGGATTTCTATTCTTTTTTCTTCCGATCGCCCTTGCCGCCGGCATAGGCTTGTCGCGCGTTGCTTTCGCTCCGGCACTTCTGTTTGTCAGTCTGATCTTCTACCGCTCGGCCGGTCACACCAGTGTCCTGCTCATGAGCATCGCGATCAACTATCTCGGGGGCCTGGTTCTCAATCGCAGGCGGCAGTGGTGGATACTCGCGGCGTTCATCGCGGCCGATCTGTCGATCCTTTGCTACTACAAGTACGTCTTCTTCTTTGCCGGCAATATCGACGCCGTTGTTGGTACCGACATCGCAGCGGTGGTGGGGCGGACCGCTCTGCCAATCGGCATCTCCTTCTTCACCTTCCAAGGCATCTCATATCTCGTCGACGTCTATCGCCACGACGCAACGACTGAGCCCAACCCGATCACCTTTGGCGCGTACATCGCATTCTTTCCGCAATTGATCGCCGGGCCGATCGTGCGTTATCGCGACGTCGCCGCCGATTTTCACAATCCCAGGATCAAACTTGACCTCTTTGCGGCCGGCGTCGCCCGCTTCGCACATGGCCTCCTGAAGAAAGTGCTCATCGCCGACGGCGTTGCCAACATCGTCGATGTAGCGTTCGCTGTCCCGCCGGACCAGATGACTTTCGCCGATGCCTGGCTTGGAGCTCTGGCATTTGCCGTTCAGATCTATTTCGACTTTTCAGGCTACTCCGACATGGCGATCGGACTTGGCCAGATGTTCGGCATCCGCATCCCCGAGAACTTCAATCGACCCTACTCCAGCAGTTCCATGACGGAGTTCTGGCGTCGCTGGCACATCTCGCTCAGCACATGGTTCCGAGATTACGTTTACATTCCGCTCGGCGGAAGCCGGGCCGGCGCGATTGCGACCTACCGCAACCTGCTCCTGGTTTTTCTGCTGGTTGGACTGTGGCACGGCGCCGCGCGCACCTTCGTCGTGTGGGGCGCGTATAACGGCGTCTTTCTCATCTTTGAACGGTTCGCTTTCCGTCGCCGTTGGGAGGCGCCGGCAAACAATGGCGGCGGTTCGATCCTCTCGCTCGTGGCGCGCTTTTGCTATGTCATTCCAGTCGTCCTTGTAGGATGGGTGATTTTCCGCGCGCCCAGCCTGCATGCCGCAGCGCATATGTTTGGCGCAATGGTCTTGCCCGATGCTAACGCATTGACCTTTTCGGACAGCGTCGTGACCGCGCTAGCGCCTCAGGTCCATCTGGCCGCGCTTCTGGCGGGTGCGCTGACTTTTCTGTTGCCGGCAGGTTTCTCCTTTGGCCGCCTGCTTGGCCGAACAGACCTTCCGGTTTGGGGAGAACTGGCAAGTCTCGCTTACGCGACCGCCGCATGCATCGTGGCGGGCATTCTGGTCTTCTCGGAGGGCTACACGCCGTTCCTCTATTTCCGGTTTTGACCGTCATGCTGAACATCATCAGGGCAACCCGCGCCGGCCTTTTCATCATCATTCTTCTCGCACCGATCGCGAGTTTCTTCGCTTTCGCGCCTGTGCCTGTCCATGACCGCCCGTTTGCCCGCTTTCCGACCTGGGCCGAGTTGACCGCGTGGCCCTGGGACCAGACCAGGATCATGAGCGCCGTTCTCGATCGTTCGCTCATGCGTTGGCTTGCGATCCGCGGTGACAACGCGTTTCGGTATCTGGTCCTCGGCTACATCGACACGCCGCTGGTGGTCTCGGGGGTTGGAGACTGGCTCTATTTCAAAAATCAGTTCTGGGAAGGCCGCTGCATCGAAAGCGCCAGCTTCGCCACCGACCTGGCACGCGCCGATACTCTCGTCGACGTAGCTCAGGCGGCCGGCGTTCGGCTCGTCTTCGTCGTCCCGCCGGATAAGGCGACGGTCTATCCTGACAAGCTGAATCCCGCAGCTCGCGCATACGCGCACTGCAAGGCCGAAAACGCCGCTCTCTGGCGTGCCCTCGCCCAACGGATTGCTCCGGCGATCATCGACCAGGCCCCGCCGCTCCTGGAGGCGAAAGCCAGGCACGGCGATCGGCCGCTCTTCTTCGCGGCCGATACTCACTGGACGCCTTACGGTGCCGCGCAGGCGTGGCGACAACTCGTCTTCGAACTGGCGGACCGGAGCATTGCCGATATCCCGGAGCCGCAACCTTCGGCGAGCGCCGTCCTCGATCGCTGGACCGATTTGCGAAACGGCGTTTTGGCTCTCGACGGGCTGGAGAGGGTGCCGGAAGTCGATGCCGACGATGCAGCGGCGATCGCCGAAGCGGCACGCCGTCTCAACCTCGGCAAGACGGCGGCAATTCGGGACTCGTTCTACACAACTCTTGACGACACCTTCGTGAACCTGTTTCCCGGAGTGGCGACCTACACGCCGTTGGTGGACATAATCATCTACAGGGGAGCGATAGAGGACGCGGATACCATCATCGCGGAATCGGTTGAACGGCAATTCTTTCCCCGCCTGAACCGAGAGTATTCCTGGAACGGGGCGCTGGGCAGGACAATTCTGGCGCGGAACCAGAGGGAAGCCGCCGCTTGCGGATCGTTTCAGGCCGTCTCTGGGTCTGCACAGGCGGCGAGTTCGGAACCCGACGCCCTTTCGGCACATCGTGACGTGCAAATTCCGAAGCCGGAGAAGGATTCTGAAGGAGCCCTGCCCTGCCTCCAGATCGGCGTCACCGCGGACGAGCCGGGCGAATTCACGATAGCCCTACCGTCGAAGGATTCTCAACAATTTGAGCCCGGGCGTTCGATCCGGGTAGAAACGGCAAAGGGGTCGACGGAGCTCCGCCTTGTGCTGCCTGCCTACGTCGCCGGCGCGCGCATCCGCATCATGCCATCGGGAAAAGCCGGCACGGTGAAAGTGACGTCAGCTGCTGTCGGCCTGCTGGTGCGCCGATGAGCCGCGCGCTCGGTCGTCCCATGCCGTTCGGTGATTGGGTGCGATCGGCGTAAGGTCCAACACCATGAGGCGACTCTGACTTTGTGGTGACCAAAGCGGTCATCTGATCAAGGCATGGCGATAATGCCGTCCACGGAACCGAACGAACTGCCGCGGGTGGCCATTCTGCTGGCGGTCTACAATGGCGAGCGCTTTCTGCAGGAGCAGATCGATGCGCTGGCGAACCAGACTTGGCCAAGCATCGACGTCTGGGCTTCCGACGATGGATCGAGCGACGGTTCCGCTGCAATCCTGAAGCGCGCCGCCGCGACATGGAGCAAGGGCAGCTTTCGAATCCTGTCAGGCCCCGCAATGGGCTTTGCCGAGAATTTCCGATCGTTGATCGTCAACGATGCAATCACGGCCGATCACTATGCTTTCTGCGACCAGGACGATATCTGGGATCCGCACAAACTGGAGATCGCCATCGCCTGGCTTGGCCAACATAACTCTTCGTCTCCTCGCGTATTTTGCTCTGGAACCCACCTGACGACCGCAGAGGGGGTCGTGACCGGCCACTCGCGGAATTTCTCGATGCCGCCGGCTTTCAGGAATGCGATTGTGCAGAGCATCGCGGGCGGCAATACAATGGTGATGAACCACGCCGCGCGCGCAGTGGTAGCCGAGGCCTCGCGTCGATGCAGCTTCATCGCGCATGATTGGTGGACGTATATCGTCACCACGGGTGCCGGTGGCGTCGTTCATCGGTCGGCAAAACCATTGGTGCGATATCGCCAGCATGGGAACAACCTATTGGGCGAGAACAATTCCTGGGGCGCACAGTGGGTACGCTTGCGTCAGGTGACGGCTGGGCGCTACTCGCGATGGAACGAGCAAAATCTCGAGGCCCTCGACCGCTGCGAGGATCTCTTGACCGAGGACGCGCGGCAGGTGGTGAGACTGTTCTCGGCGGCACGGTCTGGCGGGCTGGGTGACAGAGTCCGGTCGCTAGCCAAGTCCGGTATCTACCGGCAGACGATCATGGGGCAACTCGGACTCTGGGTCGCTTGCGTCTTGAAGCGGCTGTAGCCGTGCCCCGCAAATTCCAGCGCGACCGAGGATCAACAGCCCTAAGCGTATTCCATGGCGTCGCAAGGCGAAGTCGCACAGATCGGTCACTCGCCGTCCTCAGGATCGTCGCGCGCTGAACGTCACCGCGTTCTCGCCACCCCAATACGCAGCGGAGGAGGCGGCGCTCGGCGACAGCTAGGGCGTAACACTGGTCCGCGCGCGCGGCTTGACTTCCGCCTTCAACTCCTCGCCGCCGATGCGCACCATATACGCCCCGGCGGGGACGGTTAGCGGCTCGTCGCCGACGAGACCTTTGCCGACCAGTACGCCTTTGTCGGTGACAAGCTCGAAGGGTGTGGCGGTGGCGCGCGTGAGTGCGGCGTTGAGCTGATCGGCATCGGCGGCATCGAAATAGGCGCCGCCGCCCGCCGCCGCCCAGGACTGGAAGGTCTCCGCCAACTTGGCGTCGTCGATTGCGTAGCCGACGATGTTGACGCGAATGTCCCAACCGCGCGCGCGCAAAGTCTCGATCGCCTGCCCGGGATCGCCGTCGCAGGTTTCCTCGCCATCGGTAATCACGATCAGCACGCGCTTTCCGCCCGCCGTGGCGAGATCGTCCGCCGCCCGCGCGACCGACATGGCGATCGGCGTCTTGGCGAGATTGACCGCGTCGATCTTGCCGATCACGGCAACCGCCTTGTCGGCTTCAAGCGGAGCCAGCGCGATCTCCAGATCGGTGCGGCAGGAATCGGCTTCGCGATTGCCGAAGACGCGCATGGCGAAGCCAGTGCCTTTCGGGATCGTCTCGCTCACCAGCCGCGTGAGCGTGCGCTTGGCGATCTCGATCCGGCGCTCCCCACCCTGGCGCTGCAGCATGCTGCCGGAGGCGTCGAGAATGACCTCGACCGCGTCTTGGGGTCCGAAGCCTGCGCCCGGCCTGAACAGCACTTCGATCTCGCCGGGATCGACCGCCGCCGGCGTCACCGCAATCGCCCGGCGCGCCAGTTCCTTGCCGCCACGGGTGAGGTAGACCAGTTCGTAAGGGCCTGCCTCTTCGGGCGCGGCCATCGCGACGGTTCGATCCGAGGGGTCGATGTAGCGATAGGCCCGGCGCTCGTTCCGGCCCGGCGGCGTCAGGACTATGAGGTCGCCCTGATTGCCCTGGCCCCGCCATTCGGTCTCGAAGACCAGCAGCGCCGGAACCTCGCTGGGAGCCTCAATAGCCATGGCGATCGGCACGATGTCGACGGGCTTGCGACCTATTACCCGGCCGCCCGAGACATAGACCACGTCGTAGCCGCCGGTTTGCTCGAAAGCGCGCAACACGACGCTGCCGGTTTGCGTATTGGCGGCATAGGCGTAGCTGGCCGGGCGGATCGGATCCCCATCGCGCGCGGCGAAAGTGATGAGGTCGCCACTGTTATTGGGCCCCTTGAAGGCGACCTGCACGCTCGAGCCGGCCGGCACCTTGGCGGGAAGATCCAACGTCGCGGCGATCCCCCCGACACTGATCGGGATGCGAGCGAGTATGGTTGTGCCGCTGACATACACGAGGTCGTAGGCGGCGGCGTCCTCGGGCGCCTGCACCGCTACTTTGCCGTCGTGGCTATTGCCGACATAGGCATAGCCGGCGCCACGGATCGGTGCACCGCCGGGCAGCGCAAAGGTAACGAGGTCGCCGCGATTGTTCGGGCCGGTCCAGGTGATGACGACCCGCGCGCCCGCGTCAGCCTCGGCGGCGGCGGCCAGGGTCGCCGTTGCGGCCTCGACCCTGAGCGGTCGGGAGACCTGGTCCTTGCCATCGAAGACCAGCACCAGCACATAGTCACCCGACTCTTCCGGCGCCTCGACGGCTTGCGGATTCTTGGTCGTGTAGGCGTAAGCGACGCGGCGCGCCTTGGCGCCGGTCGGCCGGATTTCGATCAGCCCGCCCTTGGCCTGCGGCGCGGTCCAGCGCACGGCGAAGGAATCCCTCGCGCCGACGGTTGCGGGAGCATCCAGGCCGAATTGCTGTGCCGAGGCGCCGCCGGGCATCAGACAGGCGAACGCCAGAAGTCCGAATGGCGCGCATTTGAGCATCGCCCACAGGATGCGCATGGTTGGCTTTCCCTTCCAGCTGGCCGGGCAAGCGCCGACGCCACGATCTTCGACGACAGGCTAGACAATCCAGCCGGGCATGACAATTTTCGGCATCATGACACTTCGCGCGGTTAGCCGGCGGGGTTCGCGCTCGACGTCGCAGTTCACTCACCCACACGCGTGAATGTCAGATGCGTCACGCCGCTGGGCGAGGAAACCGACTCGATCTTGTAGGTCTTCTCCAGACCTTCGAGGCCGTCCCAGAGCCGGACGCCCCGGCCGAGCAGGATCGGAACCACCGCGACATGCATATGATCGATCAGTCCGGCGGCAAGAAATTCGCGGATCATGGTCGCGCCACCGCCGATGCGCACGTCCTTGCCGTTTGCCGCCCGGCGAGCGGCCTCCAGCGCGTCGGCCGGCGAGACATCGATGAAGTGATAGGTCGTACCCCCCTCCATCTCGATCGAGGGGCGTACATGATGGGTGAGCACGAAAACCGGCGTATGGAAAGGCGGGTTTGGACCCCACGCACCTTTCCAGTTCAGGTCTTCATGCCATCCGGGATGGCCAAACTTGCCGGCGCCCATGATCTCGGCGCCGAACCCGAAATCGTGCTGCTGGACGAAAACATCGTCTACGCCGGTGCTGCCGCCAGCCTGCCACGACCTGGTGGCGAACATCCATTCGTGCAGACGATCGCCCGCGTGGCCGAAATGCGCCGTGGCGCTCTGCCCCTCGCCAGTGCCGAATCCATCGAGTGAGATGGCGAAGTTGTGAATGCGGGCACGTGACATTGCTTTCGCCTTTCTGGCGTGATGATGCCGTTTGTCCGTCCAGGTGGCAGGGCCGTTTTCGACGACGGGGCAATGAATATGGGTCACTCTGGCCGAGCCGTTCGCGGGGCGCATTCTTCGCGAGAATCATTTGTCCCGCGGGTATTCGAGTTGCATCGCCACGACATTGGTCGTGGCTTCGCCGTAGCGGGCAGCGATCGCCGCGAGTGTCCGGTCAAGCGCCTCGGTGAGCGGTGAGCCGGGCATGATCGAGACGCGACGCGCCTCCGGCCAGTCGGCTCCGGCCTCATCGGGCAGGATGCGAACACCGTTGGCCGTCATGACGGGTGCGGCGGAAGCGGCAAATGTTACCGCGCGCGAGCGATAGGTCCGCGACCACGCGTCCGCCACCAAAGCGAGCGACACCTCGTCGATGCCAGGCCGAAGCTCGACACCCCAGGTGTCGCGGTTCCAGAAGGCGATCGTATTGGCGAGGACCGTTGTCGCGAACGGACGGCTGAACTTGAACGCATCACTCGCGTGCCGCGCATTCCATGTCTTCATTCCGAGGCCATGGGCGACCTCTTCGGCCTTCCCGTGTCCTGCGATCGCCTCGATCAGAGTCAGCATCATCGGCATGGCGGCGGTGATGCCGGTTGTGGTCACGACATTCCCGTCAGCCACCATGCGCCGGTCCGGGACATACTCAATCGTCGGGTTTCGTTTGAGCATGTCGTTTCGATAGTACCAGTGCGTCGTCGCACGCTTGCCGTCGAGCAGGCCTGCAGCCGCGACCACCTTGGCCCCGGCGCAGACGCCGATGATCTTCGCTCCCTTCCGCGACTGGCTCTGTAGCCAGGCGAGCACCGCCGGATCGTCGTCGCGGCTCATCGCCGGGACAATGACGTAGTCAGCCCCGTCGGGATGCTCGGTATCGAACTCGGCGATCGTCGCGTCGGGCTCGACCCTCAGCACTGGGTAGAGCTGCACCGGTCCGGGGTCCGTAGCCACCATCACCACGTCGGCCACGTCGGCACGCCTCAGAATGCCGGTCGTCGTTACATAGTCGTTGGTTTCGGTGGCTTCGTTGAGCCCTATGACCGCAACAAGGGGACGGCCCTCACCTTCGTGGTGGAGTGCCGCGAGCATGGCGTCTGCCTCGTCTTGTGGCACAGGCGGAGCTTCGGCCACCGACGTCGCTGCGGGCAGGCTTACCAACCAGCCGGCAAAGCCTGCCAGACCAATGACGATGATCATCACGACCGCCACACCGCCCAAGATGAAAACAGATTTCGACATGGCTTCGCCTCTCCAACTGGAACGGACCCGGCTCCGGCCGTCTTCACGGCCCATCGGCGCCAGTCAAAACCTAGCTAAAGGCGCCTGTGGCAGAAATGACAAATACATGGCATATTCTGCCAAATGCACATGGTCGCCTTCATCGTCTATCCCGGCTTCGAACTGCTCGATACCGCGGGGCCGGCATCGGTTTTCAACGGTGCCAATCGCACTCTGAGCCAACAGGGAAAGCCCGCTTTCTACGAGGTCGGTCTCGTGTCCGCCGAAGGCGGCAGCGTCCAAAGCAGCAGTGGCATCGCCGTCGAGACTCAAAGCATCACCAAACTCCGGCCCGGCAAAGCCCAGACCTTGCTGGTCGCAGGGGCCGAACGGGAGCAACTGCTGCCTGCCGTGGCCGATCCGGTCCTTCGGGCGACGCTTCCAAGGCTGGCCGCAACGGCTGAGCGTTTCGGTTCAGTTTGCAGCGGTGGCTTTGTTCTCGCCGCCCTCGGATTGCTCGACGGGCATCGCGTTGCGACCCACTGGGATTCATGCAAGCCGCTCGCCGAGACTTTTCCGGCGGTGACAGTCGACCCGGATGCCCTCTACGTGGTCGAGGGGCGGTTGTGGACGTCGGCGGGCGTAACCACCGGGATCGATATGGCTTTGGCGATGATCGCGCGCGATCTCGATGCGACGGTGGCCGGCGAAGTGTCGAAGCGTTTGATCCTCTATGCCCGGCGTCCGGGCTACCAGTCTCAGTTCAGCCCGGTCCTGCAGGCGCAGGTCAGAAGCGACAGCCCATTCGCCGATCTAATTGGATGGATACAGGCCAATCTCGACGCGACGCTTGACGTGCCCGCGCTGGCGGAGCGCGTCGGCCTCACCGAGCGCACGTTCCATCGCAAATTCGTGGCAGCTACAGGCCAGACGCCTGCCCGCTTCGTCGAGACCGCCCGGCTCGACGCATCCCGCATGATGCTCTCGCGCGGCCTGTCTCTCAAATCGGTCGCTGCGCAGGTCGGTCTGTTTCCGGCTACCCGGTTTTCGGAAGCCTTCGAGCGTCGCTTCGGCGTCGCTCCCAGACTGTTCCGCGATATGCATGCCAATTTTTGAAAGCTGGCCCTCTGCCTCAAACGCGTCAGCGGTGTCGGTCATGGGTTTGATGACCTACACATCGGGCACCCCACCAACGGCGCCTGGGTCGCGGGGGGCACGCGTGCGGGTTTCGCACGTCATCCGGCTAACCCGCCGGGTTGACTGCAGATCGACCTAACAGACGGAACATATCCTTTCCGACAGGCCGGGCCGAGCGATGCGTCTCGCTGCTCTCCGACCGGATTTCGCGTCGACCGGGTGCATGTCGATTTGACTCTCAGCCGCCGTTCGGTTCCAATCCAAAACGTTTTGGAAAGGCCGACTGAGGGAGGAAGGCCGGCTGTGAGCGTTCGGCGCCAGACGCGTTTGAGAGAACTCGCGAGCGAGCTCGGCGTGTCGATCACGACCGTTTCCCGGGCGCTTGCCGGCTATTCCGATGTCAGCGCGGCCACCCGGGCGCGCGTCGCCGAGGCGGCCGAAGCGCGGGGCTACGTGCCGAGCCGGATCGGCCGGATGCTGGTCTCGGGCCGGACGGATTTCATCGGCATGGTGCTGCCGCTGCGCGACGGCAACATGATGGATGCCTTCCTGGGCGAATTCATCGCCGGGCTGAGCGAAACCCTGGTGGCGCACGGCCGCGACCTCTTCATCGCCACCGCGACGACCGGCCAGTCCGAGGTGGACGTCCTACGCCACATCGTCGCCGGCGATCGTGCCGACGCGGTCATCCTGAACCGCACGCGCATCGACGACGAGCGCGTCCGCTATCTCGCCCGCCACAACTTTCCGTTGGTCGCCCACGGCCGCGTTTTGACCGACATGCCGCCGCACCCGTCCTTCGATACCGACGGCACGGCCGCATTTCTGGAAGCCGCGCGCATGCTGGCCGAACTCGGCCATCGCCGCTTCGGGCTCATCACCATCGACGAGCCCTACGCCTTCGCCCATCTGCGGCGCCGCGGGCTGGAGCAGGGGCTCGCCGAATTCGGCCTCACGCTGGCGCATGACTGCGTCGAGACGGTACCGATGTCGGATCGGCCAGCCGCGCTCGCCGCCGCCGCCCGCATGCTGTCCCGCGACAACCATCCGACGGCGATCCTCGGCATCACAGACGCGCAGGCGCTGGCGGTTCTCGAAATCGCCGCCCAGCGCTCGATATCGGTTCCGGAGGAGCTTTCGGTCATCGGCTTCGACAATGTGCCGATCGCTGCCTACGCCAACCCGGCGCTCTCGACCTTCGACCAGCATACGCGCGAGAGCGCCCGCATCGTCGGCAACATGATTATCGACCTGTTGGAGAAGGGGCCGGCCGCCGTGCAGTCGCGTCTCATCAGACCCGACTTCGTGGCGCGCGGCAGCCACGGTCCGGCGCCGCGCTAAAAGCATGACAAAGCATTTGTCCAAACACCGATAACAAGGGAGGAAGCAATGAACAGCAAACGACTACTGAAACTGGCCAGCGCCGCGATTCTCGTGGCTACCGCCTCGGCGACGGCGGCATCCGCCGCACCGGTTCTGTTCTGGTCGGACCAGGGAACCCCGGTCGAAGAGCAGCAGCGCATCCGCGACAACGTGCTCTCCGGCTTCAGCGGCGAGGTCGATTTTCAGCCGCAGGATCCGGGTCCGTTCGTCACCCGCATCCAGGCGGAGGCCCAGGCCGGCAAGGGTGAGATCGGTGTCATCGGCGGTCTCCACGGCGATTTTGCCGGCTTCCCGGATGCCGTGGCCGATATCTCCGACCTGGCCAAATCCTTGATGAGCGTCGGCGTCAACGAGACCTACCTCGGTCTCGGCAAGCTTGGCACGGGCGAGCAGAAGTACATCCCGTGGATGCAGGCGACCTACATCATGGCCGCCAACAAAAAGGCGCTGGAGTTCCTGCCGGCGGGCGCCGACATCAATGCGCTCACCTACGACCAGCTCATCGCGTGGGCGAAGACCATGGCCGAGAAGACCGGCTCGCCGAAGTTCGGCATTCCGGCCGGTCCGAAGGGGCTGATCCATCGCTTCTTCCAGGGCTACGCCTACCCGTCGTTCACCTCGTCCGAGGTGACCAAGTTCCGTTCGCCGGAAGCGGTCGCCATGTGGGAGAAGATCAAGGAGTTGTGGAAGTACACCAGCCCGGCCTCGACCAACTACGGCTTCATGCAGGAGCAGTTGCTGAGCGAGGAAGTCTGGGTGGCGTGGGATCATACGGCGCGCCTTGCCGACGCGTTCAACCAGAAGCCGGATGATTTCGTCGCATTTCCGGCGCCTGCCGGTCCCGCCGGCCGCGGCTTCATGCCGGTCGTCGCAGGTCTTGGCATCCCGAAGACGGCGCCAGATATGGATGCAGCAAAGAAGCTCATCACCTACATGCTTCAGCCGGATACCCAGGTCGCCATGCTGAAGGCCAACGGCTTCTTCCCGGTGGTCAAGGCCGACCTGCCGGCCGACATGCCCGCTTCGGTGCGGGCCGAGGGCGCGGCTGTCGCGGCGCAGTCCGGCTCGAAGGACGCCAATCCCGGCCTGCTTCCGATCGGCCTCGGCGCCAACGGCGGCAAGTTCAACAAGGTCTACGTGGACGCATTCCAGCAGATCGTGCTGAACAACGCCGACATCAAGCAGGTGCTCGACCAGCAGGCGGAAATCCTCGCCGGCATCATGAAGGAGTCGAATGCGCCGTGCTGGGCCCCGGACGCCAAGTCCGACGGACCTTGCCCGGTTAACTAGGGCTTCCTCCCGGCCGCCGGCGGCGCCCCTCGGGGCGTTGCCGGCGGATAGTCGGGCGAACCGATGCAATCGCGCACCCTGCCCTATCTGCTGCTGCTTCCCGCGACGCTCTTTCTCGCGGCCTTTTTCGTTTGGCCTTTCATCCAGGTCGCGATCGAGGCGTTCACGCAGAACGGCTCGCCGACGCTGGAACACTTCCGCACCATGGCGGCCGACTGGAAGTTCATTCCGTCGCTACGCAATACATTGCTGCTGGCGCTGGTGATCGTGCCGCTGCAGATGGTGGTCGCGTTGTCCATGGCCTCGCTGGTGACGCGCATGGGCGCCGGCCGCGACGTCATCCTCTACATCTGGACCATTCCGCTCGGCATTTCCGATCTCGCCGCCGGCCTGGTGTGGCTGGCGATCTTCGAGAAGAACGGCTTTCTCAACAGCATGCTCCAGAGCCTCGGCTTCATCGCGCAGCCGGTCACCTGGCTCGGCTACCAGAACACCGTGACCCTGTTCGTCGCCGTCGTCCTTGCGGAAATCTGGCGCTCGACCGCCATCGTCATGGTCATCCTTGTCGCCGGCATGGGGCTGATCCCCAAGGAGTACTACGAGGCGGCCGAGGTCTTCGGCGCCGGGCCGTGGAAGCGCTTCGTCAAGGTCACGCTCCCTCTGCTCAAGCCCAGCCTGCAAACCGCGCTGATCCTGCGCACCATCCTCGCCTTCGAGGTCTTCGCCGTAGTCGCGGCGCTCGCCGGCACCAACCTGCCGGTGCTCATGGGCCAGACGTTCGAGTGGCAGTTCGCCTTGCAGGATCGCAGCGTCGCCGCGGCGCTCGCCTTCGTCATCCTGGCGATCTCGGTCGGCTTCACGCTCTTCTATATCTTCGCGCTCAGAACCCGTGACGAGGCGCGCGTATGACCGCCGTCGCCGACGCCGTTCCGGCCAAATCCGACACCGTCAGCGCCGGACGCTGGCTCACGGTTGGCGCAATCACCCTGCTCTGCCTTTGGGTGCTGGTGCCGATCTACCTCATCCTCGTCAATGCGCTGAGCGCGCCGGCCGAGGTGAACGGCTGGCCGAAGCAGTTCTATCCGTCCTTCGATTTCGGCAGCCTCAGCTTCTTCATCCATTTCCGCGGCGTCGCCTCGGCACTGATGAATTCCGTCATCGTCGCGCTGCTGACGACGGTTCTGGCGATCGGCTTCGGCGCGCCGGCCGGCTATGCGCTGGCCCGTTTCCGCTTCCGCGGCAAGGAATCCTTCCGCCTGCTCGTCTTGATGACGCGCGCCTTTCCCCTGCCGCTGCTCGCCCTTCCGCTGGCGGTACTGTTCATCCGCACCGGCCTCGACGACAGCCGCATCGGCCTGGCGCTCGTCCACACGACGCTGGCGCTGCCGTTCTCCATCCTCATCACCTTCTCGCTCTTCATGAGTATCCCCTTCGAGCTGGAGGAGGCAGCCTTCACCCTCGGCTGCACGCGCTTCCAGGCGTTCCGCAAGGTGGTCATGCCGCTGGCGCTGCCCGGTATCGCCGCCTCCGGCGTGTTCGCCTTCGTCACCTCCTGGAACGAGGTGTTCGCCGCCGCCGTGCTTACCATCCGCAACCGCACGCTGACCGCCTTCCTGTTGACCAGCCTCGATTATTCGCCGCTGCCGCTGAAATTCGCCGGCGGCGCCGCGCTGGTCCTGCCCGCGCTCATTTTCCTGTTCCTCGTGCGCAAGTACCTTTTCGCCCTCTGGGGCATCGCCAACCGCTGACGACGGGAGACTCCGATGGCAAATATCGAGGTCCGGGATGTCGCCAAGCGCTTCGGCGCGGTGCCGGCGCTGGTTGACATCGATCTCGACGTCGCCGACCGCGAGTTCCTCGTGTTGCTCGGCGCGTCCGGCTGCGGCAAGACCACACTGCTCCGCCTCATCGCCGGGCTGGACAGCGTCAGCGAGGGCGAGATTCGCATAGGCGGCAAGCGCGTCAATGACCTGCCGCCACGCTCCCGCGGTATTGCCATGGTGTTCCAGAACTACGCCGTCTTCCCGCACCTGACGGTATTCGAAAACATCGCCTTCGGGCTCCGCATGAAGAAGCTGCCCGAGGCCGACATCCAGACCCGGGTGAAGCGCTCCGCCTCGCTCATGCACATAGAGCAGTTGCTCAACCGCTATTCCGGCCAGCTCTCCGGCGGTCAGCGCCAGCGCGTCGCCGTGGCGCGGGCGCTCGCGATGGAGCCCGAGGTGCTGCTGATGGACGAACCGCTTTCAAACCTCGACGCGCTGCTGCGGCTGGAGATGCGCGCCGAACTCAAGGGCGTGCTGCAGGAGAGCCGCACCACCACGATTTACGTCACCCACGATCAGGTCGAAGCGATGAGCCTGGGCGATCGCATCGCGGTCATGCACAAGGGCCGCATCGTACAGGCCGCCTCGCCGATCGACGTCTACCGTGACCCCGCGACCGATTTCGTCGGCGGCTTCATCGGCAGCCCGCCGATGAATTTCCTGCCCGCCGCCCGCGAAGAACGGGCAATGGCAGGTCGCCGGCATCGATGTCGAAGGCCCCTCGGACGTCGGCGATGCGATCCAGTTCGGGATTCGTCCGGAGGATCTCGCCATCGCCGACAGCGGCCTCTCCGGCACCGTGCGCGTTGTCGAGCCGCTGGGCGCCCACCAGCTCGTCACCATGACCGTCGCCGATACGCTCTTCCGCGCCGTCCTCGATAGCGACCTCAGGATCAACCCCGGCGAAAAGCTTACCCTTCAGCCCCGTGCCGGCCGCGTTCGCTGGTTCGACACCAGCAGCGGCGCGGCGATCGACCACAAGCAGACTGGCCAACCCTCATGACAATCGAACCCCGTGACAAGGCGCTTTTCGACAGCGCCGTGGCGATCCTCCGCGACAACGATCGTGGCACGTACACGGTGCCGACCAAGGGGCTCTATCCCTTCCAGTGGAACTGGGATTCGTGCCTCACCGCACTCGGCCAGCGCCATTTCGACGAGCGCCGCGCGTGGACCGAGATCGAGACGCTGCTCGCCAACCAGTGGCCGGACGGCATGGTCCCGCACATCGTCTTCCACGAGGTGGACGAGGGCTATTTCCCCGGCCCCGGCGAGTGGGGCACGGACCGGCCGACGCCGACCTCCGGCATCACGCAGCCGCCGGTGCTCGCCTTCGTGCTTCAGCGGCTCCATGCCGAGGCGCGCGACAAGGCGCTCGCCCGCGAGATGGCGCTGAAGCTCGCGCCAAAGGCCGATGCGTGGCACCGCTGGTTCTACGCGAACCGCGATCCGCAAGGGACCGGCCTCGTCGCCATCCTCCATCCGTGGGAGGCTGGCCGCGACAACTCGATCGATTGGGACGCGCCGCTGAAGAACGTGCCGACCGAGGGCGTCCAACCCTATCGCCGCCGCGACACCCAGCACGTCAATGCTGCCGAGCGGCCGACCCAGGCGGAATACGATCGCTACATGTGGCTGGTCGGCCATTTCCGCTCGCTGAAGTGGGATAACGCCAGGCTGCATGACGCTTCGCCGTTCCAGGTCGTCGATCCGGGCTTCAACGCCATCCTCATGCGCTCCGACGAGGCGCTGGCGGCGCTGTGCGAGGAGATCGGCCTGTCGGACATTGCCGCTGCCGCCACGGCACGCGTGGCGAAGGCGCGCGCCGCCTTCCCGCTCCTGTGGAACGACGCCGCCGGCCAGTTCGTCTGCTTCGATCGTGTCGCCGGCGCGCGGGTCGACAGCCACTCGATCGGCGGCCTGCTGCCGCTCTTCGCCGGCCTCGGCGACACCGATACCCTCATCGCCACCATCCGCCGCTGGCGCAGCCATGTCGGCTTCGGCGTGGCCTCCCACGATCCGGAGGATCCGCGTTTCGAGCCGCGGCGCTATTGGCGCGGGCCGTGCTGGCTGATCGTCAACTTCATGCTCGCCGATGGCCTGCGCCGCAGCGGCCGCCACGACGCCGCCAACGAGATTGCGAAGGATAGCCTCGGCCTCATCCACACAAGCGGCTTCGCCGAATATTACGATCCGCGCGACGGCGCCGCGCTCGGGGGCAAGCATTTCACCTGGACCGCGGCCATGGTGATGGAACTGTTGCCGCACGCGGCGGCGGGTTGACGGTCACGTGCGCATCCTCGGCTGCGGCGCCCATCCCGATGATGTCGAGATTTTCTTCTTCGGCACGCTTGCCGCGGCACAAAAGCGGGGCGCGGAGATTGGCTGGCTGATCGCCACCGATGGTTCGCAGGGTGGGGCAGGACGGCCGGAAGACTTGAGCCGAACGCGCCACGAGGAAGCGACGGCCGCTGCCGCCCTGATCGGCGTGAAGCCGGTGTTCATGGACCGGCGCGATGGCGATCTTGCGGTTGATACCGCAGCAGCTGCGCTGCTGGAGGCCGAAATCGTCCGCTTCGCGCCCGATCTCGTCATCACCCACGCGCCGAACGACTATCATCCCGATCATCGTGCGCTGTCGCGGCTGGTCGCGGATGCGGCGCGCTTCCGCGCGCCGGTGCTCTTCGCCGATACGCTGATGGGAAATGGTTTCGCGCCGACGCTCTATGTCGATGTGACCGCGCATTTCGAAACCAAGCGCGCCGCCATCCGCAAGCATGCGTCGCAGCGACCGCAGCGTTTTGTCGATGCGTGCGACACCTGGAACCGCTTCCGGTCCCTTCAGTGCAACGCGCCGGCCGGCTTCGCCGAAGCCTTCCGCTTCGAGCCGTGCTATCCGTTCGCAGATATCCGCGGCCTCCTCCCGCCGCCGCCCGATGTCACGCCTCTTGGCCAGCCGACTCGCGGCGCATGACCAACTGATTAGTCGCAACGGCCTGTCCGGGAGTGGCCGTCAGTCGGAGAAGCCGACTGGCGATTTCGTGTACCCAGAGCGTCGCCGTACCTCCGGCGGCAGCCGTCGGACGACTAGGCCCCCCGAAATCGCAAATGGACGCGGCCAATTACGGCATTCAACGCAACTGCCAGCGCGACGACGATCACCAGCATGGCGTAGAACTGCGGAAAGCGGGAGCGATTGAACGCATCCAGAACCATGAAGCCGAGACCGGCATAGGAGAAGCGCGTCTCACCGATGATGCACGCGCCGATCGCAACGCCCGCGCCGATACGCAAGCCATTCAGAATCGGCTCGATCAATGCCGGCAGCAAAATCATCCTCGCCAGCCTGACCCTGCCGAGACCGAAACTCCGGCCGACATTGATCCATACCGGGCTGATTCGGAGGGTTGCTACCGTCACGCCGATGAGCATGGGAAAAAAAGCGCCCAGGGCGCCAACGGCAACTTTCGACCCTGGCCCTATTCCGAAGACGAGATAGAGCAGCGGCAGGAACACAACCTTCGGCGTCGCAACAAGCGCATTTGCGATCGGTTCCACCGTTGCGGCCGTCAAGCGGCTCGACCCCACGAGCAGGCCGGCGATTGCTCCGGCCGTGCTGCCCAACATAAGCGCGGCCACGATCTCACTCAACGTGACTGAAAGGTTGAACCAGAATGCGGGCGACAGAAGCAAATGCCAAAGCGCTATTCCAATCGTTACCCATGAAGGAATTACGCCGCGATAGACGATGCCCGTCGCGGACGCCAGTTCCCAGGCCGAAAACAACACGACCAGTGCCACGAGTTGAAAGCGGCGCGGCCGGCTAATCCCGAACCGCGTGGAATCGCTCAGTTCTGCCACAGCCATCGCTCGACTCGCTTCATGGCAGCGACCAGCGCGCCGCTCGTAAAAATTACCACAAGGATAGTCCCGTACATGGAAGCGAGCTGGTACCGATCGGCAAGGTCGGGAATAAGAGCGCCAAGCCCGCCGGATCCGGTGAGGAACTCGGCGCCGATCACCGCGACCGTGGCGTAGGCGACGCCGAGCCGAATGCCGGCTGCCAGAACCGGAGCGGCTGCCGGCAAGTGTATCGACACGAAGAGGCGCGTCGGCGCCAGATTGAAGCTTCGTCCAACATTGATCAGCACGGGTGGAACGGAAGCAAACGACTCGCGTGTCTTCAGGATGACGGAAGGCAGTCCGCCGAGCGCACCGAGGAAGATGACCGCCCCTGAACCCCGGCCGAAGAAAACCATCAGAAGGGGATACAGCAGGATCGTTGGAGCGGCGTTGAGGCCAACCACCCATCCGCTGAAGGCGCGCCACGCGTCGGCGCTTTGATAGAAGGTCCAGCCGATCACGCCGCCGAGCAGGATTGCGATGCCGGCGGCCGCGACCACTTCCCCGGCAGTCAACACGAGGCGCCAGAGAAGTCCCTCCTCGACAAACAACTTCGGAAAAGCCGCCGCAATCTGCACCGGTGAGGGAAGAAGAAAAATGCTGACCAGCCCCGTGCCCGTCACCACCTGCCAGACGGAGAAAATCGCGAGAATTACCGCAAAGGTGCGGAGGGGCGCGCTCGGGCGAAACCGGACAGTCTTCTCGCGCATCATTGCATTGGGCGGGCCCAGACCATCTGGAACATGTTTGCCAGTTCCGCATCGGTCGGCGACCGCTCGATTCGCTTGTAAGCCAGACTCTGCCTCAACGTCACCTCAAGACCGGTAACGTCCTCGACATTCAGGTGCCCGGGAGGATAGCTGTGGTCGCGCACACGCGTCGCTTCGGCGAGAGTGCTTTGCGTGCCCTCGGCGAACCACTGAACCGCACGTGGATCTGCGTACATCCAGTCAACTGTCTTCTGGTAGGCCTGAAGAAAGCGCACCAGTGCATCCCTCCGCGCGGTCAGGGTGTCCGCATTGACGATGAAGCCCCGCACGGTGACGTTGTTCATGACTTCAATCTCACTGCCATATGCGATTGGACGCACTTCGCCGCTGGCATACTGCGGCACGCCCAGGAGGCCGTTGCCGTCAGTCGCCATGTCCAACTGACCGGTCATCACCTGCGTCATGCTCGCCGCGCCACCGCTGCCGACCCCGATGACGGTCGCCGTTGTGCCGTACTGAGCCAGCATTTCGCGCGTGAGAATCTCGCCCGTTGACCCCAGAAAGGACGTCCCGATTCTTGTCTTTTCGGTCACGTCACGAAACGAGTGTATCGGCAGGTCAGACCGGACGTACCAGAGGTAGTCCGGTGTTCCCTTGAAGGCCGACGCGATCATCTTTACCGGAGCGCCCTGCATGGCCGCGGAAATGAAAATGGGCAGCGAAACAATGCCGATATCGGCGCTTCCGGCGATCACGGCCTGAAGATTCTGACTTACCGCATCGGTTGCCGCCACGTCGGCGTCGATATCCTTTTCGGCGAAAAAACCGTTTCGCTTTCCGTAATCAACGACAGCGGAATCCCAGCCGGTCGGCGACGTCACGGCAACAACGAACTTGTCGGTGGCAAGCGCGCCGTTGATCCAGAAAGTAAGGGCGCCAAAAGCAACTGCCGGCAGAAAGGCATGTCTCATCGTGAACACTCCCAGGTAAGCCAGCGCTCGCGCTCAGAGCTGGACGGTTGCTGTTTCATGGGACTCGTGCGCGAGCGCCGTTTCGGGGTCGCTCATGCCACGGGTCGCTTCCTCTTTCAGGTCGTTCCAGATCGTGCCCACGAGGTGCCCGAACTGCTCGCTCCCGACAATGTCGGGTGTTCGCGGTCGAGGCAGGTCGATGGCTATGATGCGCTTTACCCGACCCGGCCTATAGGTGAGCACAACGACCCGGTCGGCCAGTTGCACTGCCTCTGTCAGGTTGTGCGTAATCAGAAGCGTGGTTTGCGATAGCTCTTGCTGAATGCGGAGCACCTTGTCGCCGACGAGAATGCGGGTCTGGGAATCGAGAGCCGCAAACGGCTCGTCGAGAAGCAGCACCTTCGGCTCGAACGCAAGCGTGCGTGCAAGGGCGGTGCGCTGTCGCATGCCTCCTGAAAGCTCGGAGGGGTATCGTTCGCCAAAGCCATCGAGCCCCACAAGATGCAGAAAATAGCGGGCGCGTTCGAGTCTTTCCTTCTTCGGAATGCCCTGAGCTTCGAGCGGAAACGCGATGTTGCCAAGTGTCGTCAGCCAGGGAAAAGTCGATTCCTCTTGAAAGACCATGCCGACGGCCCGGCGCCCGGCTCGCACACTTTGTTCGTCGATCAGGACATCGCCCGTAAAGCCCGCGAGGAGGCCGCCGATGATGTGAACGAGGGTCGTCTTGCCGCATCCTGACGGCCCAATCACGGCGACAAGTTCGCCCGGATGTACGTCGAAGGTGATATCGCGAACGGCTTCGACTGCCCCGTCCGCGGTCGGATAGGACATGCCGACACCGCGAACCTTGAGAGCGTGGGATTCCCCTGATCGGCCCATCGGATTTGCTCCGCCCGCGGCCTTCGGAGACGAGTTGTGGATGGTTCCCATCATCGCGATCCGCCGACGGCGAACATGGAGCGCTTTCCTGGCGCGTAATACTTGTCAGGAAGCGGACCGCCTACATCCCATATCCGGCCAAGGTCGACATCGAATTCAGGCGGGTTCAGCGCGCTGAGCCCGGCGGCTGGGGTGTGCGTCATTTCCCCAAACCACACCCGATCTTCCACGCAGTAGAGATCGACGCGCACGAAATCGAATCCCGCACCGAGTTTCTCGGCAACTTCGAGCATTTCTCTCAGCCGCGAAGGGGGTGCAACGTCCTTTGCGGTCTGGCGGTTACCGGCCACGATCAGACGCCGCCAGGTGGGGTCGAAGCGGGTAATGGACATGTTTGGGCTGCCGTGGTCCAGGCAGACGGAAATCACCCGCACGCGACCACGAAAGACGAAGAACATGTAGCCGTTCGGTAGTCCACCGGCATTCAGTAAAAGGCGCTCGGCAACAATCCGCCGCGGAATATTGCGGTAATGGATCTCGAAGTACGTGTCGAAGAAATTCAATCGCAGCCATTTTCGCATCGTCGCCCGCACGGCGTCGCGATCGATGGCAGACTTGTCGAAAACGATCTCTCGCCAGCCGCTACCGTGCGTTGGCTTAAGGATGAACTGTTGCGGAAGCGCATCCATGTCGAGGTCTTCGGCGCGGTCCACGACCTGATACTGCGGTATCAAAACGGAGTCGCCGACCCGCTCCGCGACAAACGCCCGAACCGCAAACTTGTCTGCCGTCATTTGATAGATGTGATCAGTCAGATTGAGTTTTCTCGCTGTTACTTTCTCGTTGAACGTCTTTGGATGCGCGAGATCCGGATCGCGACCGTGCTTCTGCCGGAACTGAAGACGGACATTTACTTCGTGAGGAAAGAGAGCGGCCATTCCGGGCTTGGGGCGCGCGTGCAGCAGGTTGTCAGGAGAATTGAGAAGCCATCGATTTACGATGCTGCCCTGGGATTGCAAAAGACGGTCGACGACCAGATCGGCCTGGCGCTCGGACACGATCGGTGAATCACGGTCCGATGCACAAAGGTTGGCCGCAAAGACCGGGGTTCCGTGGCCAATGGCCTGGGCCGACACCGCAGGATCCTCGTTGCGAGCCAATGCCAGCACGACGTGATTGCTGAACATGCCCACGTCATCGAGCGTCTCGAAGCCGAGGCTCTTCTCCAGTCCGGTAAGCAGATAGGTGCCGGTTTGAAACGACTTTGTGATGGACCGATGAACGCCGATGTGGCGGACAAGCGCGATCAGCATTTCGAGATCGGGCTCGCCCTTCATGCAAACGAAGACGCTGTTGTTTACGTGTTGAAATGCGCGCCAGCGATCGGGCGTCCGGGTCACCCAAGTCTCGCGGACGAATGCATAGCGCTCGAGAACATTGATCCTGAAGAGCTGAGGGTGAAAGACAAGGACGTCAGCATCAATCCAGATCGCGCGATCGTAACCGCTTTCGTGCGCGTCCTTCACCAGTTCGAGGCGCGCCAGGTTCATGATGGCGCGCATATTGTTGCCGGCCCGTGCGAGGTAGTCGGCGCCGCACAGGGCGAAAACGCTGTCGTCGAACAGGCGGTAGTCGAAACCTTGGGACTGCGCCCAATCGCGGACGCTGGCGATGCATCGCTCTATCCACCGCGGCACGGCGGATGGCCTAAAAGATTGAATTACCAGCGTTTTCATATGGGGACGTCTCGGGCCGCCGCAGTTATTACGCGAAAGAACGACCGCGGGACAGTGGCATTGCCGGGTAGAAGGTCAAGCCGATACGGCGGGTGTTTGATTCTCGGGCGACTGCATTTCATACGGGAGTAGTCGGTGCGCCTGGTCCATGCCAATCTAGCCAAGGCTACGCTGTGAGAGATTGGCACGCCACTTCATGAGAATTGGTATTCTGGGACTTGGCTATGTCGGTCTCACCGGCGCGAGTTGCCTCCTGGAGCAGGGCCATGAGGTGGTTGGCGTCGAGCCGAACTCTGCCAAGCTGCGCCAACTCCGGGATGGTCATTCGCCGATAGCGGAACCAGGCGTTGAGGAGAGACTGGCGCGCGGGCTGGCGGCGGGACGGTGGGCGGTTTTTCCCGATGCTGCTGCAGCCGACGTTGCCGGATGTGACATCGCTTTCGTGTGCGTCGGAACGCCTACCGCACCAGACGGCTCACACGACATGAGTCACGTTGCCGAGGTGACGATTGAGCTCGCCCGGGCCCTCGTCAGCGCGCCGCATCTGGAGCGCCTGACCGTTGCATATCGAAGCACGATGGTACCCGGCTCAATGGCTGGTCTGGTGGTACCGATCTTTGAAAGGACCTTCGGCGAGACGTTCCGCGACCGAGTGGAACTGATCTACAATCCGGAGTTTACGCGTGAGGGTACTGCGATCGATGATTTCTTGCGCCCCAGCAGGATTGTGGTGGGAACGGCCGACGGCAGGCCCTCCTCGCGACTGGCTGAACTCAACCGGCAGATAGAGGCGCCGACATTCATTACAGAGTTCAGCGAGGCGGAAATCGTGAAGCTGGTCGACAACGCCTGGCATGCGACGAAGGTGGCGTTTGCAAACGAGTATGGCCGCCTGTGCGCTCGCAAGGGCATCGATGTCGGAAAGATCCATGAATTGTTCGTCACGGATACCACGCTGAATATCTCCTCCGCGTACATGACGCCCGGCCCGGCGTTCGGTGGCTCGTGCCTGCCGAAGGATCTCAGGGCGCTTGTATCGCTCGCCACTGATGCTGGCGTCGACGTTCCACTTATTCGGTCGGTCATCCCGTCCAATGAGGTTCACAAGGATTTCATGGCGGACTATTGCCTGCGCCGGATTGGTTCAGGTGCCAATGTCCTGTTGATAGGTTTGGCCTTCAAGGTCGGCAGCGATGATCTGCGCGAGAGTCCACATGTCGATCTGGCCCGCAGATTGCTCGACGCCGGCGCGAATCTGTCGATCTACGACCCGGATGTCAGCCCCACGAAAATACTGGGGCAGAACCGTGAGTTTGTTCGCGGGAAGCTGCCGTCCTTCGCACAATTGCTGGTAAGCGAAGGCGAAGTGCGCGGCGCGAGCTACGACGCTGTTATCGATGCAGAAGATCGCGCGCTGGGCTTGTCGATTACCGCGCCCGTCTACATCAATCTCCGCAGGCTCGCTGAGCAATAGGCAATTCCGCAGCGGTCGCGGGGCCGCGCCGAAGGCCGACGCGGAAACGATGCCGACCGGGGCCGCCTTAAGCCGGGCCCCCGCCGATCGCTCCATGGCTAGTATGGCATCCACGACGCGCTCGCAGTTCTTCCCATCCCTGAAGACCAGGGTGCGCTCGGCTCGTTCACGGTAGATGCCGTCCGGACGCCCGTTCCTGAGCATTCTTTCCAACGCACCGAGCAGTTCGTGCTGCTCGATGCAGACCGGGCCGAACCCGTCTGTCTCGTAGTGGAAGTATCCGGGGCGGCTGATATGTTCCCCCCGGAAGAACCTTTCGCGATCGAATTGATAGTAGACGACCGGCTTGCCAAGCAGCGCGGCGTCGAAGGCCTTCGACGAATAATCCGTCACGAGAGCGGACAGAGAGCGAAAGAGGCCCTGAATGGGCTCTTTTTCTCCAAAGCGCCGTATCTCGATTGCCTTCGGAAGGTCGAAGTGGGCGAGGTATTGCTCGATGTTTGGGTGGGGAACGAAGACTATGCGGTGCATGAGTTCACGCGCCAGTTCGGCAAGCCGCGGCGCGTGGAGCAATTCCTTCCAGCGCCTTGCAAATTCCGAATCGAAAAACTTAGGGGACGCGGAGCGTTCGTTGCCGGCTCCCTTCGCCGATCCGGTGAGTGATGAGCGCCATGTCGGCATGATGACAATTGTGTTGTCGGGGCCGGTTCGCGCCGAAAGAAGCGCATCGTGCCTTGGCAGGCCAGAAAGCACGCATTCGCGCTCGGTAAACCTGTATGGAGAGCCGTCGCCTACGATCGACTCGTATTCTTGCCGAGTGCTGGTGACGAGGCGATCGATGCCGAGCGGATTGAGCCATCCGGAAATGTCGTCGCGCGAAACGCCGTGCTGAAGGAAGGTAAAGCGGTAATTCAGCAGGTCTCCGAAGTGTCGATCATCTAGGTATCCGAGAACGTAGTGGTCAGCCTGCGATGAAATGAAGTGCCGGGCGTTCATCAAAGCGATGGCATGTGCCGGCTCATTGAACGGAATGAGACGAAACCCGTCGCTGGCGAGGCGATCCCAGTCTGGCGTATCCCGTCTGATAATGAACCAGGCGTTGGTGCCGGGCAGACTTTCCCTGACATGGCGGTAGAGGTACTCGGCACTGTCATCGGCCACGGAGTCGCGGTCCATGAACAGCCAGGCGTTCCTGAATGTCTGTCGAGACTCGGGAAGCAGCGCCCGCCGGCGGATCTCGCGCACGGAGTTGGGCATAAGCGGCGCTGGAAGTGCACGCGGGCCCAGCGAAGCGGATATCGCCGAGACCGAAGCGGGCACCTTCATTTCCCTGCCTCTCACGATGATCCGGGCCTCCGCGCCGCCGACGACGACCCGAATCGAAGCGGCGCTCTTGGCGGGCACCCAGGAAATGTTCTCCCAGAGGAATACATGACCGAGGAAGTCCGAACGTCGCGCCTTGCGGTAGAGCGGCTGGGTCTCGATTCCATCCACTTCGAAACTGATGGGCGGCTTGCGGTCGTGGCTCGGATGGACAAGTCGGAGGAGCCGCAATGCCGAGTCGTATTCTGCCGCCTCGATTATTGGGGTGGGCGGCGGCGCAGCCTTGAACAGGTTCAACAGCCCGATGCGATGCGCCAGTGGCATGCCGTAGACATCGTAGCCGACAACCGCTTCTACTTCGATAAAGGCGAAGGTTTCCTTGAGGAGTGCAACATATTCGTCCTCCTGTGCTTGAGAGAGGATAGGCATCGGGCCTGCGTTGTCGACAATTCGAGCCAGGTCCCAACCCAGGCTGTACAAGACGGTGAATTGAATATGGCGGGGTGGCGTCCCGCAAAGTTGCGCTGCCTCCCTCAGGAGGCCGATGTAACCATACCGCACTTTGTCCGCGTACATTTCAGGGCGGCCGGGCGCGGTTTGGAGGAGCGAGGTGCCGTCCGAACGCCGCCGATAATAGTAGACTGCTCCCGGCGCAAAGACCGCGAGCGAGTCCTGCGCTCGCAAGAGGTAGCGCCCGCAGAAATGTGCGTCCTCGAAAACCGGGCGCACGCGCTCGTCGAACCTGAGGCCCGCCGCCTCAATGATATCGCGCCGGAAGAAAGCACTGTTGACGTTCAACTGAACGAACCGACCCAGGTCCCTGATGGGACGCTCAACCTCGCCCGCGGCAAACCGAAACCGCAACGGATGGCCGTCAAGCGTTTGGCGGGTGACTTCGTTGTAGAAAACGAAGGCGCAAGATACGAGGCCTACCGTCCCTTCCCGATTCTTCTCAATGGTTGCGTCTACGCGCGCGAAATATTCGCGGTCGACGAAATCGTCGGGGTCGATAAAGGTGACCCAATTGCAAGTGGCATGGCTGAGACCGACGTTGCGGGCTGCGGCGGGCCCACTATTCGGAATTCGGTAGTATTGGATATTGCCGGGATATTTCTTCAGCCAACGCCGGATAATCCGCCGTGAATTATCGGTTGAGCCATCGTCCACCAAAATAAGCTGAATGTGCGTCTTGAAATCGAGCGTTTGGACGACAAGCGAATTCAGATAGTCCTCCAAATAGAGTCCGACGTTGTAAACGGCGGAAACCACTGAATAGCAATGGGGGCCCAATTCCTGATTCTCCCTGCCCTAGGCAGATGCTTTCCCGGTGAGATGTTAGCATTGTTCCACTTTTCGTCGGCGCCAAGCACTGCACCCTCGGCTTGGTCTGGTTCATGGCCTCTTGCGATCGGCCAGAGAATGTTTCGCTGAGGACTCACTTCCACCTTTTGGGACTTTCGACGAAGTCCGTTCTGGGGGATGGGCCGGTCTGCCCGGATTTTCTGCGTTTTCGATCCCGGCAGGATCGCCGGCGCCGGATTCATGGGATCGGCGAGCTGTTCCCCGCGCGAGGCTCGCTCGACGTGGAACACCGAGGCCAGTCGCACCGCTACGCAAGTGCTCGCCGGGAAGTCTTGGACCTTCCTTGGGATGCATCCGGTCGCTCAGCTACCGCAGGGTATCTGAGCCTGTGGCACAGCATTTGCTGCGGCCTTTGGGGGAGACAGGTGGTGCCAGGTTCTTTTCCCTAAACCTTCTCGGAGTCAGTCGTGTCGGACAGAACACTGGTTGGCAAGCAGGTCCTTGGCCGCGGGTCCTACCACCTCGACCTGCGCGTGCTGGGCCAGTATCTCGTGGTCTGCGAAGCGCTCAGCATATCTGCCGCAGCCCGAAGGATGGGGATGTCCACGCCGGCGGCGTCGCAGTTGGTCCAGCGGCTTGAGCACGACCTTGACGTACCGCTGTTCGAGCGCACATCCGGTGGTCTGAGGCTGACTCCGGCTGGTCTGCTCCTGCGGGAAAAGGCACGCAATCTCATCGAGAGCGAAGCGAATGCGCTTCAGGAACTGGGGGCCTATCGCGGCCGGCTTATCCCGACGCTCCGCCTCTACATGATGGACAGCATCGCCATCCATCTCGTGAACGCGCTGCTTCCCGATCTGACCAGCGCGGTGACGCGGCTTGAGGTTCTCTCTGGCCGCAGCCTGACGCGAAGCCGCGATTTTCTCACAGGCGAGATCGACCTCCTCATCACCAGCGAGGGCTTTAATGATGTTCCGACGGTGGACAGCCACCTGCTTTGCCGCCAGGGACTTGTGGCCGTGCTGCCGTCCGGCATCCCGGAGTCACAGCGTACGCCCGAGGCCCTCGTCAATCGCCTGCCCCTGATCCGCTTCCGCGAGGGCAGCGTAATCGATCAGGACGTCAGCCAGTATCTGCACCAACTGTCGCTGGAGCCGGCCCGCACAATCGAATGCGGATCGCCGGCAACGATGCTGGAGATTGTCGCAGGGGGACATGGCTGGGTGATTGCACCGCCGCTGGTGGTGTGCTGGTTCCGGCAGAGACGCGAGGGACTTGCCTGGTGGTCCCTGCCAGAGCCGACGGTGCGTCACGATCTTAAGTTGCTTGCCCACGCCGACCGCTTGCTCGATCTTCCGGCCGTTCTCGCGCGTCGGTGCCGCGCTACGCTTCGCGCCGAGCTCGAGTCGTGGCGCGGGACGTCCGCGGAGCCTTGCATCGCCGCGACCGTCGTCGGCGCAGACTAAGCGTCAGCCAATCTCGGACACGCGGAAGACGGGCGCCGGCGCATCGAACTTCGAGGTGACGCGCGGAACGTCGAGCCCCGCAGCGAGCGCCTTCTCCATTGCCGCTCGCATCGCGACAACGTCACCGTCATCGAGAGACTTTAGCCGGTAGCGGGCGATGAAAGCCCTCGCATCTGCCTCGGTGATGACCGGTGCTTTGGTCTCAGGCATGGACAGACTCCTTCTTCGCGGTCGTCGTGACGCCGGTCATCGGGCGCTTATTGTGCCAGTCGCGCGCCCGCTCATAAGCTTGCGCCACGCGCAGGACCATCGCCTCGTCGAAGTATCGGCCAGCGACCTGCGCGCTGGTCGGCAGGCCGGTCGCGTCGAAACCGGTGCGCACGGAAAGCGCAGGATGGCCGGAGACGTTGAACGCAGTCGTCGCTCCCGCCATCTGCGAGCGCTTGACCGCGGCGGCATCGCTGATCGGTGGTGCCGTATGGTTGAGGCACGGCAGCAGCACGGCATCGAACGCGCTCACGAAGGCATTCATCGACTGCGCCAGTTCCCGGCGGCGGCGCTGGGCGGCCACGTAGTCGACACCGCGATTGGCAAGGCCGGCCATGATCGACTCGCGCAGTTCGCGCCCCATAAGGTCGGCGTGTTCGATGAAATCCTTCTCGTGGATCGCTGCCCGCTCGGTCCCGCTGATAAGCGTCGTCACCTCGCGGTACCGCGCCGGAGGGTGCGGTAGATCGACTTCGACGATTTGAGCGCCTTCTGACTTCAACACGGCGACGAAATCCTCGATCCCGGCAACCACCGCCGCGTCGGCGCCGACCGGATGTCCCGCGTCGCGGACGACCGCGATGCGCAGACCGCGCACGCCGCCGTCGAGACCCCGCGTGTAGTCGGGCACCGGTTCGTTCGCAGTGCCGCTATCGCGCGGATCGGGACCGGCCAGCGCGTTCATGACAATCGCGCTATCCTCGACGGTCCACGTGAACGGACCGGCGACGTCGAGCGACCAGCAGTTTGGCAGCAGACCGTATCGGCTGATGCGGCCATAGGTCGGCTTCATGCCTTGCACGCCGCAAAGCGCGGCTGGCGCACGGATCGAACCGCCGGTGTCGGAGCCGAGTGCGAACATCGCCGTGCCGGCGGCCACCGCTGCGCCCGAGCCGGTCGACGAGCCGCCGGTGAAGTAGTCGTCCTTCCAGGGATTGCGAGCATGCGGAAAGGCCGCGTCGTTCGCGAAATCGCCCAGCCCCGTGCCGTATTCCCAAGTATTGAGCTTGCCGAGCAGGATGGCACCCGTCGCCGTCAAGCGCTCGACGGCGGCCGCGTCGAAATCCGGCACGTGGTTGAGCAGGACCCGAGAGTTGGCCGACGTCCTCAGTCCCTTGGTGAAATAGTTGTCCTTGACCGCATAGGGAATGCCATGCAGCGCTCCACGCCAGCGGCCGGCCATGATTTCCGCCTCCGCGGTTCGCGCCTTGGCGCGGGCGTTCTCGGCATCAACCAAGATGTAGCTCCTGATCGCGCCGTCGACCGCCGCGATCCGATCGAGCAGCGCCTCGACCAGATCGACCGGCGAAATCTTGCGAGACATCAACAGACGGCCGGCTTCGCCGACAGACAGGAAGGCCAGATCGTTCGTCATCGCCGCGAGCTCCTATGCCTCTTGTTGGGAAAGTTCTTCTGCCAGAATGCAGCGGCTGACGTGGTCGGCCGCCACGTGGAGGAGGTCCGGCACGCGCTCGTTACAGGCGCTCTGCATCCGTGGACAACGCGGCGCAAAGCTGCAGCCGGGTGGCAGGTCGGCAAGGTCGGGCGGCGCGCCCGGGATGGGTTGCAGCCGCGTACCGCGCGCTTCTGAATTAACGATCGCGTGCAGCAGGCCTCGCGTATAGGGATGCGAAGGACGCGACAGCACTTTGTCGATTGGCCCGCTCTCGACAAAACGGCCGGAATACATCACCGCCACCCGGTCGGCGATCTCGCAGGCAACGCCGACATCGTGGGTGACGAAGATCGTCGCCATGCCGAGTTCCTGTTGCAGTTCCCGCAGCAGGAGCAGCACCTGAATCTGCACCGTCGCGTCCAGCGCGGTTGTCGGCTCGTCGGCGATAAGCAGCTTCGGCCGACTCGACAAGGCGAGCGCGATCATCGCGCGCTGACGCAGGCCGCCCGACAGTTCGTGCGGATAGGCATCCAGCCGGCGTGCCGCCGAGGGCACCTGCACCATCTCGAGGAGGTCGAGTGCGCGCCGGCGCGCATCGCTCCGCGAAACGGCCTCGTGAACGCGGATCGTCTCGCCGATCTGATGGCCGATGGTGAAAGTCGGATCGAGCGCTGTCGCCGGTTCCTGGAAGATCATCGAGATGAGAGCGCCGCGCACCTGCCGCAGCTGGCGCGGCTTGAGACTGAGGATATCGATGCCGCCGATCCTCATGCTGCCGCTGATCTGCGCCGAGGGTGGCAGCAAGCGCATCAACGAGCGCACGGTCACCGTCTTGCCTGATCCAGATTCGCCAAGCAGACAGAGCACCTCGCCGCGGTCGAGCGTGAAACTCACCCCCTGCAGGATCGACAGGTTCATATCGCGCGTGGCGAGACGGACACGGAGATCCTCCACCACGACCAGCGGCTCGCCTCCCGCGGTCTGTCTCGCCGGCGGCGGCGCGGCGGCGCTCTCGATGGGTGTCGGGCTGTCCGTAGCGAGCATGGGCATCAACTCGGCTGGGTGGCGAGGCTGTGGCCGGAGCCGGGCGTCACCGCGTGGCAGGCCGCGAAGTGCTCGGCCTCCTGGGCGGCGAGCAGCGGCTCGCGCTCGGCGCAAATCGTTTCGGCAACCGCGCAGCGGGTTCGGAAGCGGCAGCCGCTCGGCGGCGCGATTGGGCTCGGCGGATCGCCGGAAAGCGGTGGTTCGGTGCGCCTGCGCTTCGGATCCATCGACGGCCGCGATGCCAACAGCGCCTGGGTATATGGGTGGCGGGCCGCCTGATAGATGCGCGCGACCGGGCCAACCTCGACGACCTTGCCCAGATACATCACCAACACGCGGTCACTGATGTAGCGCACCACGTTAAGGTCGTGCGAAATGAACACGTAGGTGAGTTCAAGGCTCTCCTTGAGATCCTGCAGCAAGTTAAGCACCTGCGCCTCGACCGACTTGTCGAGCGCCGAAACCGCCTCGTCGAGGATCAGCACGCGTGGGCCCATTGCCAGCGCCCGGGCGATGTTGATGCGCTGGCGCTGGCCGCCCGAGAGTTCGTGCGGATAGCGCCGCGCGAAATTCTCTGGCGCAAGGCCAACCATCTTGAGCGCGTTGTGGGCCGTTTCGCGCGCTTTCTGACGCGCCATGCCGGCGCTCCGCGGCCCGAACATAATCGTGTCTTCCAGCGTCAGCCGCGGATTGAGCGAGGCGTAGCTGTCCTGGAAGACCATCTGCATGGCGCGTTGGAGTTGCCGCACCGTGATCCCGTGCGGAACTCCGACTGCCTCGCCGTCGAGCACGATCCTGCCAGCGTCCGGTTGCACAAGCTGCATGAGCAGCCGCGCGGTGGTTGACTTGCCGCAGCCCGATTCACCGACGATGCCGAGCGTCTCGCCCTTGCGGACGACGAAGCTGACGCCATCGACGGCGCGCACCACGGGCCGCTTGCCGGGCACCCCGCCAGTCAGCTTGAAGTGCTTGATGATGTCGTCGACGATCAGCATCGGCTGGCGCGGGCCGCCGACGTCCGGGGTCTGAGCACGCAGCGCCGCGTCGCGCGTTCGGGTCATGACACCGAGCATGGCCGTCAGCCTTTCACGTTCATGGCGCTACGGAAGCCGTCACTCGTGAGGTTGAAGCAGAGTGAGGTCACGAAGATCATCACACCTGGCAGGATCGAGTTGATCGGCGCGACGTAGACCGCCTGGCGCAGGTTACTGAGCATCAGGCCCCATTCAGCCTGTGGCGGGCTCACGCCGAGGCCGAGGAAGGAAAGGCCGGAGGCGATGACGATCGAGACGCTGATCAGGCTGGAGGCATAGACGAATATCGGCCCGGTCACGTTCTTGAGCACGTGGCTGATGAGGATCTGGTGCGGGTGGGCGCCGGTAGCGCGCGCCGCCTCGACGAAATCCTGCATGCGCACCTGGATGGTGACACTTTCCGACACGCGGGCGATCGACGGAATGAAGACCAGCGTCAGCGACAGCAGGCCATTCACGAGACCGCCCCCCAGCGCACCGGAAATCGCCACCGCGAGAAGCACAGAGGGGAACGCGTAGAACACATCCATCGTGCGCATGATGGCGGTGTTGGTCCAGCCGCCGGCGAAGCCCGCGAGGATGCCGAGCGCTCCGCCGATGACCGTCGCCACGAGCACCGGTATGAAACCCATGAACAGCGACAACCGGCCGCCATACATGAGTCGGGTCAGCAGATCGCGGCCGAGTTCGTCAGTGCCGAGGAGGTGGCCCGCGGTGCCCGGCGGCTTGAGCCGATTGACCATGCTGGTCTTGAACGGATCGAACGGAGCAATGAACGGCGCCAACACGGCGATGGCGACGATGGCCGCCAGCACGATCATGCAGACGATGGTTACAGGGTCGCGCGAGAGCTTGCGCCAGATGTCATGCCAGAAGCTGCGGGGACGGTAGACCGTGGGCGCCGGTGCCCCGTCCGCGGCGTCGAATGTCTGGTCCACCAACCTAGCTTCCCCCTCTGCGAGCGGTCTTGAGACGCGGATCGAAGAACATCTGCAGGACGTCGACGAGCAGGTTCATGAGGACAAAGAACATCGCCAGCACCAGCACCGTGCCTTGGATGATCGGCAGGTCCCGCGTGAAGATTGCCTGGTTCAGCAGGAAACCAGTGCCCGGCCAGGCGAACACCGTCTCGACCAGAATCGAACCGCCCAGCAGATAGGCGAACTGGAGACCCATGATCGCCAGCAGCGGCGGCGCGGCGTTCTTCGCCACATGCAGAAAGGTTCGGAGCGGCCCCAGGCCCTTGGCCTCGAGTGCCTGCACGAACTCGTTCTGCAGGACCTCCGAGACCGTCGAGCGCACTGACCGGGAAAGAATGCCGGCGGGAACGGTGGCGAGCGTGATCATCGGCAGGATGATGTGACTGAACTGGGCGCCGAACGAATCCCGCGCCGGGTCGCCCATGCCGGTCGCCGGCAGAATGCCGAGTTGCACCGCAAAAACCACGATCAGCACCATGCCGATCCAGTATTGCGGGACCGACATGCCGACGATGCCGATCGAACTGATCGCCCGGTCGGAAATTCGCCCCACGCGATAGGCGGCGAGCGTGCCCAACGTGATGCCGGCGAGACTGGCCAGCAGGATCGCCCCGCCCGCCAGCTTCAGGCTGTTGATCGCTGCGGGAATGATCTCCCACAGCACCGGCCGTCGCGTTGCCAGCGACTGGCCGAGATCGCCTACGGCCACATGCCCAAGCCACAGCAGGTATTGAACCGGCAGCGGCTTGTCGAGGCCGTAGGCGGCTCGGATATCGGCCGCCACATCGGGCGGCGTGTTATCCGGAATGATCGCGCTCGCGGGATCCCCCGGCGAAAGGTAGACGAGTGCGAAACAGATCAGCGAGACGCCGATCGCGATTGGCAGCACGTAGACGATGCGCCGGAGGATGAAGAACCACATTGGGGTCAGGCTTCCACGTCGATCTGAGTAAGGTCGACGTACCAGCTCTGCGGCGGCTTGAAGCCCTTCACCTTGGGGGCAAGGGCACGTGGGTTGAGGTCATGGACGACCCAGATCCATACCGCCTGGTCGACCACATATTCGTGCAGCGCGGCGATGGCCGCGTCGCGCTTCTTCGGGTCGAGCGCGGCCTTGATCGCAGCGCCCAGTTCGTCCGCCTTGGGGTCGCTGTAGAGGCCCCAGTTGTTGCCATTCGGCGGCGCCCGGTCCGACATCATCACGCTCATGAAGCCGAAATCAGGGTCTGCAAGGTTCCACGAGTTGTTAAGTCCGTAGACGCCCTTGTTGACGTCGCCGTCGGCGCGCTGGGCACGACGGGCACGCAGCGTCTCCCAGTCGACCGACTCGATCTTCACGTCGAAGCCGACTGCGTTGAGGTTCTCCTGCACGAACTCGCTCATCGGCAGCGGCTGCATCTGGCCCGACCCCGCCGTTGACGTCAGCAGGGTGATCCGACACGGCTTGTCCGGTCCGTAGCCGGCCTCGGCGAGGAGCTTCTTCGCCGCTTCCGGGTCGTATTTGATGTCGAAGGTCGGCTTGCCGAACCACGGGCTGGAGACGTCGACGCTGCCCTTGGCCGGTTTGGCGAGGCCGCCGAGGAAGGCTACCAGGCCGTCACGGTCGATGGCGAGGTTGGCGGCCTTGCGAACGCGGATGTCCTTGAAGGGAGAATCTTCCGTGAAGCTCAACCAGTACGGCCAGATGTGCGGGTAGACGTTGCTGTAGATGACCATGCCGCCCTGCTCGAGCCGGGGCACGGCATCCGGCGGCGGCGCCTCGACCCAGTCGACCTGTCCGGCAAGCAGCGCCGCAACGCGCGTCGTGGCATCGGGCATGGCGAACAGCGTCAGCCGATCGACCTTCGGCACGCTGTCCCAGTAGTTCGGGTTCTTCACCAGGTCGGCGCGCTCGCGCGGGGTAAAGCTCTCGAGGATGAACGGGCCCGTGCCGGACGGCTTTTCGGCAAACTTGAGCCAGTCGCGACCAACCTCTTCCCAGCGCGCCGGCGAGGAGAAGGCGATGTTGGCGACGCGGTAGAAGAACATCGAGTCCGGCGTCTTCGTCGTGACTGCGATGGTGTAGTCGTCGACCTTCTTGTAGCCGGTGACGCCGACGAAGTAGCTGCCGGCAAGGCCCGCCTGCTTCGGGTCGTATTGGGGGGCGTCCTTGCTGCGCAGCTTGTCGAGGTTCCAGATCGCGGCGTCGGCGTTGAACTCCGAACCGTCGTGAAACTTGACGCCCTGGCGCAGCTTGAAGGTCCAGGTGGTTCCGGCTTCGTCGACCTCGTAGCTCTCGGCGAGCGCGGGCACGAGTTCGGCTGGGCGGTCGGTGACCGTCAGGTCCCACTTGAAGAGCATGTCGTAGATCGACTTGCCGATGAAGCGGATACCTTCGCCGCCCTGTGTCGCTTGCCCGGTGGTCAGGGGAATGTCGCTCAGCGTCATCGCGATGCGCAGTTCTTTTTCGCCGCCGGCGGCGAAGGCGCGTGTGACGACGGACGTGCCGATGGCGGGAAGGAGCGCCGCGGCGGCGCTGGCTTTGAGAAATGTGCGTCTGTCCATAGGAACATCTCCGTTCTGTGAGGCGCGGACCTCTCGAGTTGTTCCCTCCCGGATGCCCTGCTCGCCATTCGGCGTGTTCTTGACAGCGGCTCCCCGCCTGCATCCGGGTAGCGAGGTGAGCAAGGGGCGTGCCAGTGCGCTTTTGGAGCCGCACTCCGAAACCATGGGGCCTTGTTCGCCGTGGGCCGATGGCGCCCGGGAGGGTCGTGGCACGCCGCCGCATCACAAGGTCAAAATACCGGCAGCGGTGTGTTAAGCGCCCGCTTTACCCCGTCGCGGAGATGAGCCGGCACACGGTCTTCGCGCCGGCAATCGAGGGCATGCTTCTTGCTGACCGGCGCAAGTCGCGCGCGCGGCATCGCCGCGACGGTGACGAGCAAGGAGCTTCAGAATGGTAGATCGAATTCACGGCCCTCTTAATTACGAACTGACCGGTCACAGCGGTCCGGTCATGGCATTCGTCCATCCGAACCCGATGGACCAGTCGTGCTGGATGTACCAGACGACGCATTTCTCGACGTGGTTTCGCTGCGTGGCAATCGACATTCCGGGCTACGGCCGTTCGCCGAAAGCCGATCCCGGGCTGACGATGGAAGACATGGCGGAAGCGTGCTGGGACGCGATCGAGGATGCTTATCCGGGCGAGCCAGCGATCCTGTTCGGCTGCTCAACAGGTTCGTCGATCGTGCCTCACATGCACAACCTGAAACCCGACCGCACCAAGGCGCTGATCGTCTGCGGCACCGGGTACAATCCGAAGAAAGAATTCGCGCCGCGCCGCATCAAGGCCTATCGGGAACAAGGCATCGACTTCCGCTGGGACTACACGTTCCAGGATCTCAGCCCGCACTTTCGCGCAACGCCGATGGCACACTATTTTGCCAACCTCTTCGCCGAGCGCAACGTCTACGCCGACGTCGACACCATCATCTACCAGTTCGAGGCGCTGATGCGGCCCGACCCGGAAGGGCACCACGACAAGATTACCTGCCCGATGATCATCCTCAGCGGCTCGGAGGACAACGCGCACCAGAGTGCGTTCGACCTCAAGGCGCGCGTCAAGGGGTGCGAGATGCGGGTGCTTGCCGGTGCCGGCCACGCCTGCCAGATGGAGCAGCCCTGGCTATTCGACAAGCATGTAGTCGAATTCCTGACCAAGCACGGCCTCTTCCCCGAGGGGCCGAAGCCGCTTTCGCCGGCCTTCTGAAATCATTGCGAAAACCCGGTGTGGCGGCGTCTCGCCGCCGCACCGGCAAATCTCTTCATGATACCGGCGTGCCGCGCGTCGCCTGCCTGAAAAGGATACTCGCGGCGACCACGATAACCGCGTTGAATATCAGGGCACCGACCGAGCCGATGCCGGGGATGTCGTACATCAAGCCGACCAGGACCGGCGCGATCACGTAGCCGACGTCACCGACGGCACGCTGCATGCCGATTGCGGGACCGTACATCGTTCGGGGCACGAGCGTGGCGACCGCGGCCGACACCGCCGGACCGTTGAAGCCGGCCGCGACGCCAAGCAGCGCGATCGCCAGCCAGAACATCATCAGGTTGTGCGCGAATGCGATCAGCACCAGGGCTACGCCCGTGAGGAGCGTCGAATGCACCAGGATCTGCCGCGCCCCGAAGCGGTCGATCGCCGGACCAACCACGATCAGCATCGCGAAATTCGCGACGGCGATCGCCGACAACGCAACGCCGATCGCATCCACGGAGAGTCCGAGCGTATCCTTGCCGACGAGCGGGATGATGATCCATTGCGTTCCGGTCCGGGTGAAAGTTGTGCCGAGCGTAATGATGCAGAGCGAGATGAAGGGCAGTTGCGACAGCAATTTCCGCGCTGACGGCTGGGCCATCTGCTGGCTGCCCTTTTCCGTCACCGGCGCTGGATCGCGCGGTGGCTCCGAAAAGCCGAACAGGGCAAATAGAAACCCCGCGAAACCAACCGCCCCGAATGCCCAGAAAGGGGCGGCCAGGCCCCAGTTGCTCGCCAGGAATCCGCCGATTGCGGGACCGATGCCGGTGCCGAGAAGCAGTGCGCCCTGATAGATCGCGAGCGCCCTGCCGCGCTCGGTGGAACTCGCCAGTTGAACCAGGACGGTCGCCGAAACGGTCATGTAGATGCCCGACCCGATCCCCTGGACGAACCGCCAGAAGAGCACCGCGGCGAAGTCTCCAGTCATCGCGGCGCCCATGGCGCCGATGCCGATGATCGCCGGGCCCATGCACACGAAGAGCTTGCGCCCGTAGCGTTCCGACAGGACGCCGGCCGGCAGGTTGGCCAGAAGACGGCCGACGCCGTAGAGCGTGATCATCATGCCGACCAGGGCGCCGCCGACGCCGAACTCACGCGCGTAGAGCGAGAGCACAGGCGACACCACGCCGGTACCGGTCATGACCAGGACCAGAAGTGTGAGAAGCGGAACGATCCCGGGCGTGCGCAGGATCATCGGAACGAAGGTGCTCGTTGAGGACATACAGGCCTGGCTTAATGCTGCGGTGCGTGCAGTCCACAAAGTGCAAGCGAGGTGCCAAGCGGGCGAACAGGCAACCAGCCGCCGCCAAACCTGTGCAGGACGCTCATGGCATCGAAGGGCGTCATTGTGGGAACGAAGTGCCCGCTGACGTGTTCCGATCGGCAAGAACGCGGTCGCAGCAGGTCCTAGGGCTCGCGCCTGCTGAAGCCGATTTGCGCTCGCGCGGGTATCCGGCAAGGAAGGTTGGGACAATTGAGAACCAGTTTACTCGACCAAGTCGCTTTAGCGCTCTTCGCGAGTGACGGCATGAAGCATGCGTCGGCTTCGATCAGCCTTGAGCGGTCATGGGAAATGGCGCCAGAAAGACATGTCGAGTACCGTGAACGGGCGCTCGTCTTTATCAAGGTCATGGGCCAGCAGATGGTGGATTTGGCCGATTCCGAAATCGCGAAGCTGGATGAAGCAAGGCGATGACGCCGGCCTGACGCGCCGCAAGTGCCGCCTTGGTCCGCTCCGAGATCGGCCGCCGCTCCTTCTCCGCCAGCGCAGCGTAAGTCGCGCCCCCGTACCGCAGTGCACAAGGAGTAGGCAGCCCAACGCAAGAGCCAGCCAGTCTGTGGTGTGGCCCTTAGGAATTTGGGAAGCAAGACCGCACTTTGGTCACGATCTGGCTGGAGTAGTTATGGTGATGTCATGCTAGATTTACGGCTTGGTACCGGGGCGAATCGGTACTCATACATCCTTGGCGGAAGGGCTCGGGTTCATGTCGATGCGCGGCGCACTCACGGCGAGTTTGCTTCTTGGCGTCAGTCATATCGGTGCGGCGTGGGCGGCTGAGCCGGCGGGAAAGGCCGCTGCGGTCATCCCTCAGGCCGATGCGAACAACCGCACGCTGGTGGTCAACGGCCCGGTCTTCATGGGTGATGTCGTCAAGACCGGCGCGCGGGGCACGGCGCAGATCCTCTTCCTCGACGATACCAAGCTCGCGGTAGGCCCGAACTCAGACATCACCATCGACAAGTTCGTCTATTCGGGCGGACAGACGGCGAAGCAGGTGACGATCAACGTCTCGCAGGGCGCGTTCCGCTTCATCACCGGTCTCAGCGCCAAGAATGCCTACACGATCAACACGCCGACGGCGACGATCGGCGTACGCGGGACAAAGTGGGAGGGCGTCGTCGACGAGAACGGCGTGTTCAACGCAACCGTCTTCGAAGGCGCCATCCGGGTCTGCAACAAGGACAGGCCGCAACGCACTTGCATCGTGATGTCACGGGCGTGCGAGACGGTCACCGTCGACCCGCAAGGCAAGATCAATCGCGTTCCGAATATCTACCAGCGGACTGCGTTGCTCGGGCAGAACTACGCGTTTGCATTCCGCGAGAATCGCTTGCTTACCGATTTCCGGGCCAACTCGGGATCGTGCAATACGCCGAATTACGACCCCGCCCCCAGTCCGTCTGATGATGGGACGCCTGTGCCGCCGCCGGACATCGGTTGCGACGAATTCTGCTGACGGCAGTTGGGCGGCAACGGAGCAGGCCCACATTCAAGTCGCCTTGCAGATGAACTCTTCGAATTTGCCGCCCGCGCCGCGCGACAGAGGAGTGCTGTGGTATCTGAACGGCAAATTGAATGGGTGCCCGAGGGCTTTCTGAATCACCGTGCGCAGTGCGGATTCTTCAGGCTCGCTGAGCGGTCTTTCCGCGACCAGATTTATCTCGATCGTGTGCCGATCGACCTGAACAAACTGATATTGCGATACAGGGGCGACTTCGCGAAAGCGGTAGAATCCAGTTAGAGGCCATTGTCGGCGGCCGTCAGGCAGGATCATCAGGTTGCGCTGCCGGCCGAGGATCTTGTTGAGAACCGGCAGGCCGCGCCCGCAACTGCCCGGTTCGCCAACCTCCGCATAGTCTCCGATTTCGTACCGAATGAGAGGCATGGCGAAATTTGTGTGATCGGTGACGATGACACGGCCGGTTTCGCCAGGACGGCAGGGACGCCCGGCCTCGTCGATGACCTCCACGGTCATTGCCTCTGCCATCACGTGATAGCCGCCGCACTCTCGACATTGCATTGCGATGCTGCCGGCTTCCGTCGAGCTATAGGTGTCTTCGACCTCCAGACCAAAGAACGACCGCGCGCGATCCCTGAGTTCTGCGGTCACAGATTCGCCGGTCGTCCGGATGTGCTGCAATCCCGGAGGCGCACCTCCGGAAGCGGCGAGTTCATCGATAAGGCCAAGGAGATTGTTCGGATAGGTGAGAAGCGTTCCTGGTTTGAGGAGGCGCATTCTCGACGCCTGCTCGTCAAATGGCGTCGAAATTGAAAGACCCAGTGCCGGGCCGCACGGAAATAGAAGGTTGAATGGCGCGCCCCAATCGGGTCGCTCGACCGGTTTCTCGAGATGAGCGCGAATGCTGAGGAGCGGACGGGTCGCATCCCGTTGGTGCCAGGTGTGATTGCGAATTGTGTTCGCGAAATTGCTCAGCGCAGTGGCCTGGGTCGACTTGACGGCGAGGGGTTCGCCTGTCGACCCCGATGTCTTTCCGTCGCGGATCGGAAGATGTGAAGCGGGAACGTCGCTGCAAAAGAAATCTTTGCCGGCGGTTTGCACTTGCCGGCGCGTCATGACCGGCAAGGCAGAAAGTCCCTCGGGCCGCGCGAAGTCGGCCACACTGATGCCGGCGGACCTCAGCCGTTCGGCGAATAGGGGCGAGTGGCGTGCACAATGTCTTGCGGTGATCGCCAGCTGGCGAAACGCATTGCGTTCGAGTTCGTCAGGAGTGAGCCATTGGCTGGATTCAAGCCACTTTACGTGCCTGGCGAGCGCGTCCGGACTCCATCGCGAGAGCGGTGGCCAGACAATATTTTCTAGCGGGCCGTCGGGATTTGCCGGCGTCGGATTCATCTCACTTCAATGATCGCAATCGGGCAGCGTTCGGCAAGTTCGTACGTGCCGGTATCGATGAACGAAACCAACCGCAGCGATGGAGGTATTGTCGCGACGAGCTGAGATTGCGTCGTGAAGCAGTATGTCTCCGTCGATCCGACGTAGATGTCGATAACCTCGATTTCCGCGCGCGAGATGCCGGTGTCTCGGGAGAACGCCATCCGGTCACTCACCGCGCGATTGAAAGCCTCGGCGATGTCGGCAACGCGGATGCTGGGATCGCCCCGCTCCGACACCATCGCCATCGCCAGCCGAAATTTGAACGCGCTGAACGATACAACCTCGCCTGACGAGGCGGCCCGAAACACCTGATCGACTGTCTCGCCCGCTTCCGGCGTCAGGTAGAGCCGGATCACGATCTGTCCACCGGGCTCCAGCAGGGTGCTTAACCTATCCAGCATGAAAGCGATTTCCGCCTGCGACGACAGGACATTGAGGCTTCCGTCGCCGACGCAGATGTCGAAGCCGCGCGCCGGGAGTGGCACGTCTTTCCAATCGGCGCAGATTGCCCTGCGGTTCGGGGTATCACCCGGCCAACGGCGGTTGATGGTCGCCTGGCTGCGTTCGACTGCTGTCAGATCACGGGAGATGTCGGCGAGTTCGGGCGTGACGCCCAGCAGGAGACCGCGTCGCCGGCCTTCGCCAACGGCTCGCCGATACGCGGCGGCCACTTCGTTCGTTACCTCGACGGGTGGGCCAAACAATTTGGCGACAGGGCCCGTCCGATCCCAGTGTGACCCTATCGTCGTCAATATACACCGCCCGGCCTCAGAAGGACGCGATTGTAGCGTCCACCTTCGGCACGGGCTACCAACAAGCTAGCTGAAATCGATATCGTCGCTGGGCTTGGCCCTCGGCTTGCGGATCGACTGGGCTCCCTTGCGCAGTCTGTCGACACGCGGCGGCACGCGCGCGCTCAAGGACTTGAGGGCGTGGAGCAAGGTCAGTGGCCTGACGCAGGACGGTCCGTACTTCCTCCGCCAATATCAACGACCCTGATCTCCAGTCGCGCCGTCCGGTGGCCGCTGCATAATTATTCATCGGTATAGGTTCCGGGAACGGAACCAAGCGAGCACTCACACATTGTTGTGAACAGAATGTTCGGAACGATGGAGCGTGCACATGGCGGATGGCAACGGCGGGACCGGCATCTTGGGCGTGATTGTTGGCGTGATGTTAGTGGTCTTCGTTGGTGCGGCCGTGATGATGGCGACGGGGCACCTCGGAAATACCGGGCCGACCCTGACGATCAAGATGCCAGGCGCCAAGTAGTTCTTCCAAAAATCGATTTCGAAGGAGAGAAGCAATGAACGGCATTATCTATCTTGTCGGCCTCGTCGTCGTGGTGATGGCGGTGCTGTCGCTCATCGGCCTTCACTGAGTCGAGGCGCGCCATGACTTACGAAGCTGACGTCGCGCCCGCACCACTCGTCTCCAACAGAAGCTATTTGGAATGGGGACCGGTGATCGGCGGCGCAGTCGCCGCCGCCGCGATTTCGATAATTCTCCTCACCTTCGGCGCCGCGGTCGGTCTTTCGGTGACTTCGCCATGGCCGGGCAGCGGAGCCCCCGTCTGGGTGGCGGCGTTTGCGGTCCTGTGGTGGACGCTTCTCGTGCAGATTGGAAGTTTCGCGGCGGGCGGCTATCTCGCCGGTCGCATGCGGAGCCGCTGGGCCGACGCGACCAACCATGAAAGCGGCTTCCGGGACAGCACGCACGGCTTCCTTGCTTGGGCGGTCGGCATCCTGTTCGGCGCTATGGTTCTGGGCATCGGTGGCGGAGCCATCCTGCAAGCCGGAACGCAATCGGCGGCCATCGTTGCGGCAGGCACCGCTTCGGGGAACGCCGACGCTTCGGCACTTTCACCGACGGACTACGCGGTCGACCTGCTGCTGCGCCCCGCGCCGAATACCCAAGGCGCGCCGCCGGTTGGAACGAACGCTACCCCTACTGACGACTCTGCGTTGCGGGCGGAAGCTGGTCGCATCTTCGCCGCAACGATCCGGAATCGAGAGTTCACCGAAAGCGATCGTTCCTATCTGACGCAGGTTGTGGAAACCCGCACCGGCCTGCCCGAGGCCGACGCACAGGCACGCGTCGATGCTGCGGTGAATGAAGCCCGGGACCTGGAGATTCAGGTACGGGACGCTGCAGACAAGGCGCGGAAGGCGACACTGATCGCCGGCTTCATCGCCGCTGCCGGGCTCCTCCTCAGCGCCGCCGCCGCGACGGCTGCGGCCGGTGTCGGTGGGCGGCATCGCGACGAGGGCAAGTACGTCAAGTTCTTCGGCCACCATTTCTGGTAGTCCGCCGAGGGGCACTGCTAATCCGAAGCGCCGGGAGGCCCACTCCCGGCGCTTTCGTTTGTCTGGTGGCACCCCCACGCTAGCAATTTCCCCGGCATCTTCGGCCGCCGGCGGCGAGCAATCATGCCCCAAGTTAAGAGGATGGCTCCCGAGGCTTCGCGATCAAGCAAGGGCCGCCTGCGCTCGGGCTTTGTCCTCCACGCTGATGCGGTACAGCAACAACGCGAAATTGAGCAGCCCAAACGCGAGTGCGAGCCAGGTCAGATTAAGAGCGAGCGGGAGAGCCGGAATCTCGAGTGCCACCACGACGTAGTTCGGGTGGCGGAGATAGCGGTAGGGTCCGCGTCGCACCGATGGCTCCCCTTCGATCGTGATGACGCGCGTCGTCCAGTACGGGCCAAGGGAGGCGACGATCCAGACCCGTAGAATCTGGAGGACGAGGAACACGGTCAGCAAACTCCAATTGGGCGTCGCATCGGGCGCAACAAAGATAGCGAGCGCGAGCAGCCAGGAACCATGGAGCACGACGAACAGCGGATAGTGGCCGGCGCCAGTCTCCCGGCCCCCGCGTGCCAGCAACGCGCGGGTATTGCGCCGCGCCCAGACCAACTCGGCCAATCGCTGCAGCCCGACCAGGGCAATCAGGGCATACGGCCAGCCGACGGTCACGGCGCGCCCGCGAGGTTCACCATCTGGAACGCAGCGGTAAAGCCCGGCCCAAGAGATGAGAGGAGAACCGGCCCCTTTACGCCCGCCTTGATAGTTCCATCGAGAACGAACAGCACGGTCGGCGCCGACATGTTCCCGTAGTTGCGCAGTACCTCGCGCTCGACGTCGAGTTCTCCGGGGGCAAGGCCATAGACCTGCTCCAGGGCTTCAATCACCTTGACGCCGCCGGGATGGCAGCACGGCCGGACGAAATCGTCCCTGGTGAGACCCGACCGCATCAGAAAGGCGGACAGCGCCGCCGGGTAATCGTCCGCAACGATTTGCGGAATGCTGCTGTGAAAAATGACATCGAGACCGAGGCCATCAACCCGCCAGCCCATGACATGGAGCGTGTCCGGCCAGCAATGCTCGCCACCGAGGCCGATGGACCCGAGCGCGGGACCTAAATCGACGCCCGGCGCGGATGGATCGGAGGATTCGATGATCGCCGCCGCGGCTCCATCACCGAACAGCGCTGTCGCCACGATGTTACTCGGCGTCACCCGGTCGTGACGGATGGCCATGCTGCACAATTCGACAACAACGAGCAGACAGCGCATGCCGGGTTGCGAGCGGACGAGCTGCGCCGCGCGGGTCAAACCAAGCACGCCGCCAGCACATCCGAAGCCGAAGATTGGCAGACGCATTGTATCGGGCCGGAACGGCATGAGATTCATCAGTCGAGCGTCGAGGCTTGGCGTCGCCACTCCGGTCGTGCTCACCATCACGATCGCATCGATGTCGGCTGGCGTCAGGCCGGCCGCGTCCAGCGCTCTGCTTGCGGCATCCGCTGAAAGTGCTGTCGCGTGGTCGGCGTAAAGTCGCGACTTCTCGCCGAAATCGTGAGGCTGCATGTACCAGTCGAACGGTTGGCAGGCGTAGCGCGTATCAATCTTCGCATTCATGAACACCGGTTCGAGGTGATCGAACAGTCCGGTCTTCTTTGAAAAGTATGCCCTTGCGGTATCGCGAACCTGCGCTTGGGGGAGGACGTGTTGCGGAACAGCAGTTACCAGCGCGCGAAGACGCACCTCCGTGGCAACCGCCCTCGCGGCTGAAATTGACGCAGGCGCGTTCATGAAGACTCCTCTTGCCAAATCTGGCGTGCGCAAACACGCCGCCGCTGCCCGATATTCACCGCGCCGGCCAGAGCCGGGGTAACGATGTCGTGTTGCGCATCAGCCACCTCGGCCAGCGCCTTCTCGATGTGTGGTTTGCAGTTCGTCGTAGATCCGAGCACGTGCGGGCTTGTCTTGGTCGAGGGTGATCGGTGTGTTCTGAAACTGGACGACCTGCCAGCTGTCGCTGTCATGCCGGGCAACCAGTGTCTGCCGCGCGATTGTCTCAGATCGGATGTCGGACTTTCCGGGCGGCACCATGCCCGCGTCAGCCCTCAACAGGGCAAATTCACCCATGTCGTGCACAGATCTCACAATGGAAACGTACGTTGCAGTGGGATGATCCTGGAAGATAGGAGCGAGGTGAGACTTGATCGAGGATCGACCTTCGACTGTGCTGCCGTCGAACCCAATCATCACGGCATCCTCGCTGAAGTAAGACGACATTGCTTCGGCATTCCTATCGTTCCAAGCTTTCAGAAGCGCCGCATATAACTCCTTCAAGCCGATCATTCTTGGCTGACCTCGGTTCGATTATTGTTCACCAGCATGCCACCAACGCCCTAAAGCGAATTGCAGTTCCAGGGGGAGTGCGAAGTCGCGGCATTGCCTCTTCGTTGTTTGCGGATCGAGAACGACGTTCTTCAGCCGACGAGGCGCGAGCCGTGGCGTGGTCAAGGCTGCGGCCAGATGATGCCGCCGGTCCAGGGCGTCACTCCCCTTCCCCATTTCGACCTCGACGAATTCAGCGAACAGGTCGAAGCCTTCGACTGCCGAAAAGCGGGCGCGTGACGCGCCGTCCGCTTCACGACATCCTTTGGCGCGCCTTTTCGGACCTTTTTCTTAATGTCCCGACACCGTCCCGGCGAACGACTTGATGATCTCCGCGATCTGTGACGCCCCGGCGGATACGGCGTGCCGGCCACGCACTTTGGCCGCCAGCCGCCGGCCGAGGGCAGTACGTCGTTCGGAGTCCTCGGCCAATTCGCCGACCGCGATCGCATAGGCTTCGAGATCGAGATATGGGACCACGATGCCACAGGTCTCGTCCACAAGTTCGGCGTTGCCTTCAAAACAGACTACAGGCACGCCACGCGCGCCAGCTTCGACGGCGATCAGCGGAAGCGGGTCATTGCGAGAGACGATGGCCAATATGTCGAGGCTTTCGAAAAAATCCCCGGTATCGGTAAGTCCGGGAATGACCGAGAAACTGCCAGTCAAACCGGCGCGCTCGATGTCCCAGCGCAATTGCAGCTGCTGGGCGCCGTGCGCTTTGCCAACCCACGCAAAGTGCAAAGGCGGCAAACCGGTCTGGCGAGCGAGCCTGCGAGCCACGTGCACCAGAAGATCGGGCCCTTTTTGCCAGTGAAGCGTCCCGCAGCCGCCGACCAGAATGCCTTCTTCAGGAATGCGGTGCTCGCGGCGAAACGAAAGGCGCCGCTCCAGATCGCGCGCTCGTGTCGGCCCGAGCGGTACGAAGCCGGGGACAAGCACGATTTTCGCCAGATCGACGCCACGCTGAACTAGAACTCCGCGCGTCGCCTCCGCGACCACAATGTACATCGCGGCGTCACGCAAAACAGCAGCCAACTCCTCGACAGGCATCGCCTGCAAATAGCTTTCCACTTCGTGCACGTGGCAAATGATAGGGAGGTCAAGCGCCAACTCAGCCAAGGCGCGCCCGTTGGTGACGGTGTTCGAATAGATCAGTCCGATCTGCCGATGCGCCAGGATGGTGCGGACGGTGGAAAGGGGGTGGACCTCGGGACCGCGCGGCGAAACCGGCGTCGTCTCATCCAGTTTCCGAAGAACGGACCCGAGGCGACTGGGCATCGGCGTGCGCGCGGTTTTGGCGCCGCCGCCCGAAACTCCGAAGACGGTGCAGACCTTGCAATAGTCCGGTACGAGATCGCCACCTCGGAGCAGCAACAGGTCGAAGTCGATATCGGTATGCTCACGTAGCCATCGCATGAGATGAAGCAGCATGAGAGGTGCGCCTGTCCGGGTCGCTTCGTGACCGACAAAGAGAACGCGGTTCTGGTGTGGTGGGTATCGCGCTGTCTCGGCACCGATCACCGCGCAGCCTCCACGATGGCCGCGAGCGTCGCGCGCAGTCCCGTTTCAAGCGCCAAGCGCGGACGCCATGCAAATGCCCCGAAGGTCTGGCTGGTGTCGGCAACCCAGGGCGTCGCATCATGTGCGGGCGCGGGAAAGACACCCCACTCCGGACTGGCCTTCGAATGTGCGATCCGCAGCAGCATGGAAACGATCTCGCCGATCGGGGTCGCCGCCCCGGAGCCCGCATTGAACACGCGCCCCGAAAGAGCGTCGGCTTTTTCAGCGGCCTCGATGTAGAGGTCGACGACATCGTCGATGTACACCCAGTCGCGCACGATGTCTGGGCGTGACAAACGAATGGGCGTGTTAGCGAGCGCGCTTTCGATGACCTTCGGGACCAGCCGGCGCGGATTGTCCCCAGGACCATAGGTGGAAAAGAGGCGCAATATCACGATCGGCCGTCCGCGCTCACGCGCAACACGTTGCGCAAAAAGCGTCGCTCCAAGTTTGGTAATGCCATGCGCGGTATCCGGTTCACAGCGTTCATTCTCGCGAAGGGGAAATGCGCTCGCCGTGTACTCGAAGGAATCGCCGGTCGTGACGAAGCTCCGATATGGAACCAGCTCCGCGGCCTCGATAAGATTGATCGTGCCCAAGAAATTAACTTCGATCAGTTCGGCAACGCTGCCGGTCGTGCCCGCGACGACCGTCGCGGCGGCGAGGTGAAAGATCCTATGCGGTCGCACCGCCTTCATGACCCTTTGCAGACCAGGGGCGTCCTCCAACCGAACCACGTGTTTGTGCAATCGTTGCTCGATGTCCCGCAGACGGTGGAAATTCGAGCCCTCCCGGCAAAGCACATGAACCTCGGCGCCGTCGCCTAAAAGGCGGCGCACCAGGTGCGAGCCGACGAACCCGGTTGGCCCGCTCACGAGGATCACATCACCTCTCATGCGAAGAGCCTGTAGAGGGTCGCTCCCGCCGCTTTCGAAACGTCGTCGGCCACCCTCGGCGCGGTAAAGAGGCGCGTCATCTCACCGAGCACGCCCCGGAGTTCGGCTCCGTGGCCAGCCTTTTCAACGCACGGAGTCCATCGCAGAAAGCGCAGCTCCCTAGAGGCCGAGCCAAATCCGCGCTTGAACCGGATCAGCCCAGGCTGATCGTCGTCGCTCGGACCGAGGTCGACCGCCTTAAGTCCGAGCTCCTTTGCCAGCATGATGCCGGCCCAGACGAGAAGGTTGTTCGGGCGGAGCGCGAGCCCGTCCGGCTGCGACGCGTTGAACTTGTAGTAGAGGGTGTCGCCACAGGACAAATAGAGTGTGGCGGCGAGAAGCGCGTCCTGATGCCAAGCGCCAAGCAGATGCCACCCTTTGGTCGGCTGGAAGCGGTCTCTGATCGCGCCAAAGAAGGCCTGCGGCTGTGCCAACAGTCGGTACTTTCGCTTCCTCAGTCTCACGTGAAGGGACGTAAAGGCGTCAAGGCCGGCATCTCCGACGAGCGGCCTGACGACCACGCCGGCACGCTCGGCTTTTGCGACAGCGCGACGCGTTGCGTCCGAGAAACGGCGGCGCAGCAGATCGAGCTCATCGGTCACATCAAGCGTGTGCCACCGCGCGCGCTTGATTGGCACGAACTCCGGATCGCTGCCAAGAAGGTGAGGATCGAGCGCGCGCAGAGTTACGGGAAACCCCTGCTCGCCCAACCGCTGCTTCAGGAGCGGCCATACGGAGGTGTCGGCGAGCAGCGGATCGCAGGCGTCTGAGAATGGCAGACAGACAATTCTTTTTCCGAGAGCATCACCGATTTCGCAGAAGGCCACCCCACCCCGCGCCACGTTCGCCTGGTCGATGACGACATACGCTCGCGGCTCAAAGCCGTAACAGTCATTGAGAGCGGCCATCCACGATTGCGAATGGAAGAGCCCGGCCGTCGGCAGCCGCCTCAACTCCCCCCAGTGCGGATCGGTCAAGGGATCGACGGAGATGACCCGCACCGATTTCCCCCTACGCAGCCGAACCGTTGACGGCTTCATAGTGGCGAGCGGCACGTGTCACAACGCTAGAACAAAGCGGCACGAAATAGTTCGCGTCCACGCCGCGACTGAGATTCACCGGCGCGAGCGAGTTGACGATACGGATATCGCTCGAGAAGCGCGTGCCCTCCCCGCCGTTGATGCCCCCCCCATGCACCAGCCCAAGCCCGAAGATCAGGACCTGGCCGACACGGAGTGGTACAGGCTCGGCCTTTTCCGCGACCGACAAATCGAGAAGCCGCGGCGCGTATGGAAAGCCGAGTTCGTGTTTGGGCGAACGCATGACGACGTCCCGACTCTTATGTTGCGCGAACGGATAGTCGCTGTCCGGCGCAAGATGCGAGCCGCTGACGACGCGCAACGCACTGGCGGCGTCGATGTCGGTGAAGGGCACGAAGATCGAGACTTCGTAGGGACTGGCGCCATAGTAGGTGTCGCGATGGATAGGTGCAGCATCTTCGACGCGGCCGGGCCGGACCGCGCGCAGATAGGGACGGTTCTGCACGTGCAGGTCCGCACCCACAAGCCGGCGGAAGAGGTCGAGATTGGCCACGACAATGGCGCGTCCGAGTTGCTCCTGCCAGTACCAGGAAGCCAGTTCGTGCAGAACCGCTATGTGATGATCCGGGTCCGTAGCCATCCGGTGATAGTCGTCCAGCCGAGCGAGACCCGGCAGGTGGCTATCGCGCAGGTGCCCGAGCAGCGCATCGCGCGCCGCGAAGGCCGGCCCCGGCTCGGGAAGGTCGGTCGCCAGCCAGCCGCGCTCGAAAAGATCCGTCTCCATATCTGCGCCGGTCATACGGTAACTCGGTTTGCGGCCGACGCGGATTCTTTCTCGCGTTGCCACCAAGCGACCAGACCTCCGAGTCCCTCGGCAAGCCCAACCCGGGCCTCGAATCCGAGCCGTTCGCGC
>CAWCSF010000006.1:0-467256 GCA_963798195.1 uncultured Alphaproteobacteria bacterium | reverse complement strand
GCGCGCCAGGCAACGTGAACAGAAATCGGACGGCGGTCCAGGGCTGCGTCGGATGACAATTCGTAGACCTGGATTTTTGCTTTCCGGGCGCGCTCCATCGCCATCATCGGCGCTTCGGCGCAGGAGGGTTCGGTCGGCCGGACCGTCATGCTGAACGTGCGTGACGGCGGGTTCGCCGGGCCGATCCTGCCGGTCAATCCCAAATATGAGGAGGTGTTCTGCCTCCCCTGCTACCCGAATGCCGCGGCCCTGCCCGACGCGCCCGATCTTGCCGTGATCGTGACGCCGGCCGCGACGGTCCCCGGCATCATCGGCGAACTCGGCGCGCGGGGAACCCGCGCCGCGGTCGTCCTCACCGCCGGGCTCTCGCGGGAAAACGGCTTGCGTCAGGCGATGCTCGATGCGGCGCGGCCGTACTACGCTGCGCATCATCGGGCCGAACTGCCTCGGCCTCTTCGTGCCCGGTATCGGCCTGAACGCAAGCTTCGCCCATATCGCCCCGAGCCCCGGCAAGCTCGCCTTCCTGTCGCAATCCGGCGCGCTGGCCTCGGCGGTGCTCGACTGGACGGCGGACCGTCAGATCGGCTTCTCCAGCGTGGTCTCGCTGGGCGACATGGCCGACGTGGACGTGGCCGATCTGCTCGACATGCTGGCTGGCGACAGCCACACGACCGCCGTGCTGATGTACCTCGAGACGGTCACCAATACGCGGAAGTTCATTTCGGCGGCGCGGGCCGCGGCGCGGCTGAAGCCGGTCATCGTGATCAAGTCCGGGCGCCATGCCGCCGCTGCCAAGGCCGCCGCCACGCACACCGGCGCGCTCGCCGGTGTCGACGGCGCGGTGGACGCCGCGTTCCGGCGGGCGGGACTGCTGCGGGTGCGCGACCTGGAGGAACTGTTCGACGCGACGGAGACACTGGCGCGGTTCGCGCCGATCGCGCGCGGGCGCCTCGGCATCGTCACCAACGGCGGCGGCGCCGGGGTGCTGGCGGTCGATCGCCTCGTCGATTTTGACGGCGACCTGGCGACGCTGGCGCCCGAGACAATCGCGGCGCTCGACGCCGTGCTGCCGCCGACGTGGTCGCATGCCAATCCGGTCGACATCATCGGCGACGCCGGCCCGGAGCGCTACCGCGCCGCCGTCGAGGCGGTCTTCGACGACGCCAATGTCGATGCACTGCTGGTGATGGCCTGCCCGACCGCGCTTGCCTCGGCCGAGGGGTCGGCGCAAGCGGTCGCCGACACGGTGCGCGGCATCGACGGGCGTCACCCGCCGCGCTTCAAGCCGATCCTGACGAGCTGGCTCGGCGATCATGCGGCGGAGCCGGCGCGGGCGATCCTGCGCGGCGCGGGCGTCGCCACCTACGACACGCCGGCCGACGCGATCCGCAGCCTCCAGTATCTCACCGGCTACAGCGCGGCGCAGCGGGCGCTGATGCGCACGCCGCCGTCGCTTTCGACCGAGGTGACGTTCGACGCGCCGGCCGCCCGCGCGATCCTGGCTACGGCGGCGGCCAGCGGGCGTACGACGCTGAGCGAGGCCGAGGCAAAGGGCGCGCTGGCGGCATTCGGCGTGCCGGTGGTGGAGACGCACGTCGCTGAAGACATCCCCGAAGTCGAGGCGCTGGCCCGTGAACTGCTGGACCGCAACGATGCGATCGCGGTGAAGCTCCTGTCGCGCGACATCAGCCACAAGTCGGATGTGGGTGGCGTGGTGCTCGGCGTCCGCACGCCGGATGACGCGGTGAAGGCGGCGAAAGGCATCGTCGAGCGTGCCGCGGCCAAGGCGCCGGACGCGGTCATCGACGGTTTCACGGTGCAGGCGATGGTCGATCGGCCCGACGCGCACGAACTCATCATCGGCGTCAGCGAGGATCCGCTGTTCGGGCCGATCATCCTGTTCGGCGCCGGCGGGACGTCGGTCGAGGTTGTGGCCGACACGGCCATCGCGCTGCCGCCGCTCGACATGACACTCGCCCGCGACCTGATCGACCAGACGCGTATCGCACGGCTGCTGGCGGGCTATCGCGATCGCCCGCCCGCCGACATGGAGGCGATCGCGCGGACGCTGATCCAGGTGTCGCAGATGGTCATCGACTGCCCGGAGATCGCCTCGCTCGACATCAACCCGCTGCTGGTCGACGCCGACGGGGCGATCGCCCTCGACGCCCGCATTGTGATCGATCCGGCGCGCATCGACGAGCCGGCGCCCAACAAGCGGCTGGCGATACGGCCCTATCCGAGCGCGTGGGAGACGCGGTTGAAGACGAGCGGCGGCGTCGACGTGCTGTTGCGGCCGATCCGCCCGGAGGATGCGCGGCTTTATCCGGATTTCGTCGCTGGGCTCGACAATCGCGACATTCGCCTGCGGCTGCTGGCGCCGCGCAAGCAATTCTCGCACGACTTCCTCGCCCGGCTGACCCAGATCGACTACGCGCGCGAGATGGCCTTCATCGCAGTGGATCCGGCGCGTGGTGCGCTGCTCGGCGTTTCGCGTCTCGTCTCGGACCCGGATTACACCCGCGCCGAATATGGCGTGATCGTGCGGAGCGACATGCAGGGCGTCGGCCTCGGCTGGGCCCTGATGCAGCATCTGCTCGCCTATGCGCGCAGCGAGGGGCTGTCGGTGGTCGAGGGCCAGGTGCTGGCGGAAAACGCCGAAATGCTCGCCATGACGCGCGAGATGGGCTTCACGGTGCTGCCCGATCCCACCGACCCGGGCTGCTACATCACCCGCGTCCAGTTGAAGGGCTAGCGTCGTCGGTCTTGTCGGTCTCGATGTCGTCGTCGTCGAGAATGCGGAGCGCCGCGCCGTCGAGATCATCATACTGGCCGCTGGACAGGGACCAGAGGAACGTGGCGAGCCACGCCGCGCCGAGCAGCAGCGCCATCGGAACAAGGTAGGCGAGCACGGTCATGCCGGCACCGGTTGCTGCGCCAGCGCCGGCACGTGACGCGGCTCGCTGTGGCGGGGCAGCGCGCGGAGGGCGTTCACCGTCACCGCCAGCGACGAGCCGGACATGGCCACGGCCGCGATCAGCGGCGTGACCAGGCCGAAGATCGCCAACGGCACGGCAAAGAGATTGTACAGGGCCGCGAAAGCGAGGTTCTGGGTCATCAGCCGCCGCGCCCGGACGGAAATGTCGAACGCCTCGACCACCGGCGAAAGCCGTTCGCCGAGGAAAACGGCGTCGGCCTGCGCCTGCGCCAGATCGACCGCGCTGATCGGCGACAGGGAGACGTGGGCGGCGGCCAGCGACGGTGCGTCGTTGAGACCGTCGCCGACGAAGGCAATTCGGCGGCCGGCAGTCGTCATCGCCTCCAGCCGTTCGATCTTGTCGGCGGGCGTCTGGCCGAAGCGGTAGTCGGCAATGCCGAGAGCCGTGGCGATGGGGGCGACCGCCTCGCGGCGATCGCCGGAGAGGATCATGCAGCTCAGTCCGCGCGCCTTCAGCGCCGCGACCGTCTGCACCGCGTCGGGGCGGAGGCGCTGTTCGAGCCGGATGACCGCCGTCTCACCGCCGTGGCGGAAGGCGAGAATGGATGTCGCCGCATTGGCGTCGGGCGCTTCAATTCCGCAGAAACCGGGGCTTCCCAGCCGCGCTTCGACGCCGTCAACAATGGCGACGAGTCCCTGGCCTGGCTCCTCGCGCACATCGGCGAAGGCCGGCATTCCCCTGGCGCGCGCGGCGAGGGCAACGGCCAGCGGGTGACGGCTGGACAGAGCGACGCGCGCTGCCATCGCGAGCATGGGCGCCGGAATCTCGTCGGAATTGGCGACCGCGGGATCGGGCAAGGTCAGCGTGCCGGTCTTGTCGAAGACGACCGTGTCGACCTCCGCCAACCGCTCGATGGCGTCGCCGGCGTTCAGGAATATTCCTCGGCGGAAGAGCGCGCCCGAGGCGGCGACCTGAACGGCGGGGATGGCGAGCGCTATGGCGCAGGGGCAAGTGATGATCAGCACGGTCGTGGCCACGATGATCGCCTGATGAACGCCGCCACCGGCGATCAGCCACCCGATCGCGGCGAGCGCCGCCGTGATGTGAACCACCGGGGCATAGAGCCCGGCGGCGCGGTCGGCGATGCGCACCCGGCGCGAGCGCGCTTCGGTGGCCTTGTCGAGCAGCGTTTGCACCTGATCGACCAACGCGGTGCCGTCGCTCGCGGTGACTGCGATAGTGAGCGCGCCGCCCTGATTGAGCGAGCCGGCATAGACCATGTCTCCGGCCGAGACGGGGCGCGGCATGGTTTCGCCAGTGACGAGACTCTGGTCGACGGCGGAGGTGCCGGAAACGATGGTGCCATCGGCCGCGATGCGCTCTCCCGGCCGCACACGAATACGGTCGCCGGCCTCGATGGCGGCGGACGGCACGGTCCGGGTAGTTCCGTCAGGGCCGATGCGCTCGGCCGTCTCGGCCTTGAGCGCGGCGAGATTGCCGGCCAGGGCGTAGGTCTTGCGCCGCATGACCAACTCCAGCGTCCGTCCCGCCAGCAGGAAGAACAGCAGCATGACGGCGCTGTCGAAATAGACGTCGCGGGCGGAGATTGCCGTTTCGTAGAGCGAGACACCGAGCGCCAGAATGACGCCGAGCGAGATCGGCACGTCCATGTTGATGCGGCGGGCCCGAAGCGCACGGGTGGCGCTCTCGAAGAACGGCTGGCCGGCGTAGGCGGCTGCCGGAAGCGCGATCAGTGCAGCGAACCAGTGGAAGAAGTCGCGGGTCTCGGGCGTGATGTCCATGACGTTGCCGGCCCACACCGATACGGACAGCAGCATGATGTTCATCGCGGCGAACCCCGCCACGGCCAGCGAGCGGACGAGCCGCTTCATTTCGCGGGCGGTGTCTGCCTCGACCGAGCGCATCTGGTAGGGGCGGGCGGAATATCCAAGCGCGTCCAGCCGATCGAGCAGCCCGCCCGGCTCCAGTGCGCCATCCCGCCAGTCGATTCCGACGCGCCGCAGCGTGTAATTGACGCGCACACCCGCAACTCCCGGCATCGCGGCGAGACCGCCCTCGATGGCGCGGATGCAGCTTGCGCAATGAATGCCATCGACCGCGAGGTCGATGTGGCAGGCGCCGTTCTCGCCGGTGTGGATGTAGCGGCTGAGATCGATGGCGCTGGCCCCCCGCTCGCCAAGGGTCAGGTCGGCGGGTGGGCAGCACGCCGCGGTCATGGCACCAGGACGCGGTTCCGCGAGCGGAAGAGCTGGGTGCCGTCGCGGGTGACGACGAGATCGATCAGCCAGACGCCGGGTGTCACGATGGCGACGCCACGATAGGCGCCGGCCGTGGTTTCGGACAGGGCGACCGCCACATCGCGCCGCTCGTCCACGGGATGGCCGAGCTTCGCGGCAACGTCGATACCGGACACCGGCACGCCGCGTGCGTCGCGAATATCGACCGACAGCACCTGGCCATCCTCGGCGAGCGCGATGTGCTCGCTCACCTGCCAGTTCAGCGCGTCCTGCGCCGCCGCCTTTGCTTCCTCCGCCTTGAACTGGCGGCCGGCCTCATAGGAGCTCTTCGTATCGACGCCGCCGAAGGTTGAGATCGCGGCCTTCACCATGGCGAAGTTGACCACCATGACCACGCCGAAGAACGCAATCAGCATAAGGAGGACGCGGCCGCCGGTCAGTTCGCCGGAGCGTGCGAGGCGGATGTCGGGCAGGCGCAGGTTCATTTCGGTTCTCCCGGTCCACGGAAGTTGTCGACGGCCTCCGTGATCGAGCCGTCGCTCCGGTCGGTGATGGTGAAGCGTATCGGCTGGCTGTCCACGGCCGCGCCGTCGAGACTGACGATAGCGCGCATTTCGCGGGTCTGGTCCGGGCCGACTTTCGCGACCTGTTGGCCGTCGATCGCGTCGGCGCCGACCACCTCGAGCGTGCCGCCGGCAAGATCGACCGCGATGGCGAATTGGCGCGCGTCATTGTGCTTGTTGAGGATGCGTATGGTGTAGGCATTGCGCACCCCGCCATCGGACAGCACGACATACTCCGGATTGCGGTCGTGGATAACGTTGAGGGCAACGGACACGCGGGTTGTCAGAGCGAAGAGCATCACCGCGCCGACGGCGAGGATGACGACCGAATAGAGCAGGGTTCGAGGCCGAACGACGCGCGCGGTCTGCGGCTTGCCTTCCATGCGCGCACGGATGTTCTGGTCGGTGTCGTAGGCGATCAGCCGCGTCGGGCGACCGAGCTTGGTCATGACCGTGTCGCAGGCGTCGATGCACAGGCCGCACTGGATGCAGCCGAGGTTCGCGCCGCCGCGGATGTCGACGCCGGTCGGGCAGACAGCGACGCACTGGTAGCAGTCGATGCAATCGCCGGCCGGCTCGCCACGGGTACGGGCGGCGGCGCTCTTCTTGACCGACATGCGGGGCTCGCCACGGTCGAAGCGGTAGCTGACGTTGAAAGCGTCTTCGTCGGTCAACGCGGCCTGGATGCGGGGCCACGGGCACATGTAGAGGCAGACCTGCTCGCGCATGTAGCCGGCGAGCGAATAGGTGGTGAAGGTGAGAATGCCGATCCAGATGTAGGCGATCAGCGGGGCCTGGAGCGTCGCCAGTTCATGGACCAGGGTGGGCGCGTCGGCGAAGTACAGCACCCAGGCGCCGCCGGTCCACCACGCGGTCATCAGCCAGAGGAAATGCTTCACGCCCTTGCGCGCGACGAGGTTGGCGGTCCACGGTCCCTTGTCGTTCTTCATGCGGTCGCGGCGGTCGCCCTCGGTCCAGCGCTCGATGGCGAGGAAGAGGTCGGTCCAGACCGTCTGCGGGCAGAGATAGCCGCACCAGATTCGTCCGGCGACGGCGTTCATCAGGAAGAGCGCGAGGGCGGCCAGAACCAGCAGGCCGGTGAGGTAGTAGACCTCCTGCGGCCAGATTTCGATGAAGAAGAAATAGAAGCGCCGGTTGGGCAGGTCGATCAGAACCGCCTGGCTGGGTGCGCCCGGGCCGCGGTCCCAGCGGATGAACGGCGTCAGGTAGTAGATGCCGAGGGTGACGATGAGGACGAGCCACTTCGTCCGCCGGAACGTGCCGTGGACGCTCTGCGGATAGACCTTGTGGTGCGGTTCGTAGAACGGCTGTTCGTCGTCCGGCGAAACCTGGGGCTTGGCAGCAACGTTCATGGGATTCGGGTCACCTCTGGCTTGAGGCGGACCCTATTCGGAACGCGCCCTCGCACCCTTGACCTGCGTCAACCGGACGTGTCCGGGATGGCCCGGCGATGCCCGGAAAACCGCTATTCTCCGCCGCCGAGAGAATGGACGTAGACGGCCAGGGCCTTGATCGTGGTCGGGTCGAGGCGCGCGCTCCAGTCGGGCATGGAGCCGTTGCGGGCGTTGGTCACGGTCGTGACCACGCTGTCGAGATCAGAGCCGTAGAGCCAGACAGCGTCCGTCAGGTTGGGCGCGCCGACATCGCGGTTGCCCTTGCCGTCGTCGCCATGACAGACGGCACAGTTGTCGGCGAAGAGCTGCTTGCCCGCGGCGAGATCAGCGCCCTCGGGCACCTCGAGGCCGGAGAGCGAGCGCACAAAATAGGCGACGTCGTGGATCTCCGCAGTTGTCAGGATTTCGTCGCGGCCGAAGGCCGGCATCTGGCTCTGGCGGCTGTCCGCGTTCTCGTTACGCACGCCGTGGGTGATCGTCTGCTGGATGGCGTCGAGCGAGCCGCCCCACAGCCAGTCGTCGTCGATAAGATTCGGATAGCCCCTGGCGCCGCCGCCGCCCGGTCCGTGGCACGGCGCGCAGTTGTCGCCGAAGGCGGCTCGGCCATAGGCAAGGGTGAAGTCGAACAGGCCAGCGTCGGCCTTGACCTCGGTCAGCGGGACGCCGGCGAGCTTCGACACCATCGGCCCGCGCTGGGCGCGCAACAGGTCGAGATCCTCGACGACGGCCGTCCGAGAGTGCCAGCCGAACACACCGCCGGCAGCGTTGGTGATCAGCGGCCACGACGGATAGAAGACCCAGTAGCCGACCGCGAAGGCGATGCAGGCGTAGAAGATCCACAGCCACCAGCGCGGCAGCGGCTGGTTCAGTTCGGTGATGCCATCCCAGTCGTGACCGGTGGTGGCGATGCCGGTAACGGCGTCGACTTTCGGTTGGTCGTGATCGGCCATGATCAATCCTCACGCAGCGGCATACGCGCCACGTCCTCGTATTGTTTCTTGCGGGACGGCCACATGACGAAGATCACGACGGCGCAGAAGACGATGAAGAAGTAGAGGAGTCCCCACGACTGGGCGAAGTGGGCGACGGCGTTATAGGTTTCCATTGTTTCCGTGCCCCTCAGCGGACATTGGCTTTGTCGTCGTAGAGCTTGAAGTCGACCTCGGTGCCGAGCGACTGCAAGTAGGCGATCAGCGCGTCGGCTTCGGTCAGAGTTCCGCTGACGAGCCCGGTCTCGGTGAACGCGCGGATGTTGATCTTGGGATAGCGGCCTGTCAGCGGCCCTGGATCGGCCGGTTCCTGCGTGCCCTGGGTGCGCGCGTCGGCGATGGCGTTGTCGATCATCTCGTCGGTGTAAGGCACGCCCAGCGCCTTCTGGACGCGGAGGTCGTCGGCGATGTGGGCGATGTCTAGCGGCGTGTTCGCCAATGCCCGGTAGGACGGCATGATCGAGCCGGGGACGACGGCGCGCGGGTTCTCCAGGTGGTCGAGCTGCCACGCGTCGGAATACTTGCCGCCGACGCGGGCGAGGTCCGGCCCGGTGCGCTTGGAGCCCCACTGGAACGGCCGGTCGTACATGGACTCGGCGGCCAGCGAGTAGTGCCCGTAGCGCTCGACCTCGTCGCGCAGGGTGCGGATCATTTGCGAGTGGCAGTTGTAGCAGCCCTCGCGGACATAGATGTTGCGCCCGGCGAGTTCGAGCGGCGTGTAGGGGCGCACCCCGTCCACGGTCTCGATCGTGCTCTTGAGATAGAACAGCGGCACGATCTCGACGAGCCCGCCGATGGCGATGACGATCAGCGAGGCGATCAGCAGGTAGATCGCGTTGGTTTCGAGGATCTTGTGTTTTGCCCAGAGTGACATCGGTGCGCCCCCTTACTCGGCCGGAACCATGGCGGGGCGCCCCGCCGGCACTTCATCGGACTCCGGTACCGTGATCGTCTTCCAGACGTTGAAGGCCATCAGCAGCGCGCCGACGAGGAACAGGAAACCGCCGAGCGCCCGGATCAGATAGAACGGGTGCATCGCCTCGACGGTCTCGATGAAGGAATATTCGAGGAAGCCGAGCGAGGTGTAGGCGCGCCACATCAGGCCCTGGAGGATGCCGGCCACCCACATCGACGTGATGTAGAGGACGATGCCGAGGCTCGAGATCCAGAAGTGCCAGTTGACCAGGCGGAGCGAGTACAGGCCCTTGCGGTTCCACAGCCACGGGACGAGGCAGTAGATCGCGCCGAAGGAGATGTAGCCGACCCAGCCAAGCGCGCCCGAATGAACGTGGCCGATGGTCCAGTCGGTGTAGTGCGACAGCGAGTTGACGATCTTCACCGACATCATCGGACCCTCGAAGGTCGACATGCCGTAGAAGGCGACCGAGACCACCATCATGCGCAGCACCGGGTCGGTGCGGAGCTTGTCCCAGGCGCCGGAGAGCGTCATCAGCCCGTTGATCATGCCGCCCCACGACGGCATCCACAGCATGATCGAGAAGGTCATGCCGAGCGTCTGCGCCCAGTCGGGCAGTGCCGTGTAGTGCAGGTGGTGCGGGCCGGCCCAGATGTAGAGGAAGATCAGCGCCCAGAAGTGCACGATCGACAGGCGGTAAGAATAGACCGGCCGGTCGGCGCGCTTGGGGATGAAGTAATACATGATGCCGAGAAAGCCGGCGGTGAGGAAGAAGCCGACGGCGTTGTGGCCGTACCACCACTGGATCATGGCGTCCTGCACGCCGGACCAGACGATGTAGGACTTCGGCGAAAAGATCGACAGCGGGATCGCGGCGTTGTTGCCGAGATGAAGGACGGCGATCGTCAGGATGAAGGCGAGGAAGAACCAGTTCGCCACATAGATGTGGGGCTCCTTCCGCCGGAACAGCGTCGCCAGATAGACCAGAAGGTAGACCACCCAGACGACGGTCAGCCACAGGTCGGCGTACCACTCGGGCTCGGCATATTCCTTCGATTGCGTGATGCCGAGCAGGTAGCCGGTGCCGGCAATGACGATGAAGAGGTTGTAGCCGAGGACGACGAACCATGGCGCCAGATCGCCGGCGAGGCGGGCGCGCGACGTGCGCTGCACGACGTAGAGCGAAGTGGCCAGCAGCGCGTTGCCGCCGAAGGCGAAGATCACCGCCGATGTGTGGAGCGGGCGCAGGCGGCCGAAGCTGATCCAGGGCAGGTCGAGGTTGAATGCCGGGAAGGACAGCTCCAGCGCGAGGTAGAGCCCGACGGTGAAACCGGCGATGCCCCAGAACACCGCGGCGATGGTGGCGAACTTGATCGGGCCGTAGTTGTAGTTGGGCTTGCCGTCGATCTCGCGCGGCGGCAGCTCGGCCGGCCGGTCCATGTAGCGTTCGACGATCTTGAAGACAGCAAAGGCGCTCGCCGCGGCGAAGATGAGGGCGTGGAAGGAGTAGGCGGAGGTCCACGCCTTGCCCGCGACGACAAGGGAAACCAACGCCAGAACGGTGAAGACGATGATCAGGCCGGCTTCGCCGTTGGTGAACGTCTTCTTGACGGGAATCGTGTGCGCCACCCCGATGGCCCCCTATCGAACAAGCGCAGACATGCGCGGACGGCGGGACAATCGGGGATTCGGCGGACAGCCACTTTGACGAAGATCAAGTGCCGCGCCCGGACAGGCGAGACGTTCCGCCGCAGGTGGCTTACGACGTCGCGGTTGCGGTGGAGGGGTGGCCCGGCGGCCTGGGGAAACGCGAACAGCCGCGAACGCGCGGCTCCGGGAATCGCAGAACTAGGCGATGGGCGAACACCAAAATGGTGCCCAGGAAAGGACTCGAACCTTCACGGCTTGCACCACACGGACCTGAACCGTGCGCGTCTACCAATTCCGCCACCTGGGCACGGGCGGAGTGGTAGTGGTCGCCCCATGCCTTGTCAACGCTGGCGCCAGCGCCTGTACAGCCGCCCGCCGAGCCGATATGAGACGGGCAAATCACGCAAGAAACTAGGCGGAGCGGCGCATGGCGATCACCACCACCTCCAAGGGTCTGGTGACGGTTTTCGGCGGATCGGGCTTCCTTGGCCGGCATGTGGTCCGGGCGCTGCTGAAGCGCGGCTGGCGCGTGCGCGCCGCGGTGCGCCGGCCGGACCTCGCCGGCCACCTGCAACCGCTCGGCATGGTCGGCTGGGTGCAGCCGATGCAGGCCAACCTGCGCTACCGCTGGTCGGTGGACCGGGCGGTGGAGAACGCCGACGCGGTGGTCAACCTCGTCGCGATCCTTTCAGAAGGCGGCCGCCAGCGCTTCGACGCAGTGCAGAACTTTGGCGCGCGCGCCGTGGCGGAAGCGGCGCGCGGCGCCGGGCTGAAGCAGATCGTCCATGTCTCGGCCATCGGCGCCGACCCGGAATCGCCCTCGGCCTATGCCCGCGCCAAGGCGGGCGGCGAGGCGGCCGTGTTCGAGACGCTGCCGGACTCGGTCGTGTTCCGCCCGTCGATCCTGTTCGGGCCGGGGGATCATTTCTTCAACCGCTTCGCCTCGCTCGCACGGCTGTTTCCAGCCTTTCCGCTCTTCGGCGGCGGACACACCCGCTTCCAGCCGATCTTCGTCGGCGACGTGGCGCAGGCGATCGCCGATGCTGTCGAGGGCAAGGCGAAGGCGGGAACGACCTACGAACTCGGCGGGCCGGAGGTGAAGACCTTCCGCGAATGCCTGGAGACGATGCTCAGCGCGATCGAGCGCAAGCGTTTATTGATCCCGGTGCCGTGGCCGCTGGCGATGCTGAAGGCATCCGTGCTCCAGCTTCTGCCCAGTCCGCTGCTCACGGTCGATCAGGTGCGGCAGCTCAGGATCGACAACGTCGTCTCGGATGCGGCGATCGCCGAGGGGCGGACGATCCAGGCCTTCGGCATCCAGCCGGATAACCTGGCGGCGATCCTCCCGTCCTACCTCTACCGCTTCCGCGCGCACGGCGAATTCGACCGCCACCGCACGGCCTGAGACCGCTTCTTTAGCCGAGCGTGCCGCCGAAGCCGAGGGCGACCACCAGCCCGATGATGCCGACGCCGATCCGCCACCAGGCGAAGGGCGCGAAGCCGTGGCGCGCGACGAAACCGAGGAAGCCGCGCACGACGACCAGCGCCGAGAGGAAGGCGACGACGAAGCCGAGAGCGATGATCAGCCCGGCATTGGCGTCGATCGAATCGAGGTTCTTGTAAAGGTCGTAGGCGAAGGCCCCCGCCATGGTGGGCATCGCGAGGAAGAACGAATACTCCGCGGCCGAGCGCTTGTCGGTGCCGAGCAGCAGCGCGCCGGCGATGGTGGCTCCGGAGCGCGATACGCCCGGGATCAGCGCCAGCGTCTGGAACAAGCCAATGCCGAGGCAGAGGCCGAGCGGGTAATCCATGATGTTGGTGTAGCGCTCGCGCAGCGGCATGCGATCGAGCCAGAGCAGCGCGATGCCGCCGAGGAGCAGCGCCGCGGAGATCAGCGTCAGCGAATGGAAGAAAACGCCGGTGATGACGCTGTGGAGCCCGACGCCGAGAATGGCCGCCGGCAGGAAGGCGATGAGCACGCCGAGGACGAAGCGCTGGGTGCGGCGATCGCGCGGCAGGTCAACGACGATCTGCCAGAGCCGCGCGGCATAGACCGATAGCAGCGCCAGGATGGCGCCCAGCTGGATGAGGACGGTGAAACCGCCCACGTCCTTGAAGCGGAGCAGCTTTTCGGCGAGCAGCAGATGCGCGGTCGAGGAGACCGGGATGAACTCGGTCACGCCCTCGACGATGCCGAGGACCACGGCATCGAAAATTGTCTTCAGATCCATGGAATCCCCGTCCGGCGAATCGCCCTTTTGTCGCCCGGAGCGGGTTCTATACCCTCGGCCTTCACCGGCCTAGATTGGGCGCGGCGATTCGCGCCTCCGTTACCAACTGGCTGATTTCCGGGGTTTCCTGCACCACATGCCCACGCTCCACCATTATCCGCTTTCGGCCGGATCGCGCTTCGTCCGCCTGATCTTCGGCGAATACGCGGAGACGCCGACGCTGGTCGAGGAGCAGCCATGGGAGCGGGGCGAGGCGCTGCTCAAGCTGAACCCGGCCGGGAACTTGCCGGTGCTGATCGACGACGACGAGTCGGTTATCGCTGGCGCCGCGGTGATCGGCGAATACCTGAACGAGACGCGCGGCGCGCGGATCGGCGAGCACGCGCCGCTGATGCCGGCCGCTCCGTCCGACCGCGCGGAAACTCGGCGGCTGGTCGAGTGGTTCCTCGGCAAGATGGAATCGGAAGTGACCGGCTATCTGGTCACCGAAAAGGTTTACAAGCGGCGCATGACGGTCGCCGAAGGCGGCGGTCCTCCGGACGCAGCCGCGATCCGCGCGGCGCGCGCCAACATCCGCTATCACCTGCGCTACATCGGATACCTGACCGCGCGGCGGAACTGCCTCGTCGGCCGCGACCTCACGTTCGCCGACCTCGCCGCAGCAGCGGCGCTCTCCACGGTCGACTATCTCGGCGAAGTGCCCTGGGAGGAAGACGCCGCGGCCCGCGCCTGGTACGCGCGCGTCAAGTCGCGGCCATCGTTCCGGCCAGTGCTGGCCGACCAGGTGCGCGGCATGCCGGCCGCCACGCATTACGCCGATCTGGATTTCTGATCTCTGCTCACACTTTCACCGGCGTCTCGCGGAGCGTGCCGGCGGCCCGCCAGTGATCGACGCTCCAGGGGCCCGCGCCCGCGGCGGCGACATAGAGAAAGACAAAGCAGAAAAGAATCGCGGCTTCGCCGAAGTTCAGAATCGGGAAGAACGAACTGCCGGCGTGAAACATGAAATAGGCGACGGCCATCTCGCCCGAGAGGATGAAGGCGACCGGCCGCGTGAAAAAGCCCGCGAGCAGCAGGAGACCGCCAACCAATTCGAGGACGCCGGCAGCGCCAAAGAGCGAGAAGAGCGGCGGCTGGAACTCGGATGGCGGAAAGCCGAATAGCTTCTGCGTGCCGTGCTCGAGGAAGAGGAGCGCGGTGACGATGCGCAGGACCGAGAGGAGATAGGGCCTCCACGGCGAGAAGACGGCTTCGAGATTCATCAAGATTCCCTTGCGAAACGTGGACTTATCGCAATGCAGCATAAAGATGCGCGGGCGGCGGGCAAGCCGCGCGGTCATGACATTTCGGTGAGGACCAGGGTCTAGGGTTGCTGGCCGAAGAAGGAGCGGATGGTCGCGGCGAGGTCGCTCGCGGCAAGCCGCATCATGCCCCAGGCGCCGCCGCCGAAGTGGCGGTCCAGCTGCCGCTGACGCCGGGCGATCATGGCGGCGAAGCGATCCGCCAGGCCGGGCGAATGACCCAGCACGACCGACAGCGCCTCCTTGCCGATCTCGAGAACCTCGACCGGCGTGGTCGCGGTGACCGTCGCGCTGCGGCGCGCGCCGGTGAGCAGCGACATCTCACCGACGATGTGTCCCTCGTTCAGTGTCGCGATCGGCTCCTCCTCGCCGGCGACGGTCACTTCGACGCTGCCGCTGACGATGATGAACATGGAGTGGCCGATGTCGTCCTCACGGATGAGGACATCGTGCGCTTCGAAGCGGACGGGCTGCGCCAGCTCGGCGAGGATATCGATCTCCGACGACTCGAGGACCTCGGCGAAGAACGGAGTGTCCCGGAGGACGCTGCCCGGATCCATGATCGGCCTAGCCCGAATAGAAAGCGGTCATGCGGGCGGCGAGTTCATTGCGGTCGAGGCCGACGCTATTCCAGCGTTCGTAATCCTTGTGGAGCTGCGCCAGCTGGTTGTGGCGATCCTTGACCATGGTGGCGAAGTGCGCCGCGAGATGCGGCGCCTCGCCAAGGATCGGCTGCAGCGCCGCCTTCGGCGTCTCCAGCGCCACGACTTTAGAACGCGCGGTGGCCGTGGCGCTGCGCGGCTCTCCGGTGAGCAGCGACATTTCGCCGACAACGTCGTCGGGCCCGAGCATCGCGACCTCGCGATCGCCGCCACGCTCGTGGACGGTCACCGCGACCTTGCCTTTGACGATGGTGAACATCGAGTGGCCGGGATCGCCCTGGCGCATCAGCACGGCGCCACGTGGAAAGGTCACGTGGCTTGACGCCGCGTGCAGCTTGTCGATCGCGGCAGCGTCGAGCACGGAATCGAAGAATCGCGTGCCGCCCAGTTCTTCTTCATCTGCCATTCCGACGCCCCTCCGGTTTCGGCCACTCTCCGGTGAGGCGGGTCAAGGGTCAAGCGCCGGGTGCCACCGGGCCGGGACGCCGCCGTTTGGTTTGGCCTCTTTCTGCTTTAATATCAATGGTTTGCTGCGCTAGCTCGCGAGGAAGTCGACGATCTCCGCCACCGCTTCGCTGCGTCCGCGCTCCGGCCTGTCGACGATCAGATAGTGGGTCGTGTTTTTGGGCTCGTAGATTCGCACTTCCTCGGCATTGACCAGATCCTCGCGCAGGGCCTGCACGTCGCCCGGCCGGCAGAGAAAATCGAGCTCGGGCCGGATGATCATGACCCTGGCATAGACCTGGTTGGCATGGACCAGCTTGTGTCCCTTGCCCATGAAGTAGCTGTCCACCAGCATGCCGTTCGGCGAACGGTATCCACCGAGCGCCTTCGTCTCGGGATCGCCGGCGACGAGCGCATCGGCGAACGCCTTGACCATCGCCGGATCGCGCCACGAATCCTTGTCCTCGACGGGCACGTAGCGGTCCCACATGTCGACCAGCATGTCGAGATTGTTGACCTTGTAGCCACCGAAGCGCCGGTCGTCGAAATGACCCGGCCGGGCGGGATCCTCGAAACCAAGCGTGTTGAAGCGCGGATGATTGTCCGGCCCGCCGTAGACGATGTTGTAGCCGATGAGGTGGCTGACGCGCTCCGGCCACAACGCGGAATACATGAGGCAGATCGTGCCGCCGACGCCCCAGCCCATCAACCCGACGCGCGGCTGGCCGGTTACCTTGATGAGTTCGAGGACCGCGGCATCGATATCGCGGGTGATCTCGATGGCGCGAAACAGCGGCTTCGATTCTTCCGGCGGCTGCTCCATGGCAGGTGGGCGGTCGGAACCGCCGTAGCCGCGGGCATCGACGATGAAGCAGACATGGCCGGCGCGCGCCAGATCTTCCGACAGCGAGCCGTTCGGCACCGGCAGGTCGTATTCGCTGATGCCGGGAACGCGCGTGCCATGCATCAGGATCATCGGCACACGGGCGTTGCCCTCCGCGCCGGCAGCGCGCACCTCGCGGATGGCGATGTTGTAACCGTCGGCGGTCCGGACGTGAAAATCACGCCGTACAATATCGTTCATGAGATTCCCCGGCCCTTGCGATTGCGATCTTCCGCGCTGTTACGCGGACCGCCACACGGTAAGTGTGACGTTCGCCGACGCATCAATTATTTCGCGTTGTTTCGCGACCAGCCCGCGCGCGGCCAGCACTTGGTCGGCCGACCGACCCGCAGCGACCGCGGAAAAGATCGGCACGCCGTCCGGCACACGCACGCCTTCGACCCGCGCCAGATCGAAACGGTCGTAGCCGATCTCCAGGAACAGATCGAAGACGCGCCGCCCACCGGGCACGGCGACGATGCCGCCGCCGGGCGCGGCCACGGCCAGTGCTTCGGCCAGCGGCGAACGTCGGCCGGATTCCACCACCACGCGTCGGCGCGGCGTTCGACGCCCGACGCCGAAGACGAAAGCACGAGCCGGTTGCGGCGCTTCAGGTTGGGATTGGCCTCGTGGCCGAGGCGGCCGACCACGGTGACCGCCGCCGCGTCGAGGGCCCGCTGGAAGCGCCGCCAGTCCTCGTCGTTGCGCAGAGCCGGCGGCGTCAGCCCGTCCGGCCCGGCGATCATATCGTCGTCCGAGACGATGGCGTGGCCGTGGATCTGCCAGTCACCGATCATCGCGCGCCGTTGCTCCTGCCTTGATTTCGCCCGGCTGGCATTCCATCTGCCGGGTATCCGCAACCGGGACCGCCCCGTTGAGCTAGCCCCTGCCCTCTCTCCACCGACCGACGCGACAGGCGAAGTGCGCCCGCGTCGATCTCGCGAAAGGAGAGAGATATGGCGGAACTACCGAACGATCCAAAATCCAGGAACAGCAAGGGCTCGAAGCCGGACAGACCTTCACGCCCCGACGAAAAGACCCGCTTCGCCCGGGCGATCGCGCGGGCCGAACTCGGACGCTTCTACTGGAGCGAACAAGCCGAACACGACGCTCCGCGAGGCGAAGAAGCGCAAGCCGAAGCGATAGCAGCAAGGGGGCCGGCGGAGTAGCGCCGGCCCTCTGGTCCTAGCTGCGCAGTTCGCCGCCGGTCGCCTTGGCGACCTCGGCGACGACCTTCGCCGCGACCGCATCGATCTCCTGATCGGTCAGCGTGCGCTCGGTCGGCTGCAATGTAACTTCGATGGCGACGGACTTCTTGCCCTCGCCCAGCGCCGCGCCCTCGAACAGATCGAACACGGAGACGCCGGCGATCAGCTTGCGGTCGGCACCCTCGGCAGCGCGGACGATGCGGGCCGCGGCAACGTCGCGCGCGACGACGAAGGCAAAGTCGCGGCGCACGGGTTGCAGATCGGAGAGCGCCAGCACGGGCCGGGTCTTGGTCGGCTTCGCCTTCGGCGCGGGAATCGCCTCGAGGATCAGCTCAAATCCGACGAGCGGACCTTCGGCGTCGAGCACCTCCAGCACCTTCGGATGCAGCTCGCCGAAATGGCCGATGACCGTCTTCGGCCCCTGCCGGATCGTGCCCGAGCGGCCGGGGTGATACCACGCCGGCGCGTCGGCCGTGACCTGCACCTTGTCCGGCGACAGGCCGAGCGTATCGAGCACGGCAAGCGCATCGGCCTTGACGTCGAAGGCGGAGACCGGCGCGGCCTTGCCGCTCCAGTGCCGGCCACTGCCATTGACGCCGGCCGTGCCGCGACGCACGGCGGCGACGGCCGTCGTCTGATCCTCCGGCCGTTCGCCGCTGTAGATCTGACCGACCTCGAACAGGGCGAGATCGGCGAAGCCGCGATCGGCGTTGCGCTGGGCCGCCGCGGCGAGGCCGGGCAGCAGGCTCGGCCGCATATCCGACATGTCGGCCGCGATCGGGTTGGCGAGCACGAGTTCGTCCTTGCCGCCGCCGAAGGCCAGCGCGCGGTCATGCGCGATGAAGGACCACGTCACTGCCTCGACGAGGCCGCGCGCGGCGAGCGCCCGCTTGGCTCGGCGTGTGCGGTTCTGGAGCAGCGTGAGCAGCGGCTCCGACGCACCGGGATCGCGGCGCAGCGGCTCGGACGGCACGCGGTCGACGCCGACGATGCGCACGACTTCCTCGACGAGCTCGGCCTTGATCGCGATCGCTGGCCGCCAGGACGGTACGGTGACCGACAGCGTGCCCTTCGTCCGGTGCGGCTTCACGTCGAAGCCGAGACGCCCGAAGATCTCGCTGACCTCGGCCATCGACGGATCGATGCCGCCGAGACGCTTCACCTCGGTGATCGGAAATTCGATCACGTCCATCGGCTGCGGTATCTCGCCGGCCAGGAAAATCTCGCTGGGCGTGCCGCCGCACATCTCCATGACCAGCCGGGTGGCCAGTTCGAGTCCGGGCAGGTTGAACGCCGGATCGATGCCGCGCTCGTTGCGGTAGCGCGCATCGCTGTTGATGCCGAGCTTGCGCCCGGTCTGGGCGATGTTGAGCGGCTCCCACAACGCGGCCTCGATGAGCACGTCGGTGGTCGTCTCGGAGCAGCCCGAGACTTCGCCACCCATGACGCCGGCCAGCGACTCGACGCCGTTATCATCTGCGATGACGCACATGGTGGGGTCGAGCGTGTAGGTACGGCCATCGAGGGCGAGCAACTGCTCACCAGCGCGGGCGCGGCGCACGACAAGATCGCCCTTCACCTTTGCGGCATCGAAGACGTGCAGCGGGCGGTTGCGGTCGAAGGTGAGGAAGTTGGTGATGTCGACCAGCGCGTTGATGGGGCGCAGCCCGATGGCGCGGAGCCGCTTCTGCAGCCACTCCGGCGACGGACCGTTCTTCACGCCGCGCACCAGCCGCAGGCCGAAGGCCAGGCAGAGCGAAGGCGTGTCGCCGAAATCGAACGTAACCTTCACCGGACAGGCGCCCTCGCCCTTGACCGGTTCGACCGGCCTTTCGATGAGATTGCCAATGCCGGCCGCCGCGAGGTCGCGCGCGACACCGGAGACGCCCAGCGCATCGGGCCGGTTGGGCGTAACGTTGATGTCGATCACCGGATCGTCGAGCCCGGCGTATTGCGCGTAAGGCGCGCCGACCGGTGCATCGGCCGGCAGATCGACGATGCCCTCGTGATTGTCGGAGAGGCCGAGCTCGCGCTCCGACAGCAGCATGCCGTTCGAACTCGACGCCGCGGATGACGCCCTTCTCGAGCTGCGCGCCGGTGCCGGGGATGATAGCTCCCGGCCGGCGCGAAGACGCCGGTCATGCCGGCGCGGGCATTGGGCGCGCCGCAGACGACCTGCACCTTCGATCCGTCACCGGGATCGACCATGCAGACGCGCAGGCGATCGGCGTTGGGATGCTTCTCGGCGGAGACGACCCGAACGATACGGAACGGCGCGTACTGCTTCGCCGGATCGTGCACGGACTCGACCTCGAGGCCGATCATGGTCAGCCGGTCGACGATGCCATCGAGCGTCGCCGCGGTATCGAGATGCTCCTTGAGCCAGGAGAGGGTGAACTTCATGACGACAGCCCTCCGGCCAGCGTCGGCAGGTCGAGCGGGCGGAAGCCGTAGTGGTTGAGCCAGCGGATGTCCGCGTCGAAGAAGGCGCGCAGGTCCGGCATGCCGTATTTCAGCATGGCGATGCGATCGATCCCCATGCCCCAGGCAAAGCCCTGGTACTTGTCGGGATCGATGCCGCCGAAGCGCAGCACGTTCGGGTGGACCATGCCGCAGCCGAGGATCTCCAGCCAGTCGTCGCCTTCGCCAAAGCGGATCTCGTTGCCCTGACGGCGGCAGCGGATATCCACCTCCATCGACGGGCTGGTGAAGGGGAAGAAGCTCGGACGGAAGCGCATCTGCACCTGCTTCACCTCGAAGAAGGCGCGGCAGAATTCCTCCAGCACCCACTTCAGGTGGCCGATGTGGCTGGTCTCGTCGATGACCAGCCCCTCGAGCTGGTGGAACATCGGCGTGTGGGTCTGGTCGGAATCGAAGCGATAGGTGCGGCCGGGGATGACCACGCGGATCGGCGGCTGCTGTGCCTCCATCGTGCGGATCTGCACCGGCGAGGTGTGGGTGCGCAGCAGCATGCGATCGCCGTCGGTCTTCGGCTTGAAGAAGAACGTGTCGTGCATCTCGCGCGCTGGATGGCCTTCGGGGAAATTGAGCGCGGTGAAATTGTAGTAGTCGGTCTCGATGTCCGGCCCTTCGGCGATGCGGAAGCCGAGGTCGGAGCAGATGGCCGTGATCTCGTCTATCACCTGGCTGACCGGATGGATGCGGCCGGTTTCGAGTGGAGACGGACGGACCGGCAGTGTGACATCGATGGCCTCTCCAGCGAGGCGGCGGACGAGGTCCTGGTCCTTCAGCACGGCGCGGCGATCGGCGATCGCCCCGCCGACGCGGTCCTTGAGGCCATTCAGCGCCGGCCCCATGACCTGACGCTCGGCCGGCGTCATGCCGCCAAGGCCCTTCATCAGTTCGGAGACGCGGCCCTTCTTGCCGAGCGCGGCGACGCGTTCGGCCTCCAGCGCCGCCTCGTCGGCGGCCGCAGCAATGCGTTCGGAAATATCGCGCTCGAGCGCGGCGATATCGGATTCGGTGGTTGTCATGTCAGCGCCTGCCCGGGCCCCATCAGGGTCCCGCTTTCAACAGAAAACCGGGCAGAGGACAAGCGCCGCCCGACACCGGCCGGCACCGGGAAAACCCGATGCACGGCCCAGCAAGACGCCGTTCTCAGTCAGGTCAGGCGAGAGCGCCTGACGCCTTGTCCACCAGCGTCTTGAACGAAGCCGGCTCGCTGACGGCAAGCTCGGCCAGGACCTTGCGGTCGATTTCGACCCCGGCCTTGCCGAGGCCGCTGATAAATCGACCATAGGTCAGGCCATGCTCGCGGACGGCGGCATTGATGCGCTGGATCCACAGGGCGCGGAACGACCGCTTGCGGTTCTTGCGGTCGCGGAAGGCGTATTGCGCCGCCTTGTCGACGGCCGCCTTGGCGGTGCGGATGGTATTCTTGCGACGGCCGTAGAAGCCCTTGGCGCGCTTCAGGACCTTCTTGTGTCTGGCGTGCGACGTGACGCCGCGTTTCACTCGCGACATGGCGAGACTCCTTCAGAAAAGTGGTTAAGCCGGGCTCAGGCGTTGGGCAGGAAGTACTTCTTCACGTTATCGCCGTCCGTCTTGAACATGACGCGCGTGCCGCGAAGATTGCGGATCTGCTTCTTAGTCCGCTTGATCATGCCGTGCCGTTTGCCGCGCTGGGCGTGAACCACCTTGCCGGTCGCGGTGACCTTGAAGCGCTTTTTGGCGCCGCTCTTGGTCTTCAATTTGGGCATTTTGCTTCCCTCAAAACGTTGGAATCATTGCTCACAGGAGCATTCAGCGTCGCCACGGCATGCCCATTTTCAGGCCGGGCGGCGCGAAGAAGCGGGGTTATATCGGGGTGAAGTGCGGCGCACAAGCCCGCCCGAACGGGCCGGGCGCCGCCCAAAAGGCAGGTTTAGCGCGGCGCCAGGACCATCATCATCTGGCGACCCTCAAGCTTGGGTTCCGCCTCGACCTTGGCAATGGTCGCGGTTTCTTCCTTGACCCGGTTGAGCAGGCGCGAACCCAGCTCCATGTGGGCCATCTCGCGGCCGCGGAATCGCAGGGTCACCTTGACCTTGTCGCCTTCCTCGAAGAAGCGCTTAATCGCCCGCATCTTCACGTCATAATCGTGGACGTCGATGTTTGGACGCATCTTGATCTCCTTGATCTCGATGGTCTTTTGGCGCTTGCGCGCCTCGGCGGCTTTCTTCTGGGCCTGAAACTTGAACCGCCCATAATCGAGGATCTTGGCGACGGGCGGAACCGAATTGGGCGCAATCTCGACCAGGTCCATCCCGGCTTCGGCGGCCAGCTCGAGGGCCCGCTGGATGGGGACCTCACCATGGTTCTCGCCCTCGTTGTCGATCAACTGAACGGCGGGAACGCGGATTTCTTCGTTGGTCCGGGGACCTTCCTTGGTGGTCGGGGGTGCTTTGAAGGGTCGGCGAATGACGGCAGTCTCCTCTGTTGTTTCGATCAAATAGAACGCAGTGGCGCCGCGGACCGTTCCCGGGCACCGTCTGGAACGAAACAGGATTCGATCAAGCCGCTCGGGAAGTCAACGGGCGGAGGACGATGGGGTTACGGAATGGGTGAACCAGTCATGGAGATGGTGCCGGTCGGCAACAGCGACAAGACCCGCGACATCGCGATTCTGCGCCGCGAAGGGGCCTCGCCGGGCCTTTTCTGGCTGGGCGGCTTTCGCTCGGACATGACCGGCAAGAAGGCGGTGGCGATGGACGCCTTCGCCGCCAGGCGCGGCCTCGCCGCCACCCGCTTCGACTATTCCGGCCACGGGGCCTCGGCCGGCGACTTTGCCGAGGGCACGATCTCGCGCTGGCTGGAGGAGGCGCAGGCGGTCTTCGACCGTACCAGCGGGCCGCAGATCGTCGTCGGTTCCTCCATGGGCGGCTGGATCGCCCTGCTGCTGGCAGAAGCCGCGCGGGCGACCGGCCGCGTCGCCGGGATCGTGCTGATCGCCCCGGCCGTCGACATGACGCGCAAACTGATGTGGGACACCTGGAGCAAGAAGGCGCGCAAGGAAATGGAGACGACCGGCGCCTACCGCCAGCCGAGCGACTATTCCGACGAGCCCTACCTGATCACCCGCGGCCTGATCGAGGACGGCGACGCCCACCTCTTCGGCGCGCGGCTGATCGAGACCGGCTGCCCGGTGCACATCCTGCAAGGCACCGAGGACACCGACGTACCGTGGAAGCACGCGACCGAACTGGTCACACACTTCGCCTCGGACGACGTCGTGCTGACGCTGGTGAAAGGCGGCGACCACCGCCTGTCGCGGCCGGAAGACCTCGCCCGGCTGGAGGCGGCGATCGACGGGATCATCGCAGGCGACTGACGCTCGCGCGTCACTCCTTCTTCAGCAGGAAGCAGAACGTGAAGCGGTCGGACGTGGTGACCGTGTGATTGCAGAATTCCATCTCGGTCGGTGACAGCAGCGTGGCCACCTGCGTGCTATCGGTGTCGACAAGGAGCAATGTCTTGTTGTCGAGCCGGATGACACCCTGCATGTCCTCCGATCCCAGGACAGAGGCCCAGGCGCCGGTGAAGCCGCGGCCATCCTGCTTGTCGATCGTCAGCGTATAGGTGCGATCGCCGGGATGGACGAAGGCCGCCTTCCCGTCGGCCGGCCCCAACTGGCCGCCACCGAAGCGGACGCCGCCGGTGAATGTGCCCGTCCATTTTCCGACGAGGTCCGGCGCCGCATCCTGCGCCAGCACGGGCTCGACCGCCGCGCCCACCATGACTGCCGCAATCAAGATTTTGCCGATCATTTTATCGTTCCCCCTTCTTGCTTACGGAAAGCGTCGCCACTCGAACGGCGACAGCCATTGCGTAGCGCACGATCGTGTCGAAAAACGAAACGGCCGCAGCTAGTCCCGCCCTTGCCAGTCTCCGCCTTGCCAAAGCGCGGCAAGGCCTTCCCGATAGGTCGGATGGTGGAGCACAAGTCCAAGCTCCGCCTTGATGCGCTGGTTGGTGACGCGCTTGTTCTCGCCATAGAAGGAGCGCGCCATCGGCGTGAGATCGGCCATCTCGAACGCCACCTCCGGCGGCGGGTCGACGCCCATCAGTCCGGCGGCATAGGCGACGACATCCTGCGGCGGCGCCGGCTCGTCGTCGGTGACATTGAAGATGCCCGATGCGTTCCGCGCCACCGCCGCCTTGAGCACGGCGACGATGTCGTCGACGTGGATGCGGTTGAACACCTGATCCGGCTTGACGATGCGCTTGGCCTTGCCGGACGCAAGATTGACGAAGGCGTTGCGGCCGGGACCATAGATGCCGGCGAGGCGGAAGATCGCCAGCGGCACGTCCTTCTCGGCGGCGAGCGCGGTCCATGCCTTCTCGGCGGCGATGCGCTCCAGCGATCGCGCGCTCTTCGGATGGGGCGTCGTCGCTTCGCTGACCCATGCACCGGCGTAATCGCCATAGACGCCCACGGTGGAGAGATAGCCGATCCATTTCAGATGATCGGCGGCGCGGATGCTGTCTGCGTGCATGGCGAGAACGGGATCGGCTTCGCCGGGCGGGATCGAGACGAGCACGTGCGTCGCGTGCCGCACGGCTTCGCCGATGCCGACACCGGCCGATGCGCCATCGAAGATGAACGGGCGCAGGCGCCCATCGGCCAGCGCCACGGCGCGTTCGACATCGCGCACGGTGCCGCCGACCCAATCGGCCTCATCCAGCATGGCGCGGGCGAAGGGACTGGCGCTGTAGCCGAGACCGAAGACGAAGAGGCGGACGGGGTCGTTCATGGCTTCTTTCCCGGCGGGGTCAGCGGCTTGATCCTGCGACCGGCGGCGGAGTCCGCGATCAGCGTCGCCAGACGGCGCTCGCGCGTCGCTTCCTGTTTGGCACTCATCACCCACCAGATCGCCGGATGCCGATACGAGCGCGGCATGGCCTCGAACCACTGCCATGCCTTCTTCTCGGCGCGGAAGCGCGTCTCATAATCCGGCGCGAGCACCGTGTCGCGGTTCTCGAAGGAATATTTCTTCTGCTTCTCGGGATCGCGCCTTTCATAGGCGGCAAGGCCCGGCTTCGCGACCACACCCAGCGTCTTCAGTTCCTCGATGCGCCTGATGTTGACCGCGCTCCAGATGCTGCCCTTCTTGCGCGGCGTGAAGCGGATCGCCCACGTCACGTCGCCGCCGCGGCGGACGGCGTCGATCCAGCCGAAGCAGAGCGCCTCGTCGAGCGCCTGCTTGTAGGTGATGCCCTTCTTTTCTGCGCCGACCTTGTGGAAGCCGACCCACTGCGCGCTGGCCTTGGCGTGGTTCTTCTCGAGCCACGTGCGCCATTCCTTCTGGCTGCGGAAGAAACGCGGCGTCGGGTCCATCATGCCGCCGCCCATTCTTCCACGACATCGGGATCGGTCTCGTTCGCGGCGCGCTTCAGTTCGACAAAACGCGCGGCGGGAATCAGGCGCGACAGCGCCCACACCGCCGCACCACGGACGAGCGGCGACGGGTCCGCAAGGTGCCTCTCGGCCGTGGCGGCAAGTTCGATCGATCCGGAATTACCGATGGCGATCAACACGTTACGGAGGAAGCGTTCGCGCCCGATGCGCTTGATAGGCGAGCCGGAAAAGCGGACGCGGAATGCCGCGTCATCGAGCGCGGCGAGTTCGGCCAGCGGCGGCGCGGCGAGGTCGTCGCGCGCCTTGAGCTTCGCCTCGTGGGTCGTCTGCGCGAACTTGTTCCACGGGCAGACGGCGAGGCAATCGTCGCAGCCGTAGATGCGGTTGCCCATCGCGGCGCGGAATTCACGCGGGACCGGACCGGCGTGCTCGATCGTGAGGTAGGAGATGCAGCGGCGCGCGTCGAGACGGTACGGCGCGGGGAAGGCGTTGGTCGGGCAGATGTCGAGGCAGGCGCGGCATGTGCCGCAATGATCGACCTCGGCTTCGTCCGGCGGCAGCGCGGCTTGCGTGAGGATCGCGCCGAGAAACAGCCACGAGCCGAATTCGCGGCTGACGAGGTTGGTGTGCTTGCCCTGCCAGCCGATGCCGGCGGCGGCGGCGAGCGGCTTCTCCATCAGGGGCGCGGTATCGACGAAGACCTTGGCGTCGCCACCGCTGACGGACGTGAGGCGGTCGGCGATGCCCTTGAGCTTGCCTTTGATGAGGCGGTGATAGTCGCGATGGCGGGCGTAGACCGAGATGGTGGCGCGGTCGCGTTCCGCGAGCGCGGCCAGCGGATCGCCGTCCGGCCCATAGTTCAGGCCAAGCATGATGACGGCGCCGACCTCTGGCCAGAGTGTGCGCGGATCGCCGCGGCGACCGGCCTCCGCCTCCAGCCAGTCCATGGTGCCGTGCTGTCCCTCGGCAAGGAACTGCGCCAGGCGCGGCGCGGCCTCTGGAATCGCGTCAGGCGTGGTGATGCCGACGGCGTCGAAGCCCTCGGCGCGCGCGTCGGCGATCAGGCGGCGCTTGAGGGCGGCCGGGTCCGGCGCGCGGGGCGTTGCCGGCGATTTCTCAAGGGTTTGGGCGCGGTTGGCCGTCATCGGCGCGGAGTGAACCACTATCGGATGGCGGGCGGAAGGCTCAGCCCGCAAAAGGGCATCACCCCACTTAGTGCGCGGCGTCCCAGTTGTTGCCGGCCTTGGCGTCGACCTGGAGGGGCACCGATAGCTGCACGGCCGGATCGGCCGCGGCTTCCATGACGCGCGCCACCACCGGCAGCGTCTTCTCCACTTCGCTCTCCGGCACCTCGAAGACCAGTTCGTCATGCACCTGCAAGAGCATGGCGGCGGAGAGGTGCGCCTTGTTCAATGCGGGCTCCATGCGGATCATGGCGCGGCGGATGATATCCGCCGCCGTGCCCTGGATCGGCGCGTTGATGGCGGCGCGATCGATGAAGGCGCGCTCGGCCGGATTGCGCACGTTCGACGCGGCGAAGTGGATCTTGCGGCCGAAGAGCGTCGAGACGTAACCATCGGCGCGCACCTTCTGGCGCATCGCCTCCATGTAATCCTTGATCCCGGGGAAGCGCTCGAAATACTTGTTGATGTAGTCGCCGGCCTCCTGACGCGCGATGCCGAGCTGGTTGGCCAGGCCGAAGGCCGAGATGCCGTAGATGATGCCGAAGTTGATGGCCTTGGCGCGGCGGCGGACATCGGCCGGCATGTCCTTGACCGGCACGCCGAACATCTCCGAAGCGGTCATGGCGTGAATGTCGAGCCCGTCGGCGAAGGCCTGCTTGAGCTGCGGGATATCGGCGACGTGGGCGACGATGCGCAACTCGATCTGGCTGTAATCGGCCGAGACCAGCTTCATGCCCTCTTCGACGCGATGAAGGCGGTGCGGATGCGCCGGCCTTCCTCGGTGCGGATCGGGATGTTCTGGAGATTCGGATCGAACGACGAGAGCCGCCCGGTGGTGGTGGAGGCGAGCGCATAGGAGGTGTGGACGCGGCCGGTCTCGGGATGGATGTAGCCGGGGAGCGAATCCGCATAGGTGGATTTCAGCTTGGAGAGCTGACGCCATTCGAGGATGTGCGTGGCGAGCGTGTTGCCGTTGGCGGCAAGCTCATCGAGGATATCGGCGCCGGTCGACCACGCGCCGGTCTTGGTCTTCTTGCCGCCCTCCAGCCCGAACTTGCCGAAGAGGATATCGCCCAGCTGCTTGGGCGAGCCGATGTTGAACTCTTCGCCGGCCAGCTTGTAAATCTCGTGCTCCAGCCCGCCGAGCTTCTGCGCGAACTCGCCCGACAGGCGCGACAGAATCTGGCGGTCGACCTTGATGCCACGCGTTTCCATGCGCGCCAGAACCGGCACCATCGGCCGCTCCAGCGTCTCGTAAACATTGACCATGTGCTCGGCGACGAGGCGCGGCTTCAGCGCCGTCCACACACGCAAGGCAATGTCCGTGTCCTCGGCGGAATATTCCGTGGCGCGGTCGAGGGCGACCTGATCGAAGCGGAGCTGCGCCCTGCCCGAGCCGGCGACCTCCTTGAAGGCGATCGGGGCGTAGCCGAGCAGCCGCTCGGCCAGCGCCTCGGTGCCGTAACCGCCGGATCCACCATCGAGCGCGTAGGCGATCAGCATGGTGTCGTCGTATGGCGCGACGTTGATGCCGTAGCGGGTGAAGACGATCGAATTGTATTTCAGGTTCTGCGCGATCTTGAGAACCGACGCGTCCTCCAGCAGCGGCTTCAGGCGCGCGAGCGCATCGGCTTCCCGTATCTGGCCGGGATGGAGATTGTCGCCGAGGAGATCGCCGTCGCCGCTCTTGTGCCCGAGCGGGACATAGCAGGCGCGGCCCGGGGCGAGCGCAAGGCTGACGCCGCAGAGCGTCGCCTGCATCGGATCGTGGCCGCTGGTCTCGGTGTCGATGGCGACGTGGCCGGCAGCCTGCGCCTCCGCGATCCACGCGTCGAGACGATCGAGCGTGCCGACGGTTTCGTACTTGCTGCGATCGAAGGGGATGGCAGTGGCCGCGCGTGCACCGGCTGCCACGCGGCCGGCCGGGTGGGCGTGGCCGTTCGTGGCCGTGCCCGCACCTGCCTCACCAGTTACCCCCTCACCCTGTCCCTCTCCCCCCAGAGGAGTGGGGACGCCAGCAGCCAGCGCGGAGTCTTCTGCGGTCGCCACGGCTTTTGAACCAGCGTCCGCGGGCAACAGCCGGCCGGCAAAGGTGGCGTCGTGGTGCTTGGCGGAGCGGAGTTCGGGATCGGCCTCGACGGAATTCGGATCGATGCCGGAGGCCTCGGCGACGCGCTTGGTGAGCGTGGTCAGCTCGATCGCCTTGGTGAAGGCCATCAGCTTCTTCGCGTCGAGCTCGGTGACGCGGGTGGCAGACAGCGGGGTGCCGGAATCGACGTCGTCATGGAGCGTGACGAGCTGGCGCGACATGCGCGCCTGATCGGCATAGTCGATCAGCAATTGCCGGCGCTTGGGCTGCTTGATCTCCTCGGCGCGGGCGAGCAGCGTGTCGAGGTCGCCATATTCGGCGATCAATTGCGAGGCGGTCTTGATGCCGATACCGGGAACGCCGGGCACGTTGTCGGATGTGTCGCCGACCAGCGACTGCACGTCGATGACCTTCTCCGGCGGCACGCCGAAATAATCGATGACGCCCTGACGGTCGATCTTGCGCTCCGGACGGTAGCCGGGGCGGCCGCGCGAGCCGGATTCGAAATCGTAGAAGAGCACCGTGTCGGAGACGAGCTGCATCAGGTCCTTGTCGGACGAGATGATGAGCACCTCGGCGCCGGCGGCCTTCGCCTCCTTGGCGTAGGTGGCGATGATATCGTCGGCCTCGTAGCCACCCTTCTCCACCGGCTCGAGGCCGAAGGCCTTCACCGCCTCGCGCATGAGCGGGAATTGCGGCTTGAGGTCGTCGGGCATGTCGCGGCGCGTGCCCTTGTAGTCGGGGTAGATCTCCTTGCGGAAGGTCTGCTCGGTCTTGTCGAAGATGATGGCGAGATGGGTCGGCATGACGCCGACCGCGCCTTCCAGGATGAACTGGTAGAGCTTTGTGCAGAACAGGCGGAGGGCGCCGGTGGGCAGCCCGTCGGAACGGTAGTTGTACTTGGCGTCCTGGTTGATCGCCTGGAAATAGGCGCGGAAGACGAAGGACGAACCATCGACGAGGAAGACGTGATCGCCCGGCCCAAGGCCGGCGGCGGAGGCGGGTGCGGATTGGGTTTTCGGCATGGGGCGAATATGGCGTGCGGCGGGGCGGATGGCTACCGCCGGCCGGCGCGGAAACGCGGCGCTTGCACAGATTCCATCGTTCGCTAGGCTCCGCCGCGCTTCTGCCATTTCCAACGCGAATCACCGGCCTTGCAGGCATCCGAAACGGCGAATTCCTCCCGCGCGCTCGAACTGACCGTGGTGGTGCCGACCTTCAACGAGGCCGGCAACGTGCCGCTGCTGGTCGAGCGGCTTGAAAAGGCGCTCAAGGATGTCGCCTGGGAAGTGGTCTTCGTTGACGACGATTTGCCGGACGGCACCGCCGATGTCGCCCGCACAATCGCGGCGCGCGACCGGCGCGTGCGTGTGATCCAGCGGCTCGGACGGCGCGGGCTTTCCACGGCCTGCGTCGAGGGCGTGCTGTCGTCGGCGGCGCCGTATTTCGCGGTGATGGACGGCGACCTCCAGCACGACGACGCCAAGCTCGGCGCGATGTTCCGCCTGTTGAAAGACGACAATCTCGATATCGTCGTCGGCAGCCGCTACAAGGACGGCGAGCGCACCGAGGGCCTGAGCAGCGACTGGCGCAAGCGCCTGAGCAAGCTCGGCGGGCGGATCGCGCAGCTGGTCCTCAAGGCCGACCTCACCGACCCGATGAGCGGCTTCTTCGTGATGTCGCGCGCCGCGTTCGACGCGGAGGTGCACGCGCTGTCGCAGCGCGGCTTCAAGATCCTGCTCGACCTCTTCGCCTCGGCGCCGCGCCCGCTGCGCTATGCCGAAGTGGCCTGCGGCTTCAACGAGCGGCAATCGGGCGAGAGCAAGCTCGACACGATGGTGGCGTGGGAATTCGGCGTGCTGGTGCTCGACAAGCTGATCGGGCGCTACCTGCCGGTGCGCTTCGTCATCTTCGCCGGCGTTGGCCTGACCGGCGTCGCCGTGCATCTGGCGACGCTGGGGCTGGCCGGCGAACTCGGCGCGTCTTTCCAGGTGGCGCAATCGGCGGCGGTGATCGTGGCGATCGGCTGGAATTTCCTGCTCAACAACACGATCACCTATCGCGACAACCGGCTGCGCGGCGCGGCATTCGTGCGCGGCCTGCTGACCTTCTATCTGATCAGCGCGGCCGGGGCGCTCGGCAATATCGGCATCATCGGCATGCTCTTCGACAGCGGCACCGGCTGGTGGCTGGCGGGGATCGCCGGCGGGCTGATCGGCGTCGTCTGGAATTTCACGATGTCGAGCATCTTCACCTGGCATCGCGGACGGCTGTTCGCCTAGCCGCCGCGACACTCCCGCAGCTTGCATGGCGCGTCCGTCTGCGGGACATTCCGCGCGCAAAACGGCCGGCGCAGGGGGCAGAGTGAGTTGAGCGAAACAACGGCCGCCCGCGCCGACGCCGTAACCATCGGCGCCTACACGTTGCCGATGGACCGGCGGTATGTGATCGCGGTCCTGGCGGCGCTGGTGGCGCTGCGGCTGATCTTCCATGTCTTCGGCGAGCCCTTCGGCGACGAGGCCTATTACTGGCTCTGGGGCCAGCACCTCGCCGCGTCCTACTACGACCACCCGGCGGCGAACGCATGGCTGCTGCGGCTCTTCTCCCTCGCCGGCTGGACGCCTGCGATGCTGCGCATGGGCGGGCTCCTCTGCGCGCTCGGCACCATGGTGATCTTCGCGTATTGGGCGCGGCGTCTGGCGGGCAAGGACTGGCGCGACTACCTGCTCGCCGCGGCGGTGATCTGGCTGTCGTCGCCGCTCATCTACATCTTCAGTGCCCTCGCCTTCAGCGACTACCTGTTGATCTTCCTCAGCCTGCTCGCCGCGCACGTCTTCCTGCTGTTCTTTCTCGACCTCGAAGCCGGGCGGCGACGGATCGCCCTGCTCTATCTGGCGGCGATCATCCTCGGCTTCGCCGCGCTGGCAAAATACGTCGCGGTCTTCCTCGGTCTCGCCATGGCGGCGACCATCGTGGCGCGGCCAAAGCTGCGCCCGCTGCTGCTCAGTCCGCACCTCTACCTTGCAGCGCTGATTTCCGCCGGCATGCAGGCACCGACGCTCTGGTGGAACCTCGACAATGCATTCCCGAGCTTCCGCTTCCACTTCGCCCGCATGGAAGGAACGTTCGACGCGGCGTCGTTCGGCCATGCCTTCATGTTCCTGCTCGGTGGCGCGGCGATCCTGTCGCCGCCGCTGCTGCCGGCGCTTTTCAACTTCCTGAGCGCCAACAAGCGCACCGGCGACGCGGCCGCCGATCTCTGGCGGTGGATGGGGCTCTTCCTCTTCGCCATCTCGACGGGCGTATTCCTCTACCAGTCGATGCGGATGTGGATTTACGTCTACTGGAACATCCTGGCGTTCATCCTCTTCTTCCCGCTGGCGCCAACGTTCCTGCGCCACCGCTTCCTCTTCTTCGCCCACACGCTGGTCGGACTGGTGGTCGCCGTGTGCATCACCGCCAACTATGTCGTGCTGCCGCTCGCCGTGCTCGGCGGCGGCAACGACACCGACAGCGCCGCCAGCTTCGGCTGGAGCGAGATCGCGGCGCGCACGCAAGCGGCGGCGGAGCGGCTGCACCCGGATTTCCTCGCCGGCGCGGATTTCCAGCTCGCGGCGCAGCTCGGCTTCGCGCTGAAGAACGCCGACGTCGCCTGCGTCGGCTCCGGCTGCCACCAGTTCGATTTCTGGCAGGACCCGGCGCGCGAGGGAAAGACCGCGCTGGTGCTGACCCTCGACCGGCCGGTCAGCCCGGAGATGGCGCAGCAGTTCGCGACGCTGGAGCAGGTCGACACGTTCCCGGTCGTACGCCTCGGCTTCCCGCTCGCGACCTACAAGCTGTATCTCGGGACGGACTACCGGGCGGCGGGACGATGAGCGGGCAACCGGCGAATGCACTCTACGACGACCCGGGCCTGGCGCAGTTCTACGATCTCGCCAACCGCTGGGGGCCCGACTTCGATTTCTGCCGGCATCTGGCGCGCGATGCGTCGTCGGTGCTCGACCTTGGCTGCGGCACCGGCGAGCTTGCAGCGGCGCTGGCCGGAACGAGAACTCTTCGTTGAACTCCGGGAACTGAAGCCGAAAGAAATTAGTTGATGGTGAGTCATCGGTCTGAATCTGTGGAGGCTCGTGAATGAACCTAATTCGACCCCACAACGGTATCGTGGGGTCAGCGAAGTCAATTTGTTCCGCGATTTCTCAAATCCCTGCAAGCGATAGTTGCTTCGGAAACGCCCTGGCTTTCTCGACCGCTGTACTGGAAACGCTCCTCGTCCCACGCGGCCAGCCTTAACTGCCCCTTAAATCGCCCCATTTAGCTTGATTTTGTCAGACCCGTCGGCGGGCGCGCTAACCCGAGCAGCGCGGCCGCGTTCGCTCCTGTTCGCGTATCCGAGGAACGCCAGAGACCGCCCGTGGCAAAGCGCAAGGACAGCAAGGGAGCCGCAAGCCCGCCGCCAAGGGCCGGCGCAAGCGGCGCGCGAAGAACGGCGACGGGCCGGTGATCGGCTTCATCGGCCGCAGCTTCCGCACCGTCGCGCACTGGGCCGTGGTCGTGGTCATCATCGCGGTCGGCGGCGTCGCGTCGGTGACCGCCTATTACGCCAGCCGGCTGCCGCCGATGGCGGAATGGACCGTGCCGGCGCGGCCGGCGAACGTGCGCATCCTCGCCTCCAACGGCGAACTCATCTCCAACCGCGGCGACACGGCCGGCGCCAGCCTGACGCTGGACGAGATGCCACCCTACCTGCCGCAGGCGGTGATCGCGATCGAGGACCGCCGCTTCTACTATCACTTCGGCATCGACCCGATCGGCCTTGGCCGCGCCGCGCTTGCCAATTTCTCCGCCGGCGGCGTCGTGCAGGGCGGCTCGACCATCACCCAGCAGCTCGCCAAGAACCTGTTCCTGAAGCCGGAGCGCACCTTCGAGCGCAAGGTGCAGGAGGTGATCCTGGCGATGTGGCTGGAGGTGCGGCTTACCAAGAGCCAGATCCTCTCGCTCTATCTCAACCGCGTCTATCTCGGCGCCGGGGCCTATGGCGTCGACGCGGCGGCGCGGCGCTATTTCGGCAAGTCGGCGCGCAACGTGACGCTGGCCGAGGCGGCGACGCTGGCCGGCATGCTGAAGGCGCCGGCGCACTACTCGCCGATCCACAATCCCGCCGCCTCCGAGGCGCGCATGCAGACCGTGCTCGGCGCGATGCACGATGCCGGCTTCATCAGCGCACGGCAGACCAGCCTGGCGCTTTCCAACGAGGTGAAGGCGGTGCGCGACGTCGCCGGCGGCAGCGGCCGCTACGTCGCCGACTGGGTGATGGACACGCTGCCGAACTACATCGGCGCGGTCGACCAGGACATCGTCGTGGACACCACCATCGACCTGCCGATGCAGGCGGCGGCAGCGAGCGCGATCTCCCAGACGCTGGCGAAGGACGGCGCGAAATACGGTGTCGGCCAGGGCGCGCTTGTGGCGATCGACACCGGCGGCGCGGTGAAGGCGATGGTCGGCGGGCGCGACTATACGACCAGCCCTTTCAACCGCGCGGTGGATGCGCACCGGCAGCCGGGCTCGGCGTTCAAGCCGTTCGTCTATCTGACCGCGCTCGAAAACGGGCTGCTGCCGGAATCGGTGATGATCGACCAGCCGGTCTCGATCAAGGGCTGGAAGCCGGAGAACTACACCAAGGACTATCGTGGGCCGGTGACGCTGCGCACGGCGCTGTCGCTGTCGCTGAATTCGATCTCGGCGCAGCTCGTTCAGATGGTCAGTCCACAGGCGGTGGCGGCGACTGCGCGCCGGCTCGGCATCAACTCGCAGCTCATGGCGACGCCCTCGATCGCGCTCGGCACGTCGGAGGTGACCCCGCTGGAACTGACCGGCGCCTACGTGCCTTTCTCCAACGGCGGGCGCGGCGTCATCCCCTATGCGATCAAGCGCATCACCACCGCCAAGGGCGCGGTGCTCTACGAGCGCAGCGGCTCGGGGCCGGGCCAGGTGATCGATCCGGCTTACGTCGGCATGATGAACTCGATGCTCGCGGCGACGGTCGACAGCGGTACCGGGCGCAAGGCCGAGATTGCCGGCTGGCCGGCGGCGGGCAAGACCGGCACGAGCCAGGATTTCCGCGACGCATGGTTCATCGGCTACACCGGCACGCTGACGGCCGGCGTCTGGTACGGCAACGACGACAACAAGCCGACCAAGCACGCGACCGGCGGCAGCCTGCCGGCCGAGACCTGGCAGACCTTCATGAGCGCGGCGCTGGAAGGCCTCGCCGTCGCCGACCTGCCGGGCAACTACGGTTATGGCAACCCGGGGAACGCCGCCTATGCCGGCCGGCCCGTCTATCCCCCGAATATGGTCGGCGATGCCGGCGGCGCGCCGATGCAGATCGCGCCGGGCCATGTGGCGACGGGGCCGGACATGCCGCAGGGCGGGTGGATCGACCAGCCGCAGGCAGGCGCCGGTCCGGTGCCGCCGGGCGACGTCGGGGGTGGCGCATGGCCGGGGCAAGAGCGGCGGCCGATGCGCGGCGGTTTCCTGCGGCGGCTGTTCGGCGGATAGGACAAGGGGCTAGCGCCGCTCCAGTCTTTCCAGCAGGTCGACCGGCACCTCCAGCGGCATTTCGAGCACGCGGAAGGAAAGCGTCTTGCCGTGGGTGTCGAGCCCCAGGCTGGAATTGACGCCGCCATCCAGCACCTCGTCGATGACGAAATTCAGGGCGTGCAGGTAGGGCAGCGCGTAGCGCACGACGCGGCCGGCATGACGGTGACGGAAGAGTTCCGCGACGCGCGCTTCGGTCACCTGCGCCAGGATCAGGGGCCACGCCTCCGCGTCGTAGGCGATGACGCTGACGTTGAGTCGATTGCCCTTGTCGCCCGAGCGGCCGTGGGCGAGGACATGCAGCGGCACGGTCCGCATTGCGTCTGTCATGACGCCGCCTGCCGAAGGCGAAAGCCGGCGGACACATCCGAGCGCGGCACCAGATAGGATCGCGTGTGAACGCGACGCCGGAGCGCGGTGCGAATACCGCCACCACCCGCCGGGCCACAGCAGTACAGGGCCATCACCTCGCCGATCGCCTTCCGGACCTCGCCTTCGTCGTCGCCGCTGAATGCGGCGCGGACGCGAAGGTCGCTGGCGGCGACGTATGATTCGCCACGGCGCAGCGCGCCATCGTCGCCATCGAAGGCGCTCGTCAGCCCGATGATATCGGCGCGGCAGACAACGGCGATGCGTCGGCGCGCCAGCCGCTTCTCGATGATTTCGATGGCCAGCGTGGCGCGTCGGGCAGCGTTCGGGCCGGCATAGGAGATTTCGGCTTCACCCAGCCAGTCGCCGGTGTAGCTGGCGGTCGCCTTGAGCCTGGCGGGCGGGGCGGTACCCCGCGCCCCGCGCACCGCGACCCGATCGTGCCCGACCTGTTCGAGCGTGACGCCGGTGACATCGAGCGTCACATCCGGGGTCAGGTAGGCGGCCGGATCGTGGATCTCGTAGAGGATCTGTTCCTTGACCGTGCGCAGATCGATGATGCCGCCGGTGCCCCGCGCCTTTGTGATGACGAAGCGACCGTCTTCCTCCACCTCGGCGATCGGGAAGCCGATGTTGTCGGGATCGGGCACATCCTTGAAACCCGGATCGGCGAAATAACCGCCGCTGACCTGCGAACCGCATTCGAGCAGGTGCCCGGCGAGTGTCGCCGCCGCGATGCGGTCGAGATCCGTCCACGCCCAGCCGAAATGCGCGACCAGCGGCCCGACCGCCAGCGACGGGTCGGCGACGCGCCCGGTGACGACCACCTGGGCGCCCGCGGCGATGGCATCGGCAATGGCGCGCGCGCCGAGATAGACGTTGACGGCGAGCGGGTCGCCCTCAGGTTCGGCCATGCGCCCGTCACCGTCCCAATGCTCCGCGCTCGCGAGGTCGAACCGATCGCCGATGTCGTCACCCTCGACGATCGCGATGCGCAACGGACCGAGACCGAGACGCGCGGCCATGGCGGCGATCGCCGCAGCCGCGCCGGGCGGATTGGCACAACCGAAATTCCCGACGATCACAATGCCGGCGGCGATGCAGGCGGCGAGAACGGGTTCGAGAAATTGCTCGAGCAGCGGCTCATAGCCGGCATCGGGGTCCTTGCGCCGGGCCAACTGCCCGAGCGCCAGCGTGCGTTCCCCCATCGTCTCGAAGATGATCGCGCCACCCTCGCCTGCCGCGGCGATTTCGGCGACGACCGATTGCGGTGCGTCGATGCGGTCGCCCGAAAATCCGGCGCCGCTGCCGATACGGTACACGGGGATTTTCTCCTCTGCGCGGGACGGCGTGCGGACACGGTATCAAATCCGCCCGGACTGATGCCGAGGAGAAAGCCTAGGCCGCCTGGCGGGTGGGTTCGTCGGCGCCGATGGCGTGGAGCGCCGGTCCTTGCGTGTTGAGCCAGTTGCGCGCGATGTCGGTCTCCGGACAGAGCGACTTGCACAGCGTCCAGAAGCGGCGCGAGTGGTTCATCTCGACGAGGTGCGACACCTCGTGGGCGGCGAGATAATCCAGCACCAGCGGCGGCGCCATGATGAGCCGCCACGAGAACGACAGATGTCCCTCCGCCGTGCACGAGCCCCAGCGCGTGATCTGGTCGCGATAGCGCACCGCCTTCGGCGTCACCTCCAGCCGTGCCGCGCAGCGCTGCACGGCTGCATCGATATCGTGGCGCGCCTCGCGCTTGAGGAAATCGATGACGCGGCGGCGGAGATGGGCAGCGTCGCCGGAGACGTAGAGCGCCGGCCCTTCGGCATCCTCGCCGACCGTGACCGTGCCGCGCATGCCGGGCGCATGATGGATGGTGTGGAGCACGCCGCGCAGCGGCATCGGCCAGCCATCGGCAATCGGGATCGCCGGCGGCAGGCGATCGATCTGGCGCCTCAGCCAGCCGGAATGACGATCGAGGAAGCGGCGCGCCTCGGTCAGCGTGCCGCGCTTCGGCATGGTGAGAACCGGCGGCTTGGCCGGGCCGGAGACGCGCAGCGTGTAGCTCCGCGCGCGCGGATGGCGGCGGATATCGACGGCGACGATGCCGCTCTCGGTGGCGATCTCGAAGCGGTCGGCGGTTTCCGGCTCTTTGCGGGCGAAGAAAGCCATGGCCAGCGAAGGTTTCCCAAGCGAATCAATGCTGTGGCGGAATGATGCCACAGAACCGGTTACCAAGTGATTCACTTTTTGTTCGCGAACGACGGTCGTCCACGAATCACAGAGCTGCGGCGTTTTTCAGCGGGATTTTCCCCGGGTCCGGATGCAAAGTGCGCCGTCTTTCCGAAGGGGCGGCGGAGCCCCATGACCCGAGGAGAACCACACCGATGGCGAATGTCAGCCCCAAGGCGCGGCGCAAGGCGCCTCTCAACACCCCCAACGCACTCGGCGCCAACGCGACGAAAGACATCGCCGGGGCGCTGGCATCCCTGCTGGCGGATGTCTTCGCCCTCTACATGAAGACGAAGAACTTCCACTGGCATGCCTCGGGCCCGCATTTCCGCGACTACCACCTGATGTTCGACGACCAGGCGGCGCAGCTTCTGGCGATCACCGATGCGGCGGCAGAGCGGGCGCGCAAGCTCGGCGGCGCGACGCTGCACTCGATCGGCGAGATCGGCCGGCTGCAGACCATCGCCGACAACGACGCGGACTATGTGACGCCGCGCGACATGCTGGCCGAACTGCGCAGCGACAACATGGAGCTCGCGGGGCGGATGCGCGCGGTGCACGCCACCTGCGACGAGCACAACGACGTCGGTACAGCGAGCCTGCTGGAGGGCTGGATCGACGAGGCGGAAGGGCGCGCCTGGTTCTTGTTCGAGGCGAGCCGCCAGCCGAAGGACTAAAGCAGCAGCGCTTCAAGACGAAAAAACGGCGCGGCCATTTTTGGCCCCGCCGCTCATCGTGAATACCTGCGGGAGTTAATACGCCGCCGGCGGTCGTGACCGGGACGCGCGTAAACGGACCGCCGCGCTACCGGCCCTTGGCCATGGTGACGGAGACCAGCGACACGTCGGTGCCCGTCGGTGCGATGGTCACCATCTGCCTGGCGCCGGTCATCGCCATCACCATCTTCGCCGAGAAGAGGCTGCCGCCGCTGACATTGACCTCGATGCGGCTGCTCCCGGCCTGTCCGGTGATCGAGCCCGTGACGTTGCGGGTGGTTTCAGTCCAGTTGCCCGAGAGATTCCCGCCGTCCGACTTGACGAAGGCGTTGACCTGAAACTTGTAGGTGTCGCTTGCGCAGCGCATCGCCTGCTGAAGGTTGTTGCCGTCCGCGGCCACGGTGTACTGGACGTTGCAGAGCACACGCTCCTTGCTGCCGTTGGTCAGCGAGATCGTGCCGGCGCCGGCCCACGAGCCCTGAAGACCGCCGAACGGCCCGGTCGCCGCCGCTGCCATGTTCATCGGGGAAAGCTGAAAAGCCGCGAGCGAGGCCGCGGCTATGGCCGCAGTGCCAATACGACGAACTGTCATGCGCTGGATCCTCAATTCTTTCACCTGAACCTGTCGAAGCAAAACGGCGGAACCGATCTGGTTCCGCCGTTCGCACTTTTATCGCTGTCACCTGCTGCCCGCAACATGGCAGGGCATCGCGTCAGAGGTCGATCGTCTCCGCATTCTTGCGCGGACGGTCGCGCTTGAACCGGTCGAACTCCTCGTGATCGCGGGCACGGCGGAGGTTGGCGACGAACTCTTCGAATTCGCGGCGTTCCTCGTCGAGCTTGCGCCGCTCTTCATCGAGCCGGCGAAGCTCACGCTCGCGGTAATCGTCGAAGGCGGCATTGCCGCTTCGCGAAGTTCCGCGGGCCGGACCGCATCCGGGCCAGTCGCGCTTCATCTCTCCGAAGTGCCGCCGGACTTCTGGAATTCGTTCGCCCCAGATGATGTAGGCGAGCATCGCCAGACCGAGCGGCCAGAAGACCCAGAAGCCGACGACCATCAGCAGGATCGTCAGGGGCGTCCAAGCCGGACGCAGGGCGTTCGAATTGACCATGTCATTCCCCTATATCGTACGTCAGTCGTACGTCTATCTTACGTAACAGACATCAACGTGGGAAGAGGGGGATATCGATTCAAGAAAAATCGGACGGCGGGCGTCCGATTTTTGGTTCGCGCGGCGCGGAAACCTCAATGGGCGGGCTTGGAAGCCTTGCTTTTCCGCCGTTTCGGCGGCGGCGCCTTGGCGGCGGCCACCGGTGCGGCAGCGGCCTTCCGGGCTGGCGCGGGGTGCGCGGCGCCGTTGCCGTTGGTGACGGCGTGGCCGTTGCCGTTGGTCTTACGCACGGGCGCGGCGGAGCGACCATGGGTGGCGATGAAATCGCCGATCCGCGGGGCGATCTCGGAGCGGAAACGGGAGCCGTTGAACACGCCGAAGTGGCCGACGCCAAGCTGCAGGTAGTGGGCGCTCTTTTCCTTCGGCAGGTTGACCAGGAGGTCATGCGCCGCCCTGGTCTGGCCGACGCCGGAGATGTCGTCGTTCTCGCCCTCCACCGTGAGCATGGCAACATTCTCGATAGCCGCGAGGTCGACTTTCTGGCCGCGGTGGGTCATCTGGCCCAAGGGCAGCGCGTGGCGCAGGAAGACCGTGTCAACGGTCTGGAGATAGAACTCGGCCGTCAGGTCCATGACCGCCAGGTACTCGTCGTAGAACTCGCGGTGCTTCTCGGCCGGGTCGCCGTCGCCACGGATGAGGTGGTGATAGAAATCGCGGTGGGCGTCGACGTGGCGGTCGAAGTTCATCGACAGGAAGCCGGAGATCTGCAGGAAGCCGGGGTAGACATCGCGCAGAAAGCCGGGGTGCGGGAACGGCACCTTCATGATGACGTTCTGCTGAAACCACTCCAGATCGTGGGTGTTGGCGAGCGTGTTGACCGCGGTCGGGCTGACGCGCGTGTCGATCGGCCCGCCCATCAGCGTCATGGTCGCCGGCAGGTGCTTGTCGCCGCGCGCCTCCATCAGCGCCACGGCCGCCAGCACCGGCACGGACGGCTGGCACACGGCCATCACGTTCGCGCCCGGCCCAAGCAGGTGGAGCATCGAGATGACGTAGTCGATGTAGTCGTCGAGGTCGAAATGACCGTCGGCGAGTGGCACCATGCGGGCATCGGCCCAGTCCGTGATGTAGACGTCATGGTCGGCAAGCATGGTGGCGACGGTGCCGCGCAGCAGCGTCGCGTAGTGGCCGGACAGGGGCGCAACGATCAGCAGCTTGGGCTGCTGGCGCCCGCCGGGCACATGGACCTTCTCGAAATGCAGCAAGCGGCCGAAGGGCCGCGCCCAGACAACGCGCTCATTGACCGGCACCTGCACGCCGCGCACGCTCACGCGGTCGATACCGAATTCCGGCTTGCCGTAACGCCGCGTCGTTCGTTCGAAGAGTTCCGCGCTGGCAGCGACGCTGCGCCCGAACGGCGTATGCGCCAGCGGATTCATCGGATTCTGGAAATACAGCCGGGTCGCGTCGGCAGCGGCCCGCAGGGGGCCGAGGGCGGCATGGTTCAGTTCATAGAGCTGGTAAACGGACAAGCCCCAAATCCCTTTCCCGCGCATACCGGGCTGTTTGTCGACGGCTTGTTGCGCTGCACAAAGGATATGGCGACGCAGCGCCCCGACGCAACCCCTTGTTTGACAAACGGTAACCAAGTCGCAGGGGCATAATTCCTTGATTCGGCTGACAAGTTCAAATCGGGGCGCCTCTGGAGTGGCGCCGCTAGAGGTCCGCAGCCCAAGCGGCATGCATCAAGGCTCGATCACCTAGCCGCGGTCCCGGAGCCTTCGCAGGCGTGAACTCGATCGCGTTTCGCCAGCGCTCCGTTTCATTGCCGAAGATCGAGCAGTTTCCGGGCCGCGCCGCCGCGGATGGAGCCTTTCGGCGTTTCGAACGTTAGCTGTCACCATGAAACCCACCCCGCGCGGCGTTCCCGCACGCCTGAAACTCTCCCTTCCCATCATCGCAGCGATCCTGTTGGCGCCCCTCCCGGCGCCAGCGCAGGAGGCAGCGGCTCAGGGCGCGCCTGTCCCGATCCTGCCCGGCGCATCGGCGCCGATGGCGCAGGGGATGGCGCCGGCGCCGCTTGCCCCAGCCCAGCCGACGCCGCCGGTGTCGCAAGCGCCCGCCGCGCCAGCCGACGCCGTTGCGCCGCCGAACACGGCGGAGGTGGCGAAGCCGCCACCCGTCTATCCGACAGCGGATGCCGTCAACGCCGCCGAGTTCGTGCCCGGCACCACCGCCACTCCCGACCAGCCGGACGCGCTGGTGCTCAAGCTGCAAATCCTGCTCGACCGCTCCGGGTTCTCACCCGGGGTGATCGACGGCTATGCCGGCCGTAACGTCGCCAAGGCCGTGCAGGTGGCCGAGCTGATCCTCGGCATGAAGCCGGACGGGCAGCTCGACGCCGACCTGTGGACCGCGCTGTCGATGAACGAGGGCAAGGCGCTGCCGGTGCTGGTCGGCTACACGATCACGCCGGAGGACGTCGCCGGGCCGTTCTATCCGGACCTGCCCAGCGACTATGCCGAGCTCGCCAAGCTGGAGCGGTCGGGCTTCCACACACCGCGCGAGATGTTCGGCGAGCGCTTTCACATGGACGAGAATCTTCTGGCCGCGCTCAACCCCGGCGTCGACTTCGGCGCGCCGGGCACGCAGATCGCCGTCGCCGCGGTCGGCAAGCCGCGCAAGGAGCCGGCCGTCGCTTCGCTGATCGCAGACAAGGAACGCGCGCAACTCTTCGGCATGGACGCCGCCGGCCGCATCATCGTCGCCTATCCGGCGACCATCGGCAGCGCCGACCTGCCGTCGCCCTCCGGCACCCACGTCGTCAACGCGATCGCGACCGACGCCGCCTACTACTACCGGCCGGACGTCAACTTCGTGCAGGGCAACAACCACGACCAGCTGACCATCCCGCCCGGGCCGAACAATCCGATCGGCACCACCTGGATCGACCTCAGCGAGCCGACCTACGGCATCCACGGCACGCCCGAGCCGTCGAGAATCGACAAGACCTTCTCGCACGGCTGCGTGCGGCTGACGAACTGGGATGCGGAGGAACTGGCCGGTCTCGTCAGCAAGGGCGTGCCGGTGGAATTCCGCTAGGCCCCAACGCAAAACGGCCGGCGCAAGGCCGGCCGTTTCGCATCCGATTCGTTTGTGGCCTAGCCGGCGGCTTCCGCCTTCGGGGCCTCTTCCTTGATCTCCTGGCCGGTCTCCTGATCGACGACCTTCATCGACAGGCGGACCTTGCCGCGATCGTCAAAGCCCATGAGCTTGACCCAGACCTTGTCGCCCTCCTTGAGGACGTCGGTGGTCTTGTTGACGCGGCCAGGGGCGAGCTGGGAGATGTGAACGAGGCCGTCCTTGGCGCCGAAGAAATTGACGAAGGCGCCGAAATCGACGGTCTTCACCACGGTGCCCTGGTAGATCTGCCCGACCTCGGGTTCCTGCACGATCGACTTGATCCAGTTCATCGCGGCAGTGATCGCCTTGCCGTCCGACGAGGCGACCTTGACCGTGCCGTCGTCCTCGACGTTGATCTTGGCGCCGGTCTTTTCCACGATCTCGCGGATGACCTTGCCGCCCGTGCCGATGACTTCGCGGATCTTGTCGGTCGGGATCTGGATGACCTCGATGCGCGGAGCGAACTCGCCGAGCTGCTCGCGGGCTTGCGGCAGCGCCTTCGACATCTCGCCGAGGATGTGCATGCGCCCCTCCTTGGCCTGGCCGAGGGCGACCTTCATGATCTCCTCGGTGATGCCCTGGATCTTGATGTCCATCTGCAGCGAGGTGACGCCTTCCGACGTGCCGGCGACCTTGAAGTCCATGTCGCCGAGGTGATCCTCGTCGCCGAGGATGTCGGAGAGAACCGCGAAGCGCTCGTCTTCCTTGATGAGGCCCATGGCGATGCCCGCCACCGGCCGCTTGAGCGGCACGCCGGCATCCATCAGCGCCAGCGAGGTGCCGCAAACGGTGGCCATCGACGAGGAGCCGTTCGAACTCGGTGATCTCCGAGACGACGCGGATCGTGTACGGGAACTCGTGGTGCCCCGGCAGGATCGGACGAATGGCGCGCCATGCCAGCTTGCCATGGCCGATCTCGCGCCGACCCGGCGAACCCATGCGGCCGGTCTCGCCGACCGAATAGGGCGGGAAATTGTAGTGCAGCATGAACGTCTCTTTGTACGTTCCCTGCAGCGCGTCGACGAACTGCTCGTCGTCGCTGGTGCCGAGAGTGGCAACGGCCAGCGCCTGGGTCTCGCCGCGGGTGAACAGTGACGAACCATGGGTGCGCGGCAGGATGCCGACCTCGGCGACGATCTGACGAACGGTCTTGAGATCGCGGCCGTCGATGCGGGTGCCCTTGTCGAGGATGTCGTTGCGGACGATCGCCTTCTCGAGCTTCTTGAACATCTCGCCAAGCAACTGCGGCGTCGGCGCGTCGGTCGCGCCTTCCGGCGCCAGCGCCTCGGTAACCTTCGCTTTCGCGGCCGAAATCGCGTCGTGGCGCTCGGTCTTGGCGGTGATCGCGTAGGCATCACGCAGGCCCGCCTCGCCGATCTCCTTGACCTTGGCGTAAAGCGCCGACCTGTCCGGAATATTGACGGCGCGCGGCTCCTTGGCGGCCTTTTCGGCAAGCTTGATGATCAGGTCGATCACCGGCTGGAAGCCTTTGTGGCCGAACATCACCGCGCCGAGCATGTCGTCCTCGGAGAGCTCCTTGGCCTCCGACTCGACCATGAGCACGGCATCGCCGGTACCGGCGACGACGAGATCGAGCTTCGACTCGGCCATGTCGTCGATCAGCGGGTTGAGCACGAAGGCGCCGTTGATCAGACCGACGCGGGCACCACCGATCGGCCCCATGAAAGGCGCGCCGGAAAGCGTCAGAGCGGCCGAGGCCGCGACCAGCGCGACGATATCGGGATCGTTCTCCAGATCGTGCGACAGCACGGTGGTGACGACCTGGGTCTCACAGCGGAAACCCGGCGCGAAGAGCGGACGGATCGGACGATCGATCAGGCGCGAGGTGAGCGTCTCCTTCTCGGACGGACGGCCCTCACGCTTGAAGAAGCCGCCCGGAATCTTGCCGGCGGCGAAGGTCTTCTCCTGGTAATTGACGGTGAGCGGGAAGAAATCGATTCCCGGCTTCTCCTGGCGGGCGGCAACGACGGTGGCGAGCACAGCCGTATCCCCGTAGGTGGCGAGAACGGCGCCGTCAGCCTGACGGGCAATCTTGCCGGTTTCGAGAACGAGTGTGCGCCCGGCCCACTCCGTCTCGACACGATGCTTGTCGAACATGGTAGTTCCTTTCTTGCATCGGACACGCAAGACGAGCCATGGGCAAGACGGCGAGACGCTCTCTGGTCTTGTGGCGCAATGCCGAACGGAAAAGGTGCTTCACACTTTTCCTGGCGTTGCTGCACTCAGGAGAAAGCGGCTGGCGATCCTGCCATGGCTCTTTGCTTGTCCGGTTCGGTCCCGCGACGGCCCCATGCCGTCGCGCTAGCTAGCCTGTCTGCTGATCTGGCGTCGGGATGCGCGACCACTCAGGCCGCGCGCAAAACCCCGCTCGCGTCAGCGCCTCAGGCCCAGGCGGTCGATGATCGTCTGGTAGCGCTTCTCGTCGGTCTTCTGCAGGTAGTTGAGAAGGCTGCGACGAGTGCTCACCATTTTCAGCAGGCCACGACGGGAGTGATTGTCCTTGTTATGGCCCTTGAAGTGCTCGGTGAGATTGGCGATCCGCTCGGAGAGGATCGCAACCTGAACCTCGGGCGAGCCGGTATCGGTGGCGCCGTTGGCGTATTCCTTGATGAGCGCCTGTTTGCGCTCGGCAGTGATCGACATCGGGTGTCCTTTTTGTTTGTGTTGAGTCCGCCGATGCCTGCGGCCAGGGCCGGGATGTCGTCCAGCACGGTCGGGATCGGGACACTCGCCTTGCGGTTGAACCGCCAAGGGCGAGCGGGCGGAATATGACCGAAAGGACGGGCGATTGCCAGCGAAAAGCGGGCGGCCGCACCGTGTTGATTCTATTAATGTTTCCGCCTTAGCCGGCGTGAAATACCCGGGTCGGATGGAACTGGCCCTCGGCTATCTCGCCGAGTGCTATGGTCTGGCCCTGAGACGTGGCATGGGCGACCCCCGTACTGACCGGTGCGTCGCGGCCGCGCAGCAGTACCGACTGGCCGCGGCCGATGCGGGCGGCATCCGAGGCGCCGACGGCGATCTCCGGTACCTCGCCGAGGGACACGCCAAGCGGCATCAGGAAGCGGTCCAGCGACAAGACATCGCCTTCCTCGCGGGCCGTGATCAGCTGCTCCACCGTCACCGCATGATTTGCGTCGAACGGCCCGACCACCAGGCGGCGGAGCGCGACGACGTGACCAAGGCAGCCGAGGCGACGGCCGATATCGCGGGCGAGCGCGCGGACATAGGTGCCCTTGCCGCACTCGGCATCGAAGGTGGCGTGATCGCGGTCCGGCATTTCGGCGAGGACCAGACGATGGATCGATACCGGCCGTTCCTCCAGCGTTACCGTCTCGCCTTCACGGGCGAGATCGTAGGCGCGCTGGCCGGCGATCTTGATCGCGGAATAGACCGGCGGACGCTGCATGATCTCACCGGAGAATTCCGGCAGCACCGCGGCGATGGCATCGGCATCCGGACGCGCGTCGCTGGTTTCGGTGACCGTGCCGTCGGAATCGTCGCTATCGGTCTCGGCGCCCCAGCGCACCGTGAAGCGGTAGACTTTGCGCCCATCCTGGACGAAGGGGACGGTCTTGGTGGCGTCGCCAAGCGCAATCGGCAGCACGCCGGATGCGAGCGGATCGAGCGTGCCGGCATGACCGACCTTCGCTGCGCCGAACAGGCGCTTCACCGAAGCGACCGCGCCGGTCGAGGTGAGCCCTACGGCCTTGTCGAGACACAGCCAGCCGGTGACCTCGCGGCCCTTCTTCTTACGGTTGGCCATGCAGACCGCCGTGCTCCTTCTGCCGCAGGCGCGGCGCCGCCTTCTCATTCGTCATCGGTGAGATCGCGCCTGACGTCGGGAGAACGCAGCAGGTTGTCGATGCGCTCGCCTTCCGCAAACGATTCGTCGAGGCGGAAGCGCAACTCGGGAGCGAAACGCAGATCGATGCGATGGGCGACCTCGCCACGCAGAAACTTCTTGTTGCGGTCCAGGGTGGCGATGAGCTTGTCGGCACCCTTGCCGCCCAGCGGAATGACGAAGGCGGTGGCAAGCCTGAGGTCCGGCGACATGCGCACTTCCGGCACGGTGACCAACATGCCTTCGAGATCGGGATCATGCACTTCGCCGCGCTGGAAGATTTCGGCCAGCGCATGACGCACCAGCTCGCCGACGCGCAACTGGCGCTGGGACGGGCCGCGGGAGGAGGTGGATTTTGCCATGTCAGCGAGCACTCGGACGGCGCACGTCGATCGGACCCGTCATCGCGGTCCCTCAGCTCAAACGGAGTCGCGCGAACGCCTAGAGCGAGCGCGCGATCTCCTCGACGCGATAGCACTCGATGACGTCGCCGACGCGCATGTCCTCGTATTTCTCGAAGGCCATGCCGCACTCCTGACCGGCGGGCACCTCGCGGACCTCGTCCTTGAAGCGCTTGAGGGTCGACAGCTTGCCTTCATGAACGACGACGTTGTCGCGGATGAGGCGGACGTTGGCGCCGCGCTCGACCGTGCCGTCGGTGACCCGGCAACCGGCGATCTTGCCGACCTTGGATATGTCGAAGATCTCCAGGATCTCGGCATTGCCGAGCATGGTCTCGCGCCGCTCGGGCGAGAGCAGGCCGGACATCGCCGCCTTCACGTCATCCACCAGGTTGTAGATGATGTTGTAGTAGCGGATCTCAGTGCCGTCGCGCTCGGCGATCTCGCGCGCCTGCTTGTTGGCGCGCACGTTGAAGCCGATGATCGCAGCGGTGGACGAGGTGGCGAGCGTCACGTCCGACTCGGTGATGCCGCCGACGCCGGAATGGATGATGCGGACGGCGACCTCGTCGGTGCCGAGCGCTTCCAGCGCCTGCGAAATCGCCTCGACCGAGCCCTGCACGTCGCCCTTGATGACCAGCGGGAAGATCTTCTGCCCGGCCACCTGGAGCTGGCTCATCATCTGCTCGAGCGAGCCGCGGGCCGCCGTATTGCGGGCCAGTGCCTTCTCGCGCTTCTGGCGGGCGCGATAGTCGGTGACCTCGCGGGCGCGGGCTTCCGAATCGACGACCGCGAGACGGTCGCCGGCCTCGGGCGCATCCTGGAAGCCCAGCACCTCGACCGGAGTCGACGGGCCAGCCTCCTTCAGCTGCTGTGCGCGCTCGTTGACGAGGGCGCGGACCTTGCCCCACGCGGCGCCGGCGACGACGATATCGCCGATCTTGAGCGTGCCGCTCTGGACGAGGACAGTCGCCACCGGACCACGGCCCTTGTCGAGCTTGGCCTCGATGACGGCGCCTTCGGCGGCGCGGTGCGGGCTCGCCTTGAGCTCGAGCACTTCCGATTGCAGCAGGACGGTCTCGAGCAGCTTGTCGAGGTTGGTGCCCTTGATGGCGGAGACCTCGACGTCGAGGACGTCGCCGCCCATCGATTCGACGAAGACTTCGTGCTGGAGCAGCTCGGTGCGCACGCGCTGCGGGTCGGCGTCCGACTTGTCCATCTTGTTGATGGCGACGATGATCGGAACCTTGGCCGCCTTGGCGTGATTGATCGCCTCGATGGTCTGCGGCATGACGCCGTCATCGGCGGCAACCACCAGAATGACGATGTCGGTGACGCTGGCGCCGCGGGCGCGCATGGCGGTGAATGCGGCGTGGCCGGGCGTGTCGATGAACGTGATCTTGTGACCGTCGCGCTCGACCTGATAGGCGCCGATGTGCTGCGTGATGCCGCCCGCTTCGCCGGCGACGACGTCGGTCTGGCGGATGGCGTCGAGCAGCGATGTCTTGCCGTGGTCGACGTGGCCCATGATGGTGACCACCGGCGGACGCGGCTCGAGTTCGGCTTCGTCGGCCGGCGCGGCGAACAGGCCCTCGATGACGTCGGCCTCGGCGACGCGGCGCACGGTGTGGCCCATCTCCTCGGCGATGATTTGCGCGGTGTCGGCGTCGAGAACGTCGGTCACCTTGATGAGCTGGCCCTGCTTCATGAGCAGCTTGACGACGTCGACGGCGCGCTCGGCCATGCGGTTGGCGAGTTCCTGGACCGTGATCGTCTCGGGAACGGTCACCTCGCGGACGACCTTCTCGCGCGGACCTGTCTCGTGGGTGCGCGCGCGCTCGCGCTCGCGGCGACGGCGGATCGAGGCGAGCGAACGCGCCCGCTCGGTATCGTCGAGCGCGTTGGACAGGGTGAGCTTGCCGCGGCGACGATCGTCGACACGCTTGACCGGCTTGGGATCGGGCGCGCGGGCAGCCGTCTTCACGCGGCCGCGCAGGCCGCCGGGACGATCGTCCTCCTCGACTTCCGGCGTCTCGCGAACGGTCTTGGCACCGGGACGCGCGGGCGCGACTTCGCCGGGAACCGCTGTCTTTGCCTCGGCTTCGCCGAAGCGGCGGCGTGCGGCTTCCTCGGCGCGGGTGCGGGCGTGCTCCTCGGCCTTGTGGCGCGCATCTTCCTCCGCCTTGCGGCGGTCCGCTTCGGACTGCTCCTTGGCGAGGCGTTCGGCCTCGGCAGCCCGGCGGGCGGCGGCATCGATGGCGTTCTTGCGCTCCTCGGCCTCATGCACCTTGGCATCGGCAAGGGCGCGGGCGCGGGCGTCGATCTCATCGGACGAGAGCTGGCGCAGAACCAGGCCGGCGCGGTTCGACGGTGGCGCCTTGGCCGGCGCGGCCGGCTTTTCCGCAACGGGAGGCGGAGGCGGCGCAACTGGCTCGGCCTGGACCGGAGCTGCCGGCTTCGCTTCGGCTTGCGGCCGTGGCGCGGGCTCGGCCTTCTGCTCGCCCGGCATGACGATCCGGCGCTTCTTGCGCTCGACCTGCACGGTGTTGGTGCGGCCATGCGAGAAGCTCTGCCGAACGGTATCCCGCTCGACGCCGCGCTTGAGGCCAAGCGTGCGCTTGGGCACGCTGATCGTCTTTTCGTCCGTCGTCTCGCTCATGCGTTCCTATGGTCCTGCAGGCAGGGTCGTTATTCCATCAAGGGCGTCGATTGGCCGGCCGGCGGCGCCTTGCGAGGGCCCGTTACCACGAAAACGGTCGAGATCGCGAATCCGCGCCAGCAGATTATCGCTCGCCGGCCCGGCGAGCACCGCAGCATGTATCACATTTGGCCGGCCAAAAGCCAAATCCAATTCCTGGGACGCGAAGCACCGAATGCTAGGCAATCCGTCACTGCCAAAACGGCGCCGGGCGGCCTGATCGAGCTTGCCAACCCCATCAGGCGCGGCGTCGGAAGCGTGGATCACCGCAAGCACCGTTTCGCGGGAAACCGCCGTTTCTACCTTGCCGAAGCCGGAAACCACCGTCCCGGCCTTGCGCGCCAGGGACAAGGCGCCGGTGGCGGCAGCGAACAGCAGCGCGTCAACCCGCTCGGCGAGGCCCGGAGCGACTACGGCGCCGCCCTCGAAGGCGCGGGCGAGCAGACCCTTCTCCTCGGCCCGACGCACATGCCTGGCCTCGGCGGTGACCCAGACGCCGCGACCGGGCAGACGACGGCGCAGGTCGGGGACGACGGACCCGTCCGGCGCGACGACGAAACGGATCAGTTCGCCAACCGGCAGGGTCTGCCGGGTGACGACGCATGTCCGTTCGGTTGGCGCATTGCGGCCGGGCACCGGGGTCTCCCCATCACGCTACTTCATGCTCAGGCCACGGGCGCCGGCGCGGCTTCGGCCGCCTCGGCCTCCCCGGCCTCGGGCTCATCGTTCTTGTGGAGGTCTTCCTCCGTGATCCAGCCCGCCTTGACGCGCGCCGCCATGATCATGGCCTCGGCATCGGCGCGGGACAGATCGTAGCCATCGAGCGCGCCGGGAATGCGCTTTGCCTCGCCGTCCTTGCGCTCGACATAGCCGATCAGTTCGTCCGGCACGGAGCCGGCGAAATCCTCGACCGTCTTGATGTCGGCCTTGCCCAGCGCAACCATCATGGCGGTGGTGATGCCCGGGATCTCCTTGAGACCGTCCTCGACGCCCAGCGCGATGCGCTCGGCATCCTGCTCGGCCTCGAGCTTCTCCAGATATTCCCGCGCCCGCGTCTGAAGCTCGGTCGCGGTCTCCTCGTCGAAGCCCTCGATCGAGGCGAGGTCATCGCCCTCGACGAACGCGATTTCGTCGACGGAGGCAAAACCCTCCGAGGCGAGCAACTGACCGACCACCTCGTCGACGTCGAGCGCGGTGACGAAGAGCTGCGAGCGCTCCTGGAATTCCTTCTGGCGGCGCTCCGATTCTTCCTGCTCGGTGAGGATGTCGATGTCCCAGCCGGTGAGCTGCGAGGCGAGGCGCACGTTCTGGCCGCGGCGGCCGATGGCGAGCGACAGCTGCTCGTCGGGCACGACCACCTCGATGCGCTCGGCTTCCTCGTCGAGCACCACCTTGGCGACCTCGGCCGGCTGCAGTGCGTTGACGATGAAGGTCGCGGCGTCCTGCGACCACGGAATGATGTCGATCTTCTCGCCCTGAAGCTCGTTGACCACCGCCTGGACGCGGCTGCCGCGCATGCCGACGCAGGCGCCGACCGGATCGATGGAAGAGTCGCGCGAGATGACGGCGATCTTGGCGCGCGAGCCCGGATCGCGGGCGACCGAGCGCACCTCGATGATGCCGTCATAAATTTCCGGCACTTCCTGCGCGAAGAGCTTCGACATGAACTGCGGGTGGGTGCGCGACAGGAAAATCTGCGGACCGCGCTGCTCGCGGCGGACATCGTAGATATAGGCGCGGATGCGGTCGCCGTAGCGGAAGGTCTCGCGCGGGATCAGCTCGTCGCGGCGGACGATGCCCTCGCCGCGGCCGAGATCGACGATGACGTTGCCGTACTCGACGCGCTTGACCTGGCCGGAGATGATCTCGCCGATGCGGTTGTGGAATTCGTCGTACTGGCGGTCGCGCTCGGCCTCGCGCACCTTCTGCACGATGACCTGCTTGGCGGACTGGGCGGCGATGCGGCCGAAATCCATCGGCGGCAGCGGCTCGGCGATGAAGTCGCCGGCCTGGGCGGCGGGGTTGCGCACGCGGGCGTCGGCCAGGGTGATGTCGGTCGCCGGGTTCTCGATGGCGTCGACCACCTTGAGCAGGCGCTGCAGCTTGATCTCGCCGGTCTTCGGGTTGATCTCGGCGCGGATATCGGTCTCCGAGCCGTAGCGCGAGCGCGCCGCCTTCTGGATGGCATCCTCCATCGCGGTGACCACGATCATGCGGTCGATCGCCTTTTCGCGGGCAACCGCGTCGGCGATCTGGAGGAGTTCGAGCCGGTTTGCACTGACGGCCATGGGTTCAGTCTCCTTGATGGACCGGGGTGTTCGGGGCGTCGGCCTTTGCAGGGCCGTGCGTGTTTCTGGCGCGAAAGAGATTCGCGAATGAGATCGTCGGTGAGCACGAGCCGCGCCTCGCCGAGATCGGCAATCGGCAGCAGGACGCGCGTCGGCTCGCCACCGCCGTCGCGCGGAACGTCGATCGCGACATGATCGCCGTCGACGCCGGCCAGGCGGCCGCGGAAGCGCTTGCGCCCGTCGAGCATGCGCGCCAGTTCGATCTTGGCGTCGTGACCGGCCCAGCGCTCGAAATCGGAACGGCGGACCAGCGGACGATCGATGCCGGGCGAAGAGACCTCGAGATTGTAGGCGCGATCGACCGGGTCCTCGACATCGAGCGCCGGCGACACGTCGCGCGACACGGTCTCGCAATCCTCGACGGTCATCGAACCATCGGGCCGCTCGGCCATGATCTGGAGCGTGGCGCCGTTCATCGCCGACAGGCGGACGCGCACCAGCCGATAGCCGAGGCCCTCGATCACGGGCTCGACGATATGCGCGATGCGGGCGTCAACACCCGTCTCGGTAATGATGCGCGGTTCGTTGTCGGCTTCCGACAAGTACGTCCCTCCACCGAGCGGCTTCGGGTAACAAAAAAGAGCGGGTCCGGCAGGGCCCACTCTCCAACGAAACCGATCGTTTGAGATTAGATGGCGCGGATATAATCCGTCGGCCGGCAAAACGCAAGGCGTGGCGGGCGGTGTGGCTTAACGCCGGCTGAACGCGAGGTAGGTCGGCTTGCGGCCGGCGGCAACCGCCTTGGCCTCGTAGCGCGTGCCCGGCCAGGCCGGAAACGGCAACCGCCAATCGTCGGCGCGCTCCGCCGTCCATGCAAACAATCGGATGGCGCAGGACGTGGCCCAGCGTCCATTCGACGTAGGACGGGATATCGCTTGCGAAGCGGAAGGTTCCGCCCGATTGCACCACACGGGCGAGCCGGTCGAGGTTCTCGTCCGAGACGAAGCGGCGTTTCCAGTGGCGCTTCTTCGGCCAGGGATCGGGATAGAGCAGGTCGACCGATGCCAGCGACGCGGGGGGCAGCCAGTCGAGCAGCCGCGAAGCCTCTCCGTCGAACAGGCGGACATTGCCAAGGCCGGCGTCGTGGATGGCGGCGACAGCATTCGCCATGCCGTTGAGATAGGGCTCGACGCCGATGAAGCCGGCGTCCGGATCGGCGGTCGCGGCAGCGACGAGATGTTCGCCACCGCCGAAGCCGATTTCGAGACAGACCCGCGCTGGCCGGTGCGCGAACAGAGTGGCGACGTCCACGGGAGGCGGTTCATCGACGTCGATCGCAAGGCGCTGGAAGTCGTTCGCCATCAAGCCGGCGCGGCGCGGCGACAGGGGCTTGCCCTTTCGCCTGCCGTAGAGGCCGTCGCGCCGTTCGTTCATGGCCTGCTGACCCGCCGCTTCACGCGGCCGGTTGTAACCCGCTCAGTTCAGCGCGTCGCGGATCGCGTCGCCGAGGTCGGTGCGCTCCCACGAGAAGCCGCCATCGGCTTCCGGGGCACGGCCGAAATGACCGTAGGCGGCGGTGCGCGCATAGATCGGCCGGTTGAGCGACAGATGCTGCCGGATGCCACGCGGGCTCAGGTCCATGACCTCGCCGAGCGCAGTTTCGAGCTTGGCCTCGTCGACGTTGCCGGTGCCGTGCAGATCGACGTAGATCGACAGCGGCTTGGACACGCCGATGGCATAGGAAAGCTGGATCGTGCAGCGATCGGCGAGACCCTGCGGCGACGACGTTCTTGGCGAGGTAGCGCGACGCGTAGGCGGCGGAGCGATCGACCTTGGTCGGGTCCTTGCCGGAGAAAGCGCCACCACCGTGGGGCGCGGCGCCGCCATAGGTATCGACGATGATCTTGCGGCCGGTCAGGCCGGCATCGCCATCCGGGCCGCCGATGACGAACTTGCCGGTCGGATTGATGTGCCAATCGGTCTTGCCGTTGATCCAGTCGGCGGGAAGCGCCTCGCGCACGATAGGGCTCGACGATGGAGCGCACGTCGTGGGAGGTGAGGTCGGCGTCGAGATGCTGGGTGGACACGACGATCGAAGCGACGCCGACCGGCTGGCCATTCTCGTAGCGCACGGTGACCTGGCTCTTGGCGTCCGGGCCCAGCATGTGGGTTTCGCCGGAATGACGGGCCTCGGCCATGCGCTTCAGGATGCGGTGCGCGTAGTAGATCGGCGCCGGCATCAGCTCGGGCGTCTCGCGGCAGGCGTAGCCGAACATGATGCCCTGGTCGCCGGCGCCTTCGTCCTTGTTGCCGGCGGCATCGACGCCCTGGGCGATATCGACGGACTGGGCGTGCAGCAGCACCTCGACCTTGCAGTTCTCCCAATGGAAGCCCTGCTGCTGGTAACCGATGTCGCGGATGGCGGAACGCGTGAGGTGCTCGACCTCGTCGAGCACCGCGTCGGGTCCGCGGACCTCGCCGGCAATGACGACGCGATTGGTCGTTGCCAGGGTCTCGCAGGCCACGCGGGCCTCGGGCATGGCGGTCAGATAGGCATCGACGATGGTGTCGGAAATCCGGTCGCAGACCTTGTCGGGATGGCCTTCGGAGACCGATTCACTCGTGAAGAGATAATTGGTGCGTGGCACGAAATGCTGCCCCTGTATCCAATGAAATCGCCGGAAAGCGCGTCCCGCCGGCTCGTCCGGCGGTGTTGTGGCAGCGAACGCGGCAGGGGTCAACGCCCCGGGCAGCCCACCGCGACGGCAGGCAAGACGGCCCGCCGCCGCGCCCACGCGGGACGCGAAATCAGTCGTGGAAGCCCAGGAACGGGAGCGCTAGGCGTCGTCTTCCTCGCCCGCCATGGCGCGGACGAGATCGATGATGCGGCGGCGCTGCTTGGCGTCCTTGACGCGCACGAAAGCGCGGTTGAGTTGCAAGCCCTCGGAGGAGGAGAGGAAGTCGACGATGTAGTTCGCCGCCTTCGGTTCCGCCATGCCACCGCCGTGTTCGACGGCAGGTGGTGCGGGTGCGTCCTCAAAGAAGAACGAGATGGGCACCGACAGCACGCGCGCAATGTGCTGCAACCGGCTCGCGCCGATCCGGTTGGTCCCCTTTTCGTATTTCTGGATCTGCTGGAAGGTGATGCCGAGCTGCTCGCCCAACTTCTCCTGACTCATTCCAAGCATCATGCGGCGAAGTCGAACCCGGCTACCGACGTGAATGTCGATCGGGTTTGGCTGTTTCTTGCTTGGCCATGTTTGGCTTTCGTACCTCGTGGCCGCTAGCGCCCTTCGCGGCTATTTACGGCCGGGAAAGAAGGAAGCACGTCTGGCCCTGAACGGACAACCATTGGACGTGCCAACTGTGACGACCACGCGGCAGTACGCACTACCACGCCCCCACGAATACCCGGCGACGGCGCGATATTGGCCGTCAATCGGGATTTAAGTCAATTGTCCGTCAAATGAACGGGTACCTCTGGTTAACGCCCCGAGGCCGCCGACAATGACAATCAGGACAGCGAAAATCAGGTCGCCAAACCGCGCGTAGGGGGTCGGCGGCAAGGCCTCCGGAAGACCGCCGTCGACCACCCCCATGCGGCCGAGGGCCAGGCTGGCAAGTACCCGCCCGTGGCCGTCCACAATGGCGGAAATCCCTGAATTCGCGGCCCGCACGAGCGGTAGACCCTCTTCCACAGCACGGACGCGGGCCTGTAAAAAGTGCTGATAGGGACCGGGGGTGTCGCCGTACCAGGCGTCGTTGGTCACGTTCAGCATCCAGCCCGGACGCGGGCCCGGTTCAAGCACGGCACCGGGGAAAATGACCTCGTAGCAGATCAGCGGCGCCGTCGGCGGGGCGCCCGGCACATCCAGCGTATGCAGGCGGGAACCCGGCGAAAAACCGCCGGGAAGCGCGATCAGCTGGCGGAGGCCCAGCCAGCCCAGCAAGTTTCTGAAAGGGATGTATTCGCCGAACGGAACGAGGTGGACCTTGTCGTAGGCGCCGGCGATTTCGCCTTTGTCATCAATGACATAGACGCTGTTATAGATCGGTGGAATTTCCTGGCCCGTCAGCCGGTCGGCGCGGGCGGCCCCGGTCATCAGCGTGGTGCCGGGCGGGATCAGTTCGGCGATGGCCGTCAAGGCTTCCGGGCGCTCGGTGAGCAGGAACGGAAAGGCCGATTCCGGCCAGACCAGATGGGTTATGCCGGCGAGGCCGGCCGAGCCCTTGCCTTTGCCGGAGAGGTCGAGATAGCGGCCCATGGTCTCGGCAGCGGCGCCGGTCGCCCACCGTTCGTCCTGGGGAATCGCCGGCTGCACGACGCGGAACTGCACCCCGGGCACCATGGGATCGGGCCCGGACGCGAGCCGTACGACGCCGAACAGCAGGTGAGCACCGAGCAGGACCAGCGCTGTGGCGATCACGCGCCGGTTCACGCTGCGTGCGTTGCGACCATCTGCCACGAGCAAGACCGGCGCGGCGAAGATGAAGAAGGCGGCCAGCGTCAGCCCCCAGATCCCGACGAGCGCGGCCGACTGCATCATCACCGGCGTCGGCGTCAGCGCGTAGCCGACGGCGTTCCATGGGAAGCCGGTGAAGAGGTGACCGCGCAGCCACTCGGCGATCGACATGGCGACGGCGAAGATCAGGATGCGCGGCCAGCCCTCCGACCAGAAGGCGCGGGCGAGCGCCGCGCCGAAGGCCCAGAAGAGTGCCAGGCCGGCAGGCAGGATCAGCACCGCGAAGGGCAACAGCCAGCCGAACTCTTCGGCGTCGACCAGGAACGCCGCGCCGATCCACCACAGGCCGGCGAGGAAGAAGCCGAAGCCGAAGGCCCAACCGACGATCGCGGCCGGCACCAGGCGGCGCAGCCAGCCGGCGCCCTCGCGAGCGATTGCGCCGTCGATCAGCCAGACGAAGACCGGAACGGTCAGCCAGAGAACCGGGAAGGCGTAGAACGGCGCGAAGGCGAGCGCGGAAACGGCGCCGGCGACGACCGCGACGACAAAGCGGCGCCAGCCCCACAGAACGATGATCGCGTTGGCGAAGGATCGCACCCGTTCACGCTCCGCACGACGCCGCCCGAATCAGGCGACGAGGGTCGGGGCGCAGCCGGTCGCGGTCAAGGCGTTCCGGCGGGCGCGGCAGAATGGCTGTCAGGCGGCGCCGGCTTCCGGCGGCGGACGCTGGCGGCGGCGCTCGTTGCGCTGCCCGGCGACCGGACGCGGCGTGATGCGCAGCCGCTTGATGCGGCGCGGATCGGCATCGAGGATTTCGAACTCGTAGCCGCCGGGCACCGGCACAAGCTCGCCGCGCACGGGAATGCGGCCGACGAGCGCGAACACCAGCCCGCCGATCGTGTCGACGTCCTCGCCGTGCTCGCCGGCGGCAAAATCGGTCCCGATCACCGAGGCGACCTCTTCGAGATCGGCGCGGGCATCGGCGAGGAAGGTGCCGTCCTTGTCGGGGACGATCATGGGACCTTCGTCGTTGTCGTGCTCGTCCTCGATGTCGCCGACGACCATCTCCAGCGCATCCTCGAGCGAGATGAGGCCATCGGTGCCGCCATACTCGTCGATGACCAGCGCCATCTGCATGTGGGTCGCCTGCATGTTGGCGAGGAGCGTGGCGATCGGCATCGACGGCGGCACGAAAAGGATGTTGCGGACGAGGTTGGCGCTCGCCAGCGACTTCGACAGATCGATGCGGCCAAGATCAATGTTGCCGGGGTGGGCCGTGCCATCGCCGTTGACCCCCGGCAGCGCCGAGATATCGACCACGTGGGTCATCAGGTCCTTGATGTGAACGAGGCCGACAGGATCGTCGAGGGTCTCGCGGAAAACGGGCATGCGCGAGTGGCCGGACTTGAGGAAGCTCGCCAGAAGATCGCCGAGGCTGACGTCGATATCGACGGCCTCGATGTCGGCGCGCGGCACCATGACGTCGTCGACGCGGACGTCGCGCAGCCGAAGGATGTTGGCGAGCATCGCCCGCTCTTCCGGCGTGAAACCGCCGGCGGCATCGTCGGGCGCGGCGAGCGCGGCGGCGAGATCCTGTCGCAGCGTGCCGGCGCCCTTCAGGCCGACGATGGAGCGCAGCCGGTCGAACCAGTTTTCATGCGAGCGCGTACTGTCGCCGGGGTCGGATTCCTGCCCGGCGGCGTCCTGCGGACTGCTCTCTGTCTGTTTCGGGGTCTCGTTCATATCGCGAAGTCTGGCCGTCGCACTCATCCCTCCGACCCGGCATAGGGGTCGGCGATGCCAAGCCGCTCCAGTATAGCGGTTTCAAGCCGCTCCATCACAATTGCCTCGTCGTCATTCTCGTGGTCATGCCCGAGAAGATGCAAAAAACCATGAATAATCAGATGGGTAAGGTGGTCGACGATCGTCAAGCCCCCCTCGTCTGCCTCCCGCGCGACGGTCTCGGCGGCGAGCACGATATCGCCCAAAGGAGGCCCAAATCGGCCGGGAATCACCGGCGCTGCGGGAAATGACAATACGTTGGTCGGAGCGTCCTTGCCGCGATACTGGCTGTTAAGCACGCGGACATGGGCGTCGTCGGTGAAGACCAGCGAGACCTCCGGGTCTTCGGCGAGCACCGGCAGGCCGGCGGCGACACAGGCGGCCAGCGCGCGGTCGACCAGGCCGTGGAGTTCCGGCTCATCCGGCCAGTCGCCGGCCTCGACCAGGATATCGGCAACGATGGGCGAAGTGTCGGCAGGGTCCGGCAGGACTAGATCCCCGCGGCCGGCGGGCGCTCGGCGTTGTCGTAGGCCTCGACGATGCGGGCGACCAGCGGATGGCGCACGACATCGGCCGAGGTGAAGCGCACCTGCGCCGTGCCGGCAACGCCCTTGAGCAGTTCGACCGCTTCGACCAGACCGGAGACCTGGCCCCTGGGCAGGTCGATCTGGCTGGGATCGCCGGTGACCACCATGCGCGAGTTCTCGCCGAGGCGGGTGAGAAACATCTTCATCTGCATGGAAGTGGTGTTCTGCGCCTCGTCCAGGATGACGACGGCATTGGCGAGCGTGCGGCCGCGCATGAAGGCGAGCGGCGCGACCTCGATGGTGCCGGCCTGGAAGCCACGCTCGACCTTGTCGAACGGCATCATGTCGTAGAGCGCGTCGTAGAGCGGGCGGAGATACGGATCGACCTTCTCGCGCATGTCGCCGGGAAGGAAGCCGAGGCGCTCGCCGGCCTCGACTGCCGGGCGCGACAGGATCAGCCGATCGACGGCGCCGCGCTCGAGCATGGCGGCGGCGTAGGCGACGGCGAGGTAGGTCTTGCCGGTGCCGGCGGGGCCGATGCCGAAGGTCAGCTCGGCGCGATCGAACGCGCGGATGTAGGCATCCTGCGCCGGCGTGCGCGCCATGACCGTGCGGCGGCGCGTGGCGATCTGCGCCATGGTCAGCCGGCCCTTCGGCTCCAGCGTCGGCAGGCTGAGCTGCGCCTCGGCAGCGGTCGCCATGCGGATGGCGCCATCGACATCGCCCTGGCTGAGCGCATGACCTTCCTGCAGGCGTCCATACATCATGTCGAGGGCGAGCCGGGCGCGGGTCAGCGCCTCGGTGCTGCCGCGCAACGTCACCTGATTGCCGCGCGCCACGGCGCTGACGCCGAGGCGCTGCTCGATCAACGCCAGGTTCTGGTCGAACTCGCCGAAGAGCTCCGGGATCAGGCGATTGTCGTCGAACGAGACCACCACGTGGGCGTGATCGGCGGGCACGGCGACGGCCGGCACCGTCGGGCGCGCGGTCAAGACGCCGTCTCCATCTGCTGCGCGCCGAGCAGCGTGCCGAACAGGCTGTTGGTCGACGTCGATTCGAGGCGCACGCGGCCGATGGTGCCGATCAGCTCCGGCCCGCCGGCGACATGCACCGGCTGGAGCCACGGCGAGCGGCCGACGATCTGGCCGACATGACGGCCGGGTCGCTCGAACAGAACCTCGGCGACTTCGCCGACGCGGGAGACAAGGAATTCGCTCTGGCGCGATGCGATGCGCTGTTGAAGCCGCTGCAAGCGTTCGTCCTTCACCGGTTCAGGCACCTGATCCTCCGCGCCGGCCGCCGGCGTACCGGGACGCGGACTGTACTTGAACGAGAAGGCGGCGATGTGGCCGGCGTCGTCGAGGATGCGCAGCGTATCGGCAAAATCGTCATCGCTCTCGCCCGGGAAGCCGACGATGTAGTCGCTGGCGAGCGCGATATCCGGCCGCGCGGCGCGGATGCGTTCGACGAGGCGAAGGTAATCGGCGGCGGTGTGACGGCGGTTCATCGCGGCGAGCATGCGATCCGACCCCGACTGCACCGGCAGGTGGAGATAGGGCATCAGCGCATCGAGGTCGCGATGGGCGGCGATGAGATCGTCGGCCATGTCGCGCGGATGGCTCGTTGTGTAGCGCAGCCGGTCGATGCCGGGGATTTCGGCGAGACGGAAAAGCAGCCGGCCAAGGCCCCAGTCGCTCCCGTCCGGCCCGGCGCCATGCCAGGCATTGACGTTCTGCCCGAGCAGCGTGAGTTCGCGCACGCCGCGACCGGCAAGCCGCGCGGCTTCCGCGACGATGGCATCCACCGGACGCGAAACCTCGGCGCCGCGCGTATAGGGCACGACGCAGAACGTGCAGAACTTGTCGCAGCCTTCCTGCACGGTGAGGAAGGCGGACGTCTGACGCGGCGATGCCGGCGCGAATGCCCCCTCACCCGGTACGCTTCGCGAGGCCAAAGGCCGAGCCGGGTGACGGGCGCCTTCCGAAATCCGATCGAGCGACGCGAACTTGCCGGCGACATCGAACTCGGTCTCGACGACACGGCGGCCGGCGGCGACTTCGCGGACGAGCTCGGGCAAGCGCTGATACGACTGGGGACCGACGACAAGATCGACCACCGGGGCGCGGGCGACGATCTCGCTGCCCTCGGCCTGGGCGACGCAGCCGGCTACGCCGACCATCACCGCGCGGCCCTCGCGCGCGCGCGCCTTCCTTCAGTTCGCGGAAGCGGCCGAGGTCCGAATAGACCTTCTCGGCCGCCTTCTCGCGGATGTGGCAGGTGTTGAGGAGGATCAGGTCGGCCGCTTCCGGCGTATCCACCGGGGCGTAACCCGAGGCCGCCAAAACGTCCGTCATCCTTTCGGAATCGTAAACGTTCATCTGGCAACCGTAGGTCTTGACGTAGACGGTCTTCAGGTCTGTTCCCGATCTCTTCATGAATTCCGACAGTTAGCCGGTGGCGGCGCGATAACGCCGGGCCGGCCGTTATCGTTCCTTAGCGGGTTTTGCCGGGACTGAGAATAGGCACTTCGGATGGCCGGACGATGACCGTCCTCAGTCGGAAATCGCCTGGAGATAGCGCTCGACCGAGCGGGCGACGGCCGCCTTGCCGTCCGTCTCGACCACGCGCCGCCACCAGCCGCCGAAAATCGCGTCGTATTCCAGCGGGGCCAGCGCGGCGGCGATGCGCTCGACGGCGCGCGCGATTGAGCGGGACGATGTTCGGGAAGGAGCGCATGAACGAGACGTAGCGCCGGTCCATCACCACCATGACGATGTCGCCGGTGAAGAGCGCGCCGCGACCGCCGAGCGCCGCGCCCCAATGGAGCACCTGGCCGCCGGAGAAATGCCCGCCGCAGCGGACCAGCGTCATCTCGGCGTTGACGGCCTGCGTCTCGCCCGACCAGAAGCGGATCGCCGGCGACGGACGCTGAACCCACTGCCGCTCATCCTCGTGGATATAGATCGGCACGCCGCCAAAGGCGTCGCTCCATTCGACCATCGACGTATAGAAATGCGGATGCGAGATCGCGATGGCGGCAAGGCCGCCGCGCTGCTTCACTTCGGCGATCGCCGCGTCGTCGATCAGGCTGACGCAGTCCCACAGCACGTTGCCGGCCGGCGACTGGAGCAGCATGGCGCGCTGGTCGATGGCGAAGGCCGGCGTCACGCCGAAGCCGGTGATGTTCCCTGCCTCGTCGGCGACGTGCACCTTGTGGGTCTTGCGCAGCTCGTCGAGGGTCAGCCAGTCCTGCCCGTCCCAGCGGACGTATTGCCGATCGTCCACGCAGACCGGGCAGGTCTCCGGCGGGATGTCGCTGTCGGCGTATTGCGGTGCCGCACTGACGGCAGATGAAACGCATCGCGGTCGCCTACCCCTTGCCGGTCTTCCCGTCGTCGAACGGCACGCCGTAGAGTTCCAGCCGGTGATCGACGAGGCGGAAGCCGAGCCGCTCGGCAATCGCCTGCTGGAGCTTCTCGATCTCGTCGTCGCGGAACTCGATCACCTTGCCGGTGCGCAGATCGATGAGGTGATCGTGATGCTCCTCGGACACGGTCTCGTAGCGGGCGCGGCCGGCGCCGAAATCGTGGCGGGTGACGACGCCGGCATCGTCGAACAGCTTGACCGTGCGATAGACGGTGGCGATGGAAATCTTGGGATCGACGGCCGAAGCGCGGCGATAGAGCTCCTCGACGTCGGGATGATCGGTCGCGGCCTCCAGCACCTGGGCGATGATCCGACGCTGCTCGGTCATGCGCAGGCCCTTGGCGATGCAGATTTCCTCGAGACTTCTGGTGTCTTCGGTCACGGCGGCTTCCGACGGCGGCGATGCTTGGCGCTTAGCGAAGTTGCACCCGCATGACAAGCGCGGTGCCGGCCCCGGGCGAGCCGGAGCCATAGTAGTTCTTTCGCTCGCCGGCGACCACGTAGCCCAGCTTGCGATAGAGCGAGACGGCGGCGGCGTTGTCGCGGTCGACCTCGAGGAAGCAGGAGACGATGCCGGCGCGGTAGAGCCGGCGCAGCGCCTCGTCCATCAGCATGCGGCCGTAGCCGCGCCGCCGGTCGCGCGGATGCACGCCGATGGTGAGGATCTCGGCCTCGTCGGCGGCCATGCGCACCAGCACGAAACCGGCAAGGCGCCTGCCGCCCATCAGGGACGACCGGCGCACACCCAGCGCGAAGACACCGCGATCGGCGAGCAGCGCGGCAAACTCCTCCGCGCTCCACGTGCGCGAGAAGGCGGCGGCGTGAATCTCGGCCAGCGCGTCGGCCTCGTCGCGGCCGATCTCGGCGACGTGGGCGCGGATCGTCCACGGCCAGCGCATCATCGGCGGGCGATCCGGGCCGCCGCCTGCGGCTTGGCGTCGGGCGCGCGCACGTAAAGCGGACGCGGCGCTTCGGTCGGCCGCGGCGCGGCGAGAGCGAGCCGGCAGAGCGCGGCGATATCGGGCGCGGAGCGGCGATGCACGGTGCGGGCGACCGCCTCGTCGCCGATGACGGCGGCGAGCGCATCGGCGCCCGACCCGGCGAGCATGGTGTTGGCGCCGAGGCGCAGCGCGAATTTCTCCGGCGGGCCGATCTCGGCGGGGCCTTCTTCGGCGCCATCCTCGGCGAAGCCCTGGGCGTAGATCTCGCCGCGGCCGGCGGCGAGCACGGCGAGGATCGGCGTCGGCCCCAGTTCGTGGCGGGCTTCCTCGGCATGGACGGCGAGCGTGCCGATGCCGACGTCTTCGCAGCCGGTGACCAGCGCCAGGCCGCGGGCGGCGGCGATGCCGACGCGAAGGCCGGTGAACGAGCCCGGGCCGACGGTGACGGCGATGCGGTCGAGATCGGCAAAGGCGAGGCCGGCTTCCGCCATCGCCGCCTCGATCATGCCCATCAGCCGCTCGGCATGGCCGCGGCCGAGCACCTCGCTGCGGTACAGCGCGGCGTCACCGGCGACGATGCCGACGGAGCAGGCTTCCAGCGCGGTGTCGATGGCAAGCAGGCGCATGCGGCGGGATTAGCCCGGCACATGCGCCAAGTCGAGGGACGCGGGGTCCGAGGCTCAGGCCTCGACCTGCTCGATCTCGCGCACTTCGGGGACGAAGTGGCGGAGCAGGTTCTGGATGCCGTGCTTGAGCGTGGCGGTCGACGACGGGCAGCCGGCGCAGGAGCCGCGCATGTTCAGATAGACGACGCCGTCGCGGTAGCCCTGGAAGGTGATGTCGCCGCCATCCTGCGCGACCGCGGGCCGGACGCGCGTCTCGATCAGTTCCTTGATCGTGGCGACGGTCTCGGCATCGGCCTCGTCGAAGTCGTCGCCCGCGGCACTCGCCTGGGCGCGGTTCATCACCGGCATGCCGGAGATGAAGTGCTCCATGATGGCGCCGAGGACCGCCGGCTTGATGTGCGGCCATTCGCCTTCGGTCTTGGTGACGGTGATGAAATCGGCGCCGAGGAAGACGCCGCCGACATTGGGGAGGGCGAACAGCCGCTCGGCCAGCGGCGAATCGATCGCCTCGTCGGCGCTGCGGAATTCGGCGGTGCCGGAGCCGAGGACCTCGCGGCCGGGCAGGAACTTCAGGCTCGCCGGATTCGGCGTAGCTTCGGTCTGGATGAACATGAGCGGGCGCCTTTCAAGGGGGCGTGGCCGGGAAAGTCTCGAACTGCCGGAGATTTAGGCCCCTCACCGGCCAACATCAAGCGGGCGCGGCAAAACCGCACCGGCTCAGGCGATGGCGGCGATGGCCGAGTCGTCGAGATGGCCGGGGACGATGGTGATCGGGATCGGGAAGGTCGCGGCCGCCTTGCCGGCAAGCGCCGTGACCAGCGGACCCGGGCCTTCCTTGTCGGTGCTGGCGGCGAGCACGAGGATGGCGATGTCCTCGTCCGCCTCGATGAGGCCGAGGATTTCGTCCGAGCGGTTGCCCTCGCGGATGACGAGCTGCGGCTCGACCTGGCTGAACGAGCGCGCCATGTCGGCGAAGCGGCCGAGCGTGGTCTCGGCCGGTCTCCATGGCCTCGGCCCGCATGATGTTCTCGACGCCCAGCCAATGCTGGAAGTCGGCCGGGCCGATGACGTAGAGCAGCACCAGCGCGCCGCCGGAATGCTCGGCCCGGCGCGCGGCATAGAGCAGCGCGCGCGAACACTCCGGCGTATCGTCGATGACGACGAGGAACTTGCGCCGGTGGCCTTCCTCGGTACTTTTTCGGGTCAATGCCATGAGGTCATGCTGCCATTCGGCCGGGTGCGCGGCAAGATGAGCGCGGGCCCTTCGCTACGGCTTGCCGACAAAGCCGATGATCTCGCGGACGCCCTTCATCACCGGCTCGGCGATGGCGCGGGCGCGCTCGGCGCCCTCGGCGAGGATGGCGTCGATCGAACCGGGATCGGCCAGCAGCCGGCGCATCTCATCGGCGATCGGCGCCAGCTTCTCGACGGCCAGTTCGGCGAGCGCCGGCTTGAAGGCGGAGAACTGCGCGCCGCCATATTCGCGGAGCACCGCCTCGCGCGGGATGCCGGCAAGCGCTGCGTAGATGCCGACGAGGTTGTCGGCCTCGGCGCGGCCCTTCAGCCCGTCCGGCTCGGAGGGCAGCGGCGCGGGGTCGGTCTTCGCCTTGCGCACCTTCTGGGCGATGGCGTCGGCATCGTCGGTGAGGTTGATGCGCGAATAGTCGGACGGGTCCGACTTCGACATCTTCTTGGTGCCGTCGCGGAGCGACATGACGCGCGTCGCCGGGCCGGTGATCACCGGCTCGGTGACCGGGAAGAACGCGTCGCCAAAGCCATGTTCGGCAATCGATTCGGCGAAATCGTTGTTGAACTTGATGGCGATGTCGCGGGCCAGTTCGAGATGCTGCTTCTGGTCGTCGCCGACCGGAACGTGCGTGGCGCGGTAGGCGAGAATGTCGGCCGCCATCAGCACGGGATAATCGTACAGGCCGATGGAGGCGTTCTCGCGGTCCTTGCCCGCCTTCTCCTTGAACTGGGTCATGCGGTTCAGCCAGCCGAGGCGCGCGACGCAGTTGAAGATCCAGGCGAGTTCGGCATGGGCCGAGACCTGGCTCTGGTTGAAGACGATGTGCTTCTTCGGATCGATGCCGGCGGCGATGAAGGCGGCGGTGACCTGGCGCGTGGCGGCGGCCAGCTCCTTCGGGCCGCCCCAGACGTTCATCGGAACCGTGATCGCGTGCAGGTCGACGACGCAATAGACGCAATCGTAGTTGCGCTGGAGGTCGACGAAATTCTTGATGGCGCCGAGATAGTTGCCGAGATGCAGGTTCCCGGTCGGCTGGACGCCCGAAAAGACGCGGGGAGTGAACTCAGTCATTGCGGGGCTTCCCTCAGGCGGCGGCGGGGCGCGTTATGGCGGAGCAGGGCGAGGGGCGCAAGGGGATCAGGCGCGGCTCGGCCGGCGGATGGCCCGGCGGAAATCGACGACGCCGGTGAGCTGGCAGAACAGCGGCGAAAACGATGACGCCGCCGGTGACCAGCGCCGCCACAGTGACGGCCCGGACAAGAAGAAGCGGATCGGCGAGCTGGGTCGCCAGCAGCCGGAGCGCGACGTAGAGGCAGCCGCCCATGAGCAGCGAGGCCAGCGCCAGCAGCGGCACGCGCCTGAGCAGCAGCGCATCCAGCGTGAAATGGCCGCGGCGATGGAGCGTCCAGACGAGCAGCGCCGTATTGACCCAGCCGGCCAACGAGGTGGCGATGGCGATGCCGACATGGGCGAGGAATGGAAACAGCGCCAGCGAGACGACGACGTTGACCGCAACGGCGACGGCGGCGAACCACATCGGCGTGCGCGTATCCTCGCGGGCGAAGAAACCCGGCGAGAACACCTTGACCAGGACGAACGCCGGCAGGCCGGCGGAAAAGGCGGCCAGCGCCGCGGCCGTCGCGTCGGTGGCGGCAGCGTTGAAGCTGCCGCGCTGATAGAGCAAGGCGATGATCGGATCGGCCATCACCATCAGCGCGATCGACGCCGGCAGGGTAAGCGCCATGGCGAACTCGAGCGCACGGTTCTGGGTATGGCCGACAAGGTCTTCGCGGCCGGCGCGAAGCTGGCGCGACAGGTCGGGCAACAGCACGATGCCGATGGCGATGCCGACGATGCCGAGCGGCAGCTGGTAGATGCGGTCGGCGTAGTAGAGATACGACACCGCGCCCGGCGCCAGCGATGCGATCATGGTGCCGACGACGATATTGATCTGGGTGACGCCGCCGGCGAGCACGCCGGGGAAGGCCAGCGCCGCGAGGCGCTTGACGCGTGGGTTGAGCCGCGGGCGGACGAGGCGAAGCAACATGCCGTTGCGCGCCGCCGCCCAGACGACGACGGCAAGCTGGGCGATGCCGCCGATCAGCGTGCCCCAGGCCAGCCAGATGCCGGCCTGCGGCGCACCGGCATCGCCGAACCAGAAAATCGCCATCAGCACGCGCGACGAGCACGACGTTGAGCAGCGCCGGGGCGAAGGCGGCGGCGGCGAACTTGCCGCGCGCGTTGAGCACGCCGCTGTAGAGCGCCACCAGCGAGACCAGCGTCAGATAGGGGAAGGCGATGCGCGTGAGCAGGACGGTCAGGTCGAACTTCGCCGGGTCGGCGGAGAAGCCCGGCGCCAGGACGAACATGAACAGCGGCATGGCGATTTCGATGATCGCCGTGACGATCAGCAGCGCGGTCAGCAGCGCGCTCAGCGCCTCCTCGCCGAAGCGCTTCGCCTCGGCCTCGCCCTCGCCTTCCAGCGACTTGGCGAACAGCGGCACGAAGGCCGAGTTGAACGCGCCCTCGGCGAACAGGCGACGGAAGAGGTTGGGAAAGCGGAACGCGACGAAGAACGCGTCGGCGACCGGCCCGGTGCCCAGCGCCGCGGCGATGAACATGTCGCGCACGAAGCCGAGCACGCGGCTGGACGCGGTGGCGCCGCCGACGGTGGCGAAGTTCCTTAGCAGCGACATGGGGTGACGCCAAAAGCGATGGGAGATCGCCTCTCTCCCCCCTTGCGGGGGAGATGGCGACGCTTACGGCTCGCGCAGCGAGACGTTAGCAAAGCCAGAGGGGGGTAAGGGCACCGTGCCACGAACCCCCTCTTAGCTTCGCCAGCGATTTCCGCTTCGCGAAAATCGGGCTCCGCTGTTCTCCCCCGCAAGGGGGGAGATGCGCGTGTGGAAATGTGCATTGCCACCCCAGCTACGCCGGCTCGCGCTTCTTGGCGCGGGGCGGTTCGGTCTTGGCCGCCTCGCCGTCAAAGGCGGCGCGGAGACGGCGGCGGATCGCCGCCTCGCGGCTGGCATTGGCGATCTTGTGGCCAAGGAGATCGGTCACATAGAACACGTCCACCGCGCGCTCGCCGAAGGTGCCGATATGCGCCGAGGCGATGTTGAGGTTGAGGTCGGAGATCGCCCGCGTCAGGTCGTAGAGCAGGCCGGGCCGATCGAGCCCCGACGCCTCGATGACGGTGAACTGGTTCGACCAGGAATTGTCGATGAGGATCGACGTCTCCAGAGAGAACGCGCCGATGCGCGCGCGGCGCTGGGACTTCCGCGCGACGATCTCGGGCATGCGCACCGTTCCGGACAGCGCCTGCTCGATGAGATCGCCGATACGCCGGGCGCGGCGCAACTCGTCGGCCTCGTCGTCGAACTCGCGATGGATCGAAATGGAATCGAGCGCGCGTCCGTCGGTGGTGGTGAAGATCTGCGCGTCGACGATATCGGCGCCGGCGCCCGTGCACGCGCCGGCGATGATCGACAGCAGCCGCGGATGGTCCGGCGCGAAGACGGTGATCTCGGTGATGCCCTCGAAGGCATGCGCCGCGGTCGAGGTGGCGAGCGTGCGGTTTGCCTTGTCGGTATCGCGGATGAGTTTCGCATGCTCGAGCTTGTGGGCAAGATCGACGCGCAGCCAGTAGGCCGGATAGTGGCGCTTGAGATAGGCGGCGCGCTCCTTTGCCGGCCACTCGGCAAGCGCCTCGGCCAGCTCGTCGCGGGCGGCGGAGACGCGCTTGTCGCGGCTCACCTGACTGTGGCCGCCGGTCACCACCGGCTCCGTCTCGTAGTAGAGCGTGCGCAAAAGCTGGCCTTTCCAGCCATTCCAGACGCCCGGACCGACCGCCTTGATATCCGCGACGGTCAGCACCAGCAGCATCTTCAGCCGCTCCAGCGACTGCACGATGGCGGCGAAATCAAGGATGGTCTTGCGGTCGTTGAGATCGCGCGACTGGGCGATGATGCTCATGGTCAGGTGCTGCTCGACCAGCCAGGCGACCGTCTCGGTCTGCGCCCGGTCGAGGCCGAGGCGCGGACATAGCCGCCGGGCGACGCGCGCGCCGGCGATGGAGTGATCTTCCGGTCGGCCCTTGGCGATGTCGTGGAGCAGCAGCGCGACGTAGAGCGCCGTGCGGTCCTGGATGTTGGCCATGATCTCGTTGGCGAGCGGATGGGCATCGGCGAGATCGCCGCGCTCGATCTCGGCCATCACGCCGATCGCCTGGATGAGATGCTCGTCCACCGTGTAGTGGTGGTACATGTTGAACTGCATCATCGCGACGATCTTGCCGAAATCCGGAATGAACTTGCCGAGCACGCCGGTCTCGTTCATGCGGCGGAGCACCGCTTCGGGATTGCGCCGCGAGGTGAGGACTTCGACGAACAGCCGGTTGGCCTCCGCGTCGTCGCGCAGCCTGGCGTCGATCACGCTCAGCGAACGCGCGATCAACTGCATCGCGTCCGGGTGGAAGGCGAGGTCGTAGCGGTCCGCCAGGTGGAACAGGCGGATGAGGTTGACCGGGTCGCGCGCGAACACGGTGTCGTCGGCGACGTTGATGCGGTCGTTGTCGACGATGAAATCGGTCGAGCCCGGAATCTTGCGGCGGCGGCGCGCCGGCCCGCCGAAGATGCGGTTGAGCACCGGCGCCGGCTTGCCGTGATGCTCCTCCAGCGCCGCGCAGAAGATGCGCGTCAGATCGCCGACATCCTTGGCGATCAGGAAGTAGTGCTTCATGAAACGCTCGACATCCTTCAGGCCCGGATGCGCGGTGTAGCCGAGACGGCGGGCCATCTCGCGCTGGACGTCGAAGGACAGGCGCTCCTCGGCGCGGCCGGTGAGGAAGTGCAGATGGCAGCGCACGGCCCAGAGGAAATCCTCGGCCTTGCGGAAGAGGCGCAGCTCGGCGCGCGAGAAGACGCCGGCCTTGACCAGATCGTCGCGGGCGCGGACGCGATAGAAATACTTCGCGATCCAGAACAGCGTGTGCAGGTCGCGGAGGCCGCCCTTGCCTTCCTTGACGTTGGGCTCGACGAGATAGCGCGTCGCGCCCTGCTGGCGGTGGCGCTGGTCGCGCTCGGCGAGCTTGGCGGCGATGAACTCCGGCCCGGTGCCCTTGACCACCTGCGTGTCGAAGCGGGTGACCAGCGACTCGTAAAGCTCGCGGTCGCCCCAGATGAAGCGCGCCTCCAGCACCGCGGTGCGGATGGTCATGTCGGAGCGCGACAGGCGGATACATTCGTCGACGCTACGCGTGGCGTGGCCGACGGTAAGGCTGAGGTCCCACAGCATGTAGAGGATGAACTCGACGACGCTCTCGCCCCACGGCGTCTGCTTGTAGGGCAGCAGGAAGAGCAGATCGACGTCGGACCCTGGCGCCAGCGTGCCGCGGCCGTAGCCGCCGACGGCGACCACCGCCATGCGCTCCGCATTGCTCGGCACCGCTGTCCAGTACACGTGGTCAACGGCAAGGCCATAAATGCCCTGGATGATGGCGTCCTGAAGATCGGACAGGCGGGCGGCGCAGACGGAGCCCTTGCCATCCGCCTTCAGCCGCGCCTCCGCGTCGGCGCGGCCCTCGGCCATCACGGCCTTGAGGCGCTCCACGATGGCCGCCCGGGCCTTGCCGGCGAGCGCTCCCGGCTTGCCGGCAAGCGCGATCAGTTCGTCGCGGAGAGCCGCGCCATCAAGGGCTTTGGAGGCGGCAAGCGCTTTGTTCATGGAACTCGCAATTTACGGGATTCGTTGGCGCAGACCCTAGCGGTAAACCGCCGCGGGCGCCACGGCCGGCCTACCAGCATGGGCGTTGCCTAGATCCCCGCCGCCCGGTTGCGCGCGATGATGTCTCGGTAGGTGTGGAAACTCTGCTTGGGCGTGCGCTTCTGGGTGTCGAAATCGACGTGGACCATGCCGAAGCGCGTGTCGTAGCCGCGGAACCATTCGAAATTGTCGAAGGGGCACCACTCCATGTAGCCGCGCACGTCGGCGCCGTCGCGGCGGGCGCGCAGCATCGCCTCGATATGGCGGGCGATGTAATCGGCGCGGAGCGGATCCCTGACCATGCCGTCGGCCATCACCTCGTCCTTCGGGCCGAAGCCGGCGCCGTTCTCGGTGATGAAGATGGGCGGATCGCCGTATTCGTCGTGCAGGCGCATGAGAGATCGCATGGAGCGCGTCGGGGCGAACCGGGCCGTTGAACGCCTGAACCGCGTCGGTGTTGATGTTCGCCTCGGCGCCCAGCGGATAGGCGTCGTTGTGGCGGACGAAGCAGGGCGAATAGAAATTGACGCCGACGAAATCGACCGTGTTGGCGGCGAGCGCCTTGCGATCTGCATCGGACACGGAGAACGCCGGGTCGAGTTCGTGCAGCACGGCCATCACGTCATCGGCGACGATGCCCTTGATCGCCGCGTCGAGGGGCCAGCGGTTGAACAGCAGGTCCCAGGACCGGGCGGCGGCGATATCGGCCTTGCTGTCCGGATCGAGCGGGCTCGTCGGCGCCAGCGGGACGGCGATGCCGACCATGCCCTTCTTCCCGCTCGCCCGATACGCGCCGACACCGGCGGCGCTGGCGAGGAAGAGATTGTGGAGCGCCGGCACCTGACGGCGGAACTGCTCGGTGGTGAAGCGCACCGGCTCCTTCCGGTGGCGGACGTTCTCGGCGATGAGGTCCATCAGGAAGAGGTCGATGAAGGGCTCGTTCATGGTGATGAACGTATCGACCCGGTCGCCCAGCGCGGCGAAGACGGTGGCGGCGTAATCGGCGAACCAGCCGACCACATCGCGATTATGGAAGCCGCCCTTCTCCTGCAGCACCCACGGGAAATCCCAGTGGTAGAGCGTGACCAGCGGCTTGATGCCGGCGGCGAGGAGATCGTCGACCAGGCGGGAGTAATAGTCGATGCCGACCTTGTTCACCTTGCCGGTGCCCTCGGGAAGGATGCGCGGCCATGACGTGGAGAAGCGGTAGGCGTTCAGCCCGAGGTCGCGCATCAGCGCGATGTCCTTGAGGTACTGGTCGCGGTCGTAAGCGTTGATGGAGACGTTGGCGGTCTCGACCTTGCCCGTGGTCGGCAGGGTGATGTGCCACTCGTTGGTGTAGACGTCCCACTTCGAGAGGCCACGGCCGCCCTGGTCCCAGCCGCCTTCGACCTGGTACGCGGCGCTGGCCGCGCCCCAAAGAAACGCCGGTTTCTCGGCCATGACCACGTCTCCCCGCTGTCAGGGCCATCTGCGGGCCCCACGGTAACTCGCAATACCACGGGGAACGGTGCGGCCGGAACCTGCTCAGGAGCTGCCGCCGCGACCACGGCCGAACGCGCTCATCGCGGCGCCGAAAGCAACGCCTATACCGATACCGAGCGCGACATTGTCCATGGCTCCGCCGATTCCGACGCCCAAGGCAATACCGATGGCAATCCACATCGAGAGTGACATGTCCGGGAACGTGGAGACCATCGGGGTCATTTCAACCCTCGCATCGACGGTCTATTCGCGACGCTTGGCCGCGGCGGCCTTCAGCCGGTAGAGCGCCTCCAGCGCGTCGCGCGGGCTGAGTTCGTCGGGCGCGATCGCATCGAGCATTTCGGTCAGCGGATCGGCCTGCTTCGGCTCGGCAGGCCGCGCGGCAGAGAACAGCGGCAGGTCGTCGATCAGCGCGTGGGCCGGGGACTTGCGGTCAGTCTCCTCGAGTTGCTCCAGCACTTCGCGCGCGCGCGCGACAACCGCCGGCGGCAGGCCGGCGAGGCGCGCGACCTGGATGCCGTAGGAGCGGTCGGCGGAGCCCGGCGCGATCTCGTGCAGAAAGACGACGTCGCCCTTCCATTCCTTGACGCGGACGGTGACGTTCTCCAGCCGTGGCAGGCGGTGCGCCAGCGCGGTCAGCTCGTGATAGTGCGTGGCGAAGAGCGCCCGCGAGCGATTGACCTCATGCAGGTGCTCGACCGCGGCCCAGGCGATGGAGAGACCGTCGAAGGTGGCGGTGCCGCGGCCGATCTCGTCGAGGATGACCAGCGCGTGCGGTCCCGCCTGATTGAGGATGGCGGCGGTCTCGATCATCTCGACCATGAAGGTGGAGCGGCCGCGCGCAAGATCGTCCGCGGCGCCGACGCGGCTGAACAGACGATCGACGACGCCGATATGGGCCGACTGCGCCGGCACGTAGGATCCGATCTGCGCCAGAATGGCGATCAGCGCGTTCTGGCGCAGGAAGGTCGACTTGCCCGCCATGTTCGGTCCGGTGACCAGCCAGATGCGCCCGGCCTCGTCGACGCCGCGCGCGCCAAGATCAGACGCGTTTGCCACGAACGGCCCCTCCCCCGCCGCGCGCAGCGCCTGCTCGACCACGGGATGGCGGCCGCCGGCAATGGCAAAGGCCAGCGAACCATCGACGGTCGGGCGGCAATAGTCTTCCGTCCCGGCGAGTTCGGCGAGGCCGGCGGAGACATCAAGCACGGCGAGCGCGTCGGCAATCGCCTGAAGCTTCGCCGATTCGGCGACGACGGCGGCGACCAGCTCGTCGAAGACGGCAAGCTCGATGGCGAGCGCGCGATCGGCCGCGCCGGCGATCTTCGCTTCAAGGTCGGCAAGCTCGGTGGTGGTGAAACGCACCGCGCTCGCCAGCGTCTGGCGGTGGATGAAGCGCGCGTTGAGCGGTGCGCCCAGCATGCGCTCGGCGTTGCCTGACGCCGACCTCGATGAAATAGCCCAGCACATTGTTGTGCTTGATGCGCAGGTTGCGGATGTCGGTATCGGCGGCATAGCCCGCCTGAAGGCCGGCAATGACGCGCCGGCTCTCGTCGCGAAGATTGCGCGCCTCGTCGAGTTCGGCGCGAAAGCCGGGGCGGACGAAGCCGCCGTCGCGCTTCAGATGCGGCAGGTCGTCGGCAAGCGCCGCTTCCAGCCGGTCGGCAAGGTGCTGCGGGCTCTGCGCGATCGCTTCGGCGACAGCCGCGAGTTCTGCCGGCAGGTCTTCCGCCAGTCGTTCCCCCACCGCGGCGGCGATGCCGAGCCCATCGCGGATGCCGGCGAGATCGCGCGGCCCGCCACGATCGAGCGTCAGCCGCGAAAGGGCGCGGGAGAGATCGGGCGCAGCGGCGAGTGCCTCGCGGATAGCGGATCGCCGGCTGGAATCCGCCAGCATCCACGCAACGGAATCGAGTCGCTCGGCGATCACGGCCGGGTCGGTCGAGGGACCAGCGAGGCGGCGCGCGAGGTGACGGGCTCCCGCGCCGGTGACGGTGCGGTCGATGGCGGCGATCAGGCTGCCCCGGCGCTCGCCGGAAAGCGTCGCGGTCAATTCGAGATTGGCGCGGGTGGCGGCATCGATGAGCATGGCGTCGCCGGTCGCCTCGCGCACCGGCGGCGACAACGGCGGACGCGCGCCGATCTGCGTTTTCTCGACATAGGCAAGGGCAGCAGCGGCAGCCGCCAGTTCGACGCGGCCGAAGGCGCCGAAACCGTCGAGGCTCTTCACGCCGAAGTAGGCCATCAGCCGCTCGCCGGCAGTGGCGCCATCGAAGAACGCGGCCGACAGCGGCGTGACCGCGACCGTGAAGCCGCGCCAGAAGGCGGCCATGTCGGCATCGGCGAATACGGCATCTGCGACCAGCACCTCGCGCGGGTCGATGCGGGCCAGGTCGGCGGCCAGACGGGCGCGGTCGCTCGGCGCGATGCGGAACTCGCCGGTGGAAATGTCGATCCAGGCGATGGCGAACCCATCGGCGGCATCGGCGCCGCCGCGCTGGCGGGCGACCGCGGCGAGGAAATTGTTGCGGCCGGGCGCGAGCAGGGCGTCCTCGGTCAGCGTGCCCGGCGTGACCAGGCGGATGACACTGCGGCGGACGACCGACTTGGCGCCGCGCTTCTTTGCCTCGGCCGGATCCTCGGTCTGTTCGCAGACGGCGACGCGATGGCCGAGCGCAATCAGCTTCTGCAGGTACTGGTCGGCGGCGTGGATGGGCACACCGCACATCGGGATGTCGTCGCCCTGGTGCTTGCCGCGCCGGGTGAGCGTGATGCCGAGGGCGCGCGACGCGACCTCGGCGTCACCGAAGAACATCTCGTAGAAATCGCCCATCCGGTAAAAAAGCAGGCTGTCCGGATGGGATGCCTTTATCTCCAGATACTGCGCCATCATCGGCGTGGCAGCCGAGTGTTCGGCAGCCGGGCCGGTGCCGGTTTCCGTTTCGGGGGCGCGGGCATCCATGGTGGCCGAGGCTAGCAGATGCGCGCCGCCGGTTCGATTGGCGACCGGCTTCACCCACCGATTAGTTCGGCACGGTCTCTTTGGCCGTCTGTGTCGGGGCCGGGTCAGCACCAGCCTTGTTCAGCTTGGCAAGCTGATCGTTGACCCAACTGATCCAGCCCTTCTGCGCCGCGGTCAGGCGTCCGGCCCTATCGAGATCGCGCAGAATTTCGAGCGCCTGATTGTAGAGCGGACGCGGATCGTCGGACACGTCCGCGACGCGGGTGAGTGAAACGACGAGATCCGTCTGTGCCTGAGCGTTTGCAGGGTCCCGCGCGGCAATATCGCGCGCGATACTCCCGCTCTCGTTGTAGGCATCGAACGCGCCTTGCCGATCCCCGGCGTCGAGCTTCATGTCGCCAATCTTGTTGAGATCGACCGAGACATCGCGCCGGGCCTCCGCGTTGCCCGAATCCACCGACAGAATGCGGCGCGCGAGCTCAAGGCTCTCGGTGTAGTCGTTGAGTGCGCCGACGGTGTCGCCCAGCTTCAGTTTGGCATCGCCGAGACGATTGAGACTCACCGATACGTCGCGCACGAACATGGCATCGCCGGGATGGCGCAGGGACAGGTCGCGGCGGATGTCGAGGCTTTCCTGATAGGCAGTCCGGGCTCCCTCGAAGTCGCCGGTTGCGATCCTTACGTCGCCGACCTTGGTCAGGCTGACGGTAACGTCCCGACCTGCTTCGGCATTTACGGGGTCAGCGCCGGCAAGATCGCGCGCGACGGCGAGGCTCTCCTCGTAGGCGCTGAGCGCGCCTTCCTTGTCACCAGCGCTGAATTTGCCGTCGCCGACCTTGTTGAGGCTGACCGAAAGATCGCGCCTGGCGTGAGGATCATCGGGCTGCTTGCCGAGCAGGGTACGCGCGAACGCGAGACGCTCGAGATAGGCGGCAAGAGCTCCGCTGGCGTCGCCGGCCTGCATCTTCACATCGCCGAGGCGCTCAAGGCTGATCGAAACGTCGCGCTCGAGACCCACGTCGTCGGGATGGTCCGCAAATACGTTGCGCGCGATCGCGAGGCCCTGCTGTTCATAGGCGAGGGCCGCGCCGACGTCGCCGGACGTTGTGTGGGCGTCGACCATGCGGTTGTAGATTTCGCTCTGGCTGCGCAGAAGTTCGACGTCACCCGGCGCCGCGGCGACAAGCCCTTTGAGCGAAGAGCTCAGCACGTCGAGCAGTTCGCGGACCATTTCGTCGCGCGTGCCCCGCGCCTCTGCGAGATGTTGCACGAGACTGCGCACCGTTGCCTTGGCAGCGTCGAGGTTGCGGTCGGCCTGCCTCTTCTGGGACTGGGCCTCGGCGGTTGCGGTCTCGGCCTCCTGCCGGTGGCGGTTCGCCTCGAACACTTCGAAGACTGCAAAAGCAGCGAAGCCGGTGACCAGCACCATCGCTGCGATCGTCCCCTGCAGTATGCGCCGGCGCAACCGCTCACGGGCGTCATGCTCGCTGCGTTCGCGCTCGCGGCTTTCCTCGATGAAGCGCCGCTCGCCAGCCGTCAGATCGCCGCCGCGGCGCTCAAGCCATTGCTGAGCCTCGGCAAGCGCGAGGCCCATCAGCAGCGCGTTGCTGCGATCCGCCTCCGGGGCCGCGTCCCAGGAACGCCGCGCGCCTTCCAGACCGTTGCGCCACGAGAGGAAACCGCGCTCGGCCGCGATCCATTCACGCAGCTTGCCCCAGCGCTTGAAGATCGCCTCGTGGGCCACCTCGGCGAAGGTCTCGCCTTCGTCCGGGGCGACGGTGACGAGGAGCCGGTTGGGATGATTGGCGAGGTCGGTGACCATGCGCCACTCTTCATCCGAGAATTCCGAGCGGAGCGCGCGCCGGCGGGTCGGCTCTCCATCCTCGCGCACCGCGGCGAGCTTCAATGTGAGGAGGCGGCGGAGCCGGTCTTCGTCATCGGGATGGCGTGCGAGAAAAGCATCGGCGCGATCGGCCAGCACGCCGCCAAGCTCCATCGCCTGCGGCGGCAGACGCAGAACGCCATCGCCGCGGCGGACCATCTCGGTCCACATGTCGTCGAGCAGATAAGAAAGGAGCGGCAGCGCCCCGGTGTCACGCGCCGATTCCTCCGCCGCGCGCCGGGCAAGATCGGTGGCAAGCTGGTCGTGCTCGAACCGCGCCGAAAGCAGAGCCGGCGGCTTGCTGACGATATCGCCGAGCGCCGCCTCGCCAAGCGGCGGCACGTTGATCTGTCGGTGAACCGAGAACAGCGCGCTGTCGTTCTGCAGCGCGCCGAAGAAATCCGATCGCATGCTCATCAGGCAGTAGAGGCGCGGATCGGCGACGGCATCACGGAGCAGTCCGGAGAAGCTGGCGCGCTGCGATTCCTCGGCGCGAACGTACAGTTCCTCGCCCTGATCGACATAGAGGAAGAACGCCGCCGGCTTCGCCTGGCCCAGTTCCTCGTAGCGCCGCTCGGTGGCGTCGAGCAGACCGGACAGGCTGGCCCGGCCGGAGGTCAGCGCAGCGACCCAATCGTTGCGGCGCGTCTCCCAGCTCGGGTCCAGCGGATCGATCTGCCAGGTGCGCAGGAAGGGCTCGATCAGCGCCGTGACCGGCGCGACGCCGGGGAGCATCTTGAGGAAGGACCAGCGCCGGCTTTCCCGAAAGACGATCGGCCATGGCTGGGACTGCGCGGCGCGCTCCGGCCATGCCTGTCGCTTGAGCGCGCCCAGCACGCCGGCCTGGGCCAGCGAGGACTTGCCGACGCCGGAATTGCCGAGGAGCAGGGCGACGGTGCCGCGCTTCGCCGCCATCGCCGAAAGCACGTCGACGGTTTCCTGCTCGCGGCCGAAGAAGAAATCGCTGTCGGCCTCGGTCATGGCGGCGAGGCCGCGATAGGGCGCGGTATAGCGCCACAACTCGCCCGGACGTCCGCCGGACCCACCAGCGGCGCTGCGCAGCTTGCCTACCGTCTCCGACGAGACGGGATCGGCCGTGACGATCCAGTGCAACTGGCGCAGGAACGGCAGGCCGGGCGCGGGCCGGCCATCGAGCAGGACCAGGACGATCGGGAAATCGGGCTGCTTCGCCCGCTTGTCGAGCGCCTCGTAGTACTCGATCACCTGCCACGGACCGAGGCCGTTCTCGCCGACGTAGAGGACGAAGGCGTTGGCCTCGGCAATCGCCTCGGCGAGCTTGGGCAGCCAGTAGCCGCCGGCGCGAAGGCTCTTCGGCGCAAGAAAGACGTTGCCGTCCGGCGCCGCCTGGCGAAGTTGCTCCTCGAGCTTTTCGGCGACGGCGAGATCGGCGGAATTGTAGCTGAGGAACCAGTTCACCATGGGCTTTGTCTCGCCCGCGCGGCCACTACTTCGCCTTGACCTCGGTCGCCGGGGTCTTCTCGATCTTGGCAATCTGCTCGTTGACCCAGTCGATCCAGCCACGCTGTTCGAGGCTGAGGCGACCCTGTCCATCCAGATCGCGGAGGATGTCGAGAGCCTCCATGTAATATGGCTTCGGGCCGTCGGAGACGTCGGCAGCGCGGGTCAGCGAGACGACAAGGTCGGTCTGTGCCTGGGCGTTGCCGGAATCCTGCTTGGCGAGGCGGCGGGCGATGGTGAGGCCTTCGCTGTAGGCGTCGAAGGCGCCCTGGCGGTCCTTGGCATCGAGCTTCATGTCGCCGACCTTGTTGAGGTCGACCGAAACGTCGCGCTGCGCCTGGGCGTTGCCGTAGTCCATCGCCAAGAGGCGCCGGGCAAGTTCGAGGCTCTCGGTGTAATCGGACAGCGCGCCCTCGGTGTCCTTCAGCTTCAGTTTCACGTCGCCCAGGCGATTGAGGCTGACCGAAACGTCGCGCATCAGCTGGGCGTTGCCCGGATAGCGCAGAGACAGGTTGCGGCGGATGTCGAGGCTTTCCTGATAGGCCTTCTGCGCCTCCTCGAAATCGCCGGTCGAGATCTTCACGTCGCCGACCTTGGTCAGGCTGACGGTAACGTCACGACTTGACTCGGCGTTCTCGGTGTCGACCTCGGCGAGGTCGCGCGCGATGCCCAGCCCCTCGTCGTAGGCGGCGAGCGCGCCCTCCTTGTCGCCCAGACGAAACTTGCCGTCGCCGACCTTGTTGAGACTGACCGACAGGTCGCGCTTGGCCTGATGATCGTCAGGCTGCTTGCCGAGCAGCGTGCGCGCGAACTCGAGACGTTCGTTGTAGGCTTCAAGCGCTCCGTCGGTATCGCCGACCTGCATCTTGACGTCGCCGAGGCGTTCGAGGCTGACCGATACGTCGCGCTCGGCGCGCAGGCTTTCGCCGTCGTCGGCGAAAATCTTGCGGGCTATGTCGAGGCCCTGCTGGGCGGCCGCCAGCGCGCCGTTGGCGTCGCCGGCGGCGAGGTAGGTATCGACGAACATGTTGAACATCGCCGAACGGCTGCGCTGCAGCTCGACGTCGTCCGGCGCCGCCTCGGCGAGCTGGTCGATGGTCGAGCGCACGGTGTCGAGCACGGTGCTGATGGTCTCCACCTGCACGCCGGCAACGGTGCTGAGACCGCCGGCGACATCGAAGATGAGCTTGTCGACGGCGGCCTTGGCGGCCTCGAAGTTGCGCTCGGCACGGCCCTTCTGGGCGTCGGCTTCCGCCTTGGCAGCGACCGCCGCCTGCTTCTGCTCCTCGGCCTCCTTCTGCCGCGCCTCGGCGATGATGCGCTGCTGCTCGGCGACTTCCTGCTGCTGCACGGCGGCGATGCGCTGGCGGTTGGTTTCGAAGAGCTGAAAGACCGAGAAGCCGGCCAGACCAGTAACCAGGATCAGAGCGACCACGGCGACCTGGAGCATGCGCCGGCGCAGCTTTTCGCGCTGCTCGCGTTCGCGTTCGCGCTCCTCGCGCTGGTGGAGCTCGCGATCGATGCTCTTCTCGATGAAGTGGCGGTCGACCTCCGGAATGTCCTCGGCGCGACGCGCCAGCCACTGCTGCGCCTCGGCCAGGGCGAGACCCATGAGCAACGCGTCGTTGCAGGCGTCGGGCGGCGCGGCATGCCAGGTGCGGCGGTCGCCCTCGACGCGGCTGCGCCAGCTCAGGAAATCGCGCTCGGTGGCGATCCATTCGCGCAGCTTGCGCCAGCGCTTGAAGATCGCTTCGTGGGCGACCTCGGCGTAGGTCTCGCCCTCCTCCGGTGTCGCCGCGATCAGCAGCCGGTGCGGATGGTCCGCCAGGTCGGAAACCATGCGCCATTCTTCAACGGAAAATTCCGAACGTGGCGCGCGGCGCCGCGTCGGTTCGCCGTCTTCGCGCACCGTCGCCAGCTTGAGCGTGAGCAGGCGGCGAAGCTGACCCTCTGCCTGCGGATTGCGGGCGAGGAATGCATCGGCGCGCTCGGCGAGCACGCCGCCGAGCTCCATCGCCTGCGGCGGCAGGCGCAGCACGCCATCCGCGCGGCGGACCATCTCGGTCCACATGTCGTCGAGCAGGTAGGAGAGCAGCGGCAGGGCGCCGGCGTCCTTGGCCAACTCCTCCGCGGCGCGGCGCGCCAGGTCGGTCGAGAGCTGGCTGCTTTCGAAGCGGGCCGAGAGCAGCGAGGCCGGCTTGCTGACGATCTCGCTCAGCTCCTTCTCGCGGAGCGGCGGCACGTTGATCTGCCGGTGGATCGCAAACAGCGCCGTATCGTTCTGAAGCGCGCCGAAGAAATCCGAACGCAGGCTCATCAGGCAGAACAGCCGCGGATCGGTGATGCCCTCGCAGATGAGCTTGGAGAACGCCTGACGCTGCGTCTCCTCCGAGCGGGCGTAAAGTTCCTCGCCCTGGTCGATGTAGAGGAAGAAAGCCGGCGGTTTCGGCTGGCCAAGCTCCTCGTAGCGGCGCTCGGTGGCGTCGAGGAGGCCGGACAGCGTCGCCCGGCCGTTGGTCAGCGCGGTAATCCAGTCGGTGCGGCGCTCCTCCCACTTCGGATCGGTGGGATCGAACTGCCACGTCTTCAGGAACGGCTCGACCAGCGCCCGCACCGGCTCGGTGCCGGGGGCCATCTTGAGGTAGCACCAGCGCCGGCTGCCTTCGAAGAGATGCGGCCACGCCAAATTCCGATCGACGCCCTCGGGCCAAGCCTGCCGCTTGAGGGCGCCGAGGACGCCGGCCTGGGCGAGCGATGACTTGCCGACACCGGAATTGCCGATGAGCACGGCGAGGCGGTCATGCGCCGTGCCGACGGCGGCAAGCACATCGACGGTTTCGGTCTCGCGACCGAAAAAGAAGTCGCTGTCCGCCTCGGTCATCGCCGCGAGGCCGCGATACGGCGCGGTGAAGCGCCACAGTTCGCCCGGCCGGGCGCCGCCGCCGGCGGCGGCTTCGGTCAGGCGGCCGATGGTGTCCGAGGACGCCGGATCGGGCGTGACGATCCAGTGGAGCTGACGCAGGAAGGGCAGGCCGGGCGCCGGGCGCCCGTCGAGCAGGACGAGGACGATCGGGAAATCGGGCTGCTTCACCCGCTTGTCGAGCGCCTCGTAGTACTCGATCACCTGCCACGGACCGAGACCGTTCTCGCCGACGTAGAGGACGAAGGCGTTGGCCTCGGCGATGGCCTCCGCGAGCTTCGGCAGCCAGTAGCCGCCGGCGCGTAACGCCTTGGGTGCAAAGAAGATTTCCGTTTCGGCGACCTGGAGGCGGAGGATGCCTTCGAGCCGTTCGACTACCGGAAGATCAATGGAATTGTAGCTGAGAAACCAACGTCGCATGAGCCGTGGAGCGCCTGTCCTCGCGGAAGGTGCAAAACCTTCGCACGCCGCTGCCCCGACTATACCCTCCACTTTTGGCGGGTAAAGCCAATCGCATGACCAAGGCGGTTTTCGGGCAGATTGATTGTTTTCGCCCGATCCGGTGACTATGGTCGCCACCCAAATCACCAAAAAGCGCCGCCCAGGCGCTCGTCCCCGGGGAACATCATCCATGGCCGCCAACGGCAAGCCGACGAAGGCCGGGCCCTCCGTCACCGACCAGGAAGCGCTGAAATTCCATTCCGACGGCCGGCCGGGAAAGCTGGAGATCACGCCGACGAAGCCGATGGCGACGCAGCGCGACCTGTCGCTCGCCTATTCGCCCGGCGTCGCCGTGCCGGTGAAGGCGATCGCGGAGAACCCGCACACCGCTTTCGACTACACCACCCGCGGCAACATGGTGGCGGTGATCACCAACGGCACCGCGATCCTCGGGCTCGGCAATCTCGGTGCGCTGGCCGCCAAGCCGGTGATGGAAGGCAAGGCGGTGCTGTTCAAGCGCTTCGCCGACGTCGACTCGATCGACCTCGAGGTCGACACCGAGGACGTGGAGGAATTCATCAATTCGCGTGCGCTTCCTGGGACCGTCCTTCGGCGGCATCAACCTGGAGGACATCAAGGCGCCGGACTGCTTCATCATCGAATCGCGCCTGCGCGAACTGATGGACATCCCGGTCTTCCACGACGACCAGCACGGTACGGCGATCATCGCCGCCGCCGGCCTGATCAACGCGCTCTACCTGACCGACCGCGACATCACGAAGACCAGGCTCGTCTGCAACGGCGCCGGCGCGGCCGGCATCGCCTGCATCGAACTGGTCAAAACGCTCGGCATGAGGGCCGAGAACATCATCCTCTGCGACACCAAGGGTGTGATCTACCAGGGCCGCACGGAGGGCATGAACCAGTGGAAGGCGGCGCATGCGGTGAAGACCGACGCGCGCAGCCTCGCTGACGCGATGAAGGGCGCCGACGTCGTCTTCGGCCTCTCCGCCAAGGGCGCCTTCAGCGACGACATGATCCGCTCGATGGCGGACCAGCCGATCATCTTCGCCATGGCCAATCCCGATCCGGAGATCACGCCGGAGGAAGTGGCGTCGATCCGCGAGGATGCGATCGTGGCGACCGGACGCTCGGACTATCCCAACCAGGTCAACAACGTTCTTGGCTTCCCTTACATCTTCCGTGGCGCGCTCGACGTGCGGGCGACCACCATCAACGAGGAGATGAAGGCGGCGGCGGCCCATGCGCTGGCGGCGCTGGCGCGCGAGGACGTCCCGGACGAAGTGGCCGCCGCATATCAGGGCGTGCGGCCCAAATTCGGCCCGCAATACATCATTCCCGTGCCGTTCGATTCGCGGCTGCTGTCGGAAATCCCCGCCGCCGTCGCCAAGGCCGCGATGGATTCGGGCGTGGCGCGCCAGCCGATCGACGACATGGCGCAGTACAAGATGCAGCTTTCGGCGCGCCGCGACCCGATCGTGGGCACGCTTCAGCGCATCTTCCAGCGCGTGCGGCGGACGCCCAAACGTGTCGTATTCGCCGAGGGCGAGGAGGAGCAGGTAATCCGCGCCGCGGCGAGCTTCGTGAACCACAAGCTCGGCACCGCCATCCTGATCGGCCGCGAGGAGACCGTACGCGACGCCGCCGAGCGCGCCGGCATCGATATCAAGGAAGGCGTCGAGATCAACAATGCGCGCCTGTCGACGCGCAACGCCGAATACATCGACTTCCTTTACGCGCGACTTCAGCGCAAGGGCTACCTTTTCCGCGACGTGCAGCGGCTGATCAACTCCGACCGCAATCACTTCGGCGCCTGCATGGTGGCGCTGGGCGATGCCGACGCGATGGTCTCGGGCGTGACCCGAAACTATTCGACGGTGCTCGAAGACGTGCGCCGTGTCATCGACCCGAAGCCCGGCCACCGCGTCATCGGCATCTCCATGGTGCTCGCCCGCGGCCGGCTGGTGCTGGTTGCCGATACCGCCGTGCACGACCTGCCGACGCCGGAGGAACTCGCCGACATCGCCGAGGAAGCGGCCGGCGTCGCCCGCCGCATGGGCACGACGCCGCGCGTGGCGCTGCTCGCCTACTCGACTTTCGGCCAGCCCGAGGGCGAACGTGCGAAGAAGATCCGCGAAGCGGTGGAGATCCTCGACGCGCGCCGGGTCGACTTCGAGTACGACGGCGAGATGGCCGCGGACGTGGCCCTCAATCCAAAGCTGATGGCGTCCTACCCGTTCTGCCGCCTGTCCGGTCCGGCCAACGTGCTGGTCATGCCCGCCTACCATTCGGCGGCAATCTCGACCAGCATGGTGCAGGAGCTCGGCGGCTCGACCGTGATCGGTCCGCTGCTCGTCGGCCTCGACAAGCCGGTGCAGATCGTCTCGCTCGGCGCCAAGGATTCCGACATCGTCAACATGGCGGCTCTGGCCGCTTTCGCCCTCGGCGGCTGACGGTTTCCGTCAGCGGCTGGCAGCAGTCCCCGCGAGGGGACTTGCGCGCCCTATCAGATCGGGTATGGTCGTTTAACCGAATGGTTAAACGGAGGAATGACCATGACCGCGCACGGAGCCTTTCACTGGAATGAGCTGATGACCCGCGACGTCAAGAAGGCCAAGGACTTCTACAAGAAGACCCTCGGCTGGACGTTCGACGACATGCCCATGGGCGAGATGTACGGCACCTACACCATCGCAAAGGTCGGCGACCAGATGGTCGGCGGCATGTTCAAGATGGAAGGGCCGATGTTCGAGGGGATGCCGGAAGGCTGGTTCACCTATGTCGCAGTCGACGATCTCGACAAGCGCCTGAAGAAGGTGAAGGAGGCCGGCGGCAAGGTCATGCGCGAGCCGTGGGACGTTTCCGGCGTCGGCCGCATGGCGATCATCGCGACCCCGGGCGGCGCCGCGCAGGGCTGGATGGTGCCGGCGCCGGGCGGCATGTAACGCCCCGAAGGCTTCCTGCGATGAGCACCAGAGACACGGTCCAGCACTACTTCGACGATCTCTATCGCGGGGATTGGGAGTCGCTGCTCGCCGACGACATGCGCTTCGTCAACAACGGCAAGGCGCTGCCGCCGGGCAAGGCGACCTATGTCGAAGCGACCAGACGCTTCATGCAGACCGCGAAATCGGTCGAGCTGAAAACGCTGGTGGTCGAGGGCGACACGGCCTGCGCGCTCGCAAGCTATGGCCTGGTGCACCCCAGGGGGCACAAAGGCGTCTGTGTCGTCGCCGAATTCCTGACGGTGAAGGACGGCAAGATCCGGTCGAGCGAGATCGTCTTCGACCTTGCCGCCTTCCGGGAATTCATGGCGCAGGGCTGAGCCGGGACCGCCGGCCGCTATTCGAGGCCGGTCAGGTAGCGGCGCGGCGCGCAGGCAAGACCCGGCTCGTCGCGGCAGTCGTGCAGCGAATAGAGGATCGCCCGCGAACGGCCGATGAGGTTCTCGACGGGGATGTAGCCGAGGCTGGCGTAGCGGCTGTCGGCCGAGTTATCGCGGTTGTCGCCCATGACGAAGATGTGCTCCGCCGGAACGACATACTCGCCGGTGTTCTCCGCAGGCCGGTCGTCGGACTGGATGATGATAGGATGGACGCGGCCACCGGGCAGCGTCTCCTCGTATTCGGTCACCTGCACCGGCGGGCCGGAAAACTGCCGGTAGGCATAGGTCCGGACAAACTTGCGCGGCGCGGCTTCGCCATTGATGACGAGCTGACCGTGATCGACGCGGATGTGGTCGCCGGGCAGGCCGATGACGCGCTTCACCAGCGTTTCGCCGTTCGCAGGATGGCTGAGGAGCACGATATCGCCCCGCGCCGGCAGGCTGCCGAACAGGCGTCCGTCATCGGAGGGAAATTCCGGCAGCGACACCAGCGGGGTCGAGTACGGGCCATAGCCGTAATCGAACTTGGTGGCGATCAGCCGGTCTCCGACCTCCAGCGTCGGCACCATGCTTTCCGACGGGATGTAATAGGTGGCGAAGGCGACCGTCTTGAGGACGAATGTCAGGAGCGCCGCACCGGCAAGGGTGCTCGCCCAATCCGCGATGAACTGCTTCATTTTCATTTGTTGCTATCCCCTGCCCGCTGGCCGGGCGCCAAGGAATCAGACCTTGAGGGCGGGATTGCGGCAGGCGCGGCGACAGGGCTTGCGACCGAACACGTGCTGTCGCCGGCATTCTGGCAGGGCACGTACCTATAGGCATTGCTGACCGCGCCGTCGGAATAGACGAGCTGCACCACGATCTCCTTCGCCGCGCCCTGCGGCAGCGCGATGTAGGGTGGGTTGGCGACGGGATCAATGTCGTTCGGCCGCTGGCGGTCGCAGGCCGGCAGCGGGAAGCGCTGGTCGAGCGCATCGGAGTCCAGCGAGTAGCGCACCTCCGACAGGCCGCAGTGATAGGCAAGCACGGTGGTGAAATAGATCAACTGCTTGCCGTCCCAGTCACGGAAGGCGACCCAGCTGGCATTGATCATCGGCAGGATCTGCTTCTCCTGGCCGAGCGTGCCCTGACCATGGGACGGTGCAAGGGAGGCGAGCAGGGCGAGGGCGGCGAGCGGCAGACGCATCGGCTTCTTCCTTCAAGCAGGGCACTCGCCAGACTAGGTCGGCCGCAGCATCCAAACCAGCGCCGGGACAACCAGGTTTCGCACCGCACGCGACCGACGCTAGACTGGGATGGCTGAGGGGCACCGATGGGATCGACATCATGCCCGCATGGACCACAACCAGCGCGCTGCGATGGGCCGCCATCGCCCTGGCAATGGCGATGTCCCCCGTGGCCGCATGGGCCGCGCCGCCGGACATGACGAAAGGCAAGCTGGTCTTCTTCGCGCCGCTGCCGCCGCTGCCGCCGGGCAGCGATCTCCCGTTCCGCGACGGCGCACCGGATTACGACGATCTCTTCAAACCCGGCGCGAAATGGGACGAGGCCGCCGGCCATATCGACGTCTTCGCCGTGCCGTCCACCTGGGTGCGCCACTACGCGACCTTTGGCCAGCTGGTCGCCGTGATCGAAGGGCTTCGCGCGCGCGGCATCGCGCTCGGAATGGAGGTCGGGCCTCTCCCCGACTTTGACGCGTGTGCCAAGGGCGAAGGCTTCAGCGGGATCTACGAGATCGACCTGATGCGCAAGATCCGCGATCTTGGCGGCTCGGTCGACGTCATCGTCTTCGACGAACCGTTCGGCTTCGGCCATCTGCTCGATGCGCCGGGCGCTTGCCAATGGTCCCCCCGGAAGGTCGGCCGCCACCTCGCCGAGTTCGTGAAGATGACGCGCGAGGTCTTTCCCGACGCAGTCTTCGGCGGCAACGAGCCCCTGTGGGCGAGGCCCCAGGCTTCGCCGGAAGAGGTGACGGCGTGGGTCGATGCCTATGCCGAGGCTACCGGCGAGCCTCTGGGCTTCCTGCATCTCGACATGGAATGGAGCTGGCCCGGCTGGCTCGATCGGGCCGTCGCGGTGCGGGAAGCCCTCGTCGGGCGCGGCGTGCGTGTCGGCTACATCTATAACGGCGGCGAAACCGCGGACCAGGAGGGCTGGATCGCCGCGGCCGCCCAGCGTGCATTCCTTCTGGAATCCCATTCGGCGACGCCGCCCGACGACGCGGTCTTCCAGTCATGGTTCGACCAGCCCGACCGCACGCTGCCGGACAGCGACGTGACGAGTTTCACCGGACTTGTGAACCGGTATTTCCGGCCCCACAGCACGATCGCGCTGAACGGGGATGGGACCGGCGTCGTGCGCACGGACAAGGACGCGCCCATCGCCGGCGTGCCGGTCCACGCGTCGATGGTGCCCGATGCCGGCGCAGCCAGAACCGACCGGGTCACCGGAACGGTGCCGGCCGACGCGCGCACCGCCGTCGGGATCTTCCGCGTGAATGGCGAGGGGGCCGCGACCAGGGCCGACGTAGATCTGCGGATCGACTCGGTCAGCTATGTGGAGGGCGGCAAGAATCTCGCGCCCAATCCCGATTTCAAGCGCAAGAGTGGCTGGGGCGGATATGGCGCGGGGTCTGCGCGGATCGATCGCGGGTCCGGCACGCTGCGGCTGAAAGCGCGGAAGGGCCAGGTGCTTCTGGTCGACTCGCAGCCATTCAGGGTGACGCCCGGCGTGGCCTTCACCTATGAGGTGACCGCAAGCGTCCCGGCGGGTCAGACACAAGCAGTCTTCGCGGGCGTCGTCTTCATGAACAAGTCGGAAGTCGCACGTGAAGGGCTGGGTCTGGAGCCCGGATCGGTGGACCTGCCTGCGGCGGTGACAGCGGCGGACGGCTCGTTCCGCCTCGACCGCTCGGGTGCGCGCGGGCCGGGGCATGTGAAGGTAACCGTCGATGCACCCGCCTACTGGCCGAGTTTCGCAGAAGCCGATATCGGCCGTTAGGGCCGCGGCTTCGTCACCCGTCTCAGCGTCAGGTTGATGCGGCCGCCATCGGGAAACCAGTCGCCGAGCAGCGTCGAGGTACCCGGATAAATGCGGTCGACGCCGTGGAAGGCGAGACGATCGCCACCGCCGAGGACGACCACGTCGCCGGAAGCCAGCTTCAGCGAGCGGGTAGGACCGCCGCGCGCGGTGCCGCCGATGCGGAAGCGGCAATCGTCGCCGAGCGAGATCGACACCACCGGCGCGTCGAAATCCTGCTCGTCGCGATCCTGGTGCAGGCCCATGCGCGCGGTCGGCTCGTAGAAGTTCACGAGGCAGGCCTCGGGATCGTGCGGATAGCCGCCAAGGTCGCGCCAGATGGCGAGCACGTCATCCGGGATCTTCGGCCACGCTTTGCCCGTGACCGGATGGGTTGGCTGGTAGCGGTAGCCACCGTCGCGATCGGAGACCCAGCCGAGCCGCCCGAGATTGGTCATGCGCACCGAGAAGGGCTTGCCGGTCTTCGGCATGGTTGGCGCGAAGAACGGTGCGTCGGCCACGGCAGAACGCAATTCTGCGACGAGGCGCTCCTGCGCGGCGCGGTCGAGATATCCGGGGCGGATGATGAAGCCGGTCATGGCGAATTCCCGCGCCTAATCTGGATGGGAACGCTGAAGGCCTTAGGTACCCGATCTCCGCCTGGCGTGGCACCTTGCGAAGTGAGCGGAAGCAAATATCGAGGGGGATTGATGAAATATGAAGGGCAGATAGCCGAAACCGTCGCCTTTCGCGGCGACAAGCACGACCTCGTCGAGGCCTACGCGGCGCGGCCGCTCGGCGAGGGACCGTTTCCGGGCATGGTGGTGATCCACCACATGCCCGGCTGGGACGAGTGGACCAAGGAAGTGGTGCGCAAGTTCGCCCACCACGGCATCGCCGCCGTCGCGCCACACCTCTACTCGCGCTACGGCGATGGCTCTCCCGACGACGTGGCCGCGCGCGCCCGGGCCGATGGCGGGGTGCCCGACGACCAGGTCGTCGCCGATGCCGCAGCGGCGGCGGGCTGGCTGCGCAGCCATCCGCTCGCCAATGGCAAGGTCGGCATCATCGGATTCTGCTCAGGCGGACGGCACGCCTATCTCGTGGGCTGCCGCCGGCCGGACGATTTCGACGCCGTGGTCGATTGCTGGGGTGGCAACGTGATCGTCGACGACCCGGCGCAGCTCAGCGCCAAGCGCCCGGTCGCGCCGATTGACATCACAGAGGCGTTGCGCGCGCCGCTCATCGGCATCTTCGGCAACGAGGACAAGAACCCCTCGCCCGATCAGGTGGACCGCACCGAGGCGGTGTTGAAGAAACTCGGCAAATCCTACGAATTCCATCGCTACGACAACGCCGGCCACGGCTTCTTCGCCGTCACCCGGCCGAACTACCGCGTCGAGCAGGCGAATGACGGCTGGGAAAAGATCTTCGCCTTCCTCGGCCGCACGCTCGCCTGAACCCATCCAAACGAAGGACCGAAGCCATGTGCTCCTATATCGTCGAAACCGCGAAGGTGACCGGCAGCGCCAAGGGCGCCGCGGGCTGGATGCGCGTCGATACCGCCCACGTCTATTACGACCATCCGTTCCATGCGCCGCTGGACCATGCGCTGGGCATCGACCTCACCTGCGAGGCCGACGGCGCCCGCGAGCGCGTGGCGCTGGAGCTCAGCGCCGAGTCAGCCCGCGCGCTGATCGCCGCGATCGAGGCGGCGCTGGCCAGCGGCGACGCGGCGCACGGCCACGACCATGCGCATGGGGCCGGGACTCATCATCAGCACGCGTGATGGAATTGGCCGCCAGACGGCGCGGACTCCGCCGCGCCGCTGGCAGAGAGACTGGCTCAGGCCTTGGCCGCCATGCTGTTCTTGATGGCGCCGACAACGGCCGTGAGGATGGCGCCGCCGACCCCGCCCCCGACGAGTTGGCCGATGATGGAGCCGACATCGACCCCGCCACTCCCCTGAAGCATCGGAATCAGCATCTGGAGGATCCAGCCGCCACCGACACCTCCGATGGCGCCGGCCACCGTGTTGCCGGTCGTACCCAGGCTCATGTTCTTCATCGCATTGCCGATGGCGTTGCCGCCGGCCGCACCCGCGATTAACTGGATGATCAGATTGATGATTGTCGCCGACATTGATTTCCTCCAAGCGCCCGGTTTTCAGTCTGGCGGTGCCGCCCGGGCACCCGGGTCGCCGCCGACGCGCTACGCAAGCAGGAACCGGGAGTCTATCAGAAAGCGGGTGGTTTGACGGATAAGCCGGCCGGGCGCGGGTTTTCGAGGCTTGCGGCCCATTTGGAGCCTTCTTATATACGGCCAGAACCCTCGCTCCCCTCCGGTTTCTCGACAGGGGCGGCGAATCACGTCAGGTGAAACAAATTTTACAGATGGGGGTCGGCCGGGGGCCTGATAGGACCTGCCCGATCCGCCTCAAGGAGCAAGAGAATGGGTAAAGTCATCGGTATCGACCTCGGCACGACCAATTCGTGCGTCGCGGTCATGGAAGGCAAGAGCGCGAAGGTCATCGAAAACGCCGAGGGGCAGCGCACCACGCCCTCGATCGTGGCCTTTACCGACGACGGAGAGCGGCTGGTCGGCCAGCCCGCCAAGCGTCAGGCGGTCACCAACCCCGAGCACACCTTCTTCGCGGTGAAGCGCCTCATCGGCCGCCGCTACGACGACCCGATGGTCGGCAAGGACAAGGAACTCGTCCCCTACAAGATCGTGAAGGCGCCGAACGGCGACGCATGGCTTGAGGCGGACGACAAGAAATATTCTCCCTCGCAGATTTCGGCCTTCATCCTCCAGAAGATGAAGGAGACGGCCGAGGCCTATCTCGGCAGCACCGTCGATCAGGCGGTCATCACCGTTCCGGCCTACTTCAACGACGCCCAGCGCCAGGCGACCAAGGACGCCGGCAAGATCGCGGGCCTTGAGGTTCTGCGCATCATCAACGAGCCGACGGCCGCGGCGCTCGCCTACGGCCTCGACAAGAAGGAAGGCAAGACGATCGCGGTCTATGACCTCGGCGGCGGCACCTTCGACATCTCGGTCCTCGAGATCGGCGACGGCGTGTTCGAGGTGAAGTCGACCAATGGCGACACCTTCCTCGGCGGCGAAGACTTCGACATGCGGCTGGTCAATTACCTGGCCGACGAGTTCAAGAAGGATCAGGGCATCGACCTTCGCGGCGACAAGCTGGCACTCCAGCGGCTGAAGGAAGCCGCCGAGAAGGCCAAGATCGAGCTGTCGAGCGCGACGCAGACCGAGATCAACCTGCCCTTCATCACCGCCGACGCCTCCGGGCCGAAGCATCTGACCATGAAGCTGACCCGCGCCAAGTTCGAAGCGCTGGTCGACGACCTCATCCAGAAGACGATGGGCCCGTGCAAGGCGGCGCTCAAGGACGCCGGCCTCACCGCGGGCGAAATCCAGGAAGTGGTTCTGGTCGGCGGCATGACCCGCATGCCCAAGGTCCAGGAAGTGGTGAAGAGCTTCTTCGGCAAGGAGCCGCACAAGGGCGTCAACCCGGACGAGGTCGTCGCCATCGGCGCCGCCATCCAGGCCGGCGTGCTGCAGGGCGACGTCAAGGACGTGCTGCTGCTCGACGTGACCCCGCTGTCGCTCGGCATCGAGACGCTGGGCGGCGTGTTCACGCGACTCATCGACCGCAACACCACGATCCCGACCAAGAAGAGCCAGGTCTTCTCGACCGCCGAGGACAGTCAGAACGCGGTGACCATCCGCGTCTTCCAGGGCGAGCGCGAGATGGCGGCCGACAACAAGATGCTCGGCCAGTTCGACCTGGTCGGCATTCCGCCGGCGCCGCGTGGCGTGCCCCAGATCGAGGTCACCTTCGACATCGACGCCAACGGCATCGTCAACGTCTCGGCCAAGGACAAGGGCACCGGCAAGGAGCAGCAGATCCGCATCCAGGCCTCCGGTGGCCTGTCGGACGCCGACATCGACAAGATGGTCAAGGACGCCGAGGCGCATGCCGCCGAGGACAAGGAGAAGCGCGCCGTCGTCGAGGCCAAGAACCACGGCGAAGCGCTGATCCACTCGACCGAGAAGTCGCTCACCGACTATGGCGACAAGGTCTCGGCCGCCGACAAGTCCGCCATCGAGGCGGCAGTGGCCGAGCTGAAGACCGCCATGGAAGGCACCGACGCCGAGGCAATCCAGGCCAAGACACAGGCGCTGGCCCAGGCTTCGATGAAGCTCGGCGAGGCGATGTACCAGTCCAGCCAGGGTGACGGCGAGGGTGGCGACGGCGCTGCCCCCGGCGGCGAGGGCGAGGCCAAGGACGAGGATGTGGTCGACGCCGACTTCGAGGAAGTCGACGACGACAAGAAAAAGTCCGCGTAAGCGCAAATTGCCTGATCGGGACCGGTTTCAAAGCCGGTCCCGATCTGGTTTGTAGCGTCCGTCGCCCCGGATTGCTGCCGGGGTCCTGGAAGCCCACGCAGGTGGGCGAGTGGATTTCGGCTTTCGCCGGAATGACGTCGAGGGTAGTAAATGTTCGATGCACTTTTGCGGGGCGATTCATCGGTGATGCGGTCGGCGTCCATCAGCGCGCGTGATGGTGTCCGCGGCGTGCCCGGCGCCGCCGGAGCGGGCCAATGAACGTCAAGGCCGATTTCTACGAAGTCCTCGGCGTCACCCGCGCGGCGGACGACAAGATCCTCAAGTCCGCCTTCCGCAAGCTCGCCATGCAGTATCACCCGGACCGCAATCCGGGCGACCAGACGGCCGAGGTCAAGTTCAAGGAAGTCAGCGCCGCCTACGAGTGCCTCAAGGACCCGCAGAAGCGCGCGGCCTACGACCGCTTCGGCCATGCCGCGTTCGAGAACGGCGGCGGCGGGCCCGGCGGATTCAATCCCGATTTCGGCGCGTCGATGTCGGACATCTTCGACAACATCTTCGGCGACATGATGGGCGGCGCACGGCGCGGCCCCAGCCGGGGCGGACGCGAGGCCGGTGCGGACCTTCGCTACAACATGGAGATCAGCCTCGAGGAGGCCTTCTCCGGCAAGGTGGCGGCGATCGAGGTGCCCACCAAGATCGTCTGCAAGACCTGCTCGGGCAGCGGCTCGAAGCCGGGTTCGCAGCCCAAGACGTGCCCGAGTTGCGAAGGCCACGGCCGTGTGCGCTCGGCCCAGGGCTTCTTCTCGATCGAGCGAACCTGCCCGACCTGCCAGGGCCGCGGCTCGGTGATCGCCGATCCCTGCCTGGAGTGCCAGGGCGCCGGCCGCGTGACCGAGCAGCGCAAGCTGTCGGTCAACATTCCGTCCGGCATCGAGGACGGCACGCGCATCCGGCTCGCCGGAGAGGGTGAAGCCGGCCTGCGCGGCGGCGCCTCGGGCGACCTCTACATCTTCCTGTCCATCCGCCCGCACGAGTTCTTCCAGCGCGACGGCGCCGACATCTTCTGCCGGGTGCCGGTGTCGGTGACGACGGCCGCGCTCGGCGGCGAGTTCCAGGTGCCGACCATCGACGGCGGCAAGACCCGGGTGAAGGTGCCGGAAGGCACGCAGACCGGAAAGCAGTTCCGCCTCAAGGGCAAGGGCATGCCGGTGCTGCGCTCGACCAAGATCGGCGACATGTACATCCAGGTCGCGGTGGAGACGCCGCAGAACCTGACCCGCCGCCAGCGCGAACTGTTGCAGGAGTTCGAGCAGGTCTCCTCCGCCGACAACAATCCCGAGTTCGACCGGCTTCTTCGCGCGGGTCCGCGATTTCCTCGAAGGACTCGGCGGGTGAGCGCAGCCTGCGCTTTGTCGGCGCAAGGCGGCGCAGAGTGATCGACGGACTCCGTTTCTTCCGCACGTGGCTGCAGAAGCCGATGCTCACCGGTGCGGTCAGTCCGTCCGGCAAGGCGCTGGCGCGCGCCATGGCCCGCCTCGTCGATGCCGACAGCCGCTGGCCAGTGCTGGAACTGGGGCCGGGCACCGGTCCGGTGACGGCTGCGCTGATCGAGCATGGCGTCGCGCCCGAGCGCATCGTGGCGGTGGAGTTCAATCCCGAGTTCTGCGCGCTGCTGGTGCAGCGCTTTCGCGGTCTCAACGTGGTCGAGGGCGACGCCTACGACCTCGCCACGAGCCTGCCGCCCGGTCTTGCCGGACCCTATGCCGCCGTCATCTCCAGCCTGCCGCTGCTGAACCGCCCGGCCGAAGACCGCCGGGCGCTGATCGACCAGGCCCTCGCCCGCGTGTTGCCCGGGTGCGGGCTGATCCAGTTTTCCTACGGCTTCGGTCCGCCGGTGCCGGCGGCGCCGGGGGACTTCACCGTCGAACGCACGGCGCTGGTGCTTGCCAACATCCCGCCGGCGCGAGTCTGGCTCTACCGCAGCGCCTGATCGTGGCGGTCGATCCCGCTGTTCCGGTCCCGCAATGGGGCCTGTCGGAACTCGGATAACGCGGGAACCCGACCAGCGGCGCCGGCAATCTGTTCGCTTTCGACATCGCCACCCGACGGGTATGTTCGCGTTGGCTACCGGCCGATCGCTGAGGGGGGAATGGCCACAGCCTATTACCTGACCTACACGCAGATACGCGTGCAGCCCGAGATATCGCCCGTCGCGTGGCGCTTGTCGGACGAGGGGCGTGCGCGCGTCATCCGCATGGCCGGCGTGCCCTGGCTGGGGAAGGTAAAGCGCATCGTCTCCGGTGGCGAGCAGCGCACGATCGAGGCGGCCGAGATTATTGCCCGCCGCCGCTGCATCCCGGTCGAAATCAACGTCGCCCTGCGCGATCTCGATCGCCCCGCGGAGGATTTCCTGTCGGTCGTGGAACTCGATGCGACCGTCGACTTCATCTTCGCCCGACCGGACAATCCGGCGCGACCGGGTTGGGAAACGGCGCGCAACGCCCAGCAGCGCATCGCCGCTGGTTTTGACAATGTCATTTCTTCGCATGCCGCCCCGGGTGACCTGTTGATCGTCGGCAGTGGCGCGGCCGGCGCGCTGCTGCTGTGCCACCTCGCGGGCCGCGAGATTTCCCGCGATTGCTTCGAGCCGACGCCGGGCGGGAATGTTTTCGCCTTCGACTTGGCGACACGGCGGGTTGTATTCCCGTGGCGACCCGCCGATACCTGAGAGCCGATGGCAACCGCTTATTATTTCACCCACACGCAGATTCGCGTCGACCCGACGACACCCGTTTCCGACTGGTGTCTCTCGGACGAGGGCCGCGCACGCGTCATCCGCGTGACCAACGCGCCGTGGATGGCGAAGGTCGGCAAGATCATCCCCTCGCCTGAACCCAGAACCCTGGAGACGGCCCATATCTTCGCGCGCCGATGCGGCCTTCCGGTCGAGGTCAATACCGGTATCGCCGACACCGTCAGGCCGCGGGACGAGTTTCTCTCCGTCGCCGATCTCGACAGTACTGTCGATGCATTCCTGGCGCGCCCTGACGAAAGCCCCCGCCCCGGATGGGAGACGGCAACCGATGGACAGAACCGGATTGCGGCGGCCGTCGACGCGGTCCTGGCCGGCAAATCCGATCCGGACGACATCCTGTTCATCGGGCATGGCCGCATCGGCACACTGCTGATGTGCCGTCTCGCCGGGCTGCCGCTTGCCCGCGAACACTTCCAGCCGACGCCCGGCGGCAACCTCTTCGCCTTCGACTGCGCCACCCGTAAGATGGTCTTCCGCTGGCGGGTCGTGGCGCCCCCGCTCTAGACCCGCACCAACCTCCCGGAGAAAGCACGCAAAATGGCATCGACCAAAGTGCTCGTCTTCGCCGGCTCGATACGATCCGGGTCGCTGTCGGCAAAGCTCGCCGCCGCGGCGGTCAAGGAGTTGGTGCTGGCGGATGCTGAGGTGACGCACATCTCGCTCGCCGACTACCCGCTGCCGATCTACGACGCCGATCTGGAATCCGCGAAAGGCATCCCCGACAACGCCACCAGGCTGGCCAGGCTGGTCGCCGAGACCCAAGGCGTCTTCATCGCCACGCCGGAATACAATCACTCGCTGCCGCCGCTGCTCAAGAACGCAATCGACTGGATCAGCCGCCACCGCCACAGCGCCACCATCCCCTATCGCCACAAGGTCTATGCCGTCGGCAGCACGTCCGATGGTCTCATCGGCGGGGCGCGGGCGCTCATCGACCTGCGCAAGGTGCTGACCACCGGCATGCGCGGGATCATGGTGCCTGAGAAGATCGAAGTGTCGGGTGCCGGGGATGCGTTCAACGATGCGGGCGACCTGGCCGAGGAGCGGCCGGCGGCGCTGCTCAAGGCGGTCTGCCGCCAACTGCTTGATCTCGCTGGCAGGCTGGCGGACTGACGAGCAGTCGTCTAGCCTCTCGGCAAAAGGCCCAGCAAGGGGAACGAGCATGCCCAAGGGATATTGGATCGCGCGGGTGGAGGTCACCGACCCGGCGAAATATGAAGCCTACCGCACCGCCAATGCGGATCCGCTGCGGAAATTCGGCGGGCGCTTTCTGGTGCGCGGCGGCACCTTCGAGAACCCGGAAGGTCGATCGAAACCGCGTAACGTCGTGATCGAGTTCCCGAGTTATCAGGCGGCCGTCGATTGCTACCATTCAATGGAGTATCGGAAGGCCAAGGCAATGCGCGCGGGCGCGTCCGAAAGCGACCTCATCGTTATCGAAGGCTATGACGGTTCGCAGCCCTAGCAAGGATCCCCTGACATGAGCGACATGAGGCTCGTCGTTGTCGGCGCCGCCGGACGCATGGGGCGGACGCTGGTGCGCGTCATTGCCGAGACGGAAGGCGCGACGCTGGCCGGCGCGATCGAGCGCGAGGGCGCACCCGAGATCGGCAAGGACGCCGGGCTGCTCGCTGGCGTCGCCGAGGCCGGCGTGCCGATCACCACCGATCCGCTGCCCGTCTTCGCCAAGGCGGAAGGCGTGCTCGACTTCACCGATTCCCGCCGCCACCATCGGCTTCTCCGAACTCGCGGCGCAGGCGCGCATCGCGCACATCGTCGGCACCACCGGGCTCTCCGAAGACGACGACAAGAAGATCGCTGCCGCGGCGCGCCATGCGCCCGTGGTGAAATCCGGCAACATGAGCCTCGGGGTCAATCTCCTCGCCGTGCTGGTGCGCCAGGCCGCGAAGGCGCTCGATCCTGACTTCGACATCGAGGTGCTGGAGATGCACCACCGCGCCAAGGTCGATGCGCCATCGGGCACGGCGCTGCTGCTCGGCCGTGCCGCGGCGGCTGGGCGCGGCATCGACCTCGAACAGCATTCGGTGCGGGTGCGCGACGGGCATCCCGGCGCGCGGCGGCGCGGCGACATCGGCTTCGCGACGCTGCGCGGTGGCTCCGTCGTCGGCGAGCACAGCGTGATCTTCGCCGGCGACGGCGAGACCATCGAGCTGACCCACAAGGCGACCGACCGCGCGCTCTTTGCCAAGGGCGCGGTCAGGGCGGCGCTGTGGGCGCGCGACAAGAAGCCCGGCCTTTATTCCATGGCGGACGTACTGGGGCTTGCCTGAGCCGAACGCGATGGCGGGTCGCACGCTGCTCTTCTGGCTTCTCACCGCCGCCACCGTCGGCGTGTATGTGACGATGCTCGTCTGGTCGCTGCCGACGATTTCGCGCGCGGCCTCGGGGCTCACACCGTTCGACATGCGGCCGGGTGGCTACACATTCGACGAGGCCAGGGCATTCCTTGCGGCGCTGTCGGCCGACGGCAATGCGTTTTACCGCAAAGTTCAGCACAGGCTCGATCTGTTCTACCCGGCGCTTCTCGGCGCGACGCTTTTCTTTGCTATCGCGCTGCTGACGCCGGCGAGCTGGGGCCAATGGCGCTGGCTCCTTGCCGCGGCCGCCATCCCCGGCGCCATATTCGACTACATGGAGAACCACGCGGTCGCGACCATGCTGCGGCTCGGGGCCGAGGGCGTCACGCCAGTGGAGGTTGCCACGGCCAGCCGGTGGACCGTGCTGAAAAGCCAGTCGACGACTGTCGCCATGGCGATCCTTCTCGCACTCCTGCTACTGTGGGCGGGAAGCAAGTTTCGCCGGCGCAGCCGCGCCGGCTGACCGTCCAAAAAGACCGGGGAAAGAACATAATGGACCGCCTGCTGGTGCTCGTCCGCCATGGACAGAGCGAATGGAACCTGAAGAACCTGTTCACCGGCTGGCGCGACGTCGACCTCACCGAACAGGGCATCGCGGAAGCACAGAGCGCCGGGCGCAAGCTCAAGGGCCGCGGCCTCTCGTTCGACGTCTGCTACACGTCCGTGCTGAAGCGGGCGCAGCGCACCCTCGACATCATGCTGGAAGAACTCGGCCAGACCGACCTGTCCATCACCCGCGACCTGGCGCTGAACGAACGCGACTATGGCGATCTCTCCGGCCTCAACAAGGACGACGCGCGCAAGAAATGGGGCGAGGAGCAGGTCCATATCTGGCGCCGCTCCTATGCGACCGCGCCTCCCGGCGGCGAGTTGCTGCGCGACACCGGCGCGCGCGTCTGGCCGTACTACATCAACCGCATCCAGCCGCATGTTCTTCGCGGAGAGAAGGTTCTGGTCTCGGCCCACGGCAATTCGCTGCGTGCGCTGATCATGGCGCTCGACGGGCTCACGCCGGACGAAGTGGTGAAGCTCGAACTCGGCACCGGCGTGCCGATAGTCTATCGGCTGAACGCCGACTCGACGGTCGAGAGCAAGGACGTTCTGGACGGCTGAGCTAGAGCGTCAGCTCCCAGGTCTGGCCGACGAGATCCTTGCCGAAACTCTTGTGCCGTCCCTGCGAGACGAGGCGGAAGCCGGCGTCCTCGTAGATGCGCCGCGCGGCGGTGAGGATGTCGTTGGTCCACAGCGTCAGCGTGCGGTAGCCCTTGCCACGAGCGAAGGCGATCGTCTCATCGACCAGCCGCTTGCCGAGCCCGAGGCCGCGCGCCGACGGCTCGACATAGAGCAGGCGCAGCTTGGCGATCGCATCATCCTGACGAACGAGAAAGACCGACCCGACGACGGCGCCATCCAGTTCAGCGATCCACGCGCGCTCGCGCTTCTCGTCGAAGGTCTTGACGAAGGCGGCGAGGATTTCCGCGACCAGCCCCTCGTAGGTTTCGTCCCAGCCGTATTCCTCGGCGTAGAGCTTCGCTTGCCGGTGGATGATCCAGCCGAGGTCGCCCGGCTGATGCCGGCGCAGGACGATCGACGGCGCGGCGGGGGCCGCGTCGGAGAGCAGCGACTCGACGGTAGCGATGGCCGACAGCAGACGCGTCCGCTCATGGTGCGAGAGCGGCGCCAGCATCTCTGCCACCGACTCGGCCGATTGCCGGTCGAGCGGCGCGAACGCGGCACGGCCCTCCTCGGTCAGAGCGATCGTCGCCTGACGGCCGTCGCTCTTCGACGGCGTGCGCACGATGAGGCCGGCCGTCTCGAGGGCGCGCAGCATGCGGCTGAGATAGCCGGGGTCGAGCGACAGGTCGCGGGCAAGATCTGCCGCCGACGGGCCTTCCCGGTGCGCCAGCTCATAGAGGAGCCGGGCCTCGGCCAGCGAAAACCGGCTCTTCAGGATATGCTCGTCGAGCACCCCGATGCGGCGGGTGTAGAACCGGTTGAACTGCCGGATCGCGGCAACAGCAGTGGAAACGTCCAGATCCATAAGTTGCCATAGTCAACTATCTCGTTGACTTTGGCAACTATCGTTATGCGCCCTGCGTCAGAACTCCCGCCTCCCAGCCGAGAATGGCCTTCTTGCGGGTGAGGCCCCAGTGGTAGCCGCAGAGGCTGCCGCCCTTGCCGAGCACGCGGTGGCACGGAACGACGAAAGAGATCGGGTTTCGGCCGACCGCCGTGCCCACGGCGCGGGCCGCCTTTGGGCGCCCGATATGGGCGGCGATGTCGGAATAGGTCGTGGCGGCGCCGAGCGGCAGCTTGAGGAGCGTTTCCCAGACGCTGAGCTCGAAGTCCGAGCCGATCATGACGATGCGGAGCGGCCGGTCGGGACGCCAGGTCTCGGGATCGAAGATGCGCCGCGCGGTCGGCTCGGTCGCGGCGGGATCCTCGACGTAGGTGGCGCGCGGCCAGCGCGCCTTCATGTCGGCCAGCGCCGCCGCCTCGCCGCCTGCGTCGGCGAAGGCGAGGCCGGCAAGGCCGTGCTCGGTGGCCATGACCAGCGCCATGCCGAAGGGCGAGACATGGAAGCCGTAGCGCATCACGATGCCCTCGCCCCTGGCCTTGTAGGCGCCGGGCGTCATCGCCTCGTGGGTGACGAAGAGATCGTGCAGCCGGCCGGGACCGGAGAGGCCGACCTCATAGGTCGCATCGAGTACCGACGCCGAATCCGACAGCAGCGTGCGGGCGTGGTCGAGGGTCAGCGCCTGGACGAAGCCCTTGGGCGACAGGCCGGCCCAGCGCGTGAACAGGCGTTGCAACGCCAGCGGCTTCAGCCCGACGTGCTCTGCAATTCGCTCCAGCGACGGCTGTTCGCGCCACTGGCGCGAGATGTACTCGATCGCGCGGCGCACGGTCTCGTAGTCGGGCACCTTCGCTGCGAAGGTCTCCGGGCGCGCCGGCGCGGGGCGGGAAACGGTCATGGTCGCGAGTTCCATCGCAAGACTCCCTCGAAAGAATAGCCGAGATTTAGGCGCCCGGTCGCGGCGCGCCCACCCGTTTCTTGCAATGGTCTTGGCGGATCAGCCGGCGGGTGTCGCGCGCACCTTGGCGAGCGCCGCAGAAAATGCGTCGGCGAACTTCTCCCGCTCGGACGGCGGCAGAAACGCGCCAATCGCAAGCCGCGCACCGTGGGAGGCGATGCGGAGCGCCGTCACCCCGACTTCCGGGTGGCGATCCACCTCCAGCCGCGCCCAATAGGGGTTGAAGCCGGTCTCGGTCGCCGCGCCGCGTGGCGTGATGCTGGTCACGAGCAGCTTGCTGCGCGTCAGCCTGATCTCCTCGGCCGCACGGGCGGCGCGGTAATTCAGGCGGAAGGCGAGCTGGATGAGCAGGATATCCAGCCCGCAGAACCCGACCACCGGCCAGGCGCCCATCAGCCAGAAGGCGAAGCCGATCGAGAACGAGCAGAACACGATCGCGGCCATGAGGATGCCGAAGCCGCGCGGGCTCAGAGACCGATAGGGCCGCAGCACCGCCGAGAAAACCAGCGGTTCGACGGGGACGTCGGGCTCATTGGCGGGAACCATGGCGGACATTATAGAGGTGCGTTCGGCAAAGTCGCGAGGCGGGGATGAGTGCAGATAGTCGCAGCGAACCGGAGCGGATAGAGGCCGCCTTCCGCCACGGCACGGTGACGGCAGTCGGCATCATGACGGCGTTCTCCCTGGGCTTCCTCACCGCATGGGGCGCCAACCCTCTCCCCTGGGGCCTGAAGGACCTCTTCGCCTTCGTGCCGATCGTCGCCGGCGTCGTGTTCGAGATCGTCGCGCTGGCCAAGCTCCTCGATCACCGCGTCCTCGAGATGCCGCGCTACAAGACGGCCGTTCGCCTCTTCCTGATCGGAATCGTTCTGGTCGCCGTCGGCGTCGTGATCGCGCTCGGCGTGGACTTTATCTCGATGACCGCGATCAGCCCGGCCGCGGACGCGGTGCATTGAAGGCGCCGGCGGCCGAAGCCGCGTCCGCAACCGAAGCTTTCGCGGACGGCAGTGGACGGAAATCTTCCGCCGCTTCCATGAGGCCGAGCCGGAGCCGAAGGGCGAGCTGCACTACACCAGCCCGTTCACGCTGCTGGTCGCCGTGGTGCTGTCGGCGCAGGCGACCGACGCCGGCGTCAACAAGGCGACCCCGGCGCTCTTCGCGCGCGCCGACACGCCGGAGAAGATGGCGGCGCTCAGCGAGGCCGAGGTGACGGAGCTGATCCGCACCATCGGCCTCTTCCGCACCAAGGCGAGGAACGTCGTCGCGCTGTCGAAGAAGCTGGTGGCCGAGTTCGGCGGCACGGTGCCGCGCACGCGCGCGGAGCTGGAGACGCTGCCCGGCGTCGGACGCAAGACCGCCAACGTCGTGCTCAACATCGCCTTCGGCGAGCCGACCATCGCCGTCGACACGCACATCTTCCGCGTCAGCAACCGCACCGGGCCTGGCGCCGGGGCGCGATCCGCTCGCCGTCGAACTGGCGCTGGAAAAGCGCGTGCCGAAGGAATACGCGCGCCACGCCCATCACTGGCTGATCCTGCATGGCCGCTACGTGTGCAAGGCACGCAAGCCCGAGTGCCCGCGTTGTCTCATCGCCGATCTCTGCCGCTACAAGGCGAAGACAATCTGAGCCGCGCGGTTGCGCACAGGGTCTTCGCCGCTATAGTCGCCGCGGCTTTTTCCCGAAATAAACCAGAGGCTTCATGCCAGAACCCGAATTCGACGTGCTTGGCATCGGTAATGCCATCGTCGACATCATGGCCCGCACCGAGGACGATTTTCTCGTGCGCGAGGGCCTGTCGAAAAGCACGATGCACCTGATCGACGCGAAGCGCGCCGACGCGCTCTACGACCACATGGGGCCGGCGATCGAGGCTTCCGGCGGCTCGGCCGGCAACACCACCGCAGGCGTGGCATCGCTCGGCGGCAAGGCGGCCTTCATCGGCAAGGTGGCGGACGACGCGTTCGGCGGCATCTACCGCCACGACATGCACGCGACCGGCGTCCATTTCGAAACTGCGCCGCTCAACGGCGGCGCGCCGACGGCGCGCTCGATGATCCTGATCACGCCCGACGGCGAGCGCACGATGAACACCTATCTCGGCGCATGCCAGTCGCTCGGGCCGGACGATATCGACGCCAGCGTCGTGGAGCGCTCGGCGATCACCTACCTCGAAGGCTATCTCTGGGATCCGCCCGAGGCGAAGAAGGCCTTCCTCCGCGCCGCCGAGATCGCCCATGCCGCCGGCCGCAAGGTGTCGCTCACGCTCTCCGACGCGTTCTGCGTCGACCGCTACCGCGCCGAGTTTCTCGACCTGATCCGGACCGGCACCGTCGATATCCTGCTCGCCAATGATTCCGAACTGCGCTCGCTCTACGAGACTTCCGATGTCGATACCGCCGTGGCGGCGCTGCGCGAGGAGTGCAAACTGGCCGCCGTCACCCTCGGCGCCGAGGGTGCGCTGGTGGTGACGAAAGAGGCAATCGCGAAAGCCCCGGCAACGCCTGTCGACACCGTGGTCGACCTGACGGGAGCCGGCGACCTGTTCGCGTCCGGCTTCCTGTTCGGCGTGGCGCGCGGCATGGCGCTGGCCGATGCGGGGCGGCTCGGTACGCTGTCGGCTTCCGAGGTCATCGGCCACATCGGGCCACGACCCGCGACATCGCTCCGCAACGTGGCGCGGGCGGCCGGTTTCGCGATCTAGGCCCGCGTTGCGGGTGGCGCGCTCGCCCGGCCCGTCCTAGTTGGCCTTCGGCATCGCCCCACCGCCGCCCTCGGCCAGGCGTTGCCGGTAGAGCGCGACGAAATCGATCGGATCGAGCAGGAGCGGCGGAAAACCGCCATTCCGGCTGGCGTCGGAGATAATCTGCCGGGCAAAGGGGAACAGCAGGCGCGGGCACTCGATCAGCATGATCGGGTTCAGCGTCTCCTGGGTGACATTGGTCAGGCGGAAGAGGCCGGCATAGACCAGTTCGATGGCAAACAGCACGGTCTCGCCGTCCAGCGCGCGGGCATCGATGCGAAGTTCCACCTCGACATCGTTCCCGCCACCCAGCGTGCGGGGCTGAACACCCACGGAAACGTTGATATTCGGGGCCTGTTCGCGTGGCCGCAGGGACTCGGGCGCCGAAGGATTCTCGAAGGAAAAATCCTTCACATACTGAGCCATGACCCCGACCCCGGGTCCGGCTGCCTGCTGTCCGTTGGTGCCGTCATCGGCCATGTAAAACTCCTGCGAAAATCAAGGGTGTCCGCGCCGCCGGTGGGCTAACATGGCGGTCAATCCCTTACAAGGCAGTGGCGGACTCGTAACCGTCTTCTATGTTTCCTACATTATCGGCCATCGCCATTTCTCCTCACTTTGTGCTAAGTGGCCGTGACCGGGCATCGGACGCCGCGAAAATATGAACAGCTTCATGGACATAACAACGATCATCTTCCTGGCTGTGGCGGTCGTCGTGTTCCTGCGACTGCGCAGCGTGCTGGGCAAGCGGACCGGCAGCGAGCGGCCTCCGTTCGACCCGTTTTCGCGGCCCCAGGCCAACCGGCCGGGCGACACGGTCGTCGACATGCTGTCGCGGCGCCCGACCAAGGAGATCGCAGCGCCCGAGACCGCCGCCGGTCTGGACGAGCGCATCACCACCATCGCGCCAGCCGGCACCACGTTGCACGAGCAACTCAGGGCGGTGAGCGCCGCCGATCCCGCGTTCGACCCGACCACCTTTATCGCCGGCGCAAAGGCCGCTTACGAGATGGTGGTGACGGCGTTCGCCGAGGGCGATCGCAAGACGCTCAAGCAGCTCCTCAGCCGCGAAGTGCATGACGGCTTCGTCTCGGCCATCAGCGAGCGCGAGGGCCGCAACGAAACCATCGAGTTCAAGTTCGTCGGCATCGACAAGGCCGAGATCACCAGCGCCGGCGTCAAGGGCTCGACGGTCCAGGTAACCGTGCGCTTCCTCTCCAAGCTCGTCTCCGCGACCCGCGACAAGAGCGGCGCCGTGATCGACGGCGACCCGAACCACGTCGGCGACGTCACCGACATCTGGACCTTCGAGCGCGACGCCAACTCGCGCGATCCGAACTGGAAACTGGTAGCGACCGAATCGGTCGACTGACACGCGCATATCGAACCGGGACGGCGATGGGCGAAGCGACGGACGCCAGGACCGCGGGCCCGAAGGCTCGGCTGCTGCCACTGGAATTTTCCCACCTGCCCGGCTGGCGTCGTGACGATCACGCCGCTGCGTTCCAGGCCTTTCGGCGCGGGGCCGCGGTGCTTGCCGAGCAGCCGCCCAAGCGGCGTGCGCTGGGCATCGATTCCAACGCACTGACGGCCGCGCTGGAGCGCGCAGCCTCCCTCCCCGACAACCTCTCGGATCGTGAGTCGCGCGCCTTCTTCGAGACGGCATTCCAGCCGCGCGAGGTCAGCCCGGACGAGGGAAAGCCGTTCTTCACCGGCTACTACGAGCCGGAGGTCGCAGGATCGCTGACCCGCACCGCCGAATTCGCTGTCCCGCTCTATGCCATGCCCGACGACCTGGTCGAGTTCGACACCGCCAACCCGCCACCCGGCCTCGACCCGGCGCTGCGCTTTGCCCGCAAGACCGGCGAGGGCCTCACCGAATACGCCGACCGCGCGGCCATCATGGCGGGCGAACTGGAGGGCCGCGGACTGGAGCTGGTCTGGCTCGCCGATCCGGTCGATGCCTTCTTCATCCACATCCAGGGCGCGGCGCGCATACGGCTGACCGACGGCACAGTCATCCGTCTGACCTACGCCGCCAAGACCGGCCACGCCTACACGCCGATCGGCCGCGTGCTGATCAAGCGTGGCGCGTTGCAACCCGGTGCGGCGACGATGCAGGCCATCCGCGCCTGGCTGGCAGAGCATGCGGATGAGGCGGACGAGGTGATGGCGGCCAACCGCTCCTACATCTTTTTCCGCGAAACGCCGGTGGATGAAGGCAACTCCGAACTTGGTCCGATCGCCGCCGCCAAGGTGCCGCTCACCGCAGGCCGCAGCCTCGCCGTCGACCGGCTGATCCACACGTTCCACACGCCTGTCTGGATCGAGACGGTGCTGCCCGACGGCACGACGCTCCGCCGCCTGATGATCGCCCAGGACACCGGCTCCGCCATCGTCGGCGCGGCGCGCGGCGATATCTTCTTCGGCTCGGGCGATGCAGCCGGAGAGATCGCCGGCGAGATGCGCGCCGAAGGGCGCTTCGTCGTGCTGGAGCCGACGGGCAAGGCGGAATGACCCGTGGACGCAAGCGCACGCCCTCCGACGAGGAGGGTGCGCTGTGGGAGACCGTGAAGCGCACGGTGATGCCCCTGCGGGTGCACGCAAAACGCGCCGCGCCGGCGAAAATGCCCACGGAGGAACCCGCCCCCGCCCCCGCGCCGAAGAAGCCGCACATCGCGGCACAGCCCGTCGTCGCGCCGCCGCCCAAGGCCAGGCCAAAGCCGCCGCCGGCGCTCAGCCCGATGGACCGCCGCACCATGAGCCGCATCACCCGCGGCGCGGTGGCGATCGACGGGCGCATCGACCTGCATGGCATGACGCAGGCGGGCGCGCACCACCGGTTGATCGACTACCTGCATGGTGCGCAGGCGTCCGGCGCAAAGGTCGTGCTGGTGATCACCGGAAAGGGCAGCCCCGATGGCAGCGAGCGTGGCGTGTTGCGCCGGGTCGTGCCGGTCTGGCTGTCGTCCGCGGAACTCAGGCCGGTGGTCATCGGCTTCGATGAAGCCGGGCGCGGCCACGGCGGATCGGGTGCGCTCTACGTCCGGCTCAGGCGGAAGCGGTAGTCAGAGAAGCTTGCGCAATTCGTCGAGGCGGGCGTTGACCAGCCAGCCATAGTAATTCTCTTGCGGATAGACGACGCCCTGCCCGCTCGCCCGCCGGCGACGGTTCTCCTTGGCAAGCGTCGTCGCCCGGCCGGCCGCGTCGCCGACGTTGTAGAGCGTCGCCGTGATGCCGGGATTTCCGGAGATGTCGAAACCGGCGATCTCACGGTAGGCCGCGATGTCGCGGCTGATGATCGCCGCCATGTAATGCAGCGACAGATCGGGATCCATGACGGCGCGGTAGATCTCGCCGGGCCGGGAAACGTCGAGCGGCGGAAGGCCGCCTTTCGCGGCGACAATGTCGGACACCGTCAGCGCGGCGAGCGGATTGAGCTGGCCGAGGCCGAACGTTTGCCCGGCGAAGAACGGCTGGAAGAACACCCGCTGCATGCGGTCGTCGGGAAACGCCTTGCCGTCGACCGTCTTGCCCTTGAACTTCGCGATCCAGACGTTCTCGCGGCAGGTCCACAAGGCGTAGTCGTCGGCCGACTTGGCGCAATCGGCGAACTGCGGGCGCTGGACGAAGGTGCGGATGTCCTCGCCCTTGTATTCGAATTTCGGGTTGGCGCCGAGATAGGCGAGCGCCTTCACGTAGTAGCCCTGGATCGTGTCGAACACGTCGACGTTGTAGGTGTGTTCGCCGACGATGGCGCCGATGATGTGGATGGGATCGATGCCGTAGGTCGCCGCCGCGCCCTTGATCTTGTCCAGCAGGACCGGATCGGCGGCGAGCTGGTCGTAGATGCGCTTGTACTTGGCGTCGAAGGTGCCCTTGGTCTCCGCGGTCCGCACCACGGCGCTGACCGAGATCACCGGCTGCTCGGCCGAGCGGTTGCCCGGCGGCACGACGATCACCCGGGCCTCGGCGGCGCCGGTATGCGCGGAAAGCGGGATCAGAACGGCGGGCAGCAGGAAAGCAAGGAGCGACCAGCGAAGACGGGACATCACGCGTTTCTCTCGAGGCGCGCGGCCGTTCGCGGCCACCGATAGGCGTTTATAGCATCGGCCGGCGAGCATATTGAAGCCGCCGGCCGGCTATATCCTAGAGAATGAAGCGCGACAAATCGGTGTTCCGGGCGAGGTCGCCGATGTGCTTTTCCACATAGGCGGCGTCGATCGTCACCGTCTCGCCGGACTGGTCGGACGCGGTGAAGCTGACGGTGTCGAGCACGCGCTCCATCACCGTCTGCAGCCGCCGCGCGCCGATATTCTCGACGCTGGAATTGACCGCGACCGAGAAGGAGGCGATCGAGTCGATGGCGTCGTCGGTGAACGCGATCGTCAGCCCTTCCGTCGCCATCAACGCGATGTACTGCTTGATAAGGCTCGCCTCGGTTTCCGTCAGGATGCGGCGGAAATCCTCCTTGGTGAGCGGCAGAAGTTCGACCCGGATCGGCAACCGGCCCTGAAGCTCGGGCAGCAGGTCGGATGGCTTGGCCACATGGAACGCACCGGAGGCGATGAACAGGATGTGGTCGGTCTTCACCGGCCCATGCTTCGTCGCCACCGTCGTGCCCTCGATCAGCGGCAGCAAATCTCGCTGCACGCCCTCGCGGCTCACGTCGCCGCCATAGCGGCCCTCGCGGGCGCAGATCTTGTCGATCTCGTCGAGGAAGACGATGCCGTCGTTCTCGACCGTCTCGATCGCCTCCTGCGTCACCTTCTCGTCGTCGAGCAGCTTGTCCGATTCCTCGTTGACCAGCATGTCGTGCGAATCGCGGACGAGCACCCGGCGCGTCTTGGTGCGGTTGCCGAAGGCCTTGCCGAGCATGTCGCCGATGTTCATGACGCCGACGCTGGCGCCCGGCATGCCGGGGATGTCGAACGCGGGCATGCCGCCACCGGTGTCGCGCACCTCGACCTCGATCTCCTTCTCGTCGAGATCGCCCTCGCGCAGGCGCTTGCGGAAGGATTCGCGCGTCGCCGGGCTGGCGGCCGGGCCGACCAGGGCGGTCAGCACGCGCTCTTCGGCGGCAAGCTCGGCCTTGGCCGCGACTTCCTTGCGGCGGCGCTCACGGACGAGGCCGATGCCGACCTCGACCAGATCGCGGATGATTTGCTCCACGTCGCGGCCGACATAACCGACTTCGGTGAACTTGGTCGCTTCGACCTTGAGGAACGGTGCACCCGCCAGCTTGGCGAGGCGGCGGGAAATCTCCGTCTTGCCGATGCCGGTCGGGCCGATCATCAGGATGTTCTTGGGAAGCACCTCTTCGCGCATCTCGCCGGTCAGCTGCTGGCGGCGCCAGCGGTTACGCAGCGCAATGGCGACGGCGCGCTTGGCGTCGGCCTGACCGATGATGTAGCGGTCGAGTTCGGAGACGATTTCCCTGGGGGAGAATGTTGTCATGTGACTCTCGTGTGGTCGTGCGGTTCGCGCATCATGAGGAGCGCGGGACCGTGGATTGAGGTGCGCGGGCCGATGACGCTGAAGCCCGCCTTTTCGTATGCGCGAATCGCGGCCGCGTTGGCAGGATCGGGATCGATTACGACGCGCGGTGCGCCGTCCTCGAAAAGGCGGCGCACGAACTGGTCGATCAGCCGGGGGCCGTGGCCCTTGCCGATCAGCTCCGCCTCGCCGATGAACTGGTCGATGCCCAGGCTTCCGACCGGCTGATCCTGATAGGGATGGCCCGCCTCGGCATGGATGTCATAGCTCTGCATGTAGCCGATCGGCCGCCCGTCCATCAGGATGACAAAGGGCTCGACCGTATCCGGCAGGGCAACGTGGGCGGCTATCTGGTCCAGTGCCTGACCGCTATCGCCCCACCAGCGGGCCACGTGCGGCATGGCCAGCCAGCGGGCGGCGAGCGGAAGGTCGTCGCCGGTCAGCGGCCGGAAGCCGTATTGATCCGCGGCGTCACTCGGCATCGAGGCTTTCCAACGTGACGCTGGAATTGGTGTAGATGCAGATGTCGGCGGCGATCGCCATGGCCTTGCGCGCGATCTGCTCGGCGCTGAGATCGCTGTCCATCAGGGCGCGCGCCGCGGCAAGCGCATAGTTGCCGCCGGACCCGATGCCCGCGACTCCGTTCTCCGGCTCCAGAACGTCGCCGGTGCCGGTGAGCACGAGGCTGGTGGACTTGTCGGCGACCAGCATCATCGCCTCGAGGCGACGCAGGTAGCGGTCGGTGCGCCAGTCCTTGGCGAGTTCGACGCAGGCGCGGGTGAGCTGTCCGGAATACTGCTCGAGCTTGGCTTCCAGCCGCTCGAACAGGGTGAAGGCATCGGCGGTCGCGCCGGCGAACCCGGCGATGACGTCGCCCTTGCCCAGGGGCCGGACCTTCTTGGCATTGTGCTTCATGACCGTCTGTCCGACGGACACCTGGCCGTCACCCGCGATGACGACCTTGCCGCCCTTGCGCACCGTCACGATGGTCGTGCCGTGCCAGGGTTCGGATGTGGGGTGACTCATATACTGTCCTTTGCGAGCGAGCCGCGGGCGGTCCAAACGGCCCCGCCTGGGCCCCTGAAGAGCCGGCGTTCGGCCGGCAAGGCCCTTATGTAGGCCGCCGGCGCGCCCATGCAAATGGCGGGGAAGGCGCGAATATGGTCTTTGCCGCCGCTGACTGATAAAAGGCCCGCGCCATAGGGAAAGCAGCCATGCGACGCGCCACGATCAAGCGCAAAACCAAGGAAACCGACATCGCGGTCACCGTCGACCTCGACGGCGCCGGCAAGGCGTCGATCGCGACCGGCGTCGGCTTCTTCGACCACATGCTGGAGCAGATCGCCCGCCACAGCCTCATCGACGTGACGATCAAGGCGAAGGGCGACCTGCACATCGACCAGCATCACACGGTCGAGGACGTGGGCATCGCGCTCGGTCAGGCGATCCGTGAGGCGCTCGGCGACATGAAGGGCATTACCCGCTATGCCGACGTCCACCTGCCGATGGACGAGGCGATGACGCGCGCCGCGATCGACATCTCCGGGCGGCCCTATCTGGTGTGGAAGGTGAATTTCACCCGGGTGAAGGTCGGCGAGATGGAGAGCGAGCTGTTCCGCGAGTTCTTCCAGGCTTTCGCGCAGAACGCCGGGATCACGCTGCACATCGAGAACCTGTACGGGCGCAACAACCACCATATCGCCGAAACCTGCTTCAAGGCGGTGGCGCGGGCGCTACGCTCGGCCGTCGCCATCGACGCGCGCCAGCCAAAGCGCGTTCCCTCTACCAAGGGCCGGCTCTGACCGGCCGAGGCTCGAGACCAATGCCGCTCTACACCGTCTTCGCGCCGCCACCCCAGGCCGGCGAGACCGCGCCGGACCCTGTCCGCTTCCTGTTCGTCAAGGACGGGTTCTGCTGGCCGGCGCTGTTCATCCCGGAACTCTGGCTGCTGTTCCGCAAGATGTGGCTCGTCTTCGTGGTCTTCCTCGGCGCGAGCGTGGCGCTCAGCATCCTCGGCAGCCGTTACGGCGGTCCGCTGCCGTGGATCACGCTGGCGCTGCTGCACCTGCTTTTCGCGCTCGAGGCGAACGCGCTCCGCCGCTGGAAGCTTGTCTCGCGCGGGTGGGCGTTCATCGGCGTGGTCGACGGTCGCCGCCGCGAGGTGGAAACGCGGTTTTTCGCCGAATGGCAGCCGCCGGTCGTGACGGCTCCGCCGCCGCCACCGCCGCAGACGCCGGCAACCACATCCGTTCCCGCGCTGCCGCCGCCGCAAAGCGCCACGCCGTCCGCGGAAGCCGGCGAGATCGTCGGGCTGTTCCCGGCGCCGGGAGGCGCGCGGTGACCGTCGCGATCATCGACTACGGCGCCGGCAACCTGCGATCGGCCGAGAAGGCGTTCCAGCACGCCATCGCCGCGAGCGGCATCCGCGAGGACGTCGTCATAACCGCCAACCCGGACATCGTCGCCCGCGCCGATCGCGTCGTGCTGCCGGGCGACGGGGCTTTCGCCGACTGCAAGCGCAATCTCGACGCCATCGACGGCATGATCGACGCGATCGACGAGGCGATCGACACGCGCGGCCGCCCCTTCTTCGGCATCTGCGTCGGCATGCAGCTACTCGCCACGCGCGGCGTCGAACACGCGGTGACGCCCGGCCTCGACCGCATTCCCGGCGAGGTGCGCGCCGTCGAGCCCAACGATCCGGCGCTCAAGGTGCCGCACATGGGCTGGAACACCATGACCGCCATGACGCGCCACAAGCTGTTCGACGGCATCAGCCTCGGCTCCGAGGGCTGGCACGCCTATTTCCTGCACGGCTTCCACCTGGTGGCGGAGCGCGACGACGACGTCGCCGCGGTCGCCGACTATGGCGGACCGGTCACGGCCATCGTCGCGCGCGGCAACATCGCCGGCTCCCAGTTCCACCCCGAGAAGAGCCAGAAGCTCGGCCTCAAGCTCATCGCCAACTTCCTGGAGTGGGCGCCGTGATCCTGTTTCCCGCGATCGACCTGAAGGACGGCGCCTGCGTCCGCCTCGTGCAGGGCGACATGGCGCAGGCGACCACGTTCAACCGCGACCCGGCAGCGCAGGCGCGCGCCTTCGCGGCGGCCGGTTTCTCAAGGCTGCATGTCGTCGATCTCAACGGCGCCTTCGCCGGGCGTTCGGTCAATGGCGAAGCGGTGGATGCGATCCTCGCGGCGACCACCGTGCCGGTGCAGCTCGGCGGCGGCATCCGCGACATGGCCGCGATCGAGGGCTGGCTCGCCAAGGGCATGGCGCGCGTGATCCTCGGCACCGTGGCGGTGAGCGAGCCGGCGCTGGTGAAGACCGCGGCGCGCACGTTCCCCGGTCAGGTCGCCGTCGGCATCGACGCCCGCGGCGGCAAGGTCGCCGTGCGCGGCTGGGCGGAGACCACCGAGATGGACGTGATCGATCTCGCCCGCCAGTTCGAGGACGCCGGCGTCGCGGCGATCATCTACACCGACATCGAGCGCGACGGCCTGTTCAAGGGTCTCAACATCGCGGCGACGCTCAAGCTCGCCAACGCGGTTTCGATCCCCGTCATCGCCTCGGGCGGCCTCGCTTCGCTGGCCGATGTCGAGCGGCTGCTCGAGCCCGACTGCGCGATCCTCGAAGGCGCCATCTCCGGCCGCGCGCTCTATGACGGGCGGCTCGACCCGGCGGCGGCGCTGAAGTTGATCGCGGAGCGCGAGGCGGCGTGAGGACGGTGCCCCATGCAGAAGCGCTGGATCGTCATGTGGATCGCGCTGGCGGTGATCGTGATCGTCACCGTCGCGCCGATCGTTTCCGTGATCATTGCCGGGTCGATCGCCAATGCGAACGGCTGCGCGTTGAACGAGGGCTCCGTCAATCCGTGCATCGTCGGCGGGAAGGATATCGGCGAGACCCTCTACACGCTCGGCGTGATGGGCTGGCTCATGCTGGCGACCATCCCGCTCGGTGGTATCGCGCTGCTGACCTGGCTGATCGTGGCCGTCGTGATGCGCAACGCAGACCGGCGCAAAGTCACGCCGCCGACTGGTCAGGTTTGAGGGTGCCATGCTGAAGACCCGCGTCATCCCCTGCCTCGACGTCAAGGACGGCCGGCCCGCCCGCCCGCAGCGCTTGCGCGAGGACGGGCAAAAGCCAACAAACAACGACGCGTGCCGCAGGCAACCCCCATGCTGAAGACCCGCGTCATTCCCTGCCTCGACGTCAAGGACGGCCGTGTCGTCAAGGGCGTCCGCTTCGTCGACCTGACCGACGCCGGCGATCCGGTGGAGGCCGCCCGCGCCTATGACGCGGCCGGCGCCGACGAGCTCTGCTTCCTCGACATCACCGCCAGCCACGAGGAGCGCGACATCCTGCTCGACGTCGTCGCGCGCACGGCCGAGCAGTGCTTCATGCCGGTGACGGTCGGCGGCGGCGTGCGCACCGTCGACGACGTGCGCGCGCTGATGCTGGCCGGCGCCGACAAGGTGTCGATCAACACCGCCGCCGTGCGCGACCGGCGCATCGTGGCGCGAAGCGCCGCGAGAAATTCGGCGCGCAGGCGATCGTGGTCGCCATCGACGCCAAGCGCGTCAACCGCGAAGGCGACCCGCCGCGCTTCGAGGTCTTCACCCACGGCGGCCGCAACGCCACCGGCATCGACGCCGTCGCCTATGCCGAGGAGGTGGCGAAGCTCGGCGCCGGCGAAATCCTGCTCACCTCGATGGACCGCGACGGAACGCGCGACGGCTTCGACCTCGCGCTGACCCGCGCCGATCGCCGACGCGGTGCCGGTGCCGGTGGTCGCGTCGGGCGGCGTCGGCACGCTCGACCACCTGGTCGAGGGCGTGCACCGAGGGCCACGCTTCGGCCGTTCTGGCCGCCTCCATCTTCCACTTCGGCACCTTCACCATCCGGCAGGCGAAGGAGCACATGGCGGCGTTCGGCGTGCCGGTGCGCCTGGACGGACTAGACCCATGACCGATTTTACCCTGAGCGACCTCGCGAAGATCGTCGACGACCGCGCCAGCGCGGCCGATCCGTCGGCATCCTACACCGCGAAGCTGCTCGGCGACGGCGTCGAGCGCTGCGCCAAGAAATTCGGCGAAGAGGCCGTGGAGGCGGCTCTCGCCGCGGTCGGCGGCGACAGGCAGCACCTGACGGCGGAAGCCGCCGACGTGCTCTACCACCTGCTCGTCATGCTGAAGGCCGGCGGCGTCGAGCTGACGGCCGTCATGGCGGAACTGGAGAAGCGCACGGCGCAAGGCGGCCACGCCGAAAAGGCGGCGCGCGGGGGCACACGCTGATGGACCAACATCGCGTCGCAGGATCTCTCGCCGCACAGGACCTTCACCCGCGAGGAATGGGCGAAGCTGCGCGCCGACACGCCGATGACGCTCTCCGGCGACGACCTGAAGCGGCTGCAGAGCCTGAACGATCCGATCTCGCTCGACGACGTGATCGAGATCTACCTGCCGCTGTCGCGCCTGCTCAGCCTCTACGTCGGCGCGGCGCAGGCCCTGCACCAGGCGACGCGCACCTTCCTCGGCACCACCGATGGCGTGACGCCGTTCATCATCGCCATCGCCGGATCGGTGGCGGTCGGCAAATCGACGACGGCCCGCGTGCTGAGCGCCCTGCTCACCCGCTGGCCGAACACGCCGAAGGTCGACCTTGTCACCACCGACGGCTTCCTCCTGCCGAACGCGGTGCTGGCGCGCGAAGGGCTGATGGAACGCAAGGGCTTTCCGGAAAGCTACGACCTGCCCGCCCTGCTCGCCTTCCTGCGCGACATCAAGGCCGGCAAGGCCCATGTCACGGCGCCGGTCTATTCGCACCTCGCCTATGACATCATGCCGGGCAAGACGATCTCCGTGGACCGGCCGGACATCCTGATCCTCGAGGGCCTGAACGTGCTGCAGACCTCGCGCCTGCCGCGCGACGGCCGCGCCGTGCCCTTCGTCTCCGACTATTTCGATTTCTCGATCTACCTCGATGCCGACGAAGCGGAGGTGCGCCGCTGGTATGTCGAGCGCTTCCGCAGCCTGCGCCAGACCGCCTTCCAGGACCCGAAATCCTACTTCCACCGCTATGCGGCGCTGACCGACAAGGAGGCCGAGGAGATCGCCCTCGGCCTGTGGACGCGCATCAACCTCGTCAACCTGTTCGAAAACATCCTGCCGACCCGGCCGCGCGCCGACCTGATCCTCCGCAAGGGCGGCGACCACCGCATCGAAAAGGTGGCGCTCAGGCGCATTTAGAGGCCGCAATCAGCCTTTCCCGCTTGATTTTTGCCCCGCGGACCATGACATACGGGGCCGAACCCGACCCGAATTTGCAATTGGAACGGATGATGGCCGACGAAACCCCGACCACGCCCGAAAAAGAGACCAACGACAACGCTCCCGGGGCGCCCGGCGCTCCCGAGACGGCCGCGCCCGCGCTCTCGGCCGACGAGGCCGGCGCGCTGAAGGCCGAAGTGGCGGACATGAAGGACAAGCTGCTGCGGACGCTTGCCGAGATGGAGAACATGCGCCGGCGGACCGAGCGCGAGGTCGCCGACCAGCGCCAGTACGCCGTCGCCTCCTTTGCCCGCGACATGCTGACGGTTGGCGACAACCTGCGCCGCGCCATCGAGGCGGTGCCGCAGGAGCTGCGCCAGGGCGGCGACAAGGCGCTGACTGCCCTGATCGAGGGCGTCGAGGTGACCGAGCGCGGCCTGGAGCAGACGCTGACCAAGTTCGGCGTGCGCCGCGTCGAGGCGAAGGGCCAGAAGTTCGACCCGAGCTTCCATCAGGCGATGTTCGAGATCGAGAATCCCGACGCACAGCCCGGCACCGTCGCCGAGGAGATGCAGGCGGGCTACGCCATCGGCGACCGCGTGCTGCGGCCGGTCACTGGTGTCGGTGGTCAAGCGGCCAAAGGCCGCGCCGGCGCCGGCGCCCGCACCGCAGGCCGAGGACAAGCCCGATCAAGCCGCCACGACGGCGGAAGCTTCCGGCGACAACGCCGCCTGAGCGTCGCCTCTAGGCGGCGGCGCGCGTGGTGACCTCTGCCAGCGCACGCCGCAGCGTGTCGGGGGTCATCGGCTTTTCCAGCATGCCATCGATGCCGGCGGCTTCCGCCTCGGCGCGCGTCTCGGCCAGCACGTCGGCGGTCAGCGCCAGGATCGGCACACGGCGCACGCCTGCACGGCGCTCGTGATCGCGGATGGCGCGCACGGCCGCGAGCCCGTCCAGGCCCGGCATGTGCAGGTCCATCAGCACCAGATCGAACCGCGCCGCCGGACCGGTGGCCGCGTCGACCGCGGCGGCGCCGTCGCGCACCTCGGTGACCTCGTGGCCAAGCCCCTCCAGCACCGCGCGCGCCAGCAGCGCGTTGATCTCGTTGTCCTCGGCGAGCAGCACCCGCAGGCTGATCGCGGCGCGGCGCGGGGCCGTCGGCGCGCGGGGCCGGGCATCGCCCGGGTCGACATGGAAGCCTTCGCCGCCGACGACCAGCGCGCCGACGATCCGCGTCAGCGACTCGCGACGCACCGGGCGCACGAGATAGGCGTCGAAGCCGGCGGCGCGCAGCCCCTCGACGTCGCCGCGCTGGCCCGGCTCGATGAGCACGCGCCGCTGGGATCCGGCGCCCGGCCGCCTCGCGGATGCGCGCAAGCGTCGTGGCGGGATCGGGCGTGAGACGGGTATCGACCAGGATCGCGTCGTAGGGCTGGCCGGCGGCGGTGGCGGCGCCGATCAAGGCGGCTGCTTCGTTGGCGCTCAGCGCAGCGCGCGCCGCGGCGCCGGCGGCAGCGAGGGTGCGGACGAGCACGGCCGGCTCGGTGCCTCCGGGCGCGACGACCAGTACCGATCGCCCGGTGAGCGACGTGTCGGCCTCCGGCGCGCGCGCCGCGACCTTGAGGTCGAGCGTGAAGCGGAACACCGAGCCGCCGCCGTCGCCCGGCTCGACCCACAGGTCGCCGCCCATCTGGCGCACGATGCGGCGCGAGATGGCGAGGCCGAGTCCGGCGCCGCCATGGCGCCGGTTGAGCGCGGTGTCGCTCTGCTCGAACTCGCCGAAGAGCCGCTCGGCATCGCTCGGCGCGATGCCCGGCCCGGTGTCGGCAACCGCGAAGGCGATCGCCACGTGGCCTTCCTCCGGCGCGCTGCCAAGGCCGACGCGCAGCGTGACGCCGCCGGCCTCGGTGAACTTCACGCCGTTGCCGGCGAGGTTGATCAGCACCTGGCGCAGGCGCGGCGCATCCACCATCACCGCCGCCGGCACACCGCGGTCCGATCTCGGTGGCGATGTCGATGCCCTTGACGTGGGCGCGCCCGGCGAGCAGCTCGGCGATTTCCTGCAGCAGCGATTCCAGGTCGGTCGCCTCGGGCCGCAGGTCGAGGCGGCCGGCCTCGATGCGCGAGAAATCGAGCATGTCGTCGACCAGCGCGAGCAGCGCCTCGCCGGAGGAATGCACGGCGCGGGCGTAGGTCTCCTGGTCCGGCGTCAGCTCGCGTCTCGAGCAGCAGGCCGGTGAGGCCGAGGATGCCGTTCAGCGGCGTGCGGAATTCGTGGCTGACGGTGGCGAGCACGCGCGACTTCGCCTGGCTCGCCTCCTCGGCCTTCTGCCGCGCCTCGATCAGGCTGCGATAGCGCTCCTCGCTCTCGCGGATCTCCCAGGCGGTGTCGGAGAGCTGCTCGACCATCTCGGCGAGGCGGCGGTTGTCGCCGCTCAGCCGGGCGAGATCGTTCTCCAGCCGGCGCTGATCGGCGCGGTCGGCGCCCCACAGCGCGACGGCCCCGGCCAGCACCACCAGCGGCGCGACGATCGGCGCCAGCGCCGGCGTGGTCCAGGCCAGCGCCCCGGCGACGAGGATGCCGAGGCCGGCCACGAAACCGAACAGGGCCGCTGCCACGCGGCGCGGCCCGGTGACCGGCGGCGAAACGAGATCGGCCGCCTTCGGCCGTTCGCCCGAACGGGCGGCGGGCGGCGCATTCCCCTTCTCTTCGGCTGGCGGACGGGCCATGGGCGCACTCGATCATGCGCGCAAGCGGCGGGCCCGCGCGACGCCGCACCATGACCCATCATGATTGCGAAATGCTTGACGGCCGCGCGCTTCAGGCCGCGGCGGCGGCCAGCCGCTCGCCAACGGCGCGGTAGGACAGCGCCTCGGCGAGGTGGATGCGGCCGACCGATGTCGGCCCCGTCGAGATCGGCCAGCGTGCGCGCCACCTTGAGCACGCGGTGATAGCCGCGCGCCGAGAGGTGCATCGCCTCCGCCGCCTGCCTCAGCAGCGCCGTGGCGGGCGCGTCGGCTGCGGCGACCTTCTCGATCACCGACGGCGCGCACTGGGCGTTGGTGCGCACCTTGCGCCAGCCCCAGTGCGGCGAAGCGCTCGCGCTGGATGGCGCGGGCGGCGGCGACCCGCTCGGCGACCGCGCGCGACGGCTCCGACGGGGCGGGCAGGATCAGGTCGGCGGCCGAGACCGCCGGCACGTCGATGCGGATGTCGATGCGGTCGAGCAGCGGCCCGGAGATGCGCGCCTGATAATCGTCGACGCAGCGCGGGCCGCGCCGGCAGACGTGGCCGGGCTCGCCGGCCATGCCGCAGCGGCAGGGGTTCATCGCGGCGACCAGCTGGATCACGCGACGGGTAGCTGATGCGGTAGTTGGCGCGGGCGATCGACCGTCTCGCCGGTCTCCAGCGGCTGGCGCAGCGAATCCAGCACCTGCGGCGTGAACTCGGGAAACTCGTCGAGGAACAGCACGCCGTTATGGGCGAGCGACGCCTCGCCCGGCCGGGCGCGGATGCCGCCGCCGACCATGGCGGCCATGGAGGCGGAATGGTGCGGCGCGCGGAAGGGACGCCGCCGCGTCAGCTTGCCGTTGGAAATCTCGCCGGCGACCGAGGCGACCATCGAGACTTCCAGCAGTTCGGCCGGCGTCAGCGGCGGCAGGATCGACGGCAGGCGGCTCGCCAGCATCGACTTGCCGGCGCCGGGCGGGCCGACCATCAGCAGGTGGTGGCCGCCGGCGGCGGCGACTTCGAGCGCGCGCTTGGCGGTCTCCTGACCCTTGATGTCGGCAAGATCGGGCAGCGCGCCGCCGGCTTCGGCGACGCCGGCCTCGGGCCGCGAGAGCACCTGCGTGCCGCGGAAATGATTGGCGATGGCGATCAGGCTGCGCGGCGCGAGGATCGCCATGTCGCCGCTCGCCCAGGCCGCCTCCGGGCCGGACGCCGCCGGGCAGATGAGGCCGCGCCCCTGCGCATTGGCGGCGATCGCCGCCGGCAGCACGCCGGCGACCGGCGCGATGGTGCCGTCGAGCGCCAGTTCGCCGAGCGCGACGAAATCGCCGAGCTGGTCGCCGGGAATCGCGCCGATCGCCGCCATCAGCGCGAGCGCGATCGGCAGGTCGTAGTGGCTGCCCTCCTTGGGCAGGTCGGCCGGCGCGAGATTGACGATGATGCGCTTCGGCGGCAGCGACAGGCCGGAGGCGTGCAGCGCGCTCGCGCACCCGCTCGCCGCTCTCGTTCACCGCCTTGTCGGGCAGGCCGACGATGATGAACCGCGGCAGCCCCGGCACGATCTGCACCTGGACGTCGACGGGGACCGCCTCGATCCCCTGAAACGCCACCGTCGTGACGTGAGAAACCATCGCGCCCACCTGCACCCGCAGGCAAACGCTACCCCACGCTACAACCGTGCGTCAAGAACATTACATGAACAAGTTGCAGGCTACCCGATCTCCGCGATCAGCCCGGCCAGTTCGCCGAGGTGGCCGAGCTGCCGGTAGCGCGGCGATTTGACGGGCTCCTCGGCATGCTCCAGGCCCCAGGTCAGGTCGTGGGGGATGTAGACGCCCCAGCTTCCCGCCGCGATCGCCGGGACGATGTCGGACTTCAGCGAATTGCCGACCATCATCGCGCGCTCCGCCCCATCGCCATGCTCGGCGAAGATGCGCGCGATAGGTGCCGGCCTCCTTGTCGCTGACGATCTCGACGGCATCGAAGAGTTCGCCGAGGCCGGATTCGGCGAGCTTGCGCTCCTGGTCGAAGAGGTCGCCCTTGGTGATCAGCACCATCCGGTAGTCGCCGGCCAGCGCTTCCAGCGTCTCGCGCACATGGGGCAGCGTCTCGACCGGGTGGCTCGAGCATGTCGCGACCGGCCTCGAGGATCTCGCCGATCACCGACGCCGGAACTTCGCCATGCGGTCATCTCGATGGCGGTCTCGATCATCGACAGGGTGAAGCCCTTGATGCCGAAGCCGTAGTGCTGGAGGTTCCGCCGCTCGGTCTGCAAGCAGACGCTTCGACAGTTCGCCCGGCGTCGGCGTGGCCGGCGAGCAGCGTGGCGAAGCGCGACTCGGTCAGCCTGTAGAAGTGCTCGTTCTGCCAGAGCGTGTCGTCGGCATCGAAGCCGATGGTGGTCAGGCCTGCCGCCATCAGCCCTCTCGCCGCTTCTCGATCGCGTCCCAGATCAGCGCGGCGATGTCGGCGCCGCCGAAGCGCTTCACCTCGCGGATGCCGGTCGGCGAGGTGACGTTGATCTCGGTGAGGTAGTCGCCGATCACGTCGATGCCGACGAAGATCAGGCCGCGCTCCTTCAGCGTCGGGCCGATGGCGGCGCAGATTTCGCGGTCGCGCGCCGTCATCTCGGACGGCTTCGGCGCGGCCGCCGACATGCATGTTGGAGCGCGCCTCGCCGACCGCCGGCACGCGGTTGATGATGCCGACCGGTTCGCCGTCGACGAGGATGATGCGCTTGTCGCCCTTGCGCACGTCGGGCAGGTAGCGCTGCACGACGAAGGGCTCGCGGAAGGCGCCCTCGAACATTTCGAGCAGCGCGACGAGGTTCTCGTCGCCGCCGGTGATGCGGAAGACGCCGGCGCCGCCATTGCCGTAGAGCGGCTTGACGATGATGTCGCCGTGCTCCTTGCGGAAGGCGGCGATGCGCGGCGCGGTCGCGGGTGATCAGCGTCGGCGGGGTGAGCGTCGGGGAATTCGGTGACGAAGAGCTTCTCCGGCGCGTTGCGCACGCTCGCCGGATCGTTGACCACCAGCGTCTTCGGGTGGATGCGCTCGAGCAGATGCGTGGTGGTGATGTAGGCCATGTCGAAGGGCGGGTCCTGGCGCAGCAGCACCACGTCGAAGGTCGAAAGATCGACCGGCTCCGGCTTGCCGAGGGTGAAGTGGTCGCCCTCGGTGTCGCGCACCGTCACCGGCTCGACGGTGGCGCCGGACGCGGCCGTCGCGCATGGCGAGCCGGTCCGGCGTGTAGTGGTAGCAGCGCGTGGCCGCGCTTCTGGCCCTCCAGCATCAGCGCGAAGGTCGAATCGCCGCGGATCGTGATGCGGGCGATGTGGTCCATCTGGACGGCGACTTTGAGCGGCATGCGGTTCACCTGCGGGCCGTCTCGGGGCGGCGTCAGATATCACGCACGGCCGGCGCCGTCGAACGCCGCCGGCAGGTGGCGCGGCAGCCGGCCGGGCACGCAGACGACCACGTCGAAGCGGAGGTCGAGGTCGGCGGCGGCGGGATGGGCGGCGAGCCAGGCCTCGGCGGCGCGGGCGATGCGCTGCCGGCCCGTCGGCGTCACCGCCTCCGCCGCTTCGGCGTCGGACGGGCGCTGCTTGACCTCGACGAAGGCGACCAGCCGGCCGCGGCGCGCGATCAGGTCGATCTCGCCGACCGGCGTGCGGTAGCGGCGCGGCGAGGATGCGGTAGCCCTTGAGCCGCAGGAACCAGGCGGCCAGCGTCTCGGCCCGGCGGCCGCGGCGCTCGGCAATCTGACGGCCGGCGCGTTCACCGGTCGCCATCGCCATCCTTCAGCGCCAGCGCGCGCTTGTAGAGGTCGCGCCGCTTCAGGCCGGTCAGCGACGCCGCCTCGGTCACCGCCTCGCTCAGCGGTTTGGTCGCGAGCAGCGTCGCCAGCAGCTTCTCGGCATCCTCGGCGGAGGGCGCGTCGGCGCCCGGCGGAGCGACCAGCACGACGATCTCGCCCTTGGGCGGGCCTTCTGTCTCGTAGGTCGCAGCCAGGCCGGCGAGCGTGCCGCCGCGCACCGTCTCGAATGTCTTGGTCAGCTCGCGGGCGACGACGCCCTCGCGATCGCCCAGCACCTCGGCCATGTCGGCAAGCGACGCGGCGAGCCGCGGGCCGCTCTCGTAGAAGACCAGCGTCGCCGGCACGCCGGGCGAGTTCGCCGAGGCGTGTCTGGCGCGCGCCCGCCTTCGGCGGCAGGAAGCCGGCGAAGAGGAACGTGTCGGTCGGCAGGCCGGCGGCGACGAGGCCGGCGAGCAGCGCCGAGGCGCCGGGGATCGGAACCACCGCATGTCCGGCGGCGCGGGCTTCCGCGACCAGCTTGTAGCCGGGATCGGAGATCAGCGGCGTACCGGCATCGCTGACCAGCGCCACCGCCTTGCCCTCGGCCAGCGCCGCCAGAAGCTTCGGCCGCTGCTTCGCGGCATTGTGGTCGTGATAGGCGAGCAGCGGCGATTCGATGCCGTAGTGACGCAGCAGGAAGGCCGTGACCCGTGTATCCTCGCAGGCGACCAGATCGGCCGCCGCCAGCGTGGCGAGGGCGCGGAGCGAAATATCGCCAAGATTGACCGATCGGCGTCGCAACGATATAGAGCCCCGGGTCGAGCGCCCGCGCCGCTATCCGATGCCCGTCGACCGTGAAAAACCGGCCAGCCGCGATGTCTTCGCTATCCGCGCTGCGCATCAGACCCTTTCCATTGGCAGAATTCGTGATGCATAACCCTTCGGCCGCAATTCATGATATTTTGACACCATGCCGTATATCCCTATGATTTGGCGGTTTTTACCGTTTCCGAGGCGAGCAAGGGAGAGTTTCTTGGCCCGCCGGAATTTTCTGCGCTCTGGTTTTGGGGCGGTCCGCAACGCCCTCGCCCTCAGCGGTCTGCTGCTTCTCGCCGCCTGCACCGGTGGCGGCGGCGGATTCGGTGGCGGCGATTTCGGCGGCGGTGGCGGCACGGTGCCGGTATCCGGCGAGGTGATCGGCACGGGCTCGGTCAAGGTCGGGCTCCTCCTGCCGCTTTCGGCAACCGGCAATGCCGGCCAGATCGCCCTCAGCCTGAAGAACGCCGCCGACCTCGCCATCCGCGATTTCCAGACGGCCGACATCCAGCTTCTCGTCAAGGACGACCGCGGCACGCCGGACGGCGCGCGGGCGGCGGCGAGCGCGGCGATCGCGCAGGGCGCCCAGCTGATCATCGGGCCGCTCTTCGCGCAGTCGGTGACCGCCGTGGCGCAGGTCGCCAAGCCCTCGCGCGTTCCGGTCGTCGCCTTCTCCACCGACACGACGACCGCATCCGCCGGCGTCTACCTGCTGAGCTTCCTGCCGCAGAGCGACGTCGACCGCATCGTCGGCTATGCGGCGTCGCGCGGCAAACGCTCCTACGCTGCGCTTCTCCCCAACAATGCCTACGGCACCATCGTCGAAGCCGCGCTCCAGCGCGCGGTCGCCAATGCGCGCGGCCGGGTGATGGCGGTGGAGCGTTACGAACTCGACAAGACCGCGATGCAGACCAAAGCGACCGCCGTCGCCGGTCTGGTGAAATCCGGAACCATCGACACCGTGTTCATTCCCGATGCCGGCGACGCCGCGCCGTTCCTGGCGCAGATCCTCTCCGCCAACGGCGTCGATTCCTCCAAGATCACCTATCTCGGCAGCGGCCAGTGGGACGATGCGCGCATCGCCCGCGAGTCGGCGCTGAACGGCGCGTTCTATCCGGCGCCGGATAATTCCGGCTTCGCCAGCTTCGCCAAGCGCTATCAGGCCGCCTTCGGCGCGGAGCCGAACCGCACCGCGACGCTCGCCTATGACGCCACCAGCCTTGCCGCCGGCCTCTCCGGCCGCTTCGGCGACCGCCGCTTCGCGCCGGAAACGCTGACCAATCCGAGCGGCTATATCGGCCTCGACGGCGCGTTCCGCTTCCTGCCGAACGGGCTGAACCAGCGCGGGCTGGCCGTTTACCAGATCGACAAGGGCCGGGCGGTGATCGTCGATCCGGCGCCCAAGACCTTCGTCAAGGCGCCCGGAACCTAGACGTTCAAGCGGGCCGGGCGACACAGCGCCTCGCCCGTTCTCTTCGGTCCTCCGGGGCCCTGCCTATTCGTCGTAGAGACGCCGTTCCTCATTGCTTCGCATGTTCCGCTCCATCTCATCCAGCGGACGCGCGTCCTGCGCATGGGCTTTGACGGCCGCGCCGTAGCTAGGGAGGCCAGCGACCGGGAGCGCTTCCTGGGGTGACCAGAGCTTCGAGCGGATCACGGCCTTGCCGCAGTGGTAGAACGCCTCCTCAACCCTTACCAGAACGGCGAACTCCGGAACGCGGCCCGAGACCGCCATGCGCTCGCGCAGCTCTTGGTCGCGAACGATCCGGGCCGAGCCGTTCACGCGCACCACCTCATTGCGATTTGGAACGAAGAAGCACAGGCCCACCCGGCCTGTGTTGAGGATGTTCAGGAAGCTATCGTAGCGGTGATTGCCCGGACGATCCGGGATGGCGAGGGTGTGTGGATCGATCACCTTGACGAAGCCCGCCGGATCTCCCTTCGGCGAAACATCGACGCGCCCCTCTGCGCTGACCGTACTCATTGCCAGGAATGGGGAGCGCTCGATCCATACGCGACAGAGCTCGTCGATATGGTCGATAACCTTGTTCATCTGCGAGGGAAAAATGCCCGGAACGACAGCGCGAATCTGAGCCTCGTCGGTAACCACGTCGGTCGGCTCGTACATCGCGTTCCTCCTTCGGTCGATCTCCCAATGCTTGCCGATTGAGCTCAGCGTAATTAGAAGGGGTCGCCCTCGCAATAGAGCAGAAGATCGGGTACCGGCAGGCCGTCGCGCTGCGCTATTCAGGCGGCGAGGTCGGCCACCACCGCATCCAGCACGAACGAGCCGGCGCGCGTGGCGCGCAGGCGGTCGCCCGCGGCGTGCTCGACCATGCCATTGGCGAGCAGATCGGCGAGGCGCGCCGGATCGAGGGTGCGGCCGGCGATCCGCTGGTAGCGATCCAGATCGATGCCCTCGGCGAGGCGGAGTCCCATGAGGAGCATCTCGTCGCCCTCTTCCTCGGTGGTCAGCAGGTCATCGACCACCAGCCCGTCGCCCCAGGCCTCGACCTTGTCCAGCCAGACCTCCGGCGCGCGCTCGTCGGCCATCGCATGGCGCACGCCGTCGATCTTGAGCCGCCCGTGGGCGCCCGGCCCGATGCCGGCATATTCGTCGTAGCGCCAGTAGACGAGGTTGTGCCGGCTCTCGGCGCCGGGAATGGCGTGGTTGGAAATCTCGTAGGCCGGCAGGCCGGCGGCATCGCACACGTCCTGCGTCATCGCGTAGAGATCGGCCGCCAGGTCGTCGTCCGGCACCTTCAGCTTGCCCGCCTCGTGCAGCGCGAAGAACGGCGTGCCCGGCTCGATGGTGAGCTGGTAGAGCGACAGGTGGTCGGCGGCGCGCGCCAGCGCCTCGCGCAGTTCCATCGCCCAGAGCTCCGGCGTCTGGCCGGGGCGGGCATAGATGAGATCGAAGGAGAGGCGCGGAAAGGTCGCCCGCGCGATCTCGATCGCCGCCAGCGCCTGCTCGACATTGTGCAGCCGGCCGAGGAACTTCAGGTCGACGTCGTTCAGCGCCTGCACGCCGAGCGACAGCCGGTTGACGCCGGCCGCGCGGTAGCCGCGGAAGCGTTCCGCCTCGACGCTCGACGGGTTGGCCTCCAGCGTCACCTCGACATCCGGCGCGACCGTCCAGTGCCTGGCGACCGTGTCGAGGATCGTGGCGACCGTCGCCGGCTCCATCAGCGAGGGCGTGCCGCCGCCAAGGAAGATGCTGGTCACGGTGCGTCCCGGCGCCTTGCCGGCGAGCGTTTCGATCTCGCGCGCGAAAGCGGCGGCGAAGCGCTTCTGGTCCGGCGGCTGGTGGCGGACGTGGCTGTTGAAGTCGCAATAGGGGCACTTGGCCGCGCAGAAGGGCCAATGCACATAGACGCCGAACGCCGGCTCGCGCGGCAGGACCGTCGGCGGCGCGTTCATGGCGCGAGCCTCGCTTTGGCGAAGGCGGCAAAGGCGCGGGCGCGGTGCGACATGCCGTGCTTCTCGGCCGATGTCAGCTCGCCATAGGTCTTGTCGAAGCCGTCGGGCACGAACATCGGGTCGTAGCCGAAGCCGTTGTTCCCGCGCGGCGGCCAGACCATGCGGCCGGTGACCTCGCCGCGATAATACTCCGTGCCGCCGCCCGGCCAGGCGAGGCACAGCACCGAGACGAAGCGCGCGGTGCGTTTCTCGGGCGTATCGGCGCCGGCAGCTTTCAGCCCATCCTCGACGCGCTGCATGGCGGGGGCGAAATCCTTGCCCGGTCCCGCCCAGTCGGCCGAGTAGACGCCGGGATCGCCGCCCAGCGCATCGACGCAGACGCCGGAATCGTCGGCGAGCGACGGATGGCCCGAGGCTTCCGCCGCGGCGACCGCCTTGATCGTGGCGTTCTCCTCGAACGTGGTGCCGGTCTCCTCCGGCTCGGGCAGGCCGAGCGCGCCGACGGTCGTGACGCTCAGCCCATGCGGGCCGACCAGCGCCTCGATCTCGCGGATCTTGCCGGGATTGTGGGTGGCGACCACCAGCGTGTCGCCCGGCTTGAGCGCGCCTGCCGCCACCTGATGCCTCAAAGGATCGCGAGCTTCTGCAGCTCGATCAGGTGCGCGATGCCGGTCCGCGCCAGCCCCTTCAGCGCCTCGAACTCGTCGTCGGTGAAGGGCTTGCCCTCGGCGGTCGACTGGATCTCGACGAAGCCGCCGGAGCCGGTCATGACGAAATTGGCGTCGGTATCGGCCTCGCTGTCCTCGACATATTCGAGGTCGAGCACCGGCGTGCCGCGGAAGATGCCGGCGGAGACGGCGGCGACGTGATCGGCGAGCACCGGCTTGGTCACCATGTCGCGGGCGCGCATCCACTCGATGCAATCGCGGAGCGCAACCCAGGCGCCGGTGATCGACGCGGTGCGCGTGCCGCCATCGGCCTGGATGACGTCGCAATCGACCATGATCTGGCGTTCGCCCAGCGCCGGCAGGTCGACCACGGCGCGCAGCGACCGGCCGATCAGGCGCTGGATCTCCAGCGTGCGGCCCGACTGCTTGCCGGCCGAGGCCTCGCGGCGCATGCGTTCATGGGTGGCGCGGGGCAGCATGCCGTATTCGGCGGTGACCCAGCCCTTGCCGGCGCCGCGCAGCCACGGCGGCACCTTTTCGTCGAGTGAGGCCGTGCACAGCACGTGGGTATCGCCGAATCGGACGAGGCAGGACCCCTCGGCATGGCGGGCAACGCCGCGTTCGAGGCTGACCGGCCGCATGTCGGTTGCGCCGCGCTTGGAGGGCCGCGACGCGGCCGGTGTCATGGTGTTCATGGCGGCTTCTTAGGCATGCGCCCCGCTTGCCGTAAAGCCCCGCTTGAATACGCGGTAAAAACCGACACTTAATGGGTCCGGATAAAGCCCATGAGCAAGATCGACTCCCAGACCCCCTCGCCCGCCTCGGGCAGCGAATCGCGCGCCTCGGCCCTGCAGGGCCTCGACCGGCGCTCGCGCGAGATATTCCGCCATATCGTCGACTCCTACCTGGAGACCGGCGAACCGGTCGGGTCGCGCAATCTCGCCCGCGTTCTGCCGATGGCGCTGTCGCCGGCGTCGGTGCGCAACGTCATGGCCGATCTCGAACAGCTCGGCCTCATCCACGCGCCGCACACCTCGGCCGGTCGCCTGCCGACCGAGTTCGGCCTGCGCTTCTTCGTCGATGCGCTGCTCGAGATCGGCGATCTCTCCGCCGACGAGCGCCGCCAGATCGAGGCGCAGGTGAAGGCGGCGACGCCGGGGCGCACGGCCGAGAGCGTGCTCAACGAGGCGAGCCAGGCGCTCTCCGGCCTGTCGCGCGGCGCCGGCGTCGTGCTCGCCGGCAAGATCGACCTCCGCCTCAAGCACGTCGAGTTCATCCGCCTGGAGCCCGGCCGCGCGCTGGTGGTGCTGGTCGGCGAGGACGGCTCGGTCGAGAACCGGCTGGTCGACCTCGACCCGGGCACGACGCCCTCCAGCCTGATCGAGGCGGCGAACTACCTCAACGCCCATCTCCGCGGCCGCTCGCTGTCCGAGGCGCGCGTCGAACTGGAGAAGCGGCAGAAGGAAGTGCGCGCCGAGCTCGACAAGCTGACCGAGCATCTCGTCACCGCCGGCCTCGCCTCATGGGCCGACGCCGGCACCGGGCGGCCGGACACGCTGATCGTGCGCGGCCGCGCCAACCTGCTGGAGGACGTGACCGCCGCCGAGCGACCTCGAACGCATCCGCCTGCTCTTCGACGATCTCGAAACCCAGCGCGAGCTCGTCCGCCTGCTCAGCGGCGCCGAGAGCGGCGAGGGCGTGCGCATCTTCATCGGCTCGGAGAACCGGCTGTTCTCGCTCTCCGGCTCCTCGCTGGTCGTCTCGCCCTATCGCGACAGCGAGCAGCGCGTCGTCGGCGTGCTCGGCGTCATCGGCCCGACGCGTCTCAACTACGCGCGCATCGTGCCGATGGTGGATTACACCGCGAAGGTGGTGGGACGGCTGCTGGGGTAGGGCGGGTAATTCCTTTTGTTGAGGCGGTGAGGCGAATTCCCAACCTCCCCCTTGAGGGGAGGTCGACAGTTCGACGAGCGTAGCGCGGAGAACTTCGGGAGGGGGGAATGTCACGCCGTTGCGTTCCGCCGGCCAGACCGTGCGATCGCAAAAGTCATGCGGCGAGACATGCCCGATGCGGAGGTGCGTCTTTGGACCGTAGTTGCGCAAGCCAGGCATCGCGTCGGCGCTTCGCTTTCAGGCGCTGCAGACGCCCGTCGGCAAGTACATCGTTGAGCTCTTCTGCCCGCAGCATCGATTGGTCGTCGAGCTGGACGGCGGCCAGCATCGGCGAGCCGGCGAACGCCGGACGCGACGCCGACGCGATGCCTGGCTGTCTGCGCAAGGCTATCGCGTCCAGTGCCGTGTGTCGGAATCACGAGGTGGTGACGAATATCGATGGCGTCTGCGCCGACATTGCAGCGGCGGCGTTTGCATTCCGAATGACCCCTCCCGAAATCGGCTTCGCGATTTCGACCTCCCCTCAAGGGGGAGGTTGGTGCCGTTGTCTAGTCGGTGGGAAAACAGAACTCGTGACGTACACATTTCAACCTGTCCTCGACAGGGAGGTTGAATGCCCACAGCGAGCGCCACTGCAAAACAGCGCGGCCTCGTCACGCGATGCGTTCTTTCTCAGGGCGAAGGCAGCGGGGTCAACCTCCCCCTAGAGGGGAGGTCGGAACTGCGAAGCAGTTCCGGGAGGGGGGAAATCGGGCAATTGATGCCCGATCGCGTCGCCCGACGCCCCCCACCTATCCGCCGATCCGCCCTCTGGTGCATGATGCCGCCGGGAGCAAAGCAGCCATGGACAAGGCGGTGCAGCAGGCGGATTTCGACCGGCGGATCTTCGATCTCCGCATGGAGCGGAGCCGCGCCGACCTCTTCGGCATGCTCGACCGGCTCTACGGCGCGCGGCCCGACTACGCCCGTTTCTGCGAAGGCGCTGACCGAAATGCTCGCCCGCTCCTGGGCGGAGCGGCCGGACGATCTCAAATGGCTCGACCTCAAGCGCGACCTCGAACCGGACTGGTTCCAGCGGCCGCAGATGGCGGGCTACGTCTTCTACATCGACCGCTTCAACGGCGATCTCGCCGGCGTCACGGACAAGCTCGACTATCTCGAAGATCTCGGCATCACCTACGTCCACCTGATGCCCTGCCTGAAGCCGCGGCCGGGCGACAGCGACGGCGGCTATTCGGTGATGGACTACCGCGCCATCAATCCGGCGTTCGGCACCATGGCCGACTTCGAGGCGCTCGCCGGAACGCTCCGCCAGCGCGGCATCAGCCTCTGCGTCGATCTGGTGGTCAACCACACCGCCAAGGAACACGCCTGGGCGAAGAAGGCGCGGAACGGCGTCGAAGAAATATCAGGACTACTACCTGATGTTCGACGACGACACGCTGCCCAAGGCAATACGAGCAGACGCTGGTCGAGGTCTTCCCCGACAACGCGCCGGGCAGCTTCACCCGGTATCCCGATATCGGCAAATGGGTGTGGACGACCTTCAACGAGCACCAGTGGGACCTCAACTGGGCGAACCCCTGGGTCTTCCTCGAGATGGCGGAGATCATGCTCTTCCTCGCCAACAAGGGCGTCGACGTGCTCCGCTTCGACGCGGTCGCCTTCATGTGGAAGCGCATGGGCACGCGCTGCCAGTCGGAGCCGGAAGTGCACATGCTGCTGCATGCGCTGCGCGCCGTCAGCCGCATCGCCGCGCCGGCGGTCATCCACCTCGAGGAGGCGATCGTCTCGCCGGCGGAGATGATCCCCTATCTCGGCCTCGGCGAGCACTTCGGCAAGGAAGGCAACCTCGCCTATCACAACTCGCTGATGGTGCAGTTCTGGTCGGCGCTGGCGGCGCGCGAGACGCGGCTGATGACCCATGTGCTCAAGACGCACTTCCCGCCCGAGCTCGATAACGCCACCTACGCCACCTACATCCGCTGCCACGACGATATCGGCTGGGCGGTGACCGACGAGGACGCCCGCGCTGTCGGCCTCGACGGGCGGATGCACCGCGCCTTCCTCTCCGATTTCTACGAGGGCGTCTTTCCCGGCTCTTTCAGCAGCGGCGTGCTCTTCCAGTTCAACCCGGCGACCGGCGACAAGCGCATCAGCGGCACCTTCGCTTCGCTCGCCGGACTGGAGCGTGCCGAAACCGATGGCGATCCGGTCGCCATCGACCGCGCGGTCGATCGCATCCTTCTCGGCCATGCGCTGATCGCAAGCTTCGGCGGCATCCCGCTGCTCTACATGGGCGACGAGATCGCCCTGCTGAACGACGCCGCCTACGCCGACGATCCGGCCCATGCCCATGACAGCCGCTGGGTGCACCGGCCGCGCATGGACTGGCAACGCGCCGCCGATGCGGCAGTGGGCGGCGACGCGCCGGCAGCGCGGGTCTGGCGCGGCGTCCGCCACATCCTGGCGCGGCGACGGGCGATGGCCGAGTTTCACGCCGCCAACCCGACGCTGATCGTCGACACCGGACAAGGCGGCCTCTTCGCCTTCGTCCGCAAGGCGCCGACCAACGCGGTGATCTGCGTGTTCAACTTCACCGAGTTCTGGACGTCGCTCCGCGTCGACTGGGCGGCGGCGCAGGGTGCGACGCTTTTCACCGACGGGCTCTCCGACCGGCCGGTCGATACAGACGGCGGGCACATCGCCCTGCCGCCCTATGCCCGCGTCTGGTTGCGCTAGCCATGGCACGCGACAGCGACGCCGAGGTGCTGACGATCGCCGGGCGCGAGGTGCGCATTTCCCATCCCGACAAGCCGTACTTCACGCGCGAGGCGAAGCTCACCAAGCGCGATCTCGTCACCTACTATCTGTCCGTGGCCGAAGGCGCGCTCCAGGGCATTCGCGACCGCCCGTTCGTGCTGAAGCGCTTCGTCGATGGCGCCGACGGCGCGCCCTTCTACCAGAAGCGGGCGCCCTCCGGCCGGCCGGACTGGCTGCGCACCGCGACCCTCGCCTTCCCCTCCGGGCGGACGGCGGAAGAAGTCGTCATCGACGACGCGGCCGGACTTGCCTGGGTGGTCAATCTCGGTTGCATCGAGCTGCATCCCCATCCCGTTCGCAGCGGCGATCTCGACCATCCCGATGAACTCCGCGTCGATCTCGACCCGACGCCCGGCGTTCCCTGGGAGGACATCCGCAAGGTCGCGCTGGAAGTGAACGCGCTCCTCGGCGAGGTCGGGCTCACCGGCTGGCCGAAGACCAGCGGCTCGCGCGGCATGCACATCAACGTGCGCATCCACCAGCGCTGGACCTTCACCGAAGTCCGCCGCGCGGCGCTGGCGCTCTCACGCGCCATCGAGCGGCGGATGCCCGGCGTCGCCACCTCGAAGTGGTGGAAGGAGGAACGCCACGGCGTCTTCCTCGACTACAATCAGAACGCCAAGGACCGGACGACCTGCTCCGCCTTCTCCGTCCGGCCGCTCCCCGACGCGCGCGTTTCGACGCCGCTCGACTGGTCGGAGGTGCCCGACTGCAATCCGGCGGACTTCACCGTCTCCACCGTACCGAAACGCACCGCGGCGATCGGCAATCCGGCGGCGTGCATGGACGCCTCGGCAGGCAGTCTCGAGGCGCTGCTGGAGATGGCCGATCGCGACGAATCCGCCGGTCTCGGCGACGCCCCCTGGCCGCCGCAGTACCGGAAAATGGAGGGCGAACCGCCCCGGGTTCAGCCCTCCCGGGCCCGGAAACCACGCCCGAAAGCCAAGCCCACCTAGCGCTTGCCGAAGATCTCAGCCAGCTCCTGCGGCGCGACAACCTCCAGCTGGTCGAAGCCGCAATCCTCGGGCGACTTGTCTGGCCGCCATCGGCGGAACTGCGCGGTGTGGCGGAAGCGGTCGCCCTGCATGTGATCGTAGGCGACCTCGACGACCAGCTCCGGCTTCAGCGGCACCCAGGAGAGGTCCTTGCCCTGGCTCCAGCGGCTCGACGCGCCGGGCCGCCGCTGGCCTGCCGCTTCACCGCCGTCGGCCATCGCCCAGTCCTTCCACGGATGGCCCTTCAGGTCCTCGACGCGATACGGCGCCAGAAGATCGACCAGTTCGCGGCGCTTCACATCGGTGAAGCTGGAGCAGACGCCGACGTGCTGGAGCGCACTGGCATCGTCGTAGAGGCCGAGCAGGAGCGAGCCGACGGCGTCCTTGTCGCCGCGCTTGTGCCAGCGGAAACCGGCGACGACACAATCGCATTCGCGCTCGTGCTTCACCTTGAACATAATGCGCTTGTTCGGCTCATACGTGCCGTTCGCGCGCTTGGCCATGACGCCGTCGAGGCCGGCGCCCTCGAACCGGGTGAACCAGTCGGCGGCGCGCTTGCGGTCCTGCGTCGAAGGCGTCAGGTGGAGCGGTGGCTTGGTGCGCTTGAGCAATTTCTCCAGCGCCGCCCGGCGTTCGGCAAACGGCGTGTCGCGGAGATCGCTGTCGCCTTCGGCCAGCAGGTCGAAGAAGACGATCGACGCGGGCATCTGTTCGGCGAGCATGCGCACCCGCGATTCTGCCGGATGCAGGCGAAGTTGAAGCGCGTCGAAATCGAGGCCGGACGGCGTGACGATGACGATCTCGCCGTCAAGCACGCAGCGTTTGGGCAACTGTGTCTTCAGCGGCGTGATCAGATCCGGGTAGTAGCGGCCGAGCGGCTTGGCGTCGCGGCTCTGGATAAGCAGGTCGTCACCGTCGCGGAAGACGAGCGCGCGGAAGCCATCCCACTTCGGCTCGAAGATCCAGTCTTCGCCTTCCGGCAGATCGGCAACGCGCTTCGCCAGCATCGGCAGGATCGGCGGATTGGCCGGAAGGTTCATCAGCCGAGCGCTTTCATCGCCTCTGCAACGATCTCGAAGGAGCGCAGCCGCGCCGCGTGGTCGTAAATGGCACCGGCCACCATGATCTCGTCTGCGGACGTCAGATCAATGAAGCGCTTGAGGCCGGTTCGCACGGTTTCGGGGGAACCGACCACGGCGTAGCGCAGCATGTGTTGTGCCCGCGCCCGCTCGGACGGCGACCAATATGTCTCGATATCATCGATCGGCGGAGGCATGGGGCCGCGGGCGTTGCGCTGCATGTTGGCGAAGGATTGCTGCGTCGACGTGAACAGGCGAATGGCTTCGGCATCGGTGTCGGCGGCGACCACCTGAAGCGCCGGCATGGCGTAGGGCACTGCCTGCTGCGCCGACGGCGCAAAACGCTCGCGGTAAACCGAGAGCGCTTCCAGCAATGCATCCGGCGCAAAGTGCGAGGCGAAGGCGTAGGGCAGGCCGATGATCGCGGCGAGCTGCGCGCCATAGAGACTGGAGCCGAGAATCCACAGGGGCACGTTGGTGCCGGCGCCGGGAATGGCGCGGATACGCTGATCAGGCTTGGCGGGCTTCAACAGTGCCTGCAGCTCAATCACGTCTTCCGGAAAATGTTCGGCGGCCGCGTTGACGTCGCGCCGTAGCGCCTGTGCCGTCAGCTGGTCGGTGCCCGGCGCGCGGCCGAGGCCAAGATCGATGCGGCCGGGATGCAGGCTCTCCAGCGTGCCGAACTGCTCGGCGATCACCAGCGGGGAATGGTTGGGCAGCATGATGCCGCCCGACCCAACCCGGATGGTCGAGGTGCCGCCAGCGACATGGGCGATGACCACCGACGTCGCCGCGCTGGCGATGCCCGGCATGTTGTGATGCTCGGCAAGCCAGAAACGCGTGAAGCCCCAGCCCTCGGCATGGCGCGCGAGATCGAGCGTATTGGCCAGCGACTGGCCAACGGAGCCGCCAGCGACGATCGGCGACAGGTCAAGTACAGAATAGGGGATCACGGGCGAGCAGCCTGGCGGAAGAAGACCGCCCCAACATAGGGCTTCAGGCCTTCCGCGTCAGGCCGGTCAACCGGCCCACCCCTTGCCGCCGTTATGCGGACTTGCGGTCGCGGCCGAAAGGATCGCCCAGAACCGACTCGGTGTGCAGTACACAGACCCAGTTTCCGTCCTTGCGGACCCATGTCGACGCATCGGCGGCGTCAAACGCGATGTCCCTGCCGTCCACGGTCAGTTTTTCGTGGACCTTGTATGCGATCACCGCGACATCGGCCGTGACGCTCTCGACCTTGATGTCGCTGAACTTGAAGTCGCGCAGCGTCCAGGTCCCACTTTCCATCATTTTCGCAAACGTCTTGCGGTCGATACGCCCAACGCCTTGCGCTCCGGTCACAATGCAGGGATCCGCCGCCAGGCTCGCGCCGGCCTCGGCATCCTGGTCCTTCATGGATTGCCAGAATTGCGTTTCGAGGCCGATCAGCTCTTTCTCGAGGTCCATCGGACAAACTCCTTCTACCCAGCAGAGTCCAACGCGCGCGGGAACCGCGAGTTCCACTACGCGGCGGCTTCGTGCTCCTTCAGGTAGCCACGCCAGATGGCCTTGTCGCCGAGGCGTTCCAGCGCCGCGCGATGGGCAGCAATCTCGGTGGCCGAAATGCTGAAAAGGCGAGGCACCGGGCGCTCGCCGACCGAAGCGGCGACGACCGGGGCGATGGCGATGGTCGGGGCCTGAGGCTCCTCGCCGAGGATCAGCGCCGCCTGGCGGCCGCCGATAAGCTCGATATAAACCTCTGACAGAAGCTCCGCGTCGAGCAGCGCGCCATGCAGCGTCCGGCGCGAGGCATCGATCTGATAGCGCGACAGCAGCGCGTCAAGCGAAGCCGGGCTTCCGGGATGCTTGCGCCGCGCCAGAAGCAGCGTGTCGATCACATGCTCGTCGGAAATCGGCGGATGACCGCAGCGCGACAGCTCAGCGTTGATGAAGGCAACGTCGAAGCTGGCGTTGTGGGCTATCAGGTTGGCCTCGGCGAAAAACTCGACCAGTTCCGCGGCAACCTCGCGGAAACACGGCTTGTCCTTGAGGAACGCGTCGTCAAGGCCGTGGATGCGCGCCGCCTCGACCGACATCGGTCGTTCAGGGTTCAGGTAAGCGTGGAACTTGCGCCCGCTTGGGATGTGATTGACGAGCTCAATCGCCCCAATCTCGACGACGCGGTCGCCGGAAAGCGGGTCGAGGCCGGTGGTCTCGGTGTCGAAAACGATCTCGCGCATGATTCGGACAAATCGTGGCGACTTCGGCCGTCGGGCGCAAGGGCGAAGGCCGGGGCCTACCGCTATTCAGCCGCCGCGCTGGTGCCGCCGCGACCAAAAATCCTCAGGATCGTCTCTATTGTCTGCTTGTGCAGATCATCCTGCTTGTCGATCGTGATGTGGTTGAGGTCTGCCCGGGTGATGTTTTCAATCTTGCCGGAGAAATGGGCGCCGCCGGTGATGCTCACATTGATGCCGGTCGACGACGACGAGCGGAAGTTCAGAATGCGCTTCACATTCGCGGGCGCTTTGCCGGAATCGGTGAGGTCGTAGAACACCAGCAGTGCGACCGGGATTTTTTCCTTCTCTAGCTCGTAAGCCATCAGCAGCGCGGTGTTGGCGCCATAAGAATGGCCAATGATGACGATGGGATAGCGCTGCGCCTTGTACGCCTTCACGATGTCGGCCAATGCCGACTTCCACTGCATGAAGTTCTCGGCGACGGCGGGAATGCCCTTATCCGTCAGGTCCTTGGCCAAGGTGTTCATGCCGGTCGAGAAGATGTCCAGGCCGCCCCGGAAAATGTAGATCGGCGCTCGCGCGTTTGCCGCCGCTTCGAGCGGCTCGGGAGTCGCCGCGTTCGCGGGCGGGCCAAGGGCCGCCGTCCATACGAGGAGGGCAAAAAGGGCCAAAACGCCTCGGAATTGCGCCATCACCAGTCCCATCCCGGATTCTCGCAAGCTTGAAACCCGACCGGCTGCCGCCCGCAGCCATGCTGATATTTCCCCGAATCAGAAGAAACCTCAATGCGCCTTTTTGGAGGGATTTTTCCCCGGCGCGCCGCGCCGCCCTATAGTGACGCCCAGGAGTTCCAATGCGACAGCAACCTTTCGGCCCGGCCGGACGCGACGTACCCGTCATCGGCCAAGGCACCTGGTACATAGAACGCGGGCCCCGCAAGGACGCGGTGGCGGCCTTGCGCCACGGCCTCGATCTCGGCATGCGCCATATCGACACGGCGGAGATGTACGGCTCGGGCGCCGCGGAGGAGATCGTCGGCGGGGCCATCGCCGGCCGGCGCGACGAGGTCTTCCTCGTTTCCAAGGTTCTGCCCCACAACGCTTCGCGAAACGGCACCATAGCCGCCTGCGAGCAGTCGCTGGCGCGGCTGAAGACCGACCGGCTGGACTGCTATCTCCTGCATTGGCCGGGCAGCCACCGCCTGGAGGACACCATCGCCGCCTTCGAGGTGCTGGTCGCCAACGGCAAGATTCTCTCCTGGGGCCTGAGCAATTTCGATGCGCCCGAGTTGGACGAAGCGCTCGCCATCGCCGGCAAGGGCCGCATCGCCTGCAACCAGGTGCTTTATCACCTGGGGGAGCGGGGCATAGAACATCGCGTCGTCCCCTGGTGCGAGAAAAACAGCGTCGCGGTTGTCGGCTACAGCCCGTTCGGTCACGACGATTTTCCGTCGGCGGATTCAGCTGGCGGCCGGGTGCTTGCCGAAATCGGCAAGGCGCATGGCGCGACGCCGCGCCAGGTCGCCCTCGCCTTCCTCGTCCGCCGTCCGTCGCTGTTCACCATCCCCAAGGCCGCGGACGCCGCCCACGTCGAACAGAATGCGGCGGCAGGCGACATAACGCTCACCGAAGTGGAACGGAACCGCATCGACAAGGCTTTCCCGGTGGGACGGCCTTCCGGGCTCGCCATGCTCTAGGAGATTTGCGAATGGCCACCGACCAGAACGTGCTCAGGCACATCAAGGAACTGAGCGACGAGGAGCACGCCCTCTACGAAAAGGGCAACCGCATCACCGAAGCGGAGAGCCAGCGCCTCGCCGCGATCAATGTCGCGCTCGACCAGTATTGGGACCTGCTGCGCCAGCGTCGCGCGAAACGCGAGTTCGGCCAGAACCCGGACGAAGCCGAGATGCGTCCGCCGGGGATCGTCGAGAAATACGAGGGCTAGTCACCGACCCGCTGCCGGTCCCGCCAGCGCGCGCAGCACGTCGCGGATCTGATGCTCGGTCCCGGCGAACGTGCCGCCACTGTCGACTATGAAATGGGCGCGTGCGCGTTTCTCATCGTCCGGCATCTGGCGGGCGAGTAGCGCCGCAAAGCGCTCCTCGGTCATGCCGTCGCGCGCCAGAACGCGCGCGCGCTGAATCTCTGGCGCCGCCGACACCACGACAATCGCATCGACGCGCGCTGCACCACCGGTTTCGAACAGCAGCGGGATGTCGAGCAAGGCGACCCGCCGTCCCCCAGCGGCGGCGCGTTTGCGAAATGCGGCCTCTGCCTCGCGCACCAGCGGATGGACGATCGCCTCCAGTTGCGCGAATGCTGCCTTGTCGCCGGCGACGCGCGCGCCGAGTTTGACGCGATCGACCACACCGGCCGTGGTCGTGCCCGGAAACGCAGCTTCCACCGCCGCGGTGGCGGCGCCCTCGTAAAGCGCGTGCACCGTCCGATCCGCATCGAAGACCGCGACACCGGCGTTGGCGAACATGGCAGCCGCCGTCGATTTGCCCATGCCGACCGAACCGGTGAGGCCGAGGACGAGCATCACCCGGCCTCGATGGACTTCAGGACCGCATCGTGCAGCGCCGGCGTCACCATTGGGCGCTTGCCGAACCAGTGCTCGAAGCCGGGCACGGCCTGATGCAGAAGCATGCCGAGACCGCCAACCGCGCGGTGTCCGGACGCGCGCGCGTCAGCAAGCAGCGGTGTCTCCAGCGGAACATAGACGAGGTCGTTGACCACCGACTCCGGCGGCAGGCGCGAGACGTCGACATTCAACGGCGGCTGGCCCTGCATGCCGAGCGAGGTGGTGTTGACCAGCACGCGGGCCGTGCGCAGCAAGTCCGGCAGGGCCGATCGGACGGCGGGAAGAACGCGTGGTCCGAGTTGGGCGGCGATCGCTGCGGCACGCCCCGGCGTGCGGTTGACCACGTGCACGGGGTCGAAGCCGCGTGACAGGAGCGCCCAGACGATGGCGCGCGCCGCGCCACCGGCGCCGAGCACAACCGCGGATCCGCCACCGGCATCCCACCCAGGCGCTTCGGCATCGAGGTTCGACAGGAAGCCGACCGGATCGGTGTTGCCGCCGACCAGCTTGCCGCCCTCCAGCCAGATCGTATTCAGCGCGCCCGTTTCCTCCGCCGCGCGGTCTCTCTTCGCGACAGCGGCGAAGGCGGCTTCCTTGTGCGGCACCGTGACGTTGCAGCCGACGAAGCCGCTGTCCGGCAACGCCGAAAAGAACGCTGCAACGTTCTCCGGCTCGACCGGATGTATGACGTAGTCGCCATCGAGGCCGAGCTCCTTGAGCCAGAAGCGGTGGATAACGGGCGAGCGCGAATGCTTGACCGGCCAGCCGATTACGCAGGCGACAGGTTTCGTCACTGTAGTCATTCGATTGCCCCCTCGCCCCTCAGATACGCCAGAAGCGGCAGCAGCGGGAGGCCAAGAATGGTGAAATAGTCGCCCGTTATCGTCTCGAAGAGGCGGATCCCCTCGCCTTCCAGCTGATAGACGCCGACACTCTTCAAAACATCCGCCCCAACGCGGCCAAGGTAAGCGTCGATTTGCTCGGCAGTCAGCGGGCGCATGGTGAGCATCGCGCTGTCCAGGTGGGACCAGCGGACGGCGCCATCGCGCGCCACCGCCACCGCCGAATGCAGCTGGTGGCTGCGACCGGCGAGCCGCGTGAGCTGGGCGCGCGCTTCGGTGGTAGTCTCCGACTTGGTGCCGCGATGGCCATCGCAATCGAGCGTCTGGTCGGCGCCGATGACCAGCGCACCGCTCTCCCGATTGCTGACGTCGATGGCCTTGGCCTCGGCGAGCGCCGTCGCGATCTCTGCCGGCGTTGCACCTTTGGCCAACAGCGGCGTCTCGACACCGCGTTCGTCGAGCGCCGACGGCACGACGTCGAATGCGACGCCGGCATTGGCAAGCAGCGTGCGACGGGCGCCGCTGCCGGACGCGAGGACGATGCGGGTCACTGTTGTTCTGCTGCGCGTTCGCGCGCCTCGTGATGCAGCGCCATGATCGCCGCCGCCGTCTCCTCGATCGAGCGGCGGGTCACGTCGATCACCGGCCAGCTGTGGCGCGTGCAGAGCTTGCGGGTGAAGGCGATCTCGTCGGCCACCGAGGCCTTGTCGACATAGGCGAGATTCGGGCGTGCCGCGTTTAGGCTGAGAATGCGGTTCTCGCGCAGCGCGATGATGCGTTCCGGGCTGGCAATGAGGCCAACCACCAGGGGATGGGCCACCTGCTCCAGTTCCGGTGGCAGCGGAATGCCCGGCACGATCGGGATGTTGGCGGTGCGGATGCCGCGGTTGGCGAGATAGATCGAAGTTGGCGTTTTTGACGTGCGGCTGATCCCGACGAGAATAACGTCCGCCTCTTCAATGCCACCGGCAAGCTGGCCATCGTCATGCATCATGGTGAAGTTGAGCGCGTCGATGCGGCGAAAGTATTCCGCATCGAGAACGTGCTGGGCACCGACGCGGCGTTCACCGGGCGCGCCGAGATAGGACTGCATGACCTGGAATAGCGGTTCGAGGACCGAGATGCACGGGATGCCGAGCGTGCGGCAGCCGGCCTCCAGCCGATCGCTGAGAGCCCGGTCGACAATCGTATAAAGAACGATGCCCGGCTCCGCCTCGAGTTCCGTCATCACCCGCTCGAGGTGTTTCTCGGTCCGCACCAGGGCATGCACGTGCTCGATCGAGCGGGTCTGCGCGAATTGCGAGGCCGCGGCGCGTGCGACGGTCATCAGCGTCTCGCCTGTCGAGTCCGAAATCATGTGCAGGTGAAAGAAGCTTTCGCGGTTCTTCACACACTTATCCCCAGCCCTGTGCGTAACACCGCGGCCGGATGGCCTCGGGCGCGAAGCGGGGCGCACTCTCCCCAAACCGCGGGATTCAATCAACAGGCATGCGGCTGTGTCGACGGACGAGGCCCAAACTGGCAGAATTGGGGAAATCGTTAGTTTTCCATCTCCGTCCACAGCTTTTCCACAATATGTCCACACGGCGCGGTCAGCCATATTTATGGTTAACGCTTTGTTAACTAGCTCGGATTCGACCGTCCTTGTTATTTCCTCAGGGCCCTGTATTCCCCTCTCCCGAACCTCTACGTCCTTCGTTGATCGACACGTTCCGGGGAACGTCTTGGCCAACGACAATCCACGCTCCAGATGAAACAAAAAGAAGAATCTAAGACTCTATTGGGAGGAGAAGAGCGATCCCGCAGCGCCATGCCCCATCGTTCTGTTCAGGCGGTTCTGAATGGGACTTCCGTCTCGCCACCGCCCATCTGGCTGATGCGGCAGGCGGGACGATATTTGCCCGAGTACCGAACGCTTCGGGCTGAGGCAGGTTCCTTCCTCGATCTCTGCTTCGATCCCGAGCGGGCGACCGCTGTGACATTGCAACCGATCGAACGGTTCGATTTCGATGCTGCGATTCTCTTCTCGGACATTCTTGTTGTGCCCCTGGCGATGGGCCGCAAGGTCTGGTTCGTCGAAGGCGAAGGACCGCGGCTCGATCCGATAGATGAAGATGGCATCGCAGGGCTGGCGGATGTGGATGTCCAGGTGCAGCTCAAGCCGGTTCTGGAAACGGTGCGGCGGGTGCGGCCGTCTCTTGCTGATGAAAAGACTCTGATCGGTTTCTGTGGCGCGCCGTGGACTGTTGCAACCTACATGGTGGCGGGACGTGGAACGCCGGACCAGGCACCGGCGCGCCTGCTGGCGGCGACGAAGCCGCGGGCATTCCAGATATTGATCGACCGCTTGGTCGATACCTCGGCGGACTATCTGATCGCGCAGGTCGGTGCCGGCGTCGATGTCGTGCAGATTTTTGACACCTGGGCGGGTGTGCTCGGTGAGGAAGAATTCATCCGCTGGTGCATCGAACCCATCGCAGAGATCGTGCGCCGCGTGAAAGCGGCGAAGCCGGATGCCCGAATCATCGGCTTTCCCAAGAACGCTGGCATGCGATTGGAGCGTTTCGTCGACGAGACCGGCGTCGATGGCGTGTCGATCGACTGGACGGTGCCGCTTGCCTACGCGCGCGATCGGCTACAGCCCCGCGTCGCCGTGCAAGGCAATCTCGATCCGATGATCCTGCTCGCCGGTGGCGATGCGCTGGCGCATGCGACGCGACGCATCCTTGACGCGCTTGGCGATGGACGGTTCATCTTCAACCTCGGACACGGAATTGTGCCGGCGACGCCGACGGCCCACGTGGAGCAGCTGATGCGACTGGTGCGCGGCTGATGATGAAAGGACGGGGGATGGTGCGCGCGCTGGTCGGTGTGGGGATTGCGGTTGCAATCGTCGGGCTGCTGATGCTGTGGAACCCCTCTGGCCTCTACCTGTGGCTGAAAGCAGCGCACATCATTGCCGTGATCTCGTGGATGGCCGGCATGCTCTATTTGCCGCGGCTGTTCGTCTACCATACCGAGGCCGAGGTCGGCTCGAAGCAGTCGGAGACGTTCAAGGTGATGGAGCGGCGTCTGCTGCGCGCCATCATCAATCCGGCGATGATCGCTACCTGGGCGCTCGGCCTGTGGCTCGCCTGGGACAGTGGCCTCTATGCCACGCACTGGCTCCAGGCGAAGGTGGCGCTGGTGATCATGCTGTCCGCCGTGCACGGCTTCTACGTGCGCTGCGTCCGCGACTTCGCCGAGGACCGCAATACGCGGCCACAGCGATTTTACCGGATGCTCAACGAAGTACCGACGCTACTGATGATCATCATCGTGATTCTGGTCGTCGTTAAGCCATTCTGAGTACGCTTTCGGGGTGGCCACTTTCCGCCTTGCCGGAATGTCTCCGAGCCATTATCTTCCGGCCAACCGCACAAAGCAGACAGGCGCCTGCGGTCTACCTCGGTCGTTGAGGCGCCTCCGACGGAACTCCGCTCGGACACAAGTTCTGCAATCCCTTCCTCGTCGGTTTCCTTCCCAAAACGTACAGAGAATCCCGCTCCATGCGAGAAATGAAACTTAAAGACCTCAAGGCGAAATCCGCCGTCGAGCTTCTGGCTTTTGCCGAAGAGCTCGGGGTCGAAAACGCGAGCACGCTGCGCAAGCAGGAGCTGATGTTCGCGATCCTCAAACAGCTTGCCGCCCAAGAGACCGACATCATCGGGGAAGGCGTCGTCGAGACGCTGCTCGATGGCTTCGGGTTCCTGCGCTCGCCGGATGCCAACTACCTGGCGGGTCCGGACGACATCTACATCTCGCCGTCGCAGATCCGCCGCTTCTCGCTGCGCACCGGCGATACGGTCGAAGGGCAGATCCGCGGACCGAAAGATGGCGAACGCTATTTCGCACTGCTCAAGGTGAACTCGATCAATTTCGAGGATCCGGAGAAGGCCCGCCACAAGATACACTTCGACAACCTGACGCCGCTCTATCCGGACAAGCGCTTCCGGATGGAAGTCGATAATCCGACCGGCAAGGACATGACCGCGCGCGTGATCGATCTGGTCGCGCCCCTTGGCAAAGGCCAGCGCGCGTTGATCACCGCGCAGCCGCGCACCGGCAAGACCGTCATCCTGCAAAACATCGCGCACTCGATCGCGGCCAATCATCCGGAGTGCTACCTGATCGTGCTGCTCATCGACGAGCGGCCGGAGGAAGTCACCGACATGCAACGTTCGGTGAAGGGCGAGGTGATCTCCTCGACCTTCGACGAGCCGGCCACGCGCCACGTGCAGGTGGCGGAGATGGTGATCGAGAAGGCGAAGCGTCTCGTCGAACATGGCCGCGACGTGGTCATTCTGCTCGACTCGATCACCCGCCTCGGCCGCGCCTACAACACCGTCGTGCCGTCGTCAGGCAAGGTGCTGACCGGCGGCGTCGATGCCAACGCACTCCAGCGGCCGAAGCGCTTCTTCGGCGCGGCGCGCAACATCGAGGAAGGCGGCTCGCTGACCATCATCTCGACGGCGCTGATCGATACCGGCAGCCGCATGGACGAGGTGATCTTCGAGGAGTTCAAGGGCACCGGTAACTCGGAAATCATTCTCGACCGCAAGGTCGCCGATAAGCGCGTCTTCCCGGCGATCGACATCACGCGCTCCGGCACGCGCAAGGAAGAGCTGCTGGTCGCGCCCGACACGCTGAAGAAGATGTATGTGCTCCGCCGCATTCTCATGCCGATGGGCACGGTCGACGCGATGGAGTTCCTGCTCGACAAGCTGAAGCAGACGAAGAGCAACTCGGACTTCTTCGACCAGATGAACACGTAGCGGCCGGCTTCCGCCGCCGCTGCGCGCGCCTCTTGCGGGGCGCATCCAGGAAATTCTCCCCGACAGTTTCCGTGCGTGGGCCGCTTTCGCGGCCTGCGCGCGCTTGCGTCTCGTCTCCATGCGGAGGAGCAGCGGATGGACAACTACCATGTCATCACAGGTGGGCCGGGCGCCGGCAAGACGACCCTGATCGCTGCCCTGAGGGCGCGCGGCCATTGCTGCGTCGATGAGGTCGGCCGCGGCATCATCCAGGCGCAGGTGGCGATTGGCGGCAATGCCCTGCACTGGGGCGACCGGCGGATCTTCGCCGAGCTGATGCTGTCGCACGCCATCGCCGACTACGAGCGGCATCGCGATCATTCCGGACCGGTTTTCTTCGACCGGGGGATCGCTGAGTTGATCGGTTACTGTCACCTCACCTGCATGCCGGTGCCTGAACATTTTCGATCGGCCGCTCGTCTCTATCGCACCGCATCGCCAGTCTTCGTCGCGCCGCCGTGGGCGGAGATCTATGCGAACGATGACGAGCGGAGGCAGGATTTTGCCGAGGCGGAAGCCACCTGCGCAGCGGTCACGGACGCCTGCCATGGCTGCGGTTATGAGACCGTGGAACTTCCCAAGGCGAGCGTCGAAGCGCGCGTCGACTTCATTCTGGCAAGGATTGTGGGCTAGCGGTCGCGCGAATCCTTCGCACGGGCAGCAGCGACGGATGCTTCCAGCGCCTGTAGGTCCGCGGTATCCGGGATCCCGCGTCTCGCGGTCGCTTGCACCAGGTCGATGTGGCGCACCAGAACTTTCGCCTGGTCGGGATTGGCGTGGGCCAGCAGCAGCCCAAGACGGTGGGCGAGGCGGATAAGAATCGCCGGCAGCGCCGCGCCGGCCTGGCGTATCTCGTTGAACGCGGCGTCGAGGATGCCTTCGAAGGTCGCGGTCGGCGCCAGCAGGCGGATGGTGCCGGCGCCATCGCGAAAAATCGCCGGCAGCGCGCCGCGCCGCATCATGATGGCGAGAGACTGGGCGAGGCGGTCGATAACCGTGCAGGCGGTGTTGGGATCGTTGATGCCGGGCGACAGCGCCCGAACCGCGATCTCGACCAGTTGCCGGACAGAATATTCGATGTCCTGCACTGCCGTGCGCTCCGCACCGATCGCGACGGCGGATATGAGCGCCGCTCGCATGGCATCGGTATCGGCCGACGGCGGCTTGACCCAGGCCAGCGTGTCGCCGGGCAGGACGAAGTGGCCGGAGCGAAAAGCAAGCACGATGGCTGCTTCCGCGTCTTCCGCGGCACTCACGAGCGATCCGTGATCGATGAACTGGATGTACCCGCCGTTCACGGCTTCGATACTGCGTCCGTTCGCGGCTGTCTCACGAAGGTCGGGATACGCGTCCGTGGCGCGGTCGGTCCTCTCCGGCAGCAGCGACGCTGCGTATTCATCGAGCGTTGTGCCGACGCGGGCGATGATCGTGTCGGCGACGATGGACCGCGCGAGGTGGTGGACGAAGAACAACAGCAAGACGACGCTGGCGAGCACGAGGGCACTACCCAGCGTGATGGCAAGTTGCGGGACGGTCTCCGCTTCGCCTGCGACCGTGCGCAAGACGATGAGAAGATAGGCCACTGTGCCGATGAAGACGCCAAGGGTCAGCTTCGTGCGTGTGTCGCCCATGAAGATCGGGATGAGCCGCGGTCCCAGCGACTGGGCGGCGAGGGTCAGGACGACCATCGTGATGGAGATGGCGAGCGTCGCCATGGTGATCGTGCCGCTGAGGAGGCTCCCAAGGAGTCCGGCCGCAGCTCCGGAGTCGCCGCTGTAGAGCCACCATACGGCATCCCCGCGGGGTTCCAGACGAAACCTAAGCGCCAGGATCGCGATGACGCCTGAGGCGATGACCATGGCGATGGGGAGCGCCCACAGCGAATTGCGCAGGCGGTCCCAGAGGAGCGTCAGCCGGGCGATCACGGGAGCGCACCAGCATCGACACTCTTGCAGGAAGTACGGTCAGTCTGCGGCCGCGCGGGCGGTTGCAATGGCCTCAGCGTTTCAGGCCGAGCCCGATCGCCAGACCGCGGTCGTTGATGTCTTGTTGTTTCTCTTCCTCGGATTCCGGGCGGTCGGCGTCGTTGTCGATGGTGAGCTTGCCGACGTCCTTCATCGGGTCGATCGGCTTGCCGTCCTTGCGTTCTTCGATGCCCTTGGCGGCCAACCGGCGTTTCTTCAGGACTTCCTCGGCCTTTTCCTTGTCCGTCTTCATGATGATGGTCCTCCGGTGTTGAGGGAAAACGCATCGGAGCGGGGTCTGGTTCCAAGGTGATTGAGCTCAGTTTCGGATGAGGCGGACAAGGTCTGCCGGCTCGGTGGCCGGCAGGGAACAGGTTTCTCCACGACAGACATAAGCGGTCGCGCGTCCATCGACGGCGGACTTTCCCGCGGCCGGGTGAGCCGCCGGCAGGCGGCCGGCGTCTTCATGGAGGGAAACAACCAGGGTGCTGGTCCAGTTCTGGCGGACGGCGGTGACCAGATCGGCGGGGGATGCGCCGGGTGGAGAGACGATCACAACGTCGGTGGCGCGCAGGCGAAAGTCTAGTGCGCTGAGCAGGCCGGTGGCGGCGAAGAGGTTCGCGCCGATTGTTTCGGACGCGCTGGCGAAGATCGCGTCTGCGTCGCGGCGGTACGCGTCATCGCCGGTGAGCCGCCAGAGATGGATGAGGTTCGACGCCATGACGGAAGTCGCGCTGGGCGTTGCCTCGTCGGTGGTGGAGCGCGGACGGACGATGAGCGCCTGAGCGTCGTCGGCAGAAAGGAAATAGCCGGGGCGCTCATCGTCCCAGTGGTGTGCGCGAACGGTGCGGGCGAGTTGTTCCGCGCGATCGACCCAGGCGCGGTCGAGCGTTGCCGTGTGAAGCGCGAGGGCGGCCTTGATCATGGCAGCGTAGTCCGTGGCAAGGCCAGCCACCGACTTGCCGTCGCGCCAGGCGTGCGCGAGGCGACCGCCGGACGTCATCGTCTGATCGACGAAGGAGTAGGCGCGGGAGGCCGAGGCAATCCATTCGGGTCGGTCGAAGGTGCTGCCGGCAAAAGCGAGCGCAGCGATGGTGAGGCCGTTCCAGTCGGCAAGGATCTTGTCGTCGGTGGCTGGCCTGACGCGGCGGCCGCGGGCGGTGAGGAGCTTGGCGCGGGCCTTGGTGAATTCCGGGGCGGGACCGTCGGCGTGCAAACGGTTGGGGATGGAGACACCGTCCCAGTTGCCGGCGGGGGTGATGTCGTAGGCGGCGCAGAAGCGGGCCCCCTCCCCGTCGCCCAGCACGGCAATCACTTCGTCGGGCGTCCAGACATAAAACCTGCCCTCATGGCCCTCGGAGTCGGCGTCGAGGCTGGCGGCGAATGCGCCGCCGGGTTGGGCCATCTCGCGATCCAGCCAGCCGACCGTTGCCGCGACCGAGGATTGGAACAGGGGATTATGCGTGGCCAGCCATGCCGACGTGAGCAGCTCGAGAAGCTGTGCGTTGTCGTAGAGCATCTTTTCGAAATGCGGGACCAGCCAGCGATCGTCGACGGAGTAGCGGGCGAAGCCGCCGCCGATGTGATCGGTGATCCCGCCACGACAGATGTTATCGAGGGTGAGCGAGACGATATCGCGGAGCTGGCCATCGCCGGTTCGTTCCGCCGAGCGCCACAGGAAGTCGAGCAGGCTGGCCTGGGGGAACTTTGGTGCGCCCCGGGTGCCGCCACGATCGGGGTCCATGAATTGAAGGAGGCGGGAGGCGGCTTGGTCGAGAAGCGGTCGATCGAGGGCAATCGCTGTGCCCGCCGGTTTGGCCGCGAGATGCGACATGAGCGCGCCGGCATTGTTCTGGATGGTGTCCGGCTCTTCGCGGAAGATGCGGGCGACCACGCGGAGGACATCGGCAAAGCCGGGGCGGCCATAGCGGGCGGCGGGCGGGAAATAGGTGCCACCCCAGATGGGATGACCTTCGGGGGTGAGGAACATGGTGAGTGGCCAGCCGCCCTGCTCGCCCGTCGCGTGCAGCGCCTGCATGTAGATCTGGTCGATGTCCGGGCGCTCCTCCCGATCGACCTTGATGTTCACGAACAGCTCGTTCATCACGGCGGCGATCTCGGGATTTTCGAAACTTTCGTGTGCCATGACGTGGCACCAGTGGCAGGCGGCGTAGCCGACCGAGAGCAGGATCGGTTTGTTGGCGCTCTGCGCTTCCGCCAGAGCAGCCGGTCCCCATGGGTGCCAGTGGACGGGATTGTCCTTGTGCTGGAGCAGGTACGGACTGGCTTCGCGGCCGAGAAGATTTTTGGTCATGACGATCCGGGTGGCAGGCACGGGTAGTCTAGGGCGTGCCGGGGTGTTGGCGACAGGGTGGTTTGCGTATGGGGTCTGGCGACACGATCTTCGCGCTCTCGAGCGGGCCGCCGCCGGCGGGTGTGGCGATCATACGGTTAAGCGGGCCACGGGTTCGTTTCGGGCTCGGCACGCTTCTCGATTCGATTCCGGAACCACGTAGGGCTCGCCTGCGGTCTATCAGGAACGCGGCCGGCGAAACGCTTGACCGCGGGCTGGTGCTTTTCTTCCCCGCGCCGGAGAGTTTCACTGGTGAGGATATGGCGGAGTTGCACGTTCATGGCGGCCGGGCGGTCATATCCGGGATTCTCGATGCGCTGGGAGAGTTGCCGGGTTTTCGACCGGCGGAGGCCGGCGAGTTTACCCGGCGGGCATTCGGGAACGAGCGGCTCGATCTGACGCAGGTCGAGGGTCTCGCGGATCTGGTGGTGGCTGAAACCGAAGCGCAGCGGCGGCAGGCGCTGCGCGAAGCCGGCGGAACGCTGGGGGCCGCCTACGATGCGTGGAGAGAGCGGCTTGTGCGGGCGCGGGCGCTGATCGAGGCCGAACTGGATTTTTCCGACGAGGAGGACGTGCCGGGATCGGTCAGTGACGAAGCATGGGCGCTGGCCGACTCCGTGCGTAAAGAAATTGTTAACCTTTTGGATGACCGGCGCGGTGAGCGCATCCGGGATGGGGTCGAAATTGTCGTGCTGGGTCCGCCAAATGCTGGAAAGTCGAGTCTTATCAATGCGATAGCGCGGCGGGACGTGGCGATCGTGACGCCTGAGCCAGGGACGACGCGGGATCTGATCGAGGTGCGCCTAGATCTCGACGGTTATGCCGCGATGCTGGTGGACACGGCGGGGCTACGCGCGGCCGAGGGGTTGGTGGAGCGCGAAGGCATTCGACGCGCCGAGGCGCGTGCGGAACGCGCTGACTTGATTTTGTGGCTGTCGGAGGTGGCGGGGCCGGCCGTCGCGCCCCCTGCCCTTTCGGTGCCGATGATCCGTGTGGCGACAAAGATCGACTTGATCGATTCGGACTCAGAACGAGCGCGACTTGCCGGCGGTTTCGACCATGCGATCTCCACGGTGTCCGGCGCCGGCGTGGATGTGCTGGTTGTCGAGCTTGCGCGGCGGATCGGGCGAGACCTGGCCGGGGCGGAGTCGTCCGTGGTGACGCGCGAGCGGCATCGGACTGCGCTCGCCGCCTCCGCTGCGGCTATTGGCGAAGCGGTCGATTACCCCGAGCGGCCGATCGAACTGCGGGCGGAGGATCTTCGCCGCGCCGGGGACGCCCTCGCCCGCGTCACCGGACGCATCGGCGTCGAGGATCTGCTTGATGTCATCTTTCGCGATTTCTGTATTGGGAAGTAGGCCCGTGTTTCACGTGAAACCATGTGGGCTTTGACGCGCGACACGGGGTCGGCTACGGACGAGCCATGACGACACGGGATCACAGGTACGACGTGGTTGTGGTGGGCGGCGGCCATGCCGGCACTGAGGCTGCCGCTGCCGCGGCACGCGGGGGTGCGCGCACGGCGCTCGTGACGCAGTCGTTTGCGACCGTCGGAGCGATGTCCTGCAACCCGGCGATAGGCGGTCTCGGCAAGGGGCACCTGGTGCGGGAGATCGATGCCCTGGACGGCATCATGGGCGTGGCGGCGGATCGCGCCGGTATCCAGTTTCGGGTGTTGAATCGGCGGAAAGGGCCGGCGGTTCGTGGCCCGCGGGCGCAGGCCGATCGGAAACTGTACCGCGATGCGGTGCAGGGGCTTCTGCGGGAGCAGCAGGGGCTGCACGTCGTTGAACAAGAGGTGATCGACCTGGTGGTGCGCGATGGTCGGGTCGGCGGCGTGGTGCTCGCCGATGGGCTTGCCCTTTCTGCGGGTGCGGTGGTCATCACCACGGGGACGTTCCTCCGGGGAGTGATCCACATTGGCGAGAAGACGATACCAGCCGGACGTGTTGGTGAGGCCCCGGCGGTAGGTTTGGCGAAGACGCTGGAGGCGGCTGGTTTCCGGATGGGGCGCCTGAAGACGGGAACCCCTCCCCGGCTTGACGGACGGACGATCGACTGGGCTGGTCTGGAGCGGCAGCCGGGTGACGAATTGCCTGAGCCGTTTTCGACAATGACGCGTGAGATATCGACGCCTCAGGTGGATTGCCACATAACACGGACGACGGGGCGGACGCATGCGGTGATCCGGGCCAATATCGGCCGTTCGCCGATGTATTCGGGCGGCATCCATAGCCGCGGACCGCGCTATTGCCCGAGCATCGAGGACAAGATTGTTCGGTTTGGGGATCGGGACGGGCACCAGGTGTTCCTCGAGCCGGAAGGGCTTGATGACGACACGATCTATCCAAACGGGATTTCCACCGCGTTGCCGGAAGAGGTCCAGCAAGAGCTGGTGAGGTCCATCCCGGGGTTGGAGAAGGCCGCGATCAAGCGACCGGGCTACGCAATCGAGTACGACCACATAGATCCGCGGGAGCTGCGGCCGACGCTGGAGACGAAGCGTTTGGCTGGGTTGTTCCTGGCGGGCCAGATCAATGGCACGACGGGTTACGAGGAAGCGGGGGCACAGGGCCTTCTGGCGGGCCTCAATGCTGCGCGGCTGGCCGCTGGAAATGCGGGCGTCAGCGTTGGTCGGGCGGAAGGGTATCTTGGCGTCATGGTGGACGACCTGATTACTGCGGGGGTCACCGAGCCGTACCGGATGTTTACCTCGCGGGCGGAGTACCGGCTGTCTCTGCGGGCGGACAATGCAGATCAGCGGCTCACGCCATTAGGGGTTTCGCTGGGTGTGGTTGGGACGGAGCGCACCAGGGCGTATGCGACGAAGGCTGAGGCGCTGGACAAGGCGCGTGCGTTGACGCGGGGCTTGTCAATGACGCCCAACGCTGCAGAGGGATACGGGATTCACTTGAATCGAGACGGATTGCGACGGTCTGCATACGAACTGCTGGCCTATCCCGGTATCGACATGGTGCGACTGGAGCAGGCGTGGCCCGAGCTTCGCAGCATCGATCGATTCGTAGCCGAACAGATCGAGATTGAGGCGCGCTATTCCGTTTACCTGGATCGGCAGAGCGCCGACATGGCGAGCCTCCGCGAAGATGAGGGCGTCGCGATTCCCGATGAGCTCGAGATCCGAGGCCTTGCGGGTCTCTCGCGGGAGCTGCAGGAGAAGCTTGAAGCGGTGCGGCCGGTAACGTTGGGCCAGGCGGCGCGGATCGAGGGCATGACGCCGGCGGCTTTGACGCTGCTCCTGGCGGGTATCAAGCGGCACCGCGGGCGCAAGGCCGCGTGACCACTCCGGAGACGGAGGCGGGTCCATCCGCGGTCGCGGCTATCACACCGGTTTCACGTGAAACAGGTGAGCGGCTCGCGGCATATGTCGCACTCCTGCGGAAGTGGCAAAAGGCCGACAATCTCGTATCCGCGGCGACGTTGGGCGATGTCTGGCGGCGTCATGTCGCCGACAGCGCCCAACTGGTCGCTCTCTATCCCGAAGCGCGCCGATGGCTGGACCTCGGCAGTGGGGCCGGCTTGCCGGGGTTGATTGTCGCAATCCTCCTCACCGGGGCGCCAGGGGCAAAGGTCCACCTGGTCGAGAGCAACCGACGAAAGTGCGCGTTCCTGCGTCAGGCAATTCGGGAGACGGGGGCGCCGGCGGCCGTCCATGAGGGGCGGGCCGAAGCGGTGCTGTCGGAATGGACCGAGCCGGTCGATCGCATCAGCGCCCGCGCCCTTGCATCGCTGTCCGTTTTGCTGGGCCTGGCCGAGCCGCTCATGAGCGCAGGCGTCCCGGCCGCCTTCCACAAGGGACAAGATTTCGTACGGGAAATCTCCGAAGCCACTCAATCTTGGGATTTCGATCTGGTAAAACATGTCAGTCGAGTCGGCGAGGGCGGCATGATTCTCGACGTCTCTCACCTCCGCCGCAAGGCGAGCCACCATGGTTAAGGATCGGTAAACGGACCGATGAGCCTGCCGAAATCTCCTCGCGTCATCGCGCTGGCCAACCAGAAGGGTGGGGTCGGCAAGACGACGACTGCGATTAATCTCGGCACGGCGCTGGCTGCGATCGGCGAGGAGGTGCTGATCATCGACCTCGACCCGCAGGGTAACGCGTCGACGGGCCTGGGGATCGATCGCAAGAGCCGCGTCGATCTCGACCTACGATCTGATGGTCGGCTCGGCGACGCTCGCCGAGACCGCCGTGCCGACGGCGGTGCCGCGGGTCGCCGTCGCACCCTCGACGATGGATCTGCTCGGAGTGGAGCTGGAGATCGCCGGCCGGCAGGACCGCGCCTATCGGCTTCGCACGGCGCTGTTCGGAAACGGCGAGAACGATTCGAGTCGCCCCCGAAACTACACTTACGTGTTGGTAGATTGTCCGCCGTCGCTGAACCTGCTGACCATCAACGCAATGGCTGCGTCACACTCCATTCTGGTGCCGTTACAATGTGAGTTCTTCGCCCTGGAGGGGCTCAGCCAGCTTCTGCAGACGGTCGAGCAGGTCAAACAGACGCTCAACCCAGAGTTGAGCATTCATGGTATTGTCCTGACGATGTACGACAGCCGCAACAACCTTTCGGGCCAGGTCGTTGCCGACGTGCGCGCCCATATGGGCGCTGCCGTCTATGAGACGATCATCCCGCGCAACGTGCGGGTGTCGGAAGCGCCGTCGTTCGGCAAACCGGTACTCCTGTACGACTTCAAAAGCGCCGGCAGCCAAGCCTATCTCAAACTTGCGGCCGAAATCATTCAGCGCGAACGCATGCTGCGCGCCGCATGATTCGATTCGATAACGGAACAATTTTCGCGACGGATGGAGACATGAATGGCCGATAGTGCGGCGCGTAACAGGTTAGGCCGCGGGCTCGCCGCGTTGATTGGCGATGCTGGCACGGAAGGTGCGACCGAAGCGCCGGCCGCCAACGATCGCAATCGTGCGCAGCGGCGGCTGCCCCTCGCGTTCCTGCGCGCAAACCCGCGCAACCCACGCAAGGCGTTCGGCGCGGCGGACCTCGATGATCTGACGGCGTCGATTCGTGAGAAGGGTGTGGTCCAGCCGATCCTGGTCCGGCCCTTGGCTGGCCAAACCGATACCTTCGAGATCGTCGCTGGCGAGCGCCGGTGGCGCGCCGCGCAGAAAGCCGGGTTGCACGATGTGCCGGTGGTGGTGCGCGAGCTGACCGACAAGGAAGCGCTCGAACTCGCCATCATCGAGAACGTGCAGCGGCAGGACCTGAACGCTCTCGAGGAGGCGGTCGGCTACCAGCAGCTCATCGACGAATACAGCTACAGCCAGTCGGAGCTCGCCGATGTGATCGGCAAGAGCCGCTCGCACATCGCCAACACACTGCGGCTGATGAAGCTGCCGGAGGAGGTGCAGACCTACCTCCGCGACGGCAAGCTGACTGCCGGCCATGCGCGCGCTCTGGTCACGCTCGACGATCCCGCTGCCGCGGCGCGCCGCATCGTCGAAGCCGGCCTGAGCGTTCGCGACGTCGAAGCGATTGGGGAAGGCGAGGGGCGCAAGAAGGGCAGCGGCGGAAAGAAACGGGCCAAGGATGCCGACACCCGCGCACTCGAGAAGACGCTGTCCGACCGGCTCGGCCTGGCTGTGGTCATCGACCACCGCGGCAATGGCGGCAAGGTGACGGTCAGCTACAAGACGCTCGAACAGCTCGACGACGTCTGTCGCCGCCTGCGCGGTTAGCGCCGCGCGCGCGGGGCCATCGCGGCAACCGAGTGCAGCGCCTGGCCAACGACCTCGTTCTCGATCGTGCGATTGAGTCGGCTTTCCATCAGCGCGCGGTCGAGCCGCGTCAGCGCATTGTCGATCGCGCCCGGCGACCACGACCCGATCTGTCGCGTGACCGCGTCGCGCCGCTGGTAAAAGACCGGCGGGCTCGCGCGTGAAACGATCGTGTCGGTCGAGCCGCCATCATCAAACGCCGCGCGCGCCTTCTGCAGGAAATTGAAGTGGCGCACCGCGGCGCCGACGATAACGGAGCCCGGCGTGCCCGCGGCGAGCAGCCGGTGATAAGTCCTATCGACCGAGGTCGCGTCGCCGATCGCGGCGGCGTCGATGACCTCATCCATCGCGAAGGCCGCGGCATCGCCGATCACCGCGCGAACGTGATCGATGGCGATGGTCCCGGCGTCGGCTGCATAGAGGCAGAGCTTGGCGACCTCCGAGCGACTCACCATGCGATCTGCGCCGAGCAGATCCTTCAGCGCAGCCCGCGCATCGGCCGTGATCGCCAGCGCGCTCCCGCGTGTCTCCTCGTCGATGATGCGGTCGAGGTCGCGGCCGCTGTCCGAGTAGCAGGCGATCGCCGCGGCGACCTTGCTGTTCTCGCAGATGCGCCGCAGGCCCGAGCCCTTGCGCTGCTCGCCGGCCACGATGACGATCCACGAATCCACTGGCGGCGAAGCCAGCACCATCTCAACGGCCGACTGGATCGGGCGGGGGCCCGAGAGGCGCACCAAGATGATACGCTGACCGCCGAAGAGCGGCACCGCATGGGCCTCGTCGGCCAGCCGTGCGGGATCGTCGGCGATGGCCGAGGATTCCATCCGGACGCGGGCGAAGGGATCGTCGCTCTTGCCGATCACGGCTTCGGCGAACCGCTGAGCGCGCTCGGCGACAAGCCCTTCGTCGCTGCCGTAAATCAGAATGACGCGAATGGCGGGATCGGGCCGCGAAAGAAAACGATCGGCATCGGCCGGCTTGATCTGCACTGCTCGCTATCGCCGCCGTGGCGGTCCCGCTAGATCGTGCCCTTGGCCGCCGCGGCGGAAAGTCGAATGCGGATCTCGTCGGCAACGAGGGCGGCGGCGCGATTCTCGGCGTCGAGCCGAGCGCGCGTGTTGGCGTAGACCTGATTGACGCGATCGAACGAGGCGGTGCTGCGAGCCGTGCTGCGCAGGACGATCTTGCCCGTTGCCGCCAAGGTGATCTCGTAGGTTGCGGCGACCGTGATCGAATAGGCAGGCGCCGTCTCGAAGGTGGTGACGCCGAGCGCCGTCTCGGCGGCGGTCACGATCAGGCGCATGCGGTAGGCGGGATTGTCCGGTTGGCCGGCGCCACCGTTCAGGTTGAAGATGAGCTTGTTGCGGACTTCCTGCGCCAACCGGGTGTCGGCGTCCTCGATGTAGATCGATCCGATCGAGGCGACGACCGAGGTTCCGGCGGCCGTGGGGGCGTAAAGCGGCTGCACCGTGCAAGCTGTGAGGGCGGCTGCTACCAGAGCAACAAGCGGAAGAAGGCCGAACGCCCTCAGGCCGCCGCGCGATCGCCTGCGGTCAGATGACAACATTGACGATCCTCTTCGGTACGACCACGATTTTCCGCGGTTTTTGCCCATCCAGCGCCCGCTGGATCGCCTCAAGCGCCAGCGTTGCCGTCTCGACCTCAACTTGTGACGCGTCGGTGGCGATTGTCAATTCGCCGCGCTTCCGCCCGTTTACCTGAACGGGCAGTGTAATCGTGTCCTCAACCAGCAGGCTGCCGTCGACCTCCGGCCATTGCCGGGTCGCCACGATGCCGCTGTGGCCGAGCGCGGCCCAGCACTCTTCGGCCAGGTGCGGCATCATCGGTGCGAGCATATGGACCAACATTTCCAGTGATTCGCGAACCGCCGCGCCGAGCGCCCGGTCGGCGGCAGCCGTTTGCTGCTGCGGCAGCAGCGTCAGCGCGGACGCGATGGCGTTGGCGAGCTCGTAGATCTTGGCCACGGCCACGTTGAAGCGGATGCCGCGGATGCTGTCCTCGACGGAGGCCAGTGCGCGGTGCGCGATCTTGCGCAGCGCCGTCGCATCCTCGCTGGCTTCCTTCAACACCGCCGAACCCGCCGGTGGGACGGCCGGTTGGGCCATCGCCTCACCGACAAGACGCCAGACACGCTGCACGAAACGCGCCGCACCGGCGACACTCTCCTCGGTCCAGATGACGTCGCGGTCGGGCGGCGAGTCGGACAGCATGAACCAGCGCGCCGTGTCGGCGCCGTAGCTCTCCATGATCTCGCTCGGGTCGACAGTATTGCGCTTCGACTTCGACATCTTCTCGATGCCGCCGATATCGACTGCATTGCCGGTGGCGATCTCGACGGCCCTTCGGTCGTCGCCGTCACCCTCGATGCGGACTTCGGCCGGCGACAGCCAGTGGCCGTTCCCGCCTTCGCCGCCGGCGCGATAAGTCTCGTGGACGACCATGCCCTGCGTGAACATTCCATCGAACGGTTCATCGATACCGATATGGCCCGTCGCCTTCATCGCGCGCGCGAAGAAGCGCGAGTAGAGCAGGTGCAGGATCGCGTGCTCTATGCCGCCGATATACTGGTTGACCGGCAGCCACCCGTCGGCGGCGGCGCGCTCTGTCGGCGTGCTGGCGTGGGGCGCGGTGAAGCGGACGAAATACCAGGACGAGTCGACGAACGTATCCATGGTGTCGGTCTCGCGCGTCGCCGGCTTGCCACAGACGGGACAGGCGACATGCTTCCATGTCGGGTGCCGGTCGAGCGGATTCCCGGGCTTGTCGAGCGTCACGTCTTCGGGCAACCGGACGGGCAGGTCCTTGTCTGGCACCGGCACTGGCCCGTGGTCGGGGCAGTGGATCACGGGAATGGGACAGCCCCAGTAGCGCTGGCGCGATACACCCCAGTCGCGCAGGCGATAGTTCACCTGCCGCTTGCCTTGGGGGGCGCCAAATAAGATAGTCGATTTCAAGACGTTGCGCGACGGCTTCCTTGGCCTTGGCGACCGTCATGCCGTCCAGGAATTCGGAATTGATCAGCTGCCCGTCGTCCAGATAGGCCTCGTTGCCGCTGACGAACTGCTCGACCCACACCACCACGTCGCCGTCCGTATCGAACACATCGAGCGGCGCCACGACCGGGATGATCGGCAGGTCGTATTTCGAGGCGAAGTCGTAGTCGCGCTGGTCGTGCGCCGGGCAGCCGAAGATCGCTCCGGTGCCGTATTCCATCAGCACGAAGTTGGCGACGTAGACGGGCAGCGTCTGGTTCTCGCGGAAGGGATGCTTCACCGAGATGCCGGTGGCGTATCCCATCTTCTCCGCGGTCTCGAGGGCAGCGGCGCTGGTGCCGTGTCGATGGCACTCCTCGATAAACTCCGCGAGCCGGCTGTCCTTCTGGGCGAGGTCGGCGGCCAGCGGATGGTCGGGCGAGATTGCGATGAAGCTCGCGCCGAACAGCGTGTCCGGGCGCGTGGTGAAGACCTCGATCGTGTCGAAGCCGGACGGCGCTTCGCCGGCAAAGGCGAAGCGAACGCGCAGGCCCTCCGACTTGCCGATCCAGTTCCGCTGCATCAGGCGAACCTTCTCCGGCCAGCGCTCCAGGCGGTCGAGCGCGGTCAGCAGGTCCTCGCTGTATTCGGTGATGCGGAAGAACCATTGGGTCAGCTCGCGCTGCTCGACGACGGCGCCCGAGCGCCAGCCGCGCCCGTCGATCACCTGCTCGTTGGCGAGCACGGTCTGGTCGACCGGGTCCCAGTTCACCTTCGACTTGCGGCGATAGGCCAGACCCTTCGCCAGCATGTCGAGGAAGAGCTTCTGCTGCTGGGCGTAGTATTCCGGGTCGCAGGTGGCGAACTCGCGGGTCCAGTCGATCGACAGCCCCATCATCTTGAGCTGGTCGCGCATGGTCGCGATGTTGTCGTAGGTCCAGGTCCGCGGGTTGACGCGGTTCTGCATCGCCGCGTTCTCGGCCGGCAGGCCGAAGGCGTCCCAGCCCATCGGATGGAGAACGTTGTTGCCCTTGGCGCGCATGAAGCGGGCGACGACGTCGCCCATGGTGTAGTTGCGCACGTGCCCCATGTGGATGCGCCCGGAAGGGTAGGGGAACATCTCGAGCACGTAGTATTTTGGCCGCGGATCGTCGTTCTTTGTCTCGAAGATGCGCTCGGCGGCCCATTTGGCCTGCCAGCGGGGTTCCGCGTCGCGGGGATTGTATCGTTCGGTGGCCATGGTCTTAACGGTGCGCGCGGGGCTTTCGGGCTGGATTGCGGCCGTGTTCCGGCCGGGCCGGACCATCACCAGAATCGCGCCCGCCGGTCAATCGGAAAGGCCCGCGTCCTTGCGGCGGCAATCGCGGGGAGATATTCAGGAACCCGGATTAAATCATAACACGAATTGGGGCGGAAATGGCTGAACTGTTCACTGATGTCGACCTGCCGGGGCCCGGCATCACCGGGAGCCTCCCGATCGCGGGACCGGCCTTCGCCCGGCCCGATCCTGAAATCATCCGAAGGTTGCATAGCGTTGGCAGCGCTACCGCAAGTGCGGTGATGCACCGCATGGGCGTGCGCCAGACCTTCATTCAGGGGCCAGTACCGCGCCAGGAACGGACAAAGGTGGTGGGCCCGGTCGTCACGCTGCAGTTCATGCCGCGCCGCGAGGACGTGGTGTGGAATCTCGCCTCCGGCGCCGCCGAGGAGCACGTCGAGAAGCACTCAGCGTTGTGGGCGGTGTTCGAAACGGTGCAGCCCGGCGACATCCTTGCGGTGCAGGCCGAGGGTGACATGTACACCGGGACGATGGGCGAGATGCTGCTGACGTTCTTCAAGGGCCGCGGTGGCGTCGGTGTCGTGGTTGACGGATGCGTGCGCGACTGGCCGAGCGTGCGCGAGGTCGGCACGCCGATCTGGACGCGCGGCTTCACGCCGAACTACGCCTCGCAGTCCACACTGTTCCCGTGGGCCTACAACGTGCCGATCTCGATGAGCCGCGTGCTGGTGCTGCCCGGCGACATCATGATCGCGGACGACGACGGCGCCGTCGTCATCCCCGCCGCCATGGCGTCGCTGGTGCTGCGCCATACGCGTGACCACGAGGACTGGGAAGAGTTCAGCCGCCTCAAGCTTGCCGAGGGCGGCAGCATCCGCCGCTACTACCCGCTCGACGAGACGGGTCAGGCCGAATACGAGGCATGGCGCAAGGCCAAGGGCTGACACGCCGAGCTTTCAACATCATCCGACAAGAGATCATCCGACAATGAAGATAACGTCCGTGAAGACTGCCGCTACGGCCGGTCACTGCATGCAGCTTTGGGTAAAGATCGAAACTGACGCGGGCATCACCGGCATCGGCGAGTGTGTCCATGGCGGGCACCAGGCAATTGCCATCATCCAGCGGGAATTCGCACCGAAGCTGATCGGCCGCGACCCATTCGAGATCGACGCGATCTTCGAGAGGCTGCGCCGCAGCCGCGTCTTCGAGGGCGGCTTCGCCGGTGCGTTGATCACCGCGTTGACCGGCATCGAGATCGCCCTCTGGGACCTCAAGGGCAAGGCGCTGAAAACGCCGATCTACGAGCTGATGGGCGGCAAGTTCCGCGACAAGGTGCGCGTTTACGCCGATTGTGAAGTGACGCCGGGCATGAACTTCGACGAGTGCAAGAAGGTCGTCGACGAGGTGCTGGAGAAGGGTTTCACTGCGCTCAAGATCGACCTGGATATCGGCGCTTACGGCAAGTACCAAAGCGAAGTCGCCAATTTCTCCAAGGATCCGTTCAACTACACCGCGGGCGAGTGGGAACACGACCGCATGGTCAAGCTCGCGGAGATGGTGAAGACCGCCGCCGGCAAGAGCGTGGACGTCGCCTGCGATCTCCACACGCGCCTCGATACGACAAGCGCCATCCGCCTCGCGCGCGACCTCGAGCAGTTTCACCTGATGTGGATGGAAGAGCCGGTGCCGCCGGAAAACGTCGACGCGATGCGCGAGGTGAAGCGCTCGACGACGACGCCGATCTGCGCCGGCGAGAACCTCTACCTCCGCCAGGGCTTCCGCGAGCTGCTTGAGAAGCAGGCCGTCGACATCATCATGCCGGACATTCCGAAATGCGGTGGGTTGTCGGAGTGTCGCAAGATCGCCCAGATGGCGGAGATCTATTACATCCCGTTCGCGCCGCATAACGTTGCTTCGCCGATCGGAACGATGGCCTCGGCGCATGTCTGTGCGACGGTACCGAACTTCCTGGTGCTCGAATTCCACTGGCTGCACCGCGACTTCTGGAGCACGATCACCGACGGCGGCGATATCATCAAGGACGGTTACATCCAGATGAGTGACCGGCCCGGCATCGGCCTCGAACTGAACGAGGAAGTGGCGAAGGCCCACCAGTATCCGAACACGACGTGGTTCGAATAGACGCGCTCGACGACGTTCGCCAACGCATTGCGGCGGCTGAGAAATCAGCCGGCCGCGCGCCCGGCTCGGTGCGGCTGATCGCGGTTTCAAAGACCTTCGAGGCCGCCGCGATCGAGCCGGTGATCGCGGCCGGGCAGCGGGAATTCGGTGAAAATCGCGTGCAGGAAGCCGCGGGAAAGTGGCCGGCGCTGCGCGGGAAATACCAGCAGGTCGCCGAACTGCATCTGATCGGCCCGCTGCAATCCAACAAGGCGAAGGATGCCGTCGCGCTCTTCGACGCGATCCACACGATCGACCGCGACAAGATCGCTGGCGCGATCGGAGACGAGATGCGCAAGCAGGGGCGGACGCCGCGTCTGCTGGTTCAGGTGAACACGGGTGCCGAGCCGCAGAAGGCGGGCATGCTGCCCGAGGAGACGGACGCATTCGTCGCGCGTTGCCGCGACGTGCATGGCCTGAAGATCGACGGGCTGATGTGCATTCCGCCGGTCGAGGACGTGGTCGCGCCGCACTTCGCGCTGCTTGCAAAGATCGCGAAGCGGCTTGGGCTGAAATCGTTGTCGATGGGCATGAGCGCAGACTTCGAGACTGCTATCGCCATGGGCGCGACCGATGTGCGGGTCGGCTCGGCCATCTTCGGCGGACGCGGCTAGCGCTCAGCCTCAGCCGCGCATCGTCCGCCGCCATGCGGCCGGGCTGATCCCAAGGTGCCGCGTGAAAACGTGGGTGAGGTGGCTCTGGTCGGCGAAGCCACAGGCGGTCGCCACTTCGGCGAGCGGCATGGCGGAAGCGGCAAGGAGCTCCTTCGCGCGTTCGATGCGCCGTCTCACCAGCCAGCGGTGCGGTGAAGCTCCGAAAGAGCGGCGAAAGGCGCGGGAGAAATGGCTGGTCGACAGACCGCAATCGCGGGCGAGGTCGGACAGCACGATGCGGCCATCCAGCCGTTCGCGCAGCAAGGCTTCAGTCTGTCTGCGCTGCCAGGGCGCCAGCCCTCCGGCCGGGCTCGGCCCGTGCCGATGCATGCCGCCATTGGCGCCGGGCTGTTGCATCGCTTTACCACCGGCGCAGAGACCGGCCACGCGAGTTGCTGCGACGCACCATTCTCACCACAAGCGCCTGGCGGGCGCAAGATTCGTCAAAATGCGATCGGAATCGACAAGAGCGCGCCATCGCGACGGCGTAGCGTCCGCGGGCTGCGGGCCGCAGGGGTCCGCCCTTCTTCAAAATCGGAGATCGCGGTCATGGACATGCAGACACAGCCGCGCGAAGAGCGCATCAAATCGCAGGACGGCACCGGGCTTCTCGTGCGCTCATGGACGCCCGCCGGCGCACGCGCCGTCGTGGTCATCGTGCCGGGGTTCAATTCGCATGGCGGCTACTATCTCTGGGCTGCGAGCCAGTTCGCTGCGCAAGGGCTCGCGGTCTTCGCGGTGGACCTGCGCGGCCGCGGTCAGTCGGACGGCGAGCGCTTCTATGTGCAGTCCATCGCCGAATACGTCGCCGACGTCGACGCGGCGGTGAAGCTGGCGCGCTCGCGCCATCCGGGGCTGAAGCTATTCGTGCTCGGCCACAGCGCGGGCGGTGTCGTCGCCTGTCTCTATGCGCTCGATCATCAGGCCGATCTCGCCGGTCTGGTCTGCATGAGCTTTGCCTACCAGGTCCCGGCGCCCGATTTCGCCATCGCCGCGCTCAAGGGTCTGAGCCACATCTGGCCGCATGCTCATGTCCTGCATCTCAACAATTCCTTCTTCTCACGCGACCCTGCCGTGGTGAAGGCGATGGATGCCGATCCACTCATCGCCCACGAGACGCAGCCGACCCAGACGGTGGCCGAACTCGCGCGTGCCGACGAGCGGCTGAAGAAATCCTTCCCGTCGATGACGCTGCCCGTCCTCATCACGCACGGCACCGCGGACAAGGCGACCAAGCCGAGCGGCAGCCAGTTCTTCTTCGATACAGCGGGCGCAAAGGACAAGACGCTGAAGCTCTACGAGGGCTACTACCACGACACGCTCAACGACACGGGCAAGGAGACGGTGATGGCCGATGTCCAGGCGTGGCTCGACAAGCACGTGTAGCCGCGTGACGCGGATACCTTCGAACTACAGCGGCTTGGTAACGCAGATGGCGTAGCGGTCCTGCATCAGCCGGTCGAGGCCGCGCAGCAGGCGCGCAGGCGCTTCAGCGTATGTCGATCACCGTCGCCGGGCCGACCCGCGCCAGCAGTCGGCGCATGGCGTCCACAGGGATGGCCACGCAGCCTTCCGTCGGCGGGAAACCGGGACCGGCAACGTGCAGGAAGATGGCGCTGCCGGCGCCGGGGCGCGGCGAGGAGAGGTTGTAGTCGAGGACGACGATGACGTCGTAGAGGTGATCGGTCCGCCACAGGCGCTCGTGACGGCCGGGATAGGGCAGGGCGACCGGGCGGTTGTAGCGGCGGTCGGCAGGATCGTCGCACCAGCCGTCGTCGGGGCGGAGCGGCCGGCAGGGCAGGCGGGTGGACGGCCGCCGCAGCCGGTCGGCCCGGTAGAGAACCGAGAGCAGCCGCCAGCGGCCCTGGGGCGTGGCGCCGTCACCCTCGCGCTTGCGGCGCGTGATGCCGGACCGCCCGAGGGCGCAGGGCACGGCGAAGCCGGCGGCAACCAGCAGGCCGCAGGAAGGGCCGGAGAAGGTCCGCGCAACCCTGAGCCTGCCGAGGAGCCCTTTCACCGCGAGGATAGTCCCGGAAGCCGCAGGGCTGTGGAGAGCCGGCCGAAACACCACGCTTTTGCCACGATCCCGCCCATGGTCGGATTTTGCCCGCAGCTTGCGCCGCCGGGCGGTTGGGGTCTACACCGTATCCAACGCCGATTCCAAAGGGATTTCCGCACATTGCCGGCCCCCCGGGGCTTCGGCCGGGAGTGAGCAGCACGATGCCTGTCCGCAAGATTCTCGTGGTCGACGACGACGACATGCTCCGCGACAGCCTTGTGGAGCAGCTCTCGCTTTACGAGGAATTCGAAATCATTCCGGCGGAGACGGCGGCCAAGGGCGTCCAGCGGGCCCGGCACGAGCCGATCGATCTCGTCATCATGGATGTCGGCCTGCCCGACATGGATGGCCGCGAGGCGGTGAAGCTGCTGCGCAAGGGCGGTTTCAAGGCTCCGGTGATCATGCTGACCGGGCAGGACTCGGAGTCCGACACGATCCTGGGGCTGGAGGCCGGCGCCAACGATTATGTCACCAAGCCGTTCCGCTTTGCCGTGCTGCTGGCGCGCATCCGCGCCCAGCTTCGCCAGCACGACCAGAGCGAGGACGCGGTGTTCTCGATCGGGCGCTACACGTTCCGACCGAGCGCCAAGATGCTCGTCGACGACAAGAACCAGAAGGTGCGGCTTACCGAGAAGGAGACCGCGATCCTGAAGTTCCTCTATCGCGCCGGCGAGAAGGTGATCACCCGTGACGTGCTGCTGCACGAGGTGTGGGGATACAATTCCGGCGTCACCACGCACACGCTGGAGACGCACATCTACCGCCTGCGGCAGAAGATCGAACGCGACCCGTCGAAGGCAGAATTGCTGGTGACGGACGCCGGCGGATACAAGCTGGTTCCGTGACGCCGACGGCGCGGAGCGAGCTGGCAAAGACATGAGCCTCGACAGCGACATCGCGCTCCTCAAGCGCGTCCCGCTGTTCGCTGACCTGCCGACGGAGCCGATTCGTCTGCTGGCCTTCAGCGCGGGGCGTCGCGAACTTGCCGCCGACCAGATCCTCTTTCGCGAAGGCGATCCGGCCAATTCCGGCTTCGTCGTTGCGTCCGGCGGAATTCAGATCACCGCGGGCGCGAAGACGAAGCGCAAGGTCGTGGCGAGCTGCGAGGCAGGATCGCTGGTCGGCGAACTGGCGCTGCTGATCGAGACGAAGCGGCCGGGCACAGCCATCGCGATGACGGCGTGCGAACTCCTCGAGATCGACCGCACGCTGATCCTGCGCATGCTCAACGAATTTCCGCGCGTCGCCGTCGACTGGCGGGCGACCATGTCGGAGCGGCTGATCGCGACGGTCGGCGAGCTCGGCCGCGTGCGGACCACGTTGCAGGACATGGACAAGCGCCGCGCGCGGCGCTAGTGCGGCCCTAGTCGAAACGCGCGATCACCGGCACGTGGTCGGAGGGACGCTCCCAGCCACGCGCGTCGCGGACGATCTCGATCTCGCGCAGGCTCTCCGCGACGTGCGGTGTCACCCAGATGTGATCGAGGCGGCGGCCCTTGTTGGCGGCCTGCCAGTCGGCGGCGCGATAGCTCCACCACGTGTAGATCTTCTCATCCATCGGCACGAAGCGACGCGTGCCGTCGATCCAGCCGCCGGCCTCGCGCACGCCTTCGAGCAGATCGGTCTCGACCGGCGTGTGGCTGACGACGCGCAGCAGCTGCCTGTGCGACCAGACGTCGTTTTCGTAGGGCGCGACGTTGAGGTCGCCCACGAGGATCGACCTGCGGTCGGTCTCGGCGCCGGTCAGCCAGCCTTTCATCTCGTCGAGGAAGGCGAGCTTGTGGGCGAACTTCACATTGATGGTCGGGTCGGGCTCGTCGCCGCCGGCGGGAACATAAAGGTTATGGACGATCGTGCCGCCGGACCCATCGTCGATGAGTGCGGCGGCGTGCCGCGCGTCGTTCTTGCCGCAGAAGCCGCGGAGGGACGTCTCGATGAACGGACGGCGCGAGAGGATGGCGACGCCGTGATAGCCCTTCTGTCCGTTGACCAGCCGATACTTGTAGCCGCGCCGGGCGAAGGCCGTGTGCGGGAAACGATCCTCCGGGCACTTGATCTCCTGGAGGCAGAGCACGTCCGGCTGGTGGGTGCGGAGGAAGTCGGTGACGAGGCCGATGCGCAGGCGAACCGAATTGATGTTCCAGGTAGCGACGGTCAGGGACATGCAATCGAATTCACTTCGGAGCGCGGCGATCGGCTGTTTCAGTCTATCGGTTTAGCGGAGTTGCAGACAAGAAAGCGCCCAGCCCCGGGGGAGGCTGGGCGCTTCCGCGCTTTTCGCGCGACACCGGCCGAAACCGGCGTCAGCGGACCGCCCTCGGCGAGACGGGGGGCGCTACCGATGATGAGCAGCCCGCTATGGAGATTCAGATGGGGCGCCGAATAAACGTTTCAAGGGCCGCGAAACGGCGTCAGCCCGCCGGTACAATCGCCAGGGATTTCGCTCAGAACGTGCTGCCGGCCGTGATGCGGAAAAGGTTCGGATTCTGCGGCTTGCCGGTGGTGGTGTTGTAGATCGCGACCGACGTGTTCAGGCCCTGCGCGTCTGTGACGACCCATTGGCGGAGCTCAAAGCTCTTGCGGTCGAAGATCAGCGTCAGCTTGCCCTGGGCGCCGGCGCCGCCATCCACGATCGTCAGCGAAATCAGGTCTGCTTCCTCGGTGACCGACCGGACGACGTTCTCCGACGTCAGGTCGATATGTTCGGCGAGGAGGTAGCGCAGCGGCGTCGCCGAAAGCGGATAGAGATCCTGGGTGCGGGTCTTGCCGTCGCGGATGGCAACCGAGCTGCCGTCGGCGACCACGTCGAGTTTGGATGGCGGGCTGTAGTGGAAGCGGATGCGCCCCGGGCGCGTCATGAAGAAGACGCCTTCAGACTGCTCGCCGCTGGGTCCAAACTGGATGAACTGACCCTCCAGGATGCGAAAGCTGTTGAAGTAGGAGTTGATGCCGGCGAGCAGGCGCTGCTGCGCGGGCGTGAAGCGCGAATTGGGATTGGCAACAAACGGGCGGGCGGGCGCCGCCTGCGTGTTGGTCGCCGCGCGCGCGGCGCTGGCCGACATCGGCGGGCGCAGGCGGGGAAGCGGGATCGCGCCGCTTGCGGCGGCCACGAAATCCGGCGCCACGACCAGAAGCGCTGCGCAAACCGTTGCGGCCAACCCTACGCGGGTGAGTCTGCCGACACTGTGTCCTGCCGCCCCGGTCTTACCGGTCAATCTGAACTCCTTGCTCCGGGGAGTGTCCCGGATATCCGACTGCGCGGGCGCGATAGCCGCGCCATGTGGCGAATTCGCGGCGCGTACGCCCGCGATTCGGCCCTATCTATAGCGCGCCTCCTCGTCTTCGGGGACGAGGATCTCACGCTTGCCGGCGTGATTGGCCCTTCCGACAACGCCTTCCTGCTCCATTCGTTCGATGATCGAAGCGGCGCGATTGTAGCCGATCGACAGGCGGCGCTGGATGTAGCTGGTCGAGGCCTTGCGGTCGCGGAGCACGATTGCCACGGCGCGGTCGTAGAGGTCGTTCGACTCGTCGTCGCCGACCATCTCGCCATCGCCGCCGCCACCCTGCTCGTCCTCGTCCACCGTGATGGCGTGGAGGTATTCGGGCACGCCCTGCGCCTTCAGGTGGGCGACGACCTCCTCGACCTCCTGGTCGCTGACGAAGGGGCCGTGGACGCGCTGGATGCGTCCGCCGCCGGCCATGAACAGCATGTCGCCCTGGCCGAGAAGCTGTTCGGCGCCCTGCTCGTTGAGGATGGTGCGCGAATCGATCTTCGAGGTGACCTGGAAGGAAATGCGGGTCGGGAAGTTTGCCTTGATGGTGCCGGTGATGACGTCGACCGACGGACGCTGCGTCGCCATGATGACGTGGATGCCGGCGGCGCGGGCCATCTGGGCGAGGCGCTGGACGGTGCCTTCGATGTCCTTGCCTGCGACCATCATCAGGTCGGCCATCTCGTCGATGACGACGACGATGAAAGGCATCGGCTCGAACGACAGTTCCTCCTGCTCGTAGATCGCCTGGCCGGTGTCAGGATCGAAGCCGGTCTGCACGGTGCGGGTGAGCGTCTCGCGCTTCGACTTGGCCTGCGCCAGACGGACATTGTAGCCGTCGATGTTGCGCACGCCGAGCTTCGACATCTTGCGATAGCGGTCCTCCATCTCGCGCACGGTCCACTTGAGCGCGACGACGGCCTGCTTCGGGTCGGTGACGACCGGCGTCAGCAGGTGGGGAATGCCGTCATAGGTGGAGAGCTCGAGCATCTTCGGATCGATCATGATCATGCGGCACTCGTCCGGGCTCAGCCGGTAGAGCAGCGACAGGATCATGGTGTTGATCGACACCGACTTGCCCGAGCCGGTGGTGCCGGCGACGAGCAGATGCGGCATGCGGGCGAGATCGGCGATGACCGGCTCGCCGCCGATGGTCTTGCCGAGGCAGAGGCCGATGCGCGACTTGGACTGCTCGAAATCCTGCGAGGCGAGCAGTTCGCGCAGGTAGACGGTCTCGCGGCGGGCGTTGGGCAGCTCGATGCCGATGGCGTTCTTGCCGGGGATGACGGCGACGCGGCAGGAGATGGCGCTCATCGAGCGGGCGATATCGTCGGCAAGGCCGATGACGCGCGCCGACTTGATGCCGGGCGCCGGCTCCAGTTCGTAGAGCGTGACCACCGGGCCGGGGCGCACGTTGACGATCTCGCCGCGGACGCCGAAGTCGTCGAGCACGCCTTCGAGCAGACGGGCGTTCTGTTCGAGCGCGGCAAGGTTGACGGTGGTCTTCTTGTCCGGGCCCTTGGGCTCGGCAAGGAGAGCCAGCGGCGGCAGTTCGAAGCGATCCGCGGATGCCTTGCGGCTGGCGCGCCTGGCCGGCTTCGGCTTCGGCGCCGGCGGCGTCACGCGCTTGCTCGGCGCGCCTTGCTCGTCGCCCTCGTCGCCCTCGTCGGTGTAGTCCTCCTCGTATTCGTCCGTCTGCTCGGGCGCGGCGGCGGCGCCGGCCGGCTGGCGCCACAGGACATCGTCATCGAGGCCGCCGAGCCGCGGCTCGACGCGCGGGTCACCGTAAACATCCTCTGCCCACACGTCGTCCTCGCGCGTGGTGCGCTTAACGATCATGCGGCGGACCAGGCCGATCAGGCGGAGCGTCAGATGGGCGCCCATGCCGATGACCAGCGCCATGCGCGTCGGCCGGTCGTCCTCGTCCTCCTCCGCGTCGTAGTCGGCGGCGAGGGCGTCGGGCGCGTCCTCCTCCTCATCCTCGTCCAGATCGAGTGTCGGTGCGATCACGCGGGCTGCCGGCCGTACGGCCGGGATTTCGTCGTCGGAAGCGGCGGCGGCCTCGTCCTGCCAGATGATGCCGCAGGCATGGAGAACGAGCGTGACGGCAATGGCCGCCACGACGACACCGGTAACCAGCGCACTGAAGCCGGCCGGCTCGCTGCCGATGAAGAAGGCCGGGATGCCGAGCATCAGGTCGCCGATGGCGCCGCCGAGGCCGGTGGGCAGCGGCCAGGTATGCGGCACGGGGAAGGTGGCGAGCGCCAGGGCGGTGGCGAGCGTGGAGGCGATCCAGGTGCCGAGCGACCAGCGGCTCATGCGGGTCGGCAGCGCAAAGACCGCGCGCCAGGCCCAGACCACCGGCGGCAGGAGGGCGAGCGAGGCCGCGAGGCCGAGAAGCTGGGTCAGCAGGTCGGACACGATCGACCCCGGGAAGCCCAGAATATTGCGGATGGAGCGGTCGGTGGCGTGGCTGAGGCTGGGGTCGTCCACCGTCCAGGTGGCGAGGCTGGCGGCAACGACCGCCGCCAGCGCGAGGACGGCCAGCCCGATGATGGCCCCCAGGTTGCGCCGGATCGCCCGGCGCACTGCGCCGCCTCCGGAAAGGGGCATGGAGGCCGATCGGATCGAGCGCATGGGCGGTTCCTGGACGCAATGGGGTCGGACAGACGAAGCCCGACCGTACCTGCGCTTGGTAAAGCCGCCATTAACCAAGGCCCCGCCCGGCGTTTCTGCCGAACGGGGCCTGGAGGCTCGTGGACGTTCCGGCCGGGGCCCGGTTTTCCGGGCTCCGGCGGCTTGGGAGGAAGCTTACGGAACCACTTCGCCGTGGAGGTTGATGTCGAGACCCTCGACTTCGACTTCCTTGCTGACGCGGAGGCCGATGACGCCATCGATGATCTTGAGGATCACGAAGCTCGCCACGCCCGACCAGACGATCGTCGCCAGGGTGCCGATGAACTGGATCCAGACCTGGCCGGCATTGCCTTCGATAAGGCCCGTGGCTCCCTCGCCGCCGACCGCAGACACGGCGAAGACGCCGGTCAGGATGGCGCCGACGAAACCGCCGACCCCGTGGACGCCGAAGGCATCGAGCGAGTCGTCGTAGCCGAGCTTGCCCTTCAGCCACATGACCGACCAGGCGCAGATGACGCCAGCCGCGATGCCGATGATCAGTCCGCCGGTCGGGTCAACCCAGCCGGAAGCCGGCGTGATCGCAACCAGGCCAGCAACGGCGCCCGAGATGATGCCGAGCACGCTCGGCTTGCCGCGGACCACCCATTCGGTGAACATCCAGGCGAGAGCGGCAGCGGCGGTGGCGATCTGCGTGACAGCCATGGCCATGCCGGCACGGCCGTCGGCGGCGAGCTCGGAGCCGGCGTTGAAGCCGAACCAGCCCACCCACAGCATGGACGCGCCGACAACCGACAGAACCAGGTTGTGCGGGGCCATATTGTCGTGGCCGAAACCGACGCGCTTGCCGAGGACGAGGGCGCAGACGAGGCCCGCCACGCCGGCGTTGATGTGCACGACCGTGCCGCCGGCGAAATCGAGGACGCCCATCTCGCTCAGGAAGCCGCCGCCCCAGACCCAATGGCAGACCGGGCTATAGACGATGATCGACCACAGACCCATGAACCACATCATCGCCGAAAACTTCATGCGGTCGGCAAAAGCGCCGCAGATCAGGGCCGGGGTGATGATGGCGAAGGTCATCTGGAACATCATGAAGACGCTCTCGGGGATCGACCCGCTGATCGCTTCGACGCCGACGCCGGCCAGGAAGAACTTGCTGAGGCCGCCGACATAGGCGTTGACGCCGCCGCCGTCGGTGAAGGCGAGCGAGTAGCCGACCACCATCCAGATGATGGTCATCAGGCAGGTGATGGCGAAGCTCTGCATGACCGTGGCGAGCACGTTCTTCCTGCGGACCATGCCGCCGTAGAAGAGCGCGAGGCCGGGGACCGTCATGAACAGCACGAGCGCAGTGGAGGTGAGCATCCACGCGGTGTCACCCGCGTTGATGGTCGGCACTTCTTCCTGGGCGAGCGCCGGCCCTGCCACGGCCAGCAGCGCCAAGGCGCCGATGAGTGAAGGAAATTTGATCCGGTGAATCATTGAGCTTCTCCTGTCGGATCCTGCGATCCGGGAATTTTCGGGAAACACGCCACGCCGGAAGAGCCGGCGGTCAGTGGTGTCGTCGTGAATTGGGTTCATTGCAGCCAAGCCCCGTCCCCTGGCCTAGAGGGCGTCGGCGTCGGTCTCGCCGGTGCGGATGCGCACGGCGTGATCGAGAGCGAAGACGAAGATCTTGCCGTCGCCGATCTGGCCGGTCTTGGCGGCGTTGCTGATCGCGTCGACCACCTTGTCGACCTGGTCGGATGCAACCGCGACTTCGATCTTGAGTTTGGGGAGGAAGCTCACCGCGTATTCGGTGCCGCGGTAGATTTCCGTGTGACCCTTCTGCCGGCCGTAGCCCTTGACCTCGGTCACGGTCAGGCCCTGGACGCCTACCCCCGTAAGTGCGTCGCGCACTTCGTCCAGCTTAAATGGCTTGATGATGGCCATTACGATTTTCATGGCGTGGTTCCCGTTTCCATCCGCGGTCCGTTTCGACGGAACACACGGAGCCCGCGTGATCGGCCAGAGCCGGGCAGCATCGCGCCACCGGAGGCCTTGACCGCTCCCAAGGAATCAAGCTCTGTGCCAATCGTGGCGGGGCGGCTTAACCTGCTGAATTGGCAGGCACTTTTCTGCCACGATCGTTGGCGGACGCCAATTCGCCGACTCAGTCGCCCAATTATTATGCAAAAAAGTCGATTTGCCTAAAGCTTGGGCGACAGCCGATCCGGGCGAAGCCGGATCAGGCCTTCCTGCGCTACCGAGGCGACCAGCACCCCATCGCGGGTGAAAAGGCTGCCGCGGGTGAAGCCGCGGCCCCCGGACGCCGATGGGCTGTCCTCGGCGTAGAGCAACCACTCGTCGGCGCGGAACGGACGGTGAAACCACAGGGCGTGGTCGAGGCTGGCTGCCTGGAGGTCCGGGTCGAAGATCGAGCGGCCATGGGCGAACATGGATGTGTCGAGCAGAGTCATGTCCGAGGCATAGGCGAGGACACAGCGGTGGATCTCCGGATCGTCCGGCAGCGGCCCTGTCGTGCGCACCCAAACATTCTGCACGGGTTCCAGCGCTTCACGCCCCTGGTAATGGCGAAGATCGACGGGGCGGAGTTCGATCGGCCGTTCGCGCTCCCAATACCGGCGGACCGACTCGGGGGCGCCCTGAAGGTAGAGACGTGCGATGTCCATCTCGGCCGGCAGATCTTCCGGCATGGGCACGTCGGGCATCTTGATCTGGTGGTCGAGACCCGGTTCCTCCGCCTGGAAGGATGCCGACATGGAGAAGATGGCCTGGCCATGCTGGATCGCTACGACGCGGCGGGTGGTGAAGCTCCTGCCGTCGCGGATGCGGTCGACTTCGTAAATGATGGGGACGGACGGATCGCCCGGCAGCATGAAGTATGCGTGCAGCGAATGGGCGATGCGCCCCTCGACAGTGCGCGCCGCTGCCACCAGCGCCTGGCCGATCACCTGTCCGCCGAAGACACGCTGCCAGCCGACCTGCGGGCTCAACCCGCGGTACAGATTGTGTTCCAGCGGTTCGAGGTCGAGAATGGAGAGGAGATTGTCGATGGCGACGGGCATGCGACCGCTTGCCGTTGTCCGCTGCGGCGGGTAGGGCCATCTTTCGACCAGCCCCACGGGCGGGTGTCAAGCGCGCCCCAGGCACGGCAGGCATGAGCACGAACGACGCAAAACGACCGGATGACGTTCTGATCGCGGGCGGTGGCCAGGTTGGGCTGGCGCTGGCGCTGGCGCTCGTCCAGTCGGCGCCCGGCATGGCGGTAACCGTAGTCGATGCCGCGCCGGCGGGTGCGGGCCGGGCGGGGCGTGCTTCCACGATCACCGCCGGCGGAAGGTTGATGCTGGAGCGCCTCGGCGTGTGGGCGGCGGTTGCCGATGCGGCGCAGCCGGTGACGGCGATGATCGTCACCGACAGCCGCACGCGCGATGTGGCACGGCCGGTCTTCCTGACATTCGCGACGGGCATGGATCATGGTGAGGCAACGGCGCACGTAGTGTCCGACGGCATCGTGGTCGAGGCACTGCGCTCCGCGGCCGTAAATGCCGGTGTGCGGCTGATCGAAGGCGATGCGGTGCGCGACTTCTCCGTGGATGGCGCACAGGCCACGGCACGCACGCGCAGCGGCGGGACACGCGCGGCGCGGCTGCTGGTGGCGGCCGACGGTGCCCGTTCCCGACTGCGCGGGATTGCCGGCATCGGGACGTATGGCTGGTCCTACGGGCAGTCCGGCATCGTCGCGACCGTGGCGCACGAGCGGCCGCACAATGGGCGCGCCGAGGAGCATTTTCTGCCGGGCGGCCCGTTCGCGATCCTGCCAATGAAGGGCAATCGCGCATCGCTGGTGTGGACTGAGCCAACCGACAAGGCAGATCGGCTGGTGGCGGGCGACCGGCTCGTGTTCACCGTCGAGCTCGAGCGGCGTTTCGGCCATCGCCTCGGCGGGCTCGAGATCATCGACACGCCGCGTGCCTTTCCGCTGTCGCTGTCGATCGCGCGGAACTTCGTCAAGCCACGCCTCGCGCTGGTCGGCGATGCCGCCCATACGGTCCATCCGATCGCGGGGCAGGGGCTCAACCTCGGCTATCGCGATGTCGCGGCGCTGGCCGAGACCATCGTCGAGGCCCATCGGCTCGGTCTCGATATCGGGGCGCTGACCGTGCTGGAGCGTTACCAGGCGTGGCGGCGGTACGACACGCTGGAAATGGGTTTGGTTACGGATGGGCTGAACCGGCTGTTCTCGAACGACAATCCGGCGCTGCGCATCGTGCGCGACGTCGGCCTTGGGCTTGTCGATCGCCTGCCGCGCCTCAAGGACTGGTTCATCGGCGAGGCGTCGGGCGCTGCCGGTGCAGCGCCACGCCTGCTGCGCGGCGAGCCGATCTAGCGCCGCGCCATCGCATCGGCCGCGGCGGCGATCTCCGCGAAGACGCCGGCCCAGTCCCCCCGCACCTTCTGACGGAAGAGCCGCATGGTCGGGTACCACGGCGAGTCGTCCCGCCCGATCATCCAGCGCCAGTCGGGATCGTCCGACAGGGCGACCCAGACCGGGTGGCCGAGCGCTCCGGCGAGATGCGCAATGGCCGTGTCCGAGGTGACGACGAGATCGAGACTCGCCATTGCGGCGGCGATCTCGGAGATGCCATCGGGATTGGCGGCGATCCTGTCGCCGAGCATTTCGACCGCCATGCCTTCCGGCAAATCGTCGAGTTGGTCGAGGCCGTGCGCGGCCTGCAGGCTGATGAGGCGGACTCCCGGCACGCCCGCCAATGCGGCGTAGTGGCGGAGCGGCGCCGAACGGCGGCGGTCGTTCTTGTATTTCGGGTTGCCCTGCCAGACGACGCCGATCCTGAAACCGCGCTGGCCGATGCGCGCGCGCCAGTCGGCCACGCGCGCGGGTTCGGCGAAGAGATACGGCACCTCGCCGGGAATCGTTTCCAGCGTCGTCCCGAAGACGCGCGGGAGGCTCAGAAGCGGTATCTGGAAATCGACCGCGCCGACGTCGGCAGCGCTGTCGAACCAGGCGACAGACACGGGCAGCGATTCCATGAGCCGCAGCAGCACAGGCTGCACCAGCATCCTGATCTCAGCTTCTCGCGCCCGCAGGGGCGCGAGGAAGCGGACGAACTGGAGCGTGTCGCCGATGCCCTGCTCGGCGCAGACGAGTATCGTCTTGCCGGCGATATCGCCGCCCGTCCATCGCGGCGCCCGCGTCTCGATCTCGGAATGCCGTGTGCCATAGGAATCGCCGCGGTGTTCGTACGCTACCCAGCCGCGGTGGAAATCGCCGACCGCGAGCAGGTATTGCGCCATCGCCTGCTGAACCTGAACATCGTCCGTTCCGGATCGCGCGACCGCATCCAGGATGGCGATGGCTTCGTCGCGTCGCCCGGTGCGCCACGACAAAGCGGCCTGGAGGATCGCCACCTTGGCGCCACCCCGGCCGGATGCGACGACCGGCGCGATAGCCGCCAGTGCTTCGGCCTCGCGGTCGAGGTCGACCAGAATCTGCCCGCGAACCAACTGCGCATCGGCGCTGGCCGGCTGGGCCGCAACGATGCGGTCAATGCCTTCCAGCGCTTCCGCAAGCCGGCCCAACGCGACCAGCGTTGAAACGCGGCCGAAGGCGGCTTCGAGATTGGGTGGATCAAGCCCGAGGACGCGGGCGAAATCCTCTAGTGCCGCGGCGTAGTCGCCGCGCTCGCTCCGCAGGTAGGCGCGCTTCAGCAACGCTTCGGCGTTCCGCGGTTGCGTCGCGAGCACGCGGTCGAACGCCGCGAGCGCCTCGTCAGGCCGGCCGAGCAACCTCAGCACGATGCCGCGATTGAAGAGCGCGTTCGGGTGATCCGGGGCAACGCGCAACGTCCGGTCATAGGCGGCGAGCGCGTCGTCGAGGCGACCGGCTTGCTGGAGCACGACGCCACGATTGCAGTGGCCGTCGGCGAAGTCCGGCGCGGCGCCGACGGCGCGGTCGAAGCAGCGAAGCGCGGCATCCGGTTCGCCGGCCTGCATGTGGAGCACGCCGAGCATGTTGCATCCGCCGGGATGGCCAAGGACGCCACGGTCGTTTTGAAGGCCCGCGATCGCGTCGCGCAAGCGTCCGGCCTGGGCGAGCGCCATGGCGCGCCGGATGCTGTCTGCGATGGCCGCCTCGTTGCCGGGCGTGCGGCTTGCGTTCACTGCGGGGTCCTGCGCGTCACCATGTCGGCGAGCGCGGCCGCGATCTCATCGAACACGGGCGCCCAGTCGCCGCGCGTCTTCTGGCGAAAGAGGCGCATGGTCGGATACCACGGCGTATCGGTGCGGCCGACGAGCCACCGCCAGTCCGGCTGGTCGCGGAGGGCGACCCAGGTCGGTCTGCCCATTGCGCCGGCGAGATGGGCTGGTCCGCTGTCCGAGGTGATGAGCAGGTCGAGGTTGGCCATGACCGCCGCCACCTCGCGGAAGCCGTCGGGGTTGTTGACGATCGGTTCGCCGAGGGTCTCGACCTCCATGCCGGCGGGCAGGCTGTCGAGTTGCTCCAGGCCCTGCTGCGATTGCAGGCTGATCAGGCGCACGCCGGGAACGGCGGCCAGCGGTGCGAAAGCGGCGAGGGGGATCGAGCGGAAACGGTCGCCTGCGTATTGCGGGTTTCCCTGCCAGCCGATGCCGACCCTGAAACCTTCGATGCCAAGGCGTTCGCGCCAGCGGGCGACGCGCTCGTCGTCGGCAAGGAGGTAGGGGACGTCACGGGGGATGTCGGATTCGCTTGTCGACCCGAACATGTAAGCCAGGCTCATCAGTGGCGCCTGGTAGTCGAAGCCGGTGCGCATGCCGAGATCGCTCGAAACGTCTATGTCGGGAAAGTTGTCGGCGAACAGACGGCGCAGCGCCTCGTGTACGACCAGCGAGATGTGCGGGCCGCGCTCCGCGATGATCGGCACATAGCGGACAAACTGGATGGTGTCGCCGTGGCCCTGCTCCGAGTAGAGCAGCAACCTCTTGCCGCGCAACTCCTCTCCGCTCCACAGCGGGGCAAGCCTGAGAAAATCCGGGCGGCTGAACCGGGGAGCCTTCAGACGTATTTCGTGCTCGGCCCAACCCTGCTCGAAGTCACCCAACGCGAGCCGCACGAACGACCGGTTGTGCCAATACATGGGAAAGTCCGGTTCGCCCGCGATCGCCCGGCCGTAGGCAGCCAGCGCTTCCTCCAGCCGTCCCGCCTCCGTGAGCGCGACGGCGCGGGTATTGTGGTGTTCGGCGCTGGATGCGCCGAGGCGCTCGGCGGTGGCCAGCGCCCGTTCCACCTCTTCGAACCGGCCGAAATCGACGAGAACCATAGCGCGCACGGTGTAGCCCTCGTGCCGTTTGGGCGCGACGCGTATCGCCTCGTCGGCGGCGGCAAGGGCCTCGTCGAGGCGCTTGAGTTTCAACAGCGCATGGGCGCGCGCGGTGTGCCCGGCGAAATCGGCCGCGTCCCGGGCCACCAGCCGGTCGCCAACAGCAAGCGCCTCATCGTAGCGCTCCGCGTCGCGCAGGATCACGGTCTTCACCAGCAGCGCGCTGCGCTCGTCGGCCTCGATCTCGAGCGCGCGGTCGGCACTCGAGAGGCCTTCGCCAAGCTGGTTGAGCCGCCGATGCGCATCGGCCGAACCGACATGGGCCTCGACATAGGCCGGCCGCATGGCAATGGCCTTCTGGAAGTCGGTCAGGGCGGAAAGCGCCTTGCCGGCACCCAGCACGGCGTTGCCGCGATTGACCAGCGCTTCGGGGAACGCCGGCTGGACCTTCAACGCCCGGTCATAGGCCGCGATGGCGTCGTCCGTTCGGCCGAGCTCTTTCAGGATGTTGCCGCGATTGTAGTGCGCCATCGGGTAGTTGGGGCGGTAGCCCAGCGCCTTGTCCTCGGCCGCCAGCGCATCGGCCAGCCTACCGAGTTCCTGCAAGGCAACGCCGCGGTTGCAATGGGCCTCAGGAAACGACGCGGCCATGCCGAGGGCGGCGTCGAATTCCCTGAGCGCGTCGCGCGGCCGGCCCTGCTTCAGGCGGATGTCGCCCATGATGTTGCGGCCGACCGGATTGCGGAGCGCCTGTCCGCCACCCGAAGACAGCACCGAGGCGGCCTGGTCGAGCCGTCCGGCACGGATGTGCTCCACCGCCTCCGTCAGCAGGCGTTCGATCGCGGATTGGGCCGTGCCGCCCCGGGTTCCCATGGTGCTGCTCATGCGGCCGGCAACCTAGCGGACGCTGCCGGAAACTGCGAGCGCTTGGCCAGGCGCCATCGTCTCAGGCGCGGGTGAGGTCAGCCAGCAGGTTCGAGGCGACCACCAGCCGGGCGACGCTCAGCTCGTCGCTTTCCGTGATGCCGGCAACAGCATCGAGGAGGCGGTCGACGCTCGCCTTGTGGCGATCAAGCCAGACCTCCAGCGGCGCTTCGGCTCCTCCCCCGGCGGCAAGCACCTCGGTGGTGATCCTGCGATGGGTCGCCGCCAGCATCTCCATGGCGCGATCGAGGGCAAGGCCGTCGTAGTAATCGGTAACTGGCAGCGACGTTCCAAGCGCCTCGACGCGGGCGATGCGGAGCCGCTGGGCAATCTCGAAATGGGTGGCCGCGGCGCGCGCCAGCGGACAGTCGGCACTTTGCGCGACCAGCACCATGTCGGGCACCCCGGCGAGCACCGGCAGGCGCGCCAGGTCTCTCGCCAGCGCCTCGGGGACACCGGCCGCGTGGTAGGCGTCCTGCCGTTCGGTGACGCGGGCCGCGATGCGCTCGGGCATCAGCGCGTCGAGACCGGACCCGATCTCGACAATGGCGCCGCGGAAGGTCTCCGCGACCGCACCGATGCCTCCGGCGAACGATGTGTTGCGCAGGAACCAGACGGTCGCTGACAGCAGGAGATCCTGCACGGCGCGGTAGAGTTCGAGCTGCGTGTCGCCGGAGATGCGGTTGTCGAGCGCGTCGATCGCGGCGTCGAGGTCGTGCAGGGCGAAGACGTCGCGTGCCACGACATAGGCGCGCGCGATCGCCGCGGCGTCGGCGCCGGTGCGGTCGGAGACGCGGGTCAGGTAGGTCGCCCCGCCGCGGTTGATCATGGCGTTGGCGAGCTGGGTCGCGATGATCTCGCGACGCAGGCGGTGGCTGGCGATGTCGCTGGCCCATTCCGCGCGCATGCGTTCGGGGAAGTAGCGGACGAGCTCGCCCTCGAGCGCCGGGTCCTCGGTGACGTCGCTGGCGAGCAGATCGTCGAGGAGGACGATCTTGGCGTAGGCAAGAAGCACGCCGATCTCGGCGCGGGTCAGCGGGCGCCCGGCCTTCTGGCGCTCGGCCATGCCGGCGTCGTCGGGCAGCGTCTCGACGGCGCGGTTGAGCAGGCCGCGCGCTTCCAGTTCCTGCATCATGCGGAGCTGGAAGGAGAAATCCTCGAAGCCGCGGCGTTCGGTGAGCGAGATCGCCAGGGTCTGGAGATAGTTGTTGCGCAGGACCAGCGCGCTGACGTTGCCGGTCATCGCCTTGAGCAGCCGGTTGCGCCGGCGCATGTCGATGCGGCCATCGCGGAGCGCGTTGCGGAAGGTGATCTTGATGTTCACCTCGACGTCCGAGGTGTTCACGCCGGCCGAGTTGTCGATCGCGTCGGAATTGCAGCGCCCGCCGGCAAGGCCGTAGGCGATGCGGGCGCGCTGGGTCATGGCGAGGTTGGCGCCTTCGCCGACGACGCGTGCGCCGATCTCTTTCGCGGTGATGCGGATGGCATCGTTGCCGCGATCGCCGACCTCCTCGTCACTCTCGCCGGTCGCCTTGACGTAGGTGCCGATGCCCCCGAACCAGAGCAGATCGACTTTGGCGCGCAAGATCGCCGACATGACCTCCTGCGGCGTGGGCCGCTCGCGGGCGATGCCGAGCAGGGCCCTCGCTTCCGGGCTGAGGCGAATGGCCTTCTCGCGCCGCGAGAAGATACCGCCGCCGGCGGAGATTTTCTTGGCGTCGTAGTCCTGCCAGCTGGAGCGCGGCAGATCGAACAGGCGCTGCCGCTCGGCAAGGCTGGTCTTCGGATCGGGGTTCGGGTCGATGAAGATGTCGCGGTGGTCAAAGGCCGCCACCAGCTTGGTCGCGGGCGAGAGCAGCATGCCGTTGCCGAAGACGTCGCCGGACATGTCGCCGACGCCGACGGCGGTGAACGGCGTCGTCTGGATATCGACGTTGAGTTCGCGGAAGTGGCGTTTCACCGCTTCCCACGCGCCGCGGGCGGTGATGCCCATCTTCTTGTGATCGTAGCCGGCGGAGCCGCCGCTGGCGAAAGCGTCGCCGAGCCAGAACTTGTTGGCGACGGCGATCTCGTTGGCGATGTCGGAGAAGGTGGCGGTGCCCTTGTCGGCGGCGACCACGAAGTAGGGATCGTCGTCATCGAGGCGCACGGTGTGCGGCGGCGGCTTAACGGTTTCGCCGACGATGTTGTCGGTGAGCGCCAGCAGGCTCTGGATGAAGACGCGATAGGTTGCCTGGCCCTCGGCAAGGATCGCATCGCGCGTGGCGTCCGCCGGATATTGCTTGGCGACGAAGCCGCCCTTGGCGCCGACCGGAACGATGACCGCGTTCTTGACCTGCTGGGCCTTGACCAGTCCCAGAATCTCGGTGCGGAAATCCTGTGGCCGGTCGGACCAGCGGATGCCGCCGCGCGCGACCTTCCCGAAGCGCAGGTGGACGCCGTCGAGGCGCGGCGAGTGCACGAAGATTTCGCGGAACGGGCGCGGCTCCGGCAACGCCTCGAGTTTTCGCGACTCGAGCTTGAAGCTGATCTCGGCGGGCGGCTTTCCATCGGCGGCCCGCTGGTAGAAGTTGGTGCGCAGCATCGACTCGATGGCATTGGCGAAGCGGCGGATAATGCGGTCCTCGTCGAGACTGTCGACGGCCTCGAGCGCGGCGTCGATCGCCTGCCGCGCGTTGGCGGCCGTGGTCTCATCGCGGTTATGCGGGTCGAGGCGCGCGGCGAACATTTCCACCAGGCTTCGGGCGATGGCGGCGTGCCGGTTCAGCGTCGTCGCCATGTAGTGCTGGGAATAGGGTGCACCTGCCTGGCGCAGATAGCGCGAGATGCTGCGCAGCAGCGCCGCCTCGCGCCATCCCAGCGCGGCGCTGAGGACAAGGCCGTTGTAGGCGTCGCTTTCGGCGCGGCCATGCCACACGGCGAGCAGGCACTCGGTCAGCAGCTTGCCGAGGTGGCCAAGATCGACGGCCAGGCCGTCGGCGCTTTCAAGCGCCATCTCGTGGAGGTGCACCGGCGGCCGTTCGACCGGCTGGATCTCGTAACTGCGTTCGTCGATGACGCGGAAGCCCATCGCCTCCAGCATCGGCACGCGCTCCGACAACGCGATCGGGGTGGCGTGATGGACGAGCCGCAGGCCGACGGCGGCGGTCGTGGTGCGCTGGGCGCGGTGGAAGGAGACCGCCAGCGAATCCGCTTCCGACAGGCTCTCGAAGATCGCGATGTCGTCGATCGCCGCACGCGCGGGGAAATCGTCGCGATAGGCGGCGGGGAAGGCCTCGCCGTAGCGGGCAAGCAGCGTCGCGGCGGCCCGCTCGTCCATGCTGGTGAAGAGGAGGTGGTGGAGGTCGTCGGCCCAGGTGCGCGTGAGCGCCGAGATGCCGGCTTCCAGTTCGGCCTGCGGGCGGCGCGGTGTCTTGCCGCCATCGCGACCGATGATGAAATGCACCCGGGCGAGCGGCATCGCCTCGGGGAAGGCCGGATAGTAGGCCGAGATGCGTCCCTCCAGCGTTTCCGCCAGATAGGCGCCGATCCTGACGCGCACCACGCTGTCGTAACGGTCACGCGGCACGAAGACGATCACCGAGACGTAGCGGTCGAACTTGTCCGGGCGCACCAGCACGCGCACGCGCGGCCGCTCTTCCAGCGCCAGAATTTCCAGGGCGAAGGTGAGCAGCAGATCTTCGTCGATCTGGAAGAGTTCGTCGCGCGGAAAGCGATTCCACCACGTTGACCAGCGCCTTGCCGGAATGGCCTTCCGGGTCGTAGCCGGCGCGCGCCAGAACGCGATCGACCTTGCGCCGCAGGAACGGAATGGTGCGCGTGGAATTCGGTGTAGGCGGTCGAGGTGAACAGCCCGACGATGCGCAGTTCGCCGCTGAGCTTGCCGCTCGGGCCGAACAGCTTCACGCCGACATAGTCCATGTAGACGCGGCGGTGGACGCGCGAGCGGATGTTGGCCTTGGTGATGATCAGGGCTTCCGGCCGCATGAGAAATTCGCGGAGCGCCGGGGTGGTGGTTACCGGCTCGGCGCCGCGCTTGAGCACGCGCACGTCGGGATCCATGAGGATGCCGAGGCCGGGTTGGTCGGCGCGCTTCAGTTCGCCATGACGCGCGCCGCCGACGAAATCGTATTCGCGCATGCCGAGGAGCGTGAAATTGTTGTCGAGCAGCCATGCGAGAAAGGCGATCGCCTCGGCGACTTCTTCCTCGGGCAGCGGCAGCGGCGCGCTCTGGTAGGCCGCGATCGCCTGCTCCAGCCGCGCCCGCATCGGCCGCCAGCCATCGACGGCGTGGCGGACCTCGGTCAGCATTTCCTCCAGCCGCCGGGCGAGTTCGGCGCGGGCGGCCTCGCCGACGAGCCGCTCGACATGGACGGTGACCAGGCTTTCGCGGATCGCCCCGCGGGCGGGCTTCGCCGGGTCGAGGCCGGCGTAGTTCTTCAGCTTGCCGTCGCCATCGCGCGACACGGTCACCACCGGATGGGCGACGAGGCGGATGGTGGCGCCGAAATCCTGAAGTTCGCTCATGATCGAATCGACCAGGAACGGCATGTTGTCGTTGAGCACCTCGATCAGCGTGATCGCCTGGTGGTGCCGCGAACGTCCGCCGAAGGCGGGATCGGTGACGCGAATCGCGGGCTTGCCCGGCTGGCGCTGCTTGAGGAGCGCGGTTGCGGAGCGGGCGAAGTCGGCGATCTCGTCCGCGGCATACGGTTCGAGATCCTCGACGCTGGTGCGGCGATAGAGGTCGCCGAGCACTTCTGCCGTCAGCTTGTCATCGCCGCTCGGGCGGAGCTTGCGGCGGGCCGCGCCGAGAATGCGGTTGCGGCGGGCGGTGCTGGCGGCTTCGATGGTTTTCATGGCGCGGGAGTCTGGACCCGCCGCCGTGACAACACAACGACGACGCGCGTCACGGTTTGGCGACGGTGGTGGCGTTCGGCAGGCCGTCGGCGCCCATGTAGACGGCGAGGATGCGCATCGGCGCGTTGGTGCGGTTGGTGCCGTTGTGCGGCCAGTTCATCGCTTCCATCAGGCTGTCGCCGGTCTTGTAGATGCGCGTGCCCTTGTCGCCGTAGTCGACGGTCAGTTCGCCTTCCAGCATGTAGCCGAACAGCGGCACGGCATGTTCGTGCCAGCCGGTCTCGCCACCGGGCGGGATGGTGACGATGACCGCGGTGACCTTGGCCGTGCCGTCGGGATAGGCGAGCGGCTGGCCGATGATCGTCTCGGTGGTCTCCAGGAGGGGCGTGACGAGGGTCTTGTAGGAGATTGCCTCCTCGGCATGAGCGAAGGTTGCGCTGAGAAGCGCGGCGGCGAGGGCGAGCGAAGCGCGGCGGAGCATGGAAAATACCTCCCGGGTGGATGGCCGGCTCCGCGATTAGCACGCGCAAACCTATGGGCGCGTTAAGATATTCAGACCCTCATCACTTTTTACAGGATTGCTTGACTCTCGCTTTGTTCTCCGGAATCAATAGGAACAAAGCAGGAACATATTCCTTAGTCAGGCATGAGGGCCATGGACGCGCGCGTTTTCATGGCGGGGGACCGCTTTGCCGGTTTGCGCCGCCAAATCGCCGAGATCGAGGGGCGCAGCAGCGCCGCCGTCGATGCGTTCCGCGCGCCGGAGGACGCGGCGGCGCCGAGTCTTGCCCCGCGCCGTGCCGGGGGCCGGCTGCCCTTCGCGCTGCCCAAGCTGGACTCCATGCTGGTGGGCGGCCTTCGCCGCGATGCCCTGCACGAGGTGCATGCCGCGACGGCGCGGGAAGCAACCGCCGCCACAGGCTTCGCCGTCGCCATCCTCGCCCGCCTGGCGCAGGCCGACGACCGGCCGGTGCTGTGGATCGTGCAAGCCGCCGCGGCGCGCGAGGCGGGGCTTCCCTATGGCGTCGGGCTCGACCGTTTCGGAGGCGATTCGCAACGGCTCATCGTCGTCACGGTGAAGAAGCCCGGCGATGCCCTGTGGGTGTTCGAGGAGGGGCTCTCCTGCCGCGGTCTCGCGGCGGTGCTGACCGAGATGCGCGGTAACCCGCCGGCCTACGACCTTACCGCCAGCCGCCGCCTGGCGCTGCGCGCCCGCGCTGCCGGGGTGATGGGCCTCTTCCTGCGTCAGACCGGCGAAGCCGATGCGAGCGCGGCCGAGACGCGCTGGCGCGTTGCGCCGCGACCGGCGACGCCGGACGCGGACTATCCCGCCGGCATCGGACGTCCCGCCTGGCAGCTCACGCTGGAGCGCAACCGCCGCGGCCTGACCGGCACCATCGATGTGGAGTGGGACCATGAACGACGCGCCTTCGCACCCGCCGGCGCCGCCCGGGCGCCGCATCCTCGCGCTCTCGCTCCCGCACCTGTCGACCGACCGCATCCTGCGGCAGATCCGCGGGCGCTCGTGGCGTAGCGCTTCTTTCTCCCCCCTTGCGGGGAGGTCGGATTTCCCCGATTTGCGAATAGCAAATCGGACCTGGAAATCCGGAGGGAGGTCAGGGCACGTCCGTAGCCATACCCCCCTCCCGCAAGGGGGGAGGGGAAGCAAGCCAACCACCGCCTTCCCCAACTTCTCTTCCGCCTCTTGCCATCGTCGCCAAGGTGAAGAGCGCGCTCCGCCTCGTCGCACTCGACGAGACGGCGGAGCGGCTCGGGCTGACGCGCGGCATGGCGCTCGCCGATGCGCGCGCGATGATTCCCGCGCTCGGCATCGCCGACGACGAACCCGCCACCGATGCGGCGCTCCTGGAATCGATCGCCGACTGGGCCGAGCGCTACACGCCGCTGGTCGCCCTCGATGCGCCGGCCGGATTGATGCTCGACATCACCGGCTGCGCCCATCTTTTCGGAGGCGAATCGGTACTGATCGCCGATCTCGTCCGGCGTCTCACGGGGCAGGGCTTCCACGTTCGCGCGGCCATTGCCGATACGCCGGGCGCGGCTTCGGCGGCCGCGCGCTTCGGCACCGAAGCGGTGACCATCGTGCCGCCGGGCGCGATGGCGGCGATGCTGGCGCCGCTGCCGCTGGCCGCGCTCCGCCTCGGCCATGACATCGTCGCGGCGCTCGACCGGGTCGGGCTGAAGCGCATCGGGCAGGTCATCGGATGCGACCCCGCGCGCCGCTCGCCGCGCGCTTCGGCATGGGGTTCATCCATCGGCTGGATCAGGCGCTCGGGCGCGACGAAGAAGCGATCAGCCCGCGCCGGCCGGCGCCGGCGATGCTGGCCGAGCGGCGCTTCGCCGAGCCGATCGCGCTGGAGGAGGATATCGCTGCCACGCTCTCCTCGCTCGCGGCAACGCTGGCGCGCACGCTCGAGGGCCGCGGGCTTGGCGCGCGCACGCTCGAATTCACGCTCTTCCGCGTCGATGGCGCCATCGCCCGCATCGCCGTCGGCGCCGGCCGGCCGCTGCGCGCGCCGAAGCGCATCCTCGCGCTCTTCCGGGAGAAATTCCGGAGCCTTGGCGACGAACTCGATGCCGGCTTCGGTTTCGACATGGCGCGCCTTGCCGTGCCGGAGACGGCGCCGCTGTCGCCGGCGCAGATCGACCTCACCGGCGATGGCGACGCGGAGGCGGATCTGGAAGGGCTGATCGATCGCATCGGCGCGCGCCTCGGTTCGCGCGCGGTCAACCGCATCGTGGCGGGCGACAGCCACATCCCCGAGCGGGCGGAGGGACTCGATGCATTTTCTTCCGGGGGCCAGGGCACGTCTTCAGACATACCCCCCTCCCTATCCCTCCCCCGCAAGGGAGGAGGGGACGCTAGCCAACCGCGCGCCGGAAGAAACGATCTCCCGTCCGCTGCGCATCTTCGCGCGGCCCGAGCCGGTGGAGGCGGTAGCGGAAGTGCCCGACGGGCCGCCGGCGCGCTTCCGCTGGCGGCGGGCGCTCTATCTGGTGGCGCGGGCCGAGGGGCCGGAACGCATCGCCGGCGAGTGGTGGCGCGACGAGGATCTCACGCGCGATTATTTCCGCGTCGAGGACACCAGCGGTCACCGCTTCTGGCTGTTCCGCGAGGGCCTCTACGGACGCGAGACGAACACCCCGCGCTGGTACATGCACGGGGTGTTCGCGTGATTGCGGCCGGCTCAGAGCTGCGACAGGACGAAGTCGGTGCGCGCCACCATGCTGCCGGCGGCCGGCTTGTCGTCGAGCGTGATCTTGAGTTCGCCATTACCGGTGTTGACGATGGTCATCTTGGCCACCGTGTCGCCGTTCACCGGCTTTGGCCAGGTGATGGTGAGCTGGACCGTGTTGCCGCTGCGCTTGCCCGACAGATGCGCCGGGCCGACGTCGTCGCCGATATAGGTGCCGGTGTAGCGGCCGCTCTTCGGGTCGAAGGTGAGGTCGGCCGAGATCGCGCGGCTGATGAAGCCGGCGTTGCAGTGGCCCTTGATCGAGATGTGGTTGTCGTCCGGCGCGCCGGTCACCTGGCAGGTGACGTTCATCGGGCGGTCGTTGTCGATGACGGTCGCCGAGCCCGACCAGGAGCCGAGGAAGCGATCGAGGAAGGGCCTTTCGGCGGCCTGGGCAGGCGCGAGCGTCGCGCCGGCGAGAAGGGTGAAGGCAAGCGCAATGCGCAGGGCGGGTTTCATGGTCAAACGGTCTCCGGCCTCCCGCAAAGGGGGGCTGAACAAGGATTGTTAAACGAGGGTTGGCGCCCCTCTCGTCGGGGAGGCAGGCGAATTTGTGACGGAGAAACCGGCCGCGACGTTTTGTCCACCATCAACGCCGCCGAACCTTCCGGGTTCCAGCAGCGTGGGGTGGCGGCCCCATGACCGCCTTCGCCGAACTCGCCGTCACCACCAATTTCTCCTTCCTCCAGGGCGCGTCGCATCCGGAGGAGCTGGCCTTCGCCGCGGCGGGGCTGGGGCTTGCCGGCATCGCGGTGGCGGATCGCAACACGCTCGCCGGTGTGGTGCGCGGCCATATCGCGGCGAAGGAGGCGGGCCTGCCCTATGCCGTCGGCTGCCGGCTCGGTTTTCGTGACGATACGCCGGACATTCTTGTCTGGCCGACGGATCGCGCTGCCTACGGGCGGCTCTGCCGGCTGCTGACGCTGGGCAACCGGCGCGCGCCGAAGGGCGAATGCCATCTCGATCTTGCCGACCTGCTGGAATGGGGCGAGGGGTTGATGCTGGGCGTCGTGCCGGACGGGGGCAGGGATGCGCTGGCGGCGACGCTCGGCGCGCTCCGCGATGCCTTCCCGCGCAACGTGCGCCTGATGCTGCGCCGCGATCACGGGCCGGGCGATCATCGCCGCATGGCGGGGCTTGCCGCGCTCGCTCGCCGCTTCGGCGTGCCGCTCGCCGCCACCAACGACGTGCGCTACCACGTACCCGAGCGGCGGCGGCTGCAGGACGTGGTCACCTGCATCCGCGAGCACAGGACGCTGACCCATGCCGGCAGGCTGCTCGCGCCCAACGCAGAGCGCCACCTGAAGCCGGCGGCGGAGATGGCGCGGCTCTTTCGCGACTATCCCGAGGCGGTCGCGGAAACCGCCGCCATCTTCCGGCACCTCGATTTCTCGCTCGAGGAGCTGCGCTACCAGTATCCGGACGAATCCGACAGGCGATGCGGCGACGCCGCAGGAGGCGCTGGAGCGGCTCACCGGGGAAGGCGCCCGAAACCGTTTTCCGCATGGCGTGCCGAAGACGATCCGCGAGATCCTCGATCACGAGCTGGCGCTGATCGGCAAGCTCAACTTCGCCGCCTATTTCCTCACCGTCCACGACATCATCCGCTTCGCCCGCGAGAAGGGCATCCTCTGCCAGGGCCGCGGCTCGGCCGCCAATTCCGCCGTCTGCTATTGCCTCGGCATCACCGAGGTGAACCCGGAGACATGCGGCCTGCTCTTCGAGCGCTTCATCTCCGAGGAGCGCGGCGAGCCGCCCGATATCGACGTCGATTTCGAGCACGAGCGGCGCGAAGAGGTGATGCAATACATCTACGGGAAATACGGCCGCGAGCGCGCCGGGCTCGCCGCGACCGTCATCACCTACCGCTCGCGCTCCGCCGTGCGCGAGGTCGGCAAGGTGTTCGGCCTGTCGGAGGATGCGGTCGGCGCGCTCTCGGGCACGGTGTGGGGCTGGTCGTCGGGCGGCGTGCGCGAACAGGACGTGCGGCGCATCGGCATGGACCCGCAGGAGAAGACCATGGCCGAGGTCATGGCCTATCGCCCAGGAGATCGGCGGCTTCCCGCGCCACCTGTCGCAGCATGTCGGCGGCTTCGTCATGACCCGCGACCGGCTGGACGAGGTCTGCCCGATCATGAATGCGGCGATGGAGGATCGCACCACCGTCGAATGGGACAAGGACGATCTCGACGCGCTCGGCATCCTCAAGGTCGATGTGCTGGCGCTCGGCATGCTCTCCTGCATCCGCCGTGCCTTCGATTTCATGAAAGCCCATTACGGCCACGCGCCGACGCTGGCCACGATCCAGGACGAGGACCCGTCGGTCTACCGCATGCTGCAGAAGGCGGATTCGGTCGGCGTGTTCCAGGTGGAGAGCCGGGCGCAGATGTCGATGCTGCCGCGGCTGAAGCCGAAGGAATTCTACGACCTCGTCATCGAGGTGGCGATCGTGCGCCCGGGGCCGATCCAGGGCGACATGGTGCATCCCTATCTCCGCCGGCGCAGCGGCATCGAGACGGTCGTCTATCCGTCGCCGTCGCCGGAGTTCGGGCCGAAGGACGAACTGGAGCAGGTGCTCGGCAAGACGCTTGGCGTGCCGCTCTTCCAGGAGCAGGCGATGAAGATCGCCATCGTCGCCGCCGGCTTCACGCCGGGCGAGGCCGACAAGCTCCGCCGCGCCATGGCGACCTTCAAGCGCGTCGGCACCATCGGCACCTTCCAGAAGAAGATGGTCGAGGGCATGGTCGGCCGCGGCTACGACCGCGACTTCGCCGAGCGCTGCTTCCACCAGATCGAGGGCTTCGGCGAATACGGCTTTCCGGAGAGTCACGCGGCGAGCTTCGCGCTCCTCGTCTATGCCTCGGCCTGGCTCAAGTGCCATTACCCGGATGTCTTCTGCGCGGCGCTGCTCAACGCGCAGCCGATGGGCTTCTACGCGGCGGCGCAGATCGTGCGCGATGCCGAGCGCCACGGCGTCACCGTGCTGCCGCCCGACATCAACGCCTCCGACTGGGATTCGTCGCTGGAGCCGCTGGCGAACGAGAAGAGGGACATACAGGGGCAGGAAGAGATCGCGGCGGTGGATGCCTCATCCTCCCCCCTTGCGGGGGAGGATGGATTGCCCCGATTTGCGTTCAGCAAATCGGTCTTGGCAATCCAGGAGGGGGGTCATGGCGTGGCTTCAGCAATACCCCCCTCCCTGTCCCTCCCCCGCAAGGGGAGAGGGGACGCAAGACAACTGGCGGAAAGAACGCTTCATCCTGCCTATGCCGACATGGCGTCCGACATCCGCACCACTCACGCGGTGCGCCTCGGGCTCCGCCAGATCAAGGGCTTCCGCGAGGAGGATGCCGCGGCGCTGATGAAGGTGCGCGGCGGCGGTTTCGATTCCGTCCGCGACCTGTGGCTGCGCTCCGGGCTCAACCGCTCGGCCATCGAGCGGCTCGCCGATGCCGATGCCTTCCGCTCCGTCGGCCTCGACCGGCGCGATGCGCTGTGGGCGGTGCGCGGTCTCGGCGCGGGCGGGCAGCGCGATCGGCTGCCGCTGTTCGACGTCGCCGCCCATGGCGATATCACCCGCGAGCCGGATTTCGCCCTGCCGCCGATGCCGGTCGGCGAGCACGTGGTCAACGACTACCGCTACATGCACCTGTCGCTGAAGGCGCACCCGCTGTCGTTCCTGCGCCAGAGCCTGACGGAGCGGCGCGTCATCACCAATGCGGCGCTTCGCGACATGCCCAACGGCAGGCATGTGACGGTCGCCGGCCTTGTCATCATCCGCCAGCGGCCGGGCACGGCGAAGGGCGTCATCTTCATGACGCTGGAGGACGAGACCGACATCGCCAACGCCATCGTCTGGCCGAAGGTCTTCGAGCGCTTCCGGCCGATCGTGCTCGGCGCGCGGCTGGTCGCGGTCACCGGCAGGATGCAGAGCGAGAGCGGCGTCATCCATGTCGTCGCCGACCGGCTGGAGGATCTGACGCCGATGCTGGCGGCGCTGTCGGAGGATGCCGGCGACCTTTCCGCGCTCGCCCGGGCCGACGAGGTGCGCCGCCCGGGCGTCGACAATCGCGACAAGGTCGACATGCGCCACCCGCGCATGGTGCGCTTCTTCCAGGAAAATCCGTCGCTCGCCACCGACCTTGCCGCGCTCAGCAAGGTCATGCCCAAGGGTCGCAATTTCCACTGACGCTCACTTCACGCAGGCGATCGCCTCGACCATCGTCTCCACCGCGTCGGCGGCTTTCAGCCCGCCCTCGCGCGTCAGCGTCCGCCAGGTGAAGAAGCTCAGCGCCAGATGCAGCGCCGCGCGCTGCCGCGTGCTCAGTCCCTCGCCCAGCACTTCGCCATAGATCGCCATCTGCGGCGCCGTCCGCAGTTCCGCCATCTCCCGCGTCAGCGGGTGATATTCCGCGTCGCGCAGAACATGGGCGGCCAGTTCCGCGTTCCGCGCGAACCAGGCGTAGAGCGCCGTGAGTCCAAGGCGCAGCCGCGCGCGCTGGTCCGCCACCGCGCGCCAGGGCTCCGCATCCGGCATCGGGTCGCGCTCGTTGGCGAGCCCCGAGCACGCCAGGAAGAGGCTCCGCTCGTCGGGAAAATGCGCATAGAGCGTGTGGCGCTGCACCCCGGCCCGCTCCGCCACCATGCTGATGGTCGTCTGCGCCGGTCCGACGCTGCCATGCAGATCGACCGCCGCCTCGACGATTCTCTGCCGCGTCTCGGCCTTCTGCTCGGCCCGCCGCTTGAGGGTGTAGGTCCGTTTCATATTTTCATTGCACGCATGTGTGCACCCATATTGACAGGCACATCCATTTTCACTACACGGGCTTGTATCATGAAATTCGACGGCAATCCATTGCGCCGTTTCGACCCCTCAATCCATGGAGAAGGAAAATGGAAACCAAGGTCAGCGAGATCGCCGACGGCATCTACCGGCTCTCGACGCATGTTCCCGATATCGAGCCGCCCGCCGGCCTCACGTTCAATCAGTTTCTCGTCCTCGGCGACGAGCCGCTGATGTTCCACACCGGCCTGCGCAAGATGTTCCCACTCAACCGCGAAGCGCTCGCCCGCATCATCCCGCCGGAAAAGCTGCGCTGGATCGCTTTCGGTCACTTCGAGGCGGACGAATGCGGGGCGATGAACGAATGGCTGGCGACCGCGCCCCGGGCGACGGCCGCGCATGGCGCCATCGGCTGCATGGTCTCGCTCAGCGATTTCGCCGACCGGGCGCCGCGCACCCTGACGGATGGCGAGGTGATCGACCTCGGCGGCGGCAAGCGCGTGCGTTTCATCGACACGCCGCACACGCCGCATGGCTGGGATGCCGGCGTTCTCTTCGAGGAATCGACGCGCACCCTGATGTGCGGCGACCTGTTCACGCAGTTCGGCAACGACCATGTGCTGACCGAGCGCGACGTCGTCGGGCCGGCGATCGAGGCCGAAGACATCCTGGGATACTCGGCGCTCAATCCCGCCATGGGCACCACGATCCGCAACCTGTCGAAGCTTTCGCCGCGCACGCTGGCGCTCATGCACGGGCCGAGCTTTGCGGGCGACGGCGCCGCGGCGCTCCGCGCGCTGGCGGACGATTACGACAGGCGCGTCGCCGACGCGGTGTTCGCCTTCGTCGAGAAGGCGGCGGCATGACCCTCCCGTCCCCTTTCGGGGCCGCGGCAGAGCGCGCGCCGTCCAGCGCTTGGCGATGAACAGCCGCCCTTGGTGAGCCGCCTCGGGAGGAGGCGGCGGTTAGCGTTTCGCGAGCTGCCCGCGGATTTCGCCGTCCGGGAACTTGGCGGTATGGACGTTGAAGTACCACTTGCCGTCCTGGAGGTTCTGCATCTGCTCGTCGGTTAGCGTGGCGTCGCCGCGGATCGGGCTGGCGAGTTCACCACTGATCGGAACCACGGGCGGCGCATTGGCGCCGGGATCGGCGGGGCCATGGAAGTGCGCGGCGCTGGCGTCTCCGGTCAGGCCCGAATAGGTGATCGTCCACGTCAACGTCTTGGCGTTGGTGTCGAGGTTGGCGTCCACCGTTCCGGTTGCGGCGGAGTCATTGGGCGGCACCTCGCTGGTGCCGGTCAGGTCAGCCCTGAAGTTGACGATGTCGGCCAGCGCAGGCGCGCCGGTGGCGATCAGGAGCGCAAAGCCGGCGGCCATCGCGGTGCGAACGGGAAAATACATAACGTGCCTCGTTGTTCGAGTGCCCAGCCTCGGGGCCAACGCCTTGCGGTCCGGTGGGTTCCCGTCTTTTCGGGCGCCGGCCCGAATTGACCGGCTCCCGGGCCCACCCTACCGTCGCGGCCGAATTGCATGCGCCGATAGAGCGCCGGGAGGGGACAAGAGACATGGAACGCGCGGCCGAACTTCCCGAGCATATCGAGGCGCCGCCGGATGCGGATGGCCTGTTTCCCGTCTGGCCGGGAAACGGCGTGCCGCCCGGGTCGGAGGACTGGACCTGGCGCGAGCAGACGATGCGGATCCCGTGGTCCGACACCACCGACCGCTTCACCCGCAACGTCGTCATCCCGACGGTCACGCTGTTCAAGCCGGCGCCGGGCACGGCGAACGGCACGGCGCTGGTCATCGCGCCCGGCGGCGCGTTTCATTTCCTGATGATCGATCACGAGGGCCACGACATGGCGCGCCGACTCGCCGCGCGCGGCGTCACGTGTTTTGTGCTGCGCTACCGGGTCGCGCGCACGCCTGATACGGACGACGAACTGCTCGATTTCCGGACCAACCTGCACAAGCGGCTCGACAAGCCGACCCAGGCGGAGGTCAATCCGCCGAACCGGGAGTTTCTCGGCGATGCGCGGAGCTGGGGCGATGCCGACGGCACGGCAAGCGGTCAAGTTCGTGCGCGAGCGCGCCGCGCAATTCGGCATCGATCCGAAGAAGATCGGCATCTCCGGCTTCTCGGCCGGCGGCGGCGTCGCCATGGGCGCGGTGTTCGAGCACGACGCGGAGACGCGGCCGGATTTCGCCGTCGCCATCTATCCCGCCTATCGCGGTGGCATGTCGGTGCCCGCCGATGCGCCGCCGCTCTTCGTCGTCGCCGCCGATGACGACCCGCAGGTCGCCCCGATGTCGGGCACCCGCCTCTACGAGGCCTGGCACGCGGCCGGGAAGTCTGCCGAGGTGCACGTCTTCGCCAGCGGTGCGCATGGCTTCGGCATGCGCCGGCAGGGCACGCTGTCGGACGCCTGGTACGGCCTCTTGGAAAACTGGCTCACGGCGCAGGGGCTGCTGGGGTAGGGCGGGGACTCCCCCCGCTGCTGGAGGCGCGCCGGAACGGCGGCGGCCGGCCGTCGGAGGATGCGGCGGGCACCGGCCGGGACGTGCATGCACAACGGTGGCCCGCCCCGCCGCCGGCTGGTAAGTTGCCGTCTGGCTAGGACAGGCGGAGACACAATCCATGGGAACGGCAGGCTGGATCATCCTTGGCGTGATCGTACTGATCGCGCTGTTCGGTATCGTCATCTACAACCGGCTCGTCGCCCTGCGGCAGACGGTCAACCAGTCCTGGTCGGACATCTCGGTCCAGCTCAAGCAGCGGCACGATCTGGTGCCCAACCTGGTCGAGACGGTGAAGGGCTATGCGGCGCACGAGCGCGGCACGCTGGAAGCCGTGGTGCAGGCTCGCAACGCCGCCGTGTCGGCCGCGGGGCCGGATGCACAGGCCAAGGCCGAGAACATGCTGACCGGCGCGCTCCGCCAGCTTTTCGCGCTGTCCGAGGCCTACCCGGACCTCAAGGCCAACCAGAACTTCCTCCAGCTTCAGGCCGATCTCGCCGATCTGGAAAACAAGATCGCGGCCTCGCGCCGGTTCTTCAACAATGCGGTCCAGGAATACAACGCCTCGATCCAGCAGTTCCCGGCGGTGCTCTTCGCCGCTTCGCTGGGCTTCACCGAGCGCACCTTCTTCGAGCTCGACGAGAGCGAGCGCACCGCGGTCGCGACGCCGCCGCAGGTGAAATTCTGACGCGCGCCGCCCGGCGCGCCAAGGCGCGCCGGTAGCGCGGCGGGAGATCGCCACTCGTGCTCGCTGCCTACGGCCTCAGGACGTATATCTGGAACAACCGGCTGAAGTCGCTGCTGCTGCTCGCCGGTTTTCCCTTCCTGCTGCTTCTCGTCTGCTTCGGCATCGCGCTGGTGATTTCGGCCTTCGACAATCCCGATCTCGGCCAGGGCATCGAGAACGCCATCGACCTGCTGCCGGCGCTGGTGCCGATTGCGCTCGGGTCGGCGCTCATCTGGTTCGTCATCGCATGGTTTGCCAACCAGGGGATCATCGATGCGGTGACCGGCGCCCACAAGGTCGACCGGCGCAACGAGACGCGCCTGTGGAATCTGCTGGAAAATCTCTGCATCAGCCGCGGCATCACCATGCCGGCGCTCAGGATCATCGAGACGCCGGCGCGCAACGCCTTCGCGAGCGGCGTGCGCAAGGGGCAGTACTCGATCACCGTCACGCGCGGGCTGATGGATACGCTCAACGACGCCGAGCTCGAGGCGGTGCTTGGCCACGAGCTGACGCATATCGAGAACCGCGACGTGCAGCTGCTGGTCATCGCGGCTGTCTTCGTTGGCATCATCTCGCTGGTCGGCGACATGCTCATCCGCGTGCCGCGTGCGCTGTTCTGGTCGTCGCGGGTGGGCGGCAGCGGCAGCAGCGGCGGCGGGTGGAGCGGCGGCGGCAGCAGTTCGCGCAGTCGCAGCAAGAGCAGCGGTGGCGGCGCGGCGATCATCCTCATCCTGATCGCGGTCGCGATCTTCCTGCTGGCGCGCGTCCTCGCGCTCGCGCTCAATTTCGCCATGTCGCGCAAGCGCGAATATCTCGCCGACGCCGGCTCGGCCGAGCTGACCAAGAACCCGGACGCGATGATCACGGCGCTGCGCAAGATCGCTGGCCATTCGGAGATCGCCGCCCCGGCGCAGGTGCAGGAGATGTTCCTCGATCATCCGCGCTCGCGCGGGCTCGGCAGCCTCTTCGCCACCCATCCGCCAATCGAGGCGCGGATCGACCGGCTGGTCAAATTCGCCGGCGGCCACGATCCGGGACCACTGCCCGAACCGGAGCCGGAGATTGCAGTGGCCACGCCGACGGAATTGCCGCCGGCCGGCGGTGCGGGTACCCAGCCGTGGGGAAATCCGGTGCCGGGCCCCTGGGACAATCCGCGGAACTGAAGCCCGGTGCCCACGCCTGTTGCCCACCTGAATCGGCTGGTACTCTTGCGATCGATACAAACGCAGCGCTTGCATCAAGGAGAGGGGATCGCGTGCTGATCGGAAAGCCGGGACCGGCGAAGACCGCCATCGCGACGGCAGACGCCGCGACCATCACCGTGCGTGGGCGCGATCTGGTCGCCGACCTGATGGGCCGGCTGACCTTCACCGAGTATTTCTTTTTTCTGGTCACCGGCCAGGAGCCGACGGCGGACCAGCGCTATTTCCTCGACCTGCTCCTCGTTGCCATCGCCGAGCATGGGCTGACGCCGACGGCGGTGGCGGCGCGGATGACCTATGACGCGGCGCCGGATTCGCTGCAGGGGGCGGTCGCCGCCGGCATTCTCGGCTGCGGCCCGGTCGTCCTCGGTACGTCGCAGCTCTGCGCCAACGTGCTGGAAGAGGTGCGCGAGCGCATGTCGGGCGGAGAGGACGCGGACGCCGCCGTGCTTGCCATTGTGCGCGCGATCCGCGAGCGCGGCGCGCCGATGCCGGGCTTCGGTCACCCCATCCACAAGCCGGTCGATCCGCGCGCCGAGCGCATCCTGGCGCTGGCGAACGATCGCAAGATTGCCGGCGTCAACATCGACCTGGCCCGCCGCTTCGTTCCGGCGGTGCACACGGCGTGGGGCCGGCCGCTGCCGATGAACGTCTCCATGCCCATCGCCGCCTGCCTGCTCGATCTCGGTTTCCCCACGGCGATGGTGAAGGCGATCCCGCTGCTGGCACGCACCGCCGGGCTGCTGGCCCATATCGCCGAGGAGCAGGAACGGCCGATCGGCTTCCTGATGGCGGCGCGCGGCGAGGAAGCCATCGGCTACGATGGCGGGAAGAGCGACAGCTAGAGCCGCCCATGTTCGAGCCCGCCATCGAGACGCTGCCGTGGGAGCAGCGCGCCCAACTGGACGATCCCATCTACCGCGAACAGGTGGCGCGCCTGTTCGCCAACTCGCACTTTTATCGCGACAAGCTGACGGCGGCCGGCTTCGCTTCGGCCGATGCGGTCGGTGGGCTCGACGCGATCGGGAATCTCCCTTTCACCGAGAAGGACGACCTGCGCGCGACACGCACCGCCGAGCGCCCCATCGGCACCTATCTCGCAGTGCCCATGGACGACGTCGCGCGCATCTTCTCCACCAGCGGCACGACCGGCACGCCCAGTTACGTGCCGCTGACGGCCGACGACCTGGTGGACTGGGTCCGCATCTCGTCGCGCTCCTACGCGGCATCGGGCGTGACGCGCGGCGATCGCCTGATCTCAACCTACAATGCGGGCCCGTTCGTCGCCGGTGCGGCGCTGGAAGCGTTCCACGCCCTCGGTCTCACCCACATCCCGGTCGGCAGCGGCAACACCGAGCGGCTGATGGCGGCTGTGCAGTTGCTCAAGGCGCAAGCTATCGCGCTGACGCCATCCTACGCGCTGCATCTGGCCGAATGGGCGCACGAGCGCGGCATCGACACCGTCACGTCGAGCGTCCGCCGCCTGCTGGTGGCGGGCGAACCCGGCGGTGGCGAACCGGCGATGCGCACGCGGCTGGAAGCCGCATGGGGCGCGGAGGTGACCGAAGCCATGGGCATCGGCGACATCGCCGTGTCGCTGTGGGGCGAGTGCCATCACCGGCAGGGCATGCATTTCAGCGGGCAGGGCCTCGTGCATTTCGAGCTGATCGATCCGGAAAGCGGCGACCCGGTGCCGCTCGAGGACGATGCCGAGGGTGAACTGGTCTACACGCACCTGCGCCACAGGGCGGCGCCGCTGCTACGCTTCCGCAGCCGCGATCATGTGCGCGTGTGGACGAGCCCATGTCCCTGCGGCCGCACCGCGCCGCGCGTGCGCTGCATCGGGCGGACCGACGACATGCTCATCGTGCGCGGGGTGAATGTTTTCCCGTCGGCGGTGCGCGAAGTGGTCAACGAATTTGCGCCTGCCGTGAGTGGCGTCGTCTCGCTGCGCCCGCGGGCAAAGGGCTTCCGGCAGGACCCGCCGCTGAAGGTTGTGGTGGAACTGGGCGAGGGCGGCGCGGAGGACGGGCTGGCCGACCGCATCCGCGCGCGTATCCGCGAGAAGCTGCTCGTCACCACGGAGATTCTGCTGGAGCCGTTCGGGAGCCTGCCACGCTCGAGCTACAAGTCGAAGCTGGTCGACTGGAGCGAGGCCCCGGCCGAACAGCAATGAGGCGCCGCTGCGGGCGCCTCAACGTGCGGGTTCGTCAGGACGATTTCAGACGTTCACGAAGGCCTGGTCCTTGACGTAGTCGCGGAAGCCGTCGACCGCCTCGTTGGCCTTCTTCCAGCTCGGCAGCTTCTGGACCTCCTTCAGCCACTTGTCGATGTTCGGGTAGTCCTTGAACTCGTTGCGGATGACGTGGCCGGAGGTGAGCAGCGCCGCGCCGAAGAGATCGGCGATAGTGATCTGGTCGCCGCAGAGAAACGTGTTGCCATGGCCGAGCCAGTGGTCGTTCAGCACCTTCAGCCACTTCTGGGTCTGCTGCTTGCCCCATTCGATGGTGCCCTTCTGCAGATCGTCGCTCGGGCGCTTGTGGTGCGGATAAATCTGCGGATAGACGACGTTGTAGGCGTAGTCGCGATAGAAGCCGGTGTTGAACCAGTCCATCATCTCGTTGACCTTCGCCCGCTCCTTCAGCCCCTTCGGATACGAGGGCAGATCGAACTTGTCGGCGAGGTATTTCATGATCGCCGAACTCTCGGTCAGGATGAAACCGTCGTCGTCGAGCGTCGGCACCAGACCGTTGGGATTGAGATCCGTGTAGGGCGCGCTGGCGTGCTCGCCCTTGTAGAAATCGAGCGAGACCTCCTCGACCGGCAGCTTGTTCTCGCCGATCAGCACGCGGACCGGCCGGCTCGTATTCGACACGTCGAGTATGTAGAGCTTCATGGGTTTTCCTCCCCCTGTGCGCGACGCCGGGTCGCAAGATGCGCGGCGTCTTCCGCGCCCCGCATCGGGCAAACACCCGTCGCCTGTCCCATATTCTAGGCTAGTACGCCTTTTTCGGCGACCGGTCTTCCGAAAGGCTGCCGCGTCCGCGCTGGATCAGGTTTTCGATCGCGTCGGCGAGATGGACCTCGGCGATGTTGTAGTCACCGCGTGCGACACGGATCTTGTGCGCCTCCAGCATGACCTCGCCCCACGACACGCCCTCGGGCGGGAAGAAGCGATAGGACGCGAGCTCGACCAGAAGGCCGAGCGGATCGCGGAAGTAGATCGAATCCATGAAGCCGCGATCCTTGACGCCGCTATGGCTGATGCCGCGCTCGTCGAGGCGCTGCACAGCCTGGGCAAATGTTGCTCGCGACACATTGAAGGCGATGTGGTGGACGGCCCCGATATCGCGTGCCGTCGGTGTGGCGTCCGGCTTGCGGGTCTCGTTGGTGAAGATCGTGATCAACCGGCCGTCGCCCGGATCGAAATAGAGGTGGCTTTCATTCGGCTCGTCGAGGTTCGGCTGCTCGAAGACGAAGGGCATACCGAGCACGCCTTCCCAAAAGTCGATCGATGTCTGGCGGTCGGCCCCGACCAGCGTGATGTGGTGGACCCCCTGGCTTTGCAGCTTCTGCATGGCGTTACCCTTTGTCCGATGGTTTGGGCAGGTTATAGATCGGCCCGTCCAATGAATCGACAAGCCTTGCCGGCGGTTGGCGGCAAGCCATGAAGGCGGGGAAAGCCATGCCGACAGAACCGCAAAACGGCGCGAAAGCTTGGGCGATAGTCGTCATGGGCGTCTCGGGGAGCGGCAAGTCGTCGGTGGGCGAGATGATGGGCAAGCGACTGGGCCTGCCCTTTCGCGATGCTGACGAATTCCACCCCAAGGCCAATATCGAAAAGATGTCGGCGGGCATCCCGCTGACCGACGAAGACCGCTGGCCGTGGCTCGACGCCATCGGCGCGGCGCTCCGCGATGCGCATGGCGGCCTCGTCGTCGCCTGTTCGGCCTTGCGGCGCGTCTATCGTGACCGGCTGACCAAGGCGGCCGGCAAGCCGGTGATCTTCGTCTGGCTCGACGGCTCGAAAGAGCTGATCGGGGCGCGCATGGAGCACCGCAAGCATCACTTCATGCCCACCAGCCTGCTGGACAGCCAGTTCGCCACGCTGGAGGAGCCACAGCCCGACGAACTCGCCGTCCGCGTCTCGATCGAACCGCCCGTTAAGAAGGTTGTGGATGCGGCGATTGCGGCGCTTCCGGCGGCCGAAGCGCGTGCTTCGGCAGCACGGTAAACCTCTGCGCAACCTTTCACTGGCGAAATCACATGACCGGCACGACTGATTCGCCGGCGGGGTATGCGTACATGGGCGAAATCATTCCGTTTCCACTTCAGCGCAGCCAGGACATGCAGGGCGACGACCTCGACGTCGACCTGCTGACGGCTGTGGACGTCGCAATTCGCGACCTGCGCGACATTGCGCGTGCGCTTGGCGAAGAGACCGTGCGCGAACAGGCCGAGGCGTGCCGGCGCATGCTCGAACGCGCCTTCGACGCGGCGGTCTGATCGTGGCCAAGCCGCCATCGCCGCCGCGCCGTCCAGCCGATCCGCGCAAGGCGGCGGAGGACGTTTTCCGGGCCAAGCCGCCACCGTTACCGGATGAGACCGCGCAGAAAGCCCCGTCGATGCCCGGCGTGAAGGAGAGCGTGACGCTCCGCCTCGACCGCGACGTGCTGGAGCACTTCCAGGAAGACGGGCCTGGCTGGCAGGACCGCATCAACGCGGCCTTGCGCAAGGCGGCCGGACTCTAGACGCGCGTCGCGGGGTATCGGGCTCGATCCCCGCCGGCGCGGAAACTCAGCGAAACCGGCTTGCGTGGCGTCGCATGGCTCCCGCCGTGCAAGGCGGGTATGATCGCGTTGTCTATCAGGAATCCCGCCCTTTCCTGCCAAAACAAGAAGACGTGAGCCATGGACGGTGCGACCCAAACGCGGACGAACGACCGTATCGAATTGCCTGTCGGCGCGATCGATTGCGACATCCATCCGCCGGCGCCGGCGATTGCCGACATCACGTGCCACATGGACGACTACTGGCACGACACCATCGTCGCGCGCGGCATCATGCACCTGGATTCGATTGCCTATCCGCACGGCGCGCCGCTGACATCGCGGCCTGACTGGCGCGATGCGGCCGGCGGACTGACGAACGATCCGGTGCGCATGCGGCACGATGCTCTCGACCAGTGGGGCATCGGCACCGCGATCCTCAACAGCCTCTACGGGGTGCACCTGCTCCACGACCCGCACATGGCGTCGGCCTTTGCCCGGGCCACGAACGACTGGCTGGCGGAAGCTTGGCTCGACAAGGACAAGGCGCTTCGCGCGTCCATCGTGATTCCGATCCAGGATACTGCTGCTGCGGTGGCCGAGATCGAGCGCCGCGCGAGCGACCCTCGCTTCGTGCAGGTGCTGTTCCCCGTTGCGGCAGAAACTCCATATGGCCGCGCGCAATACTGGCCGATCTACGAGGCGGCGGTTCGGCATGGTCTCCCCATCGGCATTCATTCCGGCAGCTCGTATCGCCACCCGGTAACCTCGCTCGGGTGGCCAACGCACTACGTCGAGGACTACGTGGCCCAGGCGCAGGCCTTCCAGGCGCAGCTCGCCAGCCTCGTGAGCGACGGGGCCTTCGCAAAGTTTCCCGGCCTCAAGGTCGTGCTCATCGAGTTGGGTGTGGCGTGGCTGCCGGCGTTCCTTTGGCGGTTCTCCAAGTTCTGGCGGGGACTGCGCCCGGAGGTGCCGTGGGTGGACCGCTCGCCGCTCGAGATCGTCCGCGATCAGGTGCGGCTCACCATGCAGCCGTTCGATGCGCCGAACGACGCGACGACCGTCGGCAAGGTAATCGACCAGATCGGCAGCGACGCCATGCTGCTCTTCGCCAGCGACTACCCGCACTGGCAGTTCGACGGCGACAGGCTGGTGCCGGATGGCGTCGATGCCACGCTTCTGCGTAAGATGGCCATAGAAAACCCGCGGGAAACCTATCCCCGGCTGAAGGAGACACAGCCATGAATGTTGTGGCACCGGCTCCCGCAAAGGAGGACGCGACCAAGGTCGGCGTCATCGATTGCGACATTCACCCCAGAGCGAAGAAGCTCAGCGACCTGAAGCCGTTCATGACCGAGCGGTGGTGGAAGCATCTCAACACCTACGGCATGCGGCTGCGGCACGGTCACCAGAACGGCACACCCTATCCGAAAGCGGCGCCGGCGGCGGCGCGGCGCGACGCATGGCCAGAGGATGGCGGGCAGCCGGGGTCGAGCCTGGAACTCATGCGGCGGCAGCTGCTCGACCTTTACGGTATCGAGCATGGCGTGCTCAATCCGCTGGGGCCGACGGGCGAGGGTTTCCAGGACGACGAACTTTCCGCCGCCGTGGCGCGGGCCAACAACCACTGGCAGATCGAGGCGTTCACTTCGCAGGACAGCCGGCTTAAGGGATCGATCTGCGTCCCTTACGAGAACGGCGCGGCGTCGGCGGAAGAAATCCGCTACTGGGCCGACAATCCGAATTTCGCCCAGGTGCTCGTACTGAGCCGTACCGCGGAAGCGCTCGGGCGCCGCCGCTACTGGCCGATCTTCGAGGCGGCGCAGGAAACCGGCCGGCCAGTCGGCGTGCACGTCTTCGGCTATTCCGGCTGGGCATCCACGAGCGGCGGCTGGGCCTCCTACTACATCGAGGAGATGACCGAGCACGCCGCCTCGACGCAGGCGCTGGTCACCAGTCTCGTCTTCGAGGGCGTGTTCGAACGTTGGCCGAAGCTGAAGATCGCGCTGATCGAGGCGGGGCTTGCCTGGTTGCCGGCGCTGATGTGGCGCATGGACCGCAACTGGGAGCGCATGCGCGACGAAGTGCCGATGGTGAAACGGCCGCCGTCGGAATACGTGCGCGAGCACATCTGGGTGAGCACGCAGCCGATGGAGGAGCCGGAGAACAAGGCGCACCTCGTCGACGTGCTGGAATGGATTGGCTCCGACCACGTCATGTTCGCCTCCGACTATCCGCACTGGGATTTCGACGATCCCCAGCGCGCATTGCCGGCGCAGATCGGCCCGGAGCTGCGCCGCAAGATCCTCAACGGGAACGCGCGGGCGCTCTTCGGTTTCTGAGATGAAGCGTCATCCGGTCGCGCCGGTAAGCGATTTTCCGCCGGGCAGCCGGCGCAGCATCGATATCGACGGACGGCCGATCGTGCTGTTCAACGTCGACGGTGCGTTCTTCGCGCTGCTCGATCGTTGCCCGCATCAGGGCGGGCCGCTGTCGCGGGGCGATCAGATGGGTCTGGTCGAGTTGCGCGAACCGGGCGAGTACCGCTATTGCCGGCGCGGGCAGATCATCCGGTGTCCCTGGCACCACTGGGAATTCGATCTGGCGACGGGCCGGTCCCATGTCGATCCCGACCGCACGCGCGTGCGCAGCTACGTCGCCGGCGTTGCGCCGGGCCGCGTGCTTGCCGACGGCGAGGAACTCGTTGCGACAACGTTCCCTGTGCACGTCGAGGAGGACTACGTCTACGTCGAGGCGTAGATGGTCCTGTCAGATGCAGCGGCCGCCATCGACCAGCATGGCGACACCGGTGACCATGCTGGCTTCGTCCGAACACAGATAGCAGGCGGCGTTGCCGATATCCTCCGGCGTCGAGAAGCGGCCGATGGGGATCGTCGCCAGGAATTTGGCACGAATCTCCGGCGTGTCCTCGCCCATGAAGGTCTTGAGCAGCGGGGTCTCTCCGGCGACGGGATTGATCGCGTTGACGCGAATCTTCGCCGGCGCCAGCTCCACCGCCATCGACTGGGTGGCCGTGATCATCCACCCCTTGGTAGCGTTGTACCAGGTGAGCCGCGGGCGCGGGCTGACGCCGGCCGTCGAGGCGATATTGAGGATGGCGCCGCCGCCCGCCGCCTTCATCTTCGGCACGATATGGCGTGCGGTCAGGTAGACCGACTTCGCGTTGATCGCAAACAGGCGGTCGAACTCGTCCTCGGGCAGGCCCTCCAGCGGCTGCGGCAGATGGCCGATGCCCGCGTTGTTGACGAGGATGTCGATGCCGCCCAGCGCCGTTGCGGCGATCTCGACCATCGCGCCGACGGAGCCGTTGTCCGATACGTCGACACCAACGGCCGATGCGTTCGCGCCGTGTTCCTTTGCCATCGCCTCGGCGGCGTCGCGGTTGATGTCGGCTATGACGACCCGCGCGCCCTCGGCCAAAAACTTGCGGACGATGCCGGCGCCGAATCCGGACGCTCCGCCGGTGACGATGGCCCTCTTGCCCTCTAGCCGCATGGCCGTCTCCTCCTCACGTTGTTGTTCGCGCGTGGCGGGCGGCGAGCGCCCGCTCGAGATTGGGCGTCGCAGCGATCAGCGCCGCCGTATACGGGTGGCTTGGATTGGCAAAGACCTGCTCGGTCTCGCCATGCTCAATGATCTTGCCCTCACGCATGATGACAACGCGGTCGGTGATCTCGCGGACGACCGTGAGGTCATGCGAGATGAAGAGATAGGAGACCCCGAGGCGATCGCTGAGATCAGCGAGGAGGTCGAGAATCTGCGCGCGGATCGACACGTCGAGCGCGGAGACTGCCTCGTCGAGCACGATCAGCGACGGGCGTGTGATAAGCGCGCGGGCGATGGCGAGGCGCTGGCGCTGGCCGCCGGAAAATTCGTGCGGGTACTTGTCGCCGTCATCGGGTGAAAGCCCGACTTCGACCAACGCCTCGTTGACGCGCCGGCGCCGATCGGCTGGCGATGGCTTGGCTTCGAGCAGGTGGAACGGTTCGGCGATCAGGTGGGCGACCTTGTAGCGCGGATCGAAGCTCCCGTAGGGGTCCTGGAAAACCGCCTGGATATGGCGGCGGAGATCGCGCCGTTCCATGCCGTGCGACTTCAGAAAGTCGTTTCCATCCAGTATCACGGTGCCGCTGCGCGGCGAGCCGAGCGCCAGGATGACGCGGGCGAGCGTGGACTTGCCGCTGCCGGATTCGCCGACCAGCCCGAGATTTTCGCCGCGGCGAATGGTGAAGCCGACATCATCTACGGCGCGGAGATACGGCGCCGGCGCAAACAACGACAGCTTCGGCAGGCGATATTCCTGCACGACGTTGCGCACGTCGAGGATGGGTGCGCCGTGACCTTCATCGGACTGAATGCGGTTCCTCCGTTCGGAGCGGTGCATCGAGGCCGCCAGCAGCATCTTCGAATAGGGATGCTGCATGTTGCGGAACAGCGCGACGGTTTCACCGGCTTCGACGATGGCGCCGTCCTTCATGATCGCGACATGGTCGGCCATGTCGGCGACAACGGCGAGGTCGTGGCTGATGAGGATCAGGCCGACGCCTTCCTCGGCCGCAAGGCGGCGGAGCAGGTCGAGAATGTGCGCCTGTGTGGTGACGTCGAGGGCGGTTGTCGGCTCGTCGGCGATCAGCAACTGCGGCTTGAGTGCGATCGCGATTGCGATGACAACGCGCTGGCGCTGCCCGCCGGATAGCTCATGCGGGTAGCGGTCGAGGGGGACGCGGTCAGGCGGCAGGCCGGCGCGCTCCAGCGCCTCGCGCGCCATGGCCTCGGCTTCGGAGGGGGAGGCTGACGTGTGGACGCGGACAGTTTCGGCCACCTGCGCGCCGATGGTCTTCACCGGATTAAGCGCGGTCATCGGTTCCTGGAAGACCATACTCATCGTGCGGCCCCGCCGAGCGCACATGGCGGCCTCGCCCAGCTCCGTCAGCTCCTCGCCGCTAAAACGGATGCTGCCGCCGAGCGAGGCGCGGTGCGGAAGAAGGCCCATGATGGAAAGCGCCGTCATCGACTTGCCGGAGCCGGACTCGCCGACGAGGCCGAGTACCTGGCCGGCATCGACGCCGAGCGTCACGCCTTTCAGGATCGGCGTCGGGCCGATGTTCACGGTCAGGCGATCGATGGAGAGCAGGCTCATCGCAACCGCCGCAGTCGTGGATCGAGCGCGTCTCGGAGGCCATCGCCAAGGAGATTGAGGCCGAGCACGGTGATGACGATGGCCAGGCCCGGCAGGATGGCGAGACGGGGCGCGATGGCGATCATGGTCTGCGCGTCGGCCAGCATGCGGCCCCAGCTCGGCGCGGGCGGTTGGGTGCCGAGGCCAACATAGGAGAGCGCCGCCTCGGCGAGGATGCCGAGGGAGAACTGGATCGTCGCTTGTACCACCAGCGTGTTGAGCAGGTTGGGCAGGATGTGCTCGACCGAGATGAGGAACGGTCCCTTTCCGGCAACACGGGCGGCCAGAACATAGTCGCGCGTCCACAGAGAGAGCGCCGCGCCGCGGGTGAGCCGGGCGAAGACCGGAATGTTGAAGATGCCGATGGCGATGATCGCGTTGATTGCGCCCGGCCCGAGCAGCGCGGTGATCATGATCGCAAGCAGGAGCGCGGGGAAAGCGAACACCAGATCGTTGACGCGCATGACGATGTCATCGAGCCAGCCGCGCTGCGATGCTGCCAGCAAGCCAAGCGGCACGCCCGCGCCGATGCCGATACCCACCGCGACCAGGGCAACGGCAATCGAATTGCGTGCACCGACCATCAGCATCGACAGGACGTCACGGCCGAAGTGATCGGTGCCGAGCCAGTGCGCCGGCGATGGGGGCTGGAATTTGTCGGCCACGACGATGAGCGTCGGGTCCTGCGGCGTCCAGATGAAGGAGAGCAGCGCGACGGCGATGACGAAAAGCGTGATCGCGCCACCGACGAACATGCTGCCGTGAAGCCGTCGCGGCGCGGATGGCGGCACATCGAGCAGACCGGATGGACCGATGCTCATGCGCGGTGCCGGCGAAGACGTGGATCGATCACGACATAGGCGAGATCGACGGCGAAGGTGACGATGGTGACCGCGGCGACCAGAAGCAGCACGACACTCTTCACCACGATCAGGTCGCGTTGCGAGATCGCCTGGAAGACCAGCCGTCCGAGGCCGGGAAGATAGAACACGTTCTCGATGATGATCGCACCAGCGAGAAGGAAGGAGAATTGCAGGCCGATGATGGTCATTACCGGGATGAGCGCATTGCGCAGGGCATGACGGCGGATCGCTTGTCCCGCTGTGAGCCCTTTGGCGCGGGCGGTCCGCATGAAGTCCTCGTGCAGCGTGTCGAGCAGCGAGGAGCGCATGACCCGGGCAAGGATCGAGGCCTGCGGCAGGGCCAGCGCTATCGCGGGCAGGGTCAGCGACTTGAGGCCAACCAGCAGTCCGGCGTTCCAGCCGGGGAAGCCGCCGGCCGAAAACCAGTGCAGGCCAAGGGAGAAGGCGAGCACGAGCAGCATGGCAAACCAGAAATTCGGGATGGCGATGCCGAGTTGCGTGGCGCCCATGATAGCGAGGTCGGCCGGCTGATTGCGGCGCGCCGCCGCGACGATGCCGACCGGAAAGGCGATGACGATGGCCAGGAACAGGGCCATCAGGGCGAGCGGCAGGCTGACCCAGAGGCGCTGGGCGATCAGTTCGCCGACGGGCACGCGGTAGGTGTAGCTGATGCCGAAATCGCCGGTGAAGAAGCCGCCGATCCAGGCGAGATACCGCTGGAGCAGCGGCTGATCGAGGCCGAGCTGGTGGCGCAGCGCTTCGACCGTGTCGGGCTGGGCGTTCAGCCCCAGCATGAACGATGCCGGGTCGCCCGGCAGCACCTCCAGTACGAAGAAGATGACGAGGCTGGCCGCAATAAGGGTCGCGACGAGGGAGGCGAAACGCTTGGCGACGAATGATCCCATGCCATCAGGCGAGAGCCGGCGAACGCGCCGCCGGCCCCCGACTTGTCCTCAGTCCTCCCAGGAGACGTCAGTCAGGTCGTTAGCTTGCACGGGCGAGTTCTCCCACAGGCCGTCCAGCTTGGCGTTCCACACGCCGGTCTTGGCGAGTTCGAACAGGAAGACCACGACGGCGTCCTCGGCGAGCTTCTTCTGCGCGGCACCGAGCAGTTCCAGACGCTTCGCCGGGTCGGTGGCGAGGTTGAGGTCGGAGATGATCTTCTTGAACGCGTCCGAGTGGTAATCGAAATAGTAGTCGTCGCGGGAATAGATATCGATGTCCGCCGGCTCGGTATGGGACACGATGGTGAGGTCGTAGTCCTTGCCCTTGAACACGTCGGCGATCCACTGCGCCCACTCGACGTTGATCAGTTCGGCCTCGACGCCGACCGCCTTGAGCTGCTGGGCGATGATCTCGCCGCCGCGCCGGGCGTAGGATGGCGGCGGCAGTTTCAGCGTCACCTTGAACCCGTCCGGATAGCCGGCCTCCTTGAGCAGCGCCCTGGCCTTCTCCGGGTCGTAAGGATACATGCCGGTGAGATCGACGTAGCCGGGATCGGCCGGGGAGAAGTGGCTGCCGATCGGCGTGCCGTTGCCGAACATGGCGCCGTCGATGATCGCCTTCTTGTCGATCGCGTACGACATCGCCTGGCGCACCTTGAGATCGTCGAACGGCTTCCTGCCGTTGTTCATGGTCAGGATGGTTTCGCCCTCGGTGGTGCCGACGACGACCTTGAAGCGCGGATCGGCGCGGAACTGGTCGAGCGTCTCCGGCGCCGGGAAGTTCGGATAGGCATCGACGTCGCCCGCCATCATCGCGGCAAAAGCGGCGGTCGGGTCGGAAATGAACTTGAAAGTGGCCTTGTCGAGCGCGACCGGCTTGCCCCAGTAATCCGGATTCCTTGCGAGTTCGACGTGGTCGCCCTTGACCCATTCGACGAATTTGAAGGGGCCGGTGCCGATCGGCTTGGTGGCATTGTCGGCGGCGCTCTCAGGGCCGACCATCACAGCGTCGCCCCAGCCCATGTTGAAGAGGAAGTTGCCCTGCGGATGGGCGAGAGTGACTTTCACGGTGGTCGGGATCGACAACATCGACCGAGGCGATTGCCGCGAACAGCGGCTTCTGCGCGTTGGTGGAATCGGCGCCGCGGGCGCGATCGAGCGAGAACTTCACATCCTCCGCATCGAAGGTGGTGCCATCGTGAAACTTGACGCCATCCTGGAGGTGGAATGTGTAGGTCAGGCCATCATCGGAGATGTCCCATGACTTGGCGAGGTCCGGCATGACGCTGCCGTCGGCGCCGATGCGGGTCAGGCCCTGGAAGACGTTGGCGTAGACCACCTCGTCGATGGCCGCGGCGGCGCCTGCTGTCGGATCAAGGTTGGGCGGCTCCAGCACCATGCCGACGACGATATCGGTGCGCGCGGCCAAAGCAGCGCCCGGCGCGATGCCTGCCAGCAAGAGGACCGCCAATGCGGCCAGCTTGAGTGCCTTCATTTCCCGTACTCCCTCACCGTGTGCAGCCACCACCGCGGGGCAGCGGCCATCAGGCTTGTCCGTATAGAAGATGATGCAAGGCGAGTCCCATGATCTTAGCGGAATCCACCATGTCGTCGATCACAACGTATTCGTCCGGCTGGTGGGCAAGATCGAGGATTCCCGGACCATAGGCGATGCAATCCTTGACCAGGCCGATACGGTCGATGTGCTTCTGGTCGTAGGTTCCGGGTGAAACGACGAATTGCGCTTCGTGGCCGAGCACGGTCTTGATCGCGGCAGAGACCGAGCGGACGACGGGCGCTTCCCGGTCGGTCATCGAGGGGATGACGTCCCACATGTCGCGAAGCTCGTAGTGGAACTTGTCGCGGCGATCCGTCAGGCGATCGAGGATGCCGCGCACTTCGCCCTTCACCGCTGCGATGTCCTCCTCGATAAGGAAGCGGCGGTCGATGACCATGCGGCAGGAGTCGGCGACGCAGGCGGAGGGGAAGCCGGAATATTCCTCGCCCATGCCGCCGTGGATCGAATTGATGTTGATGGTGGACTGGCGCGCCCCGTCGGGCACCACCGGCATGGCGGTGCGACGGCCGGCGAGCGCCGGGTAGAGTTCGGTCTCGAAGGCTTCCAGCACCGCGCCCATGTGGCGGATGGCGCTGTCGCCGAGGAAGGGCATGGAGCCGTGTGCGATGCGTCCCTTGGTCTCGATCTCAGCCCACCAGACGCCGCGATGGCCGAGACAGACGCGATCCTTGTTCAGCGGTTCGGGGATGATGACGTGGTCGACGCGCGGGCGGGCGAGGATGCCTTTCTCGGCGAGGTAGGCGACGCCGCCGTAGCCACCGGATTCCTCGTCGGCGGTTCCGGAAATCTCGATGGCGCCAGGATAGTCGGGGTAGAGCGCGAGGAATGCCTCGACTGCGACGATGGACGTCGCGAGGCCGCCCTTCATGTCGCAGGCGCCACGACCATAGACGCGGCCGTCGCGGACTGCGCCGCCGAACGGGTCAACGGTCCATCCGTGGCCGGTTTCAACCACGTCGATATGCGAATTGAAGTGGACGCAGGGGCCGGGCATGCGCCCCTCGCGGCGGGTAACGACATTCCATCGCGGATATCGGTCGCTGTCGCCGGGCGTACCCTCGGCGCGAATGAAGGTCGCCTCGAAGCCAAGCGGAGTCAGGCGCCGGGCGATGTAATCGCAGCAGTCGCGATAGACGTCGCCGGGCGGGTTCAACGTCGGAATGCGGATGAGGTCGGAGGTCAGCGCGACAAGGTCGTCGCGACGGTCCTCGATCTGGCGCCCCAGGGCCTCCAGCACGGCATGCACTCCGTTCCAACGGCCTCCAAGGCCTGTTCCGAGCCTCGACATTGGCGCGCTGCGAGTCAATCCGCTTCGCGGAACCGGCGGGCCCTGGCCACGTTTATCGGGCCAGGAGGTGACACATGGCGAAGCAACACTCCGGCAAGCGGTGGTCGCAGGACGTCACCGCGCACAGCGATGCGCTTGATCTCAAGGAAGATGTCTTCACTCTACGGAGTCCACGCCAGATAGCGCAGTCGCTGAAGACTTCGGCCGAGAATAGCAAGCGCCGGAAGAGTTCGCCCTACCGGTCGGCGATGTCGATGCTGACCTTCTACATCAACCGTGCCGGAAAGAATCTCCCGACGAAGCGCCGGAAGACACTTGAGTTGGCCAAGGATGAATTGCGCAAGGCATTCGGCCGCGACGAGAGGCCCGGCCGTCAGTAGACCACGACGCTGCGGATGCTCTCGCCCGCGTGCATGAGGTCGAAGCCCTTGTTGATGTCGGCCAGCGGCAGCATGTGCGTGATCATCGGGTCGATCTCGATTTTGCCGTCCATGTACCAGTCAACGATTTTCGGGACGTCGGTGCGCCCCCTGGCGCCGCCGAAGGCCGTGCCTTTCCACACGCGACCGGTGACGAGCTGGAACGGGCGGGTGGAAATCTCGGCGCCGGCCGGCGCGACGCCGATGATGACCGAGACGCCCCAGCCGCGGTGGGACGATTCCAGCGCGGTGCGCATGACAGACACGTTGCCGGTGCAGTCGAACGTGTAGTCGGCGCCGCCGATCTGGTCGGCGCCCTTTTTAGTCAGGTTGACGAGGTGCGCGACGAGGTCGCCACCGACCTCCTTCGGGTTGACGAAATGGGTCATGCCGAAGCGCTCGCCCCATTCCTTCTTCGCCGGATTGGTGTCGACGCCGATGATCATGTCGGCATTGGCGAGGCGCAGCCCCTGAATGACGTTGAGGCCGATCCCGCCGAGGCCGAAGACAATCGCCTTTGCGCCTTCCTCGACCTTGGCCGTGTTGATCACCGCGCCGATGCCCGTGGTGACGCCGCAGCCGATGTAGCAGGCCTTGTCGAAGGGCGCGTCCTCACGGATTTTCGCGACCGCGATCTCGGGCAGGACGGTGAAATTCGCGAAGGTCGAGCAGCCCATGTAATGGTGGATCGGCTTGCCGCCGAGGGAGAAGCGGGACGTGCCGTCGGGCATCAGGCCCTGGCCCTGGGTGCCGCGGATCGCGGTGCAGAGGTTGGTCTTGCGCGACAGGCAGGACGGGCACTGGCGGCATTCCGGCGTGTAGAGCGGGATGACGTGGTCGCCGGGCTTCACGCTGGTTACGCCGGGGCCGACATCGACGACGATGCCGGCGCCCTCATGGCCGAGGATTGCGGGAAAGATGCCTTCCGGGTCCGCCCCCGACAACGTGAACTCGTCGGTGTGGCAGATGCCTGTGGCTTTCACCTCGACCAGAACCTCGAAGGCCTTCGGACCCTCGAGCTGGACGGTGGTGACCTCGAGCGGCTTGCCGGCCTCGAACGCGACCGCGGCTTTGACATCCATTCCGGCGACTCCTCCCTGCAATAATGCTATTTCCCGGGCGCAACGATCCCGCGCCGACGCTTGAAACGCGATACTAGCGGCGCCGACGGCGTCCCGACAGGCAACATTCCTTGAAATCTGAGAAACCGGCACGCTGGTACCTTCGCACCTTCAGCGAGCAACTCACGGGCATTTTCCTGGTCGTCCTCTCGTCATCGCTGTTCGCCTGTGTCGATGGCGTCAGCAAGGTTCTCGCCGAGACGCAGTCGGTCGGGCAGATCGTCTGGGCGCGCTACATGCTAGCGCTCCCGGTGCTGATACTGGCAGCGAAACCGTCGCGGTGGGCGAGCCTCTTCCAAACCGAGCGGCCTGCGCTCCAGATCATGCGCGGGCTCACGCCGCTGATCGTGAGCGTGACCATGGTTCTTGCGGTGCGCTACCTGCCGCTGGCGGAGGCGACCGTGATCCTGTTCACCGCGCCATTCCTCGTGGTCGCGCTGGCAGGCACCATGCTCGGTGAACGCGTGCGCCTGGTGAGCTGGATCGGTGTTGCGATTGGCTTTGCCGCCGTGCTGCTGGTCGCCCGGCCGGGATTCGGCAACCTGTCGCTCGCTGTGGTCTTTCCCCTCGTCGCAGCGCTGTTTTACGCGATTCTGCAACTGCTCACCCGGCACCTCGGGGCGACGGGCGAGCGCGCCGATACCACGCTGGCATGGACGCTGGCCGTAGGCGCGGTCGTGGCAACGCCTTTTGCCGTGCTGGATTGGCCGGCCACTACGCTGACGGCGTGGGCGTTGCTGGTGACGCTCGGCGTGTTGTTCGGCAGTGCGCAGCTCCTGATAATCCAGGCCTTCACCCATGCCGGCGCGGGCGTGCTGGCGCCTTTCAGTTACACGCAGATCATTGCCGCGACGGTCTTCGGTGCTGCCGTCTTCGGGGCAGTTCCGGACTGGTTGTCGCTCGCCGGCATTGCGTTGATCATCTTTGCCGGACTCCTGGTTGTCCGCAGCCAGCGCGGCACGTAACCCGTTGCTGGCTAACCTCCGGTCGGCCGGTTAACATTGGCGCGGGAGGATTGGCCGTTCAGCCGATGGAAATCGACGACTGGCCCAACCTGGTGGCAATGCTCCTGAGCCAGGCGGGAAAGCGGGGCGATCAGCCTTTCCTTTGGGAAAAGCATGACGGCGCCTATCAGCCATTGAGTTGGCGCGTTGTGGCCGATCAGGTCGGAGCGCTGGCGGCGGCGCTGAAGGCCTACGGACTGGCGCCGGGCGACCGTGTACTGCTTCTCTCCAACAATTCGCCGCGCTGGGCGATCGCCGATTTTGCCATCATGGCCGCCGGCGGCGTCAGCGTGCCGCTCTACACGACCAACACGGTTGCCAACCACGAGCACGTTCTGCGCGACAGCGGGGCGACCATGGCGTTCGTCTCGACCGCGGCGCTGGCGGAGCCCTTTCTCGAAGCGGCCACGCGCGGCCGCAGTCTGAAGCGCGTGATCGCGATGGACGAGGATATCGGCGGGAGCGCAAGCAAGCGTCTGGCGATTGACACATGGACCGCGGCGCTTGCCGAGGGCGCGGCCGGCGGCCGCGGCGCGCAGCAGACCGCCATGGCGATCGACCGAAATGCCCTTGCCTGCCTGATTTACACCTCAGGTACGGGCGGCGCGCCGAAGGGCGTGATGCTCAGCCATCGCGCGATCATGGCGAATTGCGTCGGCGCCAGCGATGTCCTCGACGAGGTTGGCCTTGAGGACGAGGTATTTCTGTCGTTCCTGCCGCTCTCGCATTCCTACGAGCACACCGCCGGACTGATGTTCCCGGTGTCGATCGGAGCGCAGATCTATTTTGCCGAGCGCATCGACACGCTGACGACCAACCTGCCGGAAGCGCGCCCGACGATCATGACGGCGGTGCCGCGACTCTACGACATCATGCGCGAGCGCATACTGAAGAGCGTCATGCGGCAGGGTGGCCTTCGAGCGCGGCTGTTCCAGACGGCGGTCGATCTCGGGCGAAAGCGCTACGAGGCAGCTGGGACAATGACGGCGTGGGATCGTCTCGTCGATCGCGTTGTCGAGCGACTGGTCCGCGACAAATTCCGCGCACGCTTCGGCGGGCGGCTGAAGGCGCTGGTCTCCGGGGGCGCGCCGCTCAACTACGAAGTCGGCGTCTTCTTCGTGGCGCTTGGTCTGCGGCTGCTTCAGGGTTACGGCCAGACGGAATCGGCGCCGGTGATCAGCTGCAATCGCTGCGGCCGCGTGAAGCTCCGCACGGTCGGTCCGCCCCTCAAGCACGTCGATGTACGCATTGCCGACGACGGCGAGATCCTCGTGCGCGGACCTCTGCTCATGGACGGCTACTGGAACCTCAAGAAGCTCACCGCCGAAGTGATGCGCGACGGCTGGCTGCATACCGGCGACATCGGCGTCATCGATCATGACGGCTATCTCCAGATCACCGACCGCAAGAAGGACATCATCGTCAATTCGGCCGGCGACACGCTGTCGCCGCAGGCGATCGAGGCGATGCTGGCTCTGGAGCCGGAAATCGAGGCCGCGATGGCGGCTGGTGATGGGCGACCACATATCGTTGCGGTCGTGGTGCCGACCGGCGATTTTATCAAGGCCTGGGCCAAGGGCAGGGGACGTCCGGCGATCCTCGCCGATCTGGCAAACGAAAAGGAATTTCGCGCGGCGATCGGTCAGGCTGTCGACAGGGCCAACCGCAAGCTGTCGCAGCCGGAGCGAGTCAAGCGCTTCGTCGTCGCCGACCAGCCGTTCACGATCGAGAACGGCATGATGACGCCGACGATGAAGCCGCGCCGTCACGCGGTCCTGCGGCGTTGGGGCGCCGAGCTTGAGGGGCTCTACTGAAGCCGGCGCTACCAGCCGCCGCCGCCCCCGCCGCCCCCGCCCCCGCCTGAGCCCCCGCCACCACCACCGCCGGAAAATCCCGACGACGAAGAAGAGGGCGCCGGCAGGGAGCTGGCGAACGATCCCTGCGCCGCGGAGACGGACGAGGCGAGCGAACTGCCGAAGCTGTGACCGCTCCAGCCGACACCGTTGTGCCAGGACGGAGCGTAGGCGACTTCCATGGCCCGGCCCGGGTTCGCGCGGGCGAAGGCGGCAGCGAAGGCCTCGGACCACGGTTTCTCCGCCTTCAGCGCGATAGCGTAGGGCAGCAGCCGTTCGAACTGGGTAGCGTCGAGATCGGGTGCGCCCGCCGCGTTCAGTCGCGCCGTCTCGGCGGTGCGGATGTAGAGTTCGAGCCCCTCGATCTGGTCCATGACCTTGCGGCCGGCGGCGGTCGGCGCGCGCAACAGATAGTAGAACAGGCCGTTCATCGCTGCGAAGCCACCGACCAGCACGAACGGAAACGCGTTGGCGAGAATACCCGGCATGATGGAGTTGGCGAAATCGTCCGGCAGGGAGAACGACGAAATGAATGTCGAGCCGATCCCACCCAGGATGGCGACGAGGACGACGATATTGAGCGCCGCCACGACGACCGATTGGACGCCACGGGCGCCGAAGAGCGCACGGACGACGGGCACGATGAAGAAGCCGAGGAACACGCTGACAAAGCCAACGCCGAACAGCGCGCCGATCTCGCCTTCGTTGAGACCGCCGAATAACAGGACGATGACCAGCGCCGCGATGGTGAGCCCGGCGCCGACGACGACGTAGCCGACGTTGCGGCGGAAGAAGCGGTTGTGGTTCTCCGCCTCGACGCTCTCACGGAACACGCCTTGCGCGGTAGCGACGCTCTTGCCGCTATCCTTGTTGATGGTGACGTGCCCGCCGCGGCCGCTGACCCATTTGAGGATCGACTTTTCGCCCGGCGGCAGATCGGACGGGATGCTGCGCCCCTTTTCCGTTCGTTTCAGGACAATGTCCGCGCCCGAATCGTCGAAAATCAGCAGCCCCTTCACCGCTAGGGAGATCGCCGCGGCCGTGAAGGTGCGCCATCCTCCGCCCCAGCCCCAGTCGTTCACGTAGCCGGCGAGCGCCGGCGAGATACCCGGTGGCGGATGGAAAAGCGGGATGATGACGCCCTTCGGCGGATCGCGACCGACCGCCGACCAGGTGACGAGGTAGAAGAGGAGCACGCCGAACAAGCCCAGACCGCCGAAGACGAAGCGGCGGTTGTCGAGAAACCAGTAGTAAAGCGCCTGGGTGCCGCTCGGTTCGGCAATGAGCCCGTCCGGTATCTGGAGGACGACGGAGAGGCCCTGGTTCGGCGGCAAAGTCTGCGTCGTCGTAACGCTGAGCGCGTTGTCGCCCAGGATGGTTCCGGTGAAATCCGTTCCCTTCGCTCCGTACGGGCCGGTGTAGGCTGTCCATCGCACCGGCGCGGCGCCGCGGGGCAGTTCGAACAGGCCGCCGGCCCGCAGGATCGGAAATGCCCATTCGTTGCCGGTAACGTTCCAGAACAGTTCGGTGTGGTCGGGCAGAAAGCGAATCTGCCGGCCGGTCTCGTAGTGGATCGTATAGGTGTAGACGCCGGGGCGCAGGAATACGTCCTGCTCACCGAAATATATGCGAACGCCCTGGGTGTTCTTGTTGGTGTGGTTCGGCTCTGGCTTTCCATCCCGCATGACGCTGATCAGCTTGAAAGAGACCTGATGGTTGCCGCCGTCGCCATCGACAAAGGTCAGCGGAAAGTCGCGGTAGATGCCGCGCTTGATCTGGTCGCCTTCGGCACGGACCTTGATCTTCTCGGTAACGTCGAGAACGCCGTCGGGACGCACGATCACATGCGAAAGGAAGTCGAGGATCTCTTCCGCGGCAAGCGCCGGCCGTGCCGCAGAGAAGGCCAGAACGACGACGGCGAGAAATACGCCGAAGTGCGCGAGGAGATTGCGATGGGTCGGCATCCGGCGGCCCTCCGTCACGTGCCGAAGGCGACGCCCGGCAAGCGGCGATCGGCCTCGTCGACCTCGAAATAGTCGCGCTTGTCGAAGGCGAACGCTGCCGCCAACACGTTGCTCGGAAAGGACTCGACAAGAACGTTCAGATTGCGCGCCGCGCCATTGTAGTAGCGCCGCGCCATCTGGAGTTCGTCCTCGACGGTGGCGAGGCTGGTCTGCAGATCGCGGAAGCTCTGGCTGGCCTTGAGGTCAGGGTAGGCCTCGGCGAGCGCCAGCAATTGCTTGAGCGAGCCTGACATCATGCCCTCCAACTGGCCGCGGGCGGAGACGTCGTTGGCGTCCGTCCTGGCGATCTCGGTGCGCAGGCGGGCAATTTCGGCAAAGAGCGTGCGCTCGTGCGCGGCGTAGCCTTTCACCGTGTCCACGAGGTTGGGAATGAGGTCGGCGCGCCGCTTGAGCTGGACGTCGATGCCGCTCCAGCCTTCGGCGGCCATCTGGCGGGCCCGCACCAGTCGGTTGAAGAGAAGCACGCCGTAGACGGCAACTGCCGCAAGGATTGCGAGCGCGATCCAAGTCGCCATGACGTCAGTGCCCTCCGCTTCCCGGCTTTATCGCCGGTTTGCGGGGGGAAGGGAAGAAGATGGCCCGGAACTCCGGTGCCGTTCGTCTTTCGGAGCGGACGGCACTAGACTGCTGACCGAAGGCCGCGAACGACGGTCGACCGGTCGCCTCGGCCGGGCCAAAGCGTTGGGAGGCGTTTCGCTGGTGTCCGGGCAAGGTCCGTCGTCCGAGACGGTCGATATCCTGATCATTGGAACGGGGGCGTCCGGCGCCGCGGCGGCGTGGCGACTGTCGGCGGCGGGCTTTCGTGTCGTCTGCCTGGAACAGGGGCGCTGGCACCGGGCAAACGAATACCCCACGGCCTTTGCCGATTGGGAGCTGCGCGGCGCAACCACCTACGCGTTCGATCCGAACATACGCGGGTTGCCGGAGGACTATCCGATCAACAATGCGGCCTCGGCCATCACGCCGCTGATGTTCAATGCCGTCGGCGGGAGCACGATCCACTGGACGGCGCATGCGCCACGGCTTCACCCATCCGACTTTCGCGTCCGCACGCTGGATGGTGTCGCCGATGACTGGCCGATTACGTACGATGATCTCGCAGCGTATTACGACCTGAACGACGCGTGGATGGGCTGCTCCGGTATCTCTGGCGATCCGGCAAATCCGCCGCGCTCGCCGCGTCCCATGCCGCCGCTGTCGCTCGGCCCGGATGGAGAGCGCCTGGCCCGCGGCTTCGATAGCCTCGGCTGGCACTGGTGGCCGTCCGACTCCTACATCAACTCACGAGACTATCGCGGCCGGAAGGCCTGCAACCATTGCGGCCCGAACGGGACAGGGTGCTATCGCGGCGCCAAGGGATCGACCGATGTCACGTACCTCCCGGAGGCCGTGAAGAACGGTGTCGAGATCCGCACCGGCGCCCGCGTCTTCGAGATCACTACCGGTCCGGATGGCCGCGCCACCGGCGCGCGCTACACCGATGCGGAGGGTACGACGCAGCATCAGCCCGCCCGCGCGGTGATCGTTGCGTGCAACGGCGTCGGCACGCCGCGCATGCTTCTGGTGTCGAAATCCGACCGGCATCCTGCCGGGCTTGCCAATTCCAGCGGTCTGGTCGGCAAGAACCTGATGTTTCACCCCTACGGAATGGTGTCCGGCTTCTTTGACGGTCCGGACGCGACGACGTTCAAGGGCGCTCTCGGGAACATCCTCATGTCGCAGGAATTCTACGAGACCGATCCGGAGCGCGGCTTCGTGCGCGGCTATTCGTACCAGATGAACCGCAGCACCGGCCCGGCGGAGACGGCTTCAGGGCTTGGTATCGAGCGCGTGCCGTGGGGGCAGGGCCACCACGCTGCTTTCGCCGAGCGGTTTGGCCGTTCGAGCATGCTGTGCGTGATCTCCGAGGATTTGCCGGAGGAGGCGAACCGCGTCGACCTCGATCCGGACTTGACGGACTCCAACGGCATTCCGGCGCCGCGGATCACGTATCGCGTGTCGGACAACACGCGGCGCATCCTCGAACATGGCGCGCGCAATGCAGAACGCGTGCTCAAGGCGGCCGGCGCACACCGGACCATGGTGACGCCGGTGCTTTCGACCGGCGGCTGGCACCTCATGGGCACGGCGCGCATGGGTGAAGACCCCGAACGTTCGGTGGTCGACGGCAATTGTCAGGCGCATGATGCCGACAATCTCTTCGTTATCGACGGCAGCGTCTTCGTGACCGGGGGTGCGGTCAATCCGACGCCGACGATCCAGGCAATCGCGCTCCGCGCGGCCGACTACATCGTCGACAAGCGGCAGGACCTGCGGGGCTAGGGATGTCGAGCGGGGACGTCTCCACGGACGCGGAGCGCGACATGCTGCAGCGCGGCGATGGATCGGCTGGTGCCGCCGGTCGACGATCTGCTTGGTGCCGGCGCCATGGGCCTCGCCAATGAGGTCGCGCGCATCGCGGTTGCAGTATGACCGTATAGGGCGTCCCTGACGCGGTTTCTCGGCGACGCTTTCGCAAACTGGATTTCGCAGCACTCGATGGCGATGCGCAGGACGCTGCGCTGCGTCGGATCGAGCGAGACGTGCCGAAAGATTTCGCTGTGGTTCTGAAGAGCGGTGTACCTCGCGTATTATGCGCAGGAAGATGTGCATCGGCGCATCGGCTGGCGCAGCGGACCGCTGCAGCCCGAAGGTTTCCCGCTCGAGCCTTTCGACGAAGCGATCCTCGATACGGTTCGGCAGCGCGCGCCGTTCTGGCGCCCGGTCAATCCGGACGGCTGAGGCGATGCAGGATCGTATGTACAGTGAACTCTCCAACGCGCGGACAGGCAATCGCATCATGAAGAACGTCAGAATCGGTATCGTCGGCCTTGGCAACATGGGCGGCGTCCACGCCACCCAGATACTCGGTGGGAAGATCCCGCGGCTGCAACTGACCGCAGTCTGCGACGTCGATGCGAAAAAGTTGGCGCGGTTCGAAGGTATGTCCGGCGTTCGGACGTTCGGTGACAGCGCCGAGATGATCCGATCTGGCGCCATCGACGCGATCCTGATAGCCGCGCCGCATTACTTCCACACGACCATCGGCATCGACGCGCTGAAGCAGGGACTTCATGTCATGGTCGAGAAGCCGATCTCGGTGCACAAGGCCGATGCCCAGCGTCTCATCGCGGCCCATCGCGGCAGGAGGCAGGTCTTTGCCGCGATGTTCAACCAGCGGACCGACCCGTTCTACATCAAGATTCGCAATCTCGTGCGCAGCGGCGAGCTGGGCGAAATCCGGCGGATCAACTGGATCATCACCAACTGGTTTCGTCCGGAAGTGTACTACGCCAGCGGTGGCTGGCGGGCGACGTGGGGCGGCGAGGGCGGCGGCGTGCTGCTGAACCAGTGCCCGCACAATCTCGATCTGTTCCAGTGGATTTTCGGCATGCCGAAGCGCGTGCGCGCCTTCTGCACGCTCGGGCGCTACCACGACATCGAGGTCGAGGACGACGTCACCGCCTACATGGAATACGCCAGCGGCGCGACCGCGGTTTTCGTCACCTCGACCGGTGAGGCGCCGGGCACGAACCGGCTTGAAATCACGGCCGAGCGCGGGCGTCTCGTCTACGAGGACGACAGCATCCGCCTGATCCGCAACGAGGTGCCGGCGAGCGAGTTCAGCCGAACCACCGACCAGGCCTTTTCCAAACCGCCAACGTGGGACGTGAGCATTCCCGCGCCCGATCACGGCGGGCAGCACAACGAGGTCTTGCTCAATTTCACCAACGCGATCCTCGATCGTACGCCGCTGATCGCACCGGCCGCCGAAGGCATCAACTCGGTCGAACTCGCCGGGGCGATGCTGTTCTCTTCGTTCAAGCAGAAGACGATCGATCTGCCGCTGAGCGCGCCGGCCTATGCAGCGCACCTGAAGCGGCTGATCGCGGGCTCAAAGGTGAAGAAGAAGAAAGTTCGCGAAGCGAAGGTCGATCTGTCGAAATCGTTCTGACGCGGCTCGCGATCCGGGAGGAAACACTTGCGCATCGCACTCATCCACATCGCCCAGGAGACCAACGACTTCAATCCGGTGCCGACGCGGCTCGCCGATTATGAATCGTTCGGGATCCTCGAAGGTGCCGAGATCATGGAAAAGCTGCCCGGCTTTGGCGAGGTCGGCGGCTACATCGATGTCGTCCGCGAGTCAGGGCTTGATGTCGAGACGATCCCGATCATCCGTGCTTTCGCAGTTGCAGGCGGGCGGGTGACCAGGGACGCCTTCGATTTTTTCCAGCGCAAAATTCGCGACGGGCTGGAGAAGGCCGGCAAGATCGACGGACTCGCCCTGCAACTGCATGGCGCCTGCGCCGCCGAGGGAATCGACGACGTGGAGGGGGAGCAGGCGGCGCTCTGCCGGTCCATCCTCGGGCCGGATGTGCCGATCGTGCTGACGCTCGATCATCACGCCAATGTCACGGAGAAGATCATCGCGAACTGCGACGCGGTCGTTGGGCACCGCACACAGCCGCACGATCCGTATGACACCGGCCGCATCGGCACGGCGCTCCTGCTGCGCATACTGAAGGACAAGATCAAACCGGTGACCGCGTGGCGGAAGATTCCGCTGGTCTCGCATCAGGAACAGTTCCTGACTTCCGAGGGGCCGATGAAGAAGTGGTTCGATCGTGCCCGCGCGATGGAGAGCGATCCGCGCGTACTCCAGGCGTCGAACTATCCGATGCAGCCGTGGCTCGACGTCGACGAGGGCGGCTGGGCAACGATCGTCGTCACCGACAATGATCCGGAGCTCGCGGAAAAGCTGGCCGACGAACTGGCCGATTTCGTGTGGTCGATGCGCGACGATTTTCAGGTGAAGGAAGCCGTGCCGGTTGACGATGCGGTCCGCATGGCTGATGCCGCCGACACGGGCATCGTCGTGCTCAGCGACACCGGCGACACGGTGTTCGGCGGCGCCGCGGGTGACAGCAACCTCATCCTCGAGGCGATGCTGCGGCTCGGCATCACGAGCCGGGCACTCGTGCCGTTGATTTCGCCGGATGCGGCCGCCCGGCTCGCCGACGCCGGGGTCGGCGCGACGGTGAAACTGCCGCTCGGCGGTGATGCGGCCACGCAGTTCTTCACCCCGATCGAGGTCACCGGCACGGTGCGCTTCGTCGGAAGCGGGCCGGTGAAGCTCAAGTTCAACCATCAGGCCGAGGTCGACATGGGGCGCCGCGTCGTATTCGACGTCGGACCCATCACGCTGCTCATCACAGAACTGCGCGGCGTCGCGGGCAATGTGCCCGGCGTCTACGAGGCGTCCGGCGTCGATCTCAGCCAGTACAAGATTGCGGTGCTGAAGACGGCATCCAACTTCCAGTATTTCGCCGATGTGACGTCGCAGGTGATCCGGGTCGACACACGCGGTCCCGGACAATCCGATGTGTTCACCCTGCCGTGGAAGCGAATCCCGCGGCCGATCTATCCGCTCGATCCAGTGGCGGACTGGCGTCAGCAGGATTGAAGCGCGCGCGCCAGGAACGTGCGCTTGCAAATGCCACGAGGCGGTCGCACAGTCGGCATCTGTTCATTTGCGAACCAGTGCGCGTGCCATTCTGGCCACGCGAGGGTAGCCGCTTCGACGCATCGGGAGGATGCGAAGTGAAGCGCCTCAACGGCACACGATTCGACCGTCGAACCGGCGACCCGGATCGTGTGGGCGCGGCGGAAACGCCGATGCAAAGGAATGACACCCGGAAAACAAGACAAGGGAGGACACCATGACAAAACAAGGAAAGTGGACCCGGCGCGGTGTGTTGGGCGCGTCGCTGGGCGCGGTTGCGGGCTTGGCAACGACCGGTTCTTTGCGCAGCGCGCTGGCGGCGCCGATGATCAAGAAAGGCTCGAAGCTCACCTACTGGGGCGGCCTGATCTTCTCCGACAAGGCGAACAAGCTTCTCGTCGACACGATCAACAAGTGGGGCGCGGACAACGGCGTCGAGACCGACGTCGTGATGATCAACCAGAACGAGACCGTGCAGAAGGTTTCGGCGGCGGTGGCCTCCGGCACCATGCCCGATGCGCTCGACATGGGCCTGGACCTGTTGCTGCTGCTTTCACGGCAGGGCGTGTTCGTCCAGATGGACGACATCTACGACAGCATCGGCAAGGCGCAGGGTGGTTGGTTCGAACCCGTGGCCAAGGCGACAGACACGAGCAAGGTCGCGGGCGGCCGTACGGGCATTCCTTTCGGGGTCTCGGGCAACCTGTTGCTGCGGCGCAATGATGTTCTGGCGCCGGCCGGGTTCGCCAACCCGCCGACGACCTGGGAAGAACTTGCCACCCAGGCCGCGGCGGTGAACAAGCCACCGTTGTTTGGGCTTGGACTGGCGCTCTCCAATGTCGGTGACGGCAATGTTCAGATTTCCGTGCTTCAGTCCTACGGCGGCCGTATCGCCGACGACACGGGCACCAAGGCGGCGATCAAGTCCGAAGAGACGCGCACCTACCTGAAGTGGGTCAAGGATGCGTGGGACAAGGGTGTGTTTCCACCAGGCAACACCACATGGGACGGCGCCGGCGACAACCAGGCCTACCTTGCCGGGCAGGCGGCCTTCATCGCCAATACCGGTTCGGTCGGCATCGCGGCCAAGGCGCAGGATCCCGAGCTCTACAAGGACACGTTGTTCTCGTCGCTGCCGGGCGGTCCGAAGGGCGTCATCTCGCCGATCGGGCCTCAGGTGCGCGGCATTCCGAAGTCGGGCAGCAACATCGACACGGCCAAGGCCCTGGTCGAGTATCTCGCATCGCCGGACTTCATGAAGGCCTACTACGAGCAGGCCATCTATGGGCCGGTGCTGCAGGATCAGGCCAAGTTCGATGTGTTCGGCGGCAAGGATCCGATCCTCGCCGGCCTCCTCGATCTGGTGAAGAAGGGCACGGCGCCAGCCTACCCCGACGTCTACAACGCCGCCTACGCGGACATGTCCAGCAACTTCATCGTCCCCAAGATGGTGCAGCGTGTGGTCATCGACAGCTGGGATTTCGACAAGGCCATGGACGAGGCGCAGACCCAGATCCAGGCGATCTACGACAAGTACAAGTAACCAGAACAGGCACGGGGCGGGCCGGACGGCGTTCGGCCCGCCTGCGCCTTCGCGCTTTGCGCCCTATTCGCGAGCCGATCGAGGATCATTCGAAGTATGGAGGACCTCTCCCAGGTCAACGCGCGTGGCGTGGCGGCTTCGTCGTCGACCGCGGAACCAGCGCGTGGCGGATGGCGCGGTCTGACGGCGGCGGTCCAGGAGAAGCTGTATGCATACGGGCTGGTCCTGCCCGTGGTGCTGCTTCTCGCGGGGCTCGTGGCCTATCCCTTCTTCTATGCGGTCTATGTGTCGTTCACCGATCGCGTCGTCGGTAACGACGGCCAGTGGATCGGGTTCGCCAATTTCCGGTATCTCTCAGGCTCGCCCGCGTTCATCCGGTCGATCACCAATACGATCATTCTGGTCGTCGTCAGCGATGCGCTGAAGCTCGCCATCGGCCTCGGTCTGGCGCTGCTGGTAAGCCAGCGGCTTCCCGGGCGCGGGCTGTTCCGCTCGTTCCTCATGCTGCCCTGGGCGATGCCCGCTTTCGTCGCGTTCCTGACGTGGCGGGTGCTTTACCAGCCGATCGGCGGCGGCTTGAACCTGATCCTGACCCAGACCGGCATCTGGCCCGGCTACATCGACTGGCTGGGACAGCGGGCGACGGCCATGCCCGCGGTGATCGCCGCTACGGTTTGGCGCGGCTTTCCGTTCTGGTTCATCAGCATGCTCGCGGCGCTGCAGGCAATCCCGACCGAACTTTACGAGGCGGCGCGCATCGACGGCGCCAACGCCTGGCAACGATTCCGCCACGTCACGCTGCCCGGCATCCGGCAGGTGATGATCGTGACGATCCTGCTGTCGTCGATCTGGACGGCCAACTCGTTCGAAAACGTCTGGCTGCTCACCCAGGGCGGCCCGTCCGACGCGACGATGGTCTTCCCGGTGCTGGCCTATTTCGGCATGCAGACCCAGCGGATCGGTGAGGCGGCGGCGGTCTCCGTCGCCATGCTGCCGGTGCTGCTGGTGCTCGTCTTCACGGCCACCGCGATGATGCAGCGGGAGGACGACTGATGACCACCGTTGCGACGGCTGGCCAGGCGAAGCCGCGCGGCATGCCGCAACGGGAGGTCATTGGCCGGATCCTGACCTACGCCGCGCTGGTCGTCGCGGTGCTGATCGTGCTGTTTCCGGTCTACTGGATGGTCGACCACGTCGCTGAAGCTGCCGCGGGAGATCGTGCGGACGCCCTCGCTGTGGCCGCAAGTTTTCACGATGGAGAACTACCGCATCCTGATCGAGGACAAGGGCTTCCTGCTCAACATCCGCAACAGCGTGCTGGTTGCGGGCAGCGTGACGCTGATCTCGGTGTTCATCTCGTCCTTCGCGGCATACTCGATGCTGCGCTTCCGCTACCGATTTCGCGGACTGATCGGCCGGCTGATCCTGTTCGCCTATCTGACGCCGACGTCGCTGCTATTCATTCCGCTGTCGATCCTGATGGCGAAGCTCAATCTCGGTAATTCCCTGCACGGACTGATCCTTGTCTACCTGACCTTCTCGCTGCCGCTGAGCACGTGGTTGCTGACGGGCTATTTCCGCGGCGTGCCACGCGAGCTTGAAGAGGCGGGTATGATCGACGGGCTGAGCCGCATGGGCGCGCTTTTCCGCATCGTGCTGCCGCTCTCGGCGCCGGGGCTCGCGGCGGTATCGATCTTCACATTCACCGGCGCATGGAACGAGCTGCTGCTTGCACTGGTGCTGATTACGTCGGAATCGCAGCGCACGGCCCCGCTCGGGCTCAACTACCTGATCACCAGCGACGTGCTGCCGTGGGGGCCGCTGATGGCGGGTGCGGCGCTCTCGTCGGTGCCGCTGATGATTCTCTATTTCGTCGCCCAGCGCTTCATGGTGCAGGGCCTGACGGCGGGTTCGGTCAAAGGGTGACCGGCGCTGCGGCTCCGGTCGGCTAACAAAGGGAACGGCAATGGCGAATGAAGGCATGCGGATCGCGGTCGGACAGTTTCACGATCTGACGGAAGAGAAGCTGCGCTTTGCGGCGCAGATCGGCGTCAAAGGAATCCAGATGAACAATCCGCGGCTGCCCGGCGATACGCACTGGCAGGCAAAGGACATCAAGGCCTTGGTCAGCAAGGCCAAGGCGCACGGCCTGACATTCGAGGCGATCGAGAACGTCCCGACCCATTTCTACAACAAGGCGATGCTTGGCCTGCCGGGGCGCGACGAGCAGATCGAGAACTACCAGAAGACGCTGCGCAACGTCGGCAAGGCCGGCGTGCCGATCCTCGGTTTCCATTTCATGCCGAACTCGGTCTGGCGGACGGAACGGCTTGCGCCGGGACGCGGCGGCGCCGGCGCGACGAAGTTCGACATGGCGGAGATCGAGGGCAAGACGAAGCGCCAGCTCCGCGCCTACATGCCGACGACGCTCGGTCACTCGATGCCGATATACGACGAAAAGGACGGCATCGTGACGGCGGAGAAGATGTGGGACAACTACGCCTACTTCATCAACGCGGTGCTGCCGGTCGCCGAAGAAGCCGGCGTCAAGATGGCACTCCACCCGGACGATCCGCCAGTACCGATGCTCGGCGGCGTCGCGCGCATCTTCAAGGAACCCGACGACTTCAAGCGTGCCTGGAAGCTCAACCCGAAGAGCGAGGCGTGGGGGCTCGATCTCTGCCTCGGCTGTTGCTCGGAGATGCCGGGCGGGGCTGCGAACGTGCGCGAGATGATCAGGTTCTTCGGCCCGAAGGGACGCATCTTCTACGTTCATTTCCGTGATGTGCAGGGAACTGTGCCGAACTTCCAGGAGTGCTTCATCGGCGAGGGCAACTACGACCCAGCCGAGATCATGGCGCTGCTCAAGAAGAGCGGCTTCCGCGGCTTCCTGCTCGACGATCACGTGCCGCACATGGATGATGACACGGACTGGAACCATCGCGGCCGCGCGCATGCCATCGGCTATATGCAGGGCTTGCTCAGGATGGGAGAACGTCCCCGCGCGGCGTAGGTTGCGGGCAAACTAGGGCAGGGCGGCGGCGCTTTACGGGCGTGCAAACAGCGTCGCCCCTCCGCCGGTTCACGGGAGACTCCGTCGCTGATCATCCCGGATTACGCACGGCCGAGCGCATTGATGGTGCCGCACTATGACGCGACGCTGATCGGACTGCTCGAAGAAATCGCAGCCGCTGCATCGGAGTGGATCGGCGTCATCCTGCTGAGCGGCGACCCGGAGCTGTCGCGGGCATTCGTGGCGCGGCAGAAGCGGCCGGAGCGCTTCTCCATCGTCGCGGCGCCGTACGACACGCCATGGATACGCGACCGGGCGCCGATAGCGATACGTAAGGCGGGCGGGATTGGCTGGGTGCTGCCGCGCATGGTCGAGGCCGGGCGGCCGCTCGACGACGCGCTCTTCGAAACGATCAGTGCCCGCCCCCTGCAGCCGGCACCGCTGGCGATCGCCCACGGCAACCTTGTCGCCGGTCCCGGAGGGATTGCCCTCTCGACCAGCCGGGTGCTCCACGAAAACGGCATTGACGCGGAGGGATTGCGGGTCTTCGGCCCGGCCCTCGGCGTCCGAGACTGGATCGTTGTCGACTCGTTCCCCGGCGAACCGACAGGCCACGCTGACGTCATCGTACGCTTCCTCGGGCCGCGCCTCATGGCAGTCGCCTGGCATCCGCGGGATCGCGACCTGCAGCGATCCGCGATCGATATCGAGAATCGGGTGAGGGCCGTCAGGCCGCAGATCCGGAGCATTCGCGTACCGCTCGTGCGCGTGGGTGACCGCTACGCCAGCCTGGTAAACTGGATCCAGGTCGGGCGACGCCTGCTCCTGCCGACCTATGCCCTGACGTCCGCCGATGTTGTCGCCGAAGCGACGAATTTGCTGGAAAGAGAAGGCTTTCGCGTGCGCAGCCTAAGGTCTCCGACCCTCGATCTTGGCGGATCTCTGCATTGTCTGACTGCTTCGGTATTTGTGTAGTTCTGACAATACTGTGTTGTCGACTGGGTTCCATTCGATTAAGCTTGAGTCTTGCTGATCGCGACCGGGCGGGTTGCGGACGAGATTTGGGGGGCGGAACATGCCAGATCGGACAGCAGTTGCATTGGCTTTGGCGTCGGCGGCGTTCGTGTCGATACCCCTGAGCCTGATCCCTCATGCTGCGAACGCGCAGGCGGTGCGGCGCAGGGTTGGGCGCCGGGTGCCACGGCGCCAGACCGGGCCATTCTGGGAAGTCGTGCTGGGCCCCGCGTTTTCGGACGGCCGCGCCCGCGGGTTTCTCGCCGGCGGGGTGACTTACCAGATGCCGCTCGGAGCTACGAGCACCTGGGGTGTTCATGCGCAGGGCGGTTTTTCGTACGGCCAGAACTACTACGACCAGACCGACCACCAGCTTTCGGCGCAGGCCGTTCTCTTCGCCCGCGATCCCATGATCGGTGAGATCGGCGTGCTCGCCGGCTTCACGAAATTCAGCGACACGTACAAAAACAACGTCACAAACTACGGCGTCGAGGGTGAATATTACTTCAACCGCGTGACGGTCGGCGGCGCGATCGGAATCCAGAGCGTGGACAATCAGAGCCGTTGGGTCGCCCAGGCCGGCGTATCCGTCTACCCCACCGACAATCTGAAGCTCACGCTCTCTGGGCTCTACGACCAGAACAACAACGCCGGCGCGGCTTTCGGGGTCGAATATCAGCCCGGTGGCGGGTTCTTCTACATTCCGGGCACCGAAACGGTCTTGTTCGCCAAGGCCTCCTACTCTGAAGACGTGGCAGCGCTGCGTGCGGGATTGCGCGTGCAGTTCGGAGGCGCCGGCGGCTCTTTGTTCTATGCCGACCGCTACCAGCGGAAGAACTTCTACGGTTCGATGCTCGGATCCGAGGGCATCTCCGTAATCGACAACGTGCCGTTCAAGTAGCGGCACTCACTGCCGCAGGTAGGGTTCAAATCGGCGCTCTGCGGCGGCCACCGATAATTTTGTGGTCTCAATTCTGACTTCACAATGGCCGCCGAGCGCGTCTGCGACATACTCTGCGGCCTGCTTGTGCGAGTCGTTATCCGCCGCTCCCTCGGCATCCAGACGCAGCACAAAACGCCCGGCGTTCTCCTGAACAAGCTGCCACAGCCTTGCGCCGGTGAGGTCGTGCAGGCGGCGTGAGTCGATCGCGGGCGCCAATGGCCGGCCGTCCGCGGCGGCAAGCTGGTTACGTGCGCGCCCGATAACGGACTGAAGCCGCGGCAAGCGTCGCCCACACACGCACAGCCTCCCGGAGACGAGTTCGTCAAACCGGTCGCCGGCAATGGCGAAGTCACCCGTGTCGTAGCGGATGAGCGGCATCGCCAGATTGTAGAGCGGGGTTACGACCAGCCGGCCGGTGGCGCCCTTTGCGCAGCCGCGCCCGACCTCATCGAGGACCTCGACCAGCACCGCCTCCGTCTGAACGTGGTAGGCGGCGCTCTGCGGGCACTGCAACGCCACGGCGCCAACCTCGGCGAGTTCGTAGACGTCTCGCGGGACATGGCCGAGGAATTCGCGGCACAGGCGCCGCTGGTCCTCGGTGAGGATCTCGCCACTGGTCAGGATCCCAAGCAGATCGGGTCGGATCTGCGGAGATTCCTTCACCGCGAGTGCCATCTGCTGCGCCAGGGACGGCCGTGTCCGCAGCCACACAGGACCGCGATCTCTGAGCCATTCGATCTGGGCGGTGACCGGTGTCGCTGACGACAGCTCGGTTTCGTCACCGCGCTCCGCGGCGGCAAAACTGGCCGCCCATTTTCGACCCGTTGTGCTTTCCGCGTGGGGCCGCCGGATCGTCGCCATCGGCGCGGCGAACGAAATGCCGTGCCACGCGAAGAAACGCATGCTGACGCAGGAGGCGACGGCAGCGGCAAGCCGCGACCGCGACATCGTCATCGGGGCATGCTCCGTCCCCGCTGTAAAGGCATGGGACACGCTGCCCTGAACGTGGGGCAGGGTGCGGGCGGAGAGGTCGCGCCGCCGGCCAGCGACGTCTTTTCGGCGGAGGATCGGAACGTCCTCCCATGCACGCAGGTCGAGTGCTCCGTCCGATTCGAAAAGCATATCGAGACGGTCGGCATAGTATGGGACTTGCTCGCGCGCATGGCGAAGCAATGTCTCCAGAGGTCCCGCGAGGGCAGCGCGCATCTCGTGGGCGGACAGCCGATCGGTGGTCTCCATCGTTCGCATGAACCGCGCCTGCGCGGAGGTCTTCCAGGGTTCCGATTCCGGCCCGGCCTCCGCCGCGTCTGACCCCGCTTCGCCATTTGCCGTGCGGCGCGGCAGTTCGATGGCCTCGGCATCGTTACCGCAGAGCACCGCCTGCTTTCGCAGGTCGCGGTAGTGTGGCACCCGGTCGATCCGGGCCATCGTGTCGACGATCGCCCGGCTGTAAGCATCAGCGTATTGCTGCGGCCAGTCATCCCACATGCCGGTGCCGACTCCGCACGTGTTCATTTCGATGATGCGGAATTCATCGCCGGTCCGCATGAGATCGAAGCTGGCGTAGCCGGCGCCATGTTCGAGTAGGGCCCGGCTGACGGCGGCGATGTGCACGCGCGTCTTTTCGGGGAGTTCGAACGGTGGATAGTTGAGGTCGACGACCGTTTCCCAAGCCGGCAGGCGCATGTCCCGAGTCTCGAGAATGTAGGCGCCGAGCACCGCGCCGCCGAACGCGTCGACCTTGAAGGTTCGCGGATCGTCCTGCTGAAACGCCATGAAAACATCGGAGTCGGGGTTGAAGTCCGGCGGAAACGGTCGACGTTTGTCGGCCGCCAGCGGCCACAGGAACACACCTCTGCGCCGGCTCGACCAGTCGTACTTCAGGACGACGCAATCCGTTCGCCACGAAGCGGCGAGACGGTCGAGTTCCCGGTCGTTGCGCGGTCCGCCGAATGGAGCGACTGGCGCGCCGGCGCGCACGGCGACGTCGAGCCGCGTCCGCCGATTGAGCGTGCGCTGGCCGAGGATGCGGCAATCCGCCAGCGCATCGCTGTCCATCAAGGGTTCGTCGACGATCAGCAGGTCGGCGGCCGCGTAGTCCGCGCTCCAGTGATTGTCGACCGACATGCGAATGTCATGCGCGGCCAGCCGTTCCGCCATGTCCCTGAAGACGGCGTGGGGCGTCGACGTCCTGTAGTTACCAAGGAAGACAACCAACGGGCTCTGCATATCGTCCTGTGAACGGATCAGGTGTGCTCCGGAGTAACCCTATCCGCGATCACACGTGGGTGGTCGAAGTCGCACGGGTGGCGTTAGCCTCCAGGCGTCGTTTGCCCTCGGCCTCGATGGCGTCGACGAGTTCAGGTCGCCGGCCGGCAAGCAGGCGAAAATCGGCAATGTCGAGGACCAGCAGAGTGCTCGGTCTGGTCGCGACCACGGTGGCCGATCGCGGCGCGTCGAACAACAGCGCCATCTCGCCGAAGAAGCTGCCGCTGCTTAGAACCACGGGCTCCGGATGGAGGTGAACGCAGACCTCGCCGGAGACGATGAAATACATTGCGTCGCCTGGCTCGCCTTTGCGGACGATTGCCGTGCCGTGCGCCACGTCCCGCGTCTGCAGCAGCCGCACGATGTCGGCGACGGCGGCTGCGCCGAGTTCCTGGAAGAAGGGCACGGTGGTCACCAGGTCCCAGGTGTGCAGGAAATGCCGCCGCTGCAATTCCTCGGCGAAAGAGCCGGCAATCACGCCGGCCTGCAGCGCGAACATCACGATGCCGCCAATCATGACCCAGCCGGCCAAAAATCTGCCCCAGAGCGTAACCGGCACGAGGTCGCCGTAGCCGGTCGTCGTCAATGTCGTGATCGCCCACCACATGGCGCGTGGCACGCTGCCGAAGGCCTCGGGCTGGGCATCGCGCTCAAAAACGTAGGCGAGGGCGGCGGCGACCACGAAGATGACGAGAAACATCGCCGCCACGCTGAGAAGCGCTGGCCCGCTGCGGCGCAGCGTGCGCGACAGCAGCGTCAGCCCCGTGGTGTGGCTGTGCCGAACGTAGCGCAGTGTCCACACGACAGCGAAAAGGCGGGCATCCGGCAAGTTCCGCGTCAGTAGCCAACCAACCGGAATGGCAAATACGGTGGCGAGGTCGATGAGCCCGCCAGCCGAGGCAAGGTAGGCGCGGGGCGTCGACCGCGCGGGATCCGCCAGGACGCGAAATACCAACTCCGCCGCGATGAAGGCCCAGGCGAAAACTATCGTCGCGACAAGAAACGAATGTTCGCGCGGACTGAGCGAGCGAGACGTATCGAGGACGACGGCGAACAGTCCGACGGTCGTCAGTCCGTTGGACACCACAATGAGCGGGTTTCGCGCAAGGGCGAATCGCAGTCGGTCAAGCATCGGCACCCCGCAGTAGACCCGCACCTGCCATTGGTGCGGAAATGTGCAGCAGGTGAGAGGATTTCGCCAGAGGGGGAACATCGAAGCAACGGCCTTCCACGGCATTCAAAGCGTGGACCGGCTGGTCACGGGGGCATTCCCGGGTTAAACGCACTTCCTTCAGCGATGGCAGCCCCGCTTCTCCTTCTCCAGGATATCCGCCTCACTTTCGGCGGCGCGCCGCTCTTGAGCGGAGCCGAACTCTCCGTCGGCGCGGGCGAGCGCCTATGCCTCGTCGGCCGGAACGGCACCGGAAAGTCGACGCTCCTCAAGATCGCGGGCGGGTTGATCGAGGCGGACGACGGCAACCGCTTCCTGCAGCCCGGCGCGACCATCCGCTACCTGCCGCAAGAGCCTGACCTCAGCGGTTTCGCGACCACCGCCGATTTCGTGGCGGCCGGCCTCGGCCCCGGCGACGATCCGCACCGGGCGCGGATGCTTCTGGAGCAACTGGGCCTCACCGGCGAGGAGAACACCGCACACCTCTCGGGCGGCGAACGCCGGCGCACCGCCCTTGCCCGCACGCTGGCGCCCGATCCGGATATCCTCCTCCTCGATGAACCGACGAACCACCTCGACGTGGCGGCTATCGAAGAGTTGGAGGAGACGCTCGGAAGCACGCGCGCGGCCATGGTGCTGATCAGCCATGACCGTCGCTTCCTCGAGACTCTCGGACGCGCAACGGTATGGCTCGATCGTGGTGTGACGCGCCGTCTCGATCAGGGCTTCGCGGCATTCGAATCGTGGCGTGACGCCGCCTTGGCCGAGGAAGAATCCGACCGCCACAAGCTCGATCGCACGATCGCGCGGGAGGAGGACTGGCTCCGCTATGGTGTCAGTGCCAGGCGGACGCGCAACCAGGGGCGGCTGCGCGCGCTTCAGGAGCTCCGGCGCGAGCGGATCCATCGCAAGGCAAGCGCGCCGCCCGGCGGCGTGACACTCGCCGTGCAGGAAGCCCGCCTCTCCGGCAAGCTGGTGATCGAGGTGGAAGCCGTCTCCAAGAGCTATGACGGACGACCGATCGTGCGCGATCTCAGCCTGCGTATCGAGCGTGGCAATCGGGTTGGCATCGTCGGTCCGAATGGCGCCGGCAAGACGACGCTGATCAATCTGCTGACCGGCACTATCGCGCCGGACGCCGGCACCGTGCGCCTGGGCACCAATCTCGCCGTCGCTACCCTCGATCAAGGACGGGAGAGCCTCGACCCGGAAACCACGGTTGCCGATGTGCTGACCGATGGGCGCGGCGACACCGTCCTCGTCAACGGCGAGGCGCGCCACGTCATCGGGTACATGAAGGATTTCCTGTTCCGGCCGGAGCAGGCGCGGACGCCGCTGAAGGCGCTCTCCGGGGGCGAGCGCGGCCGGCTGATGCTGGCCCGCGCTCTGGCGCGGCCATCCAATCTCCTTGTTCTCGATGAGCCCACCAACGACCTCGATCTGGAGACCCTCGATCTGCTGCAGGAGATGCTCGCGGCCTATCCGGGGACGCTGCTCCTCGTCAGCCACGACCGCGATTTCCTTGATCGTGTGGTTACCGCGGTGATCGCTTCCGATGGCGACGGTGTGTGGACCGAATATGCCGGCGGCTATTCCGACATGGTGGCGCAGCGCGGCTATGGTGTCGCCGCCAAGCCGGTCTCAGCTACCGCCCGGCAGACTGCACCGCGACAACCGGCGGTGGCTCCGCCAAAACGGGCCGAGCAACGCCGACGACTGACGTTCGCCGACCAGCATGCGCTGAAGACCCTGCCGGCGCGGATCGAGGCGCTGACGTCCGAAATACAGCGACTGGAACAGGCGCTCTCGGACCCTGGCTTCTATGGCCGCGATCCGAAGGCATTCGCGGAGACCACCGCGGCGCTGTCGGCGGCCCGCGAGGCGGCGGGGCAGGCCGAAGAGCATTGGCTGCGGGCCGAATTGCTCCGGGAAGAGATCGAGGGGACGTAGGCCAGCCGGCGCGGCGCGGCCCTCGATTCAATCAAGCCGGGGGCGCGGCTTTCGCAGATGATGTAGCTTGGAGCGTTGCGCGGCGGTGATCGACCTCGGGGTCGGTTTGCGAACAATCTGCCTGATACGAGGCGAGACGAACGCGTCGCAACTCGGGTCGCCGGTAGTCTGGCCTTTGGAAGAGGATGCGGAAATGAATGATGACCAGACGAAGGCCCCCCGAACGCGAGACACTGATCTGCTCGAGACGACGCTGGCCGCAGCAAAACGCGACGCGGCAATGGTGTCATCCGCGGGCGTTCCAAAGCAAAGCTTGACCGAAGGCGTCGTGTTCAGGCCCTCGCCAACGCACGCGGACGCGCGCGGTTCTGTCTTCGAACTCTTCGATCTGCGATGGAACTGGCATCCGGATCCTCTCGTGTTTGCCTATACGTTCACAATCAGGCCCGGCTTTGTGAAGGGCTGGAACCTGCACAAGGAGCACGAGGATCGCTACTGCGTTCTGCTGGGCGAGATGGAGCTTGTCCTCTTCGATCCGCGACCGGAATCGACAACCTGCGGCCAGGTCTGTCGCATCGTCCTCTCCGAGCGGAACCGGGGAATCGTCAACGTGCCCAGGAATGTCTGGCATGCCGATCACAACATCGGAACGAGCGATGTTGTCGTGGTGAATTTTCCGACCATGGCGTACGATCACGGCAATCCTGACAAGTATCGCCTGCCGATCGACAGCGATCTTATTCCGTATCGTTTTCCCGGCGCCCGCGGTTGGTAGCGATGCCGCGTTTCAGCATCCTGATGCCGACGCACAATCGGGCGGATGTCATAGGCTTCGCAATACGTTCGGTGATGGCGCAGACCGAAGGCGATTTCGAGCTTCTGATTGTCGGCGACGGATGCACTGACGGCACAGGCGACATCGTTGCGTCCTTCGACGATCCGCGCATTCGCTGGTTTGATCTGCCGAAAGGGCCAGGGTTTGGCTATGCCAACCGGAACCTCGCTCTGCGCCAGGCGAAGGGCGATCTGATTGCCTTCGCCGCGCACGACGATCTGTACCTGCCCGATCATCTGGAACGTCTGGGCGACGCGATCGACGAGCAGCGCGCCGACTGGATCTATAGCCGTCCGCTTTGGGTCTCAACCGACGGCGTGGTCATCCCATACGCCGTCAACCTGACGCTCGACGACGAGAGGCGGCTCTTTCTGGAGGGCATGAAAACGATCCCGGCCAACTGTGTGGTCCATCGCCGGAACTGCTTCGTCCGATTTGGCTATTGGCCGGAGGACGTCCCGGACAGCGCAGATTGGCACCTTTGGTCGCGCATCATCCGCAATGGCAAGCTGGCCTACGAACCGACGCCGACGACGCTCCATTTCAGCGCCAAGTGGCGGCATGCCCGCGACGCCAGCCAAGTACCCGTCCGCGCGATGCTCGAGCTTGCTGACCGGAGCGGCTGGTGGCCACGCTCGCTGAAGGCGGTCGTTCCGGAGGGTGAGACCGAGCAGTCTGTCTATTATCGACTGCTGATCGATGGGGAGCTGGCCGCGTGCGCCCAACTCCGGCGTGGTGTCGATCTCGTCATTGGTCGCCTGGCGTGGGAAGCGATCGCCTCCATAACCGGCGATAGCATTCGACGAAGTCAGGTCGGCACACGCTGACGATGGCCACCCGGTTGGTTCACGCCACGTGCTCTCATTGAGGATTGTCCCGTGATTCCATGGTCGCTGGAGGGCACCGCAAATATCCCCGGCGGGGACGAGCTTCGCCTGATGAAGCGCGGCACCGAGTTCTCGATCAGGCTTGGACAATTCGAGCTGATGAACAGCCGCCTCAGCGGTTCCGAAAAGGCGCTGGCGACCCTCTCCTGTTCGAGAATACGGGACCGCAAGGCGCCGTCCGTGCTGATAGGCGGGCTCGGAATGGGCTTCACGCTTCGTGCTGTCTTGCAGGAACTGGGCACCGATGCGCGGATCGTCGTTGCCGAACTCGTCCCGGCGGTCGTGGCGTGGGCGCGCGGCCCGATGGCGGAGATCTTTGGCTCGAGTCTCGCCGATCCGCGCGTAAGCATCCGGGAAGCCGATGTTGGCGCGGTGATGGAATCCGCCCGGTCGGCCTGTGACGCAATCCTGCTTGACGTGGACAATGGCCCCGACGGTCTCACCCGTAAGGCCAACGATCGCCTCTACACCTTTGCGGGCCTTGCGGTTGCCCGGGCGGCGCTGCGGCCCGGAGGCGTGCTGGCGGTCTGGTCCTCTGCCCCGGACGATGGCTTCCTTGCGCGCCTGCGCAAATCGGGTTTTGCGGTGGAGGAAGCGCGGGTGCATGCCCACGGGAAACGCGGTGCGCGGCATGTCATCTGGATCGCCACCAAGCCCGGCTAATCGCGGCGCTTGCGGCGCGCCGGGCGGCGGGCCACAACTGGGCCGGGTAGCGGTCTTGCTCTGCGCAGGCTACAAGCCGGCACCCAACAACCCATCGATTCTAGGAGAACGATTTTGGCGACGACAAAAAAGCAGGGTAAATCCAGCGAAACGACCGTCCGTCCGGTGAAAGACGCCCTTACAAAGTCAGCACTCATCAACCTCCTCGCCACGGAGAATGATCTCACCCGGAGCACCGCGGCCGGCGTCTTCGCCACGCTGGAGAAGGTCATCCTGGGATCGGTTCATCCGCGCGGCGTGGGAGAATTCACCCTGCCCGGACTTCTGAAGGTGACCTTGCGCAAGGTGCCGGCCCGGAAGGCGGGAACGATGATCCGCAACCCCGCCACCGGTGAAATGATGAAGGGCGCCGCCAAGCCGGCGAGCGTCCGCGTGAAGGTTCGTCCCTTGTCGAAATTGAAAGCGGCGGCCACGTCGTAGGCTGGCCTCTTTCGCGAAGAGCCCAACGTTTCAAATTTCCTGAATGGTCGCCGCCGCTCCGGCGGCGACTATCAGGCCCGACTCAGGCGTGACCGCGCGTTGCCAGCTTCAGAAGCATCTGACGCTCTGGCTCCCAGGTCCTCGCGTGCTCGGGCGGGACCGGCCATTGATCCAGGATGTGCCGCACGCCACCATCGTCGGGATCAGGCACATTGAACGCGACAGCGTCCACATAGAGTTTCTCTAGCCGGTCGGCCGCCTTCTCGAGGTCCGCCTCCCGTCTCAATCGCTGGGTCACGGCAGCGGCGTCGGCCGCGTCGTAGCGCGCAATTTCCCCCTCCACTGCCGCGCCGGTTATGGGTCGAATCATCGACTGCCATCCGAAGTTTATGTTTCGCATCGCCTCCAGATTTCGCGTCGTGACCATTTGTCCGATGCCGCGGGAGTCGCCAACGATAACGGCCGCGCCGGCGCATATGGCTTCAATCGCCGACCGTCCCGTCGCGAAAACGATGTCGCTCTGACGCAGGAAAGGTTCGGGCTCCAGAACGATTTGATTGGCTCCTCTTCCGATCGCGTCGAATGACATGCCGAAGCGGAGGCAGGCCGATCGTAGAGTTGGAATGTGGGTCGCATTCTTGGTGAACGCGAGGGCCCGCTTCGGCTTTTGCGGCAGCGCATCGGCGCGCTCGGGAAAGCGCCTGAGATCAACCGCGTTGTGCAGAATTTCCACCCGGTCGGGCCTGATCCTGTGCTCCTTCACGAGGAAATCGCGGCGCGGTACGTCAACCGCTACGTACCGAAACAGCCGATTTGAAACGGGTGGAATTTCGGTCCACTGAAGGCTGTGGCAGAACCAGATGCCGCGGACGCCTTGAAATTGGCCCATCGCCATGACGGTGGGGATGTTGTGGTGTCCGTGGATGACGTCGGGCGGTGAGCGCAGGTCGCGGCTGACACGGATACCCAGCCGCCGGAGCGTCTTTGCGGAGTCTCCCAGTTTGGTCGAGAACACCGAAACATCGTGACCACGTTCCTGAAGCTTCAGCGCAATATCGCGGACCACGATCTTGGAGCCGCTCCACGTGACCAGCTCATGATCGGTTATGAGGATGCGCATCGCGAGCCCCTCTGGAGCCGCTAGGGCGCGTCGGGGCCACGTGCCGTGGGTGGCCGGTCGCGCTGGACATAAGCCGGCGAACCGTATGCCACAACGTTTGGCGGTATCGAGCGTGTCACGAGAGATCCTGCGCCGATCAGCGTGTCGCGCCCAATCTCGATGCCGCCGAGTATCGTGCAGCCGCTGCCGATGCGGCAGCCCTCCCGAAAAATGGACGCCTGCAAGGCTTTAGTTGGCCACGCGAGGACGTTGTCGTCGACGGTGATGACGCCCGCTCCGATCTGAACGTGGTCCTCGATCGTCGTGGTGCCTGTCAGATGCGAGTGTGAGGAGACTCGACACCAGTTTCCGATGACCACGTCGTGCTGGACGCTGACGATGTGCGACAGCGTGCAATTGTTTCCGATGCGGACATTCCGGCGCAGCGCACATTGATGTCCGATGAGTACCTTGTTGCCGATCCTAGTTCCCGTGCTCAGGACGACATTGTCGCGGATGATGCAGTCTTCGCCGACTTCGATCGGACCGTAGTCGCTACCGTCGTCTTCCCTGGGAACGACACGAACGCTTTGAGAAACGCGGCTTCCGGAGCCGATGACGAGCAACCGCCGTGCAACAGCTTCGTCACGCGACAGTGAAATCTCTTCCATTTGACGTCCTTTGGCCTACCAGAAACGCCGGCGTGCATCGGCCATGATGGCGTCATGAGCCGGCCGGTTGAGCGATAGCTCGTACACGGACTCGCCGAGGATCGCGCGAGCGACCTGCCCGCGCAGAACGTCCGTCGTGCCGTCGGCCGCGCGCAGGCCGAGGAGGTCGCGATGACGCTTTTCCAAGCCGTTTGCAGCATCGTAGCCGGCCGCGCCGAACACACGCATGGCCCAATCTGTCGCTGCCAGAGCGGCCTCAAGGGCCTCGGCCTTGGCCATGGCCGCATCGAAAATTGGCCAGCGGCGCGCGTCCATCTCCTCGGCTACTGACTGAATGAGAAGCCAGGCCATCCGGAGCCGAGCGACATTCTCGGCCAGACCCTGCTGCAGATGGGTGAACCGCCCGATGGGTCCGCCAAAAGCGTTGCGATTTTTCAGACGGTCTATCGCCTGATCGACAGCAGCCTGCGCACTGCCGATGGCGGCGGCGGCCATCATCGTCCTCCAATAACCGAAGTGGCGCACGAACAGCGAGAGCGCCTGGCCCTCGCCGCCTATCCGCGCGTCTGCGTCGATCGTGACCCCCTCCAGCCGCACGCGCCCCCAGCTTACGTTCGACATCCCCATTGGCTCCATCAGCTCCACGGAGAGGCCTTGGGCGGCGCGGGGGATGAGGAACGCCGTTATCAGCGGCTCAAGCGGCGGGCGCTCGACGCCGGCAAACAGGATGAAGTGACTGCATTCTGAAATGCGCGCGATGTGTTGTTTCGTGCCGTCGATGCGGTAGCCACCTTCAATGCGTCGAGCACGTGTTTCTAGCGCGTGAAGATCCGATCCAACGGCCGGCTCTGTTATTGCGACGGCGCAATAACTCTGTCCGTCGCAGACCGACCTTAGTACGGCATCAAATTTGCGGCTGGATACGAGCGAAAGGAAACGCGCGTGGCCACCGCCCGGCAGATCGCGGAGTTCAAGATCGATTTGGCCGCACCGGCGGAAGACATCCACCATCTCGCGGGCAGTGAGTTCCCTGCCACCGACACGTTCCGGCAAATCGAGGCCGGCCCACGTGGGCATCTGGGCGTCTCCGCGCAGCGCCACAGGGCTGAATTTCCCCGTGTTTCCTGCGAGCCGCTCCCTGAGGACACGGAAAGGAAAAACGTCCGTGTCGGCGTGGGGCAGGTTGGAGTCCAAAATATCAGCGCCTCCGTCCCTCGGTATTGTCGACAGGGCCATTATAGTCCTCCCGTCTGCAATAGAGCAGGTGGCGCAACGTTCCGACGGCGTTTGTGGCGGATGCGCAACGCTGTCGCGGAACACCCATGGGTTTGACCGTGAACGACGTCGGTATGGTGGTCGTATGAGTGGCACTCTCAGCCCTGGGCCGGACTGGCAAGCGCCGCCGACGACAGTGTTCATCGCTGGCTCTGGCCGTAGCGGCAGCAATTTGTTGTGCGCCGCGATGACGAGGACCGGTGTTCTCGGCCGGCCAGCAGAATGGCTAAACCTGCGCGAGATGAAGCGGAGGGTTCCGCAACTCGTCTCCGACGCAGCCGATTGTTGCCGTTTGATTGCAACCGAGGGCGCCACAACCAACGGCGTTGCTGCAACGAAACTTCTGGCCAACCATTTCACGCGCCTGGACGGCCAGATCCTGCTCGGCGAATGGTTTCCCAACCAGCGCTGGATTCATCTCCGCCGCAAAGATCGGTTGGGTCAGGCGATTTCGAGGAGCCTCGCGGTGCAGAGCGGCCAATGGGTCAGCGCGCCGCCGGCTCTCAAGAGCGGGCCCCCGCCCTCCTATTCGCGAGAGCAGATTGAGGCCAACTTGCAGCAGATTAGTCAGGCGGACGAAATGTGGACCGCCTACTTTCGGGCTGAGCGGATAGAGCCGCTCGACATTTGGTATGAAGACCTCGAGCGGGACCTACATGGCGCCGTCAACCAGGTTGCCCGGCATGTTGGTGGTCCGACGCTTGTTACCCGTTTGCGCGAGACCTCGCCCTACGTGACCGGCGCTTTTGATATCGGGCTGGGGCGCCAGCGAAGCGGAGTTAACGCCGAGTGGCGTATTCGCTATCTCAATGGACTTTGAAGCTCCGCGACGACAGCGGTGGCCGCGTCCTGTGTGGCCGCCGCCTAGCTCAAGTAGTTGGTGTCGCCGCACACCGAAATCGCTTGCCCGGAAATGGTCTTGGCACGTGTGCTCGCCACGAACACCGCCATGTCTGCAATTTGCTGGGGCGTGACATAATCCTTGATCGAGCACCCCGCGAACATCAACGTCTCGATTTCCTCGAACGACAGCCCCTTCTGCTGAGCCTTGCCTTCGAGGACACGCCGGATTCGATCGCCAGCTACGAGGCCCGGAAGAAGCGCATTCACGCGAATGCCGAACTCGCCGAGTTCAATGGCAATCGACTTCGTGAGGCCGATCACACCCCACTTTGCCGCGGCATAGGGAGAGCGCAACGGGAAGCCGTGTTTTCCGGCCTGTGAGGACATGTTCAATATGCTCGGATTCGCGCTAGCCTTCAGATATGGGACGGCCAAGCGTACGCAGTTGAACTGGCTAGTGAGATCAACTGCAAGGCAGCGATCCCAATCCTCAGGATTGATTTCCTCCACTCGTCCGGTCGGCCCGGCGATGCCGGCGTTGTTTACCAGACAGTCAAGTCCGCCCAGCGCGGCCAGTGCCTCTTCAAACAACGCCGAGACCTGGTCGCGTTCAGACACGTCGCAGACACTTCGTGTCATTGCGGCGTCGCTCACCCGTAGCCGGTCGATGGCCTCGATATCGATGTCGCAGATGTGAACGTTCGCGCCCTCCCGAACGAAGGCGCGCGCGATTTCAAGCCCGATCCCCGATGCTCCAGCCGTCACCAGAACACGAAGGCCGCGTATATGCAGGTCCATGCTCGTCTCCCCTTTGCGGGCCCGCAAAGACTACCGTGGCCAGAGGAATGCCACGCGCTTTCCGCACGTCAACGGCTTGGCGGCGGGGCCCTTTTCCGCATGCCGCGGTGCGTGGCTCTGAAATGTCGGGGAAAACTGGAGCGGGCGATAGGCTTCGACCCGCGACGTCGGTCCTAAAAGCCTCTTCCGGTTCCCTTGCGGCGCTCTTTCTTTGCCAATTTACGAGCGGCGTAGCGCGCATCGCGGTCGGCCTTCTGAGCTGCCTTGAGGGCTGCCTCTTGCTCTGCCGCCTCGGCAGCGGCGCGCGCGGCTTCTTCGGCTGCTATGCGCTGGGCTTCTGCGACGGCGTGCTCGCGAGCCGCCTTTTCGGCCTGACGAGCGTGCTCCCGCTCCGCCTGCCGGGCGGCCCGTGCCTTGGCGATCGCCTCGCGCTCACGACGCTTCTCGACAAGAGCCGGATCGTCTGGACGAGGTGCGGCGCGAAACTTCGACAGAAGGGCCTGGCGGGCCTCTGCAGCATCCTTGCGTCGATCCTCGAAATCTGGGTTAGCGCTCTTTCTCATGCGGTTCGTCTGTCTCCTCAATTGGGAATAGGTTGCCGCGGCCCCTTCGGGCATCCTTCGATGGTTGGGAAAACTGGAGCGGGCGAAGGGATTCGAACCCTCGGCCCCAACCTTGGCGAGGGGGAAATTACAACGTCCGACCTGTGCGCTCAAGTGCGCCCCGATGCGCCATTGTGCGCCGGAGTGCGCGGTCTGAGAGGCAGTCCGGATTTGAACTCCAGCGAAATCCACAGCACTGGGTTGAACCGGAGCGAAGGCAGGAGACTGCAACCGCGAGGCAACCCGCGACGGATTCGCGGTTCCTCTGGAGGCGGTCGGCTCTGAGGACCCTAGCGGGCGTCCGTTTGTATGGGAGAGAGCTACTCATCGAACCGGGTGACGAGAATGCCCGCTTCTACTTCCGATCCGGACTCGATTCGATGAGGCGCTCAGCCGCTGGCAAACTTGCGGACGGCCGCCACCAGGACCATTGCGCCGGCGCAAACGACGCGCTCGCCGAGGCCCGACCGGTCGCTAGCGGGATCATAGAAGTCGTCACGAACCCGGAGGCTCGTGACGACTCTGGTTACGATGTCCGTCAGGACTTGGTGACGTCCTTGACCTTCTCGTAAAGCTCGAGGGCCGAGCCACCGAGGTCCTGGGCGAATTTCAGTCCGGCAACCGCCGCCGCTTCGCGGAAAGGCTTCAGGTCCGGCTTTGTCTCGGTGACGCCGGCGTCCTTGAGCTTGCCGAGGTCGACGACGAAGCCTTCCTTGACCAGATCGAGATTGTAGGCCGTCGCCTCCTTGGCCGCCTCGATCATTGCTGCCTGAACGTCGGGGTCGAGCGCCTTGAAGGTATTCGGGTTGATGCCGAAATAGACCGCATTGAAGATGTGGTCGGTGCGCGCCAGGTTCTTGGCAACCTCGTAGAACTTGCCTGTGAACAGCGTCGAAGGCGATCCTTCGAGGCCGTCGACCACTCCGGCCTGCAGCGCCGTGTAGACCTCCGGGAACGCCACCGGGGTGGGCGTGGCGCCGAAGGCCTGGGCCAACATGATGTAGGCCGGCGCCTGCGGCACGCGCAGCTTCACGCCCTTGAAGTCGGCAAAGGCGTTGAGCGGCCTGGTGGTCAGGGTCATGCGCGGCCCCTCATACACCTGACCGAGAAACTGGACGCCGTTCTCGCTGAAGCGCTGGTCGAGGATCGGCCGAATCTGCTGGAACACCCGGTCCAGTTCATCGAAATCCTTGTAGAGGTACGGCAATTCGAGAACGCGAACTTCCTTGATGTAGCTGCCGAAGCCGACCGAGCCAGCGAAACCCATGTCGATGGTGCCGCTACGCACGCCTTCGCCGGTCTGCGCCTCGTTGCCCAGTGCGGCGTTGTAGAAGACCTGCACCTTCACCTTGCCACCGGTCTTTTCCTCCACCTTCTCGGCGAAGAACTTGCTGCTCTTGGACGAGGCGTGGGCCTCGTTGAACAGGCTTGAGAAGCGGAGCGTCTTCGACTGCGCGCTGGCGCGGCCGATGGCGAAGGGAGCGAGCGCGATGGCGGCGGTTCCGGCAAGCATCGCGCGGCGGGAGATTGTCGTGTCTGCTTTCTTCATTGGATATTTCCTCCGGTTGAAATTCTCGTTTGTGGTACAGGCAGTGATTGTGTCGTTTCAATCCGTATGCGTGCCCTCCGCGGCGGTTACGGCTTTCTTACCGGAAGCCGAAGAGATGCGGCAGGAACAGGGTGAAGGAGGGCACGAAGGCCACGACTAGGAGGCCTGCGATCAGAGCGAGAATGTAGGGGATCATGGCGCGCGCAGCCGGTTCGATCGGCGTTCGCATGATGCCGCAGGCGATGTAGAAGCCGACGCCGGTCGGCGGCGCGAAGACGCCAAGGCCCATCGCGATCAGCAGCACCATCCCGTAGTGCAGTTCGCTGAGGCCGAACTGGCTTGCCAGCGGCACGAGCATGGGCGCCAACACGTTCAGCGCCGGCAGTCCTTCGAGTAGCGACCCGGTGACGATCAGGAGCGCGATCGAGCCGAGCAGGAAGATAACGGTGCTGTTGCCGCCGAGGCTTTGCACCAACTCCACCAGATGCTGCGGCAGCAGCGCGATTGTCAGGGCCCAGGAGAAGGTCGTCGCGGCGGCGAGGATGAAGAGGATCATGCCGGTCAACAGCGCGCTGTCGATCGCGGCGCGGATGAAGCCGCGCAGGTCGATGATGCGGTAGACGAAGGCGCCGATGATCAGGCCGTAGATGACCGCGAAAGACGATACCTCGGTCGGGGTGGCGACGCCCGTAAGGATGCCGCCGAACAGGATGATCGGCATCAGCATCGGGAGGATCGACCCGACGCCGGCGCGATAGACCTCCGTGAGAGTCGCGCGCGGAACCCGCACGGCGTTCGGCCTGCGCCGCGCCTTCCACGAGATCAGGAGCATGAGGCAGATCGCCATCACGACGGCGGGAATGACGCCGCCGATGAACAGCCCGGCGATGGAAATCTGCGTGATCGATCCGAGGAGCAGCATGGCGATGCTAGGCGGCACCGTCGATCCCATGACCGCCGAGGAGGCCAGCACCGCAGCGCCTTCCTCCTTCGAATACTGCTCGCTTTCCGGCATGTTGCGCATGACCGTGCCGACGGCCGCGACGTCAGCGGCGTCGGAGCCGGAGAGGCCGGACACCAGGTACATGCTGACGACCGCGACCTGATGCAGGCCGCCGCGGATGTGCCCGACGAGGGTGTGCGCGAAGCGGACGAGGCGCAGGCTCAGTTCGCCCCGCTCCATGATCAGCCCGGCGAAGATGAAGAAAGGTATGGCGAGAAGGATGAAGTTGCCGGTGTCGCCGACCATGCGCTGGGGCAGGGCGAGTAGGGGCACCGTGTCGGTCAGCCAGAAATAGCCGGCGGAGGAGACCAGCAGCGCGAAGGCGATTGGCAGCCCGAGGAACACCGCCACGAACATCAGCCCGAGGCAGAAATAGACCGCCGAATCCGCGTTGAACCATGGGAACCAGGCGTTGCGTGCACCATAGGCGATTATCGCAAATACGCAGCAGGCCGCGGCAGCGATCGCCAGAGTGCGGGTGTCACGCTGACGGAGACGATCGCCGGCGTAGATCGCAAAAAGCGGCATCGAAATGGCTAGTGGCAGCATGAAGATGCTGCTCGGCATCTGAAGGATAGCCGTCTCGCGGCCCCACTCCGACTGCACCATTGAGGCGGAATAGTAGAAGAGGATGAAGGACAGCCCCAGAACAAGAAGGTCCGCAATGGTCAGGCACACTCGCTGCACCGCAAGCGGCAGCCGGTTGAGCACCAGTGCAACCGACGTGTGATAGCCTCGCCGGTAAGCGAGGGCGCCGCCGACGAATGCCAGCACCGACAGCGCGAGGCGCGCCATCTCTTCTGTCCACAGCAGGGATCCCCCGAAGAGATAGCGGGTCATCACGTTGGCGAAGACCACCGCAACCTCGCCGAGCAGCGCGGCGACGATAATCGACTCCACGACGGTGTCGACAACCCTCAGAAACGGCCCCTCGACAGACCGCGGGGCAACTGCGTTTGCTTCCAAGGCTCCCCCAAACAACACTCGTTCGATACGGACGGGCGATCCAGTTGGGAAGTGCTTGCACGATTTGTTGAAACGTTACAATCATTTTGAAGCCGGCGACAAGAGACTCGGCGAATCGCCATCTGTTGGAACGTAGGAGGAAGTGCACCATGAGGGTGATGGCGACCGGACTGCGATTTCCCGAGGGACCCATCGCAATGTCGGATGGCTCGGTCCTTGTCGTCGAGATCGAAGGTCAGGTGCTCTCCCGTATCGCCCCCGATGGAAAGGTCGAGACCGTTGCCGAGGTTCCGGGCGGACCCAATGGAGCGGCCATCGGTCCCGACGGGCGGGTCTATGTCTGCAACAATGGCGGGCTAAAGTGGCTGCGCGACGGCGATACCTCACGGCCGGTGGGCACGGCCGAGGACTACCGCGGCGGGTCGATCGACGTCGTCGATCTCGCGACCGGAAACGTGGAGCGGCTTTACGACCGCTGCGGCCCGAACCCGCTCAAGGGGCCCAACGACATCGTCTTCGCGGCCGACGGCAGTTTCTGGTTCACCGATCTTGGAAAGCGCCGGGATCGCGACATGGATCGGGGGGCGGTCTATTGGGCGCGTGCCGACGGCTCGGAGATCCGCGAGGTTGTCCGCCACATGTTCATGCCGAACGGCATCGGCCTCTCGCCGGCGGGCGATACGCTTTATGTTGCGGAGACGCACAGTGCCCGGCTGTGGTCGTGGGAGATTCTTGGTCCCGGCGAACTGCGCCAGCTGCCGTGGCCGCGACCCTATGGCGCCACCCTAGTTTCCGGTCCGGGCGGCTATCTCCAGTTCGACAGCTTGGCAGTAACGGCATCGGGCAGGATCTGCATCGCTATGCCCGAGATCTGCGGCATCATGGAGATCGCGCCCGACGGCAGGCCGCCGCGGACGCATCCGGTACCGGACCTTTTTCCGACCAATATCTGCTTCGGCGGTGCCGACATGCGCACCGCCTATGCGACTCTCAGCCATCGCGGGCTGCTCGTCGAGATGCCGTGGCATGAAGCGGGGCTGAGGCTGAACTTCCAGCGCTGAACGCCGAGGCGTGATCAGCAAAGCCGCCAACGACGATGACGAGGGCGCGCCGTGAGCTGCCAACGAAGGGGCCCAACCGATGAGAGGTGGCACTCGGACAACCGCAGGCGTCATGCTGACGCTGATCTGTCTTGCCCTGCCTCCATCCCTGGCCAATGCGGGGACCACCGAATTGACCGCACGCATATTTGACGCCGCTGCCAAGAACGACATTGGACGGTTGCAGGAGGCTATTGATAGTGGGCTACCCGTTGATCTGCGCGATGGTGAGGGGCGCACAGCACTACTTATCGCCGCTCACGCCAATGCCGTCGACGCCGCCCGATTGCTGATAGGCGTTGGCGCCGATGTAAATGCAAAAGACCATATCCAAGACAGTCCCTTCCTTTATGCGGGGGCGGAGGGCCGCCTGGAAATCTTGAAGATGACTGTGGCGGCCGGGGCGGATCTCGCCAGCACGAACAGGTATGGTGGAACTGCCTTGATACCCGCCGCTCATCACGGACACTTGGAGACCGTCCGGTTTCTGCTGACCACCGGTATCGAAATCGACCACATCAACAAGCTCGGCTGGACCGCGCTTCTCGAAGCGGTGATCCTCGGAGATGGAGGTGCCGTCTACCAGGGTATCGTGAAACTTCTGCTCGAAGCCGGCGCCGACGTGTCGATTGTTGATCGAGAGGGAATCACCCCGCTTCAGCATGCCGAAAGGCGAGGTCACACTGAGCTGGCCGATATCATCCGTGGTGCCTCGGGCACACGAAACTGAATCCGATCCATACGATTCGGCGCCCCGAGCAGTCGCCGGGAGGGTTTTCTAGAAGCAGCAGAAGACGAGGCACGATCTCAGTCTGGCGACGAAGGCCCCGGGTTGCGGCCGAACCTGCAGCCGAGAAGCAACCACGGACTTTCCGAGGGCCTCGCCGTCCCTTCAGTTCGGGCTCGGCACGACCGCCGAAACCCACGGAAACCGCGGCCTTCGGGCATTTTCGATGGTTGGGAAAACTGGAGCGGGCGAAGGGATTCGAACCCTCGACCCCAACCTTGGCAAGGTTGTGCTCTACCCCTGAGCTACACCCGCTCGCGGGCCTCATCGACCCAAGGGCGGCTTATATCGTTCCGCCCCGGGGGAATGCAATACACCTGAAAGCGCCGGCCAGTCTTGCGATCCGGGGTCGTCCATACCACCGCAATTGTAAAAAATGCCTCGCCGGCCCATGTTTAGCCGGAATGGAACCGCGCCCGCCGAATTTCTGGGCCCAACCAACGGACAGACCATGAGTATGAACATGCCTCTGGAGGGCGTCGTCGCCCCGTCGGGGAACGGCGCCGGCGCCGATCTGGTCAAGGACACCACCACCCAGACCTTTGCCAAGGACGTCATAGAGGAGTCCCAGCGCCAGCCGGTTCTGGTCGACTTCTGGGCGCCGTGGTGCGGTCCATGCCGCACGCTTGGACCGATCATCGAAAACGCGGTGCGCGCGGCCAACGGTGCCGTCCGGCTGGTGAAGATGAATATCGACGACCATCCAGCCGTCGCCGGCCAGCTCGGCATCCAGTCGATCCCGGCCGTCATCGCTTTCTCGAACGGTCAGCCGGTGGACGGCTTCGTCGGGGCGGTTCCCGAGAGCCAGGTCAAGGCGTTCATCGATCGCGTGGCCGGGCCGCAGGGCCCCTCGGAGACCGAACAGCTCGTCGAGGAAGGCAATCGCCGCCTCGAGGCGGGCGACGCCCCCGGCGCTGCCGAGATGTTCGCCGCCGCCTTGCAAGGCGACTCGCAATCGGTGCCTGCGGTCGTCGGCCTCGCCCGCTGCCACATTCTGGGTGGCAACCTCGACGCCGCCCGCGATGCGCTGGCGACACTGCCGGACTCGGCTGGCAAGGACCCGTCGGTTGCCGCCGTGCGCGCGCAGATCGAACTCGCCGGCCAGACCGAAGCTCTCGGTGACGCGGCATCGCTGGAAGCGCGGCTGGCCGCCGATCCGAAGGATCATCAGGCGCGCTTTGACCTCGCGCTTCTGCTCAATGCCAAGGGCGATCGCGAAGGTGCCGCTGACCACCTCCTTGAAATCATCGCCAAGAACCGTAGTTGGGAGGACGAAAAGGCCCGCAAGCAGCTGGTGACGTTCTTCGAGGCTTGGGGGCCGACCGATGAGGCGACGCTTTCAGGACGTCGCCGCCTTTCGTCGCTGCTCTTCGCCTGAGAGGACTGAATGAAGGCCGGCAATACGACCTACGCTGAACCGGGCGATCTGCCGGCCATCATCCCCGTCTTTCCGCTGCCGGCGGCGCTGCTTTTGCCGCGCGCCGACATGCCTCTCAACATCTTCGAGCCACGCTACGTGGCCATGGTCGATGCGGCACTGGCCGGCGACCGGGTGATCGGCATGATCCAGCCCGACGCGGCGATGGCCGCGTGCGCGCTCGGGCCCGCCCTGTTCACGGTCGGCTGCGCCGGACGGATCACCTCCTTCGCTGAAACCGGCGACGGGCGCTACATGATCACGCTCACCGGCGTCTCGCGCTTTCGGGTGCTAGAGGAAATCACGGCTTCAACGCCCTTCCGCCAGTGCCGTGTGACCGCATCGCCTTACGCCGCCGACCTCGAATGCAGCATCGAGGATCGGGTCGATCGCAACTCGGTGCTCTCCACGTTCCGTACCTACCTTGCGGCGCACAAGCTCGAGGCCGACTGGGTGAGCGTTGAGCGCGCGTCCAACGAGACGCTGGTCAATACGCTGGCGATGATGGCGCCGTTCGATGCGGCGGAGAAACAGGCGTTGCTTGAAGCGCCGGACTTGCGGGCGCGGGCGGAGACGCTGGTGTCGCTGACCGAGATGACGCTTGCGCGGGAAAGCTCCGGCGGCGGGCGCACGCTGCAATAGGGCGGACGAACATGAGCGAGACCTCACGCGCCGCCAGCACCGTCGATCCCAAGCTTCTCGAGATTCTCGTCTGTCCGCTGACCAAGACGACGCTCGAATACGACGCCGCCAGGCAGGAACTGGTCAGCCGCGCCGCCAAGCTCGCCTATCCGATCCGCGATGGCGTGCCGATCATGCTGCCCGAGGAAGCGCGCCCGCTGGAGGACTAGGTTCCGCGCCGCTTCAGTGGCGGAAGTGGCGCATGCCGGTGACGACCATCGCAATATCGCGTTCGTCTGCTGCAGCAATCACCTGATCGTCGCGCATTGATCCGCCGGGCTGAATCACGGCTGTGACGCCCGCTTCGGCGGCTGTGACCAGCGCGTCCGGGAACGGGAAGAACGCGTCCGAGGCGCAGACCGAGCCCTTCGCGAGGGAATGGTCGAGACCAGCCGCCTTGCCGGCCTCCTCGGCCTTGCGCGCCGCTATCACCGCCGAATCGACGCGGCTCATCTGGCCGGCGCCGACCCCGGCAGTGGCGCCATCTTTTGCGTAGACTATGGCGTTCGACTTGACGTGCTTGGCGACGCGCCAGGCGAAAAGCAAGTCGGCGCGCTCCGTGGCCGTCGGTGCGCGCTTGCTGACGACCTTGAGGTCCGCGGCGGCGATCATCCCCCAATCGCGATCCTGGACCAGCAACCCGCCAGCGACGGAACGCACCGTCATGTCGCGGGACGCCGCGTCCGGCAGGCCGCTGGTGATGAGCAGGCGAAGGTTTTTCTTTGCGGCGAGGATGGCGGCGGCTTCGTCCGATACGCCGGGAGCGATGATGACCTCGGTGAAGATCTTGGCGATCTCGCCGGCCGATTCGGCATCGAGCGGACGGTTGAGCGCGACGATGCCGCCGAAGGCGGAGACCGGATCGGTGCGGAGCGCCTTCCGCCATGCCTCGACAAGCGTCGGAGCCGTCGCGACGCCGCAGGGATTGGCGTGCTTGATGATGGCGACCGCGGCGGATGCATCCGGATCGAACTCCGCCACCAGCTCGAATGCGGCGTCGGTATCGTTGATGTTGTTGTAGGAGAGTTCCTTGCCCTGGAGCTGCCGCGCATTCGCGACACCCGGGCGGCGGTCTCCGGTTACGTAGAGACCTGCGGTTTGATGTGGGTTCTCGCCGTAGCGGAGGGTCTGGGCAAGACGCCCGGCGAAGCTTCGCGATGGTGGCAGGTTCTGGTCCAGTGCTTTGGCGAACCATCCCGAGATGGCGGCGTCGTAGGCCGCGGTGCGGGCGAATGCCTTGGCGGCGAGGTGCCGGCGAAGATCGAGGCCGGTGGCGCCATCGTTACCGTCGAGGGCCGCAGTGAGATCGGCGTAGTCCGCAGGGTCGACGAGGACGGCGACGTAGCCGTGGTTCTTGGCGGCTGCACGGATCATGGCCGGTCCGCCGATATCGATGTTCTCGACGATGGTGCGTTCGTCCACGCCGGAGGCAGCCGTCTCCTCGAAGGGGTAGAGATTGGAGACGAGCAGGTCGATGCCATCGATGGCGTGCTCGTCCATGGCGGCGGCGTGGCTGGTGTCGTCGCGGACGCCAAGCAGCCCGCCGTGAATTTTTGGGTGCAGCGTTTTCACGCGACCGCCCATGATCTCCGGAAAACCGGTGATCTCGCTGATGTCGCGGGAGGCGATGCCGGCGGCGGTCAGCGCGGCGCGGGTGCCGCCAGTTGAAACGAGCTCGACGCCCCGTCGGGCCAGCATGCGGGCGAATTCGACCAGGTCGGTCTTGTCGTAGACGGAAAGCAGGGCGCGGCGGAGGGGCACGCGGTCGGGAAGGGGCGATGTAGCCGGTTGGATGGCCATGGGCTCTGTCGGATGCGGCGGAACGAGGCGCCGCCGCTTAACACGATTTTCCCCGCGCTCAAATCGCGCGTCGTGTCGCAAGCTGCCGCGATTTCACGCCCGGGCGGGGGTGCGTTTGGGCGCGGCTAGCAGCCGCTGGCGTGGAGCGCCAATCCCGGTGCGATGCAGTTGCCACGACACAGTCGGGTGCTGCTGGACGCGGCCGTAGATGACCACCTGGTCGGTCTGCCGGTTACCGCGTGTGTCGGACATCAGGATGCTTTCCTCGATAACCACCTCGCCGGCGTCGGCTTCCAGCTCCCAGCGCTCGCCGTTCGGCAATTGGAGCAGCACGGCGTGGCCGTCCGTACTCGGCGTTGCGCGCACATTGGGATGGAGATGAAAGCGGATGGCGAAGGTGTCCTTGCCGCTGCGGCTGAGCGGCTTGCCCGACGGCGACGTGAACGTGTCGAAACCGTCGACGCGGTCGCCCTGCTCGGAGAGCGCCAGCCGGCGTTCATGGACGATGCGGTAGCGATCGATGTAACCGTCATGGCGCATGGCGATCACGGTCGCACCGGGCACGGCTGCGGCGGTCGATATCGACGCGCTTCGGGCCCGAGACGATGGCCTCTCCGAGCCAGTCGCCGATCGAGGTGCGGGTGAGAAAGCGGCACGATGAGGTATCGTTGAGCGTGACGGTTGAATGGGCCGCCGTGGTGCGGGCCAAGCGGCGCAAGGAAACCGAGTTCGGCGAGGGTACGCCGCAATTGATGATCAACCGTTCGTAGCCGACGCTCATCTCGAAGGAGAGGCAACTGGCGTGTGCGCCGACGCTGAACTCGATCGGCGGCGGGCGGCCGGCATCGATGATCAGCGTGGTGCCGCCCGCCTCCAGACGCTGGTAGCCGCTGTGCGGGGCGCCGGCCGGCGCGGCACCGCGCGCATCGTCGTAGGCCAGCACGGTGGCGAGCTGGTCGGTGGCGGTTTCGCCCATGCCGTTGAAATGCGCGAGGCTACCGTCTCCCTGCCGGAAGAAGCGCAGCATGGGCATCATGCGGTCGATGGCCGAAACCAGAATGCGCGAGGGCGGACTGCCGCGGGCGGCAAAGGCCTGGCGGAGCGGCAGAAGCTCGATCATCGCCTCGACCAGCGCACCCGGGTTGCGGCTGACATGGCCGCCATCGGGCAGTATCTGGTTGACCAGTTCGAGATCGAGGCGGCGCGCCGCCTGCCGCAGGAACCGTGGCTGGTCGGACATGCAGAGCGCCGCGGCGGCCAGCGCGATCATCACGCGCAGGCGCGGCAGACCGGGGGCGCCGTCGTAGGCGACACGGCGGAGGTGACGGACCTGGCGGGTGAGCGAGCGGATGAAGCGCCGGTAGAAGGCGTAGTCGCAGCCATCGAGGACCAGCGGCGTCTGCGCCAGCCATGCGCTGATCCGCCGGGCCAGGACATCGGGTTCCCAGGCGATCAGGTCGTGCTGTCCGGAGAATCGGATCCACTCGTCGATCAGGTTGCGCGCGTTGGAGCGCGACACGTTCATGTCGGAGGCGCGGAGATGGCGCAGCCAGCCAAAGGAATGGAGCTGGCGCGACCAGTCCTCGTGGGGCGGTTCGGCGTCGAAGACCGAGAAGCCCGAGACGTCGATACCGTCGCCGAAGAACACCCAGCGTCCGGCATAGATGTCGAGCGCGACCGTCGGGTCGGCGGTCCTCAGATCGATCGGTGCGATCAGCAGCCGCTCGGGCGTCGGCCCGGCGTAGCGCCAGCGATAGAAGACGCTGGCATGGAAACGGTGCGCAATGGTCCGGATCATGGCGCCGGTGGCAAAACGCATCTGCCGACCTTGACCGGATGTCGATCCGATCGCCATGCTTGTCATTCTCCCGTTCCGATCCGTTGCGCGCCCCGAATCGCTGCCGGGGGACTATCGCGCTTTTCCGGCCTTTCGGGCAAACGGGTCACGCCATTCCGTCCTTACGGAATCTGGCGATGAAAAAGCCGTCCATGCCGGGTGGGGCGCCGGCGTCCGGCGTCGTGGCTGGGCAGGGTACGCAGGGTTCCGGCCGGCGTGATCGCCGGCTTCCATCCACCGATCTCATCGGCGCGCACGGGCTCCACCGTCAGTCCGTTGCGTTCAGCCGCGCCGGAAAGCTGGCCTTCGCCTTCCTCGGGTTCCAGCGAGCAGGTGCAAAAGACCAGTGTTCCGCCGGGTTTCAGCATGGAGGCGGCGCTGTCGATCATGCGCGCCTGAATGGTGGCAAGCGCCGCGATGTCGCCCGGCTGCTTCAGCCAGGCAATGTCCGGATGGCGGCGGATGGTGCCGGTCGAGGAGCACGGCGCGTCCAGCAGGATCGCGTCGAACGGCTCTGGTGGCGTCCATGCAAACACATCTGCGGCAACCGTCTCGGCCTTCAGCTTGAGGCGATCGAGGTTTGCCGAGAGCCGCTTCAGCCGGTTGGCGGAAATATCGAGGGCGGTGACTCTCGCACCGGCACTGGAGAGCTGCGCGGTCTTGCCGCCCGGCGCGGCGCAAAGATCGGCGACGCGTTTCCCGGTGACATCGCCGAGCAGACGGGCCGGCAGGGCTGCCGCGGCGTCCTGGACCCACCATGCGCCGTCGGTGAAGCCCGGCAGTGCCTCGATTGGTCCGGCGTCTGCGATGCGTACCGACCCGGTGGCTGTGACTACGCCGCCGAGCTTCTCCGCCCAGCCGGCGGCATCATTCTTCACCGTGATGTCGAGCGGCGGCTCCGTCAGATGCGCCGCGGCGATACCGCGCGCAGTGTCCTCACCATAGGTTGCGCACCACCGATCCCAAAGCCATTCCGGCGCATCGAGGCGTGCGGAATCGATGTAGGCCAGAAGCGCGTCGCGTTCGCGGGCGATACGACGCAGCACCGCATTGGCAAGGCCCTTCAGGTGCCGCGCCTTCGGATCGGCGGACACCTGGTCGATAGCGATCGAAACCGCAGCGTGGTCGGCAACCTCCATGAACAGAATCTGCGCGACCGCCGTCTCAAGAATGTGGAAGAAATCGCGGGAGCGAGGCGGCTTCTTTTCGATCAGGCGATCGAGCAGTGCCCAGATCTCGCCGTGGTGGCGCAGTGTCGTCGAAACGATGGCGCGGGCAAGCCGTCGGTCACGGTCTGGCAACTCGCGATAGGTGCGTTCGGCATCGAGGAGGGCGTCGAGCGGCTGTTTGCGATCAAGGACACCTCCGAGAAGGCGGGCCGCGACGGTGCGTGCGGGGCTGCCCGGAGACACGGCGGGCTTGGTCCGGCTGGCGATTTGGGTCATGGGTTGAAGGGGTTAGCCCACGAACCGGGCCGCAACAAGGCCTATCCCCATGGCCCTCGGGCGCGCCCGGTCCTTCCCACCCGCGGAAGCGCGACCGAAGGCCGGGTTGATGGGGCATGGCCAAAGTCCCCGGCCATGGCCATCAGAGCGGCGATGCGGTTTTCGGTCGCCGGATGCGTCGAGAACAGGTTGTCCATCCGCGCGCCGGAAAGCGGGTTCACGATGAACAGGTGCGCCGTAGCCGGATTGCGCTCGGCTGCCATGTTGGGCACGCGCTGTGCGGCGCTGGAAATCTTGGCGAGAGCCGAGGCGAGCGCCTGCGGCCGGCCACTGATCTCGGCGCCGGCGCGGTCGGCGGAATACTCGCGCGTGCGGCTGATCGCCATCTGCACCATCATGGCGGCGAACGGTGCGACGATGGCCGCAATGAGGACGCCGACGAAGCCGAACGGATTGTTGTTGTCGCGGCTGCCACCGAAGAACAGGGCGAAGTTGGCGAGCATCGAGACCGCGCCGGCGATGGTGGCGGTGATGGTCATGGTGAGCGTGTCGCGATTCTTCACGTGGCCGAGCTCGTGGGCCATGACGCCGGCGATCTCCTCGCGCGACAGCATCTGAAGGAGGCCCGTGGTGGCGCAGACCGCGGCATGTTCCGGGTTGCGCCCGGTGGCGAAGGCGTTCGGCTGCGGGTTGTCCGAGATGTAGACGCGCGGCATCGGCAGGTTGGCGCGGGCGGCAAGATCGCGCACGAGGCCGTAGAACTCTGGCGCGCTGCGCTCGTCGACCTCGCGGGCGCGGTTCATCGACAACACCATCTTGTCGGAATTCCAATAGGCGAACACGTTCATGCCGCCGGCGACCAGCAGCGCGAGCATGGCACCGGTCGAGCCGCCGATCATGTAGCCGACGCCCATGAAAATGGCGGTCAGCGCCGCCAGAAGCATGCCCGTGCGAAGCGTGTTCATCGTGGCTTCAATTGCCCTTTCATTTGCCGCCCACCTTGGACGGGACCCCCGATATGTCGGGATGGAAAAGCCGCAGCGCAAGATTTGTTCAGGCCGCGGGGCGCGGAAATCCGCGTATGCGGCGGCCTCTCGCAATGGCTGTTGTCTCGATAAATACAATTTATACTAGAATACGGACTTGGCGGCTTTCTCCTGGATGAAAAAACGGGTAGAGGAATAAATTCCTGATGCAATTCGGCTAGCGATGTCTGTTCGACTCCCTCCAGTTCTCCTTTCCGCAGTGCTCTTCACGCAGGGTCCGGCGGTTGCCGCCGAGCATCTGGCAGGACCGTACGTGGCCTCGGTTTCGGAGATTACCGACGGCGACACGCTCAAGGTGCGGGTCCCAGTGTGGCTCGGCCTGGAAGTAAGCGTGAGCGTTCGTCTCCGCGGGATCGACACGCCCGAGATACGCGGCAAGTGCGCGCGGGAGAAGGAAATGGCTGCTGCGGCAAAGCAGCGTCTCGGCGTGCAGGCGACAGACCACGTGACGCTGCGCAACATCACAGGCGACAAGTATTTCGGCCGCGTCGAGGCGGACGTGACAACGGTACCCGACGGCCTCGATCTCGCGACGGCGATGCTGGCTAGCGGTCTGGCTCGCCCCTACGACGGCGGTGCCCGCGGCGACTGGTGCGATCTGGCAAGCCTCGGCGGGTGAGACCAATCCCATCGGTTCTCCGCATTGATGCCAATTTCCCGCGGCATGAGAACTCTTGCAACAAGGTCGGGCGGACCCAGGCATCGCAGGAGGCCAGCGTGCAAACCTTCCTTGTCATACTCCGAGCAACCCACATCTATTCCGGGGTCCTGTGGGCGGGCACCGTCCTCATGGGCGCCCTGGTCGCTCTTCCGCGCATCCGCAGCATGGGGTCTGCCGGACTGTCCCAATACCGTTTCATGACTGACAATCCGAGAGCCGCGTTGGTCTTCGCCGTCACGTCGGCGCTGACGATCGTCTCGGGGCTGCTGCTCTTCTGGCTGGTCTACGGCTTCGCATTTCCGTGGTCCATCACCCAATGGGCCTTCGCCATGGGTGGGCTCTCGGCGATCGTTTCGCCGGTGGTCGGCGTGCCACTCGCAGCGATCATTGGTCCGCGTATGCCGGCCGGGACCAGCCAGGAAATTCGGGAGGTCATCGTCGCCGAGCAGCGCGTGCGCGGCATGGCCGTGATGCTGACCGTCGCCATCCTGCTGATGGCAACGGCCCGCTATCTTTACTGAACTAGGCGGTCACCGCCTTGTTCTGTCGGTTGGTGACGAGATCATCGACGACGCCGGGATCGGCCAGCGTCGTGGTGTCGCCGAGATTGGAGAAGTCGTCTTCGGCGATCTTGCGCAGGATGCGGCGCATGATCTTGCCGGAGCGGGTCTTGGGCAGGCCGGGCGCGAACTGGATGAGGTCGGGCGAGGCGAATGGCCCGATCTCGTGACGGACCCACTGTACCAACTCCTTGCGCAGCCCATCGGACGGCTGCTGGCCGTTCATCAGCGTCACGTATGCGTAGATGCCCTGGCCCTTCAGCGCATGCGGATAGCCGACGACAGCGGCCTCCGAGACCTTCTCGTGGGCAACCAGCGCCGACTCGATCTCGGCGGTACCGAGGCGGTGGCCGGAAACGTTGATGACGTCGTCGACGCGGCCTGTGATCCAGTAGTAGCCGTCCTCGTCGCGGCGGCAGCCATCCCCGGTGAAGTAGTTGCCGGGGTAAGTCATGAAGTAGGTTTCGACGAAGCGCTTGTGGTCGCCGTAGACGGTGCGCATCTGCCCCGGCCAGGAATCGGTGATGATGAGGTTGCCCGCGCCAGCGCCCTCGATGCGCTTACCCTCGGCGTCGACCAATGCCGGCTTGACGCCGAAGAACGGCAGCGTCGCCGACCCCGGCTTCAGGTCGGTGGCGCCGGGCAGCGGCGTGATCAGTGCGCCGCCGGTCTCGGTCTGCCACCAGGTGTCGACGATCGGGCAGCGCTCCTCGCCGACCACGCGCCAATACCATTCCCATGCTTCCGGGTTGATCGGCTCGCCCACCGTGCCGAGCAGGTGGAGCGACTTCCGCGAGGTCTTCTTCACGTGCTCGTCGCCGGCGCCCATCAGCGCGCGCAGCGCGGTCGGCGCGGTGTAAACGATGTTGATCTTGTGCTTGTCGATGACTTCCCAGATGCGTGACGGCGTCGGCCAGTTGGGCACGCCTTCGTACATCACGGTGATCGCGCCGTTGGCGAGCGGGCCATAGACGATGTAGCTGTGGCCGGTCACCCAGCCGACATCGGCGGCGCACCAGTAGATGTCGCCGTCGTGGTAATCGAAGATGAGCTGGTGGGTCAGCGACACCCACACAAGATAGCCGCCGGTCGTGTGAAGTACGCCCTTCGGTTTACCCGTTGAGCCCGACGTGTAGAGGATGAACAGCGGATCTTCCGCGTTCATCTCGACCGGGGGGCAGTCGGCCGACACGCCATCGGCGAGCTCGTGGTACCAGAAGTCGCGGTCGGCATGCATTGCGACCTGACCGCCGGTGTGGCGGATGACGATAACCTTCTCGTCGCCGAGCGACTTGTTCAGCGCCTCATCGGTGTTGTGCTTGAGCGGCACCTTCTTGCCGCCGCGCAGACCTTCGTCCGCGGTGATGACCACCTCCGACCGGCAGTCGTCGATGCGGCCGGCGAGGCTGTCCGGCGAGAAGCCGCCGAAGACGACCGAATGGACAGCGCCAATGCGGGCGCAAGCGAGCATCGCCACCGCCGTTTCCGGGATCATCGGCAAGTAGATGGTGACGCGGTCGCCCTTCTCGACGCCCATGTTCTTCAGCACGTTGGCGAAGACGCAAACGTCGTGGTGGAGCTGGCGATAGGTCAGCGTGCGCGTCGGCGCCTTGGGATCGTCCGGCTCCCACAGGATCGCGGTCTGATCACCACGCTTGGCGAGATGGCGGTCGAGGCAGTTGGCCGAGAGGTTCAAGCTGCCGTCTTCGAACCATTTGATGGAGACGTCAGGCGCCTTGTACGAGGTGTTCTTGACCTTGGTGAACGGCTTGATCCAGTCGATCCGCTTGGCCTGCTCGCGCCAGAAACCGTCCGGGTCGTCGACCGACGCCTTGTACATGTCGAGGTACTTCTGATTGTCGACGTAAGCACGCTTCTTCCATTCGGCGGGCACCGGATGGATTTTCGCCTCAGCCATTCTGCAGTCCTCCCAATTCAAGCGTTTCCGGCAAAAAGCCGGACCCTCCCGCTCCCTTTAAAGCGCCGGGGGACCGGTGGACGCAAGCCCCGACGAGGCCTGGCGACAAGGCGTACAAGCAGGAATCGGGTGGGTGCCTCCGTGCCTGCGTCCTATCGACTGTGCATCCCACATCGGAGAGATGCCATGTCCATTCGTTTCCGGCCGTTGCCGACCGCCGAGGTCGCGGCGCTGCAGTCCGGCCAGCCCGACGCGAACGGCCAGCGGCCCGAGGTCCATGTCGCTTCGGGTCCGGGGCACCCCTGCCGGCATTGCCTGTGCGACATCGGGGAGGGCGGGCGCTATCTGATCCTGGCATATCGGCCGTTTCCAGGGCCACAACCCTACGCGGAGATCGGCCCGATCTTCTTGCATGCCGATCCTTGCCCGGCTGCAACAGCATCGGACGTCCTTCCACCGATGTTGGCTGGCGGCACCTACATTCTGCGCGGCTACGGCAAGGACGACCGGATCGTCTATGGGAGCGGCAGGGTCGTCGCCAGCGAGGCCCTCGGCACCGAGGCGGAAAGGCTCTTCACGGACCCGAGGATCGCGTACGCCCACGTTCGTTCGTCAACCAACAACTGCTATCAGTGCCGGATCGACCGCGGCTGATCTACGCGTCGACGCCGGCCATCTTGCAGACGATCTTCCACTCGGCGTCGGTCACAGGCTGGACCGAGAGACGGGAATATTTCACCAGCGCCATGTCGGCGAGTTTCTTCTCGGCCTTGACCGCGGCGAGAGTGACCGGCTTCGGCACGGGCTTCACCGCGGCGATATCGACGCATTCCCAGTCGGCGGCGCCGGTCTCGGGATGGGCGTCCTTGGCCACCATGACGATGCCGACGATCTCCTTGCCCTCGCCCGAGTGGTAGAAGAAGCCGCGATCGCCCTTTTTCATAGCGCGCATGTTGTTCCGCGCGGTGAAGTTGCGCACCCCTGTCCATTCGGTGCCTGCCTTGCCTGCCTTCACCTGCTGGTCCCAGGACCACGATCCGGGTTCCGACTTGAAGAGCCAATAGGCCATGCGCACCTCCACTCGTCTCGCGCCAACCTAATCAGCCGGTCGATGCGCGTCCACAGCGCCAAAGGGTACCGTCGGCATGGCCCTATGTCGTCTCGCGCTTCAACGGCCGGCTCATCAGCCCCTCGATGGCGGCATCGATGGAAAGGCTGCCTTCGATGATGGCGGCAACTGCCTCGATGATGGGGGCCGTAACGCCGTGGCGGTTTGCCAACTCGCGGGCGACCGCCGCAGTGGCGATGCCCTCGGCGAGAGCGTGTGGGGCCGGCACGTCTCCACCACGACCGAGGTGCAAGCCATAGGCGAAGTTGCGGGACTGCGGGCCGGAGCAGGTGAGCACGAGATCGCCGAGTCCGGACAGGCCCATCAATGTGTCGGCTCGCGCGCCCATCGCCTCGCCCAAACGGCGGAGTTCGGCAAAGGCGCGTGCGATGAGTGCGGCAAGCGCGCTGGCGCCCAGTTCGCGACCGGCCACGATGCCGGCGGCAATGGCCAGGACGTTCTTCACCGCGCCGCCGATCTCGACGCCAATCAGGTCGGTTTCGGCATAGGGCCGGAAGCTGGAACTGGCGAACGCCTCGCACAGCGATAACGCCATCGCATCGTTACCAGCGACGGCAATGGTGACTGCAGTCGGCAGGCCGTGCGCCACATCAGCGGCGAAGCTCGGGCCGGAGAGAACAGCCGGCACCGTTTGCGGCGCCACCTCGCCGAGGACTTCCGACAGGCGCTTGTCGGTTCCGCGCTCGAGACCCTTGGCGGCGATCACCAGCGGCGTGCCGGCCGGAATGTAGGGCGCCGCCCCGGTGGCGACCGAGCGCACGACCTGGGCCGGAACGGCAAGCACGATGGCGTCGGCGCGGAGCGCGACTGCCATGCTGTCGGTCGCTGGAATGTGGTTGAGGCTAATTCCCGGTAGACGCGGGTTCTCGTGGCCCTGGTCTATTGCGTGGACAGTGGCGCGGTCGCGCGCCCAGATGCGAACGGTGCGACCGGCGCGGGCCGCGGTGAGGGCGAGGGCCGTGCCCCACGCGCCGCCGCCGATGATGCCGATAGAATTGATCATGCCCGCATGCCCTTGTTGCCGCTGCCGAGTTTTGGCGCGGACAGTTCGTCGAGCGGCCAGCGCGGGCGGGCCGCCACATCGAGCGTGTCGGTCAAGCCGCGCGCAAGGTGTTCGGCGCCGGCCCAGGCGATCATCACGGCATTGTCCGAGCAAAGTCGCGCAGGTGGCACGACGAGGCGGAAGCCGTGGCGTGCGGCGACCTTTCGAAGTGCCGTGCGCAGGGCCTCGTTAGCGGCGACGCCACCGGCGGCGACGAAGACCGGTGGTCCGTCGTGGCTATCGCGGAAGGTACGCATGGCATGGTCGGCGCGGTTGGCGACGATGTCACTCACCGCCGCCTGAAAAGACGCGCAGAGATCGGCGACGTCCTGATCGGAAAGCGGTGCTGCGGCCTCGGCGGCGAGGCGGACGGCGGTCTTGAGGCCAGAAAAAGAGAAATCGGCCCCCGGCCGGTCGATCAGCGGGCGCGGCAACGCGAAACGCTTCGGATTTCCGGTCTTGGCCGCCTGCTCGACCGCCGGGCCGCCGGGATAGGGCAGGCCGAGCAGCTTCGCCGCCTTGTCGAAGGCCTCGCCAAGCGCGTCGTCGATGGTCGAACCCAGGCGATGGTATTGGCCCACGTCGTTCACCGCCAGGAACTGGCTGTGGCCGCCCGAGACCAGCAGCAGGAGGTAGGGGAAGCCTATGCCGTCGGTAAGCCGCGCGGTGAGCGCATGGCCCTCGAGATGGTTCACCGCGATCAGCGGCTTGCCGGCTGCGAGGGCGATAGCCTTGGCCGTGGTGAGGCCGACGAGAACGCCGCCGATCAGGCCGGGACCGGCAGTGGCGGCGACGGCGTCGATATCGCGAAACGACTTTCCTGCCTGCGCAAGGGCGGCACGGATGACGCCGTCCAGCGCCTCGACATGGGCGCGGGCGGCAATCTCCGGCACGACGCCGCCGAAGGCCGCGTGGTCGGCCACCTGCGACAAAACGATCTCGGACAGAATCCGGCCGGCGCCGTCATCGTCGCGTTCGACAAGCGCGGCGGCGGTTTCGTCGCAACTGGTCTCGATACCGAGGACGATCATCGCCGCATTCCGCTGAATTTCAGTATTGTGGACACTCGCCTGTATCGGCGGGGGCTCCTACACTGGAGCGCCTCAGCCCCTAACACCCGGAAGATACGCCTTGCAATCGGCCGACACACGTACCGCCACCCTCAACCTTGGCACGCGCGGCAGCCCGCTGGCGCTGAAGCAGGCCGATGCCGTGCGCGCTGCGCTGGCCGGCCCCGATGTGGATGTGACCGTAGTGCCGATCCGCACGACCGGCGACCGCATCACCGACCGGCCATTGGCGGAGGCGGGAGGCAAGGGACTGTTTACCAAGGAGATCGACGAGGCGCTGCTCGGCGGCGCGATCGACCTCGCGGTCCATTCGGCGAAGGATCTGCCGACGGCCCTGCCGGACGGCATCGTCATCGCGGCCTGCCTGCCGCGTGCCGATTTTCGCGATGCTTTTCTCTCGCCGCGTGCACCAGCCCTGCGCGACCTGCCGCAAGGCGCTGCCATCGGCACGTCGTCGTTGCGAAGGGCAGCGCTGGCTTTGCGCCTGCGTCCGGATCTCCGTGTCGTGCCTATGCGCGGCAATGTCGAGACGCGGCTGCGCAAGCTCGATGCGGGCGAGGCGGATGCGACGATCCTTGCGCTCGCCGGGCTGACCCGGCTCGGTCTGGCCGACCGCGCGACCAGCGTGCTGGACGCCCACGACTGGCTGCCGGCGCCCGGACAAGGGACCATCGCGATCACCGCGCGTGCCAATGACGCCGCCACGCTGGCGCTGCTCGCCGGTATCGATCATGGCGCGACATCGGGAGCGCTCGCAACAGAGCGCGCTTTTCTGGCGATCCTGGACGGTTCGTGCCGCACGCCGATTGGCGGCCTCGCCGAGATAGACGGCGATGCGCTTCGTTTCCGGGGCATCATCGTCAAGCCGGACGGGACGGCGGCGCATGTCGTCGAGCGGCGCGGCACTGTTGCCGATGGCGCGACGCTCGGGGCCGAAGCCGGCGCGGAGTTGGCACGCAAGGGCGGGCCGGATTTCTTCTCGGGCTGAGCTGCGGTCATGCATCTTCTGGTGACGCGGCCGGAACCCGATGGCGAGGACACTGCGGTCCGCCTGCGGGAGCTGGGCCATACCGTCACTCTCGAGCCGCTGCTGACCATCGCCCTCGCAGAGCCGCCGGCGGACCTGCCGGAGCCGTTCGCGCTCGTACTGACCAGCCGCAACGGCGTCCGCGCGATGACAGCCTGGCCGCAGTCGCGGCAATGGCGGGACAAGCCATTGCTGGCGGGCGGGCAGACAACGGCCGATGCGGCGCGCAGCGCCGGCTTCCGCGATGTGCATGTGGGCGGTGGCGACGCCGCGCGGCTTGCCGAACTGGTGGGAGAGATCTTGCCGAGGGGAAAGGGGCCGATCCTCTATCCGGCAGCACGGGACAGGGCTGGGGCGCTGTCCGCTGGACTGCTCGCACGGGGTTATGACATGCGCACCGTGGAAGCCTATCGCGCCGAGAAGGTACCGGCGTTCACCGCCGGGGTGCGTGGCAAGCTGGAGCGTGGGGAATTCGACGGCGCGCTCTTCTACTCGCGGCGCACGGCGCAAACCTTTCGCGAACTCTGCGGCACGCACGTCGTCCGGCTTCCGCTTCTGTTCGCGATGTCGGAACAGATTGCCGCTGCATTGGTTGGCCTCGACGGTGAAATACGCGTTGCCGCCGCGCCGGACGAGGCCAGCCTCTTCGCGCTGATCGCGCCGCCCTGAATCCGCGTCCGCGTGGCATGGCCGTGTCGCGATAAGCCTGTATTGTAGGGGAACGGCGAGGGCGGCGGGGGCTCGACGAGGACAGATATGGCCGGCGAAGACGACGACAAAAACGCCAAATCCGGCACTGACCGGCGGCGCACGCGCGACCGGCGCCGCGCGCCGGTGACCATTGACCTTAAAGCGGAACCGACCGCTTCGGAAAAAATGCAACCCGGGAAGGTCGACGCCGCGCCCGCATCCAACGCGAAACCGGCGGCCGCCAAGGAGACACCTCCGGCGATGACGCCCGATACGGCCGCCGAGCCGGCAAAGCCCGAGCCACCCTCGAAAGCGGCGCCTCCACCACCACCGCCCCCACCCCCGCCGCCGTCTTCGGGCCAGCCGGCGAATTCGCGCGCAGAGCCGCCGCGCCCGTTGCGCCCGCCGGGCGCCAGCGCGATCGGAAGCGATGATGGCTGGACGCGTCCGGCGCTGGCTGGAGCCGCCGGCGGCGTGGCGGCGCTTGTCCTGGTGATCATATTGCAGATCATCGGCGTGTTGCCGGCGCCCGGCCGCTCGGCGGCCAACCAGGCGGCCGAACAGGCGCGCACGGCGAGCGAGGCGGTCGCGGCCGTCGACCGGCGCCTGTCCGCCGTGGAAATGATCACTCAGGGCCTCCCGGCCAAGGGCGCCCTGGATGCGTTGAACGGCCGGGTAGCCGCGCTGGAGACGGCGCAAGGCGATCTTGCGGCCAAGGCGGACGTCAATGACCTCGGCAGTCAGCTCGCCGCCGTGTCGGCCAAGTTGGAAGCGATGCCTGCGGGCGTGACCCAGGGGGACCTCTCCGACCTCGCGGCGCGCGTCTCGCGGCTGGAGGAAGGCGGCGCCACGTCCGACGGTACGGTCGATTCGGCGGCCGTCGGAGCGCTATCCGGCCGCATCGATACGGCCCAGGCGAGCATCAAGGCGCTGGGCGAGCGCATCGTCGCGCTGGAGAAGAAAGTGGATGCCGCGCCGGCCGACAACAGGCTGGCGGCGCGCGCCATCGCGGTCGTGGCGCTCCGCCGCGCGGCGGAGAGCGAAGGGCCGTTCGCAACTGATCTCGAAATGGCCGCGGCTCTCGGCCTCCCGCAGGAAGACGTCGCCGCGCTGAGGCCCTTCGCCGAGGCGGGAGCGCCGACAAAGGCCACGCTGGCCGCGGAGTTTCCAACGATCGCCGGCCAGATCGTCACGGCGACGATGCAATCCGATCCGAATGCCGGTTTCTTCGACCGCCTGTTCGCCGGGATCAGTGGGCTGGTGAGCGTCCGTCCGGTTGGCCCGGTCGAGGGCAGCGATCCGCCTGCAATCGTCTCGCGCATGCGCGCCGCCATCAATGCTGGCGATCTCGAGACGGCGCTGAAGGAGCGCGATGCCTTGCCGCAGGCCGGGCTCGACGCCTCGGCCGAGTGGGCGGCACGGGCCAAAAATCGCGCCGCGATCGATGCGCTGCTGGTGAAGATTGCGCAGTCGGTCGCGACCGCGCCGGCGAAAGGCCCGACATGATTCGTGTGCTTCTGTATGTGATCGCGGTCTTCCTGCTCGCTGCCGGCTTCGTGTGGCTTGCGGATCGGCCCGGCGACCTGCTCGTCAACTGGCAGGGCTACGAGGTGCGCACCTCGGTCATGGTGGCGGCGGTCGGTGTTCTCGCCGTCATTGCGGTCATCGCGCTGATCGGCGCGATCCTGCGCGCGATCATACGTACGCCGCGAACCGTCGGCAATTTCTTCGGCGCGCGCCGGAGAGATCGCGGCTATCGCGCGCTCACGCGCGGGATGATCGCGCTCGGCGCGGGCGACTCGCGGGCGGCACGGCGGGCGGCGCAGGAGTCGCAGTCGCTGCTTGGCGAGAAGGAGCCGCTGGTACTGCTTCTGTCGGCGCAGGCGGCGCAGATCGCTGGGGAGAACGCGGCGGCGCGCAGCGCATTCACGGCGCTCTCGGAAGACCCGGAAACGCGGGTCCTCGGCCTCCACGGCCTCTTCGTCGAAGCACGGCGCCAGGGCGAGCACGCCGCGGCGCGGCATTTCGCGGAAGAAGCGGTTCGAGTTTCGCCGCGCATCGCCTGGGCCGGGCCGGCACTGTTCGAATACCAGTGCCAGGCGGGCGAGTGGCAGGGGGCGCTGCGCACCCTGGCGTCGAACGCCGACGCGGGACTCGTCGATCGCGATCGCACGCGGCGCCTGCGTGCGGTGCTGCTGACCGGACTGGCCATGGAACGCGAGGCGGGCGCGCCGGATGAGGCGCGCGGACATGCGCTGGAAGCCCACCGTCTGGCGCCGGAGCTGGTGCCGGCCGCGGTGGTCGCGGCGCACCTGCTGACGCGCCATGGCGACATCCGCCGCGCGACGCGCGTGCTCGAGGCGACGTGGAAGATCGCCCCACATCCGGAAATCGCCGAAGCCTACGCCGAGGTGCGCCCCGGCGACTCCGTGCGCGACCGGCTGAAGCGGGTGAAGCGGCTCTCCGACATGCACGCCAACCATGCGGAAGGCGCGATGGCGGTGGCACGTGCGGCCATTGATGCGCACGACTGGCAAGTGGCGCGCGACGCGCTTGGCGGGCTGGTGCGGCTGGAGCCGACCGAGCGCGTATGCCTGCTGATGGCGGAGATCGAGGAAGGGGAGCATGGCGATCAGGGCCGCGTGCGCGGCTGGCTGACCCGGGCGCTGACGGCATCGCGCGACCCGGTGTGGACAGCCGACGGCCGTGTCTTCGAGCATTGGGCTCCGGTGTCGCCGGTCTCCGGTCGCGTCGACGCCTTCGAATGGAAAGTGCTGGCCGACCGGCTGCCGCCGCCGCGGCGCCACGTCGAGATCGAGGCAGCGCCCGATGACGATGATGACGAGCCGGCGCCGCCTGCAACACCGGTGATTGCCGCGGAGCCCGTCGCGACCAAGCCGGTAGCACCCTTTGTTCCGCCTCCGCCGGTGACGCCGGCTGCGGCGCCCGCGCCTGCAAAACCGCCGGTCGAGACCAAGCCGGTGTCCACGGAGCCGAAGCCGGCCGAGGCGAGGCCCGCCGACGCGAAGAACCGCGAGCGGGACCTGATGCCGCGCGTGCCGGACGATCCCGGTCCGCCGCGACGCGCGGATGAAGACGAGCGCTACAAGGTCTACTGATCCTGCGATGCGCGCCTGGAGAGTCCCGTGAACGACCATCCGCCGAAGCCACCTCTGGCGCTTGCGGTCGGCATCATTGGGCACCGGCTGAATCGCCTCCCGGAGGATGTGCGCGGCAAGGTCGCGCGAGAGATCGACGAGATTTTAGGCGCGGTGGGGGCAGCGATGGTCGCTGCCCGGAAACGCCACGGCGATGTCTTCTCCGGCCTGCCGGTTGCCGCGCTCGTTGGGTCGCTGGCGGAGGGTGCGGACCGCATTGCCGCGCAGGCCGCGCTGGCGCGCAGCGAACGCGATGGCATGTCGTGGGTTGTCGACGCCGTATTGCCGTTTCCGGCGGAGGAACTGGCGGCGGATTTCACAGATGCAGAATCACGGCGCGAATTCGAGGCAATGGTGGGCCGCGCCCGCGCTATTCTTGCGCTGCCCGGTAGCCGCGCCGACGAGTCGGCGGCCTACGAATCCGCGGCGTTCACGGTGCTTGGCCAGTCGGACATCGTGATCGCCGTCTGGGATGGCGGACCGTCAGCCGGCCGCGGCGGCACGACCGAATCCATCGAGGTTGCCGTACGCGACGGGCTACCCATCATCGTCATCGATGCCACGGGAACGGGCTCGCCGAGGCTATACTGGGGCGGGCTCACTGAGGACAGCGCTCCGACGCACCGGCTGAACGAGGTGCCTTCGGACGACGCAGTGTCGGCGATTCCACGGCTGGTCAGCGATCTCGTCTGCCCGCCGACCGGCAGCGCGGCCGGGATGGGAGGCCGGCTGCATCACGAGGACGAAGCGCGAAGCCTCATGCTGTACCTGGCAGAGGAGGCCCCACGCCGCAATCCGTTCATAGGCTTTCCGCTGCTCCAGGTTCTGTTCGGGGTGCGGAAGATGTCGCCAGCGGATATGCGGCCACCGGCGCCCGCGGCGCTCGCGGCGCAACTGCTCGCGCTGTCGCCACCGGCCGACGCAAAGACGCAGAGCGGGGCCGCCAGCCCGCTCATGCTGGCCGCCGCCTATGGCTGGGCCGATTTTGCCGGCGCGCTGCTGGCGCAGATTTTCCGCGGCGCCTTCATCCTGAATTTCGTCTTCGCCGCGCTTGCCGTCGCCTGCGCTGCCGTGTCGATCGTCCAGCACGACTGGAAGCCATGGCTGGTGTGTCTCGAACTCGTGCTCATCGTCACCGTCGTGGTCAACACGTGGCTCGGCTGGCGGCGGCAATGGCACCGGCGCTGGTTCGAGGGGCGCGAACTGGCCGAGCGGCTGCGCGTGGCGCTACTGCTCTGGATGGTGGGCCTCAGGCCGGACGGCGCCAACGGCGTCGAGCCGACGTGGACCGGCTGGTATGCCCGCGCGGTGGTGCGCGCGCAGGGCCTGCGTCATGTGCATCTCGATGCGGCCGGCGTGGCGGCGGCGCGTATTGCGGCGGCGACGCTTCTCGACGAGCAGTGCGGCTATCACCAGATCTCGGCGGAGCGCATGCATCGCCTTGACGAGCGCCTCGAGTATGCGGGGCTCGCATGCCTGATCCTCACGATCCTGGTGGCGGCGGCGTATCTGTTCCTCAAGTTTCGCGGATTGGCCGAGGGCGTCGATGCGCACGGCGAGGGCTGGGACATCGGGCTCACCGTGGCAGCCCTGACCGCCGGGTTGCCGGCGCTGGCCACGGCGACGTACGGCATGCGCGTCATCGGAGACTTCGCCGGCATAAGCCGCCGATCCGAGCGGACGCGCCACGGTCTCGAAGTGCTGGTCAAGCGGCTCAACAGTGGCGAGCCGAGCCTGCATCTCGTTCGGGCGCGCGTGCGGGCGGCCGCGGAGGTGATGCTGGGCGATGTCGCCGGCTGGCGACTTTCGGCGGAGAGCCGGGGTCTGGCGATTCCGGGGTGATGTCAGTTCCGCCGGGCTTGATGGAAGCCGCCGCCCCCGCTAACCAGCAGTGCCATTCTCGCAATCGTTCCTCTCCGGAGACCCCATGAGCGTCCACAATCTTCTCCTTCTGCCCGGCGATGGCATCGGCCCGGAGGTCATGGCCGAGGTCAAACGGGCGATTGCCTGGTTCAACGCCCAGGGCGGCGAGACCTTCGCATACGAGGAGGACCTGGTCGGCGGCTGTGCCTACGACGCCCATGGCAAGGCGATCTCCGAGGCGACCATGGCCAAGGCGATGGCGGCGGATGCGGTGATCTTCGGATCGGTCGGCGGACCGAAATGGGACGGCGTCGCCTACGAGGTGCGGCCGGAGGCGGGGCTGCTCAGGTTGCGCAAGGACCTCGAGCTTTTCGCCAATCTCAGGCCGGCGATCGTCTATCCGGCGCTTGCCGATGCCTCGTCGCTGAAGCGCGAGCTGGTCGAGGGCCTCGACATCCTGATCCTGCGCGAGCTCACGGGCGGCGTCTATTTTGGCGAGCCGAAAACGATCACCGATATCGGTAACGGCCAGAAGCGGGCCATCGATACGCAGATCTACGATACCTACGAGATCGAGCGCATCGCGCGGGCCGCTTTCGAGCTGGCGCGCACGCGGCGTAACAAGGTGACGTCGATGGAGAAGCGTAACGTCATGAAGTCGGGCGTGCTGTGGCACGAGGTGGTCACCGCCACCCACAAGGCCGGCTACACCGACGTAACGCTGGAGCACATGCTCGCCGACGCCGGTGGCATGCAATTGGTGCGGGCGCCGAAGCAGTTCGACGTCATCGTCACGGACAATCTTTTCGGCGACATGCTGTCGGACGTCGCCGCCATGCTCACCGGTTCGCTCGGCATGCTGCCCTCGGCCTCGCTCGGCGCGCCCGACGCGAAGACGGGCAAGCGCCGCGCGCTGTATGAACCGGTCCACGGGTCGGCGCCGGATATCGCCGGCATGGGCATCGCCAACCCGATCGCGATGCTGGCGAGTTTCGCCATGGCGATGCGCTATTCCTTCGGCATGACCGAGGCGGCCGACCGGCTCGAAAAGGCGATCTCCGATGTGCTCGACAAGGGATTGAGGACCGCGGATATCTGGTCGGAAGGCACCGAGAAGGTTGGTACGGTGGAGATGGGCGAGGCGATCGTCGCGGCGCTCGAAACCGCGTGAGTAACGGCGCAACCCGCATCTACCAGCAGCGCGGCTTCATCGCACGCCAGCGGTTCTCGACCGCGATCCTTCTGTTCGCGTTCTTCTATGGCATCTGGGAACTCGTCGCGTCGTTTACCCAGCCGGACAGCGCCAACAATGCCCTCTTCGGCGTGCTCTTCATCGGTGCCAGCATCTACGGTGTCGTCCGCCTGATGCGGGAATCCGGGGACGTTGTCTCGGCGCTCGACAGCATCGACGACGGCAGGCGCCTGGCGGTGACGCTGTGGCTGCCGTGGGGTTCGCGCACCATTGCCGGGCCGCGCGAGCAGTTCACCAACTGGCGCTTCTACATCGCCATCGCGAAACGCAACCAGGCGACACCGCTGATCCGGTTCGACCACCCCGACAACAAGCGGCCGCTGACAATCCTGCTGACGCCGGATACCGAGCTCGAAGGCCTACGCAAGGTCGCGCCGGATGCGGTTGCGGACTACGAGGAACGCGCGAAGCCGAAGCCGCAGGCAAAGCCCGCCTAGCCGCCGATCACGAAGTCGACGACCAGCTTCACGTTCAGCACGACGATGATGATGGCGATGATCGCGGCGACCATTGTGAGCCACATCGGCGCGGTCAGCTCGCCGAGCTTCTTGCGGTCGGCTGTGAACATGACCAGCGGGATGACCGCGAACGGGAGTTGCAGGCTCAGGACCACCTGGCTGAGGATGAGCAGCTTGGCCGTGCCGCTCGATCCGTAAAGCACCGTCACGAAGACCGCCGGTATGATCGCGACCGATCGCGTGATCAGGCGGCGCGCCCAGGCGGGCATGCGGAAATTGAGAAAGCCCTCCATCACGATCTGCCCCGCCATGGTGGCGGTGACCGTGGAGTTGAGGCCGCAGGCGAGCAGCGCGATGCCGAAGAGTGTTGGCGCAAGGGCCGAGCCAAGCAGCGGTCCGATCAGTTCATGGGCGGCGTCGAGTTCCTCGACCGCGGTGTTGCCGCTGGCATTGAAGGCGGCGGCCGCGAGAATGAGGATCGACGCGTTGATGAGCAGGGCGAACATCAACGCGATGGTCGAATCCCAGGTGGCGTAGCGGATTGCCTCGCGCTTCTCCGGGATGGTGTGGCCGTAGGCGCGCGTCTGGATAATGCCGGAATGCAGATAGAGGTTATGCGGCATCACCGTCGCGCCGATGATGCCGAGGGCGATGTAGAGCATGTCGGGATTGGAGACGATGTCGATCGTCGGAAGGAATCCGACGAGCACGCTGCCCCATTGCGGATCGGCGAGCACGATCTGGATCAGGAAACAGGCCGCCGTAACACCGAGAAGCGTGACGACGAAGGCCTCGATCCAGCGGAAACCCTTGGTCTGCAAATAGAGGATCAGGAACACGTCGACGGCGGTGATAACCACGCCGAGAGACAGCGGAATGCCGAAGAGAAGCTGGAGGCCAATCGCCGTGCCGATCACTTCGGCAAGGTCGGTGGCCACGATGGCAATCTCCGCCATGAGCCAAAGCGGGTAGGCGATCCACTTGGGGAACGCATCGCGGCAGGCCTGGGCGAGATCGCGGCCGGTTGCGACCGCCAGGCGGGCGCAGAGCGCCTGGAGCACGATCGCCATGACGTTGGAGAGCAGGGCGACGAAGAGCAGCGCGTAGCCGAAGCGCGACCCGCCGGCCAGCGAGGTCGCCCAGTTGCCGGGGTCCATGTAGCCGACGGCAACGAGGTAGCCCGGGCCCAGGAAGGCGAGCGCCTTGCGCCACCCGGGGGCGCCGGGCGCGACTTTGACGGTGCGGTAGACCTCGGCCAGCGACGGGTTCCCCTGTGCCTGTCGCCAGCCCGCGGAAAGGGCCGATCCAAGCTCGCTCAGGGGTTCACTACGCATCCGTCCGATTCACACTCTGATAATGAGAATTATTCGCAATATAGCCCATGGATTGATCCGGGGTCAATTCTGGCCGCCCAGCCGGTCTAGAGGCCGACTTCCGGGGCTTCGGGGCAGGTGGGGGGACGCTCCCGGTTCCAGCCGCGGGACGTCCAGTCGGCGGCAAGCTCGCCGGTGTCGGCGTCCTTCTCGAAGAAGGTGAAGCAGTTATCGCCGTCGCGCTGGACGAAGAAGCAGGCGCCCTGCTGGCCTGCGTAGAATGTGCAGAACTGGTCGTCCTGCACGCTCCATTCGCCGCTGTCGGCGGCCCTCGCATCCCAGTAACGGATGGAACCGTCCTCGTGATAGGTCTCCGTGAAATACGAGCCGTCGTAGTAGACGCCGTCCAGGGTGATGTCGGTGAAGGCGGCGACGATCTCCGGTTCGGTCAGCCGTTTTCCCGCGCCGGCCGCCGCGCCATCAAGGAAGAAGATGGCTGCGACAGCAAGGACCGCTTCGCGCCGAAACGTTGACTTCATGGACCGTTCGCGTAGAAGGAGCGCGATTTTGCGATGGGCGATCAGATGATCACGCGCCTGCCAATTCCCGCGTCCCCGCTTGTAACGGCGTCTCTCGCCGGCGGACGGGAATCTACGCCCAAATCGCCTTCAACCAAAACTGCCAAAACCGCCTGAACTCCGCTCTGGTCGCAACCCTCTCCCCGGCCGGGGCTGGAGGGTGAGACAGCCCGGCGCCGCCAACGGTCGTCCGGCGGCGTTAAGCGGAGGGGAACAGGAGTTCGAACCATGGGCTACAAGGTTGCTGTTGCCGGTGCCACCGGCAATGTCGGTCGGGAAATGCTGAACGTACTCAGCGAGCGCGGCTTTCCGGCCGACGAAGTGGTGGCGCTCGCCTCGCGCCGCAGCCAGGGCAGCGAGGTTTCCTTCGGCGACTCGACGCTGAAGGTGAAGACGCTCGACGGCTACGATTTTTCCGATACCGACATTTGCCTGATGTCCGCCGGCGGTGCGGTGTCGAAGGAGTGGTCGCCGAAGATAGGCAAGCAGGGCTGTGTCGTCATCGATAATTCCTCGGCCTGGCGCTACGACGCGGACGTGCCGCTGATCGTGCCCGAGGTGAACGCCGATGCGATTACCGGCTTCACCAAGAAGAACATCATCGCCAACCCGAACTGCTCGACCGCGCAACTCGTCGTGGCGCTGAAGCCGCTCCACGACCGCGCGAAGATCAAGCGGGTCGTGGTCGCCACCTATCAGTCGGTCTCCGGCGCGGGCAAGGACGCGATGGACGAGTTGTTCACTCAGACGCGCGCCGTCTTCGTCTCCGATCCGGTCGAGGCGAGCAAGTTCCCGAAGCGCATCGCCTTCAACGTCATCCCGCAGATCGACGTCTTCCTGGACGACGGCTTCACCAAGGAAGAGTGGAAGATGGTGGCCGAGACCAAGAAGATTCTCGATCCGAAGATCAAGCTGGTGGCGACCTGCGTTCGCGTGCCGGTGTTCATCGGCCATTCCGAGGCGGTGGCGATCGAGTTCGAGAACGAGATCACCGCCGACGAGGCGCGCGAGATCCTGCGCGAGGCGCCGGGCTGCCTGGTCGTCGACAAGCGCGAGCCGGGCGGATACGTCACGCCGCACGAAGCCGCCGGCGAGGACGCGACCTATATCAGCCGCATCCGCGAGGACCCGACGGTCGACAACGGCCTCATGCTGTGGGTGGTGGCGGACAACTTGCGCAAGGGTGCCGCGCTGAACGCGGTGCAGATCGCGGAAGTGCTGGTCAACCGCAAGCTGATCCAGCCGAAGCGCAAGGCGGCCTGAGACGATGCGGGCGTCGGCCCGCATCTTGCCGCAATTGCCGTGCTTTCATCCGCGCGGGAGGGGTGTCCTGAGGCAATCGGAGGGTCACCCGCAATGCCGACCAAATCTGCTGTCCGTATCCTGATGAAATCTGCCGCTCTTATTGGCCTTGTCGCCGGGATGAGCGCGGTCTCGGCCAGCGCTGCCGACGCAAGCCTGCTCGGCACCCACTGGAAGCTCGTTTCCATCGAAGGCCTGGCCGCCGATGCCAGCCGGCGCGAGCCACACATCGTGCTCACCGCCGATGGCAGCATCGAAGGCAGCACCGGCTGCAACAACTTTGGCTCCGGCTACCAGCTCGACGGCGCCTCGCTGAGCTTCGGCCGGTTTTTCACCACCCGCATGTATTGCGAGAAGCTCTACGACCAGGAGCAGGCGATCCTCGACACGCTGCCGCAGGTGGCGCGCTGGCAGGTGAACGGAGACCAGCTGGAACTCCAGAATTCCGCCGGCATCGTTCTGGCGGTATTCGAGGCCTTTCCGGGGGCGGACTGAGACGCTCCCGACTGTGCCGGTCGGTCACAGTCGGCCATTCATCCTGACATATGTGTTCGCTGAAGCCGGTTATTCAGCTCTGTCGTAGCAGGCCAACGCCGACGGCATCAGGCCGCGAACTCTCCGAACATCCGTTCGAGACGGGCGTAGCTCATCTCCATGCCCTCGGTCATGCCGGTGGCGATCGCCGCATCGCGGACCTCGCGCGACGGATAGCTGATCGTCATGGTCATCATCGTCCGATCGCCTGTCTCGGCGAAGACGGTGGTGACGAGTGCCTCGCCCATGTCCGTACCCTCGAAGGCCTCCGTATGGATGGTGCGCTCGGGCGCGACGATCTCGCGATAGGTCCCGGTCATGCTGAATTCGCTGCCGCCCGCATCACTCCGCCAGACATAGCGGAAGCGGCCGCCGACCCTGAGGTCGATCTCACAGACCGGGAGCGACCAGCCGGGCGGGCCGAGCAGCCAACGCCTGACCAGTTCAGGCTTCGTGTGGCAATCGAAGACGAGCTTGCGTGGCGCATCGAAAGTGCGGGTCACGACGACTTCGAAATCGTTCGGCGTCGATACGGCGAGCGGAGCAGGCATTCTGTCCTCCTCAGCCGGTGGCGGCGCGTTCGAGGCCGGCAATCTCGAGCTTGCCCATCTTGAGCATCGCCTCCATGACACGTCCGACCTTCGCCCGATCCTTGTCCTTGATGAGCTCGAAGAACCGGTTGGGAATCACCTGCCACGAGACGCCGAATCGATCCTTGATCCAGCCGCAGGAGCCGGGCTCGCCGCCCTCCTCGCCAAGCTTTGTCCAGAAGCGGTCCACCTCGGCCTGCGTATCGCAGAAGATCTGGAAGGAGATCGCCTCGCTGAACTTGAACAGCGGACCGCCGTTCAGCCCGACGAAGTCCTGCCCGCGGATGCGGAAGCCCACGGTCATGACCGCGCCTTCCGGCTGGCCGTGAATCTCCTGGCCCTCCTTGCCGAAGCGCGTGATCTCGCCGATCGCCGAATTCTCGAAGAGCGAGACGTAGAAGCGCGCGGCTTCTTCCGCCTTGCCGTCGAACCAGAGGCATGTCGTGAGCGGTGTCATGAGGTGTGTCCCTCTCCCTGATTTCCGGTTTTATCGCCGTCCGCTTTGAGTTCGTCGAGCAAGGCGTCGAGGCGTTGGTAGTTCCGTTCCCAGTGTTCGCGGTACTTCTCGAGCCAGCCTGTCGCCTCGGCCAGCGGTTCCGCCTCGAGCCGGCACGGCCGGCGCTGGGCGTCTCGGCCGCGCGAGATGAGCCCGGCGCGTTCCAGGACCTTGAGATGATTGGAGATCGCCGGCTGGCTCATGGCGAAGGGCTTCACCAGGTCCATGACGGTTGCCTCGCCATCGATCAGCCGGGCGAGGATTGCCCGCCGGGTCGGGTCGGCGAGCGCGCTGAACGTGGCGTCGAGTTGGGTGGGCGTCATTGAATAATCATCCGTTTATATAAACGTATGACTATGCATCGCCGGAGGCGCTGTCAAGCGGCAAAAAGAAAGCCGCCGCCGGGGGGCAACCGGCGGCGGCGGGCTTGCGGCTACAAGGGGTTGCGGGGAGGGAGGACGTAACCCTGTTCGTCTGGGCGACGAGTTCGTAGCCGTAGCCGTCCTTGAATTTCTGGTCTCTCTCCTCTTCGGTCCGGGCGCTTGCCCGTCGTTCGATGACTGGAAGATAGACGCAGTCCTGGCGAGGGGTTGTTAGGGTCCTCACAAGCCGCCTTGGCCGAGCCCGATCGCTGCAGTTTCGTGATCAGGCGGGACGCCCGCGACCAGACGCGGCTTGACGCGGGCGCGTTTGGCTGCACGATCCGGCCGACAAACGCGCCGCGTCCTGCTGCGCTCGAGAGATTCGCAGGCCGGCCTTGTGAAACGACAGACCTCGTACATCCTCATCGCGATAGCGGCGATGCTGGTGCCGGCGGCGCTCGCCATCACCACCTTTCCGACGGCGATGGGCGACATCAGCGAAAATTTCGCGCGCGGCCGCTGGTTTTCCCTGGCGACGCCCGAACACCCGCCGCTACAGGTCTGGCTGACCGGCCTAACCGGGCTGGTCTTCCCGCCGAGCGCATTGAGCGCCATCCTCGTCGGCCAGGCACTCAACGCGATTGGAGTCGTCTACCTGTTCCTGACGCTCGCGCTGGTGATGGATCGCGCCCGCGCCATGCTGTTCGCGTTCCTGCTGGCGACGTCGATCTATTTCATGGCGGCGCCGCTGTCCTACGCGCTCAACGCCGACATCATCCAGATCCCGATCTGGGCGGCGGTGGCCTACCATCTGCTGCGCGCCACCGACACACGCCGTTGGCTCCATTGGTTTGCCTTCGCTGTCTGGATGGCAGCGGCGGTGTATGCGAAATACTCCGCCGCGATCCTGATCGTGGGGCTCGGCGTCGCCAGCGTCGTCGTCCCGCAATACCGGGTGCAGTGGCGCAATCCGCGCTTTTACATCGCGTGTCTGATCACCGTGCTGCTTTGCACGCCGCATTTCATCGCGCTCAGCGCCGATCCGGCGGCGCTCACCAATGCCGAGATTCGGGTGGGCCGGGCCGCGGGCCTCGGCGCACGCTTCGGTAGCCTGCTTGGCTTCATCGAAGGGCCGCTGATCTTTCTGGCGCCGGGCTGGATCATGGTGGTGCTGGGACTCATACGCCGCGACTTTCTCCTGACGCGGCCGATGATTGCCAGCGCGCCGGCGATACGCTTCCTGCGCTGGACGTTTCTCGGCGCGTGCGGTTTCGTGCTGGTGCTGATTTTTGGCGCTGGCGTTTCGTACCTGCCACGCTTCGATGCGCCGCTGTTCGTGCTGCTCATCCTGGCAGTCGCGCCGCTGGTCGATCTCGACCGGCAGCGCTGGTACGTGGTGGAGCGGCGGGTGAAGTTCACGGCGGCGTCGGTCGCGGCGGTGGTCTTCGTGGCGGCAGTCATGGCCTACACGTGGTTTACAGCGCACAGCAACATGCAGGAGCCATTGAGCGACGCGCGGGCTATCATGCGCGCCGAATGGAACCACTCGTATGCGTGCGGCCCGGCGTACTACATCGGCGACAGGCGGACGGCCGACGGCATGTCGATCACCGGCGACCGGAAGCCGTACGGGCTGCCGATCGACGACATCGGCGTGGTGCGCTGGTTCGATCCCGAACTGCTGAAGAAGGAGGGCGCAATCCTCGCCTTCAGCGGCGAGACCTTTCCAGCCGATACGGTCGCCGCCGCCCTGCCAGGCGTGGCCTACACGGAGCCGAAGTCGTTTGGCCTCCTGCTTCTGCGCACTTTGACCGGCGGCTCGGTCGGCTATTCGTATGCCTTTATCGCGCCGCAGGATTGCCCGGCGCCGGCCGCCGGCGGCCAGGGTTGAGTTGGGGAACGGGATGAACCGCGCTATGGCTGGAGCCGACATGGTCCGCGCCCTTCCGCATATCTCGCTGGTCATCCCGGTCCTCAACGAGGAGCAGGGCCTGGACGCGCTGTCGGCCGAACTCCACCGGGTGCTTGATGGCCGGGATTTCGAATGGTCGGTGCTGTTCGTCGACGACGGCTCGACAGACGGCACGCTCGTAAAGATCCGCGCCATGCACGCGGCCGAGCCGCGCTTCAATGCGATTTCCTTCAGCCGAAATTTCGGCAAGGAGATCGCAATCGCCGCCGGCCTGCGCCATGCGCCGGGCGATGCGGTCGTGGTCATGGACAGCGACCTTCAGCACCCGCCGGATGTCATCCCGGCGTTTGTCGAGAAGTGGCGCGGTGGCGCCAAGGTAGTCTTCGGACAGCGCAAGAGCCGCGACTCCGACAGCTGGCCGCGGCGCGCTTATTCGAAGCTCTTCCACGCAGTCTTCCGGCGCATTGCCCAGACACGGCTGCCGCTCGGCGTCGTCGATTTCCTGCTGATGGACAGGCAGGCGGTAGACGCGATCAACCTGCTCGGCGAGCGCACGCGCTTCACCAAGGGCCTCTACGCCTGGATCGGATTCCCGTCGGTGGTGGTGCCGTTCGATTCACCCGACCGTTTCATCGGCACCTCGCGGTGGAGCTTCATGAAGCTCGCCAGCTTCGCGCTCGACGGCATCGTCTCGTTTTCCAGCCTGCCGCTGAAGGTGTGGTCCTATCTCGGCGCGGTGGTGTCGATCGCGGCCATCGGCTATGGCGTCTACTTCCTCATTCGCACGCTCCTCTTCGATGCCGACGTGCCGGGCTTCCCGTCGTTGATCGTGTCGATCATGTTCTTTGCGGGCGTGCAGCTCGTCTCGCTCGGCATCATCGGCGAGTACCTCGCGCGCATCTACGAGGAGGTAAAGGCCCGTCCGCTTTACGTCGTTGCCGAGGAGATCGGCGTCGATAGCGAGCGGCGGCAGCCCGTGGCGAAGGAGCGTTCTGCGTGACCGAGCACGCGCCGTTCATTCTGTGCGCCGACGACTTCGCCATGACGCGCGGAATTTCGGACGGCATCATCGCGCTGGCCGAGGCCGGCCGCCTGTCTGCGACCTGCGCCATGGTCAACATGCCCCACTGGCCGACACAGGCGGAACGAGCCGTGGCATTGCGCGATCGCTTCGCGCTGGGCCTGCACCTCAACCTGACTTTCGGTTCGCCGCTCGGACCGATGCCGAAGCTGGCCCCGAACGGGGAGTTTCCGGCGGCGAACAAGCTTGTCGATCGCGCCGTCAGCCGGGCCATCGACCGCGACGAGGTGGCTGGCGAAATAGAACGGCAGGTCGACCGCTTCGAGGCGGTGGCGAAGGTGGCGCCGGATTTTGTTGATGGCCATCACCACGCCCATGTGCTGCCCGGCATCCGCGATGCGCTCTTCACCGTGCTCCAGCGGCGCTTTCCAGGCGGCGGGCCGCTGATCCGCGACAGCGCCGACCGGCCGAGGGCCATTATTCGCCGCCGTGTCGCCTCGGCCAAGGCGCTGACCGCATCCGCGCTCGCATTCGGCTTCCGACGGCGCGCGCTGGCGAGCGGCTTCGCCACCAATCAGGGTTTTTCCGGCTACTCGACCTTCGGCCCGATACGGTACGCCGATGAGTTTGACCGGTTCCTCGTCGATCCCGGCCCGCGACCGATGATCATGTGCCATCCGGGACTGCCCGATGATGAGTTCGGCGACCGCGACTCGATCTCCCGCAGGCGTCCCGAAGAGTACGCACATCTTTCGACGCGCAATGGGCTTCCCGACATCATCTGGCATGTGACGAGCCGTGACACGGCCGGCTTTCCCTGGCATGCGGAAGCCGGCTGATGGAGGACACCGGCGGCGTCGACTATCGGTCGTTCCGCCATTGGGGCGGCTTTCTCTTCACCGGCGGCAGCGCTTTTGTCGTCGATGCCGGTATCACCACCGGCCTTATCCACCTTGCCGGGCTCGATCCCTTTACCGCGCGGCTAGTCGGCATCGCGGTGGCCATGATCTTCGCATGGCTGATGCACCGCCGCGTGACCTTCAACGTCATGGCGCCGCCAAGCGCACGCGAGTTCCTGCGCTTTGCCACAGTCTCGGGCAGCGCCAACGCCCTGAATTATGCGATCTACGCATTGATCCTGCTGGCCTGGCCGGCGACACTCCCGATTCTCGCGCTGGTAGTGAGCACGGCGATCGCAGCCTGTGCGTCCTATGCGGGCTTCCGCTTCGGGGTTTTCAAGCAGCCCCGGGAATAGGCGGAGGGCTCCCCACCAAGGCAGTGGAGCTACGCCCGCGAGAGGATTAGTGTCGGGTCCGGCTGGAGGATTTCTGAATATGCCGGCAAGCATGCGCCCGCGGCGGAGCGCGCTCTTCATTCCGGGCTCGAACGAGCGGGCGCTGGAAAAAGGCAAGGGCATCGCCGCCGATGTCCTCATCCTCGACCTTGAGGATTCCGTTTCGCCTGACCGCAAGGAGCAGGCGCGGGAGGCGGTTGCGGCTACCGTCGCCGAGCTGACGACCGGCCGCCGCGAAATTGTCGTGCGCATCAACGGGCTCGACACGCCATGGATCGCGCGCGATGTCGCGGCGATGGCGGCCGCCCGCCCGGACGCTATCCTCGTGCCGAAGATCTCGCGGACGGACGACATTCGCCGCACGCGCACAGCGATGGCCGCTGCCAGCGCTCCGAAGAGCCTGGAACTCTGGGCCATGATCGAGACGCCGGCCGCGGTGCTCAACGCCGCCGCGATGGCGTCGATCGCCGCAATGCCGGCGCCGCCCGTCACCTGCTACGTCATCGGCACCAACGATCTGGCGGCGGAACTTGGCGCGCAAATCCGGCCCGGCCGTGCCGCTCTGCTGCCCCATCTGGCCAATGTGCTTGCCGCGGCCCGCGCCCACGGCCTCGCCGTGCTCGACGGCACCTTCAATATGCTCGACGAGAACGAAGCGCTTCGCGCCGAGTGTCATCAGGGCCGGGAACTGGGGTTCGATGGCAAGACGCTGATCCATCCGAGCCAGGTGCCCGTGGCGAACGATGCATTCGGACCGTCAAGGGAGGACGTGAACTGGGCGCGGAAGGTGATCGAGGCGTTCGCTGCGCCGGAAAACTCCGGCAAAGGGGTCATCACCGTCGGCGGGCGCATGGTCGAGCGGCTACACGAGCGCGTCGCGCGCCGTACGCTGGAACTGGAAGCTGCTATCGCGGCGATGGAAGACGAAATCCAGGAAGTCTGAAGGCGACTGCTACTGACATTCCTTGGTGACGGCGTTCAATGCCGCCGTGATGCCGGACAGCGAGTAGGTGTCGACGACCTCGGTGCCGCGGCTCGACACGCTCGAGATGGTCATCCGCGTGCCAGCCTTCATCGCCTCGATCAAAGCCGCCTCCTGGTCCGGCATGGCCCACGACGTCTCGGCGGTCGCCTCGTTGAAGAACATCTTGAACTTGTTTCCGTCGACATCGACGGTCACGTCGCTGTTCGCCTTGAACGGGAAACCGATGATCGTGCTGGCTTCGTTGCGGATGCTCTTCGCGGGGATTGTGGTCACCATGAAGAACGTATCGCCGCGGCGCGAAACGGTGGATGAGTACTTCGAGTTCTGCGGCTGGGATGCGGCGAAGCAGGTCTTGCCGTCCGAATCGTTAGATACGTACGCGTTCCAGGCGCTGAACGTTCCAATGGTACTCGGCGCCTGGGCATGAGCCCAACCGGCGGTGGCAATAAGTGCGCTGGCGAATATCAGAAAGCGTGACTTCATCATCCTCTTACGAGTTCCCAGCCAGCCGCCCAGACAACCGGTACCTCGCCTCGATAAACATTTATTAAACTTCGCCCACCGGAGTTACTATTTCGTGAACCGGGCAGTTGCAATCCGCAATCGCGGCTTTCCCCTGCTTCAGCCCGCCTTCACGTAAAGCGACAGAATGGGACAAGAATGTGATCTGGCAGCGCAAAACCGCTAGATGCCGTTCTCGTCCAAGGCCTTCCGGGCGGCCTCGCGGTGTGACGACTTGATGTGCGCGCCGACAGTGGCGATCGCCGCCGCCAGCACGGTGACGTCGTCTGTGAAGCCCAGGCCGACAATAAGGTCCGGCACGGCATCGAATGGGAGAACGAAATAGGCGAGGGCTCCGAGGAGCACGGCACGGACGCGATGCGGCGTGGCCGGATCGAGCGCACAATAGAACGCGGCGACGACATCCTCGGAGAAGGGAATGGCGCGAGCCGCCCGGCGCAGCGTCGTCCAGAACTTGCTGCGCACGCGTTCCGTACGGGCTTTCTCGGCCTCGGGACCCAGAATCTCGCCGTCCAGTACCTTGCTCATGCTTCTCCTCCGCGCCCTCGCGGCCCCAGTGGCGGAAGATGGTGCGTTCCGGCGTCCGGCGCAAGCATCGCCGGTCAGACCGCGCGTGACATGGCCTGCGGCGTCAGGGGATAGGCCTCCTCGACGACGTACGGTCCGCCGCCGACGGAGTCGCGCGATGAGAACAGCACGAAACGCTCAACCGGCAAGGAGCCATAGCTGAAGCCACCGCGCAGCGTCAGGTAGTCGGCGATATCGCGCGTGCTGGCATTGCGCAGACGCGCCAGTGTGATGTGCGGCGTGTATTTGCGCCCGTCCGGCGGCAGTCCCAGCCGCTGCATCAGGCGCTCGTGCTCGGCCTGAAGCTCGGTGAGTTGCGGGGACGGTTCGATGCGCGCGACGATGGCGTGCGGCTTGCGCGTACCGAGAGCGCCCAGCCCGGTGATCCGCAGGGAGAAGGCCATGCGGCGCACGTGGTACATGGTTTCGGCGACCGCCTCGGCGGCGATCATGTCGACGTCGCCCACGAAGCGCAGCGTCAGATGGTAGTTCTCGGCGCTGATCCAGCGCGCCCCAGGCAGGCCACCGCGCAGAAACGACAGCCGCTCGGCGATACCGGTGGGGATTTCGATCCCGGTGAAGAGGCGCGGCATGGCGGTCTCCCGGTCGTTGTTTCTCGTGCCAGACTCGCTGCTTCGCGCCCATCCTGTAAAGGGGGGAAATGTACGTTTTGCCAGACTTCACGGGGGATTAAGCTGTTGTCATGGTACTTGTTTACAGATTACCCCCAGCCCATATTGTGCAGCACGTGCGTCATGGCCCGTCCGGCCGCGCCGATTGAACGAAAGAAGGGACCTTTCGATGGCGAATTACGAGAATCAGCCCGGTTACGGCGCTACGGTAGCGCGCGGCGCTGACAGCGCGATCGACGCGGGCCTCCGGGCCCACATGATCCGCGTCTACAACTACATGACGATCGGCCTGGTGCTGACCGGGCTGACTGCGTTCGGCACCTACTCGCTTTCCTTCACCGAAGTCGGCGGGCAGTTGCAGATGACCTCGTTCGGCCAGGCGTTGTTCGGCTCGCCGCTGATGTGGGTCATTATCCTGGCGCCGCTGGCGATGGTTTTCTTCCTCAGCTTCCGTATCGGCAAGATGAGCGTGGGCGCCGCGCAGGCGACGTTCTGGGGCTATGCGGCCCTGCTCGGCGTATCTCTGGCGTCGATATTCGCCGTCTACACCGCCGCCAGCATCACGCAGGTATTCTTCATCACGGCCGCAACCTTTGGCGCGATGAGCCTGTGGGGGTACACCACGAAGCGTGACCTGACCGGCATGGGCTCCTTCCTGTTCATGGGCCTGATCGGCATCATCATTGCCTCGCTCGTCAATATCTTCCTCGCGTCGTCGGCTCTCGGCTTCGCGATCTCGATCATCGGCGTGCTCGTGTTCACCGGCCTCACCGCCTACGACACGCAGAAGATCAAGGAGATGTATTACGTTGGCGATGACGGCACGGTGGCCGGCCGCAAGGCGATCATGGGCGCGCTCAGCCTCTACCTTGATTTCATCAACCTCTTCCTGATGATGCTCCGCCTGTTCGGCCAGGGCCGCAACTAGCAGGGCGCACGATCAGCGAAACGACCTCAGGGCGCGGCATGGCCGCGCCCTTTCTTTTACAGGGGCATGCATGAGCGAGCACATCATCCGGCCCGCCACGACGGCTGATATACCGACAATCACCGCGATCTACGCCGAGGCCGTCGCGGTCGGTACGGCGAGTTTCGAGGTGATCCCGCCGGACGAGGTCGAGATGGGCCGCCGTTTCGACCGGCTGGCGGCCGGCGGTTTCCCATATGTGGTTGCCGAACTGGCTGGCGCGATCCTGGGCTACGGCTATGCCGGGCCGTATCGGGATCGACCGGCCTATCGCAACACGCTCGAAGACTCGGTCTACCTGGCGGCGGCGGCGCGCGGGCAGGGCATCGGCGGCGCGCTGCTCGGGCGGCTGATCGAGGAGAGCACCGACAGGGGTTTCCGGCAAATGGTGGCGGTGATCGGCGATACCGCCAACGTCGCCTCGATCCGCCTGCACAAGGCGGCGGGCTTCGAAATGACCGGCACGCTCAGAGACGTCGGCTTCAAGCACGGGCGCTGGCTGGATACGGTGATCATGCAGCGCGCGCTCGGCGCGGGCGCGGACACGCCACCAAAGGGCTAGGCGCAGATCCAGCCGTCAGGCGACGATCTTCAGCCGCCGGTCGATCACCTTGAGCACGTTGGCGAGGTCGTGGCCGCGCTTGAGAATAAGGCCGGTGGCCGTCACGAGGGACCAGGCACCCTGGCCGGCGGGCGAGCCGCGGCTGCTTGACGATACGGTAGAGCGGCATCTCCGAAGTGCGCCGGAAGATCGAGAAGACGGCCTGTTCTTTCTGCAAATCGATCGCATAATCGCGCCACTCGCCGTCGGCGACCTTGCGACCGTACACATTCAGAATCTGGTTGAGTTCCTGACGGTTGAAACAGGTCGGCCCGGAGGCTGAAGGGACCGATTTCGGGGCGGCGAGGGCGATCAGGTTCGCCCGGCCGCCGGACGGCTCTTTTTCTTCCGACTCGCTCATCGTTCCTCCCGCGTCATCGGACGTTCATGATTGCGCCGTTTCGCAGCCAAGGCAAGTTTACCGGAGTTCTGCGGCTAAGTGCGCCACGGGATAAAATGCTGGTGGTTTGCATGTTCAGCAATTTCACGATTTTGCCGTTTTTCCGCCCACGCCGGACCATGTTGGGGGGTGATCCTCCGATCGTTGCCTCAGATGGTCCGGTTCGGCGGGGACCCCGGTAGTTTCTCAGCCCCCCAGCCCCCCGAGGTACTTAGTCGGGCCGGACCTCTGTTCTGGCGTTCAGTTACCTGGGCAACATTTGGCCGGCTTCGTGCCGGCCATTTGCTTTTCTGGAACCGCGCCGGCAGGCTTGAAAGATGCGCGGCCAGCGGCGATATCTCGGCCGAATTCCACGGTTTCATTAAGGAATCGCCATGGCCGAGAGCGAACCCGCACCCGCCGAAGGAACCACCACCCGCCCCTTTGAGGCGGAAGTCTCCCGTCTGCTGCACCTCATGGTGCATTCGGTCTATTCCAACCGCGACGTCTTCCTGCGCGAATTGATCTCGAATGCCGCCGACGCCTGCGAGCGGCTGCGCACGCTGAGCCTGTCGCAGCCCGAGCTTGCTGCGGGCGAATCACCCTTCCGCATCGTGCTGTCCGCCGACAAGACGGCCGGCACGCTGACCATCGAGGACAACGGCATCGGCATGAGCCGGGACGAGATGATCGCCAATCTCGGTACGATCGCCCGCTCCGGCACGCGCGCTTTTCTGGAGAGCCTCCCGGAGAATTCGGACAAGAGCGGCCTGATCGGTCAGTTCGGCGTCGGCTTCTACTCGGCTTTCATGGTGGCGAGCGAGGTCGACGTGGTGTCGCGCCACGCCGGTGCTGAGGAGGCCTGGCGCTGGCGGTCGGATGGCAAGGGCAGCTACAGCATCGAGCCAGCGGCGCTGGACCAGGCGCCGGAGCGCGGTACGCGCGTCGTCCTGAAGCTCAACGAAGACTCCAAGGAATACGCCGAGCAGGCCACGATCGAGCGCGTCGTTGCGGCCTATTCCGCGCATGTGCCGGTGCCGATCGCGCTGAAGGTTGGCGACGGGCAGGCGGAGAAGACGCTGGCCGATGGCAGCGCGGTCTGGCGGAAGCCAAAGGCGTCGGTGACGAAGGAGGAATACGCCGAGTTCTACGGCCACGTCAGCGGCCAGTTCGACGAGCCCGCGGTTACCATCCACTACCGCGCCGAGGGGCGAAACGAATACTCCGTGCTCCTCTTCGTGCCTTCGATGAAGCCATTCGATCTGTTCAGTCCGGAGCGCAAAGGCCGCGTCAAGCTCTACGTCCGGCGCGTGTTCATCACCGACGACGCCGACATTCTTCCGGCATGGCTGCGCTTCGTGCGCGGCGTGATCGATTCGGAAGACCTGCCGCTCAACCTGTCGCGCGAGATGCTGCAGGCCAATCCGGTGCTGGCGGCAATCGGCAAGGCAGTGACGTCGCGCGTGCTGACCGAGCTCGACAAGCTCGCGAGCGATGACAAGGAAACCTACGAGAAGGTCTGGGATGCCTTCGGCGCCGTGCTTAAGGAAGGTCTCTACGAGGATGCCGAACGCCGTGATGCGCTCTACAAGATTGCCCGCTTCAAGACGACGACCGGCGGCAAGGAATGGCGGAGCCTCGCCGACATAGTTGCCGGGCTGAAGACGAACCAGACGGCGATCTACTATGCGTTGGGCGAGAGCGAGGCGGCGATCCTGGCGAGCCCGCAACTGGAAGGCTTCGCCAAGCGCGGCATCGAAGTGCTGATGCTTTCCGATCCGGTGGATGCGTTCTGGGTGCGCACGGCCCTCGGCTACGAGGGCAAGCCCTTCCACTCGGTGACGCAAGGCGGCGCCGATCTCGACAATATCCCGCTGGCCGAAGGCGTGGCGGAAGAAGATGCGGCGCCGGAAAGCGCTGTCGCGACACTGGCCGCCCGCTTCCAGCAAGTGCTCGGCGAGAAAGTCAGCGCGGTGAAGGTGTCAAAGCGCCTGGCCTCCAGCGCCGTATGTCTGGTGGCCTCCGAAACCGCGCACGACCGGCAACTCGAGAAGATCCTGTCGCGGGCTGGCGAATTGAAGATGCGGGCCGCGCCCGTACTCGAACTCAACCCGACGCACGGCCTGATCAAGGCGCTATCGGCCAAGGTGGCGACGGCGGGCGAGGGCGGCATCCTCGACGATGCCGCCGTCATCCTCTACGGCGAAGCGAAAATCCTGGACGGAGAAACGCCGGACGATCCGGCCGATCACGCCGCGCGGATCGCGCGGCTGATCGAGAAGAGCCTCGGCTAGCTGCCGGTCATCTCGATGGTTGCCGCGCCGAGGATCGGGCCGGGCAACCCGTCCTTCGTCTCGGTCTGAAGAAGCACCGCGCAGCGGTTCACGTCAGCGTGCTTGAACTCGCTCTTCGGCAGGTCGACCGACATGCCGTCGCCCTTCCACATCGCGATCGGGCGGAGCTTCCGCACAACGTTGTTATAGGTAATCGTCTTGCCGGTGTTCTCGCCGCGGTCGATCGGCACCGTCACCTCGCGATCGTACATCACGAGCCACAGCGTGGCGTGCGGCATCCCACCGTCAGCCGCCTTGCCGATGTTCACGGTGATAGCGTCTTCGGTGGACGTCAGGCTCAGCGGGATGGGCAGACCGTCGGAATAGCGTGTCAGCGCCGCCTCGATCTTGGACTGGCTGCTGCCGACCATGTGGTCGCGGCCGTCGACTACCACTTGTGGCGTGTAGACCTGTCCGTCGCCGCGCGCCTCGGCATAGTTGCGCTGGCGCTCGGTGTAATCCGGGCTCGCCAGCGTGTCCTTCCAGCCAAGGTAGTCCCAGTAGTCAACGTTGAATGACAGCGCCAGCACGTCCGGTTTGTCGGCGTACTCGGCCAGCAGCTTGTCGGCCGGCGGGCACGACGAGCAGCCCTGGCTCGTGAACAGTTCCACCACCGACTTGATCTCCGCGCGCGCAGGAACGGCGGCAAGCAGGCTGCTGGCCACCAGGCCACTCACAACAATCGCGGGTATGAACTTGTTCATCTTCACTGTCTCGAACCGTTCCGACGGAACGGCTTCCGTAATCAAAGCCGCCCAAACTCAACCTATGGCGAGGGTCGGTCAAGTACGAGTAACGTTCGGGTGACACGGGCGCGAACAACGGCCGCGCCCGTCGTTAACATTTACGCGGCGAGCTGGCGCAGCACGTAGTGCAGGATGCCGCCATTGCGGAAGTATTCGAGCTCGTCGAGCGTATCGATGCGGCAGGTCAGTGGCACGCTGGTGGTGCGGCCGTCGGCGAAGACGATGTTGGCGGTCAGCATCTGGCGCGGCTGCAACCCTTCGGCGAGGCCGCGGATGGTGACCTTCTCGTCGCCCTTGATGCCGAGCGTTTTCCACGACGTGCCTTCCGCGAAGACCAGGGGCAGAATGCCCATGCCGACGAGGTTCGAGCGGTGAATGCGCTCGAAGCTCTCGGCGATGACCGCGCGCACGCCGAGCAGGCGCGTGCCCTTCGCCGCCCAGTCGCGCGACGAGCCGGTGCCGTATTCCTTGCCGGCAAAGATCACCAGCGGCACCTTCTCCTGCTGGTAGCGCATGGCGGCGTCGTAGATGGAGAGCTGGTCGCCGGACGGATAGTGCGTGGTGACGCCGCCTTCAACGCCCACGAGCATCTGGTTCTTGATGCGGATGTTGGCGAAGGTGCCGCGCATCATGACCTGATGGTTTCCGCGGCGCGAACCGTAAGAGTTGAACTCCACCGGGCGCACCTGATGGGAAATCAGGTATTCGCCGGCGGGGCCGTCGCGCTTGATCGAGCCGGCCGGCGAGATGTGGTCGGTGGTGATCGAGTCGAGGAAGAGGCCGAGGATGCGCGCGTCGACGATGTCCTGGATAGGCTCCGGGGCCATCTTCATGCCCTCGAAGTAGGGCGGGTTCTGCACGTAGGTCGAGGAATCCGACCAGGCATAGGTCTGGCCGCCGGTGACGGAAATCTTCTGCCAGTGGACGTCGCCCTTGAACACGTCGCCATAGCGCGAGCGGAACATGTCCTCGTTGATGCTGGTGCGGATCAGGTCCGTGACCTCCTTGGTCGTCGGCCAGATGTCCCTGAGGTAGACCGGTTCCCCGTCCTTGCCGGTGCCGAGCGGCTCGGTGGTGACGTTGGTGCGCATGGTGCCCGCCAACGCATAGGTGACCACCAGCGGCGGCGAGGCGAGATAGTTCGCGCGGGTATCCGGGTTCACACGGCCTTCGAAATTGCGGTTGCCGGAGAGCACCGAGGCGACGACCAGATCCTTGGAGCCGATTGCCTCGGAGATTTCCTCGGCCAGTGGGCCGGAGTTGCCGATGCAGGTCGTGCAGCCGTAGCCGACGAGGTTGAAGCCGAGCGCGTCGAGATCCTTCTGGAGGTCGGCCTTCTTGAGATATTCGGTGACCACCTGCGAGCCCGGCGCCAGCGACGTCTTCACCCACGGCTTGGAGGAAAGGCCCTTCTCGTGGGCCTTCCGCGCCAGCAGACCGGCGGCGATCAGCACGCTCGGGTTGGACGTGTTGGTGCAGGAGGTGATCGCGGCGATGACCACGTCGCCGTCGGTCAGGCTGTAGTTCTTGTTCTCGACTTTTGCGGTGCGGATCAGCTTCGGCACCGAGCCGCCGCCCTCTTCATCCATGTCGGAGGCCTGGTCGGCACCGTTGACGTCGCGGAAAGAGGCCATGGCCGCCTCGAAGGCGGTGTCGGCGTGGGCGAGTGCGACGCGGTCCTGCGGACGGCGCGGGCCGGCAATCGACGGAACGACGCTGGCGAGGTCGAGAGAGAGCGTCGACGAGAACACCGGGTCCGGCGTGTCGTCGGTGCGGAACATGCCTTGCGCGCGCGCATAGGCGTCGACCAGCGCGATGCGGTCCGGATCGCGGCCGGTCGCCTTGAGGTAGGCGAGCGTGTCCTTGTCGATCGGGAAGAAGCCGCAAGTTGCGCCGTATTCCGGCGCCATGTTGGCGATGGTCGCCTGGTCTTCCAGCGATAGGTGCGAGAGGCCGTCGCCATAGAACTCGACGAACTTGCCGACGACGCCCTTCTTGCGGAGCATCTCGGTGACGGTCAGCACGAGGTCGGTGGCTGTGATGCCTTCCGGCAGGCGGCCGGTCATGCGGAAGCCGACGACCTCGGGAATGAGCATGGAGATCGGCTGGCCAAGCATGGCGGCCTCGGCCTCGATGCCGCCGACGCCCCAGCCCAGCACGGCGAGGCCGTTGACCATGGTGGTGTGCGAGTTTGTGCCTACCAGCGTGTCGGGGTAGGCGACGTTGCGGCCGGCGTCCTTGCCGGTCCACACGGTCTGGGCGAGGTACTCCAGGTTGACCTGGTGGCAGATGCCGGTGCCGGGCGGCACGACGCGGAAATTGTGGAACGCCGACTGGCCCCAGCGCAGGAAAGAATAGCGCTCGCCGTTCCGCTCATATTCGCGTTCGACGTTCGCCGCGAAGGCGCGGGCATTGCCGTACTCGTCGACCATCACCGAGTGGTCGATGACGAGATCGACGGGGACCAGCGGGTTGATGCGGGCGGGGTCGCCGCCGAGCGCCACCATGGCGTCGCGCATGGCCGCAAGATCGACCACCGCCGGTACGCCGGTGAAATCCTGCATCAGAACGCGCGCGGGCCGAAAGGCGATCTCGCGGTCGCTGGTGCGGGTGTTCAGCCATGCGGCCATCGCGCGGATGTCGTCGGCGCTGACGGTCCGGCCGTCCTCATGGCGGAGCAGGTTCTCCAGCAGGACTTTCAGCGAGAAGGGGAGGTTGCCGATGCCGGCAAGGCCGTTCTTCTCGGCCTCGGGCAAGCTGTAGTAGTCGTAGGTGGTGCCCCCAACGGTCAGGGTGCGCCGCGATTTGAAGCTGTCGAGCGACGTTGCCACGTCCTAATACTCCTCGGTCAAGTTGGCGTCCGCCGGCGCGTGGGAGGGGCTGGCAGCCTGCCCGGAAAGGTTCCGGCAGGCGACGGCGCTGGTCGCGGGCCTTATAGTAAATCTTGGATGCCGATGCCAGACGATCAATGCTTGTGCAGGCTCAGGTTGCGACGGTTCGCAACCGTAAAACCGTGCAAGAACCACGCCCGCCCCGATCTGACGGGGCGCTTCCGCCCATGCGCCTGACCGGAACCGGCCTCACTGCCGATCCGCGGCGGGCGCACGGTGTTCTCCGAACTTGGCTTTTCGGTTGCGGGTGGCGAGCTTCTGGCCGTCACGGGCCGCAACGGCGCGGGCAAATCGACCTTGCTCCGGCTGGTGGCGGGCCTGCTCACGCCGGCGGCAGGGATGGTGTCGCTCGTGAACGACCCCGCCCACCGTCCTTCGGACGGCCCCCCCTCCCCGAAACGGGGAGGGATGGAGCAGGCCGACCTTGGCGAACTGATCCACTATCTTGGTCACCTCGACGGGCTGAAAGCCGGGCTGACGGTGCGGCAGAACCTCGATTTCTGGCGGCGGCTTTGGGGGGCGGGCGAGGTCGAGCGGTCGCTGGCGGCGGTCGGACTGGAAGCGTTGGGCGACCTGCACGTGGCCGTGCTTTCCGCCGGACAACGCAGGCGGGTGTCGCTTGCGCGCATGCTGGTGGCGCCGCGCCCGATCTGGCTGCTCGACGAGCCGGCGACAGCGCTCGACGCGACGGCGGAGGCGGGTCTCGGCAAGCTGATCGCGGACCATCTTGCCGGCGGCGGGATCGTCATTGCCGCCACCCACCGCGACCTGCCACTCCCTCCGACCGCCACGCTTGCCCTGGAGGCGACATGATCGGCGGGCTCAGCGCTGTTGCCGGCCAGACCGCGCGCCTGTCGCTGCGCAGCGGCGGCGGTGCTTTCGTCGGGCTGGTGTTCTTTCTGGCGGTGGTGACGGTGGTGCCCTTCGGAGTGGGCCCCGACCTCAAACTGCTTGGCCGCATCGGGCCGGCGATGCTGTGGATCGGCGCGCTGCTGGCGACGCTGCTCGGCCTCGACCGGCTATTCGGCGACGACCGCGAGGACGGCAGCCTCGACCTGCTGGCGCTGTCGGGCCTGCCGCTGGAATTAATGGTGCTGGCCAAATGCGCCGGCGCATGGGTGGCGACCGGCCTGCCGCTGGTCATTATTGCGCCGGTGCTCGGCCTGCTTCTCGGCATGGAGCCGGCGGCGCTCGGCATCACGACGCTGACCCTGCTGGTCGGCACGCCCGCGCTCACGCTGATCGGCGCCATCGGCGCGGCGCTGATGACGGCGCTCGGCCGCGGCGGTTTGCTGGTCGCCGTGCTCGTGCTGCCGTTCACGATTCCAGTGCTGATCTTCGGCGTGAGCACGGCCTATGCCGCGCTTGCCGGCCCCGCGCCGTTCCTGCCGCCGCTGCTGATCCTCGCGGCGCTGACCCTGGTCAGCGCGGTCGTCGCGCCGGTAGCCGGGGCCGCGGCGCTCAGGGCAGGGCTGGAGTGAGGGCGCCGCCTAGGATTTGAGGCAGCGGACGAGCTTGTCGGGCGCGTCCGGGCCGGACATCACCAGCGTATCTTCCTCGAAGGCAATCCCCATTTCGGGCATGGCGTCCTTGTCGACGAGGCCGTTCAGCTTGCCGTCCTTGATCTCGAACGTGCCTTCGAACCGGCTTGAGCCGTCCGCTTCTTTCGCTGCGAAGGTGCCGTCGGCGTTGAAGACCAGCGCGCCTTTCGCGCAGGCGGAGGTGTCGCCCCAGCTTCCGATGAGTTTCTGCCGGATCTCGTCGTCGGTCGCGGCATGCGCCACGGCAGTGGCCAGCAGGAGAAGTGCGAAAGCGGGAAGACCGGCACGCATGGGCAGTTCCTTCGTGTTGGGGCTGTCGCCGGTCTGGGGCCGGGCGAGGGCGGATTGTATCACGCCGGCCGCGGCTGTCGCGCGCATTGCCCAAGCCCCCTCCGCCCCCTACAACCACCGCCATGGCTCTCGTCGATCTCGCCAATCCCACCAGGTTTCTCGGCTATTCCGGCCGGCTGCTGCCGTTCCTGTGGGCGTCGACGGGGATTTTGCTCGCCATTGGCCTGTACCTGTCGTTTTTCGTTGCGCCGCCCGACTACCAGCAGGGCGAGACGGTGCGCATAATGTTCATCCACGTGCCGGCCGCGTGGCTTTCCATGTTCGGCTACGGCGTCATGGCGGTAGCCTCTCTGGGTACGTTGGTCTGGCGGCATCCGTTGGCCGATGTCGCCGCCAAGACCGCCGCGCCACTCGGCGCCACGTTCACTTTCGTCGCGCTTGTCACCGGTTCGCTGTGGGGCAAGCCGATGTGGGGCGCGTGGTGGGTTTGGGATGCGCGACTGACGTCCGAGCTGGTGCTGCTCCTGATGTATCTCGGACTGATTGCACTCTGGCAGGCGGTGCCCGATCCCGGCCGCGCGGCGCGGGCCGCCGCCGTGCTGACGCTGGTCGGTACCATCAACCTGCCGATCATCAAGTTCTCCGTCGACTGGTGGAACACGCTGCATCAGGGCGAGAGCATCTTCCGCGCCGACGGGCCGACAATCGACCCATCCATGCTGACGCCGCTGTTCGTCATGATGGGCGGCATGACGCTGCTCTTCGTGACGCTGCTGCTGATGGCGATGCGCAACGAGATCGTGCGCCGCCGCGTGCGCACGATGGAGATCGCGGCCGCCGCCGGGGCCGGGACCTGACGGCATGGGTCCTCATGCCGGCTTCATCATTGCCGCTTACCTGCTGACCTTCGTGGCGCTGGTCGGTCTCATCGCGTGGATCGTGCTGGACGGGCGTGCGCAGAAGCGGCGGCTCGCGGAACTCGAAGCGCGCGGCGTCCGTCGCCGTTCCGCCGGAGGCGCTGCGTGAGCGACGTCGGAAATACCAAGCCGCGCAGGAAGTTCCGCCTGGTGACGCTCCTGCCGCTGGCAATCTTCGCCGGGCTGGCGCTGATCTTCCTGGCGCGGCTGGAATCGACCACTGCGCCGGACACGATCCCCTCGGTGCTGGTTGGCAAGCCCGCGCCGGATTTCAGCCTGCCGCCGCTGGAGGGCGTAGCCGTGCCCGGCCTCGATCGCGCCGCCCTCGACGGCAAGGTGACGCTGGTCAACATCTTCGCCTCGTGGTGCGTGCCCTGCCGGCAGGAACATCCCGTGCTGGAACAGGTGGCCAAGGACAATCGCATCCGACTTGTCGGCATCAACTACAAGGACAAGCCGCAGAACGCGCGCACGTTCCTCGACGAGATGGGCAATCCCTACGCTGCCATCGGCGTCGACCAGTCGGGCCGCACCTTCATCGACTGGGGCGCCTATGGCGTACCGGAGACGTTCCTGGTCGGGCCGGACGGCGTCATCCGCTACAAGTTCATCGGCCCGCTGACCGAGGAAGCCGTCAGCACGGTGCTGATGCCGGAGGTCGACAAGGTGCTGGCGCCGGCGGGCTGACGACGCTCAGCCGCCGCCAGACTGCCACACGCGGACGGCCTCGATCGGGAACCACAGCATGATGACGTTGAGCGTGAGGTTGTCGCGGATAACCAGCGCCAGAACCACCTCGATCACGACGACGATCGCGACGCTCGCCCAGACTGGCAGCTTCGCCGCCAGCCAGAAGCCGGCGATCATTGCCAGCACGTCTCCGACGGAATTGACGACGCTGTCGCCGAAGTAATCCAGAGAGATCGTCCCGGCGCGGTACTTGTCGATGATCCACGGCGTGTTCTCGACCACCTCCCACCCCACCTCGCCAAAAACCGCGATGAGGAAGCGCACCGAGATCGGCCAGCGGCGAAACAGCAGCCACAGCCCGAGATAAAACAGGAAGCCGTGGATGATGTGGGTGAAGGTGTACCAGTCGGTGAGGTGTTGCGAGCCCTCGGAGCTGACGATGTCGCCGAGCCAGAGCTTCACCGAGCCGCAGGTGCAGATCCATACCCGGCCCATCGCATTGAGGATCAGCGCGCCGGCGGCGATGATGGCGATGGCGAGGAGGATCGTGACGCGCGGCGTGACAGGCCGCACGGCGGGAAGCGCGCTCATTTGCTCTCAGCTTCTTCGGGGAGCGTGTAGCGATTGATCAGCGGCATCTGCGACAGGGCGAAAGCGAAGGTGAGCGGCAGGAAGCCGAATACCTTGAAGGTCACCCAGGTGTCGGTGGAAACGCTGCGCCAGACGATCTCGTTGAGCACGGCGAGCAGCACGAAGAACAGGCCCCAGCGCAGGGTCAGCTTTCGCCAGCCTTCGTCCGAAAGCTTGAAAACGGCATCGAAAACGTAACCAAGCAGCGAACGGCCGAAGAAAAGCCCGCCGAGCAGAACGCCGGCGAAGAGCAGGTAGATGATCGTCGGCTTCATCTTGATGAAGGTGTCGTTCTGCAACCAGAGCGTCAGTCCGCCGAAGACCACCACGACGATCGCCGTGACAAAGGGCATCAGCGGCAGGTGCCGGGTCAGTACGTAGGACGTGATGAGCGCGGCAACCGTGGCGACGATGAAGGCAGCGGTGGCGAAGAAGATCGGCCCACCGAGCGCGTTGACGAGCGGCCACGCGTTCGCAAGCTGCTCGCCGCGGGCATTGGCGAAAAAGAAGATCAGCAGCGGCCCGAGCTCAAGCACCAGCTTGAGCCACGGGTTCAGCTTCTTGTGATCGGGCGCGTTAGGTGCGGGTTCGAGACTCATGGTGACAGAATATCCAACAAGGCCCGCCTCATTTTTCAAAAGCCCCAAGGGGGCCGGCTTACACCGTCTCTCGCCGCCCGCCAAAGCGCTTGCGTCAGCTTTTTGCTGCGGCCTGTCAATTCTGCTAAGTCAGTCTTCATCTGCTTGCGGCGGAAAGGTCAACCAGATGGGGGCCGTCCGGACTGTTTTCTTTATCGCCTGCCTCATAGCGGTCGGTCCTCAAGGCCGCAGCTACGCGCAGACCGCCGAACCGCTCGACGTGATCAACGGCGCCACGGATGCGATCGCCAAAAGTCTTGATGAAATTCACGCGAGACTTCAGGACCCTGCCGTCGGATGGGAGTTGGCGCGCCATGCCGAGACGGAGGAACTGCTGGGGACGCTGCGGCAGCTCACCGGGCTTCGCACTGAGCAGACTGTCCTGAAGGAGTCGCTAACGGTCCTGATCCGCCGATACGTCGAGACGGGCGATCCTGCCGACTGGACGTCGATCAAGAGCAGGGCGGCCTCCAACTCTCTGATCGTGCAATCCATCGGCGACAGTCTGGACAAGTTCAGCGGCTCATTCGCCTACCGCGATCTCGAAGCCTATCAGGCGCTCGTCGTCCTCATCCGCGAGCGCGGCGGCATCTACGAGGCTCTCAACAAGCTCGAACCGCCGACAACGGACGTCGACAAGGCGAAGCTGCTCGCCTTTGCCGACAGGTTCGAAGCGTTGGCGATGACGAGCCAGAAGATAGAGCAGCAGGTCGCCAAGTATCTCGGCGAACTGAATCCCCCATTCGATCCGGCAGGAGGGCAAAAAATGTGGCAGACGATCGCGGCAGCGGCCTTTGCCGTCGTGTTCATCGCGACGATTCTGGTTTTGGCGTTCAGGTTTCCCCGCCCGACGCCGTTTCAGTACACCGTCAGCCGGATCGTGCTTGCGCTCGCCTGCGCGGGATTTGCCACGCTGATCTCCGGATTCATTGAGGTGACGATTCCGAATTTCGTGAAGGCCGGCGGCGCGCTGGCGATCTTCGCCATCGTCTACTTCTACTCGCCGGCCGATCTGGCGGTGAAAAAGAAGAAGGCCTGACCTAAGCCAGCCGACGCGGCGCGGCTGTCGTCGGGTCGCCGCTGTTCGGCGTGCCCGTCGGCTCGATCAGGAGGATGTGCACCTCCTCCTTCGCCACCGGCCGATGCTCAACGCCCTTCGGCACTATGAACATTTCGCCGGGCTTCAGGGTGACGGTGCGGTCGCGCAACTCGATGTCGAGGGTGCCTTTGATGACGAGGAAGAAATCGTCGGTGTCGTCGTGCTTGTGCCAGACGAACGGGCCTTCGAGCTTGGCGACCATCACGTCATGACCGTTGTACTCGGCGACGGTGCGCGGCGCGAAGCGGTCGCTGAAGGCGGCCAGCTTGTCGGCAAGATTGATGGCGCCGCTCATCGTTTCCTCCTCACAGCCCGGCCAGCGCACGGGCAAAATCCTCCGCCGCGAAGGGTTCGAGGTCGTCCACCCCTTCGCCGACGCCGATGAAATGCACCGGCAGGCCGAAGCGTCCGGCGATGGCGACGAGGATGCCGCCGCGCGCGGTGCTGTCGAGCTTGGTCATCACCAGTCCGGTAACGCCGGCGCGCTTGCCGAAAATCTCGACCTGACTGATGGCGTTCTGGCCGGTCGTTGCGTCGAGCGTCAGCAGCACCGAATGCGGCGCGGTCGGGTCGATCTTGCGGATGACACGGATGACCTTCTCGAGTTCGGCCATCAGGTTGTCCTTGTTCTGGAGACGACCGGCGGTGTCGATGAGGAGAACATCGGCGCCCTCCTTGCGCGCCTGGTCGAGCGCGTCGAAGGCGAGGCCGGCGGCGTCGGCGCCCTGCGCGCCGGAGATGACTTTTGCGCCGGTGCGCTCGCCCCAGATCTTCAGCTGCTCGATCGCCGCGGCGCGGAACGTGTCGCCTGCCGCGAGCACCACGGTCTTGCCTTCGGCGCGAAGCTTGGCGGTGAGCTTGCCGATGGTGGTCGTCTTGCCGGTGCCATTGACGCCGACCACGAGGACAACATGCGGCTTCAGCGCGGGATCGATGGCGAGCGGCCGGGCGACCGGGCCGAGCACCCTGGCGATCTCGGCGGCGAGCACGTCCTTGATCTCGCTGTCGCTGATCTCCTTGTCGAAGCGTCCTGCGCGCAGCGCGTCGGTGATCGCAGTGGCGGTGTTCGCGCCGAGGTCGGCGCGGATCAGCATGTCCTCGAGCTCTTCCAGGGCCTCGGCGTCGAGCTTGCGCTTGGTGAAGAGCGCACCGATCGACTCGGTGAGCGCGCCGGACGAGCGGGAAAGGCCGCTCTTGAGTTTCTGGAACCAGGACTGCTTCGGGGCGGCCGGCTCAGGCGCGCCTTCAGCCGGTGGCGTCGGCTTGCCGCCGCCGGTGAGGCGGCTGAAGAATCCCTTGCCTTCCGCCATCAGGCGGCCTCGGCGAGGGCTGTCGCGACCAGTGTGCGGTCTGTCCGGCCGGTGATGCGCGCGGAAACGATTGCGCCCGGCATCCCGGCATCGATCGACACTTGCGTGAAATGCTCGGTGCGGCCGATCCCGCCCCTCTCGATGAGCACGCGTCGCATCGCGCCCTGCTCGGCAGCAAGGTGGGCGGCGAGCGCGGCTTCGCCCCTGGAGCGGAGCCGTTGGGCGCGCTCCTTGATCGTGGCGCGGTCGAGTTGCGGCATCCGCGCGGCTGGTGTGCCGGGCCGCGGCGAAAACGGGAAAACGTGGAGGTGCGTGAGGCCGCATTCGTCGACGATGGCGAGTGACTGGGCGAACATCGCCTCGGTCTCGGTCGGGAAGCCGGCGATGATGTCGGCGCCGAAGACGACGTCCGGACGCAGGCGGCGGACTTCGGTGGCAAAGCGGATGGCATCGGCGCGCAGGTGACGGCGCTTCATGCGCTTCAGGATCATGTCGTCGCCGTGCTGGAGCGAGAGATGGAGATGCGGCATCAGCCGTTCTTCCTCGGCGATGGCGCGCATCAGGTCGTCATCCACCTCGATCGAGTCGATGGAGGACAGGCGCAGCCGCTTCAGCTCGGGCACGTGCCGAAGGATCGCGCGCACCAGCTTGCCGAGCTTCGGTGCGGCGGGAAGGTCGGAACCCCACGAAGTGATGTCGACGCCGGTCAGCACCACTTCGGCGTAGCCGTTCTCGACCAGCCGGCGGACCTGATCGACGACGGCGCCCATCGGTACGGAGCGCGAATTGCCGCGGCCGTAGGGAATGATGCAGAAGGTGCAGCGATGGTCGCAGCCGTTCTGCACCTCGACGAAGGCGCGGGCACGGCCATCAAGACCGTCGACGAGGTGGCCGGCGGTTTCCCGCACCGACATGATGTCGTTGACACGCACGCGCGGCGTGTCGGCGACGCCGAATTCCGGTGCGTAGCTTTTGGCCGTCAGCTTCTCCGCATTGCCGAGGACGCGATCGACCTCCGGCATGGCGGCGAAGCTATCAGGGTCGATCTGTGCGGCGCAGCCGGAGACGACGATACGCGCCTCGGGATGGTCGCGGCGCGCCCTGCGGATCGCCTGCTTGGCCTGGCGCACGGCCTCGGCGGTCACGGCGCAGGTGTTGACGAGGATGGCGTCGCCGAGCCCGGCTTCCTCGGCGCGCTGGCGCATCACCTCGGTTTCCAGCGTGTTCAGCCGGCAGCCGAAGGTGAGCGTGCGGACCTCTGCGCCAGCCATCAGGCAGTGGCCTTCTCGGTCGCCTGCCAGTGCAGCGTTGCCGGATCGACGGTGCCCTCGAATTCGGTCTCGACCGGTCCGGTCATCCAGACGTGACCGTCGTCGCGCCACTCGATGACCAGCGGACCGCCGGGCAGCGTCACCGTCACGCGGCGCTCGGTGAGGTCCTTGCGCATGGCGGCAACCGCGACGGCGCAGGCTGCCGTGCCGCAGGCGCGCGTGATGCCGACGCCACGTTCCCAGGTCTTGGCCGTGATCGCGGTCGGCGACGTGACATGGGCGAGCGAGATGTTGGCGCGCTCGGGGAACATCGGGTGGTGCTCGAGCAGCGGGCCGAAGCGTTCCAGGTCGTAGGCCTCGACGTCCTCCACCCAGAAGATGGCGTGCGGGTTGCCCATGCTGACCGCCGATGGCGAATGCAGGATCGGCGCGTCGATCGGCCCGATCTGCAATTCGATGGCGCGCGTATCGCCGAACTCTTCGGCAAGCGGGATCTCGTTCCAGCGGAAACGCGGCTTGCCCATGTCGACGGTGATCATCTCGGGCTCGCCGGCGTCCCATGCGCGCAGCAGGCCGGCATTGGTCTCGACGACCGCGTTCGGCCTGCCGCTCTCGCCCATGAGCAGCCAGCCCACGCAGCGGGTGGCGTTGCCGCAGGCATCGACCTCGCCGCCGTCACGGTTGTGGATGCGCATGAAGGCGTCGGCGCCGCCCTTCGACCGCTCGATGGTGATCATCTGGTCGAAGCCTATGGCGTCCGCCGCGCCCAGCTTCTGGATGGCCTCAGGCGACAGGCGCACGGGGCCGCCACGTCCGTCGAAAACGATAAACTCGTTTCCGAGGCCGTTCATCTTGCGGAATGGGATCGCGGCGCCCGCCATCAAAGTTGGCCGTAGTTCAGGAAAACAAGGGGATTTCCGCCTCTATATGGCGGATCGGCCCAGAAAATACCACAGGCGGTGGCGCCGCTGTCATCGGCGCGTTGCGCCCGTGTCATCCGCATCGCCTACCACTGGCGGCGCGCATTGCTGTCGCGCCTTTTTTGACCTCCGGCCGGCGTCCTGTTTTTTCAGGGCGCCGGCTGTTTTCGGGCCCGCATTTGATCGAAATCAGCGCGGCCCGGGCCTCGATGCGGAAGAAAATCCGCCGATGCGCCACGCCGCTCCGCCCCCTCGCTATGGCTTGTCCGGGATTTGGCTGGCCGTGCTCTACACGATCGCCCTGACGGGCCCACTGGGACTGGCGCTCATCACCGGGTTGCCGCCCGGCTCCGCCTGGCGTGAGGCATCCTCGGCCACGGGCATTGCGGCTGCCGTCGCGCTGATGCTCCAATTCGTCACGTCCGGTCGCTTCGAACTTCTGTCGCAGCGGATCGGGATCGACGTGACGATGGCTTTCCACAAGTGGTCGGCGCGTGCACTGGCGCTGGCCGCGATCCTTCACCCGATCCTCTACATGACCCCGGATATTCTCGACGATCCGGGGCGGGCGGGCTGGCGGTTCCTGCATCTTCTGGCGTCGCCGCGCTACCTGACCGGTCTCATGGCGCTGCTGCTACTTCTCGCTGTCGTGATTCTGGCTGTCTTCCGGGACCGGATCGGCGCCCGCTACGAGGTGTGGCGCGCGAGCCATGGTGTGCTGGCGCTAGCGGCTGCCGGGCTCGTGGTGCTGCACGCGCTCCGGGCCGGTGCCTATTCGCGTCACCCACCGCTGGAGGTCGTGTGGCCGCTACTTGCAGCTCTGGTGCTGGCCAGCGCGTTGGCGGTTTATGCCTTCCGCACGTGGCGCATGCAGATATCGCCTTGGCGGGTCGCGTCGATCACGAAGGTTGCCGACCGCCTGTGGGAGCTGAGGCTTCGGTCGGAAACGGGAGAAGGTCTCGCCTATCGCGCCGGACAATTCGCCTGGCTGGCGTTCGGGCGATGGCGCTTCCCGTTGATCGACCACCCGTTCTCCATCGCGTCGGCCCCCTCTGCGGGCAGTGACCTTGCCTTCGTCATCAAGGAGTCCGGCGACTTCACCAATGATGTCGGCAAGCTCGCGCCGGGTACGCTTGTCGGGCTCGACGCACCCCACGGCAGCTTCGTGCTCGACGTGGCGGCTGACGCCGTCGTGCTCATCGCCGGCGGAGTCGGGATCGCGCCGATCCTCGGCATTTTGCGCGAGCTCGCCGCCCGCGGCGACCGGCGCAAGGTGCGGCTGATCTATGCCGGCGCGTGGCCGGCGGCGATGATCGATCCGGCGCGTGTCATGACTGAGACAAGCGGCCTCGACTTTGCGGCAATCTTTCTGGCGGAGGAGGCGGACGCAGGTTGGCAATACGACCGCGGCCGGGTGACGCCCGAGGTTGTCGAACGCGTCCTGGATGGGCTCGACCGGCCCGGTGTTTCGGCGATGCTGTGCGGGCCGGGTCCGATGATGTGCTCAGCCTGCGACCTGCTGCGTGCCGCTGGCGTGCCGTTGGCCGCTATCCGCTACGAGCGCTTCGACTACGCCGACGCCTCGCGTTCCGGCAAGGATCGGGCAATGCTGTTGAACTTCGCCATGATCGGTGCTGCCGTTGTGGCCGCGATCGTCGCGTTCGCGCTCCGCTGACGGTCAGCGCTGGAGCAGGAAGGCGATGATGTCGGAACGCATGGTAGCATCGTCGGTGTGGTGCGTGGCCAGGAATTCGTCCAGCGCATAGAGCGACTCCGGCTCCGAGATATTCAGATTCTTGGCGATGCTGTCTGGCGATTTGTGACAGCGAGCGCAGTGGCTGCGGAAGGCGTCGGCGCCGTTGGCCGGATCGCCTTCTTCATTGCCCGCCAGTGCGGCGGATACACCGGCCAAGCAGGCAAGAAGCGCCAAGGGGAGTACAGACTTCATCGGTTCGACCTTTCCTGCAGGAGGCCCTGAATCCGGCGGCGTCACGCCATCCTCAAGAGGAATTGAGTGGGGCGTGTCGCGCACCCGACCCTATATTCCGGCTCATGAACAAGACCTCAACCCACCCAACGCGCCGGGCTCTCCTGGTTTCCGGCGCAACCATCGCCGGGCTCCTCGGAGTTGGCGGAATTGCGCGCCTTGTCGGCTCGGCCAGCGCAACGACGATCGACGTCCAGCCCGGCGATGTGACCATCTGGCGCTTCTCCGCTGACGGCAAGGCGCTGGGACCGGAGACGGTCGCCAAGGTCATCAAAAGCGAGGATGCGTGGCGCAAGCAACTGTCGCCGCTCGCCTTCCGCGTGACCCGTCAGGAAGGCACGGAAGCGGCAGGCAGCGGTGAGTATGCCGGCAACCATGACAGCGGCCTCTACCGCTGCATCTGCTGCGACACCGCGCTCTACGATTCCGACGCCAAGTACGAATCCGGCACTGGCTGGCCGAGCTTCTGGCAGCCGATCGCCAAGGAAAATGTCGTCGAGAGCGAGGATCGCATGTTCGGCATGGTCCGCACGGCGGTCTCGTGCAAGCGCTGTGAAGCGCATCTCGGCCACGTGTTCAACGACGGGCCGAAGCCGACCGGTCTGCGCTACTGCATGAATTCGGTCGCGCTCAATTTCGTCCCGCGCGTATCGACCTGAAGTTCACCCGATTCCCCCTGACGGAGGTTCCCATGACGTCATTTATTCGCAGCATCGGCAAAGTTCCGACCCTGGTCGCGGCCGGCGCGCTCGCGGTGATCGCCGGCGCAGGCATCATTACCAGCGGTGGCGTGGTCAAGGCGGGCGAGGCGGTCATCATTCCGGCGCCGGCCATGGACGAAAAAGCATCCGGCGGCATGGAGACCGCGATCTTCGCGGGCGGCTGCTTCTGGGGGGTGCAGGGCGTGTTCCAGCACATCAAGGGCGTGGAGAGCGCCGTATCGGGCTATGCCGGCGGCACCGTCGATAACCCGACCTACGAGCAGGTCGGCGGAGAAAAGACGGGCCATGCGGAGTCGGTCAAGGTGACCTTCGATCCTTCGAAGGTCACTTACGGCCAGTTGCTCCAGGCGTTCTTCTCGGTCGCGCACAACCCGACCCAGCTCAACTATCAGGGTCCCGACCAGGGCCCGAGCTACCGGTCGGCCCTGTTCACGATGGGCGATGAGCAGGCCAAGGTGGCGAAGGCTTATGTGGCCCAACTCGACGCGGCGAAGGTCTTCCCGAAGCCGATTGTCACCGAGGTGACGCCCTACACGAACTTCTTCCAGGCGGAAGACTACCATCAGGACTACGCCACGCTGAACCCGACCCAGATGTACATCTTCATCAACGACATACCGAAGATTGAGGCCCTCAAGGCGACGTTCCCGGACCTATGGCGGGACAAGCCGACGCTGGTTTTCGCGGCCAACGCGTCGTAGCCTCCGCCTCCATGGCGGCAAGCGACGGCATCAGACGACTGTCACCCCTTGCAGCGGCGGCCCTTGCGGCCGCCGCCGGCTTTTTGGGTTGGGTTCTGTTCTCAATCGGCGGATCCGTCCGCGAAGCATGGGACTCTTCGGGATGGTGGAGCGTCATGCTCCCTCTGCTGGCCGGCCTCGCCGGCGCCCTCGGGTTTCTCGTGCCGGCGCGGGTGTGGCGGTGGCCGGTCGCCATCGTCGCCGGTCAGGTCGTCGCCATGCTCCTGCTCCGGCCGCAGGGCTCGGATCTCGGTCTCCTGCCGCTGACCATCGCCTTCCTGCTGATCCCGCTCGCGATCGGCCTGACCGTCCCGGCGGTTATCGGCGGCGTCGTGGCGCGCGGTGGCTGGGATCCCGCGCTGCTCTAGGGTGTGGCCTTGATTGACTCCCACGCGGCCGCCAACTAAACCACGCCCGACTCTGAAAAGAGCCTGAGTTCGATAAACCGCCCGGGGCGAGACCCCGGAGGTCAGCGTCCGCCAGCGCAGGTGCGCCCGCGGGCGCCGTAAGTGTTTGGAATAACGAAGGAAACAACGCCGGACATGTTCGAATCCCTGTCCGAAAGACTGGGCGGCATCCTCGACCGCCTGACCAAACGCGGCGCGCTGTCGGAGGCCGATGTCGGCGAAGCCATGCGCGAGGTGCGCCGGGCTCTGATCGAGGCAGACGTGGCGCTCGACGTGGTGCGCTCGTTCACAGACAAGGTGCGCGCGCGGGCGGTGGGCCAGGAAGTCGTGCGTTCGGTGACGCCTGGCCAGATGGTCGTCAAGATCGTCCACGACCAGCTCGTCGAGATGCTGGGCTCGGATGCACAGGGCATCGATCTCAACGCGCCGGCGCCGGTCGTGCTGATGCTCGTCGGCCTCCAGGGATCGGGCAAGACGACCACCGCAGCCAAGATCGCGCGGCGGCTCGCCGACCGGCAGAAGCTGAAGGTGCTGCTCGCCTCGCTCGATACGCGCCGTCCGGCGGCGCAGGAACAGCTGAAGGTGCTGGGCGAGCAGGCGCAAATTGCGACGCTGCCGATCGTTGCAGGGCAGACACCGGTCGAGATCGCAACGCGGTCGGTATCGGCCGCCCGCTTCGGCGGCTACGACCTCGTCATCCTCGACACTGCCGGTCGCACGCATATCGACGAGCCACTGATGGTCGAGATGGCGGAGATCAAGCGGGTGTCGAACCCGCACGAGATTCTGCTGGTTGCCGACTCCCTTACCGGCCAGGACGCGGTGACGCTCGCTCGCTCGTTCGACGAGCGCGTTGGTATCACCGGCATCGTGCTTACCCGCGTCGATGGCGATGGCCGTGGCGGCGCGGCGCTGTCCATGCGCGCCGTCACCGGCAAGCCGATCAAGCTGCTCGCCTCGGGCGAAAAGCTCGATGCGCTGGAGGATTTCGACCCGTCGCGGATCGCCGGCCGTATCCTCGGCATGGGGGACATTGTCGGCCTGGTCGAGAAGGCCTCGCAGAATATCGACGCCGAGAAGGCGGCGAAGGCCGCCGAGCGCATGCGCAAGGGCGTCTTCGATCTCAACGACCTCGCCGAGCAGCTCAAGCAGATGCAGAGCATCGGCGGCATGTCGGGCGTCATGGGCATGCTGCCCGGCATCGGCAAGGCGAAGAAGCAGATCGACGCGATGGGCATCGACGACACGGTGTTCAAGCGTCAGACCGCGATCATATCGTCGATGACCGAGAAGGAGCGGCGCAACCCGGACGTCCTCAAGGCGAGCCGCAAGAAGCGCGTCGCGGCCGGATCGGGCACCAAGGTCGAGGAGATCAATCGCCTCCTGAAGATGCATCGGCAGATGGCCGACATGATGAAGCAGATGGGCCGTGGCAAGGGCATGTTCGCCCGCATGGGCGGAATGCTTGGCATGGGCGGCGCCGGTGGTGGCATGCCGTCCATGGACCCGGCGGCGCTGGAGAAGCTCGCCAAGAGCGCCGGCGGTATGCCGGGCGGCGGCCTGCCGGGTCTGGGTGGTCCGGGATTACCTGGCCTCGGCGGCCCTGGTGGGCCGAGATTGCCGGGTCTGGGCGGCGGCTTTCCGGGCCTGCCGAAGAAGAAGTGAGGGGGGACATGAACACCGCCAGCAAGACAGAGGCAGGACTCGCCGAAATGCGCGCCAGTATCGACAACATCGACGCCGCGCTCGTCCATCTGCTCGCCGAGCGTTTCAAGCTGACCAAGAAGGTCGGCATCTACAAGGCGGCGAACGATCTGCCGCCGGCCGATCCGGCGCGCGAGCAAATTCAGCTCGCGCGGCTCAGGACGCTCGCGCAGGAGGCGGACCTCGATCCGGCTTTCGCCGAAAAATTCTACGCATTCATCACCAAGGAAGTCATTCGTCATCACGAAGCGCTGCGCTCGTGAGGCGAGAACCAACACGGAGAACTCGAGAATGTCCCTGAAAATCCGCCTGTCGCGTGCCGGCGCCAAGAAGCGCCCGTTCTACCGCATCGTCGTCGCCGACTCGCGCTTCCCCCGCGATGGCCGCTTCATCGAGATCGTCGGCACGCATGAGCCGATTCTGCCGAAGGATCACGAGAAGCGCACCGTGCTCAACGTCGAGCGCATCCAGCACTGGATCAAGATGGGCGCAACGCCGACCGACCGCGTGCTGCGCTTCCTCGATGCCGCGGGCCTCGCCAAGCGCGCGCCCCGCAACAATCCGCAGAAGGCCGTGCCGGGCAAGAAGGCGCAGGAGCGCGCTGCCGCTGCCGAGACTGCCGCAGCCGCCTCGGCCGAGGCGCCCGCCGCGGGCTGAGTCTTGGGCGCGCGGGCCAATGGCGCGTAACGGGTGTCGGTGATGGCCGCCGACACCGCCCGACGCGTGATTGTTGCCCGCATCGGCGCCGCTCACGGCATCAAAGGTGAGGTGCGCGTCAAGTCGTTCACCGCGACTCCGCTGGACGCCACCCGCTACGGGCCGCTCGCCGCCGCCGACGGTCGGCTTTTCACGGTGGCGTCGGCCCGGGTGATACCGTCCTCCCCCGATATGCTGGTCGTGCGCTTCCGTGAAGTTGCCGACCGCAACCAGGCCGAGACGCTGACGGGCATCGACCTGTCGGTCTCGCGCGATCGGTTGCCGAAGGCGGAGGATGATGAATTCTACCACGCCGACCTGATCGGCCTTGCCGCTGTCACCGCCGATGGCGCGCCGGTCGGCACGGTCGTCGCGGTGCCGAACTACGGCGCCGGCGATCTCCTCGAGGTGGCTCCACCGCAGGGCATGACGCTGCTCTTTCCGTTCACGCGCGCGGCGGTACCCGAGATCGACCTCGCTGGCGGCAAGATAGTCGTGGCGCCGCCCGCCGAAGTGGAAGGCGAGGAGGCGGCGGAGGCGGATGATGAGGGCGGACGGGCCCAATGACCTTCCGCGCGACAGTGCTCACCCTGTTTCCCGAGATGTTTCCCGGACCGCTCGGCATCAGTCTGGCAGGCAAGGCATTGGCGGATGGCCTTTGGTCGCTGGACGCGCGCGACATCCGCGCATCGGCGACGAGCAAGCACCGCAATGTCGACGATACGCCCGCCGGCGGGGGGCCGGGCATGGTGATGCGCGCCGATGTGCTCGCGGCCGCGATCGATGCGGCTGCTCCTGAGAGCGACAAGCGCCCGCGCCTTCTGATGAGCCCGCGCGGGCGGCCGCTCGATCAGGGGCTGGTGACGGAGCTGTCGGACGGTCCGGGCGTGCTGATCGTCGCCGGCCGCTTCGAGGGCGTTGACGAGCGCGTGATCGCGGGCCGTGGGCTGACCGAGGTGTCGGTCGGCGACTACGTTCTCTCCGGTGGCGAGATCGCGGCGATGGCGCTTCTCGACGCCGTGGTCCGGCTACTGCCAGGTGTCATGGGCAACGCCGAATCCGGGGCAAGCGAGAGCTTCGCCGGCAATCTGCTGGAATATCCGCAATACACGCGTCCCCAGGATTGGGAGGGGCGGACCATCCCCGAGGTGCTGGTCTCGGGCGATCATGCCCGTGTCGCCGCGTGGCGGCGGGCGGAGGCAGAACGGCTGACGCGCGAACGCCGCCCCGATCTGGCCGGCAAGACCAAGCAGCGCTAGCCGCTCATTTCAGGTTGAAGGTAGCGTTGCCGCCCTTGATGGCGACGGCGCGAAACTGCTCGATGTTCAGGCCTGCCGCTTCGCAGAGCAGTTCGTTTCCGGCAGCGTAGTCGTTGTTGCGCGTGCTGAAGCCGCCATCGGCGGTGCAGAACCAGCCCCCTGACTGGCTCTTCGGCGGCGCGAACAGGCCACCATCGACGAGAAGATAGACGTAGGAGCCACCGAGGCGGTTGGCGACCGGCGACGAGCAGGCTCCGGAGGCGATGTTGAACCAGCCCTGGGCCGTCCAGCCCTTGGCGCCATCGAGGAAACCGACGGCCACGCTGACTTCCTTGGGAGTCTGGTTGCAGACCTTGAGGGCTGCCTCTGCGCGCTCGGCGAACAACAGGCCACAGGCCAAGGTCAGTGCCATTCCGAAAAAACGGTTCATTGGTAAACTCGTACCCGTCAAACCCATGTGTTGCCAAGATTAATGACGATTTCGGACGTGGCGATACCTATCGACAATTAGGGTTGATTGGGGTAATGACCGGCCCGGTTTAGCGAACAGGCGGACGGACGGCCGAACGCGGGACGCGGTTTCCTTGGGAGGCAGCGTCGACCGGGTGGCCTCCTGAAGCGCAGGGCCGGCCCAGCGCATCGTGTCGCCGTCGAGAGAGAAGGTCACTCCCATGAACATCATTCAAGAGCTCGAGAAAGAGCAAGCTGCGACGATCCTGGGTGACCGCTCGGTCCCGGAATTCGCGCCCGGCGACACCCTCAAGGTAAACGTGAAGGTGACCGAGGGCACGCGCACCCGTATTCAGGCCTACGAGGGCGTATGCATCGCGCGCTCGGGTGGCGGGCTCAGCGAGAGCTTCACGGTGCGGAAGATTTCCTACGGTGAGGGCGTCGAGCGCGTTTTCCCGATCTATTCGCCGGTGGTGGACTCGATCGAGGTCGTCCGCCGCGGCAAGGTGCGCCGGGCCAAGCTCTATTACCTGCGCGGGCGTCGCGGCAAGTCGGCCCGCATCGCCGAGAAGCAGGACTACAGCAGCCGCGGCGGCGAGACCGACGCTTCGGCCGGGGCCGCGTCCGAATAGCGCACCGGCTTTTGCGGACTGAGTAATCAAGGGCGGCCGCTGGCCGCCCTTATCGTTTGTGGGCCGCGATGTTTACCACCTTGGGTGTTTTCTCCGCGCCGATTGTCACAGAGACGCTGCGGTTCCCTATTTTGAACATGTTCCGAGGAGACCTCTGGCACCCGTGCTCTCGCGTCGCTCCTTCATGAAATCCGCAGCCCTCGCCGCAATCGGCGTGACGGGGCTGTCGTCCTATGCGTTTGCGATCGAGCCGCTCTACCGGCTGGTCGTCACCCGCTATCGTCTGACGCCGCCGCACTGGCCGGTGCACTCCCGGCCGCTGCGCCTCGCTGTCGTTGCCGATATTCACGCCTGCGATCCATGGATGCCGCTGGCGCGGATCGAGGAGATCGTTTCCGTCACCAACGGCCTTGAGCCGGACGCGATCCTGCTTCTCGGTGATTACCTCGCGGGCCTCCGCCAGTTCCGCACCGACATCGTTCCGGCGAACGAGTGGGGCGCTGCGCTGGCCGACCTGCACGCGCCCCTCGGCGTGCACGCGGTGCTTGGCAATCACGACTGGTGGACGGACATCGCCAGCGTGCGCCGCGCCTTCGACGCCAACCGCATTCCCTTGATGGAAAACGATGCAGTGCGGCTGGAGCCGGCCGATGGCCCGGCGTTCTGGCTTGCCGGACTGGGCGACCAGCTTGCTCACGTCCTCGGCCATGGCCGCTACCGCGGTACCGATGATCTTCCGGGAACGCTCGCACGAATACCGGAGGATGGCGCGCCCATCGTGCTGATGGCGCACGAGCCCGACATCTTCCCGACGGTGCCGGATCGCGTCAGCCTGACCGTGTCGGGCCACACCCATGGCGGGCAGGTCGCCCTGCCGATCATCGGCCGGCCCATCGTGCCCTCGTCCTTCGGCGAGCGTTACGCCTACGGCCATGTCAACGAGAACAACCGGAACCTTGTCATTTCCGGCGGGCTCGGTTGTTCGGTGCTGCCGGTCCGCTTCGGAGTGCCGCCGGAAGTCGTGCTGCTCGAACTGGGCGGGACGCCCTCCGCCTGAGCCGCGATTGTTTCCAGCCCAGTCCGTGCTATCTAGTGCGGCATGAAAGCCTTGTTTTCGCATAATCCTGGGCTCGGCAGCGCCGTTGGCCGCCGCCTTCGCGGCATGTTCGATTTCGCCGCCCTGGCGGATCGCGCGCGCATGCCCTGGCGCTTCCTGGCGCGGCACATGGCAGTGGACGGCCTTAGCGGGCGATAGCCGACGCCTGACGCCAGGCCCCGAACGGGGCCATCCCGCTGAACATCAGGAATCCAAGCATGTCCGCCGCGAAAACGCTCTACGACAAAATCTGGAACGACCATCTGGTCGAGGAAGGGGACGATGGTACGTCCCTGCTCTACATCGACCGCCACCTCGTCCACGAAGTGACCAGCCCTCAGGCCTTCGAAGGCCTGCGCCTCGCCAAGCGCAAGGTGCGTGCGCCCGAGAAGACGCTGGCGGTGGTCGATCACAACGTGCCGACCACCGACCGCTCGCAGGGCATCAAAAATGCCGAGTCCGCGCTGCAGGTGTCGACGCTCGCCGAGAACGCCAGGGACTTCAACATCGAGTATTACAACGAGCTCGACCACCGGCAGGGCATCGTCCACATCATCGGACCCGAGCAAGGCTTCACCTTGCCCGGCATGACGATCGTGTGCGGTGACAGCCATACCTCGACCCATGGCGCCTTCGGCGCGCTGGCGCACGGCATCGGCACGTCGGAGGTCGAACATGTGCTCGCTACCCAGACGCTGATCCAGCGGAAGGCGCGCAACATGCGCGTCACCGTCGATGGCAAACTGCCGCCGGGCGTCACCGCGAAGGACATCATCCTTGCCATCATCGGCGAGATCGGCACTGCCGGGGGCACCGGCCACGTGATGGAATATGCCGGCGAGGCAATCCGCAGCCTGTCGATGGAAGGCCGCATGACGGTCTGCAACATGAGCATCGAGGGCGGCGCGCGTGCCGGGCTGATCGCACCGGACGAGACGACCTACGCCTACATCAAGGGCCGACCCAAGGCGCCGGTCGGCGCCGCATGGGACATGGCCATGCGCTACTGGCAGACGCTCTATTCGGAGGATGATGCCGAATTTCACCGCGAGGTGAAGCTCGACGCATCCAACCTGCCGCCGTTGGTCACCTGGGGCACCAGCCCGGAGAACGTCACCACGATCACCGGCAAGGTGCCGGATCCGGCGGAAATCGCCGATCCCGACAAACGCCGCGCGGTCGAGCGTTCGCTCGCCTACATGGGCCTCGCTCCCAACACACCGATCAAGGACATCGCGGTCGAGCGCGTGTTCGTTGGCTCCTGCACCAATGGGCGCATCGAGGATTTGCGCGCGGCCGCGAAGGTCGTCGCCGGCAAGACCGTCCATGAAGGCGTAAACGCCATGGTCGTGCCGGGCTCCGGTCTGGTGAAGGAGCAGGCAGAACAGGAAGGGCTGGACAGGATCTTCCTCGCTGCTGGTTTCGAGTGGCGGGAGCCAGGTTGCTCCATGTGCCTTGCGATGAACGACGACCGGTTGCGTCCTGAGGAGCGCTGCGCTTCGACCTCGAACCGTAACTTCGAGGGACGGCAGGGCCACAAGGGCCGCACGCATCTGGTTTCGCCCGCCATGGCTGCTGCGGCCGCGATCGCTGGCCACTTCGTCGACGTGCGGGAGTGGGCGTAGCCGCTACGCATTTACCGAAGCAAAGAGCCCCGCGGGATGTGCCGCGGGGCTCTTTTCATGTCAGGGCTGCGGCCGCTTAGTGGTGCATGCCGGGGCCGTTCCACGGACCTTGCTTGCCGGGGCCATTCCACGGGCCGTGGGGGCCGTTCCACGGGCCAGGGCCACCGTGCTGCGGGCCATAAACCCAGGTGCACTGCTGGCGGACGACCACGCGCTTGAAGTGCGGGCGGTGCCAGCGGTCCCACCACTTCACGGTCTTGAACACCGGGTGGCAAACCTGGCGCGGGCGATGCGGAAAATAGCCGGGGCCGTTTCCGATACCGATGTGCCAGCCGGGGCCGCCGAACTGGACGCTGGCGGCGGAAGCCGCGCCGGCGGTGCCGACGAGGGCGCCGGCGGCGAGCATGCCGGCAGCGGCGGTAGCGATGAGGGTCTTCTTGAACATTCGGGTCCTCCGTCTCTCTCGAGGTGTTGTCACTGATCGCTTCATCGATCGTGTGAACGGACGATAGGCGCGGGGCCGTGAACCGAAGCTGAGATGCCGGTTCATGTCAGGTTCAGGTGGAGCCCCGCCGCGAGGCGGCTTGACCCGGAGGGCACGAACGGGGAAATGGTTGGCGCATGGAACCGATCGCCATATCCCGGCTAACCCTTGCCGACGCCCACCGCCTGGCGCCGCTTCTGGCCGCCTACACGCAGGACCAGAAGCGCGGCGCGCCGCGCGCGCCCGACGAGTACTACGCGGAACTGCTGCTGAAGGACCCGGTGGCCGAGATCGCCGGCGCGTGGCTGGGCGAACGCCTTGTCGGCTTCGCCGTGTATCTCGACCTGCCCGACACGATGTCCGGGTTGCGCGCCGGCCAACTCAACGACCTCTTCGTCATCCACGACGCACGCGAGCACGGCGCCGGCCGGGCGCTGGTCTCGTCGGTCATGGCCGAAGGCGAGCGGCGCGGCTGGGCGCAGCTCCGATGGACCGTGCCGGAGAAGCCTGAGACGGCGCGCCTGCTGGCGGCCAAGATGGCGAAGCCCGGCCGTTGGACCAACTACGTCCTCGACCTGTGATGCCCGACGACGACGGCAGGCCGGATCGCATCGAAATCTGGGCGCGCCGCGTCGGCCGGACCTTCGGTTATATCGTCATGCTCGGCCTTGCGGCGTATCTGATCGCGACCCTCTGGCCGCGGTAGCTGGCTGCCGCCCTATCCGTAGATCTCCCGATCGTTGCTTGACGCGTCCGCTCCCACGTCGGATCGTTCGCGCCGGTAGGGGGATGGCGTGGAACTCAGTCTGCAATCGATCTTTTCGCCGGGCGCGATGGTTGGTCACGCAAGCTACGGCCTGCTGATCCTCTCGATGCTGATGACCCGCATCGTCTGGCTGCGGGTGTTCGCCATCGGTTCGGGGCTCGTCGGACTGACCTATAACGTCTTCTGGATCTTCGATCCGGTTGGCATGTTCTGGGAGAGCACTTTCGTCCTGACCAATGTCGGCCAAATCCTGCTGATCGCTTATCGCAACAAGATAACGCGTTTCACCGCTGAGGAGCGGGCGTTCTACGAGACTGCGGTGCCTGACCTCGATCCGTCGCAGGTGCGGCAACTGCTTCGTCTCGGCCGCTGGATCGACGGTACGCCGGGAGCCGAACTGACCCGCGAGGGCGTGGTCGTGCCTGACCTGGTCTTCCTCGTCTCGGGCCATGTCGATATCGAGGTTGGTGGTCACGTCGTGGGCCGTTGCGGCCCGGGCAATTTCATCGGCGAGATCAGCGTGTCCAGCGGCGGGCCGGCATCGGCCACGGCCGTCGTGCGCGAGCCGGTGCGCTATCTCGCCTTCGACGCAGTGACGCTCCGGCAACTGCTCGACAAGGGCAGCGATATCGGCCGCGCCGTCGAGTCTGCGTTCCGTCATGGCCTCCGCGAAAAGCTGATCCGCACCAACGCGGCAATGGCGGCGATGCACGGCGCGACGGTAAGCTAGCGCGCATGACGGCACCGGATATGGAATGGGCGAAGGCCGAAGCGCCGTCGCTCGACGACATCGAGACGATCGCGCGGGCGGGATACGACGGCTTGCCGGCAGAGTTCCGCAAGCTCTGCGGTGACATCGAAATCCGTGTCTCCGAGTTTCCGGAGGGAGATGTTCTGACCGACCTCGGGCTGGAATCCGAGTTCGACATCCTCGGTCTGTTCCAGGGCGTCGGACTTGCGCACGACGCCGCGGTCGAGACAACAGGCCAGATGCCGAACCGCATCTGGCTCTATCGCCGGCCGATCCTCGATTATTGGGCGGAACACGAGGAGACGCTGGGCGCCATTGTGTTTCACGTCCTCATCCACGAGATCGGCCATCATTTTGGCCTGTCGGATGACGATATCGACGCGATCGAGGCGGGCAAGTAAACGAAAATTTGACCATCCCGACGCGCAGCGTAGGGAGCGCCGTTCAGCTTCGTGTCAGGGACGGGGATGTATTCCCCCGATCCGAGATTTTCTCCAACTTCCGGTTCCTCCTCCCATGACGCTCTTCGGTACTGAGATCCGCTACGGCACGATCGCACAAGCCTTCCATTGGATCACCGCCGTTCTCGTCCTATCCGCCTGGCTCGTGTCGGGCGGCGACCGCTCTCCAACCATCGTGCTGCACGAGACCCTGGGGGTGGCGGTCATCACCATCGTTGCCCTGCGCCTGGTCTGGCGCCTGTTCGATCGTCAACCCGAGCACGACACCGTTCCCAGGCTGGTGTCTCTGACCTCGCAGGTTGTGCACTGGGCTCTTTACGCGCTCCTGTTCGCCATTCCGCTGAGCGCAATCGTCGGGACCCAATTCGAAGGGCATGCGGTCACCATCTACGGCTTGGGATCGATCGGCCCGCTCTTCACTACCTCGCGGAGCCTCGGCCACCAGATCCTCGAAGTCCACCAGACGATCGGCACGCTGATCATCTGGCTCGCCGGCTTCCATGCGGCCGCGGCACTGTTCCACCACTTCTTCATGAAGGACGGCGTGCTGCGGACGATGCTACCCGGTGGACGCCCCGCCTAGCCGGCTATCGCGACGGCCAGCGACAGTTCGACCATCTCGGTAAGCGACGACTGGCGTTCGGCCGGCGCCAGCTTGTCGCCGGTCACGATGTTGTCGCTGATGGCGCAGATGGCGACGGCGCGGGCATGGTGCCGCGCTGCGACGGTATAGAGCATCGCCGCCTCCATCTCGACGGCGAGCACGCCGTGGGCGCGGAGCGCGTCGTAGGCCTTGAGACCCGACGGATGGTAGAAGACGTCGGTCGAGGCGATGCCGCCGACATGCCACTTCAGGCCGCGCGCCTCCGCCGTCTCCACCGCCTTGCGCAGCAGGCCGAAGTCCGCCGACGGGGCGAAGCTGTAGGGCCAGAAGATGTCGCGGTTCATGGCGCTGTCAGTGCTTGCCGTTGACGCAATGACGATGTCGCGGACTTTCAGCGTTTCGCTCAAGCCCCCGGCCGTGCCGACGCGGATCAGCGTCTTGACGCCGTATTCGGCCAGAAGTTCGCTGACATAGATGCCGAGCGAGGGCTGGCCCATGCCAGTCGCCTGCACGCTGATCGGCTTGCCCTGGTAGGTGCCGGTGAAGCCCAGGCAGTTCCGTACCGCGTTCACCTGGCGTGGGCTTGTCGAAGAAGGTCTCGGCGATCCATTTGGCGCGGAGCGGGTCGCCGGGCAGCAGCACGGCCTCGGCGTAATCGCCTTTCTGGGCTTCGATATGCGGCGTCAACGGGCGTTCCCTCCAGTTTTGCCCGTCTTGCCATCGAACCGGGCCGGCGGCAACGCCCCGGCAGTGGCGGCCCGGCTTGATTTCGGGGACTCGGGGGCGCAAATACGGGCCTTCGAAAGGACAAGCCCCATGGAAAAGTTCACGACCCTGACCGCCGTCGCGGCGCCGCTCAACATGATGAATGTCGATACCGACATGATCATCCCCAAGGATTACCTGAAAACCATCAAGCGCACCGGCCTTGCCAAGGGGCTTTTCGCCGAGATGCGCTATCACGACGATGGCAAGGAAAATCCGGAGTTCGTGCTCAACAAGCCGGCCTATCGCAACGCAAAGATTATCGTCGCGGGCGACAATTTCGGCTGCGGGTCGAGCCGCGAGCATGCGCCGTGGGCGCTGCTCGATCACGGTATTCGCTGCGTGATCTCGACCCAGTTCGGCGACATCTTCTTCAACAATGCGTTCAAGAACGGCATCCTGCCGATCAAGGTCAGCAAGGAAGATCTCGACAAGCTGATGGAAGACGCCGAGCGCGGCGCCAACGCGACGCTGACGATCGACCTGGAGAAGCAGGAAATCCACGGTCCGGATGGCGGCGTCGTCCATTTCGAGGTGGATGCGTTCAAGAAGCACTGCCTGCTCAATGGCCTCGATGAAGTGGGCTTGACCCTGGAGAAGGCCGACCGCATCTCCACGTTCGAGAAGGAAACCGCGGCCGAGCGGCCGTGGATCTGACGCAAACGGCGTAGAGCCATGTCCATCGCAGACACGACAGTGCCGGAGGCCGCAGGCGCGGCGGGCCGGGCGCAGACGCGCCCGTCGCTCGTCGGCATGAGCCGCGCCGAACTCGGCGAGGCGCTGGCTGCTATTGGCGTGCCAGCGGCGCAGGTGCGCATGCGCACCGGGCAGCTCTGGCACTGGCTCTACGTGCGCGGCGCCACCGACTTCGCCGACATGACCAACGTCTCCAAGGGGCTGCGCGCCACGCTGGCCGAAGCCTATGCGGTAACGCGACCGGAGATCGTCACCGAGCAGGTGTCGGAGGATGGCACGCGCAAGTGGCTGCTGCGCTTCCCGCCGCGCGGCGCCGGGCGTCCGGTCGAGGTGGAGACGGTCTACATCCCGGAAGAGGGCAGGGGCACGCTCTGCCTGTCGAGCCAGGTCGGCTGCACACTCTCCTGCACCTTCTGCCACACCGGCACTCAGAAGATGGTGCGCAACCTGACGGCGGAAGAGATCGTCGGGCAAATCCTGCTGGCGCGCGACCGTCTCGGCGATTATCCGGGCCACGACGTCACCAGCGGCGTCGCCGCGCCGTCCACGGGTCGCCTCGTCTCCAACATCGTGATGATGGGGATGGGCGAGCCGCTCTACAATTTCGACAACGTCAAGCAGGCGCTCCATATCGCCGCCGATGGCGATGGCATCGGCCTGTCGAAGCGACGGATCACGCTCTCAACATCGGGCGTCGTTCCCATGATTCCGCGCGCCGGCGACGAGATCGGCGTGATGCTGGCAATCTCGCTGCATGCGGTCACCGACGAACTGCGCGACGTGCTGGTACCGCTAAACAGGAAGTATCCGATCGCCGAACTGATCGCGGCCTGCCGCGCCTATCCCGGACTCAACAACGCCCGGCGCATCACCTTCGAGTACGTGATGCTCAAGGGTATCAACGATACCCCGGCCGAGGCGCGAGCGCTGGTCAAGCTGCTCGCCGGCATCCCGGCCAAGATCAACCTGATCCCGTTCAATCCGTGGCCGGGCAGTGGCTACGAGTGCTCCGACTGGGACGCGATCGAGCGCTTCGCCGACATCGTCAACAATGCCGGCTATGCCTCGCCGATCCGCACGCCGCGCGGGCGCGATATCTTCGCCGCCTGCGGTCAGTTGAAGAGCGAGAGCGAGCGGATGAAGATTCGCGAACGCATGGCGCTGGATGCCATGATCGCGGACTGAACACGTTCCTGGGGGGCCCTGCGTAGTCCACAAAGGAGTCGCCAATGGACTGGAAGCTCGAACTGGTCTCCATCCCGGTTGCGGATGTCGACCGCGCCAAGGCCTTCTATACCGAGAAGATCGGGTTCAACGCCGATCACGATCATCAGGTCAACGACCAGATGCGCTTCGTGCAGCTGACGCCGCCGGGATCGGGGTGCTCGATCGCGATCGGCACCGGCATCACACCCGCCGCGCCGGGCTCCGTGCAGGGCATGCAGTTGGTCGTCACTGACGTTGCCGCGGCGCGGGAGCAACTGATCGCTCGCGGCGTTGAGGTGGGCGCGGTGCAGGAATTTCCCTGGGGCAAATTCGTCTTCTTCAAGGACCCTGACGGCAACGGCTGGGCGGTTCAGCAAATACCGCTGCGAAGCTAGGTGACGAGTGTCCGATCTCCTGCGCCTGCTTTTCCTCGTTCCCCTGGCCTACCTCGCGGCCGTGCTCGCTGCGGCGCTGGTCGTCGTCGCAGGTTATTTCGGAACGCCGACGTCGTACCAGTATTCCGATTTTGAATATGCCTTTTGGGTCTCGGCCGCCGGATTCATCGCGATGGTGCGTATCGGCGCGGTGACGTTTCTGCCTGCGCTCGGCGCGATCGTTCTTGCAGAGGCGTTCCGCTGGCGATCGGTGTTCTATTATCTGGCGGTTGGCGGCGTGATCGGCCTGCTGGCCCACACGATGAGCAGCGATCCCGAAAGCTTCGCATATCGTCGGCTATTGTTTCCCGCTGCTGGCTTTGTCGGGGCCTTTGTCTATTGGCTGATCGCGGGACGAGTGGCAGGCGGAGTGCCGCCGCCCGTTGGCGAGGCTAAGGCAATCGATCGCACCCCGGGCTGAAGATGCCTGGGGAGGCGCCCTCGGCGAGGTAGGCCGGGAACGACTCGTATGTGGCTTTGCTGGTCCTGCGCTGGACGATACCGACCGGCTTGAGCGACGCGAAACACGGCGCGAAAGCCGTTATCGGCGAGCCGGTTATGATCAGGGCCGGCTGTTGGAGCAGGGTCGGATCGGGTGCTGGCGCGAAGGCGTAGCGATCGCGCTCGAAGATCTCGATCACCGGCACGGATTCCGTGCGGAGGTGGTAGTTGAGTTCGGCGGCATAGGCGTAGTGCGTTGTCGCGATCCACGTCGCGCCGGTCTGCTTGCGGAGCGCGTTTGTCTCGTCCGCCAGAGTGTCCCAGCCGCGGATGACCTGGCCGATGTCCATGTTCGGCGGAATGATGTTGCCGGGATTGGCGGCCGCTATGAAGCCGATCAGCATGCCGCCGACCCCCAGCGGCAGGACGAGCGAGGCAAGTGGCGCCCAGCGCTGGCCGGCGGTCTCGGCGGCGGCAGCGGCCACCAGCGCCAGCGTGGGAAAGATCGGCGCCAGCCAGTGGCCCTGGATCTGCTCATGAAACGAGTGGATCGCCATGTAGGCGACGATCGGAGCGGTCGTCCACAGCAGGAAGGTCATTCCGGGTACGCGCGGCGCGGTGCGGTTGCGCAGCACCATGACGACAGCGAGGCCCACGAAGATTCCGAGTAGTGGATTGAGCACGCCGAACTGCGTGCCGAGGAAATCCAGCGGTCCTTCCGGGCGGAAGGCGCCGCCTGCCGAGACGCGGCCAAACTGCTTGGAGAGAGTCACCCAGTTATGGTCGGCGTTCCATAGCGCCATCGGTACGAGCACCAGCGCGGCTATCAGGCCGCCGGCCCATAGCCATGGGCTGAGGACCCACCGCCGCAGATCGCGTACGACGCCCAGGCAAAGGAGAATCGCCGGACCGATGAAGAGCCCGGTCAGTTTGGACGCTACGCCCAGACCGGCGAACAGCCCGACCAGCAGCCACCAGACGCCGTTGCCGGTGCGCCAGACATACGCCAGCGCGAGCACAGCGAACGACCAGAACATGACCGACGGTGCGTCGGGCGTGGCAAGCAGGCCGCCGACTGCAATCAGGAACGTGGCGTTGGTCCACAGGGCCGCGCGCAGCGCAGTGGCCTGGTCGAACAGGATGCGGCCGGCCGCGACCATCGCCAACGTGGTCGGGATCGCCGACAGGATGCCGATGAAGCGAATGCCGAACGGGTTCTCGCCGAACAGGGCCGTGCCGACGGCGATCCACCACGCGCCCATCGGCGGGTGGTCGTAGTAGCTCCAGCTCGGATAGCGCGACCATTCGAGGTAATAGGTCTCGTCCGGGGCGAGCGGTATGAACGCCGACGCGGCCAGCCGAACGGCAATGAGGACGAGAACGACGGCAGTCACGGTGGCAACCGAGGTGGGGCCGTGAATTGGGGCCTCGATCGACGACACGTTGGTCTCGGAATGCGTCATCTGCCGCTTTTCGCTGGAAGAGCGGCCCTTCATAGGCGAGCCGAACCGGGAGAACAACGCGGCGGGGCGCTGCTGGAGATTGCCTCGGCCCCTGCTAACGTGCGACTTGCGCCAACAGCTTGGGATCGGTCGGAATGGCAGAAGAAGATCATATCGGGCGGAAGGATCGCCCGGCGGCGCTGTCCGGGTTCTGGCAGTCACCGGCCCTGATTGGAGATCCTATCGCGCAGTGCCTGATCCTGATTGTGCTGATCTCCGCCGTCTTCCTGGCTGCACCTGGTATCGACCTTTGGTTCTCCGGCCTTTTCTACACGCCGGGTATCGGATTCCCCATGGCCAGGCTGGGCGCTTTCATCGGGCTCCGTGAGCTTCACTCGTGGCTGACCATCGCCACCGTCATCGGTCTGATCGCGGCGTGGCTGATCAAGGTCGCTCTCCCCCTGCGACCGAGCCTCGTGCGTCCGCGCGATATAGTCTTCATCCTGTCGACGTTGATCATCGGCCCTGGCATCATTGCGAACCTGATCTTCAAGAATCATTGGGGACGGCCGCGCCCGTTCACCGTGACGGATTTCGGCGGCGATCTGCCCTTCGTCGCCGCCTGGCGCATCACCGATTATTGCGCGACCAATTGTTCGTTCGTTTCCGGCGAGGGCTCGTCGGCGATCTGGCTGCTGACGCTTGCCGTGCTGGTCCCCGAGCGATGGCGCCCGACGGCGGTGAGGGTGCTGCTCGCGCTCGCGGTGGTGTTCGCGCTAAACCGCATCGCCTTCGGCGGGCATTTCCTCTCCGACGTTCTCCTCGGCTGGTTCATGACGCTGCTGGTGATGGCGGTGCTTTATCGGCTGCTCTACGTGAGCCCGCCGCCGCTCTTGGAGGATGCGCGGCTCGAGGAGGACGTAACGCGCAATTCGCTGCGCCTGTGGCGCGGAGTCCGCGCGCTGAAGGAGCGCGTCAACAGGCCGCCCGGCTAGTTCGCCGGACGCTTTGCCGCTTGCGTCGCGATCGAGCGGACGAAGTCCGCGACTTTCTGCTCGGCGACCTTGTTGCCGAAATCCGGTTCGCCGACCGTTAGCAGAGGGCTCGGTCGCCGCCCGATGATGTCCTCGAACTCTTTCAGCACGCCCGCGTAGGCGAGGCCCCCGCCGGACTGGAGCGCGAGACCCAGTGACCGCGCGTTGCGGCCGTGTTGATGAAGCCAGGTCCGTGCCGGGCCGGCCATGCGCCCGCCCCATACCGGGCAAGCAAGGATCGCCCTGTCGTAGACGTCGACGCGCTGGCCCATCGGGCGAATCGCTGGTTGGCGGCGGAGCAGGGAATCCATGCCGCAACGCAGGATGCCGCGAAAGGCGAAATCGCGCGGGTTCGTCTCCCGAATCTCGTCGATTGTCGCGTGCAAGCCCTCGGCAAGCCACTCCGCGACCTGTCGCGATTTGCCGGACAGCGAGTATGAAACGATGAGATCGGCCATGGCTCTGGCCTCCCGTAGCCTGTCGTGACCGGGATTTTGGGCAGGGGCGGGCCGCCTGCCTTGCGCTGGATCAAACGCAAGAGAAGAGCAGTTGTCTTGCCGCCTCGCCGCTTGCCGTCCTATAAGCCGCCGACCCGACACCAGCCGCGGCGGAGCCCCGGAAATGACCGATATCAAGAAGGTGGTGCTCGCCTATTCCGGCGGCCTCGACACCTCGATCATCCTCAAATGGCTGCAAACGACCTACGGGGCCGAGGTCGTTACGTTCACCGCCGACCTCGGTCAGGGCGAGGAACTGGACCCGGCGCGCAAGAAGGCCGAGATGCTCGGCATCCGCGAAATTTACATCGAGGACCTGCGCGAGGAGTTCGTTCGCGACTTCGTCTTCCCGATGTTCCGGATGAATGCGCTCTACGAAGGTGTGTATCTGCTCGGCACGTCGATCGCGCGGCCGCTGATCGCCAAACGTCTGGTCGAGATCGCCCACGAGACCGGCGCCGACGCCATCGCCCACGGCGCAACCGGCAAGGGCAACGACCAGGTGCGGTTCGAGCTCACCGCCTACGCGCTCGACCCGAACATCAGGGTTATTGCGCCGTGGCGCGAGTGGGACTTCAAGTCGCGCACCGACCTGATCGATTTCGCCGAGAAGAACCAGATTCCCGTGCCGAAGGACAAGCGCGGCGAAGCGCCGTTCTCGGTCGACGCGAACCTTCTGCATTCGTCGTCCGAGGGCAAGGTGCTGGAAGACCCGTGGGTCGAGCCGCCGCCTTACGTTTTCCAGCGAACGGTCGCGCCGGAGGATGCGCCCGACAAGGCGACCGATGTCGAGATCACGTTCGCCAGGGGCGATGCGGTTGCGATCGACGGCAAGGCGATGAGCCCGGCAACGATCCTCACGCAACTCAATGCTCTTGGCCGGGACAATGGCATCGGCCGTATCGATCTGGTGGAGAACCGCTTCGTCGGCATGAAGTCGCGCGGCATCTACGAGACGCCCGGCGGCACCATTCTGCTGGCTGCGCATCGCGCGATCGAGTCGCTGACGCTCGACCGCGAGGCGGCGCACCTGAAAGACTCCCTGATGCCGCGCTACGCCGAGCTGGTTTACTACGGCTTCTGGTTCGCGCCCGAGCGGGTGATGCTGCAGAAGCTGGTCGACGAGAGCCAGACCAATGTTGAGGGCACGGTGCGGCTCAAGCTTTACAAGGGCAATGTCATCGTAACCGGGCGCAAGAGCCCGAAGTCGCTCTATTCGGATGCCCTCGTCACGTTCGAGGACGATCGCGGCGCCTACGACCAGAAGGACGCCGCCGGCTTCATCCGACTCAATGCCCTCCGCCTGAGAACGTTGGCTGCGCGGGAGCGGCAGACATGATCCCGTTTTTGGCGCCGAACCGGCCTTAATCGCCCATTAAGTGCACCGTGAGATTGTGCCGATCGGGACGTGTGATCGGGGCAAGCGACAATGCGGGAGGCACCGGCCGACGCAGGCGAGGCGGCGAAGCTCAACGCTGCGCTCGAAAGCATGCCCTACGGGTTCTCTATCTGGAACGACGAGCACCGGCTCGTGCTCTGGAATGCCCGCTACGCCACGATCTATTCGATGCCCGCCGAACGCATCCGCGCTGGCATGACCCTCCTCGAAATCTGCAACCTGACGGTGTCAGCCGGTAATCATTCCGGGACGACGGGCCAGCAGCTCTACGAGACCTACAAGGCGCGGCTGGTTGCCAATAGCGATCCGGCCAAGGTCGGGCGCTACGAGAAGACGATCCGCGATCGCACCATTCGCTCGAGTTACCAGCGCATTCCTTCGCTGGGATGGGTCATCACCCATGCCGACGTCACCGAGGACCGGGCCCGCGCGACCGAGCTCGAACAGCAGAAGGTCCGTCTCGAGGCCGCCGTCAACAACATGTCGCAGGGTCTCTGCATGTTCGATGCGGACCACAAGCTGGTCATCTGCAACGAGAACTACGCGGCACTTTATGGGTTACCGCGCGACCTGGTTAAGCCGGGCACGACCATCGAGCAGATTCTCTCGTATCGCGTCGAGCGTGGCGTCCATCCCGTGGGCGAGAAGGAAGACTACTTCAAGCGCAGGATGGATCTGATCGAGCACGAGCGCGAAGACGTCGATACGGTCGAGTTGCAGGACGGCCGAATTCTCTCGATCCTCCACCATCCGATGGCCGGCGGCGGGTGGGTTTCGACCCATCAGGACATCACCGAGCAGCGCAAGACCGAAGAGCGCATTCGCCATCTGGCGCGCCACGATTCGCTGACCGATCTGCCCAATCGCCTGATGTTCCGCGAGACGATGGACGCGGCCGAGGAACGCATCAAGCGGCGTGAGATCTTCGCCGTGCTTGCCGTCGATCTCGATCATTTCAAGGCCGTCAACGATACGCTCGGTCATGGCGTTGGCGACACGCTGCTGAGGCTCGTTGCCAGCCGGCTGAAGCAGGCCTGCCGCGAGGGTGACATGATCTCGCGACTCGGTGGCGACGAGTTTGCCATCCTGACCGGCACGCTCATGCGTGCCGCCGACGCGGCCGAGGTCGCGGACCGGATCGTCAAGCAGATGGCGATGCCCTTCGACGTCGACGGCCATAGCGTGGTCATCGGGGCCAGCGTCGGCATTGCGGTGGCGCCGGTCGACGGCACGACGGCCGAGACGCTCCTCAAGAACGCCGACCTCGCGCTCTATCGCGCCAAGAACGATGGTCGCGGCGCTTACCACTTCTTCGAGAAGGGCATGGACGCCGTGCTTCAGGAGCGGCGCTACATGGAGCTTGGACTGCGCCAGGCGCTGGCCCGCAACGAATTCCGCCTAGTCTTCCAGCCGCTGTTCAACCTGGTGGAGCGGCGTGTGTGCGCACTGGAGGCACTGCTGCGCTGGGACAGTGCCGAGCGCGGCAGCATTCCGCCGGTTGAATTCATTCCGATCGCCGAGGAGACCGGCCTCATCGTGCCTATCGGCGAGTGGGTGCTGCGCGAGGCCTGCAAGGCGGCGGCCAACTGGCCGGCCGACGTGCGCGTGGCCGTCAATCTCTCCTCCATCCAGTTTCGCAGTCGCGATCTTCACCAGCAGGTCAAGATCGCGCTCGACGATTCCGGCCTGGCGGCGGAGCGACTCGAACTGGAGATCACCGAGTCTCTGCTCCTCGCCGATACAGACAGCACCCTGAAGACGCTGCACAAGCTGCGCGCGCTTGGCGTCCGTATCTCGATGGATGATTTCGGCACGGGCTATTCATCATTGAGCTACCTGCGCTCATTCCCGTTCGACAAGATCAAGATCGATCGCTCCTTCGTCCGCGATCTTGCCGCGACCCAGGGCAGCCGCGCGATCGTCAACGCGGTGATTGGTCTGGGGCGCAGTCTCGGCATGTCGACGACCGCCGAGGGTATCGAAACCGAGGCGCAGCTCGATGTCGTTCGGGCGGAAGGCTGCACCGAAGTACAGGGCTTCCTGTTCAGCCCGCCGCTGCCGCGCGCGGCGATCGACGGACTCTTCGCCCAGCCGTTGGGCATGGAAGAGTGTCTGCGCACGCTGCGCCGGGGCACCGCCTGACCGGCGGACAGAAGGGGCGGCACTTTTGTCGCCCTTCAATGTCGGAGAATTCAGCACTAAGTTGAATCCGCAATCGGCCTCAGCCGAGGAGCGGGCTAGCATCATGTCCTGGTCAATCACCGTCGCCCGCGTCGCGGGCAGCGAAATCCGTATCCACCTGACATTCCTGATCCTGCTCGCCTGGATCGGCCTGGCGGAGTATTCACAGGGCGGCGCCGCTGCCGCGGTCAACGGTGTGGCGTTCATCGTCGCGATCTTCGCCTGCGTCGTGCTCCACGAACTCGGCCATGCCATCGCTGCCCGGCGCTACGGCATCACCACGCCGGACATCACGCTGCTGCCAATCGGCGGACTTGCCCGGCTTTCGCGCATTCCGGAGAACCCGGCCGAGGAGATCGTCATCGCCATCGCCGGGCCGCTGGTGAACGTGGTGATAGCCGCGATCCTGATCGTGATTCTCGGCGCGCGCTTCGATCCGGCGACGGTCGCCTCCATCGAGAACACGGCGCCAGGCTTCCTGACGCGTCTGGCGGCGGTGAACATCTGGCTGGTGCTGTTCAACCTGATCCCGGCTTTTCCCATGGATGGAGGGCGTGTGCTGCGCGCACTGCTGGCATTCAAGCTCGGCCGCCGCCGCGCGACTGAGATCGCTGCGCGAATCGGCCAGGGCCTCGCGTTTGTCTTCGGGTTCTGGGGCCTGATGAGCGGCAACGTGTTCCTGGTCTTCATCGCGGTATTCGTTTACCTGGCGGCGACCAGCGAGGCGGGCGATGTCGGCATGCGCGAGGCCGCACGGCGGGTGAAGGTCGACCGTGCGATGGTGCGGGTGTTCGAGGCGCTCGGCACCAATGCGACGGTGGATGAAGCGGCCGATGCGCTACTGCGCACCACGCAACGCGAGTTTCCCATCGTCGATGGCGGCGGAAAGCTTCGCGGTTTCCTCAGCCGGAATGCCATGATTGCCGCACTGAAGGCGAGCGGGCCGACGACGCCGGTGATCGACGTGATGACCCGTGACGTGCCGACCGTGCGTTCGGGCCAGCCGCTCGAAATGGCCATCCGCCTGATGCAGGAGAAGGGTGCGTCCGAGGTCGGCGTGCTTGACGCGGACGAACGCTTTGTCGGCTATGTCAGCCGCGAGAACCTCGCCGAGTTCATGATGATTGAAGATGCCGGGACCCACGACACGACGCCCGGCCCGTGGCAGAGCCGGCCGGCTTCCTGACTACAAAGGCGCGGTGGCGCCCTCCGGCAAGCCGGCCCTTCTGAGGCCGCCGAGGTAGAGGGAAAGCAGGTCCGGCTCCATGAAGCGGAGTGCGTCGCCGACCTCGCTCACCGTCACGTGCGGATGGGTTTCCAGCAGCTTTCGCGCCGCGGCTTTCGCCTCGTCGATCTTGCCGGCACTGGCCAGGAATGTCGCGAGATCGCGATAGGCCCAGGTCAGGCCGACCTTCTCGCGCATGGCGCGGCGGGTCCACTCGACCGCCTCATCCGCCTGGCCAAGCGCGAAGTGCGCGAGGCCCAGGCCGATGTGGCAGTTGAAGCTGAACGGATCGAGCGGGCTCAGCCGGATGGCACGCTCGAAGCAGGCCACACCTGCTTCCGGATCGCCGCGATAGACGTTAAGGAAGCCGCGCCGGGTCCAGCCCCAGGCGTGGTTGGGGTCGAGCATCAGCGCCCGGTCGACGAAGGTTTGTGCGCGCTCGAGGTCGCCGAACAGCAGCATCGTGGCGGTCGAAAGCGCGCAGAGCGCGGTCGGATCATCGTTGACCGCCTCGGCGGACCGAGCGATCAGCTGATCGCCTTGGCTGCGCATGGCCTCGATGTCGCTTGCCCAGTTGTAGACGACCTGTTGCGCGCGCGCCCACGCAGCGAAGGCGGACGCCCGTCCGTAAGACGGATCGATCCTGTGGGCCTCGTCGAGCAGGCGAATCGCTTCGGCATTCGCCTCCGCGCGATGGCTCCACAGATGCGGCATGGCGCGCAGCACAAGGTCGTAGGCGGCGAGACTGTCCGGCCGTTTGCGCCGCGCCTGTTCGATCTCCGCGGCGCGGATCGAGGGATGCATGGCGCCGGCTACGCGCTCGGCGATCTGGTCCTCGAAATCGAAGACGTTGTCGACGACGCCGTCATAGGAATCGGCCCAGATGTGCGTGCCGCTCTCCGCGTCGATCAGCTGCGCCGTGACGCGCACGCGGTCGCCGGCCTTGCGCAGGCTGCCCTCAAGCACGTAGCGGACACCCAGTTCACGCGATGCCTCGCGCACGTCCTTGGCCTGGCCGCGATAGGCATAGGCGGAATTGCGCGCAATTACCGTGAAGTCGCGGATGCGCGAGAGCGTCGCGGTGATCTCTTCCACCAGGCCGTCGGCAATCGTGTCGGCCGACGGATCGCCGGACATGTTGTCGAAGGGCAGCACGGCGATTGAGGGCTGGCCGGCCGGCGTCGGAGGCGGAGGCGGCGGCGAGGGCAGTGGCTCGGGCTCCACGGCCGCCGCGGGCCGGTCGTGATCCGGAATCTGGCGACCGAATCGACCAGTTGACGCGCCGGGCTCCTTGCCGGTCGGCATCCACACCCACACTTCCATCGGCTCGTCGATGCCCTTGAGGGTGAGGCGCTCGATGTGCGCGAATTCCTGCGCCAACGCCTTGATCAGTTGCCAGCGCACGGAATGGGTGATGGCGATGCCGCCGGGCGGTGCGGCTTGCTGCAGTCGCACGACGAATCCGACGGCTGCCCCGAAGCGGTCGGTGCCCTGAACGAAAACGTCGGCAAGGGCGACCGCGAGGCGCACGTGAATGGCCTTGTCCTCGCGGGTGGCGTTTCGGTCGGCCATCGCCGCCTGGAATGCGATGGCCCAGCGTACGCTGTCTTCCACGTTCTGGAATTCGACGAGGCCGCCGTCGCCCATCGTCTTGAACATGTTGCCGCCGTGGTGGGCGAGCGTCGGGCGGAGAATTCGCCGGCGGATGCTGGCGAGTTCGGACAACGTGCCGCGCTCGTCCTGCTCGACCATACGGGTGTACCCCGCCACGTCGAGCGATGCCAAAACCGTCAATTTTCGTGGCGGCGGACGCATCGGGCCCAAATTCCGAAAAAGCCGAATTTTCCCAGTCTTCTAGGGCAATGCGGCCGGCAACGCACGTGTCTTGTGCGGCTCGGCGACAGCCGGTTTGCGTTTGCCGCCGCCGTCACTATATTGCGCCGCAACAGATGGGGCGGATCTGCGCCTTTTGTCTTCTGGGCGCGGCTCCGGCCGGCGCCCTTTTTTGGTGAAAGAATGAAGCTCCGAAACATCGCCATTATCGCCCATGTCGACCATGGGAAAACGACCCTCGTGGACCGGCTGCTCCAGCAGTCTGGCGCTTTCCGCGAGAATCAGCGCGTCGCCGAGCGGGTCATGGACTCCAACGATCTGGAGCGAGAGCGCGGGATCACAATCCTCGCCAAGGCGGCCTCGGTCGTCTGGCAGGACACCCGCATCAACATCGTCGATACGCCCGGCCACGCCGATTTCGGCGGCGAGGTGGAGCGCATCCTGTCGATGGTGGACGGCGCCATCGTTCTGGTCGACGCCGCCGAGGGGCCGTTGCCGCAAACCAAGTTCGTGGTGGGCAAGGCGCTGAAGATCGGTCTCAAGCCGATCGTGTGCATCAACAAGGTCGACCGGCCGGATGCCCGCCCGAGCGAAGTGGTGAACGAGGTATTCGATCTCTTCGCTGCGCTGGATGCCAGCGAGGAGCAGCTCGATTTTCCGATCATCTACGGCTCGGCCAAACAGGGCTGGATGGCCTCATCGGCCGAAGGGCCGAAAGACAGTGGCATGCAGCCGCTGTTCGACCTGATCCTGCGTCACGTCCCCGAGCCGACCGTCGAGCCGGGAGCCTTCCGTATGCTCGGCACGCTGATCGAGGCCAATCCCTATCTCGGCCGCCTGATCACAGGCCGCATCTTCTCCGGCAGCATTGCCGCCAACCAGCCGGTCAAGGTGCTGTCGCGCAACGGCGACATCGTCGAGACCGGCCGTGTCTCCAAGATCCTGGCTTTCCGCGGCATCGAGCGTGCGCCGATCGACGTGGCCGAGGCGGGCGACATCGTCGCCATCGCCGGCCTGCCGACATTCAACGTTGCCGATACGCTGTGCGCGCCGGACGTGACCGAACCGCTTCAGGCGCAACCGATCGATCCGCCGACGCTGTCGATGACGTTTCTCGTCAACGATTCGCCGCTCGCCGGCACCGAAGGCGACAAGGTGCAGAGCCGCGTCATCCGCGAGCGCCTGTTCAGGGAGGCGGAAGGCAACGTGGCGCTGCGCGTCGACTCGGCGCCCAATTCCGACGCGTATGTCGTATCGGGACGCGGCGAGTTGCAGCTTGCCATCCTGATCGAGACCATGCGTCGCGAGGGCTTCGAGGTCGGTGTGTCGCGCCCGAAGGTCGTGTTCCAGTCCGATCCCAAGACCGGCAAGCTGCTGGAGCCGATCGAGGAAGTGGTGATCGACGTCGACGAGGAGCACTCCGGCGTCGTCATCGACAAGCTGTCCCAGCGCAAGGCCGAGATGATCGAGATGCGGCCGTCCGGTGGCGGGCGATTGCGCCTCGTCTTCCGCGCGCCCACGCGCGGCCTCATAGGCTATCAGGGCGAGCTGCTGACCGATACGCGCGGCACGGCGGTGATGAACCGCGTCTTCCATGCCTATGCCGAATACAAGGGCGACATCCCCGGCCGCCGCAACGGCGCGCTCATTGCCAACGATGCCGGCGAGGCGGTGGCGTACGCCATGTTCAAGCTCGAAGACCGCGGGCCGATGATGATCGAGCCGGGCTGGAAGGTCTATCGCGGCATGATCGTCGGCGAGCATAACCGCGACAACGACCTCGAGATCAATGTGCTCAAGGGCAAGCAGCTCACCAACGTGCGCGCCGCCGGCAAGGACGAGGCAGTCAAGCTGACGCCGCCGATCCGGATGACCCTGGAGAAAGCGCTTGCATACATCGAGGACGACGAACTGGTCGAAGTGACGCCGAAGGCGATCCGGCTGCGCAAGCGGCTGCTCGACCCGAACGACCGCAAACGAGCGCTCCGCGCCGGAGCGGCATAGGACGGGGGCTGCCGCAAGGCTGCCTCACCGTCAAGCAGCAGTGGTGCAACACCGCCCGAAAAATCCTCAAGGTTTGATCGCGAAGCCTCTTTGCAGCCTTGTCGGCGGTGGTAAGCTTTCGTCCATGAGCACACTCGTCATAGGCGTGAGACGTGCCGAGGTCCGTGACGCGGAGGCCATTACGGCCGTCCACGATTCGGCCTGGCGCTATGCCTATGACGGCATGATTCCGGCGAAGGAACTGAACCGGATCATTGCGCGGCGCGGCGCCCGCTGGTGGGATCGGGCTATCCGCCGCGGCACAGCGATCCTGGTGCTGGAAGTCGCTGGAACCGTGTGTGGTTACGCCACGTTTGGCCCGAATCGTGCGCGCAACCTCGTCCAGAAGGGCGAGATCTACGAGATATACATCAAGCCGGAATACCAGGGCGTCGGCCTAGGCACGCGCCTGTTTCTCTCCGCCCGGCGGGAACTGTCCCGCTTCGGCTTCGATTTGGTGGTGGTGTGGGCGCTGGCCGATAACGACAACGCCTGCCGCTTCTACCGGAACGCCGGTGGCCGCAAGGTCGCGCGCGCCAACGAGCGTTTCGGTGATGCTTCGCTAACCAAGATCGCCTTTGCCTGGGGCCGGGGTAGCAACGCCTGAGTCCTCTGACCGGCCAGGTCTCCACCACAGCAGCCAGTTCCGCCGGATCGCCCGCGATGCGCAAGTGCTTGATGCGCGAAGTTTCGCCCGAGACGAATCGGATTGCCGATTTTGGCCGTCGGAAGATCTTCGCCAGCAGTCCGATAAGCGCGGTATTGGCGGCGCCATTCTCCGGCACGGCACGCACGCGCGCCTGAACGACGCTTCTCCCATCGGCGAGCGTAGCAATGGTCTCCACCGCGTCGCGGTTGGCGCGCGGGGTCAGGCGGACGATGAGGACGATCGCTTCCGGTTCGGCCCGGTAGCAGGCCATCGCGTCAGCCGACGGCGCTGAAGAACATCTCGATCAGCAGATTGCGCAGGAAGATCAAAAGCAGGATCAGCACGACCGGGGAGAGGTCGAGCCCGCCGAGGTTTGGCAGGATGCGCCGGATCGGCGCCAGCGCCGGCTCGGTCAGCCGCCAGAGGGCGTCGGCCACCATCGCCACGAAGCGATTGCTGGTGTTGACCACGTTGAAGGCGATCAGCCACGACAGCACGGCGGACGCGATCAGGATGTAGATGTAAAGCTGGATGACCGTCGAGATGAGGTTGATCAGGGAATACATCGGCGGACCCGTGGCTGGCGGCCGGGAGCCGGAAACGGCCCCGCAGAAGACGCTTTGATGTAAGGCGTGGCCCGAGTTGCCGCAACCCCGGCGGTTCCGGCGCCGCGGCCCTCCGCCATTCTTGACAGGTTCGAGGGCGAAACCCTAAATGGCGCCCGACATGCTCCCGGCCTTCGTTCCAGCCGCCGGAAGCCGGATGGGGCCGTAGCTCAGCTGGGAGAGCGCCGCGTTCGCAATGCGGAGGTCAGGGGTTCGATCCCCCTCGGCTCCACCAAATTCCAAACTTTCGATGCCTTGCGCCAGAGTGTTTCCGTCAGATGCCTTTTGAAGGCCGCCGCGGATGATTTACCGAACCGCTTGCCGGTCGGTCGGCATGTGCGCCCACAGGGCGCTAACTTCGTTGCGGCCACTCCGCCAGCGCTGCCGCCATGGCGCGGCCCATGCCGGCCCAGTCGCCGGGCGCGGCCTGACGGAATAGCCGCATGGTCGGATACCAGGGTGAATCGCTGCGTTCGGTGAGCCATCGCCAGTCCGCGTCGTGCTTGAGCCCCACCCAGACCGGCCGGGCGAGCGCGCCGGCAAGATGAGCCGTCATCGTGTCAGAGGTCACGACCAGATCGAGGTTGGCCATCACAGCGGCAATCTCGTCGATGCCGCGGGGATTGTTCGCAATACGGTCGCCAAGAGGCTCGACCGTCATCCCGGCCGGCAGGCTGGTGAGTTGCTCGAGGCCATTGATGGCCTGAATGCTGATCAGTCGGACCCCCGGCACCGCTCCCAGCGCCGCAAGATGTTCCAGTGGGATTGTGCGCTCGTCGTCGCGGCGGGCGCCGGTGCTGCCCTGCCACGCGATGCCCACCTTGATTCCATCTGGTCCGATGGCTGCGCGCCAATGCGCGATGAGTTCAGGTCTCGCGGACACGTAGGGCACGGTGTTCGGGATCGTCTCCAGGCGCGTCTTGAGCAGCCCCGGAATGCTCATCAGGTCGATCTGATAATTGAAGGTCCCGGCGTTGTTGCGTTCGCTCGTCCACTCGACGGAAGGATCGACCGTGCGCAGGAGATCCAGCAAGGGCGGCTGGACGATCGCCGCCACCTTCGCGCCACGTCCAGTCAGCAACGGCACATAGCGGACGAACTGAAGCGTATCGCCGAGACCCTGCTCGGCAACGACCAGTAAACTCTTGCCGGCTATATCTTCTCCGTTCCAGCGTGGCGACCGGTTCGGAAAAGGTGTCAGGCGGGCAAGGCGGTACTCATACTCCCGCCAGCCGCGTTTGAAGTCGCCTAGCTGCAACAGCAGGCGGCCAAGGTTTTCCCGCGTCTCGGCGTCGCGCGGATTGAGTTCGACGGCGGTCGTGAACGATCTGGCCGCATCAGGGATCTTGCCGCTTCGCCACAGGGCGTGTCCCCGGATCACGAATGCTGGCGGTACGCGCAGGCCGGCGCCCAGCACCCGGTCCACCGCCGCGATCGCCTCGTCATGGCGCTTCAGTTCGAGCAGCATCGCCGCCCTGAGGAGGGCATAGGCGGCATTGTCGGGCTCGGCGCGGAGCGCCGCCTCGGTCGCGGCGAGCGCTTCCGCGTGCCGGCCGGCGACCGCGAGCCCGGATATCTGCTGCGTGCGGTCGGCTATGGCTGGACCTCCCCTTGCGGCTCGGACAGGCCCTAGCCGTCCTTCGCCATCGCGGCTATGGCGGCGCGGATGGCATCTACGCCGAGCTGGTGGTCATCGTACTGGCTGAGACCGCTGACGACGACGGCGCCGATGCAGCCCGTGCCCTTGACGATAATCGGAACGCCGCCGCCGCTGGTGGCGTAATCCTGCGGCGGCAGGGCGTGGCGGTCCAGCATCGTGCGGCCGGCCCTGTCGAGCGTGGCCTTCACGTAGAGCGAGCTGTGGTGGAACTGGTCGACGACGTTTCGCTTGCGGCGCACCCATTCAGTGTTGTTGGGGGTTGCGCCCGGCATGACACAAAAGAACAGCGGCTGGCTGCTCATCGATACCTCGATGGTGATCGGCATCTTCTCCGCCGCGGCGCGCGCCTGAACATGGCTGCCGATCTGCCAGGCGACCGCCGCGTTGAAGCGGGGAAGCTGGATGCCCTCTTCTTCGGCAAGGAGTTCTTCGGGAGACGTGTCGGTGTTGGGCATGGGAGTATTCAACCTCGGATGCGGGGGGGCAGCCGATTGTTTGAAGACTCCCAAGCGCCGGGTCAATTGCGAGGCACCGGCGCCAGCAGCATTCGTCAGGCGAATCCGGGGAAGAAGTCGACCTTGATGCGCGAACGGTGCACGCCCATCGCCGTCAGTGTGTGGCGAATAGCCCGCACCATCGCCTGTGGGCCGGAAACGTAGAATGTATATTCGCGGTAGTCCGGGATCACCGTTCGGATCAGGCGCTGATCGATGTAGCCAGGGTATTGGCCGCGCTCGGCGCCGTGGGCGACAGCGTAGACCGTCCTGATGCCAAGCCGCTGTTCGGCATCGTCGAGCACGTCACGATAGGCGATGTCGTCCTGGTTTTCGCTGCCGTAAAGGACGGTGATCGGGCGGGCCTCGTCGCGATCGATGAGGTATTGGAGCATGCTGCGGAACGGCGTGATGCCGATGCCGCCGGCGAGGAACGCCAGCTTACGGTCGGGATCGCGGGGCAGGGTGAAATTGCCGGCCGCCTGCGCGGCGTGGATCGTGTCCCCCGGCTCCATCGCGCCGAGAACGCGCTTGAAGGCGCTGCCCTTCCGGTAGAACTTCACGCCGAGACGCACGGTATCCTCGGTCGGCGCCGAGGCGACGGTGAAATAGCGGCGGTTACCGCGGTTGTCGGCGTGGTCCATGCCAAGCGTCCATTCGAGATACTGGCCGGCCTGGAACGCCACCTTGTGCGGCGTGCTGAAGACGAAGTCGTAGGTGTCGGCGGCGGCCTGCTCGATGCGCTCCAGCGTCAGCACGAAGCGGCCCTTCGGGCTGACGGCGTAGGCGAAAAGATTGCCAACGACGAGCGCCAGCTCCGGCGTGAAGTAGAACGACCCGATATGAACGTTGGGGGCAAAGAGAAAGCCGACCAACGCAGCGAAGGCGATCCGCGGGATTCGGGTAGTTGGCGCCGTCAGGGGTTCGGTGAGCATGATGAAGGCGAAGAAGAACAGCGGCGAGGAGCGCAACGTTTCTCCGAGTGCCATCGCGATCTGCGGTGGCGGGGTGGTGGCGAGAATGGTGGCAAAGACCACCAGCAGGAATGTCGCGACAAGATCGAAGCGCTGGAGCTTGCGGACGATCAACAGGCCGCCGATGAGTACCACCGGCAGGAGAGGTAGGTTGCCGCCGACCCACCAGGTCGCTGGCTGGCCGAGCAAAAGGCCGGGAAGCAGCACGCCCAGCGCCGCCGGATTGAACACATGCTTGCGGCCGACGGCGAAAATGAACTTGGAGGCAATTGCCCAGACCGAGGCGAAGACCAGCGCGCCGATGCCACGCGGATCGGAAAAGCCCGCCGGCTCCATGATGAGCGCCAGGATCAGGGCCGTGATGTAGACGGATTCCTGGTTGGCCGGAACGTCGAAGACGCGCGCGAAGACGACGTTTGCGATCCAGCAGACGGCGAGGATGAGGGCTGCCGAGAAGGCGATGGCCACCGGCGGGTGCGGCATCATGCCGAAGACGCTGAGCAACAGGGCGGCGACGAGAAGCGCCACCAGGTGCCAGAGCACCAGCCTGTACATGGTGATGTGGTCGAGAAAGCGGTCGATGAGCTTGATCATGGCGCGCAATAGCCTCCGAAACCGCTGGTGAGCGTGGCGCGTCCATCGCGCCCGACGACATAGCCTTCGAGGCCCGGCATCTGCTCGATGAAGCGGATACCCTCCCGACCCATGGCGAAAGCGGCGGTGGCGAAACGGTCCGCCTCCAGCACGTCGGGTCCGATGACGGTCAGGCTGACGATATCCACGATCGGGCGTCCGGGAGCCCTCGGGTTGTAGATGTGATCGCCACGGACGTAGGACCCCGATGTCGCCACGCCCCTGCCGCGCGGATGCACGATCTTGATGATTTCCGTTTCGTCGAAGGGGCTGCGGATACCAACGCTCCAGTAGTCTCCCTCGGGGTTCCTGCCGGAGGAGGCGATGTCGCCGCCGGCGTCGATGAAGAAATCGCGGGCGCCGCGTTCTGCAACGCGCGCGGCAGCGTTGCGGATCGCCCACCCCTTGACGATGCCCGAGGGGTCGAGCGCGCCAGTCGGTGTGCGGATGTCGAAGAATCCGCGCGTTTCACCCTTGGTCCGTTCAGCAAGCGCGAGCACTTCCAGCATCTCGCCGCTGTACGATTGGGGGCCAATCGTTCCCGCGTTGATGGCGCTGATTTCGCTGTCCTCTTTGTAGGTGCTGAACCGCCGGTCGACGGCGTCGAAATAGGTGAAGACGGATTCGACCAGTTCGCCATCACCGTCCTCGGTGATGTCGATCGTGATCGGCATGCCCATCATCAGCCGCGTGTCGCGCATCGGCTCGGCTCAGGAGGTTCGTGCCTGGCCCAGGGCGCCAGCAAGCGAACGGATGAAGGCTTGGCTGCTCAGCGTCGCGCCCGAAATGATATCGACGCGCGCACTCTGCGCCCGGACCACTTCGTCGCGCAGCATGGGCAGCGCCTGCCGGTTGATGAAGACGGATGTCCGGCGGTCGCTGGGGTACTGGAGCACCTTGATTGCCGTCAGCCGCCCGCCCTGGATAATCGCCTGAATCTGCATCATGCCGTAGTACGCGTCGGTGACAGGGCCGACGTACGTTCCGTCCGCGTAGCCGGTAGTCGCGGCGACACGAATCGGCGTTGGCAGCTGAGGGGCCGGTGCGGCTTGGCTGAATACCGGCCGTGGGCGGGGCATCGGTACGTTCGCCACCGTTGGCGCAGGTTCGGCCGGCTGCACAGCAGCGGCGAAGGTTGGCGTTGGCTCGGCCAGGGTCTGTGGCTCAGGGGCGGCCGGCAGGGGCGGCAGCGGTGGTGGTTCGGGGAGCGCCACCGTCGTTGGCGAAGGAACTGGGACGACTGCCGCTTCCGGTGTCACGAACGGAACGACCTTGGGTGTAATCGGCGCCAACTCTGCGGCAGCCGGCACTGTTTGCGGGTGGATGCTGCCGGTCTGCTGTGGGTCGGCGCCCAGCAGCAGCGGATCGGCGGTGTTGGAGTCGCCGGCCTGGGACCAGACATAGGCGCCGGACGCGGCGATCACGAAAAGGGAGAGGGCGGTCTTCTTCATGGGGTTTGCGATTCTTTCGGTCATTCGGTGGCCGCAGCACCGCAGCCTTTGTCGCAGTATCTCGAAGCGAACCTGTCAAGGACCTGACAGACGTCGTTACAAATCCTTCACCTATGGGGCATGTTGCGGAGGGGCGAACAGCAGCAGTGCCAGAGTTCGGGCGCAATGGCCCCTTGCCCCCGCGGCTCCGGCAAGAAATACAAACGCCACGGCGCCACGGCGCCACCGCGTCAGCTGCGGCGCTTTGGTTGGGGGAATCGCATGCCGGAAACCTTTGACTACATCATCGCCGGCGCCGGGTCGGCCGGCTGCGTGCTCGCCAACCGGCTGTCCGCCAATCCGCGCAATACGGTGCTGCTGATCGAGGCTGGCGGGCGCGACAACTGGATCTGGTTTCACATTCCGGTCGGCTACCTTTTCGCGATCGGCAATCCGCGCGCCGACTGGATGTTCACCACCGAGGCCGAGGCGGGACTCGGTGGGCGAGCTCTGGCCTATCCGCGTGGCAAGGTTCTCGGCGGCTCGTCGGCGATCAATGCCATGGTCTACATGCGGGGGCAGGCAGCGGACTACGACGGCTGGCGGCAACTCGGCCTCGCCGGCTGGGGCTGGGATGACGTGCTTCCCTATTTCCGCAAGCACGAGGATCACTTCGCCGGCGCGAGCGAATTCCATGGCACCGGCGGCGAATGGCGGGTGGAGCAGCCGCGCGTGCGCTGGGATATTCTCGACGCCATCCGCGACGCGGCTGAAACGGTCGGCATTCCGAAGATCGCCGATTTCAACACTGGCGACAATTTCGGCTCATCGTATTTCCAGGTGAACCAGCGGCGCGGACGGCGCTGGAGCGCTGCGCGCGGCTTCCTCAAGCCGGCGCTGGCACGACCCAACCTCAAGGTGGTGTCGGGCGCGCATGTCGAACGCGTCGTCCTCGACGGCAAGCGTGCGACCGGTATCGTCTATTCCATCGGCGGCGAACGCATCGAGGCGCTGGCCGGGGAGGTGATCCTGGCCGCCGGCTCGGTCGGCTCACCGGCGCTGCTCGAACTGTCCGGCATCGGTGGCGGTGCGGTACTTCAGGCGGCGGGCATCGATGTTCGCCACGAACTGCCCGGCGTCGGCGAGAACCTGCAGGATCATCTGCAATTGCGGCCGGTCTACAAGGTCACCGGCATGCGCACGCTGAACGGCGACTATGCCAAGCTGTGGCGGCGCGGCTGGATGGCCGCGCAATACGCATTCATGCGGAGCGGGCCGCTCACCATGGCGCCGTCGCAGGTCGGTGCCTTCGCGCGGTCGTCAGCGGACTATGCCACCGCCAACCTGGAATTTCACTTCCAGCCCCTGTCTCTGGACAACTGGGGCGATGGCCTGCACACCTTTGACGCCTTCACCGCCAGCGTCTGCCACCTGCGTCCGAGCAGCCGCGGCAGCATCCATGTGCGGAGCGGCGGTGCGACCGACAAGCCTGCGATTCGGCCAAACTATCTTGCGACGGACGAGGACCGGCGCGTCGCCGTTGATGCGCTCAAGCTGACGCGCCGCATCGCCGCCGCCAGTCCTCTGGCGCCGTTTCGTCCGGAGGAGTTCAAGCCGGGTTCCGACATTGTGTCGGACGAAGATCTCGTCCGCGCTGCCGGCGCGCTCGGCACGACGATCTTCCATCCGGTCGGCACGGCCAAAATGGGTCTCGCCGCCGACCGCATGGCGGTGGTGGACGAACGGCTGCGGGTGCACGGCATGGATGGCTTGCGCGTGGTGGATGCGTCGGTCATGCCGTCGATAACCTCCGGCAACACCAATTCGCCGACCATCATGATCGCCGAGAAGGCGGCCGAGATGATCCTCGCCGATGCAAAACGATAGAGGCACGGCCCCGCCTCCCGTCGGGGCCGTGCCCGGCTGCGGCTACCGCCTGGCGGCGGTTACCACGACCGAATAGCGCGTGGTCGCCTCGGCGCGCGTCTTCTCGGTACGGGCGGTCCACGAGCGGAACGCCTCGTCGTAGGAGACGAACGGTCCGTGTACCTCGGCGGTGCCATCCTTGAGGGCGGCGAACTCCGCGTCGCGATAGCTGCCGCCCACGACCCAGTATTCCTCGATCATGGTTTCCTCCCTTGCTCGCTGTGACTACGCCGCGTCGGCTTCGGCCATTGCCGGCCTGGCGAACTGATCCGCTTCGGTCGAACCGGCCATCGCCACCGTCGACGACTTGCCGCCGGAGACCGCCATGGCGACGGCGTCGAAGTAGCCGGTGCCGACTTCGCGCTGGTGGCGCACGGCGGTGAAGCCCTGGTCCTGCGCGTCGAATTCGCGCTGCTGAAGCTCGGAATAGGCCGCCATGCCGCGGGTCCGGTAGCCGCGCGCCAACTCGAACATGCCGAGGTTGAGTGCGTGGAAGCCGGCCAGTGTGACGAACTGGAAGCGATAGCCGAGCGCCGCCAGCTCTTCCTGGAAACGCGCAATGGTCTTCTCGTCAAGCTTGGCGCGCCAGTTGAACGAGGGCGAGCAGTTGTAGGCCATCAGCTTGCTGGGATGCTGCCGGTGCATCTCGGTGGCGAACTCGCGCGCCTCGCCGAGGTCGGGCTCGGACGTTTCCCACCAGACGAGATCGGCGTAGTCAGCGTAAGCGATGCCGCGGGCGATGGCGTGCGGGACCGAATGCTTGCTGCCCTGCTTCAGGCGATAGAAGCCCTCGGCCGTGCGCTCGCCGGAGATCCACGCGGCATCGCGTTCGTCCACGTCGCTGGTGATGAGCGTCGCGGAATGCGCGTCGGTGCGCGCAATGACCAGCGTCGGCACGTTGCAGACGTCTGCCGCCAGCCGCGCCGCGTTGAGCGTACGGATGAAGGTCTGTGTCGGCACCAGAACCTTGCCGCCGAGGTGGCCGCACTTCTTCTCCGACGCGAGCTGGTCTTCGAAGTGGACACCCGCGGCGCCGGCCTCGATCATCGCCTTCATCAGTTCGAAGGCATTGAGCGGACCGCCGAAGCCGGCCTCGGCGTCGGCGACGATCGGCGCGTACCAGTAGGTCGACGTGTCGCCCTCGAGCCTGGCGATCTGGTCGGCGCGCATGAACGTCTTGTTGATGCGGCGCACGACCTCGGGGACCGACGAAGCCGGGTAGAGCGACTGGTCCGGATACATCTCGCCGGCATTGTTGGCGTCGGCGGCAACCTGCCAGCCGGAGAGGTAGATAGCCTCCAGCCCGGCCTTCACCTGCTGGAGCGCCTGATTGCCGGTCAGCGCCCCCAGCGTGCGCACAAAGGGCCGCTCATTGAGCAGGCGCCACAGCCGCTCGGCGCCCAGCCGGGCCAGCGTGTGCTCGACCACGACCGAGCCCTGCAGCTTGCGCACATCGTCCTCGGTGTAGTCGCGGCGGATGCCAAGAAATCGGTTTGTGTGGTTTGTCATGTCGTTGCTCCCGTTGGTGGCGCAATTTCCGTTGACAAACTCATCCGGTCAATAAATATCTGAAATCACGATGAAATTCTGAGTTTTGTCAACAACAACACAACATTGCTTTGTAACATTGCAAGTTTTGTAAGGAGGCGCTCATGAAGGCTATGCGCATCGGTGGACGGCTCCGGCGGCTCAGGCAGGAGCGTCGGCTTACCCAGGCCCAGATGGCCCGCGAGCTGGGCCTGAGTGCCAGCTACCTGACGCTGCTCGAGAGCAACCAGCGGCCGGTGACGGTGCGCGTGCTCCTCAAGCTGGTAGAGAAATTCCACGTCGACATGCAGGAGTTTGCCGCCGATACCGACCAGAGCCTGTCGCTCCAGTTGATGGAGGCCTTCTCCGATCCCGTGTTCGAGGGCGCCGAGGTCAAGGCCAGCGACGTGCAGGAACTGGTGGCGACGCTGCCTGCCGTCGGCCGCGCGGTGCTTGGCATCTACGACGCGTGGCGGCGCAACCGCCCGCTCGACGAGCCCGGCGGCGCCGGTGACGATACGGCCGAGGGCGTCGCGCCGGTCGCGATTCCGTCAGAGGAAGTCACCGAGTTCATCCAGCGCCGGCTCAACTATTTTCCGGAGATCGAGGAAGCAGCCGAGAAGCTGTGGTCGGAGAACGAACTCTCGATCCACACCGTGCATCAGGGCTTGATCGATCTACTCCGTGATCGCCATGCGGTGAGCGTCGAGGTGCGCGCCGCCGACGCGATGCCCGGCCGTTTCCGGCACTTCGACCGGCTGGCGCGCCGCCTCGAAATCTCCGAGATGCTCGATCCGCCGAGCCGGCTGTTCCAGATCGCCCACCAGATCGCCTACCTCGGGTACCACGACGTGCTCGACCACATCGTGACCGCGGGAGGCTTCGCCAGCGAGGAAGCCAGCGCGCTGATGCGCACGGCGCTTGCCAACTATTTTGCCGCCGCCGTGTTGATGCCCTACCGGCTCTTCCGCGATGCCGCCAAGGCGACGCGTTACGACATCGAGATTCTCAAGAACCGCTTCGGCGTCTCCTTCGAGCAGATATGCCACCGGCTGACGACGCTTCGCCGGCCGGGCGCCGAGGGCGTGCCGTTTCATTTCATCCGCGTCGATATCGCCGGCAACATCTCCAAACGCTTCTCCGCCTCGGGCATTCATATTGCTCGCTTCGGCGCGGCGTGCCCGCGCTGGAACGTCTACGACGCCTTCTCGACGCCAGGCATGTTGCGGGTCCAGGTGTCGCGCATGCCCGATGGCGGTACCTTCTTCTGCGTGGCGCGCACCACGGGTCGCAGCGCTGGTTTCGCAGCGGCGGGCGGCCTGCCGCACCGCATCGGACAGCGTGCGGTCGGGCTCGGCTGCGATATCCGCTTTGCTTCGGAGATCGTTTACGGCGACGGGCTCAACGTCGCCGATCCGCAAGTGATCACGCCCATCGGCGTATCATGCCGCACATGCCCGCGCACCGATTGCGCCGAGCGGGCAATGCCTTCGCTGCACCAGAAGCTGCATATCGACGAGAACGTACGTGGGCCGTCGACCTACGTGACGACGTAGGCGCCCGTCAGGAAACCTTCTGGGCGAGGTCTCCTGCGAACGCCTCGAGTTCGCCGCGCGGCGTCTTGCCGATCAGCATGTAGCCGAGGCCGTTGTTCGTCCAGAAGACGATGTTGAAGCCCTCGCGTTTCTCGAAGGCCATTGGCGCGTCCGGCCGGCCGTTGGCAATGATGCAAAAGGCGAGGGGACCGTCGTCGCGCGACAGGTAGGCCAGTTGTGCCAGAGGCCGGCCGCGGAACTCGAACAACTGCGCCCGCTTCAGGTAGACGTGTGGCAGGGCCAGCTTGTCGCTCGTCAGGTCGAGCGAGATCTTCTGCCCGACGGCGGAAAGCTCGTCGGCCAGGACCGCGGGGCTTTCCGGAATGATCGTCAGCGTGTCGGCCGTCATGAAGGTCATGTACTCGGCGACGACCTGGCGCCAGCCCGGCGCCTCGACCACGCGCACCGTCTCGGTGACGCCGGCCAGCATGGGCACCAGATAGCCCGCCGCAGCACCCACGACGAAAAGCGCGAGAGCCGCCGCGATCGCGGCCGGCCGCCAGCCCCGGCGCGGGGCTTTGGTGTGTGCGTGCCTGCACTCGGCGAGAATCGCGTCCAGCCGGTCCTTCGGGGCGGCCGCGAGCAGGAGGTCGAATGATTTGGCGAACGGAAGATTGCTCAGGCGCAGGTGTTCGACGCGGCCGCGCAGGGTCGCGTCCCCGGAGAGGCGCTTCTCCAGCGCGGCCCGTTCCTCGGCATCCAGTTCGCCGTCGAGATAGGCGACGAGAATGCCGTCGTCGGGGTGACTGCTATTGACCGCTGCGGCCATGTCTTCCACTGCCTTCTTCGTCGCCGCCCGCCGCTTCCGCGGCCAGATCGGCAAGCTTCGCCCGGGCCGCCGCCAAGCGGGACATCACGGTCCCGATCGGTACGGCCAGGGCATCTGCGGCCTCCCGGTAGGTCATCCCCTCCACGTAGACCAGGTAGACGGTCTCACGCTGCACCTCAGGCAAATCCTGTACCCGCCTCAACACCTGAGCCGCCAAAATATTCGCCTCGATCTCCCGGATTCCGTCGAAAATCAAGGCGGTATCGGCATCGACAAGCCCCTGGCCCTGGCGCACCTTGCGGGCGCGGATCTCGTTCAGCCAGATCGAGTGGAGTATGGAAATCAGCCAGCGATCGAGCCGCGTTCCGGGTGTAAACTGCTCGGAGCGTTCGATGGCCCTGACACAGGTCGCCTGAACCAGTTCCTCGGCCGTGTCGCGGTTGCCGGACAGCACAAGGCCGTAGCGCCAGAGCCGCGGCAAAACCGCAGCCAGCCCGTCCATCACGGCATCGTGAGCTTTGGCAGTCATGGTCTCGAATGAATAACAGAGATGCCCCGGTGTTTACGTGCCGGACCTTATCCGAGTTACCCCAGGTTACGAAACAGGAGACGCCATCATGATCAGGAAATCGACAGGATTGGCCGCGGCCGGAGCCCTTGCATTTGCCATCGCGCTTTCCGGCGCCGCGTTGCCGTCATTCGCCGCTGGGTGGCGGCGGTGGTGGTGGTGGTGGTGGTGGCGGCGGGCCAGCGCCGGTCGAGTGCAAGAAGGGCTGGACCTATAACGAGAGCACCAAGGTCTGCGAAAAGAACTCGGCGCTCAACGACCAGCAGCTCTACCAGCAGGGCCATGACCTCGCTCTGGCCGGCCGCTACGAGAGCGCCCTCGATTCGCTCAACGCCGTCCGCAACAAGAAGGATGCGATGGTGCTGACGATGATCGGGTACTCGACCCGCAAGCTCGGCAACCTCGATGCCGGCATCGCCATCTATCATCAGGCGCTGGCCATCGACCCGCACAACGTCAACACCCATGAGTATCTCGGCGAGGGCTACATCGATGCCGGGCGTATCGATCTGGCCGAGCTGGAACTCGACACGCTGAAAGGCCTGTGCGGAACGGGCTGCGAGCAGTACCAGGACCTCGCCAAGGCAATTGCCGGCGACGGCAAATGGCATTGATCCAGGTCTGATCGTCTGCCGGGGCGGCGCGCTGCGCCGCTCCGGAAACGCGCGTGATCCACGCCGCCGACACGTCTCAACTCTGATTGGGAAATGTCTGGGATGGAGGAGCACGACGCCGGGGGTCGTCGGCTTGCCGCGCTCCTCCGCCCAGTTTTTTCGCTGACGACGCAAAACCAGAAATCAGCGTGCCATCTGTATGGCAAGCGCCTTGCCAAGCGGGCGGCCACCAGCCGTTGTGTAGCGGTCCGCTAGCCATCGCAATTTATTGATTTTGTTAAGGTTCTGTTTACCGGCGGCGCATCGCAAAATGCGGGAAAAGTTGCATTTTGCGAGATCTATTCGGCCGCCTCCGGCATGTCCGCAGGCTGGCGCCGGTCGCGGTTCAGCCACAGGTCGAGGAAGGCGTCGAGGAACGCCGAGGTCTTCCAGTCGTGGAGCGCACGACCTTGCAGGTGCTCGGCCTGGCTCTGTCCGCCGGGCAGCTTGGCGCGCTCGCCGATTCGTCCGGTCCAGCGGCCAACCATCGCGGTGGTCAGTTCGACGTGAAACTGGACCGCGAAGCTCGTCTCTCCGTAGGAGAACGCCTGGTTGGGGAAAGTCTCCCTCGCCCCCTCGGCGAGCAGGGTCGCACCCGACGGAAGTCCAAAACCTTCCTTGTGAAACTGGTGCACGTGGTCGGGCCAGCGCATCATTTTTCTGCCGGCCTCGGTGGCGGTCAGGCCGAACCAGCCGAGTTCGATATGGCCATCGGCGTGCGGTCCGACAGCGGCACCGAGATGGCGGGCGAGCATCTGCGCGCCGAGGCAGAGGCCAAGGAACGGCGCGCCCTCGCGCAGCGGCACGCCGAGCCAGTCGGTCTCCACCTTGAGAAAGTCGTCCGGATCGTTGACGCTCATCGGCCCGCCGAAAATAATCGCGCCGGCATGGCCGGCAAGCGTTTCGGGCAGGGGATCGCCGAAGCGCGGCTTGCGGATGTCGAGTCGATGGCCCCGCGCGATCAGGCGATGGCCTACGCGTCCGGGGGTGGAATGCTCCTGGTGGAGAACGATCAAAACCGGCCGCATGGGGCTACTCACTGTCATTCCGGGCGGTTTGCTTCAGGCGAATCCGCACGGTCGAAGGCACGGAAAGCAATTCGGCGACGCGCCACACGACGTTGTCCTCGAATTCATGGACGCCGCCGTCGGCATAAACCAGCCGCCACATCATCTCAATGATCCGCTCGCGGTCGGCCACTTCCAGCCGGCGCTTGAGCACGCTGGTGAAGGAATAGAGGTCGACCGCCTCGGCATCCGCCGTCTCCGCGGCCTCGACCAGCGCATTGGTGGCCGAGGGGTCGAGGTCGAACTGCTTCTTCAGCAACTCGGTGAAAAGGGACCGCTCTTCCTCGGAAACCACACCATCGACGGCAATGACGTGATAGAGGAGCGCCGCCACGGCGAGGCGGATTTCCTCCTCGTCGACCTTGGTCGGCTCGTCATCGCCAGCGAGGCGATCCAGGAATTCCCTGATTCGTGCGAGCATCCGGCGGTTCCCTTGGGTCGGGGGAGTGTAACCGCTTGGTCTGCGGGACAAAACCAATTCCGGGCGGTTGATTGCCGCACAAATGAAAAAGCCGCCGGCGCGACCCGGCGGCCTTTCTCAACAGTCTAAACCTGTTTCCAGCTCAAAAATCGTTGCCCGGACCAAAAAAGCCGAACCCTAGAACTTGAAGAAATGCTTAGTGCAAACCTCGCGTGACCGATAAAGACCCGCAAACAATATCAACGCACACAAACCGCGTGCTGTCATTTTTCAGCGGAGAAGACGCCACGCCGCAAAAACGCAGCCGCGACATTTGATTCGCCACATAGGAATCGTATCAAGACCGAGTCACATTTCAAGAGTCCAAGTGTCACATTTCCACCGCTAAACCCGCATTGTGACGACAGCGCACCTTTTTGGATGCCCTGGCGGGCGTTCTGGCGTCTCCTAGAGCTTCTCCGCGGTGCAGAAAACGCCGCCCTGGTTGAGGTCGGCCTTGGGGTCACCGGTCAGCCCGTCGGTCTCCACGCCGCCCGCGAAAGGCTCCGACTTGTCCTGCGGCTTGTAGCCGAGGCGATAGGCGTTGGAATTGTCCCACCAGGTACGCTGGTTGTCGGACGCGCCATAGACGATCTCGTGCTTGATGCCCGGCCGCTCCAGGCCGATACGGATCAATTGGCAGAGATCGCGCGGGCTCACCCAGATCGCGATCTGGCGCAGGTCGATCTTCGGCTCCACGGCGACGTTGCCGATGCGGATGGAGAGCACTTCCGCGCCGTACTTGTAAGCATAGAGGCTGGCCGCCGCCTCGCCGAAGGCCTTGCTCAGGCCATAGCGCGAGTCCGGGCGCACGGTGAGGTCGACCGGAATGGTCTCGGCCCGCGGGTAAAAGCCCATCGCGTGGTTGCTGGAGGCGAAGATCATCCGCTTGACGCCCTCCAGCCGCGCCGCCTCGAAGACATTGTACAAACCGATGATGTTGGCGGCGTGAATGACCTCCCAGTCGGTCTCGCGTGAATAGCCGCCGAGGTGGATGATTCCGTCGGTGCCGGCGACCGCCTTGCGCAGAGCATCCATGTCGCCGAGATCGGCGGTCACCTGTTCCTCGCCGTCGACCGGATCGGCAACCGGCCGGATGTCCGACAGGCGCAATGCGTAGTGCTCGCGCAGGATCGGCCGGATCATCGTCGCGACGCCGCCGGCCGCGCCGGTGATGAGTATGCGCTTCATGAAGTCAGTTTCCCCTGCTCCGAAATTTTCCGCTTCGTGCCGCATTGTCTGCGACGGCGAGCACCGTAAAGCGTCGGCGTGACCCGCGCCATAACGAGAGGGCTCAGGGCTGCAACGCCATTTGAAGCGCCGGCGCTACCTGCCCCCGCCGCGAAGAACGGCGGGCGCGTCTAGCGTTTCTCTCAAGCGTCGCCCTTGGCGAGTCGCCGGGCGTCGGTATCGGTCAGCGCCTTGGGCCGCTGCACTTCGGACTTGATGGTCACGAACTTGCGGGTCTGTGCCGAGACCAGCGCTGCTTCCATTATCTCCACGACGTGCGCGGCGAGACGGCCCGAGCAGCGCGGTTCGCGCTTCTTGCGGGCAGCGTCGATCACATCGGCGACGCCGAGCATGCGGTAGTTAGACCGCATCGGCGTGCCCGGGCGGCTCTGGAAGTTCTCTGCGCCGAACGGCGCCATGGCGGTGTCGACCTCGGTGTACGCGCCGTCGCGCTCGGAATGGAAAATCTTGCCACCGAAGAGGTTGGGGTCCGGCACCAGCATCGATCCTTCTGTGCCGTAAAGCTCGATCGGGTTGGCATGCCCGTGCTTCCAGACGTCCCAACTGGTGGCGATGGTGACCTGCGCGCCCGACTTGAATTCCAGGATAGCGTTGATCATCGTCGGTGTGGTCACCTTGACCTTCTTGCCGCGCATGGGACCTTCCGCGGTCACCGTGCGATGGGGGAAGGCCTGCTTCGCCATGCCGGCGACGGTCTTCACGGGACCGAGCAAGTGGACCAACTGCGTCACGTAGTAGGGGCCGACATCGAGCATCGGTCCAGCGCCCGGCTGGTAGAAGAACGACGGGTTGGGATGCCAGTGCTCCATTCCATGGCTCATGACCTGGGCGGTGCCGCCGACGACCTTGCCTATCGTGCCCTTGTCGATGAGCTGCCGCGCCGTCTGGCCGCCGCCGCCGAGGAAGGTGTCGGGGGCGCATCCGAGTTTGACGCCCGCTTTGTCGGCCTGGGCCACCAGCTTCGTCGCCTGTTTGGCGGTCAGCGCCAGCGGCTTCTCGGAATAGGCGTTTTTGCCGGACGAGATGATCGCGCTGGTCACGTCGTAGTGCGCCGAGGGCACGGTGAGATTGATGATGGTGCCGATCTCATCGTCCTTCAGCATTTCGTCCACGGTCATCGCACGGATGCCGTACTGCTCCGCCCGGGTCTTGGCGGCCGCCGGGACGATGTCGGCGCAAGCCACGATGGCCAAATCCCTGAACAACGGCGCCAGGCGGAGATAGGCCTCCGAGATGACGCCGCATCCGATGATGCCGATTGACTCCCCCCGCGCCATCGGATCAGCCCTTCTTCCTGCCGATAAGGCCGGAAACGAACGTGTACGACGTGCGCGCGAACTTTTCCCAGTCGGACGGCGCGTCGTGCTCGAAAACGAGCAGGTCGGTGCCGGTTTTTTCGATCGTCGGCCAGAGAGCCTTCCAGTCGATCGTGCCGGCCCCGATGTCCGTCCAGCCGTCGTCGGCAGTGACGCCCGCAGGCGCCAGGTCCTTGATGTGGAGAGCGGCAACCTTGCCCTGGAACTTCCCGAGTTCGGTGGCAATGTCGCAGCCGCCGCGGACGATCCAGCCGAGGTCCGGCTCCCACAGCACATTGGCGCCGCGCAGCAGGTGCTCGATCGGCCGCGAACCGTCGTTGAGCTTCACATATTCGAAGGCGTGGTTGTGCCACGCGAGCTTCAGACCAGCGGCCTTCAGTGCTTCGGCATGTTCGCTCAGCCTCGCGCCCAGCGCCTGCCAGCCGGCGGCGGACTGGGTACGCTGGTCCTGCGGCACGGCGGGCACGATCACCGTCTCAAGACCCATCGTCTTGGCAGCGTCGATCACCTTGGCGCGGTCCCCATCAAGATCGGCCAGTGGCATGTGGCAGGTGGGGATCTTCAGGCCGGACGCGTCGCACAGGGCACGGAAGCCCTTGGGATCGGCCTGATAGGCGCCGCCATAGGGCTCGACGGCGTCGTAACCGATGGCAGCGAGCGTCTCGAGGTGCTTTTCGATCGGCGGAAATTTGCGCGCACTATAGAGCTGGAACGAAATCCGATAGTTGGGCATGTCGACTCTGTGTTTGGGAGGGGAAGTTAGATTCTGGCGCCATTGCCAGCGTCGAAGAGCGACGCTTGGCTCGGCAGGAAGTGTGCGATGACCGGCGCGCCGGCATCGAGGTTCGATTCGGGATCGACCCGGACGGAAATGTTGTCTTCGCCGACCGAGCCCCATACCAGCGTGTCGGCGCCCATCGGCTCGACAACAGAAACCGTCATCGGCAGAGCCGATGCTCCAGGCAGGGAATTCTTGAGTTCGATCTGCTCGGGCCGCAGGCCGAGGACTGCCGGCCGTCCGTCCTCGGGCCTGCCCGAGAACTCATAGCCACTCAGCCCGACAGCGCTTCCATCGGGAAGCTGCATGGCCACGCCATCGCCGGCCACCTTCAGGCTGCCGGCGAGAAAGTTCATGCCCGGCGAGCCGACGAAGCCGGCGACGAACCGGTTGACCGGCTTGCGATAGATCTCCTTCGGCGGCGCCAACTGCTGGATGACGCCGTTGTGCATCACCGCGACGCGATCGGCGAGCGTCAGCGCCTCGATCTGGTCGTGGGTCACGTAGATCATGGTGGAGCCGAGCTTCATGTGGAGGCGCTTCAGCTCGACTCGAAGCTCGGTGCGCAGTTTGGCATCGAGGTTCGACAGCGGCTCGTCGAAAAGGAAGACCGCGACGTCGCGCACGAGCGCGCGGCCGATGGCGACGCGCTGGCGCTGGCCCCCGGACAACTCCGACGGACGCCGCTTGAGGAGCGGCTGGATCTGCAGGAGATCGGCGGCCGAAGCGACGCGGCGGTCGATCTCGGCCTTGGGCGTGCGTGCCATCTTGAGGCCGAAGGACATGTTGCCCGCTACCGTCATGCGCGGATAAAGCGCGTAGGACTGGAAAACCATGCCGATGTGGCGATCCTTCGGCTCCTTCCACGTCACGTTGTCGCCGCCGATCCAGATCTCGCCTTTGCTGATATCGAGCAGTCCGGCGATGGCGTTCAGCAGTGTGGATTTGCCGCAGCCTGACGGCCCAAGGAGAACGAGGAACTCGCCTTCCTCCACCTCAAGATCGAGGCTCTTCAGCACCCGCAGGTTGCCGAAACCAACTTCGAGATCGCGAACGGATACTTTTCCCATCATTCCAACCCTTCACTGCGCCTACTGCGATGCCGCGAACGAACCAATGTCTCGAGATGGAAGTATACGGCGAGAGGGCGGACGCGGCCAGAAACTTTGCCCCCATGTTGATCTTGGGGATGCCGGAAATCCTGACTCCGACGTCCGTCACGATTGTTGGAAACCGATCCGCTGGATTGCGGCCACGGTCAAGCGGCGTTTTTGCCATTCGGGCCGCCCGACCTCGCGCCGCCCCTGTTCATTGCACCAAGTGCTTACTTTGCGGTCTCGATGATCTTTGCATAACGCTCCTGCGCCTCGTCGACCGTCAACGTGTCGTTCGTGACGAACTCGGCAAACAGGTCGTTGATCTGGCTGGTGCTGTCCCCGGTCAAATACTCGTTCACCGGCTGGACGACGCGGTCGGGGTTCCTGAGGAGCTCGAGTCCCTTCTTCATACAGTCATCTGCCGCCGACAGGTCGATGTCGCCGCGCACCGGCAGCGAGCCCTTGGCGAGGTTGAAGGCAACCTGAGCGGACGGGCTGATCATCATCGAAGCCATGCGCAACTGCGCTTTTTCGACTTCCGGATCCGACTGCTTTGGGAACAGGAAGATATCACCGACGGTGTCGAGGTATGGATCCTCGGACGGGCCGGGGATGCAGGCGTAGTCCTTGCCCGCGACTTCGCCGGCAAGGGCGAACTCACCACGGGCCCAGTCGCCCATGATCTGCAGGGCGGCCTTGTCGGTGATGATCAGGTTGGTGGTGTCGTTCCAGCTGCGGTTGGCGGATCCCTCATCGCGGTACGAAACGAGCTTCCGGAAAGTGTCCAGCGCGTGCTTGACCTCCGGGCCGCGGGCGTAATCCGCGTCGCGGTCGCGATAGAGGCGGGTCCAGCCGGCCGAGCCAACCTGGCTCAGCAGAACGACGTTGAGCGCACCAGAATGCTGCCAGGTTTCGCCGCCGATGGCGAACGGAATGAAGCCGGCGGCCTTGATCTTGTCGGCTTCGGCGAGGAACTCGTCGAGGTTCTTCGGAAGCGGAACGCCCGATTTCTCAAAGACCGGGACCGAGGCCCAGCCCCACTGCCAGGAGTGGATGTCCACCGGGACGCACCAGACCTTGCCGTCCCTGATGCAAGGAGCGAGGATCTCCGGCGGGTTGACGATCTTTGCCCATCCTTCCTTCTCCGCCAGCGGCGCTAGATCGAGCAGCAAGCCGCCCGCGATCAGTTCTTCGTACTGGCCGCCCGGGCTGAACTGCGCGGCACCCGGAGGATCGCCACCCAGCGTTCGCTGCATCATGGCGGCGCGGGCGTTCGGAGCGCCGGCGATCGCTGTATCCTTCCAGGTGTCGCCACCCTTCTCGAATTCACGGGCGAATACGGAGACGGCGGCCTGTTCGGCGCCGGACGTCGACCAGTGCACCACCTCGACTTCGGTCGCCGAGGCAACCGTGGGACCGCGCATCACGGCGGCTAGTGCGACGGCACCAAACAGCCACTTTCCAGTATGTCTCATGCTATTTCTCCCTTTCACGCACACGCGCACGCTGTCAGTGCAGCCAGCACGTCACGGACGGCCGGTGACGATTGTGAACGTGGCGCACCCGGCCGTTGTGTCGACGGCTACTGTCAGCCGTACCATCGTCGCGCCCGAAGGGGTTGCTGAAAAGACATGCGCCGCCGCGTTTTCCGCGTCCACCAGACAGGCTACATGCGGCGAAATCTTCGTCCGGCCCATGCCGGGTCCCGACGAAGCGCCGCCACGGGCGCACGCCATCGCTCTGCGCGGTGGTCATTCAGGACGGTGTCGCCCCACCGGGGGCAGCGGCGGAGTACGGCATGCAGGCGATCAGCGCGACACCTGTTCGCGCCCGTACATCAGCATCATCCCCACGATGACGATACCGAAGACAATCTGGCGGATCCCTTCCGCCGGCATTTTCAGCCCGATCTCGGCGAGCAGGTACTGCGGCTGCACGACCGAAAGGATCGATTGAAGCAACGTTATGAGGATCACGCCAGCCACCGTACCGAGATAGGTGCCGCGGCCGCCGAGCACGTTTGTGCCGCCAAGCACGACGGCGGCGATGGTGGGCAGCAGGTAGGGATCACCCATTGCCTGGTAGGAGCGATTGGCCCAACCGGAGAGAAGTACGCCGCCAAATGCCGCGCAGGCGCCCGAGATGACAAAGCAGATGACCAGCACCCGGCGTGTGTCGACTCCGGACAGGAAGACGGCGCGCTCGCGGTTTCCGATGGCGTAGATTTGCCGACCGAGCGCGGTCCGCGTCAGCATGAAGACTGTGAGGATGCCGAGCGCCAGCCAGATGAGCACCGGATTGGCGACGCCGGGAACGATATGCCCCACGACAAGCTGGCGCATCAGCGGAGTCACCGCATCCTGCGGCGAGAAACCCCCGGTGTGATAGACCATGAGGCCCTGCGCGACGGCGTTCATGCCAAGCGTGAAGATCATGGATGGCGCGCGCAGGTACGCGACGCCCACTCCGTTTATGAAACCGACGCAGACACCGGCGAAGATGCCGAATGGAATGGCTAGGACGTAGCCGGCGGTGTCGCCGAAGAAGCCGGTTGCCGCCGTCGCCATCATACCGCCCATGGCGATCGTCCACGGGATCGAGAGGTCAATGTGGCCGAGCAGGATGACGATCATCATGCCCGTGGCGATGACCCCGAGGAACGAAGCCGTCAGGAGTTGCTGCAGGAGATAGTCGGCCGACAGAAAATTCGGGTCGTACAGTGCGCCGAGCACCAGCAGGAGCACGATGCAGCCGAAGGCGATCGTGGTTGCCTTGTCGATACCGCGGAAGACGTTGAGCACAGCCGTCATCCTGTCGCCCCTACCGGTACAGATCGAGTTTGTTCCTGATGCGGAGCAGCCGGAGCGAGCCGAGGCTGACCGCGAACAGGAGAACGATGCCAACGAAGAGCGGCTGAAGCACGGGGTTCATGTCGAGGACGAAGAGCAGGTCGCCTACCGTGCGCATCACGAAGGCGCCGAAGATCGAGCCGATGGCGCTGCCCGAGCCGCCGAAGAGCGACGTGCCGCCGATGACGACGGCGGCTATGGAATTCAGCGTGTAGTCACCGGCCAGCGCGGCGCGGGCCTCGCCCGTATAGGTGAGCGCGGTCAGCGACAGGCCGGCAATCGCCGAGAGGAGCCCACCGAGCGTATAGGCGAACAGCTTCGCCCGGGCGATCGGCACGCCCGACATGAAGGCTGCCTGCTCGGACGAGCCGATGGCGTAGGCGGCCCGGCCGAGTACCGATCGCCGGTACGGGATCCAGATGAACAGCACGACGGCCAGAAGCAGGACCAGCGAATGCGGCACCCAGCCGGTGGAACTCGTCATGAAGTCGGCAAATTCCGGATTGACGAACCCGCCCGGCTGCGGCCGGAGCCACAGCGCCACGCCGAAGTAGACCGCGCTGGTGGCGATGGTGACGATGATCGGCTGCAGGCGTCCGTAAACGACGATCAGTCCGTTGATCGCGCCGCAGACGATGCCGGCGAGGAGCACGCCGAGAATGCCCAGCGTGGTCATGAAGGGATCGCCAACGACGATGTTGGAGGCCAGGCAGTTGGCGAGGACGAACACCGTGCCGACGGAAAGATCGATGCCGCCGGTCAGGATCGGCAGCGTCTGCGCCATCGCCACCAGCGCCAGCAGCACGCCCTTGTTCGCGGCGGTGTTGATGACGTTCGACGTCAGGCCGACCGGCTGCATGGCGCCGTAGTACCCGAACATCAGAATGAAGATAGCGGCGGCGGTGAGCAGGCCGCGTTGTTGACCGAGCCGGTGGCGAACACCTTCCCACATCCCGTGCCGCGGGGACCCGGCGGTCGCGCTTTCCGTGCTCATGCCGGCGCTCCCGCGGCGTGAACGGCGGCGCGCCCCTCCGGCGCTGCGGTCGCGGAGGCGAGGTTGAGCGCGCTGCTGATCAGATTGCGCTCGTTCAGGTCGGCGCCCTCCAGCGTGCGCACAATGGCGCCATCATAGAGAACGAGCACCCGGTCGCAGCAGCCGATCAGCTCGTCATAGTCCGTCGAGTAGAAGAGGATCGCGGCACCCTGTCCCGCGAGGCGGCGCAGCAACTGGTAGAGTTCCTGCTTGGTGCCGACGTCGATGCCACGCGTCGGATCGTTCAGCAGGATGATGCGCGGCTTGGTCATCAGCCACTTGCCGATGACGACCTTCTGCTGGTTACCGCCCGAAAGGGCGGCGACCGGCCCGTCGATGCCGTCGGCCTTGATCTGGAGGAGCTTGACCATCTCGTCGATGGCGTTCGTTTCGGCGGTCGCATCGACGATCCCACCGCGGCTGAACATGTCGATGGCCGCGAAAGAAAGATTGTCGCGGACCGACATCGGCAGCATCAGGCCTTCGTTCTTGCGGTCCTCCGGGATGAGCGCCATGCCGATGTCCGGCATCTTGCAGCGCTTCGGGCTGCTGAGTTTCACCGGCCTGCCGTCGATCTCGACCGTGCCGGTCGCTCCGATGAGCGTGCCGAACAGACCGAGCAGCAACTGGCGCTGGCCCTGGCCGTCAAGACCGCCGAGACCGATAACCTCGCCGGCGCGAATCTCGAGGCTGACGTTCTTGAGTTGACCCTGCCAGGACAGCTTGTTGACCTTGAGCACGGGAGCGCCCTCCGGGCGCTTCTCCGGCAGCGGCGGAAAGACGCTGCTGTACTCGCGCCCGATCATCATCTCGACGATCGCCTCGTCGCTCTTGGTGCCGGCCGGGAATGTCGCGACGTAACGGCCGTTGCGATAGACAGTGCAGTCGTCGGCGAGTTCGGCGATCTCATGCATCCGGTGTGAGATGTAGACGATCGCAAGGCCCTCGGAGCGCAGGCGTTTCAGCATGCCGAAGACCTTGACGACATCCGCGCCGGCGAGGGCCGACGTCGCCTCATCGAGGATCAGCAGCTTCGGTTTTCGCGCCAGCGCCTTGGCGATCTCGACCACCTGGCGGCGCGACAGCGGCAGGTCGGCGACCAGCGACAGCGGGTGAATGCCTTGCGCGCCGACGCGCGCCAGCATCTCGCTGGCAATGGCCTGCTGCGCCCGGCTGTCGATCAGGCCGAACCTCCTGGGTGGATCGGTGATGCAGATGTTGTCGGCGACCGTGAGATCCGGTAGCAGCGACAATTCCTGGAAGATGCAGACGATGCCGGCGCGGTTCGCTGCCGCCGGGTCGATGAATGTGACAGGCTTTCCTTCGAATTCGATGACGCCGGAGTCGGGCTGCACGACGCCGGATAGCACCTTGATCAGGGTTGACTTGCCGGCGCCGTTCTCGCCGAGAACGGCGTGTATGCGGCCCGCGTGACATTCAAATTGAACGTCCTCGAGCGCCCGGACACCGCCGTAGTGCTTCGAAATCCCCGCCATGCGCAGCAGGGGTGTGGTCCCGCCGTCCATTCTCCTCCCCCTCCCGGCAAGAGAAAGCGCCGCGGGCAGGATACACCCGCGGCGCTTGATTGGTTACGACAGGCTAGTTGTTTTCCCCGGTCTGGGAGCCGATTTCCTCGGCCGTGAAGCCGATCTTGCAATCCGGGAAGTTGTTGCCGGTGAACAGGCTGCCGGGAAGATCGGGGAACACCTGCTCGCCGACCTTGTATGGCGAGTAGGAGATGGAGGTCGGCAGCGCGATCTGCTGCGGGATGACCTCGCCCTTGAGCGCGGCGATCGCCGTCTTGACCGTGACTGCCGATTGGGCGGGGCCGGTGCCGCCGGACTCGCAGTGCATGCCCTTGTCGTGGTTGGCGTTGCACAGCATGCGGAAGGCGTTCTCATCCTCGCCCGCGATCGGGACCAGGAACTTGCCGGCGTCGATCATGGCCTGGGCAGCGCCCTGCGAGCCGCCTTCGACGTAGATGCCGTCGAACTTGCCGCCCGCCGCGATGGCGTCGGCGGTGACCTTCTGGGCGTCGCCCGGGTTCCAGTTGCCGACGACTTCAGTCAGTTCGACCTTGCGGCCCGAAGCGGAGATCGCCTGGTTCAAGCCGTCAGCGCGCGCGACGTCGACCGGCTGACCGGCCGGACCACGCACGAACAGGAACTTGGCCGGATCGGCCTTGGATTCCTTCAGGAGGAATTCGCCGGCGAGCCTGCCGATGCCCTTCTGATCGACGTTGATCTGGATGTTCATCGGGTCGTCGATGATGTTGTCGAAGGAGAGGAGGACGACACCTGCGGCGTTCGCCTTCTTCACGACCGAGCCGAAGGCGGCCGAGTTGTTGGCGTTGACGATGATGGCGTCGTAGCCCTGATCGATGAAGTTGTTCACGGCCGCGATCTGCGCGGCGACATCCTGGCCGACCGAGACCACCTTGAATTCCTTGACGTCGGCCTTGACGGCGGGTTGATCGGCATAGGCCTTGGCCACCTTGATCATCTGCACGCGCCAGTCGTTGGCGATGAAGCCGTTGGCGAGAGCGATGCGGTAGGGTCCAGGCTTGGCCGGCCACTTGAAGTACTTGGTGTCCGCGGTGAGCGGCTTGAAGCACGCCGGATCGGCCCCCGGGCCGCCGACAATTTCCGGACCTGCCGCCGAGGCAATGGTCTGGGCACCGAGCAACGCGCCAATCGATACGCTGGCGCCTGCAAGAAGACGCAGGAATGACGTGGATTTCATGCGGTTTTCCTCCCTTGCGATCCCCGGTTGGCAGACATGCGTGTGCCCGCGGGGCGCGCGTTTCAGTTGCGTCGTGCCGGATTTTCTTTTTGGATTATTGCCCCGCCGACCCGGTGAGCTATAAAATCACATGAAAGCGCTGTCAACCACGGAAACCCTTGGTATCCGGGGTCTAAGGCGACCCCCCGCGAAGGCCGACCGTGACAGATTTACCGAGTGCAGATCATGAGCCGAGGCCGCGCCGGGCGACGCTGAGCGACGTTGCCGCGCGCGCTGGCGTGAGCACGGTGACGGCGTCGCGGGCGCTCCGCCGGCCGGAGATGGTCTCCGCCGATCTGCGCGCGCGCGTCGAGACCGCGGTGCAGGCGCTGGCCTACGTGCCCAACCAGCTTGCGAGCGCGCTTGCGTCGGCCCGCACCGGCACGATCGGCGTCCTCATTCCGTCGGTCACCAACGGCGTATTCATCGATTACCTGCGGGCGCTCTACGACTCCTTCCAGCCCGCGGGCTTCCAGGTCGTGGTGCTGAACTCGCGCTACAAGCCGGAAGAGGAGGAGAAGGCCATCTCCACCATGCTCGGCCAGCATCCGGAGGCGATGATCATCGCCGGCATCGACCAGAGCGACCAGTCGCGCCGCATGCTGGAGCAGGCCGATGTGCCCGTGGTGCAGACCATGGAGCTCACCGCCGATCCGATCGACGTCAACATCGGCTTTTCGCAGCAGGCCGCCGGCCATGCCGCCACGCGCTACCTGCTCGATCTGGGTCATCGCAAGGTCGGCCACATGCGCGCGCGGCTCGACGCGCGTTCGCGGCGGCGCATGGAGGGATACGTGCAGGCGATGGACGAGGCGGGCATCGATTCCAGCGCCTATCTCGCCGCGACGCCGCGCCCCTCCACTGTGGCGCTCGGCGCCGAGCTGTTCAGCGAGCTGCTGTCGCGCACGCCGAATCTGGAGGCGGTGTTCACCTGCAACGACGACCTGGCGCTGGGCACGATGTTCGAGTGCCAGCGGCGCGGCATTCGCGTGCCCGACGACGTATCGATCATTGGCTTCAACGATCTGGAAGTCTGCGCCAGCGCGTTTCCGTCGCTGTCGTCGGTCTCAACGCCGCGCTACGAGATGGGCCGGCAGTCGGCGGAGATCGTGTCGCGGATCATCCGTGGCGATGGCGAGCGGCCCGACGAACGGACGATCGATCTCGGCTTCGAGATCAGGGAGCGGGCGAGTACCAGCCGGCGGAGCTAGTAGCCGTAGCCGCACCCTTCGCCCCAGCAACATTCTTCCTCCGGCACAACGTGCTGGTCGAGTTCCTCGGTGCGGATGGTGAGGCCATCCGGTCCCTCGAAGCGCTCATAGCCGGCCGGCAGGACGCCGCCGAAGAGCGGCCACGGCACGTTGCCGGCGACCGCGAAGAAGTGTCCGTCGGGCGTCATCGGGCCAGTGGCGTCGCCATTGGCGGCGATGAAGATCGCCTGTCCGGCATTCACCGTATGGCCGCCGATATCGGCGCTGCCTTCCTCGACGATGCAGACCAGTCCGTTGGAGACGATGAAGCAGCTCACGATCGTGCCGCGCACGCCGATGGTCGCGACCGGCGTGCGGATCGAATAGTGATTCGAGTCCTGCGATCCGGTGATGAATCGGAAGGCGCCCTTTGTCGCCGAAAGCACCACGTTGCCGCTGTTGCGATTCGGGTCGAAGACGAACTTGTCCAGCGTCACGACGGATTTCGGCCCGATCGACAGCGTCGTCTCGTCGAGGAAGAGGAGCTGGGCGAGGCTCTCGGTGCCGGTCGTCACCACTTCGCGCTCGAAGACCTGGCTGCCGACATTGAGCTGGCCGCTGCCGCCCTTGACGTCGTTCTTCACCGCCGCGGCGACGCCGATCTTGCTCGCGGCCATCGCCGGCGCGGCCACGAATGCCACGGCGCACAGCGCCAATAGCGAAAATTGAATCTTTCGGATGAAGCGGGCCGCCATTTTCTGCCTCCGAACGCTTCTCGTTTGCGCGATGCTACGACAGCGCAGGCACGCGCGCCAAACTTTCGACAGTGCCCGCGCGAAACCTTTTCGTCTGTTGCCCGGTTGCCATAGTCAGGGGCCAGCGGCTTGCATAACCTGCACATCAGAAACGAGCCGCACCAATGCGGCCGCGCTCGACAGGCGGAGTCAGCAGGATGAAGCGGTTCGCGGTTGCCGCGGCCTTCGCTATTTCTCTCGCGGGCTTTGCTCTACCGGCTTCGGCCGATGAACTGACCGACGCCTACGCGCGCGTCCTCGCCAATCCCGCCGACAGCCAGGCCAACATCGCCTACGCGATGATCGCAGAGGAGCGGAAGGAGTGGCGCAAGGCGCTCGGCGCCTACGAGCGTGTGCTGCTCAACGATCCGGACAACGAAGTCGCCAAGACCGGCATCGTGCGCGTCCGCCGTATCATCCAGCCAGCCATCACGCAGATCTTCGCCGAGGCCGGCGAGACCTTTGAGACCAACCCGCGCGCGACGCCGACCAGTTCCGGCGACGACTACGTCACCTATGGCCAACTGCGGATCAAGGACGAGCGGCCGATCAACGGCGTGCGCTGGCGGTCGATCGCCACCGCCTATGGCGAGTTCTACGTCCACAACGACGATCTGAACTACGCGCACGCTTCGGTCGAGACCGGACCGCTGATCGATCTCGGATCGACCATGCTGGCGCTCTATCCGTCCGTCGGCGGCGCGGTCGCCTTCACCGATGACCGGTTCTTCTACGCGGAGGCCAACGCCTCGGCGATGCTGGAGGGCTATCTCAACGGCGCCTACCAGTGGGCGCGGGCGCGCATCGGCTACCGCATGTTCGATCCGTCCTTCACCTCGACCAACGGCCTCTACGCAGAACTGCGCGGAAAGTGGTCGGTCGCCAACATCGCGCACGACAACGACCTCGCGTCCATCGCGCCATGGATCCTGTGGAGCGACGTTGGCGGCAACATTCAGGATACCAACGGCATCAACACCTTCTCACCCGGCCAGTACATCAGCGGCGGCGTAACGCTGGAGTACAGCAAGAAGATCAACGACAAGCTGACTGTGGCGTTGAACGTGAAGTTCTCCGGCAAGCACTATCGGGTCGATCTCGCGCCGGATGGCAGCGCGCGGGAAGATTTGCTCATCGCGCCCGGCGCGACCCTGATCTTCACCGATGCGCTCGGCCCGCAGACCGATCTCCGCCTCAATTATCGGTACGACCACAACAACTCGAACGACCCGGCTCATACTTACGAGAATCACTCGCTGACCGGCGCCGTGGTCTTCCGCCGCTAGTTCGTCCCGTCGCGCTTGCCCTCCCCAATGAAAAGCGCGCCGGCTGAACCGGCGCGCTTCGCGTTAGCGATCGAAGAAATCGAGGCGATGACTAGCCCGGATCATAGGTTGGCGCGGGCTCGTCCGGGGTGTTCCCGCCGCTCGGCGACGGGGCCGGGTCGAAGTTGTGGATCTCGCAGCCTGACGAGGGAACGCGGAAGGGCTGTTGCAGCCAGTTCTGGCGGAAGCCGAACGGGAACTTCTCGTCGATGATCCGCGTGCGCTCGTACACGTTGTTGATCGGCTGGAACTGGCCCTGGGGCGTCACGATGAGAATCGTGCAGGCGCCCTCGGCGATCCGGCAGACACCGTTGGAGCAGACCTGGCTGGCGCCGCCCCACATGACCAGCGTCAGCGTGCCATCGGGGTCGATGTTGCCGCTCAGTTCGGTACCGCGCACGCCGATCGTCGCCGTCGGCGTCTTGATCGAGTAGGCGTTCTTGGCGCTCACGCCGGTGATGAAGCGGAAGGAGCCACGCAAGGCGTCGATCGAGAACGTCTTCGCCGTTGTCTTCGTCTTGAAGACGAAGGCGTCCACGGTGATCTGCGAGTTCGGGCCGACAACCATCCTGGTGTCGTCTGCGAAGAGTAGCTGGGCGCTGCCAAGGCGATCCGTCTTGATCACGTCGCCGGAGAAGATCGGCCCCTTGACCTCGAGGACACGGTCGCCACCGGCGCCGCTGGCTGCGGCGTCCTGCCGGACGGAGATGGCCTGGCCACTGACTTCGGCCGCGCTTGCCGGCTGCACAAGGCTTGCCGACATTGCGAGTGCCGCAACGAAAACTGCACGCGAGAGCATGTTCGTATTCCTTTTTGTCGCCCCGCCAGCCCGGCTGCAGCGATCAACAGGCAAAGGCCGCCATGCCGCGCGAGACCATGTCCCGTGCGTCTGGTGAAGAATTGCCGAGTGTGCGGCCTTCAGAATGCGCCGGCGAGGAGGCCCGCGATCAGGACGTAGGTAAGCTGGTGCGCGAGCTGGTCGAGCCCGTAGATGCGCCAGTACCATGCGTCGGTGGTCGTCAGTTTCATGCGCCGGAGCGTCTGCTCCTTCGACCAATCCACATGATAGTGAATGACGAATTCGCCTATGACGATGATCACACCCAAGAGCCAGCCGGGCGGCAGGATGAGGAATGCCGGCAGGGTGCCCAGCGCCTGCATGCTGGAATGCAGCACGCCGCCGACGTGGCCATACGTCCCCTTGTTACGAAACTGGAATGGAGTCTGCAGGACGTAGTCAAAGATGAAATGCTTGATCTGCAGCCACGTAAAAACGGCAACAATGGCTGCAGCCGATACAGTCGGGTCCATAATGCCCCTTCAGTCCCCCGTAGTTCCTTCCCCGCGTGCCTAATACTAGGGCAAGGATCCTTTGCAAGACTGTGAAGGGCGTCACAGGCACCTATTTTGAGGTTGCGGTGAACGTGCCGTCCCAGTCCGGCGGCGGCGGAGATTCGCGCCATTCCGCGATCCGGCCGCGATAGACGGCGTAGAGCGCCTTCAGCCGGTCGACCCCGCTCTGTTCGCACTTTTCGATGGCGGCTTCCGCGCCGTCCCAGTCGCGGCCTCGATAGGCCTCGAGCATCGCCTCATGCTGGGCCGGCAGGGTTTGCCAGGCCTCCTCGGCGCCGCCCAGGGCGTCGAAGGCCGTGTAGATGCGGGCCGGCTGGGCGCGCCCCTTCACGCGCATGACGTCGAGTTCGATGGTTTTGAGGCCCGGAATGCGCGCTACGGACGACTCGCCGATCACGATCGGGACGCCGTACACCTTGGAGAGGCCCTCCAGCCGCGAGGCGACGTTCACGTCGTCGCCGATGGCGGAATAGTCGAAGCGCTGCACCGAGCCGAGGTTGCCGACGCAGCAATCGCCGGAATTGATGCCGATGCCGATGTTGACCTCGGAGTAAGGCTTGCCCTCGGCCTCGGCCTTGGCGCGCCACTCGACGTTCAGCGCCTTCATGCGGGCGATCATGCTCATCGCCGACTGGCACGCATGGGCGGCATGGTCGGGGTCGTCGAGCGGGGCGTTCCAGAACGCCATGATCGCGTCGCCCATGTATTTGTCGATGGTGCCGCGGTTGCTGAGGATTACGTCCGACAGCGGCGTCAGCAGGTCGTTGATGAAGGTAGTGAGTTCGTGGGCCGTCATCCGCTCGGAGATCGAGGTGAAATTGCGCACGTCGCAGAAGAGCAGCGTCAGTTCGCGCACCACGCCGCCGAGTTCGAGCTTCTCCGGGTGGGCGACGATCTCGTTCACCACCGCCGGCGCAACATAGTAGCCGAAGGCGCGGCGCATCTCGCCACGCTGCTTCTCCGTGCGGCGGAAGACGTAAACGGTCGCCGTCGTGACCAGGATGAACAGCGTCAGGGCCGGGAACGTGGGATCGAACAGCATGCCGGCGCGGTCGTACATCAGCCAGCCGCCGACAAAGAGGGCGGTAATCACGGCCAGGCCGATCAGCCCGGAGGACAGCGCGCTGATGCGGGGCATGGCGATGCTGAGCCCAAGGCCGAGCACGACAATGAGCACGATCTCGACCGCCAGCGCGTAGTCCGGCCGGCTCAGGGACGAGCCGGTTTCGAAGCCGACGATGATCTGCTCGATGGCCTGGGCGTGGACCTCGACGCCGGGAATGGCGGCGTCCAGCGGCGTGGCGCGCAGGTCGATGAGGCCGGGCGCGCTGGTGCCGATCAATATGATGCGGCCCTCTATGTCCGCCGTGTCGGCCTCGCCGGCGAGCACCTTCCATGCCGGTATGTAGGCGCGTTCGTCATGCGGGCGGAAATGGACCCAGATGCCGCCGTCGTTGTCAGTAGGTATCTCGATCTGGCCGACGCGAATGTGGTTGAGGCCGGTCTGCTGGCCGAAGGCGGTCTCGCCGCTGGAGTTCGATCCCTTCAGCACGTATGTGCCAGCGCCCTGGAAGATGCGCAGCGTCTCCGTCGTCAGCGTCGGCACGTACTGGTCGTCGACGCGGTAGATGAGCGGAATGCGGCGGACGACCTGGTCGCGATCCGGAATCCAGTTGATCGAGCCGATGCCAAGCGCGGCATCGTCGAGCTCCGGCAGGTTGACGTTGGCGCCAGCAAAGGTCGGCACGAACAGTTTCGGATCGTCGCCGACGACGGAGAAACCGGCCTTGAGCGGCGGTGGTGGCGTCTTTCGCGGCGAAAGCGCGGTGGCGAGAATCGTCGGGCTTTCGGAAATCGCCTTGGCAAAGAGCGCATCGTGGCTCGGCTTGCCCGCGAGCAGCGGACCGAGCGCCGCGGCTTCTTCCGGCGTCATCGTCTTCAGAGCCTGCTCCGGCGAAGTCCGGTCCGGCTCTGAAAAGAGGATGTCGAAGGCGACGACGGCCGCGCCGTTTTCCGTCAGCTTTCGCAGCAGGTCGGCCATGACCGTGCGCGACCAGGGCCATTGGCCGATGCGCGACAGCGACTCCTCGTCGATGTCGACGATTTTTACCGGCAGGTCGGGGTTGTAGGTCGCCGGTCCGAGCTTCTGGTAGGAGTCGAAGGCGATCAGGCGCAGCGCCTGCACGAAAAACGGGTCCGCGATGCGAATGAGAATGGAGCCGGCGAGGATCGCCAGAACCATGCCTGCATAGAAATGCCGTGCCTTCAGAAATGAAAACATAAACCGCCCAACCGCCGAGAGCCGCCGGGGGGCAGTATCGCGGTCCGCGACCCCCGCATCAACCGGCGCCCCGCGGCAGCATGGCCAGTGCCTTTTCGTCGAGCGGCAGACCCGTCACCACCGCCTCGAATGCTGCTGTCGATGCGAATGCCTTCCCACTTCGCGCGTGTGGACCGTGCCGTCAGGCGACGCGTTTTCGCCCGGTACCGCGGGCCCAGGCAGGCAGCCAGTTACCATGGGCTTCCAGCAGGTCGTCGACCAGGTTCCAGATCTGGTCGAGATCGAGCTCGGCCGCCGTGTGCGGGTCCATCATGGCGGCGTGGTAGATGTGTTCGCGGCTCTCGTTCACCAGTGCCGCCACAGTCAGTTCCTGCACATTGACGTTGGTGCGGATCAGCGCCGTCAGTTGCGGCGGCAGCGCACCGATGTGAGTCGGCTGGATGCCGTTGCGATCGACGAGGCACGGCACTTCCACCGCGCAGGCGTCCGGCAACGAGGTTATCGCGCCGTTGTTGCGAAGATTGCCGTAGATCACCGATGGTTCGCCAGTCCAGACCGAATTCATGATCGACGAGGCGTATTCGCGGCTTTCGCCGACCTCGATCCGGTCGGCCTTGCGGTAGTCCTCGGCCTGCTTCTTCCACCGATCGATCTGCGCGATGCAACGCTTCGGATACTCGTCCAGCGGAATGCCGAATGCCTCGATCAGGTCGGGTCGGTCGCGCTTGATGAACCACGGCGTGTATTCGGCGAAGTGCTCCGAACTCTCGGTGACGAAATAGCCGAGGCGCGCCAGCATCTCGTAGCGCACCTTGTTGGGGCAGCGCGGGTTGCTGCGGTTTGGCTTGGGCAGCCGGCCCTCGCGATAGCCGCGTTGCAGGTCCGGATACAGGTCGCGGAGCGTGCCGTCGTCCATCACCTCCTCGAAATTCAGGTAGAAGGCCATGTGATTGATGCCGGCGGCCCGATAGCGGATGCGCTCGGCGGGAATGTCGAGATCGCGGGCGAGTTCATGCGCCGTGCCCTGTACCGAATGGCAGAGGCCGACCTGCCGGATCGTTGGATATTTCTCGGCGATCGCCCAGGTGTTGATCGCCATCGGGTTCACGTATTGCAACATGATCGCGCCCGGACAGACGGCGAGCATGTCCTCGCAGATCGCCCAGAGATGCGGCACGGTGCGGATACCGCGCATGATGCCGCCGATGCCGAGCGTATCGGCGATGGTCTGGCGCAGCCCGTATGACTTCGGCACCTCGAAGTCGGTGACGGTGCAGGGCTCGTAGCCGCCGATCTGGAACGATACGACGACGAAATCCGCCCCGTCGAGCGCCGCGCGCTGGTCCGAATAGGTTTCGATGGTTGCCGGCGCGCCCAGCGTGGCGGCGAGCTTGCCGGCGACCACGGCCGATTCCTCCAGCCGTTTGGCGTCGATGTCCATCAGCGCGATCGTCGCCCCGGCAAGCGCCGGGCGTTGAAGCACGTCGCCGACGATATTCTTCATGAAAACCGTCGAACCGGCGCCGATCAGCGCGATCCTGGGATGGGCAGGCATGGATATCTCCGGAGAATGCGACACGGATGAGCCGTTGGTATAGTCCGTTTCGGGATACATGAGCCAATCGCAGGCAGGCCGAACGCATGGATTTTACCGACAAGACCGTCCTGGTGACCGGCGCCGGCAAGGGCATTGGCCGGGCCACGGCCGTTCATCTTGCCGCGCTCGGCGCGCGGATCGTCGCCATGGCGCGCACGCAGAGCGACCTCGACAGCCTGGCCGCGGAAATCGGCTCGCGCTCCGTCGTCGTCGATCTCGGCGATGCGGTCGCGGCGGAGGCGGCGGCGCGTTCGGCCATGCCGGTCGATTTCCTCGTCAACTGCGCCGGCATCAATATTCTTGAGCCCGTCGTGGACGTCAGGACGTCGTCATTCGACGCGGTGCTGGCGGTTAACCTGCGCGCGCCGCTGATCCTGTCACAGGCTTACGCGCGTGATCGCATCGCCAGGGCGCTGCCAGGCGCCATCGTCAACGTCTCCAGCCTTTCGGCCTTCGTCGGGTTCGCCGATCACGCGGCCTACTGCGCCTCCAAGGCGGGGCTCGACGGCATGACGCGGGTGATGGCCAACGAGCTTGGCCGCAAGGGGATCCGCGTCAATTGCGTCGATCCCGGCATCACGCTGACCGAGCTCGGGGCGGAAGCCTGGAGCGATCCCGCCAAATCCGGTCCGATGATGGCGCGCACCCCCGTGGGCCGTTTCGCCGTCCCGGAAGATATCGCCCGGGTGATCGCCTACCTGCTCAGTGACGACGCGGCGATGATCAACGGAGTCTCGATGCCGGTGGAAGGCGGCTTCCGCAGCAATTGAGATCGTTTCCGGCTACATTGCCGGAGCCCGTGGCGAATCCGCCGGGCGAGGAGAGTTGTCGAATGGAGGCGGCAGCGCCCAGAGGCGCAGAATTGGGGCTCGCCAGCGGCGAGCAGACCGACTTCGACAAGCTGCGCCGGATCCCGTTCCTTTACGGCTTCAGCATCCTGAACACCGCCGGGCTGCTGTGCAGCGTCGGCGCGCCGCTGACGCTCTTTGCCGTGGAACTTGGCGTCACCAAGGATGGCATCGGGCTGATCGGCGGCATCATGCCTTTTACACAAGTGCTGTGCATCGCTTTCCTGCCGATGGTGATGCGCTTCGGACACCGCTACATCGCTGCGCTCGGCTACGGGCTCCGCTATCTCTTCGTGCTGCCGTTCCTCATCGCGCCCATGGTCGCGGGCTCGCCGGATCTGGTTTTCTGGATCCTGTTCGCCTCGATGGCGTGCTTCTCGGTCGGCCGCACCATCGCGGAAACGGCGCTCTGGCCGTGGTCGCAGGAATATACGCCGCGTTTTCTGCGCGGGCGGGTCGGCGGGCGCACGGCGCTGTTCACCTTGCCGGCGGCGATCGGCGTCTCCTACGCAGTCCAGCTCTGGCTCGACAGCCGTGTCGGAATCGAGCGTTACACGCCGGTGTTCCTCGTGGGCGTGGTATTGGGGCTTGCCGGAGGAGCCCTCCTGCTCGGGCTGGGCGGCGGTCGACCACGTCCCGGCGCGGTGCGCGGCCTTGCCTCCATCCGCGCCATCGTCGCGCCGGCGCGAGACCGGAATTTCCTCACCTACCTCTATTCGTCCGGCGCCCAATACGTTGCCTTCGCGGTCATCAATCTCTTCATCCTGCTCTACTTCCGCGAAAGGCTCGGGATCAGTTCCGGCAAGCTGGTGCTGATGTCCTCGCTGACGATGCTGGGCGGCGCCATCGGCAGCGTCGTCTCGGGCTGGTTCGTGGACCGGTACGGCACGCGCGCCATACGCATCGTGCTCCAGTGCCTGCAGATCGCCCTGGTGCTCGCCCTTCTCGGCGTCCACGACGGCATGCCGGGCATCGATGTCATCGTCGGCACGTTCTTCCTGCTTCTCGGGATGTTGTTTCAGAGCGCGACCTCGATCGGCTCGATCTACATGCTCAATTATGTGCCCCCGGCGCAGAAGGAGAGCTACATGGCGCTGGCCTATGCCAGCGACGGTCTGGTTGCCGGTACGGCGACCTTCCTGGCGGGCGCGCTGCTGCAATTCCTGCAGGTCAATCCGCTGACGACCTTCGGCGTGCCGGTCGGAAACTACGAGGTCCTGTTCATCCTCAACGCCATCATTATTGCCACATCGGCAATTAGCTTTGCGATGCTGCGCGAGGAGGGCGCGACGGGCGTGCGCGAGTTTCTCGGCCATTTCCGCCGTGGCAATCCGCTGCGCGCCTTGTGGGCCATTCAGAAATACGACCACCTCACCTCGGAGGATCACCGTCGCGAACTGGCATACGGCTTTGGCGGAACCGGCAGTGCTCTGGTCAAGGAAGAGCTTATCGCGGCGCTCAATGAGCCGAGCTTCGACGTGCGCCACGAAGCCATCCAGTCGCTCGGCCACCTTCCCAGGAACCCGATGGTGGTTGCCGCGCTCGAATCGGTGCTCCGTGACGACAACCTGATTGAACTGCAGAATGCGGCGCTCGTTTCGCTCGGCCGGGTCAGGGCGGCCAGTAGCGGCGATCTGATCGCCCGCTTCCTGAGTAGCCAGAACCCGATGCTGCGCGCCCGGGCCATCCGCACGCTCGGCGATATCCGCGACCAGCGTTACCTGGAACGCATCCGGGCGCTGCTCCGCGACGACCCTGAGATCGATTGCCGGCTCGCGGCGGTGTCGGCGCTCGGCAAATACCGGGATCGCCAGAGCGTCGACGGCCTGCTCGCGATTTACAAGCAGCTGGCGGTGGAAGGCACCAGCCGCGCGGCGGCGCCGAGCAGCAATGTGGTGCTGCTGGCGCTCTCCAAGATCCTCGACTGCGAGGCGCTCTTCTCGCGCGAATGGCGGCGCGAGGAGCGGCTGCTGGGCAGTCGCCTCCCGCATATGGTCACACGGCTGCTATCAACGAAACATTCCGCAACGGGACATTCCGAAAACCGCTCGGCGCACCTGTCGCAGATCGCGTCTGGTCTGGCTGTCGGGCAGACTGCTGGGGCGTTCCGGGAGATGCAACTGCTCCGGCCGGCCATTGCCGCCAGCTATCATCCCGATGCGAAGGTTGTTGCCAAGATGATGAGCGCCACGGCCGGCATTGCGGAGCCGCATCGGGCGCTGCTCATCCTGCTGTGTCTGGTGATGCGGCCGGTGATGGAGGCATAGCCGATGCCGCGTTCATCGACACGCCTCACACCGGCGCGTTGTGCCAGGAGACCGACGTCGGGCAACTCCGGGATGCGCTGATGGCCTCGATCGATGATCGATGTGGCCGCCGGGCTCCCGGTCGAGGCGGTCTGTTTCCCTTCACCGCCCATTGGCTGCGTGCGCGAGGTGGCAGGTAGCGCGCCGCAAACCGCCATTTCCCCGATCCTCGGCAAATCTCAGTCGAAGCCCGTGATGCGGGAATCGTCTGCGTGAGAGCGCATAAGAAAAATGCGATAGTCGCTGACACTCCGATGCTCTGGAAGCATCGCTGTGAAAGAGAGTTTCGTGGTCGTGGGTGCTTAAAAAACATGCTGAAAATTGCCTTTCGCTATTTCGCCGAGGTCGTTCAGCATGGCTCGATCCGTGCTGCCGCGAACGATCTAGGCGTCGCTCAGTCGGTGATCAGCCGCCAGGTTCAGGCGCTCGAGCGCGAGTTGGGCGCGCCGCTGCTCGAGCGGCGGCCGCGAGGGATCGCACTCACTCCGGCGGGCGAGTTGGTGTTTTCTTACGCCCGAGAAGCGGCCTTCCACATCGACCGCCTGCAGACCGAGATCGATGCGCTGAACGGCCTCCGTCGCGGCCGGGTGCGGATCCATGCCATCGAGGCGCTGGTGCCGCATCTGCTTCCGCGCGCCATCGACGCGTTCCTGGCGGAGTTTCCCGGTATCAATTTCGACGTGGAGATTGCGAGTTCCGACCGCATTCAGGCGGCCCTGCTCAACGGCCAGACCGAAATCGGGATCGGCTTTTGTCCCAAACCGACGAAGGACCTGCGCACCGTCTTTCAGGTGCGGGAAGCGCTCTTCGCAATGGTCGCGCCGGATCACCCACTCGCCTCGCGCCGCAAGATCAGCGTACGCGAGTTCGAGATTTGGCCAACCGCCGTGGCCAATCCGATGTCGGGCTCTCGCAATCTTATCGATTCCGTCTGCCACAAGGCGGAGGTCGAACTGCGGCCGGCGCTGGAAACGAACTCGACAGAACTGCTCCACCGCTTCGCCCTTGTTGGCCACGGCCTGGCAGTGCTCAGCCGCCTTTCCTGCTTCGAGAACCTGCGCTCGCGCAAACTCGTGGCGCTTAGCTTCGAGGAGCCGGAAATGACCCACGGCACGATCGAGGTCCTGACCCTCGCCGGTCGCCGCCTGCCCATCCCCGCCGAGAGATTTCTGGTGCCTCTTCGGCGTGCATTCGACATGCCCGACAATTTGGCATGAGCGTTTGACCGATGCCCAGAAGGCATCGTCGCCTTACCGCGAATGCGGCTACTCGCACTTCGGCAATCGTGATCGACTTGATCAGGATTTAACGATGTCGTTGCGGGACAGGATAGGCACGTGTCTAGGGCACCGGAAACGGAATCGAAGCCGGCGCTGCGTGCGCCAACGCTCGACGAGATGCGCGAACTGGCCGCCGCTCTCAATCTGAAAATCTCCGCTGGCGACCTCGAACAGTACCGCGATCTGGTGGCGGGAAATCTCACCCGGTACGAGACCATCGAATCGATGGTCGAAATAAAGCCCGCGGTGAAATATCCGCGTGAGCCGGGCCATGCTCCGACCCCCGAGGAAGATGAGTACAACGCCTGGTACTGGAAGACCGAGATCAAGGGCGCCAAGGACGGATTGCTCGCGGGCAAGCGCGTTTCGGTGAAGGACACCATCAGCGTTGCCGGCGTGCCGATGGCTGCCGGCGCGCGCCCGATGGAAGGGTTCGTGCCGGACATAGATGCAACCGTGGTGACGCGCATCCTGGATGCTGGCGGCATCATCGCGGGCAAGGCTCAAAGCGAAGGCTTCTCCGTCGGCGGCGCCGGCCACAACTCCTTCAACGGCCCGGTGCGCAATCCGCACGATCCATCGCGCTCGTCGGGTGGGTCGTCCAGCGGCAGCGGCGCGCTGGTCGCGTCGAAGCAGGTGGACATGTCGATCGGCGGCGACCAGGGCGGCTCCGTGCGCCTACCCGCCTCGTGGTGTGGCGTTTACGGGCTGAAGCCGACGCGTGGCCTGATGCCCTACACCGGCGTGATGCAGGTGGATCAGACGCTCGATCACATCGGGCCGATGGCCAATTCCGCGCGTGATGTCGCTCTGTTGCTGGAGGCAACGGCCGGCCCTGACGGGCTCGATCCGCGCCAGGAACCGTTCACGCCGCAGCCCTATTCCCAGATGCTCTCGGGCAAGGTCGACGGTCTTCGGATAGGCATCCTGAAAGAGGGCTTTGCTTACGAAGGCATTTCGGAGCCTGACGTCGACGCCAGCGTCCTGAATGCCGCGGATCACTTTCGCAAGCTGGGCGCGGAGGTTGTCGATGTTTCCATACCGGCGCATCGCGACGGTCAGTCGATCCTCGTGCCGATCGCTTTCGAAGGCGCCTACGCCACTCTCGTTCTCGGCAACGGCCTGGGATACGGCTGGAGAGGCTTCTACGACACGCATCTGCAGGAACACTTCCTCAGGGCCTTGCCGAGTCGCGCCGACGAGCTGTCACAGTCGGCCAAGATGTTCCTGCTCATGGGCGCCTACGTGCACGGCAAGTACCGCGGCAGGTACTACGCCAAGGCTCAGAACCTCGCGCGGCAACTGGCGAGCGCCTACCAGGACGCCCTCCAGAAGGTTGACGTTCTTCTGATGCCGGCAACGCCCAAGAAGGCCAACCAGCTCCCGCCGGAAAAATGCGGTCCGGCCGAGTCGGTAGGCCGCTCGTTCGAAATGTTCGTTGGCACCGGCGGCCAGTTCAACCTGGCGGGCCTGCCAGCCATCACGGTGCCATGTGCAATGTCGGAGGGTTTGCCGGTCGGCATGATGCTCATCGGCCGCCGCTATGAAGACGGTGTCGTGCTCAACGCGGCCCACGCTTTCGAGGAAACGACTGACTGGAGGACGCGCCACCCGTAGCCAGCGGGAGAACGAGTTCGGCAGTTCGCTACAGCAGGAAAGGGTACGAAAATGTCCAAGAAGCACGTAACGCCGCCGGGGCAGTCAGCAAGCCTGAGCGCCACGCGCCGCGGGTTCATGAAGGGTGTCGGCGTGGGCGGCCTGGCCGTCGCCGGCTCCAGCTTCCCGATCTTTAATATCGCCAGCGCCGCGCAGAAGGATCTGACCTACGCCCTGTTCGGCGAGCCGGCCGGTCTCAACGAGTTCCTCTACACGGAAATTCACGGCGGTGTCGTCACCACGAACATCTACAACAAGATGGCTCGTATGAACTACGACACCCTGCAGGTCGAGCCGGAGCTCGTGGAATGGAAGATGATCGACCCGCTGACCTGGCAGCTCAAGGTCCGCGAAGGGGTCAAGTGGCACAAGGGTTACGGTGAACTGACCGCCGAAGATGTCGAGTACGTCTTCAACTATATCCAGGAGGCCAACGCCTCGCCGAAGGGAACCGCCCATTTCATGGTGGACGGCGCCAAGGCATCGGCAAGTACGCCGTTGAATTGAAGCTGAAGACTCCGTTTTCGCCGTTCGCGCTTGTCACGCTGGAGTACGGCGGCAACATGATGTGCAAGGCCGCCCACAAGGAAATGGGCGATCAGGCCTACGCTCGCAACCCGATCGGGACGGGCCCGTTCGTCTTCGACGAATGGGTCTCCGGCAGCCACATCGTTCTCAAGAAGAACGCCGAATACTGGCGCCCCGAACAGCCGCATGTCGACCAGGTGCTCTACCGCGTCATCGAGGATCCGGGCGTGCGGCTTTCCTCGCTGCTGACCGGCGAGATCGACATCATGCCGCGTCCGGATCCGAAGGACATCGCACGCTTCCGCGATGGCAAGGAACCTGGCGTCAAGTATCAGAGCGTGGCCGGCTGGAACTGGGACTACATGGACTTCACCTTCCCGCCGCACATCGACGCGGCGTTCCCGACAGTGAAGGCCGACGTGCGCCGCGCTATCAGCTACGCCATCGACCGCCAGACAATCGTCGACGAGATTTACGCCGGCGAGGCGCTGGTGACCGACAATCCGGTGCCCCCGGGCTTCCTGTCGCACCGGGACTCGCCGATCGTCTATCCGGCCGGCGGCGACATCGAAAAGGCCAAGGAACTGATGGCGAAGGCCGGGGTCGGCAGCTTCGACATCGAGGTCATCACATCCGACAAGGAATGGCTGCGCCGAGAATGCGAACTGGTCGCGGCGATGCTTTCCGAAATCGGCATCAACATGACGATCAAGAGCTCGGACGTCGGCACCTACAGCACGGCGTGGGTGCAGAACAAGTTCCAGGCGGATCTTGAGGACATCACCATCGTCTCGCCGGATGTGGACTCGGCCCTGTGGTGGTTCCACCACAAGGGCGGCCTGGTCGAGCACGGCTGGAACAACGATAAGGTGTCCGACTGGCTTGACGAAGGGCGCGTGGAAACCGACCCGGCGAAGCGCACCGAAATCTATCACAACATCGTGGACGCGATCCTGGAGGACTGCCCGTACATCTACATCGCGCATGTAAACCAGGTGTACCTGACCAAGGACGGCATACAGGGCTTCAAGGCCACGCCGCAGGAGCACATCGTCCCTCTGTGGAATGTCAGCTGGGCTTAGCGCATCGCCGGGCGCCTGGCCTTCCTGCAGGCTCGATTGCACCCTGCGGGAACTGCCCGGCGCCCGGCAGCGCCTAGCCTCGCCGGTCCCGCGCAATGGGTGTTTGGTCCTATCTCCTGCGGCGCCTGGTTCAGGTGCCTCTGGTCATTCTCTTCGTCACCATCATCATCTTCGCGCTGATGAAGGTGACGCCGGGCGACCCGATTTCGATCATGCTCGGCCCATACTCGACGCCCGAGACAATGGCCGCGCTCAACGCCCGGTATCACCTCGATCAGCCGTTCTTCATGCAATACCTGCTGTGGGTGCGGGACCTCTTCCACGGCGATCTGGGCAGTTCGATCCGCTCGAAGGAGCTGGTCGTGGACCTGGTGGCCGCGCGTTTCCCGGTCAGCCTGACGCTCGCCGGCGTGGCGACGCTGATCTCCGTCGTCATCGCCATCCCCGCCGGCGTGTTTGCCGCTTACCGCAAGAACTCGTGGTTGGACTATTTCCTGATGGGCACCGCCACGGTTGGCCTTTCGATTCCAACGTTCACGCTCGGTCTCTTCCTGATCCTGGTGTTCGCCCTGAAGCTCCAATGGGTGCCAATCTCCGGCATCGGCCTGCGCACCGCATCCGACGGTGTGTGGGCACTCATCCAGCCGTACCTCCTGCCTATCGCCGCGCTCGCCGCAGGCTCCGTTGCGGAACTTGCCCGTGTGATCCGCGCCAGCATGCTCGAGGTCTTCGACCAGGACTACATCCGGACGGCACGCGCGGAAGGGATGAACGATATGGAGGTCATTCGCGTGCATGCGCTGAAGAATGCGTTGATCCCGGTCATCACCGTTGTCGCCATCACGTTTGCCTTCCAGGTCGGCAACACGCTCACCGTCGAATATCTGTTCAGCATACCCGGCCTCGGATCGGCGCTGATCGCAGCCGTGATCAATCGCGACTTTCCCGTCATCCAGGGACTGAGCCTCGTCGTTGGCCTGGTCTTCATTGTGACCAATCTGCTGGCCGACATCTCCTACGCGATCGTCGATCCGCGCGTTCGATACAATTGACCGGCCTCGTATCGATGAATGGAAACGTGATCGCATGACGGTGGAGGCGCAGCCGCTGGTGTCGGGCAACGAGGTTGCGGAAGGTAGCGCGCGCTCCCCGCTTCGCCTCGCGGCGGAGCAGTTCTTCCGCCATCGACTTGCCGTTGCCGGCCTCGTGGTGATTGCGATCCTGGTGCTGGCGGCGCTGTTGGCGCCGTATCTCTCGGGCTATCAGCCGAACAAGCCGAACCTGCAATTCAAACTTCATCCTCCTTCCGTGGAGTTTCCGTTCGGGACCGATCACTTCGGCCGTGACGTCTTCACCCGGACGCTCTACGGCGCGCGCATTTCCCTGCTGGTGGGGTTGGGCGTGGTCCTCATCGCAGCCGGGATCGGCACACCGCTTGGCGTGGTGTCCGGCTATTTCGGCGGCTGGCTGGACAATATCATCATGCGGCTGATGGACGCTTTCCTGACGTTTCCACCGCTGCTTCTCGCCGTCGCCGTCATGGGCACGCTTGGACCCGCGACGCAGAATGTCACGCTGGCGATCGGCCTCGTCTATATCCCGGTCTTCGCGCGGCTGGCGCGCGGCAGCACGCTCAACCTGCGCGAGGCCACCTTCGTCTCGGCTTCGGTTGCGCTGGGCGCGTCCAACTGGCGCATCATTTCGCGCGACATCTTTCCGAGTATCGCCGGCGTGATGATCGTGCTGATCGCCATCACCTTCTCTCGCGCGGTTGTCGCGGAGGCGGCTCTCAGTTTTGTCGGACTGGGCGTGCAGCCGCCGACCCCGAGTTGGGGCCGCGACCTGCAGGAAGCACGCCGCTATCTGCAGGAGGCGTGGTGGCTCGTCACCTTCCCGACCGTGATGATCGCGTCAGCGGTCCTGAGCATGAGCTTCGTGGGCGACGGATTGCGCGACGCGCTCGATCCCCGCACGCGCCGATGAATTGTCCAACCCCGCCCAAAGGAGAAGAACATGGCTGAGGTCGATCCGCGCGCCCCCTATGGCAACCTTGAACTGCTGATGACGACCGAGATGCGGCCGCACAACATGCAGCAGGGCTACCTCCGCACCCTGTACGAGATGGCACGCGGCGAAAATCCCATCACCTACGACGTGTCGCGGGCGGTGCTCGCGAAGAAAAACGCCAAGGTTGCCATCGTTACCGGCATCGTCGTCGCGGGCCACCTGCCCAAGGGCGAAGTCGACGGCCCGATCGGCGCAGCTGTGCTCGGCCGGGCACTGTCGCTCCTCGGACACAAGGTCGACCTCATGGTCGAGGCGCCGATGAACGACGTGATGGAAGGGCTGGTCAAGACGCTCGGCTACCCCGGCAAGGTGGTGCTGACGAGCGACCGTTCGGCCGAGGAGGTCAAGGGCTGGGCGGACGATTACGATGTCGCCGTTACCATCGAGAAGCTCGGTCGCAACAGCAAGGGACTGCGCCATTCGGTCAACGGCACGCCGCTGGAAAAGACGGGGGATTACTACATCGATGATTTTATTGTCGCGATGAACGACAAGAAAAAGCTGACCATCGGCATCGGAGACGGCGGCAACGAGATTGGCTTCGGCAAGATGCATGACAAGGCACAGAAGATTGTGCTGCACGGCGCCGATTGCGGTTGTCCCTGCCATGGCGGCATCGTCACAACGACTGCAACCCAATATCTCATCCCCGCCGCGGTCTCGAACTACGGCGCCTATGCGGTGACGGCCGCTCTCGCGCTCGGAGCGGAACGGCCGGACCTTCTCGTGGATGGCGCCATGGTCAAGAAGCTGATCGAGGGCGTCGTCGCTCTTGGCTGCCTCGACGGCGGTACCTTGAATCCGACGTTCATCGGCGACGACGGCATCCCGATTGCCGCGGTCATGCGGACCGTCGATCAGTACGCCAGCGTCGTCGAGCAATGGAACGGGTCCTTCGATCGGGACTTCTAGGATCCCACACCAGAGCATGACACCCGCAGGCGAACAGTCCGGTCCCGTTCTCGAGGTCGACAACCTTCGCACCACGTTCCACAGCCGGGACGGCGTGGTGCGAGCGGTGGACGTGCTTTCTTACACGCTCGATCGCGGGGAGGTGCTGGGCGTCGTCGGTGAATCCGGCTGCGGGAAGAGTGTCGCGGCGATGTCCATCCTGCAGCTCCTTCCCTCGCCACCCGGCCGGATCGAGGCGACCGGGATACGCCTGGACGGCGTCGACCTGCTCAAACTCAGCATGCGCGAGATGCAGGACATCCGGGGCAACCGGATCGCGATGATCTTCCAGGAGCCGATGACGTCGCTGAACCCGGTCCTCACGATCGGCAGGCAGATCAGCCAGGTGATCGAGACGCACCAGCGGCTGCCGAGGCGCGAGGCGCTACGCAAGGCGGTCGACATGCTGCGGCTGGTACGCATCCCGTCGCCGAACAGCGCATGCGCGAGTATCCGCATCAGATGTCCGGCGGCATGCTGCAGCGTGTGATGATCGGATGGCGCTGTCCTGCAATCCGCAGGTGCTGATCGCGGACGAACCGACCACCGCGCTGGACGTAACCATCGAGGCGCAGATCCTGGCGCTGATCAACGACCTGCGCGACGTCTCGGCACAGCCGTCATCCTCATCACGCACGATCTCGGTGTCGTCGCCGAGATGGCCGACCGCGGTTGCTGATGTACGCGGCCGCAAGGTCGAGGAAGCCTCCTGCGGGACCACTTCAGACTTCCGCGGCATCCCTACACGCTCGGACCGCCTGCCTCAGCACCCCGACTGGGCAAGGGCTTCAGCCCGGCGAGCGAACCTGCCTCGCGGAAATCCCCGGCATGGCGCCCGACCTGTGCGTTGCCATAACCGGCTGCCTGTTGCCGATCGCTGCCCCTACGTCCGCGATCGATGCCGCGCCGAGAAGCCGCCGCTGCTCGAAGCGGTGCCCGGGCACTGGACAGCCTGTTTCGAACACGAGCCGGTCGCGGGAGGCGGACATGCCTGAAGCTGAAGCGACCCGCCGATGATTCGGGAGGCGCATGCCCGCGGTGCCAAAAGCACGCCAATCTGGAAGTCGACGGCAATAACGCATTTCCCGTGGCGCAGGGCAGTCCTCTCGCCGCACTGTCGGCTATGTCTACGCTGTCGATGGCATCACCTTCTCGATAAAGAAGGGCGAAACGCTGGGTCTGGTCGGCGAATCCGGCTGTGGCAAATCCACCGCGGCAAGACCCTGATGAAACTGGTTGAGCCCACCGATGGCGGCATCATATTCGAGGGAGACGACATCACCGGCTGAACGCAAGGAAATGGGGCCGTTCCGGCGGAATATGCAGATCATCTTCCAGGACCCGTATTCCTCGATCAATCCGCGCATGACCGTGGGCAACATCGTCGGCCGAACCGCTGGCATCCACATCGTCGCAAAGGGAAAGGAACGGAGGAACGGGTCGCCGCTCTGCTCGAGCGGGTCGGTCTGCGTGCGAGCATATGCGTGCTATCCACACGAGTTCTCCGGCGGCAGCGGCAACGCATCGGCATTGCCGCGCGCTTGCGTTGAATCCGGCCTCATCGTCGGTGACGAACCTGTCTCCGCGCTGGACGTCTCGATCCAGGCGCCGGTGATCAATCTGCTGATGGATCTGCAGCAGGAACGCGGTCTTTCCTATCTGTTCATCTCCCACGACCTCGCGGTGGTCGAGCACATCAGCCATAACGTCGCGGTGATGTATCTCGGGAAACTCGTCGAACTGGCCGACAAGAAGGCACTGTACCTCCGCCCCGTGCATCCCTATACCGAAGCCCTCTCTCCGCAGTTCCGATTCCCGATCCGACCCGGCGCGGCAAGAAGCGGATTCTTCTCGAGGGCGACGTACCGAGCCCGATCAACCCGCCATCCGGTTGCCGGTTTCATACCCGTTGCCCTTACGCGGTGGCCCGGTGCTGGTTGGGCTGCAGGAACCCGAGTGGCGCGAAGTCGGTCCCTGCCCACTGGGTCGCTTGCCACCTGCGCTGAGCGACTACGGGCCGGGTCATCGGAGCAGAGGGGCCCGCACGTCGCTAGGCACCGACGGAATGACCCGAACCCGCTCTCATTTCCGTGCCCGATCGACGAGACTTGAGAGGTTGCCGCTTAGGGGTGGTGCCGTGAGAGGGACACCGCACGAAAATTCTCTCTGGGCTCTCACTCATAAGGTTCAATGGAAGGGGCATTACGCCACCTCCACGGCACGTTTCTATTGATTTAGCCGGAAACCTTTGGTCCAAGGGGGACGGTTTCATTGTTCGCCGCCGATCGGTAGGCGGCGAAAAGAAGCTCAAGAGTGTGCCGGTTGTCAGCCGCTGAACACGGCGGTGCACGACCCAGCCGCATGGCCTCGATTGCGGTCCTCATGAGTTCCGCGGTTGCATGGGCGAAGGTGGAGCGCGGCTCCCTGGCAATTACGCGCGACTGCTCTCCGTGAAAGAGCCGCGCTGCGCCGGCTGGCGCCACGTCGAAGCGCAGAAAGGGACGCCGCCGCCTCGGATTTACGCCCGTGGTCAACTCGAGCTTTCCTCCAAGCGATGTTTCCACCGTTCCATTGGAGCCGTCCAAACGAATATCGAGGTAGCGATGTCGACCCCGGGTCAGGCGATCGAGCGTGATCTGCGCCACACGGTCCCCGCTGAACTCGAGCGTGACGATGGCGAGATGGTCGGGCGCATTGCGGTCGGATCCCTTCGGCAGGCGCGCCCGAATGGCCAGGGGATTTTCGCCGAAGAAGAAACGGCAAAGGTCGAAGACATGGGTGCCGAATTCCTTGACGGTGCGCTGCTGCTCGGCGCCGCGCCAGCCGGTTTCGGTGTGTTGGGTTGTGAAGAACGTCTGCTCCACGGCGACGAACTTGAGAGCGCCGATAATCCGGCGTCCCGATGTAGGCTTGGGCCGCGCGATGGATAGGCATGAACCGATACTGGTTGTTGATAAAAACGTGTCGGCCCGCTCTCGCCGCAATGGCGATCAGTTCGTCGGCTTGGTCCATTGTCTCAACGAAAGGCTTTTCGCAGAAGATATGGCAGCCCGGTTCAGTCCCCCCGGGTAAGCTCGGCATGAGCTTGCGGCGGCGTGGCTACTACAAGGATGTCCGGCTTTGTCACGGACAAAAGTTCGGGGACCGAGGCAAGGATGGGAAAGCGAAAGTCGCCGGCGCGTGCAGCCGGGCGCGGCCCCAACAATCTCAAGGCCAATGGACTCGAAGGCCGGGATGTGGATCGTACGCGCCGCCACACCAAGTCCCGCGATGGCTATCTTCATTGGTCCGTTCCTTTGGTGTCTCAGCATCGCGGCGGCGTGGGTTAGAGGTCAGCAAGGCAACTTCACGTTCACTGATCACACCGGGCGTTAAAGCGGAAAATGGCTGGATACCGACGATTGGGGCATCGGTCTGCGGTACGGGTTGTGCGTCAGATAGCGCTCGCTGCCGGATGCGTTTTGTCCGTATGGGTCATCTCCCTGTTTATCGCGCGGTCACCTGTCGCTCGGCTCAGCCTCGCCTCCGCTTACGTTGCGCTTGCGCTCCTCGCCACTGCCCTCTTGCTCGGCCCGCTTAATCTTTTGCGGGGCGTTGGCAACCCAACGTCCACGTATCTTCGCCGGGATATCGGTGTTGCTGCGGCCTGCCTGGCGATCGTTCACACCATTCTGGGACTGCAGGTGCATCTGGCCGCCACATTCCTCGCTATTTCTTCCCTATGGATGCCGATGGCATCCGACCGCTGTTCACGCCATTCGGCCTCGCCAACTATATTGGTGCCATCGCGGACTTGATCCTTTGCATGCTCATCGCGATCTCCAGTAACGCGATGCTTCGCGGGCTGGGGCCGGCGCGGTGGAAGGGCCTTCAGCGCTGGACCTATGTCGCGGCCGCTATGACCGTCGCGCACGCGCTTCTCTATCAGTTCGTCGAGGGCCGGACTTTTCCGTTCGTTGCCATCGTTCTGGCAATCTCGGCCATTGTTCTTGTCCTGCAGGCGCGCGGTCGCCGCGCTCAGCTTGATTTGATCGCCGACCACAGGCGTGCGCCGCGTATGTAGAAAAGCTTGCCACTGTTTGCGAGGACGTCGGAGCACCGCGCATCCAAGTCCTGTCGCAGTGCATGAAGCTGTTCGGGTGACGCGGTTTCCAGCCGCATGCGCTCGCCGCTCGAAAATATCGCCTGAATGTCCCAGAATGTTGACGGATCGACCTCATCGACCTGTCCGAACCAGCTTCGGCCTGCTATCCGGAGTTCTGCCGCTCCGAAAAGTCTTTCCGTCCGCGTCTCCGCTCGGGGAGGGCAGGGGATGCTGTCAGGCCGCGTGCGTTCATGAGTTGGCGCAGAAAACCCGGCGCCGACAATAGCCTGCCCCGTCTCACGGAGAGCGATCTGATCAACACATCGGTGGCTCGCCGCGCCCATGCGATTGTCGGGAACCATGGGCCTCCGCCGATGCCGATGACCAGCCGACCGCCGGGCCGCAGCACGCGCGCCATTTCGCGGATGCCCTTCTCAGGATCTTCCAGATGACGGAGAAGGAAGAGGGACACGACCACATCGAGCGACGCCGATGGCAGGTCGAGGGCGATGGCATCCATCTGCCGATACCTGATCCGCCGTTGTTTCCCGCGCGGAGTGCCACAGCTTTTTGCAACATGACGGGGGAGTGGTCGATGCCGATGACCGTGCCTTCGATAGCCCGTCGTGCGGCGCAGCGGGCAACCAGTCCGCTGCCCCTGCTCCGACATTGAGGATGCGATCGGTCGGCTCAACCGCCGCCAGATCGATCGTCGCCTCGGCGAATGGCGCGCTGAACCGCTCGGTCAGTCGCGCGAAGTCATCGGCGGCAATGTCATAACTCGCTGCGTCGCGTTCGGCCGCGGAAAGTTGTTTTTGGCTGGCGGTCATCCCGTCAACCCGTCCGACCATGGGGCCGGCAGCCTAATCCCCGGGCGAACCGGCTGGCAAGGATGTCGCGCGCCGCGGCTACCGCGAAGATGTGATCGGTGGGGACGGGGGCCCGGGCCTTGCCACGGATCGCAGCGTAGAACGCGTCCACGAGTTCGGCCAATCCCGGATAGGCGACTTCCGATCGTGACGCGCGTGTGACCAGGTTGCTCCCGGCCGCGTAGAGGTGTCGACCTGCATGGGCGAAGGGGCGCAGGACCTTGTAGGACCGGCCGGCGCCGCCTCGGAAGAAGACGCTGTAGCCGTGGAAGAAATCGATATCGATAGTGCCGTCGCTCCCGGCCACGCTCATTTCGAAGCATGTCGGTCTGCTCGCCAGGCTGATAGCAACGGTTACTGCCGCGCCGCTGTGGCATCCGGAAGCCACGAACTCTCCGGCCGCAGGCGAGTGGACGCTCCATTCGCGAACGTCCACCGCCGTATCTGGCCAGAAAGCCGCCAATACCGAAAGCGGGTGGGGAAGGATTTCGCCAACGATGTTGTCCAGCCTCGCAGGATCGCTGCCAACTCCTCCGGCCGAGTATATCCGGAAGGCGACGGTGGCAGGCGCTCCTACAGCGCCAAGGCGACGGATGGCGCTTCTGGTGCCGCGCTGAAAGAGGAGTTGGTGTACCGGGCACACGAGGAGCCCGCGTGCGGCGGCCAGATCGAGTATCGCCTGTGTGGCGGCCGCCGTTTCGGCCATGGGCTTCTCGACAAGCGCGTGAATGCCGGCATTGATCGCCTCGCGGATGATCGCGTCGTGCGTTGCGGGTGGGGTTGCGACGTGGACGGCATCGAGAGGGCCGTCGACGCCGTCGAGGTCAGTCGCAGCGCGCACTCCAAGCGATGCAGCGAGTCGCTGCGCCTTTGCAAAATCCTTGTCGATAATCGCGGCGATCGTCGCGCCCGCGCGTTGCGCGGCGCGCACGTGCCATGCGCCCATCAAGCCCGCGCCGATCAGCGCAACGCGCAATTGCCGGTCGGTGCGTGGCGGGCTCATGGCCCTGCCGTCTACCTGACATGCCGGCGGCCGACCGCGCCGGCTTCCGCGTCCGCGTCGCCACGCGGGCGGGACGGACGCTGGGTGATCTCTTCGTGGTATTCCGATTCCGTGTTCACGGACATGTAGTCCACGTTCTCGCCCAGCAGATATCGACCCAGCAACAGGCCCATTTCGACTGAATGGTCGGCATTGTTGTAGCGGAACGTGCCTCCGCGTCCCACGATATGCAGGCCGGCGAGCGTTCCGAGCCATTTCTTGACCATTTGACTTTCCCTGCGTAATGCAGGTCATATATGGGGTATGCGAATCTCGTGCGGACAACGTTCCAGCCGACGACTTCCTGCTTCTGAACGAACTTCAGCTTCTCGACCAGGTCCGAGACGCACCTTTCGGCAACCTGATCGTCCGTGAGGGACCAGATGCTGTCGCCCATGGAGCAGAAGCACTCGAGCACCAGCGACGTGTGGTCGTCATCCGGCACCATCGCCTTGCTCCAGTTCTTCGGCTCGTGCAGTCGACCAAAGATGATTCCCCTGTCCTGAACGTAGAGCCAGGTATCCCGCGAAACCTGCTTCTTGCGCAGCTTGACGTTCACGGTGATCAGGTCGCGGAAGGCCAGGCTGCGTGCGGCGGCGAGCACCTCCGGATCCGGCTTCGGTTCGATCATCTGGGCAAGAAGGCCCAAAGGTATTGTCGACACTACATCCGTTACACGAAGCGTGGAGGACTCTCCGGCACGGTCGTATACAACCTCCAGGTCGTGAGGACCATGCCAGGTGATCCCCTTTACCGTGTGGTCCAGAAGAACGCTATTGCCGTCTTTCCTGATGTCTTCGGCCATTCTCTCCGGAATGCGCACGTATCCGTCGCGTGGATACATGAACTCTTCCACGAGGCTTTTCACGGAAGCCTTGCGCGCAGCCAACGCCTCCTGCACGACCGTCCAGATGTTGAGTCCCTTGCTGCGCTGGGAAACCCAGTCGGCGGACAGCTCGCTGCAGGGAAGCCCCCACAGCTTCTCCGTGTACTGCTCGAAGAACATCTTGTAGAGCGTTGCGCCGAACTGCGCCTTGTAGGCATCTTCTATGTTGGCGATGTGAGTTCCCGCTACCGTTCGCCAGAACGAATTCGCGAGGAACGACAGAACGATACGCGACAGGTCAAACGGGTTTGTGTTGCGAATGATGTCGCGGACTTCGATCGGGTATTTGAAGAAACGCCCGCCATGAAAAATGCGGCTGATTCGGTTGACCATCACGATCTCACCGTCCATCAACCGGCGAAACCAGGTGTTGAGGTCTTCGTTTTTCGTGAACCAGCGATGGCCGCCCAGATCGAATTTGAAGCCCTTGTGCTGAAAAGTTGCAGCAAGCCCGCCCACATACGGGTTGCGTTCCAAAACCGTCGCAGACACCGCTCGGCGGCTCAACTCGTGGGCGACGGCTAGCCCGGCAGGGCCGGCGCCCAGGACGACCACGCGCTTCGGGGATGAGGCCGCGCGGGGCCACGCTTGCTCATGACGCAAAACACACTTCCATATTTAATTCAGAGTGTCTCTTTAGGCGACTTTATATGGAACAACAAGGACTTGGCACGCTTGCAATGTGGTGAAAATTTGCATGAACTTGAGCGGATGTTAAGCAGATGCCATTGACGGGTGTGTCAGGAGCCGTGAGCGCACACTCGTCCGCCAAGTCATGGGACAACAACCGCTGGATACAGGCGGCCGGCTTCGCTGCCTTCGCGACGCTGCTGCTGTACCGCCTGGTTTTCCACCATTTCTGGCGAGACGAAGCGCAGGCGTGGCTGATCGCCAAGGCGGCTCACGGTCCGCTGGATCTGCTCGTAGTGTCGAATGAGGGGCACCCGCCCCTTTGGTACCTGATACTGGAATTCATTCAGGTTTTTTCTCAAAATATCGAAGCAATGAAGGTTGCCACGGGAGTGTTTTCACTGTCCGTACTGGCGCTGCTCTGGTTCTTTTCCAGTCTCAACACCTTCGACAAGATTTTGATCTCGGCCAGTTACTACATATCCTGGCAGTATGGCGTTTTTTCCCGGAACTATATGCCGGGCGTGTTTCTTCTCATGCTGTTTGCGGTCTTCTGGCCGTACTGGCGGCGCCACGCGATCCTGGGGGCAAGCGTTCTGGGCCTCGCTTGTCTGGTGCACGCCTTCTTCATTCCGGTCGCTGGCGTCATGGCACTCATGTTTATCTACGACTGGTGGCGAGAGCGGCCGGAGAAGATTGCGCTGCTCTTCGCGACGGTCGTCGGGCTGTTTATCGTGGCTGCGACGCTAAGCCTCTATTTGGCGTCGCCGCCCATCGAAGTGAAGGAGGCCGCGTCCTCGTCCGAAACCACGCAACTCCTGGCCATGATCGGATACCCGTTCACCGTTGATGTGGTCGGGCAGCCCTACCAGACTATCGCTGGCTTGCTCTTCTTCCTTGCATTCTTGCCGCTGGTGTCGGTCGTTCTGCTAGCCGCGGTAGCCGGCCTTTTCCTGTCGGCCTTCCAAATCCTCATCTATGGCGGGTACAGCTGGCACGTCGGTGCGATCTATACTTTGCTTGCCTGCCTGTATGTCGTGTACCACCAGCGCATCTACCGCATTATTCCGCGAATCCTGCTCGGGGCGTCGGCCATTGGCGGCGTTGTCGTGTGGATGACGACGACGCTTCCCTATGGGAGTGGCCAGGAAGCCGCGCGCTTGATACGACAGGCCGGACTTGAGAACGCGCGTTGGGTCGCGTTCCCCGATCTTGGTGGCTCCGTTCCTTTCGCTGTGCTGCGGCGGCCTTACTGGTCGCTCGAGTGCCAGTGCGAAATCACCTATGTCCGATGGGGCGAGCAGCGCACGGCGCGACCCACGGCCAGGCAATTTGAGGATCGGCTGACCGAGTACGTCTTGAGTGGCAACGGCGAACCAACTTACCTGCTTCTCTCTCTGGAAGCAGCGCCTGCGGTCGGTCGGGTCATGCCTCCGCAACTCAACATCGAGAACCTGGGCAGCACGGGACCAGCGGTGCAGCCTATGGATACCTTTGAGTTGCTCCGCCTTACGCTCAAGTGAATGCGGTGTGGCGCGCAAACCCCATGCCGAGGACGGCTGTAACGGCCATGCGCATCGGAATCGACGCGACATGCTGGTGGAACCGCCGCGGCTTCGGCCGCTTCACGCGCGGCCTGTTGCCGGCGATGTTCGCCGCTCCCCGGGGTCACACCTTCCAACTCTTCATCGACCGGCCACCTGAACCGGGCATGTTGTGCCCCGGCGTCGAGACAACGGTCGTGCCCGTCAGTCGCGCCGTTACCGATTCGGCGGTAGCCGGTCGGGAGTCGCGCTATTGCGGATATCCTCCGGTTCAACCGGGTAGTCTCGCGCGCGACGATCGACGTCATGTTCTTTCCGGCGGTCTATTCTTGGTTTCCGGTCTTTTCGCGGGTTCCCACCGCGGTCACGCTGCATGATTCGATTGCAGAGCGATTCCCCGAACTCACCTTCGGTAGCCGGAAGGCCAAGTTGTTCTGGCGCCTCAAGATGGCGCTTGCCTGCCGCAGCGCCTCAGGATTCATGACCGTGACCGAGGCGGCGCGACGCGAGATCGTCGAATACCTTCATCTGCCGGCGGAGCGGATCGCCGTGCTCGACGAGGGCGTCGAGGCGAACTTCGCTCCGGTCATGGATCCGGCTGCGCGAGCGGCAGCGCGAAGGCGTGCGGGCCTGCCGCCGGGAGGCCGGATGTTGCTTTATGTCGGCGGCATCGCGCCTCACAAGAACCTCGCCAATCTGTTGCGCGGTTTTGCCATTGCAGCGCCCGATGCGGACGACCTGTTTCTCGCAATCTGTGGCGATCCCGCAGGCGACGGCTTCCATTCAAACTACGAAGAAACGGTTGCGCTGGCGGCATCGGATCCACGCTTGAACGGCAAGACGCATTTTACCGGATTTCATAGCGGACGAGGACCTGCCGGCTCTTTACTCCGATGCACTGGCTTTGGTCCTGCCATCGTTTTCCGAAGGTTTCGGATTGCCGGCGCTGGAAGCAACCGCCTGCGGCACTCCGGTCCTGACGGCGGAGGGAGGCGCCGTCGCGGAGGTCGTCGGGAATGCCGGCCTGACTTTCGATCCGTACGAGCCGCAGGCCATCGCCGATTGCATCCTGCGGCTTCTCAGCGAGCCCCAGACCCACGCGGAGCTTAGCCGCGCGGCGCCTGAGGCCGCCCGGCGGCATGGCTGGGAGCGGGCGGGGCAGCTCGCCCTCGGTGCGCTCGAGCGGATCGTGGCAGGTAGCTGATGCGCTTCTGCATGGTCACCACCTACTACCCCCCATACCATTTCGGCGGCTGTGCAACCTACGTCCGTGCGCTTTCTCGCGCGCTGGTGAAACTCGGCCACGCAGTCGAGGTCGTGCACTGCATCGATGCCTATCACCTGAAATTCGCGAATCCCAAGGCCGATACCGTTGAAGATGACGGCGTGGTGGTCCACCGGCTGAAGAGTGGCGCGGGGATCCTCTCGCCGGTGATCACCCAGATGACCGGCCGGCCGGGTCTGAAAGCTTCCAAGCTTCGGGCGATTCTCGATCGGCCGTTCGACGTCGTGCATTTCCACAATATTTCGCTCATCGGCGGGCCGGCGACCCTGCCGATGAGCAGGGCGCCCGTCACGCTCTACACGCTCATCATGAGCACTGGCTGCTCGTGTCCGACCCACATTTTCTGGAAAAACCGCTCGCACGCATGCGACCGGCCGACCTGCATTTCGTGCAGCCTGATATCCGGCATCCCGCCGCAGCTGTGGCGCTATACCGATCTCATTCCAAAATCGGTGGCCCACGTTGACCTCATGCTGGCGCCGAGCGCCTATACGGCGGAACGACACCGCGCCGCCGGCCTGGGGCCGGTCGCGGTATTGCCACTCTTCTCCGCGCTCGACCCTGGCAGTGCCGCAGTTCCGCAACCGCCAGAACGGCCACGGTTTCTTTTCGTCGGCCGGCTCTTCGCGCCCAAAGGCATCGTGCCGCTGCTGGAGGAGTTCGCGGCACTGCCGCAGTATGACCTGGAAGTCGTCGGCGACGGGGAATTGGAACCCGAACTGCGGCAGCGCTTCGCTGGCCACCCGAACATCCATTTCCGCGGTCGGTTACAGCAGCCTGCGCTCGTGGGGGCGTACCGGTCGGCGACCGCGCTCGTGTTTCCATCTCTTGTCCCGGAGACTTTCGGCCTGACCATCGTAGAGGCCTTCGCCTGTGGAACGCCGGCAATCGTGCGTGACGCCGGCGGTAGCCGCGAGTCGGTCGACGCAACCGGGTGGCGGACTGGTTTATCGGACGGGGGAAGAGTTCCGCTCGGCGCTTGCGCGCATCGCCGGCGACCAGGAATTTCGGGCTGCGCTCGCCGCGCGTGCATACACGGGCTTCGGCCGTCTCTTCACCGCGGAACGTCATCTCGAGGGCTATCTGGGTCACGTTGCGCGCATCCGCGATGCCAAGGGGATCGTTTCCGAGGCGGCATGCGCGCCATCCTGACCTTCCACAGCATCGACGATTCCGGATCGGTGCTCTCCTATCCGGTGCGGTCCTTCGTGCGCCTTTTCGATGCTTTGGCACGAAGCGGGATGCCGATTGTCGATCTGGATACGCTGCTCCTGCCGGAGACGACGCGCGGCGTGGCCCTGACCTTCGACGACGGCATCCGGTCGGTATACACCGCCGCTCTTCCCGTGCTGCGCGACCATGCCGCCCCAGCTCACCTGTTCCTGACGACCGGCGTCGCAGGCAAGACAAATCGATGGTCCGGTCAGCCGGCCTCGGCTCCGCAGTTCGACATGATGCACTGGCGGGAGGTGGAGGCGCTCAGCGATGCCGGCGTGAAAGTCGAGGCACATACCGTCAATCACCCTGATATGCGCACCATTTCCGACGAAGGAATCACCGCCCAGTTGGAGGAGGCGGATGCGGAGATCGCCGCTCGCGTTGGCCGCCGCCCGAATTTCTTCGCCTATCCCTATGGTCGGTCCGATCGGGCGCGTCGCCGCGTTGGTGCGGTCGCGCTACCGCCGCCGCCGTGACAACCCGGCTGGATCGCGTGCGGGCGACGGACGACAGGGCTCTGCTGCCGCGTATCGACACCTACTATCTGCGGCCGGGGTGGACGGTGAAGGATCTGGAATCGCCGACGACGCGCGGCTATCTCGCGTTGCGGGCGTTCTTGCGCCGGCTCAAGCATGCGGGCTGAGCCATGAAGCTTTCCGTCATCGTCGGCGTCCAGCATGCGAGCGGGAACCTCCCCGGCATGCTGCGGGCTCTGCGGCCCGAGAGCCATCCCGACGTCGAATTCTTGTTCTGCCACGGCGATGCCGATCCCGACGTGCCATCGCTGATCGGGAGTGCTCCGAACGTGCGCGCGGTTGCGTCGTTTGCGGACAGCCTGATACCCGAAATGTGGCGCGACGGTCTGCGGGCGGCGACCGGCACCCACGCCGCCACGACGACTGCGCATTGCGTGCCGCGGGAGGACTGGGTGCGGCGCTTTGCAGGATGCGATCGACGATTACGATGTCGCCGGCGGCGCGATTGACAATGCTTCCGATTCCGACGCCGTTGGGGATGCCATCTTTCTCCTGCGCTATTCCGGCTTCGCGCCGCCGCAGGCGCGGCATTCGGTTCATGACGTTGCCGCCGACAATGCGCTCTATCCGATTGCCCCGATCCTCGAGCAGAACGACCTGCTCGCCCGCGGTTTCTGGGAACCGTCCTTTCATCGGCGGTTCAGCGGCGCGGGATTGAGGATCGAGATCGATCCAGGCCTTGTCGTCGTGCATCGCAACCGGTACCGGCCGGCGGAGTTCTTCCGGCAGCGCATGGCGCATGGCCGCGAGTTCGGTTTCACGCGCGCCCGCGAACTCCCGCTTGGCCGTCGTGTGTTGATGCTGGCTGCATCACCGGCCGTCTTGCCGCTGGTTTTGGGGCGCATCATCCGCAACGCCCTGCGCGATCGCCGCTTTCATCGACCTCTGCGGCGCGCATGGTTCTGGCTGCCGGTATTTGCCGTCGCGTGGACGCTCGGAGAAGCCGGCGGCTACGCCTCGAGCGTCTTTGGTTTGGATCCGCGAAGGCTGCGTCCATGATGGAGGGCGAGCGGGCGCTGCCCACGATCGCGGTGGTGATGCCGGCACACAACGCCGCGACGTTTCTCCCGCAAAGTCTTCCGCCACTCGTGCGGCTCCTTGCCGAGAACGCGATACAGGAGATCATCGTCGTCGACGATTCGTCCGGCGATGGGACTGGTGCGACGGCCTCGGCAATGGGCGCGGTGGCATTGCGCTCCGAAAATGGGCCGATTGGTCCGGCGGCGGCGCGCAATCTCGGTGTCGACCGGGCAAGCAGCGACATCATCTGGTTCGTCGACGCCGATGTCGTGGTGAAGCCCGACGGTCCCGCCCTGATCCGCCGTGCGCTGGGCGCGCGCCAGGCGAGCGCGGTCATCGGCTCGTATGATGACGCGCCCGCGGCGGGGAACTTCCTCTCGCAATACAAGAATCTTGTTCACCACCACTACCATCACAGAGGGGAGGCGGAAGCCGCGACGTTCTGGACGGGTTGCGGTGCCGTGTGGCGGGACGATCTTCTTGCGATGGGTGGCTTTGAGCCCACGCCGGGGCGGATTGACGACGTCGAGTTCGGCTACCGGCTGATTTCCGCTGGCCGGCGCATCCGCTTTGTCTCCCAGTTGCAAGGGAAGCATCTGAAGGTCTGGCGGTTCGCCGACCTGATGCGGACCGAGATCTTCAGCCGCGCCATTCCTTGGGCGGAGTTGCTCATGCAGCACGACACGCCAAGAACCCTCAACGTTGCGCCGGCTGAGCGGATTCGCGCGGCCGTCGCCGCCCTCGGAGCAATGGCTGTAGCGAGTGCGTTGATCGGCATCGCCTCATGGTGGCTGCCGGCTGTTCTTCTGGTCTTGGCTTTCGCGGTCAATACCAGCCTGTTCCGGCTTTTCCATCGGCGCAAGGGCCTGCTCTTCGCGGTTCGCCGGAGTCCTGTTCCATCAGTTCTATTATCTGTACAGCAGCGCAGCATTCGCATGGGTCTGGGTTCGGCACAGGTTCGCGCAGAGCAAATAGCACGGCGTTCTGGGGGGCTGTGATGCGTGTCGTTCTGCGGCTATTGTTCGGCCGCGACAGACAGCCTTGGGTTGACCGGGACGCTTGCGAAGGGTTCCGTACAGGCTTCCGCGGGCGGTTCCCCACAAGCATTCGGTTCTACGAGAGTATCACATGAAGAAGCCTGGCACCGGTCAACGCATCGCGCGGCAACTGCGTCTGACGCGGTCCGCCTTGACGCCGGTCGATGGCGGCACGCCTCCGTTTCTGGTGTTGTTCATCAATTCGATCTGCAACCTCGCTTGCGACCATTGCTTCTACTGGCGTGACCTGAACCAGCGCGACGACCTGACGTTTGAAGAGCTGGTGCGGCTGTCGGAGGATCTGGGGCCACTTGAGAATCTGAATCTCTCGGGCGGCGAGCCGTTCATTCGAAAGGACTTCGCCGACGATCGTGCGCACCTTCATCCGCAACAACGGTGTCAAACAAATCTACACGCCGACAAGCGGCTACTTCACCGATCGAACCGAACGGGCGCTGCGCGAGCGTCTTGAAGGAAAAGGACCTGATGCTGTTCGTTTGCGAAATCTCGCTCGACGGCATGGCCGAGTACCACAACAAGTTTCGCGGCAACGACAGGTCTTTCCAGAAGGCGATGGAGACCTACGACATGCTGGCCGCGTTGCAGCAGGAGGATCCCGCGCCTGCGCATCCACGCGATCTCCACCGCCACCAACCAGAACATGGCGGAGATCTGGCAATCTGACCGAGTTACCTGCACGAACGCTGCCCGAAGATGGACCACCACAACGCTTGCGATCATCCGTGGAGACCGGAAGGATCCGAACCTACTCACGCCGCCGATCGACCGGAGTATCGCGCGCTCTCGGATCATGTGCGTTCGGTGTGGGCTGGATCGCGATCGCAGGGCCGCTTCGGCGCAATCGTCGAGCCGATGCTGCAATGGGCCAAGACCGAGACCGTGCTTCAGCGCAAGCAGGTTATCCCCTGCAAGGCGGGTGTGATGTCGGGCGTCGTCTACGCAAACGGCGATGTCTCGCTTTGCGAGACCCACAAGCCGATCGGCAACCTGCGCAATTCGACGTTCCGCGAGATCTGGAATTCTACCGAGGCGAAGGGCTTGCGCGCGCGCATCAAGGCGAGAGAGTGCTGGTGCACCAACGAAGTATTCATGTGGCCCAGCATCGTGTTCCAACCGCTTCCGCTTGCGCGCTCGATGATTGGCGGCCGCGTCTGGAAGGAGCCGGAGCCGGTCGCCAAACGGCCCGCGGGCAAACCAGGCCGGCGCGCGTCTGAGGAGGCAGTGGCGACGCGACGGTCGGAGGGTTGAGGCATCGCTGCGATGTCACCGGCCACCTCCGGCGGGGCGCCCCGTATTTCGGTGGTTGTTGCGGCCAGAGACGTTCCGGCGACTGCCGGGGCCGCCATGGCTTCGATCGCGCAGCAGAGCCATGCTTCGGACATCGAGCTGATCATCGCGGACGGCAGCGATGACAGTCGGCTGACAGCGCTGGCAGAACCGTTCTCGCCGGCGCGGTGTATCGCAATCCCGAAAGGCACCCTGCCCGAGCTGAAGGGCGCGGCCATCCGCGCCGCGACGGGTGCGTTCGTCGCAATCCTCGATCCTTTCGATACGGCCGAGGCCTGGGTGGGCAGAGGCCCTTCTGTCGGCTTTCGACGATCCGGGCATTTGGGCGGTCGGCGGCCCCGTACTTCCAGGATGGTTCGCGCCGCTCGGGCAACGTGGCTGCATACCTGTTCGAGTATGGCGCCTTTCATCCCCCGCTCGCTGCGGGGGATACGGAGGGAGACTTGCCCGGGAACAACGTCGCCTATCGGCGCAAGGTGCTTCTCGAAACGTGCGGCGATATCCTCGCCACTGAGGGCTTCATCAAGCCGCTCTTCCACGACGCCATCCGGGCGAAGGGGGGCCGACTAGGCATCCGTCCCGGAATGCGCGTCACGCACAGCACCGAACACAGGTTCCTGCCTTTCGCGATCCGCCGGTATCACTACGCGCGCGTCTTCGGCGCGCGGCGCATCCGACTTGCCACAGATAGGCGGCGGAAGCTTTACCGCAGCTTCGCCCCCGCGGTGGTTCCGCTGCTTCTGTGGCGCAATCTGGCGAGGGCGTTTGGCCGTCCAAGCACCCGGCGTCTGGCGTGGAGAGCCTTGCCAGCGCTTTGCGGCATTTGCGTCTTTTGGGGCACCGGGGAATGGCTCGGCTATTGGTTCGGCCCGGGAAACTCCGAGGCCAGGCTCTATTGAGCGGCACGCGAAACAAAGTCAGGTCCAGCGCGCCAGGCTGCTCCCCCGTCCGGCAATCGCGCCCGCGGCCTCGCCGAATGCCCATGCCGTCTCCATCATCGCAACGTGGGGCAGCAGCCGCAGCACGTCTGCGGCCGCGCCGCTCCGATGCATGCGCTCCACGATCCGGGCCGTGAGAACGGCCGGCAGGAGAGGCGCCCGCAGAAGCGTGAAGATCGCCTCGCGGCGACCGCGCTGTAGCGCGCGCTCGGAACTGTACAGCCTCCCGTGGTGGAACCGACTTGCGAGCGAAAGCGCCGCGGAATCGAACGCACCGACTTGAACCGTCATGTCCGGATCGAAGGCGATCTCGCCGCTCGCTTCGAGCCGCTCGAATATGTTGCTCTCGAATATCGCGCTGTCGTCTCCGAGAGCGGTCACCAACGGTGCGCGCCGAAACGCCATGTTGTTTCCCGAAGGACGTCTTGGCGGCGGAGCGCCAGGAACGAACGGCCCGTATTCCACCCAGGCGAGCGCGCGGCCGGACGCCGGCAAGGTCGGATCGATCGTCACCGGCCCTCCGGCCGCAACCGTGCGAGGGTCGAGGAATGCGCGTCGCGCACCCGCAACCCATGTCGCTGCCGGGACGGAGGTGTCTTCGATCATGCCTACCAGCGTCCCGGAAGTTGCCGACAGAGCGCGTTTGCGGCGCACGGGAACGGGCTCGCCCGCCGCCGGCAGAAATCGAACCGAGGGGAAGCGGCGCAGCCATGGATCGGTGCTGGCTTCCGAGGATGCCAGGATGGCCACGCATTCGATGTCGGACACCGGCAGCGCCGCGAGGCATCGCTCCAGCGCCGGTCCGCCGACCAGCGACACGATCACCAGAGAGAAGTCACGGGATGACAAGGAAATCCTCCGGAACCCCCATTCAGGCGACGCCATCGCGCCGGCTGCAAATGGTCCTGCGCGCCGCCAGCCTTCCGCGGAGCGTTGCGCCCCTCAGGCGGGCAAACTAGCCTTCTCCAGCCATACAACCTATCGGATCTCGGCAGCTTAACGTGAATGAAGTCCGGTCCTTCGGCACATCTCGATTGAAAAGCCGGAGCGCCCTCGCCAACTGGTCAGGCTTCTTCCTCTTCTCGGTCATCCTGCTGACGCGTCTGGCCCTTCATCCCCTGTGGCGGGACGAGGCGCATGCGTGGACGATCGCCGCCGCGGCGAACTCGCCGCTTGATCTGTTTGCCGTTCCATCGGAAGTCCATCCACCGCTGTGGTTCTGGATGCTGGAATTCGTCCAGCTCTTTTCGGCCGATCTGAACGCGATGAAGGTCATCATCGGTGTTGCGGCGGTCGGAACGCTTGCGCTTTTGTGGCTGGCGAGCGGGCTTAGCCTTCTTGAAAAGGTGCTCATTTCCGCGAGCTACCATATCTCGTGGCAATACGGGGTCTTCTCCAGGAACTACATGCCGGGAGTTCTCTTCCTGGTTCTGTTCTCGGTGTTCTGGGTCCAGTGGCGCCGGCATCCGATTGCCGGCGCGATTCTGCTCGGCCTTGCCTGCCTAACGCATGCGTTTTTCGTTCCGGTCGCAGGCATTCTTGCGCTCTTGTTCCTTTGGGACTGGTGGAATGAGGAGCACACGGCGCGGGCGTTGATCTTCGCCGGTGTGTTCGGCGCGCTCATGCTGGTGGCCGTGGTCAGCCTCTACATGGCGGTGCCCACCATGGAGGTTGTGATCGATCAGGCGGCGCCGGCCGCCGAGACCAAGCAATTGATCAGTCGCATCGGCTACGCCTTCACGGTCGAGTTCATCGGCGAGCCGTTCGAGACCATCGCCGGATTGTTGTACTTCACTGCGTTTCTGCCGCTGACCAGCGTGGTTCTGTTGGCGGCTGTTGGCGCGCTCTTTCTGTCGGCAATCCAGGTGTTCCTGTATGGCGGCCTGGCCTGGCACATGGGCGCTATCTACGTGCTGTTCATCTGCATTTACGTCGTGTACCGCCAGAAGATCCATCGGGCGATCCCGACGGCGCTCCTCGCCGTGTCCGCGATCGGCGGCGTGTTGGTGCCGATCAATCACGACTTGCCGTATTCGACCGGCCAGCAAGCGGCGAACCTGATCCGCGAGGCCGGGCTAGAGGACGGGAACTGGGCTGCATTTCCTGATATCGGCGGAGAAGTTCCCTTTGCTGTTCTGGGCCGCAGGTACTGGACGATCGAGTGCGCATGCGACATTGCCCGGGTCAACTGGCGCAATCGTCTGCTTGAGGTGGATACCGCGACGTTCCTCGCTCGGTTTGAGGCTTTTGTCCGCCGCGGGGCGGGCAACCCGAGCTTTTTGCTGTTATCCCGTTCCCGGGCGACGACAATCGTTCCAGCTTTGCGGACGAAGTACGATGTAGATCGGATAGGCGAAACACCGCCCGCCGAGGCGCTGGACGAGTCTTATCTGTTGCTGCGGATCGCGCCGCGCTGACGCAGTACCGTCGCTTCCCTTTGGATTGTCATTGGATATCCTTGCCTTGCCCTCCCTGAATTCGCCTGACATGCCTATCCGCGAAGGCTGTTGATTTGCGGAAACTTTTCCAGACTTCGCCGAGGCTTGCGGGCCTGCGCAGGCTGGCCCGCGGCCGCGGGGGTGAAACCGGCTCGATCATCCGCGGCGGCTCCTGGGCCCTGGCGATCCGGCTGTGTTCGGCCTTCCTCGGCTATGCCAGCACCGTTTTCCTCGCACGCTGGCTGGGCGTGTCGCAGTTCGGCGCCCTGGGCTTCGCGCAGGCATGGCTGTTCGCCCTTTCGTCGATCACGCCCCTGGGGCTTGCGGTTGCCGCCTCACGCTTCGTGGCCGTCTATGACTCGACGGGTGACGTTCGAAGGCTCGCTGGGTTTGTCTGGTTCAGCCGGAGGACAATTTTGGGTGCTTCCGCGATCTGCGCCGTGACCACAATCACGCTGGCCCTGATCTTCAAGGCGCGGATCGATCCAGCGCATTTCATTGCGCTGCTGGTTGCCTTGGCGGCGGTGCCGGCTGTGGCGCTGGTAACGTTCAACGTGGAAGTCACGCGATCCATGGGAGCGGTCGTGCGCGCCTATGCGCCCGTGCAAATCGGCCAGCCTGTATTCCTCATGATCATCGCCGGCATGTTGGTCTGGTTCGGCATCCAGCTCAACTCGGGCAACGTGATGATGGTCATCCTCGCCAGCTATCTCGTCCTGCTGGTCGGCTCGCGGTGGCTCGATCCCAGGCCCGGCAGCGCCGAGGCAAGAGTGGTCGAGGCCCGCGAGTGGCTGGGTGCGTCCCTGCACCTGCTGGTCGTGCAGATGGCCCGGCTGGCTCCTGAATTCAGCGTCATCATCATCGGCGTCATTCTGGATCCCCGCAACACGGCGCTGTACACCGCCGGGCTGCGGATCGCCTACGTAGTCACGCTCAGCGTGTACGCCACGAGCGTCGCAGGCCTGCCGAAGATAGCCGCCATGTTCGCATCCGGAAGGCGCGGCGAGGTGCAGGCGGTATTGAGCGACGTGGCGCATTGGACCTTCTGGCCCGCCCTCGCCGCGACGCTGCTTCTCGTCGTCTTCGGATCGTTCGTTCTGAGCTTGCTCGGCCCGGATTTCGCCGGGGCCTATCCGGTCATGATCATTATAGCCGTCGGCCATACGCTTAACGCAGCCGCCGGCGCCACCGTCGGCCTTCTCGGCGTCACGGGCCACCACGCCATCGCGTCGCGCGTCACGTTGATCGGCCTGGTTGCAAACATGACAATGACCGCCGTGGCAGTCCCTGTGTTTGGCATAGTCGGGGCCGCGGTGGCCTTCAGCCTGGCGAGCGTCCTCACGACCGCCGCGCAAGCCGTGGTCGCCTACCGCTACGCCGGTGTGCGTCCGTCGATACTCCACGCCCTGTTCAGGCGGCGTATCTAGCCGCGTGATGGCGGCATCGCCGCCGCATCGGCAAGGACCGCCATCGTTTCCCGGGCGCAGCGCGCCCAGGAAAACTTCCGCGCATGGATGATTGCGCCGGCCTTGATCGTGTCGCGGAACGCCTCGTCTTCGACCACGTGCAGCATCGCTTCGAGGAGGTGCTGCGGGTCGAGCTTGGAGGTCATCGACGCCGCGCCGCCTGTATTCTCGCGCATGCCCGGGGTGTCGATGCAAACGACCGGCGCACCTACGGCCTGGGCTTCCATGACGGGCAGGGAAACCGTCTCGTAGACCGATGGCATGACGAGCGCTGCGGTCGCGTTGTAGAGCAGGTTCAGTTCCTCATCCGGTACATAGCCGAGAATGCGAACGTGCTCGGCCACGCCCAAACGATGGCACAATGCGTCGACGTCAAAGTGCTGCGGCTTCGGGCCGACCAGAACAAGCTTGTGCGGATGGTTCGTTCTCCGGAAGAGCGCATAGGCCTCGATCAGGCTGGAGAGATCGCGTCGTCCCGACATCTTCCCGACAAACAGGAAGAACGGAGCGTCCTGCCCGACGGCACGCAGTCGCGCTGCGTCAAGTCGAGGAGCATCGTCGCACGGGAAGAAAGATTCGGACGCCGCCAGGTACACCGTGCGGATACGATCCAGCGGGATGTTCCAGATCCGGTGGATTTCCTCGCGGCTCGCCTCGGAATCCGTGATCACGAGCACGGCGTGGCGTGCGCTCCATTCGTAGAGCCGGTCGTAGAACCACGCGTGCCTGAAGCGGTCGGGGCGAATTTGCAGGAGCATGTCATGCGTGGTGACGACCGTGCGGGCGCGCGTCCACAGAGGCCGCGTGTGGGACGGGCCGAACAAAACGTCATCCCGGCAAACTGGACCGAGCCTCAGGTTCTCCCAGAGGAGCATCCGCATGTCAGACGCGATGACATTTGCTCGCGATGTTAGGCGGAAGCCCGATTTCGCCGGCAGCGCGAGGAACGTGGAGCGTTATTTCGGAAAATGCGGCGGAGTTTTCTGCCGGACCAATTACGAAGAATGCCGATCAGGTATCGCGCCACGCCCGTGCGCAGGCTTTGCAAGCGCCAACCGTTGACGCCGAGCTTCATGCGCCACGGTACGATTTCATCGTCTCATAGGTCCGACGCACGCCTGCCTCGACCGAGACGCGACGGTTCGCCAACCGATGGCACGGCGGAGCGTAGTCAGGTCGCACTGGAATTCGGAGGGGCCCGGTGAACGGGCTCAGATCGCGCACGGCGTATCTGCCTGCCGCTCAACGTCCTCCAGTATTTCCCGGATCCGTCCCAGCAGAAGTCATGACGCCCGGAGCCCAGATTAAGCGGTGCCCAGCGTATTCGCTGGTCGAGAAGCTCTGACGATAGCGCGCGGCGGCGTCCTCGACGTAGATGAAGTCGCGCTTCGCGCTTTGTGCTCGCACATTTCCACGTTGCCGCTACCATCAAGCAGGGTCGCGGCAAAGGACGTGTATCAAGTCCCACCGTTTCAGCGGCGTCGGGCCATAGGTATTCGACAGCCGCACAGTTATGATGGGCATCCAGCGTGCGTAGAATTTGGCTGACTTCCTCCGCCAGATACTTGCTGAGAACGTAACGGCTCCCGTAAGGCATCTATCGGGGCGCGTCTCCGATTACGGGCAGAGTTGATCCGCTGCCTGATCGTAGATCAGGGCCGTAGAGAGATGGATAAACTTCCTTATGGCGGAATTCCTTGAGCTGCTCCAGCGCTCTGCAGCAACGGTGTGACGTTGATAATCGAATGCGTTTGGATCGGTGTGCCGGTAGAGCGTCTCCGTCTCCAGTCGCGTAGCGATCGGAATGCCCGACGGTGTAAATGACGCTTGTCAAATGCCGCGCCGTCAGAAGGGCACGAAAGATCGGCGAACGTAGTCGACGTGGAATGTGGCGATTCGCGCGTTGGCCGGCCGGCGATCGTCCCGACCGAAATCACCTCCGGACAAGCGCCGACAGGATGTAGCGTACCAAGGAACCCGCTTCCTCCAAACAGAATTGTGCCGGCGTCCGGTCACGGCCGCAATATCTCCCCCTGGTAACCCCGCGCTCTCAGCTTTGGGACGATTTCATCGTAGTAGTTCCAGGCAAAGAGCACGGCGGCATCGGCGGGCCGGGGATCCTCGAACATGAAGGCTTCATCGACGATGGGAACATGCACGCCGGGCAGGAATTTCCCGATGCGCAGCGGATTGACCTCTGTGACATAGGTCAGCAGGTCGGGGCCGAGCCGGCAATAGTTGCAAACCGTGGATGCCTTTGCGGGAGCCCCGATGCCGACCACTTTCTTGCCGGCCGATACCCGGCCGAACACGGCGTCGAAAAGCGCCTTCTTGCGCTCGGCCGCGGCGGCGGCGAAGCGGATGTTGGTCGCGGCGTCGTAGAGCCCGAAACCTTCCTCGTGGTCGACCAGTTCCTTCAGTCGCGTCGAAGCGGGGTAGCGACCCTTGCGGCATGCCGTGACGCAAATCGACCCGCCATAAACTTCCGAACGTTCGACGTCGCATACCTCCAGCCCGTACTGGCCCATCAAACGCATGAGGGGCCGCAGCGAATAATTCCTCAGATGCTGATGGAATACGTTGTCGTAGTGCCCGTGCTCGACCATGGCGAGCCAATATTGGTTGTCGCTGACGAATAATCCGTCGGGCTTGAGCAGCCTGTCCACGCCGCGCATGACTCCGGCAAGATCGGCAATGTGGGCAAAGCACCCTGCGGCGGAAATCGCGTCGGCTTGCCCGAATTCTCCCACGATCTGCCCGGCCGTTTCTTCGTTGAAGAAAGCATGCCAGGTCGGAATGCCGTCGCGCTGCGCGATCTCGACCGGAATGGCCGCGGGATCGATACCTAAATCCTGACCCCAAAGGGGCGATAGCCCTTCAACAAGGTCCCATCGTTGGAGCCGATATCGACGGCGAAGGAGCCTTCGTTGAGCGCCAGCCTCTCGGCCAGTTGTCGAGCAAGCCCCTGAAGGTGGCGCGTAGCGGTTTGCGTGGTGCCGCTCACGAACGGAAAGTCCCGGTACACGATATCGGGATCGACCGTGTAGCCGAGCTGACTGAGGCCGCAATCCGTGCAGTGGAACAGCTGCATCGGATAGAGCGTCTCGGGTTCGCCGAGTTGGGCCTCGGACAGGATCAGATCGCCGACAGGTTGATGACCGAGATTGAGCCCGGGCAGCAGCGCTCCGCCGCAGATCTGGCACTGCTTGTCCGTCGGGCGGTTATTCAGGCCCGGAGACTTGTCGAGGCCTCGGCTGTGAGCCGAGAAGGTTCGGCTTTCACTCACTGAAGCGATCCAAAAAACGCATCGAAGCTCTCAAGAACGTGGTCCACGTCGTCGTCGCTCATCAGCGCGTGGCAGCCGATGTAAAACGCCGAGTCATTGAGCTTCGCGGCGACAGGATACTGGCTGTCGAGGTTGCCGAACATTGAACGGTAGATTGGCTGGTTGATCAGGGGCAGGAGGTGTCGCGTTTCAATACCGCGGTCTTCCAGATGTGCAACCAGTCCGTCCCGCGTCACCGCCCCATCGCGGATCACGATCGGATAGAACATCAACGCATGTTCGGTGTCGGGCCGCGTCGCCGGCAGCTGCAGCGCATGGGCAAAACGGTTCAGCCCCTTGTCGAGTTTGGCCGCCACCTCAAGGCGCCGAGCGTAGTTGGCCTCGCGCTCCTCGATCTGCGCCAGTCCGAGCGCAGCTTCCATTTCAGTCGCTCGGAAGCTGTAGCCAAGTCGGACGAACGAGAAGCGTTTGCTCGCAACTTCGATAAGTTGCTTGCTGTCGAGCCCGGCGTCGTCGTCGATCCGCGTGTAAATCGCATCGCGCCCGTGATTCATCAGGCTGCGCAGGAGTACGTGATACTCCGGGTCGTCTGTGACGCAGAGGCCGCCGACGCCGGTGGATATGATGTGGGCAACGTATGTCGAGAAGCACGCAATGGTGCTGAATGAGCCCACGGGTCGCCCGCGATAGCGAACGAACATGGCTTCCGCCGAATCCTCCACGACGGCCAGGTTCGCCTGTTTCGCGATGTCGAGGATGGGGTCCATATCGCATGGAAGCCCGGCGACGTGGACGGGCATTATGGCGCGGGTGCGGGCGGTGAGATGCCGCTCGATCCTCTCTGGATCGATGCAGTAGTAGTCCGGTTCCACATCGACGAAAACGGGCGTGAGCCGGTTTTGCAGGACGACGTTGGACGTCGCAACAAACGTGGTGGCGGGCACGAGCACCTCGTCCCCATCGCGCCAACCCTGGCGCTCCTTGATCGCAGCAAGTGCGATGTGCAGCGCGCTGGTTCCGCTGTTGCACATGAGGCCAAAGCGGGAACCGTGAAGTTGAGCGATACGACGCTCGAACAGGGCCATCTTTGGGCCGGCGGAGAGGCGATTGCTGTCGAGGACCTCACCGACAAGTCTCTTCGCCAAAGGACTTATCTTGCAGTCGCCGATGCCAATCTGCCGCCGCGGCGGGGCCTCATTCGAGACGGCCATCGCTTCTTACAACTGGAACAAAACTCACGAGAAAGGCCATGGTTAACGCTTGGGCGGAGGGTTACGACTAGGCAAGAGATCGGCCGATGTAAAGAGCAGACGCGAGATTCGGAGCATCGGGTCTCCTTGCCCGGCCGGGATGTGGCCTTGGTTCAACCCCTCCCTGGCCGGCGATGCAACTCTGGTCGCAGTCATTCGATCGCGGCGAGCGCGTGGCCCGGACCGATGGCGTAGCCGACCATCTCGCCTGCGGCCCAGATGATTGCGAAAGCCGACAGCCAGGGCAACGCGCCGATGAACCGGCCCGTGAGGCCCTTGCGGTGCGCACTTCGCGCGATGCGCAAGAGGACCAATGGCGGCAACGCCAGGGACGCCACGCACATCAGCGCATTCCGGACGATACGCTCGCGACCGAAACGAAGAGCGGCGTGGTAGCGCGAGTAAAGAAAGCGCTGGCGGGCAAACAGACCGAAAGAGAATTTCTTCTGGTGAGAGATCGTCATTCGGTCGGACAGGACAAAGCGCCCGCCTCGGCGCAGCAGCATTGGATGGACCGTGGTCTCCCAGAAACCGTCGGTGAGAAGGTCGCGTCCGATGCTTCGGATCGCCTCGGCGCGGTAAGCGACGTTGATGCCGGCGAGGGCGTGCGTTCTACCTTCGGGTAGCGGTGGCGACCATGCCGCGTACTCGCAGAGGAATGTCGCCCAGTCCAGGTGGGTGTCGCGCAGCCCGTTCTCGATCGGTCCACCAACGGCGACAATTTCGTCATCGGCGTTGGCAAACGCGTCGCGGATCGAGCCCAGCCACCGGTGTTCAGGTATGCAATGATCCTCGGTGATGGCGACATACGTTCCCTTGGCGCGATCAAGGGCGATGGCGTGCATGGCCGGCAGTGCCGTGGGCGGCGCGCATTCGATCACCACCGTGTCCGGGTAGCGTCGCCGAATTGTTGCGGTCACATCGTCGAGCAGGCGGTCGGCGACCAGCACCTCGCAAGGCACTGCCGGATCCTGGGCGGCGAGTGCGGCCAAAGTCTCGAGAACTCGTTCGCCGTCCTCAGTGCTGGCGCGGCCGATGACAACGGACACCAGCGGATCGGATGTCAATGACCGGAGCCCGGCGGCAGACGGCTCGCCAATCCACATTTCCGTCGAGCGGTAATGCGTTCGGGGACGATGTGCTTCACCGGCGGGCTCAAGGTTGCTTCTGAATGTCCACGATGGTCAGCACTGTGCCGCCGACCAGTGTGGCGGTGAAGGTGACGTTATCGCCGACGGAGAGGCCATCCATCATCGCCGGCTCGACAACGTTAAAGACCATCGTCATGGGCGGCATGAACAGTTCGGTCATGATGCCGTGCGCGATCGTCAGCTTGTGATGCTCCGCATCGATCTTCTTGATTTCGCCGGTTGTCTTCGCCACCGGCGATGCAGCTGCCGCGGCAGCCACGAACACCGCCAGGGTGGCGGTGCCGATCATTTTGAAAGGGGTTGCGGACACCGGCGGGCCTCTTGGTCTTGCGACATGTCTCGTTTCAACATAATGCTTTTGCGATAAATTTTACAAACTGGCCCCGAGTGGTTTCAGGCGACGGTGGATGAAGGTTCCACGGCCAACACGGACGCGTTTGGTGCGAGCGATCATCGCCTTGGCGATGCTCGCCTACGGTCCGTTGCTCGCGGTGCTGCCGGCCGAGGCGCTTGAAGGCCCGCAACCGCAAGTATCCGAGCTTCATCACGCGCATGCGCATGAACACGGCGAGTTGCCGTCGCCGCATCATCACACGGCAGCCCACTGCGCTTTTTGCGTGGCGGTCCACAACCTCCTCCCGCCTAACTTGCCGGATCCCGAGTTCGGCAAGGTGCGCCTCTCAAGTGAAAGGCTGAACCCGCCACTGCGGCTTGCCGTTGCAAGGCAACTCTCGGTAGAGCGGCCTCGCGCGAGATCACCTCCGGAAGCAGTCGACGAAGTTTGAAAGCCGACTCGATCTGTTTTTCTCAGCGCTGGCATGCGGGGAGCCCGCCGCCGCGCATTCGGAGGTAACATGTTCAATCGTTGCAAGACGGCGGCGATCGCCGCAATCCTTGGCGTGACCGTTGCGTATCCCGCCCACGCCCACATCACGCTGGACGTGAAGGAAGCCAAGCTTGGCCAGTCCTACAAGGCTGTTCTGAAAGTGCCGCATGGCTGCTCCGGATCAGCCACGGTTTCCATCCATTTGCAGGTGCCGGAAGGCTTCTTCTCCGCCAAGCCTCAACCAAAGGCCGGCTGGAAGCTGGAAACCGTGAAGGGCAAATACGCCAACACGTATAAGAATCATGGTGCCACCGTGAGCGAGGGCGTGACGGAGATCACCTGGTCGGGGGGGCCTCTGCCGGACGATTTCTACGAGGAATTCGTCTTTGTCGGCACCGTCGCGGACAGCCTCAAGGCCAACACGATGATGTACTTCCCGACTGTCGCGACGTGCGAGACGGGCGTCGAGCGATGGATCCAGATTCCGGAGGCAGGCAAGGACGCTCACGATTACCCGAATCCGGCTCCGGGATTGAAGCTTGTGAAGTAGTCAATCGGCTCCGGCCGTCGTCACCGCGGCGGCCGGGGCCTTTGACTGACCATCATGTTCTACCGTCCCTTCGCCGCCAGGATCGCGCTCGTTTTCTGCGCCCTGGCTTTCGCGGCTCTCGCCCCGGCCTCGGCGCTCGCGCATGCGTCCCTCGTTTCGACGAGCCCAGCCGAGGGCGTGGTGCTGCAAGAGTCGCCGTCAGAGGTCCGTCTGGAGTTCAGCGAGCCCGTTAGCCCGACTCTCATCAAGCTCTTCCGGCCCGACAGCTCGGCCGTCGAGCCGCCGGACGTCAGGCAGGCCGGAAACGCCGTGACTGTCGTTATGCCTGCGCTGGACCGCGGGACCCACATCCTCAGTTGGCGGGTCACGTCCGAGGATGGGCACCCTGTCGGCGGCTCTCTCGTTTTCTCGGTCGGAGAAAAGAGCGGCGGCGCGTCGCCCGGTCAGCTCCCTGCTCCGGATCCCGGTCTGGCGATTGCCATCTGGATCGGGCGAATTGCGATCTATCTCGCTGCCTTTCTGGGGGTGGGCGCCGTTGCGTTCGGCGCATTCATTGCCCCGCTGCCGCGACGGCTGTTCCCCTTTGTGCGGGCGCTGCTGGCCCTCGGTCTTGTCGCCGTCGTCGCTTCTGTAGGTTTGCAAGGTCTAGACCTGCGCGGCGCCGGCGTTGACTCGCTGGGGGACTCGAGGGTTTGGAGCGCGGGGTTCACCTCGACCTACGGCACGGCGGCCGCAATCCTCGCGGCGGCCTTCATACTGGCGCTGGTCGTGTCCGGGCTGCATTCCGGGCCGGGACAGGCCGCACTCGCTGCTCTGGCGATGACGGCGGTCGGCGTGGGCTTCGCCTCGACCGGGCACGCCAGCGCGGCCGACCCGCAGATGCTGACGCGGCCCGCTGTCTTCCTGCACACGCTCGGTGTCACCTTCTGGGCCGGTTCCCTTGTTCCCCTCCTTCTGTTGGTAGCCGCGGGCGACCATGTGGCGCCCATGCTCCGCCGCTACAGCGTCGCCGTGCTTCCCGTGTTCCTCGTCATCCTTCTGACCGGAAGCGCGCTTGCCGTTATTCAGGTTCAGAAGCCGGAGGCGTTACTTGCAACCGATTATGGCCGGGTGCTGTCGGGCAAGCTGGTGCTGGTCGCGATCATCCTGACGCTCGCAGCCGTAAATCGCCTGCGCTACACGCCCTCGCTGGTAACGGCGTCGACGAAGAATCCCGCCACGCGGGCATCGCGCAGGCATTTTGCAGGGTCCATCGTCATCGAGGCATGTCTTGCCTGCATGGTGTTCGCGTTGGCGGCAACATGGCGCTTCACGCCGCCGCCCCGCGCTTTGGTCGAGACGTTTGCGCCGCCGGCCTGGGTCCACCTGCACGGCGAAAAAGCGATGGCGCAAGTCGTCATCGATCCGGGACGATTTGGTCCGGTCACGATGAGCATCGATGTAACGGATCTCGAAGCCAATCCGATTACGCCGAAGGATGTGACGGTGCTGCTGTCAAATCTCGCCATCGGTATCGAGCCGCTTGTCCGTCCGGCCGCGCGCGAGGCCGACGGACAGTGGTACGTGCGCGGCCTCGAAATCCCGCGGTCGGGAACGTGGACAATCCAACTCGACGTCCTGTTGACGGAGTTTCAACAGGAAACCATCGAGAACAAGGTCGATATCCGCTGAGGAATCAGCCCTGCGGAGGTTGGGCCGCGCCAGCAGCTGGCTGCGTGGTGGCCCGCACGCAGTATTGATGCGACGGGTGCAGCACCCACCCGGCCCGGCAGACCGGGTCCGCCATCGGCCGGTAGGTATTGCTGTCGCCGCCACCGTCGTCGCCGCCACCGTCATGGGCGAGCGCGAGGCCCGGTGCAAAGGCGGCGCCGGCCACGAAAACCAGGGCGGCGAGTCGCGTAACGATTGGTCGATGGTTCATTTCAGTCTCCGGAGGTTCCAGCGCGGGCGAACACTGCAAATCAGGTCACGGTGAATTGCAGCATCATACCGGCGTCCGAGTGTTCAAGGATGTGACAGTGCAGCATGTAGGGAGAATCAGCCGCTGCAGGATGACGAAATTGCACGAGAAGCTCGGCGTCCTCCTCCACAAAGATCGTATCCTTCCAGCCCGTGTTGTTTGGTTTGGGTGGTCCACCTTTTTCGCTCACCACGCGGAACCGCACTCCGTGCGCATGGAACGGATGGCCCATCATCTGCGTGACGATGAACCAGCGCTCGACGGTGCCCGCTTTCGCTTCAAAATCGACCCGGTTCATATCGAACTGTGACGCGTTAATGGCGAACGCAAACGGCGAGACCGGGACACCGTCTTGGTTTGGCTGCATCGTTCCGCCGGCAGCCGGCATCCCTGCCATCCCTTCCATCCCCTGCATTTTCGGCGTGCCTTGGCCGGGGGGCATGGGCTGTCGTGCCGGGTTTTCCATGCCCATGTCGAACAGGACGAAGTCACGTTGGGTGACCGGCTCCGCCAGAATCTCTTCCACGATGCCGAGATCGGACGGGATGGTGTGGACTGCCACGGGAAGATCGTCGTTCGTTGCAAGATCCAGAACCAGGTATGGCGCGGAAAGAACCTCGTTGAACGGAACCATGTTGTGCATGCCACCGCCGCCCATCATGGGGCCCTGCGTATGGATGTGCGGCTGGCTCAGCAGGCGCGCGCGACCGCCTTCCCCGCAGTCGACCAATACCTCCGCTCTCTCGCCCGGGCTTAGCGGCAGGCGGTCCATTGCTATCGGCTTTGGCAGCAGTCCCTGGTCGGTGCCGACCAGCACGAGGGGCCGGCCGTCCTCGAACCAGAGAGTGAAATTTCGCGCATTGGCGGCGTTGACGAAGCGCAGACGCACGATCCCCTTCGGCACCTCGAAAGTCGGGTGCATGTTTCCGTTGACGACGATTCCGTCGGCGACGAAGCCGTGCATGAAATCGGCCTTGGTCGGCTTGTACTCGGCAACGCCGTCCTTGTTGAAGCGCTTGTCCTGGAGGACCATCGTCAGGTCGTCGACGCCATGGGTATTTGGAAGTCCGCGGTCGGCGTCCTTGCCATCCTCAACAACGAGCACGCCGGCAAGGCCGGAATAGATACCGATGCCGGACTGCCCGTGAAAATGTGTGTGGTACCAGAGCGTCGCCGGCGGCTGATCGATATCCAGCACCGGATTCCACGTCTTGCCCGGCTCGATCGCTTGATGCGGTCCCCCGTCGACGTTGCCGGGTACGAGCAGGCCATGCCAGTGGCTGGTGATGATGGTGTCGGTGTCATTGCGGACCTGCGGCTGAACGCGAGTGCCAGATCGCACACGCACGATCGGCCCCAGGTAGGATCGCCCCCAGCCTTTCGTGGGCGTCTTTATCCGAGGGATGAATTCGGTCTCGCCAACGCTGGCGGTGAGTTCGAACGATCCCGCTCCGGTTGCATCGACAACCGGCAGTAGCGCCGGGTTCGCCGGCGATACCGGCTTGGCCGCGCTGCGGCCAACGACTCCCGGCAATCCGGCGCCGAGGCCGGCGACTACAGAGCCGCCCGCCGCAATCAGTCGGCGACGCGTTATCATCTGGTTTTCTTCCTTCTTGCTTGGATCCCGACAATGCCGCGTCAACGTCGGGATGGTCAACAAGGTGTTAAGCAGGCGGCGGAAAAAGCTTGCCGCGTCGCCACGCCTGCCCGCGAGGCCTGCCGTTGGCGCCCCACAGGACATGCATCGACAAAGGCGCTTCGCCTCTTTGTCGGTATCCTCGATGCGGAACCCGGGTCTCTCGAAGTTCGCGGATCACACCCAGAGTGCGTCAGAGGCTACTGGCCTGAAGGAACCTCTGGCAAAAAATGGTGATGCACGCCGCCAGGCGTGAGGCGATCGCTTTTCTCCGGGAGAAGCTGGAGGTGAGCGAGCGGCGGGCGTGCACGATGATCGGCATCTGCAGGATGGACGGTGCCCTGCCCGTCGCAGCGCGCGGGGAGCTTGCATCAATCCATCAAGAATGCGTGGACGGAAATTCCCAAAGAATTCTCTGGCCGCATGGAGCATGTCGGCGGACGTGGGATCGAACTACGCCACCTGGTTAGCGGTTCCGGTCGCCGAAATCACCCATTCGAATGATGACGTGCCAACGAAGTCCTGAAATAAATGAGACAAATCCAACCCCCGCGGTGCCCAAGAACGGTCCATGTCCTGACGCATTGGTTTCTGCGTGGAGTTGTGGGCGTGATGGTCGCGAAAGGCCGAATTTGATTTAATCTCCTCGTCATGGGTGATTGACGAAGTAAATGCCGGGCAAATTGGCTTTGGGTTGCAGGAAGAAGCGGAACTCGCTTGGTGAAGCGCCCTCTGACCTTCGACTGATCAGTCCGATGGTGGAGTCACAATCATGGCAAACGGAAGCACTGCAATCCGGCATTACGATGCTTCCCAGATAGTCTTTCATGAAGGATCGCTTGGCGCGGAATTCTTCGTTGTGTTGTCGGGTGCCGTGGCGATCCGAAAGCGGGTCGGCGACGAGACGCATCAGGTTGCATGTCTTGCGCCGGGCGAATTCTTCGGCGAGATGGCCGTCGTTGACCGGCGTCCACGATCGGCAACGGCGGTCGCAGTTGAGCCCGACACGACACTTATTGCCATCGATGCAGCTCACTTCGTCTATCTCGTCAGCCAACAACCTGGCTTTGCAATGCTTGTAATGGAAACGCTGAGCACCCGATTTCGCGGCGACCTGACGGAATATTCAAAAGTGGCCATCAGACAGAACGGAGGAAACCCGAAGAAGGGGCATGAAATTATCCGCCTCGATGAACGCTGCTATCAGCTCCGGGCTCACTCGCGATCCTGTAACGCATACCTCTTTATTGGAAACGCAAGGAACGTCCTGGTTGACACCGGGCTTCCATCATCTGCCGACACTCTGGGAACCGCCTTGCAGGAAATAGGCGTATCGCCGTCGCAAATTGATCTGATCGTGCTGACACACGCCCATCTGGATCATATTGGCGCGGTTCCATTTTTCGCGGGATCGCCCATGGTGGCTGCCCACCACCTAGCTGCAAACAAGGTTCGATCGCGGGACGAGTTCGCGACAATGGCGCGTGCCTTTGACGAGCCTTTTCAGTCGTTCCCTGTGGATTGGATACTGAACGAAGGAACCGTGATAGACACGGGGCACCAGCGTCTTCGGGTGTTGCATACGCCGGGTCACTCATCCGGAGGTATCAGTCTGATCGACGACGAGAGTGGCAAGCTCGTTTCCGGAGACACCGTGCTTGCCGGCGGTGCGATCGGCGGGATCTTCGCGTCGGGCAACATCAGCGATATGATGTACTCGCTCGATGCGTTGAGTGGGCTGAAGCCCAAACTGCTTCTTCCCGGGCATGGTCCAACGTCATCAGAGCCCCTCGCCGACATCGCGCAAACCCGCGAAAGGTGCGAAACGCTTCTCGACGACAGCAAGGCGCTATTTGGAGCGCTTCACGCGACCGAAAACATGAACCGCATCATAAACGCGTTCAAAGACATGAATCGAAGCATGATGCATTAGGGCGTTGCGAGGGCGTCGAAGCTGAATCCGTCAACTGCCCATCAAGCAAAGAATGGGTGCGGTGCGTAATACTGCGCCGTTCTTGCGTCCGGTTAGGGCAATTTCGGACTGGCAGGGAAGGAGAATTGGTGCCGCAAGAGGGACTCGAACCCCCGACCCCCGCATTACGAATGCGATGCTCTACCAACTGAGCTATTGCGGCAACTTGGCGTGAACGCCTGCCGGCACTGATACAATCGCCCGCCGGCCGGTTCAAGTGCGAACGGGGCGGTTCCCCGGGGCCCGGACTTGCCGACCGCTTCAGGGGCGCCGGGGCGGGTTCCAGTCGGCGGGCCCCCTGGTCAGTGTCGCGATCAAGCCCGGTTCGACCTCGCCTTCGTCGGTGATCGGCACGCGCGCCATGGCGGCGACCGCACGCAGCGCCTCATCGAGTTTCAGGCCATAGCGGCCGCCGAACACGGCTCGGCCCTGGGCGGTCTCGATGGCGTAGACGTGAACCGGGAACTGCGAGAAGAACGGCGGAATGCGGTAGTTCTCGACGCGATGGCGGATGGCACTCACTGCGCTCCATGGCACATGCAGCCGGGTAACCGGCGGCAGCGGACAAGCGCGCCACTGCGGAGCACGTATCGTCAGGCCTTCGTTACGGATGTGAATGAGACTTTCCCAACTGGCGTAGCCGTTCGCCAGGACGAGCAGCGTCACGAACGCGAACGGTAGCTCGACCAGGACGAGGTACCACCAGATGTCCTCGATCCAGAAGGGCGTCACAACCAGCACGGCAAGGCAATAAAGCCCGAGGGGCAGGTAGACCAGCGCGCCGACCGCGCGTCCGCTGTAGACCTTGTCCACGAAAAGCCCCCCGCAATCTGGCGAGGCTAACACCGCAGCGGGCGCGTCTCCAGCGCGACAAGGCCGCCGCGCGGGGTGACGCGCGACGGCCCTGCCTTCCGCCGTGTGCGGGCGAGTTGCGAGATTCGTCGGGATCAGAAGACGAAGTAGTACCAGACCGACACAGGCTTGCCGTCTGTGTCTGACGACTGGGCCTTGCGTGCCTCCTGATACTCGGACTTGGAGAGTTCGCCGTTGTTGTCCTCGTCGAGCTTGGCGAAGGCGGACTGGATCGTTGCAGAGTCACGACCCTGCCACTCCTCCTGCGAAACCGTGCCATCGCCGTTCTTGTCGATCATGGCGAACCGCGCGCCATAGCTGCGGGCGAAGTCCTCGCGGTTCTTGCCCTCGTTGGACCCGGCGTTATAGGCGCTCTCGGCTGCCTTGGCGGCTTCGTCGCGGGTCAACTGATTGTCCTTGTCAGAATCGGCGGCGCTGAAATCCTCGTCCGTCTCGAACGGATTCTTTCCTGCGAAAGGTGCCGTGTTCTCCGCCTTGGACTTTGCCATGTCGGAGGTCTTGTCGGCGCCCTTGTCGTTGTTCATGGCGCTGTCGTTCTTCTTCATGCCGTTGTCCGTGCCGGCGCCGGTGTTCACCGTAGCCGTCGTCATCTCGCTGTTGAGAAGCGCCTGCTCGTTGCAGTGCTCCCACTCGGATTTCGACAGGGTACCGGAGTTGTCGACGTCGATTCGATCGAACTCCTTAAGCGAAGCCGTCACGGCCTCGTCGGTCGAGATGGATCCGTCATCGTTGGTATCGACGACCGCGAGATCCTGGTTGCAGGTCACGCCGCCCGCATTGGCGCCAACGGTGGATGCCTTGTTCGTGCCCGGCGTGTCGGCCGCGTATGCCGCGCCAGAGCCAATCATGATGGCCGCGATGGCGGCCGTGTTCAGCCAGTGTTTCATGGTGTTCACTCCTTGGTTCGGTTTGTCGTGGTGGGCCGGGAACATTGCCCGGGCCGTGCCGCCGGTTGCGTCGGCGTACACTTTGCCAACCGATTACACGTCGTCATGTTCCGAATTCTTGTCCCGAATCCGGGTTCCGGCTTGCTGGCCGGCAGGAGCCCGGTCGCTCGCGTGCGGGAGGGGACGCACGACCGGCGATTCTTGCCCGGGCGATCCTCCCGCAGCGGGCCTTGGGGAGGTTTTGACGCGCCGCCGCATCGGCGGTAGAAGGTCCCGGCATTTCCGGCCGGAATCCCGCAGCGGACAGGGCATGTCGAACACCGACATCAAGGCGAACCGACCACTCTCGCCGCACCTCCAGATCTATCGCTGGCCCATCACCATGGTGATGTCGATCGCCCAGCGCATCACGGGCGGGGCACTCTATTTCGGGACCGTTCTGCTGGTCTGGTGGCTGGCCGCGGCGGCGAGCGGTCCGCGCGCCTTCGGCTTCGCCAACAGCGTCCTCGGCTCCTGGTTCGGGCTCCTTGTCCTGTTCGGCTACACGTGGGTGCTGATCCACCACATGCTCGGCGGCATCCGCCATTTCATCTGGGATTTCGGCATTGGCCTCGACAAGCCGGCGCGGGATCAGATTGCCTGGGCCAACCTGATCGGTTCGGTGGTGGTCACGCTGATCGTCTGGGGCGTGGCGCTGGTGATCCGATGAGTATGCAGACACCGCTCCGCCGCGTGCTCCATTTCGGCGCCGCTCATGATGGCACCGGTGCCTTCTGGCGCCAGCGCATCACGGGCGCGGCGAACGCGCTGCTTGTCATCTTCTTCGCGGGCATTCTCGCCGCCACCGTTGGTCGTCCCTATCCGGAGGTCGTCGCTGTCCTTGGCTCGCCGATCGTCGGAGCGCTGATGGCTTTGTTGATCGTGTCGGCGGCCATCCATATGCGCATCGGCATGCAGACGATCATCGAGGATTACCTGCACGGACAGCCGCTGAAGACGATCTGCCTGGTCGCCAACACCTTCTTCGCCTTCGCGATCGGCGCTGTCGGCTTGCTGGCGATCCTCAAGCTGGTGATGAGGTAGGCATGGCGGACGGCGGCAACGGCAAGGCGAGCGGCGCGCCGGCGCAGAACGGCAAGGCCTACACGATCATCGATCATACCTACGACGTGGTCGTGGTCGGTGCCGGCGGCGCGGGGCTTCGCGCGACGCTGGGCGCCAGCGAGGCCGGCCTCAAGACGGCCTGCATCAGCAAGGTCTTCCCGACGCGGTCGCACACGGTCGCAGCCCAGGGCGGCATTGCCGCCTCGCTTGGCAACATGGGCGAGGACGACTGGCGCTGGCACATGTACGACACCGTCAAGGGGGCGGACTGGCTGGGCGACCAGGACGCCATCGAGTACCTCGTGCGCGAAGCGCCTGCGGCCGTCTACGAACTGGAGCACTACGGCCTGCCGTTCTCGCGCACCGAGGATGGCAAGATCTACCAGCGGCCGTTCGGCGGCATGACCACGCATTTCGGTGAAGGCACCGCGCAGCGAACCTGCGCCGCGGCCGATCGTACCGGCCACGCGATGCTGCATACGCTGTATGGCCAGTCGTTGCGGCATTCGGCCGAATTCTTCATCGAGTATTTCGCCCTCGACCTGATCATGGAGGAGGGCGTCTGCCGCGGCGTGATCGCGATGTGCATGGAAGACGGCACGCTGCATCGGTTCCGCGCCCACAAGACCATCCTCGCCACAGGCGGCTATGGCCGCGCCTACGCCAGCTGTACGGGCGCCCACACCCAGACCGGCGACGGCAACGGCATGACGCTCCGCGCCGGCCTGCCACTTCAGGACATGGAGTTCGTCCAGTTCCATCCGACGGGGATCTTTGGCGCTGGCGTGCTCATCACCGAGGGCGTGCGCGGCGAGGGCGGCTACCTGACCAATGCCGAGGGCGAGCGCTTCATGGAGCGTTACGCACCCCACGCCAAGGATCTCGCCTCGCGCGACGTCGTCAGCCGCGCCATGACCATCGAGATTCGGGAGGGCCGCGGCCACGGGGCGGAGAAGGATCATATCCACCTTCACCTGTCGCATCTCGATCCGAAGGTGATCCACGAGCGGCTGCCGGGCATTTCCGAGTCGGCGCGTATCTTTGCCGGCGTCGATGTGACCCGCGAACCGATCCCCGTGCTGCCGACGGTGCATTACAACATGGGCGGCATTCCGACGAACTATCACGGCGAGGTGCTGACCAAGGTCAACGGCGATCCGGATACGGTCGTGCCGGGGCTGATGGCAGTCGGCGAAGCGGCCTGCGTCTCGGTGCATGGCGCCAACCGCCTCGGCTCGAACTCGCTGATCGACCTCGTCGTCTTCGGTCGCGCGGCGGCGCATCGCTGCCGTGAGACCATCGAGCCGCACGAGCGCCATCGCGACCTGCCCAAGGATGCGGGCGAAGCATCGGTGGCGCGCCTCGATCGCTTCCGTAACGCCAGCGGCGGCACGCCGACCGCCGAGCTCCGCCGCCGCATGCAGAAGGTGATGCAGGAGAATTGTGCCGTGTTCCGCACCGGCGAGGTGCTCGCCGAGGGCCACGAGCGCATCCACGAGGTGTGGAAGGGCACCGACGACGTTGCCGTCGCCGACCGTTCGCTGATCTGGAATTCCGACCTGATCGAGACGCTGGAATACGACAATCTCATCGTCCAGGCCGTCGTCACCATGGACTCGGCAGTGAACCGCACCGAGTCGCGTGGCGCCCATGCGCGGGAGGATTATCCGGCCCGCGACGACCAGAACTGGATGAAGCACACGCTGTCGTACATCGACCCCGAGGCGCGCACCGTGCGTCTCGACGACCGGCCGGTGCATTCCTTCACGCTGACCAACGATGTCCAGTACATCGAGCCCAAGGCGCGGGTGTACTGAGCGGGTGTGACCGCCGCCACTCCGTCCAAAAACCGCGTTGCGCTGCTCCCGAAATCCCCTAGGCTCACGGCCGGAGGGATGACGGAGGAACGGGATACATGCTTCTCAAGGTTATTTTCAGCGCCGCGGTGATCGCCGCAGCGCCGCTTTCGGCCGCCCTTGCAGGGCCGGCCGAACAGGAGGCCATCAAGACCGGTTGCCAGGTCAGCACCAACTGGTCCGAGAAAGCGTGCCAGTGCCTGTCGGATCAGGCGGCGAGCCTGACCCTCGACCAGCAGAATTTCCTGGCCGCCACGCTCAACCAGCAGAAGGCCGAGGCGACCCAGTACGCCATGAAGCTCACCCAACCGCAAACGATGCAGGCTGCCATGTTCATGGCCAAGGCCGGCCCCGGCTGCCAGTAGGAGGAAACGGTAATGATGAGGTCCATTCTTGCCGCCGTCTGCCTGGCGGCTTCACTCTCGCCGGCCTTTGCCGGTGCGGGCGACCTGAAGACCATCGGCGAACAGTGCGCGAGCCAGCTCAAGCTGCCGGGGGCGGTCTGCAACTGCATAGTGCAGAAGGCCGGTTCCGATCTGAGTGGTAACCAGCAAGCCTTCATGGCGGCGCAGGTCAGCGGCAATCAGGCCGAGGCCGCGCGCATCCAGAGCACCTTGACGCCGGCGCAGGCGGCAGCCACCGGGCAGTTCATGAGTGCGGTCATCGCTCAGTGCGGCGGCTAGCCTAAAGCGCTGAAAGTAAACGTAAACCGGCCGAAACCTGACATTTTCGACCGGTTAACCAGCCCCGTTAGGCACGCCGGTTGATCATCGGAAGATTTCCGGTGACGGCCGGCGGCCGATCCCTTATTTTCGTTCCAGTAACAAGGGCCCGAAACGAAGGTGCCTCATGTGGAAACCGCACTGTTCTGCGGTTTCGTTTGGCTCCATCGTTTCGTTTACCAAGGGTGGCATAGCATCGCCACCAGAGGAACCGTGTACAGGCCGGGAACGACTTCAATGCCCCTCGCAACACTTTCTCATGCTGGTTACTCCGGCAGAACGCTTGCCGATAAGCTTGGCTATCGGCCGGGCGCCAGCATTGTCTTCGTCGCGTTGCCCGACGAACTGTCCGATCTTCCGGGCAGCGCCGACTTCGGCAAGGTCGCGCGCCGTCAGGACTGGACACGTCCGCTCGGCTCGACGCCCTTCGACATCATTCATGCCTTCACGAAAAGCCGGGCCGACCTGGCTGCTGGCCTGCCGCGGCTGCGCCGCGCGCTCGATTCGGAGGGCATGATCTGGGTGTCGTGGCCGAAGCAGGCATCCAAGGTGCCGACGGACGTCAGCGAAGACGTGGTGCGCGCCGAGGCGCTCAAGCTCGACCTCGTCGACATCAAGGTTGCCGCGATCGACAACGTCTGGTCCGGACTGAAGCTCGTCATCCGCGTCGATCGGCGCTAATCCCCGGCTTGGCCTCCCCCGCCGCACTCGGCTATAGAGGCCGGGCGCGGAGATGCATCGATGGTCCAGCTAACGCTTCCCAGGAACTCCAAGGTCGGCAAGGGCAAAGTCTGGCCGAAGCCCGACGGCGCGACCGATCTGGTCGAGTACCGCGTCTATCGCTGGAATCCGGACGACGGCGCCAACCCGGTTGTCGACACCTATTACGTCGACCGCGCGAGTTGCTCGCCGATGGTCCTCGACGGGCTCATCTGGATCAAGACGAATATCGATCCGACGCTGACCTTCCGCCGTTCGTGCCGCGAAGGCGTGTGCGGGTCGTGCGCCATGAACATCGACGGATCGAACACGCTGGCCTGTACCAAGGCGATGGACGACATCAACGGCGCGGTCGCGATCTATCCGCTGCCCCATCTGCAGGTGGTCAAGGATCTCGTCGCCGACCTCAATACGTTTTATGCGCAGCACCGCTCGATCGAGCCATGGCTGAGGACCGAGACGCCCGAGCCGCAAAAGGAGTGGCGGCAGAGCCGTGAGGACCGCGAAAAGCTCGACGGCCTCTATGAGTGTATCCTGTGCGCCTGCTGCTCGACGTCGTGCCCGTCCTATTGGTGGAACGGCGAGCGTTATCTCGGGCCGGCGGTGCTGCTCCAGGCGTACCGCTGGCTGATCGACTCCCGCGACGAGGGAACCGGCGGACGTCTCGACGAGCTCGAGGATCCGTTCCGTCTATACCGCTGCCACACGATCATGAACTGTGCGCAGACCTGCCCGAAGGGGCTCAATCCGGCCAAGGCGATCGCCGAGATCAAGCAGATGATGGTCGAGCGCCGCGCCTGACGGTGCCCTGCAACATCTCCGTGCACATCATTTGGGCCTGCCTGGCCGGTTCACATCGCGCCTCCGGGTGCCCATATCATTGGGTGTACGTCACACACGGAAGACGGAGGTGAGCAATGGACAAGGTGTCCGAAGTCACCGGCTCGCCGTGGTCGATCACGGCGGTCGAAAAGCTCCGGCAGCTCTGGAATGAAGGCGTTCCGGCGGACATGATCAGCCAGACGCTGGCCCGTCCGGAGCATGAGGTTCGCGCCAAGGCCAGCGAACTTGGCCTGCCGCAGCACGTCGACGCCAGGTAGCTAACCGCTGGACAGGCGGCCCCATCTGGCTAGATTGCGCCCGGAAAGGCTTGACCTTTCCGGGCTTTTTGCCATTTCGGGCGGCTTACGCTGCCTGAAAGCCGCTACAATCGGGCTCTAGGACAGCGATTCGAAATGCGTGGCGGCCGAGAGAGAAGGATCTGTCGATGGGAGTGAAATACCTGGTGCCGGCGAAATATCTGGTACCGGTCGTGTTGGCTGCGGCCCTCGCCGGGTGCGGCTCTTTCGGCGCCATCGGTCTGCCGTGGCAGCGGGCCCAGGCGCCGGCTCCGCTTGATCCAGCGGCGCTGCCCCCCGTCGAATCCGCCCAGCTGCCGCCTCCTGGCGGCGAGCAGCAGGCAAACAATGCATTCCCCGCAGGCGACGGCAGCGATACCGAGCCGCTTTCCCAGCCGCAGACCGCGGTTGCCGCGCCGAGCGAGGGCGCTGGTCCCGGCGGCCTTGGTCGCACCGATCTTCTCGGGGGCTGGACGATCGCGTCCGGCGGCGACTCCTGCCAGTTGTTCATGACGCTGACGAGTTGGACCGGCGGCTATCGCGCCTCGACGCGCGGCTGCAACAGCGATGTCCTCAAGTCGATTTCGGCGTGGAACCTGCAAGGCAAGCAGGTGATCCTGGCAGGACAGGGCGGTTCGCCGGTTGCGCACCTGTCCTCTTCCGGCGGCAATCGATTCGATGGGCAGACCGACGGCCAGGGCACGTCGGTTACCTTCTACCGCTGAGGCGCAGACAGCCGCTTCGCTGATCCCGTGAGACGCCGATCGTCGATGCCGGTCGCAGGGGCACCTCTTTGAGTCCGCCGGAACCCGAAGCCTCGCTCGCGGCGCGCTACGTTGCCCTCGTCGCGGACGGGGCCATCGCCGACGACCCGGCGCAGCGCGCGCTGGCGACGCGCCTCGACCAGCTTGATCGGGCACTGGGCGAACGGCGTCTTGCCGCGAAATCCAGTCCGCTCGGCTGGCTCTTCGCCCGCAAGGCGACACCGCCGCGCGGCCTCTACATTTATGGCGAGGTCGGCCGTGGCAAGACCATGCTCATGGACGAGTTCTTCTCCGTGGCCCGGACGGTCCCGAAGCGGCGCGTCCACTTCAACGAGTTCATGGGCGAGGTCCACGAGCGGGTCCATGGCTTCCGCCAGCAGAATGGCGGCGATCCGATCGCGCCGGTCGCCACGGCGATCGCCCACGAAACACGCCTGCTCTGTCTCGATGAGTTCCAGGTCGAGGATATCGCCGACGCGATGATCCTGTCCCGCCTGTTCGAGCGCCTGTTCGATGGCGGGCTCGTGCTGGTCGCGACGTCCAACGTTCCGCCGGACGATCTCTATCGTGACGGGCTGAACCGCGGCCTGTTCCTGCCTTTCGTGGCGCTGCTCAAGCGACACGCCGATATCGTCCGTCTCGATGCGGCATCCGACTATCGTCTCGGCAAGCTCGAAGGCGCCGACGTCTACGTCACGCCGCTCGGGCCGGAGGCGACGCACAACGCTCGACCGGCTGTGGCAGGCGCTGACCGGTGTGGCGCGCGGCGAGCCGGCCGCATTGCCCTTCAAGGGCCGCGAAATCCGCGTGCCGCAGGCGCTCCGCGGCATCGCCCGCTTTTCCTTTGCCGATCTCTGCGAGACGCCGCTCGGCGCCGGGGACTACCAGAAGATCGCCCGCGCATTTCACACCGTGTTCGTCGACGCCATCCCGGTCATCGCCGACGACCGCCGGGATGCCGCCCGCCGATTCATCCTGCTGATCGACACGCTCTACGACCACCGCGTGAAGCTGATCGCCTCGGCGGCGGCGGAACCTGCGGAGCTCTACGGCGCCACCCGTGGCGAGGAGGCCCGCGCTTTCCCGCGCACGGTGTCCCGGCTCATGGAAATGCGGTCGGCCGCCTACCTCGGCGAGGCCCACGGACTGGCGATTCCCGCCAAGGGCTGAAGGCGCCTGATCGCATCGTGCAAAGCGGCGTCACTCTTGCACCGCAGCATCAATCGGGCTAGTTCAACCGCGCCGCCTCGTTCGGGCGATGACCCCGCGTCCTGAAGGAATCCCAGCCCATGGCTCGTGCGACGATCGCGCTCATCGGTGCCGGGCAGATCGGCGGCACGCTCGCCCATCTCGCCGGCCTCAAGGAACTCGGCGACGTCGTGCTGTTCGACGTCGTGGAAGGGGTGCCGGACGGCAAGGCGCTCGACATCGCCGAGGCTTCGCCGATCGCCGGGTTCGACGCCAAGCTCGCCGGAACCTCTGCCTACTCCGCCATCAAGGGCGCCGATGTCTGCATCGTGACCGCCGGCAGCCCGCGCAAGCCGGGCATGAGCCGCGACGACCTCCTCGAGATCAACCTCAAGGTGATGGAGCAGGTGGGCGCCGGCATCAAGAAATACGCGCCGAAGGCGTTCGTGATCTGCATCACCAATCCGCTCGATGCGATGGTCTGGGCGCTGCAGAAGTTCTCCGGACTGCCGAAGGACATGGTCGTCGGCATGGCCGGCGTTCTCGAACTCGGCGCGCCTCCGCTACTTCCTCGCCTCCGAGTTCGACGTATCGGTGGAGGACGTCACCGCCTTCGTGCTCGGCGGCCACGGCGACACCATGGTGCCGCTGACCCGCTACTCGACGGTCGCCGGCATTCCGCTGCCCGATCTCGTCACGATGGGCTGGACGACCAAAAAGCGGATCGAGGAAATCCTTCAGCGCACGCGCGACGGCGGCGCCGAGATCGTCAGCCTGCTGAAGACCGGATCGGCGTTCTATGCGCCGGCGCATTCGGCGATCACGATGGCCGAGAGCTACCTCAAGGATAAGAAGCGCGTGCTGCCTTGCGCCGCCTGCCTCAAGGGCGAGTATGGCGTGCGCGACCGCTACATCGGCGTGCCGACGGTGATCGGGGCCAAGGGCGTCGAGCGCATCATCGAGATCGACCTCAACAAGCAGGAGCGCGCGATGTTCGACAAATCCATCGCCGCGGTCGACGGGCTGATAGAGGCCTGCCAGGGCATTGTTCCGGCGCTTGCCAAGTAGGGCCGGCGCTGGAGCCGGGAAGGGGACAGGACCGGCAATATGAATATCCACGAATACCAGGCCAAGGCGCTGCTGCGGCAGATGGGGGCACCGGTGGCCGAAGGCCATCCTGTGTTCTCGCCCGAGGAAGCCGAGAAGGCCGCGAAGAAACTTCCCGGCCCGGTCTGGGTGGTCAAGGCGCAGATCCACGCCGGAGGGCGCGGCAAGGGCCGCTTCAAGGAGAAGGCAGCCGGCGACAAGGGCGGTGTTCGTCTCGCCCGGTCGATCGCCGAAGTCTCCGAACATGCCGGACAGATGCTCGGCAGCACACTCGTCACCAAGCAGAGCGGCGCAGAAGGCCGCCTTGTCCGCCGCCTCTACATCGAGGATGGCTCGGCGATCGCGCGCGAGCTTTACCTTTCGGCGCTGGTCGATCGCGCCAACGGCCAGGTCGCCTTCATCGCCTCGGCGGAAGGCGGCATGGACATCGAGGAAGTCGCCGAGAAGTCGCCGGAGAAGATCGTCACCGTCCACGTCGACCCGGCCGCGGGCTACAGCCCGCATGTCGGCGCCACCATCGCCTATGCGCTCGGCCTCGGCGGCAATGCGGTAAAGCAGTGCGTCAGCCTCCTCGGCACGCTCTACAAGGCCGTGCTGGCCAAGGACATGAGCATCCTCGAGGTCAATCCGCTGGTGGTCACCGAGGCGGGCGACCTCCTTTGCCTCGACGCCAAGATCAACTTCGACGACAACGCGCTCTTCCGCCATCCGGAAATCGCCGAGCTGCGCGATCCCGACGAGGAAGACCCGCGCGAGGTCGAGGCGCAGAAGAGCGAGCTCAACTACATCGCCCTCGACGGTACCATCGGCTGCATGGTCAATGGCGCCGGCCTTGCCATGGCGACCATGGACATCATCAAGCTTTACGGTGCGGAGCCTGCGAACTTCCTCGATGTCGGCGGTGGCGCCACGACGGAGAAGGTCACGGCGGCTTTCAAGATCATCACCGCCGATCCGCGGGTGAAGGGCATTCTGGTCAATATATTCGGCGGCATCATGCGCTGCGATGTGGTCGCCGAGGGCATCGTCACCGCGGTGAAGGATGTCGGCCTGTCGGTGCCGCTGGTGGTCCGCCTCGAAGGCACCAATGTCGAGCAGGGCAAGAAGATCATCGCCGACTCCGGTCTCAACGTGATCGCCGCCGACGACCTCGACGACGCCGCGCAGAAGGTCGTCAAGGCGGTGAAGGAATCGGCCTGATGGCTGTGGCTGATCACACTACAGGCGCGTCGAGTTCATATGACGAGCGGGCTTGCCCACAGTGCGATGGTCGTCCGGCATCGCCGCTTGCCCGCTATTCGACGCCGGATTGGAGTGTGGTTACCTGCGTTGCCTGTGGCTTCGTTTATTTGCGCAATCCGCCCGCTTACGAGGCCCTGGTTGAGGAATTCGCCTGGGAGAAGGCATCGGCCGCCGAGACCGTGAGGCGGCGCAAGACCCGCCCGCTGTTGATGTGGCTTGATCGGGCCACGCGGTGGCGGTTGCACATGCTGAGGGGAACCCGGCAGGATTTCTATCGTCGCCTCTTCAGGCCAGGTCGCGTGCTCGACGTCGGCTGCGGTTCGGGCACGGGCCTGCCGGAAACCTTCATCCCTTACGGAATCGAGATTTCGCAGGCTCTGTACGAGCGGGCGAAGATCAATATGGTCGCGCGCGGTGGCGACGTGCTGCATGGCGGGGCCGCGGATGCGATCGCTGCCTTCCCGGATCGGTACTTCACCGGCGTCGTGATGAGTTCGGTGGTCGAGCATGAACGCAGCCCGAGGCAGTTGCTGGCGCATGTGGCCCGCGTGCTGGAAGACGATGGCAAGGCCTACATCAGGGTGCCGAACTTCGGCAGCATCAACCGCGCGGTCGGCGGCGCAAATTGGTGCGGTTTTCGCCATCCGGACCACGTCAACTATTTCACGGTTGCTTCCCTGAGACGGATGGTTGCAGCGTGCAAGTTGAAAATCAGGCTGCTGAATCCTGTCCGGCTTCCCCTCGACGACAACATCAACGCCGTGTTGAGCAAGGTGTAGATCGCCTCAATGCCTATTCTCATAGACGCTTCCACCAAGGTCATCTGCCAGGGATTCACCGGCAAGAACGGCACCTTCCATTCCGAGCAGGCGATTGCCTACGGCACGAAAATGGTTGGCGGCACGTCGCCGGGAAAGGGCGGCCAGACTCATCTTGGCCTGCCGGTGTTCAATACGGTGCGCGAAGCCAAGTCCGCGACCGGCGCAGACGCCACCGCCATCTACGTGCCGCCGCCGTTCGCGGCCGATGCCATCCTCGAGGCAATCGCCGAGGAGATCCCGCTGATCGTGTGCATCACCGAGGGCATCCCGGTGCTCGACATGGTGCGGGTCAAGCGCGCGCTCTCCGGTTCGAAGAGCCGGCTGGTCGGACCGAACTGCCCGGGCGTGATGACCGCTGGCGCCTGCAAGATCGGCATCATGCCGGGCAGTATCTTCAACAAGGGCACCGTCGGCATCGTCTCGCGCTCCGGTACGCTGACCTACGAGGCGGTGTTCCAGACCACCAATGCCGGCCTCGGGCAGACGACCGCGGTCGGCATCGGCGGCGACCCGGTCAAGGGCATGGACTTCATTGACGTGTTGGAAATGTTCCTTGCCGATGATGCCACGCGGTCGATCGTCATGATCGGCGAGATCGGCGGTTCGTCGGAGGAGGATGCGGCCCAGTTCCTCAAGGACGAGGCGTCACGCGGCCGCAAAAAGCCGGTGGTAGGCTTCATTGCTGGCCTGACCGCGCCCCCGGGTCGGCGCATGGGCCATGCTGGCGCGATCATTGCAGGAGGGCATGGCGGTGCCGGTGACAAGATCGAGGCCATGAAATCGGCCGGAATCGTGGTGTCGGACTCGCCCGCCCGGATCGGCCGTACTCTGGTCGAGGTCTTGAAGAAGTAGGGCCTCCGCCCGATGTGATGCGTTGACCAAACGGTTGAAATTGGGGCGATCGATCGGTAGAGCGTGGCTCGTGGCCGCGCGACAGAGAGAGCGGGGAGTTGGCCTCCCCGAGTGACCGGATCCATGGCACGCCAGGACGCGAACGAGGCATTCGCGGAGACTTCCTTCCTTTACGGCGCGAACGCGCCCTACATCGAACAGCTTCACGCCCGCTATGCGGCCGATCCATCGTCGGTCGACGCGGAGTGGCGCGCCTTCTTCGAAGGGCTGAAGGACTCGCCCGATGCGGTGAAGGCCGAGGCCAGGGGGGCGCCGTGGAAGCGGCCCGACTGGCCGCCGGTGATGAACGGCGAGCTGGTTTCGGCGCTCGACGGCAACTGGGCCGCGCTGGAGGCTTCGCTCGGCAAGAAGATCAAGGCCGGCGTCGCCACGCGCGGCGCCGAGATGGACGAGGGCGCGGTCACCCAGGCGACGCGCGATTCGGTCCGCGCCCTGATGATGATCCGCGCCTACCGCATGCGCGGCCACTTCCATGCCAAGCTCGACCCGCTCGGCCTGACGCCCCCGCCCGAAGCGAGCGACCTGGACCCCGCCTCCTATGGCTTCACCGAGGCCGACTACGGCCGCCAGATCTTCCTCGACCACGTCCTCGGGCTGGAATTCGCGACCATCCCCGAGATGCTCGACATCCTCCAGCGCACCTATTGCTCGACGCTCGGCGTCGAGTTCATGCACATCTCGGACGGTGCCGAGAAGAGCTGGATCCAGGAGCGCATCGAAGGGCCGGACAAGGGCATCGACTTCACGCCGGAAGGCAAGAAGGCGATCCTCAACAAGCTGATCGAGGCGGAAGGCTTCGAGCGCTTCATCGACGTCAAGTACACCGGCACCAAGCGCTTCGGCCTCGACGGCGGCGAGTCGGTCATCCCGGCGCTGGAGCAGATCATCAAGCGCGGCGGCAATCTCGGCGTCCGCGAGATCGTGCTCGGCATGGCCCATCGCGGCCGCCTGAACATCCTCGCCCAGGTCATGGGCAAGCCGCACCGCGCCATCTTCCACGAGTTCAAGGGCGGCTCGTCGTCGCCCGACGACGTCGAAGGCTCCGGCGACGTGAAGTACCACCTCGGCGCCTCGTCGGATCGCGAGTTCGACAACAACAAGGTCCACCTGTCGCTGACCGCCAACCCGTCGCATCTGGAGATCGTCGATCCGGTGGTGCTCGGCAAGGCGCGCGCCAAGCAGGACCAGCTTGCCGACAAGCCGCGCGGCGACATCATTCCGCTTGAACAGCGTGCGCGCGTCCTGCCGCTGCTCGTCCATGGCGATGCCGCCTTCGCCGGCCAGGGCGTGGTCGCCGAGTGCTTCGGCCTGTCGGGTCTGCGCGGCCACCGCACCGCCGGCTCGATCCACGTCATCATCAACAACCAGATCGGCTTCACGACGAACCCGCGCTTCGCGCGTTCCTCGCCCTATCCCTCCGACATCGCCAAGATGGTCGAGGCGCCGATTTTCCATTGCAACGGCGACGATCCGGAAGCGGTCGTCTATGCCGCCAAGATCGCCACGGAGTTCCGGCAGAAGTTCCACAAGCCGGTCGTCATCGACATGTTCTGCTACCGGCGCTACGGCCACAACGAGGGCGACGAGCCGGCCTTCACCCAGCCGCAGATGTACAAGACCATCGGTCAGCATCCGACGACGCTGGAGATCTACAGCAAGAAGCTGGTCGAAGAGGGGCTGGTCACCGCCGCCGAGGTCGATGAGGGCAAGGCCGCATGGCGCGCCAAGCTCGAGGTCGAGTTCGAGGCGGGCACGAACTACCGCGCCAACAAGGCCGACTGGCTGGATGGCGTGTGGTCGGGCCTGAAGGCCGCCGAGACCGGCGACGCGCCACGCCGCGGCGTCACCGGCCTGCCGATCGAAACCCTGAAGGAGGTCGGCGGCAAGCTGGTCGACGTGCCGGAAAGCTTCACGGCCCACCGCACCATCCGTCGCTTCCTCGACAACCGGAAGAAGGCGATCGAGACCGGCAAGGACATCGACTGGTCGACCGGCAGAGGCGCTGGCCTTCGGCACGCTTCTCGCCACGGGCAGCCCGGTCCGCCTGTCCGGTCAGGATGTCGAGCGCGGCACCTTCTCGCAGCGCCATTCGGTGCTCTTCGATCAGGAGAGCGAGGAGCGCTTCATCCCGCTCAACCATGTCGGCGAGGGCCAGGCGCGCTTCGAGGTCATCAACTCGATGCTTTCGGAAGTCGCGGTGCTCGGCTTCGAGTACGGCTATTCGCTCGCCGAGCCGGCGGCGCTGACGCTGTGGGAAGCGCAGTTCGGCGATTTCGCCAACGGCGCGCAGGTCGTCATCGACCAGTTCATCTCGTCCGGCGAGAAGAAGTGGCTGCGCATGTCCGGCCTCGTCCTCCTGCTGCCGCATGGCTACGAGGGGCAGGGGCCGGAGCACTCCTCTGCCCGGCTGGAGCGCTATCTCCAGCTCTGCGCCGAGGACAACATTCAGGTCGCCAACCTCACGACGCCGGCGAACTACTTCCATGCCCTGCGCCGCCAGCTTCAGCGCGATTTCCGCAAGCCGCTCATCCTGATGACGCCGAAGTCGCTGCTTCGCCACAAGCGGGCCGTCTCGACGCTGGAGGAGATGGGGCCGAACACGTCCTTCCACCGGCTGTTGTGGGACGATGCGGAGTACCTCAAGGACGAGAAGATCAAGCTGGTGCCGGACGAGAAGATCCGGCGCGTCGTGCTCTCCTCGGGCAAGGTCTATTACGACCTCTACGAGGAGCGCGAGAAGCGCGGCATCGACGACATCTACCTGCTGCGCGTCGAGCAGCTCTATCCGTTCCCGGCCAAGGCGCTGATCGCCGAACTTTCGCGCTTCCGCCAGGCGGATATCGTATGGTGCCAGGAGGAGCCCAAGAACATGGGCGCCTGGTCGTTCGTCGAGCCCTATCTGCAATGGGTGCTCGATGGTATCGACGCCGCCAAGCCGCGCCCGCGCTATGTCGGACGTCCGGCCTCGGCGGCGACGGCGACCGGCCTCATGGCGAAGCATCTTGCACAGCTCGCCGCGTTCCTTGATGAAGCGCTTGCCGAGTAACCGAACGCGGGATTGACGAGGAGATACGATGGCGACGGAAATCCGGGTTCCGACCCTCGGCGAGTCGGTGACCGAAGCGACCGTGGGGACGTGGTTCAAGAAGGTCGGCGACACGGTCGCCGTCGATGAGCCGCTGGTCGAGCTGGAGACCGACAAGGTCACGCTGGAAGTCCCGGCGCCTTCGGCCGGCGTCATCTCGGCCATCGACGCCAAGGACGGCGTCACCGTCGAGGTCGGCGCGCTGCTGGGTTCGATCGACGCCAATGGCGCCGCCGCGGCGCCGAAGCCCGCACCCGCCAAGGCCGATGACAAGGCGACCCCGACAGCCGCCGGCAAGCCGGACGAGAAGACCGCGACCGCGCGGCCGGTCGCTGCCGGCGTCACCGAAATCAAGGCCCGCGACGATGATCAGCCGGCGAAGGCCGGCGGTGCGCCATCGCCCGCCGCTCGCAAGATTCTCAGCGAGGGCAATGTCGAGCCGTCCCGCGTCGATGGCACCGGCAAGGACGGCCGCATCACCAAGGCCGACGCCATGGCGGTGATCGAGGGCAAGGTGCACGAGGCGCCGCCCGCGACCACGCCGCCGCCGGCCGCGCGTGCGCCGGCCCCGGCCGACGATGCGTCGCGCGAGACGCGCGTGCGCATGACGCGCCTGCGCCAGACCATCGCGCGCCGCCTCAAGGAGGCGCAGAACACCGCCGCCATGCTCACCACCTTCAACGAGGTGGACATGAGCGCCGTGATGGCCATGCGCAGCCAGTACCGCGATCTCTTCGAGAAGAAGCACGGCACCAAGCTCGGCTTCATGGGCTTCTTCGTGAAGGCGTGCGTGCAGGCGCTGAAGGAGATTCCGGCGGTCAACGGCGAGATCGACGGCACCGACATCGTCTACAAGAACTACTACCACCTCGGCATCGCCGTCGGCACCGACAAGGGCCTCGTCGTGCCGGTGGTGCGCGACGCCGACCAGAAGTCGCTCGCCGAGATCGAGAAGACCATCGCCGATCTCGGCAAGCGCGCCCGCGACGGTGAACTGTCCATCGACGAAATGCAGGGCGGCACCTTCACCATCACCAATGGCGGCATCTACGGCTCGCTGATGTCGACGCCGATCCTCAATGCGCCGCAGTCCGGCATCCTCGGCATGCACAAGATCCAGGAGCGGCCGATGGTCGTCGCCGGCAAGGTCGAGGTGCGGCCGATGATGTATCTGGCGCTCTCCTACGATCACCGCATCGTCGACGGCAAGGAAGCGGTGACCTTCCTCGTCCGCGTCAAGGAGAGCCTCGAGGAGCCCGAGCGGATGGTGCTCGACCTCTAAGGGCATGCGCCGGCTCCTCCCGGCAGTTTCTCTGACGCTTGCCTTGGCGGTGGCTCCGGCCGCCGCCCAATCCACGGCCACGCCGGAGGATTTTCTCCGTGTTCTCACGGCCGCGCCGTGGCCGCTCCAGATTCTTGCCTATTGCTATCGTGAGGTAGCTCAGGACCCTGCGTTGCAGGAAACCGGGCGGCAGTGGAACGCGCGCAATGGTGCGCTCCTCGCCAATATCGAGACGCTGGCGAAATCGGCCGATATCCCGCCCGATATTCGCCTGAAGGCCGATGACGCCTCGCTGGCGGCGATCGCGGCAACGGTCGCGCGCCAGTTCGACAAGCGGGCCTATTGCAGCACCATCGCCGGCGTGGTCGACGGCGGCGCCTATGACATCGACCAGCGCAAGGACCTCGAACCGGCGCTGAAGCGCATTTTCGGCAGGGAATAGGCCGGCCCCCGGCTTGAAACCCAGCCATGCGCGAATGAGGCGCTGACATCGCGGGGCGCAGCCGCTATCTGTTCGGCAGCCCGGTTTTCCAAGCGGAGTGAAGTCCTTGGCTTATGATCTCGCCGTCATCGGCAGCGGCCCCGGCGGCTATGTCTGCGCCATCAAGGCGGCGCAGCTCGGCCTCAAGGTCGTTGTCGTCGAGAAGATGAAGACCTTCGGCGGCACCTGCCTCAACGTCGGCTGCATCCCGTCGAAGGCGCTGCTCCACACCTCCGAAATGTTCGATCTCGCCGGCCATCGCTTCGAAAGCTTCGGCATCAAGGTCGGCACGCCCGGGCTCGATCTGCCGACCATGATGGGCCACAAGGATCAGGTGGTCGAAGCCAACACGTCCGGCGTCGCGTTCCTGTTCAAGAAGAACAAGATCGACTCGGTCCTCGGCACCGGCACCATCGCCGCGCCGGGCAAGATCAGCGTCGCCGGTGCGGACGGGCAGAAGCAGACGGTCGAAGCGAAGAGCATTGTCATCGCCACCGGCTCCGATGTCGCGCCGCTGCGTGGCGTCACCATCGACGAGAAGCGCGTGGTCACCTCGACCGGCGCGCTCGCCCTGCCGCAGGTGCCGGCGCGGCTGATCGTCGTCGGCGCCGGCGTCATCGGGCTGGAGCTCGGCTCGGTCTGGCGGCGTCTCGGGTCGGAAGTCACCGTGGTCGAGTTCCTCGACCGCATCCTGCCCGGCCTCGATGGCGAGGTCGCGCGGCAGACGCAGCGCATCCTCACCCGACAGGGCATGGCCTTCCGCCTGTCGAGCAAGGTTGCCTCGGTCGATACCAGCGGCAAGGCGCTGAAGGTCGCCATCGAGCCGGCCGCGGGCGGCGCCGCCGAGACGCTTGAGGCGGACGTCGTGCTGGTCTCCATCGGCCGCCGTCCGTTCACCGAAGGCCTCGGCCTCGATGAAGTCGGCGTCAAGCGCGACGAGCGCGGTCGCGTCATCGTCGATGAGCACTTCCGCTCGTCCGTCGACGGCATCTACGCCATCGGCGACGTGATCGCCGGGCCGATGCTGGCGCACAAGGCGGAGGAGGAGGGCGTTGCCGTCGCCGAGATCCTTGCCGGCCAGGCGGGCCACGTGAACTACGGCGTCATTCCGAACGTCGTCTACACCGCGCCGGAGATCGCTTCGGTCGGCAAGACCGAGGAAGAGCTGAAGGAGGCCGGCGTCGAATACCGCACCGGCAAGTTCCCGTTCTCGGCCAATGGCCGCGCCCGCGCCATGGGCGAGAAGGATGGCTTCGTGAAGGTGCTCGCCGACAAGGCGACCGATCGCGTGCTCGGCGTCCACATCGTCGGGCCCTATGCCGGCGAACTCATCCAGGAAGGCTCGGTGCTGATGGAGTTCGCAGGGCGCGGCGGAAGATCTCGCGCGCGTCTGCCACGCCCACCCGACGCTTTCCGAGGCGGTCAAGGAAGCGGCGCTCGCCGCGTGGACGAAGCCGATCCACATCTGACGCCACAAAAAGAGAAGGAGCGCCGGTGGCAGCCGGCGCCCCTTCCGGACAATCGCCTCGCGAGGTCAGGCGATTCGGTGTTCGTCGGCAAGTTCTTTCATGTACGTCGCGACCATCTGCTCGAGCGTCGGCGTGGCGACGATCTGCTGCGCGGGGATGGGCGTGTAGGCCATCTCCATGAACTCGCAGGCGGATGCGCCGCTGGCGCCGGCCAGCGTGACGAGCGCGAACGCGGAGGCAGCTATGATTTTCATGGGATCCTCCGTCATGGGAGCCGGCGATTTGCCGCCTCCTTTGGCGAAGGCTACGCTCGCCGACCCGGCGGCGGAAGCACGGGCCCGATCACATCCCCGCGATCCGGCGATGCCCAAACAAAAGGCACCGCGCGTTTCCGCGCAGCGCCTCCCTAGTCCGTTGTTATGTCAGACTTATTTGCCGTGATGGAAGATCGCCTTGAAGAACCCGCAGATCGGGTTCGGCGCGCTCGTCACCTTGGCATCCTTGTGGTGGAAGAAGAAGGCGCTGGCCGGCGCGGTGGTCGCGGCGACGGCGAGGCCGAAAACGAGCGCGACGGAAGCGGTCTTGATGATACGCATGGAAATACCCCCAGTTTTGACGAGCCCGTCCCGGGCCCGGCTCCGAGATTAGCCTGCCGCCGGGCGCGGCGGAAGGCCGTGGAACCTGCCATTGGGCCGCTATCCGGCCGCGCCGTGCCGCGCTAACAGTGCCGGCGCATGCTCGCGGTTGCCATCTTCGCGGTCACCTATTTCGTCATGGCGGTCGGCCGCTTCCCCGGCTACCGCATCGACCGGGCCGGCGCGGCGCTGCTCGGCGCCAGCCTCATGGTCGGCTTCGGCGTGCTCGACCTGCAGGAGGCCTACGCCGCCATCGACATGCGCACCATCACGCTGCTGCTCGGCGTGATGATCGTCGTCGCCAATCTCCGCCTCTCCGGCTTCTTCCGGCTGGCGACCGCTTTCGTGGTCACGCGCGCCCGCCACCCGCTGGCGCTGCTCGCGGCCATCGTCGCGGTGGCCGGGGTGCTCTCGGCCTTCCTGGTCAACGATACGATCTGCCTGGTCATGACGCCGCTGGTGCTGGAACTGGTGACCCGGCTGAAGCGCAACCCGGTGCCCTATCTCCTGGCCGTGGCCATGGCCTCGAATGCCGGCAGTGTCGCCACCATCACCGGCAATCCGCAGAACATGATCATCGGCGCGCTGTCGCGCATTCCCTATGTCGATTTCGTCGCAGCGCTGGCGCCGGTGGCCGCTGGTGACGCTGGTGCTGACCGTCGTCCTCATCGCCGGTCTTGCACCGGCAGGAGTTCTTCACCCGCGAGCGGCTGCCGCAGGTCGAGGCCGGCCCGGTCCGCTATCATCGCGGGCTGGTGCTCAAGACGCTCGCAGTGACGCTGGTCATGGTCGTGCTGTTCTTCGCCGGGCCAGCCGGTGGCGCGGGTCGCCATCCTCGCCGGCGCGGTGCTGCTCTTCACCCGGCGGGTGAAGCCGGAGAAGGTCTATTTCGATATCGACTGGCCGCTGCTGGTCATGTTCGCCGGCCTGTTCATCGTCGTAGCCGGCCTTGAGAAGGCGGTCATCGGCCCTGACGTGATCGCGGCCATCGGCCGGATCGACGTCGCGGGTGTGCCGATGCTGTCTGCCGTAACGGCGGTCCTGTCGAACCTTGTCAGCAATGTTCCCGCGGTTCTCGTGCTGAAGCCATTCGTCGGCGCGTTCGCCGATCCCGCCAGGGCCTGGCTGGTCATCGCCATGGCCTCGACCCTTGCCGGCAATTTCGCGCTGGTCGGTTCGGTCGCCAACCTGATCGTCGTCGAGCGCGCCCGCCGCGAGGGCGTGACAATCGGCTTCTGGGCCTATTTCCGCGTCGGCGCGCCGCTCACCTTGGCTCTCCATCGCCTTCGGCGCCTGGTGGCTCGCCTGACGGCGGTCGTTGAGGTCGGCGAGTGTGAACCAGCCGACGCCGGCCAGCACCAGCGCCGCGCCTGCGAGATCGGTCGTCGTCAGGGCCTCGCCGAGGATCAGCACCGCCAGAAGGATGGTCACCACCGGCGACAGCGTTCCGAGGATGGCGTTGGCCTGCGCCGAAATCCGGTGCAGCGCCGCGTTCAGGAAGAACGACGGCAGCACCGTCGCGCCGAGGCCCAGAAACACCGATAGGCCGAAGACACGCTGGCTCACCACGAGGTCGCCGATCGGGTGCGTGACGAGGAAGCTGGCGAAGGCGCCTACCGCCGCGCCGCCCATCGCGACGCAGGTGAAGAGGCGCGGCCCAACCGTCCCGATCAGCGGCTTGGCGATGAGCTGGTAGAAGGCGAAGGCGAGGGCGGCCGCCAGCACGAATCCGGCGCCGACAATCGCATGCGTGCCGAAGTTGCCGACCTTCTCGGTGAAGATCAGCGCGATGCCGAGATAGCTGACGCCGATCGCGGCGAGCGCGCGGCGGCTCATGGGCTGGCCGAAGAAGAGCGCGCCGAACAGCACCATGAACAGCGGATAGGTGAACAGGATCAGCCGCTCGAACTGGGCGGAGATGTATTCCAGCCCCGAAAAGTCGGCATAGGCCGCGAACCAGTAGCCGAGCGCGCCGACCAGGGCGACGCGGATCGTCAGGGCGACGGAAGGCAGTGGCGCGCCGCGCCGGCGCCGGTCGGCAATCGCCATCGCGCCGATTGCTATATAGACCGGCAGCGAGACCACCATGCGCAGCGCCAGCAGCGTCTCGGCATCGACCGCCTCGACATAGGCGAGCTTGATGGCGATGGCCTTGGTCGAGAAGAGCAGGGCCCCGACGCCGGCAAAGACGTAGCCGAGTTCGGAATAGCCGCGGCGGGCCGGCGTGCGGCGGGCGGGGAGTCTTCGGTCGAGGCGGTCATCGGCGATCATCCAGTCGTTCGGGACGCTCGCTGGCCGGCTCCACCGGGCGCGATCATCCGCGCTGCCGGTGGGTCGTGATTCGACGCCGCCGGGCCGCGCGAAGCGCGGATAATAAGCCAGAGATGGGCGGCGGCGTGATCATGGCGGCTCTACACGGCGCGGCCGTGGCATCAGCGCGGGGATGGGCCTTTCGTAGGCCGCCATCAGCCGGTCCGTGTCAACGCCGTGTAGATCTGCGTCGTCGACAGGCTGGCGTGGCCGAGCAGTTCCTGGATGGCGCGGAGGTCGCCGCCATTGGCGAGCAGGTGCGTGGCGAAGGAATGGCGCAGCGCGTGCGGCGTCGCCGTGTCGGGCAGGCCGAGCGCGCCGCGCAGCTTGGCCATGGCGCGTTGCACGATGCGTGGGTTGAGCGGTCCGCCGCGTGCGCCGACGAAGAGCAGTCCGTCATGGCCGGGACGATAGGGGCACTGGTCGAGGTAGCTGGCGATCGCCGCCGCGACGACCGGCAGCACGGGCACGATGCGTTCCTTGTTGCCCTTGCCGCGCACCCGCAGCGCATCGTTGTCCCTCAGCGGCGCTTCGCCGCGCTTGATCCCCAGCGCCTCGGAGATGCGCAGGCCCGAGCCGTAGAGCAGGGAGAGGATCGCGGTGTTGCGCGCGGCGATCCACGGTTCCTCGTCGAGCGCATTCTCCAGCGCGACGACGTCGCGCGCCGACGTCTCGGGCAGCGCCTTCGGCAGCGTCCGTTTTTGCCGCGGCGGGCGGATGGCGCGGAGTGCCGCTCCGTTGGCGCTGCCGTCCCGCTCGAGGAACTGCACCAGCGAGCGGATGCCGGCGATGCCGCGGGCGAGCGTGCGCGAGCCGGCGCCGTCGTTGCGGCGCGCCGCCATGAAGGCGCGGATGTCGGTCGTCGACAGATCGGCGAAGTCGGCCAGCTTCGGTGCGCCTCCGAGATGGCTGGTGAGGAAGCGGAGGAACTGCTCGGCGTCGCGGGAATAGGCCTCGACGGTCTTGGCGGCAAGCCGCCGCTCGCTGGCAAGGTGCCGCCGCCAGCGCTCCACGGCCTTCATCAGGTCGGGCGCGGCGATGACCAGGAGGCCGTCAGGATCGGCGATTCGCGGCATGCGCTGAGTTTAGGCGCATCGCCGGTGAAGGGCGCGTTAAGCGCGGGCGAATTCGGCTTTGCGTCGGCCCGCCCGGTCGGCCCATAGTGCGCCGTCAAACAAGCGTAACTCCCAGGGAGGGATCCAGGATGAGGACTGACAACAAAAGGGGCTGGACGGCCCGCGCCGTACTGGCGGCCGTGACCGCATTGTCGCTCGGCGCCGCGGCGCAGGCCGCCGAAATGGTGGCGCCGCTCGATCCGCCGCAGAAGGTCAAGGTCGCCTACGTGCCGATCATGAAGTTCGCGACGATGTATGTCGCGGCCGGCCGCGGGCTCTTCAAGAAATACGGCCTTGATGTCGATATCGAGCGGGTGAAGTCCGGTACCGAGGCAATCGCCTTCCTCACCCAGGGATCGGTCGATGTCGGCGGCATCGCCATCGTTACCTCGCTGTGGAACGGCTGGAACCAGGGCCTCGACATTCGCATCATCGCGCCGGGCGCGCTGGAGCCCTTCACCAACAGCCCGACCAAGCTGGTCGTGCGCAAGGCGCTGAAGGACAGCGGCAAGGTCAAGGAGGTCGCCGACCTCAAGGGGATGAAGGTCGCGGTCGCGGGCGGTCCCGGCAGCGGTGGCGAATACCTGCTCGCCAAGGCGCTGGAGGGCGGCAAGCTGACCATTCGCGACGTCGAGTCGATCAACCTCGGCAATCCGGACATGCCGGCCGCGTTCGAGAACGGCTCCATCGATGCCGCCATCCTCGGCTCGCCCTTCGCCGATCAGGTGATCGAGAAGGGCACCGGCGTCGAACTCGCCGGAGACCTCACGCCCGGCCTGATGACCGTCGCCTTCGTCGGCTCCGGCAAGTTCATCAACGAACGCCCCGAGGTCGCCGAGCGCTTCGTGCTGGCGCTCACCGAGGCTGCGCGCATGATGCAGGGCGACGATTACCTCGCCAAGGAGAACATCGACGCCTACCTCACCTACGTGAACTCCACCGAGGACGCGCTGCGCAAGCGGCAGCACCGGTCGTCTACGACCCGAACATGGAAATCTCCGTCGACGGGCTGGGCGATGTCGAGCGCGTCCATCGCGAGAACGGCCGCACCGATTACGACAAGCCGCTCGACCTTTCCAAGGTCGTCGACGACACCTTCGTCAAGAAGGCGATCGACACCCTCGGCCCGGCGAAATAGGCCGCGCGCGCCGGCGGGGCGCATTGTCCGCCGGCGTCCTGCCCACTCCGATGACCACCGCATCACTTCCGGTCGCAGCCGGCGCGTCCGAGCCGAAGATCGTCTCGCGTTCCGTCAGCAAGGTCTATGCGACGGCGCGCGGCACGGTGACGGCGCTGCTCGATTTCGATCTCGACGTCGCCGAGGGCGAGTTCGTCTGCATCGTCGGCCCGTCCGGCTGCGGCAAGTCCACCTATCTCCGCATGCTCGCCGGCCTCGACCACCACACCTCCGGCACGCTGGAAATCCGCCCCGGCGCCGACCCGGCGAAGCCGCTGAACAGCGTCGTCTTCCAGGAATACGCAGTCTTCCCGTGGAAGACGGTGATCGACAACGTCGCCTTCGGCCTGCAGATGCGCGGCATCGGCAGGGCGGAGCGGCTGGAGGTCGCCGACCGCGTGGCTGGAGCGCGTCGGCTTGCGCAAGTTCGCCAGCTACTACCCGCACCAGATTTCCGGCGGCATGAAGCAGCGGGTCAGCATCATCCGCGCGCTCGCCAACGATCCGGAAGTGCTGCTGATGGACGAGCCGCTCGGCGCGCTCGACGCGCAGACGCGCATCGTGCTGCAGGAGGAGCTGCTGCGCATCTGGGAGGAGACGCGCAAGACCGTCGTCTACATCACCCACAGCCTCGACGAGGCGATCCTGCTCGGCGACCGGGTGATCCTGATGACCGCCCATCCCGGCCGCAATCTCGCGACCTACACCGTCGATATCCCGCGTCCGCGCAACAGCGACACGGTCAACACGCCGGCCTTCGCCGAACTGCGCGGCGAGATCTGGCAGCGCCTGGCGCCGAGGTGGCGCGCGCCATGGAGATGCAGGAATGAGCGCGCCGGCCGGCAGCGGTCCGGTGCCGCGCATGCCGAACCTGTGGGCCGGCGTCGCCATCCTCGCCGCCGGCCTTCGCTGGCGTGGAACGCGGTCTTCTTCGTCGCCGGCCTGTGGTGGAATTTCTGGTGGCTCGGGCATGGCCGGCGACTTCGCGCTGATCGTGATGATCGCCGAGCGCATCGGGCGCATGGTGCCGCCGCGCCGCCGCACGGCTCTACGAGCGCACGCTGGCCTTCGGCTTCCCGGTGCTGGCGCTCATCGCCTGGCAGCTCATCGTCGATGCCGGCATCCTCAGCCCGCTGTGGTTTCCGCCGCCGACGCGCATCGCGCAGGCGCTGTGGAGCCTCACCACCGGCTACGACAAGTTCTCGCACACCAGCCTCTTCGGCCGGCCGTGGCTGATCCCGGAGGCATGGCAGCGAGAGCGGGCTTGCCGGGGTCTGGGGCCTGTTCACCGAGAGCCATGTGTGGATCACGCTCGCCCGCGTCGCCATCGGCTTCGTCATCGGCGCCATTCCCGGCCTGCTGCTCGGCGTCGTCATGGGCGTCAACCAGACCGTCCGCCTGATGCTCGATACGACGCTTTCGGCGATCTACGTGCTGCCCAAGATCGCCATCTTCCCGCTGGTCATGCTGATGTTCGCCGATCCCTTCGGCGAGGGGCCGAAGATCGCCGTCGTCGCGATCTCGGTCTTCTTCCTGGTCGCCATCAACACCATGGCCGGCGTGCGCGACATCGATCCGGTGTTCATCCAGGCCGGCCGCAACTACGGCGCCCGCGGTCTCCGCCTGCTGTGGCACGTCATCCTGCCGGCGGCGCTGCCGATCATCTTCGCCGGGCTCCGCCTCGCGCTCGGCACCGCGCTGATCGTCATCATCGCGGTCGAGTTCCTGCGCGCCAAGCAGGGCGTCGGCTTCATGACCTACTACTACTGGGAAGTCCTGATCCCCGACAAAATGTACGCCGGCCTGTTCGTGGTCATGGCGCTCGGCGTGCTGCTGACCGTCGTGCTGCAGTGGGTCGAGCGCAAGGTCATGCCCTGGCAGGGGCGATAGGCGTCAGTCAGTCCGCGCCATTCCTCGATCGCGTCGACACGGCTCGGATAGAAGGCGAGGTGGTCCTTGATCGCGGCCACGGCGTCGTAGGGCGCCTCGTAGGTCCACACCGCGTTGACCGAGCGCTCGCCACCGGCCGGAATGCTGTAGTAGGCGCAGTCGCCCTTGTAGGGGCAGTAGGTGGCGTGGTCCGTTCGCGTCAGCAGCGCCATGTCGACATCGGCGCGCGGAATGTAGTGGACCGGCGGGTAGGACGACTCGCGCAGCGTCAGCGCGCGTGTCGAATCGGCAATGACCTTGCCGCCCGCCTGTGACGACGACCCTGCCCGGATTCGGTGCGATCGTGATCGGATGACTCGCGTCGGGAGTCTTCACCGGCTTGTTCATGGGTTCTCACTTTCCAGACCGACACGATGCAATCGCTTGCGCTGCTATCTGGTGGCGCTGACACGTTCGTCAATCGTCGGGCGACAGAGCCGCGCCAAGGGGCGCACGAGTCTAACCCCGCTCCGGAGAGCGGGGATAAGATAAAAGTAATCCCCCTCGCACGAACTGGCCGCATACTTCCCGGCGTCCGCTTCCTGCAAGGGGTCCGTGTCGACAGGAACTCACGGGGAAGCGGAGCGGCGTCCCTGCCCGGTCCGGAGGTCTCCTGCCTCCAGCCGGTCGGGGCGATCCCGGCACGGTCCGTCGGCACTAGGACCGGCTGCCCCTACGGGGCTTAAGGCCCGCCGCAGACCAGGCGGGCCGAAGCGCCGGCCGGGAAACGCGCGAGCAGGGCTCGCGGCAAGCCGTCGCGGCGGGCGCTTGGCAGAGCGCCAACACACGGACTACCCGAGCAGGCACTCTTCGAGCGCCCGCCAACCCCTTCATGTCTCAGGACGTGAGGTGTTCGTTGAAAGGATCATCACCCGGCGCGAGCAGCGCGCGGGAACGCGAGGCCGTGTGCGCGTCCAGCCCCTTGGTGTTCCCATGGCCTCTCCACTGCCAAGCGCCAGCGGGAAGATTGATTTCGAACTCCTCGCTCGCCAGCGCGTTGACCACCAGTCATCACCAAGGAGTTCAGCCAAATGGCACGCGCAGATCAAGGAATGGGCGAGAAGAAGGGCCACCAAGGGGTCGGCAGCGGCGATCCCGACACGGAAGTGGCTGAGGACACGCTCGCGAACGATATTCACGGCGACAACAAGCTTCAGGGCAAGGATCAGGTACGGTTCCGCAATCAGCGTCAGGATCAGCCGGACGCGAAAACAAAAACCGAAGGCGTCGTCGAAAGCTTCGAGAACATGGACCCAAAGACCCGGGCCGAACGCGCCAACAAGGGCTGATCTGCGGCCCCGGGACGGAGTCGGCAGCACCGGCGTTCAGGCTTCGGCGATGGGCGGTCCATAATGCTGCACCACCGGAAACGGATCGTAGAAATGGTGGAGCAGGGCCTTCCAGCGCGGGTAGCGGTCTGAGCCGCGGAAACCCGGATCGTGATCGGCGACGCTCCGCCAGCGCACCAGCAGCAGGTAGCGGCGGCCGGGCGCTTCGATGCAGGGCAGGACCTGGAGGCCGAGGAAGCCTTCGCTCGCGGCGATCAGCGGCAGTGCCTCTTTCATTGCCGACTCGAACGCTTCTCCCTCGCCCTCTTTGACGTCGAGAAGCGCGTGCTCGAGGATTTCGCCGGTGCTCAAGCCCGGAAGATCCAGCGCAGGGTCTGCGGAAGCGTGGCGGCGGCGTGGATGAAGTTGTGCGCGCCGAGCCCGAACTCGAAGCGCATGTCGTATCCCTTCCACGCCAGCGCCGCGGCCATGTCGAAATTGGCGACCGGCCAGTTGCCGTAGCCATTGTCGAGGTCGCCGGCGCCGCCCTGGAGGAAGACGCGGAGCGGCCGCCTGGCGTTCTGGCGCACCCGCGACGGATAAGCGTGCCCGCCGCGGATATTGGTGAAGCTGCCGACATGGGAGACAACGCGGCCGAATTTGTCCGGCCGTTCCCATGCGGCATTGAAGGCGCAGATGCCGCCGGAGCTCATGCCGCAGATCGCCCGGCCCGCGGGATCCTCGGTGATCTCGAGACTCCCGGTCGCCTCGGGCAGCAGTTCTTCGAGCAGGAAGGTGACATAGGCGTCGGTGAGGCTGTCGTATTCGAACGGGCGGTTGCCGCGCGAGCCCGCCGGCTGGCCCTCGATCTCCCCGGGCTGGATGAAGACGGCAATGGTCGGCTTGAGATCGCCACTGGCAATCAGGTTGTCGAAGACGGTCGCAGCGTTGGTGCGCTCGAGGTAGCTCTTGCCATCCTGGAACACCATGAGGTTGGCCGGCGTGCGGCCGTCGTATTGGCTGGGCACATAGACCCAGAAGTCGCGCGTGACCTTCGGATAGATCGTCTTGCCGACGTGGTGTCCGGCCGTGAGCGCGCCCTTCGGCACGCCTGCCTGTTCCACCGACTCTATGGCTGGCGGCGGCTCCGCTACCGATCGCGCCGCCGTGAAAACCGCCTCGTCCGCATCCGAAAGCCGGGCAGTCGGAAATGTGCGGTCGAGCGTCATGCCGTCCCCCGACATGCGACGCGCCTCAGGAGATGGTCTGGCCGGTCTTCTTCCAGTCGGCGAGGAAGTTTTCGAGGCCCTTGTCGGTCAGCGGATGCTTGACCAGGCTCTTGAGGATCGCCGGCGGGATTGTCGCGACATCGGCGCCGGCCATCGCGGCCTGCTTGACGTGCAGCGGCGTGCGGATGGAGGCGGCGAGGATCTCGGTGTTGAGGCTCTCGAAGTTGTCGTAGATCACGCGGATCTCGCGGATCACTTCCATCCCGTCGAAGCCGATGTCGTCGAGACGGCCGGCGAATGGCGAGATGAAGGTGGCGCCGGCCTTGGCGGCGAGCAGCGCCTGGTTGGCCGAGAAGCAGAGCGTCACGTTGACCTTGGTGCCGCGCTGCGAGAGCGCCCGGCAGGCCTTGAGCCCGTCCCAGGTCAGCGGCACCTTGATCGTCACGTTCTTGGCGATCGGCGCTAGGATGCCGGCCTCGGCCATCATGCCGTCGAAATCGGTGGCGGCGACCTCGGCCGAAACCGGGCCGTCGACGGCCTCGCAGATTTCCGCAATCACCGTCTTGATCGGGCGTCCGGCCTTGGCGATCAGCGAGGGATTGGTCGTGACGCCATCGAGAAGACCGCTGGCGGCGAGTTCACGGATTTCGCCGACATCGGCGGTATCGACGAAGAACTTCATGGCATTCCTCCTGAAACGTCGGCTGTTGCGGCCGTGGCAGTCTGGCGGGGCTTTCCTTTAGCCGAATCCGGGGCCATCGTCAGCCCGTCCCAGCCGATTTGAACCCAAGGAGATTCGCGAGGCGTGACCGGCGAATCGACCGTTTCGGTGCTGGTCCCGGTGGCGGTGGCCGCACCCTATACCTATCGCGCGCCCGCCGGCAGCCAAGCCGGCGATATCGTCGACGTGCCGCTCGGCACGCGCGATGTGGTGGGCGTGGTCTGGGACGACCCGCCCGATACCAGCGTCGGCCACAACCGTCTGCGTCCGATCAACGGAACCTTCGAGGCGCCGCCGCTCAACAGGGAAATCCGTCGTTTCGTCGATTGGGTGGCGGATTACACGCTGACCTCGCGCGGCATGGTGCTGCGCATGGTGCTGCGCGCCAACGGCGCGCTGGAGCCCGAAGCGCCGGTTCCCGGCGTTCGCCTTGCCGGTCCGCCGCCGGAGCGCATGACTGCGGCGCGCCAGCGCGTGCTGACGCTGCTCGCCGAGGGCGGGGAGGGTGCCGACAACCTTGCCTGGACGAAGAGCGGCCTCGCCGCGGCGGCCGGTGTCACGCCGAGCGTCGTGCAAGGTCTGGTCGATGCCGGCACGCTGGATGTCGTGATGATGCCGGCGAAGCCGGTCGCGCTGCCGCCCGACCCGGACTACGCCATGCCCGAACTGAACCCCGAGCAGGCCGCCGCCGCCGACCTGCTGCGCGAAGCGGTGCGCAAGGGCGGCTATTCCGTCGCACTGCTCGATGGCATCACCGGCTCGGGCAAGACCGAGGTCTATTTCGAGGCGGTGGCCGAGGCGGTGAAGGCGGGCAAGCAGGTGCTCATCCTGCTCCCGGAAATCTCGCTCACCGCCGATTTCCTCGAACGCTTCGGACAGCGCTTCGGCGTGCGCCCGGCCGAATGGCATTCGGAAGTCGCACCGCGTGGCCGCGAGCGCGTCTGGCGCGGTGTCGCCAATGGCAGCCTTCAGGTGGTGGTCGGCGCGCGGTCGGCACTGTTCCTGCCCTTCGCCGATCTCGGGCTGATCGTCGTCGATGAGGAGCACGACCTCGCCTACAAGCAGGAGGAGCGCGCCTTCTATTCGGCGCGCGACATGGCGGTGGTGCGCGGCCATCTCGCCGGCTTCCCGGTCGTGCTGTCGTCGGCGACGCCTTCCATTGAATCGCGGGTCAACGCGGATGCCGGTCGCTACACGCGCATCGTGCTGAGCGACCGCTACAAGGGCGCGCCGCTGCCGGACGTCGAGGCCGTTGATCTCCGCCACGATCAGCCGGAGCGCGGCAGGTTCATTTCCCCGCCGCTGGCGAAGGCGGTCGCCGAAACGATCGAGGGCAAGGAACAGGCGCTATCTGTTCCTCAACCGGCGGGGCTACGCGCCGCTGACGCTCTGCCGGACCTGCGGCCACCGCTTCCAGTGCCCGAACTGCTCGACATGGCTGGTCGAACACCGCTTTCGCGGCGTGCTGCTCTGCCACCATTGCGGCCACTCGGAGAAACGGCCGGAAGCCTGCCCGAGTTGCGGCGACACCGAGAGCCTCGTGCCCATCGGTCCCGGCGTCGAGCGGCTGGCGGAGGAGGTCGCCGCGCGCTTCCCGACGGCGCGCACCATCGTCATGTCGAGCGACCTTGCTGGCGGCATCGACCGTCTGCGGCTCGAGCTTGCCTCCATCGCCAAGGGCGAGGTCGACATCATCATCGGTACGCAGCTCGTCGCCAAGGGGCATAACTTCCCGCTGCTCAAGCTGGTCGGCGTGGTCGATGCCGATCTCGGGCTCGCCCACGGCGATCTCCGCGCCTCCGAGCGGACGTTCCAGCTTCTCAGCCAGGTCACCGGCCGCGCCGGGCGCACCGGCGGCGCCAGCCGCGCGCTGCTGCAGACGTACGCGCCGGACCACCCGGTCATCCGCGCCATCGTCTCGGGCGACCGCGAAGCCTTCTACGAAAAGGAGATCGCCGAGCGCCGCGCCGCGGGCCTGCCGCCGTTCGGGCGTCTGGCGGCGATCGTCGTCTCCGGGCTGGAGCGGTCCGAGGCGCAGGGTTATGCCGCCGCGTTCCGCCGCGCCGCGCCGGAGGAGGCGGCCATCGGCGTGCTTGGTCCGGCCGAAGCGCCGCTCGCCGTGGTGCGTGGGCGCTACCGCTACCGGCTACTGGTGCAGGCGCCGCGCAGCGCCAACTTGCAGGGCTACATCCGGACGTGGCTGGAGCGCGCGCCGCGCCCCCGCGCCTCGCTCCGCGTGCAGGTCGACATCGACCCGCAGAGCTTCCTTTAGCGGGTCCTCAGAAGCGCAATGCGGCGTGGGCGGTGACGCCGAAGATGTCGGTTGCCCATTCGACGGGCTGCGGTGATCCGCCGCCGCCGATGATGTGACCCTCGAAGTGCGTGTCGCCCTTGGTCTGCATATGCCAGTAGCGGGCCCCGGCGCCGATGGTGAAGGCGTCGTTGACGGTGTAGTCGAGCATGGCCTCTGCCTGATAGCCCCAGCCGAGGCCGTCCTCGGGTATCCCGCCGGTGAATTCGGTGCCGATGCGCAACAAATGGTAGTCGGTGCCTTGCAGCGCCACGAAGGGGAGAAACGCAGCTTCGCCGCTGAGCCGCCAGCCCTTGCCGAATTGCACGTCGCCGTTCACTCCGAGGCGGATGGAATGCCAGTTGTTGGTCTGCGAGATGACGGCGACATCGTCGGAGATGGCGGGCACGCAAATGGCGGGATTGGTCGCCGTCTGGGTGCATCCAAAGCCATTGAGGTCCTGCCGGAAATAATTGTAGCCGAAGAAGACGCCGGCACGCGCCTGCGGCGTTTCCACGAAGTAGCCGCCGGCGTCGACGGTGACATAGGCGATCATCCCACTGCCGAGGCTGCTGTCGGTGCTCGAATAGGGATCGATGCCCGGTGGAAAATCCTCGTCCTGAAGCGTGCCGCGCAGCATCGTGCCGAGCCCGGCGACGCCTTTCAGGAAATAGTTGCGTTCGTTGAGTTGCCCGAACAGTTCACCGGAGTGGCCGGTCATGCCGTCATAGGTCAGCCGTGATACCGCTGCGCCGCCACCGTAGAGCGTCTTGCCGGTGTGCCCCATCGAAAACCAGTAGCGCGCCCCGACCTCGCCATCGTAGACGCCGTCGAACCAGGATCCGTCGATATCGTCGGCGGTGGCCGGCAAGGAATGAAAACTCGCCAGAATTGCCGCCACGGCTAGGGCCATGCGTGCGTGGTGGTGGAAGCGGGATAGTGGGGTCATTCGGCTTCTCACCTGGTGCGGCAGCCGCCTGTCTTCGGGCGCGACTCGATTGCCGCCTCAGGTTGCAAAAACATGGTAAATGCGCGGTTAATCCGAACCGCTTGCAACGGCCATCGCCCCGTCACCGCGCCTCGCTCGGCGTGCAGGTCGATATCGACCCGCAGAGCTTCCTGCGGGGCTAACGCACTGCCAACGGCTTCACATGCTCGGGCCGGAAGCCGAGGCCGATCACGCGGGCCGGAATGCGCTGCAGGATTGGGACATGCTGGAGCAGGCGGAACGGCCACGGCGCGCCGATCTGTTCCTTCGTCTCCAGAGCCGGCGCCAGCGCGTGATTGTGCAGGAACACCTGCATGCGTTGCGTAGCCGCCGTCGGAAACCACCGCCGCCGCTGCACCTGCTTCAGTACGTCCAGGGATGCCCGCCCATCGCGCAATGCGGGCGCGAGAATGTTCGCCGCGGCGACCGCATCCTGGATCGCGAGGTTGATGCCGACGCCGCCAATCGGCGACATGGCATGCGCCGAATCGCCAATGCAGAGCAGGCCGGCCCGCGCCCATTCCTTCAGGTGATCCACCGACACAGTGAGCAGTTTGATCTGGTCCCACGAGGTCAGTTCGCCGACGCGCTCTGCCAGGAACGGCTGTGCCCGGGCCAATTCCTGCCGGAAGGCGGCGAGCCCGGCGCGCTTTCGCTCATCGTAGCCGCCTTTCGCGATGACGAAGGCGCACTGCCAGTAGTCGCCCCGGTCGAGCATCACCAGCACGTGGCCGGCGCTCACCCGCCCGAGGGGAAAGTCGGGATCGTCCTCGTGCCGCGATATCCGCATCCACAGCACATCGATGGGAACATCGAAGTCCTCGACTTCCAGCCCAGCGCGTTCGCGCACGATCGAATGACGGCCGTCCGCGCCGATGACGAGTTCGGCGTGGATTTCGACGGGCCCATCCGGTGATTCTGCGCGAACACCTGTAATCGCATCGCCTTCGGTGAGAAGGTCGGTAACCTCGGTCTCCATTCTCAGGGAGAAAGCGGGGAGCTTTTTGCCTTCCTCGGCAAGAAAATCGAGGAAATCCCACTGTGGCATCAAGGCGATGAACTTGCAGACGGTCGGCAGGTGCGAGAAATCCGCCACCGCCACGCGCAGATCGCCGAAGACGCCTTCGAGATGCGACACCTCGTTGTGCGGCCGCTTCAGCAACTCCTTGAGCAACCCCAGCTCGTGCATCACCTCCAGGGTCGAGGGATGCAGCGTGTCGCCACGGAAATCGCGCAGGAAATCGGCATGTTTCTCAAGGACGAGCACCGCGATCCCGGCCCGCGCCAGCAGGTAGCCGAGCATCATGCCGGCCGGTCCGCCGCCGACGATGCAAACGCGGGTGCGCACGTTGTTTCCGGTCGTTTTGGCGGGTTCGCGCATGGCACGCGAAGATAGGGCGCGCGGCCTCGCGAAACCACCGCAACGTGCGTGGTCGCGGCGCGTCCGACATAACGTGTGCGCCATGCGAAAAGTGCGGGAAAGCCTATATTGCTCTGCGGTAGAGCCTATGGTAATCGAACCCGCAATTCCGGGGGTTTGGGGCCGGTTCAGCGCTAGGGCCTTCCCCGAAATAGCAATCCGTTCAGGGCCTTATCGAGGCGGGCCGGGCTTAACCGGACAAGGCTCTTTGTGTCGGGGAATAGGGATCAGGTGGCCGGCAGCAAATCTTCCAGTTCAACCGTCGCGGGACGCTACGCCACTGCTCTTTTTGATCTCGCGGTTGAAGAAAACGCGCTCGATGCGATCGAGAAGGATCTCGGCCGTTTTACCGCTCTTGTCGCCGAAAGCGCTGACCTCGCCCGCCTGGTCAAAAGCCCCGTTTTCGCGGCCGACGAACAGGCCCGCGCCATGGGCGCGGTGCTGGACAAGGCCGAAATCGGCGGATTGGTCGGTAATTTCATCCGCGTCGTTGCAGGCAATCACCGTCTCTTCGTCATTCCCGAGATCATTGCCGAGTTCCGCCGGCGTCTCGCCGATCATCGTGGCGAAGTCGCCGCAGATGTCACCAGTGCGGAGCCGCTCAGCGACAAGCATGTCGCCGACCTGAAGGCCGCACTCAAGGCTTCGCTCGGCAAGGACGTCGCGCTCAATGCCACCGTGGACCCCGCGCTCATCGGCGGCCTGATCGTCAAGGTCGGCAGCCGCATGATCGACGGGTCGCTCAGAACCAAGCTCAATTCGCTCAAACTTGCCATGAAAGAGGTCGGCTGATGGATATCCGCGCCGCAGAAATCTCCGCGATCCTCAAGGAGCAGATCAAGAATTTCGGCAGTGAGGCGGAAGTCTCCGAAGTCGGCCAGGTGCTGTCGGTCGGCGACGGCATCGCCCGCATCTACGGCCTCGACAATGTCCAGGCCGGCGAGATGGTCGAGTTCCCCGGCGGCGTGCGCGGCATGGCGCTGAACCTCGAGAGCGACAATGTCGGCGTCGTGATCTTCGGCACCGACCGCGAGATCAAGGAAGGCGACACGGTCAAGCGGACCAACGCGATCGTGGACGCCCCGGTCGGCAAGGGCCTGCTCGGCCGCGTGGTCGACGCCCTCGGTAATCCGATCGACGGCAAGGGCCCGATCAAGTCGGAAGAGCGTCGCCGCGTCGACGTGAAGGCGCCGGGCATCATTCCGCGCCGTTCGGTGCACGAGCCGATGCAGACCGGCCTCAAGGCCATCGACGCGCTCATCCCGATCGGCCGCGGCCAGCGCGAGCTGATCATCGGCGACCGCCAGACCGGCAAGACCGCCGTGGCGCTCGACGCCATCCTGAACCAGAAGTCGATCAACGAGAGCGGCGACGAGTTGCGCAAGCTCTACTGCGTCTACGTCGCCGTCGGCCAGAAGCGCTCGACCGTCGCCCAGTTCGTGAAGGTGCTGGAGGAGCACGGCGCGCTCGAATATTCGATCGTCGTCGCGGCCACCGCATCCGATCCGGCGCCGATGCAGTTCCTGGCGCCGTTCACCGGCTGCACCATGGGCGAGTACTTCCGTGACAACGGCATGCATGCCCTCATCATTTACGACGATCTGTCCAAGCAAGCCGTCGCATACCGCCAGATATCGCTGCTTCTGCGCCGTCCGCCGGGACGCGAAGCCTATCCGGGCGACGTGTTCTATCTCCACTCGCGCCTGCTGGAGCGCGCGGCCAAGCTGAACGCCGACAATGGCTCGGGTTCGCTGACGGCGCTGCCGATCATCGAGACGCAGGCCAACGACGTGTCGGCCTACATCCCGACCAACGTCATCTCGATTACCGATGGCCAGATCTTCCTCGAGACGGATCTCTTCTTCCAGGGCATCCGCCCGGCGGTGAACGTCGGTATTTCGGTGTCGCGCGTCGGTTCGGCGGCGCAGATCAAGGCGATGAAGCAGGTCGCCGGCACCATCAAGGGCGAACTCGCCCAGTACCGCGAGATGGCGGCCTTCGCGCAGTTCGGCTCGGACCTCGACGCTGCGACGCAGCGCCTGCTCAACCGCGGTGCGCGCCTGACCGAGCTCCTCAAGCAGCCGCAGTTCTCGCCGCTCAAGGTCGAGGAGCAGGTTGCGGTCATCTTCGCCGGCGTGAGCGGTTATCTCGACAAGCTGCCGGTCAACAAGGTCGGCGATTTCGAGCACGGCTTCCTGGCGCTGCTGCGCTCCGACCACAAGGATCTGCTGGCGGAAATCCGCGACAAGCGCGAGCTCACCGACGACATCCGTGAGCGCCTGCGTGGCGCGGCGGATGCCTTCGCCAAGGTCTTCGGCTGACCGGCCTGACATCAGAGGCGCTCGCGGACTGATCCCATGGCAAGCCTGAAAATCCTTCGCAACCGCATCGCTTCGGTCAAGGCGACGCAGAAGATCACGCGCGCCATGCAGATGGTCGCGGCATCGAAGCTGCGCCGCGCGCAGGCGGCGGCGGAAGCCGCGCGTCCCTACGCGCAGCGTATGGCATCGGTGCTTGCCAACGTCGCGGCGGGCTCCGTCGGCAGCAGCGATTCGCCGCGCTTGCTCGTCGGCACCGGCAAGGACCAGACCCATCTTCTCGTGGTGTGCACAGCCGATCGCGGCCTCTGCGGTGCGTTCAATTCGTCCATCGCGCGCCTCGCGCGCGATCATGCCAACCGGCTCATCCGTGATGGCAAGGACGTCAAGATCCTCTGCGTCGGCCGCAAGGGCTACGACATCCTCCGCCGTCAGTTTCCGCGCCAGGTGCTGGAAGTGATCGAGCTGCGCAGCGTGCGCCAGATCGGCTTCGTCAATGCCGAGGCAATCGGCAAACGCGTGCTGGAACTGTACGACGACAACCAGTTCGACATCTGCACGCTGTTCTTTGCGGAGTTCAAATCGGTGATCTCGCAGGTCCCGACCGCACGCCAGCTGATCCCGGCCGAAGTGCCCAGCGATGCGGCCGCGCCGGCCGAAGGCGGCGCTGCCTACGAATACGAGCCGGACGAGGAATCGATCCTCACGGACCTGTTGCCGCGTAACCTGTCGATACAGGTGTTCAGGGCCCTGCTTGAGAATGTCGCCTCGGAGCAGGGCGCCAAGATGAGCGCCATGGATAACGCGACGCGCAACGCAGGCGATATGATCGACCGCTACACGCTGCTCTACAACCGCACGCGTCAGGCGCAGATCACCAAGGAACTGATCGAAATCATTTCGGGCGCCGAGGCGCTCTGATCTGCCAGTCGGAAAGGCAAATATCATGGCCAAAGCGAGCACAGCCAACGTCAAGGGCGTTACCGGGCGCATCACCCAGGTGACGGGCGCCGTCGTGGACGTCCATTTCGAGGGGCATCTGCCGGCGATTCTGAACGCGCTCTATACCGACAATCATGGCCAGCGCCTGGTGTTGGAGGTCGCGCAGCATCTCGGCGAGAACACCGTGCGTACGGTCGCCATGGACGCCACCGAGGGGCTGGTCCGCGGCCACGAGGTTACCGACACCGGCGAGCCGATCGCGGTGCCGGTGGGCGTGGAGACGCTTGGCCGCATCATGAACGTCATCGGCGAGCCGGTGGATGAGGCTGGACCGATCAAGACGCAACAGACCCGCGGCATTCACCAGCCGGCCCCGGCCTATATCGACCAGTCCACGGACTCGCAGATCCTGATCACCGGCATCAAGGTCGTCGATCTGCTCGCGCCTTACGCGCGTGGCGGCAAGGTCGGCCTCTTCGGCGGCGCCGGCGTCGGCAAGACCGTCATCATTCAGGAACTGATCAACAACATCGCGAAGGCCCACGGCGGCTATTCGGTGTTCGCCGGCGTTGGCGAGCGCACGCGCGAGGGCAACGACCTCTATCACGAGTTCATCGAATCGGGCGTCAACAAGGACCCGCACAAGAACAACGGCTCGACCGAAGGTTCCAAGTGCGCGCTGGTGTTCGGACAGATGAACGAGCCGCCGGGCGCCCGCGCCCGCGTCGGCCTCACCGGCCTGACGGTCGCCGAGTATTTCCGCGACCAGGGCCAGGACGTGCTGTTCTTCGTGGACAACATCTTCCGCTTCACCCAGGCCGGTTCGGAAGTGTCGGCGCTGCTCGGCCGTATTCCCTCGGCGGTGGGCTATCAGCCGACGCTCGCAACCGACATGGGCGCGCTGCAGGAGCGCATCACCACCACCACCAAGGGCTCGATCACGTCGATCCAGGCGATCTACGTGCCCGCCGACGATTTGACCGACCCGGCGCCTGCGACCTCGTTCGCCCACCTTGACGCCACGACGACACTGTCGCGGTCGATCGCCGAGAAGGGCATCTACCCGGCCGTGGACCCGCTCGACTCGACCTCGCGCATGCTGTCCGCCGCCATCGTCGGCGAGGAGCACTACCAGGTCGCGCGCGACGTCCAGCAGGTTCTCCAGCGCTACAAGCAGCTTCAGGACATCATCGCCATTCTCGGCATGGACGAGCTCTCGGAAGAGGACAAGATAGCTGTGGCGCGCGCCCGCAAGATCGAGCGCTTCCTGTCGCAGCCGTTCCACGTGGCCGAGGTGTTCACCGGAACGCCGGGCGTCTTCGTCGACCTCGCCGACACCATCAAGGGCTTCAAGGGCCTCGTCGCTGGCGAGTACGACCACCTGCCCGAGCCGGCCTTCTACATGGTCGGCACGATCGAGCAGGCGGTGGAGAAGGCCAAGAAGCTCGCGGCCGAGGCTGCTTGATGAACAATCGGGTCCTTCTGCTTTTGATCGGCCTCGCGGTCGGTGGCGTCGTCGGCTATCTGACGCGGCCGGAGTTGGCCGAGATCAAGCTCGGTCCGCTGCAGATGCAAGTGCAGACCGATCAGGCGGCGGGCCCGGGCGGCGAAGTCACCAGCAGCCAGTGGCAGCGCATTTTCATCTTCGCCGGCATCGGCGCCGTCGTCGGCTTTGCCGCCGGCATGGCGGTCGATCGCCGCAAGGGAACCTGAGGGCGCGATGGCCGATCCCTTCCAGTTCGAGTTGGTGTCCCCCGAAAGCCTCCTGATGTCGGATCAGGTCGAGGAGGTCGTGGTTCCGGGCTCCGAGGGCTACTTCACGGTCTTGAAGGGCCATGCGCCGTTCATGTCGACGATGCGGCCCGGCGTGGTCGACGTGACCCGCGGCGGCCAGACCGACCGCATCTTCGTGCGCGGCGGCTTTGCCGATGTCAGCGCGGCCGGCCTGACGATCCTCGCGGAACAGGCGATCCCGCTGGACGAGGTTGACCCGGCGATGCTGGCGCAGGAAGTCGAGAACGCCAAGGAAGACGTCGCCGACGCCAAGGACGGGGCGTCGAAGGACATCGCCGAACTCCGCCTGCACCAGCTCGAAGAAGTGCAGACCGCGATCAGCCGGTAACGTTCGGCTAACCTCTCAAATCTGCCCCTTTCGGAACCGCCAGTCCGTCCGCGCGTTGCTCACTCCGCCTACGCAGGAGTTCGCATGCGCAACGCCCCGCAGCCTCGCCGCACCGCGGCCAGGTTGGTTTATGTCAACAGCGATGAGCCTGGCATACGGCGTCAGCGTCGTGGAACCGGCTTCTCCTACATTGGCCCCGCCGGCAAGCCCGTCCGCGACTCCGCGACGCTGAAACGAATTCGCTCGCTCGTGATCCCGCCGGCGTGGACGGATGTGTGGATCTGCGTCGATGCGAGCGGCCATTTGCAGGCCACCGGCCGGGATGCAGCAGGCCGCAAGCAATACCGCTACCACCCCGATTTCCGTGATCATCGCGATGGCGTGAAATACGAGCACATCGTTGCCTTCGCCGAGGTCCTGCCGCTGGCGCGCAGGCGGGTCGATCTGGACATGCGCGCCGCGGGCCTCCCGCGCCGGAAGGTTCTCGCCACCATCGTCCATCTTCTCGACACGACCCTTATTCGCGTCGGCAATGAGGACTACGCCCGCCAAAATGGCAGCTTCGGTCTCACCACGCTTCTGGATCGTCACGTCGATATCGATGGCTCCGCGCTGCGCTTCGAGTTCAAGGGCAAGAGCGGCAAGACGTGGCGGCTGAAAATTCGTGATCGTCGCATCGCGCGCATCGTGCGTTCCTGTCAGGAGGTGCCCGGTCAGCACCTGTTCCAGTACCTCGAGGCAGACGGCACGCGCCATGCCGTCGGATCGGCGGACATCAACGACTATCTGCGCGAGGTAACCGGCGCCGAAGTGACCGCGAAGGACTTTCGCACCTTCGCCGGCACGGTCGCCACGGCAACCGCGCTTGCGGCGTATCCGGCGGCCGAGGCGTTGTCCCTGCGGCGGGCCAACCTGCGCGAAGCCATCGAGCAGGTGGCGCGGCGGCTGGGCAACACGCCGACCGTTACCCGCAACTGCTACGTCCACCCGGCGGTCATGGAATCCTATCTTGAGGGCGGACTCGATCTGATGAAGCGACGGCCGCCTGCCGGCCTCACGATCGAAGAGGCTGCTGTCGTGCGTTTCCTGAAGCAGAAGCTGACGCGGCGGCCAAAGCGGAACGTCCTGCGGATGCCGCGCCCGGCGCCTGCCGAGATGTCCGTGTCGGCCTAAGTTCTCAAGCGCCGATATCGGCGAATGCCGCGACGACGTCTTCGTAAACCGTGCGCTTGAACGGCACGATCAGTTCGGGGAGCCGTTCGAGTTTCTCCCAGCGCCAGTCGGAAAACTCCGGCTTGAACTTGCCGCCGCCCGGTTTCAGCACCTCGATTTCCGACTCGCTTCCGGTGAAGCGGAGGGCAAACCACTTCTGCTTCTGGCCGCGATACTTGCCGCCCCACGATTGGCCGACGAGGTCGGGAGGCAGGTCGTATGTGATCCAGCCGGGAGCGGCGCGGATCAGTTCGACGCTTTTGATCGACGTCTCCTCGAAGAGTTCGCGGTAGGCGGCTTCTTCCGGGTCCTCGCCCTTGTCGAGGCCGCCTTGCGGCATCTGCCACCAGTGGCCGTCGCCCTCTCCCTCGGCGTTGACGTCGTTGCGGCGGCCGATCCAGACGCGGCCGTCGCGGTTGAATACCGCAATGCCGACGCAGGGCCGGTAGGGCAGGTCGTCGATGGCCTTGGGCGTCTTGCTCATGAGCGCCCGGCCGCGGCGAGTGCGCTCAGCGGGACAATGGTGACGCCGCGGTCCGCTGCTGTGCGCGCAAACTCCGCCACCCGATCGATGGTGGCGGGAAATGCGGTGCCGGTGGCGATGGCGTAGCCGCGCTCGCGGGCGATGGCGCGCAGCTGTTCGAGGCGCGCGTCGATGGCGGCCGGCGAGAGGTCGGCGTCCAGAACCATGTCGGCGCGGACGACTGGCGTGCCGCCAGCCAGTTCTGCGGCGCGGCTGCGCGCCGAGGAGCCGTCGTCGAGATAGAGCAGGCCGCGCTTGCCAACATCCGCGATGACTGGCGCCAGCGCCTCTGACTCGCCGGTGAAGCGTCCGCCCATGTAGTTGACGACGCCGACATAGTTGGTCGTCCGGCTCATCAGCCAGTGCAGGCGGTCGAGGTTCTCTTCCGGCGATGCGTCGACGGTGAGCGTGTGCGGGCCGGGATCGGTCTTGGGATAGTTGAACGGCTCCAGCGGAATCTGAAGCAGCATCTCGTGTCCGGCGGCGCGGGCGTCGGTGAGGGTCGCCTGCAGGTCGCCGCCATAAGGTGCCATTGCCAGCGTCACCGCGCCGGGAAGCTCGATCGCGCGGTCGGTGCTGTCGGCGTCGATTCCGATGCCGCCCAGCACGATGGCGATGCGCGTCTCGCGTACCCCGGCTTGCGACGGGCGGGCGTAGGCGTCGAGTGCGCGCGTGCCGTCCGAGGCTATCTGGGGCAGTGGGCCCTCGGGACTGTTCTCGACCAGCCCCGCTTCCGGCAGCGACGCGAGTTGCATCGGCGCCGGCTCGGACGGATCGCGAATGACGACCTTGCCGACCTCGGTGAGGCCACCGTCCGACGGTTTGATTTCGCTAAGGCCGCTGGTCGACGGCGGCGGAATCGGCTTCGTCGAGCCGGTGCGTTCGGCCACGGCGGGGGCGGGTGGCGCATCGATTACCGCGGTGGCCGTCGGCCCGGGAGCGTCCGGGCGCAGCAGGAAGACGCCACCGGCGATCACGGCAATTGCGATCGCCGCGCCGCCGCCGATGAACATCCAGGGAACCGGTTTTGATCTGCCGCGCGGCGGCTTCAGGCCGAGCGGTCTAGTCAGGTCATCGGCCATCAACCCGCCATCGACCAGCGAAGTCGGGCGGCGCCGGTCTCGGCGCCGCCCCTTGGCTCAGTTCGGTATGCCGCGATTCGGGTCCGGCGGGAAGGCGTTGTTGACCTGCTTCCCATGCAGGAGATCCAGGGCATAGTTGAGCTGCTTGTCGTCCTTCGGGTCCGGCGGCACATAGGCCGGCGATCCGGTCTTTTCCTCGGCTTCGCCCTGCGTGAGGTGGCCCTTGAGGCTGGCCTCGCCACGCGGCGTCGCGAGCGCGACCTGATCCTGCAGTTCCGGCGGCAGCGGCTGCGCGACCTCGATGTCAGGCTCGATACCCTGCGCCTGGATCGACCGGCCCGACGGCGTGAAGTAGCGCGCCGTGGTCAGGCGGAGCGCGCCGTTGCTGCCGAGCGGGATGATCGTCTGCACCGATCCCTTGCCGAACGACCGCGTGCCGATGATCGTGGCGCGGCGGTGATCCTGCAGGGCACCGGCGACGATCTCCGAAGCCGAGGCCGAACCGCCGTTGATCAGCAGGATGACCGGCTTGCCGTCGGTCAGGTCGCCGGAGTGGGCGTTGAAGCGCTGGGTCTCGTCCGAGCGCCGGCCGCGGGTCGAAACTACTTCGCCGCGATCCAGGAACGTGTCGGACACCGCGATCGACTGATCGAGGAGACCGCCCGGATTATTGCGCAGGTCGATGATGTAGCCCTTGATCTTGTCGGGGCCGATGTCCGCCTTGAGCTTCTCGATCGCGGCCTTGAGGCCGTCGAAGGTCTGCTCGCTGAACGAGGAGATGCGGACGTAGGCGACATCATGGTCGGTGCCCTCGGCGCGGGAGCGTACGGCCTGGATGGTGATCTCGGCGCGGACGAGCTTCACGTCGAACGGCTTGTCGACCTCCGGACGCTGGATGGTCAGCGTGATCGGCGTGTTGACGAGGCCGCGCATCTTGTCCACTGCGTCGTTGAGGCTCAGGCCCTGAACCGTATCGCCGTCGATGCCGATGATCTGGTCGTTGGCGAGGATGCCGGCGCGGGAAGCGGGCGTGTCGTCAATCGGCGAGATCACCTTGATGATCCCGTCTTCCATGGTCACTTCGATGCCGAGTCCGCCGAACTTGCCGGAGGTCTGGACCTGCATGTCCTGGAAGTTCTTCGGGTTCATGTAGCTCGAATGGGGATCGAGCCCGGCGAGCATGCCGTTGATCGCCGATTCGACCAGTTGGTGATCGTCGGGAACTTCCACGTAGTCGGCGCGGACCCGCTCGAACACATCGCCGAACAGGTTAAGCTCGCGATAGGTGTCGGAAGCGGCGGCGTTTGCCTCGGTGCCCGCGAAGAAGTTCGGCTGTGTCAGGGCAGCCGTAGCAAGAGCGCCGAACAGGGCGCCGACGAAGAGAAGTGTGGCTTTGCGTATCATCCGCCAACCTTTTTCACGTTAGACGCGGCCCACCAGGGAGCCGGGTCGATAGAAGCCCCGTCTTTCCGAAATTCGATATAGAGCACCGGTTGTGTTGCGCCTATGTCACCGGCGCCGATGCTGGCCAGCCTCTGTTCCGCCATCACGGCAACTGGCTCGCCGGCAAGCACAAACTGGCCAAGTTGAACATCCGAACGTCCCATACCCGCCAGCAAGACATGATAGCCGTCCCCGGCATTTATGATCAAGAGTTGGCCGTAACTGCGGAAAGGGCCGGAATAAACCACCCAGCCGTCGGTTGGGGAGGAAACCAGCCCTCCCGACCGGGTAGCGACGGTCATTCCCTGGGTGATTCCGCCGAGGTTGTCCTTGTCGCCGAAATTCCGAATCACCCTGCCGCTGACCGGCATGGGCAACAGGCCCTTGGCGTCGACAAAGGCCACGGCCGGGGCCAGGCGGTCGGCATTTCCCAGCGATTTGGCGGGTCGCCCGCCGGATTGGCTGTGGGCCATGGCGGCCGCCTTCTCCGCCTCGGCGGAGGCGGCTGCGGCCGTTTTGTTCTCGCTCTCCAGCCGGGCAATCAGGTCGCGCAGGCTGGTTGCCTGGGCGGCCAGGGCGGCGGCGCGCTTCTCCTCGTTGGCCAGCGCCTCGGCGGAAGCCTCCCGCGCGGCCCGCTTCTGTTCAAGAAGAAGTGATATTCGCGTCCGCCCTTCCAGCAGGGCGGTTGTGTCGGTGCGCAGCCGGTCGCGTTCGTGCTCCTGCTCCTCGCGAAGCGCCACCAGCGTATGCAGATCGGTGGCAAGCTTTTCGGCGGCGCTCTGCAGGTCGGGAACCACCGCGCCGAGCAGCATGGCGCTGTGCACCGACGCCAATGCGTCCTCGGGCCGCACGAAGATCGCCGGCGGCGGGCGGCGGCCGACCCTCTGCAGCGCCGCCAGTACTTCGGCCAAAACGCCGCGCCGCTCCCGGAGTGAGTCGCGCAGCCGGTCTTCGTCGGCGCCCAGCGCGCGAAGACGGCGTTCGGTCCGGTCGCTGGCCGCTTCCAGCTTCTGAACCTGATCGCCGGCGTTGATCAGAGCCTGGTTGAGCGAAGTGCGGTCGTTGTCGAGAGACTCGATCTCGTGGCGAAGCTCTTCGCGCCGCTCCTCGCTGACTGTAATGTCATGGCTGACGGCTTCGAGCTCGGCCTCGCGTGCGTCGCGGGGGTTGGCAGATTCGGCGGTCGCGGCCGTCTGCGCGAGCGCGAGCCCGGCGACCAGCATCGCCGGCGCGAATGTCAGGGCGAAGCGCAACGTCATCTTTGCCGAGATCAGTCCTTCCTCTGCCACCCGTAGTCCAAGCTAGGCCCAACCGGGGGCCGGCCTGTCAACCAAAACCGTCGCATTTGCGCACCAAACTGCCATCCCGCCAATCAGTCCCGGTGATAGGGATGGCCGGACAGAATGGTGACAGCACGGTAGATTTGCTCGGCTAGCATCAGCCTCACAAGCTGATGCGGCCAAGTCATGGCGCCGAAGGCAAGGCGCAAGCTCGCGTCCTTCAACACCGGGTCGCCAAGCCCGTCGGCTCCGCCAATGGCGAAGGTGAGATCGGCGGCGCCGTTGTCGCGCCATTTGGCCAGTTGACTTGCGAAGGTTCGGCTGTCGGATGCCTTGCCGCCTTCATCGAGCGCGACGAGGACCGATCCCTGCGGCGCGGCCGAGAGCAGCGCGGCCGCTTCCTGTTCCTTGCGTGTGGTCGCGGTCGCAGCGCGGCTTTCGGGAAATTCGCGGACAGTCACCGACAGGCCGAGCGCCCGTCCGGCCTTGCCGATGCGGTCGAGATAACGATCCGCGAGTTCGCGCTCGGGTCCGGCCTTCAGCCGGCCAATCGCGGCGATGGTAATCCGCATCCGCGGCCTCGCGGGGTGGCGCCGGGACGAGCGCCTTCAGGCGCGGCGGATCAGACGGGAACCGGCGCGGTCGGGTGGTCGGCCTGCCACATCTTCTCGAGATTGTAGAAGGCGCGGACATCGGGCCGGAAGACATGGACGATCACATCGCCCGCGTCGATCAGCACCCAGTCGCATTGTCGCTCGCCGGATACGCGGATGTTGCCGCCGCCCGCCGATTTGAGATCGGCGACGAGGTGTTCCGCGATCGCGGCGACGTGGCGCTGCGAACGGCCGGAAGCCACGACCATCCAGTCGGCGATGGACGATTTTCCGGCGATGTCGATGGGGACAATGTCCTCGGCCTTGGAATCTTCAAGACTCTTCCGGACCAGCTTGATAGCGGCCGCCGCTGCAAGTTCACGGCGTTCGGCCGCAAGGCGAGGCACGCGTGGACGCTGTGCCTCAGTACGAACTGCGCTTGTCAGTTTCGATCCCTCTCCTTCAGCGCCGGAACGACGCGGCGCACAGACAAACATAAGCGTGCCATGGTGACGCTTTCAAGACGCGATGGTTGCATTATGCATGCCGGTTCCTCAACTCGGTTGAGGAAATCGAAATGTGGGGTGACGGCAGAAAAACCCAGGCTGGCGGCTCGGTTGTGGCCAGCGCGCTGGCATCCGCCGCATCCCGGCGGAATTGCGCCAAGGCGCCGGCTGCGGGCGAGGAAAGCGCCCGCAAGGCGATATCCGGCCGATTGAAGACCGCAATCGGCAGGCTGGCAGCGATCGTCTGCCAGCCCCGCCAATGGTGAAAATTGGCAAGGTTATCCGCGCCCATCATCCAGACGAGGTGGACCCCGGGCAGGCGGGGCAGCAGCCGGCCAAGGGTTTCCGCGGTGTAGGTGGTGCCGAGGTCGGCCTCGATGCCGGTCACGCGGATGCGCGGGTGGTGGGCGACGGCCCGCGCCGCGGCGATCCGCCGCGAGAGATGGTTCGATGGCGCGTTCGGCTTCAGCGGGTTCTGCGGCGAGACCAGCCACCAGACCTGATCCAGCCGCAGTTGCCTCAGGCCGACGAGGCTGACTTGACGATGGCCGTCATGGGCCGGGTCGAAGGAACCGCCGAACAGCCCGATCCGCATGCCCGGCTGCACGGGGGGGAGCCGGAGGACAGGCGAGGGGGGCGCGGCCGCGGGCTCGCCTGCGGTCAAGGCCTCACCTGACCGGAGCCGCGCACGCGGTACTTGAAGCTGGTGAGCTGTTCCACGCCGACCGGTCCGCGCGCATGCATGCGGCCCGTGGCGATGCCGATCTCGGCCCCCATGCCGAACTCGCCGCCATCGGCGAACTGGGTCGAGGCGTTGTGGAGCACGATCGCCGAGTCGACCTCGGACATGAAACGATCCGCCGCCGCCTGATCGTCCGTCACGATGAGGTCGGTGTGGTGCGAGCCGTAGCGCTCGATGTGGTCGATGGCGGCGTCGAGGTCGTCGACAACCTTCACGGCGATCACCGCGTCGAGATATTCCGCGGTCCAGTCGGCTTCGGTCGCGGGCGTGACGTTCCTCGCTGCCATGCGCGTCGCCTCGTCGCCGCGAATGACGCAGCCGGTGGCCTGCAAGGCCTCGACCAGCGGTGTCAGATATGTGCCAGCCACCGCCTTGTCGACGAGCAGCGTCTCGGCCGCGCCGCAGACGCTGACGCGGCGCATCTTGGCGTTGACGAGCAATTCCTTCGCCATATCGAGGTTCGCCGCGGCGTGCACATAGACATGCACGATGCCCTCGAGGTGGGCGAACACGGGCACGCGCGCCTCGGTCTGGACGCGCGCGACCAGACTCTTGCCGCCGCGCGGTACGATCACGTCGATATTGCCGTCGAGTCCGGCGAGCATCATGCCGACGGCGGCGCGGTCGCGGGTGGGCACGATCTGGATTGCGTCGGTGGGCAGGTTGGCGGCGCGCAGGCCTTCGACCAGGCAACCATGGATCGCGCGCGCCGAGCGGAAAGAGTCGGAGCCGCCGCGCAGGATCGCCGCGTTGCCGGCCTTCAGGCAAAGCGCACCGGCGTCGGCGGTGACGTTCGGCCGGCTTTCGAAGATGACGCCGATGACGCCAAGCGGCGTCCGCACACGTTCGATATGCAGCCCGTTCGGGCGGTCCCATTCGGCGAGCACGGTGCCGACCGGGTCGGGGAGGGCGGCGATCTCTTCCAGCCCCTTCGCCATGGCCTCGATTCGCTGGTCGCTGAGCGTCAGTCGGTCGATGAAGGCGGATGTTCCGCCGGCCTTGGTCATGTCGGCGACGTCGCGCGCGTTCTCGGCAAGGATCGCGGATGCGTTCCGGCGGAGCGCGGCCGCGCCTTCGGCGAGCGCCCGGTTTTTGGCTTCGGTCGAGGCGAGCGCCAGGGCGCGTGCGGCATGGCGCGCGGAATGGCCGATCGCCGCCATTTCCGCGGCAATGTCGGCAGTGGTCTTCGGCCTGGCGGCGACGTCCGCAATGCTCATGACGCTCGTCCTTCGCGGCTCAGTGTAGCCACGCGCGTGGTCTTTGCCACGATGGGTTCGATGGCGCAACAACGGCGGAATCCGCTGGACTTGCGTCCTTCGCCGGGCCATGACCGCGTGCACCAAAAAGCGGCAGTTTCCCATGGCATCGGTTTCCGCCCGCGCGCCAGCGCTCGAGGAGAAGCAGAACATACCCGTCGGCATCGGCCTGATGCTGCTCGGCTTCTTCCTGTTCTCCGCCAACGATGCGCTGGGGAAGTGGATGGCGGCGACCTATTCGCCGGGCCAGATCCTGCTCTTCCGCAGTCTTGCCGCGCTCGCCATCCTGACGCCGTTCCTGCTGCGCGCGGGGATCGGCTCCCTGTTCGACCTGGAGCGGCCGTGGCTTCACGTCCTGCGTCTGGCATTCGCCACGACCGAGGTCTTCTTCTTCTATTGGGCGGTATCCGGTCTGGCCCTGGCCGACATCATGACCTACTACCTCGCCGGTCCGATCTACGTGACGGTGCTGGCTGCGGTGCTCCTGAAGGAGCGCGTCGGGTGGCGGCGCTGGACGGCCGTCGCTGTTGGTTTCGTCGGCGTGCTGATCGCGCTCCGCCCGTCCACGGGCGTGTTCACCTATCACGCCGCGATCGCGCTGACCGGCAGCCTGCTCTACGCCGGGTTTCTGGTGGTGACGCGAAGGCTCCGCACGACATCGGGCCTCACCATGGCGACGTGGCAGGTCGTGGCGGCTCTTGTCGTCGGGGCGGTCGTCGCGCCCTTCCAGTGGGTGCCCATCACGCACGGAACCGACCTCCTGCTGCTTTGCATGTTGGGCGTTTCGGCGCTGGCGGCGATCGTCTGCGTCAACCGCTCGCTCAGGCTGGCGCCGGCGTCGGTGGTCGTGCCCTATCAGTACACATTGATCGTGTGGGCCGTGATGTTCGGCTACCTGTTCTTCAACGACGTGCCGAGCCTGCGCGTGCTCATCGGCGCCGCAATCATCGTGGCCGCCGGTCTGTACATCTTCTTCCGCGAGCAGACGGTGGCGGAAGAGCCCGTGGCGCAGGTGTCGCCGGGGCCCTAGGGCTACTCGCCGCGGAGGGCCATGTCGTCGCGGTGAATCATCTCGGCGCGGCCGGCAAAGCCAAGGATCGTCTCGATTTCGCGGCTGTTGCGCCCGGCAATGCGTTCCGCGTCGCCAGCGTCGTAGGCAACCAGTCCGCGGCCGATCTCCTCGCCGTTGAGCCCGCGAATATCGACGGCGTCGCCGCGATGGAATTGTCCCTCCACGCGCCGCACGCCCGCGGGAAGCAGGCTTTTGCCAGCGCGAAGGGCCTTCGCCGCGCCGCCATCGACGATGACCGCGCCACGCGTTTCCAGCCGCCCCGAAATCCAGCGCTTGCGCGCGGTGACGGGCGTCGCCTCTGCCATGAACCAGGTACAGCGGGCGCCGGAGGAAATGGCGCGGATCGGGTGCATCTCGCGCCCGCTGGCGATCACCATCTGGGTGCCCGCGACGGTCGCGATCTTGCCGGCGTCGAGCTTGGTCTTCATGCCGCCGCGCGAATTTTCCGAAGCGGCGGCCCCGGCCATGGCTTCGATCGCGGGCGTGATGCGCTCCACCGTGTCGATGAACTCGGCGCCGGAGTCGGTCGCCGGCGAGGCTGTGTAGAGCCCGTCGATATCGGACATGAGGATGAGCAGATCCGCGCTCATCATGGTGGCGACGCGCGCGGCCAGGCGATCGTTGTCCCCGTAGCGGATTTCGCTTGTGGCGACCGTGTCGTTCTCGTTGATCACCGGCACCGAGCCAAGCTTGAGCAGCGTACCGATGGTGGAGCGGGCATTGAGATAGCGGCGGCGCTCCTCGGTGTCGCCAAGTGTCAGCAGAATTTGCCCTGCCGTCAGGCCGACCCGGCCGAGGGTTTCGGCATAGGCGCGGGCGAGTGCGATCTGGCCGACGGCGGCTGCCGCCTGGCTTTCCTCGAGCCGCAGCGGGCCGGACGGCAGCTTGAGGACGCCGCGGCCGAGGGCGATCGCACCGGACGACACCACCATCAGTTCGCGGCTGCCGGCCGCGAGGTGGGCGATGTCCTCGGCGAGCGATTCCAGCCATTCGGTCTTGAGCCGGCCCGTGCCGAGGTCGACGAGCAGCGACGAGCCGATCTTGATCACGATGCGGCGAAAGGCTTCCGGCGTGCGGGCGGTCATCGGGGTCCCCGGAGAAAATGCGCCGTCTTATACAGCGGGAGGTGGCGGCGCGGCTACGGCCGCCAGGGTGTCTCCGGCTCGGCCGGGACGAGGGATTCCGGCGTGGCCGAGCCCGAGATCTCGCCGGCGAGCGCCCGCAGCACCTTGTCGACGCCGTCGCCGCTCACGGACGAAACGACCAGCGGCGTCGAGCCCGCGGCGCGGCGAAGCGCGCGCTTCAGCTTGTCGATCTTTTCGGCGGGCACGGCGTCGGCCTTGGAGATGGCCACGACTTCCGGCTTCTCGTCGAGCGCGGCGCCATAGGCGGCGAGTTCCTCGCGGACGGTGCGGTAGTCCGCGACCGGGTCTTCCGCGGTGCCATCGACGAGGTGCAGCAAGACACTGCATCGCTCGACATGGCCGAGGAAGCGGTCGCCAAGTCCCGCGCCCTCGTGGGCGCCCTCGATCAGGCCCGGTATATCGGCAAGCACGAACTCGCGCGCGTCGATGCGGACCACGCCGAGGCCGGGCGTCAGCGTGGTGAACGGATAGTCGGCGATCTTGGGCTTCGCCGATGTCACCGTTGCGAGGAAGGTCGATTTGCCGGCATTGGGCAGGCCGACGAGGCCGGCGTCGGCAATCAGCTTCAGGCGAAGCCAGAGCCACTGTTCGACGCCTTCCTGACCGGGATTGGCGCGACGCGGTGCGCGGTTGGTCGAGGACTTGAAGTGCGTGTTGCCGAAGCCGCCATTGCCGCCGCGCGCGATCAGCACGCGTTTCCCCGGCTCGTCGAGGTCGGCGATCAGCGTCTCGTTGTCCTCATCGAGTATCTCGGTGCCGACCGGCACCTTCAGGACGACGTCGGCGCCCTTGGCGCCGGCCATGTTGCGTCCCTTGCCGGAGACTCCGGCTGCCGCCTTGAAGTGCTGCTGGTAGCGGTAGTCGATCAGCGTATTCAGATTCTCCACCGCCTCGGCCCAGACGTCGCCGCCCTTGCCGCCGTCGCCGCCGTCGGGCCCACCGAACTCGATGAACTTCTCCCGGCGGAAATGGACGCTGCCATTGCCGCCGTCGCCGGAGCGGACATAGATCTTCGCCTGGTCGAGAAACTTCATCGGTTGAGCTCCTCGAAACGGGTGCGGGTCAGGACTGTGTTCGTATGTGGATATGTGCCGTTGCGCGGGCGCGCCAGTAACGTCGTCTCGCCGTCGGCCACGAAACCAAGCTTCTCCTGAACGCGAAGCGAGGCGATGTTTTCAGAGAAGGCGCCGGAAAAAACCATGTCACAGCCAAACGTTTCGAAGATCAAGCCGATGAGCCCGCGTGCGGCCTCGGTCATGTAGCCGTGGCCCCAGTAGGGCTCGCCAAGCCAATAGCCGATATTGTGCCCCACGCCACGCTGCAAATGGCTCGGCGGCCGAAACCGGGCGCCGATAGCCCCGATGAGTTCCCCCGCGTGCGTGATGGCGAAGCCGCTCTCACCGTCTTCGCTGGCCGGGGCCGAGACGGCGGCAATCCAGCTCGTGGCGTCGTCGACGACGTAGGGCCAGGGCGGCGCACTCAGGAAGCGCACGACATTCCAGTTGGCGAAGAGGGCGAAGACCGTTTCGGCGTCGGCGGCCGCAAACGGGCGCAGCCGCAGCCTGTTGGTGGCAAAGCTTGCGTTTTCGAGGCCGGGGATCATCGCGCGGCGGCCTCGTATCGCCGGCGCGAGAGCACGGTGTCGATGTGGTCGACCGTCTGCTTGCGCGCGAGCGCATAGCGTCGGCTGATGCCGATCCGGCGAAAGCCCAGCTTGATCTGCACGCGCAGCGAGGCCGTGTTGCTCCACAGCACGCCGGAGCGGATGAGGGACAAGCCGAGGACGTCGAAACCGTAAGCGAGAACCGCGCGGCCCGCCTCTGTGGCGTACCCCTTGCCCCAGGCGTCGTGGGCCAGCCAGTAGCCGAACTCGCAATAGCCGGGCAGGCTGCCGATGGCCATGCCGCCGATCAGCCGCCCCTCGCGGACGATCGACAGGTTGAGCGCCCGGCCGGAGTGCGCGTTGCGGCGGACCGCGGCAAGAAAACCGTCGGCGTCGGAGCGTTTATAGGGATGCGGCACCCGCCCCAGCATGCGCGACACGCGCAGGTCGCCGATCCCGGCGATCAGGTCGTCGAGATCGGCTTCGCGCGGCGGGCGCAGGACCAAACGGTCGGTAATCAGGACCGGTTCAAGCAGCGGTGTCATGGCAATTGTCCGGAACTTGCTGCTGTTGCGGCGGGATCGGTGCGCCCCACGCCTTGAGGCTCGCCCAGTTGCGCCGGTCGAGGGCGAAGCGCTCGACCGGGAACGCGCCGAACGATGTCGGCGAACGCACCATGCCGGCGCCGCGGAACTGGAAACCGCACTTCTCGATGACGCGCCGGGCGCGGGCGTTGGTGACCCGGTTCGAGCACCACAGCACGTTGGCAGCGCCCTCTCGGAAGGCATGGTCGATCAGGGCCTGCGCCGCCTCCGTGGCGTAGCCGCGTCCCCACGAGGCGGTGCCGACCCAGACGGTGATTTCGACGAGGCCAGGCATGTCGCCGGTTGTGCCGTATCCGGCGCAGCCGAGGACTTCGCCGTTGCCTTGCCGGGTGATCACGAAGGTCCCGCCGCTGGCCAGCGCGATGGCGGCGCACAGGTTCTCGGCGACGGCATGGTCGGCGGACAGGGTTTTGATGACTGGAAGGTCTGCCGCTGCGCACCGCCTCAGCAGCAGGCGGTGGGTTGCAATCCGGTCGAGCCCTCCGCCATGCGCCCCGTGCTGCTGGTGTTCGTCCTCCGCGTCCATGGCTTCCTCCGTCCGGAACGAAAAAGGGGAGATGGGTGGTGTCCCATCTCCCCTTCGTTCTGTTCCAAGCCGGGTCGATGAGACGCCGGCAAGTCGTCGGAAGCCGGCTATTCCGCGGCCGTAGCCATCGGGCGGACCGAAACGTAGGTGCGGCCGGCGGCTTTGGTCTGGTAGGTCACGACACCGTCGACGACGGCAAAAATCGTGTGGTCCTTGCCCAGGCCGACGCCCGTACCGGGACGCCACTTGGTGCCGCGCTGGCGTACGATGATGTTACCGGCGACGGCCATTTCGCCGCCGAACTTCTTCACGCCCAGGCGCTGACCAGCCGAATCACGGCCGTTGCGCGACGAGCCACCTGCCTTTTTATGAGCCATGGCGGGGTCTCCTTATTCCTTGTCGGCCTTGGCGCGGGGCTTCCGCGCGGGCTTTGCTGGGGCTTCGGCCGTTTCGGTCGTCTCCGCCTTGGCGCTGGCGCGCTTCGGCTTGGCCGGGGCCTCTGTATCGGCTGCGGGGGCCTTCGCCTTCGCCGCTGCCTTGGTCGGCTGCTTGCCGTCCGTCAGGATCTCGGTGATGCGAACCACCGTATAGTCCTGACGATGGCCGCGGCTGCGCTTCGAGTTCTGCCGGCGGCGCTTCTTGAAGACGAGAATCTTGCCGGTACGGCCGTGACCGACAATCTCACCGGCGACCGCTGCGCCCGAAACCAGCGGGCTGCCGAGGGTGATCCCGTCGTCGCCGCCAACCATCAGCACTTCGCCGAAGGAAACGGCATCGCCTTCCGCGCCGGCGACCTTGGCAACCTCGAGGGTCTGGTCTGCGGCGACCCGGTACTGCTTGCCGCCACTCTTGATGACTGCGAACATGATCTTTCCAACCTGCCGGCCCGACCGCCAAAGATCGGCGAGAACCAGCCATTTTTTGCGAAAACCAAAGGGCGCGGCAAAGGGGCCGCGCCAGTCGCCGCGCACTATAGGGATGGCCGTTTGCCTGTCAAGGAAAAGCCGGGCGATCTCGTGTGGTCGCGCGTGGCCCGGTTTGGCGGCCGGAAATGCCGGCGGACTGCCGGCCGCGCCCCTTGCGTCGCCGGCCGCGCGCCGCTAGAGACGCCTCCGTCGGAGAGGTGCCGGAGTGGTCGAACGGGACGGTCTCGAAAACCGTTGTGCGGGCAACCGTACCGTGGGTTCGAATCCCACCCTCTCCGCCAGTACTTAGCTCACGCCAATCTTACTTCGTTCGATGGCTCCACGAGGCGCCCTCCGGGGGAGGTCGCGCTGCCGGTTGCGGGTTCGGACCTCGTCCCTTCTTCTCCCACTTCCCCGGCTTGGTTCATCGTTTTCCCCACGGCTGTTGCAGCGGGTGATCCAGGGGGCCGGGCGCAGGCCCTCAGCATCTCGGTCTTTTCTGTCAGGTGTGATGGCCGAGGTTCTCGCTGATCTTCGCGGCCGCCTCTTTCACCATCGCCGCGACGTCGCTTACCTGGATCTCGGGCGTGAAATGGGGTGAGAACGATACGCTAAGGGCTGCGCAGACTTCGCCGCGCGAGTTGCGGATGGGCGCGCCCACCGAGGTTATTCCGGTGATGTTTTCGTTTTCGATCACCGCCAGGCCCTCGGCGCGGACACGCCCGAGCGATGCCACCAGTGACCGGGGGTCCGTAATGGTGACTGGTGTTATGGCGGGTAGCGGACCGGGGCCCAACAGCGCCAGCGCCGTCTCGTCGTCGTGCGCCGCTAGAAGGATTTTTCCGATGGCGGTGCTATGGAGGCGCAGCAGTTGGCCGGGCTCGCTTCTCACCGCGACGGGCCCCTCGCACTGGACGCACAGCAGATAAATCGCGTGGTCGTCCTGCTGGACACCCAAATAGGCATCGACGCGCATGCGCTGGGTGAGTTGGATCATTTCCTTGCGGCCCTCCAGCAGCAATATATCCTTGCTCTGCAGCGACGCCCCAATGCCCAGAATCTGGTAACCGATAGAATAGCGCCTTGTTTCGGGGTCCTGCCGAATGTATCGACGGCGCGACATCGTGTTGATCAGGCGCTGTACGATTGGTGGGCTGAGGTCGAGCTGTCGCGATATCTCGCGAATGCCAAGTGGTCGCGGCGCCTTGTCGAGAAGCTCCAGAACATCGAGGCCGCGGTCGAGTGACTGGCTTGTAGACATAACGATGTGCCTATTATTGCAACATCATTACCTGTCGCCCGACACTCTGCGCAAAGTCAAGTGTGAGGCCGCTTGTCATCGGCGAAGCGGCACGAGATCCCGGGACGAGGTCGTCAGGAGTTCATGGCCGGTCTCGGTCACGATCGCGGTGTCTTCCACCATCATCCCGCCCCAGCCGAGTTCGTAGTATGGAGTTTCAACGCAAAGAACCATGCCGGGCGCGAGGATCGCTTCGGCCTCCGCATCCAGCATGGGGTACTCGTGGGACGTCAGGCCTATGCCGTGCCCGCAGTGGTTCCGCTGATACGTCGGCAGCGCTCCGCGTCGGACGGTCTCCACGGCAATGTTGTAGAGGTCGCGCGCGGCGATGCCCGGCCTGATCAGATTGATCTGGGCCTGCTCGCCATCGAGCAGGGCCTGGTAGCGCGTGGCCTGTTTTGCTGTTGGCTCGCCGACGACAATCGTGCGCGCCATGTCGGAAGCGTATCCGTTGACGGTGCATCCCACATCGAGCCGGACCGTCGCGCCATCGCCCACCACGCGCGGCGTGGCAAAGGCGTCGACCCTCGAACTGCGTTCACCGGAGGTGACAACGGTAAATTTCGGCACCCCGCCTTGCCGTACGATATGCGCTTGAATCGTGCTGGAAATATCGAACTCGGTGAGCGTTGGGGACACATCCGCCAAGGCCGTCGCGACCGCCTCATCGGTGATGCGGGATGCGTAGCGCAGAAGCTCCAGCTCACCGGGCAATTTGACGGAACGGGCGAGCACGAGGCCCGGCAGGGCGGGGCAATACGTGGCGCCCGCAAACCGTCCTTTAATCGCCGGTTCAAGTTTCGGCCATTGCACGTCGAGCGCGATCGTCGCCTTCTCAGGCCGGAATGACGCAAGGCAGTTGAGAACGGCTTCTTCGAACGACGCCTCGGACGCTGGCATGTCCGCGTAACCGGGAACGCCGTCGGACGACGACACGTAGAAGGTGCCGTAGCGCCATATCGCCTGCACATCGCCCATGATTTCCAGGGCGGCTGCCGCATCGCTGGCGCCGGTGACGATGGCCACCCGCGACCGCGTAGCGATGGCTGCCTGGGCATAGCGCGCGGTGCCGTTGTGGGTGATGCCGTGATAGCCCGTGAGATAGCCGATATGCCGCCGGTCGGTCGTGACTACGACATCGGCATCCGGGGCCGAGCGGAAGAACTTGTCTCGGCAATCCGCCGCCAAAACGGCCATGTGAACATCAGGGAAGGTCATGATATCTCTCGGCCGAATAAAGGAACATTGGTTCTATAATAGGAACATTTGGCAGGCTGGCGGAGCAGCGTCAAGTCAAGCCGATCCCAACTCGCATTCGGAAACGTGGCTGGATGACGGCCCATTCTGGCGAGTTGCATCACTATTCGAAACACTGTTGACAATATAGGAACATTATTATCATTATCGGAATGTCCATCGGCGGTTTCGTCGCGCCCCGACTGTGGAAGGTCGAGGTCGCGCCGCCACCAAAGGAGAAAGCCAATGTTTCGGAGACAATTTCTGCTGGGCGCAGCCGCGGCAGCGGCGATGGCAGTCCTACCGTTCGGTCTCGCGCTCGGTGCGGAAGCGCCGAAAAAGATCGTGGCGGCCATTAACCCGCACGGCGTGCCTTTTGCCTTCCAGGAAGGCACTGAGTTCAAGGGCGTGATGTACGACTTGCTGCAGGAAATCGCGCAAGCCAACGGCGCCACCGTCGAATACTCGCCGCTGGGCTTTGCCGCGATGATCCCGGCGCTGCAGGTCAATCAAGTCGACATCGCCGTCACCGGATTTTTCGTCACCGAAGAGCGCAAGAAGGTCATCGACTTCTCAGTGCCCATTTTCGTGCAAGGCAGCGTGCTCGTCGTCCCCGCGGATAGCCCGATCACGTCGGTGGAGGGATTGCGCGGCAAGGTGATCGCCGCGCAGCAGGGCTCCGCCCCGCTCAAGGTTGCCCAGGCCCACGCGGAGGAATGGGGCGTGGAGATTCGCATTCTCGCGGACGGCGCCAACATGAAACTCGCGATGCAGACCGGTGATGTTGCCGGCCTCATTTACGACTCGGCGGTGGTCAATCGTCAGATCGCGCAGGAGACCGCGCACCCCACCCAGAAGATCATCAGCGAACTGCTCCAGCCGACCGACATCGCCTTCGGCTTCCCCAAGGACAGCAAGTTGTTGCCGGTCATCAACGAAGGCCTTGACAAGCTTCGTGCCTCCGGCGAACTTGAGCGTATCCTGAAGTCCTACGACCTTTGATCGGCAAAGCTCGCTAGCTGACCGGAAGAGAGGATCATGGACGGATCCCTGCTGGACTATCTGCCGGCCCTCCTGCAGGGACTGAAGCTCACCTTGATTTTGACAGCCACATCAATGCTGTTCGGGGCCATCATCGGCTTTGTGCTGGCGATGATGCGGCTGTCTCAATCCATCGTGCTGATTGCCCTCGCGACCCTCTACAGCAACATCGTGCGAGGGTTGCCGCTTCTGATCCAGATCCTGTTCGCCTATTTCGGGCTGCCGTTGTTGACCGGCATGAGGATGCCCGCGGTCGTTGCCGGTGGCGTCGCCCTGGCGATCTACATCGGCGGCTACATGGCGGAAGTCATTCGGTCGGGGGTCCTCAGCGTCGACAGCGGGCAGATGGAGGCCGGCCGCTCGATCGGATTTGGCTATTGGCAGACCATGCGGCTGATCGTTCTGCCGCAAGCCTTCTGGACCATGATTCCCAACATCGCCAACCTGTTCAGCATCACGCTCAAGGATACGTCCTTGCTGTCGGTCATTGGCGTGTCGGAACTGACGATGGCGGGTCAGACGATCTATTCGCTGAACTTCGACACTATCCGCGTACTCGGCCTTGTCGGCCTGCTCTACTTTTCCGTCTTCTTTGTAGGGGAGCGCGTCACATCGCTGATCGAACGAAAAATCCGGCGATGATCGTCGCCGAGGGCGTCGAGAAGTCATTCGGCAGCCTCAGGGTTCTCAAGGGCGTCGGTCTTGAAGTCGACGCCGGCGAGGTGGTTTGCGTGATCGGCGCGTCCGGCTCGGGCAAGTCCACGTTCCTGCGTTGCCTCAACCTTCTCGAAGTGCCGCAGGCGGGCTCAATCCTCATCGACGGCGAGGACATTCTCGCCAAGGCGCACAAGGTCGATCGTCTCAGGCAACGGATCGGAATGGTCTTCCAGCATTTCAATCTGTTTCCGCATCTCTCGGTGTTGGGAAACATTACCTTGGGGCCGATCCGATTGCGCCGGCTGGACAAGTCTGCGGCTGAAGCGGAGGCAGATGAATTGCTGTCGTCAGTCGGACTTGCCGACAAACGGCTCGCCTATCCCAGGGAATTGTCGGGCGGGCAGAAACAGCGTGTCGCCATCGCGCGCGCTTTGGCCATGAAACCCAAGGTCATGCTTTTTGACGAGCCGACATCGGCGCTTGACCCGGAGATGGTCAACGAGGTCCTCGACGTGATCAAGGACCTCGCCTTGCGCGGCATGACCATGGTCATTGTCACGCACGAAATGGGCTTTGCGCGCGAGGTGGCCGACCGCGTCGCCTTCATGGACGCTGGCTGCATTCTCGAACAGGGAACACCCGGCGAACTCTTCGGCAATCCCAAAGAGCCGCGCATGGCCGAGTTTCTGTCCAAGGTTCTCTAGAGAGACAGCCGCAAAGATGTCCGGGACGCCGCCAAAACATGACGACAGCCTGTGCGTCCACCATCCAGTGCCCGCGCTGGATGGCTTCCACAGCTTTGCGGTGCCAACCTATCGCGCCTCGACCATCCTGTTGATACCGCACAAGAATACCGCGCACGGGGTCAGCGCGGCCCTGATGGTTACAGCTATGGTCTCGCGGGCACGCCGACGACGCGTGTTCTGGAGGCCCAGATCACTGCGCTGCATCACGGCGCTCGATCGATCATCGTGCCTTCGGGGCAGGCGGCGATCACCATGTTCATGTTCGCTGCTCTCAAGGCTGGCGACCATGTGCTCGTTCCAGACAACGTTTATCCGCCGGCCCGCCAGTTCTGCCGGGAAGTTCTGTCCG
>CAWCSF010000005.1:85000-440401 GCA_963798195.1 uncultured Alphaproteobacteria bacterium | reverse complement strand
CAGCAGCGCGTCTATAGCTGAGCGCTATAGCTGGAAGGTCAGGAGGTCGTCGGCTTGGCGTGCCACCAGGGCTCCGCCGCCTGGCCGCGGAGGAGTGCGGCTGCCAGCCGAGCCACTTCACGCGCCGCTTTGGTCAGCGGCCGATCGTCCACATGGGCCAGCGACACCGTGCGTTCGATAGTTGGCCGCACGATGCGCGCCGTCACCAGTGGCGGCGTCAGCGGCGATTCATGCAGCGCCGCCAGGGACAGGATCGTCATGCCGTGGCCGCGCTGCACCAACCGCTGAATCTGAAGGAACGCGTCGATCTCGATGATGACTTTCGATGAGACGCCGTGACGTCGCAGGTGCTGGTCGATCAACGAGCGCAGGCCGTGGCGCTCCGTCGGCAGGATCAGCGGCACTCTCGGCAAGTTTCTCCATTGGCACTTCGCCCCGGGCGTTGGTCAGCTTTTTCAGCGCCTCGGGCGTTCCGGCGGCAAGGTGCAATTCCTCGTTCAGCAGCTTTTCGGTCTGCACACCTGAAATCGCCGCATCGACGAAGACGAGCCCGAGGTCGAGCTGCCCACCGCGCAGCCAGTCGATGATATAGCCGGTCATGCTCTCGACGATGCGCAGCCGTACGTTCGGCAGAGTGGCCAGTGTCTGCTCCACCAGCGGCACCGAGAGCACGGCGGCGAGCGAGGTAGGCACGCCGAAATTCACCGTCCCCACGGGGCTGTTGGCATGCCGGCGGAGGCTCTCCCGCGCCGTCTCCGCCGAGCCCAGGATCAGCCGCGCATGAATCAGCAGTTCCTCGCCCTCGGCGGTCATCACCACGCCGCGTGGCCGCCGCTCGAACAACGCCACGCCAAGGTCGCTCTCCAGCGCGCGAATGCGCACGCTTATCGAGGGCTGCGCCACATGCAGCTTCTCCGAGGCTGCCAGAATCGAGCCGCTTTCGGCGACGGCAACGAAATAGCGAAGGTCGCGCAGGTTCATGAGAGCTACTGTAGCGGCGGCGGCTCGAGAATCCCAACCCAACCTGGAAAGCGGGGCGTCAGGTCGCCTTGCGGGCAGTGATGGAGGCGTGCCGGGTCAGCAGTGCTCGGGCCCGGTCTGCTACAGGCTGGTCGATCATCTTGCCGCCGTGGTTCACCGCGCCCTTGCCGGTCGCCAGCGCCGCGTCATAGGCGGCGATCAACGCCTTCGCATCGACCACTTCGGCCTCGGACGGGCTGAACGCCGCATTGAGGATCGGCACCTGCGTCGGGTGGACACAGAAACCGCCGGCGAAGCCGAGACGGCGCGCCCGCTCGGCAATCTGCTGGTAGCGAGCCGCGTCCTGGTAGTCCGCGACCGTGCCGACATAGCCGATAGGCAGGATGCCCGCCGCTCGCGCGGCCGCCACGGCCTGCACGTTCGGCACGTAGAGGGCGTCCTCGACCACCTCCATGCCCATCGACAGCGCCAGGTCTTCTGCGCCGACGGTCATTGCAACGATGCGCTCGGATGCGGCCGCGATCTCGGCCATGTTGATCAGGCCGCCAGCGGTCTCGATCATGATGACGAGCCGCGTGTGACCGTTCGCCAACCCGCGCTCCGCTTCCAACTCGTCAAGGATCTCGGCGACGGCGCGCACATGGCCGGCGTCGGGCACCTTGGGCAGGTTCAGCGCCGTTACTGACGGCCCAACCGACGCTTCGATATCGGCCACCGCCATCCGCCACGGGCGGTTGATGCGGACAACGACGTCCACGCCTTTGCCGGCAAGGAAATCCGCCGCTGTCTTTACGGCCTCTCGCGCCTCGGCCTTGCGGGCAACGGGGATGGAATCCTCAAGGTCGAGTTGGATGCAGTCGGCGCCGCGCGATGGCGCGCCGGCCAGAAACTTCTCGTTCAGCACTGGCACGAACAGCATGGACCGCCACAGCGGCAGGGCGCGTCGGGTCAAGCGATCGCTTCCTTGCGCGACGGGCCGAACCCGAGTTCCGTGAGAATCTCCTCGGTGTGCTCGCCGAGCGCCGGCGCCGGCCGGCGGAAGGTGCCGGGCGTGCGGTCGAGCCGCGGCACGATCTCGTGCATCGGCACCGAACCGAGGTCGCGGTCCTCCAACTCGGTCAGCGCGCCACGCCCGAGTACGTAGTCATGGGTCATCAGGTCCGCCATCGACACGACCGGCGCTACCGGCACGCCCGCCTCCCCGAAGGCGGCGAGGTTCTCGGCGAGGCTTCGCTTGCCGACGTGGGCGCCAATGATGGCGTCGAGTTCGTCGCGATTGGCGACGCGATCGTCATTGGTGCGGAAGCGCGGATCGCTTTTCAGCTCCGGCCGACCGATGGTTTCGAGGATCAACTCGGCCATCGATTGCATCGAACCGGACATGGCGAGGAAGCCGCCATCGGAGCAGGTGTAGACGTTGCGCGGTGCGGTGTGCGGCGCCTGATTGCCCGAGCGCATGGTCACGTCGCCGGTCACGCGATGCTTGACCGCCTCGCTCGCCACCAGCGAGAGCATGGGCTCGAACAGAGACAGGTCGATCACCTGCCCCCTGCCGCCACGCTCGACGACGCGGAGCGCCGTCAGCGTGGCGAAGCTGCCGTAGAGTCCTGCAACCATGTCGGCCATTGCCAGCGGCGGCAACAAAGGCGGCCGGTCGGCGAAGCCGTTGAGAAATGCGTAGCCCGACATCGCCTCGACCAGCGTGCCGAAGCCTGGCCGGTCACGCCACGGTCCGTCTTGACCCCAACCGGAAATGCGCAGGATCACCAGGCCAGGATTGATCGCGTGAAGTGCGTCCGGGCCATAGCCCCACTTCTCAAGCGTGCCGGGCAGGAAGTTCTCGACGAGCACCTGCGCGCTCTCCACCAGACGCCGGAATACGTCCCGGCCATCCTTGCGGATATCGAGCGCCATTGAGCGCTTGTTGCGCGCGTAAACCTTCCAGAACGTCTCAATGCCCTCGGCGCGCCAGCGGCGCAGGTCGTCACCCTTTTCCGGATGTTCGATCTTGATAACGTCGGCGCCGTAGTCGGCGAGCAGCAGCGTTGCCATGTTGCCGGCAACCAGGCGCGACAGGTCGAGCACGCGCACGCCGTCAAGGGGGCCGCGATTGTCCTTGTCGAAACTGCGTGTCTGCCCGACAGCCATGTTCTAAACCAGCTCGATCACCGGCTTGATCTCCTCCAGCCGCTTCATGCGCGCCAGCGCTTCGTTCACGTCGTCGAGGCGGTAGCGATTGGAGATCATGGCGCCGAAAGGGATGTCGTCCATGTGCCGGGAAACAAAAGTCAGCGCCTTCCAGTAGCTCCGCGCGTCGCCGGAGAAGGAGCCGATGACGCGAATGTTCTTCTTCACGATGGTCGATGGCTTGATCTCGGTTGCACCTTCGCCAAGTTGGCCGACGATCAGGTAGCGGCCACCCTTGCGCACGATCTCCAGTCCCTCGCCGAAGGCGGCCGGGTGGCCGGTGAATTCCATGACCACGTCGGCCCCGCGTCCGTCGGTTGCCTCGCGCACTGCGGCCAGTCGCGCCCCAGCGTCTTGCCGCTCGATCGAGATGGTGGAGGTCGCGCCGAACTTCTCCGCCAGCGCCAGGCGGCCGTCCGGTGCACCGATGACGATAACCCGGCGCGCGCCGGCGGTTGCCGCCAGCGCCGTCGCCAGCAGTCCGAGCGGTCCCGCGCCCTGGATCGCGACCGTCTCGTCGGGCGCGATTCCGCCGAGATTGTCAAAGGCGTTCATCACTGAACGGAAGGCGCAACTCGACAGACTGGCGAGATCGTTCGGCACGTTGTCGGGCACGCGGATGCGCCCGGATTCCGGCAGCACGTAGCCGTATTCGGAGAACCCGCCGAGCAGATGCGGCGGCTTCTCCATGTTCTCGTACATGTAGGCGCGGCGGTTGTCGCAAAGCGTCGGCTGGCGAGCGACCGTACAATAGAAACAATGACCGCAGGCTGTGTGTGTCCAAACAATGCGATCGCCTTCACGGAGCGGCTGCCCAACGCTGTCGCGCTCCGCCCCCGAACCCAGCCTGACGATCCGCCCGACCATTTCGTGGCCGAGAATTACTGGCAGATCGACCTTGAGCGCCAGGGAGCCCTGCCACAGGTGGACATCGGTTCCGCAGATCGAACAGGCCTCGGTGCGTACCAGAATCGCCCCCGCCTCGATTTGCCGGGGCACCGGCACGTCCTCGATTTTCAGCGCCTCGCCGAAATGGCGAAGCACGGCGGCGCGGGAGTGGCTCGGCAGATTATCCATGGACATTGCCTCGCCCCAACTTCAGCCATCCCCGGCCGATCACGACCGCTCGGCTAGGCTCGTGTTTCAGCCGCGCGCTCTACGCCCGGATGGCCAGACCCATAAACCAAAAGGTGTGTCGCACGGCAAAGAGACGCGAACAACTAGCGTATGCTGAGCGGCTCTATAGGGCGGCGCTATAGCGTCGCCCGGTTCCTTCACACGGGAAATCGCATGGATGTTCGCTACAGCATCGGTTCACGGAGCCCACCCGTTTCAGACGCTCAGCAACAACCGTGGCCTCGTATCCTCAGCCCCCTCCCAAAGATCGGGTCTCGTCTTCAGGGTCGCGAATTCAGAGTGTTCAAGCGCTTCCCGGAGCCCCCGATTCTGACGGAGTTGAAGGCCCCCAGCATCAGCAAGCCGTCCTTGGTCCTGTAGCCGCTCACGCCGGCCGGTCGGCTTAGGGCCCTGATAGGGCGCACCGGCCACTACAACGCCGCGTTCAGCACTGCCGCAATAGTCGATCACCGAGACGCCGGTCTTATTATTGGACCGGAGGAAGCGCGGCCCGAGCAGTGATCTTGCGGAAGCTGCGATCATCGTTCATCTCAGTTTGTCATCGTCGAAGGTTGGGACAATGCCGCGCTCGTGCGGCGTCCACATTCGCGGCGTCAGCAAGGCGAATCTTGACCACAGTGAACTCAGCCTCGACCGGCGTCAGCACCAGGGAAGATTTGCGGACGATCGGCGTCGTGGGCTTGGCGCACTTCACCAGCCATTTCCTGCTGCTCGCCCTGGCGCCACTTCTGCCGCTCATGAAGACGGAATTTGATGTCAGTTTCACGGAGCTCGGGCTGCTCCTGACGCTCTTCTTTGCGACATCGGGTGCGGGCCAGGTGGTCGCCGGCATGTTGGTCGATCGCTTCGGCCCTCACCGTCTTCTACTAGCGGGGATCACGTTGCAGTCGGCGGCAGTTCTCGCCATGGGCTTCGCGCCCTCCCTCCCGGTGTTGTTTCCGCTGGTGTTCGCGGCAGGGATCGGCAACACCGTCTACCATCCCTCGGATTTGTCGATACTTAGCCGGCGGATAAGCCGGGAACGGCAAGGGCGGGCTTTTGCCTCGCATTCAGTCGCTGGATCGCTCGGCTTTGCGCTTTCGCCAATAGCCGTCGGCCTGGCTGCGACCTACTGGGGATGGCGCGTCGCGCTGATCGGCGCCGGAGTGCTCGGACTGATCATCGCCGTCACGGTTTCGCTGAACCTGGCGTCACTTCGCGCCGACCGTCAGAGGACCGCTACGAAGGAGAGCCATCCGAACTCCATACCGGCAAGGAAGCTGAGCTTCCTGACGATTCTGACCTTGCCGGTTGTCTTGTTCGGATTTGGGTTCTTCTTCTTGAGTTCCCTGGCTCTTGCCGGCCTCATGAACTTCACCGTTTCGGCTCTGACGGAAGGCTACGGTGTGCAGCTTGCGATGGCGACTTTCGCTATCGCGTCGCTTCAGTTCGGGGCTATCGGCGGCACGCTGATCGGCGGCGTGGTTGCCGACCGCTTTGGCCGCCATCACCAAATTGCGATCCTGGGAATGATTGCTTCGGCCGTATGCGTGCTGCCGCTTGCATATACCGGGTTGCCACTTGTGCTGATAGTCGGCTTCCTGCTGCTGGCTGGCGTGTTCGTCGGCGCGACCCTTCCCTCGCGCGACTTGCTCATCCGGCAAGCTGCCCCGCGCGACAATCTCGGCAAGACGTTCGGAACAGTCTATTCCGGGCTGGACGGCGGTTCGCTCGTTGGCCCGCTGGTGATCGGCCCGCTGCTCGACCACGGAGAGCCGCAACTTCTCTTTCTGATTGCAGCGGCGGCACTGGCATTGGCCACGTTCACGGTTGCGGGGATTCGAGGCTCCGCAGAGGACACATAAGGAATGCAACGCGACCCGCGGAGGAAGCTTAATACGGGATGCCGGTGCGCTGGTCGGTCAAGCGGTCGGCGGAAACCCGGCCGACGATAGTATGGATGAGCGGAGTGATCCGCGGACCCGCTCTCCCATCGCGGTCGACATCGCAGCCCCTCGCATCGCGGCCAGATTGAGAGGCCAGGACTAAGGACTGGCAAACCAGCGCGCTTATGACTTCCTTCCATGCCGTTTGCTCAATTGGCTCAATTGCAATCCGCTGCACGTTGCCAAGATGTGAAATAGTGGAAACGCATTGGCTTGCCTTGTTTGTCAGCGTGGAGTTGACAGGGATTCGTACAATGGCAAACAAGGGCCTTATGGGCCCGGTCGCCGGGACTTCCTCCATCAGCGAAACAATCACTGATCATGCCGTCAGCCGGTGAACGCGAGTCGATGGAATTCGACGTGGTTATTGTCGGCGCGGGGCCGGCAGGCCTGTCGGCTGCGATCCGCCTGAAGCAACTCGCGCCGGATCTCTCGGTCGCCGTTCTGGAAAAGGGGTCCGAGGTCGGCGCCCACATTCTGTCGGGCGCGGTCATCGACCCGATCGCCCTCGACCGGCTACTGCCCGACTGGCGGGACGATCCCGAGCCGCCGATGCGCACAGAGGTCAGAGCGGATCGCTTTCACTGGCTCGGTCCGGCCGGAGATGTGCGTTTGCCCAATTTTCTGATGCCGCCACTGATGAGCAACCACGGCAACTACGTCGCGTCGCTCGGCGATGTGTGCCGCTGGCTTGCCCGGAAGGCGGAGGCGCTTGGCGTCGAGGTCTTTCCGGGGTTCGCCGCCGTGGAGACGTTGCACGACGAACGCGGAGCGGTGACCGGCGTCGCGACCGGGGACATGGGCGTCGGGCGCGACGGCGCGCCGAAGCCGGGCTTCCAGCGCGGCATGGAGCTTCGGGCGAAATACACGCTGATCGGGGAAGGCGCGCGCGGATCGCTTGCCAAGAAGCTCATCGCTCGCTTTGGTCTCGGGAGCGGCCGAGAGCCGCAGAAGTACGGCATTGGCCTCAAGGAACTGTGGCAGGTCGATCCTGCGCAACATCGGCCCGGTCGTGTCCAGCACACGTTCGGCTGGCCGCTCGACAACAGCGCGGGCGGCGGCTCGTTTCTCTATCACTTCGGCGACAATCTGGTCTCGGTCGGGTTCGTCGTGCACCTCAACTACGCAAACCCGCACCTGTCGCCGTTCGAAGAGTTCCAGCGCTTCAAGATGCATCCGCTGATCCGGCCAGTGCTGGAGGGCGGTAAGCGGCTGTCCTATGGCGCACGGGCGATCACCGAGGGCGGCTGGCAGTCGGTCCCGAAGCTCGTCTTCCCCGGCGGCGCGCTGCTTGGCTGCTCGGCCGGCTTCGTCAACGTGCCGCGCATCAAGGGCAGCCACAACGCCATGCTCTCCGGCATGATGGCGGCTGAGCATGTGGCGGCCGCCATTGCCTCGGGCCGGGCAAACGATGAATTGGCGGGCTACGAAAATAGCTGGCGCGCTTCGGAGATTGGCCGCGATCTCCGGCCGGTGCGCAACGCCAAGCCGCTGTGGTCGAAGCTCGGCACGCTTGGCGGGATCGCGGCGGCCGGCCTCGACATGTGGACAAACACGCTCGGCTTTTCGTTGCTGGGCACGCTCGGCCACGGCAAGCCGGACCATCAGGCGACGCGACCCGCAGCGAAGGCGAAGCCCATCGCCTATCCGAAGCCGGATGGCGTGCTTACCTTCGACCGGCTGTCCTCGGTGTTCGTATCCAACACGATCCACGACGAAGACCAGCCGGTGCACCTGCACGTGCGCGACATGGCGCTGCAGAAATCATCGGAGCATGACGTCTATGGGGGGCCGTCGGCGCGCTATTGCCCGGCCGGTGTCTACGAATGGATCGAGAAAGCGGGCGGCTCGGCGCGCTACCAGATCAACGCCGCGAACTGCGTTCATTGCAAGACCTGCGACATCAAGGATCCCAACCAGAACATCGACTGGGTGCCGCCCGAGGGTGGAGGCGGACCGAACTATCCGAACATGTGATTGCGGGTGATCGCGGCCGGCTACGCCGGGGACGGCGCTGTCGCGGTCGACTGGCGGATGGTGAGGTGGGCCGGGACCCGCTCGCGCTGGCGCGTAAGCGGCAGGCCGAGCAGCCGAGTCAGCAGCATGTCGGTGGCGATACGGCCGACTTCGTCGATCGGCGAGGTGAGGGTGGTCAGCGGCGGATGGCAGAAGTCGGCGCCGAAGATATCGTCGCAACCGACGACGCTCATCTCTTCAGGCACGCGCACGCCGCGCTCGGCAAAGCGCTTCAGCGCCTTGATGGCGAGCATGTCGTTGAAGAACAGCGACGCCGTGACGCGATGATGCAGCGCTGCGTCCGCGGCGGCGGCGCCCGACTGGATGCCGCCGCTCTCGGAGCCGATGCGGATACATTCGACGCCCAGCCGTTTCGATGCTGCTTGAAGGGCCTCCCAACGTCGCGCGCTCGACCATGACGAAGACGGGCCAGCGAGGAACGCGATCCGCTTGTGGCCGAGGGAAACCAGATATTCGAGCGCCTCGGCAACACCGGTGGACGTGTCGACAACCACGCTCGGCACGCCTTCGATCTCGCGGTTGACGACCACCAGCGGCAGGCGTCTGGAGGTTTCGATGATCTGCTCGTCGGTCAGGCGGGAGCCGGCCAGAACCAGGCCATCGACGGAGGCGCGCAGCTCCGCGACGGCGCGCGCCTCGATCTCGCGCGAGGCTTCCGTGTCGAGCAGCATGTGCCGGTAGCCGCGCGCCTTGGCCTGCGCCTGCGTGCCGCGGATCATGTCGAAGAAGTACGGATTGGTGACGTCTGGGATCAGCAGCGCCATGCTGAGCGTGCGTCCGGAGGTCAGCGAGCGCGCCTGCGTGTTGGGGTAGTAGCCGAGTTCGACGGCGGCCGCGGCGACGCGGGTGCGCAACTCCTCGCTGACGCGCCCGGGCTGCGTCAGTGCGCGCGATACGGTCGACGTGGCAACGCCGGCGGCCCGGGCGACATCGGAAATGGTCACCCGCGGGGAATCGCCACCACGTTTGGTGCGGCCGTTTTCCGAGATGCTCATCGAAGCATGTCTCAAGATACCCAAGGGCGACCGGTGATGGCCGGATTCGTCCACTGAATCCATAGGTAGCGACCCTGCAATCAAATGGCAACCGATTGCCAGCGGCAGGCTGCTCGGGTAAGAATGCGCCCGAGTGGGAGGAAGAAGCCTGTGAAATTCGCACTATTCAGCGGTTCCGCGCCCGAATGGGCGCCGGACCAGTTGGCCGCGAAACTGGTCGGCCAGGGGTGGGACGGCGTCGAATGGCGTGTCGTCGACCAGAAGGAATCGGCCGAGCCGGGCTTCTGGGCCGGCAACCGCGCAACGTTCCCCTTCACCGGCCTTGCTGGCCTGGTGAAGGAGATCACCAAGGCAACGTCGGGCGCCGGTCTGGAGCACGCCGGAATCGCCGGTTACGTGCCTCTCAGCGAGCATGCCAACGTTGATGCGCTTCTGGCGGCGACGGCGGCGCTCGGCGCCGGGCAGGTCCGGGTGCAGGTGCCAAAAGCCGCGCCGGGCACCCGCTACAACGAACTGTTCGCGCAGACGAAAAAGGATGCGGCGCATGCCGCCGAACGGGCCCGCCACCACGGCGTGAAGGCCATCATTCAGATCCACCATGGCAATATCGTATCGACCTCTTCCGCCGCGGTTCGCCTGCTGGAAGGGCTGGATCCCGCCGATATCGGCATCATCCACGACCTTGGAAACCTGACCATCGAGGGCCGCGAGGGGCTGACCAGCTACGCGCCCGGTCTGGAGATTCTGGGCGACTATCTGGCTCACGTGCACATCAAGAATGCCGTGTGGAAGCCGGCTGGCACCGGGGCCGACGGTACGGTCGACTGGAAATGGGAATGGGCATCGCTTCGCGGCGGGATGGGCGATGTGCCGGCCTATTTCAAGGCGCTGAAGGAGGTCGGCTACGACCGCTGGATCACCGTCGAGAATTTCCTGACGGAACCGCCGCTGGAGGAGCGGATCGCCGACGATCTGGCCTATCTGAAGGCTTCAGCCGCGGCCGCCGGTTACGCCGTCCGCAAGGCGAAGACGGTCTGAGCGGCGACATCTTGACAGTGTTGGCAATCGGTTGCACGCTGATTGACAACAAGAACGGCCTTCCGGTCCCGCGCCGGAAAGGAAGCATCCGCCGGAACTAGGGAAAAACGGTGGCTTGGCCGCCGGGACATTCAAGGAGAGGAAAACGATGAAACGAACATCGAGACTGAAGCATGTGTTGGCCGGTGCGGCACTTGCCGTCGGGCTTGCCGCAAGCAGTGCTTCCGCGCAGTCCACGGTAACGGTCTGGGTGGGCAGCTGGTGGGAGCCTCAGGTTCCCGTGCTCCAGGAAATGTGGAAGGCCGATCATCCCGAGATCACGCTCGACGTTCAGCCGCTACCGATCAACGGCTACCTGGACAAGTTCACCACCGCCGCCCTCGGCGGCGCGCCGCCCGATGTCGTCGACATGGACACCACCTGGGTCTCGACCGAGGCGGCGCTTGAACTGCTCCAGCCGCTCGACGACGTGGTCGCCAAGATCAACGTAGACGACATGTCGCCCGCGCCGTGGAATGCGAGCAACTACAAGGGCGTTCAGTACGCCATCCCGAACCGGGGCGGTCCCGGCGTCTGGTACTACAACAAGACCGTCTTCGACAAAGCGGGCGTGCCTTACCCGACGGCCGACTGGACCTACAAGGACTTCCTCGAGATCACGCAGAAGCTGACGATCCCGGGCGAGCAGTACGGCGTTGGTGTTCCGGCTGACGCGAGCGACCCGTCCAACGTGACGACGCTCTTTGCCCCCATGCTGTGGGCGTTCGGTGGCGACTTCCTGACCGAGGACAACAGCGCCCCGGCGATCAACAACGAGAAGGGCGTTCAGGCAATCACATTCTGGTCCGACCTTTACCTGAAGTACAAGGTCACGCCGGAAGGCACGCCGAACTTCACCACCACGCGTGACATCCAGCCGCTGTTCCAGGCCAACAAGATTGGTCTGCTGACGGCCTCGTCCAACGCCTACGACGCCTTCGCCAAGATACCGGATCTGAAGTGGGGTGCGGTCACCGCGCCCGACAAGATCAACCGCGGTGGTGGCTGGACGATGGGCATTCCGGTGGGCGCCAAGAACACGGAAGGCGCCAAGACCTTCCTGCTCTGGCTGAACAAGCCGGAGAACCAGGCGAAGGTGATGAATCGCTGGCCGGGCAACCGCAAGGCGCTCGACCTGCCGCCGTGGAACGATCCGAAATACGCCATCTTCAAGCAGGCCGAGGCCGATGCACGCTCGGTGCCGGCGGTCGCGGGCTGGTTCCAGATGCAGGAAGCCGTGATCACCGAACTGCAGAAGATCCTCGTCGGCGAGTCGACACCGCAACAGGCGGCGGACGCGGCGGCGGAGAAGATCAAGACGATCATCGCCGAAAACAAGTAGCGCCAGGAGAGAAGCGCCGTCGTGTTCAAGCTCGGATTCAGCACCATCGGATGTCCTGACTACACCGTCGATCAGGTCGTCGCGCTGGCGAAGGACAATGGTTACGCGGGCATCGAGATCCGCTTCCTTCGCGGCACGGTCGATCTGCTCTCGTTGCAGGAATTCTCAGCCGAAGGTCTACCCGACACGCGGCGGCGCTTTGATGATGCCGGCGTCGAAGTCGTCGGCATCAATACCAGCGTACGCATGAACTCACTCGATTCTACAGCGCGCGACAAGGCGCGTGACCTGGCGAAAGCCAACCTAGCGATCGCCGAAGGCCTCGGAGCGAAATATCTCCGGGTCTTCGGCGGTCCAATTCCGCCAGAACAGGATCGTGAGAAGACGCTCGACGCAATCGCTGCCGGTCTCGGCGAAGTCGCCGACATGACCGCCGGCCACGGCGTCGAAAGCCTGATCGAGACACACGACGATTTCTGCAAGGCCGACAGCATCCTCGATCTTTACCGCCGCGGCGCCAGCGACAATCTCGGCGTCCTCTGGGACACGCTGCACAGCTACCGCCACGGCGATTCAGGCCAGGAAAGCTGGTCGAAGCTCGGCGACCGGGTCAAGCTGGTTCACGTCAAGGATGCCTACAAGGCGACGCCGACCGCGTTCGATTTCGCCCTGACAGGCGAGGGCAATGTGCCAGTCATGTCCTTCATCGACATCCTCAAGGACGCCGACTATCAGGGTTACGTGAATTTCGAGTGGGAGAAGGGTTGGCACAAGGAGATCGCCGAGCCCGAGGTCGCCATTCCCCACTTCATGCATTTCATGGCCGCGCGACTCTAGGCGCGGCGCGGCACCGGAACATACGGCTTATGCCCGTGGCGAAGGTTCTTGACGCGAGTCCGGCGACGCCGACCCGGTTCCAGGCCTGGCTCCGGCACCGGGCGCAGAACGCGCGCAGGCACTGGGGACCGGCTTATGTGCTGGTCGCCCCCGCCATGCTGCTGATCGCGGTGATGATGGTCTTTCCAGTCGTACAGACGCTGGAATTCAGCGTCAGCCGCGTGCGCCTGCCCGCGTTCAGCACGACCTTCGTCGGCTTTGCCAATTTCGCCCGCATCTTCCAGAGTCCGGATACCTGGCCGCTGGTCCAGCGCACGCTGATCTGGATTGTCGGCACGGTCGCGTTGCGCATGGCGCTGGGTCTCGGCGCGGCGCTGATTTTCAACGCCAAGGTGCGCGGAACGGTGTGGATGCGTGTGGTCGCGGTCCTGCCGTGGACGATTCCGTCCGTGGTCGGCGCCAATCTGTGGCGATGGATCGTGCAAACCGACACCGGCGTGCTCAACCAGACCCTTCGGGCGTGGGGTCTCAACTCCTGGGCTCTCAATTGGCTGGGGAGCACCGATACCGCCTTGTTCACGGTGATCGTCGCCTATTCCTGGGCGGGATACCCGTTCGTCATGCTCCTGCTCCTCGCCCGCATGCAGAGCATCTCGGAGGATCTCTACGAAGCGGCGCGGCTCGACGGCGCCAACTGGTGGCAGCTTTTTCGCTTCATCACCCTGCCGTCACTTCGGGGTGTCCTGGCCGTGGCGCTGATCCTCGAGACGGTCAGCGCCATCAATTCCTTCGACACCCTTGTCATCATGACCGGTGGTGGACCGGCGAACGCAACCCGTATCTGGGGCCTTCAGATCTACAAAACCGCCTTCACCGACTTCAATCTCGGCGGCGCGTCGGCCTTGAGCGTGCTCATGTTCGCCGCCATCCTCGGTGTGTTCGTCGTGTATGGCGTTATCAACAAGGCACAAGCACGCAAGGGAGCGGGCGCATGAGCGAGCTCGCCACCCGACCCGCGGCGCTCAGCACGCGGCCGTCGGCCAGCCCGCGACCGATGATCACCGGCGCGACGCTGACCACTATTGGCCGCCACGTCATCGTTTATGTCTTCGGCATGTTGGTGGTGCTGTTCAGCGTCCTGCCGCTGCTGTGGGGCGTCAGCACGTCGCTCAAGTACGAAAGCGACGTCTACGATTTTCCGCCGGTGTGGATCCCCGAACGCATCACATTCGAGAACTTCATCGCGGTCGTCAACAACACCGCCATCATCCACGCGTTCTTCAACACGCTGATCATCGCGGGGGCCACGACGCTGGTGGCGCTCGTGGTCGGCGTGCTCGGCGGATACGGCTTCTCCCGCTACCGCTTCCCCGGCCGCAATACACTGCTTCTGTCGGTGCTCTTCACCAAGCTGTTCCCGCGCGTGATCGTCATCGTGCCGTTCTTCGTGACGCTCAGGAACCTCGACCTGATGAATACCTATCAGGGCCTCGTCCTGGTCTATCTGATGGTGACCTTTCCGGTCGCGATCTGGCTGCTCAAGGGTTTCTTCGACAACATTCCGGTCGAGATCGAGGAAGCCGCGGTGGTGGATGGCTGCTCGCTGCCGCGATTGTTGTGGGAGATCGTCGTCCCGATGTCGCGACCGGCCATGGTCGCAGTGGCCATGTATTCGTTCATTCTCGCGTGGAACGAGTTCCTTTTCGCGCTGGTATTCACCAACGGGCTGGAGCGCCGCCCACTGTCGGTCGCGCTCGCCTTCTTCATCGACGAAAACGGCATCCACTGGGGCGAACTGATGGCCGCCTCGATCGTGATGAGCCTGCCCGCCATCCTGGTTTTCACCTTCTCGCAGCGGCTCCTCGTGCGCGGGCTGGGAGAGGGGGCCTTGAAGGGATGAGTAGCGATCGCGTCGTCATCGTCACTGGCGGAAGCCTCGGCATCGGCCTTGCCGCTGTCTCCGCGCTGGCCGAACGCGGCTACAGCGTCGCCGCGACCGCGCGCGACAAGTCACGGCTGGATGCAGCGATTGCGGGCCTCGCGCCGGCGGTTCGCGACCGCGTTTTCGCCATCGCCGCCGATGTAACCCAGGAGGCGGAGGTCGTCGCCTCGATCGACAAGACCGTCGAACGCTTCGGTCGCCTCGACGTGGTGGTGAACAGCGCGGGCGTCAGCATGTCGGCGCGCACGCGCCTCGTCGATTCCAGTTCCAAAGAGTGGCACCGCATGATCGACGTCAACCTGACCGGCACCTACCTGATGTGCCGCACGGCGCTGCCGCATCTGGAGAAGTCGCCGGACGGCTACATCCTCAATGTGCAGTCGACTGCCGCCTTCGCCGCCAAGCCGGGGGTCAGCCTCTATGCCGCGTCCAAATTCGGCGTGCGTGCCCTCACCGAGGCGCTGACCGAGGAGTACCGCAATTCCAACGTCCGTATCACCTCGGTCAGTCCCGGCGCGGTCAACACGAATATCTGGAGCCACAAGGACGAGCCGCCGTCGGACGAGAGGCGCGCACTGATGATGCAGCCCTCCGACATAGCGGACATCTTCGTCTGGCTGCTCGATCGGCCGCGCCGGCTGCACATCCCGGACATCACCGTCACCCCCTGGACGGGCTTCTAGCCGCGCCGCGCAGAGAACGGACTGCAAGCATGAAGACGGTAACGGTCGGGTTCATCGGTGCGGGCTTCTCCGCGCATCTTCACGCCGAGGGCCTGTCCGCCGTCCACGGCGTGGCGGACGTGCGCTTCGGGGCGGTAACCGCCACGCGACCGGATCGGGCCGAGGCGTTTGCCAGAAAGCATGGCGTCGTCCGCACCTACGCCACCTGGCAGGAGCTGCTTGCCAATCCCGACATTGACGTTGTCTGTCTGTGCGTGCCGAACGCGCTCCACGCGGAGATTTCCATCGCCGCGGCGAAAGCCGGCAAGCACATCATCTGCGAGAAGCCGATGACCGGCGCCTTCGGTCCATCGTCGCTGACCGGTTCCGAGCGGGCGCGGGACGAACGCGAGCGGGCGCTTGCCTCGGTCGCGGCGATCGAGGATGCGGTAAAAGCTGCCGGCGTGCTCTTCCTCTATGCGGAGAACTGGGTCTACGCGCCGGCGATGCTGAAGACGAAGCGGCTGCTGGAAGTCTCCAAAGGCGCGATCCTCGATATCCGCGCCGAGGAGAGCCACAGCGGCTCACATGCCCTGCGCTCGCGCCGCCGTGAGACGGCCGGCGGCGGCGCGCTCATCATGCTGGGGTCGCATGCGCTCGGCGCTGCGATCCATCTCAAGGACTACGAGTCTCAATTGGCCGGTACGCCCATCCGCGTGACAACGGTCACCGCCGACACCGCCGCGCTCTACGATTCCGAAGCCATGCGCCGTGCTGGACACGACTGGGTCGTCTCTGACTGGAAGGACGTGGAGACCTGGGCAAATGTCTCGCTGGCCTTCAGCGACGGCAGCCGCGCCGTCGTCACCGCATCGTTCGCGCAGCTTGGTGGCGTGCGCAACACGTTCGAGGTCTACACCACCAATTCGGTCTATCGCGGCAACATGACGCCGAACGACGGGCTCATGGTCTACAGTCCGGACGCCAAGGCGTTCGGTGACGAATATCTCCAGGAGAAGATCGAAACCCGCACCGGCTGGATCGCCGCCGCACCCGACGAGGACTGGGTGCGCGGCTATCCGCAGGAGATGCAGGACTTCATCGACGCGATCGCGAACGGCCGCGAGCCGGTTTCTGGCTTGGCGCTGGCGCGCGCCGTCGTCGAGGTCATCTACGCCAGCTACCAATCGGCAGAAGACGGCCGCCGGGTCGATCTGACCGTCTCCTGAACTCCGGCGCAAAAGAAAAAAGAGAGGATTCGTCGTGATCTACGAACTCAATCATTTCGGCATCGTCATCAAGAACCTGGAAAAGTCGCTGGCCTTCTACCAGGACATTCTCGGCGCCAAGGTCGTCTATCGCGGCCTCATCCCATCGACGCAGACCGATGTCGTCTACCTGCTGATCACCGGCGGCATGGTCGAGCTGCTCCACCGCGCCGATCCGCCGCCGACCGAGAAATTCGGCATCACCCATATCGCCTTCATGTCCAACGACCTCGACGCCGACTACGACCGGCTGATCGCGGCGGGTTACGAGGGACAGGTGAAGCCGAAGGTGGCAGGCAGCGGCGTCGGCCGTCTCGCCTTCCTCAACGATCCGAATGGCGCGCGCGTCGAGTTGATCCAGCGCGACGTCGCCATGCGCGACCAGCACGTCGAGCACCCGATCATCAAGTCGTTTGACCATTATTCGCTGATCGCCAACGACCTCGATGCCGCGCTCAAGTTCTATCGCGACGATCTCGGAATGAAGATCCTGAAGAAGATGCAAGTGCCGGCCTCCAAGCTCGACATGACGTATCTGAACTACGATTATGACGTGCTGGAGCTGCTGCACCGGCCGACGCCCGACACAACCAATCCGATCTATGGCCACTACGCGCTGAGGGTGGACAATGTCGACGAGGCGTTGAAGGCTTTCGCGGCGAAGGGCGTTCCGGCAGAGCCGGGCACACCCAAGGCGGCCGGCACGGGGATTGGCCGCATCGGCATTATTCGCGACCCGGATGGTGTGAAGATCGAACTGGTTGACCGCGTGGACCTTCGCGATCTTTAGGCGTAGTTGCGAGGACGATATTGCGGGACGCTGGCGAACAGGCAGGCTGACGATGCATCCTAAGGAAATGGCCGGGCGGATTGGGAGCGGGCTGCTGTCCTTCCCGGTCACGCATTTCAACGGCGACCTTACATTCGACGCGAAGCGTTATCGCGATCACGTCGGCTGGCTGCTCAGCCATGGCCCGGCTGGCCTGTTCGCGGCCGGTGGGACGGGCGAATTCTTCTCGCTGAGCGCGGGGGAATTCGCCGAGGTCGTTGCGGCGGCGGCTTCCGAAGTGGCGGGAAAGGTCCCCGGTCATCGCCGGTTGCGGTTACGGAACGGCGATGGCGTGCGAGTTCGCCGTTGCGGCCGAGGCGGCCGGCGCCGACGGGCTGCTGCTCTTCCCGCCTTACCTGATCCGTGCCGACCAGGCCGGGTTGATGGCCCATGTCGAGGCGGTGTGTCGGGCCACCCGTCTCGGAGTCATCGTCTATAACCGCGACAATGCGGTGCTGGACGAGCGTTCGCTGGCGAAACTGTGCGAGCGCTGCCCCAACCTCGTCGGCTTCAAGGATGGCGTCGGCGATCTCGACCTGCTCGTCCGCATCCGCGCCACGCTGGGCGACCGGCTGACCTATATCGGCGGCCTGCCGACGGCCGAGATCGTCGCGCTTCCCTATCAGGAAGCCGGCGTGACCACCTATTCCTCGGCGATCTTCAATTTCGCGCCGGAGTTTGCACTCCGCTTCTTCGCGGCCGTCAAGGCGCGCGACCGGGCATGGATCGACCAGGCGATGAATTCGTTCATCCTGCCGTACATCGCGATCCGCAACCGCAGGGCCGGCTATGCGGTCAGCATCGTCAAGGCGGGACTGACAGTCACAGGCCGTTCCGCGGGTCCTGTACGTCCGCCACTCGTCGACCTGACGAAGGATGAGCACGCCGAACTGGCGGCGCTTGTCGCCAGCCTGTCGGACGCCGAAAACAGCCGTAAGGTAGCGGCAGCTTCCTAGCCGAACGCGGCGCTGAAGCCAGCGACTTCAAAAGGGGGAATGAGCAGTGTATCTGGGCACCCAGAATCCGCCGAAGAACGAGGACGAGTACCGGCAGCTGGCACAGCTTGGCGTGCGCCATGTCTGCTTCGATCCGCCCGGCAATCCGCATGACTGGACCATCGACGACCTGAAGCGCCACCGCGATCACGTCGAGTCGTTCGGCCTTGTCCTCGACATGGTCCAGCTGCCACTGAGTTCGCGGCCGATCGAGGAGCAGCACAGCCCGGACATCCTCTCGGCCGGTCCCAATCGTGACCGGCAGATCGATTCCATCTGCCGGCTGCTGGAGCGGCTGCGCGAGGTCGGCATCCCGTCGGTCAAATACAACCTCAACATTATCGGCATTCCGCGCAGTGAGGCCGAGTTGGGGCGCGGCGGCTCGCGCAATTCGACATTCCGCTGGGACAAGATGGACCAGAAGGCGGCGCCCGGCCTGGTGGGCGTGCTTTCCGAGGACGAGAACTGGGAGCGCATCGATTATTTCCTCGAGCGCGTCGTTCCGGTCGCGGAGTCGAACCGAATCCGTCTCGCCTGCCATCCGCACGATCCCTACACGCCGCCCGGCTATCGCGGCGTCACGCGGGTACTCGGCACCGTGGAGGGGCTCAAGAAATTCGTGACCATGCGGGAGAACCCGTATCACGGGCTGAACTTCTGCCAGGGAACGGTCGGCGAGATGCTGGACGATCCGGCCAAGGAGATCGCCGATGTGATCCGCTGGTTCGGCGAGCGCAAGAAGCTCTTCAACGTTCATTTCCGCAACATCCGCGGCGGCAAGCTCTCCTTCATGGAGACCTTCCCCGAGGAAGGCGACATGGACATGTGGGCGTCCGTTCGCCTCTACGCCGAGCTCGGCTACGAATACATGCTTATGCCGGACCACGTGCCGACGATCAGCGGGGAGGACGGGCGTACCGTCGCCTTCTCGTTCTGCTACGGCTATGTCGCGGCGCTGCTTCAGGCAGCATCGGAACTCTACCCCGGCGCGATCCAGCGTTGACGGACTAGCGTTCGCGTACGCCGTTTGTGGATTCCCGTACGACGAGCGTTGGTTCGATCTGCTCGAACAGCGGCTCCGGCAGGCGGTCGCGCGAATTGACCAGCGTCATCATGCGCGCAACAGCTCTTTCCGCGACCGTCGCCGCGGAATAGGCGATGGTCGTCAGCGGCACTTCGGCGAAGGCAGCGAGTTCGATGTCGTCGAAGCCGACCACCGCGAGATCGTCAGGAACGCGAATGCCGTGGACGCGGCAGCCGCGCAGCACGCCGATCGCCACGAGATCAGATGCTGCGATGACCGCCGTCGGCTGGTGGTCGGCGAGCAGTCCCGCCACCAAGGCCTGGCCGTCCCTGGGCGTGAAGCCGCCGGTGGCGAAGATGTGGGGCGCCAGCCCTGCTTCCTCCATCGCGGCGCGATAGCCGCTCGCCTTGTCGGGATGCACCGCGCTGGTCGGCGAAGCCAGAAACGTGATCCGCCGATGCCCGGCAGCGATGAGATGCGTGGTTGCCGTACGGGCGCCGTGCCAGTCATCGGAGGTGATGGTGTCGATGCCGTCGGCACGGCCTGCTAGCAGCACGATCGGCGAGCCGGATTTGCGAAGACGCACGAGGTGGCTCAGTTCGCGGTGATGCACGGGGTAAACTATCAGGCCATCGACCTGACCGGAGCGGAGGAGATCCAGCGCTGCGATCTCGCTCTCCTGAGACCGGTTGGTACCCCAGATGAGCGTTCGATAGTCCGACTTCGCCAACTCCATTTCGATGTACTGGGCGGCGGCGGTGAGCAGGGGGTTCATCAGGTCGGTGACGACCACGCCGACCTGCCGCGTCTTCCTCTCGGCCAGCGAGCGGGCGACGTTGTTCGGCAGGTAGTTCAGTTTGCGCGCGGCATTGGTGACGACGAGCGTCGTCGCCTCCGGCACACGCGGACTGCCGCGCAGCGCAAGCGACACGGTGTTGATCGAAAACCCGGTCGCTTCCGCGACATCTTTCAGCCGGGCAGGTCCCTTTCGCGCCACGATTTGCCGGTCCTCTTTTGCCGCGCTGCCGTTCGCCATCGCTCCCATGCATCGGCCAAAGTGTTCTGACCGATTGCCAGGAGACGCTTTCTACGCGCGCTGTCCTCCAACCATCAAGTGCGAATATCAACGATCATATCTAAAAATATGAGCGATCATATCTTTGAGTTCAATTGTATAATTACGAGGATCATGGCGGTGCGCTCGGTCGAATATATACAGAAATTGCACCGATACACGGTGCTCTGAGTAGTGTCTTGGCCGTCTATTTTTATAAAAACCGATTGGCACATTGGCGAGGATCGCGTAGGCTTCGGCCACGTCGCGCTGCATAAGAATAACCTTGGGTCCCTGTGGAGGGGCGAGGTGCGACCGAAGGAGGAAATTTATGATCAGGAATTTGCATATGGCGGCGTTGGTCGCCGGTCTCGCAGGGGTCGCCTGGATGGTGCCCGCGCAGGCCGCGGACGACTTGACCGCGCAGGTAGTCAATGTGTGGACAGCCGCGGGCGAGCGCAACGCGAAGCTTGAACTCGTGAAGGCGTATGAAGCCGCCGGCGGCAAGTGGGAAGACGTCGCAGTCGCCGGTTCGGGTGGACCGCTGCGCACCACCATCAACCGTATTCTCGCCGGCGATCCGCCGACGGCCGGACAGTTCTCAAGCTCGCGCGACTACTACGATCTGCTCGACAAGGGGCAACTCGCCGATATCGAAGAAGTGGCGGTCGCCGAACATTGGCGCGATCACCTGCCGCCGGCGGTGGTGGATGCGATCTCGTACAAGGGCAAGATCTACATGGCCCCTGTGAACATCCACACGCCGAACTGGATCTGGTACAACAAGGATATCCTCGCCAAGGCGGGCGTCGAAGAGCCGAAGGCGATCGACGATTCCTTCTTCGCCGCGATGGACAAGATCAAGGCCGCCGGGTTCATCCCGTTCGCCTTTTCTGGCCAGCCGGCGCAGGAGCGCTTCGTGTTCGAGGGCGTGTTCCTGAGCCTCGGCGGCGCCGAGCACTGGAACAAGGTCTGGAAGGACAAGGACGAGGCGGCGATCCGCAGCGACCTGACCAAGCAGATCTTCACCAACTTCAAGCGCCTGCATGACTACGTCGACGAGGGCTATGCCGGCCGCGCGTGGAACCCGACCATCAACATGGTAATCTCGGGCCAGGCGGCGTTCGACATCCTCGGCGACTGGGCCAAGGCCGAGTTTGCGGCCGCGAAGAAGACTCCGGAGAAGGAGTTCGGTTGCGTCCTGATCGGCGACACCACGATCATCCACGGCGACATGTTCGGTTTCCCGCTGCAGAACGGCGCGACGGGCCCGACGGCGGCGCAGAAGCTGCTTGCCAAGGTCGTGCTGGAGCCCGACGTGCAGCGTGACTTCAACACGTTCAAGGGCGCCAGCCCGGCGCGCACCGATGCGGACACCTCGTCCTACGACGCCTGCTCGCAGAAGACCCTCGCTGCCTTCAAGGCAGGCCGCGTTGTCGGAAATGCCCGCACGTTCATGAACCCGCCGGCCGTCGGCGACTACATGGACCTAATCAGCGAGTACTTCGATGCGCCGGAAATGACGGCAGACGAAGCCGTCGACCGGTTCGCCGACATCGTCATGAACGGGCTCAACTAACCCCGGGACTGACGCTGGAGGCCGATTGATGATCCTGCGCAGGCAGGCAGCCCAACTCACGATGGCGCCGATCATGGCGGTCGTCGCCATCGTGTTCGTCGGGGGACTCATATGGACCGTCGCGGTGTCGTTCACCGCGTCGCGTTCGATGCCCGACATGACCTGGGTTGGCTTCCAGAATTGGGAACGTCTGTTCAGCAACTCGCGCTGGTCGGTCTCCATGAAGAACATGGGGATCTTCGGCGTCGGCTACGTCGGGGGATGCCTCGTCCTTGGCTACCTTCTGGCGATCTTCATCGACCAGAAGGTCCGCGGCGAGGCGTTTTTCCGCACCGTTTTCCTCTGCCCGCACGCGCTCTCGTTCATCATCACCGGCGCCGTGTGGCAGTGGTACATGAACCCCACGCTCGGCATTCAGCAGTTCGTCCGCAACCTCGGCTGGACGGGTTTCGAGTTCGCCTGGATTTCAAGCCGCACCTACGCGATCTACGCGGTTATCCTTGCCGCCATCTGGCATGGGGCGGGCCTTGTGATGGTGCTTCTGCTGGCTGGCATGCGCGGCGTCGACGAGGAAATCTGGAAGGCGTCGCGCGTCGACGGCATTCCGCGCTGGCGCACGTACCTGCACATCGTCCTGCCCATGCTGGCGCCGGCGGTGCTGACTTGCGTCGTACTGCTCGGGGCGGGCGTGGTGAAGAACTACGACCTCGTCATTGCCATGACCGGCGGCGGTCCCGGCATCGCTACCGATGTGCCGGCGAAATTCGTCATGGAGAACCTGCTTGAGCGCGGCAACATTGCGCTCGCTGCGGCGGGCGCCACCATGATGCTGATCACCGTGGCCTGCATCGCAGCGCCGTGGCTCTACTGGCGCTGGTGGCTGCATCGGAAGGCGTCGAAGGCGAGGGCCGGCTAAATGACCGCCGTAGCCTCGACCTCCGATGCCGTGGTGATGTCGGGCCCGCGCCCGCGCACCGTCTCGATCGCGCGCATCGGCATCTACAGCTTCCTGATCGTCGCGGCGCTGTTCTTCCTGGCGCCGATGTACCTGATGGTCTCGACTTCGCTGAAGGACATGGAGCAGATCCGGGCCGGGACCGGCCTCGACTGGCCGGTCAACCCGACCTTCGATGCCTGGCACAAGGCGTGGTTCGCCGCCTGTACCGGCCTCGACTGCAACGGCATCAGCGTCGGCTTCTTCAATTCGGTCAAGATTCTCATCCCCGGCGTCTTCTTCTCGGTCTGCATCGGCGCGATCAACGGCTACACGCTGTCGTTCTGGCGCTTCCGCGGCATGAACATCTTCTTCGGCGTGCTGCTGATCTCGATCTTCATTCCCTACCAGGTCTTCGTCTTCCCGCTGATCCGCATGGCGGCGGCGCTCGGCCTCTACGGCACGCTGCCCGGTATCGTGCTCATCCACGTCATCTTCGGCATGCCGATCACGACGCTGATGTTCCGCAACTACTATGCCAGCCTGCCGATCGAGCTGATCAAGGCGGCGCGGGTCGACGGCGCCGGCTACTTCCAGACGTTCCTGCGCATCGTGCTGCCGATGTCGGCGCCGATCATCATCGTCGCGGTGATCTGGCAGGCGACCGGCGTATGGAACGACTATCTCTTCGGCTTCGTCTTCGCCGGACGCGAGAACCTGCCGATGACGGTTCAGCTCAACAGCATCATCTACACGCAGCTCGGCGCGCGCGAATACAATGTCGAGGAGGCGGCGACGCTACTCACCGCGCTGGTGCCGCTCGCGATTTTCTTCTTCTCCGGCAAGTGGTTCGTGCGCGGCATCGCCGCCGGCGCGGTGAAGGGCTAGCCGCAAGAACTCAGGCAAGGCCGGCGCCTTGCCCAAAGAAAAGAAGGGAAGAAAGATGGTTCAAGGCTTCACCAGCATCGGCCACGTCGCCATCCGCACCAAGGACCTCGACGCTTCGCTCGATTTCTACTGCAACAAGCTTGGCCTCAAGGAGATAATGCGCCTCCATCGCGACAACGGCGATCTCTGGCTGATCTATCTCCGCCTCACCGACGACCAATACATCGAGGTCTTCCCCGATGCGGTCGGCGATCGCGCGCCGCCGCGCGAAGCTATCGGCCTCAACCACATGTGCATCACAGTCGACGACGTAGAGAGCGTCGTAGCGCAGCTCGACAAGGCCGGCGTTCCGCTTTTCCAGCCGCTGAAGATGGGCGGAGACGGAAACCGTCAGGCGTGGATCCAGGATCCGGACGGCAACCGCATCGAACTCATGGAAATGAGCCCGACCGGCATGCAGGCCGAGGCCATTCGGCGCCTCAAGCAGGGCATGGCCCACGCTTGAGGCCGCTTGGAAGACCCGGGGCGGGTTTCTCCTCCCGGACGCCGCCTCGGGTCATTCCACCTCGCTAGTCTCCCGGATTTTCACATCGGTTTGCCGACCTGTGGATGAGGCCGGATAACGGATTCGACTCCGCCACCGTTTGTGATTAAACGTTTAATCACGGTGTCAAACCCATCACGCCCTGGGCCCAGCCTCAACGATATTGCCGCGTCGCTCGGCGTCTCCGCGGCGACGGTCTCCAACGCGCTTCTGCGCAAGGGCCGCGTCTCGACCGAGACCGCCGAGCGCATCCGCCATCGCGCCGCGGTTCTGGGCTATGTGCCGAGCCCGGCCGGCCGAGCTCTGAGGACCGGTCGCACCAGCGTCCTCGGCCTCGTCCTCCCCGACATCGCCAACCCGCTCTTCCCGCAAATCGCGCAAGGCATCGAGGCCGCCGCCTCCAGGGCCGGATACGGCGTTCTGATCGCCGACTCGCAGGGCGGCGTTGCCACGCAGACCGAAGCCATCGACCGCCTGCTTGGCCGGGGCGTCGACGGCATGATCATCGTGCCGCGGCGCGGAACTCGTGTCGCCGACATCGGCTGTCCGCTGGCGGTGATCGATACGCCGTCTACGCCTGGCAACACCGTCTCCGCCGACCACTGGGGCGGTGGGCGGCTGATCGCAGACCACCTTACGGCGCTTGGTCACCGCAAGATCCTGATCCTTGGGACCGATCCTGCTTCGAACGTGCAGAACGACCGCATCGGCGGAATCAAGTCCGGCCTCGGAGCGGGCATGACCAGCCAGACGTTGTGGATCGAGCGCCTTGAGCGGGAGAAGGGCAGGGGATGCCCCCTCGGTGTCGTCGACCGCGTCGGCGAAGGCTTCACCGCTTTCGCGGCGATTTCCGACTTGCATGCGCTGCGCGCGCTCACCGAACTGCAGCGCGCCGGCATCGGCGTACCGGAGCGGGCGAGCGTCACCGGCTTCGACGATCTGATCTGGTCGGCAGCCGTTACGCCGACCCTGACCACCGTTCACATGAACATGGAACGCATCGGTGAGATTGCTGTCGCGGCAGTGGTCGACGCGGTCGAAGCCGGCCCCGGCTATGTGGGCGCGCCGTCGCTCGTGCAGGCCGAAATCGGGAGCGTCCCCATGCAACTGATCGTCCGCCAGTCCTCCGGGCCGGCGGCGAAGGAACTGAGACACCTCGAGCAAGGAGCACAGGCATGATGAAGACGATGCTACTGACTTCCGCAGTCGCTTTGGCGTTGGGCACGGTCACCGCCGTGGCGCAGGAGCGCACGCTGACGATCTCCGTCTATGCGTTCGCGCAGGACGACTACAAGACAATCGTCTACGACCCGTTCGAGAAGCTGTGCGGGTGCAAGCTGGTCGTCGAAACCGGCAACAGTGGCGAGCGCATCGCCAAGATGGAGGCCAACAAGGCCAATCCGGTTGTCGATCTGGCGGCGGTCTCCATGGCCGACGCACTCTCCGCCTCGCGCGCCGGTCTTATCGACAAGGTCGACACGTCGAAGCTGACGAATTTCGGCAAGATCTACGACGTCGCCAAGGATCCGAACGGCGACGGCATGAGCGTCGGCTACACCTTCTACGCGACCTCGATCGCCTACCGGTCCGACAAGCTCAACATCGAATCCTGGGCCGACCTGCTGAAGGACGATGTCGCCAGCCATCTCGCCTTCCCGAACGTCACCACCAACCAGGGCCCGCCGGCGCTCTACATGCTGGGCCTCGCGCTCGGCAAGGATACGCCGGACCTCAAGGCGCCGATCGATGCTCTCGGCGAGAAGAAGGACAAGATCGTCACCTTCTACGTGAAGTCGTCGCAGCTCGTTCAGCTCATGCAGCAGGAGGAGATCTGGGCTGCCCCGATCGGCCGCTTCGCCTGGGCCGGCTTCGCCAAGATGGATTTCCCGATCAAGTGGGCGACCCCGAAGGAAGGCCAGACCGGCGGCATGAACGTGCTGGTGCTGACCAAGGGCAGCAAGAACCAGGATCTGGCGCTCCAGTTCATGGATTTCTGGCTCTCAACCGACGTGCAGACCAAGCTCGCCGAAAAGCTGATCGACAGCCCGGCGAACATGGAGGTGAAGGTGTCGGATGAGGTCGCCAACAACATCACCTATGGCGAAGACACCGCGAAGAGCCTCAAGCTCATTCCGTCCGCCGTCGCGCTCGATAATCGCGAGGCGTGGCTTGCGGAGTGGAACGCCAAGGTCGGCCAGTAGGCCCAGGTGTCGGCGGGCGGCCTGAGATCGCCCGCCGGACTCACCGGATAGCGGCGCAATGTTCCAGAGCCGGGCAGAAGGCTATGCGCTCGTGCTGCCCGCGGTCGTCTTCGCGGCCGCGGTCTTCCTGGTGCCGGTCATCATCCTGCTGTCGGAGAGCTTTCGCTCGGGCGGCGCCTGGAGCATCGGCGCCTATGTGGACTTCTTCTCACTGCCGCTGAACCGAGTCGTCTTCTTCCGCTCCTTCAGGCTGGGCGCCACTGTGACCGCCGTTGCCGCCGTCATCGGCTATGCGGCGGCCTTCGCCATCGTCAGCCTGAAACCCGGCGGCAAGGGCCGCATGATCGGGCTCGTGATCCTTCCTCTGATGGTCTCGCCGGTGGCGCGCACCTATGCCTGGATCGTCATTCTCGGTCGCACCGGCATCGTCAACCAGGCGCTCGGTCTGGTCGGCCTGACCGATGAGCCGATCCGCATCCTGTTCACCGAGACGGCGGTTTTCATCGGGCTGCTGCAGCTCTTCCTGCCGCTCATGATCATCTCGCTGGTCAGTGCGCTCGAGAACCTGCCGCGCGACGCGATTCCGGCGGCGCGTGTGCTCGGCGCCAACTGGTTGCAGGTGTTCTGGAAGGTCATCCTGCCCCTTACCCGCGAGGGGCTGGTGATCGGCGGCACACTTGTCTTCACAGGCTCGCTGACGGCCTATATCACCCCCGCGATCCTTGGCGGCTCGAAGGTGCTGATGCTGGAGACCCTGCTCTACCAGCGCGTGACGCTTGCCAACGACTACGTCTCGGCCAGCGTCATTGCCTTTATCCTCATCGTGATGAGTTTCGCGACAAACCTCCTGCTCAAGCGGCTGGCGACGGCGAGGAACAAGCGATGACGTCACGCTTGCTCGGTCCGGCGGTGCTGTTTCTCGTGCTCGCGTTCCTGATCGGCCCGTTCCTGATCATCATCGCGGCCTCGCTTTCCGCCGGCGAGACGCTCGCGTTCCCACCGCAGGGGCTCTCGCTCCGCTGGGTGATCAAGGTCTTCACGGTCGAGAGCTTCCAGGCGAGCTTCGCCGTATCGATGTTCCTTGCCATCGGTGGCACGCTGGCGGCGCTGGTTCTTGGCGTTCCGGCCGCCTACGGGCTGTCGCGCTACAAGGTGCCTTTCGCCGAGAGCGTACGGCTTGCCGTATCCGCACCGATCGTCGTGCCCGGCATCATCGTCGGCCTCGCCTTGCTCCGCTATCTGGTCATCCCCTTCCGCTTCGGCATCCTGCCGGCGCTGTTCTTCGCCCATACCGCGCTCATCCTGCCGTATGCGGTGCGCGTCGTGTCGGCGAGTCTCCACAACCTCCGCTCGGATATAGAGGAAGCTGCGGTGCTGCTCGGATCGTCGCGCGCGGGAGCCTTCTTTCGCGTAGTGCTGCCCAATATCCGCGGCGGCATCCTCGCCGCCTTCATTCTCGGCTTCGTCACCAGCTTCAATCAGGTGCCGGTATCGCTGTTCCTCTCCGGGCCCGGCATTCGCACGCTGCCCATCGACATGCTCGCCTACATGGAGATTGTTTTCGATCCGTCGATTGCCGCGCTGGCCTCGCTCCTCGCCTTCATGTCGATCGGCATCGTCTTCCTCGCCGAACGCTTCCTTGGTCTCTCCCGCTATGTCTGACGCCGATTTTCTCAACCTCACGGACCTGACCCTTGCCTACGGCGACACGGTCGCGGTCAAGGATCTCGACCTCGCGGTCGGCAAGGGCGAACTGGTCGCGCTGCTCGGGCCATCCGGTTGCGGCAAGACGACGACGATGCGCGCCATCGCCGGGCTGCTGCGGCCGGCGTCGGGTCGCATCGTACTCGATGGACGGGACATCACCCGCATGGCCGCCAACAAGCGCGAGGTCGGCCTCGTCTTCCAGTCCTACGCGCTCTTCCCGCATCTCAATGTCTTCGAGAATGTCGCCTTCGGGCTGAAGCTGAAAGGCATGCCGGGCGGGGAAGTCGAGGAGCGCGTCGGAGCGGGGTTGCGCTCCGTCGGGTTGACCGAGTTCGCCGCGCGGCGACCGGCGGAGCTTTCCGGCGGGCAGCAACAGCGCGTGGCGCTGGCCCGCGCCATGGTGATGGAGCCGAAGGTTCTGTTGCTCGACGAACCGCTGTCCAATCTCGATGCGCGGCTGCGACTGGAAATGCGCGCCGAACTCCAGCGCGTGCAGAAGGCAAGCGGCATCACCATGATTTTCGTGACGCACGACCAGGCCGAGGCGCTGGCGCTGGCGGATCGCATCGTCGTGATGCTGAACGGCGCCGTCGAGCAGATCGGCACGCCACAGGAGATCTACGACCGGCCCGCGTCGGCCTTCGTGGCGGATTTCGTCGGCTTCGAGAACGTCTTCGCGGTTTCAGGCGGCAAATTGCAGACGCCGGTCGGCGCCGTCGAACTTGCCGCGCCGCCAAACGGCGCCGCCGGCCTCGCGTGGCGGCCCGGGATGGTCGCACTCGGAGCGGGACCCTTCCGGGGCACCGTACGCGGCACATCCTTCGCCGGCAGCACGCGCGAATATCTCCTCGATACGCCGCTCGGTCCGATCAAGGCGGAAGCCGATGCCGGCCTGCCGGCGCATGCGCTCGGCGAAGAACTTGCCTTCGATCTGCCGGTCGAGAAGGCCGCGCATCTCGCGCGGTTCGGGTGATCCATGGGCGTGTGGATTGACACCGACATGGGCTTCGACGATATCGCGGCCATTCTCGTGGTCGACCACGCGAAGACCGCTATCGACGGCGTTTCGCTGGTCTTCGGCGTGACGCCACTCGAACAGGTGAAGCGCAACGCCGCCGGCGCCGCGGAAGCGTTCGGCTGGCGATTCCCCATCTGTGCGGGCCGCGCGTTGCCGGTGGTCGGCAAACTGGAAACCGCCGAGCGTATCCTTGGCCCGACCGGCATCCTCACGGCCGGAGCGACGTTGCCGGACGCGCCGCCGCCGGCGGAGCGCGGCGCATTCGCCAGGCTCTGCGCCTGGCTGGAGCGCGACGACGGCCCGCGCCGCATCCTGGCGCTTGGGCCGCTCACCAACATCGCGGCCGTGGCTTTGGCGCGGCCGGACCTTGCTGCCAATATCGCCGATCTGACGTGGATGGGCGGCGGGGTGACCAGCGGCAACCATACAGCATCGGCGGAATTCAACGCTTTTGCGGACCCGGAGGCGGTTGCGATCGTGCTCGCGCACGGCCTGCCGTTGCGGATGGTTGATCTGGATGTGTGCCGAAAGGTGGTTGCAACACCGCAGGACGTGCCCCGGATACGCGCCGCAGGGGGCCGAACTGCTGCCCTGATTGCCGACATGCTGGCGGGATATATCGATATCGGCGTCAGCCGCGGCAGGCCCGGCATGGCGATCTACGACCCGACCGCCGCCGTCGCTTTCGTGCGGCCCGACCTGGTGACGTTCCGGCCGGCGCGCATCGAGATGGAACTGGGCGGGGCACACACGCGCGGGCGCACCGTGGTCGAGACGCGGGCGAGCCACGGCGCGTTCAATGCCGAATACGCCGTAGACGTGAAGGCCGAGGAGGCGCGGGCGCTGATCCTCGCGGCGCTCACGGAGGCGGCGAGCCGATGAGCACAGTGCACGAGCCGCACGATCTGGACGACGCGGCCCTGCGCACGCGCGCGGTCGCCGCGGCGCGGGGCGATACGCCGTTCGATGTGCTCATTACCGGAGGCACGCTGGTCGACATGGTGACCGGCGAACTGCGCCTTGGCGATGTCGGACTGGTCGGTTCGCTGATCGCCAGCGTCCATGCCCCGGGTGCGCGCTCCGACGCGGCAGAGATCATCGACGCGACCGGCGGCTACGTGTCGCCCGGCCTCATCGACACGCATATGCACGTCGAGAGCTCGATGGTGACGCCGGCCGCCTACGCCGCCGCCGTCGTGCCGCGTGGCGTCACCACCATCGTCTGGGACCCGCATGAGTTCGGCAATGTGCTCGGATTGCCGGGCGTGCGCTGGGCGATCGACGCCGCGGGCAAGCTGCCGCTCCGCGCGATCATGCTGGCGCCGTCCTGCGTGCCATCCGCGCCGGGGCTGGAACTTTCGGGCGCCGATTTCGACGCCGACGCGATGGCGGAGATGCTGTCGTGGCCGGAGATCGGCGGCGTCGCCGAGGTGATGAACATGCGCGGCGTCATCGACCGCGATCCGCGCATGAGCGCCATCGTCCAGGCCGGGCTGGCGTCGGGCAAGCTCGTCTGCGGCCACGCACGCGGCCTTGCCGACGGCGACCTTGCAGCGTTCATGGCGGCCGGCGTCAGCTCGGACCACGAACTCACGTCGGGCGACGACCTGCTGGCGAAGCTCCGCGCCGGCATGACGATCGAGCTGCGCGGCTCGCACGCCTATTTGCTGCCCGAATTCGCCGCCGCGCTGAACGGGCTCGGCGCGTTGCCGCAGACCGTAACCCTTTGCACCGACGATGTTTTCCCGGACGATCTGGCGGACAGTGGGGGCCTCGACGATGTCATCCGCCGGCTGGTCGGCCATGGCCTCAAGCCCGAATGGGCGCTCCGCGCCGCGACGCTGAACGCGGCGATGCGCCTTGGGCGGAACGATCTCGGCCTGATCGCGGCAGGCCGGCGCGCCGACATCGCCGTCTTCGCCAACCTGAAAGAGTTCCGCGCGACCCATGTGTTCGCCAACGGCCACCTCGTCGCGCGCGACGGCGCATTGACCGCGCCGATGGCTGAGCACGACCCGGCTCCCTTGCGCGGTTCGATGAAGCTGACGCCGCTCGCCGAGAACGCCTTCCGCGTGCCCGCCAGTGAACGGACCGTGCGGCTGGCGACCATCGACCGGCCGCGCTTTACGCGCTGGGGCGAGGTCGAGGCGCGAGTCGCTGACGGCTTCGTCGTCCCACCGGACGGCACGGCGATGATCGCGGTCGTCCATCGCCACGGCCGCGGCGATGCCACGCCGCGCGTCGGGTTTCTCACGGGCTGGGGCACGTGGCGCGGCGCGTTCTGCACCACCGTCTCCCACGACAGCCACAACCTCACCGTCTTCGGCGGCAACGCCCGCGATATGGCGGTCGCAGCCAACGCGGTGATCGCTGCGGGCGGCGGCCTCGCCGTCGCTTCGGACGGCAAGGTCGATGCGCTGCTGCCCCTGCCGCTTGCCGGGCTGGTGTCCGACCAGAACCTCGCGATGGTCGCCGACGGACTCCGTGCCATCCGCGCGGCGTTGGACAGGATCGCGGACTGGGAGCCGCCGCTCCGCACCTTCAAGGCATGCTTCGGCGCGACGCTGGCCTGCAACGCCGGACCCCACCAGACCGATCGCGGGATCGCCGACGTCTCGACCGGAACGCTGCGGACAAGCCCCGTGCTGGAAACCGCCTAAGGCGCGGCTTGCAGCTCGAGCTCGACCAGCTTCGACCACCAGGCGACGCCGGCCGGTATGGCGGCATCGTTGAAATCGTAGGCGGAATTGTGATGGAGCGCGCCTTCGACCGCAGGGCCATTGCCGAGCCACACGTAGCAGCCGGGTGCCTCGGCGGCGAAATAGGCGAAGTCGTCGCCGGCAGTGGAGGGCGGGAAGCGCGTCAGCACACGATCGCCGAACACGGCTTCGGCCGCGCGCCGCGCGCGGGCGGTTGCGTCGGCGTCGTTGACGACCGGTGGAATGCGCCGCTCGAACTGGTAGTCGGCGGCGATGCCGAACATCTCCGCCGTGCCACGGGCGAGCCGGCCGATCTCCGCTTCGAGCTGGTCGCGAACGTGGGCGTCGTAGCAGCGCGCCGTACCGCCGATCTCTACCGTGTCGGGAATGACGTTGAGCGCGCGCGGGTCGCCGGCGCGAAGCGAGCAGGCGCTGACCACCGACGGCTGGAGCGGATCGACCACCCTCCCGGTCACGGTCTGAAGGGCGGAGAGAAACGTGCCGGCGGCGGTGATCGGGTCCTTGCCGAGATGCGGCTTGGCGCCATGGGTGCCAACGCCGCGGAAGGTGACGCGCCAGCTGTCGGAGGAGGCGAGCTGCGGCCCCTCGACCACGGCGATCTCGTCGACCGCGAGCCCCGGCATGTTGTGCAGGCCGTAGACGGCGTCGCAGGGAAAATCCCGGAACAATCCGTCGGCGACCATGCGCCTGGCCCCGCCGCGGCCTTCCTCTGCCGGCTGGAAAATGAAATGGACCGTGCCGGAGAAGCCGCGCGTCGCGGCGAGGTAGCGCGCCGCGCCGAGCAGCATGACCGTGTGGCCGTCATGGCCGCAGGCATGCATCCTGCCGTCGGCGGTGGACTTGTAGGGACGCTCGGCCAATTCAGGCATGGCAAGCGCGTCCATGTCGGCGCGCAGGCCAATGCTGCGGGTGCCGTTGCCGACCTGAAGCGTGCCGACCACGCCGGTTTCGCCGAGGCCGGTGCGGACGACGATGCCGAGGCTGGAGAGTTCGCGGGCAACGATCCCGGCGGTGCGCGTTTCCTCGAAGCCAAGCTCGGGATGGGCATGCAGGTCGTGCCTGAGCTCGGTCAGGAACGGCAGGTCTGCGGTGACTTTTTCTGGTACGTGCATGCGGCGGCCCGTTCCCCGTCCCTTTCGCGTCTCGAACCACAAAGACCATGAAGCCGGACAATTTCAAGCCGCATGATTTCTGGCAGGAGATCCTGCCCGCCGGGAGCCATCGCGTCGACGGCGGATTTGCCGAGTTCTATCCGGCCACCCTGGCGGACGGGCGGCAACTGGTGCTGCCCATCCGCCAACTGCCGCACAGCCACCATGCGGTCGCCTCGCTGATCATCAATCAGGCCAGCTTCGCGGTGCAGGAAGCGCTGGCTGCGGACCTTGCCGCGCGCCTCGCGCCACTGGAGCCGGACATCGTCGTCGGCCTGCCGACGCTGGGCCTGACGCTCGCGGCTTCGGTGGCGCGCCATCTCGCCCACAGTCGCTATGTGCCGCTGGGGACCTCGCGGAAGTTCTGGTATCTCGACGAATTGTCGGTGCCGCTCTCGTCCATCACGACGCCCGGCCAGCAGAAGCGGCTGCACGTCGATCCGCGCATGCTGCCGTTGCTTCAAGGCGCGCGCGTCGCCCTTGTCGATGACGTCATCAGCAGCGGCACATCCATGCTCGCCGGGCTGCAACTGCTTGCCGCCATCGATGTCGCGCCCATCGTAATTGGTGCGGCGATGCTCCAGACCGATCGCTGGCGCGACAAGCTCGCGGCGTTCGCGCCGAATTGGCCGGAGCGCGTGCGGGGCGTCATGCACACGCCGACGCTGGCACGCACCCCGGACGGATTGTGGGCGCCGATCTAGTCGCCGGCTTCGATCAGCCGCGCGACACCGAGATCGCCTCGAACGAACCGAGCGGCGGCAGGTCGACCCAGCGGTAGCCATCGGCGTCCGCCTTGCCGGCGGGCGCGAGGTCCTTTTCGGCAACGAGCGCGCGCAGCGATCCCTTGACCTCCTCGCGGATTCCCAGCCGCAGCCCGTGCAGCTCGGCCGGGTCCTCGTAGAGGTTGTTGCGCTGGCCGGCGAAGTTGACGAGGTGGATCAGCAGGCGGCCCGTCGATGGCTGCTCCTGCACCGTCACCTCGACCGGCCCGGTGCCGGCAAGGGCGACCATCGGCTTCGGCGCATGGCGGCGGATGAAGTCGACGACGAACTCGCGCTCGTCGGGCACGCTGTCGCGGTAGTAGTGCCACTCGGGCAGCCACGGAATGTAGACGGCGGTGCCCTTGCCGTGCTTGCCGATGAACACGCCAGGCAGCGTGGTCTCGCCCTCGAGATAGCAAAGCTCCGGCGGCCCGAAGCGCTGCGTCGGCAGCAGCGTCAGGCGGCGCTCGGCGCCGGCCTTGGCGCTTGCCTCGAAATACCAGCCGTCGAGATACATCAGCTCGGTTGGCGAGAAATCGACCTCGCCGGGTGCGACGCGGAAGTATGCGCCGCGCATGGCGTTCTTCGCGTCGGTGATTTTCGAGACGGGCAGGGAGGCCAGCGCGAGCGTGTCGCGCGCCGTTCCGCGATGATCGTAGGCGCCGGTCTCGCCGGTCGCGATCAGGGTACCGCCGCGCTCTACCCAGGCGTCGAGCGCCGCCGCCGCGGTATCGCCCAGGCAGGAAATGTTGGCCAGGAAGATCGCGTCGTAGCGGTTGAGCGTGTCGGAGAAATCAGAGTCTTCGGCGCGCTCGTCGGAGATGAAATCGAAGGGCAGGCGGGCTTCGGCGAGCATGCGATAGGCGCCGCGGAAGCACGCGTTGCCGATCTTGCCCGTCTTCGTCGCGCCGCCGAAGTCGGCATTCGCCTGCGAGTACCAGAGGCCGATGCGCGCCGCCGGCTTCAGGCCGACATAATGCGCCTCGTTCTTCGCGTGCCATTTGTAGAGCGCCTCGATGGCCGGGAAGGGCTTCTTGTCCTCCTGATCGAAGGTGCCGAGCAGGTAGTAGTCGAGCGCGGCGCCGCTCGCGAGCTGCTGGGCGAAGCGCAGCACGTGATAGGCGCCGGTTTCCGACACGTAGCGCCAGGCAAAATCGAGGAAGTTGGTCGAGGTGCTGGCGAACACCTTCCCGCGCCCATAGGCGGAGGCCCAGCGCGCCTGCTCGCCGGCCTGATAGGCCCATTCCGGCTGCGGCCGGTCGACGGCGCGCTGCACCTCCATGCGGATCACGTCGCAGGTCTGACGGCGGCCGGTGACGACCACTTCTGGCCGTGTCGCCTTGATCGTCTTGTAGATGTCGTCGGCGAGTTCGAGCGAGGTGCGATCCTTGAACTCGATGTAGTCGCGGTAGGACGGATCCTTGAAATTCTCCTGCTCGGGCAGTTCGCGCCCGTACATCTCGCGGAAGCGCTTGCGGCAATGGTCGCAGACGCAAATGCCGTGATACTCGCCGCTGTAGTTGGTCGAGCGATAGCCGAACATGTTGAAGAACAGGCCGTCGACCTCGTAACGGCCGAGCGCCTCGCGCAGGATGTCGTGGGCGTAGCCCTGATACCAGCCGCTGTTCACGCAGGCCTGGTAGGTGCCGTTATAGACCAGCGGCTCGCCGCGGATGTTGTGGATGAACCAGTCCGGGTGCGCCTTGTAGGCGGTCTCGGTCGCCTTCGACATGTCGAAGCGGCCGATCAGCTTGATGCCCTCGGCGTGGGCCGCGTCGAGGATCTCACGCAGGATGTCGCCCTTGAGGAACGGGTTCTTCGCATGCAGTGGCAGGTCGGTCGGATACCACGCGTAGATGCCGCCGATGTTGAAGAGGAGGATGTTGGCGCCGAACTCCTTCGTCTGGCGCGCCAGCCGCTTCGGATCGAGCGCGGCGTCGGTCAGGCGCAGGTTGGTCTGCACCATGCGGAACGGGCGCTGCCACCAGGCGTCCGTACCCGCCGCACCTGCCACTGACTGGACAGCATCCATCGTCCGTTCCTCCCTCGTTCTTCTTCTTTTGTCTTGGAGCCCGGATCGGGGACCGAAACCGGCTCGACTGAATGCGGCAGTGCTATTCCTGGTCGGCGTGGGCGAAGCGCGCCGCCTCGAGCGAGGCGAGGGCGCGCTGCAGCGCCGCCGGGTGCGGCGCGTCGGTGCTCTCGCGCTGCACGAATTGCTGCTGGAGGAGAAGCTGCCGCGCCGGCTCGTCCGGCGCCGCGTGCTCCAGCCGCCAGTCCATCATCTGGATCGCGGCAGCGCCGACCCTGTGCATCGGGCTGCGGATCGTGGTGAGCTTCAGGCCGACATGGCTGGCGACCGCGCTGTCGTTGCAGCCGGCGACCGAGATGTGCTGCGGGATCTTGAGCCCGACCGCGTTCAGTCCCCAGGCGAGTGTCATGGCGACAAGGTCGGTGGCGCCGAACAGGGCCGTCGGAAGATTCTCGGCGGCGAAGCAGCGGGCGAAGACGCCGTCGGTGCTGCTTCCCGGTTCGTACTCGTAGGCGGTCACCGTCGCGCCTTCGACCGGCGTCATCGCATCGCGCAGTCCGCGCAGGCGTTCCTGGCGGGCACGGTCGTCAGGGGCGTCGCTGAAGTAGGCGACGTGGCGGTGGCCGAGTTCGGCGAGATGCCGGCCGATGAGGAAACCGCTGCTCCAGCTCGACGCGCGCACCGAGTCGATCTGCTCGAACGGCGTCGGATGGCCGATCAGGGTCACCGGCAGGCCGACGTTGAAGTACGGTTCGCTCAATCCGCGCGAGCGGCGGCCGGCAACGATCAGGCCGCGTATGCCGCGCAGCACGGGCGGCTCGCCGTGGCCGTCGCTGAGCAGGTGGGTGGACAGTTCGTAGCCCATGCGCCGCGCCTCGGCTTCGGCGCCGGCGACGACTTCACCCCAGAACAGGCTCGAGACGGCGTCGATGCTGGGGATCAGCAGCTTCAGCCGCCGTCCGCCCGGCGCGTCGGAGCTTTCGATCGACGGATGGTCGTAGCCGAGTTCGCGCGCCGCATCGAAGACCTGCTGGCGCGTGCGGTCGCTCACGCCGGCCTTGCCCGAGAGAGCCCGTGAAACCGAGAATTTCGACAGGTTCAGGTGAGCCGAGAGGTGATCGAGGGTGACCCGCTTCATGGCGCATCCGGTTGGCGTTCCGCGCGGGAACCTGTTCCCCGGATCATGCAAGCTCGCACGACACGCGTCAATAGTTGCGCCCGCAAGGCTCAACGATAGTTGCGCCTGGCGGCCTCTCCGTGCATTGATGGGCGAAACAATCCGAACGACGGGGAGAAACGAAAATGAGCGGCAATGGCGGCGAAGGACTGACCGTCTTCCTGGCCGGGGATATCGACGAGACCCGCCTGAAGGAGCTCTCGGGCATTGCGCCGAAGGCCAAATTCCGCGTGTTCTCCAAGCCGGCCGAGATGGAGCCGGATATTGCCGAGGCCGACATCGTCACGGGGGCCGTGTCCGAAGCGGCGCTGCCCAAGGCGGCGCGGCTGAAGTGGATCCACAGCTGGGCGGCCGGGCCGGACAAGCAGCTCTTCCCGGACATGGTCAAAAGCCCGGTCGTGCTGACCTGCAGCAAGGGCAATGGCGCGATCCCGCTGGCCGAGCACGCCATGATGCTGATGCTGATGCTCAATCGCGGCGCCATGCGGTGGATCGAGTCCCACCGCCAGCACAAGTGGGAGCGCTTCACCCACGGCGAACTGAACGGCCTCACCTGCGGCATCGTCGGCGCCGGCTATTCGGGCGCCGACCTCGCCATCAAGGCCAAGGCCTTCCACATGCGGGTCGTCGGTTTGCGCCGGCAGGACGTGGCGACGCCGAATTTCGACCACATGTACCGGCACGACCAGATCAACGATTTCATGGCCGAATCCGACTTCGTCGTGGTGACCGCGCCGCTGACCCCGGAAACCGAGAACATGATCGGCGAGGCGCAGTTCCGGGCCATGAAGAAAACGGCCTATTACGTGTGTTTTTCGCGGGGCGGGCTGGCCGACGACGCCGCCCTCTACAAGGCCCTCAAGGAGGACTGGATCGCCGGCGCCGGGCTCGATGCGCACCTTGTCGAGCCGCTTCCCGCCGACAGCCCGTTCTGGGACCTGCCCAACGTCATCATCACACCGCACAACGGCGCCACCACCAAGGCGACGGCGGTGCGCGGCTATCGCATCTTCGCGGACAACCTGCGCCGCTACGTCAACGGCGAGCCGCTCGTGAACATCGTCGACAAGGTGCACGGCTACTAAGGCCCGGCGCCGGATTGGGGAGGCAATGACATGACCGATACGGATGCCGCCGAGCGTGCCTGCGCACGGCTCGCGACCGCCTGCTACACGCTGATGGATCTCGGCAAATACGACGAGACCGCGGCGCTGTTCACCGACGACGCCACCTGGGTGCGCGGCGGCAAGCCCACCGTCGGCCGTGCGGCGATCCGTGCGGCCCTCGACAAGCGCCCGGCGGATCAGGTGAGCCGCCACGTGGTGACGAACGTCGTCGTCAACGTCCTCGACGCCGACGAGGCCGTCGGCACGGCCTACTTCATGCCCCTCCGCGGCGCGCTCGGCGGTGACGGGACAGCGCCCATGCCGGCGATACAGTCGCTCGGCGATCTCGCCTTCCAGTTTCGCCGGGAAGCCGGCGGATGGCGGATCGCCTTCCTGAAGCCAGGGACGATTTTCAAGACCTAACAGCGCGCAACTAGCCGCAACAATGGACGGAATAGCCTAATTCAACTTGCGCCATACAGCCTTCTATGAGACGCTCGACGGCAACGAACTGACAAGAAGACGCCGGACGAACGGCGCGCACACAAAACAAGAAACGTTCTGGGGAGGAACGACAGTGACAACACTCGCATCCCGTATTCGCATTGCTGGTTTCGCCGGCGTCGCCGCGTTGGCGATGTTCGCCGTGCCGGCCTATGCCTTCCAGGAGGCGCCGCAACTCGCCGAACAAGTGAAGGCCGGCAAGCTGCCGCCGGTCGATCAGCGGCTGCCGGAAAATCCGCTCGTGGTGAAGCCGCACGACGAGATCGGCAAGTACGGCGGGACAATGTCGTTCCACATTCTCGGCGGCACCGACCGCGGTTATGGCTGGCTGCAGCGTGAGATCGGCTACGAGCGCCTGGTGCGCTGGGCGGCGGACGGCTCGGGATGGATCCCGAACATCGCCGAGTCGATCGACGTCAACACGGAAGGCACGAAGTTCACCTTCCATCTCCGCAAGGGGATGAAGTGGTCAGATGGCGAGCCCCTGACCGCCGACGATTACGACTTCTGGTACAACGAGATCGCTCTCAACAAGGAGCTCTCGCCAGGCGGTCCGGTGGGCGCATTGGTTCAGGACGGCAAGCCCGCGACCTTCGAGAAGATCGACGACGAGACCTTTAGCTTCACGTTTGACAAGCCCTATGGCCTGTTCCTGCAACAGCTCGCCGCTGGCTTCACCGGCACGCAAATCTCCGCGCCGGCCCACTATGCCAAGCAGTTCCACAAGAAATTCAATCCAGACGGCATCGATGCGCTGGTCAAGGCCGCCGGCACCCCGACATGGGTGGAGCTTTTCTACCAGAAGGTCGGCAGCGGCGACCTGATCAACAATATCGGGACGTGGACAAACCCGGACCTGCCGACGGTCGATCCGTGGGTCGTCACCACGGCCTATGACGGCTCCAGCAATGAGGTTGTGGCCAAGCGCAACCCGTACTTCTTCAAGGTCGACCCGGAGGGCAACCAGCTTCCCTACGTCGACACCGTGCGGGTGCCCATCTTCAACAATGCCGAGGTGCTGAAGCTCTCCACGCTCAAGGGCCAGATCGACTTCGTATACGAGCCGCAGGTTTTCACGGTTGCCGACAAGCCAGTGCTCTTCGACGGCCAGGAGACAGGCAAGTATCACTTCATCGATCTCAGTCCCGATGTCAGCGCGGCGCAGGTGATCCACCTGAACCTCGAGGTCACCGACCCGGTGAAGCACGAGATCTTCAATCAGAAGGATTTCCGCATCGCCCTGTCGTATGCCATCGATCGCCAGGAGATCATCGACGTTCTCTATGCCGGCCTCGGCGAACCCTGGAACCTGGCACCCCGCAAGGAGTCTCCTTACTTCGACGAGGAGATGGCCAAGCGCTATACCGAGTACGATCCGAAAAAGGCCAACGCGCTTCTCGACGGCCTCGGCTACGACAAGCGCGATTCCGAGGGCTACCGACTCGGGCCCGACGGTAAGCGCATTTCGGTGCTGGTCGACGTACGTACGACCAACCCGATCCAGAGCGACGGTCTCGAGCTTATCGCCCCGAAGTGGAAGGACATCGGCATCGAGCTGAAAATCAACTCGATCAACTCCGCCCTCTACAAGGAACGGCAGCGCTCCAACACCTTCGACGCCGCATCCAACAATGGCGCCGGCGGCCTCATGGAAATCCTCAACTCGCGCATGTACGTGCCGATCAACGAGAATGCCCTGTACGGCATTCCGTGGGCTTACTGGTACCTGAAGGACCCGAAGGGCATCGAGCCGCCCGAGGTCGTCAAGCACCAGCTGGCGCTCTACGACCAGTTCCTGGTCACCGCCGACCCCAAGAAGCAGCATGAAATCTTTGCGGAGATCCTCCGCATCGCCAAGGACGAATTCCGGGTGATCGGCATCAATCTCATCGTCGGCACCTACGCGATAGCGACGAACCGGATGGGTAATATTCCGCCTTCGATGATCGACTCCGCGGTCTATCCAACCCCGGCGCCGCTCAACACGTTCACCTGGTACGTCAAGCAGTAGACTCCATGCTTCCCGCGGCTGACTCGATCGGCCGCGGGAAGACGGCTACCGACGAGGCACCACGATGCTCGGCTTCATCCTTCGCCGCATCCTCTACATGGTGCCGACTCTGATCGTCATCTCGATCGTCACCTTCATCATCATTCAGCTGCCGCCCGGCGATTACATGACGACGGTGCTGGCCGGCCTCAGCGACAACAACGTCTCGATCGACGACTCCGCCGTCGCCGCTATCCGCGAGCGATACGGTCTCGGCCAGCCGATCTACATCCAGTACTGGAAGTGGATTTCCAACATCGTCCTGCACGGCGATTTCGGCCAATCGTTCGAATGGAACCGGCCGGTGAGCGCCCTGATCGGCGACCGCATGGGACTGACGATGATCCTCTCGCTGTCGACGCTGGTGTTCATCTGGGTGGTCGCGTTTCCGATCGGAATCTACGTCGCCATCCGCAAATACGCGATCAGTTCCTACTTCGTGACCTTCATCGGCTTCATCGGGCTGGCGATCCCGAACTTCCTGCTGGCGCTGGTCTTCATGTACGCAGCGCTCAAATATTTCGGGCAGAGCGTAGGCGGCCTGTTCTCGCCGGAATTCGAGAACGCGCCGTGGAGCGTCGCGCGGGTCCTCGATCTCGCCGCCCACCTCTGGATTCCGATCATCGTGCTCGGCACGGCCGGCACGGCCAGCCTGATCCGCATCCTGCGCGCCAATCTCGGCGACGAGCTCAACAAGCCCTATGTCGTGACCGCGCGCGCCATGGGCCATCCGGAAGCGAAGGTGATCCTGAAGTATCCGATCCGCATGGCGCTGAACCCCTTCGTGTCCACCATCGGCTGGATCCTGCCGTCACTGGTTTCCGGGGCGACGGTAACGGCGATCGTGCTGAACCTGCCGACCTCCGGTCCCCTGCTCCTGCGCTCGCTGCTCACGCAGGACATGTACCTTGCCGGCAGTTTCATCCTGCTGCTCAGCACCCTCACGGTCATCGGCACGCTTATTTCCGACATCCTGCTCGCGTGGCTCGATCCACGCATCCGGTACGATTGAGGGCGCGATGGTCGATAACGTCACCCAGACCGCCATTGCCGCCGAGCCCCACGACGGCGTTGTGCGGCCGGCCGAACCGGAATCGAAGGTTCAGGTCGCCGGCCAGTGGCAACTCGTCTGGTGGCGCTTCCGCCGGCACAAGCTGGCGCTCGCCAGCGGCGCCGTTGTCATCTTCATCTATCTGGTGGCGGTGTTCTGCGAGTTTCTGGCGCCTTTCCCCTCGGACTACTACAAGGCGCAGTATCCCTTCGCGCCACCGCAGGCGCTGCATCTCTTCCAGAACACGGAAGACGGCTGGACCTTCGCGCCCTACGTCAACGGCTACACGGTCAAAAGCGATCCGGTTTCCTTCCGCCGCACCTTCGTCGTCGACGAGAGCAAGGTCATTCCCGTCGGGCTCTTCACGCAGGGCAAGGACTATCGCCTCTTCGGCCTGATCCCGGGCAACGTCCATTTCATTGCGCCGCTCAACCAAAACGACCCGATGTATCTCTTCGGAGCCGATCGTCTTGGGCGCGACGTGCTCAGCCGCACGATCTATGGAACGCGCGTCTCCATGTCGATCGGTCTCGTCGGCGTCATCCTGAGCCTGACGCTTGGGGTGCTGCTCGGCGGTATCTCCGGCTACTTCGGCGGCGCGATCGACATGCTGATCCAGCGCACGATCGAGCTGCTGCAATCGGTGCCGGTCATTCCGCTGTGGATGGGGCTTGCCGCCGCCATCCCGCAGGACTGGTCGCCGCTCAAGGTCTATTTCGCGATTACCGTCATTCTCTCGCTGATCGGCTGGACGGCGCTTGGCCGCGAGGTGCGCGGCAAGTTCATGGGGCTGAAGCGCGAGGATTTCGTCACCGCGGCGCGGCTCGATGGCTCGTCGGAACTGCACATCATCTTCAAGCACATGGTGCCGTCCTTCATGAGCCACATCATCGCCTCGATGACGCTGGCCATCCCGGCGATGATCCTGGCCGAATCGGCGCTGTCCTTCCTCGGCATCGGCCTGCGGCCGCCGGTGGTGAGTTGGGGCGTCCTGTTGCAGGAAGCGCAGAATGTGCGCGCGGTGGCCACCGCGCCCTGGCTCTTCCTGCCCGGCGCCGCGATCGTCGTGGCGGTGCTGTCGATGAACTTCCTCGGCGACGGCCTCATCGATGCGGCCGATCCCTATGGCAACTAGCGCAATGGGTGCGTCGCCGACTGGCAACCGACTCCCTGATCAGCATCAGGGACCTGCGCATCCATTTCGGCACCGACGAGGGGACGGTGGTCGCCGTCGATGGCGTCGACCTCGACATCGCGGACGGCAAGACGCTGTGCGTTGTCGGCGAGTCTGGTTGTGGCAAGTCGGTGATGGCGCGGTCGATGCTCCAGATCATCCAGTCGCCGGGCAGCATCGTCGGCGGGGAGATTATCTATCGCCGCGCCGACGGGTCGGAGGTCGATATCGCGCAACTCGACACGCGCGGTCCCGAGATCCGGGCAATCCGCGGCCGCCAGATCGCAATGATCTTCCAGGAGCCGATGACGGCGCTGGGCCCGCTGCACACCATCGGCAACCAGATCATGGACGCGATCCGCCTGCACATGAAGGTGGACAAGGCCGAGGCCCGGCGGCAGGCGATCGAGGTGCTCGATCGCGTCGGCATGCCGCGCCCCGACCAGCAGCTCGCCAGCTATCCGTTCCAGCTTTCCGGCGGCATGCGGCAGCGGGCGATGATCGCGCTGGCGCTCTCCTGCCGGCCACGCCTGCTCATCGCCGACGAGCCGACCACGGCCCTCGACGTGACGACGCAGGCGGTGATCCTCGACCTGATCAAGGAGTTGCAGGCCGAGCTCGGCATGGCGGTGATGTTCATCACCCACGACCTCGGCGTCGTCGCGGAAATCGCCGACGACGTTGCGGTCATGTATCTCGGCCGTGTCGTCGAGCGGGGCGGGGTGGACGGCATCTTCCACGATCCGAAGCACCCCTACACGCGCAGCCTGCTCCGTTCGATCCCGCGGGTGGAAAGCAACGAGCCGCTGTTTGCCATCGAAGGCATGGTGCCGCACCCCTTCGCGCGTCCGAAGGGATGCACCTTTCACCCGCGCTGCCCGGAAATGATGCCGGGCCGGTGCGAACGGCATGTGCCGGCGCAGACGACCCTTGCCGATGGCCGCACGGTGCGCTGCCTGCTCTATGAGCCCGAAGGCGCCCCGGTCGAGACGGCGGACGCGGCGCATGGCTGAGGCTGCAACGCTTGCCCATGCGGCCGTTCCCATCGCCAATGGGCCGCCGATCCTCGAGGTCGATGACCTCAAGGTCCACTTCCCGATCCAGCGCGGCCTGCTCCGCCGCACGGTCGGCCACGTCAAGGCGGTGGACGGCGTCAATTTCCGCGTGATGCCGGGCGAGGCGCTCGGCCTGGTTGGCGAATCGGGTTGCGGCAAGACGACCACCGGCCGCGCCATCCTGCGCATCTACGAACCGACCGCCGGCGCGGTGCGCTACTGGAAGGGCGACGGCGAGCCGATCGAGGTGCTGAGCGCGTCGAAGGCGGACCTCAGACGGGTGCGCCGCGAAATCCGCATGATCTTCCAGGATCCGCACTCCTCGCTCAATCCGCGGCTCCCGGTCGGCGATATCGTCGGGCAGCCGCTGAGGCGTCATGGCATCGCCAGCGGCTCCGAACTGAACGACCGGGTGGCGGCGCTGCTGCTGCGCGTCGGCCTCAGGCCGGAATACATGCGCCGCTATCCGCACGCCTTCTCCGGCGGCGAGCGCCAGCGCATCGGCATCGCCCGGGCGCTGGCCCTCGATCCGCGGCTGATCATCTGCGACGAGGCGGTTTCCGCCCTCGACGTTTCGGTACAGGCGCAGATCCTGCGGCTGCTGCGCAGCCTGCAGAGCGAATTCAACCTCACCTATCTCTTCGTCGGGCATGACCTCGCGGTCGTGCACTACATCTGCGACCGTATCGCGGTGATGTATGCCGGCCGGCTGGTCGAACTTGGGCCGGTGCGGCAGGTCTTCTCGGCGCCGAAGCACCCCTACACGGAGGCGCTGCTGTCGGCGGTGCCGCGGCCCGATCCGCGCCTGCGCCATCGCGACCAGCGCATCCGCCTCACCGGCGAGGTCGCCAACCTCGCCAACCTGCCTTCGGGCTGTACGTTTCATCCGCGCTGCCGTTACGCCACCGACCGCTGCCGCACCGAAGTGCCGGCGCTGCGCAAGGTCGCCGACGGTCAGGAAGCCTCCTGCCACTATGCCGAGACGCTGGCGCTCAAGGGCGTCGGCTGAGTCCCGGTCTCACTTCAGAAGAACACGCGAAAGGGCGAACCCATGGAATATGCACGCTTGGGAAAGACCGGACTGGAAGTCTCACGCATTGCCTTCGGCTGCATGTCGATCGGCGTGCCGGGAGAGCGGCGGCCGTGGACGCTGGCGGAAGACGACGCGCGGCCGCTGTTTCGCCATGCCTGGGATGCGGGCATCAACTTCTTCGACACCGCGAATTCCTACTCGGAGGGGTCGAGCGAGGAGGTCACCGGCAAGCTCATCAAGGAACTGGCGCCGCGCGACCAGATCGTGCTCGCGTCCAAGGTGTTCAACCGCATGCGGCCCGGGCCGAACGGCGCCGGCCTCAACCGCCAGGCGATCTTCGCGCAGCTCGACGCCAGCCTGAAGCGGTTGGGCACCGATTATCTCGACCTCTACCAGATCCACCGCTGGGACAACAAAACGCCCATCGCCGAGACGCTCGACGCGCTCAACGACGTCATCAAGGCCGGCAAGGTGCGCTATATCGGCGCTTCTTCGATGTACGCATGGCAGTTCGCCAAGGCGCTCTTCACCTCCGACCTCAACGGCTGGCCGCGTTTCGTCTCGATGCAGAACCAGGTCAATCTGGTTTACCGCGAGGAGGAGCGCGAGATGTTGCCGCTCTGCGTCGACCAGGGTATCGGCGTCATTCCGTGGGCGCCGCTGGGCTCTGGCAAGCTGACGCGGCCATGGGGCGAGCAGACCAAGCGCAACACCACCGACGCCAACGGCAAGACGATGTACGAGAACGACGTCGGCAACCAGCGCGCGATCGTGGATGCGGTCGGCAAGGTGGCGAAGGCGCGCGGCGTGTCGTACGCGCAGGTGGCGATGGCCTGGGTGCTGCAGAAGCCAGGTGTGGCTGCGCCGATCCTCGGCGCGACCAAACTCGATCACCTGAAGGACGCGATCGGTTCCGTCGGGCTCAAGCTGTCGGCCGATGAGGTCAAGGCGCTGGAGGCGCCCTATCAGTCGCGGCCGATCACGGGCAATCAGTAGTTCAACTGGCCCAGTAGAGTTCGGCTGGATTGGAGGCGAATACGCGCTTGCGGGTGGCGTCGTCGGCAAGCCACGACAGGGCTTCGTCGATCAGGTCGGTGGTGTCGGGCATCTCGTCCCAGAGATCGACGTGTGGCCAGTCGCTGCCCCAGAGCACGCGATCCGGCCGGGCGGCGACCAGCCGTTTCGCCACCTGTGCGATGGCTGCGCGCTGCGCGGTACCTCCAATGCGATAGGTCGCGGAGATCTTCACGTAGCACCGGCCGCCTTCGAGAAGGCGGAGCAGGGCGACGAGGCCAGACTCGCGCGCGTCCTCCTCGCCCATCGGCAGCAGGCCGAAGTGATCGAAAACGATGGGCACCGGCAGGCCGGCGGTCAGTTCGGCGATACGGTCGAGTTCCGACGATCTTGCATGAAACTGGAGGTGCCAGCCGAGTGGCGCGATGCGGCGCGCGAGTGGGCCGACCATGTCCAGGGACAGGCCGCCGAGATTGAACGTGTTGAAGCGGATGCCGCGCACGCCGACATCGTGCATCTGACGCAGATCGCCGTCGGTGATGGCAGGGCTTGGCACGACGACCGCACGCAGCCGTTCCGGCATGGCACGGAGCGCCGCGAGTTGGACGCTGTTGTCCGCGCCGTAGACGCTGGGCTGCACCAGCACGCCGCGCTCGATGCCGAAGAAGCCGGACAAGCGCAGCCAGTCCTCCAGCGTCAGCATCTGCGGCGTATAGTTGCGCGGCGTTGCGAGGGGGGCGCCCTCGGCGAAGACATGGAAGTGGCAGTCGCACGCGCCGGCGGGCAACGGGGTCGCCGGCCGCCGCTGGGGTGGGCGCGGGGCGAGGCAAACCGCCGTGCCATCCCGCGCCGCGGCCATCAGATGCGCTCGCTGGGGCTCGCGGTCCCGGCCGGCGGCACCAGGAAGTCGAAGTCCGCGCCCTGATCCGCCTGAAGCACGGTCTCGTGGTAGAGGCGGCCGTAACCCCGGGTGCCGCCATTGCGGTCAGACGGCGGCAGCGCCGCCAGACGCGCGCTCAGGGTCGCCTCGTCGAGAAGCACGTCGATACGGCGCTTCTCCAGGTCGAGGCTGATGATGTCGCCGGTCTGGATGGCGGCCAGTGGTCCTCCATCGGCGGCTTCCGGCGAGATGTGGAGGATCACGGTGCCGAAAGCGGTGCCGCTCATGCGCGCGTCGGAGATGCGCACCATGTCGGTGACGCCCTTCTGGGCCAGCTTCATGGGGATCGGCAGGTAGCCCGCCTCGGGCATGCCGGGCGCGCCTTTCGGCCCGGCGTTGCGCAGCACAAGAATGTCGTCCGGTTCGACATCGAGATTGGGGTCGTCGATCCGCTTCGTCATGTCTTCGACGGAATTGAAGACGACGGCGCGGCCGCGGTGGTTCATCAACTTCGAGGATGCCGCGGACTGCTTGATGACCGCGCCGCGGGGCGCGAGGTTGCCGTTGAGGATGGCGATGGCGCCGACCGGCTTCAGCGGCGCGGCAACGCTGCGGACGATCGTCTGTCCGGGAACGTCGACGACCGCATCGATCATGTCGCCGATCGTACCGCCGGACAGTGTCGGCGCATCGAGGTGCAGCTCGCGCGCCACTTCCTTCAGAAGGCGCGGCATTCCGCCGGCCTTGTGGAAGTCCTCCATGTAGAAGGCGCCGGACGGCTTGAGATCGACGAGGACGGGGACGCGGCGCCCGAGATCGTCGAGCGCGGCGAGGTCGAGGGTGATGCCGAGGCGGCCGGCGATGGCGGCAAGATGGACGACGGCGTTGGTCGATCCACCGATCGCCTGCAACGCCACCATGGCGTTGTGCAGTGCCTTTTCCGTCAGGATGTCGCTGACGACCGGGCCGTCGCCGGTTGCGAGCCGAACCGCCCAGCGACCGGTTTCCTCGGCGAGCCGAACGCGCTCCGCGGCAACGGCCGGAGCCGACCCGCCCATGGGCAGGCAGAGACCCAGCGCCTCGGTGATGCACGCCATGGTGCTGGCGGTGCCCATGACCGCGCAGGTTCCGACCGAGGGCACGAGCTTGCCGTTGATCTCGTCGATTTCCGCCTGGTCGATCTTGCCGCCGCGAAACTGACCCCACAGCCGCCGGCAATCGGTACAGGCGCCGATGCGCTCTCCGCGATGGTCGCCGACGGACATCGAACCGGTGGGGAGAAAGATGGCGGGGACATCGCCGCTGGCGGCCGCCATCATCTGGGCCGGCAAGGTCTTGTCGCATCCGCCGATCAGCACCACTGCATCCATCGGCTGGGCGCGGATCATCTCCTCCGTTTCCATGGCCATCAGGTTGCGCAGGTACATCGAGGTCGGACTGGCGAAGCTTTCGTGGATGCTCATGGTCGGAAAGACCATGGGCAGGGCGCCGGCCAGCATCACGCCACGCTTCGTCGCCTCGATCAGTTGGGGCACGTTGCCGTGGCAGGGATTGTAGTCGCTGTACGTGTTGGCGATGCCGACGATCGGACGATCCAGTGCCTCGTCCGAGTAGCCCATGGCCTTGATGAAGGCTTTTCGCAGGAACAGGGAGAAGGGCGCATCGCCGTAGCTCGTCAGTTTTCTACGGAGACCGCGTGACACCTCATTCTCCTAATTTCGCGCAGGGGCCGGGTGGGCCTCGCCGGGGCGCCAAACCTAGTCAGCTAATCCAGATTGTCAATAAATACGGGATCGATACGTTGGACTGTCGGTCGTCCGTTGCGGATGGTTCATGGCTTCGAGGCGCACCCGTCAGGGTCGATAATCCTCATAAATCCGCCGGTCCGGCGTTTGGTTCCAGCAGGCTTGCCCCGAAATGCCGCCATTGCGGACCAATTGGCAAATTATTGACAAAATCGTCCGCCGATCCCAGGCTCGTTCGCATGCAAATCATCGGACGCCAGAAAATATGACAGCCGCCCCGAAAGCAAGGCTTCGCGTCGGCATGATCGGCGCCGGCTGGGTCAGCCGGCATCACCTGCGCGCCTGGCAGCGGCTGGCGCCGTCGGCCGAGGTCGTCGCCCTGGCCGACCCCAATCCGGCGGCGGCGCGCGAGCGCGCGGCCGAGTTCGGCATCGCCGCGACCTATGCGAACGCGGAAGCGCTGCTGGCGGCGGAATTGCCGGATGTCGTCGACATCTGCGCACCGCGCGAATTTCACGCGCCGCTGGTTCGCCTGATGGCGCAACGCGGTCTGCCGACCATCTGCCAAAAGCCCCTCGGCGTCGATCTCGCCGAGGCCAGCGACCTTGCCCGCGATGTCGGTGGACGCATGCCGTTCATGGTGCACGAGAACTGGCGCTTCCGAAGCTACTACCGCAGGCTCGCGGAATGGCTTCGCGATGGTGTCGCCGGCGACATACGGCAGGTGCACCTGGAGTTCCTGTCGAGTGGCATGATACCCGACGCATCCGGGCAGCGGCCGGCCGTCGCGCGCCAGCCGTTCCTGCGTTCGCAGAAGCGCCTGCTGATCACGGAGGTCCTGATCCATCACCTCGACACACTGCGCTTTCTCCTTGGTGAGATGGACGTGCGTACCGCGTCTCTCTCGCGCTCGAACGACGAGATCATCGGCGAAGACGCAGCGGCCATCGTACTCACACGCCGTGCGAACGGCGCTCCGGTCGTCGTCACGGCCAATCTCGCTGTCCACGGCGCGCCGCCCCTGCCGACGGATCATCTGCGCATCTTCGGTTCGAGCGGCACGATCGAGCTGAAAGGCAATCAGCTGACCGCGGTCGGGCGACAGGCCATGGCCGAGACGTTCGATCTCGACGAGGCCTATCTGGATTCGTATGCCAGCACGATCGCCCACTTCGTTGCGGAACTCGATGGAAGCCGGCAATTTGAAACGGGCCTTGCGGACAACCTGAATACACTTGAACTGGTCGAGGCGATCTACACCGCCAATTCCGGCGCGCGCTGACGGAGCGCGCCGGGACGCCGAATAGGAGAGATGGTCTTCGTGAATACGCTCGATGACGCGGATGTCGTGAGCCGGGACGAGCCCGAGCACCATGACCTCACGATCGTGAAGGCGCTGGAGGAAGACATCATCTTCGGCCGGCTGGAGCCGGGCACGCGATTGACCGAAGACATGCTTCTGGCGCGGTTTCCGGTCACGCGCCACTTCGTGCGGCAGGCGCTGGTGCAGCTCGAGACGATGGGGATCATCGTCCGCGAGCGCAACAAGGGCGCGACGGTGCGCTCGCTGACGGCCGACGAGGTGCGGCAGATCTACGCCGTGCGCGAACTGGTTCAGCGGCAGGCCGCGCTTATGGATTCCCTTGCCGTCGCCGACCGCGCTCGTCGACGAACTCACCGCGATCCAGGAGACCTACTGCCGTCATGTCGACAGCGGCTATCTCCGCGGCGTGCACGAATTGAACGACCGGTTTCACCTGACGCTCTTCGGCGCTTGCGGCAACCAGTATCTGGTCGAGGCGATCGAACTCTACATGCGCCTGACCCTGCCGGTGCGCGCGCGTTCGATGGCTTCTCCCGAGACGCTTGCGATCTCGCGCGAGCATCACCGCATGATGATCGAGATGCTGAAGGGCCGCGACAACTGGGTTCTCGCACAGTTGTGCGTCGATCATCTTCAGCCGAGCAAGTCGGAATATCTCGGCCGCGTCGATCCCGCGTGGCGACCGGACGGCGAGGGCTGAGCCCCCGCCGTCTAGATCGGATTATCTGGATTCCAGGCGGATCAGCGACGCGCCCTGACGCGGCAGCGAAAAGGCGAGTTTGACCGTGCCGTCCGCCGCCTTGACCGACGTCTCCTCGATCAACGCGAGCTGGCCCGACGCTTCGAGCCGCTTGTAGTCCTCGCCGGCGATCGTCTGCGGCGATCCCATCGCCTTCCACACCTTGAAGGCGTTGCTGTGGTCTTCGTCCATGCGGTAGTGGCGGAGCGCGACATTCGCGCCCGACAGTCCGCCGACCGAAAGGGCGATTTGCGGCCGGATCGGCCGCGATATCGTCGTCATGGTAGTTCCACACCAGAATGCTGACGCCCTTGTCGTCGCGCGTCGCGACCGCGTTCACGTCCGGTGCGCCGCGCACGCTTTCCTTCATGATCTGGTCGAGCGGCAGGGCAGCGCTGCTTTTCGCATCGACCCACGAGCCGCCGAGCTTGCCGAGCAGGCGGAACGCGTTGAGCACGGCCTTGTCGATGCCGTTGGTCGCGAGGTCGCGGAAGCCGTCGAAATAGGGCTGGTCCTCGAACAGGAATGCCCAGGTGACGGCGCCCTCGATGTCGATGCCGGCGCGGCGCGAAAGTTCATAGGTGCGGACGATGTGCTCGATGGCATAGACGCCGTAGAGCGGGCCGTTGCGATAGGCGTTCTGCGGATGGACGCGCGCCGAACAGGCGGCGCAGCCTTCGGGATCGGATTCCCCGAGGATGGCCGGCAGGCCCTTGAACTTCGGAAATTCGTTCATGATGGCGAGGTTGGTGGCGATGTCGTTCAGCTGCTTGTCGATCCCCATGCGCACGTAGCCGTCGTGAACGACCGGCCGGCCCTTGGCGTGGAAGGCGACGAAATCGAGCGGGCTGTCGTGTTCGGCACAGTGCTTGAGGAAGCCGCGCAGGAAGGTCTGCGCCTTCTCGTTGCCGAATGCGCCGCAGGTATGGGGGCCGCCAACCCGCGCGTCCGGCAGTGCCCGTTTGATCGCCTTGGCGGTGGCGTCATACATGGCGCAGAATTCGGGGATCGTGCCGGTCCAGTAGTGGCCGTCCGGCTCGTTCCACACCTCCCACGGCCAGGTCATCACTTTGTCGCGGCCATAGCGCTCCGCCAGATGGCGCGCCCAGGCTTCGACGAGGTCGCTCCATTTCTTCAGGTTGTTCGGCGGAGCGGCCCAGCCGGTGGTGATCGTCGTGTATTTGTCGGCCGGCGAGAAATTGTGCTGGTAGGGACCGGTGTCGTCCGACAGGGCCTCCGGGGTGAAGCCGACCTGGATGAAGGGAATGTTCCCGGCCTCGACATAGGCGTCGAAGATCCGGTCCATGATCGTCCAGTCGTAGACCGGGTTGCCAGCGGCATCTTCCGTGTAGGCGTTGGTCGAGCCCCATTTCAGCGCCGGCGTTCCGTCGCCGCTGGTCAGCAGGTTGTGGGCGCGCACCCGCACCGGCTCGGGGCTGAGCGCGGCCAGTTCGGCCAGCAGCTTCTTGCCGTTGGCGGAATAGGTGAAGTTCGGCTCGTCATAGCCGAACCAGTTCCACAGCGGCCGATAGGGCCCGGTCACCCGGTCCGCGTGAACCTCGATGCTGACGGCAGATGCAGTGTCCATGGGCTTGGGCATCTCCTCTCATCGGAAGGCGTCCGCGGCGCTCAAGGCTTCGGCCGCCAGGAAGTCTAGGCAGAGCGGTTCAGAACTACGCAGGCACCAGCACGGCCGCCGGGAGAATCGCGAAGACCTCTGCTGCCTTCAAGGCTTTGGCCGGCGCGTAAGTCTTTCCCGTCAGCAGGTCGCGCAAACCCGTGGATCGCAAGGCTTCCGGCAGGGTGAGAACGGTCTTGGCCGCAAAGCCGTTTGCTTCGCGGCGCGCCGGAAAACGCGCGATTGCCGTCAGCGCCGTGCCGCTCTCGTGGCTGCGGACAAAGGCGCAGACCTGCTCCGCCTCGGGTCCGTCCGCGTCCACCGCCTCATACGTGCCAGCGTCGAACAGGGCGGCGTTGTCGCGCCGATGGGCGAGAATGGTGGCCATCGCCGCCAGCTTCACGCGCCCGTCCTGCCAGGACTCGGCGTATTGCTTCATGGCTGCGGGACGGTCGGCGGCGAGCGCCTCGGAAACCTCTTTCAGCAGCCGTTCGCGCGTGGCGTAGTCGACCGGGCGACGATTGTCCGGGTCGACCATGCTGAGGTCCCAGAGTTCGCTGCCCTGATAGATGTCGGGCACGCCGGGGCTGGTCAGCTTGATGACGGCCTGTATCAGCGAGTTGTGCGCGCCCAGCCGCGCCACATGCTGGGCGAGGGGCAGGAAGCTGTCGAGGAAGGCGCTGGAGCGCGTCGGGTCGAGGGCATCGTCGACGAAGGACAGCATCGCGTCTTCGTAGGCGGCATCCGGCTCGGCCCAGGTCGTGTGCACCTTCGCCTCGCGCATGGACTTGACCATCGTCGCCTTGAGGCGCGCGACATAGGCCGTGCGCTCCGCCGCGTCCGACGCGTCCTCCAGCAGGGCGACCGGCCATGTCCCGACGAGCAGTTGATAGAACAGATATTCGTCGTTTCGATCGGGCGGCGCTGTCCCCTCGACGTCGCCGCGGCGGGCGCGCAGGAGGCGGCTCCACGCCTGAACCTGACGGGACCAGTCCTCGGGCAGTTCGCTGAGCGCCGCCAGCCGGGCGCGCGTGTCCTCGCCGCGCTTGGTGTCGTGGGTGGAGGTGCCCAGCATGTCATGCGGCCAATGTTCGGCGCGGTGGCGGTTGCCATGGTGGAACGCGGCGATGCTGATGCCGAATTCTTCCGGGTGGCCGCCGACCTCGTTGAGGCCGACGAAGCGGTTGTAGCGGTAGAAGGCGGTGTCCTCGAGGCCCTTTGCCATCACCGGCCCGCTGTATTGCTGCGCCTTCATCGCCGAACGGAATACCGCCTGCCGGCTGAAGCCGCTGCGCGGTTCGGCGACAAGGTCGCCGGAGAGGAGGCCGTGGACGAAATCGAACACGCTGGCGTCGAGGCTGGGCTCGTTGCGCCGGGCCTGCGCCACCGCCCAGTCGAGGTCCCGCCGGTCGGCGTCGGTCGGCGCGCCCGTGGTGTCGATATAGGTGCGGTAGACGGGGAAGGAGGCGATGACTTCCTTCAGCGCGCGGCTCAGGAGATTGCGCGTGAAGTCGGCCGTTTTCGGATTCTGCCGGGCCACGCGCGAGGCATCGCGGGCGAGCACGTTCAGCTCGCCGGCCATCTCGTTCTCCATGATACGAAGCTTCGACTGGCGGACGATGACCTGGAAGGCAGGGTGCTCCCCGATGAACGCGGCGTAGGCGGCGGTGAAGCCCTCGGCGCCTGAAGGATCGACGAGGAGGCCGAGCACCTGATTGGTGAAGTCGTACCCGGTGGTGCCTTGAACCGGCCAGTCCTCGCGCAGCGACTCGTGGCGCGCCAGGATCTTCTCGACGACGAGGTAGAAATCCGGGCTCGGCGCTTTCTCGCGCAGGCGGTTGAGGTAGCCCTTGGGATCGAGCAGTCCGTCGATGTGATCGATGCGCAGCCCCGAGACCGTTCCGTCGCCGAGCAGGCGGAAGACGAGGCGATGGATGTGATCGAAGACCTGCGGCAGCTCCACGCGCAGTCCGGCAAGGTCGTTGATGTTGAAGAAGCGCCGGTAGTTGATGTCGTCGGCGGCGACGCGGAAATGGGCAATGCGCCAGCACTGCTCCTGGATGAGCGCGTGCAGGTTGCCCCATGTCTCGAAATCGCCGGCGACGCCATTGAAACGCGCCACGGCCTGCTCGATCGCGGCCCGCACGTCGGGTTGGTCGCGCACCAGCGCCGCCATCTCCGCCTTCAGTTCGTCGGCGCGGCGACTGACCTGCGGTCGCCAGCCGGGCAGGCCGGCAAAGGCGTCCCCGAGGTGCTCCAGTTGCGGGTCCGCCTTGCCGAGGATGCGATCGTAGTGCAGCGGGCAGACCGGCAGCTTGTGCACGTCGTAGGCCCAGACCGCGAAACTGCCGGCGTCGAAATCGCACTTCAGTTGCAGGTGGCCGCGCTCGAGTTCGAGGCCGTACTGGTCGCCGAGGAAGGGCACCAGCAGCTTGTTGTGCAGGTAGCGGGTGTCGGGCTCCCAGTCGATGTCGAACCAGCCGGCGTGATCGGAGTCCGGCCCCCATTCGAGCACGTCGAGCCAGAGCGGGTTGTCGGAGCCGCCGACACCCATGTGGTTCGGCACGAAGTCCATGATCTGGCCGAGCCCATGCTCACGCAGCGCCGCCGCGAACCGCGCGAACGCTTCCTCACCGCCGAGTTCGGGGTTGAGCCGATCATGGTCGACGATGTCGTAGCCATGGGCGCTGCCCGGCCGCGCCATCAGGTAGGGCGAGGCGTAGACATGGCTGATGCCGAGCCGGGCGAGATAGGGAACGATCGCCGCCGCCTGATCGAAGCCGAACGCCTCGCGGAACTGGAGGCGATAGGTCGCGCGCGGTGTCGATGACGGTGCTGACTTAGCCATGGTGTTTCAAACTGTCTCGCCCCCGATGGACCAACGCACGGACCACGGCCCGAACGTACCATCATCCGGGACGGCTCCCTCGCTGAGCAGGATGCGTTCCTCCGGAGCGGGGAATCCCGCGACCGGAACGGCCGACAGATTGGCGGCGAGCGCCAGCGCCCGACCCCCGGCGATGGCCCATCGCACCGTGACGGCGCCGCTGCCCACAACGTCAAATTGGCCGCCATGGGGAATGGCCGGCAGCAGCGGCACGATCTCCGCCTTGCGGATTGCCAGAACGCGCCGGTACCACGCGAGCCAGTCGGCATGTGGCCCGCTGTTCGGCGCATTCCAGTCGAGCTTTGCCGACAGGAACGTGCTGTCCGCAAGCGGGTCGGGGATGCGCTCGCGCGTCGCCGGATCCCTGAATTGCGGGAAGTGGGAGAATTCCGCGCGGCGTCCCTCCCGTACGGAATTGGCGAGATCGGGCCCGAAGTCGCAGAAAAACGGGAAGGGCTGTGCCGCCGCCCATTCTTCTCCCATGAACAGCATCGGCACCTGCGGGAGTAGCAGGTAGACCGCCGCAACGGCGCGCACCGTTGCGGCCGGAACGATCGACGAAAGACGATCGCCGAAGGCGCGATTGCCGATCTGGTCGTGGTTCTGGATGAACGCGATGAAGGCCAACGGCGGCAGGCCGGCGCTCGGCTCGCCGCGCGGCGATCCGCGATAGGGCATCATCTCGCCCTGGAATGCGAAGCCCTCAGCCAGCGCGCGGCCGAGCTTCCGGGTGTCGCCGGTATAGTCGACATAATAGCCCTCGGACTTGCCGGTCGCCGCCACGTGCAGCACGTGGTGGACATCGTCGTTCCACTGAGCGGTGTAGAGCGAAGGCTCGCCGTTGGCGTCCCGCTTGAGCAGCGACACCTCGTTCTCCTCATTCTCCAGCACGAGATGGACGTGCCGGTGCGCCGCGTTGTGGCGAACGGCTTCGGCCAGTTCGTCGAGGAAATGGTGCGAACCGGTATCGCGGATCATCTGGACAGCGTCGAGGCGCAGCCCATCGAAGTGAAACTCCTCGATCCAGTAGAGCGCGTTGTGGATGAAGAATTCGCGGACCGGCCGGGAGTTGGGGCCGTCTGTGTTGATGGCCGCGCCCCACGGGGTCTTGTGGTTCTGGCTGAAGGTCTGCGGCGCGATGGCGTGGATGTAGGCGCCCTCCGGACCGAAGTGGTTATAGACGACGTCGAGCAGCACCATGAGGCCGGCCGCGTGCGCGGCGTCGACGAGCGCCTTCAGGTCGTCCGGGCGGCCGTAGGCAGTCGCCGGCGCGAAGGGCAGTACGCCGTCGTAGCCCCAGTTGCGGCGGCCGGGAAAATCGCTGATCGGCATGATCTCGATGGCGGTGACGCCAAGCGCGACGAGATGATCGAGTTTCCCAATCGCGGCGCGAAACGTGCCTTCCGGCGTGAAGGCGCCGATGTGGAGTTCATAGATCACGGCTTCGCGCCAGGGTCGGCCGGTCCAGGCAGTGTCGCCCCACCGGTAGGCGGTGGGATCGATGACCTCGCTTGGGCCGTGGACATCGCCGGGCTGATGCCGCGAAGCGGGGTCGGGCACGTGGAGGCCGTCGGGCAGGACGAAGCGGTAGCGCGAGCCGGGGCGGGCGTCCGTCGTGATGCGTTCGTACCAACCGTCGCCGAGCGGGGTCATCGCCCGGAGGTCGGGACTGCCGTCGAGTTCGAGGGATACAGAGGGATGCGGCGGCGCCCACAACCGGAATCTGACTGTGCCGTCATCGCGCGGTTCGGCCCCGAAAGGCATGTCGTGCAAGCTGTGTTCCCCCGTTACCTGTGGCAGCACAGCGTAACCCGCGGCCCCGCGCGGGCGTTCCCGGAACGGCGGTCGCAGGCGAAAGGGCTAATCCGGCATCACCGGAACGTTCTCAGCCTCCGCCAACCGAGCAATTTCCGCCTTGATGTCGGGCGAAGCTGCCGAACAGCCGGGATATTCGCGTCTTAGCTTGTCCACCAGTGCGCTAATGCGCAAGGTGTTCTGCTGGAACCGCGCGCGCCGGATGGCCACCATTGCCGCCTGAAGCGCGGCCTTGTGGGCGCCGGTGCGCCGTGCACTCCCCTGGGTGATGGTCACAATGGGCCTCCCTCGTTCGGCCGTGCCTCCCGTCGAGCCTAAGTTCAAATGGTAACCGCGAAGCTACTGTCGCGTCTGTAACAAAGGATATGGTGTGTGGCCGCGCGGTTTGTAGTGCCCCACAATCAGGCGAAGAACGCCCACATCAGGCGGTCGGCCTGGTCGGGCGTCTCATTTGACGGAGCCGGCCCGGCCGCTGCGTCGCAATCGATGCGGCTGGCGGGTGGCGCTCAGGTGGAGGTCGCGGCAACCGCAATCGTTGCCATCGTGCCGGCGATCGCACGCACCCCGGGCTCCGCTTCCGGCCCCAGCCGGTGGCGTCGTGCCAGCCACGTGATGTCGTAATAGGTCAGCCAGACCTCACCGTTTTCGTCTTCCCAAGCGAGAGCCTTCATCGGCAGGTTGATGCCCACCGGCTGCTGGTCCTGCATCAGCGAGGCCCAGGCGGACGGCTCTCCGAAGATCAGCAATTCGGTTGGCCGGATGACGACGCCGACCTCGGCCGCGTGCGCCGCATGATCGATCCGCGCGAAAACCACCAGGCTCTTCGACTGGAGCACGTCGACCATGTGGCTGATCGTGTCCGCGACCGAATGCCGGCTCAGGGTCGTGATCAGGCCATCGGCGATGTAGCTCTGCGACGTGCTCATGTTTCCCCGCGTCCGTTCCGTGACGCTCCCTCGGCATAAGGCCTTAATTGCCGATTGTAACATCCGACCGGGTGCCAAGGCGACCGGGTCAACCGCGAATATCCTCAAGCCCCATGGTCAATGTTTTCCTGGTAGGGATTTGGTCAGGCGCCTGCCTTGCCCGTGTCATGGATTGCCTGCACTCTTCGACTGTCGAGTTATGTGCCTGGCATCAAGGAGGAGGATCCAAAGATGAAGCGCATTGCGATATTCGTGGCCGTCGCGACGATCTTTTCAGCTGTCGTGGCGGGCGCGCCTGCATCGGCACAGGACAGTTTTCAGTCGCTGCTGGAGGCGGATGTGGCAGCGGTCGAAGCCAAGCTGCAACTCACCGGCGACGAGGCGAAGCAGGTCGATTCGATCCTTCAGGACGGGGTCAAGCAGCGACTGGCCGTGCTCAGCAGCCTCGGCGTTCAATACGGCGTGAAGCCGTCCTTCGGCACGCTTCTCAAGCTGCAATCCCAGATGGACGACATCCGCACGGAGCAGCAGACGGCGCTGGCGAAAATCCTGTCGGAAAGCCAGATGTACGAAGTCGATCAGATGGCGCAGGCATCGCAGGCGAAATTCCGATCCGTGGTGCTCGGCTCGTAACCCGCCGAACGGCGCTGGCGATGATTTCGCCAGCGCCGCCTCATCTCAACTGAATAGCCACCACTGCCAGCTGCCATCGTTCGGGCAGGTGGCAAAGCCGCACTCCATGAACGTCGTGGCGACTTCAGCGATCGCGACCACCGTGATGATCGCCGCCGTCCATGTGGCAAGACGGGCGAGCCGGTCCGGCTGCATCATTGCTTCCTCGGACCTTCCCCTGAAAAGCAGGACGATGCCAACCGCGAGGATCACCACGCTGAAGAGGACCAGGCTCCACACATAGAGATGGAGGCCCATGACGGGTTCACCAAAGGCGGGGTTTGCGGTGGCCAGCAGGGTCGGCTGCGCGCTCGCCGTGTCGAAGTACGGGTTGATGTGCAGCAGCGTCTGGCGAAAGGCGATGCCGACTCCGAACATGGCCGACACGAGACATACGCCATAGTGGCGCGGCTCGGGCCCGAACACGACATTCATGGCGGCACCGAAGGCGACGGCAAGCATGGCGGCGCGCTGCAATTCACACAGCGTGCAGGGCAGTTCGTGATAGGCAAACTGATATACGTATCCGCCGACCAGCACGGCGAGCATGCCCAGCATGCCGATGAAATTCAGAACACGCTCGATGTTCGGCGAGTACCCCCTGGCGCCGGTCACAGCTGGATACCCAGGCTGGACGAGAAGTCCACGTCGCCGACGAACGCCCCGATGCCGATGAGCAGCGCCGCGATCACCAACGTCCAACTCCATCGCACGCGCCGCCACAACAGAATGCAACTCGCCGCCAGCAATGCGTATGTCACTGTCATCATGGGACGGTCCTCCCCCCGTTGCTTGAAGTGAACACAGGCTGTTCGTTCATGATCCCGGATTTGCCAATAAGCAATCCGGGCAAACGGCCGATTTGCTTTAGCCTGTGGAAACAGACCCAGCGGCGCTGAAGTTTCCACGACGCGTTTCGCGACGCCATGCCTGTTTGAAACGGGAGGTGTTTACGTTTTATCATCGCCAGGGGCCGGCTATGCAGGCCGGCGCGGGGCACAGAGACAGGCGGGATTTCAAGATGGCAGGCACGCCCCGGTCCGACCTGGACCAGGAATTTTATGAAGTCAAAGGCGGGCTCGACGTGCTGTTTTCCTTGCGCGAAGAGCTGGAGCAATGGGTCGAGGAAGCCCAGGACGACTCGAAACACGAGGCACTGGAAAACGTGCTCGGGCACATCGAAGTCATCGAGGATCGCTACCGTACTCGCCAAGAAGAGATCAAGAAGAAGCGAAGTGGCGGCTGAGCGAAGGTTGCATTTGCCCGCAGACCCACTTTGCGCTTGAATGGACTGCGCACCGCCGGAGCAACAGTAACGACGGTGCAAGGCGGACGGGTGCGTAGAACAGGGGTGCGGCGGCATGATCCGGGAGGTCACGCCCGATGAGGCCATGATACCTGGCCCCATCGACATCTATACCTATCTGATGTTCGGCTTTCTCATTCTGGCCGTCATCGCCTTCTTCTCGATCGTCATCTGGTTTCTTGGCCTGCCAGGAAAGATCGCGATCCAGAGGCGGCACCCGCATGCGGAAACGGTCAAGATCATGGGATGGGCCGGGGCGCTTGCGGTCGTCCCGTGGGTTCATGCGTTCATCTGGGCCTTTCACGATTCCCTGACGATCGATATCCGCCGCTTCCCCGACGCGGAGAAGAAGGCGATCGACGACGAGATCGCGAAGCTCACCGCCGAAGACAAGAAGAAGGCGAAGGTCGAGATTGATCGGCCGCCGCCTTTGCCCGACCCTGCTCCGCAGGCATAGGGGAGACGTAGCGCGATGGGCATGGCGCTCACCATCACGGTCTTCTATGTCATCGCCATCTGGCTGGTGTTCTTCAAGTTCAAGTGGCTGAAGTTCAACATCGTCTGGGGCGTGGTCTCGTTCTGGATCGGCTTCCATCTCCTGCTCATCTTCATGATCGGGATGCGCTTCAATGCGCCCTACACAATCGACGCGCACCTGATCCGCAACACGATCCAGATCGTGCCGCGGCTGGAAGGACCGACGCTCCTGACCGAGGTTCTGGTGCAGCCGAACCAGCCGGTGAAGAAGGGCACGCCGCTCTACAAGTTCGACACGACGATCTACGACACGAAGCTCACCCAGGCGAAGGCGCAGCTGGCTGCCGCCAATCAGAACCTCCAGATCCTCGATGCCGACGTGGACGCGGCAAACGATCAGCTCACGCAGGCGAACGCACAGCTTGCGTACGCCAAATCGCAGCAGAAGCGGTTCACCAACCTCTCGACGCAGGGCGGCGCCCGCCAGGAAGACGTCGACAAGTGGAACGCCGAGGTCGAGGCGGACACAGCCGCGGTCGGCGCCGCGCAGGCGACCCTGCGCAAGGCACAACTTGCCAAGGACAGCAGCATAGACGGCGTCAACACGACGGTTGCGCAGGCGCAGGCGCAACTGGCGGAGGCACAATACTACCTCGACCAGACGACGATCGTGGCGCCGGCGGACGGCTACATCGTCTCGCAACAGGCGCATCCCGGGCTGGTCGTCGGCGATTTCCGCATCGGTGCGATCGCGGCGTTCGTTACCGACGAAAGCCCGTACATGCTGGGGGCGTTCTTCCAGGAGCACATCAAGTTCGTGGCGCCAGGCCAGCCGGTCGATGTTGCGCTCGACATCGAGCCGGGAAAGATCCTGACCGGCAAGGTCGAGTCGATCTGGTGGGCGACCGGGCAGGGCCAGTACGTTCCCTCCGGCCGCTTGCCGGATTTCGTCCTGCCCAAATTCCAGGGCAAGTTCGCCGTGCAGGTGAGCTTCGACGATCCGGGTGCCTTCCTGCCCGCCGGGGCGCATGGCGCGATCGCGATCTACCCCGGCAGAAGCAGCGCATTCGAACTACTCAGGCGGATCAACATCCGCCTTTACAGTTTCGCTAACTTCCTTTTCCCGCTCGATCTTTGAGCGTGGCGCAACGGAGACAGCCAGACCGAATTCGCGTGCTAGAGTTTTGTGCAGGTTAGTTGGCCGTGGCAGCGGCCGACGGGGGAGGCGAGTACAATGAAAACCGGCGTGTTTGCGGCTGCCAGCCGTTGCGTATTGCCTGTTTTTGCCGGGTCACTGGTCAGCGGCTGTGCGCTGGTCGGCCCCGATTTCTTCACGCCCTGGGCGCCGGAGAAGGTTGCCTGGACGGATGCGGCAAGTCCTTCGGTGAGCCAGCGAACCCAGCCGGCCGTGGCATGGTGGAAGCGGCTCAACGATCCGGTCCTCGACTACCTCGTGGACATGGCCTTCGCGCAGAACCTGACGCTGCAAATTGCCGCCATCCGCATTTTCGAGGCGCGGGCGCAACTCGGCATCGTGCTCGGCGACCGTTTTCCGCAGAGCCAGAAGTTTGGCTTCGGCTACGAGCGCGAGCGGGTCTCCAAGAGCGTCGGGCTGACCAAGGAAGTCGCCAAGCTCGACCCGGGTTTCAATCCGACCTTCGACACATGGTCGACCGGCTTCGACGCGAGCTGGGAGCTCGACATCTGGGGCCAGGTGCGCCGCGGCATCCAGGCGGCATCTGCCAACGTCGTGGCGCAGGTCGCGAACTATGACGACGTCCGTGTGACGCTGGTCGGCGACGTTGCGACGGCCTACGTCACGATCCGCGAGTTGCAGACGGAAATCGCGCTTGCCCGTTCCAACGTGAAAACGCAGACCGAAAGCCTGCGGATTACCGACGTGCGCTTCAAGGACGGCGTGACGACCGATCTCGATGTGCAGGAGGCGACAGCCCTCCTCAACACCACCAAGGCCGAGATACCGGCGCTTCAGGCCGATCTGGCGAAGGCGCAGAACGCGCTTGCGGTGCTTCTCGGCGTGCCGGCGGGCGACATCGACGCGGCTGTCAGGCGGCCGCGGGCCCTGCCGTCGGTGCCGGCCAAGATCGGCGTCGGCATCCCGGCGGATCTCCTGCGCCGCCGCCCGGACATTCGCGCGGCGGAAATGCGCGCCGCGGCGCAGGCCGCCCAGATCGGCATCGCGGAGGCGGATCTCTACCCGCAGTTCGGCATCACCGGCCAGATCGGCTTCAAGGCGTCGGATTTCGCATCACTGTTCAGCAGTGCCGCCCTCACCGGGCTGATCAACCCCGGCATCACCTGGAATTTCCTGAACTACGGCCGCATCCAGAACAATGTGCGGGTGCAGGACGCGCGTTACCAGGCGGCGATCGTCGACTACCAGCAGACCGTGCTGAAGGCCTACAAGGAAGTGCAGGATGCACTCGTCGCCTTCCTCAAGGCGAAGGAGCAGTCGATCTACCTTGCGCGTGCGACGGAGGCGGCGAAAAAGGCCGCGAAGATCGCCGGCGCGCAGTACCAGGAAGGCACGGCCGACTACTCGCGCATCCTGAACACGGAGTTGGCCGTGTTGCACACCGAGCAGCGGCTGGCGCAGGTGCGCGCCTCGGTGGTGACGAACCTGATCGCCATCTACAAGGCGCTCGGAGGCGGCTGGGAGCCCGGCAATTCCGGGCCGTTCCTGTCGAACGCCAACCGGCAGGAAATGGCCAGCCGCACAAAGTGGGGCAAGGTGCTCGACGAGGAAGCCATCACGCCGGCGGAGCGCGCGCTGATGGCGCCGGCACCGATGCCGTCGGGGTCGTTCCGCCACTGACGGCAGGCCGGCGTCAGGGCTGGAAGATCAGGATCAGGTATACGACGAATATCACCAGGTGCACCGCGCCCTGGAGCATGTTGGTGCGCACCGCGCCGAAGGTCAGCGTGCTGACGATCAGCGTCAGAAGCAGCAGCACCATCTCGCTCGAGTCGAGGCCGAGTTCGACCTGGGTCCCCGTTACGATGCCAATGACGACGACGGCAGGCACGGTCAGGCTGATGGTGGCCAGCGCCGATCCCAGGCAGATGTTCACTGCCCTCTGGAGATGGTTGGCGACGGCTGCCTCAAAGGCGGCGAGTCCCTCCGGCGAGAGCACGAGGATGGCGATGACAACGCCGCCGAGCGCGACGGGCAGGCCGAGCGCGTCGGTGCCGTAGTCGACGACGACCGCGAGCTTCTTCGACAGCAGTACGATCGGGATCAGCGTAAGCAGCAGAAAGATGCCGTGATACGTCACCGAACGGGGTTTCAGGCTGCCGTGTTCGTGCCCGCCGGTATGCGCACCGTGGCCGGCCGTGCCGCTACTCTCGGAGGGGACGACGAAATATTCGCGGTGGCTCACGGTCTGCATCGCGAGGAACGTGCCGTAGAGCAGGACGGTGATGCCGGCGAAGAGCAGCCCCTGCGTTATCGTCAGCGTGGCCTCGGAGGTTGACGTCGTGAAGCGGGGCAGGATGAGCGACAGGGTGGCGAGAGTGATGAGGACGCTGAGGTAGGAGCGTGCGCCCTGGAGGTTGTAGGTCTGCTCGCGGTGGCGAAGGCCGCCGACGAGCAGGGACAGTCCGACCATGCCGTTGAGCACGATGATAAGGACGGCGAGCATGGTGTCGCGGGCGAGCGTGGGGTTGGGCCCGGCGTTCAGCATCACCGCCGCGATCACCGAGACCTCGATGCTGATCACCGAAATCGTCAGAATCAGGGTGCCAAGCGGCTCGCCCAGCAACTCGGCAAGACTGTCGGCATGGCGGACGGCGGCGAAAGAACTCCACAGCATGGTGCCGAAGAGCCAGATAAACAGACCGCCGAAGACGAGCGGGTTGCCAAGGTCGTACAGCCAATCCTTACCCACCGTGTAAAGGATCGCGGCAGACGCCGCTGTGACGATAAAGGCGGCTTCCGAACGGATCATTTGAAACATGGCGCAGCAGCTACGATTGGTGGCAGCGGAGGCGCGCTATATGAATCAGAATTCTCGGGGCCATTGCATCTGTTGATCTTGGCTCATGAGCACCGCTAGTGTCGCCCACGCCAGTCCAGGGGGAAAGAAAAAGCATGTGGTACGGGGAAGTCGAGGGGACGGCTGTCGAGGTTGTCGATCCGAAATTTCGGGCCTGTTTCGCGGGGCATGTGCGGGTAGAGCGGCTATGGACCGGCGCGCGCTGGTCGGAGGGGCCGGCGTGGTTCGCCGCCGGGCGCTACCTGATCTGGTCGGACATACCGAACAACCGCATGATGCGCTACGACGAGCCGTCCGGGCATGTTTCCGTGTTCCGCGACCGCTCCAACAATTCCAACGGAAACACCGTCGACAACCAGGGCCGGCTTGTTACCTGTGAGCACCAGGCGCGCCGGGTGTCCCGCACAGAGATCGACGGGTCGATCACCGTGATTGCCGAAAAGTGGCAGGGCAAGCGTCTCAATTCGCCGAACGACGTGGTGGTCAAGTCCGACGATTCGATCTGGTTCACCGATCCGGCCTACGGCATCGACGCCGACTACGAGGGCGACAAGGCCAGGCAGGAGATCGGCGGCTGCCATGTATACCGCGTCGATCCGAAGAGCGGCCGCGTGGATCGCGTGATCAGCGACATGGTGCGACCGAACGGGCTGGCCTTTTCGCCGGACGAGAAGTTGCTCTATGTCGCCGACACCGGAGCGACACACGTGGAAAATGGGCCGAGGCACATCCGCCGCTTCAAGGTGGACGGCAAGAAGCTTACCGGCGGCGAAGTCTTCGCCGAATCGACCAGTGGCCTGTTCGACGGCTTTCGCATCGACAGCGAGCACCGCATATGGACCAGCACGGCCGAGGGCGTCCACTGCATCACCAGGAGCGGCGCGCTGATCGGCAAGATTCTCATTCCGGAGATGGTCGCCAACGTCACCTTCGGCGGCCCGAAGCTGAATCGCTTGTTCATCTGCGGAACGACGTCGCTCTATTCGATCTATCTGTTCGCCAAAGGATCGAAGCTCGGCTGAGGTTCAGGCGGCGGGGGCCGGCGTCGCGCTCTTCGGCTTGATGAAGATCGCGACGATATCCGGCTGCTCTGCCCGGATGCGCTGCTCAAGCGTGTCGACGATCCGCTCGACGTCGCCGGCCGAGAGGCTGTTGTCGAAATCGAGCTCCAGCGCCGCGACGATCTGGTTTGGCGCGAGGTGAACCGTGACGAGGCTCGACGCGCCGTCGATGCCTTGCTGGGCGCGGGCGAGCGCGAAGATCGAATCGCGGACACGTTTTCGCGCCGGCTCGCCGATCAGCAGGCTCTTGCTCTCGCGCGCCAGGAAGATTGCCGTAACGCCAAGCACGCAGCCGATACCGATGGAGGCGATCCCGTCGAAGATGGGCATCTCCAGCTGCTCTGCCGCGAAGGTGCCGATAAAGGCGATGGCGATCCCGAGCAGCGCGGCTGAGTCCTCGAACAGCACGATGAAGGTGGTCGGGTCCTTGCTGCGCGTCACCGCCTCGAAATGGTTGAGCGAGCCGCGCTGGTGCTCGAATTCGCGGAAGGCGATGAACCATGTCACGCCCTCGAAGACGGCTGAAATCCCCAGCACGATGTAGTTCACCGATGGGTTGGTGATGGATACGGGATGCTGGATATGGGTGATGCCTTCGTAGAACGATATGCCGGCGCCGAGGGAGAAGATCAGCAGCGCAACGATGAAGCTCCAGAAATAGATCTCGCGGCCATAGCCGAGCGGATGCTCTTCGTCGGCCGGCCGGGCCGCGCGGTGGATACCGTAAAGAAGGAGGGCTTGATTGCCCGTATCGACGAGAGAGTGCACGCCCTCGCTCAGCATCGCCGAACTGCCCGTAATCGCCGCTGCTCCGAACTTGGTGAGGGCGATCAGCAGGTTTCCGGCGAGCGCCGCGTAGATGACGATCTTCGGGGAATTGGAAGCGGCCACGTTTTGGGTCTTCCCCCGCGGTTTTGTTTGATGGCTGCAGGAACCACGACAGCCACCCCGGAATCAGCCTGCTGCCAAGGTTCCATTGGGCAACATCTGACGAACCCGCTGGTTCCCGCAACGCCGGCATGTACCGGAAGCTCGCAGAGGTCAACGCCCGCTAGCGGCTGAGGGTGCGGCCCACGGCGTCGCGCCAGCCGGCGTATTTCGCCGTGCGCACGGCTTCCTTCATATGCGGCGTAAAGCGGCGATCGAGCGCCCACGTTTTGGCGAAAGCGGCCGGCGACGGGTAGAGCCCGGCACGCAGGCCGGCGAGGTAGGCCGCGCCGAGCGCCGTCGTCTCCAGCACCTTCGGCCGGTCCACCGGCGCTTTCAGGATGTCGGCGAGGAACTGCATGGTCCAATCGGAAGCGACCATGCCGCCATCGACGCGGAGCACCGTGCGCTTGCCTTTGCCCGCCGGCCAGTCGCCGCGCATGGCTTCCAGAAGGTCGCGCGTCTGGTAGCAGACGAATTCCAGTGCGGCGCGGGCAAACTCAGCCCCGGTCGTGCCACGGGAGATGCCGTAAATTGCGCCACGGGCGTTCGGATCCCAGTGGGGCGCTCCGAGGCCGGCGAATGCGGGCACGAGATAGACCGCCTGCTGGGGATCGGATTTGGCCGCCAGCTTTGCCGTGTCTCCGGCGCGCCTGATGAGCTTCAGCCCGTCGCGCAGCCACTGGACCGCCGCGCCCGCGATGAAGATCGAGCCCTCCAGCGCATAGGTGCGCTTGCCGTCGAACTGGTAGGCGATGGTGGTGAGCAGCCGGTTGCTGGAGCGGATCGCCTCGTCGCCGGTGTTGAGCAGCGCGAAGCAGCCGGTGCCGTAAGTCGATTTCAGCATGCCGGGCCTGAAGCACGCCTGGCCGATGGTCGCGGCCTGCTGGTCGCCGGCAACGCCGAGAATCGGGATGGCGGCGCCGAGTACCTTGCTGTCGGTGACGCCGAAATCGGCGGCGCAATCCAGCACGGTGGGCAGCATGGCGCGCGGCACGCCGAAGAGCTTCAGCAGCGCGTCGCTCCACTCGCCCTTGTGGATGTCATAGAGCAGCGTGCGCGCGGCGTTGGTGGCGTCGGTCACATGGGCTGCGCCGCCGGTCAGCCGCCAGATCAGGTACGAGTCGATCGTGCCGAAGCAGAGTTCGCCGCGCTCGGCCCGGGCGCGGGCGCCCTTCACGTTATCGAGCAGCCAGCCGACCTTGGTGCCGGAGAAATACGGGTCGAGCAGCAGGCCGCTGATCGCCGTGACGTCCGGCTCGTCACCGGAGGCGCGAAGCGCGGCGCAGCGGTCGGCGGTGCGGCGGTCCTGCCAGACGATGGCGCGGTGGATCGGCTTGCCGGTTTTGCGGTCCCAGATGACGACCGTCTCGCGCTGGTTGGTGATGCCTATGGCGGCGACGTCGGTTGGCTTGACGCGGGCGTTGCGGATCGCGGCGCGACAGGTGGCGACGACCGAGCGCCAGATCTCCTCCGGATCGTGCTCGACCCAGCCGGGCTTCGGGAAATACTGTGGGAATTCCTTCTGCGCGCTGCCGGCCATGCGCAGACGGCGATCGAAGACGATGGCGCGCGACGAGGTCGTGCCCTGATCGATGGCAAGAATGGTGTCGGCCAATACTGGACTCCTCCCGTGCACCGCCCGGTTCCAGCTCCGGGCGGTGAAATTCAGCGTCTACTTGCCGCCGATGCCGTCGAGCACATTGGCGCGCATGAAATCCATGTTCATCTCGATGCCGAGGCCTGGGCCTGTGGGCACCTTCAGGCTGCCGCCGCTGTTATCCAGCGGCTCGGTGATGAACGCGTTGTAGTTGCTGAGGTCGTAGTGCGCGGTTTCGAGGCGGTAGAAATTCGGCACGGTCATCATCACCTGCGCACCGGCGACGACATTGATCGGTCCGCTGGCGTCATGGGGCGAGATCGGCACGTAGTAGGATTCGGCCAGCGTCGCGATCTTCTTCAGTTCGCTGATGCCGCCGGTCCAGGTGACGTCCGGCATGATGTAGTCGGCAAGCTCGTTCTCGAGGATCGGCACGAACTCCCAGCGCGTGTGCAGGCGCTCGCCAACCGATATTGCGGCGCTCACCTTGTCCCGCACCTGGCGGAGCGCATGATAGCTCTCCGGCGGGCAGGGCTCCTCGAACCAGTCGATGTCGCCGGCGTCTTCCAGCGTGCGGCAGAGGCGGATGGCGGTCGGAATATTGAAGCGCCCATGGGCGTCGATGAGCAGTTCGACGTCTGGTCCCGCCGTCTCGCGAATGAGCGCGGTCAGTTCGGCCGCCATGCGCTCGCCCTTCTTGCTCATCTCGCCGTTCAGGTAGCCATCATTGTCGACGTTCTCGCCGCCGAGATGCGGGAAGGGGTCGAACTTGAATGCGGAATGACCGGAATCGACCATCGCGCGAATTTCGGCGACGACGCCCTCGCGCGTCTTGAAGCGCGACTGGTCGGGGTGGGCGTAGAGCGAGATGTCGTCGCGCACCGCGCCGCCGAGAAGTTCGTAGATCGGAACGCCGAGCACCTTGCCGCGAATGTCCCAGAGCGCGATGTCGATGGCGCTGATGCACTGGGTCGCCGCGCCACGGCTGCCCATGTAGGTGAAGGAGCGGAACAGCTTGTGCCAAATCCGCTCGATATTCTTCGCCTCCTGGCCGACGAGAATCGCGTTCACCTGCCGAATGATGCCGGCGACCGCGCGGTTGGCGGTCTTGGTCGTGGTGGTGATTTCGCCCCAGCCGGTGACCCCTTCGTCCGTGTTCACCTCGACGAAGAAGAACTCGCCCCAGTAGGTGCCTTCGGCCTTCACCAGCCACGGCGTGATCTTGGAAATCTTCATGTGTCGCTCCCCCCTCAGGGGGCGTGATGCCGTCCCCGGGCGCGCACATTGGCGAAGAATGCCGGGAAACTCTAGTGCTCGCAGTCGCGGCGCTACGGGGCCGCGGTTTCGATCGAACCTGACGCGTCCGGCAGCCACGACCGGTAAAGCGGATGGTCGGGGCGGATCGGCAGGCCGGTCGGCGCGCCGGTGCGGGTGGAATAGTAGGCGGCGGTGACCAGTTCCAGCGAACTCCGCGCGTCCTGCAGAGTCACCGGCGGCGGCTTCTTCTGCATGACGGCGCCGTGGAACAGTTCGAATTGCCGCGTCCATCCGTCGGTGGTCGGCACGTATTCGGCGAGCGTCTCGTCGATCCGCCGCTGGTGTGCTTCGGTGCCGGCAATGAAGGTCCAGGGATCGCGGCCCATGGTGTAGGGCTCGAGGATGCTCTCCGCGACAAGATCGCGGAAGCAGAAGCGCAGGCGCGAGATTTCCTTCCGCGAACCCAGTGTCATCGACAGGCTGGCGAGCGATCCGTTGGCCATCCTGACGGCGAGCGCCATGGTGTCCTCGACCTCGATCCGGTTCACCAGCGTGGCGCCATAGGCGAAGACCTCGCTGGACGGCCCGTGGACGTAGTTCAGCATGTCATGGGCGTGGATGGCGTGGCCGAGCAACCCACCGCCAAGCTCGGTCGCCCATTTCCCGCGCCAGGCGACATCGTAGTAGTCGGGGCCGCGCCACCAATGGGTCTCGATGGTGGTCAGGAACGGTGTGCCCGTAAGGCCGCGCGCGATCAGCAGCTTCAGCTTCTGGAGGCCGGCGCCATAGCGGTACTGGAAGATCGGCATGAGCAGCTTGCCGCTGCGGGCGACGATCGTCTCCATGGCATCGACCTCGGCGATCGAACCGAACAGCGGCTTCTCGCAGATGACGTGCTTGCCGGCTTCGATCGCACGCTTCGACAGTTCGAAGTGCGTGCTGGGCGGCGTGGCGATGTCGACGATGTCGATGTCGTCGCGGGTCAGGAGGCTGGCGAAATCCTGAGTATATTCCTGGATGCCGTATTTCTCGCAGAGGGGTGCGGCACGAACGTCGGGCAGGGAGCAAAGGACCGGCACCGTGTACATAGTCGGGCAGGCGCTCGTAGGCGCGCAGATGCCGCTCGGCGATGCCGGCGCCCACCATCGCCACGCGCATGCGGCTTGTCATCGGGCCTTTCCTCCTGCTATCGCGCGGCCTGACAGACACTCAGCCCGATGCGAGCACCGTTTCGATGGCGGTCTTCAGCCGCTCGTAGGGTTGTGCGCCGACGATCATCTCCTTGCCGATGAGGAAAGAGGGCGTGCCGCCAACGCCCTGCGCATAGCCTTCGTTGGCGTCGGCCTGCATGGCGTTGGTGTAATCGCTGGCGCGGCTGTCCATCAGCTCTTCGACCTTCGCCGCGTCGATGCCGTCGATCGTGCGGGTGAGGGCGAGGATATCCGCCTTGTTGCCCCAGCCGCCGTTCTCCTCGTCCTGCTTGTCGAACATGGCCTTGTGCCATGCGCGGAACTTGTCGGGCGCGACTTCCCAGACCGCACGCGCGGCGAAGCTCGCCGCCTGCGAGTCCGGACCGAGAAACGCGAAATCCTTGAAGACGATGCGGAGCTTGCCGGTGTCGACGTAGTCCTTGATGAGCTGCGGAAAGACGGTCTCCTCCTCCTGCTTGCAGAAGGGGCACTGGTAGTCGAACCAGTAGGCCATCGCGACCGGTGCATTGGCGTCGCCGATGAAGGCGGCGCCGTCGAGATTCACCTGGGCGATATCGGCTGGTGGCGCTGGCGGTTCCGCCGACTGGCCCGGCTGCGTTGCCGCCGGCGGCGCGTAGGCGACCGACTGCTGCGCCTGCTGCGCGGTCCAAACGATCGCACCGGAGATCATGGCGCCGGCCACGATGATCGCGACGGGCGTGAGGAAGTCGCTTCCGGAGAGCTTGCTCATGTGCCGCTTGGCCTTTCGTCAGAGTCGCCCGCGTGATCGGCGCCGATTCCGGCATCCGTGGGGCGGCCGTCGGCGGCGCAATCTAGCGCTCGGCGCGGCCGAGCACATCCATGATCTCAGCGACTTTCTGGCGCTGGTCGTTCTTGTCGCCGCTGGCGATGGCGTGCTCGACGCAATGGGCGACATGGTCGCGCAGGATTTCGTCCTCGGCGCGGCGGAGCGCGGCGCGGACGGCGGAAATCTGGGTGACGACGTCGATGCAGTAGCGGTCGTCGCGGACCATGCCGGCGAGCCCGCGGATCTGGCCCTCGATGCGGCTCAGACGTTTCAGGACGGCATCTTTTGTATCGTTTTGCATGGGTTGACTACATACCCAGTGGGGGTATATCCGTCAAGCCATGCAGATACCCCCTGGGGGTGATGAGAACGGCGGAATTCATGGACAATCACCGGCACGATCACGATCACGGACATGCGCACGATCATCACGGGCACTCCCACGGGAGCGGGGCGGCGCATGCCGAACTCGTCAAGGACCCGGTGTGCGGCATGGATGTCGATCCGCACACATCGAAGCATCGCGCCGACTACAAGGGGCACACCTACCACTTCTGCTCCAATGGCTGCCGCGAGCGGTTCGTCTCCAATCCGCAGAAATACCTGAGTCCCGAGGAGGTGGCGGCCGAGCCGGTGCCGGAAGGCACGACCTACACCTGTCCGATGCACCCGGAGATTCGTCAGGTCGGGCCGGGCGCCTGTCCGATCTGCGGCATGGCGCTGGAGCCGGTGATGGTGACCGCCGACGGCGGCCCCAACCCCGAACTGGTCGACATGACGCGGCGGTTCTGGATCGGGCTGGCGCTCGCCCTGCCGGTCTTCCTGCTCGAGATGAGCGGGCATCTGTTCGACATTCACGGCTTCATCAGCCCGCAAGTATCGAACTGGGTGCAGTTCGTGTTGGCGACGCCTGTGGTGCTGTGGGCGGGGTGGCCGTTCTTTGTGCGCGGCGCGCAGTCGCTGGTGACGCGCAATCTCAACATGTTCACGCTGATTGCGCTCGGCACCGGCGTGGCATGGGTCTACAGCGTCGTTGCGACGTTCGCGCCGGGCATCTTCCCGGATGCGTTCCGCGGCATGGGCGGCTCGGTCGCGGTCTATTTCGAGGCCGCCGCCGTCATCACGGTGCTGGTCCTGCTTGGACAGGTGCTGGAGCTCCGCGCGCGCGAACAGACCTCCGGCGCGATCCGGGCGCTGCTCGACCTCGCGCCAAAGACGGCGCGCCGCATGCAGCCGGACGGGACGGAGGAGGAGATCGCACTCGAAGCCATCGTCGTCGGCGACCGGCTGCGGGTGCGCCCGGGCGAGAAGGTGCCGGTCGATGGCGTCGTGGTCGAAGGCCACTCGTCGCTGGACGAGGCGATGGTCACCGGCGAGTCCATGCCGGTGAGCAAGGAGACCGGCGACAAGCTGATCGGCGGCACCATCAACCGCTCCGGCGCGCTGGTCATGGAGGCCGAGAAGATCGGCCGCGATACGCTTCTTGCCCGCATCGTGCAGATGGTGGCCGACGCGCAGCGCAGCCGCGCGCCGATCCAGCGCCTCGCCGATCAGGTCGCCGGCTGGTTCGTGCCGCTGGTCATCTTCGTGGCGGTGCTGGCGTTCGCCGCCTGGGCCATGTGGGGCCCGGAGCCACGGCTTGCCTTCGGTCTGGTCGCGGCGGTCAGCGTGCTGATCATCGCCTGCCCGTGTGCGCTCGGCCTCGCCACGCCGATGTCGATCATGGTCGGCGTCGGGCGTGGCGCCAGCGCCGGCGTGCTCATCAAGCATGCTTCGGCGCTGGAGCGCATGGAGAAGGTCGACACGCTGGTGATCGACAAGACCGGCACCCTGACCGAAGGCAAGCCGAAGGTCGTCGCGGTCGTCCCGGCCGAGGGCCATGACGAGGCGACGATCCTGAAGTTCGCGGCGAGCGTCGAGAAGGCCAGCGAGCATCCGCTCGCGGAAGCCATCGTCGCGGCGGCGGATGAGCGCGGCATCGCGACGGCGAAGGTGATGGGCTTCGACGCGCCGAGCGGCAAGGGCGCGATGGGCATGGTCGAGCGCAAGCGCGTACATATCGGCAATGCCACGTTCTTCAACGAGCTGAAGATTTCGACCGACGGTCTGGAAGCTGAAGCCGAACGGCGGCGCGCCGATGGCGCGACCGCGGTTTTCGTCGCCATCGACGGCAAGCCGGCGGGCGTCATCGCGATCGCCGATCCGGTGAAGGCGACGACGGCGAAAGCGCTTGCCGGCCTGCACGCGGAAGGCATCCGCATCGTCATGCTGACCGGCGACAATCGTACAACGGCGGAGGCGGTCGCGCGCAGTCTCGGCATCGATGAGGTCGAAGCCGGCGTTTTGCCGGATCGCAAGAGCGAAGTTGTGGAGCGGCTGCGCAAGGAAGGCCGCGTGGTCGCCATGGCCGGCGACGGCGTCAACGACGCGCCGGCACTCGCTGCCGCCGACATCGGCATTGCGATGGGGACGGGCACGGACGTCGCCATCGAAAGCGCCGGCGTCACGCTGCTCAAGGGCGACCTCATGGGCATCCTCAGGGCGCGCAAGCTCAGCCAGGCGACCATGCGCAACATCCGCCAGAACCTGTTCTTTGCGTTCATCTACAATTCGGCAGGGGTGCCGATCGCGGCGGGCGTGCTCTATCCCGTCTTCGGCCTGCTGCTCTCGCCGGTCATCGCCGCGGGCGCCATGGCGTTGTCGTCCGTCAGCGTCATCGGCAATGCGCTCCGGCTGCGAACGGCGGACATCGGCGACGAATCCGGGAACGGCTAGGGCGCTGCGGCGTTGGGCTGGTGCGGCACCGCCGAAACCGGCTTGCCGAACGCAGTCCCACACCCCACGTCAAAGACATGAGCAAAACAAAAATCTCCCCCTCCGACTGGGTCGTCGTCTGCGACGGCCGCAAATGGCTTATCCTTGAGAACAAGGGCGATGCCGAACTCGTCAACCTCGTCGTGCGCGAGCGCAAGGAGGACGAGAACCCGGCGACCCACGAGCAGGGCACGGAACGTCCGGGCCGCTCGCATCAGTCGGTCGGCAATAGCCGCAGCGCGGTCGGCCAGACCGACTGGCACGATCAGGGCGAGGCCGATTTCCTGAAGGCGCTGGCGGACAAGCTCGATACGGCGGCGCAGGCCGGCGAGATACCCGGCATCGTGCTGGTGGCTTCGCCGCGCGCCATGGGCATGATCCGTCCGCACCTTTCCGGTGCCGTCAGCGGTCTCATCCACAGCGAGATCGACAAGGACTACGTCATGCTGCCGATCGACCAGATCGAGAAGCACCTCGGCGCCTAGGCAACCTCGCCGGCGGCAGAGCGATCGAGGATCACGGTAACGTTGGGATGGCGCTGGAGCGCGGATGCCGGGCACGTCGGCTGGACCGGTCCCTTCAGCATCCCGCGCACGGCGTCTTTCTTGCCTGAGCCCGTGGCGATCAGGACGATGCGGCGCGCATCGAGGATGGTCCCGATGCCCATGGTGATCGCCTGTCGCGGCACGTGTGCTTCATCTCCAAACGCATAGGCATTCTCGGCGATGGTCGATTTCGTCAGGTCGATGACGCGCGTGCGCGTGTCGGCTTCGGATGGCGGCTCGTTGAAACCGATGTGGCCGTTGTGGCCGAGGCCGAGAAGCTGGAGGTCGATCGGCTGTGCCGCGACCGCCGCTTCGTAGCGGCGGGCCTCGGCGGCGGGATCGTCGGCATTGCCGCGGATGAGCGTCACCTGCTCCGGTGAGATTCCTGCCGGCCGGAAGAAGCGTGTCTCCAGGTACGCATGGAATGAATGCGGGTCGTTCGGAGACAGGCCGACATATTCGTCGAGGCTGAAGAAGCGGCACCGGGAGAAGGTGGAAGCCGGGGCCGCGACCAGTCGCGCGTAAAGCGGCTCCATGGTCGCGCCGGTGGCCAGGCCGAACACGCTGTCAGGCTTAGCGGCTACGGCGGAGAGGATCAGATCGGCCGCGCTTGCAGTCGCCTGTTCGGCATCGCGCTGGACGATGACATCCATGACTGCCTGCCCGGACCGCCGAATGCCCCGCCTACGACGCCCAGAGCGAGCGCTCGGTGGCGGCGTCGAAATAGGAGAGCGTGTCGGCGCTCGCCGTTGCCCGGACCGTCGCGCCGACCTTGGGTGCGCTGCGGCCGGTGGTGGTTGCGACCAGCGTCTCCGAACCCGACTCGATGTGGACGAAGGTTTCGGCGCCGAGGGGCTCGACCACGCTGACCTTGCCTTCGATGGCAAAGCCGGCCTCTCCGTTCGCCCCGTCGGTCAGCCGGAGGTCCTGCGGGCGCACGCCGACAAGGATTTCCCGGGCCTTGCTGCGCTGAAGCACCTCGGTGCCGGCGCCTGCGGTCACGCCAGGCGTGGCAAACGTGATCGTGCGCGCGGCGCCGTCGCCGGAGAGCGTGCCCTTGAGGATGTTCATGGTCGGGCTGCCGATGAAGCCTGCCGTGAACACGTCGTTCGGCCGCTCGTAAACCTCCATAGGCGAGCCGGCCTGGAGGATGTTGCCGTCGCGCATGACCACGATGCGGTCGGCCATGGTCATGGCCTCGACCTGATCGTGGGTGACGAAGATGATCGTGGTGCCGAGCCGCTGATGCAGCTTCTTGATCTCGACGCGCATCTGGGTGCGGAGCTGGGCATCGAGATTGGAGAGCGGCTCGTCGAACAGGAAAACCTTGGGCTGGCGCACCATGGCGCGGCCGATGGCGACGCGCTGGCGCTGGCCGCCGGAAAGCTCCGACGGCCGCCGGTCGAGCAGGTCTTCCAGCCCCAGCATCTGCGCCGCCTCGCGGATACGCGCCTGCTTGTCTTCCGGCGAAAGTTTCGACGTGTAGAGCCCGAAGCCGATGTTCTTCGCCACCGTCATGTGCGGATAGATGGCGTAGTTCTGGAAGACCATGGCGATGTTGCGGTCCTTGGGCTCGACCTGATTGACCACCCGCCCGTCGATCGAAATCGTCCCCTCGTTCAACTCTTCCAGCCCCGCCACCATGCGCAGCGTCGTCGACTTGCCGCAGCCGGACGGCCCGACGAGGACGACGAATTCGCCGTCGGTAACGGTGAGGTTGATGCCGTGGACGACCTCGACCTTGCCGTAGCGCTTCACGACGTCATTGAGTTCGATCCTGGCCATCAGGCCCCCTCGATCAGCATCCGGAATTTGTCGGCGAGCAGTTTGGCGGCGATGGCCTCGCGTTTCGCGCCGGCATCGGCGGCGTCGGCGAGCGCCTTCGCGTGCATGCGGTAGGTGTCGAGCGCTTCGCCGAGCGCGCGCGGAGCCGGACCGCCCGGCCGGTCGCGGACGGCGATGAAATGCTCGGGCGACACGATCTCGGCGAATTTGTCCGGGTCGACCTTGCTGGCGCGGCCAGCGGTTTCCCGGAAAGCCGCCTGGAACGGCGCAAAACCGTCCGTTTCGAGCGCACCCTTTGCCGCCACTACCGATTTTGCGACCTTCGCGGCGATCTCGTGCGCCTGCCGGAAGGAGAGGCCCTCGATGCGCACGAGGCTGTCGGCCAGCTCGGTGATGGTGGCGCAGCTTCGGCGAATGTTCTCGGCGACGCGCTCCGGGTCGACTTTCAAAGCCGGCAGCAGGGCGGTCAGCAGGTCGAGAACCCGGGCGGCCGAGGCGAAGGCCTCGAAGCCCATCACCTGGGTCTCGCCCTCGCTGTCGTTCATGTCCGTGAAGGGCGTGTTGTGCACGATCTCCAGCATGGAATGGGCGCGCGCCATGGTCTGCGACGACAGATGGCGCAGATGCTCGATCGGCACCGGATTGCGCTTCTGCGGCATGATCGAGGAGATCTGCACGAAGGCGTTGGGTACGTGGATCTGGCCAACCTCAAAGCTGGTCCACACCTGCAGGTCCTGAATCGGGCGGCCGAGATGCAGGAAGATCAGCTCGATCGCCGAATAGGTCGCGGTGATGTAGTCGACGGTGGCAATCGAGCCGTAGGAGTTCAGGGTCGGTCCGGCGAAGCCGAGAAGTTCGGCGACGCGCGGCCGGTTGAGCGGGAAGCCGCTGGTGGTGATCGCGGCGGCGCCCATCGGCGACAGGTCGACCACGCGCCGCGCCTCGGCAAGCCGCTCCGCGTCGCGGATCAGCACTTCGATGGCCGCAGAGAGGTAGTGGCCGAAGGTTGTTGGTTGCGCCGGCTGGCCGTGGGTATAGGCGAGGACGATGGTGTCGCGCTCTCGGGTCGCCACGTCGATCACCGTGTCGATCAGGTGACGGAGTTTCGCGGCAAGGCCGTCGATCTCGGCCTTCAGGCGCAGGCGAAAGAGCGTGTGGTCGATGTCGTTGCGCGAACGGCCGGTGTGGAGCCGTCCGGCGACGTCAGGCCCGAGCCGTTTCTTGAGTTCGCCTTCGACCAGGAAGAAGAAATCCTCGACCGCGCCGGTATATTCCAGCTTCGACACATCGACCTCGCGGTCGATCGCCTCCAGCGCGCCGGCGATGGCCGTTGCGTCCGCTGCGCTGACGATGCGGGCTTCGGCCAGCATGACAAGGTGGGCGCGGTCGATGCGACGGAAGCCATCGACGAAATACGTCCTGGCGCCGTCGAACAGTGGACGGAGCACCGTCTCCTTGTAGACGGGATCGGGAAAGCGGCTGGTGTCGGCCGCGGGCGGGTCGACGTCGGCCTTCATCGGATCAGCCCTTGAGGCCGGCGAGGACGATGCCGCGCACGATGAAGCGTTGCAGCAGCAGGAAGACGATCAGCGTCGGGATCGTCGCAAGCGCGGCGCCCGTCATGATCTTCTCCCACTGGATCGAAGCCTCGACGGCGAAGCTCGAGAGCCCGACCGGCAGCGTGTAGAGGTTCTTGTTGGTGGTGACGATCAGCGGCCAGATGAACGCCGTCCAGTTGCCCAGGAAGGTGAAGATCGCCAGCGCCGAGATTGCCGGCGTTACCAGCGGCACCGCCACCTTCCACCAGATGGCGAATTCGTTGAGCCCGTCGATACGCGCCGCCTCGAGGAAATCGTCGGGCACGGTCTCGAAGAACTGCTTCATCAGGAAGGTGCCGAAGGCGGTCATCATGCCGGGAAACATGATGCCCCAGTAGGTATCGAGCCAGCCGAAATCGCGCGCCATCAGGTACCACGGGATGACCAGCATCTCGGTCGGGATCATCAGCGTCGACAGGATGGCGATGAACACGATGTAGCGGCCGCGGAAGCGGAATTTAGCCAGCGTGTAGCCGACGAGAGAATCGAAGAAGACGTTCGACAGGCAGACGGCGGTGGCGATGATCAGCGAGTTGACGAACCAGTGCAGGAAGCGGCCGTCGGCGAGCACCTCGAAATAGTTGGCCAGCGTCGGATCGGCGGGAATCAGGCGCAGGTCGTAGATCTGCGAGGGATCCTTCAGTGATGTCGAGATCATGAAGATGATCGGCGTGATCATCAGCAGCCCGCCGATGAAGAGCAGCGTCCAGGCAATGACGCGGCCGGGCCGGGGTGCCCGCATATAGAGCGTGGTGACGCGGGGCGCGGTTGCGGCGATATCGGCCACGGTCAGCGATCCCTCAGGATGCGCAACTGGACCAGCGAGATGGTCAGCAGCACGAGAAACAGGACGACCGTCTGTGCGGCGGCGTAGCCCATGTCGAAGGACGAGAACGCCGTCTGATAGATCATCAGGACCAATGGCTTGGTCGAGTTGAGCGGCCCGCCGGGATCGTTGGTCGTCATGTTGTAGACCTGATCGAAGATGCGCAGGAATCCGATCGAGGAGAACACGACGAGGAAGACGATCGTCGGCTTGAGCAGCGGCAGGGTGATGCGGGTCAGGGTCGTCCAGCCCGATACGCCGTCGATGCGCGCCGCCTCGTAGTAGGTCGTCGGGATGGCGCGGAGGCCGGCCATGAAGATGACGATCTGGAAGCCGAGGCCGGCCCAGATCGCGCAGGCGAGGACCGAAGGCAGCGCCTGGCTTGGGGAGCGCAGGAAGGGCTGCTGTGGAATGCCGACATGCGCGAGTATGTCGTTGATGAAGCCGATCGGCAGCGGCTGGTAGAACCAGCGCCAGACCCATGCCATCGCCACTGCGGTGGTGAGGAACGGAAGGAAGTAGAGCGCCCGGATGAAGCCGTGCAGGAAGCGCACCTTCTCCAGTTCGTAGGCGATGACGAAGGAGATGAGCAGACTGACCGGAGTGCCGATGATCAGGTAGGCGAAGGTGTTGCGAAACACCTTCCAGAAGATCGGGTCGTTGATGAGCTTGATGTAGTTGCGGAAGCCAACCAGATGCGCCGGGCGCAGCAGGTTCCAGTTGGTGAACGACAGATACATGGCGTTGGCCGTCGGCCAGAAACGGATCACCACGTAAAAGAGAATGGGCACGGCGAGGAACGCCCATGCCCAGACCACCTGCTTCTGGTGGATGGTGAGGCGATGCCAGACGCGGCCGAAACCGGCCGCGTCCGAGTGGTTATCCGCTGCCGCCACGCGGCCGCTCACATATGGTCGTCGATGATCTGCTGTTCGGCTTTCGCGGCCTGGTCGAGCGAGGCCTTGGGATCCTGCTTCTCGAGGATGATCCGGTTGACCATGTCGATGGCCGTCTGGCGCTGTGCCGACTCGTCGACGAACAAGGTGGTGTAGCCGTATTCAAGACCCTTGAGGAACGGGCCGTAGGTCGGGTCCTTCGTGTTCGCGTCGGTCAGCGCGAGCTCCGGCTTGGCGGGCAGTTCGCCGACCGTCTTCAGCCAGATGTCCATCGCTTCCGGCGAGGTGACGTAGGTGAGGAACTTCTCGGCCGCGGCGAGCTTCTCGCCGCTGGTGTTGGCGGCAATGCCGTTCACCCAGTAGCTGACGTAGTTGCCCTTGACGCCGTCCTTTTGCGGCAGCTCGGCGACTGCCCATTCGAAGTCCTTGATCTGGGCGAAGGAGCCGAGCCGGAACGAGCCGTCGATCAGCATCGCCGCCCGGCCAGCCTTGAAGGCGGCCTGCGCCTCATCCATGAAGCCGGGCTGGCTCACCTTCTTCTCGGTGATCATGTCCGTGTACCACTTCAGTGCGGCAAGGCCGTGCTCGTCGTCGTACGCCACCTTGGTGTAGTTGTCCGTGTAGGGCACGCCCCCGAACTGGCGAACGAGCACCTCGCGCCACCACTGGTGGTCCTGGCCCGTCATTTCCAGCGCCATGCCTTCCGACGTGATGTTGCCACTACCGTCGCGCTGCGTGGTCTTGACCGCGGCGTCGGCCAGTTCATCCAGTGTGGTCGGCGGCTTGTTCGGGTCGAGGCCGGCGTCGGTGAAGAGCTTCTTGTTGTAGAACAGCGCCAGCGAGCGAACCGCCGTCGGCAGGCCCCAGTATTCGCCGTCCGACTTCATGGCGGAGATGATCGGGAAGAATTCCTTCTCGATGGTCGCGTGCGGGAAGGCGTCCTGCGGCAACGGCTGGATCAGCTTGCCGGTTTTGAAATTGTCGAGCCAGCCGTAATAGAACTGGACCACGTCCGGGCCCTGGCCGGCGGTGATCGCGGCGGCAACCTTGGTCTGGTAGTCGGCGTAGGGGAAAGTCGTCTGGACGACCTTGATGTCCGGATTGGCTTTTTCGAAGTTGGCGATGAGTTGGTCCATCGCCTTGATGCGGGCGTCGAACACATACTGCCAATACTGAATTTCAACGGCGAAGACCGAGCTCGATGCGGTCAGGCCAAGTGCCAGCGCCGCTCCGAATACGATTTTGTTCAGCTGCTTCATGGTGGTTGATCCTCTCCCGAAAACCGTGACCCAAAGCGACGCCGGCCGTTCGGCGTCGCCGGCGCCGGTCGCGCATTCCAGCCTTGAGCGTGCGGCTGGCCCGCCCTTCCTGTCAATAACTAAATTTACTTGAACTAATCGGCGGAGCGCGTTTTGTTGCGGCCTGTTCAACCCGGACACGCGCTCCATGGCTCGCCATCGCGGACCCTCGCCGCAAGCCATCGCCATCGGCAACAATCCGCTGCGCACGCGCACGCATAACCGGCGCGTTGTGCTGGAGGCCGTGCGGCTGCACGGGCCGCTCGGCCGCTCCGAGATTGCCCGGTTGAGCCAGCTTACGGCGCAGGCCGTTTCCAACATCGTGCAGGATCTGGTGGACGAAGGCCTGCTCATCGAGCGCGGCCGGCGGCGACTGGGCCGCGGCCAGCCTCCGGTGCAGATCGCGGTCAATCCCGATGGCGGCGTCACTGCCGGCATCGAGATCGCCGCCGGGCAGATGGTCACCGTCATCGTCGATCTCGCCGGCAAGCTGCGCGCGACCCGCAGCATCCGCCTTGCCGACGCCGCGCCGGAACGCGTGGCGCCGCTGATCTCGGCGGAGATCGCGGCGGCGCGGGCGAGCGTCCCCGGCCTGCCGAAACTCATGCTCGGCGTCGGCGTGGTGATGCCGGGTCCGTTCGGCATCGAAGGCATGACCTCGGTCGGCCCGACGACGTTGCCCGGCTGGGCGGGCGTCGACGCGGCCGCCTACCTGTCGGAGGCGACCGGCCTCAGCGTCGTCGTCGAGAACGATGCGACCGCGGCATCCGTGGGCGAACGGCTGCACGGTGCGGGGCGGACGCTGCGTAACTTCTGTTTCGCTTATTTCGGCCGCGGTCTTGGACTTGGCGTGGTCATCGACGGGCGGCCCTACCGCGGCGCCTTCGGCAATGCCGGCGAAATCGGCCACGTCGTGGTGGAGCCGAACGGCCGCCCATGCGCGTGCGGCAACCATGGCTGCCTGGAGCGCTACGCCTCGTTTCAGGCGCTGGAGGAGCGGCTTGCCGCCGCCGGCGTCGCGGTGGAGGGGCCGGACCATCTGGACCGGCTGCTCGACCAGGGCCATCCCGCTGTCGGCGCGTGGACCGAGGAAGCCGCGCGCTATCTCTCGCCGATGGTCGCCATGCTGGAGAATGTCTACGACCCCGAAGCGATCATCTTCGGCGGCAGCCTCCCGGACCGCCTGATGGACGCGCTCATCGATGCGCTGGAGCCGCTACCGCGCTCCGTTGCCGCGCGGCGGGACCGTGCGATCGCGCGTGTGGTCCGCGGCACGACCGGTCAATCCACCGCGGCGCTCGGCGCCGCCGCACTTCCCATCCTCGAAACAGTGACGCCGCGTCTCGACATCGTGTTGCACGGGACGGGCGAGTTGCGCGCGTCACTGACGGAAGCAGGTGCCCATGCTCTCAGACCGTGAATTGATACTCCGCCAGATGGGCGATCCCGCGCTGCTGCGCCTGTCGCGTGCGCTTGGCCGGCTGACCTCCGTCATCACGTGGATGAACACCGGCGCGCATCCGGACGACGAGCACAGCGCGCTGCTTGCCGCGCTTCGCTACAAGTTCGGCATGCGCGTCATCGTCCTCTGCTCGACGCGCGGCGAGGGCGGGCAGAACGTGCTGGGGCCGGAGCGCGGCGGCGCGCTCGGCGTGGTGCGCACCCGCGAGATGGAAGAGGCGGCCCGCGCGCTCGATGCGACCATCGCCTGGGTCGGCCACGGACCGGAAGACGGCGTCTTCGACTTCGGCTTCTCGAAGAACGGCGACGACACGCTGGCGCGCTGGGGCGAGGACAGGATCGTCGGCCGCATGGTCGAGGCCTATCGCCGCTATCGCCCTGATATCGTTGAAGTAACATTCCTCGACGTTCCGGGCCAGCATGGCCATCACCGCGCCATGACGCGGGCCGCGCTGGCTGCCTTCGACAAGGCGGCGGACCCATCCGCGTACCCTGAACAGATCACCGGTGGCCTTGAGCCTTGGCAGGTCAGCAAGCTCTACCTGCCGGCGTGGTCGGGCGCGGGCAATTCCTATGACGACGAGGAGCCGCCGCCGGACGAGACGGTATCCGTCTCCGCCCCGGGCCGCGACGCTGCAACCGGCGCGACCTACGCGCAGCTCGGCGAGTGGTCGCGCTTCTTCCATGCCAGCCAGGGCATGGGCAAATGGCGCGCGACCGCCACGCACCGCTGGCCGCTGCATCTTGCGCGGTCGGCCACCCGCGCCAATGCCGAAGACGACGTGCGCGACGACCTTCCCGCCACGGTCGGCGCGCTCGCCAGTCTCGCTGGCGTTACGCCGGCGCTCGCCAAATCTCTCGGCGATGCACAGGCCGCCATCGATGAAGCCGTCGCCGCGTTCCCCGACCGCGCCGCTATCACGACCGCGGCGCTGCGCGCTGCCGACGCCATCGACGCCGCGCAGGCCGCCACGCCGGCCTTGCTGAAGCCGCGCATCGCCCATCGGCTGGCGCGCAAGGCGCAGGAACTCGACGCCCTGCTGCTGGAAGCTTCGGTCAACGTGCGCGCCTATGCCAGTCCGTCGCGGCTTGCGCCCGGTCAGCAGGGCGCCGTCGCCGTCGCGGCAGATCCGGATGATCCGGCGACCGAGGTTTCCGTGTCCGTCGCCGGCCGCGACGGCATCTCGGTCGGCACCGACAAGATCACCGAAGACGCGCGCCTGTTTCCGATCGCGGTCGCGCCGGGCACGGCGTTCACGACCGCCTATCCGCCGGGCTTCGATCCGCTCGCCGCGAACGGCGATCTTGCAATCACGGTTTCCGCCAAGATCGGCGGCCGCACGGTCGCGCGCGTCATCGATCCCGAAGAGGCGTTCCGCGTCCTGCCGGCGACGTCGCTGACGCTCGATCCGGATGCAATCCTTGTCAATCTCGCGCGGCCGGCCTCCGCCATTCCGGTAGCCGCGCGTATCGATGGGGTGTCGGCCCCGGTCGCCCTGGCGCTGCCGTCGGGCTGGGCGATAGACGACGCGAAGGATGGCTTCAGCCTGACGCCGCCGGGCAATCTCAAGCCCGGCCGATTCTCCGTCGACGCCACCGTCAGCGGCCGTCCGGCCTCGCGCGTCCGCTCCGCCACCTATCCGCATATCGGCACGGTCGAATGGGCGGAGCCAGTGGCGCTGCCCGGCCTCGCCGTCGAGGCGAAGCTGCCCGAGGGCGCGCGGGTCGCCTATGTCGGCGGCGGCAATGATCGCGTCGATGTGTGGCTGCGGCGCCTCGGCATCGACGTGACGCTGCTCGATGCCGAAATGCTGGCGCATGGCGACCTGTCGGCGTTCACCACGATCGTCGTCGGCATCTTCGCCTTCGGCACGCGCAAGGATCTGGCGGGTGCGCGCCGCCGCTTGCGGCACTGGGTCGAGAGCGGCGGCCACCTGGTCACGCTCTATCATCGGCCGGGCGACGGCTGGTCACCTGATGAGACGCCGCCGCGCCGGCTTCAGATCGGCCTGCCGTCGCTGCGCTGGCGCGTGACCGACCCGGCGGCTCCGGTGACGGTGCTGCTACCGGATCATCCGCTTCTCACCACGCCGAACCGCATTGGTGCGGAAGACTGGGCGGGCTGGGACAAGGAGCGCGGACTCTATTTCGCCGCCTCCTGGGACGCGGTCTACAAGCCGCTGCTTGCCATCAACGACAAGGGCGAGGCGCCGCTCGAGGGAGCGCTCCTCTCGGCCGTCATCGGCAAGGGGCGCCACACCCACACCAGTCTCGTCCTGCACCACCAGCTTGACCGGCTGGTGCCGGGAGCCTTCCGCCTGATCGCGAATATGGTACAGCCTGCGTGAGCTGAGCGATCATCCCGGAGCGACGACGTGAGCAATATTCGCATCAAGGCCGGCCCCTTCACCTTCGAGGCGCGCTTCGAGGAGAAGCTGGCGCCGAAGACCTGCGCCAAATTCCAGAGCCTGCTGCCCTACAAGGAGCGCATCATCCACGTCCGCTGGAGCGGCGAGGGTTGCTGGATACCGCTGGGCGATCTCGATCTCGGCCTCGGCTACGAGAACAACACCAGCTACCCGGCGCCCGGCGAGTTCATCCTGTATCCGGGCGGCATCAGCGAAACCGAGATACTGCTGGCCTATGGCGGCGTCCGTTTCGCCAGCAAGGTCGGCCAGCTCGCCGGAAACCATTTTCTCACCATAACCAAGGGTAACGAGAACCTCCTGGCCCTCGGCAAGTTGTGCCTGTGGGAGGGCGCCCAGGACATCGTCTTCGAACGGATGTGAGCCGGTTGTAGAAAGGCCCGATACACCCTTCTCGGCCAATTCCTCGACATTTCCACAATCTGCCCCTACATCGGAGGCGTCGGTCCGCCGGGGCGTTTGATTCGACCGACTTTTCCCTGTGATCGTTACCGAGAGTTTTCTATGCGCCAGCAGGCGAAGCCTTTCACAGTCGAAGTCAAGAAAAGCCGCAAATCCACCACCGAAAACCCGCCGCTGTTCGGTTTCCTCGAGGAGCCGGCCGCTGCCGCGCCGTCTCGCTCTGCCGCCGAAGCCACGGACAAGCTGTTCGGCCGACGGCCGGAAACGGCGGAATCCCGCGAATTGGCGAGCGTTTTCGGGGGTACGGCCGTCCAGGAGCGGCCCGCGACGCGGATACTGCCGGATCTGACCGTCAGGTCGGCGCCGACGATCGAGGAAGATGCGCCGAAACCGCGCAAGCCGCGGGTCGCCAAGACCAAGGGGCCGCGCATTCCGAAGGCGAAGCACATTCCGGTGGAAGTCCGCGAAGTGCCGGTGCGTCGGGAAGTCCTCAACGTTGCGGTTCAGCCGATCAAGGTGCGCCGCCGCGCCAAGGACGAGACCGGTCTCGCCCGGGCCGAGCGCTGGAAACGCCGCCTGCCGCGTTTCGCGCGCTAGTCTTTCGGCTTTGCTAGTCTGACCGGCCGTCCGCTGCCGGGGGCAGGCTCATGCCAAATCTCATTGCCATCGCCGATCCGGACGATCCGCGCGTTGCCGCGTATCGCGATGTGCGCGAGCGCGATCTCGTCGGCCGCAAGGGCCTGTTCGTCGCCGAGGGCGAAGTCGTCCTCAATGTTCTCCTCGGTCCGCTGTCGCGCCATCGTCCGTCATCGCTGCTGATCGCGGAGAAGCGGGTCGCATCGCTTGGCGACCTGCTGTCGAAGGTGCCGGCGGATGTTCCCGTCTATGCCGCCAGCCAGCCGGTCATCGACGGAATTGTCGGCTTCAACATCCATCGCGGCGTCCTGGCGATCGGCCAGCGCGCGCCCATGCTGACCGCCGATGCTTTGCTCGCCGGCGTAGGAGGCCGTGCGCTCATCGTCGTCCTGTCGGCCATCGCCAACCACGACAACATGGGCGGCATCTGCCGCAACGCCGCGGCCTTCGGCGCGGACGCCGTCATCCTCGACAGCGCCTGCGTCGATCCGTTCTATCGCAAGGCAATCCGTGTTTCCGTCGGCGCGGCCCTGGCGCTGCCGTTCGCCCGCGTCGCGACGATGGACGATGCGCTCGATCTCCTCGCCGCGCATGGCTTCGAGACGCTGGCGCTGAGCCCGGCCGGCGAAACCGCGCTCCGCGACGTCAAGCGGTCGGAGCGGGTCGCAGCGCTCTTCGGCGCGGAAGGTCCGGGCCTTCCGGATTCGGTTCTGGCGCGGACGCGCACCGTCAGCATCGCCATGGCAAGCGGCATGGATTCGCTCAACGTCGCCACGACCAGCGGCATCGTACTGCACCACCTTGCGCGCGGCTGAGGTCAGCCAAGCTCCAGCGTGGTCAATCCGAAAGTGCGGTCGAGCGGCAGCACCGGTGCGTGGCCACGATACATGCGGGCCGTCTCGAACACCGGTGCCAGGCCGTGGCGTTCGGCAAGCGCCGCCGCCTCGGTGTTCGGCTCCGGCACGTCGAGCACGATCGGCGCGCCATGCAGCCGGGCGGTGAGCGCGGCGAAGAGGCGTTCGGCGATCTCCGGCGTGTCGGCGAAGAGCGGGCCGATCTTGTAGCCCTCGCGGCACGGGCGGATGCAGCCATAGCCGCAGATGGAGCCGCTATCGACGAAGGCGATGCTGCGCCGGCCGGGCGGTTTCAGCCACGCGCGCAGGAAGGTCTCACGCGGGCCGGGCTGCATGCTGCGATCGTAGGCAACGACCGAACCGGCGAGGCCGATCGGGTGGTCCTTGCGCAGTTCGACGATGCGCGGATCGGCGAACTCGTGGGCGCTCGCAGCGCCGGCATAGCGAACGTTGCGGTGGGCGAAGGCGAAGCCGGACTTTGCGTAGTTTGCCTGCTGCGCGACGACGCCGTCGAGGCCGACGGTGCGCTCGCCGAGGCGGGACATGCCCGCGTCCCACATGGCGCGGCCGTGGCGGCGGCCGCGGTGGTCCGGGTGGCAGATGTAGAGCCCGAGGAAGCCGTAAGCCTCGCCGTAGGCAACCACAGAAATGCAGGCGACCGGCTCGCGGCCGAGGAAGCCCACGAGAAATCCACCGGGATCGGCGGCAAGGAACGCCGCCGCGTCGTCGAGGCCGGGATTCCAGCCCTCCTCCGCCGCCCAATCGAGGGCGCGGTCCATGTCGGCGCGGGTCATCGGGCGGATGGCGAGGTCGCTCATGCCGGCCTCAGCGCTTCAGGCTCTCCGCCACCGCTGCGACATGGCGGGAGAGCGTGTCCTCGAACGCGGCCTTCCAGGTATCGTACGCGCCCTCCGCCGCTTCCGGAGGGAAGAGCGTGGCACGCGACGAACTGATCAGGCCGCCCTCCCGCACGCGCGGGCCAGGCATGAGGGCGGTGGCGATCTGCCTGGCGTCTCCGCCCTGGTGGCCGAAGCCGGGCAGAAGGAAGAGCGCGTTCGGGAGCAAGGTGCGAATGTCACGCGCTTCCTCGGGATAGGTCGCGCCGACGACCACGCCGAGCGACGACCAGCCGCTTTCGCCGGTCAGCGTTTCGGCGATCGGCCTCAGCGCGAGAGCGACGCTGCCGTAAACGCGTGCTGTTGCCCGTCTTCAGATTCTGGAAATCGCCGGAGCCTGGATTGCTCGTCTTGACCAGCACGAAGACGCCCCGGCCATGGGCGCGGCACAGCTTCAGGAACGGCTCCAGCGTATCAACACCCATGTACGGATTGACCGTCATGCACTCGACCGGGTTGGGGCTGTCCGGCGTCAGATAGGCCTCGGCGTACGCCTCGGCGGTCGATCCGATGTCGTTGCGCTTGGCGTCGAGAACGACCAGCAGGTCCCGGTCATGGGCGTGGGCGACGACGCGCTCCAGAAGCGCGATGCCGGCCGAACCGAGCCGCTCGTACATGGCGCTCTGCGGCTTTACGGCGACGACCTGCGGCGCGGCGATGTCGATGGCGGCGGTGAGGAAATTCTCGATCGCCGCGATCGTCTCGGGCGCGCGCCAATTCATGTCGCCCTGCCGGAAAGCAGCCGGGATCATGGCGAGGTGGGGGTCGAGACCGAGGCAGAAGCAGTGGCCGCGGGAGCGGCTGCGGTCGATGACGGCGTCGGCGAAATGGAAGCCCGCCTGCTGCCCGGGGGCATCGTTGCCGGCGATCGTGTCCATGGCGCGCATCGGTGATTCCCGCGTTGCGTGGCATGTTGCACATCGACACGCTGCGATCAATTGCGGTTGCGGCAGACGGCCGCTCGTGTGATCTCGAAAGGAGATGGACCGAATCGAGATCATCCGGCCGGACGACTGGCACCTGCACGTTCGCGACGGGGCGATGCTGAAGGCGACGCTCCCGGCGAGCGCCGCCGTCTTCGGCCGTGCCATCATCATGCCGAATCTCGTGCCGCCGGTGCGCACGCTGGCCGATGTCCGCGCCTATCGCGGGCGCATCGTGGCCGCTCTCCCGGCCGGGCATGCCTTCCAGCCGCGGATGACGCTCTACCTCACCGACGACACCGACCCGGCGACGATCACCGAGGGTGCGAAGTCCGGCGAAGTGACCGCGGTGAAGCTCTACCCCGCCGGTGCGACCACCCATTCGGAGGCCGGCGTCACTGACATGGGCAAGGTCAGCCGCGTTCTGGAGGCCATGCAGGCGGCGGGCATGCCGCTGCTTGTGCATGGCGAGGTTACCGACCCGGCGGTGGATATCTTCGACCGGGAGAAGGTGTTCATCGAGCGCGTTCTGACCCCGCTGCGGGCGCGCTTTCCAGGACTCCGCATCGTGCTGGAGCACGCCACAACGCAGGAGGCGGTCGATTGCGTCATGGCCGCGGAGGAGAACCTCGCGGCCACGATCACGGTGCATCACCTGATGTTCAGCCGGAATGCCATTTTCAAGGGTGGCATCCGCCCGCATCTCTATTGCCTGCCGATCGCCAAGCGCGAGGAGCACCGGCTGGCGTTGCGCAGGGCCGCGACGTCCGGCGACCGGCGTTTCTTCCTCGGCACGGACTCCGCGCCCCATGCCGTCAGCGCCAAGGAATGCGCCTGCGGCAGCGCGGGCATTTTCACCGCGCCGGTGGCTCTGCCCTGCGTGGCGCAGGTCTTCGACGAGGAGGGGGCGCTCGACAAGCTGGAGGCGTTCGTGTCGCTCAACGGCGCTGCCTTCTACCGGCTGCCGGCGAATACCGACCGGATCACGCTGGCGCGCACCAAGCCGGTGGACAGCGGCTTCGTCGCGGTTGATGCCGGCGCGCCGGAACAGGTACGGGTATTCCAGCCGGACACACCGGTCGGCTGGGCGGTGGTGGACGGGTTGAGGGCGGTCTAGAGGAGCGGGGAAATGCCGAGCTTTACCGACAAGGCGACGATCGCGGAGTTGACCGCTCGCATGCTGCTCGAGGTCAAGGCGGTGCATTTCCGCGCCGACGAGCCCTACAAGTTCACCTCGGGCCTCGCGAGCCCGGTCTATACCGACTGCCGCAAGCTCATTTCCTTCCCGCATGTCCGCAACACACTGATGGATTTCGCCGTCTCAACAATTCTGAGCGAGATCGGCTTCGCCAGGGTCGATTCGATCGCTGGCGGCGAAACCGCCGGCATTCCGTTCGCAGCGTGGATCGCGGACCGCATGTCGCTGCCGATGCAATACGTGCGCAAGAAGCCGAAGGGCTTCGGCCGCAACGCGCTGATCGAGGGCGATTTCCAGGAAGGCGCGCGTACGCTGCTGGTCGAGGACCTCGCGACCGACGGCGGCAGCAAGCTGAAGTTCTGCCAGGCGATGCGCGACGCCGGAATGAAGGTCGACGATGCCTTCGTCGTCTTCTTCTACGATATCTTCCCCGACACGCGGAAACAGCTCGGCGACGCCGGCATCACGCTGCACTACCTCGCGACGTGGTGGGACGTGCTGAAGCTCGCCCGCGCCGAGAAGATCTTCGACGACGCCACGCTCGACGAGGTCGAGAAGTTTCTCCACGGCCCGGCCGAATGGTCGAAGGCGCACGGCGGCGTCGTGCCCGCCTGAACATTCCGGCGGTTGCGCCGGAGACGCCACAGGTGTTTCCAAGAGATTAACATCCCTGCTCTCGCCTTGGTCCCGCCGGGCTGCCCAGATCGATAGCTTGAATCGCCTGCGTCTCGCCCAATATGGCGGATGTCACGGGAAAGGGCGCGCACACCACTCGTGCAACCAGAACGGGTTTAGCGTTCGGTAAGTGCTTGTCCCATATGACTTGAAGTCGACCTGAGACCCTAAACGCGTGCGGACGTGTCTTCAGGCAGTCACGGTTGGGTGTCCGCTGGGGAGTGTACATGGCGTTCCGGTTTTTGAAGATCGGTGCTGCGGCCGTCACCGCGCTTGCGGTCATGGCTGCGCCTGCGTTCGCCGAGAGTGTGCTCCGCATCAAGATGACCGGTGATCTGCAGCACCTCGATCCGCTGTGGTCGACGAGCTATCCCGTGCGCGACATGTCGTATCTCGTTTACGACACGCTGTTCTCGACGGACGCGGACTACAAGGTTCAGCCGCAGATGGTGGACACTTACACCGTCAGCGAGGATGGCCTGACCTACGCGTTCACGCTGCGCGACGGGCTGAAGTGGCAGGATGGCGCGCCGGTGACCTCGGCCGATTGCATCGCCTCGCTCGAGCGCTGGATGAGCAAGGACACGCTGGGCGGCGTGCTGAAGGGCCACCTCGATCGCTTCGAGAAGACCGACGACAAGACGTTCAAGATCGTCCTCAAGGAGCCGTGGGCACTGACCATGTCGGCCCTCGGCAAGATCAGCTCCTACGTGCCGTTCATGATGCCTGAGCGCCTGGCCAAGGAAGCATCCGACAAGCCGATCAAGGAAGTGATCGGCTCCGGCCCGTACATGATGAAGATGGACGAGTGGGTGCCCGGATCGAAAGCAGTCCTCGTCAAGAATCCCAATTACGTTCCGCGCAAGGAACCGCCGAGCATGATGGCCGGCGGCAAGATTGCCGGCGTCGACCGCATCGAGCGCATCATCATTCCCGACGACGTTTCGGCGGTGAACGCGCTGATCGCAGGCGAAGTGGACTATCTGGAGACGATTCCGCCCGACCTGATCAAGCTCGTCGAGAACAATCCGGACATCGTCGTCGGCCCGCGCGGCTCGCTCGGCATCGACGCAGAGCTGGTGCTCAACCACCTGCAGCCGCCGCTCGACAATGTGCTTGTCCGCGAGGCGGTCCAGTACGCGATCGACCAGACGCAAATCCAGCAGGCCTACAACGGCGCCCGCACCGATCTCTACAAGCTCTGCCCGTCGTTGTACGGCTGCGGCGGTCCGTATACGACCGACGTCAACAGCGACCGCATCATGGCGCACGATACCGAGAAGGCGAAGGCCTTGCTCAAGGAGGCCGGCTACGACGGTACGCCGCTGGTCGTTATGCACCCGACCGATATCAAGTGGCATGACGATGTCGCGACCGTGGCGATCCAGCAGCTTCGGGAAGCCGGCTTCGTGGTCGACGATCGCCCGGTCGATATCGCCACAACGTTCAGCTGGCGGACGAAGAAGGACCCGGTCAGCGCCGGCGGCTGGCACATCTTCAACGCCGGCTGGGGCGTGATCGACCTGATGGATCCTGCGACCAACGTGTTCATGACCGGCGCCTGCGACAAGGCGTGGTACGGCTGGCCGTGCGACGAGGAGATGCAGAAGCTCCGCGCAGCCTTCCTGTCGGCGCACACCGATGAAGAGCGCAAGGACATCGCGGTCAAGATGCAGGCGCGGGCCAATGATGTCGTGCCGGCGGTTGGCGGTGGCCAGACCGTGCAGGTGTCGGCCTGGCGCAAGGACGTGACCGGCATCATCGACGCGCCGGTTCAGATTCTGTGGAACGTCACGAAGGGCAACTAGACGGGACTCTCCCGGGGCGTCCACTCTGGGGGCGGCACCGCGGCCGACCCTAGGGATTCCCCATGGTTCGCTATATCGCCTTCCGCCTGCTGTCGCTGATTCCGGTGGTGGCCGTGGTGGTCGTGGTGGTGTTCCTGCTGCTCCATCTTGCGCCAGGCGACCCGGCGGCAATCATCGCCGGCGACGGAGCGACGCCCGACCAGGTTGCCGCCATACGGGCGGAACTCGGCCTTGACCAGCCGCTTCATGTTCAGTTCGTCGTCTGGCTATCGCACCTTGTCGTGCTGGATCTCGGCACCTCGGTGTTTTCGCACCTGCCGGTGACGCGCCTGATCGGCCAGCGCATCGAGCCGACGCTGCTCCTGGCGCTGACGACGACTGTTCTCACCGCGCTCACCGCCATCCCGCTTGGCGTCCTGGCGGCGTGGCGCGTGCAAACCTCCGTCGACCGGATCGTGATCGCGCTGTCGGTCCTTGGCTTTTCGGTGCCGGTCTTCATCATCGGCTACACGTTGATCGATCTGTTTTCCCTCAGCCTCGGCTGGTTCCCGGTGCAGGGCTACCGGCCGCTTTCCGATGGGCTCTTCGGATCGCTACGGTCGCTGGTCTTGCCCAGCGTCTCGCTGGCCTTCGTCTACGGGGCGTTGCTGACGCGTGTCACGCGCGCCTCCATGCTCGAGGCGCTGAACGCCGACTACATCCGCACCGCCCGCGCAAAGGGCCTCGGCCCGTTCCGCATCCTCATCGTGCATGCGCTCAGGAACGCTGGCTTGCCCGTGGTCACGATCCTTGGCATCGGCTTCGCCTCGTTGATCGGCGGTGTGGTGGTCACCGAGACGGTGTTCAACATCCCCGGCGTTGGGCGCCTCGTCGTCGATGCCGTACTTCAGCGCGACTATCCGGTCGTACAGGGCATGCTGCTGGTGTTTTCCGGGGTTCTCATCGCCGTCAACCTGTTGGTCGACCTGACCTACGGCCTCTTCGATCCACGCATCCGGTTCTGATCCGGCGATGACGGCGACCGACACCCAACTGATTCCACCGCGCGCCACACGGCAGATTGCGGCGCCGCTCGGCGGCGCGGCAATCGTCGGCATCTGCCTGCTGGTTGTCTTCGTGTTGATCGCCGTCTTCGCGCCGCTCTTCGTCGGCGATTTCGGTGCGATCGACACGACCCAGCGGCTCAGGCCGCCCGGTCCCCTGCACCCGTTCGGCACGGACCACCTCGGTCGCGACATCTTCTTGCGAACCCTCGCCGGCACCCGCACCTCCATGATCGTGGGCGTGACGGTTGGCTTCATCGTCACGCTGGTCGGCGTCGGGCTGGGTCTTTGTGCTGGCTACTTCCGCTTCGGAGGCCAGGTCATCATGCGGGTCATGGACGGGTTGATGGCGATCCCCGGCATTCTGCTGGCGATCGCCCTTGCGGCGATCCTGGGAACCGGCTTCGGCGCCGTCATCATCGCCATCACGGTCCCCGAGGTGCCGCGCATGGCGCGCCTCATCCGCAGCGTTGTCGTCTCGTTGAGAGAACAGCTGTTCGTGACTGCCGCAACGGCGATCGGCGCGTCGGTGCCACGCATACTGCTGACCCACATTCTTCCGAATACGCTCGGCGCGCTGCTCGTGCAGGCGACCTACGTGTGCGCCGCGTCGATCATCGCGGAATCGGTGCTGAGCTTCCTCGGCGTCGGCATACCGCCCGACGTCCCGAGCTGGGGCAATATCATGTCCGTGGGTCGCCAGTACTTCCTGCTGGCGCCATGGATCATCGCGGCCCCGGGCATCTTTCTCGTGGTCCTCGTGCTCGCCATCAATCTGGTTGGCGACGCCCTGCGGGACCGTCTCGATCCCCGCCTGGTTCCAACCACCCGCATGTGAGATCGAGACCAGAGGCGCTGGCCCTACGCCTCTCGCCTCGTGGTGAATGCATCCTTATCCGGCCGAACATGATGTCGCCCACATTTCAATCATGACGTGTGGTTGTGGCGGCCGCAATCGCCATGCGGCGGCGGCGCACGCCGGGAATTGCGCTGAACCAAGGTTTTTGGGGTTAACGCCTTTGATGAACAAGATCGGTACGAGCCCGGGCGAATTTCGGCGAAACCTGAACGATATCTTCACGACCTGTATCGCATCGTGTCGCCATGCGCGCGCAACTGTATCCGTGCCTTGAGTTATGTTCGGCCGCTTGACATCCACCATCGAAGAACGAACGCCAGCCGTACCGCTGGACATCTTCGCGTCGCTCGTCGACGCGCTGTATGAGCTGCGCCAGTCGCTCCTCATTGGCGCGCTGGCGTCGTCCGTCGCGGTGCTGCTGATCGCGTGGAAATTGTCCAGCTGGGTCATGCTGGGCTTCGCGTTCGCGCTGACCGCGGTCGCGTTGCTGCGCTTTGCCGACATGGCCGGCTATTTCCGCGTGCGCTCGATGCTAACGACCATTGCCGCCTTCAAGCGGTGGGAGATGCGCTACATCGTCGGCGCAGCCGTTCACGCGGTGCTGCTCGGCAGCTGGACCTTCTCGACGTTCTACCTCACCGAGGATCCCTTCAGCCGGCTGTTCAGCTTTGCGGTGACGCTGGCCTACATGGTCGGCACGCCGGGGCGCAATTTCGCCAGCGACCGGCTGGTGATGGCGCAGATCATCGGCGAAGGCATCCCGCTCAGCGCGGCGCTGTTCTATGCCGGCGGTTTCTACTACGCGATTTTCGCGCTCGTCCTGCTGCCATTCTTTGCGGCGCTCAGGATCATCTCGCAGCGCCTGCGCGGCACGCTTCTCGATGCGGTCATCGCCACGCGCGACGTCACCCAGCTCGCCATGCAATTCGACACGGCCCTGAACAATATGCCTCACGGCCTGTGCATGTTCGACAGGGACCGGCGCCTGGTCGTCACCAATGAGCGCCTCGCCGAGATTCTCGGTGTGCCGCGCGACGTCGATCGCAAGGGGCAGACCGGACGCGAACTGCTGCGCGATTGCGTCGAGGCCGGCGTGCTGCTGCGCTCCGAACTGGATCGGCTTGTGGAGGAATTCGATGCGCGGCTGAGTGGCCTCGAAACGTCCAACATGCAGATCGCGACGCAATTGGGCCGCTCGCTCGATCTCGCGTTCCAGACGATGGCCAACGGCGGCAGCGTTGTCCTGATCGAGGACGTGACCGAGCGCCGCGCGGCGGAAGCCCGGATCAGTCATCTGGCTCGCTTCGACGCACTGACCGGCCTGCCCAACCGCGTTCTGTTGCGCGAGCGCATGGAGGCGTCCGAGGCGGCCGATGGCACCACGCCGCCGAGCGCCGTCCTCTTCGTCGATCTCGACCAGTTCAAGCAGGTCAACGATACGCTCGGCCACCCGCGCGGCGATCTCCTGCTGCGCGCCGTCGCCGACCGGCTGCGTCGGCTCGTGCGCGAAAGCGACATCGTCGCCCGCTTCGGCGGCGACGAGTTCGTCATCGTGCAGACGCCGTCGGCCGGACCGGACGAGGTCGCAACGCTGGCCCGCCGCGTCGTCGCCGCGCTGGCGGAGACTTACGAGGTCGACGGCCACCAGGTGGTGATCGGCGCCTCGATCGGCATATCGATGGCTCCGCGCGATGCCACCGGCTCGGACCACCTGCTGAAGAATGCCGACATGGCCCTCTATTGGGCCAAGAACGATCAGCGCGGGACCTGGCGCTTCTTCGAACCGAGCATGGACGTGCGCGCCCAGGAGCGCCGGAGCCTTGAGCTCGACCTGCGCCACGCGCTCGCGAACGGCGTGTTCGAGGTTTACTACCAGCCGCTCTTCGACCTGAAGACCATGAAGGTCACCACCTGCGAGGCGCTGCTCCGCTGGCCGCATCCGCTGCGCGGCATGATCCCGCCGAGCGAGTTCATCCCGATCGCCGAGGAAATGGGCCTCATCGTCGATATCGGCAACTGGGTGCTGCACCAGGCCTGCTCGACCTGCGCGACCTGGCCCGGGGATGTCCGCGTTGCCGTCAACCTGTCCGCCAATCAGTTCCGCCGCGGCAATGTCGTCAACACGATCCGCGACGTGCTGGGCGCGACCGGCCTCAATCCGGGTCGTCTGGAGATCGAGATCACCGAGTCTGTCCTGTTCCAGGATACCCGCGCAACGCGGCTGATCCTCCGCCAGCTTCGCGATCTCGGCGTCCGGATATCGCTGGACGATTTCGGCACCGGCTACTCGAGCCTCAGCTATCTCCACGGGCTGCCGCTCAACAAGGTCAAGATCGACCGGCTCTTCCTGGAGAACCTGGAGGCGGGCGACCGCGCCCTCATCCTGCTCCGCGGCATCGCCAAACTGAGCGCGGAGCTTGGCCTTACGGTTACGGTCGAAGGCATCGAGACCGAGGAGCAGCTCGCAATCGTCGCGGCCGAGGAGTGCATCGACGAGGCGCAGGGCTACCTGTTCAGCGTGCCGGTGCCGAAGCGCCAGATTCGGGCGTTGCTGTTCTCGAACATGGGGCAGGTCGATGACGCGGAAGTCGATCCGCAGCCGGTGATGGCCCGCCGCATCGGCTGAGCACTTCACGCAACGGCACTGTCGACAGGGCGCCCCAGAGGCGCCCTTTTTTGTTAACCAATCTGTCCCTGTTTGAAACGCACGCGCGCATTGAGGCCGTTGTGCGACCTATTTAGCCGAAGAATCTGCATCACAAATTACGGGTTGCTTAACGTTAATCCTTTCAACTTGGTTATCATTTTACTAAACTGACCTCCGCAGCGGCCGTGTGTGTTGGCCGCCCGAGGAGGCCCCTCATGAGTAATGTTGCGTTTGTTGCGCCTCAGGAAACGCTAGCGGACCGAGTACAGAGTCTGGTGGAAAGCGCCGATTACCGGCGCGCGGATTCCGAGGATGTGCGGGAGGCGATCTTCCGCCTGCGCTATGAGGCCTATCTGGCCGAAGGCGCCATCGGCCCTAATCCAGAAGAGCGGTTTACCGACTCGTACGATGATCTCGGCAATGCCTGGATTTTTGGCATCTATCTCGAGGATCAGCTCGTCAGCTCGATCCGCATCCATGTCGCGACCCAGGAATTCCCGGACATGCCGGCGCGCAGCGCGTTCGCGGATTATGTCGATCCCGAACTCGCCGCGGGGAAGATTCTGATCGATCCGACCCGACACGTGGTTGAACGTGCGGCAATGCAGCGCCACCCGAACCTTGTCTACCTGACGCTGCGGCTGGCGTGGATGTCGGCGGAATATTTCCACGCGGATGCGGTGCTGGCGGCGGTGCGCCGCGAACATCAGGCGTTCTACCGCAAGACGTTCAATCACCGCACGGTGTGCGAGCCGCGGCCGTATCTGATGCTTCAGAAGCCGCTCGGCCTGATGACCATGAACTACGCCGCCCAACGCGATCGGGTGAACGCCCGCTATCCGTTCCTGCGGTCGTCCGTGTTCGAGCGGCGCATGCTGTTCGAGCGCCTGCAGGACGCGCCGGCACAACAGTCGAAGCGTCCGGCGCTGCGTGTCCTGGAGGGGGCAAAATCCGGCTAAGCCGGACTGTCGCCGCTGGTCACCAAGACGGCGTCAATGGGTCTGACACGGTTCCGGGCCGCGGGCATTGCCTTCCGCGGCCCACTGTCCTGTAATATGCGCTTCTGATCGTCTTTCCCAACCGTCGTCTTCCGGCACCGGCGCTCGTTTCGACCGCCGCAGGACTGTCGGCGCGGCAAGCCCAAAAAACAGGGGGTTCCCATGGAATACACGAAGCTCGGCTCGACCGGCGTCACCGTCTCGCGCATCTGCCTCGGCATGATGACCTACGGCGACAAGGCCAGTCGCGAATGGGCGCTCGACGAGCAGGAATCGCGGCCGTTGATCAAGAAGGCGCTCGATCTCGGCTTCACCTTCTTCGATACCGCCGACGTCTATTCGATCGGCGTCAGCGAGCAGATCACCGGTGCGGCGCTGAGGGATCTCGGACCGGCGCGCGACAGCTACGTGCTGGCGACCAAGGTACACGGCGCCATGGGCGACAGTCCCAACCAGCGCGGCCTGTCGCGCAAGCACATCATGGCGGGGATCGACGCGTCGCTCACCCGCCTCGGCATGGACTACGTCGACCTCTACCAGATCCACCGGTTCGACCCGAACACGCCGATGGAGGAGACGCTTGAGGCGCTGACCGACGTGGTGAAGGCGGGCAAGGCGCTCTACATCGGCGCCTCGTCGATGTACGCGTGGCAGTTCGCCCAGATGCTGGCCATTTCCGACGCCAACGGCTTCAGCCGCTTCATCACCATGCAGAACCACTACAACCTCCTCTACCGCGAGGAGGAGCGCGAGATGATCCCGCTCTGTCGCAAGGAGGGCGTTGGCCTGATCCCGTGGAGCCCACTCGGTCGCGGCCTCCTCACGCGGCCCTACGCCGAGGCCAACGCTACCCTGCGGTCCAATACCGACGCTTTCGGCAAGACCCTCTACGGCCGCGACGAGGACGACAAGACGATCATCGACGCCGTCACCGACATCGCCAAGAAGCGCGGCGTACCCAATGCGCAGATCGCGCTGGCCTGGATGCTGGCGCAGCCGGGCATTACCGCGCCGATCATCGGGGCCAGCAAGATGAAGCACCTCGACGACGCGGCGAAGGCGCTGGACATCAAGCTCGACGATGCGGAAGTAAAGGCGCTGACCGAGCACTACCGTCCGCAGAAGATCCGCGGCCACGGCTGAGGATACGCGACGCAGCCATGACGCGCCGCATCATCATCGACACCGATCCCGGGCAGGATGACGCCGTCGCCATCCTGCTGGCGCTGGCGTCACCGGAGGATTTCGACGTCGTGGGCATCGTGGCGGTCGGCGGAAACGTGCCGCTCGCCCATACGGAGAAGAACGCCCGCCGGCTGGTCGAGCTTGCCGGCCGCACCGACGTTCCGGTCTATGCCGGCTGCGGCCGGCCGATGGCGCGGCCGCGGCTGCAAACCGCCGAGCATGTCCATGGGCCGACCGGCCTCAACGGCTACGAACTGCCCGAGCCGAAGGTGCCGCTCCAGGCTCAGCACGGCGTCGATTTCCTCGTCGACACGCTGATGGCCGCGCCGCAAGGCGAGATCACCCTCTGCACCCTTGGGCCGCTGACCAATGTCGCCATGGCGCTGGTCAAGCAGCCGGCCATCGCCGGCAGGGTCCGCGAGATCGTGATGATGGGCGGGGCCTACTTCGAGGTCGGCAACATCACGCCGACGGCGGAATTCAACATCTACGTCGATCCGGAGGCGGCTGATGTCGTGTTCCGTAGCGGCATCCCGATAACGGTCGCGCCGCTCGATGTGACCCACTCGGCGCTGACCACGGCGCCGCGTTTGCAGGCGTTCGCCGATATCGGCAATCGGGCGGGTGCGGCGGTCGCAGGCCTCCTGTCGTTCTCCGAGCGCTTCGATCTCCAGAAATACGGCGGCATCGGCGCGCCGCTGCATGATCCATGCGTCATCGCATGGCTGCTCAGGCCCGAGCTGTTCAAGGGCCGCCACATCAACGTCAGCATCGAAACGTCGAGCCCGCTGACCCTTGGGATGACGGTGGCCGACTGGTGGCGGGTGACCGACCGGCCGGCCAATGCCCTGTTCCTGCGTGACGTGGATGCCGACGGCTTCTACGCGTTGCTGACGGAGCGTCTTGCCCGCCTGCCGTGATTGAAAGCCGCAGCCAGCAGCCGTGCATGCATCCTGAAAGCAGGTATGGTGGTGACATATCCCCACCCCGATTCCCCTGCCGATGATCAAGGGCGTCCTCGCCGGTTTTCTCGCCTACGGCCTCTTCTCCTGCACGGATGCCACCGTAAAGGCGCTGGGCGGCAACCTGTCGATCTTCCAGATCGGCTTCTTCCTGACGCTCGCCTCGACCTCCACGTTCGGCTTCGGGCGCGCCAAGTCGGAGCGCTGGGGCGACGTCTTCCGCATGAACCGGCCATGGCTGGTCTTTGCCCGGGCCGGTAGCGGCATCACGGCGGGCTTCCTCGGCATTTACGCCTTCACCACGCTGCCCTTCGCCGAAGCGTATTCGGTCCTCTTCCTCATGCCGCTCTTCGCCACCATGCTGTCGATCCCGATTCTGGGCGAACGGGTCGGATGGCGCCGGTGGCTCGCCGTGGCGACCGGCTTCCTCGGCGTGCTCCTTGTCGTGCGGCCGGGCTTTCACGAGCTGCATCTCGGCCACCTGACAGCGGCGCTGGCTGCGGTTTTCTCGGCTGTCTCGATGATCATCCTGCGCACGCTCGGGCCCACCGAGAAGCGCATCAGCCTGCTCGCGGTCCTATACCTTTCGGCGATCGCGGTGAACGGGCTCCTGATGCTCACGGATTTCCGCCCGGTCACGTTCGCGGATGTCGGCTACATCATCTTCGGTGGCGTCGTCGGTGGCTTCGGGCAGATCGCCATGCTGGCGGCGACGCGCATGGCGCCGCCCAACCGCGTCGCGCCGGCGCAATACAGCCAGATCATCTGGGCCGTTATCCTCGGCGCTGTGTTCTTCAACGAGTTTCCGGACCGGCTGGCCTTCGTCGGCATGGTCATCGTCGTACTCTCGGGGCTCTTCACGTTCGTGCGCGAGGAGCAGCTCCGCGGCTGGTCGCGGCGCACGATCCTGATGAAGAACCGGCCATAGCCGTCAGCGGGACCGGCCGCGCGCCGCCACCGGCCAGGTCGCCACCACCGCGTCGCCGTCGATGGCGTAGACCTCGTCCATCATGTTGCTGACCACGCAGCAATGGTTGGGGATAATGCGCACAACCTCGCCGACTTTCGGCCGCTTCTCGGCCTTCGACAGGTCGAGCATGCCGTGCTCCTCGGACAGGTTGGCCACGACGCCGCCGGGATAGTCGAGCACCAGGCCGAAGTTGGTCATGGCGTATTGCTCGCGCGTCAGGACCTTCGAGCCGGCGTCGATGACCGCCCGGTCGGCGGTCGGCGTGCTCACCACCGTCGCCCGCACGTGCATCGCGCACTGGTCGAGCGTGGCGTATCCGGCCGCCATCATCATCTGGTCATTGTAGACGTATGTCCCGGCGCGATGCTCGGTGACGGCGGGAAAGTCCGCCAGCGTGAGCAGGGCAGGGGTGCCGCCGCCGGAGACGACCGGCACGGGTATCTTGTCCTCGGCAAAAAGCGCCAGCGCCCGGCCGATGAAGTCGTTGGTTCCCGGCGCCCTGTTGGGGTAGGTCATCAACCCCTCGAAGCGGATGCGCGGCAGGTTCATGGCGAAGCGCGCGAGTTCGCGGGCGGCTTCCGGCGTCTGCACGCCGTTCCGTCCCATGCCGGTGTCGCATTCGATGAGCAGCGGCACATCCCGGCCATGGCGCACGCCGGCTTCCGACAGGCCGCGGACGACCACGTCGTTGTCGGCGACGACTGCTAGGCGCTTCACCCGCGACGAAAGCTCCATCAACCTGTCGGTCTTGGTTTCGCCGATGATGTTGAAAGTGAGCAGGATATCGTCGGCCACGCCGGCATCGGTGAAGACCTCGACCTCGCCAAGCTTCTGGCAGGTGATGCCGATCGCCCCGGCCGCCATCTGCATCCGCCCGACTTCCGGGATCTTGTGGGTCTTGATATGCGGCCGGTTGCCGATACCCCGTTTGTCGATCAGTGCCTGGGCGCGGGCGATGTTGGTCTTCAACCGGTCCATGCGGATGGTGACGGCGGGCGTTTCGAGGTCGGCGACGCTGGTCACGGGATATCTCCTGCGTGTGCAATTCCCGGTGGGATGATACGGTAAAACCGGCACGGGCGATGCATGTCTTGACCGAAGCACCGGCCGCGCCACTTATCGCGGCCTGGACAGCGGGCAGGGGGTCGGAACCATGGTTACGCGGGGCTTTTTCGGGCGTCGTCCGAGCGAGGAGGACGCCAAGCGCATACCTCCCGGCCAGTATCTCGAGAAAGGCTTTCCGGTCCTCTCGGCCGGGCCGACGCCGATCGTCAAGCAGGCGGAGTGGCGTTTCGGCATCAAGATCGGCCCCAGGCCGGTCAAGAGCTGGACCTACGATGAATTCCAGGCGCTGCCGCAGACCGATCTCAAGCGCGACATCCACTGCGTCACCAAATGGACCAAGTTCGACACCGAGTGGCGCGGGGTGCTGTTCGACGACATTCTCAAGGCCGCCGGCATCGACGCGCCGCCGACGCCGTACATTCTGGCGCATTCCACCGATGGCTATTCGACCAACGTCCCGGTCAAGGACCTGGTCGACGGCAAGGCGATGGTCGCCACCCATTATGCCGGCTACCCGATCACGTCGGATCACGGCGGTCCGGCGCGGCTGCTGGTCCCGCATCTCTATTTCTGGAAATCGGCCAAGTGGGTGAACGCGCTGCAGTTTACCGAAAAAGACGAACCGGGTTTCTGGGAACTGCGCGGGTACCATATATACGGTGATCCCTGGCGCGAGCAGCGCTTCACCGGCGACTGAATGGCAGACTGATTTCATGGAGCAGAGTGTGGCGCCCGTCCGGCGCCTGGCCTGGCAGGAGGCGGTCGTCACGGCGATCAATCCGCTGACGCCGCGGGTGAAGGGCTTCATGCTGAAGCCGCCGGACTGGCCGGGTTTCAGGGCCGGGCAGCATGTCGACGTTCGTTTGACCGCGCCGGACGGTTACCAGGCCGAGCGCAGCTATTCGATCGGCTCCGCGCCGGAATCCCCCGAGATCGAGCTGGTTGTCGAGCGGCTGGACGAGGGCGAGGTCTCGCCTTTCTTCCATGAGGTGGTGCAGCCGGGCGACACGGTCGAGATGCGCGGACCGATCGGCGGGCACTTCACCTGGGGTCGCAAGGACGGCGGACCGGTTCTGCTCGTCGGCGGCGGCTCCGGCGTCGTGCCGCTGGTCTCGATGCTCCGCCATCGGGCGACTGTCGCGCCCGATGTTCCGATGACGCTGATCTATTCGGCCCGCGCCCGCGAGGAGGTGATCTTCCTCAACGAGCTGATGATGCGCGCCGACACCGATCCCAACCTCAAGCTGATCGTCACGGTGACCCGCGAGGAGAAGGTCGAGGCGCCGTTTCGTATGGGCCGCATAGGCGGCGAGATGATCGCCGACGTGCTGGAAGACTTCGGCGGCCCGCCGAAGCACAGCTACGTCTGCGGTTCGACCGCCTTCGTCGATTCGGCCACCCGCCTGCTGCTCGACATGGGCGTCGGCTTCCCGACCATCAAGACGGAGCGCTACGGCGGCGACCCGGCGCGCCAGAGCGCATCCGGACGGCCGGGACCCTAAGCGTCTTTCTTCCGCCCGGATTTGGACGCCACGTCTTCCGCCATGATCGCCGCGCCTGAGTTTCCTGCCCCGCACCGCGCCAACCCACGCCGCACGTTTGCCGCGTCGTGGTTGCTCGGCGTGGTGCTCGCGCTGCACTGGGCGGTCGCAGGTCTGTCCGGTGCCCTTCCGCCGTTGGGTGGCAATGGGGAAGCGCCGCCCGTTGCCACGCTTGCGACCTGGGCCGGGCCGTCGGTCCATCAGCTTGTCCCTTCCGCGCCCGCCGAGGTCAGCCGCGCAGCGGCGCGCGCCAAAGGCACGGAAGCCGGGCAGTTCCCGGCCGTCGCTGCGAAGCCGGCATCTGCATCCATTCCTGCGGCAATCGCGGGTGTCGCCATCGTCCGTGGAGGACTGCGGCCGCGTCTGCCGTTCGGTTCGGCCTACCGGGCCCGCGCCCCGCCAACTCTCGTCTGAGCACGCCGCCTCAGGGCGGCCATCCCATCCAATCCAATCGCAAACGACACAGCCGGGCGATGCCGGGCTCCGTTTGCGTTCGCTCAGATCAGGAGACTCGCATGAACGAGCCACAGCCGCTCGCGCCCGAAGAAGACACCCGGACCCAGAAGATCATTCGCTGGGCGTTCTGGATCGGCTTCGCGGTGCTGACGATTGGCGTTTTCGCGTCGTTGTTCTTCAACCGCTAGGAAATAAAGGTCGGCGCGGCGGTGCCGCGCCGACCTCAAACTGTGCGGATCATTTCTGCTTTGGCGATTCCGGCTTCGCCGGAAGCTGCTTGCGCCAGGCGTAGCGCGGCCGGTAGCCCAGCACGTCGCGCGCCTTGTCGATGGAAATCAGCGACTCGTTCGGCTTGAACGGGCGCTTGGCCTTCGCCTTCGGGAAGACCTTGTCCAGCAATTCCTGGTTCGGCTTTTCCATGACCGAGTCGGCATTGGCGATGCCGAAGACGTGGGCGCCTTTCAGCTTCGATTCCAGCGCGAGCTGGACCGCCTGCGAGGCGTCACGCGCGTCGATATAGGTCCACAGGTTGAAGCGCCGGCCGGCCGGGTCCTTCTGGAAATCGGGGAAGCGGGCGTAGTCCTCCTCGGCCATGACGTTGGAGAAGCGCAGGCCGATGATCTTGGTGCGCGAGTCCCAGCGGCAGAACTGCTCGGCCATCTTCTCGCCCATCAGCTTGGAGAGCGAATAGGCGCTCTCCGGCCGCTCGATCTCCTCGTCCACGGGCACATAGGCCGGTCCCTTGGGGTAGGGGATGCCGAAGACCGTCTCGCTCGACGCCCACACCACGTTGCGGATGCCGAGCTGCCGCGCCGCCTCGAAGACGTTGTAGGTGGAGACCGTGTTGGTGGCGAATGTGACGTGGTTGGTCGCCTGTCCGGGTGCGGCGATGGCCGCCAGATGGACGACGCCGGTCACCTTGCTGACCCGATCATCGATCCCCGACAGCGCCGCCATCGCCTGGCCGAAATCGGTGACGTCGGCGCGGGCGTAGCGCACGTCGCCGGGCAGGGGCGGATTATGCCGGTCGGGCGGCGGCGCCATGTCCACCGAGGTCACGTCGTAGCCCTTCTGCATCAGGTATTTGACGCAGACGCGTCCGAGTTTTCCGCTGCCTCCGGTGACGACGATCATGGCGCTCCCCCTCGTGTTGGCGTGGTTGTTCTTCGTTCCGGCTTACACCCGGGCCGGGTTTCAATGCAAAAGAAGCGGCCCTAGACGGCGCCCCTCGGCAGGATCCGCTTCAGCTCCTTGTCGAATACCGGGTGCCCGGCGATTACCTCGACCGAATCGAAAATGCCGGCCTTCACGTAGGGATCGCCGTTGGCGAACGCCTCCGCGTTGGCCCGGTCGACTGCCTCTATCAGGTACAGGGTCCCGATCATCGCCGACCCATCGTCTGTGGCCAGCGGCAGCCCGATGATATTGCGGCCGTGCTCGCTGGTCTCCAGCATGTAGTCGAGATGGGCCGGTCGCGTCCGCGCCCTCACGTCGGCCATGCCGGGCTTGTCACGTGCGATGACGACGAAAATCATGGCTTTCCCCCCGATTTGAGACGCCCATTCTGCCCCTCAGTCGCGTCGCACCGCAAGTTGCTCAGGCGATCAGAACCGCGCGGAAGTCGTTGACGTTGGTCAGCGTCGGGCCGGTGACGACCAGATCGCCGAGACCGGAGAAGAACGTCCACGCATCGTTGGCGGCGAGGCTGGCGCGCGCGTCGAGTCCCGCCTTGCGGGCACGGGCCAGTGTGTCCGGCGTCACGATGGCGCCCGCGTTGTCCTCGCTGCCGTCGATTCCGTCGGTATCACCGGCCAGGGCGAAGGTGCCCGGCGCGCCGTTGAGCGCAACCGCGAGGCCGGCGAGGAATTCGGTGTTGCGCCCGCCCTTGCCCTTCTCGCGCACGGTAACGGTGGTCTCGCCGCCGGAAAGCAGGACCGCCGGCGCTTTCAGCGGTTCCCCATGCAGGCGGACGGCGCTGGCGATGCCGGCCATGACGCGGCCGACCTCGCGCGCCTCGCCTTCCAGCGCGTCGCCGAGGATCAGCGGCGTCACGCCCGCGGCGCGCGCGACCTCGGCGGCGGCTTCGAGGCTCGCCAGCGGCGAGGCGACGATCGTGGTCGCGGCGCGGCTCAGGCGTTCGTCGCCGGGCTTCGGCGTTTCGTCGGCCGCTGCGTGCAGCCGCGCGGCGACGGCATCGGGCGGCGTGATGCCATAGCGGGCGAGAATGGTGCGGGCATCGGCGTAGGTCGAGGGGTCGGCCACCGTCGGGCCGGAGGCGATCACGCTCGGATCGTCGCCGGGCACGTCCGAGATCAGAAGGCTCACCATGCGCGCGGGCCAGACCGCGGCGGCGAGGCGTCCGCCCTTGATCGCCGAGAGGTGCTTGCGCACCGCGTTCATCTCGCCGATGTCGGCGCCACTGGCGAGCAGGGCACGGTTCACAGCCTGCTTGTCGGCCAGCGTGATGCCCTCGGCCGGCAGTGCCAGCAGGGCGGAGCCGCCGCCGGAAATCAGGCAGAGCACGAGGTCGTCCGGTCCGGCCGTCGCGGCGAGCTTCAGGATGCGCTCGGCCGCGTCGCGGCCGCGTTCGTCGGGCACCGGGTGGGCCGCCTCGACGATCTCGATTGTCTTGCAGGGCACGCCGTGGCCGTAGCGCGTTACCACGATGCCGCTCAGCGGCCCGGACCAATGGTCCTCCACCGCCTTCGCCATGGCCGCAGATGCCTTGCCCGCACCGAGCACGATGGTGCGGCCCTTCGGCGGCGCGGGCAGGCGCGGGGGCACGACCTTCGCCGGATCAGCGGCGGCGATCGCGGCTTTGAACAGGGATTGCAGAAATGCGCGCTCGTCGCCCGGTCTCATGATCGCCCCATGACCTTTCGGTTGGCATCCAATCGGCCAAAGCGATGCTAAGTTCAAGGTCCGGGGGCCCTCATGAATTTTATCGGCATCGATATCGGTACCTCCGCCGTAAAGGCCGTGCTGGTCGATCACGCGCAGCGGATGGTCGCCGAGGCGACATTGCCGCTTTCGATTGCCCGGCCGCGCCCCGGCTGGTTCGAGCAGAACCCGGACGACTGGTGGAACGCGGTCGCCACCGCCGTTTCCAGGCTGAGGCGCGATGCGCCGTCCAATTTCGCCGCGGTGGGCGGCATCGGTCTCTCCGGCCAGATGCACGGTCTCGTCGTCGTGGATGCCGGGGATAGGCCCCTCCGGCCAGCGATGCTGTGGAACGACGGCCGCGCCGGCGCCGAATGCATCGAACTGGAAGCGGCGGTACCTGGCCTCGATCATATTGCCGGAATTGGCGCCATGCCCGGCTTCACCGCGCCGAAGCTCCTCTGGCTGAGGCGTCACGAGCCGGAACTCTTCGCCCACATCGCCCGCGTGCTCCTTGCCAAGGATTATGTCCGCCTGCGGCTGACCGGCGAAGCGGCCACGGACATGGCGGACGCCGCCGGCACGCTGTTGCTCGACGAGGCGGCGCGCGACTGGTCCGATCCGGTCCTGGCGGCGGTCGGCCTTTCGCGCCTGCGCCTGCCGCGGCTTTGCGAAGGCAATGAGCCGGCGGGCATGGTGCGTCCGGAGATCGCCGATGGGTGGGGGCTGGCGCGCACCGTCGTCGTCGCGGCCGGCGCGGGCGACGCGGCGGCGGGCGCCGTCGGCATCGGCGCGATCGAGGACGGAGACGGCTTCCTGTCGCTGGGCACCTCGGCGCAGATCTTCCGTACCCGCGCGGTCTACGAACCGAAACCTGAGCGCCTCATCCATGCGTTTGCCCACGCGCTGCCAAACCGCTGGTTCGAGATGGCGGCGCTGCTCAACGGCGCCGCCTGTCTCGATTGGGTCGCACGCTTGCTTGGCGAGACCGATGTGGCCGGGTTGCTGGCGCGGGTCGAGGCGCGCGGGGATCAACTCTCGCCCGTGACGTTCCTGCCGTATCTCGCCGGTGAGCGCACACCGCTGGGCGACGTCGATGCACGCGGCGCCCTTGCCGATCTGTCCTATGCGACCGGCGGGGAAGACCTTGTCCGCGCCGTGCTCGATGGCGTCGTCATGGCGCTGATGGACGGCCAGCTTGCCTTTGGCGACGGCCTCGGCGGTCGCCCAATCCCCATCGTCGGCGGCGGCGCGCGCAGCCGGTTCTGGACGAAGCTGATCGCCAGCGGGCTCGATCGCCCGCTTCAGCGGGTTGCATCCGGCGAAATCGGCCCGGCCTTCGGTGCCGCACGCCTTGCGCGGCTGGCGGTGACGGGAGAAGACGTGGCGGATGTCTGCGCGAAACCGGCTGTGCTGGAGACGGTCTCGCCCGATCCCGCTCTCGCCGCTGCCTATGCGCGGCGGCTGGCGAAGTTGCGCGATCTCTACCGCGAACTGAAGGCGGTCAGGCCAGTTCCCTGAGCCATGGCGGGTCGGCGCCTGCGCGCGAGACCGTAACCGCGGCCGCCTTCGCCGCGAAGTTCAGGACGTCGGTCAACTGGTCGCGGCCGATACCTGCGACGGCAGGCTTGGTCAGCAATCCGAGCGCGTCGAGGCGGGCAAGAATTCCGGCCGTGAAGGTGTCGCCTGCCCCGACCGTGTCGACCACGGCAGTCTTCACACCGGGCACCGACACCGCGTGTTTCGCGGTCACGGCAGTGGCGCCCTCGCTGCCGCGGGTCAGCACGACGACCTTGGCGCCGCGTTTCAGCCAGCGCTGCGCCAGGTCCTCGAAGGAGGTGTCCGGCGTTATCCAGGCGAGGTCCTCGCCGCTGAGACGGACGATGTCAGCCATCTCCACCAGCCGTTCGAGGCGGGCGATGTAGCCGTCGCGGTTCTTGATCAGCGTCTTGCGGATATTCGGGTCGAGTGAGATGACGCGGTCGTTCTGCTCGCGCTGCATCAGCGCCTCCAGCGCCGAGCCGCAGGGCTCTTCGGCGAGACTGAAGGAGCCGAAATGCAGCGCCGAGACCGTCTTTGGTGAAGGCCGGCAGATCGTCTTCGGTCAGCATGCGGCCGGCCGAGCCCTCGTCGAAGAAGGCGTAGCCGGCGTCGCCCTTGTCGAGACTGACGAAGGCGAGTGTGCTCGGCCGCGCCACGTTGGCGACGTAAGTCAGTTCGACGCCGCTGTCGGTCAGCGCCTGGCGCAGCATGTCGCCGAAGAAGTCGGATGACAGGCCACCGAAGAAGCCGGTGCTGGAGCCGAGGCGCGCCGCGGCGATGGCGACGTTGAATGGCGAGCCGCCGGGAACCGGACGGAACGCGGTTCCGTCGCCGCCCGGGCGCGGAAGGAAGTCGATCAGTGCTTCACCGCAGGATACGATCATTGCCTCACTCGGGAATGCCTCGGGCCGCCGGCATGGCTTCCTTGAACAGGACCTCGCGGTCGCGGGCAAAACTCGCCAGCAGCGGCAGGCAGGCGCCACCGATGGCGCGCGCACCGCTGCCCATCGCCCCTTCGATGGCGATTGCCGGCGAAAGGCCCTGCCGGTCGAAGTCCGCCAGCCGCGCGTTTACGCGCGTCACGATACGTTGGCGCACGGCCGCGGGGAAGGCGCCGTCGATGATGGTTGCCGGGAAGTCCACGACCGATATGGCGGCGACAATGGCGAAAGCGATGCCGGCCGCGGCCTCCTCGATCCATGCATCGAGCGGCGCGCCGAGGTCGCCCCAGTCGTCCGGCGAGCGCCACAGGATCGATGCGTCAGCGCCGGCCGCGCGCAGGCGACTGGCCAGCAGGTAGATCGAGGCCGAGCGGATGAGCTGCTGCGTTCCTCCCGATGCGGTCGCGATCGGCATGGAACCGAGCGCGCCGGCATTGCCCGTGCGTCCGGGGAAGAGGTGACCGTTGAGCACGACGCCACCGCCAATGAACGAGCCGACAAAGAAGTACAAAAAGTCGGGGTGGTGCATGGGATTGCCGAAGACCAGTTCGGCGGCGCAGGCGGCGGTCGCGTCGTTGCAGAAATAGACCGGCCATGGGCAGACGCGCGCGATGTTTTCCCTGAGATCGAAGCTTCGCCACTGGTCGAGCACGTCGCGCGGCGCACCGATCTCGCCTTCCCAATTCCACAGTTCGAACGGCGCCGCGATGCCCAGGCCCGTGATGCGCTTTGCCTGCACCGGGCCGAGCGCCGTCGTCAGTTTGGGAATGCCCTCGGCGACGAAGGCGATCACGCCGGCCGGCGTCGGATAGCTGCCGGCCTCGTCGATCGCCGCGCGGATATTGCCGAGGAAGTCGATCAGCACGAGGTCGTTGCGCAGACGTCCGATCTTGAGGCCGAGCGAGAAGGCGCCCTCCGGGTTGAGCGCGAAGGGCACTGACGGCTGGCCGATCTTGCCGCGCTGGGCGACCTGCTTCAGCACCAGACCGTCTTTCTCGAGCTGGCGCATGATGACCGTGATGGTCTGCGCCGACAGCCCGGTCTGCCGGGCGATCTCCGCCTTCGGCACGCTGCCGTGGCGGCGGATCAGCGACAGAACCAGCCGCTCGTTGTAGAGGCGCACGCCGCTCTGATTGGTGCCACGGGCGAAGTCCGCTGTGCGCGGCCGCGCGGCTCCGGCCGCGGCGCTGTCGGCACGTTCCAGATCCTGCGGACCAGGCCCCTTGTCCGTTTCTTCCATGGCCGTTGGCCAGTATCCCCTGCCGCCCGGGCGGGCGGTTTCCTCCCCGGCGCGCCGCGCAAGTAGCACGCCTGGCGTGGAACGATGGAGGGAAGGGAACGCTCCTGTCAATAAGTAAATCCAGTGGATTTAATATTGACTCTGGATGGTGCTTGGTGTGTCCTGTGACGGTCAGCCTCGGCGGCGGCGCTCGGGAAACCTGCGCCCCAGAAGGAGCCATATCCATCGGCCGGCGAAGGCTTCCAATCGCAACGGTCACCGTCCCGGTGGCCGGCAGCTTTAGTGGGAGGAACTCATTGAAAACACACGTGAAAATCATCAGTGGTTGCGTCGCCGGCGCGCTTGCGCTCGGCATCGGCGCGGTTTCCGCCCAGGCCGCCGACATCGTCGGCCTGATCACCAAGACCGAGGGCAACCCGTTCTTCGTCAAGATGCGCGAAGGCGCCCAGGCCAAGGCCAAGGAACTTGGCGTGACCTTGCAGACCTATGCCGGCAAGTTCGATGGCGACAACGACACGCAGGTGGCCGCCATCGAAAGCCTGATCGCCGCCGGCGCCAAGGGCTTTGCCATCGTGCCCAGCGACTCCTCCGCGATCGTGCCAACCATCAAGAAGGCGCGCGACGCCGGCCTCATGGTCATTGATCTCGACACGCCGCTCGATCCGATGGATGCGGCCGACGCCACCTTCGCCACCGACAACCGCCAGGCCGGCAAGTTGATCGGCGAATGGGCGAAGGGCACGCTGGGCGACAAGGCGGCAACCGCGAAGATCGCATTCCTTGATCTCGCCACCAACCAGCCGACGGTGGACTACCTGCGCGACCAGGGCTTCATGCAGGGATTCGGCATCGATGTGAAGGACGCCAACCACTACGGCGACGAGACCGACCCGCGCATCTGCGGCCACGAAATGACCGGCGGCGCTGAAGACGGCGGCCGTACGGCGATGGAGAAGCTCCTTCAGAAGTGCCCGGACGTGAACGTCATGTACACGATCAACGAGCCAGCGGCGGCCGGTGGCTACGAAGCCATCAAGGCGGCCGGCAAGGAGGGCAAGATCCTCGTCGTGTCCATCGACGGCGGTTGCCCGGGCGTGAAGAACGTTCAGGCCGGCATCATCGGCGCCACGTCGCAGCAGTACCCGCTCAAGATGGCGTCCCTGGCGCTTGAGGCGATCGTATCCGGCAAGCTGCCGGAGGGCGTCCAGAAAGGCGGCTTCTTCGATACCGGCGCGGCCCTGATCACCGACAAGCCTGTGAACGGCGTGCCGTCGATCGATACAGCGGAAGGCCTGAAGCTCTGCTGGGGCTAATTCCCTTCCCTCGCGGGAATATCTAGACTGACAAGCAAAGAGAGGAGAGCAACGGGAACGGTTGCTCTCCTCTGATCATGTCGCGGCACAAGAGCGGCAGGCGAGGGGGAGGAAGATGAACGAATCCACAGATCCGGCCGCCGATCGGGAGGACTACGAAAAGGTCCTTGGAGAAGCCGACGACAACGTGGCGGTGTTCGAGCATGAGCGTGGCCCGGTGCGGCGGCTTCAGGAGTTCCTGCACGCCTATCCGACCGCCGTCCCGTTCATTGTTCTGCTTCTCGGGCTCGTCGTCTTCAGCGTGCTGGTCGGCGGCCGCTTCTTCGCGCCATTCAATCTGTCGCTGATCCTTCAGCAGGTGACCATCATTGGCACGCTGGGCATCGCGCAGACGCTCATCATTCTCACCGCCGGCATCGACCTGTCGGTCGGCGTCATCATGATCCTCGCCTCGATCGTAATGGGGCGTCTGGCAGTCGTCAGCGGCGTGCCGGTGTTCATTGCATTCCCGGCCGGCCTGCTGATCGGGCTCATCTGCGGATACGTCAACGGCGCTCTGGTCACCTTCCTCAAGCTCCCGCCTTTTATCGTCACGCTTGGCACATGGAGCATTTTCGGTGCGCTGATCCTGTTCTATTCGCAGAGCGCCACCATCCGGCAACAGGACATCGCCGCGGCCGCGCCGATGCTCCAGTGGACGGGCAACTCGTTCAAGGTGGGCGGGGCGCCGGTCACCATAGGCTCGCTGCTCATGCTCGCGATCGCGGCCGTCATCTGGTACGTGCTCAATCGCACTGCCTTCGGCCGCCACGTCTATGCGACCGGCGACGACCCCAATTCGGCGCGCCTGGCCGGTATCAGCACGACCAAAACGCTGCTTGCCGTCTATTCGCTGGCCGGCCTTATCTGCGCCGTTGCCGGGTGGATCATGATCGGCCGCATCGGCGCGGTCAGCCCGCTCGCTGGCCAGAACGCCAATCTGGACTTCGATCACCGCCGTGGTGATCGGCGGCACCAGTCTGTTCGGCGGCCGCGGTTCGATTATCGGCACCCTGATCGGGGCGCTGATCGTTGGCGTCTTCCGCGACGGCCTGTCGCTCTACGGTCTCGATAATCTCTGGCAGGAGTTCACGGTCGGCGTGCTGATCATCGTCGCGGTGACCATCGACCAGTGGGTGCGGAGGATCGCGTCGTGAGCACGGACACCGCCCAGCCGATCCTGCAGGCGCGCGATATCGTCAAGCGATTTGGCCGCGTCGTCGCTCTCGACCATGCCGATTTCGATCTCAGGCCAAAGGAAATCCTCGGCGTCATCGGCGATAACGGCGCCGGCAAGTCGACGCTCATCAAGATGCTCGCCGGGGCGCTGGTGCCCGATCAGGGCGAGATTCGCCTCAATGGCAACGTCGTGCATTTCCGCTCGCCTCTCGATGCGCGAGCGAACGGCATCGAAACGGTCTACCAGGACCTCGCGCTGTCGCCGGCGCTGTCGATCGCGGACAACCTCTTCCTCGGTCGCGAGCGCCGCAAGGAAGGGCTGCTGGGCAACTTCTTTCGGCTGCTCGACCGCTCGGGCATGCGTGACGAAGCGCGCAAGCATCTGAATGCGCTGGGTCTTCTCACCATCCAGAACATCAAGCAGCCGATCGAGACGCTCTCCGGCGGCCAGCGCCAGGGCGTCGCCGTGGTGCGCGCTACCGCCTTTGGCAGCCGCGTCATCATCATGGATGAGCCGACGGCGGCGCTCGGCGTCCGGGAATCGCGCAAGGTGCTGGAGCTGATGCTCGACGTGAAGCGGCGTGGCCTGCCGATCATCCTTATCAGCCATAACATGCCGCACGTCTTCGAGGTCGCGGATCGGATCCACATTCACCGCCTCGGCCGGCGTATCGCCGTCATCGACCCGAAGCAGTATTCCATGTCGGATGCGGTGGCGATCATGACCGGCGCCATGCAACCGCCGCCCCGCGGAGCAATGGGCGGCCTGAGCGGCAGCGCTCTGGGAGGACTCGCATGGATCTCGGATTGCGCGACAAAGTCGCGGTGATCACCGGCGCCAGCGTCGGCATCGGCCTCGCCGTCGCCGACGGGTTGGCCGCGGAGGGCGCGCACATCGTCATGGCGGCGCGGCAGGGCGACCGCCTGAAGAAGGAAGCGCGCCGCATCGCCAAACAGTACGGCGTCAAGACGCTCGCCGTTGCCTGCGACGTCGCCACCGCCGCCGGCGCGCACGAACTGATCGCAGCGACAAGCAAGAAATTCAAAGGCGCCGACATCCTCGTCAACAACGCCGGCACGGGCTCCAATGAGACGATCATGGAGGCGCCGGACGAGAAGTGGCAGGCCTATTGGGACCTGCACGTCATGGCCGCCGTTCGTCTCGCGCGTGGTCTCTGCCCGATGATGAAGAAGCGCGGCGGCGGCGTGGTGCTCAACAACGCGTCCATCTGCGCCGTGCAGCCGCTTTGGTATGAGCCGATCTACAACACCACCAAAGCGGCGCTGATGATGTTCTCCAAGACGCTCGCCACCGAGGTCATCAAGGACAACATCCGCGTCAATTGCATCAATCCCGGTCTCATCCAGACGCCGGACTGGGTGAAGACCGCCAAGCAGCTCACTGCCGACAGCGGCGGCGACTGGCAGGGTTACCTGCAGGGCGTCGCCGACGAACACGCGACCATCAAGCGGTTCGGCACGGCCGAGGAACTGGCAAATTTTTTCGTGTTCCTGTGCTCCGACAAGGCCACCTACAGTGTCGGATCTACCTATTTCGTCGACGGTGGCATGCTGAAAACGGTGTAACGCCACCGCCGGCAACGTCGTGAACCGCACATTAACGGTGTCCCGGTAATTGCATTGAATTACGGGCGCGTTTCCCGCGAAATGCAATGAGACGTAGCCATGGCGGCTGCGCGCAATCCGGCGGCGGAACACCATTGTCCTTTTCCCACTCGGCGGAGCCGATGCTCCGCGTGCAAACCGGCGACGTTGCGGAACGCGCTCCTGCGCAATCCGATGGCGCGGTGGCGCGCGGGCCAATCGCGCTGGCGGTCGAGACCGATCTGGCGAAGGTGGAGCACGTCTGGCGTGCGTTCGAGCGCACCGCGGGCACCACCGCCTTTCAGGCCTTCGCATGGCAGTCCGCGTGGCAACGCCACATTGGCGCCCGGCGTGGCGTAACGCCGGCGATCGTGGTGGGACGGCGAAGCGACGGCAGCGTCCTGTTCATTTTGCCGCTTGCCGTCGAGCCGGCGGGTGCAATCCGGCGGCTGACCTGGCTCGCCGCCGAGGTCTGCGATTACGCCGGGCCGCTGCTCGCCCCTGATTTCAGCGAGTCGGTAACGCCGCAGAGGTTCTCGGCGCTGTGGCGGGAGATCGGCGATCTCCTGCGGGCGCATCAGGAGCTCCATCACGACATCGTCGTGCTGGAAAAGCTGCCCGAGCGGGTCGGCAATCAGGCGAACCCCTTTCTCGGGCTCGGCGCAACGCTCAATGCAAGCGGCGCCCATCTCTCGCATCTCGGCGCCGACTGGGCGACCTTCTATGCCGCGCGCCGCTCGTCATCGACACGCCGCCGTGACCGCACCAAGCGCAAGCGGCTCGCCGATCTCGGCGAAGTGACCTTCGTCACGCCGTCCGAACCTGCCGAAATCCTGTCGACGCTTGATACTTTGCTGGCGCAGAAGTCCAAATCCTTCGCCCACATGGGTGTCGCCAACATGTTCGCCCGTCCGGGCGCGCTGGACTTTCTGCGTGCGGTTGCCACCGACACCACGATGCCGGAACTCATCCATGTCAGTCGGCTTGATGTTGGCGATGTCGTTGCGGCCGCCAACCTCGGGCTGATGTTCGGCGGGCGCTACTATCACTTTCTGGCCAGCTACGACGACGGCCCCACGTCGCGCTTCGGGCCCGGCGCCGCCCACCTCCGCGACCTGATGCAGTACGCCATCGAGCACGGCTGCTCCCTGTTCGATTTCACCATCGGCGACGAGCCCTACAAGCGCGAATGGAGCGACGAGGAACTGAAGCTCTACGACGTCCGCGCGCCTGTCACCTTTCGGGGCCTGCTCGCTGCCATGCCGGCCATGGTGCTGGCGCGCGTGAAGCGCACGATCAAGCAGACGCCGGTTCTGTGGAAGACGTTCACCTTCATGCGGGCGAAGGTCGCCGCGTTGAAGGGCAAGAAGGACGTTGCGGCGGCCCCTCCGGCCGACGACGAGGAGAACGCCGGCTAGGCGGCCGCGCTCTTGTCCGTCTGCTTGCTGGCGCGGTAGCGCTGGCGCAAGTCTTTCAGTCCCGCACGGGCGCGTTCCTTCGCCACCGCGACGCCGAAGCTCAGCGACTTTCCCGCCGAAAGATTGGCGATCAGGTCGACGGTCGGCCGGCGGCCATCCCACATCCGCGTCATGAAGCCGCCTTCCGGCGAGCACGATTCGATCGCGGTGAATTCCGTCGCGAGCAGTTCGTCGCTCAGCCTGTCGACCAGAACCGCGCCCGGCGAAAACTGCGCCTGCTCGGCGTCGAACGCGATCTTCCACGTGTAGGCCGTCTCGCCGCAGTAAAGCAGCACCTGCGCGGCAATTGCCTTGCCATCGAGGCGCATCAGGGCGACCGATGCACTCCCGGCCGTGGCGAGATTGCCGATCATCCGCCGCACCATCGCGGCATCTTCGGGACGCGACAACAGCGCCGTGCCCGCCTCGCCCTTCCAGCTCGCCGCTTCCAGCGCGAGGAAGGTCTCGAATGCTTCGGCCACTGCGCCGGGCGTCCGCTCGTTGACCACATCAAGCGCGCCGAGCCGCGTCAGCCGGTTCCAGTCCTGGCGCAGTTTCTTGCGGGTCGAGCCACCCTGTTTCCGTCCGGCATCGCGTGTCACATAGGGCCGCTCGCGCTCCGCCAGCACGAAGCACTGGCTGCCACGCGCGTCGATCGCGCGCCGGATCGCCGCCGTCGTCGTCGCTCCGCCGTCGAGGTATTTCAGCCGGACGAGCTTCGGCAGCGATGGATCGGCCGCGATCGCGGCAAGGAGCGCCGGCACGACGGTTTCGACCAGCGAGGCATCGACGATGGGGCTGCCGACGAAGGCGTAGTCATGGACTGGCGCGTCGAGGAAGGCGGGCCCGACCGGCGTGAGGTTGCGTTCGGCGAATGCCCAGATACCGGCCAGCCGCTCCGGCGTCACTGCGCGATCCCAGGCGAGCAGCAGGCGCAGGCGCGCGAACCCGGTCTCGCCGACTGCGTTGAGAGCGCCGGGATGCAGGAAAACGTTCGGCTCGGCGCGCGGGACGAGGTCCGCCCAGTCCGCTTCGAGACCCGCCGCGGCCTCGCGCATTTCGACACGGAGATCAGCCATTGAGCGACGGCGAAGGCGGTGGAAGCGGCTGCGGCACCGGGTGGGCGAGGCCGCCGTGATGGCGCGTCAGGCCCTTGCCCAGCCCGACCAGGAAGCGCGCCATGCGTCTGGTCCGCCACGGCAGGGACGTTTCCGTCGACAGCGACCGGAGATGATAGGCTTTGGCGCGCGAGGCGGTGTCGCAGGCGACCTTCTCGGGGTCGGCGTAGAAGGCGGCGATCTTGTCGGCGCCCATGCCGGGCGTGGCGAGCCATGCGGGGATGTGCACGTTGCACAGCCGCTCCACGTCGGTGAACACCTTGCTCGTGCCCGTGCCCGCCGCCGGGCATGAGGTGGAATAGGCGTCGCCGACCAGCACGATGCCCGGCTGCTCGACGCCACGGGTTTGGTAAAGATCGGCCGGACGGATTTTAACCTGGCCGGTCACCTCGAACTGCCCGATGGTGCGCTCGAGCGCGGGCATGATCTCGAGCATCGCCTCGCGTGGCGTGGCGCGCATGCGCTTCAGCCACGGGTCGCGCATGTCGCGATAGACCATGAGATTGGCGCGCATTGTGTTGCCAATGGGGAAGAGCGTCAGGTACGCCATGCGGTCGTCGGTGGACTCGGCGTAGTAGGTCAGTGATCCGAAGTCGAATGCAGCGCGGCCGGCCGGCGCGACATCAAAGCCGACGGTGATCGAATGGCAGGCGCTCAGCACCTCGCGCTTGAGGCCAAGGGCGGGACCGAAGCTCTCGATCAGACCGCTGGCGAGCACGGCGAGCCGGGCTGAAATCGTCTCGCCGGTCGAAAGGGCGATGGTCTGGCGATCGGCGCTGGTCTGGATCGACGCCACCTTGCCGATGATCGTCGTCGTTGTCGTCGGGATCTCTCCGCGCATCGTGTTGACCAGCGTGTCGTAGAGAATGCCATGCTGGTCGCCCGGCCGGCGATCGATAATGCGGCCGTAGCGGGCGACGGCTGCATCACCGTCGAGTGTGGCGGCGGCGAGCACGGCCAGTGCCAGCCCCGTCTTGCGGAGGACGGACACCTGTCCACCGTCGAGCTTCTCGCACCGAAAATCGTGGGGATAAATCTCGTGCGGATCGATCAGGACCGACGATACTTCAGTGCGCCCGAGCATGGCGGCGACCGTTGAGCCGGCGAGCCCGCCACCGATAACCGCGATGTCCACTTGCCGCATGATGTGCACCCGACCGCCGGCGCGACACTCGGCCCAAACCGGGTAATGGCGCGTAAAGACGACAGTTCGTATTTGAGCCTTTGGCCGCGTCGGGGGAACTCAATTCCGAGAATATTCTTAACAGTCGCTGACAAGCGGTAACGGATTGGAAACCTTAATGAAAAGGTTGCGGGGAAACCTGTTTACCTTGGGTTCATTTTGGCTTTGAGGCGGATGCGCCAGTGGTCCATATCGGGGACCGCGACATCGGGAGGAACGAGGTTCGCAAGGGAGGCTGCGGGCAGGCGGATGCCGATGCCGCACCGAGACGTAACGAAAGAATTTGATGCGAATTGAACATTACCTTGAACGGGGCGCGGCCGAGCATGGCGCCAACGCGGCTGTCATGGCTGCGTCTGGCTGCCATAGCTTCGCTGAACTCGATCTGAAGTCGTCGCGACTGGCGGCGGCGCTGCAGCGCCGCGGTGTTGCGCGCGGCGATCGAGTCGCTTTGTTCATGGCTGAGGGGTGGCCGGCCGTCGTGTCTGCGGTGGCCGTGTTGAAGGCGGGCGCGGTGCTCGCGCCGGTCGCGGCGACGGCCAACGGCGAGACACTCCTGGCCGACCTGAACAACAGCCGGCCCGTGGCAATCATCACCGATTTGCGTCTGGCGTCGATCACGGCCACGGCCATTGCGGACCTGCGTTCGGTACGTCTGGTGGTGCTGTCCGGTGGCAATCGCACGCCGCCGACCGAGACCTGCCTGTCGCTTGAGGACACGATCGATCGCGTCTGCCTGACACCCAGGCTGGCGCGGTACGACGACGCCGCAGACCTGGCCCTGCTCCTTGGCGCAGTGTCGTTCTCCCATCGCGATGTCGCCGAGGCCGCCGATGCGCTCGGGGTCACGGGCGGCGTGGTGCCGCTCCCGCCGCTGACCGCGATGGAGGGCATGCCGACGCTCTTGGCTGCGATTCGTGCGGGGGCGGCAATGGTTTTGAAAGGCCCGGCCGGCAAAGTGGGTGCTACGCAGCCCCCGGTTGCCGTTCGTCGGGCCATGGATCTTCCCACGGCCACGGTGTCGGTGATCGCGACCGGCATCTGAATTCACGCCGGAAAGGAAGATTGCCGTCCGTAGACGGCGCAAGAGGAGGAAAGCCAGCGTGCCGGGTATGAGGGCAGCGGCAATTCGGGCGGGACTTGAAACGCTCTATTTCACGGGCGCTCATCGGCTGGCCGGGCCGATGTTCGCTGGCGCTGGCGCCATCCTGACCTTCCACCGCGTGCGGCCGATCAGCGGCGCGCCGTTCCAGCCGAACAGCGGCCTGGAGATCGATCCGGCGTTCCTCGAGGCGACCGTATCGGCGCTGCGTCATGCTGACGTCGATATCGTCAGCATGGACGAGGCATGGCGCCGGCTGGTGGCAGGCGATGACGGCCGGCGCTTCGTGGTGCTCACCTTCGACGACGGCTATCGCGACAACTATGAGAACGCGTGGCCGATGCTGAAGGAGCAGCAGGTTCCCTTCACGATTTTCGTCGTTCCCGCGTTTGCAGATGGCACCGGTCTCCTGTGGTGGGAGACGCTGGAGGCCGCGGTGGCGCAGAACACGCGCCTCGAAATCGACATGGACGGCGAGCGCCGTCGCTTCGACTGCGCCGGGCCGTCAGCCAAGGACGAGACGTTCTGGACGATCTACTCGTGGCTCCGCGGCAAGGATCGCGACGCCGATCTCCGCAAGGCGATCGTCGGCCTCGCATCGTCATGCGCCATCGACACGGAAGCGCAATGCCGGGAAGCCTGCATGGGTTGGAGCGAGCTCAGCGAGATGTCCGCCGATCCGCTGGTCACCATCGGGGCGCACACCATGACGCACCCGTTCCTCGCCAAGCTCGACGCGGAAAGCGCCCGCGCGGAGATGGCCGATTCGCGCCGCGTCATCGGCGAGAAGCTCGGCGTCGTTCCGGATCATTTCGCCTATCCCGTCGGCGCTCCCGATGCGGCAGGCCCGCGCGAATTCGGCATGGCGGCCGAGATCGGCTACAAGACTGCGGTCACCACCCGGCCGGGGGTCGTTTTTGCCGATCACAGCCGCCACCTGACCGCACTGCCGCGGATTTCCGTCAACGGCGATTTCCAGCGGTCGCGTTTCGTGGATGTGCTGTTGTCGGGCGTCCCGACGGCGTTTCTGAACCGGTTCCGCCGCGTCGATGCGGCCTGACCGACGCTAGCGCAACGGAGCACCCGTGAAACTCATCATTACCGGCTCGCAGGGCCATGTCGGCCGCCGCCTGATGGCGGCGTTCCCGGGCGCCATCGGCGTCGATCGCGCGCCTGGCGGCGACGCTGTCATCGATTTCGATACGGTCGATTACAGCGCCGAGCCGATGAAGGGCTTCCTCACCGGGGCGGACGCGATCATCCACCTGGCCGCGCAGCCACATCCTCATGCGCCCGACGCCGAGCATTGGCAGTCGGTCATCAATGCCAGCCGGCTGTTCGCGGCGGCGGATGCCTATGGCGTCCCGCGCTTTGTCGTCACATCGTCGGGTTGGGCCGTGCCGATGAAGGGCCAGTTCCTCAACGCCTACGCCCATTCCAAGCGCGTCATGGAATCCATGGCGGCGATGTACGACATCTGCGAAGGCCGCACCGGGCGCTTCGTGCGCATCGGCTGGGTGCCCCACGATCCGGCCGAGCTGAAAACGCGGCCGGACTGGGAGGTGGCGCTGTTCTGGCCTGACGAGAAGCTCGTCGCCGAGTTCACCAAAGCCCTGAACGACTGAGCCGTCAGATCAGCTTGCGCTTCGCAAGGTTCCGCATCAGCGCCGCCGTGCCGTAGGTCCACGGCTCCGCCTTGTCGGTGTGGACGACCCGGTTGGAAAGCCGCCCGAGCTTCGGCGAGGCGACGGTGACCACGTCGCCGACCTTGTGGGTGAAGCCCTGGCCCTTCTCGCCGCGATCCTCGACCGGCGCGAACATGGTGCCGAGGTAGAGCACGACGCCGTCCGGATACTGGTGGTGCTTGCCGATCGCGGCGCCCATCAGGTCGGCCGGGTCGCGGCTGATCTTGCTCATGGCGCTGGAGCCTTCCAGCGTGAAGCCGTCCTCGCCGGTGACGTTCAGCGTCACCGTCGTCTTGCGCACGTCGTCGAGCGAGAAGCCGCGGCCGAACAGGCGGATGAACGGCCCCAGCGACGCGCTGGCATTGTTGTCCTTGGCCTTGCCCAGCAGCAGCGCCGAACGTCCCTCGACATCGCGCAGGTTCACGTCGTTGCCGAGCGCCGCGCCGACGATGCTGCCCGACGAGGCGGCGACCAGCACAACCTCCGGCTCCGGGTTGTTCCACGACGACATCGGGTGAATTCCGACCTCGGAGAGGTGGCCGACGGCGGCCATCGGCGGCGCCTTGGTGAAGATCTCCGCGTCGGGGCCGATGCCGACCTCGAGATATTGCGACCACATGCCCTTCTCGATGAGCAGCTTCTTCAGCGCCATCGCCGGTTCGGAGCCGGGCTTCAGTCTGGCGAGGTCGTCGCCGATCAGGCCGACGATCTCGGCGCGCACACCGGCCGCCTGTTCGGGGGCGCCGCGCGCCTTCTCCTCGATTACGCGCTCCAGCATCGAAACGGCAAAGGTGACGCCGGCGGCCTTGATTGCCTGAAGATCGATCGGCGCCAGCAGCCACGGCTTCTTCGGATCGCGCTTTTCGCGCGGCGTGTTGGCGAGAACCTCCTCGAGCAGCGCGACCGGCTGACCGGCGGCGCCGAGGGCAAGTCCGGCCGGCTCCGGCGCCTCGCAAAGATCGCGCATCGTCGGCGCGATCGCGGAAATATCCACCAGTTCGACGCCGCGCAGCGCCACCACGGATGGGCCGCCGATGTCCGGCCGCCAGACACGGCCGACGAGAGTCGCCTGCTCAAAATCGTCGGGGAGAGCGAATTTTACGGCGGCGTCGAGTTCCATGACTTCAGTGCCTCTTATGTTGCATTGCGCACACAGGTGTGTCGGGAAATCCGTCCGCGACGCCCTGCGGCGGAGAATCGAACACGCTGCCCTGTTATCTTGGACAGGGGTTGCGCGTTGAGTCGCCGCCGATGGCTTTTACCGCGTCCTCCAGCTTTTGGCACCGTCGGCGCATGCCGCCGCGAACCCTGGGGAAAGGGGCTGAGATGTCTCGTAAATGGATGCTGGGCGTCGCCGCCCTGGCCGGTATTGCGTGTTCTCCTTTTGCCGTGCTGGCCGCCGCGCCCGACGATATCGACATGGCGGCCCCGGCGAAGGCGAAGCAGGGCCTGATCGCGCCACTCGAATACAAGCTCGACACGGAAATGGTCGTGAAGGACTGGGTGCTGTGCATCTCGCAGTCCTTTGCCGAATCCATCGCCCGCGCCGACAGCCCGGAACAGGCGCGCGCCGTCTATGCGGACCTGAAGGCCAACAAATCCTGCGGCCTCTTCCCCGAACTGCATGTCATCCTGCACCAGTCGGTTTATTCGCAGAGCGCAGCGCAGGTGTTCAGCGCCGCGGTCAATTTTTCCGGCCGCTGGGCGAACGCCTACCTGGTCCAGCGTGGCGTGGCCGCCGATCGCTAGCCTGCCTCGCTAGATCGACGGGTTTCTTCGCGACGATTCGGAAGAATCGGGCCGTTGCTGCGGCGATGTCTGCATGTTCACAGTCGCGCCTTCATTGTGGCCGGCTGCCCCTATCTTTCCTCGCAAGAACCGCAGATCGGTCCACCTGCTGCCGCGTTCCGGCAGTGGACTCCCTCGTGTTGGGGCGGGCGATGGGCAGCGTCGAACGGCGTTGCTTCACCAACATGGAGAGGGACTATGAAGAAGATTTTGATTGCGATGAGCGCGGCGTCATTCCTCGCTGCTTCCCCCCTGGCCGCTTTGGCCGACGAGGCATTGGGCGCGATCGCCAGTGTCGATGCGACGGCGGGAACGATCACCCTCGACGACGGCAACACCTACACGCTGCCGAAGGATCTGGATGCCGCTTCGCTTCAGGTCGGCGAGAAGGTGAAGGTCGAGTTCGACAAGGACGCCAGCGGCGCCATGACGGCAACTTCGGTCGAGCCGCAGGCCTGACCACGGCGCGACCGACGAAGGACGGTGGCCGCTGAAGAAGCGGCCATCGTTTTCGTTTTCAGGCCTCGCGTCGGCGAGATGGTCCAGCGATTTTTCCCATGGTTGCTCCGTGTGTTAGGCTCCGCCGAAAGCGGGGGCGGGGCACATGGCGGATTTGCGGGCGCTTGCCAGGCGGCATCCAATCGCCGGCTTCTTTCTGCTGGCCTACCTGCTCTCCTGGTGGCCGTGGATCTGGTACCAGGTTGATCCCATAGCCGCTGACGCACCGATCCTTCCGATCGGTCCGTTCTTCGCAGCACTGATCATGCTCGGCCTGATCGGTGGCTGGCCGGGGATCAAGGCATGGCTCGCCAGGATTGGCCACTGGCGGGTCGGCGTACAGTGGTACGCGCTCGTGCTCCTCATGCCGCCGGTCATTACGGCGATGTCGGTTGGCGTCGTCCTGTTTCCCGCCGGAGACCTGCCGGCCGGCGCGGCGATGCCGGGAACGCTCGACCTTGTCGCCCGCTTCGCTTTCATCTTCGTCCTGATCGGCCTTGGCGAGGAGCCGGCGTGGCGCGGCTACGCGCTGCCGCGATTGATGGAGGGGCGCTCGGCGCTCGCCGCCGCGCTCATTCTCGGTGCGCTGCATGCGGTCTGGCACTGGCCGCTGTTCGGCGTCGAATACGACCTCACGAACATCGTGCCGTGGGCCATCAGCGTCTTTTGCGTGTCGATCGTCACCGCGTGGATGTGGCTCCGCACTGGCGGCAGCCTGCTGCTGCCCGCGCTGCTTCACACAATGGTCAACACGACCGCGTTCCCGTTCGGGTGGTTCACCGGCGGCGATCTCATCCGCCTGTGGTGGGTGTGGGCGGCGCTCTGGCTTGCGGTCGCTGCGCTGGTGGTGATCGCCAACGGACCGGCGCTGATCAAGGCGAAGCCGCGGCCGATGGCGGTCTAGGCAGAGGCGGGTTCCACAATCTTCCAGTACGAATCCTTGCCGACCACCTTGCCGTCGCGAAACGTGTAGAAATCGCAGCCGTGGACTTCCGTTCGCGTCCCCTCCCGGTTGGTGCCGGTGAGGGTCCATTTCGTCATGCCGGTATTGGCAGCAGCATCCACGAAGTGCTCGGCGTTGCCGTAATGGACGTCGGGCAAGCCTTCAAATCGTGTCGCCAGCGCAGCGCGTGTGCTCTGTTTGCCCTCGAAACGGGAGCCCCAGGGCTTGGTGCCCCTTGGCATCTCCAGCACGCAATCCTCGGAAAAGAACGCCATGATCCGGTCGAGATCGTGGGCGTTGAAGGCATCGCACAACCCTATCAGCGTCGAACGAATATCCATGCTCCTTGCCTCCCTGCGTCACGGGGTCGGGATGCCTGACCTGCCATCGCAGCGCTCATCGGTCGGCCGAACCCTTGCTCCCTCTGGATGACGGATGCGAAACGTGCGGCCGCGCTACGGACCGTCCAATGCCTTTGCGAGTTTTCTTGGGGCGACGGCGCGGTAGCTCTGGCCGATCCAGCCTTTCAGCATGTCCAGGTCCGGCGCGTCGCCGTCGCCAAATCGCGCCGTCACCCAGCCGGAGCGGCCAAGTCCGTAGCCCATGCGTTCGACGAAGGGCAGCGTCAGCGCCATGTCGGCTGAAACCGGCAGTTTGACGCCGACGCGCAACGCGTCCTCGATCATCCCGAGGAATACGAAAATCTTCCCGCGCACCTTGATGACGCGCTCGTCCCACGGCCATTCCTCGGCGGCCTGCGGAAAGGTCAGCGCGTAGCGGACGAGCGCCTTTTCGGCGCGCTTGAGGGATGCGCCGGCCACGGAATCACATCACGGCGCCGATCTGCCAGGGCACGAACTCGTTGTCGCCGTAGCCGAGCTCTTCCGACTTCGACTTCTCGCCCGAGGCGACCGCGATGATCTTGTCGAGGATCTCGGCGCCCTTCGCCTCGATCGACACGCCATCGAGGATGTCGCCGCAGTTGATGTCCATGTCCTCGGTCTGGCGGATGTAGGTATCCGAGTTGGTGGCGAGCTTGATCGACGGCGCCGGCTTGAAGCCGAAGGCCGAGCCGCGGCCGGTGGTGAAGGCGATGATGTTGCAGCCCGACGCCACCTGGCCGGTGACGCCGACCGGATCGTAGCCGGGCGAATCCATGAAGACGAAGCCGCGCTGGGTGATCGGCTCGGCATAGTGGAATACGCCGCGCATGGTGGTGGTGCCGCCCTTGGCTGCGGCGCCCAGCGATTTCTCAAGAATGGTCGTCAGCCCGCCGGCCTTGTTGCCGGGGGAGGGGTTGTTGTTCATCTCGCCCTTGTTGCGGGCGGTGTAGTCCTCCCACCAGCGGATGATCCCGATCAGCTTCTCGCCGATCTCGGTCGTCGCGGCGCGGCGGGTGAGCAGGTGCTCGGCGCCGTAGATTTCCGGCGTCTCGCAAAGCACCGCCGTGCCGCCCTGCTCGACCAGCAGGTCGGCGGCGTAGCCGAGCGCCGGGTTCGCGGTGATGCCGGAGTAGCCGTCCGAGCCGCCGCATTGCAGGGCCAGCATGATCTCCGACACCGGCACCGGCTCGCGCTCGACCCGATTGGCCTCGCTCAGCATCTCGCGGATCATGTCGACGCCGCGCTCCACCGTCTTGCGGGTTCCGCCCGTCGCCTGGATGGTCATGGTGCGGAACATCTCGTTCTCCTTGAGGTCGTAATCCTCGACGAGATCGGGAATCTGCATCACCTCGCAGCCGAGGCCGACCATCAGCGCGCCGACGAGGTTCGGATGCTTGGCGTAGCCCCACTCGGTACGCTGCATCACCTGGAAGCCTTCAGAGCCGCGTCCCGCCATGCCGCAGCCGGAGCCCATGACGAAAGGCACGACACCATCGATGTTGGGATAGTCGTCGAGGATGTCGGTGCGGTTGAACTGGTCGGCGATGAAGCGCGCCACCGAGGCGGAGCAGTTCACGCTGGTCAGGATGCCGATGTAGTTGCGCGTGCCGACCTTGCCGTTCTTGCGGCGATAGCCCTGGAACGTGCGCTGCTCCTCCACCGGAAGAACCTTCTCCGGCTTGGCGTCCTCTGCGTAGTGGTAGTCGCGGGCGAAGTCGTGGACGCCGCAATTGTGCGTGTGGATGTGTTCGCCCGGCCGGATGTTCGCCGTGGCGAAGCCGATGATCTGCCCGAACTTGCGGATCGGCTCGCCCTCGGCGATGGCGACCGTCGCCATCTTGTGTCCCTTGGGCACGCGCGAGATGGCCGTCACGCCCTCAGCCACGGCACCGGGAAGGATCGGGTCGATCGCGACGACAAGGTTGTCGGCGGCGTTGAGCCGCAGAACCCGTGGGGTTTTCGCCCTTTCGGAGATGTTCGGCATGGAAACGATCGTGGCGTCGGGCGGGGTCATCGCGGTCTATCGATCTCGGTGGAAACGGATGGGCGCGATCATAGCCTTCGGCAGCGGCCATGCAATCGACGGCAGGTGGCGATCGCCTCTCAGCTCGCCGACGCTTCCTGAATTTCTGTTCGCATCGGGAAGCTCGGCTGGGCGCCTTCCCGGGTCACCGCCAGCGAACCCGCCACCGCGGCCCGCGCCATCGCCGTTCTCAGGCTGGCGCCTTCGTCGAGATAAGCGGCCAGCACCCCGCAGAACGTGTCGCCCGCGCCTGTCGTATCGACCGCCGTCACCTTGAGTGCAGGTACCCGCACCACGCCGTCGCGGTTGGCCGCTACGGCGCCATCCGGTCCGAGGGTGGCGATCACTGTGCGCCCGACCTTCTCCGCAAGCGCCGCGACCGTCTCCTCGGGCGTGCCGCCGGCGACGCCGAGATGGCGCGCAAGGTCCGCCGCCTCGTGCTCATTGACGATCAGCATGTCGAAGCCCGACGCATCTTCTTCGGGCAGCGCCGTGTAAGGCGCGACGGAGAGAATCACGCGGGCGCCGGCTTCACGCGCCAGCCGTGCCGCGGCGAGGCTCTCCGCGAACGGCACTTCCATCTGGAGCAGCAGGGTGTCGCGTTCGGTGAAGGCATTGGCGGGCAGGCCGGTTACGGCGGCGCGGCCGTTGGCGCCGGGCGAAACGACAATCGTGTTTTCGCCGGCTTCGTCGACGGTGATGATGGCGAGTCCGGTCGTGCCGGCGAGCCGCGCGACATAGGCGAGGTCGACGCCGCCGGATTCCAGCTCGGTCAAAGCCACACGCGAGAGGAAGTCATCGCCGATCGCGCCGACGAGCCGCACCTCGGCCCCGGCGCGGCGCGCGGCCAGCGCCTGGTTGGCGCCCTTGCCGCCGGGTATCAGCTTGTAGTCCGAGCCGCGCACGGTCTCCCCCGGTCCCGGCGTGCGCTGGACGCGGGTGACAAGATCGACGTTGATCGAACCGAAGACGGTGATCATGCGGCGCCTTCGCGGATGAGCCCGCCCTGCAACGCCTGCGACTGCCGGTTGGTTTCGCGTCGCGCCATGAGCGCCGGGCGGTTCAGCACCGCCATCCGCGCCGCGTCCTAGCGCTCGGTGAAGGGAACGCCGCCCTTGGCCTTGTCGGTCTTCGGCGATTCCATGATCTGGACAGTCACGGCATCGGCCTTGACGCCGAAGCTCTTCACCATGGCGTCGGTGAGGCCCTTCATCAGGTCCTTCTTCTGCTCCGGCGTGCGCCCCTCGGCGCAGAAGACGTGGATTTCAGGCATTTTCTGGTGTTCCCCACTCGGTTTCGAGACGCGTACTCTGCCCCATTGGCATGGCTGGCGGCAATCCGATAGCCGGAGCAGCCGCCTTCGCAGGTGCACACGGCCTTTTCGCAGGTGCACAATCGGGCTAACAATGGTTTCCAGCCATTTTTTGCCGGGAAAGGGGCGCGCGTGCCGATCCAGAAAATCCTCGTCGCCAACCGGTCCGAGATCGCCATCCGCGTGTTCCGAGCCGCCAACGAGCTTGGCCGGGGCACGGTCGCGGTCTTCGCCGAGGAGGACAAGCTCGCCCTCCATCGCTTCAAGGCGGACGAGGCCTACCAGATCGGCAAGATGCCCGACGGCAAGACGCTGGGGCCGATCGCCGCCTACCTGTCGATCCCCGAGATCATCCGCGTGGCGAAGGAATCCGGCGCCGACGCCATCCACCCGGGCTACGGCCTGCTGTCGGAAAGCCCGGAATTCGCCGAGGCTTGCGCCGCCGCCGGCATCACCTTCATCGGCCCGTCGCCAGACACCATGCGCAAGCTTGGCGACAAGGTCTCGGCGCGCAACCTCGCCATATCGGTCGGCGTGCCGGTCATGCCGGCGAGCGAGCCGCTGCCCGACGACATCGCGGAAGTGAAGAAGATCGCCGACGGCATCGGGTACCCGGTGATGCTGAAAGCATCGTGGGGTGGCGGCGGGCGCGGCATGCGCGTCATCCCGGACGCGGCGACGCTGGAGCGCGATTTCGTCGCCGCCAAACGCGAGGCGAAGGCCGCCTTCGGCAAGGACGAGGTCTATCTCGAGAAGCTGGTGCAGCGCGCCCGCCACGTCGAGGTGCAGATCCTCGCCGATGCCCACGGCTCCATCGTCCACCTGTTCGAGCGGGACTGCACGGTGCAGCGCCGCCACCAGAAGGTGGTCGAGCGCGCGCCGGCGCCATATCTCGGCGAGGCCAAGCGGCAGGACCTCTGCGGTTACGCCGTCGCCATCGCCCATGCCGCGAACTACCGGGGCGCCGGCACGGTCGAGTTCCTCATGGATGCCGATACCGGTGCGATCTATTTCATCGAGGTCAACCCGCGCATCCAGGTCGAGCACACCGTCACCGAGCAGGTGACCGGCATCGACATCGTCAAGGCGCAGATTCGCATCGCCGAGGGCGCCGCCATCGGCGAGAAGGATTCCGGCGTTCCCCGCCAGGGCGAAATCCGCCTCAACGGCCACGCCCTCCAGTGCCGCATCACGACCGAGGATCCGGAGCAGAACTTCATCCCGGACTACGGCCGCATCACTGCCTATCGCGGCGCCACCGGCTTCGGCATCCGCCTCGATGGCGGCACCGCCTATTCCGGCGCGGTGATCACGCGCTTCTACGATCCGCTGCTCGAAAAGATCACCGCCTGGGCGCCCGATCCGCAGGAGGCGGTGGCGCGCATGAACCGGGCGCTCCGCGAATTCCGCATTCGCGGCGTCGCCACCAACCTGACGTTCCTCGAGAACATCATCGCCCATCCGGCGTTCAAGGACGCCAGCTACACGACGCGCTTCATCGACGAGACGCCGGAGCTCTTCGAGTCGGTCAAGCGTCAGGACCGTGCCACCAAGCTCCTGACCTACATCGCCGACGTCACCGTCAACGGCCATCCCGACACGCGCAACCGTCCGCGGCCGGCCAAGGAAATGCTGGTCGTGCCGGCGCCGTCGTTCGACGTTTCGCCGGCGCCCGGCACCAAGCAGCGTCTCGACGCCGACGGGCCGGAGGCTTTCGCCAAATGGATGCGCGCCGAGACGCGCGCGCTGGTTACCGACACCACCATGCGTGACGCGCACCAGTCACTGCTCGCCACGCGCATGCGCAGCCACGACCTCACGGTCATCGCGCCGGCCTATGCGCAGGCGCTGCCGGGATTGCTGTCGCTGGAGTGCTGGGGCGGCGCCACCTTCGATGTCGCCATGCGCTTCCTCGCCGAGGATCCGTGGGAGCGGCTCGCCGATATCCGCGAGAAGGCGCCCAACATCCTGCTCCAGATGCTGCTGCGCGGTTCCAACGCGGTCGGCTACGCCAACTATCCCGATAACGTCGTGAAATTCTTCGTCGCCCAGGCGGCCGACGCCGGCGTCGATCTCTTCCGCGTGTTCGATTGCCTCAACTGGGTGGAGAACATGCGCGTCTCGATGGAGGCGGTGCGCGAGGCCGGCAAGCTCTGCGAAGGCGCCATGTGCTACACCGGCGACATCCTCGATCCGGACCGCGCCAAGTACGACCTCAAGTATTACGTCGGCCTGGCGCACGAGCTGGAAAAGGCCGGCGCCCATATCATCGGCATCAAGGACATGGGCGGCCTGCTCAAGCCGGCCGCGGCGAAGAAGCTGGTCTCCACGCTGCGCGGCGAGACCGACCTGCCGATCCATTTCCACACGCACGATACGTCGGGCATCTCGTCCGCCTCGGTGCTCGCCGCGGTCGAGGCCGGCGTCGACGCCTTCGACGCGGCGATCGATTCCATGTCGGGCCTCACCTCGCAGCCGTGTCTCGGCTCGCTGGTCGAAGCGCTCGCCGATACCGACCGCGCCACCGGGCTCGATCCGGTCGCGATCCGCCAGATCTCGTTCTATTTCGAGGCGGTGCGGGCGCAGTATTCCGCCTTCGAGTCGGACCTCCGCTTCGGCGCGTCCGAGGTCTATCTCCACGAGATGCCGGGCGGCCAGTTCACCAACCTCAAGGAGCAGGCGCGTTCGCTCGGCCTCGAGGCGCGCTGGCACGAAGTCGCCAGGGCCTATGCCGACGTCAACATGCTCTTCGGCGACATCGTCAAGGTGACGCCGTCCTCCAAGGTGGTCGGCGACCTCGCGCTGATGATGGTCGCGGGCGATCTGACGCCGGCCGATATCGCCGATCCCAACCGCGACATCGCGTTTCCGGATTCGGTCGTGCAGATGATGCGCGGCGATCTCGGGCAGCCGCCGGGCGGCTGGCCGAAGGATATCCAGAAGAAGATCCTCAAGGGCCAGAAGCCGATCACCGTGCGCCCCGGCTCGCTGCTCGCGCCCGCCGATCTCGACGCCGAGCGCAAGGACGCGGAGGAGAAGGCCGGCACCGCGATCGACGATCGCGCGCTCGCCTCCTACCTCATGTACCCGAAGGTCTTCACCGATTTCGCCAAGGCCGCCGAGACCTACGGTCCGGTCGGCGTGCTGCCGACGCCGGTCTTCTTCTATGGCCTGCCGGCCGGCGAGGAAGTCCCGGTCGAACTGGAGAAGGGCAAGACACTGATCGTCCGCACCCAGGCGATCGGCGACACCGACGAGGAAGGCAACGTCCGCGTCTTCTTCGAACTGAACGGCCAACCGCGCATGGCCAAGGTGCCGGACCGCGCCCATGGCGCCGGCGGCAAGGCGGCGCGCCGTAAGGCCGAAGAAGGCAACCCGCTCCACGTCGCGGCGCCGATGCCAGGCGTCGTCTCGACGCTCGCCGTCGCGTCCGGTCAGGCGGTCAAGGCCGGCGACGTGCTGCTCTCCATCGAGGCGATGAAGATGGAGACCGCGCTCCACGCCGAGCGCGACGGCACCATCGCCGAAGTGCTTGTCACGGCCGGCGGCCAGATCGACGCGAAGGACCTGCTGGTCGTCTTCTCGGCCTAAGCTGCGCGCATGGCGGCCAGCGTGATTGGCGGCTAATCCGCCGCCGCTCATCAATCTCATCTTCCAGCGACAGGTGATTCGCGCGATGGTAAGCCGTCTGCGGGCATCGAGGGTTGGGCTGAGGCGGCATATGTCCGGTGCGCTAGGCGGGCCTGCAAAGGCCGCGATCTTCTACGTCATCACAATAGTCCTGGCGTTCCTCGTGCTCGCGTTCGCCGGCATGATCGGCGAAGCACCGCCGCAGGTCACCATGTTCACTCCGGCGCTCGGCGTGCTGGCGATGCTGTTCGTCGTGACCCGCGACGGCGCGAGCAAGCAGGCGTGGGTGGATCTCGGCTTGACGCGCGCCGGCCTCAAGGGCTGGCCGCTCGCGATCCTTGGCTCGGCCGCGGTCCTGGTCGTCTGCTACCTGATCCTGTGGGCGACGCCGCTTGCCAGCTACAATCCGATTGAACTGCAGCGCGGCATCGTCGCCACCGTCATCGGCATTCTCATTGGCCTTATCGTCGACAGTGCGTTTGCCTTGTTCGAGGAGGTCGGCTGGCGCGGATACATGCTGCCAAGGCTCCTCGGCTACGGCGCGCTTCCGGCGATGCTGATCGTTGGATTTTTCCACGGCGTCTGGCACCTGCCGTTGATGCTGACGACGGACTCCTACCACGCCGCCGGCAACCCGATTGTCAGCGTGCCGCTCTTCCTGATCACGCTGACGCTTGCCGGCGTGTTCTACGGCTATCTCCGACTGTGGACGGGCAGCGTGTGGCCGGTTGCGTTGGCGCACGGCGCCTTCAACATGACGTGGAACATTCTCGACGAACTCACCAGCGCGGACGACCCCACGACCTTGGAGTACGTTGGCGGCGAAAGCGGGGTCCTCGTTATCGGGGCGCTCGTCCTGCTCGCTGTGGTGCTGGTGCCGCGTATCCGCGCGCTGCCTGCCGCGGCTTAGGTCGCCAACCCGAAATCCGACCGCAAATCCGATGTCCCGCGCATCCCGAGGACCTGCTGGTGGTGTACGGAGGCTGAGCGCCGTCAGCCTACCACCAGCGCCGTGATCACGGCGACGAGGATCCACTGGATCGCGGTGAAGCCGGTCTCCATGGCGAAGTATTCGCTGCGCGAGGTCATCGGGCTCTTGGCCACCGTGGCGATCGTCGTGAAGCTCCACGAGAGGAAGCCACCGAACGCGGCATAGATGGCCGCCTTGGCCAGCCAGCCGGCTTCCATCGGCGCGATCGTCCAAACGTAGATCATGCCGAAGAGCACGCCCTGAATGGCCATCGCCGAAAGGCCGAAGAGGGGGATGACGTCGTCGCGATAAATCTTCAGCGCGTGGTAGCGCTCCTTGAACACCGTCAGGTGCCAGGCGTAGGCGAGCGGGAACGTGCCGACGATGTAGACCAGCGCCGCGATCAGGATTTGCGTCATGTTCGTTTGCCTCCCTTGACCTTCGTGGCCGGCGCCTTCGCCTTCTTCGGTGGCAGCGTCGCGTTGTGGGCCACCGCGACGTCGACCCATGCCTTGAGGTCGCGGTCGCGCCGCGTGCCCTCGGCGGTGACCATGATGTAGCCCGGCGCCGGACGGCCCATTTCCATCGGGTGCGTGTGCGGCTTCTTCAGCGCGGCGTCGTTGCCGTCCTTGCCGACGCGCACCAGCATCTCGCCGCGCAGCGTCCCCACCGCCATGTTGCCGTTCAGCATGAAGCAGGTGCCGCCGAACATCTTCTGCTCGCGCACGTCGCCCCTGGGCAGCAGCCCGCGGATGCGTTCGACCAGGTCGTCAGTCTTTGCCGGAGATTTCATGCCACCGCGCCCTCTCAGTGACTTGCAATTCGCAAGTAGCTAACTTACGAGTGTTCATCATGGCCCGCAAGCGCCGGCACATCTCTCCTGACAAACCCGACTATCCGGATTTCCGCTCGCCATGTCCGGTTGCGTCGGCGCTCGATCTGCTCGGTGACAAGTGGACGCTGGTGGTGCTGCGCACGATCTTCGCCGGTGCCTCGCGCTACGGCGAGTTCATGTCCGCCCAGGAGAACATCGCCACCAACATCCTCGCCGACCGGCTGGAAAAACTCGAGCGCTACGGCCTGATCGGCAAGACCGCGTACCAGGACCATCCGGTCCGCCACCGCTACTGGCTGACGGAGAGTGGCGCCGGGATCCTGCCGATCCTTCAGGCGCTGGCGGATTGGTCGGAGCGCCACATTCCCGGGCGCTGGGCCTCGCCGCCGTGGTTCACGAACGGCGTCGCCACAGATTTCGTCGGCCCCGATGCCGCCCCGCCCGGACGCGGCCCAATGCCGGGCGGTGCCTGAGCGGTTTATCGCCGCAACGCTGCGCTCAGCCCGCGAGCAGCGTCTCCAGCTTGTCGATGCAGCCGTTCCAGCCTTGCAGATGCATGTCGCGCACGGCTTCGACGGCGAAGCGTTCGTGGGTGAGCACCAACTCGGTGCCGTCGGCGTGGGGCAGGAACATCACACGTACCAGCGTCGGCCCGCCGGGCACGATGCTGACGCTCCATGTGTAGACGAGCTCCTCGGGTTTCCGCACGCGCTCGAAGGTGCCCTCGATCCAGGTGATCGATCCATCCTGCTCGAGATTGGCGATGCGGTAGCTGCCGCCTTCGCGCAGATCGACATGCGCTTCCGGGCAGGTAACCGGCCCCGGTCCCCACCACTGCTTCAACTGCTCCGGCTCGGTCCACGCGGCGAACACCTTCTCGCGCGGCGCGCGGATCACGCGGTTCAGCGTCAGGGCGGTTGGCTGCACGGTCAGTCCTTCTTCTCGACGAAGGCGGCGAGGCGGTCGATCTTCTCGTCCCAGAAGCGGCGATAGCCGCGGATCCATGCATCGGCGTCGGCCATCGGCCCGGCGTCGAGCACGCAGGATTGCACGCTGCCGTCGCGTGCGCGGCGGATCAGCCCGGCGCGCTCCAGCACGAAAAGGTGCTTGGAGACCGCGTTCAGCGACATGCCGTGCGGCTCCGCCAGTTCGGTCACGCGCGCCGGTCCGCCGGCCAGCGCATCCAGCAGGGCGCGGCGCGTGCGGTTGGCGAGGGCGTGGAAAATATCGTCGAGGCGGTCGTCTTCGATGGTGGTGGTCATGCAAGTCCCTCGGTAATCAACCATATGGTTGACAACCTGCCGGGCGCTCCCTACAAGGGCGGCCACCAACTAATCAACCAATCGGTTGACAGCCATAGAAGCCCTTTGCCCCCAAGTCAAACAGGAGCGTTTCCATGCCGATCCACCAGGAAATCACCATCAACGCCGCGCCGGACGCCGTCTATGGCGTGCTCACCTCGTCGGCCGATTTCACGAAGATGACCGGCGGCCGTGCCGCGAAGATTTCGAAGGAGGCTGGCGGCGAGGTCAGTCTGTTCGGCGGGGACATCCAGGCGCGCAACGTCGAACTGAAGCCCGGCAAGCGCGTGGTGCAGGCATGGCGCTCGCAGGCGTGGCCGGAGGGCGTCTATTCGATCGTGAGGTTCGAGCTCGCCGCCGACGGCAAGGGCACCAAGGTCACGTTCGATCAGGCCGGCCATCCAGCCGAAGCCGAGCCGATGCTCGAGGGCGGCTGGCAGCAGATGTACTGGGGTCCGATGAACGCGATGCTCGGCGGAAAATGACGCCGCATTGCCTTAGTGGCAGTAGAGGCCCTTGCTTGGGCCGGCCGTGCGCCGCTTGGCGCGGTCGAGATGGAAGTGGTCGGTGTGGAAGGAATCCGAACCCGGTCCAAGCACCGTCGTGAAGGGGCCGCAGGCCGCGGTGCGCACGGCCTTCAGGAACTCGGCCCTGTTCCCGCCGCCGTTCCAGCCGGGGCCGACCTCGATCCATTCGCCATCCACCTGAAACGCGGAAATATCGACGGCGTTGCCCTTGGCGTGCTCGCTGAGCTTGGTGTTGGGCAGGCCGTCGCGGTTGCGGCAGGCGTAGGATGCGGCGATGCGGTAGCCGCTCACCTTCTTGCCGAGCGTGCGCAGCGCGATCGGCTGCACCGTCTCGTCGGTCCAGCGCGCCAGCGTCTCGGCGAGGCTGCAATCGAGGATCGCCTTGGCGCTGAAGTCGAGCGTGCCGCCGCCAAGACTTTCCACGGCGACCGGGGCAGGGATGCCGCAGGCGCCTTCCTCGACCGGCGCGAGTGGCGTCGCCTCGACGCCCAGTCGCGCGATGATCGCGCCGCAGGTCGAGCTCGCCGCGGGCGGCGGTTTCTTCAGCGGTTCCGACGGCTCGGCCCTGGCGACCGGCGGCAGGTCCGGGCGGATCAGCGGCTTTGGCACCAGCGGGACAGGTTCGATCGTCGTTGCCGGGGCGTAGCTCAGAGCGGCGTCCGGCTCATCTGCCGGCGCGTCGTCGGGTCTCAGCCGCGGCATCGGCACGGATAGAAGGTCGGTGTTCGCGTCGGCTTCCACAGGCGCCTGCGGCTTGGCCGGGCGCGTCGGCTGGCGGAACGCATTGGTCACCGCCTTCACCGGCGGGCGCATCAGATTCTCGAGAAACTGGATCGGGGAGTCCTGGGCCAGCGCGCTGCCGGTGGGCACAAGCGCCAGCAATGCCACGGCGACAATCGCTGTTGCTGCCTTCATCTGTCGCCGATCCCTGGAAGTTGCCCGAGCGCCGCCGTGTGCAAGGCGAGCGCCCGTTCGTCGAAGCAGCAGAATACGACCTTTTTGAGTGTGCCGGGGGCGTTCTTCACAAGATCGCCGACCGTCTTCACAGCGATGCTTGCCGCCCTGTCGGCCGGGAAGCCGTAAGCCCCTGTGGAGATGGAAGGAAACGCTACCGAGGCCAGGTCATGCTCCCCGGCGATCTCCAGCGATCGCCGGTAGGAGGAGGCGAGCAGGGCATCCTCGTTGGCCCTGCCCCCGTGCCAGACGGGCCCGACCGCGTGGATGACGTGTTTCGCCGGAAGACGGTAGCCGCCGGTGATCTTGGCGTCGCCCGTATCGCAGCCGCCAAGCGTGCGGCATTCCTCCAGCAGTTCGGGTCCAGCCGCCCGATGAATGGCGCCGTCGACCCCGCCGCCGCCGAGCAGCGAGCGGTTGGCGGCGTTGACGATGGCGTCCACCTTCAGCGTGGTGATGTCGGCGCGGATGGCCTCGAGGGCGACGTTCATGAGCCAAGCCTATCCCGGGCAGTCCACGGGGAGAAACGTGCAATCCAGCTTGCCGAGGATGGCCGACCGCCCCATCATCGACAACGGCAGAGCGACAGGAGTGTTCCCGATGGCCGCATCCAGATGGGCGTCTATGAAAACCGCGCCGCGCGACGGCAGCCTGGTACTGGCGCGTGTGCGTGCCAGCGAACAGGGGCCGGCGGAGATCGACGCGGTACGCTGGTCGGTGTCGGCGCGCTCCGGCGAGGAGGAGTGGGTGGCGAACGATTCCGATCCCTTCGCCCGCGTCGCTTATGCAGAGGGCGAGCTCTCCGGCTGGTCGCCTCTGCCGACCCAGGTTCCGCGCCTGCGCTCGGAGCGCATCGCGGCCGGCGAGCCGGCACCGAAATCCTCGCTGCCCGACGAAGCCGACGGCGGCGGCATCTGAGCGCATCCTTGCGGCGGATGCTCCTGCGGCCTTCCGCCGTCGGTGCAAAAGTTCTAGCTTGCCGGCGAAAGCGTTCGCGGACGCTCCGAGGAGGATACAATGAAAATGTCCCAAAGCCTTCGTGCCGGTCTCATCGCGCTCATCGCCATCGTCGGCGCGAGCTTCGCATCCACGGCCTGGGCCGATAGCGGCACTATCCGGATTACCATCATCAAGGGCGGCTTCTTCGTCGGCGCATCCGGCGGCAGCGGCACGCTGACCTTTCACGGCAAGACCTATGCGCTGGACGTTGGCGGGATCAGCGCCGGCCTGGTGTTCGGCGCGGCAAAGGCGAACCTTTCCGGCCGCGTGAGAAACATCAGCCGTGCCTCGGACGCGGCAGGGGCATACGGTGCGGCCGGTGCAGGCGCGGCAGCGACAAGCGGCTCGGGCGTGATCGTTCTCACCAACACCAAGGGCGCGGTGCTGGAACTGAAGGGCAGCCAGTCCGGGCTGATGCTCAATGTCGATCTCAGCGGCATGGTCATCTCGCTGAAGTAGGCCGCGCGCGCCAGCGCGCAGGACTGGCCGGCACATTGCGGGCGGCGATCTGAAGGACCTGCACGTCGCGAGGCAGCTCGATCAGGAACTCCGCGTCGCGTTCCAGATGGTGGATGCGGCGCGGGTTCGCTCCGGCAAAGCGCGACATCGCCGCGATGCGCGGCACGCCGATGTAAGCCGCACGTCGAGGTGCGGCAGACTGCCGCGCACCCGACTCCGCCGGGCTCTGGCGTCTGCCTGGTGCCGCGCCTGCCCGCCCGACGAGAGCCGCGCCTTTGCGGAAGCCCCGCGCTCCCGATCTTGCCGTGGGGCTGTCCGCGCCGCTCTTCTTTCCGCTTTCATTAGCCATTTCGATTAGCTCAAAAATTACGACCGCCGAAGCAGAGTGACCGTGCCTGGCGGCGGACCGCGTGTCCTTCGAGTCAACATGTTGTCTCTCCTGCGCCGCCGGGGGGGACGTCGGGGCGGGCGCATCATGAACGTTGAGCGATTGAGTTGGACCACGCCGGATAGCAGCGGGCTGAACAAGCTGTCGCACGTCCGGCCCGACGTCATTTTCTATTTCGGCTCTCGCGAGGCGCTCGCGTCCGGGACGGCCTTCGGTCAGCTCAAGGCGATGTGCCCCGACGCGATTATCCTGGGCTGCACCACCGGCGGCCAGATTCACGATCATGACATGGTCGACGACGAGATCGCCGGCGTTGCCATCCGCTTCGCCGACACAAAGGTTCGGCTGGTAAGCGAGACGATCGATTCCGCCGCCGACTCCGCGGCTTGCGGTCGCCTGATCGGCCAGAAGCTCCTCGCCGAGGATCTGGCCGGGGTTTTCGTGCTGTCCGATGGGCTGAACGTCAACGGCAGCGAGCTCGTCGCCGGGATCAATCGGGTCATTGGTCGCGCGATACCTCTCACCGGAGGGCTTGCGGGCGATGGCTCGATGTTTGAGGAAACGCTGGTCGGAGCCGATTGCCCGCCGCGCAGCCGCATCGTCGCCGCCCTCGGATTCTACGGGAAGTGCGTTCGCATCGGACATGGCAGCGCCGGTGGTTGGGACGTGTTCGGTCCCTGGCGCCGGATCACGCGTTCGCAAGGCAATATCCTGTTCGAGCTCGATAACGAGCCGGCGCTCGGCCTCTACGAGCGATATCTCGGCGAAGAGGCCGAGGGGCTGCCCGGAACCGGCCTACTGTTCCCGCTGCAAATCCATGATCCCAATAACGCCCAGCACGAAATCGTTCGCACCATCCTGTCGATCGATCGCGACCAGGGATCGCTGACCTTCGCCGGCGACATGCCGGAAGGCTGGAATGCGCAATTGATGCGGGGGAATTTCGACAGGCTCAGCGATGGAGCGGCGGATGCCGCGCGTCAGGCAACGGATGGCATCGGCCCGGTCACCAACGGCGTCGCCCTGCTGGTCAGCTGCATCGGAAGGCGCCTGCTGATGGGGCAACGGGTCTCGGAAGAGATCGAGGCTGCCGGGTCCGTCCTTGGACAGGGTCTTTCCCGGCTCGGGTTCTATTCGTATGGCGAGATTGCGCCGCACGCATCCTCGGGGATTTGCGAACTGCATAACCAGACGATGACCATCACCACGATTACAGAAGCGGCCGCGTAGCATTCGTTCATGAACAAGCTTTTTCAGCGTCAGCTTGCCAGAGCGACGCGGGAGCCGGGCAAGGTTGACCTTGACGTTCTCGCTGGCCTCGTCGCGGCCGCCTATGACGAAGCGGATCGCGACCGGCGAAGGACGGATCGCTCGATTGCACTGATGGCGTCCGAGCTCCAGCAAACGCACGCGCGGCTTCTGGAAGCTTTCGATGTCGTGCCGGAAGGACTCGTGCTCCTCGACGCGGAAGGGCGGTACGTACTTTTCAACAGGAAGTACGTCGAGCTCTACGATACGGCGCAGGACACGATCGTCGTTGGCGCGCGCTTCGCCGATTCGATCCGCGCGGGGCTTGCTCGCGGTCACTATCTTGATGCAATCGGACGCGAGGACGAGTGGATTGAAGAGCGGCTCGGCCGGTTCGAGAGCATGTACAGCGCGTCCGAGCAGCGCATCGTCGGTGATCGCTGGGTGCGCATCGAGGAACGCCGCACCGCCGACGGCGGCAGCATCGGCACCCGCATCGACATCACGGAGCTTAAACGGCGCGAAGAAGCGCTGAAGCATCGTTCCGAGCAACTCCTCGAAGCCCAGCGCATGGGCAAGATCGGCGATTGGAGCTGGCGCGTAGGTGATCCGGGTTTCTGGTGGTCCCCGCAGGTCTACACGCTTCTCGCCTACGATCCGGCGCAGTTCAGCCCCCTGCGTGAAGCCGTGATGGCAATCTGCGTTGGCGCGAGCGCCGACGCGATAATGGCGGCGCACACAGAGGTCACCCGCACGGGTCAAACCGTCAGCGTGGACCTGAAGGTGCGGCGGGGGGATTCGTCGATCGGCGATTTCGCGGTCGTCAGCAAGGCAATCAGTGACGCCGAAGGTCGGGTCGTCGGCCTCGCCGGCACGATACAGGATATTACCGAGCGCAAGAGTGCCGAAGAGCAACTCGAGAAGCTCGCCTACTACGATCCGCTTACCGGTCTTGCGAACCGAGTCCTGTTCCAGCGCGAGTTGGCGAATGTGCTGGCGCATTGCCGAAAGACCGGTACGCAAGCGGCTCTGCTCTTGCTTGATCTCGACCGCTTCAAGGAAGTGAACGACTCGCTCGGCCACGTCTCGGGGGATGAATTGCTCGCCAGGGTCGGGCAATTGATTTCACGGGTCCTGGGCGACGAGCACTTCTTCTGTCGACTTGGCGGCGACGAGTTCGCCATCGTTACGCAGGACAACCTGGACAAGGCAGCCGTGATCCGCCTGGCCGCGAGTGTATTGGGTGCGGTTTCCGGGTCCATTCAGCTGGAACGGGGCGAAGTGGCTGTCGGCACCAGTATCGGCATCGCTCTGATCCCCGGCGATGGAGCGAACGCGATTGACCTTCAGAGAAACGCGGATCTCGCGCTCTATCGCGCCAAGGGGAGCGGTCGCGGGTGCTGCCGACTCTTCGAGCCGGGAATGAACACCGTCGTTCAGCAAAGGCTGGCGATCGCTCGCGAGTTGCGCCGTGCCGTCAGCGAGGACACGGGGCTGGACATCCATTTCCAGCCGCAAATATCGCTTTCCACGGGACGCGCGATCGGTTTCGAGGCGCTGGTGCGGTGGACGCATCCGACCCTTGGTGTGGTTACCCCTTCCGAATTCATACCAATCGCCGAAAGCTCGCCGCTGATCTGCGATCTCGGTCTCTGGATCTTGCACCGGGCGGCCCAAAGGGCGAAGAACTGGCTCGACTCGGGAGAACCGCCTCGCGAAGTCGCCGTCAACGTATCGGCGGCCCAGATCTGGCATACGGATTTTGTCGCTGACGTAGAGCGGACGCTGAACACGACGGGCTTGCCTCCGCATCTGTTGTGTCTGGAACTGACCGAGAGCCTTCTGGCCGATCATGCTGAAGGCCGTATCCGGAGCGTGCTCACGAACCTGAAAAGGTTGGGCGTGACGCTGGCCTTGGATGACTTCGGCACCGACTATTCGTCGCTCGGCTACCTGACACAATTGCCTTTCGACAAGATCAAGGTCGATCGGATTTTCATCGACGACGTTGCGGCGTCGGCGCGCGCCCGAAAACTTCTCGGCGGCATCATCGCGCTGTGTCGCGGCCTGGGGATGACCATTGTCGCGGAAGGCGCCGAGACGCCCGAGCAGGTGGCGATCCTCGACGAATTTGGTTGCGACGTCGTGCAGGGCTATTTCTTTGCGCGGCCCGCTGCGGCGGCGGACGCGCTGGCGGTTGCGCGGTCCTTCGAGGGGGACGATCCGCATGCGATGCGCTCGTCAAATTCCTGGCGGACCAGGATGCCGGACATTCGGCACGACACGGTACGAGCGGCATGAGTGCGCCGTTACGCTGGCGCCAAGTCCGGCCAAGATGCTGATCCGCATGGGCGCGGCTGACGCTCACGCCGCCGACCAGCCGCCGTCCATGGGGAGGATCGCGCCGGTCATGTTCTTCGCGCCGTCGGAGCAGAGGTAGAGCGCCAGCGAGGCGACCTCCTCGATGGTGACGAACTGCTTGGTCGGCTGTGCCGCCAGCAGCACGTCGCGCTTCACCTGTTCCTCGGTCAGTCCGCGCGCCTTCATCGTGTCGGGTATCTGCCGCTCGACCAGCGGCGTCCACACATAGCCCGGGCAGATGGCGTTGACGGTGATGCCCTGCTGCGCCGTTTCGAGCGCCACCACCTTGGTCAGCCCGGCGATGCCGTGCTTGGCGGCGACATAGGCCGCCTTGTAGGGCGAGGCGACCAGTGCGTGGGCGCTCGCCGTCATGATGATCCGCCCCCAGCCCTTGCCGCGCATTTTGGGCAGGGCGGCGCTGATCACGTGGAACGCCGAGGACAGGTTGATCGCGATGACCGCGTCCCACTTCTCGATCGGGAATTCGTCGACCGGCGCCACATGCTGGATGCCGGCATTGGGCACCACGATGTCGATGGCGCCGAATTCCTTCTCGGCGTCGGCGACCATGGCCGCGATCTCGTCGGGCCTGGTCATGTCGGCGGGGGAATGGCGCACCTCGACGCCCATGGCGTTGGCGAGCTCGTTCCGCTGCGTTTCGATAGCGGTCGGGTCGCCGAACCCGTTCAGCACGATGTTGCAGCCCTCGTGGGCGAGCGCGGTGGCGATGCCGAGGCCGATGCCGGAGGTCGATCCGGTGATGAGAGCGGTCTTGCCTTTGAGCATTCTTGAGTCCCTCGCGTTTGCCGGCCTGCGCCCTATATATTGCATCGCAGCATCGGCCGGAACCATATGCGGCGTTTCGCGCGCCCAGCCGCCGGTGATAGAAGGGCCGCCAGGAAGCGACGGCCCGAGCCGGGAAGCAGTATGACGCACGTTAGCCCCATTCTGGAGCATCGCGAGCACGATCACGCGCGCTGCGCGGCCGAGGCGCTTGGCCACGCCGAGGAGATTTGCACGCGCGAGGGCCTGCGCTTCACGGCGCAGCGCCGGCAGGTGCTCGAGGCGCTGCTGGAGAGCCACGTGCCGGCCTCCGCCTATGATGTGATCGACCGGCTCGGTGAGGAGGGCCATCGCCCGGCGCCGGTGTCGATCTATCGCGCGCTGGATTTCCTCGTGGCGCACAACTTCGCCCACCGCATCGAATCGAAGAACGCCTACGTAGCCTGCGATCGCGGGGCCGAATGCGAGCCCGGCGCGACGCTCTTCCTCATCTGCGACAATTGCGGCGCCGCCGGCGAGGCCTCGTCCACGGCGCTCGGCAAGCTGGTCAATGCGGAGACCGCCCATCGCGGTTTCCTGCCGCGCCTGCGCGTGCTGGAGATCCGCGGCCTCTGTGCCCGGTGCCGCGCCGCATGAGCGTCATTGAACCGCAAGATGGTTGCCGCATGCTCCCAACCCTCCCTTCGACCTCCCCTCGAGGGGCAGGTTTGCGCAAGAGTTTGCAGCCATGACTGACTATCTCTCCTCGCCCCTGCCGCGCCACGAGACCGTGCCGGTCATGGTCGGCGACGTGCAGGTCGGCGGCGGCGCGCCGGTGGTCGTCCAGTCGATGACCAACACCGACACCGCCGATGTCGATTCCACCGTCGCCCAGGTCGCGGCGCTCGCCCGCGCCGGGTCGGAGCTGGTGCGCATCACCGTCGACCGCAAGGAAGCGGCGGCCGCCGTGCCGCATATCCGCGACAGGCTCGCCGCGCGCAATATCAACGTGCCGCTGATCGGCGATTTCCACTACATCGGCCACACGCTGCTCACCGAGCATCCGGCCTGCGCCGAGGCGCTGGCGAAATACCGCATCAACCCGGGCAATGTCGGCTTCGGCGAGAAGCGCGACCGCCAGTTCGCCACGCTGATCGAACTCGCCATCAAGTACGACAAGCCGGTGCGCATCGGCGTCAACTGGGGCTCGCTCGATCAGGCGCTGCTCACCCGCATGATGGACGACAACGCCGGCTCCGCCACGCCGGTTTCGGCGGCGGAGGTGACGCGCCGCGCCATCGTCGCCTCGGCCATGCTGTCGGCGGAGGCGGCGGAGAAGATCGGCCTGCCGACGTCGAAGATCATCCTGTCGGCCAAGGTCAGCCAGGTGCAGGATCTGGTCGCGGTCTATACCGCGCTCGCCGCCCGCTCGAAGCACGCGCTCCACCTCGGGCTGACGGAGGCCGGCATGGGCTCGAAAGGCATCGTCGCCTCGTCGGCGGCGATGGGCCTGCTGCTGCAACAGGGCATCGGCGACACCATCCGCATCTCGCTGACGCCGGAGCCCGGCGGCGACCGCACCAGGGAAGTCACCGTCGCGCAGGAACTGCTCCAGACCATGGGCTTCCGCGCCTTCGTGCCGGTGGTCGCGGCCTGCCCCGGCTGCGGGCGCACCACGTCCACCGTCTTCCAGGAGCTGGCGAAGCGCATCGAGGACGATCTCCGCGCCGCCATGCCGGTGTGGCGGGAGAAGTATCCCGGCGTCGAGGCGCTCAAGGTCGCCGTCATGGGCTGCATCGTGAACGGCCCCGGCGAATCGAAGCACGCCGATATCGGCATCTCGCTGCCCGGCACGGGCGAGACGCCGGCTGCCCCGGTCTTCATCGACGGCAAGAAGGCGATCACCCTGCGCGGGCCGACGCTGGCCGACGATTTCCGCAAGCTCGTCAACGATTACGTCGAGCAGCGCTTCGGCGCCCGCGCCTCAGCGGACGCCGCCGAATAGCGCCGCTGCCACGCCTCAAGTCGGCTTCAGCAGGCACTGCCAGCTCGCCTTCGGCACCGGAATCGCCTTGAAGAAATAGTTGTACGGCCATTGCTCCTTGCAGGCATCGGCGACGGAGATCGGCCGGCGGTTGTTGTTGTCGTTGCCCTTCTGGCAGGACCAGTCGGTCGACGCCGTGCCGTGCAGCAATGCCTGCCACCCGTTGCCGAAGTGCTTGGCGCAGTAGATCGTCAGGTTCACAGGCCGCTCGATCAGCACCCACTTGCACTGCCACTGCCGCCCGTCGAAGAACGCCTGGGTCATGTTGGCGTTGCCCTTGTTGAAGAGCACGCACGCGGCGCGAACGTCGATCGGCCGGTCTCGTCGGTTGCTCTGGCAGACCCAGTCTTGCGCGTTGGGCCCGAGCTGGGCGACCGTGAACAGCCGGCCGTAGGTCTCCTTGCAGTAGCGTTCGAGGTTGGGGGGGCCGAGCAGGTAGTCGTAGGCCAGCACCGGCCGGCCCGCCGCCAGCACCAGCAGGAGAGCGGAGCCGAGGACGGCCCCGAATGATTTCAGCGTCATCGTCGCACCCATATGCACGCCGGTCCGCCCGCCGCCGGCCGCATGCAACTGCCCCGTGCAGCCGAGATTAGCCGAAACCCGGCGTCCGGCAACGGGTTCATCGCGGGGCGGTACTTCCGCGCGGGCGTAGGATAGAATGCCTCTTGCCCGCCACAAGGAGACAGCATGGCCAAGAGTTCCCGCAGCGACGCCGAGGCGAAATACGCCAAGGCGCAACAGAAGGCGCGCGATGCGGCGCAGGTGATGAACGAGGTCGAGGCGGAGGCCAAGCGCGTTGCCGACAACACCGCGCGGCTGAAGGCGCTGCGCCTTGCCCGCGACGCCAAGGATGCCGCCGAGGCCGCCGCCAACCCGCCGAAGCCGAAGAAGAAAGCCGCCCCCAAGGCCAAGGCCGCCCCCAAGGCCAAGACCGCGAAGTCGATCCCGGTCGAAAAGCTCAACGCCGCCAACGACAAGTAGGCGGCTCCGCCCCCTCCCGCATTCCATCCGCGAACGCTGCATCGGCCCTGCAACGGCAGGGCCGTGGGCGGGGGTGCGGAGCGTATTCCGCCATGGATGTGCCACGCCTCAGCTTGTGGGCACGTGGTCGCGCGACGACGTGCTGGACGATCTCGGGTGGCGGTGGCGGCCAGCCGCCTGGCGGTCCCGGCATGCGCGGTCGGGAGTGCACGGCCCGGGCCTCGGACGGAGGCCGGGAGGGTAGGAATGGTTGATGGCACTCTATTGTGTTGGCCGGGCAACTGTCCGTCACTGTGTTGAGCCCGCGTGTAGAGTTTATTGCCAATATTTGGCCCCGGCCTCAGCATGCTGAAAGTAGATTGATCTTGTAGAGGCGCCCCATGAAGAAAAAGCAGCCGCATCCGGTTGATATGTTGGTTGGCATGCGCCTCCGAATGTTTCGGAACGAGCGCGGCGTTTCACAGAGCGCTCTTGCGAATGTTCTCGGACTGACATTCCAGCAAGTGCAGAAATACGAACGCGGTACGAACCGCATCAGCGCAAGCAAACTGTTTGAAATTTCGCGGTTCCTGGGTATCCGCGTGGCCGATTTTTACGTGGACGAGCAAGGAAGCGATCTCGGGTCCGCCGACGATATTGGCGCATCGATTCCGTCGAAGGTGGACATTGAGATTGCGCGTGCGCTCTCGCGCGTGGCCGATCAGCGCATGAAGCGCAAAATCCTCCACCTGATAGATTCCCTCTCATCGGTGCCGTCGAAGGAGTCGGTCTAGGCAGCCAGAAGCGCCGCTTCGGGCTTTCCGATCGCCAGTGCGTAGATCGGAGCGTGGGTGGTTCGGCTCTTGGCCGCCAGACAGCCGTTGATTACCGTGTGACTGAGCGCCGCCGTCGGGCAGGCCGTCAGACCGTGTCTAGTCGCCGCGAGCATGAGGTTCTGTCCGATGTGGCCGGCCTCAATGAGCACGACGCGGTAGGCGTTGGCGTCGTCGTATTTCCACATGGTGCGTTCAAGGAACGCGCAGAGAAAGACGACACAAGCCATGCCGTTGGTCCAGTCCTGACCGCCCGTCATTTCGGCTGGCGTCGGCAGTCCATCGGCGGTCACCAAGCCCAGCGTGTGATCGATCGCTGAATAGTGGTAGAGGCCGCGTTCTAGCCCGTCGACGCGCTGTGCATAAACGTAGGCTTCGAACGGATTTCTGGCACCGCCCGATGGAGTCATCGACAGGGGCAGCCGCCCGGCCGCGTTCTCAGTACTCCCGGTTATTCCGAGGCCCGCAAACAGGCAATCCGAGAGATGCGCTAAGGTGATTGATTCGGGCGATACGTCGCGCACAGTCCGCCTTTTGGCCATAAGCTGCAGCAGATCGTTTCCCGTCAGTGCGGACGGCATGGCCACGGGCACCCTCGTGCTGGCCTCGTTAGTAAGGAACAGCGGCGGTTGCGGGCTCTCGCTGAGCTTCTGCAGTTGAAGAGACTCGGACTGCTCCAGGGACAGATACTTCTTATCTTGGATGCTGAAATGAAATAGCGCGGCCGGCGTTCCCCAGCGCCAGGTCGATTGGTATTCTTCCTCGCGTGCGGCCGCCTCGGAGCCCTCTTCCATCAGGGCGCCAACGGAGAGCAATGCTGCTATTGCGCTGGTGGCCTCGGTGACTGGCGTTGCCGGGATGAGCGCCGGCACGTCCGCGACCTCGATCCACTCTGTGAGCAGATCAAGGAAGTTGAGAAGATCGATGCTGCAGGCGAACGCCGAGCCGCTCAGGAAGTTGAAGCCGACAAGTCCCTGCGCGTCTCGGGTAAAGACCAGTGTCTGTGCTGCCCTGATTTTCATGTGCCGTTCGCGATCGCTCTAGTTGCCGTTGGTCGCCCACCCCCCGGGCGAGCGACCACGGCCTCCACGTCAGATCTTGTTGAAGTACATTCCGGGCTGAACGAGCCCGGTGCCGAGCGGCTTCACGTTCAGGTTGAGCTTGATGGTGGCGGAGGCTGGCTTCGCGGTCTTCATGGCTCAAGTCCCTTTCATCGGTTGAGACAGCGCGTCGCGCTGTCGGCCGATTTGGGCGTCCAGAACCGGATTCGCACAATTGCCCGAAACAGTCCCGTTGCAGCGGAATAGCAACAATTGCAGCGCTTTTCGCTGCAGGTGTTCACTATTCTTACAATCAATGGATTTGGGGGAATGCCAATACGGCAAATAAGGTGATCGGTGAGACCTGAACTCGGGGTGGGAGGTTGACGTATGAACAAATCTGAGGGCGCCCAGTACGATCGTGGGGCGAAACTGCGTGCAGGCAAGAAATCGCTAGCCGGAGGCAAGTCCGTGGGGCGGAGCGCCGACGTGGCGCACTACGTCGCCGACATGGTTCGGGGAATGCAGGCATTGGTACGCAGGACCGGGGAGAAGGACCTAGGGTTTCTCAACTACCTGCTTGGAGTCGTCGGCGACGAGGCCGCAAAGCTTTCGTCCCATTCAAACGACTAGCGATTGACGAGCGGCATGACCGTGAGGTCCAGCTTGGCGACGTTGGAGACCATGTCTTGGCATTGCCGCTCCAGCGCTTCAACCACGAGCGTGTCCAGGGCGGGGTCGTCCATTGAGTAGGCGTGCGACGACCTCACAGCCTTTCGGAGGGACATTTTCGACGGGCACCGAGAGAGGACCGCAGCCGTGACCCCCGGACCGAGTGGCGTTAACAAAGCCGCGTGTCCTGCCAGAAGCGGCGCTGCGCTTGGCACGTAGCGCAGCGCAATCAGTGTCGGTTCGCGATCGCCCAAAGCATTCAATCCGACGAGATAAATCCATTGGCGACGCTCCAACACCACTCCACGATGATCGCTGGAAAAGTACGACCACCATGAGCCCCGCGGCTCGGCCATGCATGTCAGTCTCCGAAAGGTAGCGCGGGCGCCTTCCTTCTTGACCACCATGACCGATCGCATGACGGTGCGCGCATTACTGGGGTCAACGAAGTGCGCGAAATAGAGGCCGCCCGGGAGGGACGGAACCTCTTCACCCTGAAGCATATCCAGCGCCGCCCGCGCGTCCTCGTGCCGCCACTGGCCAAACCGGATTGGCGTCCCGTGTTCAGACTCGATGCGGACGCCGAAGAGTTCGGATTCGTCTACCTGAAAATAGCGGCAGATCTTGTCCAGCGTGCGCCGGTTGGGCAGGGCGTGGCCGGACAGGTAACGGCTAAATTGTTGCCGGTTAATGTTGGCGTGTCGGCAGACAGCCGAGACGCTGCCTTCGCGCTCGCACAATCTCCCCAAATTCGAAGAAAACTCTTCTCGCAACGACATATTTTGTTCGTCCCCCAAGGCAATTTGGCCTGCCAGCGGGTATTCAGTCAAACGACTTCTACCGAGCGTTGCGGGCTTTCTCTGGCGCGAATCCTTGCGCAGGTTCGGGCAACATTCGCTAGGATCGCGCCATGCCTCACCCCTTCGCCATCGACCATCAGGCCATCCACGTTCGCGACATGGCGGCGAGCGTGCGCTTCTATGCGGAGATCCTCGGCCTCGCCGAGGTCGAGAACCCGATGGGGAAGGGGCCGATCCGCTGGTTCGCGCTCAGCGCCGTGACCAACCTCCATCTCGTGCCCGGCAACACCAGCGCGAAGACCGAGCGCGGCATCGGCACGCACCTGGCGCTCGCCGCGGCGGATTTCGATGGCACGGTCGAACGGCTGACGGCGGCCGGCGTCGCCTTCGGCGAGATGCCCGGCAGGCCCGGCAAGGTGACCAACCGGCCGGACGGCATCCGCCAGTGCTTCGTGCAGGACCCGGACGGCTTCTGGATCGAGATCAACGACGCGAAGCCGCGCTAGCGCGTCTTCTCGGAGGGCGTTCGTCCGGCCGCGCGCCAAGGGGCGCACGAGTCTAACCCCGCTCCGGAGAGCGGGGATAAGATAAAAGTAATCCCCCTCGCACGAACTGGCCGCATACTTCCCGGCGTCCGCTTCCTGCAAGGGGTCCGTGTCGACAGGAACTCACGGGGAAGCGGAGCGGCGTCCCTGCCCGGTCCGGAGCGTCTCCTGTCTCCAGCCGGTCGGGGCGATCCCGGTACGGTCCGTCGGCACTAGGACCGGCTGCCCCTACGGGGCTTAAGGCCCGCCGCAGACCAGGCGGGCCGAAGCGCCGGCCGGGAAACGCGCGAGCAGGGCTCGCGGCAAGCCGTCGCGGCGGGCGCTTGGCAGAGCGCCAACAAACGGACTACCCGAGCAGGCACTCTTCGAGCGCCCGCCAACCCCTTCATGTCTCAGGACGTGAGGTGTTCGTTGAAAGGTCCAACACACCCGGCGCGAGCAGCGCGCGGGAACGCGAATGCGTGCCCGCTCAGCCTTGCCCCGACTGGCGGAGCGCGATGACGCCGACCAGCACGGCAAGCAACGCCACCCACGTCGCCAGGTTGACCATCACCGCCTTGCGGGCGCTCCGCTGCTCGAACCATGTGCGCGGCTTGATGCCTTTCGCCAGGAAGACGACCTGCGCCGCGAGGTTGACGCAGGCGACGTTGGCGGCGAGCAGCATGACCGCGCCCAGCGCAAGGTCGAGTTGCCCCATCGCCACCATGATGCCGAAGGCGGCGGCCGGCGGCAGCAGCGCCACGGCGACCATGACGCCGACGAGCGTGCTCGACAGGCCGGTCGTCACCGACAGCGCCGCGGCCGCGCCCGAGGCCAGCGCCAGCGCGATGCCGGCATAGTCCACCGAGGTCCGCGCCAGGAGTTCGTGGCTGGTGATGTCCGGCTGGACGATGAAGGCGATCGCGCCGGCGATCACGATGCTGAGCGTCACGCCGAGCACGTTGGCCCTGGTGGCGGAGAACATCAGCGCGCGGTCGCCGATGGCCGCGGCGAAGGCGAAGGCGACGTTGGGGCCGAGCAGGGGCGCGATCACCATCGCGCCGATCAGGATGGCGACGCTGTCCTGCTCGAGGCCGACGGAGGCGACCACCGTGGACAGGAAGACCAGCAGGATGAAGTTCGAGTCGGTGCGCACCCCGCCGGCGACGAGATGGTAGAGTTCCTCGCGCGAGGCGCGGGCCTGCTCTTCCCTTTTCTTCTCCTCGTCGATTTCCTCCGGTGTCTGAGGTTCCTCCTCTTCCTCGCGCGGAATCACCGTGTCGGTCGGCAGCATGGTGATGCGCCAGTCCCCCGACGTTCCGAGCGCCCCCTGGAGACGGTCGAGCAGGCTCTGCCGGTCCATGTCGCCGACCACGAGGCGGACGATGCGGCGGCCATCCTCGAGCGGGGCGGTTTCGACCTGAACGTCGTCGACGCCCATCTCCCTGGCGATCGACACGATCGCCTGCGCCCGGTCATCCGGTGTCGCCACCTCGATCAGCTTGAAGGGCATGGGGGCGCGTGTTCCCGGGAAACCTCGGCCGCCAGTATACAGGACCCCAGCGGCTGGCGCTCAGACCAGTCCGACCGACCGCAGCATGTGATGCACGGTCGTGATCAGCGGCACGGTGTACCGGCCGTTGTTCTTGCTCAGGTCCCAGGCCGAGAGGGCGAAGACCACGAGGAGAATCCACATGACGCGCATGCCGGCATGGTGCGCGCCAAGAGTTTCCAATGTTCTAAAATGAAGTTGCTTCCAGGTTGCGGACTGCGGTTCCGCAACCCGGGGCTAGCCCTCCCGGGCGGCGACGAAGCGCGCCGCCTGGCGCAGCATGTCGGCGCGGGAGCCGAAGGGCCGCAGGATCCTGAGCGCCTCGGCAACGGCCGCATCGAGCAGTTTCAGCGCGCCGTCGACGCCGTGGACGGCGACGAGGGTCGCCTTGCCGCGGCCGGCGTCCTTGGCGGTCGCCTTGCCGGCCGTCTCGGCGGCGCCGGTGGCATCGATCAGGTCGTCGGCAAGCTGGAAGGCGAGACCGAGCGCGGCGCCGAATTCGGCAAGGCCGGCCCGCTCCGCGGCGGCGGCACGGCCGAGGATGGCGCCCGCCTCGCCGGCATGGCGGAACAGCGCTCCCGTCTTCATCGCCTGCATCAAGCGGATGTCGGCCTCGGTGCGCGGCTGCTTCTCTCCGGCAAGATCGAGCATCTGCCCGCCCGCCATGCCGCCGATGCCGGCGGCGGCGGCGAGGCTTGCGGTCAGGTCGGAGCGCACCGCCGGATCGGGATCGGTCGCGGGATCGGCGGCCACGGCGAAGGCCAGGGTCAGCAGCGCGTCGCCGGCGAGGATCGCCGTCGCCTCGTCGAAGGCGCGGTGCACGGTCGGGCGCCCGCGGCGAAGGTCGTCGTTGTCCATCGCGGGCAGGTCGTCATGGACGAGGCTGTAGCAGTGCACGCATTCCAGCGCCGCGGCGGCGCCGAGCGCGTTGTTCATCGGAACGGCGAAAAGGCGCGCGGATTCGATGACGATGAACGGCCTGAGCCGCTTGCCCCCGCCCAGCGCGGCATGGCGCATGGCGGCCAGCAGCCGCGGCGGCCGTGCGATCTCGCCGTTCAGCCGCTCCTCGGAGAGCAGCTTTTCCAGCACCGCTTCGGTCGCATCCTGGGCGGCCTTCAGCCGCGTATGGAAATCGTCGCCCATCATCGTCGCCCCCGAATGGTCCGAAAGTGGCGGAGGGTCAAGGCTTGCCGCGCGAACGATTGCGCGGCTTTCACCCGGCGGCTATTCGGGGCGGGTGAGCAAGGCGGCGGACAAGGCGGGCAAGGCAAAGGCCGAAAAGCGGCGCGGGTTGCTCGCGCGCGTGCCCTGGCGGCTGATCCGCCGCATCCTGCTGATTCTGGTCGCCATCCCGATCGTGCTGACGCCGCTCTACTGGGTCGTCAGCCCGGTCTCCACCCTGATGGCGTGGGAGCGGCTCACCTCCGGCCCGATCCAGCGGACCTGGGTCGGATTTGACGAGATTTCGAAGACGCTGGTCGCGTCCGTCATCGTCTCGGAGGACAGCCGATATTGCGAGCACCACGGCGTGGACTGGGACGCGCTCGGCGTTGTCCTTGAAGCGGCTGACGAAACCGACCGGCCGCGCGGGGCTTCGACGATCACGATGCAGACCGTGAAGAACCTCTATTTGTGGACATCGCGCTCCTATGTGCGCAAGGCGCTGGAGATTCCGCTCGCCCTTTATGCCGACCTCGTCTGGTCGAAACGGCGGGAAATGGAGATTTACCTGAACATCGTCGAGTTCGGCCCCGGCATCTTCGGCGCGGAGGCCGCGGCGCAGCATTTCTTCAAGCGTTCCGCGAAAAACCTGAGTTCCAGCCAGGCGGCGCTGCTGGCCGCCACCCTGCCGAGCCCCGCGACCCGCAATCCGGCCCATCCCTCCCGGCTGCTGCAGGCGCTCGCCCGCACGGTTGCGGCCCGCGCCCGCATCGCCGGCCCCTATATCGTTTGCCTCTATCCCTGAGCCCCGCTATAAGGCGCCCAATTCCGAGATTTCGAGGACTGAACCATGGCTGTTCCCAAGCGAAAAACCTCGCCGTCAAAGCGCGGCATGCGCCGTTCGGCTGACGCGCTCAAGCGCCCGGCCTACGTCGAGGACAAGGATTCCGGCGAGTTGCGCCGACCCCACCACGTCGACCTGAAGTCCGGCATGTACCGTGGCCGGCAGGTTCTGGAGCCGAAGAGCGAGACCTGATCGCCTTCGCGGCATCCCAAGAAAAAGGCCGGCTCAGCCGGCCTTTTTTCGTTGTGGCCGCCCAAAATGCTATGATTCCCGGGACAGACGCACGCCTCCCGGAGTCGGCCATGGGCAATGCCTTTTTCATCCTCCCGTTCACGATCATCCCCCTGATCGTGTTCAACCTCATCGGCTGGAACGCCGGCCCGGGTCCCTGGGACGGGAACGTGTTCCACTTGGTGATGCTCTCGGGCGAGACATGGGCGTTCACCTCGCGCGACCTGATGACCGTCTTCGGCATCGCCTGCCTGTTCGGCGAGGTGCTGAAATCGACCAATTCGACGACCCGGGCGATCGTCAACCACATCCTCTCAACCCTGGTCTTCGTCGTTTACCTGGTCGAGTTCATCGTGGTCCCGTTTGCGGCAGAGTCGGTCTTCTTCATCCTGATGATCCTGGCGCTGTTCGACGTCGTCGCCGGCTTCACCATCAGCATCAAGACGGCGCGCCGCGACCTTGCCCTCGGCCATGCTGGCGATGGGCCGTGACGCTAACGAAGGGTTAACCCAAGTGGCCAAAGCGGCGCGGACGATGGCGCCTCACATGGTCACGATCTTGGCGCTTCCTTAAGTTCCGTCGGGCACGATTGTAATTGCGCGCCCGAACCGCGGCGTCATGGCCTACCAGAGGAAACGCCCGAGGTGCTCGGCCCCAAAAAAGCGAAGACGGCTGACGCGGCGCACGACGCTGCTTCGAGCCCGGTCGACGCAGAAGCGATCCTGACCAGCGTTGGCGGAGCCACCTACGAGTGGACCCTTGCCGACGACGCGATCCGTTGGGATTCCGGCGCCTCCGGCGTACTCGGCGTGCCGGGCGAGAAGCTCTCGACCGGGCAGGCCTATGCCTCCCTCATCGATCCTGCCGCGACCGCCACACGGCATGACGCTGTGCTCAACGCATCCGGCGCCGATTCCGGCGACGGCGTCTACTACGAGATTCAATACGCGCTGCTTCCGGTGGGCGGCAAGCGCGTCATCGTCGAGGACACGGGGCGCTGGTTCGCCGGCGCTGACGGCCGCCCGTCGCGCGCCCGGGGCATCGTGCGCGTCATCAACGAACGGGCGGAGCGCGAGGAGCGCCGCGCGTTTCTCTCGCGCTACGATGAACTCACCGGCTTCTTCACGCGCAACCATCTGATTGCCGCGCTCGGCGATGCGCTGGCCGATGCAAAGCGGCGGAGGGCGTCGATCGCCTTCCTGGTCGTTGCCGTCGACAGCTTCCGCGCCATCAACGAGGCGTACGATTTCGACACGGCCGACCAGGTCTTTGCCGCCGTCGGCCGCCGCATCCGTGCCGAACTGCGCGACGGCGATGCGCTCGGCCGCTACTCGGGCAACAAGCTTGGCATCGTGCTGATGGATTGCGGCGAAAGCGAAATGCACACGGCAGCCGAGCGTTTCCACGCCGCCATCCGTCGCGACATCATAGCAACCGAGACCAGCTCGGTTGCGGTGACCGTATCCATCGGCGGGGTCAGCCTCCCGCGCCACGGGCGCACGGTGCCCGAGGCGATGGCCCATGCGCAGGAAGGCCTGCACCAGGCCCGCAAGCGCGGCTACGGGCACTTCGTCGCCTACGCGCCTTCACCGGCTCGCGAGGCGCGCCAGCGCAGCAACGCGGCGCTGTCGAGCGAACTGGTTGCCGCGCTGAACCAGAAGCGGCTGACGCTCTCTTTCCAGCCGGTAGTCGACCTCGCCGCCCGCAAGCCGATCTTCCACGAAGGATTGCTGCGCCTCGAGCGGAGGGACGGTACCTTCGCTACAGCCGAGGATTTCATCGGCCTCAGCGAGCATCTCGGCCTGATCCGCCTGATCGATCATTACGTCCTGGTGCGCACGCTGGAGACGCTCCAGGATTATCCCGAGGCCCACGTTTCGGTGAACGTTTCGGCCGAGACGGTGGGCGACGCGGAATGGTTGTCGCGGATCGCCGCGGCCGTCGCGCGTCGGCGGGACATCGCGAACCGCCTGATTGTCGAGATCACCGAAACCGCGGTCATCCGCAATCTCGACGAGGCGGCCGAGTTCGTCGCGACATTGCACGACCTTGGCTGCTCTGTGGCCATCGATGATTTCGGCGCCGGCTTCTCATCGTTCCGCGCCCTGCGCTCGCTGAAGGCCGACATGGTCAAGATCGCCGGCGTTTTCCTGAAGGACCTGGCGAACAGTCCCGACGACCAGGTCTTCATCAAGACACTGGTCGCGCTCGCCCGTAACTTCGGCATGCGGACCGTGGCCGAATGGGTGGAGGACGAGCAGAGCGCCAGACTGCTCAGCTCGTTCGGTATCGACATGATCCAGGGCCACCTGGTCGGCGCTGCGGCAGCCGAACGGCCGTGGGCTGCAGGCGACGATGCCGGCGCACCCATCCGGCATGCCGGTTAAGCAGCCGGGGCGGCGAAGGACGGAGCGCGCCGTGTCGGGGAGGGCCGATGGCCGGATGAACGATCGCTGTCGAAGGCGCGAAGTATTGGGACCGAAATCCCGAAGCCGCTACGGCTCCAGTTCGGTGTCCCAGTAGAGATAGTCCATCCACGATTCGTGGAGGTAGTTCGGCGGGAAGTGGCGGCCGTTGTTGTGGAGTTGCGCCACCGTCGGCTGGAAGGGCATCTGCGCCGGCCACATGTGCGCCTCGGCCGGGCCCAGTCCGCCCTTCTGCAAATTGCATGACGAGCAGGCGGCGACGACGTTGTCCCACGTCGTCTGGCCGCCGCGCGATCTCGGAATGAGATGGTCGAAGGTCAGGTCGTCGCGATCGCCGCAATACTGGCAGGAGAAGCGGTCGCGCAGGAACACGTTGAACCGCGTGAAGGCCGGATGGCGCGCCGGCTTGACGTAGGTCTTCAGCGAGACCACCGAGGGCAGCTTCATCGAGAACGAGGGGCTGCGCACCGCCACTTCGTATTCCGAGACGATGTTCACGCGCTCCAGGAAAACCGCCTTGATGGCGTCCTGCCACGACCACAGCGACAGCGGATAATAGCTGAGGGGCCGGTAGTCGGCATTGAGGACCAGCGCCGGATTGGACCCCGGCGAAACGGCTACGTTCAAGACTCGCCTTCCCGATTCTGTCCGTCTTGCCCGGAGGTTAGCCCCTCCGGTGCCCACATACTCTATACGGGGTGTGACGCACGTGTGAAGGGGGTGGGTTCTGACAGCCGCGAACGTATACAATTCGCCGCAATGCACATGTCCCTCATCGTCCTCACGGACTATCTCCTTGCCCTCGTCACGTTCGGTCTCGGCATCGCGCTGATACGCGGCGCTGCGGGAATTCCGGTCCGCCTCTGGGGCGTTGCCTTCGTCGCGCTCGCCATCGGCGGGGCGTTTGGCGGCACCTACCACGCGTTGGAAGGGGGCAGCACGGACGAATCCGTGGTGGCCTGGATTTGGCGCATCAACGAGTGGTTCATCGGTCTGTTCGGCCTCCTCGTCGTCGCCGCCACGGCGATCCTCGTCTTCACCGGCCCGACGCGGCGCTTCGTGCTCACCGCCCTGGCGCTGGTCTATCTCGCCTTCGTCGCGTGGACGTGGAGCCACACGTCGTTCGCCTATGTGCTCGTCTACAACGTCGCCGTTATGGTCTTCGTGCTGGCGGCCCATCTCGCGCGCCTGCGCACGCTCCCTGCGACGCCCTGGATCGTCGCTGGCATCGCCGCCTCGGCCGTTGCGGCTGCGGCGCAGGCGAGCGACATCGCGGTCGGAATTCTCGACCACAACGACCTGTTCCACCTGATCCAGCTCGGCGCGATGCTGCTCCTTTTTGGCGGCGCGCGGCGGCTTCCGCCCGGCCCCCTCCACATTTCCGCCCGAGTTGCCTAAGTATCGGAGGTGAGAGGGTGGCCTTATTTCGAGGAGCAGAACCATGGCTGTGTCGTTCGATTGGAGAGTGCCCCCCGAGATCGCTCCGCAGGCGGATGACTACGGTTTCGACCTGAACCGCGCGCTGAACGCGCTGGTCGCCATTCGCACCGTCGTTCCGGCAGACGCCTTCACCGCCGATATCCTCGGCACCGAGCGCACCGGCAACGGCGTCATCATCCGCAATGACGGCGTCATCCTCACCATCGGCTATCTGGTAACCGAGGCGCGCGAAGTGTGGCTCACGCTGGCCGACGGGCGCACGCTCGCCGCCACGCCGATGGGCTACGATCAGGAGACCGGCTTCGGCCTCGTGCAGGCGCTCGGCCGTCTCGACATACCGCCGCTTGAGCTTGGCGATTCGACCGACGCCGTCCCCGGCACCGACGTCATCGCGGCCGGCGCCGGCGGCGCGGAGCATTCCGTCGCCGCCAAGGTGATCGCGCGGCAGGAGTTCGCCGGCTACTGGGAGTACCTGCTCGACGAGGCGATCTTCACCGCGCCGGCGCATCCCTTCTGGGGCGGCACCGGGCTTGTCGGTCCGGACGGGCGGCTGATCGGCGTCGGCTCGCTCCAGCTCGAGCAGGCGGCCGAAAGCGGCGAGGGCGTTCCCCTCAACATGTATGTGCCGACCGACCTGCTGAAGCCGATCCTCGACGACCTGCTGACCATGGGCCAGCCCAACAAGCCGCCGCGGCCGTGGCTCGGCCTCTACGCCACGGAAGTGGACGACCGCGTCGTCATCGCTGGCGTTGCCGGCAAGGGACCGGCCGCGCGCACGCTGAAGGAAGGCGACGTCGTGCTCTCGGTCGGCGGCATGCGCGTCACCGGTCTTGCCGGGCTTTTCCGCAAGGTGTGGTCGCTGGGCAGCGCCGGGGTGAAGGTGCCGATGACGGTGCATCGCGACGGCCGCCCGATGGACATCACCGTCGCCTCCGGCGATCGCAACCGCTTCCTCAAGGGCCCGAGCCTGCACTAAGCCGCGAAGGAAACGCCTCCCGGCGGGACGCGCGTGGTCCTGCGCGCTATGCTCGCGCGAAACACACGCATTTCTGGGAGGCGCATATGGAATACCGGTTGCTCGGGCGCTCGGGCCTCAAGGTCTCGGCCATCACCATGGGCACCGCGACCTTCGGGCGCGACGTATCCGCATTGGCCGGCACGGTCGGCCTCAAGGATGCGCGGCGGCAGATCGATCAGTGCATCGCTGCGGGCGTCAATCTCATCGACACCGCCGATGCCTATGGCAATGGCGCCTCGGAAACCATCGTCGGCGACGCGCTGAAGGGCAAACGCAATTCCGTCCTCATCGGAACCAAGGCGCGCTTTCGGGTCGGCGACGGCCCCAACGACGCCGGCCTCTCACGCCATCATCTCATCGAGGCGTGCGAGGCGAGCCTCAGGCGGCTGAAGACCGATCGTATCGACCTCTACCAGCTTCACGAGTGGGACGGGCTGACGCCGCTGGAAGAGACGTTGCGCGCCCTCGACGATCTCGTGCGCGCCGGCAAGGTCCGCTACATCGGCTGCTCCAACTGGTCGGCCTGGCACCTGATGAAGGGACTGGGCGTATCCGCCGCGCTCGGCACGGAGCGCTTCGTCTCGCAGCAGATCCACTACACGCTGCAAGCCCGCGAGGCGGAGTACGAGCTGGTCCCGGTCGCTCTCGACCAGGGGCTCGGCATTCTCATCTGGAGTCCGATCGCGGGCGGCCTGCTTTCCGGCAAGTTCCGCCGTGGCAAGAAAGGCCCGGCCGGCGCGCGTCATTCGGGGCGCAAGTGGCGCGAGCCGCCGATCTACGACGACGAGCGGCTGTTCGACATCGTCGAGGTTCTGGTGGAGGTGGCCGCGGCGCACAAATGCTCCGCCGCACGCGTTGCGCTCGCCTGGCTGATGGCCCAGCCGGCCGTGACCTCGGTCATCATCGGCGGGCGGACCGAGGAACAGTTCGCCGACAATCTCGCCGCAGCCGATCTGAAGCTGACCGCCAATGACCTTGCCCGGCTGGACAAGGTCAGCCGGCCGCCTCTCATCTATCCGTATTGGCACCAGTCGTGGCACGCGAAGGATCGCCTCGGTCCGGCCGACCTGTCGCTCATCGCCAAATATCTCTGACGGACTCGCCGCTATTCGTGCCGCAGCGCTTCGATCGGGTCGAGTCGTGCGGCGCGTCGCGCCGGGAAGTAGCCGAAGACGACGCCGACTGCCGCCGAGAACAGAAAGGCGATGGCGACGATGCGCAGGTCGACCACCAGCGGCACGTGGAGGAAATGCGCGGCGACGGCGGAGAGGCTGAAGCCGAGGAGAATGCCGACGATCCCGCCGAACAGCGACAGAACCACCGCCTCGACCAGGAACTGCATCAGCACCTGACGCGCCTCCGCGCCGATGGCGAGGCGGATGCCGATCTCACGGGTGCGCTCGGTCACGGACACGAGCATGATGTTCATGATGCCGATGCCGCCGACAAGCAGGCTGACGCCGGCAACGGCGGCCAGCAAGCCGGTCAGCACGCCGGTGACGCCGGTCAGCACCGAAGCGATTTGCGCCATGTCGAAGACGCTGAAATTGTCGCGCTCGCCGAGTCCGATGTTGCGGCGCTCGCGCAGCAGGTCCTCGATCCCGGATTGCACGTCGGCAGTCTGGTAGCCGTCGGCAACGGCGACGAAGATCAGCGGCACGTCGGGATTGCCGATGACGCGGCGCTGTACCGTCTTCAGCGGCATCAGAACCACGTCGTCCTGGTCGCTGCCGAAGCCCGACGCGCCCTTGGATTCGAGCACGCCGATCACCTCGCACGAGATCTGCTTCAGCCGGATGTTGGCGCCGATGGGGTCGCCGCTGCCGAACAGCGCGGTCTTCGTCGTGGTGCCGAGAATGCAGGCGGCCGCGCCGGATTGCAGTTCACCGTCGGTGAATTCGCGGCCTTCGACGACCGGCCAGTCCCGTGCGTCGAAGTAGCGGTTGTCTGTGCCGGTGACCCCCATGGCGTGGTTGAGGTTGCCGTAGATCGCCGTCATCTGGCTCGATGCGGCGGGCGCGACCACGCGCACGCCCTGCACCTGGTCTTCGATTGCAGTGACGTCACGGATCGTGAAATTCTGTGTAGCGGCGCCCGAAACGTCCGGTCCGGGGCCTCCGCGGGCGGCGCGCACCATCAGCAGGTTGGAGCCGAGCTTGGCGACGTCGTTGGTCACCTGCGCCGTGGTCCCCTGGCCGAGCGCCACCATGACGATGACCGCGCCGACGCCGATGACGATGCCGAGCACCGTCAGGAAGGAGCGCAGTGCGTTGCGCAGGATCGTGCGCAGCGAGAGCTTCAGCGTTTCGGCGAGCATCAGGCCGCCTCCGCCGCCGGGCCGTCGAATTCGATGCGGCCGTCGAGGAAGTGGATCACGCGATCGGCATAGGCCGCCATGTCAGGCTCGTGCGTCACCATGGCGATGGTGATGCCGGCATCGCGGTTGAGGTCGGTCAGCAGGTTCATGATGTCGCGGCTGGTGGCGGTGTCGAGGTTGCCAGTTGGCTCGTCGGCGAGGATGACCTGCGGGCTGGTGACGATGGCGCGGGCGATGGCGACGCGCTGCTGCTGGCCACCGGAAAGTTGGTTGGGATCGTGGTCGGCGCGATCGGCGAGGCCGACCTTGTCGAGTGCGCCGAGTGCCAGCTTCCGCCGTTCGATCGCCGGGACGCCGCGATAGACCAGCGGCAGCTCGACATTCTCCAGCGCCGAGGTGCGCGGCAGAAGGTTGAAGCCCTGGAAGACGAAGCCGAGAAAATGCCGCCGCAGCCGCGCCTGACGCTCGCTTTCGAGATCGCCGACGCTGACGCCATCGAAGGCGTAGATGCCGGAGGTGGGACGATCGAGGCAGCCGAGGATGTTCATCGCCGTCGACTTGCCGGAGCCGCTCGGCCCCATGATCGCGACGAATTCGCCGCGCGGGATGGCGAAGTCGACGCCCTTCAGCGCCAGCACCTGCGCGTCGCCGGTGCCGTACGTCTTGGTGACGTTGCGGAACGCGATCAGGGGCTCGGCGGCCATGGCGTCGCCCGCGCTCAGGAGGCCGTCCGCGAGCCGACGATAACCTTGTCGGTCGTGGTCAGTTCGCCGGACACGGCCGTGTGGGTGCCGTCGGATGCGCCAACCTCGACCGGCACGGCGACAGGGGCGCCGTCACGCAGCACCCAAATCCGGCGCTTGCCGTCCGTGCCGGTCGCAGGCGTCTGGCGATTGTTGGGCCGCCGCGGCATCAGCAGGCCGAGCAACCCGCTGCCGCTGCTGGTCGAGCCGGTCGCCTCGGCCGGCGGCGACCAGCGCAGCGCCGCGTTTGGCACCAGCAGCGCGTCCTGGACCGTCTCGACGGTGATGTCGGCGGTGGCGGTCATGCCCGGACGGAGCAGGAGCTCGGAATTGTCGACTGTCAGGATCGCCTTGTAGGTGACGACGCCCTCGACCGTTGCGGGGGAGTAGCGCACCTGCGAAATGGTCGCCGGGAACGACCGGCCGGGGAAGGCCTCGACGGTGAAACTGGCGGTGTCGCCCTGCTTGACCTTGCCCATGTCGGCTTCGTCGATATCGACCTGAAGCTCCATGTGGGAAAGGTCCTCGGCGAGCGTGAAAAGCACGGGCGCGGAGAAGGAGGAGGCGACGATCTGCCCCGGCTCGACGTCGCGAGAGAGCACGACGCCGTCGATCGGCGATTTGATCTCGGCCTTGGCGAAGTCAGTCTCGGCGATGGAAAGGTTCGCCTGCGCGATCTGCAGGTTGGCGCGGGCGCTGGCCAGCGCCGCCGTGGCGCGATCTGCCGCCGCCTTGGCGGTATCGACGGCCTGCTTCGCCGAAAACTCCTTCGCGGCAAGGTCGGTCGTGCGCTGGAGTGCCGCGGCCGTCTCGCTGACCGTCGCCTCGGCCTGCGCCACGTCGGCCTGGCGGGCGGCGAGCGTCGCCTTCGACAGCGCGACCGCTGCGGTCAGCTTGTCCGTGTCGAGCCGCGCCAGCACGTCGCCCTGCTTCACGGTGTCGTTGTAGTTGGCGAGGACGGCGCGCACCGTGCCCGAGAGTTCGCTCGAGATCGAGACCTGGTTGGTCGGCTCGACCGTGCCGGTGGCGGTGACATTCACGATGAGATTGCCGTGCGTAACCGGCTGCGCAGTGTAGGCGACCCCTGAGTTGGCGGATCCGGCGCCGAGCCAGAGCCACAGGCCCGCAACGGCCGCGAGAACGACGGCGCCAGCGATGACGATGCGGCGTCGACCACCCGACCGGGGCGCTCCGGCAAGCACCGCGGCGACGTCACCGGTCGCCGGCTGAGCGCCAGAATCCAGTGTTTCGGGGGATTTTTGCAGCATGATGCCTTCTACATGGTGTTGCGGCTCAGTAAATGACACGCGTCAACCGGTCATCTCCGCCGCGGGATGCCTTAAATTTCCGTCATATTTGGACATTCGAGTGGCTGGCTTGATCGCCCCGGCAGGCAGCGTCATGCTCGCCACCGCGCTTTGACAGACGACAGGGGGCCGCAGCATGACCGATCTCAGGGCGGAGCTCGCCGCGCTCAAGGCGGAGCTTGGCCGTCATACGCCGGCTTCCGTGAAGGAGGCCGTGGCAGCCGGCGAGTTGGCGGTCGCGGCGGAGATGAAGGAGCTCGAACCGATGCTACACGAGCTGCGCGACGCCCTCACCGAGGCGAGTGAAGAGACGCGCGAGGCGATCGCCGGTCACCCGCTGATGGCGGTCGGCGCGGCATTCCTGCTCGGCATCATCGTCGGCCGGATTTCGGGGCGCTGAGCATGAATATCGACGGCACAATCCGCAATCTTCGCGTCATGCTGCGCGCGAACAGCATCATCGCCGGCATTCACGGCCGGAAGTTCGCCGTGCGCTCCGGGCTCAATGCCTTCGCCGGACTCATCGGCGCCTTCGGGCTGCTGATGTTGGGGGTCGCCGCCTTCTTCGCTCTGGAGATGATCTGGGGGCCGGTCTGGGCCGCGGCCGCGGTCGGTGCGTTCAACATCGTGCTGGCGCTTGTACTCGTGCTGATCGCCGGGCGCATGAGGGCCGGTCGCGAACTCGACCTCGCCACCGAGGTTCGCGACGCTGCCGTCGAGTCGGTGGTCGGCGATTTCCGCACCGTCGAGGCCGAACTTGCGGCGTTCGGGCATGCCGTCCGTCACCCCTTTGATTTCGACCGTCCTCGCGGGGCTTGCGACGCCACTGGTAGCGATGCTGCTGAAGACGGTGAAGAAGGAGAAGGGCGCGGCGGAAACGGCGGGTGAGGACGACTAGACGAGCACGCGACGCAGGAAGTCGGCGCCCCAGGTGAGACCCTCCTGGTCGATGCCGTGCTGCAGGTTCGGCCGCACATGCCATTCGACCTGGAAGCCGCTCTCGCCGAGGATGCGGGCGGCGACATGCAGCGCCATCGCCGGGATCAGCGGGTCGGCGTCGCCGTGGACCAGCAACACCGGCGGCTTGTTGCGCGCTTCCGCGGCGAGAAACTCCGGCCCGGGCAGAAGCCCTGAATAGCCGACGATCCCGGCGATGCGATGGGCCCGCCGCGGCCCGACATGGAGCGCCATCATCGTGCCCTGGCTGAAGCCGACGAGCGCGAGCTTGCCGTCGTCGAGCCCGTGCCTGGCCAGTTCCGCGTCAAGGAACGCGTCGAGGATCGGTCCCGCGGTCAGCACGCCATCGCGAAGCTTCTGCTGGTCGGTGCCGGCCAGCGGGAACCACTGGCGGCCGACCGGCGCTTCGGCGCAGGGCTCCGGCGCGTGGGGCGAGGCGAAGGCCGTGTCCGGCAGGGCCGGCGCCCACATGCGGCCAATGTCGATGAGGTCGTTGCCGTCGGCGCCGTACCCGTGAAGGAAGACGACGAGGCTCTTCGCCGCGCCGCCGGAACGCGGCGGAATGCGCGGCCCGTCAATCATGATGCTGCATCGCGAATCTGTTCCCCCGCCTGAAGTCCGTTCGGTCTCCTCGTATCACAACGGGAGCTTCTTCTGCCGTTTGCGCACGCTGTAATAGGCCCAGAACACGTACGCGGCGATACTGCGCCACGGGGTCCACTTCTCTGCGATCTCAGCCACTTCCTCGGGATCGACCGGAGTCTCCAGGCCGAAAGCCTCCGCAACCGCATTGCGCAGCGCGAGATCGCCGGCCGGGAAGATGTCCGGGTGGCCCAGACAGAAGAGCAGATAGATGTCGGCCGTCCACGGGCCGATGCCCTTGACCTCGCAGAGGCGCGCGTGGGCGATCTCGGCCGGAGTCTCGGCCAGCGCGTCTAGGTCGAGGCCGGTGCGGCAGGCCGCGGCGACGGCGCGCAGCGTGCGGATCTTCGGCGCCGACATGCCGGCCTTGCGGAAGCGCGGGTCGCGGGCGCGGTGGATGGCGTCCGGCGACATCTCCGGAAACGCCGCCTCGAACCGGTTCCAGATGGCGTTGGCGCTGGCGATGGATAGCTGTTGTCCGACGATAATGCGCGCAAGGCCGGTGAAGCCGGGCTCGCGACGGCGCAGGCCAAGGTCGCCGGCAATGCGGATTATCGGCTTCAGCCGGCGATCCGCCTTGGCGAGATGGGCGAGCCCGTCGGCGATGTCTTCAACTGTCTCGATGGTGCGCATGGGGATTGGTCCGGCGGAACGCCCGCTGCTAAAGCAGGTCCCCCGAGCGTTCAAGCCAGACCCGACCCCATGCAACCCGTTTTCCGCTTCGCGCCTTCGCCGAACGGCCTGCTGCATCTCGGTCATGCCTTCTCGGCGCTGACCGATTTCGGGCTCTGTCAGGCTGCCGGCGGGCGGTTCCTGCTGCGCATGGAGGATATCGACCCGACCCGCTGCCGGCCGGATTTCGAGACTGCGATCTACGAGGATCTCCGCTGGCTCGGCCTCGCCTGGGAGGAGCCGGTGCGCCGCCAATCGGAGCATTTGGATGCCTATGCCGGGGCGCTTGGCCGGCTGAGTGATCTGGGCCTTGTCTATCCCGCCTTCATGAGCCGGGCCGAGATCAACAAGGCGACCGCCGACCCGGCATGGCCGCGCGATCCCGACGGAGCGCCGGTTTATCCGGGCGCTGACCGCGACTTCTCCATGGCCGAAGCCGAATCCCGAATGGCCACGGGTGCGCCCTATGCCCTGCGCCTCAGGATGGACGCCGCGGTCGCGCAAGCCGGACCGCTGTCATGGCATGAGGACGGCGAGGGCAGGGATGTCGTCGCGGATCCTGCCGCCTGGGGTGACGTGATCGTCGGGCGCAAGGAGACGCCGACGTCGTACCATCTCTCGGTCGTGGTCGATGACGCGCTGCAGGGCGTCACCAACGTCGTGCGCGGCCGCGACCTTTATCATGCGACCTCGGTCCACGTGCTTTTGCAGAAGCTGCTCGGCCTGCCATCGCCGCGCTACCACCATCACCGGCTGGTCCTCGATGCATCCGGCCGCAAGCTGTCGAAATCCGACCGCGACACCTCTCTCCGTTCGCTGCGCGAGGCCGGCAAGACGCCGGACGACATCCGCCGGATGGTCGGGCTCTAGAGCCACTCCACGACGTTGAGCCAGACGGCAATCGTGACCACCGCGATGGCCGTGGAAATGGTGATGGCGTTGGAGGCGATCGCCTGACCCGTGCGAAAGCGGGCGGCGACCAGCCAGGCATTGACCCCGGTCGGGCACGCCGCCGCGATGACCAGCGCCTTCGCCCAGACCGGCGGCAGCGTGACCACGGTCGCCACCAGTGCAAACACGATCGCCGGCATGACGATGAGCTTGATGAGGGTGATGACCAGCGCCGAGCGCACGTTGCCCGAGACGCCGTACTGGCGAAGGTTCATGCCGACCGAGAAGAGCGCCAGCGTCCCGGCGACATCGGCGAGGCGGCCCATCACGGAGCCGACGGGACCGCCGATCGGCAGCGAGAAGATGCGCCAGACGAGCCCGACGACGATGCTGATGATGATCGGGTTCCGGGCGAGCGTCATCACCATGCCGCGCACTGCGGTCCACAGGTCGCTGCCGGCATCGCCGACACCGTCTACGACCAGCGCACGCTCGATCAGGACGGCGCTCACCGCCATCATGATCGGCAGGTTGATGGCGATGAGCAACGACATGGCCGCCGTCCCATCTTGGCCATAGGCAGCAAGGATGAGGGGAAGGCCGAGAAGCAGCGAGTTGGCGTATGACGAAGAAACGCCGGCGACGACGCCGGCCCGTGCATCCCGGCCGAACAGGCGGCGGATGATGATCGTGCCCGCCACCCAAGCCAGTGCGAAGGCGATGTAATAGGCGATCCAGAGGTTGGCGGGCGAGCCGCCCGAAAAGTCGGCGACCGCGACCGTGCGGAAGACAAGCAGCGGGATAGCGATGACGAAGACGAAGTCCGCCAGCGCCTTGTCGCTGTCGGCCGGCAGCACGCGCAGCCAGGCCACGGCGTAGCCGACTCCGATCAGCCCGAAGACCGGCAGAACAATGTTGATTATCTGGTTCAAACCGGCCCCGAGTTTAGCCGCTCATTAAGCAAAGGCGCGGATACTTGCCTTGTTTTGTTGCGTTTGGCGAGGGTTGGGCATGGCCGAGGAGTCGATTGGGCAATTGACGGTGAATGGTCACCGGCCCCGCGTGGCCATTGTCGGCGCAAGCCCTGCAGGCACTACGGTCGCCACCATCCTGATCCAGCAGTTCGGCTGCGAGCCGGTATGCGCCTGTAGCGGCGAGGCGGTGCTTTCGCTCCTGCGCCGCGATGCCGATATCGACCTCGTCGTGCTCGATCTTTCGATGGCCGACATGGACGGCATCGTCGCCGTCCAGTTGATCCGCGCCATGGGCGGGCGCAGTGGACTCCCGGTTGTCGCCATGACCGACAACCGCGCCATCCTCGCCGCGCCGCGCGCCCGCGCCGCGGGCTTCTCCGGCACCGTGGTCAAGCCGTACAGCCCGCGCGAGCTCTACGCTGCCATGGATACGGCCCTGACGCGCGCCATGCGCATGCCGGTCGAGGGCCACGCCTGAGGGCGTTCAGCCGATCGCGCCGCCGCGCAGGCGGCTGAGCGCCGCGTTGAATTCCGCGCCGAACAGCAGCAGCACCGCGACGATGTAGAGGAAGAACACCGCGGTGAAGACGCCGGCGAGCCCGGCGTAGGTCGCCGCCATGTTTGAGAATGTCGCGAGATAGATGCGGAATACCCACGCGGCCACCAGCCAGCCGGCGAGCGTGAACACGATGCCTGGCCACAATCGAGCCCAAGGCGGCCTCCCGGCCGGCAGTGCGGTATGGGCGACGATGAGGGCCGACGTCAGAACCAGCGCCGAGATGACGATGCGCGTTGCCGACGACAGCGTCTCCAGCGGCTGGAGAAACGGAACCGCCACGAGAATGTCCTGCACCGCGGTTGTGCCAAGCACGGCGAGCAGGGCAAGCATCAGGCTGGCGAAGGCGCCGATCATCACGAAGGCCAGGCTTTGTCCGCGCCGGAAAAAGATCGAGCGCCGGTCGATGACGCGGTAGGCGCGGTTGAGGGCGTTGCGCACCGCCTCAATGCCGTTCGACGCAAGGTAGACGGCAACCACGGCCGAGATGGTGAGCAGGCCGCGATGTTCGGTGGCGAGGACCTGGCTGACCTCCTCCGAAATCGGGCCGGCCACCTCCCTTGGCCAAGCGGTGAACAGAATTTCCGCCACGCGTACCGACAGGCCGTCCTCGCCGAGGAAGCCGGCGAGCGCTGCCACAAAGATGAGAAACGGAAACAGCGCCAGCAAGGCCGAGAGCGCGACATGGCTCGCCATCGCCCAGCCATCGTCCCAGTTGAAATGGCCGAAGGCGTCGCTGACCACGACCCATGCCATCCTGACCAGGTTTTTCCGATCGGCCATGCAGCCCGCTGCTCCCGTTTCCCGCCCCGGTCATCCGCTGCCACCTTACCGATTCCCCGGCGGTCCCGCGATCCGCGGCGATCCCGGACAGCCGATCGGATGGGCTGGTTAACCTTGCGTGGCTGACCACGGAAGGCCGGATTCCGCCACCCCTACCAAATCAGGGTTGTGGCCGCGGAAGCACGCACCATTCCGCAACGCACCATGCGCGCCGATAGGCCTTGCGTCGTGTCTATCATCTCGGCCATCTTCCCACGGCGGCCGAGACAGGGGACTGAGAATGGTGGACATGAGCCGCCGCGATGCGATCAGCGCTCCAGAGGCGCTACATCCCGGCGAAACCGGTGGCGTCTTCGCGCTCCCCAAATCGATCTCGGCGGAGCGCACCGTTCTGATCACCGGTTGTTCCTCCGGCATCGGGTATCACTGCGCCCACGCGCTCAAAAAGCACGGTGGCTGGCGCGTGTTCGCCTCGTGCCGCAAACAGGTGGATTGCGACCGCCTCGCAGCCGAAGGTCTCGAAACGTTGCGGATCGACCTCGCGGACCGCGAATCGATCGCGGCGGGCGTGGAGGAAGTCCTCCGGCGGACCGGCGGCAAGCTCGACGCACTTTTCAACAACGGTGCTTTCAGCCACCCCGGCGCGATCGAGGATATCTCGACCGAGCACGTGCGGACGCTCTTCGATACGAATTTCTTCGGCTGGTACGAAATCACCCGGCTGGTGCTGCCGGTCATGCGCCGCCAGGGCCATGGCCGCATCGTCAACTGTTCGTCGGTGCTCGGTTTCGTCTCGGTGCGCTTCATGGGCGCCTACGCCGCCTCGAAGCACGCCGTCGAAGGCTGGACCGACGCCCTGCGACTGGAGCTCCAGGGCTCCGGCATCGACATCGCGCTCGTGCAGCCCGGCCCGATCCGCAGCCGCATGCTCGACAATGCCCGCGCGCGTTTCATGAATACGGTGGACGTGCGCAACTCGCCTTTCCGTGCCGATTACGGCCGCGAGCTGTCGCGTCTGGCGAGCGGCAACCGCTCCTCGTCGTGGAAGCTCGGCCCGGAAGCGGTCGCCGAAAAGGTCATTCACGCGCTGGAAGATCCCCACCCTCGGGCCCGCTACCGCGTCACCATCCCGACCCGCGTCGGCGCGTGGCTGAAGCGCCTGCTGCCGACGCGCATGATGGACAAGGTGCTGCTGAGGCAGCGCTGAGGCCGCCGCTAGCCGAGCGGCCGGTTGATCATGAAGCCGCCATCCACGAACCATGTCTGGCCGGTGACGTAGGACGCGTCGTCGGAGGCCAGGAAGCAGATAACTGCGGCGATCTCTTCCGGCCGTGCGATTCGTCCCATCGGAATGGCCGCCTCGACCCGCTGCATCTCCGTCGGGTTGGTCTCGAACGTGGCGTTCATGGGCGTCATCACCGCGCCCGGTCCGACCGCGACCACGCGGATGCCGTCGCGAGCGTAGCGCAGCGCCAGCGAGCCCGTCATGCCGCCCAGTGCCGCCTTGGACATCTGGTAGGCGATTGCCTCGGGCATCGGCACTACCTGATGCATCGACGACGTGGTGACGATCACGCCCGGCTGTTTCACATCGAGGAAATGCTGGATCGCAGCCTGCGAGCAAAGGAACGCACCGCGCATGTTGACCGACATCAGGCGGTCGAAGTCGGCGATATGCGCCTCGTGCGGTTCGTCCTCGACCTTGATGCCGGCGTTGTTTACCAGCACGTCGAGGCCGCCGAGTTCGATCACCACCGAGGCGAAGAGTGAATCGACCGCGTCCTCGTCGGAAATGTCGGCCGGCGCGAGGACGTGGTTCCCCTCCGGGTTGGTGTCGGCGAGTTCCTCGATCAGCGCTTCGGCCGGTTCCCGGCTGCCGATGAAGTTGACCGCGACGCTGGCGCCTTCCTCGGCGAAGCGGAGCGCGGCGGCCCGGCCGATTCCGGTGGCGCCGCCAGTGATCAGCACCCTTTTCCCGTCGAGACCGTGCATCGCTGTGCTCCCCTCGTCGTCGCGCAACGATGCGCCGTCTCACGGTTTGCGGCAAGGTGTCCGCCGTCCGGCCATGGTCCACGCCGGATTATGCCTATATGAACTACGGCTTGGGCGGCATTCACCCGTTTCCCCGGATTATGATGGCTACCTTTCTCCATTATCTTGCACCCATCGCGGTCGGCATCGTTGCGCTCGTGCTACTGGCGGGTCTCGTCAACATGATGCGCGGCGGTTCCGCCAATACATCGCAACTCATCATGCGCTGGCGCGTGGCCCTGCAATTCGTCGCCATTGTGATTATGATGGGTGCGCTCTACTTCTCCTCGAAGTGACTCCATGGTCGTCCTCAACCGCATCTACACGCGCACTGGAGATGACGGCACCAGCGCGCTGGCGACCGGCGAGCGGCGGCCGAAATCCGATTTGCGCTTCGAGGCGATCGGCACCGTCGACGAGTTGAATGCCACTGTCGGCCTTGCGCGTCTTCAGGCCGCGCCCGACCTCGACGCCATGCTCGGACGCATCCAGAACGATCTCTTTGACCTCGGCGCCGACCTTGCCGTCCCGGAGGAGGGTGGCCGAGAGCGCCTGCGCATCGCGGCGACGCAGGTCGCGCGGCTTGAGGCCGAGATCGACGGGCTCAATGCGCGCCTCGCGCCGCTGACATCGTTCGTACTGCCCGGCGGTACGCCCGCCGCCGTGGCGCTGCACCTCTGCCGCACCGTCGCGCGCCGCGCGGAGCGGCTGGCCGTGGCGCTCGCCGCCTACGAGCAGGTCAGCCGCGAGGCGGCGCGCTACATCAATCGCGTGTCCGATTTCTTCTTCGTCGCCGCCCGCGTTGCCAATGACGACGGCGCGCGCGACGTGCTGTGGGTGCCCGGCGAGAATCGCTGACGCGCATGGCGTTCATCCCGCTGCACGACACCAACCCGCTACGTCACATAAAACGGCCGTGGGTGGCGTGGAGCCTGATCGCCGCGAATTTCCTCGTCTATTTCCTGGTCGAGTCGGGGTTCAGCGGCGAAGCGAGCGAAGCCTCGGTGATTACGTTCGGGCTGATACCGGCCGTCTTCAATGGCCAGGTCGGTTCGCCTTCGCCGCTGCCGGATGCGCTGACCCTGGTCACCTACGCGTTCCTCCATGCCAATTTCTGGCATCTCGCCGGCAACATGATCTTCCTCTGGGTGCTTGCCGATAATGTCGAGGATGCGCTCGGCCACTGGCGGTTCCTTGCGTTCTACCTCCTCTGCGGTGCGATCGCCGGGTATGCCTTCGTTCTGTCGGCGCCGTCGTCCACCGGGCCGGTCATCGGCGCGTCCGGCGCAGTCTCGGGATCGATCAGCGCCTACCTGATCCTGCATCCCCGGGCAAAGATGTGGGTGCTGGCGTTCGGGCGCATCCCATTGCGGCTGAGCGCCATGTACGTGCTGGGTGTCTGGATCGTCTTCCAGATCCTGGCGCTGTTCTTCGGCGGCGAGGACAACGTCGCCTGGTGGTCGCATATCGGCGGACTGGTGGCCGGTGCGGTCCTGGTCGTCTTCCTGCGTCGTCCGGGTACACCGCTATTCGATCATCGACCGGTGGTGACCACGGTCGCGGTCGTCCCCGCGCCATCCGCCGCCGCGGTTGACGATCCCGCCGCGCGCCCCCTAGGGTCGCCGCCCAAAAGAGACACCAAGGGCCCGTGGGAATGAAGATACTGGTCGCGATCAAGCGGGTCGTCGATTTCAACGTAAAGGTGCGCGTCAAGGCGGACGGAAGCGGCGTCGACCTTGCCAACGTCAAGATGGCGATGAACCCGTTCGACGAGATTGCCGTCGAGGAAGCGCTGCGGCTGAAGGAAGCCGGGACGGCAGATGAGGTGGTGCTGGTCTCCGTCGGTCCGGCTGCGGCGGCGGAGACGATCCGCACCGGTCTGGCCATGGGTGCCGATCGCGGCATCCTCGTGAAGACCGACGAGCCGACTGAGCCGCTCGGCGTCGCCAAGGCCTTGAAGGCCGTGGCGGCGACCGAAAATCCCGGCATCGTGCTGCTCGGCAAACAAGCGATCGACGACGACTGCAACCAGACCGGACAGATGCTGGCGGCGCTGACCGGCTGGCCGCAGGGCACGTTCGCCTCCAAAATCGCGGTCGCAGGCGACCGGGTTTCCGTCACCCGCGAGGTGGATGGCGGGCTGGAAACGTTGAGCCTCTCGCTGCCGGCGGTAATCACCACGGATTTGCGGCTCAACGAGCCACGCTATGCCTCGCTGCCCAACATCATGCGGGCGAAGAAAAAGCCGATCGCCGAGACGACAGCGGCCGAACTCGGCATCGACATTGCGCCGCGCCTGACGGTGGTGAAGGTCGCCGAGCCGGGCGCGCGCAAGGGCGGCGTCAAGGTCGCCTCGGTCGCCGAGCTGGTCGACAAGCTGAAGAACGAGGCGAACGTATTGTGACAACTCTGCTGATCGCCGATCACGACCATGCAGCGCTGAACGAGACGACGGCGCGCGCACTGACCGCCGCCCTGCAACTCGGCGGCGATGTGCATGTGCTGGTTGCGGGCAAGGACTGCTCCCGCGTCGCGGGCGAGGCTGCGAAGCTCGCAAGCGTTGCAAAGGTGCTGCACGCTGATGGCGACGTGCTGGCGCACCACCTCGCCGAGCCGATGGCGGCACTGATCGTATCGCTTGCCGACAGCTATGACGCGCTGGCGTCGGCGGCGACGACTGCGGGCAAGAACGTCATGCCCCGGGTCGCCGCCCTGCTCGATGTCATGCAGATTTCGGATATCACCGCCGTCGTTGCGCCGGATACGTTCGAACGACCGATCTATGCCGGCAACGCGATCCAGACCGTCAAGACCGCCGATGCAAAACGCGTCGTCACGGTGCGGGCCTCCGCCTTCAAGCCGGCGGAGAGCGGTCAGGAAGATGCACCGGTCGAGACCGTGCCAGTTCCTGAAAGCAGCGGTATCTCAGCGTTTGTCGGCGCCGAGATGACCCGCTCCGAACGTCCCGAACTCACCGCGGCGCGCATCGTCGTCTCCGGCGGACGCGCGTTCCAGTCGGCCGAGAACTTCCGCAAGTATATCGAGCCGCTGGCGGACAAGCTGAAGGCGGCGATCGGCGCGTCGCGCGCCGCGGTCGATGCCGGTTACGCGCCCAACGATTTCCAGGTCGGTCAGACCGGCAAGGTCGTGGCGCCGGATCTATACATTGCCTGCGGCATTTCAGGCGCCATTCAGCATCTCGCGGGCATGAAGGACGCGAAGGTCATCGTCGCCATCAACAAGGATCCGGACGCGCCGATCTTTGCCATTGCCGATTACGGTCTCGTCGGAGACGTCTTCGAAATCCTGCCCGAACTGGAAAAGGCACTGTGATAGGTTTGAGGGCGGCAGCAGCTTGAAGGTACTTCAGTCATGACGTTCGCCGTCAACAAGGTAGGGATCATCGGTGCCGGGCAGATGGGCGGCGGCATCGCCCACGTCTGCGCTCTTGCCGGCTACGACGTGCTGCTCAACGATGTTTCGCCGGACCGCATCAAGTCCGGCCTCGCCACGATCAATGGCAACATGGCGCGGCAGGTCGGTTCGGGAAAGATCAGCGAAGCGGATCGCAAGGCCGCACTCGGCCACATTGCGCCCGCGGACGATTTCGACGGGCTCGCAGCGGCGGACCTGGTGATTGAGGCGGCCACCGAGAACGAAGCCGTGAAGCGCGACGTCTTCACGCGCCTCAGCAAGGTGCTGAAGCCGGGCGCCATCCTCGCCACCAACACGTCCTCGATCTCGATCACGCGTCTTGGCGCGGTCACCGACCGGCCGGAGCGTTTCATCGGCATCCATTTCATGAACCCGGTTCCGGTGATGGAACTGGTCGAGCTCATCCGTGGTATCGCCACCGACGATGAGACTTTCGACGCCGCGAAGACTTTCGTAGACCGACTGGGCAAGTCGTCGATCCTGTCGGAGGATTTCCCGGGCTTCATCGTCAACCGCATTTTGCTGCCGATGATCAACGAGGCGATCTACACCCTGCACGAGGGCGTCGGATCGGTGGAGGCGATCGACACCGCCATGCGCCTCGGCGCGCACCACCCGATGGGACCGCTGCAACTCGCCGATTTCATTGGCCTCGATACGTGCCTCGCGATCATGCAGGTGTTGCACGAGGGCCTTGCCGACTCGAAATATCGGCCATGCCCGCTGCTGGTGAAATACGTCGAGGCCGGTTGGCTGGGCCGCAAGTCCGGTCGCGGATTCTACGATTATCGCGGCGAGGCGCCCGTCCCGACGCGCTGACGGGCATGGTTAACCGTTTGTGAAAGCGGAACCTCGATTCCGAGGCATCGCCTAATCCCAACGTAAGACTTCGGAAGCATCATCGGCCGCGGCGAAACCCGGGTCGATCGTCGACCACTTCCCGATTGATGGTCCGATTGCGATGCACGTCGATCCTCTCACGTTGATGTTGGCCGGCAGCTTCGTAGGCTTTCTGAGTGGCGTGATCCTGTTTGCGACCTGGAGTTACATTCGTGACGAGGACGCGTTGCTGTGGTGGGCGGGCGGCAGCTTCGCGTACGCGATTGGCATCGGGCTACTCGCGGTTGCCGTAGTCACACCCGCGACCGCCTTGCCCGGCCTCGCATTGATCAATATTTCGCCGGCCCTGGTCTGGGCCGGCGTTCGCCGGTTCAGCCATCGTCGCGTTCCATGGACGGCCGCAGTGGCCGGGATAGCTGGCTGGCTGGTCGCCGGCGCCATCACGTCGGGTGGCAAATCCGATACCGGCGATGACATTCGCCGGCTTCGTCGTATGGATCGCGTACTGCCTTGCCTCATCGTGGGAACTCTGGAGAGGCCGGACGGAGCACCTCACGGCGCGCTGGCCCCTGATTGGCCTCTTGATAATCCATAGCGTCATCATCATTGGCGGCCTCACGGACGTTTTGGCTGGCAGGCTCGCCCAGGCCGGCGGCGCCCCGTCGTTCGACGGTTGGTTCGGCATCATCAATATCGAAGGCATCGCCTACTTCATGGGTACGGCGATCTGCATGGCCGGCCTCGCGCAGCAGCGCCGGGAAAACCGGTCTGTCCATGCCGCTCATTTCGATTCTATGACCGGCATTATCAATCGCGGGCCATTTCTGGAGCGCGCCGCGCGCCTCCTGGAGCGTTGCCAGCGCAACGATGCCCCGCTGGCCTTCGTGATGTTCGATTTGGATCGCTTCAAGTCGATCAATGATACCCATGGCCATCTTGCTGGAGACAAGGTGATCCGCACCTTCGTCGAAGCGGCGCGGCGGGCCTTGCGGCCGAACGACATTCTGGGTCGTTTCGGTGGCGAAGAGTTCGCGGTCGTTTTGCCGGGAACCAACTTGGAAGCGGCCTACGTGATTGCCGAACGCATTCGCCACAACTTCACCGCCGCCACCATCGAAATTGGGGATGCACTCGTCACAGCCACCGTCAGCGGTGGCGTGGCGCAGGCGACGCCGGCCGGCGCGATTCTCGATGTGATCGCCGCGGCCGACGGCGCACTTTACCGGGCAAAGAATCTGGGTCGCAATCGGGTCGAACGCGTCAAGCGGGATGGTGCGGACGACGGTCAGGACAACATTATCCGCGTCGCGTGATCGGCAAGCCGGCGTTAACGGCGAGTTACCGGAAAGCGCGCATTTCTCATCACCGGACTAACGGGATCGCAGCGACGGCAAGGTATTCTCGCGGTCGGGTAGTGGGCGCCGGGCTGGGTTCGGCGTTTTGCCTAGGGACGGGCCGTGAGGTTTGGGGGAATGACGATCGATTTGCCGACGCTGATGATCGCGGGGAGTTTTGTCTCCGCGGTGAGCGGCATGTTCCTGATCTTCGCGTCGATGCAGACGGTCGGCGCTGCCGGCATGCGCTGGTGGGCGGCCGCGAACCTGACGATGGCCGTCGCAATTTCCCTGATCGCCTTCCCCGGCGTGGCGCCGAACATGGCCTCGGTTGTCCTCGCGATCACGCTGCTCAACATCAGCCCGGCGCTGATCTGGGCTTCCTCCCAGGCGCTCGACGATCGCCGTGTGGACCTCGGTGTCGTCGGCGCTGGGGCGGGTATCTGGCTGGTCGCCTACTCGCTGCCGGTGGTTCGCGATACGCCGGACGCGCAGATTGCCCTGAATCTCTCCATTGCGTCCGTCTACATGTTCGCGGCCGCATGGGAGTTCTGGCGGGGACGCAGCGAAAGGCTGATGACCCGCACGCCGCTGATCGTTCTCCTGATTCTGCACGGCATGTTCTCGGCCGGCGGCGCCCTTGCCGCCGCGGTCGGCACACTCGCCGCCATCAACAGTACAGCGTTGCTGACCTGGGTCGCATTCGTTCATTTCGAGACGCTGGCCTTCGTTGTCGGCTCGTCGATCTTCACAGTTGCCATGGCGCGTGAGCGGCAGGAGCTCATTCACAAGATCACTGCCAGCACGGACTCGCTGACCGGCCTATCGACGCGTCGCGCCTTCTACGAGGAAGCCAGCGCAATGCTCGCGGAGGGCCGTAACAACGGCGTGCCGGTCGCACTGGTCCTTTTCGATCTGGATGCATTCAAGGCGATCAACGACACCTACGGGCACGGCCCCGGCGATGAGGTCCTGCGGACCTTCGGCAAGGCGGTGCGCAAAGTATTGCGCGGAAGCGACTTGATCGGGCGCCTCGGCGGCGAGGAGTTCGCAGCCATGCTGCCCGACGCGGGCGTGGAGTCGGCCTACGTCGTGGCTGAGCGAACACGGGTAGCTTTCGCCGCTGCCTGCAGCAGTCTCGGCAATTTCGCCCCGACGGTCAGCGCCGGCGTGGCGCGAGCTGACGGGAACGAGACGCTGGATGGGCTGCTCAAGGCAGCCGACGAAGCACTCTACCGGGCCAAGACCAAAGGCCGCAATCGCGTCGAGGTGGCGGGTGCGCCGGCCGTGCCGATGCCGCCGATCCTTGCCGAAGAGAAGGTCGCCTGAGGCTCAGCCCGGGGCGATCGCCGCGCGAACCAGCGCCTTCGCTTCTTCCGAATTCCATTCGGCCGGCCCTTCGACGCCGCCGATGCGGCAGCCCTTGCCATCGACCAGGATGGTTGCCGGCAAGCCGAAGGCGAGGCCGCGCCGCTTGAGGTCGTTGAAAATCGCCATCGACGGATCGGCGTAAAACGCGAGCCGCGACACGCCGATCTCGTCAAGAAACGCCTTTGCGCGTTCGGGGTTCTTCACGTCGACGTTGACGGCAACCACGGAGAAATCATCGCTGCCGAGTTCGGCCTGCAACGCGTCGAGCGCCGGCATCTCCGCCCGGCAGGGCACGCACCACGTCGCCCAGAGATTGAGGAGGACGGTCTTGCCCGAAAACGTCGCGAGTGAGGTGTCGCTGCCGTCGGGCGCCTTGAAAGCGAGATCGCGCACGCCATCCGGCGGGTTCGCCACCCGAAAGGCGGCAACCTCGCCCTTAGCCAGCGGCTCCAGCCGGGCCGCGGTGGCAATTGCGCCGGTGCAATCCACGGGCACGGAGGCGGTCGTGGCGTTGCTATTGCCCGATCCCCTGACATATACCGCGACCGTCCCGGCGATCATCCCGGCGATGGCGGCTGCGCCCAGCAGGATCAGGCCGCGCCGCGTTCCCTTTTGTCCATCTGCCATTCGATTGGGTTTTCCGGAGTCCGACCAATGAAGAACCGCATGTGGGGCGGCCGTTTCGCGGAGGGACCCGGCGCCGTCATGGAGGAGATCAACGCGTCGATCGATTTCGACCGCAAGCTCTTCCGCCAGGATATCCGGGGCTCCCAGGCTCATGCCCGCATGCTTGCCCGACAGGGCATCATCGCGGCGGACGATGCCGAAAAGATCGTGGCCGGTCTAGACACGATCCTGCGAGAAATCGAAGCAGGAACGTTCGCCTTTTCGCGCACCCTGGAGGACATCCACCTCAACATCGAGGCGCGGCTGGCCGAGTTGATAGGCCCGGCCGCCGGACGCCTGCATACCGCCCGCTCGCGTAACGACCAGGTAGCGACCGACTTCAAGCTCTGGGTGCGCGACGCCATCGACCAGACGGACATGGCGCTGGCCGGATTGCAGAAGGCGCTGGCCGAGAAGGCGATGGAACACGCTGCTACGGTCATGCCTGGCTTCACGCACCTCCAGTCGGCGCAGCCGGTCACCTTCGGCCACCACCTGCTTGCCTATGTCGAGATGATCGGGCGCGATCGCGGACGCTTTGCGGATGCACGCACGCGGCTGAACGAGTCGCCGCTCGGCTCCGCGGCGCTGGCCGGTACGTCCTTTCCGATCGATCGCGACGTGACTGCGCTAGACCTCGGCTTTGATCGGCCGACGGCAAACTCGCTCGACGCTGTTTCCGACCGCGACTTCGCCGTCGAGACGCTGGCGGCGGCGAGCCTGACCGCTGTGCACCTGTCGCGCTTCGCCGAGGAGATCGTCATCTGGTCGTCGGCGGGTTTCCGGTTCATCCGGCTCTCCGACAAGTTCACTACCGGCTCGTCGATCATGCCGCAGAAGCGCAATCCCGACGCGGCCGAGCTGGTGCGCGCCAAGACCGGGCGCATCGCCGGCGCGATGACCGGGCTGCTGATGGTGCTGAAGGGCCTGCCGCTCGCCTATGCCAAGGACATGCAGGAAGACAAGGAGCCGGTGTTCGACGCCTTCGAGTCGCTGTGGCTGGCGATTGCCGCGACCACCGGCATGGTTGGTGACATGGAGCCGAACGTGCCGGTTCTGCGCAAGGCGGCCGGCGCGGGGTATTCCACCGCCACTGACCTTGCCGACTGGCTGGTGCGGACGCTGGCGATGCCCTTTCGCGAGGCGCATCACGTCACTGGCCGTATCGTGTCCGTGGCGGAGGAACGGGGCGTCGCCCTCGACCGGCTGCCGCTCGATAGCATGCAGGCGATCGAGTCCCGCATCACCGACGACGTCTATTCGGTGCTTTCTGCCCGCCAGTCGGTGAGGAGCCGGAAGAGTTTCGGCGGCACAGCGCCGGAAAACGTCCGGCGGCAGAGCCGCCGGTGGTTAAAACGGCTGGCCAAGGACGAAAAGGAATAGCGCCCGCGGCCCTTGACGGTGGGCGGCGGGTGAAGGATTGGTTATGGTGATGCCGTGCAGGGGCGGAAAGCTGGCCCTGCGCATCGTTTAGATGGGGGTGGACGTGGCGCCTGCCGACCACAGAATCGTCTCGCGTGTGCTGATTGCCGGCCTCGTCGTGCTGGCCGTCGGCCTTGCCGGTTGTGGCCGCAAAGGTGCGCTCGAGCCGCCGCCGTCTGCCGGTGTCGCCAGCGCCGATGGCGCCCCGGGCGCTCCGCCGCCACCGGAAAAACCGAACCGGCCGTTCTTCCTAGACTGGCTCCTCTGACGGGCCTTCGCCTGTGAATCATTTCATGTATCGCGCCGGCGTGCTCCACGCCGAGGACGTGCCCCTGCCGGCAATCGCTGCCAAGGTGGGGACGCCATTCTATTGCTATTCAACGGCGACGCTGCAGCGGCACATCCGCGTCTTCCGCGAGGCACTGTCCGGCCTTGATGTGCTCATCTGCTACGCCATGAAGGCGAACTCCAACCAGTCGGTGATCCGTACCTTCGTCGATGAAGGCGCTGGCATGGATGTCGTCTCCGAGGGCGAACTCCGCCGCGCGCTGGCCGCCGGCGCCAGGCCGGACACCATCGTCTTCGCCGGTGTCGCCAAGACCGCGCGCGAGATTGCCTTTGCCCTCGACACCGGCATCCTCTGCTTCAACGTCGAGTCCGAGCCGGAGCTCGACCGTATCTCCGAGATCGCCGCGTCCAAGGGCGCGACCGCCTCGGTCGCCGTCCGCATCAATCCCGACATCGACGCGCGCACGCACGCCAAGATCTCGACCGGCAAGGCCGAGAACAAGTTCGGCATCCCCTACGGACGTGCCCGCGACGTCTACGCCCACGCGGCGAAGCTCCCGGGCATCAAGGTCAGCGGTGTCGACATGCATATCGGCAGCCAGATCACAGACCTCGCACCGTTCGACGCCGCCTACGGGCGGATGGTCGATATCGTGCGCGACCTTCGTGCCGACGGCCACGCCATCGATCATATCGATGCCGGCGGCGGTCTCGGCATTCCCTATCGTCTCGATGATCCGGCTCCGCCGGAGCCCGCGGCCTATGGTGAGATCATCCGCCGCCGTTTCGGCAATCTCGGCGCCACGATCCTGTTCGAGCCCGGCCGCGTCTTCGTCGGCAATGCCGGCATCCTCGTTGCCGAGGTCGTCTACGTGAAGCAGGGCGCCGCCAAGACGTTCGTCATCCTCGACGCCGGCATGAACGACCTGATCCGCCCGACGCTTTACGAGGCGCATCACGACATCCGCCCGGTCATCCAGCCGGACCGCAATGCCGAACCGATCGTGGCCGACGTGGTCGGCGGCATCTGCGAAACCGGGGACTACCTCGCTCTCGGCCGCCGCCTGCCGCCGCTGAAGGCCGGCGACCTGGTGGCCATCATGACCGCCGGCGCCTACGGGGCGGTGCAGGGCTCTACCTACAACACCCGACCGCTCGCGGCCGAGGTGATGGTCAAGGGCGCGGATTGGGCCGAAGTTCGCCCGCGCCAGACCTATGAAGACCTGATCGGCATGGACCGCGTCGCGCCCTGGCTGGGGTGAGACTCCATTTTTCGGAGTGACAAGGTTCGTCTCGCCCCCCTAAACTTGGCGGGAGACCGACGGGCGCATCAGGCGAGGTCGATTGGGGATGGGGATTGGACATGCCGCCCGGCGGGCGGCAGCTGCGGGTTTTTGTGCGTGGGCGGCTCTGGCCTGCCACTTTGCCGCCGCTCAGGATGCGCCGGCCATACCCGACCCGCTCGACCAGGAATACGCGACCGGCTTGTTGCAGGAGGACCCGGCGGTTTACCGCAGTTTCGATCGCGCGCCGATCTATCGGGGTTTCCTGCCTGTCAGCGTCGATCTTTCCGGGCGGTTTCCACCGCCGGGCAATCAGGGCGCCCTCGGCTCATGCACCGGCTGGGCGGTCGCGTATGCGGCACGGAGCTACGAGGGCTTTGTGGTCGAGGCGCGTCGCGCGAGCCGAACCCGCGACATCGTCAGTCCGATCTTCGTCTACAACGCCATCCGCGCTCCCGGACGGTGCGTGGGCACGCGCCCCTCGGACGCGTTGGATCTCCTCATGCACGGCGCGCTCTCGCTGGCGCAGAGCCCAGCCACCGACGCCTGCCTGCCGAAGCCGGCGGCCAGCGAGATTGCGCAGGCGACGGATTTCCGCATAGCGGGCTGGCGTACCGTCGACTTCACCCGGCCGGACGATATCAAGGGGCAACTCGCCGCCCGCCATCCGGTCATCATCGCAATGCAGGTGACGAGGGATTTCAAGCGGCTGCGTGGCAACACCATCTATCGTGGCACAGGCAAGGTTGTCGGTGGCCACGCGATCGTCGTCGTCGGCTATGACGACCGCCGGCAGGCCTTCAAGCTGATCAATTCCTGGGGACGCGGCTGGGGTGCGGGCGGTTTCGGCTGGATATCCTACGACGCGTTCCGCTCGGTCGTCGGCGCCGCCTATGTCATGGACGTGCAGCCGCCGGCTCCGACGCCACGGCCCGAACCGCCGGCCCCGCCGCCGCCGGTCGTGCCCGTCGAGCAGCCCGAGTGCTCGGCGATCAGCGAGAATACGGAAAACGGCGTGATCGCGGTCTCGGGTTTCGTTCCGGACCAGGCGACGCTCGACAAGGTGAAGGCGCGCTATGCCGGACGATCGGCGCGCTTTTCCGTGGACCTCCGGCCCTGGCCGCAATGCGAGGCGCTTCTCACCCTGGCCAAGCCGCTGGCGGCAGCCGACCGGCCGCAAGCGGCGCTCGGCGGCGGCAAGGACGTCCTCGCTGCGGGCGACCCGCTTGTGATCAACGTATCGCCACCGTCGCTGCCGAGCTTCGTCTATGTCAGCTATATCCAGGCGGACGGCAGCGTCGTCCATTTGTCCCAGCCGGCACTGCCTGCGCCGCCGCAGGCCTTGCCGGGCAAGCCAATGATTTTCGGCGACGGCAAGGACGGCCGCGATCGCTTCACCATCGGCCCGCCCTACGGCAACGAGATGGTTGTCGTGCTCGCCGCGCGCAGCCCTCTTTTCGACAAGCCACTCGTGGATGGCGCCAACGAGCGAGACTACCTCAGCGAGGTGCGCAAGGCGCTTCTCTACAAGCCGGATCCGAATCTGCCGGATCGCGTTGCGGCGGCGGCGGTCATCCCGATCCGAACCATGGAGACGTCGCCATGATCCTGCTTGTCCGCGCGCTGGCCGCGCTCGCGATGCTGGCCTGCTGTGTTGCCGTAGCTACCGCGCAGGACATGAGCACGGAGGACATCGTCCGCGCGCTCGATCCCGCGACCGGCAAGCAAGGTTTGACGCGCAGCTTCGGCCGCGGCGTCAAGGTGGAGAAAGGCGATGCATCGCCGGGACCGCTGGCCATCGACCTCTACGTCAATTTTGCCTTTGACTCCGATGTGCTGGAAACCGACAGCCTCGTCGTTCTCGACCGCCTCGCTGCGGCCCTCGCCGACGCCCGGCTCGCAACATTCCGGTTCCTGGTCGCCGGGCACACCGACGCCAAGGGAAGCGCCGAATACAACCAGGCGCTCTCGGAGCGCCGCGCGGCATCCGTCGTCAATTATCTCGTGCGGGCCGCGAAGATCGATCGGACGCGCCTGATCGACAAGGGATTTGGCGAGAGCGAACTCGCCGATCCGGCAAATCCGGAGGGCGCGGTGAACCGCCGCGTCCAGATCGTGAACCTCACCGAATCCGCCGCGAAATAGGGAGGCCAACCGCAATGCGGATCGTCCTGCTCGCCCGATTCCTGGCAGCCGTTGTGCTCGCTTGCGTGATGCTCCCATGGGCCGCGTACGCATCCGAACGCGTGGCGTTGGTGATTGGCAACGGCGCCTACAAGAACGCCGTGGAGTTGCCTAATCCCAGCAATGATGCCCGCGACGTCGCCGCCACCCTGCGCTCGCTCGGTTTCGAGGTGATCGATGGCTTCGACCTCGACAAGGCGGCGATGGAGGCCAAGGTCCGCACCTTCGTCGGCGCCCTCGCCGAATCCAAGGTCGCCATCCTCTTCTATGCCGGGCACGGCATGCAGGTGGACGGAGAGAACTACCTCATCCCGATCGACGCCGTGCTTGCCGACCGCACCGCGGTCGAGTTCGAGACCGTGCGGGTGAATTCCCTTCTCGACTACATGAAGGCGCCCGATCGGATTGCGATCGCGCTGCTCGATGCCTGCCGCGACAATCCGCTCGCCCGACGCTTCGTCTCGACGCTGGGCCCCAGCCGTTCCAACGCCGTCGGCCAGGGACTGGCGCCCCCGGCCGCCGTCGGCGGCGGGTTGCTTATCGGCTTTGCCACTGCGCCCGGCAGCGTCGCCCAGGATGGCAGCAGCCGGAATAGCCCGTTCACCACCGCGCTTTTGCGCGAATTGCCAGTGCCGGGCATCGAGATCCAGCAGGTGATGACGCGGGTCAAGGCAGACGTGTTCGACATGACAAGGGGCGAGCAGGAGCCCTGGCACAATTCGAACCTGCGCGAGGAATTCTTCATGGTGCCGGGTGCGAGTGCGCCTGTTCCCAGCGCCAATGTTCCGGCCGATCAGGCCGCGTGGACGCGTGTCGCCCTGTCGTCCAGCGAAACCGATCTGACGAATTTTATCCGCGCCTGGCCGCAGAGCGTCTACGCCCCCCTTGCGCAGCAAAAACTCGATGCCGTTCAGGTGGCGAAGCTGGACATTCTGCCCCTTTCAGAACCGGCCACGCTCGAAGGCAGCGAAGTTCTGCGCTCGGGACCTGGCCCTCTTTTCCAGGGCATAGGGAAAGTAGGTTACGAAGACCTGACCCTCCTCGGCCGGATCAAGGGCCTGGAAGACAAGGGCGCCGGCTACCGCGATTGGTGGCTCAAGGTGAGGACGGAGCAAGGGGTCGTCGGATTCATCCCGCAGGATCAGGTTATCCGCGCCTTCGCAGCCCGAAGCATCGCCGCCCATGAGAAGATGATGGATGGCCTGCAGGCTACGCTCGACGCATCGACAGGGACCTTTGCCAAGAAAGCCGGCTTCTACACATTCAACACCTGCGCAACCACGCAATCGGCGCTCAACTCGTCCACGATCCCGGGTTTGGCTTTCCTGCGCACGCGCGCCGTCTGGTTTCGCGGGAACACCATGTACATGGCTAGTCTTGGCCCGGTGATCGACCGGTCGGGAAAAAGCGACACCCTCACGCGTGCACCGAACGTGACCACGCTCAGCTACAATCGAAAGTTCAACGCCAAGGGCGGGGTCATGCACTTCTACCGCTCCAAGAACAGCGCCGATCAGGAGATCATCGGACTGAACGGCGACACCCTTCAGTACGACATCGAGTTCAAGGGAAGCCGCATCTCTTGGAAATACATGGAGAAATGCGACTTCAAGTCGATGAAATACGCCATCGGCGAGCACGCCAAGAAGGCGGTCATGGCGTGGCAATGGAGCCTTGAGAACGAGGAGGCCACCAAGAAGGCGGAGGCCGCCGAAAAGGCGAAGGAAAAGGCCGCCGCCAAGTAGTTCCGGGCGACCGGCTGATGCCAAAGTCGTGATTGCGGGATCGCCAGCCGTGCGTAGGCCCCGCCTCGCTTTCGGCATAGTTTGTGCTACGCTTGGCGACGCGTGGGGCCGCTTTTAACGGAAGGCGTATGACCGATTCCCTGGTGAACCGGCAGCCCGGCAACGGTGAAAAGACCGCTGAGGCGCGCATCGCGCGCGCCGTCGCCTTCGCCCGCGTCAATCTTCTGTGGGAACAGGTGTGGCCGCTGATCGCGCCGTTCCTGACGCTGGCGGCGCTTTTTGCGGCGCTGTCCTGGTTCGGCCTGTGGCGATTGACCACCGCACCGGTCCGCTTCGTCATCCTTGCCGCCTTCGGCGCAGCCGTCCTGTGGTTCCTCTGGCGCGGCATCCGCCGCTTCACCGTGCCGACGCGCGCCGCGGCTTTCTCCCGCGTCGAGCAGGCGACCGGCGTTCTGCACCGGCCCGCCACCGCCTTCACCGACCGTCTCGCGTCGCGCCCCGACGATCCGATGGGCCAGGCGCTGTGGGATGCGCACCGCAAGCGCGTGCTCGCGGCACTCGAACGTCTGCGCGCCGGCATCCCGGAGCCGCGGCTCGCCGTCCGCGATCCCTTCGCGGTCCGTTTCCTCGTTCTCCTGTTGTTCGTCGTCGGCTTCGTCATAGCCGGGCCCGAGCGCATCGCGCGTCTCGGCGAAGCGTTCCGCGGCGGCGAGAGCACGGCAGCAACGATCGCGCGCATCGATGCCTGGGTGACGCCGCCGACCTATACCGGCCGCCCGCCGATCTTCCTGACCGGGGATGCCGCCAAACCCCCAGGAACCGCCTATTCGGTGCCCACCGGGAGTGTCGTGACCGTCCGCACCGACGGCACGCGCGATCTCGCCGTGCTTAGCGGCGATGGGGCGGCACGCGAACCGGTGAACCCGGTAGAAGCCACCAAGGCACCGGTAGCGCGCGACGCCGTGCCGCCGCTGGAGCATCAGGTGACACTTGCTGCCGCGACCGACGTGGTGGTGGAGAAGTCGGGACATGAGATCACCGGCTGGCACTTCGTGGTCGAGCCCGACAACGCGCCGCAGATTGCCCTTGTCAATCAGCCGCGCACGGAGCCGAGCGGTGCGCTCGGCCTGACCTATTCGCTGAAGGACGACTACGGCGTCGTCTCGGCCTTTGGCGTGATCGCGCCGATCGAAGACCCGACCACGGGCAACGCCCGGCCGCTGTTCGAGGCGCCGTCGCTGCCGCTGGCGCTGCCCCAGTTGCGGACCCGCGACGGCAACGGCGATACCATCCGCGACCTGACCTCGCATCCGTGGGCCGGCGCCAAGGTCAAGCTGACCCTCGTGGCCACCGACGAGGCCAAGCAGGAAGGCCGCAGCGCGCCCATCGAAATGGTGCTGCCCTCGCGGCAGTTCACCGATCCGCTGGCCCGAGCCGTGGTTGAGCAGCGGGCGAAGCTGGCGCTCGATGCCAACAGCGCAGACCGCGTCGCCGACGCCATCGATGCGCTGACCATCGCGCCCGAAAAGACCATCGACAATATCGGCAACTACCTCGCGCTGCGCACAGCCTATTTCGGCATCGTCCGCGCGCACAGCGACGACGATCTCCGGGCCATGGTCGATTACCTGTGGACCGTCGCGCTCGGCATCGAGGATGGCGACCTGTCGCTCGTCGCCCAGTCGCTGCGCGACGCCCAGGAGGCGCTCCGCAAGGCGCTGGAGAACAATGCCTCCGACGAAGAGATCAAGCGGCTGACGGAGAACCTTCGCCGCGCCATGCAGGAGTTCCTGCAGGCGCTGGCGCGCGAGGCGCAGCGCAACCCGCAGACCGCCAACCAGATGCCTAATCCGAATACGCAGACGCTGCGTTCGCAGGATCTGGAGCGCATGCTCGATCGCATCGAGGATCTGGCGCGAACCGGCGCGCGCGATGCGGCCCGTCAGATGCTCTCGCAGTTGCAGAACATGCTGGAGAACCTGCAGGCCGGGCGACCGATGATGAACGGCCAGCAGAACAACCAGATGATGGAGAGCCTCAACCAGCTTGGCGACATGATCCGCAAGCAGGAAGAGCTGATGAACCAGACGCACCGGGCCGAGCGCGGGCAGAATCCCGACGGCAGCGGCGAGCAGATGACCCAGGAGCAGCTCGAGCAGGCGCTGAAGAACCTTCAGCAGCAGCAGCAGGCGCTGCAGCAAGGTCTCGGCGAACTGATGAAGCAGCTTGAGGCGATGGGCATGGACCCGAACGGCAAGCTCGGTCAGGCCGGCGAGGCCATGGGCGAGGCCGAGGGCGCCCTCGGCAAAGGCCAGCCCGGCCCGGCCGTCGGCAATCAGGGCCAGGCGCTCGACGCGCTACGGCAGGGGGCGCAGGGACTCAGCCAGCAACTCGCCAATCGTCAGGGGCAGGGCCAGGGTCAAGGCCGCGGCATGCGTGGCGGCGACAATTTCCCGAATCAGGATCCGCTCGGCCGCCCGCAGCGCACGATCGGCCCGGACCTCGGAACGACTGTCAGGGTTCCCGACGAGATCGATACACAGCGCGCCCGCGAGATTCTCGACGCGATCCGGCGCCGGCTCGGCGAGTCTTTCCGGCCGGAACTCGAGCGCGACTACCTCGAGCGGCTGCTCGACCAGTTCTAGTCTTCCGATCCTCGACGACGCCGACGAAGGGCAATTCGCGGAACGCGTGCGCCACATCCATGCCGTAGCCGACGACGAAGTAATCGGGGCAGATGAAGCCGACGTGCTCGGCCTTGAGCGGCTGAGCGAGCTTGCCGGGCTTCTCCAGCAGCACTGCAACGGCAACCCGCGCGGCGCCGCGTTTTGTCATCAGTTTCTTGGCGAAGGCGATGGTGCGGCCAGATTCCAGGATGTCGTCGACCAGCAGAACGTCGCGATCACGGACGTCGCTCTCGACATCGCGAACCAGTTTGACCTTGCCTGATGAGGTGGTACCGGTCCGGTAGCTCGACAACGAGATGAACTCGACCTCCGGCGAAAGGCCGGCTGCGTGCAGGGCGCGAATCAGATCGGCGGCGAAGACGAAGCTGCCCTTGAGGATCGAGACAACCAGAAGGTTGCGGTAGCCGGCCTTGGCGATCTCTGCTGCCAACTCATGGTTGCGCGCGGCGATGGTCTCCGCGTCGTAGAGGACGCGGACGCTACGGCCACGAATACGCGGCATCAGCGCAGACCGACGATTTGGTTCTCGCGCTGCGCCAGTTTAAGCGTGACCTGGCTGGCATCCCCGGGCGGCGATGCAACGGCGCTGCGGAAGCCGATCGTGCGCCCCGGCGCCAGCCCGGCGGCAGTCGGCTCAACCAGCCACGAATAGACCTCGTCACCGTCCGGCGAATGCAGCGAAACCCGGATTGCCGGAACGGCGATGTCCTTCCCGGAGCGATTGATGATCTCGCCTTCGACCATCAGCGTCTTCACGCCGCCGTTTGCCACGGTCTCACTGCGCACGCGCTGGAATTCCAGCTTCTCGACATCGGCCGGCAGGCCGTTGGCGGAAAGCTGCGGGAGGGCGGCGACGATGGGAATGCGAAGCACGAAGACGGCCGCCACGACGCCGAAGAATGCGCCGACGCCCTTCAGCCAGCGGCGATCGGCCGGCGGCTCGCGTCGCGATCCCGGCGGTGGCATGCGGGAGCGCCCGTTTATGGGGCGGGTGAACCCGGGACCGACGTTCTCGATCACGATCGCTTCTGACACGTCGGTCGGCGCCTTACGCGCGAGAAGGCTCTCGCGCTTGTAAGGGTTTTCCTGGAAGTGCCGCGCAAGCCACGTCGTCCCGCAATGATCGCAATGGGCCATTCGCCCCTCCGGGCCGATTTCGGCGCCGTAGAGCGACTGGGAAGTTGCGCAGTTGGGACAGAGAATTGCCATGGAGAGACCCAAGCCCGATGATCTGGCGGAAGCCTAGGCCGATTTGGTTAACGCCATGGAAACCATGCCGGCCGGTCGCGCCGCGAACCCGCCTTGATCGGGTGGTTGTTCGTTAACAAGGTCTTAACGCGAACTGTTGAGATTGGGCGGCGCGCCCGGGTGGGCTGCAAGTGATGGGACGGCGATGTGATTCGCTTTGAAAATGTCGGGCTGCGCTATGGAATGGGGCCGGAAGTCCTGCGCGATCTGAGCTTCCAGATCGAGCCCAAGTCCTTCCAGTTCCTGACCGGGCCATCCGGCGCCGGCAAGACGACGCTGATCCGCCTGTTCTTCCTGGCGCTGAAGCCCACGCGCGGGCTGCTCAGCTATTTCGGGCGGGACGTGTCGAGCATGGCGCGGGCCGAATTGCCGGGTCTCAGGCGCCGGATCGGTGTGGTGTTTCAGGATTTCCGCCTGCTCGACCACCTGACGACGTTCGAAAATGTGGCGCTGCCGCTCCGCGTACTCGGCCGGGAAGAGGCCGCATATCGTGCGGATGTCGTCGAACTACTGCGTTGGGTCGGCCTCGGTGACCGCATGCATGCCCTGCCGCCGATTCTGTCGGGGGGCGAGAAGCAGCGCGCGGCAATCGCGCGGGCGCTCATCACGCGCCCGGAAATCCTTCTCGCCGACGAACCGACCGGCAACGTCGACCCGCCGCTCGCGGCGCGGTTGATGCGCCTCTTCGTCGAGTTGAACCGCCTCGGCACGTCGGTTGTCATCGCCACGCACGACATCGCGCTCATGAACCAGTTCGACGCGCGCCGGCTGGTCCTCGAGGAAGGGCGGCTCACCATCTATGACTGACGCCAAGGCCCCCACGGAGGCGGAGCGCGTCCACAAGCTCCAGCAGGCCGCCTATCGCCGCCAGAGCCGGCTCGCGGCGCAGAAGCCGAACCAGCTGGTGCCGGAAAATACGGTGTCGGCCAATGCGCTGATGGTGGTGATCGCCATCATGAGCTTCCTTGCCTGCCTCACGCTGGGGGCGGTGACACTGGTGCGCGATGCGGCGCGCGACTGGCAACTTGACGTCCAGCGCGAGATCACCATCCAGGTGCGCCCGATCGACGGCGTCGATGCCACCGCTGAAACGGCACGCGCCGCCGCCATCGCGCGGCAGACGCCCGGTGTCGCCTCTGTCCAGGTACTCGACGCGGACGCCAGCGCGCGTCTGCTCGAACCGTGGCTGGGGTCTGGTCTCGACCTTTCCGACCTTCCCATTCCGCGGCTTATCGTGATCAAGCTGGTTGGCGCCGGCGCCGTCGACATGGCGGCGCTGGGCGCGCGGCTGAAGGCCGAGGTCAAGGGCGCCATCCTCGACGATCACGCCGTCTGGGCGTCGCGCCTGCAGTCGATGGCGAACGTCACGGTACTGGCCGGACTGGCGATCCTCGTGCTGGTCTGCGTGGCGACCGTGCTCTCGGTCATCTTCGCCACGCGCGGCGCCATGGCGATCAACAGCGGCGTCGTCTCGGTGTTGCATATCGTCGGCGCGGAAGATGGTTTCATCGCCCGCGAGTTCCAGCGGCACTTCCTGCTGCTGGGTTTGCGCGGCGGACTCATCGGCGCGGCGGCCGCGGCGCTCCTGTTCGCGACGCTCAGCTTTATCGTCGTGCCGGCGATCAGCGGCCCCGACGGGCAACAGGTCTCGGCGCTCTTCGGACGCTTCGCGGTGGGGCCGATCGGCTACTTCGGCGCGCTCGGCATCGCCTTTCTGGTCGCGGTCATGACCGCTCTCACTTCGCGCCTCACGGTCTATACCTACCTCGCCGAAGCCGAGTAGCCTGCCCGGCACGCGCCTTTTTTCGCTGCAACGATGCGATAAATGGGCCATGTTTCGCCGAATCAGGCGGGTGCGGCGGATTTAGCCAGCATCCGGCTGCTTGCGGTCGTTCGATCGCCGATGCGGAGCACGATGAGACTGATGCGGGCAGTCACACTTTTCGCTGGATTGGGCGGCATCGCCCTTGCCGCCGGTTTCGTGGCGTTCGCCTCGTCCATCGTCGGGACAACGGCGCCGGCGGATCCGCGCGCGCAGGGCATCGTCGTACTCACCGGCGGCGCCGCGCGCATCGACGGCGCGCTCAGGCTGCTGGCAGAGGGGCGGGCGGAGCGGTTGCTGATCTCCGGGGTCAACCCGACGGTCAGCCTGCACGAGCTTGCCGGCACCATCGACCAGAACCTCGAGATGGCGCTCGCCTGCTGTGTCGATCTCGGGCGCGACGCGCGCGACACCATCGGCAATGCCGCCGAGGCGCGCGACTGGGCGAAGTCGAAGGGCTTCGACTCGCTTATCGTTGTGACCAGCGACTATCACATGCCGCGCTCGATGGCCGAACTCGCCGAGGCCATGCCGGGCACGGCGCTGATCCCCTATCCGGTGAGCAATCCCGAGCTGCATCTCGCCGACTGGTGGAACAATGCCACCGCATTCGGCTTGCTCGTCCGCGAATACGGCAAGTACCTGCTCGCGGCGGCGCGGGTGAAGATCGCCGGGCCCGCGGCCAGCGCCAGCGGCGGCGCGTGAGCCGATAGGCAGAGCCCATGCTCTTCCTGCGGTCGCTAGCCTTCAACGCTGCCTTCTACCTGTGGAGCATCGGCCTGACGCTGGTGACGCTGCCGTTCTATTTCTTCCTGCCGCAAGAGAAGGCGATGGGCGTCGTGCGCCTGTGGGCGCGCGGCATGCTGTGGCTGCTCAGGGTGATCGCCGGTACGACCTTCGAGGTCCGTGGCCTGGCGAACGTGCCACCGGGCGGCGCGCTGATCGCCAGCAAGCACCAGTCGGCCTGGGAGACCCTGGCGCTGCTGCCGATCCTTCCGGACGCGACCTATGTCATGAAGGCGGAACTCAAGCTTATCCCGATCTTCGGCGCCTACACGGTCAAGGCCGGCATGATCCATGTCGATCGCGCCGGGGGGACGGCGGCGCTGCGCAAGCTCGCCGAGCGCGCCCGCGAGGAACTCGCCAAGGGCCGCCAGATCATCATGTTTCCCGAGGGCACGCGCCGCCCGCCCGGTGCGCCGCCCGCCTATCAGACCGGAATCGCGCTGCTCTACAGGCAGCTCGACGCGCCCGCCGTGCCGACGGCGCTGAACTCTGGCCTGTTCTGGCCACGGCGCAAGCTGGTGCGCCACCCCGGCACGATCGTGGTGGAATTCCTGCCGCCGATCCCGCCGGGCCTCCCTACGAAGACGTTCCTGGCCGAGCTCGAATCGGCGGTGGAAGCCGGCTCGGACCGGCTGCTGGTCGAGGCGGCGAGGGCCAATTCGGAGCTGCCGCTACCACCGGAAGCCGCGGCCCGGCTGGCCGAAAGCCGCGGATGAGGACTCTTTTTCGTCGGAATTCGATGAGATGGATTGCGTTGCATCCCTCAATGTTCTATTTTTGTTCTCATGGTCGCCGTGGTCCCGCCGCTCCTCTCCGACTACCCCCCGGAGCTCCCGCAAAAGGCGGGGCTCGGCGACCGATTTCATTATTTCCGTGGCCGCAGCGGCCGACGCTACCTGTTCAGCGCGGTGCCGGAAGACGCCCTGGCGGACTTCCGCTCGGTCGTTGCGATCCTCGCCGAGCCGATGGGGCAGGGGCGTCTGGCCGCCCGCCAGATCGTGACGCTCGATGCCTGCGGGCGACCGGCCGTGGGGGATGGCGCATGGCCGCCGCGTCTGTCGTCCCGGACCATCTGTCTGGTCCATCTGCTTGCTGCGAGCGAACGGGACCGGTTCGCGGTCGTCGCCGATCTCGGCACGATGCCGATGCGTCTCGCCGCCTGAGGCGCAACGGTTCACCCCGCCGGTTTCTGAAGCTCTCCCGCCAGCCAGTCGAGCAGCGGGTCGCGCAAACCGATTGCCCGCAGGTGGGCGGCCGTGTTGATCACGTAGTCGCCGTTGCCGCCGGATTTCCCTTCGCCGCCGTACACGATTTCCAGCAGCCGCTCGCGCGGCAGGCGCCCGGCGTACTGAACGTGATTGCGATCGGCGACATAGGTCAGCGCGCTTGCCGGTGGGTGTTCGCCGCCGGGGAAGCGGATCGTGCGCCAGACCTCGCGATAGACGGCGGTAACCAGCTCGCGCTCTCGCAGATAGGCAATCACCGAATCGCGGTCCTTGCCGGCGACGCGGTAGGCGACTCCCCGGCAGGAGCCGCCGCGGTCCAGCCCCAGCACCAGCCCCGGCCGCTCCCGGGTTCCGCGATGGACCCAGGAGTAAACGCAGAGCGCGCGGTGGACGCCATCGAGCCGGGCCGGAACCGATTCGACATAGTCGAACCCTGGCCGCCACATCAGCGAGCCGTAGCCAAATACCCAGAAATCGGACATGGGAAACACGCGCCGGTCGCAACGATCGGGCGTGGAGGTATCAAGCCGCCGGCTTTCGTGCAAATGCGGATGTCATCGCCATGAGAAACAAGCGCAGGCGCGCGGGGTGGTCGGGCTGGATCATCGGCCTCGTGATCGCGATCCCACTGCTCTGGGTCGGCTACTGGTACGCCGCGCAGTACGTTGCCAACGCCGCCATCGAGCGCGTCACCACACGCCCGGTTGCCGGCGGCCGCGTGTTATGCACGGCGCATTCCCTCAGCGGCTTTCCATTGCGGCTCGATTTCGGCTGCCAGCGCGCCGCCTTCACCGACGATACGGAGCGCCAGATCACCGCAGAGCTCGGCGGGCTGCAGGCGTCCGCGCCGCTCTATTGGCCGGGCTACGTCGAGGCGACGCTCGGCAGTCCGCTGGTCGTCAACGCGCCGTCGCTTGGCGTCGCGCTGACGGCGTCATGGTCGGACGCGGTCACGACGGCCGGCGCCGGTCTTGGCGGCCTGAAAAGCGCCAGCGCCACGGTCCACAGTTTCGATTTCAGCAGCACCGGCGGCGGCGCCATCCCGCTGCGCACGGTCAAGGCCGGGCTCGCCGAGGCGAGCATCGCGCCGGCCGGTGGCAACGCGTACCGCATCGGCGCGCTGGCGAACGACCTGCAGGTCGTGCCGGCGAACGGCCGCGTCCTGCCGGCGCTCGACAGCGAGGCGCGGGTCGTCCTGCATGATTTCGGCGGCTCCCTCGGCACCGATCCGCGCGCTGCGCTGCTCGACTGGCTCCGCAAGGGCGGGACCGCCGACGTCGAACGGCTGAAGCTTGCGACCGGGAATGCCGCCGCCGATGCAGACGGCAAGCTGGTCCTGTCTCCGGACGGACTGCTGTCCGGCACGCTCAATTTGCGCCTGCGCAATGCCGACGCCTTCGCCGATCTCGCCGAGGCGATCCGCCCTGGCTCGCGCGGCGACATGGACAAGGTGCTGGCCGTCCTCTCCGCGCTGACGGTTCCAGTCGAAACGCCGGACGGTCCGGCCCGGCAGACCACGGTGGTCCTGCGCAACGGTCTGGTTGCGATCGGCATCCTGCCGGTCGGCTACATTCCGCCGCTCCGGTTCTAGCCGGTCTTGTCGTCACCCTTGCCGTGCGGCCGGCCGAAGTCGGCGGCGGCGGTTTCCTGTCCGGCCTCGATGATGCCGCGGCGGATCTCGCGGGTGCGGGTAAACAGGTCGAAAAGCTTGTCGCCCTCGCCGTAGCGGATGAGACGCTGGAGCGCGGTCAGGTCCTCGGTGAAGCGGCCGAGCATTTCCAGCACTGCCTCGCGATTGTTGAGGAACACGTCCCGCCACATGGTGGGATCGGAGGAGGCGATGCGGGTGAAGTCGCGGAAGCCGCCGGCGGAGAATTTCATCACTTCCGAGCGGGTGACCGTCTCGAGATCGGCGGCGGTTCCGACGATGTTATAGGCGATCAGATGCGGCACGTGGCTGGTGATGGCGAGCACCAGGTCGTGGTGCGCTGCGTCCATGATTTCGACGTTGGAGCCGAGACCGCGCCAGAACGTGGCCATGCGCTCGACCGCTGCGGTGTTCTCGCCGGCAGGCGGTGTCAGGATGCACCAGCGGTTGTCGAAGAGTTCTGCGAAACCAGCATCAGGCCCGGAATATTCCGTGCCGGCGACGGGATGCGCCGGCACGAAATGAACCCCCTTTGGCAAATGCGGTTGGACCTGTGTGATGACCGACGCCTTGACGGAGCCGACATCGGAAACAGTGCAGCCGGGCTTCAGCGCGCCGGCGATGGCCTGTGCGACCGGGCCGCAGGCGCCGACCGGGATGCAGAGGATGACGCAGTCGGCGTCGCGCGCCGCCTCGGCCGGGTCGGCGTGATAGCTGTCGCCGAGTTTCAATTCCGCCGCGCGGTCGAGCGTCGCCCTGGTGCGGCTGGAGATCGCGACATGGCCGGCCAGTCCGCGCCGCCGTGCGGCGAGCGCGATCGAGGCGCCGATCAGGCCGATGCCGATCAGGGCAAGGCGCTTGAAGACGGGCTCGCTCATCGCGCCGGCTTCTTCGCCGCGAGGAAGTCGCGCAGGCCCGCGATCGTGGCGAGGTTCGACTCCTGCGTGCCGATGGTCATGCGGAGCGCGTTGTTCAGCCCGTAGGCTTCCATCCGCCGCAGGACGACGCCCTGCTTGAGCAGGAATGCATCGGCGTCGGCCGCGCGCCTCCCGGGTTCGTCCGGAAAATGCACGAGGATGAAGTTGCCGACGCTCGGCGTCACCGTGAGGCCAAGCTTCTCAAGCCCGTCGGTGACCCTGGGCAGCCACGCCTCGTTATGCGCGGCGGCCTTCGTCATGTGCGCGGTATCATTGATCGCGGCGACGCCGGCGGCGATCGCCGCCGACGAAACGTTGAACGGCCCGCGGATGCGGTTCATCGCGTCGATCACCGCGGCAGGCCCGTAACCCCAGCCGAGGCGCAGTCCGGCAAGGCCGTAGATCTTGGAGAACGTCCGCGTCATCACGACGTTCGGCGCGGTTCCGGCGAGTTCGATGCCGCTCTCGTAGTCGTTGCGTCGGACGTATTCGGCATAAGCCGCGTCGAGCACGAGCAGCACGTTGGCGGGCAGCGCTGCGTGCAGCCGCCGCACCTCGCGGAAAGGCAGGTATGTGCCGGTCGGGTTGTTCGGATTCGCGAGAAAGATTACCCGCGTGCGCTCGTTGACGCGCGCGAGGATTGCGTCGACATCGGCGGTGTAGTCCTTCTCCGGCGCGACCACAGGCGTGCCGCCCATCGCGCGGATGGCGATCGGGTAAACCAGGAAGCCGTGCGCGGTGTAGATCGCCTCGTCGCCGGGGCCGATATAGGCGTTGGCGATCATGTGCAGGATTTCGTCGGAGCCCGCCCCGCAGATGATGCGGTCGGGGTTGAGGCCGTGAATCGCGCCGATGGCGTTGCGCAGCGCCGTGGCCGCGCCGTCGGGATAGAGCTCCAGCGTGCCGGCCGTCGAGCGGAAGGCTTCGATCGCCGCCGGGCTCGGGCCGAGCGGCGTCTCATTGGACGAGAGCTTGTGCAGCTTCGCTCCGCCCGTGGCCGTGGATTTGCCCGGCACGTAGGGCGCGATATCGAGCACGCCCGGACGCGGAATTGGCGCTGTCGGCGCACTCATGGATTCGGCTCCCGAATGGAGGTCTGTCATGGTCGGCCGAGGGCCGACGGGGGCCGACTCATAGGCAAGGAAGCCGCTGAAATCAAAGAAAACATTGACAGTGCGGGAGGCGGCTCCTAGCTAATCGGCCACTTTCCGGCCAGCGTTCAGGCGTCAAAAGAACAGCCATGGCGACGACCCAAGTCCCTGTTCCAGACGAGGCTCGCGCCGAGGGCCAGCAGGACGCTGCCCGCAACGAGGCCGACAATCCGTCCAGCCTGATCGCCCGCTTCGGCCATGAGCAGCCGCTGGCGCTCGATTCCGGCCGCAGCGTGGTCGATCTCCAGATCGCCTACCAGACGTACGGCGAGTTGAACCGCGACAAGACCAACGCCATCCTCGTCTGCCACGCGCTTACCGGCGACCAGCATGTCGCCAGCACCAATCCGGTGACCGGCAAGCCGGGCTGGTGGGACCTCATGGTCGGCCCTGGCAAGCCGATCGATACCGACCGGTATTTCGTCATATGTTCGAACGTCATCGGCGGCTGCATGGGCACGACTGGCCCGGCCTCGACCAATCCTGCGACCGATCGCGTCTACGGTCTCGACCTGCCGGTGATCACGGTGCGCGACATGGTGCGGGCGCAGGCGATGCTGGTCGACCGCCTCGGAATCAAGACGCTGTTCTCTGTCGCCGGCGGTTCGCTTGGCGGCATGCAGGTGCTGCAGTGGGCGGCTAGCTATCCGGAGCGCGTGTTCAGCGCGCTGCCGATCGCGACCGGCGCGCGGCATTCGTCGCAGAATATCGCATTCCACGAAGTCGGCCGACAGGCGGTGATGGCCGATCCGGACTGGCGCGGCGGGCGCTATGTCGAAGCCGGCGTCAGCCCGCGCAAGGGGCTGGCGGTGGCGCGCATGGCGGCGCACATCACGTATCTTTCCGAAGAAGCGCTGCACCGCAAGTTCGGCCGCAACCTGCAGGATCGCGACAAGCCGACCTTCGGCTTCGACGCGGACTTCCAGATCGAATTGTATCTGCGCCATCAGGGTTCGACTTTCGTCGATCGCTTCGACGCCAATTCGTATCTCTACATGACGCGGGCGATGGATTATTTCGACCTCGCCGCTGACCACGGCGGGCGGCTGGCGAACGCGTTCCTCGGCACGAAGACGCGCTTCTGCGTCGCCTCGTTCACGTCCGACTGGCTGTTCCCGACGGCGGAAAACAAGGCTGTCGTGCGCGCGCTCAACGCGGCCGGCGCCAGCGTTTCTTTCGTTGAAATCGAAACCGATCGCGGCCACGACGCCTTCCTGCTCGACGAGCCGGACTTCCTTTCGACCGTGCGCGGATTTCTCTCGTCGGCGGCGGAAGCGCGAGGCCTCGCGTGATGAACGCGCTTTCCAGCGGCTTCACCAATGGCACCAACCGTGTCGATCTGCTCGCCATTGCCGAGCTGGTGACGCCGGGCAGCCGCGTGCTCGACATCGGCTGCGGCGACGGCCAGTTGCTCAAGCTCCTCGAGGCGACGCGCAACGTCGACGGTCGCGGCATGGAGATCAGCCAGAAGGGCGTCAACGAAAGCGTCGCGCGCGGCCTGTCGGTGGTCCAGGGCGACGCCGACGCGGATCTTGCCGACTACCCCGACGACGGCTTCGATTTCGTCATCCTGTCGCAGACGTTGCAGGCAACGTACCGGCCGCGCCACGTCCTGGAGCAGATGTTGCGCATCGGCCAGAAGGCGATCGTCTCCTTTCCGAATTTCGGCCACTGGCGGGTGCGCACCATCCTCGGCTTCACAGGCCGCATGCCGGTCACGCGCACGCTGCCCGATACGTGGTACGACACGCCCAACATCCATTTCTGCACGATCCGCGACTTCGTCTCGCTCTGTCAGGACATCGACGCCCATATCGAGCAGTCGATGGCGCTGAATCGTGCCGGGGCGCGTATCGGTTTCAACGCGCCGCTGTGGTTCTGGAATCTGTTCGGCCAACAGGCCGTGTTCCTGCTCAGCCGTTAGGCCGGAAACGAAAACGGCGCCGAAGCGGCGCCGTTCACATCAATCGCTATGGCCCGGTTCAGCCGGCTTTGCGCAGGACGATCGCCACCTTCTGAACCTGGGTGTTGGTGTCCGCGCTCGGCGTGATCGTGACCTGCTGGCTGTTGCCGCGGGTTACCAGGTCGAGGACCGCCGCAAAGCCGGTGCCTTTCAGTTGCGCCTGCACATGGGTGCCCGTGACGCGTCCGCTGACGTCGCCCCGCACGTTGTTCACCAATTCGGCCCAGAAGCCCGAGAGCGACCCGCCGCTGTGGTCGACATAGGCGTTGACCTCGAACTTGTAGCTGGCGCTCTGGCAGCGCAGCGCCTGCTGGAAGTTGTTGTCGTCATCCTTGACGAGGTACTGGGCGGTGCAGCGGATACGTTCCTTGGTGCCGGAATTCAGGCTCACGGTGCCCGAGCCCGACCATGCACCGCTCATGCCGGCAAATGGTCCACCCGCCGCGGCGGTCTCGTCTCCGGCAATGCCGAAAAGCCCGGCCATGACGAACGCCGCCATGGCGCCGGCGCGCCGAACGAACCTGCCGCGCATGGGGGACATCGTCGCAAAGCTTCTTTCGCTCATCCTGCCATCCTCGTCGTCTGGCCAAATCGCTTCGCTTCGCGGGATACCCGCGTCGCTGCGCCTTTGTTGGTGCATACCATCCGCAATGAGTTTTTTCAGCCCTTCTTAGCCCCGAATTACAACAGGTGTTACTCGCAAGACGCAACGCAAGAAATGGGCAACCATAAGACGCCGCACAGCCCTGGGACGCTGATAGTCGGCCAAAACCGCTGGGCGCGGCAATTTACTTGAATGTGACGGCGAGCCCCTTCAAGGGCAGGCCGATGATTTCGCTCGACCAGCGCTCCCCGGCGTGGACCGGGAAAGCCCGGGTGACCGTTCCGGTGGAGACGAGGTCGCCTCGGTCCAGCCGCTCGCCGGAGACCTGATCCAGGCCGCGGACGAAGTGGAGAAGGGCGGAAACCGGACTGCCCAGCACGTTGGCGCCTTGGCCGCGGTCAATGGCTACACCGTCGCGGGAAAGGATGACCTCAAAGGACCTCAACCGTTCAAGCCACCCGGCCCGATCCTCGATTGGAATGAGGGGCCCTACGAACAGGCGGCCGTGCAGCGCGAATGCGGCAATGGTGTCGGCGGCCTTGAACTTCCAGCCGGGAAACACCGACTGCACGATCTCGAAGCTGTGCCCGACGCCATCGAGGCAATCGATCAGGTCGCCCTCGTCCATCGCGGGATCGGGCGGGGTGGCGATGCGGAATGCGATCTCCGGTTCGATGCGCGGTTCCGCCAGTGGCGCTACGGCGCAGGTTACCGATCCGGTTTGGGCGGTGGGTACCAATGTCGAATTGTAGATCGGTCCCCAGATCGGCGCATGGACGTCGTACTCGTCCCAGATCGTACGGTTGGTAAAGCCGATCTTCCATCCGCGCCGCCTCTCTCCGCGCGCGACGCGCCGGCGGGTGATCTCAGCGCTGACCCGGTGTGCGGCCGGGAGGTCGAAATCCGGGCGGGCCTCGGTGATCGGCGAGATCGAGCCTGCCGCATCTCCGGCGGCAAGGATCGTGTCCGCAATGGCCGTCAGGTCGCTGTCTGAAATCGTCATGTCAGTCTGTCACCGCCCCAGGCGGGACGAGGGCCGGCCGGAATGCCGGCTTGAATCGTCGCGTGCGCTCGCCGGAGGGAATTGCCTGATAGAGTTGCTTGGTCGCCTCCACGATGATGACGCCGGCGAAGGCGGGCCAAAGCGTGCGCCCGATGCGTTCCCATGCGACGCCTGTGCCGATCAGCGGGCCGCGCAGAGGTGGCGCCGCCAGTGCCTCGGACCAGCCAAGCGGGGAGAACTGCGCCTCGCGCAGCAGGTTGGTCAGCTGGCCGCTACCGTAAGGTCGGCCGTATCCGAAGGGCGTGCGCTCGGTGCGCGCCCAGATGCCGGCGCGGTTGGGCACGACCAGGATCACCCGGCCGCCCGGCGCCAGCACGCGCCAGATTTCGCGCAGGTGCTCGCGCGGATTGGCCGCCATCTCGAGGCAGTGGATGATGAGCGCCCGGTCAACGGAAGCATCGGATAGCGGCAGTGCGTCGTCCTCGACCAGGGCCGCGCGGTTGGGCCCCTCCGGAGGCCAGGTCACCACGCCCTGCGCCGCGGGCATGAGCGCGATAGTCCGTTCCGCGCCGTCGGCGAGCCCTTCCAGATATGGCGTGGCGTAGCCGACGCCGAGCAGGCTTTCTCCTGCCACGGACGGCCACCGGCGCGACAGGCGCCGGCCGATGAGGCGGCGCACTACCATGCCGAGACGGCTGGCATAGAAGGCGCGGAGGTCGACCACGTCGAGATACATGCGCCCATGGTAACAGAGGCGGGTAGCCGGACGCGACGACCGATGCTAGGCAGGGCCGTCCCGCTCATTCCGCAGCAAAACGGTGCACCATGGCCCTCGTCATCGAGCAATTCATCTGTCGCTCCGACAATTTCGGCGTGCTGGTCCACGACCCGGATTCCGGCCTGACCGCATCCATCGACGCACCCGAGGAGGCGGCGATCCGCGCCATTCTCAAGGAGAAGGGCTGGCGTCTCGACCATATCTTCACCACCCACCATCACGGCGATCACGTCGAGGGCAATGCCGGCCTCAAGGCCGAATTCGGCTGCACGATCACCGGGCCGGCGGGAGAGGCCGACAAGATTCCCGGCATCGACAAGCGCGTGAAGGGCGGCGACAGCTTCACCTTCGGCGCCTATGAGGTCCGCGTGATCGACACGCCCGGCCACACGCTGGGTCATATCTCCCTGTTCCTGCCGGCCGCGAACGTCGCCTTCACGGCCGACACGCTTTTCGCCATGGGCTGCGGCCGCGTGTTCGAGGGGACGCCGGCGATGATGCATGAATTGCTGGAGAAGCTCCGGGCGCTGCCGGATGCGACCGTCGTCTACTGCGGCCACGAATATACCGAGACCAACGCGCGCTTTGCCGTAACGGTAGATCCGGATAACGCCGATCTCGCCCGCCGCTACCAGGAGGTGAAGGGCCTGCGCGCCGCCGGCAAGATGACGCTGCCGACGACCATTGCGCTGGAGAAGAAGACCAACCCCTATTTCCGCGCCGGCGATGCCGGCATTCGCAAGGCGCTTGGCATGGATGGTGCGTCCGACGTCGACGTCTTCGCGGAAATCCGCAAGCGCAAGGACAACTTCAAATGATGCCGGCGGGCGGCGCGGCGGCAGAGATCGTTCGGCTGCTCGATCTGGCGCCCCATCCCGAAGGCGGCTGGTACCGCGAGACGTTCCGCGACGACGCGCCGGGCGACGAGCGCGGACACTCGTCGGCGATCTACTACCTGCTGGCGGCCGGCGACCGGTCCCATTGGCACCGCGTCGATGCGGTCGAGGTCTGGCACCATTATGCCGGCGCGCCCGTGCGGCTCAGCATCTCGGCCGATGGCAAAGTAACGCGTCACCAGATGCTCGGCACGGACTTCGCCGGGGGCGAGGCCCCGCAGATCGTCGTGCCGCGCAGCCAGTGGCAGAGCGCCGTCAGTCTTCGGCGACTGGTCGCTGGTCGGCTGCACGGTCGCGCCGGGATTCCTGTTCTCCGGCTTCGAGATGGCGCCGCCGGATTTTCAGCCCGCCGACGCGGCGCGCTAAGGATCAGCCGCCCGCACTTTCCTTGCGGTGGGCTTCGGCGAGTTCCGCCATGCTGGTGAAGCGGAAATCGTGGTGGGGCATCGCCACGGGCTGCATGGTCGCGCCGAAGCCTTTCTTTTCGTGGCGACGGTGGATCCAGCAAGAGGCGAGGCCGATCGTGTTGGCCGGCCCATGGTCGTGGAACAGGCTCTCGGCGGTGTGCAGAATTTCGCCCCTGGCGATGCCCATTCCGGCGAGCTTTTCCAGCATGTATTCGAAGTTGGCGAGGGCGGGCTTGTAGGCTCCGATGTCCTCCGCCGTCATCACCGCATCGAACGTTATGCCGAGTTTCGCGTTGGAATAGGCAAAGCTCTCGTTGTCCACGTTCGACAGAATCACCAGCCTGAAATGTTTCTTCAAATAACGGAGCGCGTCGGCCGTGTCGGGAAACGCCGGCCAGTCCCTGATCGAACGGCCATAGGCCACGCATTCGTCCCAAGGCGCGGGCACGCCCCATTCCTCGCTCAGCCGCTTGTAAACGATCGCCAGCAGATCCCGGTAAAGGCGCGTAGGGGTCTGCAACTGCTGGTCGGACTCGTGACGCCCGTGGGCGGCAAGAATCGCTTCGTCGTCGAGCGGCCGGTTGACCTTTGCGGCGAGCGGCCGCAGCGCGGTCAGCATGCCGCTCTCCCAGTCTATCAAGGTTCCGTAACAGTCGAACGTCAAAGTCGTGAAGTCGCTCAAACGCATCTTTTCGTTCCCCGCCGCACGGAAAAGTTGTTGCACCACAAACGATTTACCAGCTTAAGCTAATCTCGACTGGACGGAACTACGATGAACAGGTTAGCCAAGGGCCCGCCAGAGGGAGGATCATGGCCGAGGCCGTGAACAGTATATTGCTCGTCGATTGCGACAGCCTGCGCCGCAGCCTGCTGGCGGCCGGCTACGAGCACGCTGCCAGCCAGCTTTCGACCCGGGTCGGCGAATGGATGGCCGCGCTCGAGACGGGCGAACTGATCGGCCCGGTCGATACTCCGCGTCGGCTCGAGTTGAAGCGGTGCTACGCCGGCGCGGCCAGCGCGAAGCACAGCGGCGCGTTCACCGACAATGGCTTCGAGATCGTCGAACTCGGCACGGACGGCTCGGCCGATCTGCGCCTTGCTGTCGATGCCATGGATGCGCTGACGGTCGCCGATCCGGAAAGCGAATTCATTATTCTCAGCGCGACGGCCGACCTGATGCCGCTGGTCTCTCGGCTAAGAAGCGGCGATCATCATGTGGCCATCTACGCGGACGACCACACGACGGCGGCGAGCCGCGAGGCAGCCAGCGCCGTGCTCACCGCCGAAGAGTTCGCGAGCTTCCTCTCTGATCAACCGGCGCTGTCGCTCGACGAGGAGGAAGACGCGGAGGTGGCGATGCCCGAGAGCGCCGCCGCTCCTGTCGGTCCCGTCGACAAATCGCTGATCGAGGGCTTCGCGCGCGAGATTCACAGCGCGACGAACATTCCGCTCTTCTCGCCCCGGACCTTCGCCGAACTGTTCCGCAGCTTGGCGGAAGAAGTCGCGACGCGCGGCTACCATTTCCAGGAGACGGCGAAGAACGTCGCCGACAATCTGACGGCGGCCGGCCGCCCGGTGAACAGCCGCCAGGTAACCTTTGTCGTGAAGGGCCTGGCTCTGAAGGGCCACGTGTTTTCCAACGGCGATGCGCCGGAACGGCTCGCCGAGGTTTTCCGCGAGCAGGCCCGCTACCTGATCGGAAACGCCGGTATCGAGATGGACGCAGAGCGCGAGGCCCTGCTCGACGCGTGGATTGGCGCTGCCCGGGCGACCGCTCCAGCACAGGCGCCGGCCGAGCCGATCAAACCCGCGCCGGTCACCCGCCCAACCAGCGGCAAGACCGAGAAACCCGCGGCGCAGAAGGCGCCACCGCCGAAGCCGCCGACACGGCCGAAATCGACCGCGTTGCCGCCGAAGCCGGGCGGTGTTCCGGCTAAGGTGGAGGTCAAGCCGCCGAGCGCTGCGGAACTTCGTGCGTCGATCGCGGCGCGTATCACCGCGGCCGCGCACAGGCGGCCTTTGCGTCCCCCGCCCAAGCCCGCGCCGCCGCCCGCAGTGGAGCCGCCTCCGCCGCCCAAGGTCGAAAATCCGCTCGAGACATCGATTCTTGCCGCGATTGCCGAGGCGGTGGACGTTCTGGTCGACGATCGCGGTGGCGAGGAAGTGGCCGAGGCTGTGCCCCCCGACACGGCGCCGCAACGGCCGCGGCGTGCGGCCCGACCGAACGAAGACCAAGGCCGCAAAGAAGCGCCGCGCAAAGCCGTGCCCGAGCCGCCTGCCGAAGACGACAGAGATGGCGGCGGCGATATTGGCGACGAAATCCAGCGGATCGTCGCGTCCTACAGCCGTAACCGCAAGGAAGAACCGGGCGGCTGATGCCGCGCCGGCTCAGCCGTTTGCGAGATACTGGCCGCCGTTTGCGGTCATCACCGCGCCGGTGATGAAAGCGGCGTCATCCGACACCAGGTAGCCGACCAGCGAGGCGATTTCGGATGCCTTGCCGAGCCGGCCGATCGGGATCTGCGCGATGATGCTTTCCAGGACCTTCTCCGGCACGCCGGCCACCATGTCGGTGTCGATATAGCCCGGACAGATCGCGTTGACCGTGATGCCCTTGCGGGCGTTCTCCTGGGCCAGCGCCTTGGTGAAGCCGATGATCCCGGCTTTCGCGGCGGAGTAGTTGGCCTGTCCCATCTGGCCCTTCTGGCCATTGATCGACGAAATGTTGACGATGCGTCCGGAATTGCGCTCGCGCATGCCCTCGATCACCGGACGGGTCATCGAGAACATCGAATTAAGATTGGTGTGGATTACCGCCGACCACTGGTCCCAATTCATGCGGTGGAACATGGAATCTCGTGTAATGCCGGCGTTGTTGACCAGTACCTCGACCGGTCCTAGGTCGGCCTCGACCTGCTTGACACCGGCCGCCGAAGCGTCCGGATCCGAGACGTCCCACTTGTAGATGGCAATGTCGTTCTCGGCCTTGAACCTGGCCGCGGCCTCGTCGTTGCCACGGTAGGTGACGGCGACCGAATGACCGGTCGCCTTCAGCTTTATGGCGATTGCCGCGCCGATGCCGCGCGTTCCCCCCGTGACGATGGCGACTTTCGCCATAGGCGTTCCTCCCCTTCATGTTTTTCTGATAGCGGCATTTTTGCCGTCTAGCGTTCCACGCACATGGCGACGCCCATGCCGCCGCCAATGCACAGCGTGGCCAATCCCTTCTTGGCGTCGCGCTTCTGCATTTCGTGGAGCAGGGTCACGAAGATGCGGGCGCCCGACGCGCCGACCGGATGGCCGATGGCAATGGCGCCGCCGTTGACGTTCACCTTCGCCGGATCCCAGCCCATGTCCTTGTTGACGGCGCAGGCCTGCGCGGCAAAAGCCTCGTTCGCCTCGATCAGGTCGAGATCGTCGATCGTCCAGCCGGCCTTTTTCAGCGCCTTGCGCGAGGCCGGGATCGGTCCGGTGCCCATGATCGCCGGATCGACGCCGGCGGTCGCCCACGAAACGATGCGGGCAAGCGGCGTCAAACCGCGCTTCTTCGCGGCTTCCGCCGTCATCAGTACGACCGCCGCGGCGCCGTCGTTGATGCCGGACGCATTGCCCGCGGTGACCGTGCCGTCCTTCTGGAAAGCCGAGCGCAGCTTGCCGACGGTTTCGATCGTGGTTCCCGGCCGGATGTGTTCGTCCTGATCGACGATGGTGTCGCCCTTCCGGCCCTTGATCGTCACCGGCACGATCTCATCCTTGAAGCGGCCGGCGCTCCGCGCTGCCTCGGCCTTGTTCTGCGAGGCGACGGCGAATGCGTCCTGCACATCGCGGGTGATCTGGAACTCGCGCGCCACGTTCTCGGCAGTGTTGCCCATGTGGTAGCCGTTGAAGGCGTCCCACAGGCCGTCCTTGATCATGGTGTCGACCATCTGGAAGTCGCCCATCTTCACACCGCCGCGCAGGTGTGCGCAGTGCGGAGCCATGGACATCGATTCCTGGCCGCCGGCGACGATGATGTCGGCGTCGCCGCTGGCGATCTGCTGCATGCCGAGCGCAACCGCGCGCAGTCCCGAACCGCAGAGCTGGTTCAGGCCCCAGGCGGTGGTCTCATGGGGCAGGCCCGCGCCAATCGACGCCTGACGGGCTGGGTTCTGGCCTTCACCGGCTGTCAGGATCTGGCCGAGGATGACCTCGTCCACTTCCTTGCCCTCCACCCCGGCGCGCTTCAACGCCTCGGCGATCGCCGCCTTGCCAAGATCATGGGCGGGTACGTTGGCGAATGCGCCGTTGAAGGAACCGACCGCCGTGCGCGCGGCGCCAGCGATCACGATATCCAAAGCTGCCATGGGAAAACTCCTGATGATCGGCGCTGGGCCAGGCCGAATGCTGAAAACGGCAGCATTCGGTATGGACACGCCGTCTGCGTTGATCGCGACTACAGACCGTTGGTCTTGCGCCTGTCAATCGCCGCCGGCCAAAACCCGCGCTGCATCGCAACCGAATATTGAGGCATTGCACAATATGTTGGCGGTGGCGCCAAAAAGCCCTTATCGTCAGCGGGCTTGGCGAGTGGGGGGCCGCCTTGGCGGCCGGTTCAGGGAGCGGGACCAAGCGTCTCGAGTAAGCGTATGGCGAAGGAGAAGACGCCGACCACCATCAAGAAGTATGCAAACCGGCGTCTCTACAATACCGGGACCTCGACCTACGTAACGCTCGAGGATCTGGCCACAATGCTGAAGAACGACGAGGATTTCGTTGTCGTCGATGCAAAATCGGGCGACGACATCACCCGTTCGGTTCTGACCCAGATTATCTTCGAGCAGGAGAACAAGGGCCAGAACCTGCTGCCGATCACGTTCCTGCGGCAACTCATTCGCTTCTATGGCGATTCCATCCAGAAGCTGGTGCCGACCTACCTCGATTTCTCGATCGATTCCCTGGTTCGCGACCAGGAAAAGCTGCGCAACCAGTTGGCCGGCGCATTTGGTTCGACTGCGGCGCTCGACGCGATGGGCGATCAGGTGCGTCGTAATACCGAAATGTTCGAGCAGGCGATGCGCATGTTCCTGCCTTTCGGCGTCGGCGCAGCCAACGCCGCGCGCGATGCTGACGACAAGCCGAAGCCGGAATCGGAAAGCGGCGACATCGAGACGCTGCGCCAGCAACTGGACGAGATGCAGAAGCGTCTCGACAAACTCTCCAACAAATAGGCGACGGGCGGAGAGCGGCGCCGTCCGGAGGCGTTCCAGCCGGTGGCGTGGGACGCGGCGCCCGCGGGCCGACGGGCATCCCGCTCCGCAGGATGCCGCGGCCACGACCGCTGATGTCAGGCGCAGATTGCTTGCCGGATTTCAGGACCGCGTGCGAGCGCGGGCGAGGCCAAACAGCGCGACCGCGACGAGCGCGGCGGAGATCACCGCGTTCCAGCCGGCGAAGGAGAGGCCCCAGTCGGCGTTGGGAAAGCGGAAGCTCGCGTCTGTGCAGGACACGATGCGGATGTTGTTGAGTTGGTCGAGCAGGTCGCCTGTGCTGCCCGTCGCCGCGCCGCCGCCGGCACCGCAATCGGACGGACCGGCCCACCACGCCCATTCGGCTCCTGCGTGATAGACGCCGAGCGCCGCGCCCCAGGCGAAGGCCACCGCGGTCAGAATCAGAGCGCCGCGCACCAGCCACGCCGGTCCGCCCATCCGTGCCGCGACCAAGGCGACCAGGGCCAGCGGCAAGCCGACATAATAAGGGATGCGCTCCTGCAGGCAGAGGGCGCAGGGGACGTAGCCGCCAATCAGCTGGAATCCCCAGGCGCCGGCAATGGTGGCGATCCCGACAACCAGGATGAGCGCCGCCGGAAGGGTAGCCTGCGACATCCTGACGGGGCGGTGGGTAACGGTAGCGTCCATGACGGTCAGACCAGATAGCGCACGGCGACAAAACCGCCAACCAGCAGGACCATGAAGACGGTGAAAACGAGGCCGAGGCGTTTTTCGATGAATGCGCGGATCGGTGGGCCGGCCCAGTAGAGCAGGGCGGCAACGACCAGGAAACGCAGGCCGCGCGCCACGATGCTGGCGGCCATGAATACCGCGATATTGAGGCCGGTGGCGCCGGAGGCGATCGTGATCACTTTGTAGGGAAATGGCGTCACGCCGGCGAAGAGGACGATCCACACGCCCCAATCATTGTAGAGTTTGGCGAATTCCTCGAACTTCGCGCCGTAGCCGTAGAAATCGAGAAGCGGCCGCGCGATCTGCTCGAACAGGAAGGCGCCGATCAGGTAGCCGAAAAGGCCACCGATAACGGAGGCTGCCGTGGCGATCGCGACATAGCGCCAGGTGCGCGGCCGGTTGGCGAGCACCATGGGGATGAGCATGATGTCGGGGGGGAGCGGAAAGAACGAGCTTTCCGCGAAGGCAACGCCGGCCAGCGCCGGTTCGGCATGGCGCCCACCGGCCAGCGCCATCGTCCGGTCGTAGAGGCTGCGCAGCATGGCGCCTGTCTATGCCGCGCCCGGCTTCCGTGTCCAGCGGCGGGTTTGACCCTTACCGCGCCGGCCCGTATATCCCCGCGCGGGCCCCTGTGGCGGAACTGGCAGACGCGACAGACTCAAAATCTGTTGCCCGAAAGGGCGTACCCGTTCGACCCGGGTCAGGGGCACCACCGCCATTCGCCGTTGTCAGCAGGATCTTTTTGCTGCTGCCGGTTTGCCAGGTCAGCGTATTTCCGTCGGGAACGGGAGGTTGGCCGCGCCCTGCATGCCGGTGTCGATCAGTCTCGGCAGGAGCCGGCTCACGTTCAGCATGCTCGGGGGCAAGAGAGCGTCCGTCGCCGGGTCATGGATCGCGCGAGTGTCGTGACAGCTCAGGCAGTTGGGAAAGCCGTCCTGGGTGAACGACTCCATAGCTGTGCTCGACAGGCCGTCTTCCCCGGCGATCATGGCTTCCGGTGTATCGGTCGTTTCCCCGGGCTGGTTCGCGAAGCTCGAATCGATCGTGAAGTCACGGCGCGGGTTGTCCAGCCAGACCGCCCCGACGAGTTGATAGTGGCGTCGCCTGTCGGTCAGGTGAACTGCCGAGTCTTCGAACATCCTGCCGACGCTTTCGTTCAATTCCACGATGTCCCCATCCTCATCGACACCATCCAGCTTCGAGGCAGGGAAGACTCGGAAGACGGGCGTCTGGAAGCCACCGCGAAACCGCTGGTATTGCTCGTCGAGGTGATCGGCCAGAGCTTCGTCGGAGGGGCCGATGTTGGCCTCGGATGCCTTTGTGCCAGCGCTGTAGAGCGGGAAGTCCTGTGAACTGATCGGCCTGTGACCGGGGACGCGAAGGCTATCAGCCGCCGGAGCATTGTCGCGCATCCCCGCCGCGTCGATATGCTCGAAGGTGGACCAGACAAATTCCGGATGCCCTTCGAGCCGAAAGACGACGTGCAGCGCGAGCAGCGCCACCGTCACGCGTCGTGGTGGCCTGGTGAGATCCTCGACGAGACGTCCGTTCTCGCTGGTCAGTATGGGAACCGTGGCGTCGGTGGTAAGGTAGGTGTTGGTGGCAAACGTCGGCGCGCCGCTGACAATCTGCCAGGCAGCCTTCATCTCGATCGCTCCCGTCGGGAAGACAAGGTCGTCGCCGGCGCCCGCGATGCTCGCCGCGCTGATGGGGCGGAGACGATTTACGAACGCCGAAAATTTGCGATTGACGTGGATCGAATAGAATACCGGATAGCCACGCTGATCGACCAGAACACCTTCGGACGCTGCCTGGCGGAAGCCGGCGTTCAGTGTCGGGCCAGCCGAGGGCGACGGTTTGAGCGTGGCCGCGAAGGAGGTTCGCAGCGGGCTTGTGTCGCTGGCCGTTGGCGGTGACCTGCCCGGATCGGTGATCGCCGGGTAATCGAGAAAGCGTGGCAGACCGTCCGCCCCCGCTTGCGTCTCGTACAGAAACGCCTGCCAGGCGGCCTGATAGAATGGACAGTCCGACGCCGGGTGCGGCGGTGGCTCGTCGAAGGCCGGCATAGGAGTTTGCGGAAGCCACGCGTCGGTGCTGTTGGCGTCGGGCGGCGCGCAGGTCGCCGAGGCGGCGCCGGCAGCAAAGGCTGTCAGAAAAGCGGTCGCTGCCGCCCAGCCGAACTGCTGCTTGCCCAAAAGGTGCGTCCCCCGGAACTACGGGCCCCTTGCCCCGCCGTCGCGGCGATCCGGCCGCCAAGCGTCAAGAAGGCGACCAATGTTCCCTGTTCGCCTCTAGCGCACCGGCCCGCAAAATTCAAAGGTACCAGCGTCAGTTCGCTCGTGCCCGCTTCCTAAGTCCTCTGATTTCTGCTGAACAGCGCGGGGTGGACGACTTGCCTGCGCACCCTCGTCCTGCGAGCCGAAGCTTCGCCCGTTCGGGATAACCATCATGACGGCACCACAGTGCAATCTTGTTCTCGTCCATACGCAGCCCTTCCAGGCCCGCTCCGACCTGGAGAGCATCAAGGCACGCATGGCGGATCGTGCGCCCGACATCGAAGTGTTCATTGTCGACAACAGCCAGTCCCAGTCCGTCACGCGGCGCCAGGCCGCCCGAAGGCCATCGCTGGTCTTCTCGTCCGTGCCGCTGGAGCGGTTTCGGCCGATGCGCGGCAAGGTCTACGCGGCGAAACACCTGACGAAGTGGGAGGAATACGGGAGGTTGATGTCGGCCGGATTGCCCATTCCGGAAGCGGTCATGCTGGAGCCCGACACCCGCCTTGACCCCGAAACCTGGGGGCCGTTCACGGTACTGAAGCCCAATGTCGGCTTTCAGGCCGCCGGCGTCAGCCTGGTTCGGACGCGCGATGTGCGCTGGCGCGACCCGTTCTCCTGGCCGCCGGATGATCCACGTTACGGGTCTCAGATGCTGGCGCAGAAATTCGTCGACACGGGGCCGCTACCGGTGAGCTATCGGGTGCTCACCGTGTTTGCTCGGGTGGTATATTCGACGGTGTTCACGGTCGGAGATGCTGCGGTATTCGATCGGAATCCGGCGGGAACCGCAGCGCTGAACGCGCACATCGCCGCGACCAGCGGCGATCGCCGCATCGCGCTGAACCACGAAGAGGACGTTCTGGACCTCGCACGCCGTGCAGCCGAGGCAGTTTCAGATGTGGCCAGTCTCGCCATAGACGTCATACGCGACGCGGCCACGGGGGAACTCTACCTCCTCGAGTTCAATTCGCGCGGCCGCAGCTGGCATTTCTCGTCCGTATATGGGCGGCAACAACAGAAGAAGTACGGGCTGGATTATGCCGCTCAGTTTGGAGCGCTCGACGTCATCGCCGACGCTTTGATCGATGTGACGCGCCGCGAAGCGGAGTAATTCGCGTTCACTCGTCTTGCGGATGCACCGCCAGGAACTGGCCCGTCACGAATGGAAGGGCTCGATCGAAGGGGCGCCTACTGGCGGCCAAGACGCAAGGTAGTAGTATCGGTTCCTTGGCCGCTTCCCAAGTCTTCCGATTTCTGATGAACAGCGGAGATCGCTGCCTCCTTTGCGCACACTTGCGCCGCGAGCCTGATACTTCGCCCAGCACGGATCGTGTTTCATGACGACGCCGCAGCGCAATCTTGTTCTGGTCCATACGCATACGCTGCAGGCACGATCGGATTTCGAAGGCATCAAGGCACGCCTGGCGGATCGTGCACCGGATATTGAAGTCTTCGTTGTCGACAACAATCAGCCCCAGTCTGTCACTCGCCGCCAGGCCGCCCGGAGGCCGTCGCTGATCTTCTCGCCGATCAAGCTGCTCCGGTTTAGCCCGTTGCGTGGCAAGGTTTACGCGGCGTCGTATCTCACGAAGTGGGAAGAATACGGGAGGTTGATCTCGGCCGGATTGCCCATCCCCGAAGCGGTCATGCTGGAGCCCAGCACCCGCCTTGACCCCGAAACCTGGGGGCCGTTCACGGTGCTGAAGCCCAATGTGGGTTATCAGGGCTCTGGGGTCAGGCTCGTGCGGACCCGCGACGTGCGCTGGCGCGATCCATTTTCGTGGCCGAGGAACGATCCGCGCCACGGCCGCCAGATGCTTGCGCAGCGCTTCGTCGATACGGGGCCGACCCCAAAGAGCTTCCGCGCAATGACCGTGTTCGGGCGGGTCGTCTATTCCACGTTTCTCACGGTAATCGGGAGCGCGACGTTCGATCGGGATCCGGCGGGAGGAGCGCCGCTGGACGAGCCGATTGCGGCGAACAGCGGTGAACGCCGCATCCAGATGAACTACAGCGCGGACGTTCTGGATCTCGCGCGTCGCGTCGCGGCCGCATTGCCGGAAAAGGCGAACCTGGGAATCGACATGATCCGCGAGGAAGGAAGCGGGCAGCTCTACGTGCTCGAAGTGAATTCGCGCGGCCACACATGGCATATCTCGTCGAACTACGGCCTCGACGTTCAGAAGAAGTACGGCAACGACTATGCCGGCCAGTTCGGCGCACTCGACATCATCGCGGACGCCCTGATCGACGTGACGCGCCGCGAGGCGGAGTGAGGCGCCACGCCGCTATTGATGCGCTGCCAGGAACTGGTCCATCACCGTAGGCCATGGCGCGACCGAAAGCGGCGCGTTGATCAGGGCATGCCCTTCCTGGCCGACGGGTGGAAAGAGGTGGTACTCGGCCTTGCCTCCGGCGCCGCGAAACGCGTCGGCCATGCGTTGCGACAGCTTCGGTGGAAAGTAGGTATCGTTTTCGGCGTAAAGCCAGAGCGTCGGCACGCGCGCTGAGCGCCCGAAGGTGGCTGCGGCCGCAACCAGGCGATCGGGCGAACAGTTTTGCATCGGCTTGTCGCGGTCATGCCCGCCGCGGCCGCCGGCAAAGTTCACCACCGCGCGCACGCCTGCCGGGTTGCGCGCCGCCAGCGCCAGCGCGCCCCAGCCGCCGGCCGAGTTTCCGATCACCACGACACCGCCGCCGCGGATGTCGGGTCTGGCCACGGCGAATGTAATCGCCGCGCCGATCGCGTCCGCCGCGCCGTTGCCCGCGGCGACGAAGTCCGCGCTGTCACACGCCCCTTGATCCTCGCGGTAAGGACCGCCGGTCTGCCCATGGCCCGGCCGTTCCGGAAGCAGCACGGCGTAGCCATGCGCGAGGAGCCACGCCGTTATCACCGGAAACGCCGGTGGCGGCGCCAGAGCCCGGCGGTTCGCATCCTGTTCGGAGGCGTGATTTACCACAGCGAGTGGAAATGGACCGGCGCCACCGGGGAGATACATCGTGGCGTGCATGGAAACGCCCGCCGCGGGGAAGGGGATGAGCAGACTTTCACCCGCGCCGACCTGCGCGGACGCCGCCGACGGCGGCATGGCCGCGACGCTGGCGCCGTCCGTCGACGTCATGCAGCCGGCCAACAGGAAGGCGGCAAAGACGACAGCGACGGGAGCCAAACCGCGTGCGGTCATCAGGCGAGGACATTCTTGACGTGCGACTTGCGCGGCTGACGCGAGCGCTCGGCATACTCGCGCTTGAAGAAGACCTGCTTGCCAGGATTCATCCGGCGCGCGCCACGGATGAGCTGTGTCAGGATCGTGCCGTCGGCTGCGGCCACGACGGTCAGCACCACCGCGTCGGCGGCGGCCTTTTCGATCGGTTGCAGTGGACCTGTGTCCGCTATCCAGCCCGAAGCGATCCCTGTGGTAGTCGGCAGCCATCCGCAGTAGCCGGCGAGACGGTTACCGGCCATCGCGGCCAGGTTGTTGCCCTCGGCCAGTTGGTGCTGCAAGGCGCGGGAGAAGTTGCCCAGATCATACCGAGCAAAGGGCTCCATGCGCGACAGATAGTCGACGAGCAGTCCAAATGTCTCAAACGAACCAGGCAGCGACGCGATGCGGATTGGGGTGGTCTTCATCACGATTCACTACGCGCCGACGCCTGTGGGGGCCTGCATTCTGACGAATGGTGGCGGCGCGCGCGAATCAGAAGAGTGGCAGATTTGGCACAAACCGATTCAAATGGAAGAAATCGCGGGAATGAGCCAGAAATGGAACTTTTCCGCATGTTTTTGAATACGCACTGCTTTTTCGAATGATTAACAGCGGAGAGATGCATTTTTGGGCAGCGTTAACCGTATCTTAGCCATAGGTTCTTGTGGGCACCCTGCCTCGGATATGGCAGAAATGCGGAAGCCATGCGGCCATTCGTGGGCGCATTGATTCTGAGTGTTTGGGAAGCGTGGCACGCTTCCCTCAGGGAGGCCTCGCAGTGAGTTCGCAGAAATTCCGGTCCGCAGTCGCCTTTCGCCCGTCGCCAAGCCCTTCGCCGCAGCCCCGCGCCAATCCCGCTGACCCCGCAGCCGCGGCGCAGCTTGCTAGCGACGACCGCGATCGCAACCGGCGTGCTCGCCGGATTGGGCAGCATGGTGGCGATGCCGCGGCCGGCGTTCGCCGTCGACCCGGCGGCGTCCGTCAGCTGCAACGCCCAGGTAAACCAGTGGACTTGCGCGGGGACGGAGCCGGAAGACCTGGATTTCCAAGCTACCGGGACGTTCTGGATTCACTTCGGACCCGCCGATCCGTTTATCTCGACCTTTAGTGGAGCGTCGCCTGCGGTAACCATCGACGCCAACGGCAACAGCACGACGTCGGACGGCATTCACTTCTTCCAGGATTCCTCGATCAACAATTCCGAGGGCCACGGCGTCGACGTTTATGACGTCGGCGATGTCGTCATGAACATTGACGGCGCCGAGGGCGAGGGCGGCGCGGTCAGCATCAAGGGCACGATCGGCATCTTCGTCGATGGTCAGGCGTACGCGTACGATTCGGAAAGCGATACCTGGACCGGCGAGGGCGGTACTGGCGACTTCATCACCATCAACAACTACGGTCACGTCGAAGGAACCAACGGCGCCGGCATTCACGTCGTCAATGTCGGCGGGGTCTACGTCAACAATCACAGCTACACCTCGGCGATTGGCGCAACCGATGGCAATTACTTCGCCACCGACAATGAGGTGCATGTCGACAACCAGATGGGCCTGACAGCGGGGCTCGGCGACAGCGGCTTGTATTTCACCGGCATCGGCGGTCTGGGCATCGGTAGCAACGCTTACGCCGTGAGTGTCGACAACACCCGAGGTGGTGTTATCGCTGGCTATAGCCGCGGCATCTACGCTTCCAACATCGGCCTCGGCATTGGCGAAGGCGATTCCGGCAATTTTCTCGTCAATAACTACGCCTACTATCAGGCATACTCGGGTTGGGTCTCTGGCGGTCTCATCGCGGGCGTCAACAGCCGGGGCATCTACGCCAACACGATCGCCGGCGATTTCATCGTCAACAACGGGCTGACGAAAGAAACGTCGATCGACCTCACCCAGCTGGATCCCCTGGTCCATAACGGGTCCACGGGACTGCTCGACGGTTCGGCGCTTCCGAGCGGTTTCACCACCGGCATCTACGGACGCTGGGATGGCATCAAGGGTGATGGCATCGGCGGTGCCGCCAGGGTCGACAACCGGGATGGTCGGATCGTCGGCGCCGGCGGCGACGGCGTCGATCTGCGCAACGTCAAGGGCGCGGTCACTGTCAACAATGCATACACAGGCTATTACACTGGCTATTCGGATCTCTATACGTCGGGCGGCGGGACGATCTGGGGTGGCGACAACGGCGTCCAGGTCACCGAGAGCGGCGAAGTCAACATCTTCAACGACCTCGGCTGGACTACCGGCGTTCATCGTGGCCTCTCGCTCCAGGGCGTTGGCCGGACGATCGTCGGCAACATCGGTGGCGACATCGTCGGCTATTATGGCGACGGCATCAACATCACCGCGAACGCCAACGGCGACTCAAGCGACAAAGTTGGCATCTACAACACGGGCAGCTACGCCCTCGACTGGACCTACGGCAGCGAGCGGACCGGCTTCATCGTCGGTGGCGACACGGCGATCAATGTGATGGCCGACAACACATTCATCGCCAACGGTTACCGCGGCGCCATCATCGGTGACGGGCGGGATAGCGAGGGCCAGCCGGTTCTGCGCCTTAATTCGACCGGGACCGGCTCGGAAAGCGAATCCGGGGGCATCCTCAATCTCCTCGGGCTGAACCTTGGCTCCGTCGTATTCAACGATGGCGTGATGACGAGCGACAACAATCCCGAATTTCTCGCGGATGCTGGGACTCGTTGTCGGTCAACCAGTTGCCGACCTATTCGTTCGACTGGGCCCAACTCGACCTGGACACGGCCAATTTCGCGTCCTTTGCGATGTCCGGCGGCGTGACCGGCGATGTCACCAACCTGTCGAATTATGCAAATACGGCGGCCGACAAGTTGATCCAGTCCGAGTCGGGCTCGGCATTCGTGTTCAACGGCACTGGCCTTTCCGATCCGATCGGCTACTACATCCAAAATCCGGATGAAAACCCAGAAAGCGAAGGCGGCCCATCGCTCGGCGAATCCGGCATGGGCGTCATGTTCGGCCGCGTGGACATGAGGGGACAGACCGCAGAGCGACAGTCTCTTCGGTAGCGGCAACGTGGTGCTTAACCTCGGCCATTGGTACACGAGCGAACGGTCCCTCAGAGTCCATGTGGGACGAGAGCGGTGGCAACATCCTTCAGAGCGAAGGCGCTGACGGTGTTATCAACCTGGGCTTCGTGCAGACCGCGTTCGGCACGGGCGAGGAATATACGTCCTTCCTCCTGGACGGGTTCTACAACGGCAATGCAGGTGGGTTGTTCGGCACGTTCTCCGAGGGAGGAAACGGAGGCAGCGGCTGGCTGAGCATGGTCGACAATGAGGCGAACGACGAAACGTACATCTACGGCGATTTCTACGGAGCGCAGGAGTTGGGCTACCGGAGTTACCTGGCGGTGGACGTCTTCTTTGGTGCGCCCAACGAACTTCTCGAGTACGAACTCGACTACGCAAGGTCCGACGTTCTCGAGATCGGCGCCCAAAGCGAGAGTGGAGCGCACGACGTGTACGGCTCGACCGGCATCGTCGTCCATAAGCTGAATACCGAGCCGGGTATGGGCGTCGTCGATAGCCGTATCAGGGTCGTCGAGGTCGATGGCCTGGATATGAACGACGCGAGCCAGCAGTGCTTCTACGGCGAGTGGTGCAAGGACGGCGATACGTTCTTCATCTCCGAACTGTCGCCGGACTATCTCAAGGTTGATGGTGTCGGCTTCATTCGCGACGGGATGTTCATCTGGGGACTTCAGGAATCGCCGACCGAAGGCGGCGAAGTGCCCGATCCGAATTTCGATTTCGTTGCGCAGTTTGGTCCTGACGCCCACGATCAGCCGGTCCTGATCACAGGCGCGCAGAACGCCTGGTACGCGTCCGGCGGTGTCGTCGACGATCACGAGTACGGCAACACCTACCCGCAGGGTGGCCAGGGCGGCGCGGGCGCCGACCTGCCCTATGTCGATCCGGGCCAGCCGGCTCCCTACCAGACCGCGCACGGCTCGGTGATCTGGGGCCGCGCCTCCGGCGACTGGACGAACCAGAACTCGTCGGCCATGTCCGGCGGCATCACCTACGACACGAGCTTCGACCAGCATGTTTACAGTCTGCTGGCCGGCGTCGAGATGCGCCCGCAATACGGCGAGACTGGCTGGCGCCTGGGCTTGTTCGGTGGTTGGGTCAATTCCGGCCTGACGTTCGATAGCTACGGCGGCTCTGCGAAGTACAATGGCGGCACCGTCGGCGGCTATGCCGCTTACATCCAGGGGCCGTTCCACGCCGATGCGGAATTGAAGGCGGACTTCCTCGGCGTCGACTATTCGTCGCCGTCGGTTACCGCCAGCACGACCGCCACCAGCATCGGTGTCCGCGCGAATGCCGGATACCGGATGGATATGGGCACGATGTACTTCGAGCCTCTGGCATCGCTGGCTTTCGTCAACACGTCGCTCGGTGGCGCGTCCGGGGGTGGCGGTACGATCAGCTATTCCAATGGCCAGAGCGTACGTGCCGGCGTCGGCGCCCGCGTCGGAACGACCTACGGGACGCCCGGCGCTACGCAGGTGGACCTCGACCTGACCGGCAAGGTTTGGAACGAGTTTGCCGGCCCGAACACAGTGACGGTGACCGACGGCATCACCACCGATACGTTCACCGACTCGATCAGCGGCCTGTCCGGCGAAGTGGTCGGCCGCGCGACGGTCTACAGCGCCGATCGCACCATGTCGGGCTTTGCGTCGGTTGGCGGTACGTTCAGCTCGAAGTCCACCACCTTCTCCGGCAAGGTCGGCATCCGCAAGAGCTTCTGAGCCGAGTGACGAATTTAACAGCCGGGCCGGTCGCAAGACCGGCCCGGTTGTGTTTCGGGCCGGTTGCGAGCTAAAAGCCCCTTCGGTTTTGCGTGGGGCAAGCGCACCGAGAGAAACCAGGCGAGCAGGAGCCACAAAACTGTGAGCGACTCGGACGGCAACCCCACCGACATTCCCTCTCCCGACCCAAGACTGCGCCGCCCAGCCGACCCCCGGTCGGTAGCGCCCGCACAGCGCCGGGCCATTCCCCCCGGCGCCGCGAAGCGGCGGGCCGGGAGGCTGCCCTTCGGCATGACCGCGGTCCACCTGCTGGTCGGTGTTGTCGCCGTGTTGCTCGCCGTCTGCATCGGCCTGGTCGTCATGCTGATCACGGATGGGTTCGGCAGCCGGACGCCGGTCGTGGCAAGCGCCCGACAGGAGCCCGGCCAACCGGCGCAGCCAAAGATCGAGGTTACGAAGACCGCGACGTACGGCGACTGGATCTACACCTGCGTGAAAGTGCCCAATGTCCCCGAGGCGCGCTGCGGAATTTCGCAGCAACTGTCCGATGCGAAGAGCAAGGCGCCGCTGTTCCTGTGGCGCATCGTGCAGGATGGGAAGGGCGGCTACGTCGGGGAATGGCAGACCCGCTCCGGCATCATGGTCGACCGCGGCATCGTGATGGAAGCCGGCACCGATAAGCCGGTTACCGTGCCTTTCGAGGCGTGCCTGCCCGAAGGCTGTCGCGCGGTCGCCAAACTGACGCCCGACGCGATTGCGGCGATCGGCAAGGCGCAGAGCGCGTCCGCCACGGTCTTCCCGGTGGGCAGCCAGCCGGTGAAGCTGACGCTCAGCGTCAAGGGGTTGAGCGATGCTCTGGCCGCCTTGCAACCTGCCCAGCCCGCACCGACGGCGACCCCGGCGCCGGCAGCACCGGCAAAGTAGCAGCGTCGCGGACGCGCTTATTCCGCTTCGGCGTTGGTGCGCTCAACCAGTACGCGGGCCGCGGTTCGCAGCGCATCGAATTGCGCGCGGCGTTGCCGCTCGAACGCCTCACCGTATTTCTTGCGGCGCTCGGCCATGAAGCTTGACGAGAAGTGCCAGGTGTTACCGCCTGAATTGAGCTCGATGACGTAAAGCGCGCCGGTCGCCGCATCCCGCAGGATGTCGCAGCCTTTGAGAGGAATTTCCGGCAGCGCTTCGTGCGCGCGGCGGGCAAGCGCGAGGATTGCGGGATCGTCCATGAAGTCGCTGTGCCGCTCGCCCGCGACCTGGATTGCCACTACCGCGCTCTCGATCTCGCTGTCCGGCGCCGCGAGGTCGACACGCTTCCCGCTTGCGCTATGCATCAGCGCCGAAATCGGCTCACCGAAAAAGGTCGTGACCCGGTACGAGCGGAGTTGCTCGCCGGTATTGATGAACTGCTGCACCATCATCGGGCCAAGGCGGCCGGGATGGTCGGCCGGGTATTGTCGCGGCGGGATGTAGCGGACGCGGCGCGTGCGCATGAGCTGAAAGCCGCGACCGTGTGACGATGTGGCGATGTCGGTCGGCTTGACGATGACGAACTCGCCCCAGTCCGCCGCGTCCAGCCGGAGGTCCGCCGTGAGGATCGCGGTTCGCGGCACCGGAACGCCAGCGGCAGCAAGGCGCACGATCTCCTCGACTTTCGGCATTCCCGAGCCCTGATACACCTTGCCACGATCGGGCTTGAACACCGGTATTTTTCCCGTCGAGACGACCAGCGTCGGCCGTCTGGATGCCTGCTTTCGGGAAAGGCAATTGCGGGCCGTGGCCGGCACGATGAACGTCTCGATCGAAGCATCGAGCTCGGCCACGTGGCGGCGGATTTCGTTCAGGTCTTCGAGCGATTGCCAGCCCGGCCGATAAGCCAGAACAAGATTGCGAACGAAGCCTCCTGGCGCGCCAAACGGACGGACCGGCGCCTTGAAAGCGCGCAGGAACCGTGCCCCCGAACCCGAGAGCCCAAACGAAGCAGACGCGTAGAAAGAGACGTTCACCCGGTCCTCGGTTCGCATTCTGGCGCGTTGCCGAACAGGCGCGGACAGTATCGCATAACCGAAGCAGCCGCACCGGCGCCCAGCCTACTCCGCTTCGGCGTTGGTTCTCTCAGCGAGAATGCGGGCCGTGGTTCGCATTGCATCGAATTGGGCGCGGCGCCGCAGCTCGAATTCGGCTCCGTATTGTTCGCGGAATGACGCCGAGTAGCCTGACGAAAAATGCCATGTGTTGCCGCCCGCGTTGAGTTCAATGACGTAAAGCCTGCCGGTCGATGCGTCTTTCAGGATGTCGCATCCCTTCAGCGGAATTTCCGGCAGGGCCTCGTGGGCCGCCTTCGCCAGCGCGAGGATTTCAGGATCCGCGATCAACTCGGCGTGCCGCGCGTCGTTTGCCTGAAGCGCCACGGACAAGCGCTCGATGGCCGCGTCGTCGGCGTCGCGCCGGAATGCCTGGCGACCTCCCCGGTTCAATTGCGCGTAAAGAGGCGTGCCGAAGAACGTCAACACGCGGTAGGTTGTCAATTCCTCACCGGTGTCGATGAACTGCTGCACCATCATTGGGCCCAGGCGCCCGGGATGGTCGGCCGGGTATTCTTGCGGCGGAATGAAGCGCACCCGCCGCGTACGCATGAGCTGGAAGCCGCGCCCGTGGGAAGATGTGGCGATGTCGGTCGGCTTGACGACGACGAACTCGCCCCAGTCCGCCTCGTCGAGGCGGAGGTTCGGCGTCAGGATCGCGGTTCGCGGTACTGAAACGCCGGCGGCCGTCAGGCGCGCGATCTCCTCGATTTTCGGTATTGCCAGGCCCTGATACACCTTGCCGCGTCTGGGCTTGAACACGGGCATTTGGCCGGTCGACACAACAAGTGTGGGCCGTCCGGACGCGTCCCGGCGTGAAACGCAGTTCCGGCCTGTCGCGGGCACGACAAACGTCCTGATCGTCGGATCGAGTTCTGCGACGTGGCGACAAATGTCTCGGAGATCTTCGAGAGATTGCCAGCCCGGCCGATACGCCAGGACAAGGTTTCGGACTAAATTGGCTGGCGCTTGAAACGGGCGTGTCGGCGCCTTGAAAGCGCGGAGGAACCGCGCCCCCGAACCCGAGCGCCCGAATGAAGCAGACGCATAGAAAGTGTCGTTCAATCGGTTCTCGTTTTAAGGCGCGCCGCAGGAATTCCAACAGTATATGGCTGCACAGCCTGATCAATCATGTGCGGCGAGTTGCTCGTCGTCCGTCGTCTGCGAAGGCGCGTCATCATCGGGCGGCGGGTTCAAGATTCACATCAGCATCTACGTGATGTTTTCGTCACGCCTCGCCTTCGAACATGCGCCGGCGGGCGTTGACGATGTGGCTTTCCATGGCCTTGCGCGCGCGCGCCGCGTTGCCCGCCTTGATCGCCTTGATGACCGCGAGGTGCTCGGCCTGGACAAGATGTGACCGCGCGGCAGGCCGTTGCAGCGACAGGTTGCGCATGACCGTCATGCCCTGAGCTATGGCGCCCCGCAAGCTTCCCTGGGTCATGACGTAGTATGGATTGTGCGTGGCCTCGGCCACGACCTCGTGCAGGCGTATATCCTCTTCGACGCCGAGACGCCCTTCGCTCACACACGCTTCCAGCGCGGCGTACGCATCGTCGAGCGCCCTTATGTCGGCAGGCCGCCGGCGCGTCGCGGCGAGCGCCGCCGCTGAGCTTTCGAGGTCGGCGCGAAATTCGAAACAGCGCTGGATTTCGGCGACCGAACCGGCTGGTGCAAGGGTCAGCGCGGCATAGGCCGGCCGGCGGATGACATACGACCCGGAGCCCTGGCGCGAGACTATGACGCCGTCGTCGCGGAGCCGTGCCAGGGCCTCGCGCACCACCGGCCGTGACGCTTCGAACTGTTCGGAGAGGTCGGTCTCGGACGGAAGCCGGTTGTTGAGGCTAAAGTCGCCCGAAACGACCAGCGCCAGAATGCGCTCGTAGATGACGGCGCTGAGCCGGCCGTCCGCGGCAGCCGTTTCGGCGGCTGGCTGCACAGCGTACCCGGACCCGCGAACCACCGCCTGCTTTATGGGCATGCAACGACGCGCATGTTGCAGTGACCGCAATTCGGGAGCACGGTTATCCCGGCGGCGACGGAAACTGCGGCTGCAATGCCCAGGCCTTCGGTGCGCATGGGAGATACCTGGCTTGATCGATCTGGCGCGGCGACGCGGTCGCGCCGCATAAAATGCACAGGCCCGACGCAACTTGTCAAAAGTTGTCAATCGATGCCATGATGTCGTAGGGTGTGAAACCAACAGGCGGACCGAGAAACGGTCCGGCTATCGGGTAGGGAGGAATGCAATGACAGATACACCGACCAAAGGGCCGGTCGCGGGCAGCGTTGTCCGTCGGTCCGTTCTGAAGGGCATGGCCGGAGCGGCCGCCCTCGCGTTCGTGCCCCGTGGCGCATTTGCCGCCGGGGAAAAGGAAGCGCCCGAATTCGCAAAGATGGCTGCCGACGGCAAACTGCCGAAGCTTGCGGATCGTCTGCCGGCCAGTCCACTGGTCGTCGAGACGCGCGAGAAAATTGGCGCCTACGGCGGTTCGTGGGTGCGTGGGTTGAGCGGCAGCAACGATCACAACGGCATCCTGCGCTGCATCGGCAACATGGGCCTGACCAAATGGGACTTCGACTTCACCAAGGTCCAGCCTAACGTCGCCGAGAGCTGGGAGGTCAGTGACGACGCCACCACCTTCACCTTCCATCTGCGCAAGGGCATGAAGTGGTCGGACGGCCAGCCCTTCACTGCTGACGACGTCGTCTTCTCGATCGAGGATTGCGTCAAGAACTCGGAACTCTATCCGTCGGTGCCGGGAATTCTTTCGATCGGCGGCAAGCCGGCCGATGTGACCAAGGTCGACGACCTCACGGTGCAGTTCAAGTTCGCCGCGCCATACGGCCTCTTCCTGCAGCAACTCGCCACTCCGCTCGGCCAGCACCCGACGCTGTTCTGCAAGCACTACGCCAAGCAGTTCCTGCCAAAGTACAACGACAAGCTCGCCGACATGGTAAAAGCGGCCGGCATGTCGAGCTGGCCGGACCTGTTCCGCGCCAAGAACGGCGACATCGAGATTCCGCCGCGCTGGGGCAACACCGAAAAGCCGGTGCTCGATCCGTGGGTGATCAGCGAGCCGTACGTCGGGGGAGCGACTCGCGTGGTCGCGACGCGCAATCCCTATTTCTGGCAGGTCGATACTGAAGGCAATCAGCTTCCGTATCTCGACAACATCAACTTCCCGATCTACCAGGACACCGAGTCGCTTCTCCTCGATGTGCTTGCCGGCAAGATTTCCATGCAGGAGCGGCACATCAACCGACTCTCCAACAAGCCGACTCTGTCGCAGAACAGGGAGAAGGGTGGCTATCGGCTGATGGAGCTGGTTCCCTCGTCATCGCAGGCTTGCGTCATCTACCTGAACCTGAACCACAAAGATGCTGCGATGCGGAAGATGTTCTCGGACAAGGATTTCCGTATTGCCTTGTCCTACGGCATCAACCGGGCCGAGGTTGTCGATCTCGTCTATCTCGGGCAGTCGGAGCCGTGGCAGTCCGGGCCTCGGACGAATCATCCCTGGTACAACGAGCAGCTCGCCAAGCAGTACTCCGAACTCGATCCGGACAAGGCCAATGCCATGCTGGATAAGCTCGGTCTCGACAAGAAGGACGCGCAGGGCTTCCGGCTTTCGCCTGCCGGTCAAAAGATATTCTTCTCGGTCGACGTCATCCCGACGCTGTCGCCGGATCTTGTCGACGTCATGGAACTGGTGAAGAAGCACTGGACCAAGATCGGTATCGACATCAAGGTCAACACGATCGAGCGCGCGCTGTTCTATAGCCGGGGCGACAACAACGAATACGATGCCCAGGTTTGGCCGGGCGCCAACGGGCCGGACATGATGTTCGACCCGCGCGACTACGTTGCGACGCACACTCAGGGCTCGCGTTTCGCGCTGTTGTGGGCCCAGTGGTACGTATCGAATGGCAAACAGGGGGAGGAGCCGCCCGAAAGCCAGAAGGAGCGTATGAAGCTTTACGATGACGCCCGCGCAACGGCAGACCCGGATAAGCAGGGCGAGTACATGAAGAAGCTTCTCGCCATATCGGCCGATGCGTTCGAGTGGGTCGGCGTCTGCCTTGCGCCCAGCACTTTCGGCGCCTGCAAGAGCGACTTCGTCAACGTGCCCCAAAAGGAGCCGGACTCGTGGTCTTACCCGAACCCGGCGCCATCGCTGCCCCAGCAGTATACTTTCTGAGGGTAGGCCCAGTATGAACCGGAAGGCCGGCTTGGCCGGCCTTCCGGACTGCCCCCGACAGGCATGGACGAAATATGGGACCGCCTGACCGGAGGGACCCGCTGCTGTGGTCTCCGGCCAGGCAACGATCCGGTCATTCGGGGTGCCCAGATTGATGCATTTGCTCCGCCGGCCCGAGTGGCTGGCGCAAGATGAAGAGTCATGGACCACCGCCCCAATATTCTCTTCATGTTTCCGGACCAGTTGCGGGCGGATTTCGTCGGCTGTTACGGCGCCGGTTTCGCCAGGACGCCGGCGATTGATGCGTTGGCCGCCGATGGCGTGCTCTACAAGCGCGCCCTTTCCATGCATCCCGTTTGCGTCCCGGCGCGCGCGGCGCTGTTGACCGGCTGCAACGCATTGACCACCGGCATCGTCGACAACACGCACTGGCTGCGCCCCGACCACGGGGATTGCGGCATGCCGAGTTGGCCCTCGCTGCTTTCCGCTGCCGGGTATCACACCGAAGCCATCGGCAAGATGCACTTCATTCCCTGGGACATCTCCGAGGGCTTCGACCACCGCGTGATCTCGGAGGACAAGCGCCACGTCCACATCCAGGACGATTACGGCGCATACCTTGCCAGCCACGGCCTGAAGAAGCTGCGCGGCTGGGAGGAGGAGGGCTACGTCGACCACCGCATGGCGGCGATTGGTGCGATGCCCGCCGAGCACCAGATCGATGCCTGGGTCGGCCGGCAGGCCGTCGATTTCCTTGGCAAGTACGACAGCGAAAAGCCCTTTGCCTGCATGGTCGCCTTTCCCGGTCCGCATGATCCGTACAATCCGCCGCGTGAATACGCCGACATGTTCGATCCCGCCGACATGCCGGCTCCGATCCCCGGCACGCCGGACTCGGAGCGGTTTCGTGACGAACACATTCGCTCGCACGCGGGCGGCTCGGCGCGTATCGATCTCGCGGATTTTCCGCTCGAGGCGAAGCGCCGGATTCGCGCGCACTACTCCGGTCTCATCACGCTGATCGATGAGCAGGTGAAGGCAATCCTCGCCGCGCTCGACGCTCGTCCCGACGGTCGCGACACGATCGTGATTTTCGCCGCGGATCATGGCGATTTCGTCGGTGACTTCGACTTCCTCGGCAAGAACCTGTTCTTCGATCCGGCCATGCACGTGCCGCTTATCGTGCGTGTGCCCGGCGGTCCGCGCGGCGTCCGCGCCAGCGAGTTGGTCACCATCACCGACATCTTCGCGACTATCCTGGCCGCGGCCGGTGTGCCGGCGACAACAGCGACGGACTCCTTCCCGCTGGCCGTGATTGCGCCCGACGGACCGCGCCGCGGCCATGCTCTCGGCGCGGTGGCGAATGGTATCTGCGTCGACGATGGCCGCTATCGCCTTTCCCGCTACGACAACGGTCTCGGCACGCTCTACGATCTCGCCGGTGATCGCGACGAGCAGCTCAACCTCATCGATGAGCCGTCTGCCCAGGGCGTACGCGGCAAATTGGATGCACTTCTCGCAACGGAAGTGATGAAGGCGACGCGGGCCGCCCATGAGGATAAGCGCTATCCGTATCTGACCATGACGCCCGACCATCCGGGACATCGGCGGGGCTGGGAGCGTCCCTATCCGTGGCGTTCCGACGCCGGGGAGGTGGCATGAGAATAGGGGGCGGGTTAGTGCTGGGCAGCATGTTTCGGATGGGGATCGCGCCATGCTGAAATTTATCGCCAAGCGATTGATGTGGATGGTGCCCTCGCTCTTCGCCGCGAGCTTCCTGGCCTTCGTCCTTATCCAGCTTCCGCCCGGCGACTACGCCACCAACTACATCGCCGTGCTGGCCGCCTCAAACGAGGTCGTTGACCAGAATACCGCCGCAGACTTGCGTGCGCGGTTCGGTCTCGATCAGCCGCTCCTCGTCCAGTACGGCAAGTGGGTCTACAACATCATCACCAAGGGCGATTTCGGCATTTCCTTCGAATGGCAGCAGCCGGTCAGCGACTTGATCTGGGAGCGCATGGCCCTGACGCTCATCCTCACGTTGTCCACATTGATCGCGACGTGGGGAATTGCCCTGCCTATCGGGGTCTATTCGGCCGTGCGGAAATATTCGATCGGCGACTACTTCTTTACCGCCCTTGCCTTTGCCGGGCTGGCGATCCCATCGTTTCTTCTCGCGCTCGTGCTCATGTACGTCGCGGCGATCGAATTTGGGCAGGATGTCGGCGGCCTGTTTTCGGCGGAGTACCAGAATGCCTCGTGGAGCATCGGCAAGACGCTTGATCTGCTCCACCACCTCTGGATACCGGTGATCATTCTGGCGGTGTCCGGCACGGCGAGTCTGGTGCGCATCATGCGCGCCAACATGCTTGATGAACTCGGCAAACCCTATGTCACCACGGCGCGCGCCAAGGGGCTGACGGAGTTCCAACTGCTCGTCAAATATCCGTTGCGCATTGCGCTCAATCCATTCATCTCGACAATCGCTTGGCTCCTGCCCAATCTGGTCTCGGGCTCGATCATCGTGGCAATCGTGCTCAACCTGCCGACCGCGGCGCCGCTGTTACTCGAGTCGCTAAAGGCGCAGGACATGTATCTCGCCGGTGCGTTCATTCTGCTGATCATGGCGCTTACCTTGATAGGCTCGCTCGTCAGCGACGTTCTTCTCGCTCTCGTCGATCCGCGCATCCGGCTGGAGTAGGCGCGCATGGCCGATATCGCCGTCACCGTCGCAGCCGTTCCCAACGCCGCTGTCGCGTCGCAATGGCAGCTCATGTGGTGGGCCTTCCGGCGCCACAAGCTGGCGATGATAGGGATGATCGTCACGGTCATCCTCTACATCGTTGCCGCCGTGCCGGGCTTCTTCGCCGTGAACGATCCGTATCAGCAGAACAGGCTGGCGCAGTATCATCCGCCGGAGGCGCTTCATTTCTTTGATCGCGACGAGAATGGCGGGCTCCAGATCGGCCTGTGGTATCACCCGGACAAGCTTGTCCGGGATCCGGAAACGCTTGCCGCCATATACAAGCCCGATGAGAGCCGCAAGATAACGGTCTCGCTGTTCGGGAAGGGCTTCGAATACAAGATATTCGGCCTTATCACTGCCGACCGGCATCTGCTGGCCTCCGACGATCCAAGTCAGCCGCTCTTCCTTCTCGGCGCGGATCGCCTTGGCCGCGGCGTCTGGAGCCGTATCATGCAGGGCGCCCAGATATCGCTCTCGATCGGCCTGGTCGGCGTCGGCCTGTCGCTCCTCATCGGCATCGTGCTCGGCGGTATCTCGGGCTATTACGGCGGGCGCATAGACTTCGCCATCCAGCGCGTGATCGAGTTCGTGCTGGCCTTGCCCAATATTCCGATCTGGATGGCGATGTCGGCGGCGCTGCCGCAGGACTGGCCGGCAACGCGTCAATATTTCATGATCACGGTGATCCTGTCGCTGACTGGCTGGGCGCACCTTGCCCGCGTTGTGCGTGGCCGTTTCCTGTCGCTGCGTACCGAAGAGTTCGTCACTGCGGCTCGGCTCGACGGCTGCAGCGAGCGCCGCATCATCTTCCGCCATATGCTGCCGAGCTTCATGAGCCACATCATTGCGTCCATCACGCTTGCGATCCCGGCCATGATCCTCGCCGAGACGTCGCTCTCGTTCCTCGGTCTCGGTCTGCAGCCACCCACCATTTCGTGGGGGGTTCTGCTCCGCGAGGCGCAGAACATCCGTTCGATCGCAACGGCGCCCTGGCTGTTCTGGCCAGGTGCGTTCGTCGTCGTCGCGGTCATGGCGCTCAATCTTGTCGGCGATGGCCTGCGCGATGCCGCAGACCCCTATAACAAGTAATCAAGACCATGGCCGAGGATGCACAGCGGGTAAACGACGCGAACGGGGACGGAAAACACGAAGCCATCCTCAGCGTCCGTAACCTCGCCACCCATTTCCCGGTTCGCAGCGGGGTGGTAAAGGCGGTCGACGGCGTCTCCTTCGATGTCTATCGCGGGCGAACGCTGGCTATCGTCGGCGAAAGTGGCTCGGGCAAGAGCGTTACGGCGCGGTCCATCCTGCAAATCGTCGACGCACCGGGCCGCATCGTTTCCGGCAGCATGATGCTTACCCGGCCGGACGGCTCGCACACCGACCTCGCGAAGCTGGCCCCCAAAGGCAACCAGATTCGCGCAATCCGCGGCCAGGAGATCGCCATGATCTTCCAAGAACCCATGTCGTCACTGTCGCCAGTGCACACGATCGGGGACCAGATCGGCGAGGTGTTGCGCCTGCATTGGAAGCTCAGCAAGAAGGCGGCGCGCGCGCGCACCGTCGAGCTGCTGGGACAGGTCGAGATTCCCAATCCCGACAAGGCGTTGGACCGCTACACCTTCGAGTATTCCGGCGGAATGCGGCAGCGCGCCATGATCGCCATGGCGCTCGCCTGCAATCCGGCCCTCCTCATCGCCGACGAGCCGACCACCGCACTCGACGTCACCACCCAGGCCGAGATTCTCGATCTCATCAAGCGGCTTCAGGAAAGCCACGGCATGGGCGTGATGTTTGTCACGCATGACATGGGCGTCGTCGCGGAGATCGCGGACGACGTGCTTGTCATGTACAACGGCAAGGTGATGGAGCACGGCCCGGTAGAGCAGATTTTTCATCGTCCGGCCGATCCCTACACGCGGATGCTGATTGGCTCGGTGCTGAAGCTCGAGGACAAGGCCGCCATCCGCGTTGGCCGCGACGAGGTCTCCGAGGAAGCGCCGCCGATCATGGAAACGATCGGCCTGAAGATGTATTTCCCGGCCCACAATGCTGCGATCAAGGCGGTCGACGATGTGTCGATTGTGGTTCGCGCCGGCGAGACCCTGGGCGTCGTTGGCGAGTCAGGCTCCGGCAAGACGACGATGGGTCGCTGCCTGCTTCGCGTTTACGAGCCGACGGGAGGGGAGATCCGCTACCGGCGAGGCGACGGCAGCGTCATTGACCTCGCGCAGGCCGACAAGCAGACCCTCATGGCCTGCCGGCGCGAGATCCGCATGATCTTCCAGGATCCGGTGTCCTCGCTCAATCCGCGCATGACGGTCACGCAGATCATCGGCGAGCCGCTCTACGTCAACGGCATCGCCAAAGGTGCCGAGCTGGACGATCGCGTCGCCCATCTCATGAGCCAGGTGGGGCTGGAGCCAAGCTGGCGCGAGCGTTACCCGCACGCCTTCTCCGGCGGACAACGCCAGCGTATCGGGATTGCACGCGCCATCGCCCTGTCGCCACGCGTGATCGTTGCCGATGAGGCGACCTCGGCGCTCGACGTCTCGCTGCGCGCGCAGATGCTCGACCTGTTGATGAAGCTGCAGGACGACCTCGGCCTCGCCTACGTCTTCATCAGCCACGACATGGGCGTCATTCGCTACATGTGCGACCGCGTCGCTGTCATGTTCCGCGGTCGCGTCGTAGAAACCGGCAGCACGGACCAGGTCGTGAATTCGCCCCGCCACGACTACACGAAGGCTTTGCTCTCGGCGATTCCCCATCCCGACCCCAGCAAGCGCCGCATCCACGAACGTCACCGTTACACCGGCAACTGATCGCCCCGCCTTTACTCACCGAGTCCTCCATGAAGATCACCAATATCCGCACGTTCCTGATGCACGCCGGTGCGCCCGAGCCGAAGAAGTGGGCCTCGGACGCGACATGGTCGGAGCAACCATCGACGCGGGCGACCAACACCGCCTTTGGTGGCGTCCGCAACTGGCTCTTCATCAAGATCGATACCGACGAGGGCATCACCGGCATCGGCGAATGCTCCGGCTGGCCACGCGTTATCGAGACCGCGATCACGGACCTCAAGGCGATCCTCGTCGGCGAGGACCCAACCCACATTGAGCGGCTCTGGCAGAAGATGCATGTCGCCATCATGGGCCACGGCATGCTTGGCACCGTCGGCGGCGGCGCCATGACCGGTATCGACATGGCGCTGTGGGATATCAAGGGCAAGGTGCTCAATACGCCGGTGTGGAACCTGCTCGGCGGCAAGATCCGCGATCGCGTCCGCATCTATGGCCATGCCAACACGCCCGAGGTTGCGCTGTCGCTAAAGGAGCGCGGCATCTCGGCGCTGAAATGCGGCGGCGTTTCCGATCCGGTGCGCAAGGTGGCCGCCATTCGCGAGGCCGTCGGCGCCGATATGGACATCATGATCGACCTGCATGGTCCGCCATGGCTGACGCCGGCGGACGCCGCTCGCCTCGCCAAGGCTCTGGAGCCCTACGATCTGGCGTGGATCGAGGATCCGATCGCGCCGGAAAATGTCGATGGCTACGCCCGCATCCGCGATGCCGCCAACGTGCCGCTGGCTTCGGGCGAGCGGATGGCGACGATCTTTGGCGAGCGCGAGCTGATCGAGCGCGAATTGGTCGACATCATCCAGCCGGACACTGGCCGTGCCGGTGGCATCACGCAGATGAAGAAGATCGCGGCGATGGCAGAGGCGCACCACATCATGTTCGCGCCGCATTCCGGCTCGCTCGGGCCGGTTGCCGAATATGCGGCGCTGCATCTCATGGCGGCGATCCCCAACGCGATCATCCTGGAGCGCATCGAGGACGATTGGTCGGGCAGGGCGAAGACGGTCATCCCGCATCCCGTGCAGAAGGATGGATACATCCCGGTGCCTGACGCGCCGGGTCTCGGCGTCGACATCGACGAGGCCTTCGTCGCCGCGCATCCATCCACAGGTAACGTCGCCATCCCGATCCCGCGGGACTCGAAGTCCTATGTCGAAGGCACGTTCGACGAGCACGTCTACGTGCAGACCCGCGTCAAGCGGGCGCGCTACTTCAGTCCGGGCGACGAGGCATGAAGATCGAGCGCCTGCGCGCTTTCATGACCCGCGACAAGGATCGGCCGCGGGTGGTGGTGGCGATCGACACCGACGACGGCCTGACCGGCTGGGGCGAATGCTACAACCACGGGCCGGACAAGGCCCTGCTACCGCTCCTCGACTACCTCTTCGGGTTCATCGAGGGGCAGGATCCGCGGCGCATCGAGTATCTCATTCTCTACCTGCTCCAGCAGGCGCGTTTCCCCCCGGGCGCGCTTGGCCTCGCGGCGATCTCGGCGATCGACCACTGCCTGTGGGACATCTCGGCCAAAGCGCTTGGCGTGCCGGTCTACATGCTGCTCGGCGGCAATTCCCGCGATCGCGTGAAGGTCTATGCCGGCGTCTATACTGCCCCGGATCCCGGCGCCGCCCGCGACGAGTTCGACCGTCTCAATGCCGATTGGGGCCTGACAGCCTTCAAGCTCAGCCCGTACCGTATCGACATCCACGCCAATCGCTGGGGCGAGGTCGTGCGCACGTCGGCGGAATATTTCCGCTTGCTGCGCGAGACGGTGCGCGCCGACTACGAAATCGCCTTCGATGCGCACGCCCGCATCTTCGAGCCGACGCAAGCCGTTCAACTCGGCAATGCCCTCGCGCCCTATGATCCGCTGTTTTTCGAGGAGCCGATCCGGCCGGAGAACATCGAGACCTGGGGCACGATGAAGAGCCAGATGCAGTGCACGCTGGCGACCGGCGAGAGCCTCTACAGCCGCTTCGAGTTCCTGCGCCTGCTCCAGTGCGGCGGCGCCGACATCATCCAGCCGGATATCTGTGTCGTTGGCGGCCTGTTGGAGATGCGCAAGATCGCGGCGCTCGCCGAGGCGCACTACGTCACTGTCGCGCCGCATAATCCGATGGGGCCACTGGCGACGGCGGTGAACCTGCACTTCTCGGCGGCGCAGCCGAACTTCCGCATTCTCGAATACCGGCTGCCGCATGGTCCGGGCTACGTTTTCCAGGGCGGTGGCGAGACGACGGCAAAGCCCGGGGCGCAACTCGACGCGCCCTACGTCCAGGATCCGTATCTCCCCGAGGGCGGCTACCTGCAACTCAGGCCAGACCGCCCGGGTTGGGGCGTGGAGATGAACATGGACGTGCTCAGCCGCGACGAATACGTCCACTGGGAGAGGCGGAAGTCGACGCGGCCCGACGGGTCGACCGCTTACGTCTGATCCGGCTTCAGCCGGGGTACCAGACCTTCCGCGGATCGTCCTTTGCGCGGCGGTACTCCCAAGCCGAATCGATCAGGCGCGCCAGATCGTAGTGCGGGCGCCAGCCGAGCGCGAACTTGGCTTTCGCGTTGTCCATCCAGTTCGAGTGGAACGCGCTCGGTATGTCGACCGAGTCGAGCTGTCGCGTGCGCTTGAGGTGAGCGGCGACCGCGCCATAGTCCACCGGCTCGTCCATGCACACGTTGAAGAGTTCGTTCCGCGCGGCGGGATGATCGATGGCGGACAGGATCGCCTCCACCAGATCGTCGACGTGCACGAAGTTTCGCTTCAGCGGTTCTCCGTCGGCGTCGCGCAGTAGCGGGACGATATTCTCCCGACGGCAGCGCTCGGCCACGTCCGGCGGCACCATTGTCTTCCAGTCCGGCCCGCCGAAGAGATCGTCGCCGAAGGAGAGCGTATGGCGGAAATCGTCCTTCTCCATGATCCACGGCGCGCGCAGGCAGCAGCCGTTGACGCCATACTGGATGCCGTATTGCGTCAACATCACCTCCTCCAGAACCTTGGAGAGGGCGTAGCAGCCGGGATAGGCCTGATGCGGCGTCTGCTCGGTGATCGGCCCCGGATGCCGGTAGAAGAAGTGACCGACCGCGGCGTCGCCGCCGACGAGGATGAACTGCCGCGCCGCCGGCGAAGCACGGAAGGCCTCCAGCAGCCAGAACATGCCCTTGACCGTCACGTCCATCACGGTCTCCGGAACCTCCTTGCACGTGGCCAGGTGGACGACGTGCGTAACGTCCTTCATGGCCGCCGTGACGGCTGCTTCCTCGGAGATATTGCCGCGCACGACCTTCAGCCGGTCGGTCTCCGGCAGGGTGCGGTTGTGACAGAGTGCGCGGATCTGTGTGCCGGCCCACTTCGGATCGGCCAGGAGGCGGTCGATCAGCGTCTGGCCGACTTTTCCGGTGGCGCCCGTGACCAGTATGAGCATCGTGGCCTCCCTCTTTATCGGGCGCGCGGCGCGATCGAATCCCGCTCTACCAGGGGGCAGTCGACCTTGACCTGCGGCTGGCGCCCGTCTCGCCGTATCTTGCGCCCTAGCACGAATTCTGCCGCCATCGAGCCCATCTCGAAATGCGGGAGCAGGATGGTTGTGAGCGACGGCCGGGTAAACTGCGCGATCTCGCGATCGTCGTATCCCACGACCGAAACGTCCTCCGGCACCCGCAGTCCCAGCTCGTTCAGCGCCTCCAGGCACCCGAGCGCCATCAGATCGTTGGCGCAGAAGATGGCGGTCGGCGGGTTCTTGAGTTTCATCAGCTCGATTGTCTGGCGATAGCCCGCCGACGGCTCCCAGTTGCCGGGGCGCACAAGCTCCTGGTCGAACGCGATCTCGGCGGCGGCGAGCGCCTGCCGATAACCCTTGAACCGGTCGCGCGAGGCATCCATCAGCGCCTCGCCCTCGATAAGTGCGATGCGCTTGTGGCCGGCATTGACCAGGCTCCGCGTGGCTGTGCGCCCGCCCTGGACCTCGGCGGGCACAACCGACAGCAGGGACCGGTCCGAGGTGTAGCAATTCAGGAGAACTGTCGGCACGCGGGTGAGCGCCGGGGAGGGCACGATGCGCTGCGTGTGGATCGTGCCGTAGATCAAGCCGAACAGCGGCTGCGCCAAAAGTCCGGTGAGGACGGCCTGCTCCATTTCCACGTCGCCCCGTGTTACCGCGACGCTGATCGTCAGGCCATATTCCCAGGCCTTCTCGCGCGCACCGTCGAGTGCGATCGCCATCCACGGGTCGGTCGACATCTCGTTGACGACGAAGCCGAGCGTCGTCGAGCCAGTCACCGGCGGTCGGCGCGAACCTCGGCGCACGAGGCGATAGCCGAGCCGGACGGCCGCGTCCTGCACGCGGGTGACGGTATCCTGCGAGAGGCGCGCGCCAGTCACGTCGTTGAGCACGAGCGAGACGGTCGTCTGCGAGACCCCGGCCGCAGCGGCGACATCGGTCATCGTCGGCGACGGATCGGTGCGCGCAGTGGAACTGCGTCGTGCACGGGCGTCTCCGAGCTTCATGTTCACCACGGCGCCGCCTCCGCCCCCGATCGCGCATCGCGTATGCGCATATTACCAATCGTAACATATTGATTTGACGGCATTTTAATTACCAGCATTGACAGTTATTAGCAACAGTGGAACGATTGATCAGGGCGTGGTCAGCTTTTCGATCCGAACGCGACGCCCACACAATCGGGAGGAATACGCATGAAGAGAATCATTTTGGCGAGCCTTGTTGCCGCGCTCGCGGTCTCCACTGCACAAGCGCAGGAGAAGAAACAACTGGCATTTGTTGTGAACGCAGCCTCCGATTTCTGGAAGCTGGCCGAGGCCGGCGTTGCCAAGGCGCAGGGCGAACTGCCGAACTACGAACTGCAGTTCAAATATCCGGCGCAGGGCACCGCTGCGCTTCAGAACGCCCTGATGGACGATCTGGTGGCCGCGGGTACCGATGCGATCATGATCTCGTCCGTCGATCCGAAGACTTCGATCGATGCGTTCAACCGCATCGCGGCTCAGGTGCCGTTGTTCACCACCGACAGCGACGCGCCGGACAGCAACCGCATTGCCTATCTTGGCTCGTCCAACACGCTGGCTGGCGTGCAGGCGGGAGAGATCGCCGTGAAGGCGCTGCCGAAGGGCGGCAAATGCATGGGCTTCGTCGGCTTCCTCGGGGCTGACAACGCCAAGGAGCGCATCGCCGGCTTCAAGCAGGCGGTCGAAGGCAAGGGCATCGAACTCGTCGACACGCGCGGCGACGACGTCGATTTCGCCCGGGCACGCAGCAACGTCGACGACGTTCTGGCCGCCCATCCGGAAATCAACTGCATGGTCGGCTTCTATTCGTACAACCCGCCGAAGATCTATGAGGCTCTCCAGGCCGCCGGCAAGCTCGGACAGATCACCGTGATCGCGTTCGACGAAGACCCGGTGACCCTCGGCGCCGTCAAGGAAGGCAGCTTCGCGGGCACGGTTGTCCAGCAGCCTTTCGAGTGGGGCTACCAGGGCATGAAGTTGATGGCGAAGTACCTCGAGGGTGACAAGTCTGGCATCCCCGCGGACAAGCTGATCATCGTGCCGACCAAGATCATCGACAAGGCCAATGTCGACGCATTCCAGGCGGACCTGAAGGCGAAGACCGGCAAGTAGCAGCCGCTCTTCGAAGAAAAGCACGGCGAACGGGCCGGCGCGGCAAGGCTGCGCCGACCCGAACCGTGTCGTAAGCTCACTGGCGCTCAGTGCAGGCTGCCCGATTCCCTGGATGCCTCCGTGACCCGGCCATTCCTTGAACTGATCGAGATCGGAAAGACCTATCCAGGCGTCGTCGCGCTGGATCGGGTTAGTCTATCGGTCGCGCCGGGAGAAGTGATCGGGCTGGTCGGCGAGAACGGCGCCGGCAAGTCGACCCTGATGAAGATCCTCGGAGGCGTGATCGCGCCGACCAGCGGGATCGTTCGCGTCGACGGAATCGATCATGCCGCGCTGACGGTCAGCGAGGCCATGCGCGCCGGCATCGCGTTCGTTCACCAGGAACTTAATCTCTTCGACAACCTCGACGCCGCGGCGAACGTCTTTATCGGCCGCGAGCCGATCTATGGTGGGCCGTTGAAGTTGATCGATCGCAACCTGCTGCATCGCGAGACCGAGCCGTATCTCAAGCGTCTCGGCGTCGACTTCAAGCCGGATACGCTGGTCGCCGATATGTCGCTGGCGCAGCGCCAGCTGCTTGAGATCGCCAAGGCGCTGTCGCTGAAATCGCGCGTCGTCATCATGGACGAACCGACGTCGAGCCTGACGCTCTCCGAGACCGCGCGTCTGATGACCGTGATCGCCGGCCTCAAGGCGGAAGGCATCTCGGTCATCTACATCTCGCATCGGCTCAACGAGTTGCAGCAATGCGCGGATCGGGTGATCGTGCTCAGGGACGGCCGCCTCGTCGGGGAACTGCCTCGGACCGAAATCAGCAGCGAGGCCATGATCCGTCTGATGATCGGCCGCGACCTGAAATCGCTCTACGTGCCGCCGGCAGTGGCCGCGCAGGAGGCAGCGCTGGAGGTTGTCGATGGCGAGACCTCCACCTATCCGGGCCGCCGGGTGAACCTTGCCGTGCGCCAGGGGGAAATCCTGGGCCTCGCAGGGCTGGTGGGCTCCGGCCGGACGGAACTGGCGCGGGCAATCTTCGGCATCGATGCGTTGACAAGCGGCACGATCCGGCTGAATGGCCAGCCAGTGAAATTCGCCCAGCCAAGGGCCGCCATCGACCACGGCCTGATCCTTGTGCCAGAGGATCGCAAGCGCTCGGGCCTCGTGCTTGATCTTTCGATCGCCGAGAATATCACGCTTCCGGACCTCTGGTCCTATGCGCGCGGCGCGCTGCTGCAGCGATCGGTCGAGTCCGCGCATGCGGATGATCAGCGGCGAAGTCTGAATATCCGTGCGCCCGGTGTCGGTACGGCGGTAGCATCGCTCTCTGGTGGAAACCAACAGAAGGTCGTGCTGGCCAAGTGGCTGTCCATGAAGCCGCGCGTGATCATCTTCGACGAGCCGACGCGAGGCATCGATGTCGGCGCCAAGGAGGAAATCTATCGTATGCTGCGCGACCTCGCGGACACCGGCGTCGGCGTGTTGATGATTTCCAGCGACATGGAAGAAGTGATCGGCGTGAGCGATCGCATCGCGGTCATGCATGAAGGGCAGATTAGCGGCCTGCTGGAGCGGCGCGACTTCAGCGAGCGCAACGTCCTGCAACTCGCCGTCGGCAACCGGCTGAATTGAGATAGTCGCATGTACAAGAAAGATCTCGGTCTTCTCGTTCTCATCCTGGTGGTGGGCACGATCGTTGCGGTCATCAACCCGCTCTTCCTGTCGCCGATCAACATCGCGAACACCGCCAACCTGATCGGTCTGTTCGGCATCTTCTCGATCGGGCAGGGCTTCGTGATCATCACCGGCGGCATCGAGTTGTCGGTCGGCTCGGTCATCGCACTGCTGGGCGTTCTGTTCGTCGATCTCGTGGTGAACCACGGCGTTTGGTGGCCATTCGCCGTGCTGCTCATGCTGGTCGCCGGCGTGCTCATTGGCCTGGCCCACGGCCTGCTGATCACCAAGATGAACATGCAGCCCTTCATCGTGACGCTGTGCGGTTTGCTGATCTACCGCGGCGTGGCGCGGTTCTACACGGCGGATGCGACCGCCGGTTTCGTCTTCGGCGTCAGCTTCCCGGATCTCGAATGGCTGTTTTCGGGGCGCACGCTCGGTGTTCCGCACTCGTTCGTCGCCATGCTGATCATCGCGGCAGTGATGTGGGTGGTCCTGCACCGGTCCGTCTTCGGTCGCTACCTCTTCGCCGTCGGCAAGAACGAGGAGGCTGCGCGTTACTCGGGCATCCGGACGGATGTCGTGATCATCGCTGCCTATGTCATCTGCGGGGTGCTGGCGGCGATTTCCGCGGTCTTCTTCGCCATGTATACGCGGTCGATCTCGCCGTCTTCGCATGGAAACTTCTACGAGCTTTACGCGATCGCTGCGGCGGTGCTCGGCGGCTGTTCGTTGCGCGGTGGCGAGGGCTCTATCGTCGGTATCGTTCTCGGTGCGATCCTCCTCCAGGTCCTGCAGAACCTGGTCAACCTGCTCGGCATCCCCAGTTCGCTAAACTTCGCGGTGATGGGCTCGGTGATCCTGATTGGCGTGCTTGCTGACCAGCAGTTCGCGCTGTTGCGCAGCCGGCGATCCGCGGCGATGCGGGCCTCGGCCGTCCAGACGGAATCGGCGCTGGGGTAGCGGTTGTCAGGTCGCAGAGCCGACCGGCGGTGTGCCCATCGATTCGTCCATCACATCGTCGAACGAGGCATAGTTCATCGAATAGAGCCGAGCGTAGAGGCCGCCGAGCTTCATCAGTTCGGCGTGCGTGCCGCTCTCGATGATTTCGCCGTTCTGGAGCACGACGATGCGATCCGCGTTGCGGATGGTCGCCAGCCGGTGCGCGATGACCATGCCAGTGCGGCCTTCCAGCAGGCGCACCAGCGCCTTCTGGATCAGCATCTCGGTGTAGCTGTCGATGCTCGCCGTCGCCTCGTCGAGCACCAGGATCTTCGAGTCGGCCACCAGCGCGCGGGCGAACGAAACCAGCTGACGCTGGCCAAGTGACAGGTTGCCGCCGCGCTGCTCCAGCATCGTGTCGTAGCCCTCGGGCAGGCGCATAATGAAGTCGTGCGCGTCTACCGTCTTGGCTGCGGCGATAACGTCGTCCCGGGTCGCGTCCTTCTTGTGGTAGCGGATGTTCTCGAAGACCGTGCCGGAAAACAGGAAAGGCTCCTGAAGCACCATGGCAACGTGCTCGCCGATCGAGTGCTGAGTGACGTCGCGGACGTCGCGCCCACCGATCAGCACCTGACCATCCCATACTTCGTAGAAGCGGTGGACGAGGGACATGCAACTGCTCTTGCCCGAGCCGGTCGGTCCGACCAGCGCAATGGTCTCGCCGGGCTTCACCTTGAAGCTGACGTTCTTCAGCACCGGCTGGTCGCGCCGGTAACCGAAGGTGACGTTGCGGAACTCGACCGAGCCGTCCATGTCGACCGGCAGCGGTTCGGCGTCGGGCTTGTCCTCGATCTCGGGATCGACGTCGAGCACCTCGGCAATCCGGTGCCCGGACGCCATGGCGCGCTGCATTACGCTGTACTGCATGGTGAGCGAGCGGATCGGATCGAAGAAGCGCTGGATGTAGAAGATGAAGGCGACCATGACGCCGACGTCGAGCGTGCGGTGGAGCACCATGCCGCCGCCGACAACGATGACGATCGCCATGGCGATGCCGGTCAGCGTATCGACGATCGGCACCATCACCTGCGCATAGCGCGAGGCGACAAGGTGGGTCCGCAGGTTGGCGTGCGCCTTGTCGTCGTAAAGGTCGAAATTGACCCGCTGACGGCTCATTGCCTGCACGGTGCGCACGCCGTGGATGCCCTCGGCGAGGGCGCCGTTGGTCGTCGAGTTGGTCTCGTGCGCCGCCATGAATGCCTTGCGGGCACGCGGCAGCCACCACAGCCGCACGATGAGCAGCACCGGCATCACGCACAGCGTCAACCCGCCCAGCAGCGGGTCGAGATAGACGAGCACGACGACGATGCCGAACAGCAGGACGATGTCGCCGACCGACAGGACGGACGATTCCAGGAACTCCTGCATGGAGGCGACGTCGCCCTGAAGGCGCGACATCAGGCGGCCGACCTCGGTCTTGTCCATGAAGGACAGCGAAACCCGCTGGAGGTGGCTGAACATCGCGCGCCGCATGTCGAACAGGACATTCTCGGCGACGTGACCGACCACGATTTCCTGAACGTAGCTGGCGGCGAAGTTCACCAGGATCGTTACGGCAAAGGCGGCGACGGCCCAATTCAGCGTCGACCGGCCGGCCTCGCCCAGCGCCATGCCGTGGTCGATGGCGTAGCGGATGGTCAGGGGCAGTGCGAGCTGCGACAGGGTGAAGATGAGGACGGCGGCCACCGCGATGAACATCTTGCCGCGGTAGGGGCGCACGAAATGCAAGATTCGGCCGACGATCTTGCCGTCGAAGACCTTGCCGAACATCTCCTCTTCCAGGCGGGCAGAGCCGACGACGGCGCGCAACGGTCTGCCGCTGCGGTCTTCGACCTCCCCCTGGTCCATGGCGGCCCGTTCGCTCATCGGGCCCCTCCCACGGCTACCTTGAGCATCTCGTCGCCAGGGTTGACCTGAAGGTCGTAGAGCGCGCGATAGCGGCCGCCCAGCTCCAGCAACTCATCATGGGTACCGCGCTCAACGATGCGGCCGTTTTCCATGAACAGGATCACGTCCGCGTGCATGAGCGAGCTCAGCCGGTGCGAGATGACGATGGTCACGCGGTCGCTGGCGAAACGCTTGATGGCGCTCCGGATGCGCCGCTCGGTGCCGGCGTCGATAGCGGCGGTCGAATCGTCGAAGACCATCACCGAGGGACGGAGCATCAGAATGCGGGCGATCGACAGCCGCTGACGCTGTCCGCCGGAGAGCGATACGCCGCGTTCGCCGACAACGGTGTCGTAGCCCATCGGCAGGCTCAAGACGTAGTTGTGTAACTGGGCGTATTCGCTGGCGCGCTCGATCCGCGTTTCCTTGGCCCAGGGGTCGCCGTAAACGATGTTGTTTTCGATCGTGGTGGTGAACAGAAACGAATCCTGCTGCACGACGCCGACGGCCGAACGCAACGAATCCAGCGTGACGCTGCGGATGTCCTGCCCATCGATGGAGATGCTGCCCCCGGTCACGTCGTAGAAACGTGGAATCAGGTGGGCGAGGGTGGACTTGCCGCTGCCCGGCGGGCCGACGATGCCGATGGTCTGGCCGCGCCGCGCCTCGAACGACACGTCGCTCAGAACGTTGCGATTGACGTGCCCTGGATAGTGGAAGTCGACATTCTCGAAGCGCAGGACGCCTTCGCTGACGACGAGATCCTTGGCGTCGGGCTTGTCACGGACGGCGACGTCGAGGTCGAGCAGATCGAAAAGGCGCATGCCGCAGGTCGAGGCGCGGGCGATGGAGTTGACCAGCAGGCCCATCTGGCGGACCGGCATCTGGAGAATGGTCATGAACGAGAGAAAGGAGGCCAGCATGCCCACGCTGATCTCGCCGCCGATGACCTTGTTGCCGCCTACCCAGAGCACCAGGCCCATCGACAGGAAGAACGAGAAGTTCATGGCGCTGGTGTTGCGGACGCGGATGCTGGTGCGCTCGTGGGCGAGGTCGAGTGCATCTGCGGATGCATCGTCGAACTTGCTCATCTCGTGCTCCTGGGCCGAGAAGGCGCGGACGACGCGAATGCCGCCGAGGTTTTCGTCCATGATGCGGCTGACGATGCCCAACTGTTCCTGCAGCGCCAGCCACGTGGCGCGGAGACGAAGCTGGGTGACCGACGAGCGCCATGCCACGAACGGCACGAAGCTCAGGCTGAGAAGGCCGAGCACGACATCGGTGCTGATCAGAAGGTAGGCGCCGACGCCGATCAGCACCGAGAGAAGTACCAGCCGGACCAATCCGGTCGAGAAGAACATCCGCACGCCATCGACATCGAGGATGCCCAGTGTGATCAGGTCGCCGGTGTGCACGCGGTCGTGGAAACTGAAAGAGAGCCGCTGGACCTTCTCGTAGCAGGCGAGGCGCAGCGCGTAGCCGACGTGATGGCCGACCGATTCGCCGAAATAGTTCTGCAGCATCGTGAAGATGCCGCGGAACACGCTGACCGCGAGCAGGATCAGGGCGGTCGTCAGCAGGGCGGTCTGGGCGCCATCGACGGTTGCAGAGGCAACATCCTGGGTCTGGTCCACGGCGCGGCCCAGAAGGCGCGGGATGGCCAGTTGCAGGGAGGCAGCGACCAGCGTTGCGCCGATGGCAAAGGCGGCCTGCCACGGGTGACGAAAGGTCATCCGCGTGATGCGCAGCAGCGTTCCGAGACCACGACCCCATTGGGCCGCGCCGATATGCGCTCGCGAGTCGCCCCGCCGGGCGCCCGCCGCTCGATCCTTGTTCAAGGGCTTGGCCGGTCAGTTCGGGAGAAAGGGCAGGTGGTTGCGTGCCCGTTTTCGCCCCATTTAGCCGGCGTTTCAACTGACGATTTGCACGAAACGCCAAAAAATTGGGCGGATACGCCGCTATTCGGCAGGAACGACCGTCGCCGCGGTGTCCGCTGAGCCGGATGTGCCGTCGCGCGGCTCGAACTGGAGGTGGTACAGCCGGGCGTAGTACTTGCCGAGCGCGAGGAGGTCCCGGTGGCGGCCTTCCTCGACGATGGTGCCGTTCACGAGCACGCAAATCTTGTCTGCGTTGAGGACGGTGGACAGCCGGTGCGCGATAACGATCGTGGTGCGGCCCTTCTTCAGCCGGTCGAAGGCCACCTGCACCTGGTGCTCCGATTCGGTGTCGAGGGCCGAGGTCGCCTCGTCGAGCAGAATGATGCGGGCGTCGCGGACCATGGCGCGAGCGATGGCCAGCCGCTGGCGCTGCCCGCCGGAAAGCTGCATAGCGTTGTCGCCAAGCCGGGTGTCGTAGCCCTTCTCCGTCGCCATGATGAAATCGTGAGCCATGGCGTCGCGGGCGGCGCGCTCCACGTCGGCGTCGCTGGCCGCGGGCCGGCCAAAGCGGATATTCTCGCGGATCGTGTCGTGGAACAGCACGGTGTCCTGGCTGACCAGCGCCATGTGGTCGCGGAGCGAAGTCAGGCGGAGCTTGGCCGTGTCCTGTCCGTCGATCAGGATGCGGCCGCCGTCGACGTCGAAATACCGCTCGATGAGCGCAATGACGGAACTCTTGCCGCCGCCCGAGGGTCCGACCAGCGCGGTCGTCTTGCCGCCCGGAGCGACGAAGTTGAAGTCCTGGAAGAGCGGCGCTTCTTCGCGGTAGGCGAAATCGACGTGATTGAAGACGACTTCGCCATCAGCGATCTTCAGGTTCGGCCCATCCGGATTCTCGTTCAGGGGCACCGGCAGGTCGAGAAGTTCATACATCAAACGCACGCCGACAAGCCCGGCCTCCAGCGAAATCTGCATGCGCGCCAAGCGCTTGGCCGGTTCGTAGGCAAGCGCGATGGCGGCGATGAACGACATAAGCGAGCCGGGCTTCACGTCGTGGTAGATCGTCTGGTAGCCGGCCCAGAGAACGATCATGGCGATGGCGAAGCCGCCGAGTACTTCCATCAGCGGGCTCGAGCGGGCGCCGATCTGGACGATCTTGTCGGCGCGACCGCGCACGTCGTCGATCGAGGCGGCCATGCGCTTGCGCATGATGCCTTCGAGGTTGAATGCCTTGACTATGCGGATGCCGGCGGCGGTCTCCTGCATGTCGGAGATGACGCGGGTGAGCGAGATGAACTGATCCCGTGCAACGCGGCGGACGCGCTTGATGAGCCCATTGACGCCGAAGATCGCGATCGGGCCGACCACCAGAATGATCAGCGACATCGTCGGGCTCTGAATGAACATGACGACGATCAGCCCGACGAGCGACAGGAAATCCCGGCCGGCCGAAGTGACCACCGTATCGAGCACCTGACGCGCCGCGGTGGCGTTGTGCGACATGCGCGTCACCAATTCGCTCGACGCGGTGCGGTTGTAGAAGTCGATGCCGAGATTGAGCATGTGGTCGAACAGGCGCGACTGGATGCGCGCCACGATAGCGTTGCCGATACGCCCGAGAGCGACGGCCGAGGCATAGAGGCTGAAGCCACGGACGAAACCGTTGGTGACGATAACCGCAGTCAGGAACCACAGCATGTCGGCGCGGCGGTCGAAGAACACCTGGTTGACAATGTCCTTGATCAGCCATGCGTTGAGGGCCGTCGTGCCGGCGACGACAAGGCTCAGGAAGACCACCCAGGCGTAGCGCCCGGCAAACTCGCGACCGGTCTCCTGGAACAGGCGCTTGATAAGGGAAAGCGAGCCGTCCCGGGCGATTTTCGGCAGTTTCAGGCCCATTCAGGGGTTCCCAAGGCGCTTCAGATTCGCCGGCACTCTAGTCCGAAGGCCGGCGGCAATGCGACCCCTCCGCGTGGTGGCGCCATTCACGCAGGCATCGCGCTTTCCACCAGCCGCGCCCAGTAGGAGCAGCCGATCGGGATGATCTCGTCGTTGAAGTCGTAATGGGCGCTGTGCAGCCCGGCGCTGTCGCCGTTGCCGATGAAGACGAAAGCGCCCGGCCGCGCCTCCAGCATGTAGGAGAAGTCCTCGCCGGCGAGCAAAGGTGGGGCGTTGGTGGTGACGTTCGCGGGGTCGACTACGTCGCCGGCAACGCGTGCTGCAAACTTGACCGCGGCCTCGTCGTTCACAGTGACGGGATAGTTGCGGTCGTAGTCGACGCTGGCCTCGACGCCATAACCGCTGGCGACCGACTTTGCGATCTCGCCGATGCGGCGTTCGATGAAGTCTCGAACTTCGGCGCGCAGGCAACGGGCGGTACCGGCCACCTCGGCTGTGCCGGGGATCACATTGTAGGCGCCGCCAGCATGGAAGCGGGTGACCGACACCACGGCGGAATCCAGCGGGTCGAGGTTGCGGGAGACGATGGTCTGCAAGTGCGCCGACGATGGCCGCGCCGGCAACGATGGGGTCGGCCGAGAGATGTGGCCGCGCGGCGTGGCCGTCCTGCCCGCTGACGGTGATCGTGAACTCGTCGGTGGACGCCATGATCGGACCGGGGCGGGTCGCGATCTTGCCGGGCGCGAGGCCGGGCAGGTTGTGCATCCCGTAAACCTCCTGGATCTTCCAGCGATCCAGCAGCCCGTCCTCGATCATGGCCTTGCCGCCGCCGCCGCCTTCTTCCGCGGGCTGGAAGATGACGATGGCCGTGCCGTCAAAGTTACGCGTCTCCGCAAGATACCGCGCGGCGCCGAGCAGCATCGCCGTGTGGCCGTCATGACCGCAGGCGTGCATGCTGCCTTTCGTTTCAGACGCGTACGGCTTGTCGGTCTGTTCGAGGATCGGCAGCGCATCCATGTCGGCGCGCAGGCCGATCACCTTGCCGCTGCCGTTGCCGCGTCCGCGAATGACGCCGACCACGCCCGTCCGGCCTATCCCGGTGACTACTTCGTCGAGGCCGAAAGCGCGCAGCTTTTCGGCAACGGTCGCGGCCGTCCGGTGGACCTCGTAGAGGATCTCCGGGTGCTGGTGCAGGTCATGCCGCCAAGCGACGATGTCGTCCTGGAAATCGGCGAAACGGTTGACGATCGGCATGGGGAGCTCCCGGCTGAGGCCGGACTATAGCCGGTTTGTGCGGCGCAGCGCGAGTTCAGGCGGCCGGGCTGGTTGCGACAAGTCCGCCGGCCCGCTCGACGAAGGCGACGATGGCCTCAAGCCCTTCGCGGGAGCGCATGTTGGAGAAGACGAAGGGCCGGGCGCCGCGCATCTTCTTTGCGTCGCGGTCCATGACCTCCAGCGAGGCGCCGACCATAGGGGCAAGGTCGATCTTGTTGATGACGAGGAGGTCTGAGCGGGTAATACCTGGCCCGCCCTTCCGCGGGATCTTCTCGCCGGCGGCCACGTCGATCACGTAGATGGTGATGTCGGCGAGCTCGGGCGAGAAGGTCGCGGCGAGATTGTCGCCGCCGGATTCGATCAGCACCACGTCGAGATTGGGGAAGCGGGCGCGGAGGTCGGCGATCGCGGCGAGGTTGATCGACGCATCCTCGCGGATGGCCGTGTGCGGGCAGCCGCCGGTCTCGACGCCGAGGATGCGTTCGGGCGCAAGCGCGCCGGAGCGCGTGAGGAACTCTGCGTCTTCCTTGGTGTAGATGTCGTTGGTGATCGCGGCGATGTCGTAGCGGTCGCGCAGCACCTTGCAGAGTGCGTCCATCAGCGCGGTTTTGCCGGAGCCGACCGGCCCACCGACGCCGATGCGCAGCGGTCCATGCGGAGAATTCATGAGCGGAACAACCTCGTGTACTGGGTTTCGTGTTTCATGCTGGCGATATCGGCGCGAAGCGCAGCCCCGCCGAGATCGTCGAGCGATGCATTCGCCGCGGCGGCAATGACCTCGTCCACCATTGGCCCGAGTGCGGCGACGATGCGCAGGCCATCCGTCTGGCCGATCGGGATGGCCCGCACGCCGGCCGAGACGACATTGGAGACGAAAGCGTTCAGCATCGCGTGCAGGGCGGGCGTTGCCGGGATTTCGTGAGCGGCGGCGCAGGCGGCGACGGCGACAGGGTAGGGCACCGGCAGTTCGGGAGGCAGGGCCGCGGCGATGGTCGTCAGGCGCGGCGCTGGCCAGGCCGCGCTGACGGCCAGCAGGAAGGCGCGGCCCTGTGCGGTCGCTTCGAGGTGCCGCTCGCGGGACGGCTGAAACGCCGCGCCAAGTTCCGCAATCCCGGCCAGTTCGGCGAACCTGTCGCCGTCCGCCGCCCGCCATGCGTGCTGGAAAATAATCGCGTCGTTGCGCCCGGCGCCATGACGGAGCACGTCGGCGATCCAGGCCTGCAGGCTGGCAGCGTCGGTGACCGTGCCGTCCTCGATGGCCCACTCCAGGCCGTGGCTGTAGGAATAGCCGCCGACCGGGAATGCCGGTGATAGCCACGCGAGCAGCTTTCGCAGAGCGAGCGGCGTGAGATGCGGCTCCGGTGCATGGGGCTGCGCGTCGGCTTGAAAGGGAAGCGGCTCAGCCATCGTCCAGCCGGTCGTCGTGCTCAAGCGCGCCGTTGTCGTGCGGTTCGTCAGCGTGATGGTGACCCGCGTGGGCGTAAGCACCGCCTTCGGGATCGAACGGGCCCATGACGTGGCGCACCGACGCGCCGAGATGTGCGACCATCTCCTCGATCACGTGGTCCTGGCGGATGCGCAGGCGATCGCCCAGAAGCTGCGTTGGCAGATGCCGATTGCCGAGATGCCAGGCAACGCGCAGCAGTTCGGACGGACCCACCGCCTTGATTTCGGCAAGCGGTTCGTCGGCGGCTTCGACCGCGACGACACGACCGTCGTCCAGTTCCAGCCCGTCGCCGTTGCGCAGCGGCACCGCCTGAATCAGGTCGAGCACGAACTCCAGTCCGCCACGCCCGGTCATGGCCATGCGCCTGCGGTGGCGCTGGTCGTAGTCGAGCAGCACCGTGTCGGCAGGCTTGGCCGACCATTGGCCGGCGGGGAGCACACGTGTGGCGCGGATCATGGGCACGTCATGCCATCTGGCTATTCGCGGGCGGCCACGATAACACCGGCCGGCTCAGCGGAAAGAATTCATGGCGACGCGCGGCATTCTCTTCGACAAGGACGGCACGCTGCTCGACTTCGAGGCGACGTGGACGCCCATTCTTTCGCGGCTCGCCCTCGAGGCGGCCGATGGCGATGCGGAAGCCGCCATGCGCCTGCTTGTTGTGGGCGGCTTCCTGCCCGAGACAGGAAAGTATGCGCCGGGGTCGGTCCTCGCGGCTGGCGCCACCGATGACCTGGTGGCCCTGTGGTATCCCGACCTGGCAGAGGCCGCCCGCCTGGCGCGGATCGCGGAAACCGACCGAGCCTTCCACGAACACGGATCGGCTAATTCGGTCCGATTCGAAGGCGTCATGGAGACGCTCGTCGAACTCGCAGCGGAGGGCTACATCATGGGCGTCGCAACGCACGATGCGACGGCCGCTTCCAAGGTCGCGCTCGCCGCGCTTGGCATGGATGCGCACCTCCCACACATCTTCGGGTATGACGCGGTCCCGAACCGCAAACCCGCGCCCGATCTGGTTCACGCGTTCTGCGCCGCATCCGGGCTCACGCCGGCCGAAGTCGTGGTCGTTGGCGACAACGTTCCGGACTTGGGCATGGCGCGCAGCGCCGGGTCGATTGCCATCGGCGTGCTCAGCGGAAACAGTGCCGCCGAGGACCTGGCGCCGTTCGCCGACGCGATCCTCGCCAGCGTTTGCGACCTTCCGGCCTGGCTGCATCAGAACAGGAAATAGCGCTGCGCCATCGGCAGTACTTCGGCGGGCGCGCAGGTGAGCAGTTCGCCGTTGGCGCGCACCTCGTAGGTCTCCGGATCCACCTCGATCTCCGGCAGCATCGCGTTGTGGATCATCGATTCCTTGGTGATGCCGCGCGTGTTGTGCACCGGCAGCATCATGCGGTCCGTACCGAGTTTCTCCGCAAGCCCGGTTGCCTGCGCTGCGCGGCTGACGAAGGTGACGGACGACGCGGTCAGCGACTTGCCGAAGGAGCCGAACATCGGACGGTAGTGCACCGGCTGCGGAGTTGGGATTGAGGCGTTGGGGTCGCCCATGGGCGCCGCGGCGATGGTGCCAAGCTTGATGACGAGATCAGGTTTCACGCCGAAAAAGGCGGGCGACCAAAGAACCAGATCGGCCAGCTTGCCGATCTCGATGGAGCCGACCCATTCATCGAGGCCGTGGGTGATGGCCGGGTTGATGCCGATCTTGGCGACGTAGCGCTTGACGCGAAAATTGTCGTTGTCGCCGGTCTCCTCGGGCAGGCGGCCTCGCTGGACCTTCATCTTGTGGGCGGTCTGGAAGGTGCGGATGATGACTTCGCCGACGCGGCCCATGGCCTGGCTGTCGGAGGCGATCATCGAGAACGCGCCCATGTCGTGGAGGATGTCCTCGGCGGCGATGGTCTCCTTGCGGATGCGGCTCTCGGCGAAGGCGACATCCTCGGGGATCAGCGGGTCGAGATGGTGGCAGACCATCAGCATGTCGAGGTGTTCGTCGAGCGTGTTGATGGTGTAGGGCCGCGTCGGATTGGTCGATGACGGCAGCACGTTCGAAAGACCGCACACCTTGATGATGTCCGGCGCATGGCCGCCGCCGGCGCCCTCGGTGTGATAGGCGTGGATAGTGCGTCCCTTGAAGGCAGCGATCGTGTTCTCGACGAAGCCCGAACTCGTTCAGCGTGTCGGTGTGGATCATCACCTGCACGTCGAAGGCGTCCGCGACCTTGAGGCAGTTGTCGATTGCGCCGGGCGTCGTGCCCCAGTCCTCGTGCAGCTTGAGGCCCATGGCGCCGCCTTCGATCTGTTCCTCAAGGCCGCGCGGCAGTGAGGCGTTACCCTTGCCGGTAAAGCCGAGGTTCATCGGGAACGCCTCGGCCGCCTGGATCATGCGGCCGAGGTGCCAGGAGCCGGGCGTTGCCGTCGTGGCATTGGTGCCGGTCGCCGGGCCGGTTCCGCCGCCCAGCATGGTCGTGACGCCGGAGCAGAGCGACTCATTGATCTGTTGCGGCGCTATGAAATGGATGTGCCCGTCGATGAATCCGGCCGTAAGGATCTTGCCCTCGCCTGCGATCGCCTCCGTACCCGGTCCGATGACGATGTCGACGCCCGGCTGGACATCCGGATTGCCGGCCTTGCCAATGCCGACGATCTTGCCGTCCTTGATGCCAACGTCGGCCTTGACGATGCCCCAGTGATCGACGATGAGCGCGTTGGTGATGACGGTGTCGACCGCGCCTTCGCCGCGGCCGAATTGCGATTGCCCCATGCCGTCGCGGATGACCTTGCCGCCGCCGAACTTCACCTCCTCGCCATAGATGGTGAAATCCTTTTCCACCTCGATGATCAGGTCGGTGTCGGCGAGGCGGACCTTGTCGCCTGTGGTCGGGCCGAACATCTCGGCATAGGCGGCGCGGGAAATCTTCTGGGGCACGGGTCTCAGCCTTTCCGTGGGCAACGGGTGGTCAGTGCGGACGCAACTTTCCGCGGATTGCGGTATTGTCCGAGGAACGAAACGAAGAAATGGTCCCGATGATGACGAAAATAGCGATGCTGGTGGCGGTTTTGCTCACCTTTGCGGTAGGTGCCCCGGCGCTGGCCGACAACGCCACGGCCATCCGCCAGTTGCAGAGCCTGCGCCAGGTCAACTACGTCAACGTGATCGACACGGGCGCGACCGCAGACCGCTGGGTCTTTGCCAAGCGCGCCATGCACAGCAACACCCCGCTGACGCCCCTCCAGGTGGCGATCGTCAGTAATCCCGTGCTGATGTCGGCGGTACGCGCCACGACGTGGAACTTCGACTTGAAGTCGATCTACGCGGCGCGGATCGAGGGCTACAGCGTTTACCTGTATATGGGCTCTCCGCCGAACCAGTGACGGCGTGAGGGAGGCCGCCCGCCTCACAGCTTGCCCATGATCTTCTGGTTGAAGCCGAAGACCAGCCGCTCGCCGCGATAGGGCACCAGCGTCACGGTCCGCGTCTGGCCCGGCTCAAAACGCACCGCCGTGCCGGCGGCGATGTCGAGGCGCATGCCGCGCGCCTTCTCGCGGTCGAACGTCAACGCCTCGTTTGTCTCGTAGAAATGATAGTGCGAGCCGACCTGCACCGGCCGGTCGCCGGAATTGGCCACGTCCAGCGTCACTGTCGGCTGGCCGGCGTTCAGTTCGATCTCGCCGTCGGCCTCGAAGATCTCGCCCGGGATCATCAGAGCACGCCGGTGACCAGCGCGACGCCGACCACGGCGCATGCCGCTCCGGCCGCGCGGATGGCGCCACGGTAGCGCGAGCCAAGGCCGAGGGCCGCGGCGATGCCGGTGGCGTGCAGCAGCGCCGTCGCGACCGCGAATCCGGCGAGGTATTCGATGCCGCTCGCCGTCTCCGGAATCTCGGTTCCGTGGGCATGGCCGTGGAACAACGCGAACAGCCCGATGATGGCCGCGCCCGCCGCGACCGGAAGGTCGATCGCCAGAGCCACCAGCAGGCCCAGCGCCACGACCGAGGCGAGGATCGCCGGCTCGACGAAGGGCATCGCGATGCCGGCCATGCCGAGGCCGCCGCCCGCGAGCATGATGCCGACGAAGGTGGCCGGCCATATCCAGAGCGCCCGCCCGCCTTTCAACGCGGCCCAGAGGCCGACAGCGATCATCACGGTCATGTGGTCGAGGCCCGACAGCGGGTGGCCGAAACCGGCGGCGAAACCCGAGGTGGCGCCGTGACCGACATGGGCGAGCGCGGGCGTCGCCAGCAGGGCGAGGGCGGTGCCGGCGAAAACGGTGCGGATCATCTTCATGGCTGGTTCCTCAGCGGATCGGGTTGTGAACGGTGACGAGCTTGGTGCCGTCAGGAAAAGTGGCCTCGACCTGAACGTCGTGGATCATCTCGGCGATGCCTTCCATGACCTGTTTGCGGGAAATGACGTGCGCGGCGGCCTCCATCAGGTCGGCGACCGTGCGGCCGTCGCGGGCGCCCTCGACGACGAAATCGGAGATCAGGGCCATGGCTTCCGGGTGGTTCAGCTTCACGCCACGCTCCAGCCGCCGCCGGGCGACGGTTGCCGCCATGGCGATGAGCAGCTTGTCCTTTTCCCGCGGTGTCAGGTTCATATTTCCCCCTCAGCAATTCCAGACGCGGGGCATCGGCAGCCCGCGCAATGCTTCAATCAGGCGAATAACGCCGGCGCGGAGCGCCTGTCCACCGGGCGCGACGAGCCGCGCCACCAGCACCCCGTTCCAGGCGCTCACGCCGCCTTCGCCGGGGCACCCATCCAGTGTTGCGCGGGCGCCCTCCAGAGCAGCCTCGGCATCGGGCGCGACGAGCACAACGGTCGCCAGCGCGGTCGCGCCATTGCCAGTAGCACCGCCCGCAAGCGCCGCCGTCGCGTCGCCGTCGAAGCGCAACCCGTCGGCGAAGACCAGCTTGCCGTCGCGGCGGATACGCCAGGTATCCATCAGCAGGGCACTCCTCACGGTCTCGCCCATGGCGGCGCGGCCGAGCACGATCGATTCAACCGCCAGCAGGCGCGCGGATGAAACCAGATCGGCAGTAAGGCTGCGGCGGAGGGCGCTGCGGTCGAAGAGGATCGTCTCCTGCGGCAGCCAGTCGAGCGCACCGCCGGCTCCGACGGTCAGCGTCGTCTCGACGCCGGCTTCGCCCGCGCTGCGCCGATAGATGCGCTCCGCAGTCTGGCTGGCGACCGTAAGGGTCGCGGTGTCGCAGACGCTGATCGCAGTGGAGAGTCGGTCGCCGCCGGTGAGGCCTCCGGCCGTGTTGATAAGGACCGCGGTGAACGGCGCGCCCGCCTCGGGCCGCGGAAAGCGGAGTTTCGCCGAGCCGGACTGGTAGTTTTCCTGGAGCCGGGTTGTGAAGCCATCGGCGCGAACCGCCAGCCGCACCACGCCGCGCGCTCGCTCCAAAACGACAACCCGGCGCAGCGGCACGGCCTGCCCTCGGACGGGCAGCGGGCTCACGACGGGATGTGCGATATTCATCGGCGGATCATTCGTGACGGCGAACTCTCTGGCAAGTGCGCGAGGTTGCAAGCTTAACGCCAATTTTCGTGGCATCGCGGCGCAGCGCGATTCCCGGTGCAGCATCAAGCGGTTGCCTTTTTTTCCGGCAATCGGCGTCGAAAAAGGCACCTCTGGCACCTTTGCCAAGGCCCCGGGAAATCGCTAGGAATCCCTACGAGGAATTCCCTGTCGCGCTGCGGCCGCTGGCCGCCCGAACCCAAGAGGCCCTGGGCGTTGCGCCTGTCGCTCCGCATCATTGCGCTGGTTGCCGTGCTGTTCGCAGGAGCAGCTCGAGCCGCTGACGGGCCTGTCTACATTCTTGTGGATGTCGATGCCGGCACGGTGCTCGACGATCGCGATTCGAACCGGCTTTGGCAGCCAGCGTCGGTCACCAAGCTGATGACCGCCTACCTGACGTTCGAGGCGCTCAAGGCCGGCAAGCTTACGCTGACCTCGCCCGTCAAGATATCCAGCAACGCTCTCGCCCAGGCGCCGTCCAAGATGGGCTTCAAGGTCGGCACCGTTCTGAACGTCGATAACGCCCTGAAGATGATGCTGGTAAAGTCGGCTAACGACATCGCGGTGGCGGTCGCCGAAACCGTGGGCGGCAACGAGCGTGGGTTCGTCGCCATGATGAATGCTGCTGCTGTGCGTCTCGGCATGCGATCGACGCACTACGCAAATCCCAACGGGCTGCCGGACGACGGACAGATCACGACGGCGCGTGATCTTGCCGTATTGGCGCGGGCGATCTGGACGGAGTTTCCGGAATACCGCGAGTTATTCCGTATTCCCGCGATCCGGGCCGGCAAACGCATCCTGCGCTCGCAGAATGCGCTGCTGGAGCGGTATCACGGCACCAACGGCATGAAGACCGGTTTTGTCTGCGCTTCCGGCTTCAACATCGTCGCCAACGCCTCGCGCTTTGGGCGCACCATGATGGTAGTCGTCCTCGGCGCGTCGTCTTCGAAGGACCGGTCGGAAATGGCGGCCGCGCTGCTCAATCAGGGCTTCGGCAATTGGTTCGGCACGACCGGAAAGCCAAAACTGGTTGAGTACAAAGCGAGCGCCGCTGCCTATCCGGTTGCCAATCTCCGTGACGACGTGTGCAAGAAGCACGTTGCCAGCGACGATGACGAGGAAGATCCGGTCCTTGCCAAGCTGGGGCCGAACTCGGCGCTTGAGCCACGCTTCGAACTGATGCCGCCGGTACAGGTCTATACGGGTCGCGCCGACCCTGCGCCGGGCGAAGCACCGGTAGCCACCGGAAAGTCGTTGCCGAATGTGCCGATGCCGCGGCTGCGTCCGCGGGCTACGACGGCTGCAAGCGCCTTTGCCGCCCAGCCCCCGAAGGCGACCACGCTCGCGCCGCCGCTCGATCTAACCCGGTAGGCAGGCGCGCACATGGCGCGGAAGAGGCCCATTCCGTTGACCGTGGTCGTGGGCCCCCTTGGCGCCGGCAAGACCACGCTCATTAACCGGTTGCTGCGCGAAGGCGGCTTTTCCAACACGGCGGTAATTCAGAACGAATTCGGCCAGACCGGCATCGAGAGCGCGGTTGTCGAGCGTGTCGGCGACGGTCTCGTGGCGCTGGCCGCCGGCTGCATTTGCTGTGCCGTGCGTGGCGAAATGATCGATGCCCTGGAGCGGCTGCTGCGCGATCTCGACAATGGGCGCGTCGAGGCAATCGACCGGGTGGTTATCGAGGCCGATGCTGCTGCCGATCCGTCGGCCATATTCGCCGGCGTTGGAATGCATCCTTACCTGTCGCTGCGTTTTCGCCCTGGCGGCATCGTCAGTGTGATCGATGCCGCCGATGTGCCGGCCATCGTTTCGCGGCCGGCTGTTCTGCGCCAGGTGGCAATGGCGGATGTCGTTGCAGTGTCCAAAACGGCTGGCGATTTGCACGGCAAAAAAGCAAAGATTGCCGCGCTGAACCCGCTTGCGCTGGTGGCGGACGCGGGCACGCTCGATCCCAGCGCCTTGCTTGGATTTGGGCCGTTCGATCCAATCACGACCGATATCGAGCATTGGCTTGGACCGGTGGCGCCATTCTCGGGCGGCGCGCAGCCTCTCAATGTGTTCCGTATTGCGCGCGACCGGCCCATGCCACTCGGGGCGGTGGACCGTTTTCTCGATTTCATGGCGGCGCTCCAGGGGGGCAACCTCGTCCGCGTGCGCGGCATTGTGGCGACCGGCGAAGGCGAGAGCGCGGTGGTCGAGGGAATCGGCGGATTCTTCCTGCCGCCGAGGCTGATCCCGACTCCGCCGGAAGCGCCGGCGACGCGGTTCTCCGCCACCGCGAGCAATCTCGATCGCGACGGTTTCGAGAGCTACCTTGACGCGTTCCTCAACGAGGCGCGGATCGACACGCCGGACCGGGCGGCGATGATCGAAAATCCGCTCGCCATCGCGGGCTTCTCAGCGCGCAGTGGTCGTTAGGCCGCGCCGCGCTCGATCAGGAATACCCAGGTGCCGTTCTGCTCCTCGCGGGAAATGAGGCGGTGACCGGCCTCATTGCAAAAGTGTGGCAGGTCGATCGCGGACAGCGGGTCGGTTGCGGTGACTGACAGCCGCTCGCCCGGCTTCATGCCGAGCAGCGTTTTGCGCGCCTTGAGCACCGGCAGCGGGCATTTCAGGCCGCTGGTGTCTATGGCCGGTGTCGGTTCGGCATCGCCCACGGTGGGCCTTTCTTTGATTGGCATGCGGGAGGCCGGAAAAGGTCCTCGTTAAGGTCTGGGTAACCTTTACGGAAATCTCAGTTTTTCTTTAATTGTCAATACATTGGTTGCGCCGTATGCCGATTGTACGGGGGTTAGTGCGACGCGACCAGGGCCGGCCAGCGTCCATCAAGATGCGGAGTGGCCAAGGTGCGTATTTCGTTCGTCGACATCGTCGAGCGAGTACCTGAAAGCCGACTGCGTGAGAAGGTCTCGCGCGTCGCTTCTCTCCTCGATTCGGCATTATACGGCTCCGACGACCGGGCCGTGACCGGCCGCATCGCACTCCTCACCTTCATGACCCGGGTTGCCAGCGCGGTGATTGCCTACGCCAGTCAAGTGGTTCTGGCGCGCTGGATGGGCGATTTCGAATACGGCATCTTCGTCGCGGTGTGGGTCGGCGCGGTTATCCTGGGCGGGCTCTCGTGCCTCGGCATGCAGCTCGCCGTGATGCGCTTCGTTCCTGAATACACGCAGCATCAGAAGCCCGGCCTGCTGCGCGGCATCATCGCGGGCAGTCGAGCGCAGGTATTTCTGGTCGCGACTTTCTTCACGGTTGTCGGTCTGGCCGGGCTCTACCTCTTCGGCGATGCCGTTTCGAGCCACTACCTGATCCCGCTCTATCTTGGAGCGATCACGCTGCCGATGCTCGCGGTCGGCGAGATACAGGAGGCGCTCGCGCGTTCGTTCAACTGGGCGAACCTCGCCTTGTGGCCGACCTATATCGTCCGTCCGCTGCTTATCATCGTCTTCATGGCCGCCGCCGTCGGGTTCGGAGCTACCGCTGACGCGGTGACGGCGATGGCTGCGGTGATCGGCGCGACCTATTTGACGGCGATCGGGCAGTTCTTCGGCCTTCGGCGCAAAATCACGGGCGTCGTGCCGCGCGGCCCCCGCGAATACCAGCCGATGACGTGGATCGCGGTCGCCTTGCCGATCTTCATCGTCGAAGGCTTCTTCATCCTCCTCACCAACGTCGACATTCTGATCGTCGGCCACTTGATGGCGCCTGACCAGGTGGCGATCTACTTCGCGGCGGTGAAGACGATGGCGCTGGTGAATTTTGTCTACTACTCGGTGCGCACCGGTAGCGCCCAGCGCTTCTCCCAGTACTATGCCGCCGGCGATTCCGTGCGCCTGTCCACCTTTGTCCGCGATACGCTGCATTGGACCTTCTGGCCGTCGCTGGCCATGGTCGGCGTCCTCGCCGTCCTCGGCAAACCGATGCTTGCCCTGTTCGGCCCGAGCTTCGTCGACGGCTATCCTATCCTCTTCGTTCTCTCGATCGGGCTGCTCTTCCGTGCGTCAATCGGCCCGGCGGAGACCCTGCTCGTCATGGCGGGACAGCAGCGCATCACCGCAGCCGTATACACCGCCGACGTTCTTCCTCAATGTGGCGCTCAATTTCCTGCTCATCCCGCATATCGGGTTGATCGGCGCAGCCGTCGCAACCGCGATTGCGCTGATCTCAGAGACCGTCGTGCTGTATGTGGTCGTGCGCGGCCGGCTTGGCATCGACTGTTCCATCGTGTCGGCCCTGTGGCCACGGCACCGCCTGGCGGAGGCCAGCTGAGATGGCAGCCAACGCAATGGCCGCTTTCGCGGTCGAAGACCGCTCCACACGTTCGGCCGGCGGGGTTGCCGGCTTTGCCGTTGTTGAGCCGGATGAGATTGGTGCGATCGCGACCGAATGGACGCGGCGCGCGGGTGGCAATGTCTTCTTCGGCGCAGATTTCGCGATTCCGGCGATCAATCATTTCGGAGGCGGCCGAGTTTCGATCGCCACCGTGCGCGACGACTCAAGCAGGCTGTTGGCGATTGCGCCCTTCACCCGCGCGCGCTTGGGCCGCGTCGCCCCGGCCGTTTCCCTCTGGGCGCACAAATATGCGCCGCTGGGCGCGCCGCTGCTGGATCCGGGCGATCCGGCATTCGCCGTCGACGCGCTGATCGCGGGTCTGGCTCCGGACAACTCCGGGCTCAGTCTCATCATGCCGGACATGCCGGTCGATGGCGTTGCTGCCGATGCCGTTCGCGCATTTGCAGCGGATAGCGGCCGGCCGCTCGCCGTTCTCGATGATCACGAGCGTGCCATCCTCACGCGCGGCCCCGTCGAGGCCGACCCCCGCGCCAATCTATCGAAGAAGCAGCGGCGTGAACTCGCCCGCCAGATGCGGCGCATGGCGGATCTCGGCGACCTCAAGGTGGAGACCGAGACGGTCGCCAACTGCGTTCTCGCCCGCTTCGAGGAATTCCTCGCGCTGGAAATGGCGGGCTGGAAGGGCGAGCGCGGAACCGCATTGGCGTCATCGCCGGACAGCGTCGCCTTCGCGCGGGAGGCCATGTTCAACCTGGCGGCGTCAGGCAATGCGCGCGTCCATTCGCTGCGCATCGGCGATCACCCGGTGGCCATCCTCGTCAGCCTCGTCGCCGGCGTGACTGCCTACACCTGGAAGATCGCCTACGACGAGGCGTATGGCCGCTTCTCGCCCGGCGCGCAGATTATGCTCGAGGCGCCGGCGCATCTCTTCTCTGATCCGGCGGTAACGCGGATCGATTCCTGCGCGAGCGCGGATCACCCGATGATCGACCGGCTGTGGCCGGAGCGCATGCGAATTGCGACCTTCGTGCTGGGCCCGCCCGGCGGCGGCGCAATCCACGCAGTCGGCGTCGCGGCTGCCCGCGCCGAAATCGCGGCGCGCGCGCAGGTGCGCCAACTGATCAGCCGCCACTGACCTCTCTTTTCGCGCGGTCGCGGAAGATGCGGCGGATCACCTTGCCCGAGGTGGTCAGTGGAATCTCGTCGACAAACGCGACTTCGCGCGGATATTCGGCCGCCGAAAGCCTGGAGCGGACGAAGGTCCGCAACACGGCCGCGAGTGCATCGGATGGTGTGATGCCCGGCTTCAGGACGATATAGGCCTTGACGATCTCGGTGCGCAGCGCGTCGGGCTTGCCGACGACCGCGGCCATTGCGACGGCGGGATGGCCGAGCAGGCAATCCTCGACCTCGCTCGGGCCTATGCGATAGCCGGCGGAGGTGATGATGTCGTCGTCGCGGCCAACGAAACGGATATAGCCTTCGGCGTCCATGATTCCCTGGTCGCCGGTCAGCATCCAGTCGCCGATGAACTTTGCCTCCGTCGCCGCCTCGTTCTGCCAATAGCTCAGGAACATCGTCGGGTCGGGCCGTTGGATCGCGATCTCCCCGGCCGTATCCGCCGGCACTGGCCGCCCGTCCGCATCGACAATGGCGACCGTATGTCCGGGCACCGGCTTGCCGGTAGTGCCGGCGCGGCCGACGCCCAGCGCCGCGCTCGATCCAATGACGTAGTTGCATTCGGTCTGGCCAAAGAACTCGTTGACCGGGATACCAAGATCGCGGATCGCCCATTCGTAGGCCTCGCGGCCGAGCGCCTCACCCGCCGCGCCAATGGTGCGCAACTTCAGCGAGAAGCGGTCACGTGGTTTGGAGACGTTCCGCATCATGCGGAGCGCCGTCGGCGGCAGGAAGGCGTTGGTGATTTTCGCCTCGGCCATCAGCATGAACGCCTCTTCCGGATCGAACGGCCGGAACGGCCCGAAGACCACCGGCACGCCGCGCGAGAGGCTTGGCAGCAGCGCATTGAGCAGACCGCCCGCCCAGGCCCAGTCGGACGGAGTCCAGAAGCGGTCGCCCGCCCTCGGTTCGCCGTGCGTGAAGTCGAGGCCGGCCACGTGGCCGGCCACCACCCGATGGGCGTGGAGCGCGCCCTTGGGCGGCCCGGTGGTGCCGGAGGTGAAGATCATCAGCGCCGGGTCTTCCGCCCCGGAGACGGCCGGCGCGAACGGTCCGTCGTGCGCCGCGATGGCCTCGGCAAAACCTTCAGCTTCGTCGCTAGGTCCGCCCGTCGAGAGCACGATGGAGAGATCGGGAAGCTGCTCGCGAACCTCCGCAATCCGGGAGAGGCGCTCTGCGTCGGTGATCAGCGCCTTCGCGCCTGAGGCGGCCAGTCGGTAGGTGAGGGCGTCCGTGCCGAAGAGCGCCGCCAGCGGCACCGCGATTGCGCCGAGCTTGTATGCGGCGAGGTGTCCGACCACGGTCTCGACCGACTGCGGCAGCAGCAGCGCAACGCGATCGCCGACATCAATGCCGCGGGCGCGCAGAGCATGCGCCAACCCGTCGGACTGCTGCTTCAGCGTGCCGTAGGTGATTGGCTCCAGCGGCCGCCCGGGCATAAAGCGCAAGAGCGCGGTGCGCTCCGGCTCCGTTGCTGCCCACCCGTCGCAGCAATCGACGGCGATGTTGTAGGTCGGGGGAATCGACCACCGGAACGCGGCGCGCAGCGCGTCATACCTGTCGGCAGAACCGTCACCGCCCTGGTCCAAAAGTCTATCTGCCGATGATCATGATGCCCGGCCCCGGGCCCGGCCCGGACATCGGTCCGCCGACGGGCGGCACATAGCGCTCGCCAAGCTCCAGCGCCCAGTAGTTGTGGTACCTGCCGTCGGGCTGGACGGCGACGGCGATGCCGATCAGCGACACGTTGGGCAGCAGCATGTTGGCGTTATGCCCGGGCGATTTCCGCCAGGCCTCGAACACCTCGGCCAGCGTCTTCTGCCCGGCGGCGACATTCTCCGCCGCCATGGAGGCCTGGAAACCGCCCTTGGCGATGCGCTGGGCGAAGCTGCCGTCGCCCGGCAGAACGTGCGCCATGCGGTCGAGTTGCGCCATGTGCCGGGCGTGGTCGGCCGCGATTTTCATCAGCGTCGGGTCGAGCTTGACGGGCTTCAGCCCGTGCTGAACCCGGTACTGGGAGATCAGTTGCGCGGCCGCCTGGGCATCCACCACACCGGGCCGCGCCGCGGCCGGTTGAGCAAGCAAATCGCTCAAAAAGCCAGCGTCCCCGCCACAGGCGGAGAGCAAGAGCGCTGGCATGAGGGCCAGCAAGGTCAGGCGGAGGCTACGCATGCGGAATTGTCTCATTCGGGAGTGCGGCGGTAATGCGACGGAATGGCCGGCGGGGCAAGGGCGGCGCCCCTTCCATCCGCCCTGCGCCTAGGCTAGTGCCTGAGCCATGACCCCTTTCGTCGCCAATGCCGTATTCCTCCTGGGCATCGTTGCCTGGTACATCATCCGCTATCCCTTTCAGCGCAGGGCGAAGCGGCTCGGCGTCGCGCGCTCGGTTGGTGGCACCCGCGACCGCATCCTGCTGATCATAGCGGGGCTTGGCCAGTTTCTTCTGCCGGCGTTCTACGCGGTCACCGGCGTGCCTGCGTTTGCAGATTACCCGTTCAATCCTTGGCAGGCCTGGGCCGGGGTCGTCGCGCTCATCGCCGCGCTTGTCCTTTTCCGGGTTACCCACAAGCAACTCGGGCGCAACTGGTCGATCTCGCTGGAGACCCGCGAGCAGCACAAGCTGGTGACCGACGGTCTCTATGCCTATGTCCGCCACCCGATGTACTCCTCTTTCATCCTGTCGGCAGTCGCCCAGCTTCTTCTGTTGCAGAACTGGATCGCGGGGCCGATCGGTCTTGTCGCCATTGCCATCCTCTTCTTCATGCGGGTGCCGCGTGAGGAGCAGGTGATGGCCGAGACCTTCGGCGACGAGTATCGGTCCTACATGCGCCGCACCGCGCGAATCATCCCCTGGATCTACTGAAGCCGTTCGCGTGCGGCGAGCCGGCGCTTGTCGCGCCGGGTTCGTGGGCTATCGTGGTCGCGGGTGAGAATCGGTTACAAAGGGGATGCTATGCGCGTCATGGGTGTGTGGACACGAATCTTCGCGGTAACGCTGCTGGCGGCATTTGCAATTGCCGCGGTGGGCCCCGCGGGATCATGGGCGGCCGGCAATGTCGAACTGGTCGCGGCCAAGAAGGAGCCGCGCGGCAGCATCTATCTGTTCCGCGGGCTGGCGAATATCTTCTCGACCGGCCTCGATACACTCACCGGTGAATTGCAGGCGCGTGGTGTGCCGGCTCACGTGCTCAACTATGCCGGCTGGGGCGGCGTCGCGGCAGAGATCGAGGCGCGTTACCGCAGGGACAAGCGGGCCCTGCCGGTGGTTATCGTCGGCCACTCGTTCGGATCCGATGCGGCGCTCGCCATGTCCGCCGAACTCGGGAGAAAGGGCATCCCGGTGGCGTTGGTCGTCATCTTCGATGCGACGCGTGCCGCGCCGGTGCCGTCCAATGTTCGCCACCTGATCAACTATTATTCTCCAACGGGCGTAGGCAAACGCCTGTCACCGGGCAAGGGTTTCCGCGGCCGGCTTGAGAACATCGACGTGGACAAGCTGGACAAGGATATCTCCCACCTGACGATCGAGAAGCAGCCGAGCTTCCACAAGCGGGTTGTCCGGGAGGTTGTCGGCATTTACGGGCACTCGATGGCGGCGGCGCAGTAGGCGCTGTCGTCACGGCTGGCGCGCGGTCGCCCGGCGCAGGCGCTCATCCATCAGCGCAAATCCCTGGTCGACGGCGATGGCAAGCAGGCCGACCACGAGCGCGCCCTGAATGACGTAGGCCGTATTCGATCCGGAGAGGCCCTCGATGATCGGCGAGCCGAGCGTCAGCGCGCCGACGGTTGAGCCGATGGCCGCCGTGCCGATGTTGATGATCACCGATGTGCGGATGCCGGCCATGATGACGGGGGCGGCGAGCGGCAGTTCCACCCACAGAAGTTTCTGAAATGGCGTGAAACCCATGCCTTCCGCCGCGCCCAAAGCCGAAGGCGAGACGCCGCGGATGCCGGCGACCGTGTTGTCCACCACGGGAAGGATGCCGTATGCGATCAGGGCAACCACGGTTGGCTGCGCGCCGTAACCGACCAGCGGCACAGCGAGGGCGAGAACCGCAGCCGGCGGAAAGGTCTGGCCGATGGCCGTGACCGTATCGAGAATCCCGGCGAACTCCCTGCCAGTCCGGCGCGTGACGAAGACCGCCGCGCCGACGCCGGCTATCACGACCGGGATTGTCGCGGCGACGACGAGCCCGATGTGCCACAGCGTGAGCGTGAGGAAGCTGGCGCGGGTGTAGATCGGCCTCTCCAGCGCCGGAAACATGGCATGGAACAACGGCTGCAACGCAGGCATGCCGACGACCAGCAGGATGAGCAGAGCAGTCGGCAGAATGACCAACGCAAGCCGCGATCGCGGGTTAGCGGTGACGGTTGTCGCAAGGCTCACGACGATCTCCGCACGAGATCGCCGAGGCCGATGTCGCCTTGGCGTTGTCCGGTCTTGTCAATTACCGGCAGGGCGTCACGGCCGCTGCCGAGCATGCGCGCCAGCGCGGTGTCGAGATGCTCGTCGGGACCGACCGGCGGCCCGTCAGACGCCGTTCCCCCGCGGTTCAGCCAGTCGCGCACCCGGCGGATCTTGAGCAGGCGCAGGCTCGCCGCTTCGCCGCCGACCAGCGCGCGCACGAAGTCGTTGGCGGGCTTGGCGAGCAGTTCCTCGGGCGCCGCGTTCTGCACTACCTTGCCTTGCTCGAACACGACGATGCGTTCGCCGAGTCGCACGGCCTCGTCGATGTCATGGGTGACCATGAGGATGGTCTTGCCGGTCTTGGCATGGATGCGGATCATCTCGGTCTGCAGCGTGTCGCGTGTTACGGCGTCGAGCGCGCCGAAAGGCTCGTCCATCAGAAGGATGTTGGGGTCGGCCGCCAGCGCGCGGGCGAGGCCGATGCGCTGCTGCTGGCCGCCGGAAAGCTGGTGCGGGCGGCGGTCGCGGAAGCTCGCTGGATCGAGCTCGACGAGGTTCATCAGCTCGTCGATGCGTTCGTCGATCCGCTTCTTCGGCCAGCCGAGCAATCTCGGCACGGTGGCGATGTTGTCGCCGACCGTCCAGTGCGGAAAGAGGCCAATCGACTGGATGACGTAGCCAAGGCGACGGCGCAGCACGACCGGATCGAGTGCGGCGATGTCGTCGTCGTCGATGAAGATGCTTCCGGAATCCGGCGCAATCAGGCGGTTGACCAAACGGAGCGCCGTCGACTTCCCGGCGCCGGAGGGGCCGACGAACATGCAGAATTCGTGGCTCGCAACCGTGAACGTGGCTTCGTCTATGGCAGCGCGGCCCTGGAAAGTCTTGGTAACGTTCTTGAATGAAATCATGAGCTTATGGCCCGTGTCGTGGCGAGCGTCAGAAGGCGGAGAAGGATGTCGGCGACAAGCGCGAGGAGAATCGCGGAGAGCGCGCCGAGGAGAACGAGATCGGTAGCGGTCTGGCCGAGGCCGATGAAAACAAAGCTCCCGAAACCGCCAGCGCCGATGAGGGCGGCGACGACGGTCAGGCCGATGAGCTGCACCGTCACGATGCGCAGTCCGGCCATCAGGACCGGCAGGGCAAGGGGAATCGAGACCCAGATCATGATCTGGAGCGGCGTCATCCCCATGCCGCGGGCGGTGTCGATCGCAGAGGGCGGCACGCTCTTCAAGCCCGCTTCCGTGTTGCGGGCGATCGGCAGCAGGCCATAGAGCGTCAACGCGATGAGCGCCGGCGCGAATCCGATGCCGCGCACGCCGATCTCGCGCAGGAACGGCAGCAAGTCGGACAGCATGGTGAGTGGGCCGATCAGGAGGCCGAACAGGGCAATCGACGGAATCGTCTGGATCAGGCTCAGAACCGAGAAGATGCGGCCGGAGCTTTTCGGGCGCGATGCGGCGACAACGCCCAGCGGAATGCCGATGGCGAGTGCCAGCGCCAGGGCGGAGAGCACGAGCGTGATGTGCTGCACGAAGGCGGCGTTGTATTCCTCCTGGCGGTTCGACCATTCACGGACGATCGACAGATGATCGAACCAGCCGCCGATCGCCATGAATGCAAGTACCGCCACGATTGCGCCTGCCAGCAACACCTGAAGCCAGACGTGGGCCCTCAGGCGTCTGAGCGACTCGGCGATCGTCAACGACGCCGTCACGAGCACGAGCCAGAAACCTCCGCCGAGCGAAACGCGAGCTGCCGTGCTCTCCGCGGAGGCGATGAGGCTCTGCGAGGCCGCCCCGGCTGCGGTGAAATCGGCAAGAAGCAGAAGGACGGCGCCGGCAAGTGTGAGCCGTTCGCCGCGACGGCGCTCTGGCCAGAATGCGCCAGCGAGAATCAACACCGCGCCGATCGCCATGGCGGCGACGTAAGGCAGGGCGTCGGCATTCCAGATCGCGACGCTTTTTGGCGTCAGGATGCGGTTCGGTGAAAAACCGACGAAGCCGAGTCCGAGCGCGCTGACGATCGCAACCGCGACAAGGAAAAAGGTGACCCTGTCAAAGGCCACCTTTTCCGTCATGTTCGTCGCGTTTGGCCCGGAGGCTGGGCGGTCGGCCCGGCCGGTTTCCGTTGCGGTTATTTGAGGAACCCTTTCTCGGTCAGGTAGTCCGTCGCGACCTTCTTGGCATCCTGGCCTTCGACGGCGATCTTGGCGTTGAGGGACTGGAGCGTCTCGAGGGTCAACGACTTGAATACCGGATCGAGCAGATCCTTGATCTGCGGATATTTGTCGAGGGTCTCCTGGCGTACGGTCGGGGCCGGCTCATAAACCGCCTGCACGCCTTTTGGATCGGACATCACGACGAGGCCGAGCGCGGCGATCTGGCCGTCCGTTCCGTAGGCCATGGCTGCGTTAACGCCCGAGGTCTGTTCTGCAGCGGCCTTCTCGGTCGCGGCGGTATCGCCGCCGGAGAAGACCAGAAGCTGGTCGGCGGTCAGCTTGAAGCCGTACGCTTCCTGGAAGCCGGGCAGGGCGGCGGGGCTCTCGACGAATTCGGCAGAGCCGGCGAGCTTCACCTTGCCGCCACCGGCGACCCACTTGCCGAAGTCCTCCATCGTCTTGAGGCTATTGGCGTCGGCGACATCCTTGCGGACGGAAATGGCCCAGGTGTTGTTGGCCGGCGCCGGCGTCAGCCAGACGATATTGTTGGCCTTGTCGAGTTCGGCAGCCTTCTTGTACGCGGCCTCTGCGTTCTTCCAAGCAGGGTCCGAGTCGACGCTGAAGAAGAATCCGGCGTTGCCGGTGTACTCCGGATAGATATCGACCTCGCCGGAAACCAGTGCCGTGCGCACGATCTTGGTCGGACCCAACTGAATCTTGTTCTCTGTCGGAATCCCGGCCTTGTCGAGCACGGCCAGGATCATGTTGCCGAGCAGCCCGCCTTCGGTGTCGATCTTCGAGGCGACGACGACGGTGTCGCCGGCAGCCATAGCCGGGCCGGCAAGTAGACCCAGGCCAAGTGCCGCTGCGGCGATTTTCGATGCAAGTCTCATATGAACCATCCTCCGTTAGCGATGCGACCCGGACGGGAGGAGGTCCCGCTCAGCCGCAGCAATCGTCAATTTCGTCCCCCGACATGTACCCTTGATTTCTGCGGCTTTTGGCGTGGGCAATGCCCGCGCAGTACCGCAAAGAAATAGGCAAGGGGCCGTTGAAGTCAAAAACACAAACGCGTTGGCGTTACCCACGCGTTGCGCAATGGTGTTCTCCACTCACCGTTCAGGATGCGGACCCATGAAACCGGGCTGTTGCGTTGGTCCTCCGTCGCGCCAATCGCGCATGAGGGCGTTTCTCCATCGAGGTGCCGGACCCTAGGAGAAGCAACGTTCCGGGCAAAAGTTCCCGCCGCCTTGGAGCCGTCGAAGCGAAGCGGCGCGGGACCCGGACAACCGACGGCGGCGGCCAGAATAGGGATCGGGCCCTCAAAGTCAAAAAGATCGCGGTGGCGGCCGTCGCGACTGCTGACAGATTCCGGTCAGGCGGCGGCGGCTTTTGCCTTGTGCCGGCGGATGACCCGCTCGTCCTCCGCAAACACGTGATAGGCCTTGTCGGCGAAGGCGAGGCCGATCTTCTCGCCGGGCTGGACTCTGGCCTGTCCCTGAATTTCGACCGTTACCGACTGGCCGGTCGGCAGGGTGACGTAGACGAACGTCTCGCCGCCGAGGTGCTCGGCGATCTGGACCTCGCCGGCCAGCATTGCGGCGTCGGGATCGACCACCGAAATGTCCTCCGGCCGCACGCCGAGCGTGATCTTGCCGCCCTTGACCGGCTGTTCGGCCGCGACCGGCATGGTCAGGGTCAGGCCGGTTTCGGTGCGCAGGTCGATGGTGCCGTTGCCGACGCCGGTAATCTCGCCGCCCAGGAAGTTCATGCGCGGGCTACCGATGAAGCCGGCGACGAACAGGTTCTCCGGCTCGTTGTAAAGCTCCAGCGGCGTGCCGACCTGCTCGACGATGCCGGCGCGGAGTACGACGATGCGATCGGCGAGCGTCATCGCCTCGACCTGATCGTGAGTGACGAAAATCATCGTCGAACCGAGGCGGCGGTGCAGTTTGTTGATCTCGATGCGCATCTGCATGCGCAGTTCGGCGTCGAGGTTGGAGAGCGGCTCGTCGAACAGGAAAATCTTCGGTTCGCGCACGATGGCGCGGCCGATGGCGACGCGCTGGCGCTGGCCGCCGGAAAGCTGGCCGGGCTTGCGCTCCAGCAACTCGCCGATCTGGAGGATGTCGGCGGCTTCCGAGACGCGTTGAACGATCTCTGCTTTCGGAGCGCGCATGGTCTCCAGCCCGAACGACAGGTTCTTGCGCACCGACATGTGCGGATAGAGCGCGTAGGACTGGAACACCATCGCCAGGCCGCGCTTGGCCGCGGGCACCTCGTTGACGATCTCGCCGTCGATCGAGATGTCGCCGCTGGAGATCGCCTCAAGACCGGCGATCATGCGGAGCAAGGTAGACTTGCCGCAGCCGGACGGGCCGACGAAGACGACGAACTCACCGGAATTGATCTGCAGGTCGATACCGTGAATGACCTCGACCGCAGCGAATCGCTTGAAAACATTATGGAGTTCGAGGCGGGCCATCAGCCGTTCCTCCCTGCCATGGTGGTTGCCCAGCCGTTGTACAAGCGGTTGTCGGGGCCGAGAGGCAGTCGCACGGCCTTTCCCGAAGAACTGGAGTCATACGTGGCGGTCAGCAGTTCGACCGCGGCGCGGCCATCGGCCAGCGTCACCGGAGCAGGCGCCCCGTCGGCGAGCGTCGCGTGCATGCGTTCCATCTGGCCGAGCCAGCGTTCGCGGCCCGGTACGAAGTCGGCGAGCGCGTCGTCGATGCGCTTCTGGCCGGCCTCATCGGCGGCGACGAAGGTCCACGGCTCATGACCAGGGTTGTACGGATCGCGACCGCTTTCGGCGGTGACATGCTCGAAGCAGAAGCGCATGCGCGAACTCTCGTCCTGTGAGCCGGTGGTCACCGACGACGTGGCGAAGGCGCCATTGGCGAATTCCAGCGCCAGCATGGCGCAGTCCTCGGTCTCGATCGGATTCACCCGCGTCGCCGTGCGGGCGTAGACGCTGGCGATGGGGCCGAGTACCTGCGTGAGAAGATCGTGGATGTGAATCGCCAGCGTGGCAAGAGCCCCGCCGAGTTCGCCGTCCCAGGTGCCGCGCCATGGTCCGCGGGCGTAGTAGGCCGGCGTCCGGCGCCAGTGGGTCTCGGCGGTGGCGACATACGGCTTGCCGGCGACGTCCTTGGCGATGAGGTGCTTCATCCGGGCGATCCCGTTGCCGAAGCGATACTGGAAGATCGGAATGACGCGTTTGCCGGACGCTGCCTCCGCCTCGACGAGCCGATCGACCTCTGCCAGTGACTTCGCGACAGGCTTTTCGACGATGACGTTGCGGCCGGCCTGCAGCGCCTGAACCGTCTGCGGGAAATGCAGGTTGGATGGTGTCGCGATATCGACCAGGTCGAGATCGCGCTCAAGCAGCGGCTCCAGGGCCGTGAACGTGTTCGGGACACCATGCTTCTCGGAGACGTCTCTCGCGCGTGCCGCGTCGATGTCGCAGAAGGAATCGACCTCGTAGAGATCGGGCAGTTCCTTGTACGCCGCGACGTGGGCCGCGCCGACGCCGCCCCCGACCACGCCGACCTTGAGACGTTTGCTCATCGCTTTGCGGCTGCGGTGCGCTTGCCGCCGAGCCGCGTCGCGTTCGCCTCCGCCCGCAGAGAAAGCTCGGTGGCGAGGAAGCAATGCACCTGCGGCATTGCCGTCTCGGTGCGGTTGTTGACGTCATCGCGGAGCTGCTCGCCGTATGTGATCCGGGTCTTGGAGCAATCGACATGGCGCACGCCGTCGCGGTTGACCATGAACAGGTGGTCGCCGCCGTCGCGTCCGGCGATGTCGACATACTTGCGCAACTCGATGGTGCCTTCGGTTCCAACGAGGAAAAGGCGTCCGTCGCCCCATGTCGGCATCTTGTCCGGCGTGAACCAGTCGACGCGGATGTAGCCGGTGGCGTCGCCCGAGGAGAGGATCATCTGGCCGAAATCCTCGAGCTCGGGCGTTTCCGGATGATCGAAGTTGGCGATCTGGCTGGAAACGACTTCCGCCGCGGTGGCGCCGGTGAAGAACAGGAACTGCTCGGCCTGGTGCGAACCGATATCGCAGAGGATGCCGCCTGTGCGCTCGCGGCTGTAGAACCAATCGGGCCGGGCATAGTTGCCCACGCGGTGCGGGCCGAGGCCGACCGTGCTGATCACCCGGCCAATGGCACCGGCCTTGACCAGTTCGCCAGCAGCGACGGTGGATCGCTGGGTGTAGTGTTCGGAAAAGCAGATGGAGAGGATACGGCCGGTCTCGGCTTGCGCCTTGCGCATCTCGGCGAGTTGGTCGAGCGTCGTCGCGCCCGGCTTGTCGAGCATGACGTCCTTGCCGGCGCGCATGGCGCGCACGGCCATCGGCGCACGGTCCGCCAGGATGCCCGCCCCGACGACCAGCTTCGCCTCTGGATCGTCGAGGATCGCGCGCTCATCGCTCACCCGGTTGGCCGTCGGGAACGACTTCTTGAAGTTCGCCGCAAGGTCATCCTCAGGTGCGTAGAAGTCTTTCAGCCGGCAGCCGGCGTCCAGCATGACCTGGACCTGGCCGGTGATGTGGCCGTGATTGACGCCGATGACGGAGAACGCGAAACCCGGAGACGCAGTCATATGCGGTGATGCCTTTGGATGCTGGAAGTTGAAGGTCAGCGCTTGAGCGCGCCCAGGGCGACACCCCGGATGATCAACCGCTGGAAGGCGAGGAAGACGGCGAAGACCGGGACGAGGGACAGCGCCGACATGGCGAACATGGCACCATAGAGGGACTCGCCGCCGCTGGAGTCGATGAAGGCGCGGAGCGCGAGCGGCACGGTCCATTGCCGCTGGTCGTTCAGGTAGATCAGCGGCCCGAGGAAGTCGTCATATGTCCAGATGAATGAAAAGATGGCGGCAGTCGCCAGTACCGGCGTCGAGAGCGGCAGCATGATACGCCAGTAGATGCGCCAGGGGCCGCAACCGTCCATGATCGCCGCCTCGTCGATCTCGCGCGGGATGCCTCGGAAAAACTGCACCATCAGGAAGATGAAGAACGAGTTGACGGCGAGAAACTTCGGCACGACGAGCGGCAGGTAGGTGTTCACCCAGCCGAGGTTGAGGAACATGATGTACTGCGGCACCAGCGTGACGTGGTAGGGCAACATTAGCGTGCCCATCATCAGGCCGAACCACAACCACTTGAAGCGGAATTCGAGGCGCGCGAAGGCGAAGGCGGTCAGCGAGCAGGCGGCGAGATTGCCGATCACCGCAAGCCCGGCGATCATGAAAGAGTTCTTGTAGAAGGTCGTGAAGCTGACCCGGAGAGCCGTCCAGCCCTTGATGTAGTTGTCGAGGCTGAACGAACTCGGCAGTGCCGAAGGGTTGGAGAAGATCTCCGATTCCGGCTTGAACGAGCTACCGATCATCCACAGCAGCGGGTAGAGCATCACCAGCGCGGCGGCGAGCAGCACGCCGTGGCGGATGAATGGCGTAAAGCGACTGTGGGTTCTGGTGGCGGAGACGAAGGCCATCTAGCGTCCCTCGTCCTCGTAGTAGACCCAGTATTTCGAGGTCAGGAACGCAATGCCCGTGAAGATGCCGATGATGATGAGCAGCAGCCAGGCCAGCGCCGAGGCGTAGCCCATGCGGAAGCGGGCAAAAGCCTCGAGGTAGAGATAGAGGGTGTAGAACAGCGTGGAGTTGACCGGCTTGCCCTCGCCGCCGGAGACGATGAAGGCCTGCGTGAACGCCTTGAAGGCCTCGATCGTCTGGAAGACGAGGTTGAAAAAGACCACCGGGGCCAGCAGCGGCAGCGTGATCTTGAAGAACTGGCGGACCGGCTTGGCGCCATCCATGGCGGATGCTTCGTAAAGGTCCTGCGGAATTTGGCGAAGGCCCGCCAGGAAAATTATCATTGGTGAACCGAACTGCCAGATGGCGAGGATCACCAGGGTTGAGAGCGCGTAGTCCGGGTGCGTCACCCAGGACGGGCCGGAGAAGCCCAGCGTGAGCATCATCAGCTGGTTGACCAGGCCGTCAGCGCCGAAAATCTGGCGCCACAGCATGGCGACCGCCACCGAGGCGCCGAGCAGCGATGGCAGATAGAAAATGGCGCGATAGACCGCGACGCCGCGGACGCTGCGATCGAGAGCCATGGCAAGCGCCAGCGCGACAGTCAGCTTCAGCGGGATCGACCAGAAGACGTACGTCATCGTCACGCCGAAGGCGTGCAGCAGGCGCTGATCCTGAAAGAACGCATACTCGTAGTTTTTCAGGCCGGCCCAGCGCGCCGGCGTCAGCAGGTCGTAGTCGGTGAACGAAAGGTACAGAGAAGCGATGGTGGGACCGAGCGTCAGCCCGAAGAATCCGATCAGCCAAGGCAGCAGAAAAAGATAGCCGGCGCGGTTGCGCCGCCACGAGGCGGCCATGCGTCGCCGGAGTGTGGGCGACGCCGCGTGGCGCCGCCCATCCAGGTTTGCTTCATAGGCCGTCGTGGCCAAGGAACGGTTCTCCGATCAGGAGCGTTCGAGCGTGGTTTTGCAGAAGTCGTAGAACTCCTTGGCCGCGGCATCGACCTTCTTCTGCTTGAACGCGACAGCCTGCCACGCCGGCTCGATGGCGCGGTCGATTTCGCCGGCGCCCTTCGGCGGCGGCGGGGGGAGCGGACCGACCCATGTCGAGACAAGATTGAGATAGTCGATGATCTTGTTCTCCGTCGGCGTCAGGCTCGCCATGATGTTCTTGCGAACGCTGGCATCGCCGGTAACGCCACGCTCGATGAGCAGGACGTTATTGGCGTCGGGGTCGGTGATGAAGAACGCCATCAGCTTGGCCGCGCCATCCTTGTCCGGCGAAGTCTCTGCCATGGAGAGCAGCATCGATGGCTTCATGTACTGGCCCGGCTTTCCGCCGTTCTGGTTCGGGATCATTGTCATCGCGAGTTCGTCGGGCGACAGCTTCTGGGCGGCGACCAGCTGGTTGGAGTGCAGGAAGTCGAAAGCCGAATGCTTCGTGAGAAGCATCATCTCTTCCATCTTGCCCGTATCCTGGGCCTGCACGTCGGCCGGTGGGGTTAGCCCGCTCTCGAGCATCTTGTACCAATGCTCCCAGTATGCGGTCATGTCGTCGACATCGAAGGCGAGCTTGCCGTCCTCGGTGTAGAGCGCCTTGCCGCGCTGGCGCATCCACGTCTCCAGCATGTTCTCCTGTCCGCCGAAGTTGGAGACGAAGTACATGCCGTCGGGCAGCTTGCCCTTGAGGTCCGTGCCGATGGCGGCGAAATCGTCGTTGGTCCACTTCGTCGGGTCAGGCAGCTTCACGCCGAGGCCGTCGAGCAGCGCCTTGTTATAGACGTGCGACATGGAGTTGGCGCCGAGCGAAATGCCGAAGGTCTTGCCGTCGACCTTGCCCGAGTCGAGCTGGCTGGCGTCGAAGTCGGCGAGGTCGATGCTCTTGCCGATGAACGGATCGAGCTCGGCAAGCTGACCGCGGCGGGCGTATTCGAAGATGTAGCGGTAGTCCATCTGGATGACGTCCGGCAGATTCTTGCCGGCGGCCATGGTGCCCAGCTTTGTCCAGTAGTCGCCCCAGGCGTAGTTTTCGGGATCGACCGTGACGCCGGGGTTCTTCTTCTGGAAGAGATCGACGACCGCGAGCGTGCGCTTGTCGCGCTCGGGGTTGCCCCACCAGATCAGGCGGACGCGCTCGTCGGCGAACGAAGCGCCTGTCGAGGCGAGCACGGCTAGAGACGCACCAGAGGCCATCAGGCCGCCGAACGTGCGCCGCGTAATGCGTTTGTTCATGGCATTCCTCCCATTAGGTTTCGGTCGGAGTATCAATCCGCGAGGACCGCTCTCCCCAGCGGCTCGTGGCGCAAAGTAACTCGCTGGTTATTTGCAGGCAAGACTGCAATCGCGGTCCGTAGTCGTGCGCGTTGCTGCGACCGCTGCCCCCGATTTGGGCGTGGCGCGGAATTACGCAGGGCTGTGTCGCTGTCGACCATGTCGCATGCACCGTCTTCACTATTCGCCGTCCAAGCCAGACGACGGAAAAGCATGGACCTGTTTCAGCGGCCGCCTTCCGGCGGGGCCCGCAATTGACACTGTGCGAGGGCACCAATAGTAACTATCTTGTTACTTGCTGCAACAGCCCGTCGGAAACAACCGACGCAGGGGGAGGAAAATGGCGACACGGCGCCTCGGCGTGATCATGAGCGGCGTCACCGGGCGCATGGGGACCAATCAGCATCTGATCCGGTCCATTCTCGCCATTCGCGCCGACGGGGGGGTGGTGCTCGCCAATGGCGACCGGGTCATGCCCGATCCGATTCTGGTCGGCCGCAACGCGGACAAGGTCGCGGGCCTGGCAAAGGCGCATGGAGTAGAGCGCTGGACAACCGACCTCGATGCGGCGCTCATGAACAAGGACGACGAGGTTTTCTTCGATGCCGGCACGACGCAGATGCGTCCGGCGCTGCTCGAGCGCGCTATTGCGGCCGGCAAGCACGTCTATTGCGAGAAGCCGACGGCGACCGATCTGGCTTCGGCCCTCAGGGTCGCGGAACTGGCCGAGACCAAGGGCGTGCGCAATGGCGTCGTCATGGACAAGCTGTTCCTGCCGGGCCTGATAAAACTCGCCATGCTGCGCAAGGCTGGCTTCTTCGGCCGCATGCTCGCGATGCGCAGCGAGTTCGGCTACTGGGTCTTCGAGGGCGATCTCCAGCCGATCCAGCGGCCATCGTGGAACTACCGCGCCGAAGAGGGTGGCGGCATCGTCCTCGATATGATGTGCCACTGGCGCTATGTGCTGGACTATGTGTTCGGCCGTGTGGAGAGCGTGTCGAGCCTGTCGGTGACCCACATCGGGGAGAGGTGGGACGAGGCCGGCAAGCCGTACAAGGCCACCGCCGACGACGCGGCGTTCGCAACCTTCCAGCTTGAGGGCGGGGTGGTTGCGACCATCAATTCGTCCTGGGTCACGCGCGTCTATCGCGACGATCTGGTGGTTTTCCATGTAGATGGCACCCACGGCTCGGCGGTTGCGGGGCTTTCCTCGTGCAAGGTGCAGCCGCGCGTCGCAACGCCGCGTCCGGTATGGAATCCGGACGAGAAGCAGACGCACGATTTCCGCGGCGACTGGCAGGAGATTCCGGAGACGCAGCCTTACCCCAACGGCTTCCGCCGCCAGTGGGAGATGTACATCCGGCACGTGGCAGACGGCGCGCCATTCCCCTATTCTCTCCGCGAGGGCGCCAAGGGGCTGCAACTGGTCGAGGCTGCGCAGACCAGCGCGCGCGAGCGGCGCTGGGTGGACCTTCCACAACTCTAGCCGTTGAGGAGGCACCATGGACGCTTTCGCCAATGAGCTGAGACTGCCGACGAAGGACGGGCGGCTGGAGAAGGTACGTCTCGGCGAGCCAAGTCCGTTTCCGTCAAAGGCTTCCGGCGCGTTCAATCGCGTCGCCTATGCCGCGGCGCATGTCGTCGTCGATCCGCGTGCGACCGTTGACCCATGGGTGACGCCGGCGATCGATTGGGATGCGACGATCGCTTACCGCACTCATCTGTGGAATCTCGGCTTCTCGGTTGCGGAGGCGATGGATACAGCGCAGCGCGGCATGGGCCTCGACTGGCCGAGCGCGCTGGAATTGATCCGCCGGTCGACCGCCGCCGCAAAAGCAGCGGGGCATCGGATGCTTGCCAGCGGCGCCGGCACCGATCACCTCGATCCGGCTGCTGCCAGGAACCTCGACGACGTAATCCGCGCCTATGAAGAGCAGATCGAAGCGGTGGAGGCGGCGGATTCGCCGATCATCCTGATGGCAAGTCGTGCGTTGGCGCGCGTCGCGCGCTCGGCGGATGACTACCTCAAGGTGTACGACCGCCTGCTCGGCCAGGTGCGTGAGCCGGTGATCATTCACTGGCTCGGCGAGATGTTCGATCCGGCGCTTGCCGGTTACTGGGGCTCGTCCGATCCGCGCACGGCGATGGCGACGGCGCTCGAGGCGATCGGCGCCCATGCCGACAAGGTCGACGGCATCAAGATCTCGCTGCTCGACGCCGCCTGGGAAGTGGAGATGCGTCGCCAGCTGCCGAAGGGCGTGCGCATGTATTCCGGTGACGACTTCAGCTTTGCTGATCTCATCCGCGGCGACGACAAGGGTTACTCCGACGCTCTGCTTGGCATCTTCGATGCAATCGCGCCGGCTGCATCGGCGGCGCTGTCCGCACTTGGCCGGGGCGATGCCAAGGCTTTCAGCGCGATCCTCGATCCGACGGTCCCGCTGTCGCGCCTCGTGTTTGAAGCGCCGACGCGCTTCTACAAGACCGGCGTTGTGTTCCTCGCCTGGCTCAATGGCCACCAGGATCATTTCACGATGATCGGCGGACAGGAGAGCGCGCGCTCCATCGCCCATCTGTCGGAGATTCTCCGGCTGGCCGACAAGGCCAAACTGATCGTCGATCCGGAACGCGCCGCGGCGCGCATGCGGCTGGTTCTCGCCACCCACGGCATCAGCTGATATGCGCGATCTCGCAGCGGACCGCGACCTTCGCCATTTCTCGCTCAATACCGGCACGGTGCGGGCTCAAGGCAATTTCCTCGATATTCTTGAGGCGTCGAAAAAGCACGGTATTTCAATCGTTTGTCCTTGGCGTGACCAGGTGCAGGCGACCGGAGTCGACCGTGCCGCGAGAGCATTGCGCGATGGCGGCTTCAGCCTCTCGGGCTATTGCCGGGGTGGGCTGTTTCCGACGGATTCAGCGCACAAAACTGAGGTGCGCGACGACAACCGTCGCGCGGTCGATGAAGCCGTCGCCCTCGGTGCGCCGTGCCTCGTCATCGTCGCCGGCGGACTCCCGCAGTTCAATCGCGAAGGCATCGAACCATCGAACGATATCGCCGACGCGCGCGCGCAGATTCGCGATGGCTTGGCGGCGCTGCTGGAGTACGCCGGGCAGGCGAAGATGCCGTTGGCGCTGGAGCCGTTGCATCCGATGACGGCGGCGCAACGCTGCGCCATGAACACGCTGCGGCAAGCGCTCGATCTTTGCGACGAACTCGATCCGGATCGCTCGCGCGGCCTTGGCGTTGCGCTCGACGTCTATCACGTGTGGTGGGACTACGAGGTTTACGCGCAGATCGAGCGCATGGGACGCGCGCGGCTGCACGCCTTCCATATCTGCGATTGGCTCGTGCCGACCACCGACATGCTGAACGGGCGGGGCATGATGGGCGACGGCGTCATCGAGATCCCGAAACTGCGTGCTGCGGTCGAGGCTCTGGGCTTCGACGGTCCCTGCGAAGTCGAAGTCTTGTCCAGCGACTGGGCGAAACGCCCGATGGACGAGGTGCTGTCGACGGCGATTGCCCGCTACCGGTCGGTCTGCTAGCCGGCTTCCTCAATCGCGCGACAGACGGCCGCGGTGACGTCAGCCGTCTTCGCCGCGCCGCCTAGATCGGGCGTCCGAGGGCCTGATTTTGTCACGGCCTCGATCGCATTCATCAGCCGGCTCGCTGCTTTCGCTTGACCGAGATGTTCCAGCATCATGGCGCCGCTCCAGAATGTCGCGATCGGATTGGCGACGCCCTTGCCGACGAGATCGAACGCCGAGCCGTGGATCGGCTCGAACATCGAAGGTGACTGGCGTTCCGGATTGAGGTTGCCGGTTGGCGCGATGCCGACACTGCCGGCGAGCGCGGCGGCGAGGTCCGAGAGGATGTCGGCGTGGAGGTTGGTGGCGACGATGGTGTCGAGGCTGCCCGGCCGGCCGACCATGCGCATGGTCATGGCGTCAACCAGCTCGCGGTCGGTGCGGACATCGGGATAGTCGCGCGCGACCTCGCGGAAGATTTCGTCCCACAGAACCATGCCGAAGCGCTGCGCGTTGGACTTCGTGACCAGGGTCAGGTGTTTGTCTGGACGCGAGCGCGCAAGCTCGAAGGCGAAGCGGTGAATGCGCTCGACGCCGCGACGCGTGAAGATCGAAACTTCGGTGGCGATCTCGTGCGGCTTGCCGCGATGGCTGCGTCCGCCCTGGCCGGAATATTCGCCCTCCGAGTTCTCGCGCACGATCACCCAGTCCAGCCCCTCGGCGTTGCGGAGCGGGCTTTCGATGCCGGGCAGGACGCGGGTCGGGCGCACGTTGGCGTATTGGTCGAGGCCCTGACACATGGCGAGGCGCAGGCCCCATAGCGAAACGTGGTCGGGAACGTCCTTGCTGCCAACCGCGCCGAAAAGGATGGCGTCATGCGTGCGCAATTGGTCGAGTGCGTCGTCGGGCAGGTACGCGCCAGTCTTTAGATAACGCGCCGAGTTCCAGTCGAGGTTGGTCCAGGAGAGGCCGAATGAGCCGGTCGCTTCAGACAGCTTGTCGAGCACCTCTACCGCTGCCGCGACCACTTCCGGTCCGATGCCGTCGCCGCCAATCGCCGCGATGCGGAACTGGTTCGTCTGCTCAGTCGCCATGCTCTGCCTGCCTCGCGCATACGGTTGCGCGCTCACCTAGCATGCGCGGCAGGCGGCCGAAAGCGGCGGTCCAGCATGCAAATGGCCGCGCCGTGGCGCTACGGGCAGTCGCTGTCGCGCACGTAGCGCGCCTTGACCCATCCCTTGGTCGTGCGGTCGCCATTGTAATGGGTCACCGGGCACCACCGGCTGCCCCAAGCGGCGCTCAGCGGTTTGCAGGACGCATCGAGGTGGATGATGCCGTGCCGTCCGGGCACGAGCACGTCGACAATCGCTGCTGACGCAGCAGGCGCGCCGCGCATGTTCAGCGCATCCCATGACGCCACGTTGACCACCACAAGGCAGCCGGGGCCGCTTGTCGCGAAGGCAGGCGCTGCTCCGGCGAGCAGCAGCAGGAGAACAGCAATTGCCTTCTGCATGGTTGGTTTCCTCCGGTGGCTAAAATCGATGGCGGACAATACCACGACCGCACACATGGCGGCACGGAAGGGAGCTGGCGCTAGTGGCGGGCGATCGACCGGTTCGGCAACAATTCGATGCTGAGAAGTTTGATGAACTCCTCTCCGGCCGGCGACAACGGCCGCGAGGCGCGGGTGATGATTTCGATCGATCCCCGCTTCATGAGCGCGTTGCGAACCGGAACAGGCTTGATCTTGCCAGCCTCGATCAAGTCGATGGCGGAGTGCCGCAACAGGAAGGTCACCGCCAGACTCTCCTCGACAAGTCGTGTGAGCAGTTCGATGTAGTTGCTCTCGATGACCGGGAAGAGACTGACTCGCTCCTTGCGGCACGCTTCGTCGACGAGGAAGCGGCTGCGTGACGTCTTCGTGGTCAGTGCGGCGGGAAAGGCGGCAGCGTCGCTCATGGTGATCGACTTGGCGCATGCCAGCGGATGCTTTGCCGAAACCAGTGCGACCAGCGGCTCGCGAACCTGCAGGCGCACGTCGATGCCGGGCGCCATCAACGAATTGTACGTGATCCCGATGTCCGTCTCCACTTCCCGAACGGCCGTAGTCAGATGGTCGGAAGCATCTGTTTTTACTTCGAAAACTACGTCGGGGTGCCTCTTCCAATAGCTGCTGATCACACGTGGCAGGAGCGAGCGGGCAAAGCTTTCGACTGCCGTAATGCGTACTGTGCCGCGCTTCAGGCCTTTCAGCGCGTCCATATCGATGCGCAGATGCTCGTCCTGGCTAAGATCGTCGCGGCAGTACCGCAGGAATATCTCACCGGCGGCGGTGAGGTTGACGCCGCGCGCGTGGCGTTCCAGCAGCGCCAGGCCGAAATCCTGTTCAATGTTCATGACCGCTCGGCTTAGTGCCGGCTGCGCGACACGCAGCGCCTCGGCCGCGTCCCGCATCGATTTGTGCTGGGCAATCGCCATGAAATAGCGCGCGATACGACTGTTCATCGGAGCACCTCGAAAATGCGCCTGCCGAGACTGATGCCGAAACGGTATCAAAGCAATGCGTTTTTTGTATTTGTGCGATCACCCATAAGAGAATCAACTTCTCACATTGCACAGGGGGAAATGCGGATGCCTGATATCGTTGGCGAAGCGGTAGACAAGCTCATCACCATCGAGGCTAAAAATCGCGGCATGCCGCATGGCATCCTGCAGCCTCTGTATGACGCGGCGCGAAAGGCGGCAGGTGGCCGTCCACTGTCGATGCTGGCCGCTGAAGGCCTCAAGAAAGTTTTGAAGAAGGGCGACACCGTCTTCGTCCTCACGGGTGCGGGCTATGCCCCGACCATGCCGAAAGGCGAGAGCGATGGCCCTCCCGGAGCCGCGGCGCTTGCCCGCATCCTTTATCGCGGGCTCGGTGTCGTGCCGGTTTTCGTCAACGAGGAAGCCCACGCCGACCCGATCGTCGCGTCAAGCGAGGCGGGCGGTCTCATGGTGAAAACCTTTGAGGAAGCTCGTGATCGCCACCTCGGGGCCGCGATGACGTTGGCGCCGACCGACGCGTCCAAGGTGAGTGCGTGGGTCGACAAGATTTATGCCGAGATGAAGCCGAAGGCGGTGATCAGTGCCGAGCGCCTCGGCCCCGGCAAGAACGGCATCGTCCACTCCGCGACTGCTTTGCCGCTCCAGGGGAAGGACGCGCTGTTCTACGGCTGCATCGACATCTCCGAGGTCGTCGACCGCGCCAACAAGAACAAGATCTTCTCGATAGGCATCGGCGATCACGGCAATGAGATCGGTTTCGGCACGATCTGGGATACCGTGGCCAAGGTCATGCCGAAGGGCGCGGAAATGGCGACGGTCACCAAGACCGACATCGTCCTCCCGGCCATGATGTCGAACTGGGGTTGCTATGGCATCGAGGCGTGTCTCGCCTTCCTGCTGAAGCGCGCCGATCTCATGCATTCGCCCGCACTGGAGGAGCGCATACTGCGCGCCTGCCTCGATAATGGTGGTCTCGAAGCGATGTATTGCACCACGGATTTCGTCGTCGACGGACTCGATGGCGAAAGCTCGATGGCTTGCGTGCAGCTTCTCGGAAATATCGTTCGGAAGAATCTTGAGACGGGGGAATCCGGCCTGAACTCACTGACGCCTGGAAGTGCTCGATCGGGCTTCCGGTCTTCCTTCGCTTGCTGAGAGGTGAACGGCCCAATGGAACTTACGGAGAAGCAGGCCACCAACATCGGCCTCAATATCGACCGGCTGGTCACGGTCGAGGCCCGCATCTCCAACTCCTCGCGTGGCGTCATCTCAAAACTCTATGACGCAGCTTGCGCCGCCCAAGGTGGCGGCCCGCTGTCTATGCTGGCCGCGCGGCAAATCCTGAAGGTACTTGGTCCCGGGAAGGTCGTGTTCATCGTGACCGGCGCCGGCGATCCTCAGTTTCTGCCGGCCGGTGAAACCGACGGCCCGCCTGGCGTTGCGGCTTTGGCGGTCGCCATCTACGGGGCGACCGGTGCGATCCCGATCCTCCTCACCGACGAGCCTTACGTCGCCAATGTGGAGGCGACAGCGCTGGCCGCTGGCCTGGGCATCCGCGATCCCGGCCTGGTGGCCAAGACGCCGTACACGACCGCGGTTCTGCCGATTGCATCTGGAGAAGCGGCGGAGACGCAGGCCAGGTCCTACATCGAGCAGTTCGCTCCGGCGATGATGATTTCGATCGAGAAGCTGGCGCCCAACCCACAGGGTGTTGCATGCACCTCGACCGGAACGCCAACGACGCCGCTGCGCGGTCGCGCCGAGTATCTGTTCGATCTCGCCGCCGCGGCGAATATTCCAACGCTCGGCGTTGGCGACAACGGAAACGAGATCGGCTTTGGCAAGATTCTCGACGCCGTGCACAAGCACAAGCCGAATGGCGAAAAGGTGGGCACGCGCGTTGCAACCGATGTTCTGGTTGCGGCCAACACCTCCAACTGGGGCGCGTATGGAATCGAAGCCGCGCTGGCCGCGCTGGTTGGGCGGCCTGAGTTGATGCACACGGCCGAAATCGAAAAGCGGATGCTCGATGCCTGCGTCACCGCGCACGGGGTCGACGGCTCGACCGGCCGTCATGTCATGGCGGTCGATGGAATGCCCGCCGATGTTCAATACGCGCTTGTGACCATGCTGGCATGTATCGTGCGTAACGGAACCATCGCGGGATTCAAACGCGGCTTTTAGGAGTACGTCCTCGTGCCCATCGACGAAATCACTGGCGATAACATTGACCGCGCCGTGTCGGTTGAGATGCGCTTTCGGCGGCGGATTGCCGCGTGGCGTGACGACGCCGCTCTACGACGCCGCGCGGAAGGCCGCTGGTGGGTCCATGACATTCCGCGCTGCGCAGGCGCTGATCAGTCGCGTGAAAAAGGGCGACCATGTCCTGGTAGTTACCGGCGCTGGTACGCCGCCGGGGTTGCCGAAGGGTGAGACCGACGGTCCGATGGGCGCCGCTGCCATCGCGCGCGCGGTTGATCTGGGCCTTGGCGGCAAGCCAGTCATGGTGGGCGAGGAGCGCAATCTGCCGTCCACTGTCGCGTGCACGGAAGCGGCGGGCGTCATGGTCGTCGATGAAGGTCTCTTTGCCCAGCGCGGCGGCTGTGCGCTTGCCGTGTCGTTTCCGCTCGGCGCAGAGGCCGGCAAGAAAGCGGCGGCGGACCTCTTCGCCCGCTTCAAGCCGGCGGCGATCGTCTTCGTCGAGAAGGGCGGTCCCAACGAAAAAGGCATCTTCCATTCGATCATGGGCACGGGCCGACCCGACAGCGACATGGCCAATGCCCATTATCTGGCCGAGTTGGCTGCGGAGAAGGGCGTGCTCACCATCGGCATCGGCGATGGCGGAAACGAGATCGGCTGCGGCAACATCATCGAGGCCGTCCACAAGGTGCAGCCCTATGGCCGCAAATGCCGCTGCCCCTGCGGCGCGGGCGTGGCTACGGTAGCGCGCTGCGATCACCTCATCTTCTGCGCGGTATCCAATTGGGGCGGCTATGCCCTGGCGGCTGCCCTCGGCGGTCTTCTCGACAAGCCGTCGCTCCTCCACGACGTCGAGATGGAGCGCGAGCTTCTCTACGCCAGCCTGCGCGGTGGTGCGCTGGACGGCGCCTATGCGACGCTCATCCCTTATGTCGACGGCACCAATGCCGCCGTCCAGACAAGCATCGTCACCCTTCTCCATCAGATCGTCGACAACGGTCTGATGACCCACGATCGGGGCTTCTAGGCTGCGGACGAATTCCCGCGCGGGACGCGCGGAACTGGACTGTCACACGAACACGGGAAAGGAAATCGGCATGGCACATCGCACACAACGTTCCTCCGGCGTGACGCGGCGGGGCTTTAACACGGGACTTGCCACAACCTTCGGCGCGCTGACGCTGGGCACCGGCGTCGCCCCAGCGATCGGCCAAGGCAGGAAAGATCTCAATGTCGGCATTTTCGGAGGCGACTTCGGCAACCTTAGCCCGGTCATCCGGTACGACATCCAGGGTGGGATCATCGCATATCAGCTCTTCGACGGCCTGGTGTTGATCAACTATGCCGACCGTACGATAGAGCCGCTGCTCGCCGAGGCCTGGACCAATCCGGATCCGCTGACGTGGCGTATCAAGCTGCGCGAGGGCGTAAAGTGGCAGAAGGGATACGGCGAGATCACCGCCGAGGACCTGCGTTACACGTGGCAGTTCCACCTCGATTCCAAGAGCTTCCAGGTGGGCACCGCGCTCTTCCCGATCAACTCCGTCAAGACCGACGGAAAGTATGTCGTCGAGGTGAAGACCAAGCAGCCCTTCGGCGCCTTCCCGGGCGTCACCATGGGGTATGGCGGCCTGGTCATCTCGTCCAAGGCACACACGGAGATGGGCAACGACGCTTATAGCGCGACGCCGGTCGGCAGCGGTCCTTACATGATCGAGTCCAAGCGCGGCTCCGAAATTATCCTCGCCAAGAACCCGGATTATTGGCAACCGGACAAGCCGAAGCTCGAGAAGATCGTATATCGCGCGGTGCCAGATTCGACGACCCGCCTGCAGGCGCTGGCAAAGGGAGAGTTCGACTTCATCACTCACCCGGACGCGCAGCAGGTCGGCGACGCGCGCAAGAACAGCGACCTCGTGGTCAGTTCCACCCCCGGCTGGGCGTGGGACTACCAGATGTTCAACATTGCCAACATGCCTGACGCGCCTTTCCAGGCGAAAGCCCTGCGTCAGGCGATCTCATACGTCGTCGACCGCGAGGCGATTGCGAACGAAATCTACTACGGGGAGGCGACCCCGACGGACAACGCGATACCGGCTGGCTACATGGGGTACCGCGATCACCTGCTGAAGTACCCAAAGAACGGCGATCTTCAGAAGGCGCAGGACCTCATCAAGCAGGCCGGACTTTCTGGCTACGAGGTGGAGGTGCTGACCAGCGACAAGGATTGGCTGCGCAAGGAACTCGAGCTGGTAGCGGCGATGGTCAGCCAGATCGGTATCACCTACAAGATCAAGAACCTCGATATCGGCGGCTTCAACAACCTCTGGCTTAACCGGAAGTACGAACAGGTGCTTGAGGACATCACCCTCGTCGCGCCGGATCCGGATGCCACGGTCTGGTGGTTCCTCCATTCGAAGGGATCAGCCACCGGCTACGCCAACCCCAAGATGGATGCGCTTCTAGACGGCGCCCGCCAGGAACTCGACCCTGGCAAACGCGAGGCGATTTACCATCAGATTGTCGACATGACCCTCGAGGAATGCCCGATAATCTACCACGTGAACTCCAACCTGATCCGCGTCTACAACAAGGGTCTTGCCGGCTTTAATCCGTCTCCGCAGGAATACGTGGAAGCGATGGACACGGTGTACTGGAGCTGATTCAGGCGACCACGTGACAGCAACGGACGGCTAGATGCTTCGATATCTCTTCAGACGCATCGTTCAGATACCGCTCGTGCTGTTCGTGGTTTCGCTGACCATCTTCGGCATCACGCGTGCGACTCCGGGCGACCCGGTGCAGATCATGCTGGGCACCCAGACCTCACCGGAAGCGGTCGAGGCAATGCGTCAGGAGTTCAATCTCGACAAGCCACTGGTCGTTCAATACGGCCTGTGGCTCGGCAAGATCCTGCGCGGAGACCTCGGCCGTTCTTTCCGACTCAATCAGCCGGTGACGCAGTTGCTGGCGCAGACGCTGCCGATCAGCCTCGCCCTTGCGGTTGCTGCCATGACATTTGCACTGCTGGTGTCGGTGCCGCTCGGCATGCTGGCGGCCCTCAAGCGAAATACCTGGATCGACTATCTCTGCACCGGCTACACGGTAGCCGGTTTCGCCATTCCCAATTTCGCCTTGGCGTTGATCCTCATCTACGTCTTTTCGATCAAGCTCGACTGGCTGCCAATCACGGGTATCGGCAGCAGTCAGCGCGAGGGTTTCTGGGGAAATTTCGCGCCTTTCATTCTTCCGGCGGTGGCGCTCGGCACTCTGCAGACTGCCGTGTTCACACGCCTTCTGCGCGGCAGCATGATCGACGTGCTCAGCCAGGAATACATTCGCGTGGCGCGTGCCAAAGGGCTGATGCCATCGACGGTGGTTTTCGTTCATGCCCTCAAGAATGCGCTCATCCCATTTGTAACCATGGTCGCCATTCAGTTCGGCTACATGATCGGCATCCAGGTGACGATCGAGTACATCTTCGCCATTCCTGGCATCGGCTCCGCCGTCTTGAATGCGGTCGTGAACCGCGATTTCCCCGTGGTGCAGGGCTTTACGCTGATCGTCGCCGGCTTCTTCGTCATGGCCAACATCGTCGCCGATATGCTCTATGCGTTTCTCGATCCGCGCATCAGATACTGACCGATGAGCGCAAGCGCGGCCAAGACCGCCGACAATGTTGTCCGTGTCGCGCCAGCCCGTGCACCAAGCACGGTGGACCTGTCATTCCGCCAGTTCAGGCGCAATCGCGTGGCGCTCGCGGGTCTCGTCTGCCTGGTGATTATCGGCATCCTGGTGGCGCTGGCGCCGATGCTGGCACCCTACGACCCGGCTAAGATCAGCCTTGCCGCCAAGCTGCAACCGCCGGGCCTGGAGCACTTCCTCGGTACCGACTATTTCGGCCGGGACGTCTTTTCGCGCCTCCTCTATGGCGGCCGTCTGTCGCTCACGGTTGGCATTCTGGTCGTCGTCTTCTCGCTCGCTTTCGGCGTGCCGATAGGGCTTATCTCCGGGTTCGTCGGTGGCCGGGTCGACAATATGATCATGCGGCTGATGGATGCCTTCCTGACTTTCCCGCCGCTGCTCCTCGCCATTGCCGTCGTTGGCCTTCTCGGCCCCAGCGTTCGCAATGTCGTGCTCGCGCTCGGGATCGTGCAGATTCCGGTACTCGCCCGCATGGTGCGGGGCAGCACGCTCTCGGCGCGCGAGGAAGTCTACGTGCGCGCGGCCACGGCGCTTGGTGCCGGGCCGCTGCGCATCATGTTCTCCAACATCCTGCGCAACATCGTTTCGCCGATCGTGGTGCAAATGACCATCGTGTTCTCCGCCGCGGTGGTGGCGGAGGCGTCGCTGGCCTTCCTCGGCCTCAGCGCGCCTCCGCCGACGCCGAGCTGGGGACGCGACCTCAGCGACGCGCGCAACTATCTCGGCCAGGCGCCGTGGATGTTCCTGAGTCCGGCCATCATCATCATGCTGTGTGTGCTCAGCATCAATTTCATCGGCGACGGTGTCCGCGATGCGCTTGATCCACGCTCGTGGCGTACGGACCGGCGCAGGAAATCGAGTACGGAGGGGCCCGCATGACCTTGCTGCGCGTCCGCAACCTGCAGACCGAGTTCGCGACCGACCGTGGCCGGGTGAGGGCAGTGCAGGGCATCTCGTTCGACCTGGATGAGGGGGAGGTACTCGGTGTTGTCGGGGAAAGCGGTTCCGGTAAAAGCGTTGCCGCGCTTTCCATCATGCGCATGGTGCCACAACCGCCGGGTCGCGTTACTGCTGACGAACTATCCTTCGAGGGTACGGAACTGCTTGACGTCAGCGAAGCCGAGGCGCGGGACATTCGCGGCTCGAGGATCGCGATGGTCTTTCAGGATCCGATGCGATCCCTGAACCCGGTTCTGACCATCGGTCGGCAACTGACCGAGGTTCTTCGCCGGCACCAGAACATGGTCCGGTCGGAAGCGCGGAAGCGCGCGATCGAGCTTCTCGAGATGGTCGGCATTCCACTTGCCGAGAAGCGGCTTGATACCTATCCGCACCAGCTCTCCGGAGGGATGCGCCAGCGCGTCATGGTCGCCATCGCCATCTCGTGTCATCCGCGACTACTGATCGCCGACGAGGCGACGACCGCGCTCGACGTCACCATCCAGGCGCAGATCATCGAACTGGTGAAGAAGCTTCAGCACGACATGGGCACTGCCGTGATCTGGATAAGCCATGATCTCGGTGTGGTTGCCGGCATGTGCGATCGCGTGAACGTCATGTATGCGGGGCGTATTGTCGAAACGGGCGCGATTGACGAAGTCTTCGACAAGCCGAGCCACGGCTATACCCTTGGCCTGATGGCATCGACGCCCCGGGTGGATGGCCGCTCGGACGGACAGCTGACGCCGATCGAGGGAATGCCTCCGCGGCTGGATGAGCCGATCACCCTTTGTCCGTTCCTGCCGCGCTGTCGTGTTTCCGTCGAGGCCTGTCAGGAAATGCCCCCTCCTGTCCGCGAAATCTCCATTGGGCACAGGGCGACTTGCCTTGCCGACCTCCGGTCGCATTGGCGGACAGACCGGCCATGAATGCGGCTGCGCCCATCCTGCGGGTTGAAGATCTACGGGTGCATTTCGCAGCGACCGGCGTGCATGGCACCGGCGCGATCAAGGCAGTCGACGGCGTCAGTTTCGAGGTGCCACGCGGCAGCACGCTCGGAATTGTCGGTGAATCGGGCTGTGGCAAGTCCACGCTTGGCTTCGCGGTTCTGATGCTCCAGCGGCCGACCGGAGGAAAGATCATCCTCGACGGCGTCGATCTCGGCTCGCTGGGACGTGGCGGCATGCGACGTACGCGGCGCAAGGCGCAGATTATCTTCCAGGAACTCGATGGCATCGCTCAATCCGCGCATGCCGATCGGCGATCTGATCGGCGAGGCGCTGGATATCCACGGCCTTCATCGGGGAGCCGAGCGGCCAAAGCGCATCCGCGAGCTTCTCGATCTGGTCGGCCTCGAGCCGTCCTTCGCCGAGCGTTTCCCGCATGAACTGAGCGGCGGTCAGGCGCAGCGGGTCGCTATCTGCCGCGCGCTTGCTGTCGGACCGGACCTCATCGTCTGCGACGAGCCGGTCTCCGCCCTCGACGTTTCCATTCAGGCGCAGATCGTGAACCTGCTCCAGAAGCTTCAGCGCGAGATGGGGCTGACCTACCTGTTCATCTCGCACGACCTCAGCATCGTGCGCCACATCAGCAATTGGGTGGCGGTGATGTATCTCGGAAAGATTGTCGAGTACGCGCCGAAGGCGGAACTCTACGCCAATCCGTCGCATCCCTACACGCGGGCGCTGCTGTCAGCGATTCCGGTACCTGACCCGAAGCTAGAGCGCGAGCGGACGCGCATCATCCTGAAGGGCGACCTCCCTAACCCAGCCGCTCCGCCGTCCGGCTGCGTTTTCCGCACGCGCTGCCCTATGGCGATCGACGCCTGTGCCGAAGTCCTCCCGCCTCACAAACAGGTTGGCCCCGATCACTGGGCCGCCTGCATCCGCCTCGACTGACCCAACCGATTTTTCATCCCACAGCGGAGACCCGCATCCATGACCTACACCATCCTCGGGCGCTGCCCGCGCACCGGCCGCCTAGGCATCGGCGTCGCGACCTATTCCATTTCCGTTGGTCTCTACTGCAACGGCATCCGCAGCCGGACAGGCGTGACCATCACCCAGGCCTACGTCAATCAGGGCAACAATTCGCTGGCCTTGCGCCTGCTGAGTCAGGGTTTTTCCGCCGACTACGTGCTGGAGGCACTGAAAGCCAACGATCCGGATGCCGACTACCGCCAGATCGGGCTCATTGATCGCGAAGGTACGGCTGTTGCCTACACTGGTCCCGGCACGCGGAAATGGTCGGGGCACAAGGTCGGTGACGGCTATATCGCAACCGGCAATGTGCTTGCCGGACCGCAGGTGGTCGAAGCAATCGCCGACGGCTTCGAGTCGGAGCCGGATGCGAGTCTGGAACAGCGATTGCTGCGAGGGCTCGAATATGGCCGCGATTCCGGCGGGCAGGTCGGTGGCAACGGACACGTGACCGAGCGTTCGGCGGCGTTGATCGTGTTCAGCGACTACGACTACCCGGATATCGATCTGCGGGTCGATCTGCACGACAAGGCGGTGGACGAACTGCGGCGAATCTTCGAGGTATACGATCCATACCGCGGCTACTATCGGGATCGCGGCCGCAACCCGAGCAAGGCGATGACGCAGGAACAGTTCGTCGCCGGTCTGAAGACCGAAACCGCCTAACGCAAAGCCATTCTTACGACACGGGAGTAAATGCCATGGTCACTCGTCACGAAACCAATGCGCGGATGAGCGCGGCCGTCGTCCATCAAGGCACGGTCTATCTGGCCGGGCAGGTGCCCGACGATGCGGCCGCCGACATCACCACGCAGACCAATCAGGTGCTGGCCAAGATCGACCGCCTGCTGAAGCTTGCCGGCTCCGACAGGTCTAAGCTCCTGTCGGCCACGATCTGGCTGACAGACATGCGCTACTTCGCGGATATGAACGCCGTGTGGGACGCGTGGGTGCCGAGCGGGCAGGCGCCGGCGCGGGCCTGCATCGGCACGCCGCTTGCCAACCCGAACTTCAAGATCGAGATCGGCATCATCGCCGCCGTCTAGTCGGGCGAGCGCTCAGGCGAGGATCGCCTCGGCCTTTTTCGCGAAGTCGAGAAGCATGCGGTCGTTTCCACGTGCCGCGACGATCTGCAATCCCACCGGCAGGTTGTCGCGGCCGTGGCCGCAGGGGATCGACAGGGCAGGCGTTCCAGCGTGGTTGAAAAAAGGCGTGAACATCGCGTGACCGCGCGGCGGTGCTTCCAGGCCTCCGATGACGCGCGGATAAGGCTCCTCGATCGGCCATGCGACGCAAGGCGTCGTCGGGCCGATGAGGATATCGACGTCATCGAAGAAACGCGCTGCGATATCCGCGATCTCGTAGGCCAGCAGCCGCCCCGCGGCGACCTCCGTTCCCGCGATGCCGAAGCCTTTCTCGACCTGCGCGCCGACTTCCGGATCGAAGAGCTCCGGGGTCCGCTTCCACGCATTTCCGTAGATCACGGCCAGTCCGGCGAAATGCATCGCCATCAGGGCGGCTTCCGATGCGCCTGTCGGCCACTGCGGATCCTTCCGGACGATCGTCATCCCAGACGACGCCAGGCGCGCGATGGCCGTCTCGGTCGCGTCGGCAACATCGCTGTCGATTGGCACATTCATGCCAAACAGCGGGCTGTAGGCTACCCGCAAGGCTGAGGCGGTGAGCGGCGGCACATCCATCGAATCCGGATCGCGCGGGTCCATGCCTGCGGTCGCCTCGAAAGCGAGGGCGATGTCATCTACCGTCTCCGCCATGGGCCCAATTACGGAGACGAAGATTGGCGGCTCGGGAAATCCCCGGCCGTAGGGGATGGCTCCGAACGTCGGCTTGAAGCCGCAAATCCCGACATGCGCGGCCGGCCGGCGGGTGGAGCCGCCGGCGTCAGTGCCGAGCGCCAGCGGCACCATGCCCGATGCCACCGCAGCAGCGGAGCCGCCCGACGAGCCGCCCGGCGTGAGCGCCGGATTGAGCGGGTGTCGCGTTGGTCCGTGGTGAGGACTGTTGGTGTGTCCCTTCGATGCGAACTCGGGGGCATTGGTCATCCCGACGATCACGGCGCCGCTGCGGCGCAGCCGTTCTACGGCGACGGCATCTTCGGTCGGACGGAAATCCTGGAACAACCGTGACCCCTGCGCGACCTGCTGTCCGGTTACCCAGATCGTGTCCTTGACCCCGACCGGGACACCGGCGAGCGACAGCCTTTCGCCGCTGGCGATGCGGCGGTCGACCTCGCGTGCATCGGCGAGCGCCTGCTCGGCGTCGACGTAGACGAATGCGTTCAGCGCCGGGTTGGTCTCGGCGATGCGCGCCAGCGCGGACGCGATCACCTCTTCCGCCGAGTGCTCGCCGCTCGCTACACCGGCGGCGATTGCGCGAAGGCTCATGCGGCGGGTCCGGTTCGCGGCACGCGGCCTTCGACGGGATGCCCTGGGTCGGTATACCCAAGCGTCGAGACATGGCCCGGCGCAACCAGGTTGTCGACCAGCGCCTCGTCCTCGGCGGTGAACGTGTAGTCGAGGGCGGTCAAATAGGATTCCCAGTGGTCCATTGTGCGCGGGCCAGCGATTGTCGATGTGACAAGGCGGTTATTCAGCACCCAGGCGATGGCGAACTGGCTCGCGGTGATGCCCTTCGCCTCGGCGTGCTTGCTTATCTTCTGTGCGATGGCGATCAACTCCGGCCGCCACTCCGTCTCGTGGAGGCGCTTGTCGTTGCGGCCAGCCCGCGTATCCGGCGATGGCGCTTCGTCCGCCCGGTATTTTGCGGTGAGAACACCGCGGGCGAGGGGGCTGTAACTGACAACTCCCACGCCGAAATAGTCGGCGGCGGTCAGTTGTTCCACCTCGGCGTTGCGGCTGACGATGTTGTAAAGCGGCTGCAGCGCGAGCGGCCGATCAATCCCCAGCGCGTCAGCGATCCGGCACGCCTCGGCAATGCGCCAGCCGTGGAAATTCGAGATGCCGAAGTAGCGCATCTTGCCCTGCCGGATGAGGTCGGCGAAGGCGCGGATCGGTTCGTCAAGCGGCTCGCCATAGGCGACGCGGTGCAGGTAGACCATGTCCACGTAGTCGGTGCCGAGCCTGCGCAGGCTGGCTTCCACGGCCTCGACCACCCACTTGCGCGAGAAGCCCCGCTGGTTCGGGCCGGGACCCATCGGGCCGGTCATCTTGGTCGCCAGCACCCATTCGTCGCGATGATCGGCAATCAGCCGGCCGACCACTTCCTCGGAACGGCCGTGCAGATAGACATCGGCGGTATCGAGGAAATTGACGCCGCGTTCCCGTGCTGAGGCGATGATGCGCCCGGCGGTGGCTTCATCGGTCTCCTGACCGAACAGCATCGTGCCGAGGCACAGCGGCGAAACCTTCAGGGCGTGCCGCCCCAGAGCTCGATAGTTCATGGGGCGAATTTCCTCAGGGTGTTGATTCCGCCGCCCGTCGTGCTGCCTGCTCGTAGAATCCGGACAGCGCGCGGAGGAGGTCACTCAATGTCGTCAGGTCGAGTTCGGAATCGGAAAGGACCGAAAGGGACTGGATCAGGCACTGTCGGCGGACGGCCGCATAGCGCTCGATCAGTTTGTGACCAACTGGCGTAACGTTGTAAAACGTCTCCTTGCCGACCCTCTCGCTCTGGACGAGGTCGGCCTTGCTCAGCTTCTTTATGGCGTAGGACACGGTGTGGTTGTCCTCCATCTTCATGCCGAAGCTGATGTCGGACAGCCGCTTCTTGCGTCGTTTGTGGCTGATCATGTGAAGCACAAGCAGTTCGAGTGGCGACAATCCGTTGGCGCCGGCGGCTGCGCCACACCGCACAACCCATTGTTCGAAAGCGTTCTTTGCTACCACGAGGCTGAGTTCGAACTGGCTCATCTCAAGCGCCCGTTCGAGAGTCGAGGCTTCCGGGTCTTCCCGCGCAATGTCCATGATTCTCGCCTTGGCCTCCCAGCACTCCTGTAGTGGCACCGCCGGCCTCCTGCAATCAAGACGTCAGTCTGTCGATTTATTGTGCACAGCTCGTCCGAAATTTACGCGTAACTTGCGCAGATATTCGTGACAATATGCCGATGAAATGACATCGTTGGGGGCATCGGGGCTCGCGGAGCGCCCTATCGAGCGAGGAGAGTTGCCGTGAATTTCATGCCGAAACGAACCACCGGAGCTGCATTGCGGGCATTGCCCGGGAAGCTTGGGCTCGATGCCATTGTCGCGATGAGCCCGGAGAATTTTGCCTACGTCAGCGGCGCCTTCGTCCTGACTGTCGGCCTCATCCGGCCGCGGCAGGCCTTCGCCGTGCTGCCGGCGGACAAGACGCCCTTCATCGTGGTGTGCAGCATCGAGGAGACACTGACCCGGGAGGAGAGCTGGATCACCGACATCCGCACCTACACCGAGTTCGTCGACAACCCGATCGACAAGTTGGTCGAGGCGCTGAAGAGCGCCGGCCTCGATAAGGGCAAGCTCGGCATGGACATGACGTTCATCCCGGCTGCCTCCTATGAGCGGTTGAAGGCGGCGCTGCCGAACGCGAAGCTGGTCGACACCACCGAGCAGATCGCGGCCATCCGCGCAATCAAGAGCGACGAGGAAGTCACGCTCCTTGAGACCGTCACGAAGCAGACCCACCGCGCCATCCTCGACGCCATGGCAGACAGCAAGCTCGGCGACAGCGAGCGCGACATGGCAAACAAGATCGCCACCAACATCATCACCAACGGAGCCGATGGCACGCTTTTCATCTGCTTCGCCAGCGGTTCGCGCACCGGCCATCCGCATACGATGGCGTCGAGCACGGTGATCCCGAAGAAGGGCGAGGTCATCCGCTTCGACGTTGGCGGCACTTACGGCGCATGGGCCAGCGATTTCGCGCGCACCTATTCCGCCGGAGAGCCCACCAAGCGCCAGCAGGAAGTCTACACCGCGCTGGTCGATATCCAGGCAGCAACCATCGACATGATGAAGCCGGGCGTTATCGCAGAAGATGTCTTCTTCTTCTGCAAGAAAGAATATGCCCGCCACAACATGCCGTTCCACATGCCGCACATCGGGCACAGCTTCGGCGTCGAACTGCACGAAAACCCCATGATCCGCCCTGGCGACAAGACTCCGCTCGAGCCCGGCATGGTCATCAACATCGAGCCCGTGCTGAAGGACGGCGGCAACGCTTATCACACCGAAGATCTGCTGGTGATCACCGACACGGGTTATCGGCTGCTGACGCTTGGTCTTGCGCCGCGCGAGATGCCGGTGGTCGGGCAGAAGCTGAAGTACTGATCGAACCAACCTCTCCGGCAAACGCGAAAACGCGGGCCGAAACGTAGGAGAACCATCATGAACATGCATATCAGTTTGCGTGGCCTTTCTCTGGCCACGGCCATGGGTGCGGCGCTGGCGCTAGCCAATCCGGCCGCGGCGGAGACCCTTCGCATGGGCCATCACCATGCGGTCGGCGGCACCGTCGATCTGCTCGCGAACAAGTTCGCCGATCTGGTCAAGGAAAAGACGGGCGGCAAAATCACCATCCAGGTATTCCCGGCCGCACAGCTGGGCCAGGAGCGTGAGGCATATGATCTGCTGAACCAGGGCGCCATCGACCTGACCGTCACGTCGACCGGCATCCTCGACAAGGTCTATCCGCCCATCAACGTCACGTCGCTGCCGTTCATCTTCCGCGACTGGAACCATGCCATGACGGCCTTCCACGGCGATTTTGGCAAGGCGATCACCGACGGCGTCCGGGAGAACAGCAACTCCGAGATTCTCGCCTATGTCGGCCTGGGGTTCCGCGACATGATCTTCCGCGGCGATCCGGTCACCAAAGTCGACGGGATGAAGGGTCTCAAGATGCGCTCCCCGGAGAGCACCGTGTGGATTCGCATGTATGAACTGCTCGGCGCCAAACCCACGCCGGTGACCTGGGGCGAGGTGTACACCGCCATGCAGACCGGCGTCGCCGCCGGCCTCGACAGCCCGGCACAGGCCGCCCTCGATATGAAGTTCAATGAGGTGACTCACTCGCTGGTGCGGACCGGCCAGATGTTCGGATCCATGGTGATCGCCATGAACGAGGACAAGTTCAAGGCGCTGTCGGATGAGGACAAGAAGGCGATATCCGCCGCTGCTGTCGAGGCCGCTGACTGGACGGACAAGACGGTCTCGATCCCCGGTGAGGAGAAGGCCTACGGCACGATGGTGGAGAAGGGCATGACCGTCGTGAAGGCGGACAACCTTGAGGCCTGGGCGACCGCGATGCGTCCGCTTTGGGACGAGGTATCCACCAAAGCGCCGGGCTCCGACAAGCTCATCAAGATCCTCGTCGAGACCAAGTGAGCGATCTTCCGACAAACCAGGATGCGGAGCCCCTGCCGGATGGCAGGGGCGTCCGCATTCTCAGTTTGATCGCGGCTTTCTTTCTCGCCGCGGCCGTCATTCTTGCCTTCACCCAGGTCGTACTGCGGTTTGTCTTCAACAATCCGCAAGCCTGGGCTGAGGAAGTCGGGCGTTACCTTTTCGTGTGGGTGACCTTCATTGGCGCCGCCGTTGCGGTGGCCCATGACAGCCACATCCGCGTCGACGCACTGATCCAGAAGTTTACCCCCAAGACGCAGGACCACCTCAAGCGCTTCCGCCATGTGGTGGACCTGATCTGCTTCGCCTTCTTGCTCTACTCCGGCATCCTTGTGGCCTGGCGAAACCGCTTTTCGGTTTTCTACACCATCGAATGGGCTCCGCAGGTCGCGTTCTACCTCGCAGTGCCGGTGGGCTGTGTTCTCATGCTGATCTTCGTGCTGCGCTTCCTGTTTCGCCCCCGCGTCTAGCGGCGTTCCCACCACTCCTTATCCTTGAGAGCGCGTCCGCCATGGGTCTCGTGATCCTCTTCTTCAGTTTTATGGGCCTTCTGCTTCTCGGCGTGCCCGTGGCGAGTTCGATGATGCTGTCGTCTATCCTCAGCATTTTCCTGTCGGGGCTGCCAATCAACGTGATGGCCGAGCGCATGCTCGGCGCGGTCAATTCGTTCACCCTGCTTGCCGTGCCCTTCTTCATCTTTGCGGGCGTCATCATGAACCGTGCCGGGCTGACGGGCCGTCTGGTCGGCGTTGCACAGTTCTTCGTCGGGCATTTCCATGGCGGGACGGCGCAGGTGAACGTCGTCGCCAGCATGTTCTTCTCGGGGATCTCCGGCTCGGCATCCGCGGACGCGGCGGCCCTTGGCTCGATGATCATCCCAACCATGAAGAAGGAAGGCTACGACGCGGGCTTCGCCGCCGGCATCACGGCAGCGTCCGCAACTATCGGGCCGATCATTCCGCCGTCGATCGTCATGGTCATCTACGGCGCGTTGACCAACCTCTCCATCGGAGCACTTTTCATCGCTGGCGTCATACCGGGACTGCTCATCGGCCTGGCGCTGATGGGCGCGGTTGCTGTCATCTCACGTCAGAAGAACTATCCCCGCCTTGAGCGAATTCCTTGGAACAAGGGCGTTTCGATCATAACGCCGGCGCTCCCCGCCCTGTTGGCGCCTGTCATCATCCTGGGTGGTATCTTCTCCGGCGCGGCGACGGCAACAGAGGCCGGAGTCATTGCCTGTGTGTACGGGTTGATTTGCGGCCTGTTCATCTATCGCGAACTGAAGGTCCGCGACCTGCTGCCACTGCTCATTGAGACGGCCGAAGTCACGGCCGTGCCGGTGTTCATCCTCGCCTCTGCAGCCATCTTCGGCTTCGTCCTGACGATCAACGGCTTCGGCTTCATCGTCGGCGGCTTCCTCCAGGGCATCACGACCAGCCCGATCATTCTGCTGCTGATCGTCGTCGCCCTGCTGCTGGTCGTGGGGCTGTTCATCGAGGGCACGGCGGCGCTACTCATCTTCGTGCCGGTATTCATGCCGCTGGTGAAGCTGTATAATCTGGACGAGTTGCAGTTTGCGTTGATCGTCATCGTCACGATCCTGATCGGAACGGTAACACCACCCGTCGGTTTGCAGCTCTACATCGCCTCGTCCATAGCAAAAGTCTCGATCGACAAGGTCGTGGTCTGGCCGTTCGTCTTCGTCATGGTCGCCGTGGTGCTGCTGATGGTGTTCGTGCCCGAAGTGGTGACGTATCTGCCGTACCTGCTGCTCTCCTAGGAGATTGCCAGGGGCCACGGGTTCTGCCGCAAGCGAGCCAAAAGAAAAAGCCGCGGGCAGTAATGCCCGCGGCTTTTGTCTGCGACGAGAAGCGGTGCCGCGCTAGACCGGAACTATCAATTCGCGCGGGCAATCCTTGGTCCAGCAGTCGACGCCCTTGTCGGTGACCAGGAAGGTCTCCTCGGTATGGTGGCGAACACCGTCGTGATAGTAACTGTACTCGATGCAGTAGGCGGTGTTGGGCTCGAGCACGGTCTTGTTCACGTGGTTCATGCGTGGCTGCTCGTGTGAGCCGACGCCAAGGCCGTGGCCGACGAACTCGCGCGGGAATTTCTCCAGGTACTTGGAGATCATCGCGTAGCCCTTGTCGAAGATCTCGCCGCCTGTCATGCCCGGCTTCAGGCTCATGCCGAGTTCCATCTGCACCTCGTTGAGGCGCTTCCAGATCTCCTGGTGCCGCTCCGTGGCCGTGCCGACGAAATATGAGCGCACGAAGTCGGCCCCATACCCTTGGATGAGCGCACCCATATCGACCTTGACGAAATCACCGTGAGCGATCGTGTGCCCGACGGGGAAGGGCGCATGCGCGGCGTAGGACGTCTTCGGTCCGCAACCGACGTTGATGAACTTCACGCCGTCCGCGCCCTGCTCGAGCATCGAGACGCTGGCGATCCGGAACAGGTCGTAGTCGGTCGCGCCGATCTTGATGGCGTTGCGGAAGTCCGCGTGCGCCTTGACGGTGATCTCGGTCGCTTTCTTCAGGCGACGGATTTCTTCCGGCGTCTTGACCATGCGCACCAGCTCCATCGCCGGCCCAAAATCGACGATCTTGTTGCCGTCGAGCAGCGCGTCCAGTTTCTCTTTAAAACCGGCGGGAAGGCTCTCGCCCTCGGTGCCGACCACCATGCCGCTGACTTTGCGCTCCGTCAGGATCGCTTTGGCTGCCTGGAAGAAGTCATCGTAGAAGTGCGTGTCGATATCGGTGAAGAACTCGGCCATCGCGTATGCGCGCACGTCGCCGATCCACGTGGAGTCCATCGCAAGATGGAGGTCGACCGCGGGAACGATGAAGGCCGGCTCGATCGCCGGATCGCGGAAGAAGAAGACGGTGAACGGACGGTAGGCGAGGGTGCCGCCGTTGTTGAAGAACTCGGAGACGTACTTCGAGTTATCGTTGCCGCGCAGGATCACAAGGTCGACGCCGTCGGCCTCCATCCTCTTCCGCAAGCGGGGTTCGTTGAAGAACTTCGGCTTTCGCGCCATTTTGTTGCTCCTTTGGAAACGTGAGCCGGCCACGGATCGCTCCGCGGCCGGCATGGGCATGATGGTGGGTGGTTCTCAGCCGCCGACGGTCTGGATTACCTCGGCCATCAGGTCGGGACCGACCTTCTCGCCGACTTCGTCCCATAGCGGCTTCACGACCGGCTGGAAGGTCGAAGGGTCGAGGTCGTTGACCTCGGAGGTCTTCTTCATCTCGTCGATGTACTTGGCGTCGAGTTCGGCGCCGCGCTCGAAGGAGAATTCTCCCGCTGCTTTCGCCGACGCCTTGACGGCCTCCTGAATCTCAGGGGACCAGGCATTGAAGTAGGTCGGGCTCGCCATGAGCACGCACGGTGTGAACAGGTAATTGGCGATGGTGACGTATTTCTGCACCTCGTTGAATTTGGCGCCGTAGATCGAGGGAAGCGGATTCTCCTGCCCGTCGATCACGCCCTGGCGGAGCGCAGCGTAGGTTTCGCCGAAAGCGATTGGCGTCGGGTTGGCGCCGAGCAGTTCGTAGACCCGCTTGCGGAACGGCGTGTTGGGAATGCGGATTTTCAGTCCCTTGAGATCGTCCGCTTTCGTGATCGGGCGCACGTTGTTGGTGATCTGGCGGAAGCCGAGTTCCGTCAGCGACAGGCCGACAATGCCTTTTTCGCCCAGGCCAGCGAGGATCTTCTCGCCGACCGGCCCGAAGGCCACCTTCTTCGCCTGTTCGCGGTTGGTGATCAGGAACGGCGCTTCGAAGACGCCCAGCATCGGTTCGATGGACTGCACTGGCGAGCACGACAGCGTCATCTCGTGGGTGCCGAGCTTGAGGCCGTTGAGAACGTCGATGTCCTTGCCCAGCTGTCCGCCGGGGATGATCTGGAAATCGACCGCGCCGTTGGTGCGCGTCTCGAGGTCCTTCTCGAAGAAGAGGAGCACGTCGTAGACGAGCGACCCCTCGGTCGCCTCGACGCCGGCCTTGATGACGGTCTGGGCACTGGCCTGCGACAGCATGGCAGCGAAAACGGCTGCGCATGCGCTGGATGCGATGAACGCTTTCATGGGCTTCGGTTCCTTCTGGTCTTTGTCTTTTCCGGTGCGGCTGTTTCGGTGGGAAGGTTGTGCTGGATCGACTCGAACTTGTTGAGGATGTGGACGCGCAACATCCGCCCCAGCTCTGGTCCGCGGCGAAGTTCGAGCAGGCGCAGCAGCGCTTCGTGTTCCTTGACCGCTGTGGCCCAGCGCACCGGTGAGAGGTTTGCCTGGTAGCGCGAGGCAAGGATGCGGCCGGCGATGGCGCGGTGCGCAGTCCTCAATGCGGCATTGCCCGACGCGGCGAGGATCGCGTCATGAATGGCCTGATTGAGTTCGAAGTAGGCGGGGCGGTCGTTCTGGCTGAAGGCAAGAACCATCTTCTCGTGGAGATCGCGGACGTGCGCGATTTCGTCGTCGGTTATCCGTGCTGCTGCCAGTTCGCCGGCGAGGTCTTCCAGCGCGCTCATCACCTGAAACAGTTCGTGCAGGTCCGAGATGGATGTCTTGGTGATCCGTGAACCGCGATTGGGAAGAATTTCGACGAGGCCCTCAGAGGCCAGCACCTTCAGCGCTTCGCGCAGGGGCGTGCGGCTGACGCCGAAGCGCTCGCACAGGGACACCTCGGGCACTCGGCTTTCAGGCAGAAGTTCGCCCTGCACGATCAGGGCGCGAAGGCTGCCGATCAGGTACTCGTGCAGCGACTGGACCTTGTCGCCTCCATCGGCATTTGGCCTGCTCCGGCTCTCAATCTTCATGTTTCGTCGCTTTCCGGATTTGTCCCCGGAACTATCATTTATAATGCAAAAGGTGGCAAGTCGCAGAACCGCTCAATTCGTCGCCATGGCCTGCCTACGTTTTAAACATATAGAATGACAAACGAATTTCCGTCAGGCTAATTTATGCACTGAGTTTGGGCGCGCAAATTGCGCTCAAAATGAATTATTTTTAGCTTGCGCAGGCCGGCGGATGCTTGAGAGCTTTCCATCGGCGTAGAACAACCATGAGGTGCCGCCGATGGCGGGATGGCACCAACAAACAATTGAGGTCCCATGCGCGCCCCCGGCCGCCACTTCCTTCAGATTCCCGGCCCCACCAACGTTCCGAACCGCGTTCAAGCGGCCATCTCCGAGCCAACGATCGACCATCGCAGTGCGGCGTTCGCCGAAGTCGCCGGCACCGTGCTCGCCGGCCTTCGGCAAGTCTTCAAGACCGAGCACCCGGTCGTCATCTATCCGGCCTCCGGGACGGGGGCCTGGGAGGCGGCCTTGGTCAACACCCTGTCGCCGGGCGACCGCGTTCTGATGTTCGAGACGGGGCACTTCTCCACGCTGTGGCGGGAGGTGGCCACCCGTCTCGGCCTCGATCCGGTGCTGATCGCCGGCGATTGGCGTGGCGGGGCGCGGGCCGAGGCGATCGCGGCGGCCCTCGACGCCGACAGTTCACATGCCATCCGTGCGGTCTGCATCGTCCATAACGAGACGTCCACCGGGGCAGTGTCCGACATCCTTGCCGTTCGCACGGCGATTGACGCGACCGGTCATCCGGCGCTCCTTCTCGTCGATACGGTCTCGTCGCTCGGATCAATCGACTATCGCCACGACGAGTGGGGCGTGGATGTCGCCGTCGGCGCCTCGCAGAAGGGGCTGATGCTGCCGCCTGGCCTCAGCTTCAACGCAGTCAGCCCGCGCGCCCTGGAAGCGCATGAGTCGGCGAGGCTGCCGCGCGCGTACTGGGACTGGACGCCCATGCTGACCGCCAATGCCGGCGGCTTCTTCCCATTCACGCCTGCATCGAACCTGATCGTCGGCCTGCGGGTAGCGTTGGCCATGCTGCTCGACGAGGAGGGCCTCGACGCTGTGTTCAGCCGGCACGCGCGTCTGGCAGAGGCGACCCGGCGCACGGTGGAAGGATGGGGGTTGGACATCGTCTGCCAGAAGGTTGCCGAGCGGTCCAATTCGCTGACGGCCGTGATGGTGCCTGATGGCGTCGACGCCGACGAAGTCCGCAAGGTTATCCTGGCGCGGTTCAACGTCGCCCTCGGAAACGGTCTTGGGAAACTGAAGGGACGCGTCTTCCGGATCGGCCACCTCGGCGATTTCAACGAAGCGATGCTTACCGGCACGCTCGCGGCCGTCGAGATGGGGCTCAGCCTCGCAAATGTTCCGATCAAGGCGCGCGGCCTCGCCCCGGCGCTCGAATTCCTCACCGGCAATCGGGCGCCAGCATGAGCGAGGCGCGGCCGTCATCGTCGGGCGCTCCGATCCTCGACCTCTACGATCGCTTCGTCCGCGCTCTCGTCCGCATCGCTTCATTTGTCACGCTGGTCATCGCCTTCTTCATCACCGGGGCGATGATCCTCGGTGTCTTCTTCCGCTTCGTTCTCAACAGTTCGCTGGTGTGGACGGATGAAGTCTCCGCGCTGCTGCTCGCGGTTATGATGTTCCTCGTCATCGGCATCGGCATGCATGAGCGGTTGCACATCGCGGTCGGCGTCATCTTCGACAGACTGCCGCCCGGTGGACAGCGGGCGCTCGACATCTTCCTCCAGCTTGGCTGCGCGCTCTTCTTCGGAATCGTCGGCTTCTACGGCCTCAAGGTCGCCGAAAGCGCCATGACGATCGAACTCGCGATGATCCCCATCCCGCGCGGCCTCTTCCACATGGCCATGCCGGTCGGCGGCGCCTTCACCGTGCTCGTCTGCCTCAACAACGTCATCAAGGTGCTGCGCGGCGAGATACCGCGCATCGGAGGAATCGACTGATGGCAATGATCTTCGCCGGCCTTGTCGGTTTCATCGCCATCGGATTCCCGGTCGCCGTGGCGCTTGGGCTGGTGACGCTTCTCTTCCTTTCGTTCACACCGATTCCGTTCACGATCGTCCCGTTGCAGATGTTCGCGGGCATGGAGAATTTCGTCTTCATCGCCATGCCGCTGTTCATGATCGCCGGCGAGTTGATGAACCGCTCAGGCATCGCCGAAGACCTGATCGAACTTGCCGCCAGCGTCGTCGGCGCTGTGCGTGGCGGCCTCGCGATGGTCAACATCGGCGCTTCGATGCTTTTCGCCGAAATCTCCGGCTCGGCCGTCGCCGATGTCGCCGCCCAAGGCACGATCCTGATCCCGCAGATGGAGCGGCGCGGCTATCCGCGCGCGTTCGCAGCGGCAATCACCTCGTCATCGGCGTCGATCGCCATCATTATCCCGCCGAGCCTCGCCTTTATCATCTACGGCGCACTGGCGGACGTCTCGGTCGCCAAGCTATTTGTCGCTGGCGTCGTGCCGGGCTTGCTCCTCGGCGGCATGCTGGCGCTCACCTGCTACGTCTTTGCACTGCGTTACGGCTGGCCGACCGAGGGGCCTTTCAGCCTCGCCCGCGTGTTCCGGGCATTGCGCAAGGCAGTCTGGGGCCTGACGCTGCCGATCATCATCCTCGGTGGCATTCTCGGTGGTTTCTTTACGCCGACCGAGGCGGCCGCGGTCGCCGTCTTCGCCGCCCTGCTGATCGGCCTCTTCGTCACCCGGCGCATTTCCATCGCCGAACTGCCGGATATCTTTCTCGTGGCATCCAAGCGCACCGGCATCGTGCTGCTTATGGTGGCGACATCCTTCGCCTTCGGCTGGTTCCTCGCCAACCAGGGTATCCCCGAGGCGATCGCGCGCTGGGTCATCGGTCTGTCGGACAATCGTTATGTGGTGATGTTCATCATCAACATGTTGCTGATCGCGCTGGGCACGATTTTGCATGGCTCGGCCGCGCTGGTGCTCACGGTCCCGTTGACCCTCCCGCTGGTGCAGGCGCTCGGCTACGACCCGATTCACTTTGGCGTCATCCTGGCGCTCAACGGTGCCATCGGGCAGCAAACGCCACCGGTCGCGTCGGTGCTGCTGACCGCTTGCTCGGTGAGCAACTGTCGGATGGGCGAGGTCATGCGCTACAATTGGTGGTTCATCCTGGCGATGTTCGTCACCTTGCAGATCGTGACCTACGCGCCGCAGATATCGCTCTTCCTGCCGAACGCGCTGCTGAACTGAGCGGCGGGTCGGCCCAAGGCGCCAGGTGCTTGAATGCAAGAGGCGTGGCCGGGACATCGAGGGGAATGCGGCACAAGCGGTAGGTGGCAGGCAGCGCGGACTGGTGGGGAGCAACGCCGCAAGACCACGCTGACTCGCCTCGGCCGACTTCCGAAATCGGCACATACCAGGGCGCCGCGGAGAACGAGCGCCCATAACGGACGCCGCGCGACTCAGAGCCGGTTGGCCGGGCATCCCCGCGCGTGCGCATGCGCTGACGTCAGGGGAAGACGCGCGGACTGAGCCCGGACTGAAACCATGAGATGAAGCTCTCCATCGAGAAAACCGGAAGTCCGATCGCCTGACGGATGTCGGCCGCGTAGGGGACCATGTTGGTGCATTCCAGCACCAACGCACCGATGTCCGGGTTCGCAGCGACCAAGGCCTGCGCCGCTTCGACGTTGTCGGCGCGGGCGGCATCCACGTCCAACTCCATGTGGTTGCCAAGGATCGCTTCGGTGAACTCGCGGCCGCCCTCGGTTGTGCCCACCGGCGTACCGTCAGGCACCCCTGCCTCCTCCAGATGGCGGGCAGTCAGCGTCGAGCCGGAGATTGTAAGGATGCCGGCACGCTTGCCCTTGGGCAGCAAGCGATTGACCAGCGCCACCTGCATCAGCGACGAGGTGGCGACGGGTACGCCGACCGCGCCAGCGAGCTTATCCTGGTAGAGGGCGAGGAAACCGCAATTGGTAGTGATGCCGTCTGCGCCGTCCTGCACCAGTTCGCGCGCGGCTGCGATGAAGCTGTCGAGCAGTCCCTCTGCCGAACGTCGCACGACGCGGTCCGGCGATGCCCCGCGGACGATCTTGTAGAGGACCGGGAACGGCCACGTCGTGGCATTGCCGACGTCGCCCGGAATGCGCGGGAAGTGCGCCTCCAGCATCAGGATGCCGACAGACGCGCCGTAAATCGCCTTGCCCCCGCGCGCTCTGTTGCTGCCTTGGCTCATGGGTGCCTTCCCGCTCAACAGCCACCTTGACGGTCGGCGCCATGCCGGCCTTGATGGCGGTTCAATCTGCATTCGGCTGCCGGCTTCCGGCAAGGGCCGGCCGCGCCATTCACTTCCGCAAACGGGGCCCATGAACCAGGAAACCCGGAATACGCTCACCGGCGCAGAGGCCCTGGTCCGCATGTTGCAGGGATACGGAGCGCAGCACATTTTTGGCCTGTGCGGCGACACCAGCCTGCCTTTCTACGACGCGCTGCGCCAGCTTGATCACGGCATCACCCACCTGCTCGTGCGGGACGAGCGCCACGCTGGCTACATGGCGGATGCCTACGCGCGTGTGACCGGTCGGCCCGGCATCTGCGAGGGGCCGTCGGGAGGAGGCGCCACCTACATTCTGCCCGGCCTCGTCGAGGCAAACGAAAGTTCCATCCCGATACTCGCCATCACATCCGATGTCGCGACGACTTCGCGGGGGCGTTACCCGCTGACCGAACTCGACCAGGTCGCCCTGTTTCGGCCCGTCACGAAATGGAACGCTTCGCTGGACCAGGCTACGCGGTTGCCCGCGATGCTGCGCCGCGCCTTCCGCGAAATGACGACAGGCACACCTGGAGCGGTGCATCTGGCGCTGCCTTTCGACACCCAGAGGGCGGCGGTGGACGACGACGAGATTTGGGTCGACACGCGCCATACCCATTTCCCGGCCGAGCCGGCAGCCCCCGACCAGGTGTCCATTGCGGCGGCGGCGGAAGCGCTGCTCTCGGCCCGCAAGGCCGTGGTCGTTTGCGGCGGCGGCGCGGTCATTGCAGGCGCGATGAACGCACTCCACGAACTCGCCACGATGCTCGACATGCCCGTTGCCACGACGGTGTCCGGGCAGGGCGCCATCGCCGAGACGGACGCGCTGGCGGTCGGCGTCGTCGGCTCGAATGGCGGCGTCCCGGCAACCCGCGCGGTGATCGACGAGGCCGATCTCGTAATGTTTGTAGGATGTCGCGCCGGCTCGGTGACGACCGAGCGCTGGCGCTCGCCGCGTGACGCACGGATCATCCACCTTGATTCCGATCCGGCGGCGATCGGAGCCAATTTCAGGACGGAAGTCGCCATCGCAGCCGATGCGCGCCTCGCGCTGGAGGCGCTTGCCAGCGAAATCAAGACCCGGCAACCGGAGCACAGCCAAGATGGCGCAGCGCGGGCGAAGGCGGCATGGACGACGAAGCTTGAGGCCTTCAATCCGCTGGCGGCGAGCGGCGAAGTTCCCATCAAGCCCGAGCGCGTCGTCGCTACGTTGCAAAGGCTGCTCGATGACGACGCAATCATCTGCGCGGACGCAGGGACTCCATGCCCGTACGTCTCGGCACACTACCGCTGGCCCAAGGCCGGGCGGCACTTCATCTCCAACCGCGCGCATGGCGCGCTCGGGTATGCGCTCGCGGCCTCCATCGGCGCCCATACCGGCCGGCCCGGTGTGAAGACGGTTGCGATGATGGGCGATGGGTCGTTTGGCATGAGTGTCGGGGAACTGGAGACGGCAACGCGCTACCGCATGCCGATCACCTTTGTGGTCATCTCCAACGCCTCTTTCGGCTGGATCAAGGCGGGTCAGCGCTCCGGCTTCGGCAAGCGTTTCTACAACGTCGATTTCAGCCGCACCGATCATGCGGCAATCGCGGCGGCCTACGGCCTGAAGAGCTGGCGTGTCGAAGATCCCGCGGATCTTGAGGAGGCACTGAAGGCGGCGCTGGCCGCCGGCGAGCCGACCTTGGTGGACATCGTCTGCCAGCCGCTGGACGAGGCGGCGGCGCCTGTGTCGGAGTGGATCGCGTGAGCGCGGCCTCCGCCACGCCGCCGGTTGCGATCATCGGCGCGGGCATCGTTGGTGTCGCCACCGCGATTTGGCTCCAAAGGCTCGGGCGTGACGTCATCCTGATCGATCGCGCGGGCCCGGGCGAGGGCACCAGCTATGGCAATGGTGGTGTGCTTGCCTCCTGTTCAATCGTGCCAGTGACGACCCCCGGGCTGATCCGCAAGGCGCCGGGGATGCTGCTCGACCCGAACCAGCCGCTCTTTCTGAAGTGGGGCTACCTGCCGAAACTTGCGCCCTGGCTCATGCGCTACCTTCGGCACTGCCGGCCCGAGGAAGTGCGGCGCATCGCAGCGGCGCTGGCGCCGCTCGTCGGCGATAGCCTTGGCGATCACCAGGCGCTCGCTGCCGGCACGGGCGCCGAGAAATGGATCGTACCGTCCGATTACGTCTTCGTTTATCGGGACCGTGCGCACTTCAACGGAGATGCCTTCGGCTGGGACATTCGCCGCGCCCATGGATTCCGGTGGGACGAACTGGAGGGCGAAGCGCTCCGCGCGTACGACCCGGCGCTTGCGCTTGAACTTGGCTTCGCCGCCGCGGTTGGCGGCCACGGCCGGATTGGCGACCCCGGGCGCTACGTCAAGGATCTTGCCGCCCACGCTGAAGCAGCGGGTGCTCACATCGTCAAGGCCGAGGTCAGCGACATCGTCCGCGAGGGCGGCGCCGTGACCGGCGTTCGCGCTGGCGGTGAAACCATCCCGTGTTCAGCGGCCATCATCGCCACCGGCGTCTGGTCGAAACCGCTCGCAGCGAAGCTTGGCCTCGATGTGCCCATCGAGTTGGAGAGGGGCTACCACATCGATCTGATGGAGCCGAACATCGTGCCGCGCGCGCCGGCAATGATCGCCTCGGGCAAGTTCGTTGCATCGCCCATGGAAGGACGGCTGCGAGTCGCCGGCCTCGTGGAATTCGGCGGTTTGAGCGCGCCGCCGTCGCGGGCCCCGTTCGAACTTCTGCTGAGGGGCATCAAGGCGACCCTGCCGGGTATCCGGTGGCGTGAGGCCCGGGAATGGATGGGACATCGGCCGGCCATAACCGACTCGATCCCGGTGATCGGCGAGGTTCCGGGCCTCCGCGGCGCCTATCTCGGCTTCGGCCATCATCACGTCGGCCTGACTGCCGGACCGCGCACCGGGCAACTGTTAGCCCAACTCGTCACGGGCGCTCGCCCGAATATAGACCTTGCTCCCTACGCGTCTTCGCGGTTCAGTTAGCCGTCTGCGGCCCGCATGCCAACGAAACGGTCGCCAAGAGGAGTAAGAGGATGATCCGGACAGGTACGTTTCTCGTAGCCGCCGCCTTCACGGCGGTTGCAGCGCCGGCGGCCCTCGCCGAAAAGTGGGACATGCCCCTCGCGTATCCCGCGACCAACTTCCATTCCGAAAATGCCGCCAAGTTCGCCAAGTGCGTCGCCGATGGAACCGGCAACAAGCTCGAAATCGTCACCCATCCGGGCGGCTCGCTGTTCGGCGGCAACGATATCAAGCGCGCGGTCCAGACCGGCCAGGCGCCGATCGGCGAGCGGCTGATTTCGGCTCATGCCAACGAGAACCCGCTCTACGGTGTGGACTTCGATCCCGTTCCTCGCCACGTCGTTCGACGATTCCGACAAGCTGTGGAAAGCCGCCGGTGACAAGGTGGCGGAAGCGCTGGATGCCGACAACCTTGTCTACGTCTATTCGGTGCCGTGGCCGCCGCAGGGCCTCTACACCAAGAAGGACGTGAACTCGGCCGCCGATCTGAAGGGCATCAAGTTCCGTGCCTACAACGCGGCGACCGCGCGCATCGCAGAACTCGCTGGCATGGTTCCGGTGCAGATCGAAGCCGCGGAGCTCAGTCAGGCGCTTGCCACCGGTGTTGCCGAGTCCTTCATTTCCTCCGGTTCGACCGGCTTCGACAGCAAGGTGTGGGAGCAGCTCACGAACTTCTATGACGTGCAGGCGTGGCTGCCCCGCAACGTCGTCTTCGTCAACAAGGACGCATGGAACGGTCTCGACGATGCGACCAAGAAGGTGGTCAGCGATTGCGGTGCGACCGCAGCCAGCGAGGGTGAAGCCAAGTCGAAGGAACTGACCGACTTCTACCTCAAGAAGCTCGCCGAGAACGGCATGAAGGTGGCGCCGCCGAGCGACCAGTTGAAGGCCGATCTCAAGGGCTACGGCAAGACGATGGCCGACGAGTGGCTCAAGAACGCGGGCGACTCGGGCAAGGCCGTGATCGACGCCTACAACGCCATGTAGCTAAGCCGAGGGCGCGCATTCGTACGCCGGATGCGCGCCCTCCCTCAATCCAAGGGGGCGCCAAGGACATGCCGCGAGCAATACGCCGCGCCCTGGACACGCTGTATTTTGCAGCGGGCGTCCTGTCCGCGATTTGCTTGCTGGCGATCCTTGTTGTCATCGTCGCGCAGATGGTCGCGCGCTGGTCCAGCGTCGCTTTTCCTGGCTCGTCTGAATATGCCGGCTATCTCATGGCCTCGGCATCGTTCCTGGCGTTCGCCTACGCGCTGAACAGCGGCACCCATATTCGCGTCAGTCTGCTGCTGACCGCGCTCGGCCGCTGGCGATTTTTCGGTGAGCTCTGGGCCATGCTGATTGGAACAGCGGCCTCGTCGTACCTTGCCTGGTATGCGGTGCGCACCGTCTATTGGTCGCGCAAGCTCCACGACGTCAGCCAGGGGCAGGACGCGACGCCGATCTGGATTGTGCAGATACCAATGGCATTTGGCGCGGTGCTGCTGGCCCTCTGCTTTATCGACAACCTCGTGACGCTGATCGCGACGCGCCGGGACAACATCGGCACCGACCTCGTCGAAGAAAGCCGCGGGGAGTAGCGCGGGGCCATGCAGGAATTCTTCCCGATCGCGATCTTCCTCTTCGTGCTTTTTCTGCTGCTCGGCACCGGCGTTTGGGTCGGATTGGCGCTGCTGGGCGTTGCCTTTGTTGGGATGGAGATGTTCACGGTGCGCCCGGCCGGCGATGCGATGATGACGACGATCTGGCGTTCCGCCTCGTCGTGGTCGCTGACCGCGCTGCCGCTCTTCATCTGGATGGGTGAGATACTGTTCCGCACGCGCCTGTCGGAGGACATGTTCAAGGGGCTGGCGCCGTGGATGGCGCGACTTCCGGGCGGCCTGTTGCACACCAATATCGTTGGCTGCACCGTCTTTGCGGCGGTTTCCGGCTCATCCGCCGCGACGCTGACCACTGTCGGCAAGATGTCGATCCCCGAGCTCAGGCGGCGCGATTATCCGGAGCGACTGGTCATCGGCACGCTGGCCGGCGCGGCCACTTTGGGCCTCATGATCCCGCCCTCGCTTACCCTGATCGTCTATGGCGTCACGATCAATGAATCGATCACCAAGCTCTTCGTCGCGGGCATTGTCCCCGGCCTCGTGCTCGCGCTCCTGTTCATGGGCTATGTCGCGATCGTTTCGCGTTTCTCGCGTGATTTTCATCCACAGGCCGAGCCGGCCATGCCGCTCATCGAGCGGATCAAGAATTCGCGCTTCTTGGTCCCGGTGATCCTGCTCATCCTGCTGGTCATCGGGTCGATGTACCTCGGTTTCGCCACCGCCACCGAGGCCGCGTCGTTCGGCGTGATCGGGTCGCTGATTCTGGCGGCGGCGCAGCGCTCGCTGACGTGGTCGACCTTCAGCGAAAGCCTCATGGGTGCGACGCGAACCTCGGCGATGATTGCGCTCATCCTCGCGGGTGCGGCATTCCTCTCGCTCTCCATGGGTTTCACCGGCCTGCCGCGCGCGCTCGCCACGTTCATCTCCTCGCTGGAATTGAGCCGCTTCCAGCTGCTCATGGCCCTGCTCGTTTTCTACATCGTGATCGGCTGCTTCCTCGACGGCATCTCCTCGGTTGTGCTGACGATCGCCGTCGTCGAGCCGATGATCCGTCAGGCTGGCATCGACATCATCTGGTTCGGCATTTTCATCGTCGTGGTGGTGGAAATGGCCCAGATTACGCCGCCCATCGGATTCAACCTTTTCGTCCTGCAGGGGATGACCGGCCACCAGATGAATTACATCGCCCGCGCCGCTTTTCCGATGTTCCTGATCATGGTGGTCATGGTGTTCATCCTCATCGGCTTCCCGGGGATCGCCACGTGGCTGCCGGAGGGGATGCGCTGAGCTCACATTTTCTGGCGGTTGTGCTGCGGGTAGGTGGCTTCGCAGCGCGGCACGCACGTTTCCTTTTGATCATCGGCCTCGTCGTAGGCGTCGCCTCGCCTCCGGCTGCACAGGCGATGCGGCCGCAGGTCGGGCTCCTGATCGCAGTCCTGCTGTTCCTTGCATGCCTCAGGATCGGTCCACGCAACGCCATCGGTGCGCTCCGGGACGTGCGGTTCAACCTGATCGCGGCACTTTTGCTTCAAGTGGCGATTCCGCTCGCTTTGGTGGCGGTCCTGCTGCTCACCGGATGGACCGGACCGCTCGCAACCGCTCTCGTCATGATGGCCGCGGCGCCGCCGATCGCCGGGGCTCCAAGCCTGGTCATTGTCCTGGGCGCCAACGCCGCGCCAGCGCTCCGGCAGCTGATCGTGGGCACCGCCATCCTGCCGTTCACGGCTTTCGTCGTCTTTCTCGCGGCGCCGGGCTTCGGTGGTGTCGGTGATATCCTCGCCAGCGCTGCGCGTCTGCTTGCCGTGATTGGCTTTGCGGCGATTGCCGCATTTGCAATCCGCGAAACCGTCCTCAAGGAGATTTCCGGGCCGGGACGTAATGCGCTGGATGGGCTTTCTGCATGCGTGATGGCGGCTGTTGTCGTGGGCCTCATGTCCGCGCTTGCGCCAGCCTGGAGCCGCGATCCATGGAACGTGTTCGGCGTTGCCGTGCTCGCGTTCGCCGCCAACCTCGGCATTCAGGTCGCGACATCCGCCATCATTGGTCGTCGTGATCCCGGTCTGGCCGTCTCGATGGGGGTTGCGGCTGGAAATCGCAACAATGCACTGTTTCTCGCCGCACTACCCGCCGCCGTCACCGAGCCGACCCTGCTCTTCATCGCCTGCTACCAATTGCCGATGTACCTGACGCCGCTTCTGTTGGGGCGCTGGTATCGTTGGCTCGAGCGGCGGTCGGATTAAGCCCCGGCACCTCACCGAACCAGCCAAAGTGGGGACCCAAGGCCCCACGCGGTTCGGCCTCAGGCTGGCACTCTTGGTCGCTGAACATGTACCAAAACGCGCCGCCGACGGGATTATCCGGTCCCGCCGTCGATGATCCAACCACCTGATTTTACGCTGTATTCTGGTGACCCCGGCGCGATTCGAACGCACGACCCTCAGATTAGGAATCTGATGCTCTATCCTGCTGAGCTACGGGGTCCCGAAGCGTCGTGTAGCACAGGCGAAACCGTGCGCGAAGCCCGCGGAACTCGCTCATGCTATCCTGGCGAGCATGGGCAAAGTGGCGACAGGATCATGGCGGCGCGGGCTGGCGGTTCTTTCGATCGGCTGCTGGATGCTTGCCGCCGCGGCGGCGACTGCCGAGGAATGCGCCGACGGAGCGACCGGCGAGCCGGCCGCGGTCCGCGAGGTCATTGACGGCGATACGCTTGCCCTGGCCGACGGTCGCACGGTTCACGTGTCCGGCATTGAAGCGGCCAAATCGCCCGACGTGGACATGGCCGCCGCGCGGCAGGTGCTCATCGAACTGCTGGGCGACGGGATCGTTTCGCTGACGAAAGACGTGGCGACGGATCGGTACGATCGGCAGCACGGATCGGTATTCCTGCCCGGCGGCGCTTCGATGGCGGAAGCCATGGTTGCGGCGGGATGGGCGCGCGTGCGTCAAGCGCCCGGGGAAAAGCCATGCCTGGCGCAGTTGCTTCGGGCCGAGGCGGCGGCGCGGGTCGCTGGTGCGGGCGCGTGGGCGAGCAGGCGATTTGCCATCGAGCCGGCGGACAGCCCCTCCCTGCGCGATCGGATCGGCCTATATCAGCTTGTCGAGGGCCGGGTGCAGTCTGTTGGACACGGCCGAAGCTACGTTTTTCTCGATTTCGGACGTGACTATCGCCGTGATTTCACCATCATGGTGCCGTTGGCCATGGCGGCGCGATTTGCGGACCCCTTGGATGGCCTGAATGGCAGGCGGATCAGGGTGCGCGGTGTGATCGAGGAAAGCGGCGGGCCGGCCATTCGGCTGCGTGATCCGGCCGAGATCGAGTTGCTGGACGAGGACGATGGTGGCGGCGGAAAGGGCTGAGACGGTGGGACGGGAACTCCGCCGGCGTCTGCGGATGGCAATCGCCTGCGCAGCGGCCGCGTTCCTGGCCGGCTGCAACGCACTGCCCGGCGGAAATGACAGCCCCACGGCGGCGATCTTTGGCGATGGGGGAAACGCTCAAGGTGGCGCGCCCTCGGTCGACACCCGAGAGCATGCGCGGATCGTCGCGGCCTATGGCGGCATTTTTCATGACACCAGAGTCGAACAGGCCCTGGTGCCGATCGTCAGCCGGATTGTTGCCGCGTCCGACAGGCCGGACCAGCCGTACCGCGTCACTATCCTCAACGCGCCGGCGGTCAACGCCTTCGCGCTCCCCGACGGCTACCTTTATGTGACGCGCGGACTGCTGGCCCTGGCAAACGATTCCTCCGAGGTTGCCGCTGTGCTCGCCCACGAGATGGCGCATGTGACCGCCAACCATGCCGCGCAACGGCAGCAAAAGGCGCGTGATGCTCTGGTCGTCAGCCGTGTGGTCAACGACGTGCTCGATAAGGAAGATGGCGGTCAGTTGGCGCTCGCCGCCAGCCAGCGGACGCTCGCTGCCTTCTCGCAGCAGCAGGAGCTCGAAGCGGATGCGATGGGCGTCAAGACCATCGGGCGCGCTGGCTATGATCCCTTCGCGGCGGCACGCTTTCTCGGCGCCATGCAGCGCTACGCGGCCTACCGCGCGTCGCTCACGCTTCAGGATCAGCGGCCAGATTTCCTCGCCACCCATCCGACGACGCCTCAGCGGGTGGATTTCGCCACCCGGGCTGCACGCGAGTTCGGGGCGCCAGGCATCGGCACTGTCGATCGCGACCGCTATCTCGCCGGCATCGACGGCATGGTGTTCGGTGATGATCCGAGCCAGGGGTTCGTCCGCGACCGCAATTTCGTCCATCCTGCGCTCGGTATCGGCTTCACCGTTCCGGAGGGCTTCGTCATCGACAATACCAGCGAGGCAGTCCTCGCGACGGGCGTCGACGGCACGGCGCTTCGCTTCGATGCGGTGGGCATCGGGCGCGAGGCTGATCTCGCGGACTATCTGAAATCCGGTTGGGTCAATGGCCTCGATGACGAGAGCGTGCGCAGCTTTTCGGTGAACGGCCTCAGCGCCGCATCCGCCACTGCCTCCGCCAAAGGCTGGGACTTCCGCATCGCGGTCATCCGCACCGGTGGCAATGCCACCTATCGCTTCATCTTCGCCAACGAGGCGACGTCCCCCGCCTTCGTTCACGCGGCCCAACAGACCGTCGACAGCTTTCGTACTCTCGCCGCCGGCGAGGCGGCGAGCTACCACGCATTGCGCATCCGAGTCGTGTCGGTTGGTGCCGGCGAGAACGAAGCGTCATTGGTACGGCGCATGCGCGGCGTGGACCGGCCGCGCGAACTATTCCGTGCCATCAACGATATCGATCCTGGTGCGCCGATAGCGCCCGGCACCAAGGTCAAGATCGTAGACGACCGCTAGGCGTCCCGGGTCACAGGAAGCTGGCCCGGTCCGGGTGATCGCGCAGCAGCGCGTCGCGCAGTTTTTCCAGTGCGCGGTTCTCGATCTGGCGAACCCGCTCCTTCGAGATGCCGAGGCTCTCGCCCAGCGATTCCAGCGTGGCGCCTTCGTCCTGTAGCCGGCGCTTGCTCACGATGCGCAGCTCGCGTTCGTTCAGAACGTTGAGCGCCGAATGCAGCCATGAAAGCTTGCGCTCGGTGTCGATGTTTTCGCCAACGGTCTCGTCGGGCAGGGCGGCACCATCGACCAGGAAATCCTGACGATTGCTGTCGCCGCCTTCCGATTCATGAATCGGTGCGTTCAGCGATGTGTCCGGCGCCGAGAGGCGCGAGTCCATCAACTCGACATCGCCGGGGCGGACCTTCAGCGCTCCGGCAATCTCGGCATAAACGATTTGCCGTGGCCGTTGCTCGGTGCTTTGCGCCAACCGCGCGCGCAGTCGCCGCAGGTTAAAGAACAACGCCTTCTGTGACGACGAGGTGCCGCCGCGCACGATCGACCAGTTGCGCAGGATGTAGTCCTGGATCGAGGCGCGGATCCACCACGTGGCGTATGTCGAGAAGCGCACTTCGCGGTCTGGATCGAACCGAGCCGCAGCTTCCAGCAGGCCGACATGGCCTTCCTGAATCAGGTCGCTCGGTGACAATCCAAAATTGCGGAACCTGCCGGCGATCGCAATGACCAGCCGCATATGTGCGGATGTCAAACGGTGAAGGGCCGCTTGGTCCTTCTCGGCATGCCAGCGTACTGCAAGCTCATGTTCCTCGTCGCGCTCGAGATAGGGCGCGCGCATGGCGGCCCTGACGAAATCGCGGCGGGATGCGGCTGATTGGCCCATCGTACCCTCCTTGCGGCTTCAAGGGCCGCCCGAGGAAATCGCCCAACCCCACTTTAGTGCCCGAGGGCTGAATGCGATGTACACATTGGCGTGAACGTATTTGCGAACGTTCCGTTCCGCCCCTCCGCCCGAAAGAAAAAGGCGCCCGCGGGAAGCGGGCGCCTTTCGAAGTGTCAGAAATGTTCTGTCTAGGCTGCCTGGGCGTCCGCCGTCTCGCTCCCGCGCGGCCCGCGGCGCGGGCTCTTCGCAAGATTCTGTTCGATCTGGCGGATTGCCTCTGTCTCGGAAATCTTGCTCACCGAGGAAATCTCGCGCGACATGCGGTCGAGCGCGGCCTCGTAAAGCTGGCGCTCCGAATACGACTGCTCCGGCTGGGTGTCCGAGCGGAAGAGATCGCGCACGACCTCGGCGATGGCGATCAGGTCGCCAGAGTTGATCTTGGCCTCGTATTCCTGCGCACGGCGGCTCCACATGGTGCGCTTGACACGAGCGCGACCGCGGACCGTCTCGAGCGCCTTCTTGACCGTGGTCGCATCGGCGAGCTTGCGCATGCCGACGGTGGTTGCCTTGGTCACGGGTACGCGCAGCGTCATTTTGTCCTTCACGAAGGAAATGACGAACAGGTCAAGCTTCAGCCCTGCCACCTCCTGCGTGTCGATGCCGACGATCTTGCCGACACCGTGGGCCGGATAGACGATGAATTCCCCCGTCTTGAACCCGGAACGCTGGGCTGACTTCTTTGCCGTGGCCATTGAGACATTAACTCCGTTTGACACCGTCCACCGCTAGCTGCGGGGGAAACCGGCGGCGGGGTGCCGCCTTGCCGTGCCGGGTCCGGGACAAGGCCCGGCTCCAGAGCGACTGCCTTCAAAGTGAGCGCGTCCGAAAATTGGTCCGGCCAGCCTTTTCAGGTAGGTCGGCGCCAGCAACTTCTGGGACCGGTCACGCTTGGGCAGATCGCGCGGGATGCGAGCGGGCTCGCTCGTCTGTTTCCGACAGTGTCACCCATATATCACAAAAACGGGAAATTTCAATGGCTTACCGACCTGACGGTAAACAATATTCGCCGATGCTGCAGTGCATCATCAAGGATCCAGGCCGCACTTACCCGGTATTTCCGCAGGTTTGCGGGAGCCGGTCAGTCGCCTTCACCGGGCTCCGGCGAGAAATATTTTTCGAACTTGTCAGGTTGACCCTCGAACTCCTTGGCGTCCGGCGGCGCGTCCTTCTTGGTCGCAATGTTCGGCCACTTTGACGCGTATTCGGCGTTGACCTGCAACCACTTCTCCAGACCGGGCTCGGTATCCGGCTTGATCGCATCAACGGGGCATTCCGGCTCGCAGACTCCGCAGTCGATGCACTCGTCCGGATGGATGACGAGCATGTTCTCGCCCTCGTAAAAACAGTCGACCGGGCACACCTCGACGCAGTCGGTGTATTTGCACTTGATGCAGTTGTCGTTGACGATGTAGGTCACGATTTCGGGTCCGGCAGGTCAGCCACTCGGCGTTGAAATTCCGCGATTTCGGTAGCCCGTTTGAGTCCGGCGTGCAAGGCGCAGGACGCCGCGGCACCCCTGCCTGAGCGGATGCTTTTCCCGGTCAGTCGTCCTTCTTGGGAAAATCCTCTCCGCTGGCTGCCCGCAGGCTGTCCAGGGCCCGCCGATCCCGCTTTGTCGGCCGTCCGCTGCCCTGTTCGCGCTCTGCTGCAGCCGGCGGGGCCTGCGGTCGCGGGATCGGTGGCGGGGACAGATCCTCGTAGAGAAGGCGCGCTTCGATCGGAGGTCCGCGCCGGGAGCCGGGCGCAACAACCTTCAGGATGCGGACGCCGGCTTCCCCGGCAATCGTCAACACGTCGCCTGCCTTGAGCATGCGGCTGGCGGCCTCGTTGCGCTCCTTGTTGACGCGCACGCGGCCGGAGACAGCGAGTTTCTGGGCCAGCGTACGGGTTTTCACCACGCGGGCGAACCACAACCACTTGTCGATGCGCTGGCGGTCTTCGCCGGCCATGGATGGCGTCAGCCGTTGTCCTCTTTGCCTTCCAGGCGCGCCTTGAGCGCGGCGAGGGCGGCGAACGGGGAGTCGGGATCGGCCTTCTTTTCCGGCCGGCGCTGCTCGGGCTGCGGTCGCGACGGTGCGCTTGCCCCATGCTGGCGATCGTTTGGCGGACGCGGCTTCGCCGACTTGCCCTTGCGGCGGTTGGGTTGCCGTGGTGGTCGTGGGCCCCGGTCCGGCGTTGGTGCAGGGGCTTCGGTCGCGCCCGCCGATGGCGTTGCCGGTGACGCTGTGGCTGCCTGCCTGTTTCTCTCGGGGCGGCGTTCGCGCCGGCGATGGTTGCCCTGGTCGCCGCTGCGGCCGGGACGCCAGACTTCGATGAACGCCGGCTCGGCCGGTTCTGCGGTGGTCGAGTTCGGACTCGGCCGCAACGATTTCGCCGGCCTGCTCGGCTTCGACACTGGCAGCTTCTGCGTCCGAAGGCGGCGATGGGCTCATCGCCTCGGGCGTTTCCGCCACCGGCTCGGATGTCTCGGATGCGGCAGCTTCAGCGATCGGCGCTGCATCGGCCGCCGGCTCGACATCTGCTGTCGCGGAGTTGTTCGTCGCGGTTTCTGTCGGCGCCGCATCCGCGGTGGGTGTCACCTCGGGTGCCGGCTCAACAACGGGTTTCGGTGGCGCCGGCCGCCGGTCGACGCGGTAACCCAGCGAACTCAACACCGACGCGAAATCCTCGCCGGAGCAGCCAAGCAGCGAGGTCATCGCGACTGTGACCGTGAAGCCGTAGCCATCGATCGCGCCATCCGGCGGCGTCGGCGAGGCCGGCGTAGGCCGCCACGCGATCAGCGGGCGGATCAGGTCGGCGAGCCGCTCGAGAATGTCGATGCGCACGGCGCGCTTGCCGGCGGGCCGGTAGCCGACGATGCGGTAAAGCGCACGCGGAACTTCGGGGTCAACCGGCACGCTGGTGCGGCCGGAGGCGGCAAGGCGTGTGAGGTCGCCGAGGCCGGCAATGTCGAGGCCGCCGTTCTTCAGCGCCCAGAACATCGCGAGCAGAGCGCTCGGCGCCGGCTTGAGAAGCGCCGGCACGTAGATGTGGTGCGCGCCAAAGCGCACACCGAGCCCGCGCAGTCCGGCGCGCGCGTCCTGGTCGAGGCTGCGCACCTCTTCGGCGATCTCGCTGCGCTCGATCGTTCCGAACGCCTCGCTGAGGCGGAAGGCGATGCCGCGCGCCGCGGGTGCCAGCGCTGAAGCCGCGCTGAGGTCGAACAGCGGCTTCAGCAGCGTCTCGGCATGGTTGGCGAGCCAGAGGTCGATGCGTGCCTGCACGCGATCGCGGCCTGCCGCAGGGAGCAATTCGTCGGCAAGCAGGATCAGCCGGGGGCGCAGAGCGTCATCGCCCTCGATGATGCGTGCAATAGCAGCGCCCTGCCAGCGCAGGGTGCCGTCGCCGGCGAGGACGAAGTCCTTGTTGGCTGCGGTCGCCACTTTCTCGGCGCGTTCGGCGATCTCGCCGGCGAGCGCCTTCTGGGCGGCAGCGCGCAGTGCTTTGGCCTCCGGACCGTCGGCCTTCGGATCAGGCGCGAAACGGAATCCTTCCAGGTTGCCGACGTGCTGGCCTTCGACCAGGACATCGCCGGTCGGCGTAATCTCGGATTCGAGCATCGCGTTCTCTTTGAGCCGCCGCATCAGCACGCTGGTCCGCCTGTCGATAAAACGGGCGGTCAGCCGCTCATGCAGCGCGTCCGACAGACGATCCTCTATCGCGCGCGTTCGCTCCTGCCAATGGGCGGGATCGCGCAGCCATTGCGGGCGGTTCGCCGCGAATGTCCACGTGCGGATGTGCGCGATGCGATTTGCGAGCGTGTCGATGTCGCCATCCGTGTGGTCGGCATAGGCGATTTGGCCTGCAAACCAGTCGTCAGGAATGTAGCCATCGCGGGCGATGAAGCCGAAAAGGGTCGAGACCAGTTCGGCATGGTTGTTCGGCGCGATCTTGCGGTAGTCGGGGACCTGACAGACGTCCCAGAGCGTCGAAACGCGTTCACGAGTGCTGGCCAGCGCCTTGGTATCCTCATCCCGGTTGACCATGTCGAGCACGACGACGTCCACCGAGGGCGGCGCCTTGACGAGGCCCTCGCGCGTCGGTGCGAGGTCGAGGCTCGCCTTGAGCGTCGCCAGCGAGCTGAAGTCGAGGTCGCTGTTGCGCCACTGGACGGTCTTCACCGGATCGAAGCGGTGGCTCTCCAGAGCCTCGATCAGCGCATCTTCGAAAGGATCAACGCGGCTGGTGACGCCGAACGTGCCATCGCGAAGATGGCGGCCGGCGCGGCCGGCGACCTGACCCAGTTCTGCCGCGGTCAAGCGGCGGTGCTGGTAGCCGTCGAACTTGCGGTCGGCGGCGAAGGCGATGTGATCGACATCGAGGTTGAGCCCCATGCCGATCGCGTCGGTGGCGACCAGGAAATCGACGTCGCCGGACTGATATATCTCGACCTGGGCGTTGCGCGTGCGCGGGCTGAGTGAGCCGAGAACAACGGCCGCGCCGCCGCGCTGGCGTCGGATCAGTTCGGCGATGGCGTAGACCTCATCAGCCGAGAAGGCGACGACGGCCGAACGCCGGGGCAGGCGGGTGATCTTCTTCGAACCGGACCAGGTGAGCAGCGACATGCGGGGGCGGGTGACGATGTTCACGCCGGGCAGCAGCTTCTCGATGATGCCGCGCATCGTCGCGGCGCCGAGCAGCAGCGTCTCGTCGCGGCCGCGCAGATTGAGCAGGCGGTCGGTGAAGACATGGCCACGTTCGAGATCGCCGGCGAGTTGGATCTCGTCGATGGCGAGGAAGGAGACGTTGGTCTCCGTCGGCATCGCCTCCACGGTGCAGACGCGGAAGCGAGGATTGTCCGGAACGATCTTTTCCTCGCCGGTGATCAGCGCCACCTGGTCGGCGCCGACCCGCTTGACGATCTTGCCATAGACCTCGCGGGCGAGCAGGCGCAGCGGCAGGCCGATCATGCCCGTCGGGTGGGCCAGCATGCGCTCGATTGCGAGATGCGTCTTTCCGGTGTTGGTCGGTCCCAACACGGCAACGACGTTGCGACCGCGCGAGGCGGCACTCAACTCAGGCTTTGGGGAAACATTCATGCTGGGACTGGCGTAATTTTCCGTCGTCCGCGCGAGGCCCGGCCGTTGAACGGCCTCGGGCATTGATTGCGTGTATCATAGCCGAGCAGAAAGCGCGCGGTTTTCCTTGTCTTTGCTCTCTCTCATGCAACTGGAACGAGTCCTGAACAAAACCGGCCCGAATCAGTGACTCTCCGGCTGTCCCTTTCTGTTCGCCACGACATATGGGCGTGTGACGCCGGATTTCACCAGATGTTGGAAAATTAGGGCAATCGCGTCCAAAACGTCCGCAATTTGGTCCGCCAAAACGCGCCCGAGGCAATTGCGTCGGGACTGCGACAGAGCGCCGCCGAACGCAAGCCTGTGGACATCCTGTGGATATGTGGTCCTTGGCAGGCGGCCTTTTCAGTCCGCCTTGGCCTGCTTCTCGCTGGCGCTGACATCGAAGTCGCGCGCGGTGATTACGAGGTCGCCGACCTTGGTGCCGATCGAGATGCGATAGGGCACGAAAAGCGTCGTGCCCGCGACAGGGGCGAGCCAGACCTCAAGGCGCTTGTTGTCGGCCATGTACTGCACCGACTCGCGGCTGGTGCGATGGCCGGCGACCGGGACGTAGCGGGCGCTGCAGACGAAGACCTCCCCAGCGTAGCCGCCGGAGACATGCTTGCTCTCCTTGTAGGAGAGCTTGACGTCGTACCGCTGCCAGCCGTCGAAAACGTGGACGGTGCGGTTGCAGGCAGTTGTCCCGGCTCCCGGGCCTGGACGGTTGACCGCTACGACGAAGGCTCCCACCGGATCGACGACGTTTCGGGTATGGCCGGACGTCAGGGGAACCCGGTCCGGCGACGGCAGCAGTCGGGGAGCCGCGAGCAGGTCGACAATGGAACCGCCACGCATGGCCATGTTGACGTGGGTCTGGAAGCCCTTTTCCTGGGTCTCCAGATTGTACGTTGCCGGCACCACATGGGTTCCGCGGATGCGGCCATTCCCCGCCAGCACCGCATGTGCATCCGAAACGAACCGGCTGATGCCGTAGGTGGAGCCGCTGATCGTGGCGGCATAACCGCTGTCGGTGAAGCGGCCCTCGGCCTCCGCCTTGCCGATCGTCAGGCCGGCGATGGTGATGAGATAGTTGGCCTTGAGGGTGGTGTCGGCGGCCTGGGCGGGAACTCCGGCCGCCGCCAGCGGCAGCAAGACAGACGCGCCAAACAGCATGCGCCGCGCGATCTGGGCAGGTCTGCTAGGGGACGTGGCGATCATCGTCTCAATGTCGCATCAGGCGCCGGTTTGGGGGCAGAACTCACGTGGATCATGGCTGACGATTGGTTAACAAGAGCATTACTTAAGCCAATTCGGGTGATGCGTCACGAGCCACATGCCCAGCAATCCGGGCAAAGTTGCCTTGACGTGGAAAACCGCCGTCACTATAGGGAAGCGACTTTCCGACACATCCGTCAAGTGCACGCCGGAATGGCGCAAATCCGGCGGTAAAGAAGGACGTTTTCCATGGCCCGGCGCTGTGAATTGACCGGCAAGGCGGTTCTGACTGGCAACAATGTCAGTCACGCGAACAACAAATCCCGCCGTCGCTTCCTGCCCAACCTCAATGAGGTTTCGCTGATGAGTGAGGTGCTCGGCAGTGCCGTGCACCTGAAGATCAGCTCGCATGCGCTACGCACGGTCGAGCACCGTGGCGGCATCGACAAGTTCCTGGCCAAGGCCAAGGTCGCCGACCTGTCGGCCCGGGCGCGCAAGCTGAAGCGGGACATCGCAAAGAAGACGGCGGCGGCTGCTGCGAGCGCCTGACGCTATCCAGACTCTGTCATGCGAAAACGGCGCCCCATCGGCGTCGTTTTTCGTTTCAGCCCGGGCGCGGGATCGGCTTCGGTGGCGTTGACGGTATCAGCGCAAATTCGAGCAGGATCGTGCGCTGCAGGAAGCGGTTGAAATTGTCGTCCGAGACGAGCGTCAGACGCACCTCGCCGTTCGGCATGGTGTGTACCGCCAGCCCTTCCATGTTGTCGATCTGTTTGCTCATGTCCGCCTCGATGAGCACGGGACCATCCACGGTGGCGCCCGGCCGGATTGTTGAGACGGGCACGCGGCGGATGCGCATGCCGAAACCGCTGGTGTAGCTGAAGCTCCGTTCCAGCACGACGAGATCACCGTCGGGCAGGAAAGCGGCATCGCTTACATCGAATTCGCCGATGCGTTTGAGATAGAACGTGCCGGCGCGCGGACCGTCCAGAATGAAGCCGCGGTGATTCCCATTGCGGTCGAGCGCTCGCTCGGCCATGGCGATGATCGCGCCGCCGAGCGGGCCGTCGATTGGCGCTACCGCCACGCCTTCGAGCCCGCGGTTCGGGCGCATTCCATTGACGAATTTTGGGAGCTTGATGGGCTTCCGGCGCGCTGTCGCGAAATCGGGGTCGGCCGTGTACCGGCTGACGGCCGGTAGCTGCTCGAAGGAAACCAGCGCGGTTTCGTGGCCGCCACGGTTCATGATGCGCAGGCCTTCCGCGTCAGCATTGTTCTTGCCAATGAATGGTTTCCCGTTCGCGTCGAGGATGGGCGCAAAACGCGGCTGCTCGATACCCTCGAGCCGGCCGTCCTTCTGGATCGGGCGTGCTGTGAACCAGAAGCCTGTGTCGGAGACGGCATAAAGCGTCTCGCCGTCGGCGGAATAGTCCAGGCCGGAAAATCCGCCGAAATTCTTGTCCGTCGAGGAAAGCTGGAGCCCCCCGCGAAACTCCAGTGCGCCGAACCGCGTCTCGCCCAGGCCGAACGACGCAATCTGGCGCGGGCTGACCTCGATTGGCGCGAAACCGGGTTCGGTCGTGTAGCCAGGCGGCGATGCAGCAACGGTGGCCGCAAGGCAAATTGCGATGACGCCGGCGAACCGGACCGGCGTCATTGCAGGGTCGGACGTCGCTGGCGCCGACCGCGCGGTGGCGGCGCTGCAGGGCCCTCATCGAACAGTTCGGCGAGCTTGTCGGTCATTGCCCCCGCGAGTTCCTCGGCATCGACGATGGTCACCGCGCGGCGGTAGTACCGCGTCACGTCGTGGCCGATGCCGATTGCGATCAGTTCGACCGGAGAGCGGGTCTCAATCTCCTCGATGACGTGACGAAGGTGACGCTCGAGGTAGTTGCCCGGGTTCACCGACAGGGTCGAATCGTCCACCGGCGCGCCGTCCGAGATCATCATCAGGATCTTGCGCTGCTCGGGCCGCACCAGCAGGCGGCTGTGGGCCCATGCCAGCGCCTCGCCGTCGATGTTCTCCTTCAGGAGTCCCTCGCGCATCATCAGGCCGAGATTTCGCCGGGCGCGCCGCCAGGGCGCGTCGGCGGCCTTGTAGATGATATGGCGCAGGTCGTTCAGGCGGCCCGGGTTCGGCGGCTTGCCCGCCTGCAGCCACGCCTCGCGCGCCTGCCCGCCCTTCCACGCGCGGGTAGTGAAGCCGAGAATCTCGACCTTGACGCCGCACCGCTCCAGCGTACGCGCCAGTATGTCGGCGCAGGTCGCTGCGACCGTGATCGGCCGGCCGCGCATCGAACCGGAATTGTCGAGCAGCAGGGTGACGATGGTGTCGCGGAACTCGGTGTCGCGCTCCGCCTTGAAGGAAAGCGCGTGCATGGGATCGACGACGACGCGGGAAAGACGCGCAGCGTCGATGACGCCTTCTTCCAGATCGAAGTCCCATCCGCGATTCTGCTGTGCCATCAGGCGGCGTTGCAACCGGTTGGCCAACCGGCCGACGGCGCTCTGCAAGTGCGCGAGCTGCTTGTCGAGATAGGAGCGCAGCCGGTCGAGCTCGGCGGTGTCGCAGAGCTCTTCGGCGTTCACGGTCTCGTCGAATTTGCTCGAGAACGCTTTGTAGTCGATGACCGACGGCATGTTGGAGAACGGCGTGTCGGCGCGCCGCGCCTCGCCGGTGTCGCGGGCATCGGACATGTCGGAATCGTCGGCGGTCTGCTCGGCTTCCGCCTCGGTCGATTCGCCCTCGCCGGCGTCGCCTTCCTCGGCGGATGCCTCGATCTCGTCCTGGCTCGTCGCGTCGGCGCCCTCGGCGGAATTGGACGCGCCCTCGGCGTCGTCCTGGTCGCCCGTCTCATCGTCTTCGTCGCTCTGGTCGCCGGCCTCGCTGCCCAGTTCGTCGGCCATTTCCAGCGAGCTCAGGATGTCGCGCACTTCGGTGGCGAACCTCGACTGGTCCTCGATCGCGCCGGTAAGGCGCGCGAGGTCCTTGCCGGCGCGCTCCTCGATCCAGTCGCGCCACAGATCCACGATCTTGCGGCTCGATTTCGGCGGTGCGTTGCCCGTCAGCCGTTCGCGCACCATCAGGGCGATGGCGTCCTCCAGGGGCGCATCGGCGCGCTCGGTGACGTCCTGGTAGTTGGCGCGGTGGTAGCGCTCCTCCAGCATCGCCGTGATGTTGTCGGCGACGCCGGCCATGCGGTTGGCGCCGAGCGCCTCGACTCGCGCCTGCTCCACAGCGTCGAAGACCGCGCGGGCGTTCTTGCCGTGCGGCGCGTGGGCGCGGTGCACGGCCGGGTCATGACAGGCGAGGCGAAGGGCCAGCGAGTTGCCGACGCCGCGGGTTACCGCCACGTCATGCGCCGTCATCTTGCGCGGCGGCTCGGGCAGGCGCGCCTTGTGCTGGGAGAGCGTCGGCCGGTCGGCTGCGAACGTCACCTCCAGATCAGGCTTGCCGGCGATGGCGCGCATGCAACCGACGACCGCCCGCTTGAACGGCTCGGTCGGGCCTTCTACGGGCCTGCTGCGGGGTGTCTCGTTGGAACCGGCCACGAACGCTCCGTCAGGTCATCACCACGTTGGCGGTCGACTCGGGTAGTTCCTCGTTGAACGATCGCTGGTAGAACTCGGCGACCAGCGCGCGCTCCAGTTCGTCGCACTTGTTGACGAAGGTGACGCGGAAGGCGAACCCGATGTCTCCGAAAATCTCGGCGTTCTCCGCCCACGTGATCACGGTACGCGGGCTCATCACGGTCGAGATGTCGCCGTTGATGAAGGCGTTGCGCGTCATGTCGGCGACGCGGACCATCTTGGCGATGATGGCGCGGCCCTTTTCGTCGCGCCAGCGCGGCACTTTCGCGGCAACGATGTCGACCTCGTTGTCGTGCGGCAGGTAGTTCAGCGTGGTGACGATCGACCAACGGTCCATCTGGCCCTGGTTGATTTGCTGCGTGCCGTGATACAGGCCGGACGTGTCACCGAGGCCGACCGTGTTGGCCGTGGCGAACAGGCGGAACGCCGGGTGCGGGCGGATGACCTTGTTCTGGTCGAGCAGGGTCAGGCGGCCAGAAACTTCAAGCACCCGCTGAATCACGAACATCACGTCCGGACGGCCGGCGTCATATTCGTCGAAGCAGAGTGCAATGTTGTTCTGCAGCGCCCAGGGCAGGATGCCGTCACGGAACTCGGTGACCTGCATGCCGTCCCTGATGACGATTGCGTCCTTGCCGATCAGGTCGATACGGCTGATGTGGCTGTCGAGGTTCACGCGCACGCACGGCCAGTTGAGCCGGGCGGCGACCTGCTCGATATGTGTCGACTTGCCCGTGCCGTGGTAGCCGGCGACGAGCACGCGGCGGTTCCGGGCGAAGCCGGCGAGGATCGCCAGCGTCGTCTCTCGGTCGAACAGGTAATCCGGATCGGTCTCCGGGACGTGTTCGTCGGCCTCGGAATAGGCAGGAACCTCGAGATCGCTGTCGATCCCGAAGACCTGGCGCACGGATATCTTCATATCCGGCAAGGGGGCTCGTTCGAGCGCGGCTTCAGTCATGTCGTCCTCCGTCGCGCCGTGCGACGCCTAGCTGTTTTCGAGGAAAATCTGCCGTCCGGGAGGGGACGGTGATGCCGTCTTAGCAAAAACCGACGGATCGGAGGTAGTGGTAAGCCTGAATAATCTGTCGCAGGCGGTCCTCCGAGCTCCGGTCCCCGCCATTGGCGTCAGGATGCAGCCGTTTTACCAGGGCCTTGTAGCGGGCCTTGATTTCCGCGCCGGATTCCGTGCCCTCCAGGTCCAGGGCGGAGAATGAGCGCCGCTCCAGGTTACGCAGGGGCCGCCGTTCCGGCTCGGATTTAGGCTCCGAGCGCGGAATGTCACCGCCAAACATGCCGAACGGGTCGGTAAAGGCGGCCGACCATGCGAACCGCGGGTCGCGGGAGGTGCTGGAAAAGCCCTCCTTGTTGTTCACGCCCATGGTCCAGGTCGGGCGATGGCCAGTGGAAGCCGACTTCTGATAGCTGTCGATCTCGATGTCGGCCATGCCCGCAAAATAGTTGTAGGACTTGTTATATTCGCGGACGTGATCGAGGCAGAAGTTGTAGTACTGGCCCTCACGCCCGCGTCCCTTGGGCGCGCGATAGCCGCCCTGATGCTCGCAGCCTGGCGCATCGCAGCGGGCCGCGTCGGGTTCCTTGACCGTTGCCCCGCCGGGATTGATGCGGATGCGGTCGAAATATTTGGAACTCAAATCCATCGCGGGATTATGGTCGCGGGCTGTGACGGGGACAAGGCGGTAAACGCCGAAAAACCGGGCGAATCAACGCGATGACAGTGGCCGATAGAATCAGAAGCAAGTTAACCGAGGCTTTTCACCCGGACCGCCTTGAAGTGGTGGATGAGTCCGAACTGCACAAGGGCCACGCCGGCCATCGGCCCGAAGGCGAAAGTCATTTCCGCGTGAGGATCACCGCGCCGGCTTTCAAGGGAAAAACGCGGGTTGCGGCGCACCGGATGGTCTATGCGGCGCTTGCCGGCGAAATCGAGCAGGGCGTCCATGCCCTCGCGATCGAGGCCAAGGCGCCAACCGCTGGCTAGCGCGCTTTGCCTTCGATAAGCCCGGTGCCCTCGGTTCCCTGACCCTTGGCGGACTCGAGCCACCGCAGATAATCGGCGCGATCGACGCCGCTGGTATTGCGGCGGTGGAAATACAGCCGTTCCGCCATCCGCCGTGCCGGAGCGGTCGCAAGTGCAAGATTTACCAGTGCGTTGGGCGGCGCCAGGTCGAGGCCGGCGCGGAGCAGCATTTTTGCCCGGAACTTCGGTACCTCGCGGGTGAGGGCGATCTCTGGCGCAGGCCCGCCGCTTTGCAGATGATCGGCGATCAGCGCGCCGGCGCGCCGTCCGTATCGGAAGGCGAGGCGGATGCCGCCACCGGTCATCGGCGAGACCCACCCGGCAGCATCGCCGACCAGCAGGACGTTCGGCGCGGCGGTGCGCTTCAACGGACCGCCGCAGGGGATGAGGCCGCTCCGGCGGCCGATCACCTTCATGCCGCTCCAGCCGAAGCGTTTCTCGGTGTGTGCCATAAAGCCGGCAAGATCCGGCTTGGCGCCGTGGCGCACGGCAAGGCCAACCTGAACCGCATCCGGTCCCGGTGCAGCCCAGGCGATGTAACCGGGTGCAAGGCGCGAATCGACGAAGCAGTGCAGGAATCGCGGGTCCACACCGTCGTTCGGCTCAAGTTCGACCTCGATGCCCGTGAGAAAGCGACGGTTGGTCGAGAGGCCAAACGCGGATGCGACACGCGAGCGCGCGCCATCGGCACCGATCAGGAACCGGGTTGCAATGTCGATGCCATCGAGGTGAAGAAATTCGCCCTCGCGCCGAGCACCGTCGAAACGGGTCGACGGTAGAACGTGGGCTCCGGATTCGCGCGCCTCCTGCGCCATCCAGCGCAGCAGATCCGCAGTGCGCGTCGTGAAGAAGGCGTAACCTGGCGAGAACAGATCAACGCTTGTGAGGTTCGGCGAATAGAGGCGAACGCCGGGCACGCGGCGGGTGAGGCGATGGGGAATGTCGATCTCGTCGATCGCCTCACGAACCAGGATGCCACTTGTGCGCACCCGCGCGCCTGGGTCGCGCTTGGCGTCGATGACCGCTGTCTTCAGACCGCGGGCGGCGGCGGTGCGTGCGGCGGCCAGCCCGGCAAAGCTGGCGCCAACGATGACCAGATCGAATTGCATGAGGTGCCCTCGCCGAAAGACCGACGCGAGGATAGAGGCCGCGAATGCGGCCAAAATTCGCCTCAGGCCGGGCGCTCGGGAGCCTTGGCGGCCGTCGTTGTGGCCGCGATCGCGGCCGTCGTCGCCGGCTTTAGGCGGCTGAGCGGCGTGATCCGCAGCGCCGTGATGCGGTTTCGGCTCTTGCGCTGCACCTGGAAGCGGAAGCCGTGGAAGGTGAAAGCCTGCCCCGGCTCGGGGATGATGCGCGCTTCGTGAATCACCAGCCCGGCTATGGTCGTCGCCTCGTCGTCGGGCAGGTTCCAGTCCATCACGCGGTTGAGGTCGCGGATCGGTACGGACCCGTCGACATTCACCGATCCGTCCGGCTGCGGTCGCACGCCCTCGACCGCGACGTCATGTTCGTCCGCGATGTCGCCGACGATTTCCTCAAGAATGTCCTCGAGAGTCACCACGCCCTGCACCTCGCCGTATTCGTCGACGACGAGAGCGAAGTGCACCTTGCGCTTGAGGAAAGCGTTGAGCTGATCCGTCAGGCTCGTCGTGTCCGGCACGAACCACGGCTTGGCGGCTATGGCGCGGATGTCGATCTTGCCGAACCGGCCATCGACCGCCTTCAGCGCGCGCAGCACCTCCTTGACGTGGACAATGCCGATGATGTTCTCGGGCTGGCGCTCCCATAGCGGCACGCGCGTGAACGGGCTGGCAAGAAGCTCCTCGACGATCCTCTCGACCGGCTCGTCGGCGTTGATGGTCTGCATGCCAGTGCGGTGGACCATCACGTCGGAAACGTCGAGCTCGCCAAGGTCGAGCAGGCCGCCGAGACGGTCGCGCTCCGCCTTCACCACGCTGCCCTCCGCGTGGAGCAGGTCGACCTGGCCGCGGATTTCGTCGGCCGGAGACAGGATCGACATGCCGTGCGATGCGTCGTAGCCCGCCAGCCGCAGGACCATCTGCACAAGGGCCTGCACGGCGCGAACCACGGGCGAGAACACGGCGACGATGAAGGCGACCGGCGGCGCGATGGCGCGGGAAACACGGTCAGGGTTGCCGATCGCCAGCGTCTTTGGCAGGACCTCGCCGAAAATCAGAACGATCGCGGTCATCACCAGTGTAGCGTAAACGACGCCGGCCTGGCCAAAGAGGGCGAGGAAGAACGAGGTCGCCAGCGCGGAAGCCAGGATGTTGACGAGGTTGTTGCCGAGCAGCAATGCGCCGATCAGGCGTTCGCGGTCCTGGATCAGCTTGCTGACGATGCCGGCGTTCTTGTCGCCTGATTTTTCCAGCGTCAGCATGCGGGCGCGCGATGCGGCTGTCAGCGCGGTCTCCGAGCCGGAAAAGAACGCCGAGAGGACGATGAGTGCCGGGATCGCGGCGGCCGCTGCCCAGAGGAACATGGTCATTTGACCATCTGCTCCTGAAGGAACTCAGAGACTTCACTGGCCGGGACATCGCGTGCAACGAAGGCCTGGCCGATCCCCCGGACGAGGATGAACGTCAGCTGACCGCGCGATACCTTCTTGTCTTGCGCGATGAGTTCCATGAGCATTTCGATGGGCATCGCGGGGCCGGGGATGTCGGCGATGCGCGTCGGCAGGCCGACTTCTGCGAGGTGTTTTGCGACGCGCTGTGTATCGTCGGGCGAGATCAATCCGCGCCGCGCCGAAAAAGCGAAGGCCAGCACCATGCCGATCGATACCGCCTCGCCGTGGTACAGCCGGTCGGAGTAGCCGGCGCCGGCTTCCAGTGCATGGCCGAAGGTGTGGCCGAGGTTGAGCAGGGCGCGGACGCCTTCCTCCTTCTCGTCGGCGACGACAGTGGCGGCCTTACCGCGGCAGGCGACCGCGATGGCCTGTTCGCGTTCGGGCCACCCGGCAGCGACGGCGCGCCAGTTGGCTTCAAGCCAGGCGAAGAATTCTGCGTCGCCGAGCAGGCCGAACTTGGCGACTTCGGCGTAGCCGGCGTTGAAGATGCGCGGCGAAAGCGTGTCGAGCACGCCCGCGTCGGCGAGCACGAGGCTCGGCTGGTGGAAGGCGCCGACGAGGTTTTTGCCGCGCGGGGTATTGATCGCGGTCTTCCCGCCGACGGAGGAGTCCACCTGCGCCAGCATTGTGGTCGGCATCTGCACGACCCGCACGCCTCTCCGCACGATCGCGGCCGCAAAGCCGGCGAGATCGCCGACGACGCCGCCACCGAACGCGAGGATGGCGTCGGAGCGTTCGACGCGTGCGTCCAGCACGCCGTCAACGACGCGCGCCAGGCTCTCGAAACTTTTTGAGTTCTCCCCGGGAGGGACCGTGATGACGGAATGAGCGATGCCGCCGGCGTTGAGACTGGCCGTCAGCGTTCCGAGGTGATGGCGGGCGACATTCTCGTCTGTGACGACCGCAAAGCGCACGCCCGGAAAGCGCTGCGCCAGCTCGGCGCCGGCGCTCTCCAGCAACTCGCGCCCGATGAGGATGTCGTAGGATCGCGGCCCGAGATCGACGGTAACAACTGTCCTGGCGCCGGCCTGCGCCACCCTTTCGGTCATCGGTCAGGCCTCCGCAACCGCCTCCCGGCCGAGATAGTCGGCGAGTGCCGAGAGAATGTCGTCAATCACCACGTCGTGCGCCACATCGCGGGATTGCACCTGGATGTCGGCCTTCTCGTAGACGGGGTAGCGCTCCGCGATCAGCTGGTCGATGGTCGTCGCTGGATCGGCCGTCTTCAGCAGCGGCCGGTTGGAGCGGCGCTTGACGCGCGCCAGCAGCAGATCGCGGTCGGCCTTCAGCCAGATGGAAATGCCGGCCGCCTGGATCGCGGCGCGGGTCTCCGGCTGGATGAAAGCGCCACCGCCGGTGGCAAGCACCTTGGGCCGGCCGTCAAGCAGGCGCTGGATGACCCGGCGCTCGCCGTCGCGAAAATAGGCCTCGCCGTGCTGTTCGAAGATTTCCGGGATTGAAGCGTTGGCAGCCAGCTCGATCTCGCTGTCCGCGTCGACGAAGCTCATGCCGAGGCGATTGGCGAGGCGGCGGCCCACGGACGACTTGCCCGCGCCCATCATGCCGACCATGACCAGAGTCCGCCCATTCAGAAGGCGAGAAACCCTCGTCTCGAGCGGTTCAGTCCTTTCCCGCGCCAGTCCGGCTTTCGCCACGGCTCCCTCGCCCAATCGTGCCTGTTGCGCGCGAGGTAAGAGCCGGTTTACCCCCACCGTGTCAAGGCACGGGCCGGTTAACCCCCGGCAAAGCTTGCGTTCGCGGGGCTATTGTCGAGAATGCGGGCGGCTGGAACCGCCTAACTTCCCGGTCAACGCGGCGTGCGGCCGCCGGAGTGCCATGCCGAGTCTCTTTCGATTCCTCATCGTTCTGGTGGTTCTCGCGGCGCTCGGTGGGGCGGCGATGGTCTATCTCGCCAATTTTGTCGGCCCCAACACGCGCGAAATGACGGTGCGTGTGCCGGCCGACAAGCTGCTGCCGCGTTAGTCATGGCGCGAGCCGCACGGGTGGAATCGGGCGCCGGTCACCACATCGAGGCTTTTCTTGAGATGATGAGCGCGGAGAGGGGCGCCGCGCTCAACACGCTGTCGTCTTACCGGCGAGACCTGGAGGACTACGGCCGTTTCCTCGCCAAACGCGGCAGCGGCTTCCAGAAAGCAACGGTCGAAGCGATCCGGTCCTACCTCAGCGATCTCGATATTCGCGGGTTCGCGGCGCGATCCGCGGCCAGGCGGCTCTCCGCGCTTCGTCAGTTTCACCGCTTTCTGGTGAGCGAAGGCGTACGCGAGAGCGACCCGACTGGAATCATCGAGGGACCACGACGGCCCGCCAGCCTGCCGTCCGTGCTGAGCGAGGCCGAGGTCACGCGGCTGCTCGACCGGGCGCGGGAGGAAGCCTCCGGCGGCGAGACCGAAGCGGCGCGGCTTCGGGCGCTACGCCTGCACGCGCTGGTCGAAATGCTCTACGCCACCGGCCTCCGCGTGTCCGAGCTTGTGTCGCTGAAGGCGGCCGCGATGCGCAAGGACGTCCGCTATCTCACGGTACGCGGCAAGGGCGGTCATGAGCGCATCGTGCCGCTTACCGACAAGGCCCGCGACGCCGTTGCGGCCTACCGCGCCGCCTGTGTCGAGGCTGGCCTTGGCGAAACGCCTTGGCTGTTTCCCTCTTTCGGGGATAGCGGGCATCTCACCCGCCAGGCCTTCGCCCGCGACCTCAAGGATCTTGCCGCGCGCACCGGCATTGCGAGTGCCAAGGTGTCCCCGCACGTGCTGCGCCATGCCTTCGCGAGCCATCTGCTTCAGAACGGCGCCGACCTCCGCGTCGTGCAGCAGTTGCTCGGCCACGCCGATATCTCCACGACGCAGATTTACACCCATGTTCTGGGCGAGCGGCTCAAGACCCTGGTGAATCAGCACCACCCTTTGGCGCGGGAGCGCAAGTAGGCGGGCCTTTCTTCGGCGGGGTGGTGTTCCGGCAACGGCAGCCTGTTAGGTTGTCTGTGCGTTTGCTTGACACTCAAGGGCGCTAACGTCAGTTTGCCGCGATTTTTCGCCCGTTGGCGGCGGCGAACGCCGTGATTTTCCTGTTTTCCGCGAGACCGGATGCGCAGCTACCTCGAATTTGAAAAACCCGTGGCCGACCTGCAGGGCAAGGTGCAGGAGCTGCGCTCGCTGGAAAAGGAAGGCGACGCCGTCGCCATCGGCGAGGAAATCGCAAGGCTCGAGGCAAAGGCCGCCCAGGCTCTCGGCGAGATCTACGCCCGCCTGTCGCCGTGGCAGAAGACGCAGGTTGCCCGCCATCCCGACCGCCCACACACCAGCGACTATGCCCGCCAGCTGATCGAGGACTTCACGCCGCTCGCCGGCGATCGCAAGTTCGGCGAAGACGCGGCCATCGTCGCCGGTCTCGGTTTCTTCCGGGGCAAGCGGATCGCTCTGATCGGCCACGAGAAGGGCAACGACACCGAAAGCCGGCTCCGGCACAATTTCGGCATGGCGCGGCCAGAGGGCTATCGCAAGGCGGTTCGTGTGATGGAACTTGCCGACCGCTTCGGCTTGCCGGTCGTGGCTCTGGTGGATACTGCCGGTGCCTATCCCGGCATCGAAGCCGAGGAGCGCGGCCAGGCTGAGGCCATCGCCCGATCGACGGAAGCCTGCGTCAATCTCGGCGTGCCTAACGTCGCGGTGGTTATCGGTGAGGGCGGTTCCGGCGGCGCCATCGCCATCGCAACGGCCAACAAGGTTCTGATGCTGGAGCACTCGATCTACACAGTAATTTCGCCAGAGGGCGCGGCCTCGATCCTTTGGCACGATTCCAGTCGTGCTCAGGACGCCGCTACCGGCATGAAGATTACCGCCGAGGATCTGCAGAAATTCGGGGTCGTGGATCGCGTGATCGCAGAGCCCGTCGGTGGCGCGCACCGCGAGCCCGAGGCGGTGATCAAGGCGACCGGCGAGGCCATCGCCGAGGCGCTCGATGCCCTCGACAACCTGCCGCCCGGGGAAATCCGCCGCCAGCGGCGCGAGAAGTATCTCGCGATCGGACGCGTACTCTGATCGCTCGCCACGAACCTGCCGCATGGACGCGGAATGATTGATTTCGCTCGCGCGAAAGTGAGCGAACGCCTTCCCGGTAACCTCCTGTCAAGGTTGACAGGGCTATGGGAATCTCGGTCTAAGCCGGGTGGGGCGGGTCAGGGCGGTTCCCAGGGAGCGAGAATGGCCAACAGACCATTCCCGGTCGGAATATTGCGCAAGTTCGCGTTGTTCACGGCGGCGCTGGTTGTGCTCGCCGGCTGCAACGCATCGAACTTCCCGAAAGCACAGAAGCCGGTCCCCGGTGCGCTGGTTGCCAAGATGTCGCAACTCGGCATGAAGGCGACCTCGCAGATCTTCATCCGCATCTTCAAGGAAGAGTTGCAGATGGAAATCTGGAAGGAGCAGGGCGACGGCAGGTTCGCGCTGCTCAAGACCTACGACATCTGCAAGTGGTCAGGCGAACTCGGGCCGAAGAAGAAGGAAGGCGACCGCCAGGCGCCGGAAGGCTTCTACACCGTCACGCCGGCGCAGATGAACCCGAACTCCAGTTACTATCTCTCGTTCAACATCGGCTATCCGAACGCCTACGATCGTTCGCTCGGCCGCACCGGGTCCAACCTGATGGTCCACGGCGCGTGCTCGTCGGCCGGTTGCTACTCGATGACCGACGCCGACGCCGGCGAGATTTTTGCGCTGGCGCGCGACTCGTTCCGCGGCGGCCAGACCTCCTTCCAGATCCAGGCTTTCCCGTTCCGGATGACCCCGGAAAATCTCGCCAGGCATCGCGACAATTCGAACATGGAATTCTGGCGCATGCTGAAGGTCGGCTACGACACGTTCGAGCTGACGCACAAGCCGCCAAAGGTCGATGTCTGTGACCAGCACTACGTCTTCGACGCCGATGCCAATGGCGCCACGTTCAGCGCCGCGCAGTCCTGTCCGGCCTACACCACGCCGGCTGCCCTGACGGCGGCGCTGGACAGGAAGCAGGCCGAGGACGACGCCAAGTTCAGCAAGGCAGTGGCCATGCTGGAGGACAAGTCGCGGCAGGATTCCGAGGCGCGGCAGGCTGCCGCCGATCGTGCCGCGGAAGCCGAGCGTCGCGCGGCGGCGCGTGCGGCCAACCCGTCGATCATCGACCGGCTGCTCGGTAACGCGCAGCCGCAGCCCGCGACCGAACCGGCCGTGCCGATCACGCCGGCCAAGGTTCCGTCGAAAGCCGCCGCGGCCAAGATCGACGTTCCGCCCGCGCCGAAGCCCGCGCCTGATCTCGCCAAGGCCACGCCGGCGCCCAAGAAGGCCGCGATTCCTACAATGGCGGCTGCCGCACCACCGCCGGCACGCCGGCCGATACCGGCAAGATCACGCCGGCCATGACGCCGGAGATTCAGCCAGTCGGCAAGTTCGTGAACAAGAAGTTCCTGTGGCCGGGCGACGGCGATCCGGAATCGACAGCCGAACCCTCGGGCTGAGGCTCAGCCCTCACAACGCTGAAACGGCAAGCGCGCGACGTCGATCAGGCGAGGCGGCCGTGGCAGTGCTTGTATTTCTTGCCGGAACCGCACGGGCAGGGCGCGTTGCGCTGGACCTTCCCCCAGGTCGACGGATCCTGTGGATCGACCGCTGCGGCTGAAAGCGCCGTCAGGCGACCGGTGCGAACCGTGCCCTGACGGCCTTCCGCCGAAGCTTGCTCGGCCATCTCGTTCTCGCCGGTGTTGGGGTCGGCGTGGATCGCCTCGATGGCATCCAGGTCGCCCTCCGGCGCCAGCGGCGGCGGACGCTGCACCAGCTCGATATGCATGATCTGCTTGGTGACGGCCTCGCGCAGCCGGGTCAGCAGGCTCTGGAAGTGCTCGAACGACTCCGACTTGTACTCGTTGAGCGGGTCGCGCTGGGCGTAGCCGCGGAAGCCGACGACCTGACGCAGGTGGTCGAGCACGACGAGATGCTCGCGCCAGAGGTGGTCGAGGGTCTGGAGCAGGACCGCTTTTTCGATCTGGCGCATGATCTCCGGAGAGAAACGCGCTGTGCGCGAGGCGGCGAGTTCGTCCGCGGCGCGCAGGATGCGATCGCGCACCTCCTCCTCGGCGATGCCCTCTTCCTTCGCCCAGTCGGCGATCGGCAGGTCGAGGTTGAACACCTCCTGCATTTGGTCATGCAGGCCGGCAGTGTCCCACTGCTCCGGATAGGCGCGCTCGGGAATGTGACGGGTGACAAGCTCGTCGACGATCTCGTGGCGCATCTCGGCGACGGTCTCGGTGACGATCTCCTGCGACATGAGTTCGATGCGCTGGTCGAAGATGACCTTGCGCTGGTCGTTCATCACGTCGTCGTACTTGAGCAGGTTCTTGCGGATGTCGAAGTTGCGCGCCTCGACCTTCTGCTGCGCCTTCTCCAGCGCGCGATTGATCCACGGATGGATGATCGCCTCGCCCTCCTGGAGGCCGAGTTTCTGGAGCATGCCGTCCATGCGCTCGGACCCGAAGATGCGCATGAGATCGTCCTGCAGCGACAGGAAGAACTTGGAATGGCCGGGATCGCCCTGACGGCCGGAACGGCCGCGGAGCTGGTTGTCGATGCGGCGGCTCTCGTGGCGCTCGGTGCCGAGCACGTAGAGCCCGCCGGCGGCCAGCGCCTGCTCCCTCAGCTTGGCGATCTCGGCCTCGATCTCCTTGATGCGGCGCTCACGCTCCGGGCCCTCGGGCACATCGCCGAGCTCCTGCTGAATGCGCATGTCTAGGTTGCCGCCAAGCTGGATGTCGGTGCCGCGGCCGGCCATGTTGGTGGCGATGGTGACCGCGCCGGGCACGCCGGCCTGGGCAATGATGAAGGCTTCCTGCTCGTGGAAGCGGGCGTTCAGCACCTGATGGGGTATTTTCTCCTTCTGGAGCATCTCGTCCAGAATTTCCGATTTGCCGATCGACGTGGTGCCGACGAGGATCGGCTGGCCGCGCTCGCGGCATTCGCGGATCAACGCGATGATCGCCTTGTATTTTTCGTCGACGGTCCGGTAGACCTCGTCGTCGTCGTCGATGCGGACCATCGCGCGGTTGGTCGGGATTTCGACCACGTCGAGGCCGTAGATGTCGCCGAATTCTTCCGCCTCGGTGGAGGCAGTGCCGGTCATGCCGGCAAGCTTGCCGTACATGCGGAAGTAGTTCTGGAAGGTGATCGAGGCGAGCGTCTGGTTCTCGGGCTGGATCGGCTGGTGCTCCTTCGCCTCCAGCGCCTGGTGCAGGCCCTCCGAAAAGCGCCGGCCGGGCATCATGCGGCCGGTAAACTCGTCGATGATCACTACTTCGCCGTTGCGGACGATGTAGTCCTTGTCGCGCTGGAACAGCCGGTGGGCGCGCAGCGCCTGCTGCACATGGTGGACGACGGTGACGTTCTCGATGTCGTAGAGCGAGTCGCCCTTGAGCATGCCCGCCTCGCCGAGCAGCTTCTCGAGCTTCACGTTGCCGGCCTCGGTGAAGCTCGCGGTGCGCAGTTTCTCGTCGACCTCGTAGTCTCCCTCGGTCAACTGCGGAATGAAAGTGTCGATGTTGTTGTAAAGTTCGGAGCGGTCGTCGAGTGGGCCGGAGATGATCAGCGGCGTGCGCGCCTCGTCAACCAGGATCGAGTCGACCTCGTCGACGATCGCGAAGTTGTGCCCGCGCTGAACCATTGCCGCGAGTTCGTACTTCATGTTGTCGCGGAGATAGTCGAAGCCGTATTCGTTGTTGGTGCCGTAGGTGATGTCGCACTCATACGCCTTCCGGCGTTCGTCGTCGTCGATGCCGTGGACGATGACGCCAACGGTCATGCCGAGAAACTTGTAGATCTGCCCCATCCATGTCCGCGTCGCGGCGGGCGAGGTAATCGTTGACGGTGACGACGTGGACGCCCTTGCCGGCCAACGCGTTGAGGTAGACGGCGAGTGTCGCGACCAGCGTCTTGCCTTCGCCGGTTTTCATCTCGGCGATCGCGCCCTCGTGAAGCACCATGCCGCCGATCAGCTGGACGTCGAAATGGCGCTGGCCGAGGGTCCGTTTTGCCGCCTCGCGCACGGTTGCGAAGGCCGGGACCAGCAGGCTGTCGAGATCGGCGCCGTCGGCGATCTGTTTGCGGAACGCGTCGGTACGGCCGCGCAACTCGTCGTCGGACAGCGCGACCAGTTCCGGCTCCAGGGCGTTGATGGCGTTTACGTTGGGGGCGTAGGCCTTGAGGCGGCGATCGTTGGCCGAACCGAAAAGCTTGCGGGCAATGGAGGCAAGACCGGCCATAATCACAAAATCCTTGAGCTCAGGTGCCCCGGGGGACGTGGCGCTGGCGCGAATGCCGACCACCGCTGCCCGGGCGAGAGCGCGGCGGCGGAACATCACCGTCGTCACCGCACACGGATCAAAGCGTTCTGGACGCCGAGCGTGGAGACAGATAAGAGGGGGCCTATTCGATGTCAACGGCGTGGGGCGCGCCTCATTATCGCCATTCGCGGCCTGAATTCAGGCGTTGAAGGGGCGACACCCATCAACCCGAACGGAAGATTTGATATGACCGTGAACGCCCGAATCCGGCAGGGTGGACTTGCCGTTGCGCTGGCCGCGACGCTTGTCACCGCCGTTTCCCAGTTGTCGTTTGCCCAGGATGCGGGCACCGACGTAGTCGCCCGTGTCAATGGTGCCCCGATCACCCAGGCCGATCTGGGCATGGCCGCACAGGAGTTTCGCGACCAGCTTGCGCGGATTCCCGCCGAGCAGCGCCGCGAAGAGCTAATCAACCATCTGGTTGAGATCAAGCTCGCGGCACGTGCCGCGGAAAGCGCGGGCCTCGACAAGGATCCGGCCGCGGCCGAACGTATCCAGGCGGCGCGCGACCGGGCGCTGCACGTCGAATATGTGCGCGCGAATGTGGTCGCCCCGATCACCGACGAGGCTGTCCACAAGCGCTTCGACGAGGAACTCGCCAAATTCGTACCCGGCAATCAGTACCACGCGAGTCATATCCTGGTGGAGACCGAGGACGAGGCGAAGGCGATCATCGCCGATCTCGACAAGGGCGGCGACTTCGCCGCGATTGCCAAGGAGAAGTCGAAGGATCCCGGGTCCAAGGATGCCGGTGGCGATCTCGGTTTCTTCGATCCGGCGCAGATGGTGAAGCCGTTCTCCGACGCCGTCATCGCGCTGCCGGTCGGCACCTACACCAAGGAGCCGGTGCAGTCGCAGTTCGGCTGGCACGTGATCAAGGTCGTGGAAACTCGCAAGGAAGAGCCGCCGACATTCGAGGCGCGTGCCCCCGCGTTGCGTAACGAGATGTTCGCCGAGCTGTTCGACGCCACGATGAAGAAGCTTCGCGAGGACGCGAAGGTCGAGATCGTCGAGCCGACGCCCGCGCCCGGGCCTGCAGCGCCTCCGGCGGCGCCGGCCACGCCCGCCGCACCGGCGAAGTAGTCCGGCGGGGGAGGCAGTGGTCGCGGTCTCTCCTCTGGCGCCGGCCGGATTTCCGGCGCTTCCCGAAATCGGCGGTGTGCGTTTCGCCACCGCCGAGGCCGGGATCAAATACAAGAACCGCCGGGACGTCCTGCTCATGCTCTTCGACAAGGGCACGGAGGTCGCCGGTGTCTTCACCCAGTCGAAGTGCCCCTCGGCGCCGGTGGAGTGGTGCAAGGCGGCGCTCGCCGTCGGCAAGGCGCGGGCGCTGCTCGTCAACTCGGGCAACGCCAATGCCTTCACCGGCAAGCGTGGGCGCGAGACCGTACGTCTTTCGGCGGCCATGGCCGCAAAGGTTGCCGACTGCCCGCCGAAGCAGGTTTATCTTGCCTCGACCGGCGTCATCGGCGAGCCGCTAGACCCGGCCAAGTTCGATGGCGTCCTGGCGGAAACGGCAAAGCGGGCGAAGCCCGGCCCGTGGCGGGATGCCGCGGCGGCCATCATGACCACGGACACCTATCCCAAGGGCGCATCCCGTCAGGTTGCCCTCGGGGACGCGATCGTCACCATCAACGGCATCGCCAAGGGCGCCGGCATGATCGCGCCCGATATGGCGACGATGCTGTCCTTCGTTGCGACCGATGCGCCGATCGCCGCTCCGGTGCTCCAGAGCCTGCTGTCGAAGGGCGTCGTCGATACGTTCAACGCGGTGACTGTCGACAGCGACACCTCCACCTCCGATACGCTGCTTCTGTTCGCGACCGGGGCAGCCAAGGGCGCGCCGCGCATCACAGATCCGCGCGACCGCCGGCTTGTGCCCTTCCGTGCCGCGCTCAACGAGGTACTGCGCGATCTGGCGCATCAGGTCGTGCGTGACGGCGAGGGCGCGCGCAAGTTCGTCGAAATCCGCATCAGGGGTGCGGTGTCGAAGAAATCGGCGCGCCGTATCGGCATGTCGATCGCCAACTCGCCACTGGTGAAGACGGCGGTCGCCGGCGAGGACGCCAACTGGGGCCGTATCGTCATGGCGGTCGGCAAGGCGGGCGAGCCGGCCGAGCGCGACAGGCTGGCGATCTGGTTCGGCGATATTCGCGTTGCGGTCAAAGGCGAGCGCGATGCGGACTACTCGGAGGAGGCCGCCTCCGCCGAGATGAAGAAGCCGCACATCGTTGTCACCGTCGATCTCGGTATCGGCAAGGGCAGCGACACGGTCTGGACCTGCGATCTCACCAAGGAATACGTCGCCATCAACGGCGACTACCGGAGCTGAGGGCGCGACGGGCCATGTGCGACCGGTGCGAAACCAACCCGGTGGTGCTGGTCTCGGCCTGCGCCCTCATCGATGCCGACGGGCGGGTCCTGATCACCCAGCGGCCGCCCGGCAAGGCGCTGGAAGGCTATTGGGAATTCCCCGGCGGCAAGATCGAGCATGGCGAGACGCCGGAGCAGTCTCTGATCCGTGAACTCGACGAGGAACTCGGCATCGATGTCGCGGCGGCGTGCCTGGCGCCCCTGTCCTTCGCCAGCCACGCCTACGAGCACTTCCACCTGCTGATGCCGCTCTACGTCTGCCGGCGCTGGAAGGGAACGGTACAGGGGCGCGAGGGGCAGGCGTTGAAATGGGTGCGGGCGAAGGACCTCCGCTCCTACCAGATGCCGCCGGCCGATTTGCCGCTGATCCCTGCGTTAATCGATCTTTTATAGGTCTGGGCGAAACTGGACTCCGGATTGAGCCGGCTTGCCGGCGCGTTCGGATATGGGTTCATGTCGCTCCGCTCTGCAAACGATGCCTTGCTTCCGCCCGATGGTGCTGCCGCGTCCGCCGTGCGCGTGCGTCTGACGGCCTTCGTGCCCATCGCGGTGGCCCTCATCGGCGTCGGCGTCATTCTCCTCGGTGGTCTCTCGGCGCGCGATTCCGACACGATCACCATCGGCAAGGCCGATGTCGATCCGGTCGTCACGGGCTCGATCGCGAAGCCCGACAAGTCGCCGGACGAAATCCGCCACATCCTGGAAATGCTCGACCGCTAGGCGGTCAGTTCCCGGGCTTTTCTCCGGCCGGCCGTTCCACGGTTCCCAGCGCATCCGCAAGGCGCTGCTTCGCGCTGCCCGGCGCCAGCGGCTTCTGCTGGCTCTCGTGTGGCGCCCAGCCCGACAGCGAGATCACGTCGAAGGTCGCGCGCACGCGTCCGTCCGCGTCGGCGAAGCGCTCGGCGTAAACCGCAACTGTTCGGGCGAGAACGTCGCGGCGCAGGGGCCGCCGATCGCGTTCGCGCAGAACGTTGGTCGCCCCCATGGCGCGAAGATCGTGCATTAGGTGGAGCGCCGAGTTGTAGCGCACGACGTGACGGTCCTGATCGATCACCGGCAGGGCAAATCCGGCGCGCTGGAGCAGCGCGCCCGCCGTACGTAGATCGGTGAACGGCGCCACGCGCGGCGAGGCGCCGCCGGTAACTTCGGACTCGGCGATCGCCAGCGCCTGGCGCAACTCGGTCAGGGTATCGCCACCCAGCAGCGCCGCCATCAGCAAGCCATCGGGCCGCAGGGCGCGCCGCACCTGTGCGAGTGTGCCGGGCAGGTCGTCGACCCAGTGCAGCGACAGGACCGACGCGGCGAGATCGAGACTGCCCTGCGCGAACGGCAGGCGCTCGGTGTCGCCAACGACATCCGGCCGCGTCTCCGCCAGCCGGTCCATGCGGACGACCCGTTCCACCTGACCGGTGGCGAAAAGGAATGGCGCCGGGCTCTCGATTTCTGCGGCGAGCGCGAATTTTCGCTGAACCGCTGCCAGGCGGTCGGCCATGTCCTCGGCTACCGTCCGGAAGAGAAAATCCGCGCCTTCGACCGGACGCCGCAGAGCCCGCCGCCGCCTCTGGTTGCGCACGGCATGGTCGAAAATGCTGGGCGGTCCGCTCATGCGCTGGGTTATGGGGCGGTGCGTCACTTCCGTCAAAGCGGGTCATGGCGTCACCCTGCCGACGGCGCTAAACTCAGGTTCAAATGGGGATGGGTGGCGATAGCCTTGTCGATACAGCCGAGCCGCGATCCGGGCGGCTCCGCTCGGGCGTTGCGTCGACGGCGCGCTGGCTCGTCGATGTCGTGCTGCCGCCCCAATGTCTGGCATGCCGCGCGCCTGTCTCCGACATGGGAACCCTCTGCTCCGGCTGCTGGTCGCGGCTTAAGCTGATCGAGCGCCCTTACTGCGCGCGTCTCGGCGTGCCGTTCTCCTACGATCTGGGTGCCGGCGCACTTTCGGCGGAGGCGATCGCCGATCCGCCGCCGTTCGACCGCTGCCGTGCCGTCGCCGTCTTCGACGACGTGGCGCGGCAACTGGTACATGGGCTCAAGTATCGCGACCGGCTGGAACTGGCGCGGTGGATGGCCGGCTGGATGGTGCGATCCGGTGCTGAGGTCCTCGCTGAAGCCGAGCTTGTCGTGCCGGTGCCGCTGCATCGGCGGCGGCTGTGGTCGCGGCGTTTCAACCAGTCGGCGTTGCTCGCCAGGACCGTTGCCGAGCGTGCCGGCAAGGTGCTCGGCAGCAGCGCCCTTGCACGCATCCGCCCAACGGTACAGCAGGTCGGGCTAACCGCCGACGAGCGCGACCGGAACGTTCGGGGCGCCTTTCGCGTTCCCCTGGAGCAGAAGCCGATGGTCGCCGGACGGCGCGTTCTTCTGGTCGACGATGTGTATACCACCGGAGCGACGGTGCGGGCGGCGACGCGGGCCTTGTTGCGGGCGGGGGCGACAGCCGTCGACGTGTTGATCTTCGCCCGGGTTGTCAAGAATGCCGTTTGAACCCCATATGAACGTTACAACAGCCGTTTCAGAGGCTTTCGTCCATGCCACCAGTCGTCATCTACACCCGGCAATTTTGCGGGTTCTGCTCCCTTGCCAAACGGCTGCTGGATGGCAAAGGCGTGCCGTATACCGAGCACGACGCAACCGGCCGGCCCGAGGTGCGTAACGAGATGATCCAGCGGGCAAACGGCGGATATACCTTTCCGCAAATCTTCGTCGGCGATACGCACGTCGGTGGATACCGCGAACTGGCGCAATGGGATGGCAGTGGCGCGCTGGACCGGGCGCTGGCCAACGGTAAGGACGCCGCATGACAACGTTCAAGGCAGCCGCGGTGCAGATGCGCACCGGCATCTCGGTCGCGGCGAACGTTGCCGCGGCAGAAGCGATGATCCGGGAAGCGGCGGCCGGAGGCGCGACCTACGTGCTGACGCCGGAGATGACGACCATCCTCGACCGGGAGAAGGCGCGGCTCCTCGCGGCGATCTCGCCGGAGGCCAGCGACCCGTCGCTGAAGCGCTTCCGTGCGCTGGCGAAGGAACTCGGCATCACCCTCCACATCGGCTCGATGGCGATCAAACTCGGCGAGGATGGCGTCGCCAATCGCGGCTTCCTGATCGGGCCCGACGGCGCGGTCGCCGCGACCTACGACAAGATCCACATGTTCGACGTCGATCTCGCGGGTGGCGAGAGCTACCGCGAGTCGCGGCTTTACCGGCCGGGCAGTACCGCGGTGGTCGCTGACCTGCCATGGGCGAAGCTCGGCCTCACGGTCTGCTACGATGTTCGCTTCCCGCAACTCTATCGCGCACTCGCCAAGGCGGGCGCCGAGGTCATCGCTGTGCCGGCCGCGTTCACGCGCACGACCGGCGAGGCACATTGGCATGTGCTGGTCCGCGCGCGGGCGATCGAGACGGGCGCGTGGGTGATCGCTGCCGCGCAGGGTGGTTCCCATGAGGATGGCCGCGAGACCTACGGCCATTCGATGATCGTCGATCCGTGGGGCAAGGTCGTCGCCGAAGCCGGGCGCGAGCCAGGCGTGATCTTTGCCGAGATCGACCCCGCCGCGAGTGCGACCGCACGAGAACGCATCCCGGCGCTGGCCAACGACCGCGCTTTTGCGCCGCCAGCGGCCGTGGCGCCGCAGCTCAGATCGGTGTCCGGATGATCCGCTACACGCTTCGGTGCAAGCGCGAGCACGAATTCGAAATCTGGTTCCGCTCAAGCGCCGACTTCGATCGCGCCGTTGCCGCTGGCGAGGCGGCGTGCCCGACCTGCGGCGAGACAAAGGTCGAGAAGGCGCTGATGGCGCCGGCCGTCAGTGGCACCAAGAAGAAGGGCAAATCCGTCTCCGATGAGAAGGTGACGCTGGCCGCGGCGCCCGATCCGCGCCAGGTGGCCCTGCGCGAAGCGATGGTGGCGCTGCGCAAGAAGGTCACCGAAACGGCTGACTATGTCGGCGGTCGCTTCGCCGAAGAGGCACGCAAGATCCACTACGACGAGGTCGAGCCGCGCGGAATCTATGGCGAGGCGACGGCCGAGGAGGCCAAGGGCCTTGCCGACGAGGGCATCGGTTTCCTGCCTCTGCCGCCGCTTCCCGAGGACCGGAACTAGACCTTTAGCAACTCCGCCTCGTCGGGACGGCTCACCGTCACGTTGAGGTCCTGCACCAGCCCGTCATGCAGCGCGTACACCCAGCCGTGGACGCTGAGCGCCTGTCCGCGCGCCCATGCCTCGTGGACGAAAACGTCCGAGGCGACGTTGCGCACCTGCCGGATGACGTTGAGTTCGCACAGACGGTCGAGCCGTTCGTGCTGGTTCGGAATTCCCTCCAGCTCGTGACGGTGGTCGTGGAACACCTCGCGGATAGGGTGAAGCCAATGGTCGACGAGCCCGCGCCGCTGGCCGTCGACCGCCGCCGCGACCCCGCCGCATCCATAATGGCCGACGACGATGATGTGCTCGACCTTGATAACGTCGACGGCGAACTGCAGCACCGACAGGTAATTCGCATCCTGGGGCGGCGCGAGATTGGCGACGTTGCGATGCACGAAGAGCTCGCCGGGATCGAGGTCGACGATCTCGTTCGCCGGAACCCGGCTGTCGGAGCAGCCGATCCAGAGATATTTCGGTGCCTGCTGCGCCTCCAGCCGCTGGAAAAATCCCGCATCGGTGGAGACCTTGCGCTCCGCCCAGGCCCGGTTATTTGCCTTCAGATTGTCGAGCATGCCTGTCCGTTACCCGCCGTCTTTCTGCGCTGCCATCATGTAGTTCACATCCATGTCGCGCGTCAGCCTGAAATTGTCGACCACCGGCACGTACATGACGCCGGTTTCATCTGCTGGCGTCAGTCCGGCGCCGCCAAAAGCCTCTCGCAGTTCGTTCGGCGTCACCAGCTTGTCGTAGGTGTGCGTCCCGCGCGGCAGCCAACGCAGCACGTATTCCACCCCCACGATCGCCAGCATGTACGCCTTCATCGTGCGATTGATGGTGGAGGCGATCATCAGCCCGCCGGGCTTCACCAGAGCGCCGCAAGTTGCGACGAAGGCCGGAACGTCGGTGACGTGCTCGACCACCTCCAGCGCCAGAACCGCGTCGAAGCTTTCGCCGGCCGCCGCGAGGTCTTCGGCAGTTGTCGCGCGATAATCGATGGCGAGGCCACCCTCGGCGGCGTGAAGCCTGGCCGCGGCGATGTTCTCGCCGGATGGGTCGATCCCGACGACATCCGCGCCCATCCGGGCCAGCGGTTCCGTCGCGAGGCCGGCCCCACAGCCGACATCGAGCACCCGGAGCCCCGCCAGCGCCGTTGCCGACTTAACCTCACGGCCGAACCCGGCGCAGATGCGCTCCTTGATCCACGACAGGCGGAGCGGGTTCAGCCGGTGCAGCGGGCGCATCGGCCCGTCCGGGTTCCACCATTTGGCGGCCATGGCGGAAAACCGGGCGATCTCGTCGGGATCGATGGTGGAGGCCGCGGGCGGATTCATGGCGCGGACTGTAGCGGAGTGGCTCGCCCGTTGCGACAGTCAGGCCAACTCGCTATGAAAGCGCGCTTTTTGAAGGGCCGGGGCAGGGAACCGGCGGCGGGAGAACAATGGCGCGTCTGGTCATGAAGTTCGGCGGCACGTCGCTCGCCGACATCCCGCGAATCATGAACGTCGCCCGGCACGTGAAGCGTGAGGTCGACGCCGGCCATCAGGTTGCGGTGGTGGTCTCGGCCATGGCCGGCACCACGAACCAGCTTGTCGGATGGACGCGCGAGGCGTCACGTCTGCATGACGCCCGCGAATACGACACCGTCGTTGCCGCCGGTGAGCAGATCACGTCCGGCCTGGTTGCCATCGCGCTCCAGGAAATAGGCGTCAACGCGCGCTCCTGGCAGGGGTGGCAGATCCCGATCCGCACCGATACCGCCCATGGCGCGGCGCGCATCGTCGATATCGACGGCGCGCGGCTCGCTGAGCGGCTGGAGCAGGGGCAGGTCGCGGTGGTTTCCGGGTTCCAGGGCATCGCGCCGGACAATCGCGTGGCGACGCTCGGCCGCGGCGGGTCCGACACCAGCGCCGTGGCGCTCGCCGCGGCGCTCGGCGCCGATCGCTGCGACATCTACACGGATGTCGACGGCGTCTATACCACCGACCCGCGCATCGTGCCCAAGGCGCGGCGGATGGCGCGCATCTCCTACGAAGAGATGCTGGAGATGGCCTCGCTCGGCGCCAAGGTCCTTCAGGTTCGCTCGGTCGAGCTCGCCATGGTGCATGGCGTGCGGACGTTCGTGCGCTCCAGTTTCGACGATCCGGAATCCCCGGAACTCATCAACGCCAATAGCCCTCCCGGCACACTCATCTGCGACGAGGACGAAATCGTGGAAAAGCAGGTTGTCAGCGGCATCGCCTATTCCAAGGACGAGGCCCAGATTTCGCTCAGGCGGGTGGCCGACAAGCCGGGCATCGCGGCCGGCGTCTTTGGGCCGCTCGCGCGCGCCAACATCAACGTCGACATGATCGTGCAGAATGTGTCGGAGGACGGCACGCTGACCGACCTCACCTTCACCGTGCCAACCGCCGATTACGATCGTGCGCGCAAGGTGCTGGAGGATGCCCGGGCCGCCATCGGCTATCAGGTCATCCAGGGTTCCACCGACGTTGCCAAGATATCGGTCATCGGCATCGGCATGCGCAGCCATGCCGGCGTTGCCGCGGAGTGTTTCCAGGCCCTGGCCGGCCGGGGCATCAACATCCGGGCGATCACGACCTCCGAAATCAAGATATCCGTATTGATCGACGCGCCCTACACCGAGCTTGCGGTACGGACTTTGCATTCGCTATACGGGCTCGACAATAACTGACCGGCGCATTCGGGTGCGCCGGGATCGGCCGGACCGCCCCACAAACGTGGCCGAGACGACCCGAGGATAGCGGATGATGCGGGGTCCACCCGCTGGGCCGCGCGTCCTGCTCCGCCGCCTGCGTGAAATCATGGCGGAGCCGATCAGCGCGCAAGCCCGGCTCGATAAGATCGTGACACAGATCGCGGCCAATATGGTGGCCGAGGTTTGCTCGGTCTATGTCCTGCATTCCGACGGCGTCCTGGAACTCTACGCCACGGAAGGTCTGAAGCGGGAAGCGGTCCACCACGCCTCGCTGCGCATCGGGCAGGGTCTCGTCGGCACCATCGCGGAGCAGGCCCGCCCGCTGAACCTGCCCAACGCGCGCACCCATCCGGCCTTCAGGTACCTGCCGGAAACCGGGGAAGAAATTTACAATTCGTTCCTCGGCGTGCCGGTTCTGCGCGCCGGCGGAACACTCGGCGTCCTCGTGGTGCAGAACCAGGCGCACCGGGCCTATCAGGACGAAGAGGTCGAGGCGCTTCAGACGACGGCGATGGTGCTCGCGGAGATGATCGCCGTGGGCGAGTTGTCGGGGCTCAGCCGTCCCGGTACCTCGCTCGATCTCAAGCGGCCGATCATGGTCAGTGGCCTGGGTCTGTGCGAAGGCGTTGGCCTCGGCCACGCCGTGCTGCACGAGCCGCGTGTCGTGGTGACGGCGCTCATAGGCGAGGATGTCGAGCAGGAATCACGGCGTCTCGACGAGGCGATCGCCAGCCTGCGGCTCTTCGTCGACGACATGCTGTCCCGCGACGATATCGCGCCGGCCGGTGAGCACCGCGACGTGCTCGAGGCCTACCGCATGTTCGCCCACGACCGCGGCTGGGTCAGGCGCATGCACGAGGCGATCCGTAATGGCCTGTCGGCCGAGGCGGCGGTCGAGAAGGTGCAGAGCGACATGCGTGCGCGACTGCAGCGCCAGACCACGCCGTTCCTGCGCGACCGGCTGCACGATTTCGACGACCTGACCAACCGGTTGCTGCGCGTGCTGATGAACAAGCCGCACGGGTCCGGTGGCGAAGAACTTCCCAAGGATGCGATCATCGTTGCGCGCAACATGGGCGCTGCCGAACTGCTCGATTACAACCGCGATCACATCCGAGGTCTCGTTCTGGAAGAGGGCGGACCGACCAGTCACGTCACCATCGTGGCGCGTGCGCTCGGCATTGCCACGGTTGGCCGCGCCGGCAACGTCGTAGCGCTCGTCGAGAACGGCGATGCGATCATCGTCGATGGGCTCGTCGGCGAGGTGCATCTCCGCCCTAATGCGGACGTCGAGTCGGCCTACGCAGAGAAGGTCCGCTTTCGCGCCAGGCGGCAGGAGCAGTACCGGCTGCTCCGCGACAAGCCGGCGATCACCCGGGACGGGCAGCGCATCAAGTTGCTGATGAACGCTGGGCTGCTTGTCGACCTGCCGCATCTCTTGGAATCCGGGGCGGAAGGCATCGGGCTGTTCCGCACCGAACTGCAATTCATGATCGCCGCCACCATGCCGAAGATGGGCGAACAGCGGACCCTCTACGCCGAGGTCATCAAGGCAGCCGGCGACAATCCGGTCACCTTCCGCACGCTCGATATCGGCGGCGACAAGGTGCTGCCCTATCTCGCGACCGCGAATGAGGAGAACCCGGCGATGGGCTGGCGGGCCATCCGCCTTGGCCTCGACAGGCCTGGCCTGCTGCGCTTGCAGATCAGGGCGCTGATGCATGCCGCAGTTTCCGCCGGGCGCGAGCTTCGCATCATGTTGCCGATGGTGACGGCGCTGGAAGAGGTTACGCAGACGCGCGCGCTGATCGACCGTGAATTGGCGCATTTTCGCCGCCACGGCCACAAGGTGCCGGACAAGCTGTTGCTCGGCGCCATGATCGAGGTGCCGTCCATGCTCTGGCAGCTCGATTCCATCACGCGGGTGGTCGATTTCATTTCGGTCGGCTCGAACGATCTGCTGCAGTTCATGACCGCGAGCGACCGCGGCAACATGCGTGTTGCCGGACGCTTCGATCCGCTGTCGCGGGCGTTCCTGCGGGCGCTGCGGTCGATCGTGCGGGCAGCAGAAGGCCGCATTCCGGTGACGCTCTGCGGTGAACTCGCCGGCAATCCGCTGGGTGCCATGGCGCTTGTCGGGGTCGGTTACCGCTCGTTGTCCATGTCTGCTGCGGCCGTTGGGCCGGTCAAGGCGATGGTGCTCGCCCTCGATGCCGCCAAGCTGAAACACAAGCTGGACGCGTTGCTTGACGATGAATCACCCGGCGACGGCCTGCACCGGGCGCTGCTCGCTTTTGCCGAAGCGGAAGGCATCCCGCACTAGCGGAGGGTAGTCCCGCCGTTTGTCGTGATACGATCCCAACATGCCAGCCATCATCTCACTTCCCCGGGAAAAGATCAGCGCCGTCTCCGCTCGCATGGCGGAGATCGACGACCGTCTGTCGCGGCCGATCGATGGCGAGACGCTGGTCAAGCTCAGCCGCGAGCGCGCCGAGCTTGAGCCGGTCCACACCGCGGTGAGCGCGCTTGAAGCGGCCGAGGCCGAGCGCAGGGGACTGGAGGCGCTCCTCAAGGATCCGGAAATGGCGGCGCTTGCCGAGGACGAAACCGACCAGCTGGATGAGCGCATCGCCGAACTCGCCGAGAAGGTCAGGCTCCTCCTCCTGCCAAAGGACGAAGCCGACGAGAAGAACGCGATCCTCGAAATCCGCGCCGGCACCGGCGGCGACGAGGCGGCGCTCTTTGCCGGCGACCTCTTCCGCATGTACCAGCGTTACGCCGACCTGCATCGCTGGAAGGTCGAGGTGCTCGAGGAGAGCCAGGGTGAGCATGGTGGCTACAAGGAAATCATCGCCAGCGTGTCTGGCAGGGGCGTGTTCGCGCGACTGAAGTTTGAGTCGGGCGTACACCGGGTGCAGCGCGTGCCGGAAACCGAGGCGAGCGGGCGCATACACACATCGGCGGCGACGGTGGCCGTATTACCGGAGGCGGAAGACGTCGACGTGAAGATCCGCCCCGAGGAAATCCGTGTCGACACCATGCGGGCGTCGAGCGCGGGCGGCCAGCATGCCAACACCACCGACTCCGCCGTCCGCATCACGCACGTTCCGAGCGGTATCGTGGTCATCTCAACCGGCCGATCGCAGCACCAGAACCGTTCGCACGCCATGCAGATGCTGGCGGCGCGCCTGTATGACGAGGAGCGGCAGAAGGCCGACAACGAGCGCTCCGCTGCACGCCGGGGACAGGTGGGCAGCGGCGACCGCTCGGAGCGCATCCGCACCTACAATTTCCCCCAGGGCCGGGTTACCGATCACCGCATCAACCTGACGCTCTACAAGCTCGACCAGGTGCTGAACGGCGAGGCGCTGGACGAGGTGATCGACGCACTGACCACGGAGCATCAGGCGAGCCTGCTTGCGGCCGAAGGCGCGGCGTGAGTGACGGCGCACGGCTGACGGTCGGCTCGCTGCGCCGGCGCATCGCATCGGACCTGACGGCAGCCTTTGCCCAACGCCACTATGACGGCACGCCGGCGCTAGACGCCCGCATGCTGGTCGCGCATGTAATGGGGATCGCGCCGCTGGAGGTTCCGCTCCGCGACGATGAAGCCGTCAGTGATGACGTATGCAATGCGGCCCTGCGGTATGCGGCGCATCGCGGGCGTGGCAAGCCGGTTGCGCGTATCGTTGGCCGCAAGGAATTCCATGGCCACGATTTTGTCCTGTCGGCGGAAACGCTGGTGCCGCGGCCGGATACGGAGACACTGGTCGATGCCGCGCTCGCGCTGATCGCTCCAGACGCGCGGGTAACCGTAGTCGACATCGGCACAGGCACCGGCGCGATCCTGCTGTCGGTCCTCGCCGCCCGTCCGAATGCGCTCGGTGTGGGCATCGATATTGCAGCGGGAGCGATCGCGACGGCGCGCGAGAACGCAAGACGGCTCGATCTGGCGGAGCGATCGCTGCTCGTCGTTGGCGATTGGCTCGCACCTATAGGGCAGGCGGATTTCATTTTGGCCAATCCGCCCTATATCGAGGGTGGCGCCATTGCCGGCCTGGATGCGGAAGTGCGAGATCACGACCCGCATCTGGCTCTGGGCGGCGGCGCGGACGGCCTCGATGCCATCCGAATTGTCCTTGGCGACCTCGATAGGGTCATGGCCACTGATGGATACGCCTTCATCGAGATCGGCGCCGGGCAGGCTTCAGCCGTTGCCGCTCTTTCCGATGAGGCCGGGTTCTGCGCCACCTTTGTGACGGATTTGGCTGGCCATGACCGCGTGGCGGTCCTGATGCGGCGCGGAAAGCCGCCGAAATTTGCGCTTGGAAATCGGCCGGGAACGGGCTAGTTTCGCGACGCCGTACAAAGGCGGGCGCGTCCAACGCACAAGAGCATGGACGCGAGGTCGTGGCATCGGGCGCTGGGGGAAAGCTCCCAACCGTGGTTCGCGATCTCGTCATGTCCGGATGTCCGGACCGTATTCTCAGTTCGGCCGCATCGGGCTGACGGGAGCTTCCCGCTGGGGAAACCTTAACCGGGTGAGACAACGTCAACAGGGGCCAAAAGCGGAATCGGCACGGCCGGAATCCGTCCCTGATCAGGGCGTCGCCGTATGTTCGGCGGGCGCGTTGAGGTTATGCGTAACCATTTCCGCTGCATAAAGAGACAAGTCGATGAGACCAGGACAGCACAACAACAATAATAACAATAACAAGCGCATGCGGGGGCGTAACCGCAAGGGGCCCAATCCCCTGACCCGCTCCTACGAGAGCAACGGCGGCGACGTGAAGATCCGGGGCACGGCCCTCCACATTGCCGAGAAATACGTCCAGCTTTCCCGTGACGCCACCTCCTCGGGTGACCGGGTGGCGGCCGAGAATTACCTTCAGCACGCCGAGCACTACTACCGCATCCTCGCTGCCGCCCAGGCCCAGATGCCGCAGCCGCAGCCGGTCTATCGCTCCGATGATGACGGCGAAGGCGAGGGCGACGAGGACGGCGACGGTAACGAGAACACCAACAACGGTTATGGTGGCGATCGCCAGCCGGGCCAGGGTGGTGGTGGTCAGCCGGTGCAATACGGTGCGCCCGGCGGTCAGTCCGGTGGTTCGCAGCAGCCCGGCTTCAATCCGGACGATCCGCAGCCTTACGTCAACGGCAACGGGAATGGCCAGGACCAGCAGGCCCACGACAACGGTGGCCAGCCGCAGGAAAATCGCGGCGAGGGTCGCGATGGCCGGGACCGTGGTTTCCGGGGGCGTCGCCGGCGTCCGTACCGCGATCGTCAGGGTGGGGGCGAACGCAGCCATGAAGGTGGGGGCGAGGCGCCACAGCAGGCCGACGCGCCGGTGTCCGAGACCGAGGACTAAAAAATCCGGTCAGACTGGTCCGATGGATGTACCGGTCGCGATCGTTCCGCCTTTCGTAACGCGCACATAGAGTCCGCAGTCCGGGTGGTCGTACGCCTTGAGCAGGCTGACCGGCAGTGTCATGTCGCGCTCGGCGGTCTCGGGATTGACGTTGGTCGCGGCGCACCGGTCGATGCGGGCATAGGCGTCGAGTGAGACTTCGCCGGCGGTTAGTGTCTTGCCGATCCAGTCGAATTCTGCCCAGGCCGGCAATCCCTCGATATAGAGATTGGCGCGAAAGCGCATGGGATGGACAGTCCGCCCCAGCGTGCGTTCGATGTCGCGCACGGTCTCCATATTGATCAGCGACAGACACTTCGCATCGGTATCCGAGAAGGAATAGCCGGGGGCCGAGACGATGCGCGCCCGGCCGCGCAGGTCGTCCTCCGAATAGCTGTTGAAGAACTCTGCCAGCGCTGTCCGGCCTTCCTCGGTTTCCAGGTTGCCTTCGGCAACGGTCTCTCCGTTTCGCCGGATAACCAGACGCCGCGCGCTCTCGTCGAATTCTGTCTTCAGCGCCGCCAGGCTCTCGTTTCGCATCAGCATCAGGAAGGCGATCTTCGGCAGGTGCTTCGGCGCCGCAGGGTCGAAGCCGGAGGCGCCGTTTTCGATCGCCCATGCACGGTCGAAGGGGATCGTCTCACCCGCTCGAACGGCGACGCTGGACAGGCGATCCGGGGACAGGCCCTTCACCGGATAGCGGTAGATGTCGGTAATCGTCGGCATGTCTGCCAAGGAAGCCGAGGCGGGACTCTGCGTCAAGGCGGCTCAGTCGCGCACGTGCACCACGGCAATGTCATCGGCGTAGAGACGGTGCCAGCCGGGCAGGCGGTCGAGGAATGCGACCGCTGGCGTTTGCGGATTGAGCAGCGTCGCTCCGATTGCGTATGTGTCGAGGAGTTTCAGGAACCCGTCGAGGTCGGTCAGCGAGACGGCCTGAAAATAGTGCGCGAAGAAGTCGCCGCCGTAGAGTTCCGTGCGTCCGTCGATGAAAGTCGGCATGCCCGCGTAAACGAGATAGCCGCCGAAATCGTATTGGTTCAGGACCGGCCCCGCGTTCGCCGCCTTCAGCGCCACGACAGCCGCCGCTGGCGTGATCCGTGCGGCCGGCGCGTAATGCATCGCCGACGACAGCGCGAGACTCGCCGGCGCCAGGACGACGAGCAATGCGGCTGCCCAGGCGAACCAACTGCGGCCCACCGGTTCGCGCGGCTCGGCCCGGATCGCGGCGAACTGCGCCGCAAGCGGGCGCGCGACGATGATCGGCGCGAGCAGGCCGAAGACCTCGCTGTTGCGTTCCGCCGAGAGCGCCATGTGGAGCAGGCCGAGCAGAATGACGATACGGACAGGTGGCAGCGTGACGCCGCGCCAAAGGGCAAAGCCAAGGCCAAGAAGGATCGCGGCTTCGAGCCCGCCGAAATGCGAGAAGTCGGCGGCTCGCCACTCGGAGATGATTGCGAGCGCCGGTCCCAGTCCGAGGATGCGGACGGTTACGAGCATCGATTCCGGGCCGTAAGGCGTGACGCATCCCGCGAGCAGCGCCAGCACGCCGAACCCGATCCATCTGACGGCGGTGCGGCCGCGATCGGCGGGCGTGGCCGAAGCGATTGCGTCGAGGCCGATCGCGCCGACCATGAGGATGCCCAGCGTGAATCCGCCATGGAGGTTGGCCCACAGAATCATCAACGGCAGCAGCCAGAGCGACGGCGCGCGTCCGCGGTCCGTCGCGCGCACCAGGCCGATTACCCATGCCACCATCACCGGCAGGGCGAGGGCGTGTGGGCGCGCAAGGATGTGCGGGGCGGACAGAAGAAAGGCGAAGGCGATGAATAGGAGTGCCTGCGGCGTCTTGAATTCATCGAGCAGAAAGCGGGCAAGCAGGGCGAAAGCGAGCGCGACGGCTCCGGCGGCGAGGAAGGCCATGCCGGACCAGCCGGCCAGCACGTGCGCTCCAGCGTAGAGCAACTGCGATAGCCATTCCTTGGCGATCCAGGGGGCCCCGGCAAAGGTGAACGAGAACGGGTCTTCGGTCGGGACCGCCCAGTGAGCGACCATCCAGCGTCCGGAAACGACGTGCCAGTAGCTGTCCGGATCGTTGAGGAGCTGGTTACCGACCAGCAGCATGACCAGATAAAGGACGCCGCCGACCGCCAAGGACTGCACCGCTGGCGTCAGCGCCAGACCGGAGCTTCGCTCGGCCGTCCCGAGCGGCAAGGAGTGGTCGCGGCTCGCCATTGCTGTCAGATCCCCTGATCCCGAGTGGACTTTGCCGGTCCGGCGATAAGAAAGGCTTACCGTGGGCCCTCTTGCCGCTTGCGGGAGAATTCCGCCATTCCCATATGATTGTGGTGCCGTGCCTTAGGGGCGGTGCGACGTTGATTTTGCTTTGAAAAATCTACGAACGGGCCGGCGGGCCGATTTAGGGCGCCGGTGCCGGGTCAGGAGAGAGAATCATGAATTTCGAGGCCTATACGGAACGTGCGCGTGGTTTCGTCCAGTCCGCGCAGACCGGCGCATTGGCTGCCGGCAATCAGCAATTCACACCCGAGCACATTCTCAAGGTTCTGCTCGACGATCCGGAAGGGTTGGCGGCGGGCCTGATTGAGCGCGCGGGCGGCAGGGCGCGCGACGCGCTGGCCGCGACCGAGCAGGCGCTGGCGGCGTTGCCAAAAGTGAGCGGTGGCTCCGGCCAGCTCTATCTCGCGCCGCCGACGGCGAAGGTGTTCGATACCGCCGAGAAGATCGCCAAGAAGGCCGGCGACTCCTTCGTCACGGTCGAGCGGCTGCTGCTCGCGTTGGCGATGGAAAAAGACGCCGGCACAGCGAAGATTCTGGCCAATGCGGGCGTCACACCGCAGACTCTGAACAGCGCCATTGAGCAGATCCGCAAAGGCCGCACGGCCGACACGGCGTCCGCCGAGAACCAGTACGACGCGCTGAAGAAGTACACCCGCGACCTGACCGCCGAGGCCCGCGAGGGCAAGCTCGACCCGGTCATCGGCCGCGACGAGGAAATCCGCCGCACCATCCAGGTGCTGGCGCGACGCACGAAGAATAACCCGGTGCTGATCGGCGAGCCCGGCGTTGGCAAGACCGCCATCGCCGAGGGGCTGGCGCTGCGCATCGTCAACGGCGACGTTCCCGAAAGCCTGAAGAGCAAGAAGCTGCTCGCGCTCGACATGGGTGCGCTCATTGCCGGCGCGAAATATCGCGGCGAGTTCGAGGAGCGCCTCAAGGGCGTGCTCAACGAAGTCCAGTCGGCGGAAGGTGGCGTCATCCTGTTCATCGACGAGATGCACACACTGGTTGGCGCGGGCAAGGCGGATGGCGCGATGGATGCGTCGAACCTGCTGAAGCCGGCGCTGGCGCGCGGCGACCTGCACTGCGTCGGTGCGACGACCCTCGACGAGTATCGCAAGTACGTCGAGAAGGATGCGGCGCTCGCCCGTCGCTTCCAGCCGGTCTTCGTCGACGAGCCCACGGTCGAGGACACCGTCTCGATCCTGCGCGGCCTGAAGGAGAAGTACGAGCTCCACCACGGCGTGCGGATCACCGATTCGGCGCTGGTTTCGGCCGCGTCGCTGTCGAACCGCTACATCGCCGACCGCTTCCTGCCGGACAAGGCCATCGACCTGATGGATGAGGCGGCGTCGCGCCTGCGCATGCAGGTCGATTCCAAGCCCGAGGCGCTGGACGAACTCGACCGGCGCATCATCCAGCTCAAGATCGAGCGCGAGGCGCTGAAGAAGGAGACCGACCAGGCATCCAAGGATCGTCTTGGCCGGCTGGAGAAGGAACTCGCCGACCTCGAGGAGCAGAGCCAGGCGCTGACCCAGCGCTGGGTGGCGGAGAAGGACAAGCTGGCGTCCTCGACGAAGGTCAAGGAGCAGCTCGATCAGGCCCGCATCGATCTTGACCGGGCGCAGCGCGCCGGCGACCTCGCCAAGGCGGGCGAGCTTGCCTATGGCCGCATCCCGGACCTCGAGAAGCAGCTCAAGGCGGCCGAGGAACATGTGCGCGCGGCCGGCGACATGGTCGAAGAGGCGGTGACGCCCGATCACATCGCGCAGGTCGTGTCCCGGTGGACCGGTATTCCGGTCGACCGGATGCTGGAAGGCGAGCGCGACAAGCTGCTGCGCATGGAAGACGAGCTCGCCAAGCGGGTCGTCGGTCAGGCGGAGGCCGTCCATGCCGTCGCGACCGCGGTGCGTCGCGCGCGTGCCGGGCTACAGGATCCGAACCGGCCGATCGGCTCGTTCATGTTCCTGGGTCCGACCGGTGTCGGCAAGACCGAGCTCACCAAGGCTGTGGCGTCGTTCCTCTTCGACGACGAGACCGCGATGGTCCGCATCGACATGTCCGAGTACATGGAGAAGCACTCCGTCGCCCGGCTGATCGGTGCGCCGCCCGGCTATGTCGGCTACGAGGAAGGCGGTGCGTTGACTGAGGCCGTCCGCCGCCGGCCCTATCAGGTGATCCTGTTCGACGAGATCGAGAAGGCGCACGCAGATGTCTTCAATGTGCTCCTCCAGGTGCTCGACGACGGGCGGCTGACCGACGGCCAGGGCCGCACGGTCGACTTCCGCAACACGCTGATCATCATGACCTCGAACCTCGGCAGCGAGTTCCTTGCCAATCTCGGCGAGAACGAGGATGTCGACTCGGTTCGTGCGCCGGTGATGGACGCGGTCCGGGCGCACTTCCGGCCGGAGTTCCTCAACCGGCTGGACGACATCATCCTGTTCCACCGCCTCAAGCGCGGCGACATGGCGGCGATCGTCGAGATTCAGCTTGCGCGGCTGCAGAAGCTGCTCGACGAACGCAAGATCACGCTCGATCTCGACGAGTTGGCGCGCGCCTGGCTGGCCGAGAAGGGCTACGACCCGGTCTACGGCGCGCGGCCGCTGAAGCGGGTTATCCAGCGCGAGGTGCAGGATCCGCTCGCGGACAAGATGCTCGCCGGCGAGATTCCGGAAGGCGCCCGCGTGAAGATCACGGGCGGCACGGACAAGCTGTTGTTCCTGCCGCG
>CAWCSF010000005.1:0-80000 GCA_963798195.1 uncultured Alphaproteobacteria bacterium | reverse complement strand
CGTACGCTGCGATAAGCCACGGGGAGTTGCGAACAAACTTTGATCCGTGGATTTCCGAATGGGGAAACCCACCCGCAAGGGTATCCTGTACTGAATACATAGGTGCAGGAGGCGAACCCGGGGAACTGAAACATCTAAGTACCCGGAGGAAAGGACATCAATAGAGACTCCGCTAGTAGTGGCGAGCGAACGCGGACCAGGCCAGTGGCGAATGCGAGACAACCGGAACCGTCTGGAAAGTCGGGCCTTAGCGGGTGACAGCCCCGTACGGGTAATGCGAGCATTCGTCCTCGAGTAGGGCGGAACACGTGAAATTCTGCCTGAACATGGGACGACCACGTTCCAAGCCTAAGTACTCCTCAGCGACCGATAGTGCACAAGTACCGTGAGGGAAAGGTGAAAAGCACCCCGACAAGGGGAGTGAAAGAGTTCCTGAAACCGGATGCCTACAAACAGTCGGAGCCCAAGGTTCGTCCTGGGTGACGGCGTACCTTTTGTATAATGGGTCAGCGACTTAGTTTAACGAGCAAGCTTAAACCGATAGGTGTAGGCGCAGCGAAAGCGAGTCTGAATAGGGCGTTCAGTTCGTTGGACTAGACCCGAAACCGGTGTGATCTAGCCATGAGCAGGTTGAAGGTGCGGTAACACGCACTGAAGGACCGAACCCACGTCTGTTGAAAAAGACGGGGATGACTTGTGGCTAGGGGTGAAAGGCCAATCAAACCCGGAAATAGCTGGTTCTCCGCGAAATCTATTTAGGTAGAGCCTCAGATGAATACTCCAGGGGGTAGAGCACTGGATGGGCTAGGGGGTCCCACAGACTTACCAACCCCAACCAAACTCCGAATACCTGGAAGTACTATCTGGGAGACACACGGCGGGTGCTAACGTCCGTCGTGAAGAGGGAAACAACCCTGACCTACAGCTAAGGTCCCCAAATCATGGCTAAGTGTGAAAGGATGTAGAGATCCCAAAACAACCAGGATGTTGGCTTAGAAGCAGCCATCATTTAAAGAAAGCGTAACAGCTCACTGGTCTAAATAAGGATTTCCGCGCCGACAATGTAACGGGGCTAAAGCCATGTACCGAAGCTTAGGGTGTGCGTAGCAATACGTACGCGGTAGCGGAGCGTTCCGTAAGCCTGTGAAGGGGGATCCGTGAGGACTCCTGGAGGTATCGGAAGCGAGAATGCTGACATGAGTAACGACAAGCAGTGTGAGAGACACTGCCGCCGTAAGTCCAAGGGTTCCTGCGTAAAGCTAATCTGCGCAGGGTCAGCCGGCCCCTAAGGCGAGGCAGAAATGCGTAGTCGATGGGAATCAGGTGAATATTCCTGAGCCTGCGGGTGGTGACGAATTCTGTAAGTTGTTCGGAATTATTGGATTTTCCGGGCCGCGAAGGAGTTCCAGGAAATAGCCCCCGCTTATAGACCGTACCCTAAACCGACACAGGTGGACTGGTAGAGTATACCAAGGCGCTTGAGAGAACTATGCTGAAGGAACTCGGCAAATTGCCTCCGTAACTTCGGAAGAAGGAGGACCTTTACTTGGGCAACCAGGTGAGGGTGGCACAGACCAGGGGGTAGCGACTGTTTAACAAAAACACAGGGCTCTGCGAAATCGCAAGATGACGTATAGGGTCTGACGCCTGCCCGGTGCCGGAAGGTTAAGAGGAGAGGTGCAAGCCTTGAATCGAAGCCCCGGTAAACGGCGGCCGTAACTATAACGGTCCTAAGGTAGCGAAATTCCTTGTCGGGTAAGTTCCGACCTGCACGAATGGCGTAACGACTTCCCCGCTGTCTCCAGCATAGACTCAGTGAAATTGAATTCCCCGTGAAGATGCGGGGTTCCTGCGGTTAGACGGAAAGACCCCGTGCACCTTTACTGCAACTTTGCACTGGCATTCGTGACGGCATGTGTAGGATAGGTGGTAGGCTTTGAAGCTTGGGCGCTAGCTCAGGTGGAGCCACCCTTGAAATACCACCCTTGTTGTTATGCATGTCTAACCGCGGCCCGTTATCCGGGTCCGGGACAGTGCATGGTGGGCAGTTTGACTGGGGCGGTCGCCTCCCAAAGAGTAACGGAGGCGCGCGATGGTGAGCTCAGAACGGTCGGAAATCGTTCGTCGAGTGCAATGGCATAAGCTCGCCTGACTGCGAGACTGACAAGTCGAGCAGAGACGAAAGTCGGTCATAGTGATCCGGTGGTCCCGAGTGGAAGGGCCATCGCTCAACGGATAAAAGGTACGCCGGGGATAACAGGCTGATGATGCCCAAGAGTCCATATCGACGGCATCGTTTGGCACCTCGATGTCGACTCATCACATCCTGGGGCTGGAGCAGGTCCCAAGGGTTCGGCTGTTCGCCGATTAAAGTGGTACGTGAGTTGGGTTCAGAACGTCGTGAGACAGTTCGGTCCCTATCTGCCGTGGGTGTAGGAGAATTGAGAGGATCTGTCCTTAGTACGAGAGGACCGGGATGGACGTACCTCTGGTGGACCTGTTGTGGCGCCAGCCGCATTGCAGGGTAGCTATGTACGGACGGGATAACCGCTGAAGGCATCTAAGCGGGAAGCCCACCTCAAAACGAGTTCTCCCTTGAGAGCCGTGGAAGACCACCACGTTGATAGGCCGGGTGTGGAAGCGCAGCAATGCGTGAAGCTTACCGGTACTAATAGCTCGATTGGCTTGATCGTTCTCATTTTCGCTGCCCGTTTGCGCGAGCAACGAAATCGTTGAGGAAAAGACCAGAAAACCAGCTTCTAGACATCTGCGCTTTGCCGACCTGGTGGCAATTGCGAGGAGCCTGAACCCGATCCCATTCCGAACTCGGCCGTTAAACTTCTCTGCGCCAATGATACTTCGTCTCAAGACGTGGGAAAGTAGGTCGCTGCCAGGTCTGCCAAGCGCAGAGGCTAGAAGCTGCTTCTTCGAACTTCTCTTCACAATCGCCTTCGCAAAAACGCCGCCCTTCGGGGCGGCGTTTTCGTTTGTCCGGAGCGCAGCATGGTTTCGGCTTGCCGCGATCGTCTGCTAAGAGACCGGCGTCGTGGCGGGGACGCGTCGATGGCGGTGATGGCTTCCGGTGGAATCGCAGACGTGAGCGCCGATGAGCGCGCCTCGGCCGTTCGCCTTGTTCTCCTGGTCATCCTGATCGGCACCGTTATCCGGCTGGCTATCTCCGCGGCCACCGGCCTCGGCATGGACGAATCCTATTCGGTCGGCAATGCGCGGCAGCTCATGCAGAGCTACGTCGATCACCCGCCTCTGCACTATTGGCTTGCCGGTCTGGCGATGCGCGTCTTCGGCAGCGAGGCGTCGATTGTCGTGCGGCTGCCTTTCATTCTGCTGTTCGCCGGTTCCACCTGGCTCATGTTCACGCTCACCGCGCGTCTCTTCGGGCCGCGGGCCGGTCTGTGGGCCTGGGCGGTCGCCGCCTTCAACATCGCGCCGGTTTTCACCTACGCCCACGCGACCTGGGTGTTGCCGGACGGCCCGACCATCTTCTTCATGCTGGCCACAGCGAACGTGGTGACGCCGATCCTGCTTGACGATCCGAACGTACGCAGGCCGCTCTTGCGCTGGCTGGTCGCCGGCGCGTTCGGGGGGCTGGCGATCCTGTCAAAATATACTGGCGCCTTCGTTTTTGTCGGCGTGCTTGCGTTTGTCCTGACGGTGCCGTCGGCGCGGCGCCACCTGCTGACGCCTGGTCCCTGGCTGGCGACCGCGCTCGCGCTCATCATCTTTTCGCCGGTGGTCCTGTGGAACATGGATCACGGCATGGTCGGACTGTTCTTCCAATCCCGGCGGTTGCCGGGCAGCGATACGCTCCAGCCGATGTACCTGTTGCAGGAAGTTGGCGGCGAAGCCCTCTATGTCCATCCGCTCCTGTTCGTGCCGCTGGTCATCGTGCTCTATCGCGCGCTCCGCGCCGGACCAGCCGAACCGCATGGTTGGCTCATGGCGATGATCGCCATTGGCCCGATCGCGATTTTCACAGCCGTCAGCCTGTGGGCGCACAGCCAGCCGCATTGGCCGATGCCCGGGTGGGTGTTCACCATGCCGCTGTTCGGCCGGCATGGTGCGACGCTGGTGATGGAGCGACCGAAATTCGCGCGCGGCTACATGGCCGTCGCTGCGGCAGGCTTTGCTCTGCTCCTCGGCGCTTTCACCTATCAGGCCGTGCGCGGCGGGCTCATCCCGGCGTCCCTCGGCGCGCAGGCCGATCCCACCATCGACCTGCTCGACTGGCGCGCATTGCCCCCCGAACTCGAGGCGCGCGGCCTGCTTGGACCGGATGCGGTCGTGGCCTCGCCGATCTGGATGTTCGCCGGCAAGTCCAGTTACGCGCTGGGCCCCGATGTTCCGGTTGTCTGCGCCTGTGACGACCCGCAGCAGTTCCGCTATCGCTACGATCAGAACCAGTGGGTGGGGCGCGACATGCCCGTCGTCATCCCCCGGCTCGACAATGCCTGGCTGTATGAGGCGGCAGCCAGCTTCTTCGATAGGCTGGATCCGCTGCCCCCGATCGAGATCAAACGGGCCGGGAAGCCGGTTCTGATGGTTGATCTCTTCATGGGCCGGAATCTGCATCCGATACCCAATTAGCGACGCTTGCGAAAAAGCGCCTTCGGCGACGATTCAGGCCTTCAAATGCCTGTCACAAAGGTCTATATCACGGCCACGTTTCGCGGGCCTTTTGGCCCGCTTTTGACGCGGGGTGGAGCAGCCCGGTAGCTCGTCAGGCTCATAACCTGAAGGTCGTAGGTTCAAATCCTACCCCCGCAACCAAAATACCGCGACGCACAAGACAAGAAGGCCGCCCTCGGGCGGCCTCTTTGCTATGAGGAGGGCGAGAACCCGGCCCTCCGAAAGCCAAAAAGACCCTCATGCCGAGAAAGCGCGCGCCCGGTCCGGAAAAGCGGTCGACCTCGCGCTTCCTCGCGCGGGTGCTGCCGGGGGCAGCGCCGGGCCCCATGCCGGACTTCGTGCGCCCCTGCCTGCCGACGCATCGTGCCAGGCCGCCAGCGGAAAGCGGCTGGCTGCACGAGATCCTCTTCGATGGACACCGGATCCAGGCCCATCTCACCGAGAGAGGACCTTTCCTTTTCGATCAGGACGGGGAAGACCAGACTCCGCGTTTCGCGCGTGTTGCTGCCGCGCTCAGCCGCTTGCCGGTCGGCACCATCGTGCTTGACGGCGTGGTCATTGTGCAGAACGCACGCGGCGTCAGCGACCGCGCCGCGCTCGACGCCGATGTCGCCCGCGGGCGAGGAGACCGCTTCATCTACTACGCTTTCGATCTCCTGCACCTCGATGGGTTCACCATCACCGCCGCGCCGCTCGTCGAGCGCAAGCGCGTGCTGGCGTCGCTCCTCGACGAAGCCGGGAGCGCTGTGATCGCCTGCAGCGCGCACTTCGAGGGAGACGGTCGAGTCGTGCACGAACAGGCAACGGAGATGGGGGTCCGCGGCATCGTCTCGAAGAAGGGCGCCGCCGCGTACCGCTCCGGCCGCAATACCGATTGGCTCGCCATCGAGGTTGCAACACGCCGACCGTCGGCACCGGCCAGGGCCCCGAGTTCCCCGAAGCCGGCGCGTCCGGCACCGCCCGCGGATGGGCCGCTGCTGGTGATCGACGGCGATTCCTTCGCGCATCGCGCCTATCACGCGCTGCCGAAGACGATCCGGCGTTCCGACGGCAAGGGTGGCGGCGCGATCGTCGGGTTCGCCAACTACCTGCTGCGGTTCTGCGAGGCCGAGCGGCCGCGTGCCGTCCTTGCTGCATGGGACACGCTCGCCGTGCCGAACTGGCGGCAGAAGATCTTTCCGTCGTATCAGGGCGGCCGCGTGTTCGATCGTGCCCTGCTCGACCAACTGGACGTGCTGCCGGAATTCGTCGCCGCCTGCGGCTTTGCCAACGCCAAGCACGCCGGCTATGAGGCGGACGACTTTCTCGCGGCGGCGGTCGCGCGCGAGGAAAAACGTGGCGGGAGAATCATTGTCGCCAGCGGCGATCGCGACGCCTTCCAGCTCGCCTCGCAGGCAACCACGATCCTCCATCCGGTTCGCGCCGGCGAGATGGCGCGCATCGGAGTCGACGAGGTGCGCGAGCGATACGGTGTCGAGCCGAAGCAGGTGCCGGATTTCATCGCGCTCCGCGGAGATCCGTCCGACAAGATTCCCGGGGCGAAGGGCGTCGGCGCCCATGGGGCTGCAAGCTTGCTCCAGCGCTATCCGTCCGTCGAAGCGGCGTTGAAGGATGGGTTGTTCTCCCGTCAGGCCGAGGACCTGCGTCTGTACCGGCGTATCGCGACGATGGACGCGTCTGCGCCGCTGCCGCGCCTCGGCAAGCAGCGGCCGGACTGGGCGGGCGGTTCCGCGCTCGCCCGGCTATGGGGACTGGGAGCTCTGGCCGATCGCCTGGCCAAGATGGCGGGGTGAAATACAAGTCTTTTCAATTGCTTGGGTGATTTCGCGGCGTGCCTTCTGACCAATTCGCCGCCATGCATGGATTTTCCGGTCGCGACTCGCCATGATCCGCCCCGCATTGAGTCCAGAATGGCGGACGCGACGGGGGATTCTTGGCCGCGCATCCATCGATTACGACAACCACTGCGACCGATCGGGTCAAGGTGACGGCGAGTGGCACGTGGACCATCGCCTTTGCCGGCGAACTGGAGGCGATGGTTGAACGCGTCCCCGCGACGGCCAACGCCGAGATCGATCTCGGCGCGATCGAGCGGCTCGATACGTTCGGGGCATGGCTGATCGAGCGCCTGCTTAGGCAGTGGCGTGATCGTGGCGCGAAGGCCGAACTGACGTCGGTACCGGACCGCTTCCGCGAACTGCTGCACGAAGTCGGCGACGCCAATCGCTTGGCGCCGAGCGAGGAGTTGGAGCGCCCGGCGCTGATCGCGTGGATCGAGCGCATCGGCGAAGGCGTGGCGGCCTTCCTGGGCGAACTCTTCTTTTTCATCGACATGTTCGGCGCGGTGATGGTTTCCGCAGGCCGCGCCATCGTGCGGCCGCGTTTCTCCAGCCTGACGTCGGTGGTTCATCACCTCGATCGGGTAGGGTGGCAGGCGATCGGCATCATCGTGCTCATCACCTTCCTGATCGGTTGCATCGTCTCGCAGCAGGGCATCTACAATTTCAGGCGCTTCGGCGCCGAGGACTACGTCGTCAATCTGCTCGGCATCCTGATCCTGCGCGAGATCGGAGTGCTGCTGGTGGCGATCATGGTCGCCGGTCGGTCGGGCAGCTCGTACACCGCCGAGCTGGGCTCGATGAAGATGCGCGAGGAGATCGACGCGCTGCGCACGATGGGTGTTGATCCGACGGACGTTCTGGTGCTGCCGCGCGTTCTGGCGCTCGTCATTGCCATGCCGATCCTCACCTTTCTCGGCTCGATGGCGGCCCTGATCGGCGGCGGGATCGTCGCCTGGTTCTACGGTGGCATGAGCCCGGAAATCTTCATGTCGCGGCTGCGCGATGCGGTGTCGATGCAGGATTTCTGGGTCGGCATGATCAAGGCGCCGGTGATGGCGTTGATCATCGGCATCGTCGCCAGCGCCGAAGGCCTGAGGGTCAAGGGCAGTGCCGAGTCGCTCGGAATCCAGACCACGTCGTCGGTGGTCAAATCGATCTTCATGGTGATCGTCCTCGACGGCCTCTTCGCCATGTTCTTTGCGTCGATCGGGTGGTGAAGCGATGACGATCGCAAACGGCGCCCCTCCGGTCATTTCGGTTCGCAATCTGGTTGCGGGCTTCGGTGACCAGAAGGTTCTCGACGGGCTGGATCTCGACGTCCGCGCCGGTGAGATTCTGGGCGTTGTCGGCGGGTCGGGCGCCGGAAAGTCCGTCCTCCTCCGCTCCATCATCGGGCTGGTGCCGAAGAAATCCGGCACCGTGCGCGTGCTCGATGTCGACGCCGACGATGCGTCGGAAAAGGAATGGCGGATGGTCGAGCGCCGCTGGGGCGTCCTCTTCCAGAACGGCGCGCTGTTTTCCTCGTTGACGGCGCGGGAGAACATACAGTTCCCCATGCGCCAGTTCCTGAAGCTTCCCGAGGACCTTATGGACGACCTGGCGATGATCAAGCTGGAGCTGGTCGGCCTCAACGCGAATGACGCCAACAAGTATCCGGCGGAACTTTCCGGCGGCATGACCAAGCGCGTTGCGCTGGCGCGGGCGCTGGCGCTCGATCCCGAGATCGTCTTTCTCGATGAGCCAACCTCCGGCCTCGACCCCATCGCCGCCGGCGATTTCGACGTGCTGATCCGTACGCTCCAGCACACGCTCGGCATCACCGTGTTCATGGTCACCCACGACCTCGACAGCCTCAACGTCGCCTGCGACCGCATCGCCGCCCTTGCCGGCGGGCGTATCGTCGCCGAAGGGCCAATGGCGGCGCTCACCAACTCGGACCATCCCTGGGTCAAGGCATATTTCAGCGGACGGCGCGCGCGCTCGAACGCGCACAGCGCTGGCATCAACCCTTAGGAAGCAAGCCATGGAAATCCGCGCACGCTATTTTCTTATCGGGCTGTTCGTGCTGGCCGTCATTGGCGCTGGCGTTGGCTTCATCTTCTGGCTGTACAACAACGGTGGGCTGGTGAAGCGCACCGACTACCTGGTCAGCTTCAACGGGTCCGTGTCCGGGCTGTCGCCGGGATCGCCCGTGCTTTTCAACGGCTTGCAGGTCGGCGAGGTGACCGGGCTGACGTTATCTACCGATGATCCGGAACTCGTGCTGGCCCGCATCGCCATCGACGCACGCACGCCGGTTCATACCGATACGTATGTCGGCATGGACTTTCGCGGCCTTACCGGAACGGCGACGATTTCTCTGAAGGGCGGCACAGCGTCCGCGCCCATGCCAGAAGGAATCAACGGCGGGCCGCCGCTGCTGGTGGCGGACCCGAACGGCTCCAAGGATCTGACCACATCCGCACGCGAAGCGCTGAACCAGCTCAACGACATCCTCACCGAAAACGCAGAGCCGGTGACGAGCGCCATCGCGAGCATCGATACGTTCGCCCAGGCGCTGGCGCGCAACTCGGACAAGATCGACAGCATTGTTGCCGGGCTGGAGGGCATGGTCGGCGGTGGAAAGAAGCCCGAGACGATCAACTATGACCTGACCGCGGCCGGCGATTTTGGCGATATCGCCGCCTATCCCGATGCCCAGCTCATGATCCCATCGCCCACTACCGTGATCGCGCTTGATACGCAGCGCATCATGATCACGAGCAAGAACGGGACGTCGGCGGCCTTCGACGGCACGCGCTGGGCGGACAGCATTCCGTTGCTGACGCAGGCCCGGCTCATCCAGAGCTTCGAAAACGCCGGCTACCCGCGGGTAGGGTCGGATACCGGCGGCGTCAACGGCGACTTCCAGCTGCTGGTGAACATCCGCGCGTTCGATCTCGACACGACCTCGGGCACGCCCGAAGCCAAGGTCGCGCTAATGGGCAAGATTCTCGATGTCGGCGGCAAGGTTATCGATGCGCGGCTGTTCGAGGCGAGCGCGCCGGCGACGGAGATCGACAAGGCCGAGCCGGTGGCAAAGTCGATCAACGAGGCTTTTGGCAAGGTCATGAAGGACCTCGTCGTCTGGACGTTGGAGACGCTCGCCAACGACGAAGGCGCTGGCGGTGGCGACAGTGCCGAAGCTCCACCGCCCTTGGCCATGCCGGAGCCACCGGCTCCTGCCGGGGATGCCGCGGCGCCTGAGATGAAAGAGCCGGCTCCGGCGGCAAAAGCCCAGTGAGCTGATCAGCCTTTGGGAGCGGTCGCCACCATCGCCGGCCGTTCGGCAAAGCCGGCGTACCAATCGGCAAGTCTCGCCCGCCCGTTGCGCCAGCCGAGGTCGGGAAAGCGGAAATCGAGGTAGCCGAGACCGCAGCCAACGGTGATGGTGCCGATATCGACGCGGCTTGCGAATCCTGCGGCCATCGCCTCGAGGCGGTCGAGGCTCTTCACAACCTTGTCGTTCTGCCCGCTGGCCCAGTCCGACCACCGCAGCGGTTCCGGCCGCAACGTCATCTCGTAGCGTTGGAGCAGGGCCGCGTCGGTCATTCCATCCGACAGGGATTGTTCGGTAAGCGCCTGCCAACGCTCCGGGCTGGCCTTTGGAAAGAGCCGTCCGCCGCCGGCCAGATGATCCAGATATTCACAGATGACGCGGCTGTCGTGGATCGCCAGGCCATCGCGGCTGATCAGCGTTGGCACCTGGCCGAGCGGGTTGTCCGCGATCACCATGGCGTTTCGGTTGATGGGGTTGACGCTGGTGTTGGTCTTCTCGATCTCACCGTCAAGGCCGAGCTCGATCGCGGAGACCATGACCTTGCGGACAAAGGGCGACGTCGACGAGTGATACAGCTTCATGGTTTCTACCCCCAACCTTGCGCAGGTGCCGCATGGCATAAGCCGCCGGTCGCGGTGCAGCAAGCCTGGCGTGAGCCGCCTCGATATGCGCGGCCGGGAATGGTAGCCTCAAGCGCAGGAGGTCCAGTCCCGCCATGGCCAACCCGGTCCCATCCCGCGAATCCGCCGCGATTCACCATCTGAGGAACGCGCCGGACCATCCCAACAACCCCGGCATCCCGTTCGATCCCGAGCCCGTTGCCGGCGTTCGCGTCAACCTTTCAGCGGTAGAGCGCCGGGCCTCGACATTGCCCAAGCGCCGCACCGTCAAGAAGGAATGGCAGGCGGCGTGGCTGGTCAAGGCGCTGGAATGCATCGACCTCACGACGCTGAACAGCGACGACACCGAAGGCCGCGTCCGCCGCCTCTGCGCCAAGGCGCGCCATCCCCTGCGCGCCGACATCGTCGACGGGCTGGGGCTGGCCGAGCGTGGCGTCCAGGTTGGCGCGGTCTGCGTCTATCATCGCTTCGTCGCGACGGCGGTCGACGCGCTGAAGGGTTCCGGCATCCCGGTTGCCGCCGTGTCGACCGCGTTCCCCGCCGGCCTTTCGCCCTTTGCCACGCGCCTTGCCGAGATCGAGGCATCGGTCGCCGACGGCGCGAAGGAGATCGACATCGTCATCACCCGCGAGCACGTGCTCACCGGCAACTGGCAGGCACTTTACGACGAGGTTAAGGCCTTCAAGGCCGCCTGCGGGCCGGCGCACATGAAGACCATCCTCGGCACGGGTGACCTCAAGACGCTGCGGAACGTCGGCAAGGCATCGCTGGTCGCGATGATGGCCGGCTCGGATTTCATCAAGACGTCGACCGGCAAGGAAGGCGTCAACGCCACGCTCCCGGTCGCGCTGGTCATGGTCCGCGCCATTCGCGCCTATCGCGATATGACCGGGCACATTGTCGGCTTCAAGCCGGCCGGCGGCATCTCCACCGCCAAGGACGCGATGAGCTTCCAGTTCGTGATGAAGGAAGAGCTTGGCAGCAACTGGCTCCAGCCGGGCCTCTTCCGCATCGGCGCATCTTCGCTGCTCGCTGACATAGAACGGCAGCTGGAATACTTCCTCACCGGCCGCTACGCCTCCTTCGACCACCACGCGATGGCCTGACGCCATGTCGGTTGCTGAAATCCTCGACACGATGGACTACGGGCCCGCCCCGGAGAGCGACAAGGACGCGCGCGCCTGGATCGCGAAACACGCCGGGGGCATCGGCCTCTTCATCAACGGCGAATGGCGCAAGCCGGAATCCGGCGCGTGGTTCGACACCAGCGATCCATCGACCGGCGCCGTCATCATGCCGGTGGCGCAGGCCGGCGCGGCGGACGTCGATGACGCGGTCAAGGCCGCGCGCAAGGCGCAGGGGCCGTGGTCGCGCCTGCCCGGTCACGAGCGGGCGAAGTACCTCTACGCCATCGCGCGTCTGATCCAGCGACACAGCCGCCTTTTCGCTGTGCTCGAGGCCATCGACAACGGCAAGCCGATCCGCGAGACCCGCGATATCGATATCCCGCTGGTCTCGCGGCATTTCTACCATCACGCCGGCTGGGCGGAATTGATGGACGGCGAACTCACCGACCGTATGCCGGTCGGCGTTTGCGGCCAGATCATCCCCTGGAATTTCCCGCTGCTCATGCTGGCGTGGAAGATCGCGCCGGCGATCGCGCTGGGCAACACCAGCGTGCTGAAGCCGGCCGAGTTCACCTCCCTGTCGGCGCTGCTTTTCGCCGAGATTTGCGAGATGGCCGGCCTGCCGAAAGGCGTGGTCAACATCGTCACTGGCGACGGCGCCACGGGCGAACTGATCGTCAACCATCCGGGCATCGACAAGATAGCCTTCACCGGCTCGACCGAGGTCGGCCGCAAGATTCGAGAGGCGACCGCCGGCTCCGGCAAGTCGCTGACCCTGGAACTCGGCGGCAAGTCGCCGTTCATCGTCTTCGAGGACGCCGATCTCGACTCTGCCGTGGAAGGCGTCGTCGATGCCATCTGGTTCAACCAGGGCCAGGTCTGCTGCGCCGGTTCGCGGCTGTTGGTGCAGGAAGGCGTGCACGAGGCGTTCGTCGCCAAGCTGAAGGCACGGCTGGATACCCTGCGTGTCGGTCCGCCACTCGACAAGGCGATCGATGTCGGTGCCATCGTCGCGCCGGTCCAGCTCGAGCGTATCCGCAAGCTGGTTCAGCAGGGCATGGACGAGGGGGCCGAAGTTTTCCAGACCCGCGCCGCGTTGCCGGGGACCGGCTGCTTCTTCCCGCCGACGCTGATGACCAACGTGCATCCCGCCGCGACTGTGGCGCGGGTGGAGATTTTCGGCCCGGTTGCGGTCGAGATGACCTTCCGCACGCCGGAGGAAGCCGTCGCGCTCGCCAACAACACCGAATATGGTCTCGCCGCCAGCGTCTGGTCGGAGTCGATCAACCTCGCACTCGATATCGCGCCCAAGCTGAAATGTGGCGTGGTCTGGGTGAATTCGACCAACCTCTTCGACGCGTCGGCCGGCTTTGGCGGCTACAAGGAATCCGGTTACGGCCGCGAAGGCGGGCGCGAGGGGCTCGCCGCCTACACCAAGCCGCGCTGGCTGAAGTCGGCCAAGGCACTCGCCGAAACCGCGCCGGTGAAACCTGAACTCGGGCTGGAACTGATCGGCGGCGGCATAGACCGCACGGCCAAGATGTATATCGGCGGCAAGCAGGTGCGGCCCGACGGCGGTTACACGCGCGGTGTCGCGTCGACGGCGCGCAAGCTCGTCGGCGAAGTCGGTGAGGGCAACCGCAAGGACATCCGAGACGCGGTCGAGGCGGCGCGCAAGATCGCGCCGAAATGGGCAGCGACCTCCGAGCATAACCGCGCGCAGATCCTCTACTACATCGCCGAGAACCTCGACGCCCGCGCCGCCGAATTCGCGGACCGGCTCCGGCTGCTCAAGGGCGTGAAGAGCGCCAAGACCCGGATCGAGGTCGATGCGTCCGTGACGCGGCTGTTCCAGTGGGGCGCCTGGGCGGACAAATACGAGGGTGCGGTCCACCGGCCGCCGTTCCGCGGACTGGCGCTCGCGATGAACGAGCCGGTTGGCGTCGTGGGTATTGCTTGTCCGGAGGAGCCGGGCCTGCTGGCATTCGTGTCGCTCATGGGTGCCGCGATCGCCGCCGGCAACACGACCGTCATCGTGCCGTCGGAAGCGCAGGCGTTGATTGCGACGGATTTCTACCAGGTGCTCGACACGTCCGACCTGCCGGGCGGTGTGGTCAACATCGTCACCGGCGACAAGCGCGCGCTGGCGCTGGAGCTCGCCAAGCACGATGCCGTGGACGCGATCTGGTATTTCGGAAATGCCGACGCCGCGGCCGACATGGAGCGCGTCTCGGCCGGAAATCTCAAGCAGACGTGGACCGAGGCGGTGGCGCGCGACTGGGACGATCCGGCGATTGGCGGTGGTCGTGAACTGCTAGGCCGCGCCTGCCAGGTCAAGAACATCTGGATCCCCTATGGGGAGTAACCAAAGCCGGGAGACGGCGATGCGAACGATAAATCGGTGCGGAATTGCTGCGGCGGTGATGACGGTGGCTTTGGCGGTGGTCCCTCTGGTCGTTGCGCCCATTGGCGGCCCCGCGTTCGCCGCCGAGGCGCAGGATCAGCTCAAAGCCGAGGCCACCAGGGCGCTCGACGCCTGGATCGCGGCCGTCGCCAGCGGCGATCCCCAGACCCTTGGCCGCATTCTTGCGCCCGATTTCCAGATCGTCCGCGCCGACGGTTCGGTCCACGACCGAGACGGTTACCTGGCCAGCGACCTGCCCAGGATCGAGACCATCCCTCCGGTCGAGAATCTGGCGGTGACCACCGAGGGCGACATCATGGTCACGAGTTACGTGCTCAACCTCAAACAGACCCGCGACGGCAAGGTGGTGCAGGCCGATTGCCCCACGGCTGACGGTCTTCCGCAAGTCAGGGGACGGCTGGCTCGTGGTCGCGCACGGAAATTTCGCCAGCCTGGAACAGTAGGCACGCGGTTCGCCGCCTATTTTGCTTTGGCCTTCCACGGCGTTTCGGGCACCGGCGTCAGCGGCTTGCCCTTGTCGAACCAGCTTGTCAGGTTGTCGACGCAGAGCTGCCCCATGCCGTCACGCGTGTAGACAGACGCCGACCCGACATGCGGCAACAGCACCGCGTTGGGCAGCGCCAGCAGTTCGGGCGGAATGTTTGGCTCGTTGTCGAACACGTCGAGCCCGGCGGCGAAGATCGTGCCATCCTTCAGCGCTCTGATCAGAGCGGCTTCGTCGACCGCGCTGCCGCGTCCGATATTGATGAAGACCCCTCGCGGTCCGAGCGCCTTGAATACGTCGGCGTTGATCAGCTTCGCCGTACCTTCGCCGCCGGGAAGCACGCTGATGATGGTGTCGACGTCCCGGGCCATGTCCATCAGGTCCGGGTAGTGCCGATAGGGCAGGTCGTCGCGCTTGTGGCGGTTGTGATAGACCACCGGCACCTGCATGGCGTCCAGCCGGCGCGCGACGGCGATGCCGATGCGGCCGAGGCCGGCGATGCCGACCGTGCGATCGCGCATGGTGGCGGCAGTAAGCGGGTAGGTGCCCTCTTTTGCCCATTTGCCGGCGCGCAGGTGCCGTTCGGCGGCGGGGAGTTCGCGCACCGTCATCAGCAGAAGCCCGAGCGTCGTGTCGGCCACTTCTTCGGTCAGGACGTCCGGCGTGTTGGTGACGACAATGCCGCGTTCGGCGGCTGCCTTAAGGTCGATACCGTCGTAGCCAACGCCGAAATTGGCGATGATCTCGAGCTTTGGCAGGCGGTCGATCAAGTTGCGGTCAATTTCGAAGTGATTGCCGCGCGCAAGGCCGCGCGTTTTGGCGGCCATGTCCGCCGTGGGCGGCTGTTGGTAATCGAGCGTTTGGACTGAGAAAGCTTCGGCAAGCGAAGCTAAGGTCTTCGCCGGCATGCTCCCGGCGGCAATGACATCGACTTTAGGCAAGGGTCTTTTCTCCTGCGGGATAATCGACTTTATCGACGTACGCGTTGATCGCAAGATGGGCTCAGCGGTCGCGGCGAACCCGCTCCCGGTAAAGGGCATAGAGGCCGCTTGCCACGATCAGCGCGGCGCCGATCAGCGTGCCGGAACTTGGGATATCACCGAAGGTGATGAACCCGAGGCCGATCGCCCAGATCAGCTGCGTATACGTGAACGGCGCAAGGACTGTTGGTGGCGCATCGCGATGGGCCCTGATCAGGAACCAGTGGCCGACGGCCCCGGCCACTCCGGTTCCGACCATCGCAGCGGCGACGAGCCATGTCGGCGGCCAGACCCAGAGCGGCGGCAGCGCCGGCGTCAGCACGACCGTCGCGACCGCGGCGGCGTAAATCAGCATGCCCGACGGTGTATCCGTGCTTGAGAGCATCCGCGTGGTGAGCGAATAGCCGGCGTAGCAAAGCGCTGCGCTGATGGAAAACAGCGCGGCGGGATTGAACGCCGAGGGCTCCGGCTGGACCACGATGAGGACGCCGATGAAGCCGACGACGACCGCCGCCCACCGCCGGATGCCCGGCCATTCGCCGAGCACCGGCCCGGCAAGCGCGGTCGCCAGCAGGGGGCCGGCAAACATGATCGCCCCGGCTTCGGCGAGCTGCAGGTAGCGGATGGCGAAGAAGTTCAGCACGGTCGAGCCGAGCAGGAAAATGGCCCGCCAGAATTGCAGCCATGGCCGCTTCGTCGCGTAGTCAGCCAGGTGCCGCCAGGGCCGGAGCACGATGACCGCCAGCACGAGGTTGAAGAAGTAGCGGGCCCAGGCGACCTCGATCGAAGGAACCGAGCGGGCCGCGTATTTGGCGCCGGCGTCGAGCAGGGCGAAACAGAACACCGCGCCCAGCACGAGCGCGATGCCGCGCACGCGAACGGCGGACTCTTCATGCGTCAGCTGGGCGTGCGGCTTGGTCACGGTCGGGTGTCCGGCGGCCCACCGCTGGTCCGGCCGGCGCGCGTGCGGAGGATGTCTGTCTCAGTACGTCGCGCGACCGCCGGAGATGTCGAAGGTATGGCCGGTCGTGAAGGAGCACTCGTCGGATACCATGAAGGCAACCGTGGCGGCGATTTCCTCGACGGTGACAAATCGTCCGCGCGGAATCTTGGCCAGCATGTAGTCGATATGTGCCTGGGTGACCTGATCCAGAATGCGTGTATTGGCGGTGACAGGCGCAATGGCATTGACCGAAATGTTGCTGGTCGCGGTCTCCTTCGCCAGCGACTTCGTCAGCGCGATGACGCCGGCCTTCGATGCCGAGTAGGGCGAGGCCGTCGGGTTGCCCTCCTTGCCGGCGATCGAGGCGATGTTGGCGATGCGTCCGTAGTCGCGGGCGACCATGCCGCCGACGAAAGCGCGGCAGCAGAGGAACTGGCTGCGCAGGTTGATCCGGATGACGCGGTCCCACTCGTCGATCGGGTAGTCGGCGACGTTGGCGTTCTTGCCGGCGACGCCGGCGTTGTTCACGAGGATGTCGACCTCGCCAAGCTGGCTGACGGTCGCCGCGCGTGCCGTCTCCACCGCCTTCTCGTCGGAAACATCGACCCCGAGAGCAATGACTTTTCCCCGGCTGCCCAGTTCTCCCGCAGTCTTCTCGCCCAGTGGCTTGTCGTTGTCCCAGATTGCGACGGCGGCGCCGCCATCGATCAGCCGCTCGACGACCGCGCGGCCAATCCCCTGCGCGCCGCCGGTGACGACCGCGACGCGGCCAGAGAAATCGAATTTGATGGGCACGGGTGACCTGCTGGCTGCCTTGGGAGGCCGCATGGTAGTCGTCCGTGCGGTCCTGGGCAAATCTCGGCGGGAGCCGCCGGAGTCCTAGTTCGCCTCGGCCTCGGCGTCCTCGGCGTCGGTGGCAGGATCGTCCCGCGCAACGCCGAGATTGCGTTCGACCTGCCGGAGCAGCTTGCGGAGCCGCTTGCGGTCTTTCTCGTCGATTTCGCCGAGCGCGGTCTTCTCGATCCGCTTCCACAACTTGTCGATCATCGCGATGGCGTGCTGGCCGCGTTCGGTCAGGAAGACCTGGGCCTGGCGCCCATCGCCTGCCGAGGCGCGGCGCTCGACATAATCCTGCGCCGCAAGCCGGCTGATCATCTTGGTGACGGTGGGAGGCTGGACGCCCAGCGAGGCGGCCAGATCGCTCATCGACATGCCGTCGGAGCCGGCCAGCGCCTTGAGCAGCGTTTCCTGGCCGGAATGCAGGTTGATCCGGGACAACTGGCTGCCGGCCCGCACCCGGTAGGCATGCGCTGCCTGGGCGAGCCTGTAGGTGACTGTCTTGCGGTGGTCGAAGCCCATGAATTTAGGGGCCTAAACAACCAACATGTCGGCCGTATGACAGTCGTTGCATGGTGCGTCCCCGTCCTATTCCCCGAATAACCAGCTAGGTCAAAGAGTCTGCATTTCCTGCGACACTTTCTCCAGGAAAGAAGCGCAGGTCGCGTGGCTGTTCCGGTTCATGTCGTAGAGCGCAAGATAGCGCGTTTTGGCGACGGGATGCACGACCGCTCGCAGCGCCCGCTTGACCACCTTGCGCGGCGGGTCGCCCATCAGCATGGCGCGCCAGCGGTCGCCGCCATAGGTGACGACGGCGGCCAGCTTGCGGATGTTGTGGAGGTTCGGCCAGGTCCGGCCGTGGGCGAGCTTGAACGACACGCCGGGCAGGAACACCCGGTCGAAGAAGCCCTTCAGGATCGCCGGGTAACCGAAATTCCAGACAGGGAAATTCAGCACCAGGGCCTCGGCGGCGCGCAGCCGGTCGACATATTCCTGAACCGCCTTCGTGCACACGTCCTCGTCGTGATAGTTCAGCCGCTCCTCGCGCGAAAGCACCGGATTGAAACCCTCGGCGTAGAGGTCGCAATCGTCCACCTCGTGGCCGCCGGCCTTGAGGTTTTCGACGACAGCACTGTGCAGCGCGGCGGCGTAGCTGGTTTCGACCGGGTGGGCGAAGAGGACGAGCGTGCGCATGTCGCTCTAGGCCGCTGCGGTCTGTTGCAGGCCGGGAAAAAGATAGACCTTGTCGGAGTTGAGGTCGAAATCCGGGTTCTCCCAGGCAATCATCTTGCCCGGGTTGAGCAGGCCCCTGGGGTCGGCTTCCTTCTTGAACGCCAGCTGGACAGCGTCGGTCTTCTTCATCCCGCCTTCCTCCAGCGTGTAGCGGTGCGGATTGAATACGCTGACGCCGTTGTCCTCGTGGATCTTCACCAGCTCTTCGAGCCGTTCCTCGGTCGTGAAGCGCACCATCGGCAGGCCGGCAGCGGCGAGCCTGCCGTCGAAGCGAACGAACTCGAGATGGCCCGGCATTTCATCGCCGATCAGCTTGGTCATCTTGGCCACGCTCTCGACGTGATCGGGATGCCGGTGTTGCGTCTGGAGATAGGTGATCGACGGATCGACGCGGAGCGCCCGCAGCGTGGTGTGGTTCCACGCCAGTTCGAAGACCGGGGGCAGGCCCTTCTTGTCCGCCTCGCTGGCGGTGTCGGCGCGGTAAAGGATTTCCGCCTTCTCCCGCTCGGCCAGCGCCAAAAACGGGGACATGGCGTGCGGCGCCACCATCAGCAGGACGACGGAATGTTCGCGGCGCAGGAATTTCTGGTGGCGCAGGAAGTAGTCATGGGGAGCCGGCGCAGCGACGGTCGCCACCTCCTTGAAGAGCAGCCCGTCCTCGTTGCCGACCAGGTTGGCGAAGCGTACGGCGTCGAGATAGTCCTCGTAGCCGACGATCACGTCGATCCAATCATAGGCGGCGTCGAGCGGCATCTCGATCTCGGTGATGATGCCGTTGGTACCGTAGGCGTGCATCACCTTGAGCAGGTTCCAGCCATCGAGGGCGAGCACGCGCGGCTCCTCCTCCATGGTGACGATGCGGGCGCTCAACACGTTGCCGATGTTGCGCAGGCCGCCCCAGTTGATCGAGCCGACGCCGCCGGAACCGCCGGCGATGAAGCCGGCTATGGAAGCGGTATTCGCCGTCGAGGGATGGATGCGCACTTCCTGGCCGATGGCCTTGCGCGTCTCCTTGTCGACATTGGCGATAATGGCTCCGGGCTCGGAGACCACGCGGCCCGGCGCGATCGACTTGACCTTGTTCATCTCGGCGAGACTGAGCACCACGCCGCCGGAGAGTGGCATCGCCTGGCCGTAGTTGCCCGTGCCGGAGCCGCGCGGCGTCACCGGAATGCCGAGCGCGAAGCACGCCTTGAGGACACGCACGACCTCGTCCTCACTCTTCGGCGAGACGATGAGGTCGCCGGTGACGTGATCGAGCTGGCGTTTCAGGACCGGGGAATACCAGTAGAAGTCCCGGCTTTTCTGCTTCACGATCGCCGGGTGGTCTTCGATCTTGATGCCGGCGAGTTCGGCCTTCAGCCGGTCGATGTCGTAGGTCATCGTGCGTCTCACACGGTTTGCATGATGTCGTCGAGCTCCCGGTAATCCGGCAGGGTCCGATCGATGGGCTTGCCAGACCGTAGCACCGTTCTGTCGGCCTGCGGCCGGGCCAGCAATTCCGTAAATGTACGAGCGTTGAAAAGGACCAGGTCGGCTGGTCGGCCGGCCGCGATAACGCCATGGTCGGGCCGGCCCAGCACCTCGGCCGGTGTGCGTGTCACTGCCGCCGGCCAGCGGGCGAACGGGTGGTCGAAATGGGCGATGCGCACGGCCTCGCGGAAGACCTCGACCATGTCGAGATCGCCGTAGGCGTAGAACGGGTCACGCGTGTTGTCGGAGGCGACCGATACCGGCACGCCATGGTCGGCGAATTCGTGCAGCAGCGTGACGCCGCGCCAGCGCGGCGTGCGGTCCGCGATGCGGTCCTGCAAGTACATGTTGCACATGGGGAGCGACACGACGGCGATACCGGCCTCTGCCACGCGTTCCATCGTCGCCTCGGCCTCCGCCTCCGGCTGCACTGCCAGTGAGCAGCAGTGGCCGACGACGATACGACCCGGAAAATCGGTGCGCAGCGCCGCATCGGCGATCGCGTGCAACGAATGCGCGTTCGGGTCGCCCGTTTCATCGACGTGGAAATCGAGATCCAGCCCGCGATTGGCGGCTCGGTGCATGATCAGCTCGATTGCCCGGTCGAGATCGGGAATCATGAAGGTGACCGCGCCCAGCACGCCACCATGATCCGCGACCGTTTCGACGATGGAGTTGGCGAAATCCTCGTTGAGGAACTCGTTGATCGCGAAGATCGACACGCCCTGAAGATCGACGCGGCCCGCCCAGCGCTCGCGCATCTCGGCGAAGACCGGCCAGCTGGTCTTGTGCTGGGGCGCCGACGAGTCGAGGTGCGTGCGCAGCAGCGCGGTACCGTGCGCGTAGGCAGCACGCAGCGAGAAATCCATGCGTCGGACGACATCGTCCTTGCGCCAATGGCGTTCGCGATCGCGTTTCACCGCGTCCAGCGCGCCGGCGAACGTCCCGTCGGGGTTTGGCCGGCGGGGCCAGATGTGTCCCTTGTCGATGTGCGTGTGCATGTCGACAAAGCACGGCCACACCATGCCGCGGTCGAGATCGAGCTTCGGCAGGCGCGTTCGCCGCCCCGGCGGGTCGATGCGCTCGATCGCGCCGTCCTTGATGGTGATGTCGGCCGCGATCAATCCGTCGCGGTCGGCCTTGGCGGCAAAATCATCCACCAGCGCCGCCGGCAGCGTTGCGTTTGCCAGCACGAAGCGCTTCTCGCGCGGAACCTTGGCAAAGCCCTTGGCCATCCCCCGCCGCTCTAGTTCTCGCGCCGCACCGCGCTCTCGTGCCACTTCCGCAGGAAGAGATACGAAATCGCGCTCGTCGCGAAGAAGATCAGCACGCCGGTGAAGGAGAGTAGCACCAGTGCCGCAAAGAGGCGCGGGATGTTCAGGCGGAACTGCGACTCGAGCAGGCGGAACGCGAGGCCCGAGCCGGCGCCGGCCGAGCCCGCGGCGAACTCGGCCACCACGGCGGCGATCAGGGCGAGGCCGCCGGCGATCCTGAGGCCCGCCAGGAAGTAGGGCAGGGCGTTCGGCAGCTGCAGGTGGATGAGGGTCTGCCAGCGACTTGCCCCGTAGAGCTCAAACAGGTTGAGGAGATTGTGGTCGGTCGAGCGCAGGCCTTGCGTCGTATTGGAGAGGATCGGGAAGAACGCGACGATCCACGCGCAGATGAGCAGGGCCGACTGCGTCGTCGGCGCGTAGATCAGGATCAGCGGCGCAATCGCCACGATCGGCGTCACCTGGAGGATGACGGCGTACGGGTACAGGGCCAGCTCGATCCACTTCGATTGCGCCATCAGGATCGCGAGCGCGACACCGCCGACAAGCGCGATGCCAAGCGCCGAGAACGTGATCTTGAGCGTCACCAGCAGCGCCGGGAGCAGGATTGGCCAGTCGGTGGAGAACGCCTGCGCTATGCGCAGCGGACTCGGCAGGATGTAGTGCGGCACCTCACCGACGTCGCAGAAAACCTGCCACCCGCCTATCAACAACAGAAGCATGCCGACCGGGATCGCGATCCGGGCAACGCGTTCGCCGACGCTTTCCGCGGGTGGCGGCCGCGGGGCTTCGTCCTCCCCGTGCCGGAGCGGGGCGGTCGCCAGGTCGGTCTTCTCGGCTTCGAGCGCGGTCATTGGTTCAGTGGGTCGCTTCTATGGCGCCGTGCAGCGCCTCGGAGGTGCGCCGGCAATATTCGTTGTAGACGGTCGACGTGCGGAATTCCTCGCCGCGCGGGTAGGGGGCGTCGATGGCGATGTCCTGCACCACCCGTCCCGGCCGGGCCGCCATCACGACGATGCGGCTTGAGAGGTAAACCGACTCGAAGACCGAGTGGGTGACGAAGATCACGGTCCAGCCGAAAGTCTCCCACAGGTGCAGGAGGTCGTTGTTGAGCTTGAAGCGCGTGATCTCGTCGAGCGCGGCGAAAGGCTCGTCCATCAGCAGGAGTTTTGGCTTGGTGATCAGCGCACGGGCGATGGAAACGCGCATCTTCATGCCGCCGGAAAGCTCGCGCGGATAGGCATTGGCAAATTTTTCCAGGCCTACCATTTGCAGCGCTTCCATGACGCGACCATGCGCGTCCGCCTTCGAAATGCGCTGCAGGCGAAGCGGCAGCCAGACGTTGGCGAACACCGTGCCCCATGGCATCAGGGTTGGTTCCTGGAAGACGAAGCCGATTTCGCGTTGCGGGTGGCCGGCGACGTCGTAGCTGGTGGCGGACGGCCATTCGATGGTGCCGGCCGTCTTCTCGCCGAGGCCGGCGATGATGCGCAGCACCGTCGACTTACCGCAGCCGGAGGGGCCGAGCAGGCTGACGAATTCGCCCTGCCCGATGTCGAGCGACATGTTCTGCAGCGCGACAGTGCCATTCGAGAATGTCTTGGTGATGCCGTGCAGCGAGACCAGGGGCCGCTCGTGTCGGCCGTCTGCCGGTCCGCTCTCTTGCGTCGTCGAATAGGTATTCAACACTCTCGGCTCCGTTTTTCGCCAGGTCGCCGGCGTCGACGGTCCGTAACCAGACCGCGTATGCAAACGGTGACGGAGTTTTGGCTCCGCCACCACGTTGTTCCGGATCCTGCGCTAGCCGGGGAATGTCCCGCGGCGTGACGATGCGATCCTATTTCTTCAGGTCCATGCCGACCTTCTTGCAGACGAACTTGGTCGTGTAGGCCTTGGAGATGTCGACGTCGGCCTTGATGACGCCTGCGTCGACGACCTTCTTGTAGAAGGCCTTGACCCGGTCGTCGGTCATGCAGCCGATGCCCAAGGTGAGGGCCTCGCCGGACTCGACGATGCCGTGTTCCTTCATCTGGCCGATCGTGAACGCGATCTGCCCGTCGGTCATCTCCGGGTTGTCCTTCTTGATCAGCTCGTTCGCGGCCTTGTTGTCGCCGTAGAGATAGTTGTACCAGCCGATGATGGTGGCATCGACAAAACGCTGGACGATGTCGGGATTCTTGGCAACGTAGTCCTGCTTGGCTTCGATGGTGGTCGAGTAGGGATCGTAGCCGGCGTCGGCGAGCAGGAAGACCTTCGGCTTGAAGCCGCCCTGTTTCTCGATCTCATAGGGCTCCGAGGTCAGGTAGCCCTGCTGCGCGGACATCTTGTCGGCGAGGAACGGGGCCGGGTTGAAGGTGTAGGGCTTGTACTGCTCGTCCTTGAATCCCGGATAGGCGTTCTTCATCCACTGGAAGTAGGTGGAGAAGCCGTCCTTGCCCATGAAGATGGTCGGCAGCTTGGCGAGGTCCTCGAACTTTTCGACCCCGGCATCGGGATGGGCGATCAGGACCTGCGGGTCTTTCTGGAACAGCGATGCGACTTCCATCACCGGCACGTCGTTGACCATGGCGTTGAAGGCGCCCAGCATGCCGCCCATGTAGAACTGAATCTTGTCGCCGAGCAGCAGCGCCTGGTTCGCCGCCTGCGGCCCACCTTGCACGATCGTGACCTTCAGTCCGTATTTCTCGTAGGTGCCGTCGACGACGGCCTGGTAGAAGCCGCCATGCTCGGCCTCGGCCAGCCAGTTGGTGCCGTAGGACACCTCGTCGAGCGCCAGCGCAGGGCCAGCCAGCGCAAGGGCCGCGGCGCCTGCCGCCAGCCCGAGGCCAATTTTCCTCAGTGTCTTCATGTTGCTTGTTCTCCGCCTTCCCATTGTTGTGGCTGGTCGAGAGACGCCACTTTCCCTTCGCAATCCCCGTCGTCGCCGGCCTGTCCCGCCGGTCAGCGCAATTATCAAGGTCGCAAGACGTATGCCACCTGCCGTGGCTTGCGGCCCCGCGCAGGCGGCCGATACGGCGGTATCCCGCCGCTCGGCGCAGCACTCTAGGACAAGCCAATTGCACAAGAAAGCGGCAGTAGGCCTCGACCTGCGGCATCCCCGGGGTATTGTCAGCCGTCGCCCGGCAATCGTACCGTCGGGCGTAACCAGCCGGGGCATTCATGGCAATTCCGCTCAATCCAGCCGGCGTCCGAGAGCCGTTCGGGCGCTACAGCCACGGTGTTGCCGTTCCGGCCGGCGGCCGCATGGTCTTCACCTCCGGCCAGCTTGGCGTCGGGCCGGACGATTCGGTTCCCGAGAGCGTTTCGGCGCAGGCCGAGATCTGCTTCCGGAACATCGCGGCGATCCTCGCCGATGCCGGCCTGACCTTGGCCGACATCGTGCGGATCAACGCGTTTGTCACAAAGCGCGAGCACATGCGCGACTACATGGCGGTGCGCGATCGCTACGTCACCGATCCGCCGCCGGCGTCCACGCTGGTGATCGTCTCCGGCTTCACGCGGCCGGAGTTTCTTGTCGAAGTCGAAGTCACGGCCGTGGGGGCTGCCTGAACATGCGCATTTGGATCAAGCAGCCCTTGGCTGTTCTGGCGGAGGCTGCCGGCGGCGGGCTGGTGATCGACGGCGGCAGGATCGCCGAACTCGTGCCGGCCGGCGGCAAGCCGTCCGGCCACGTCGATCAGGTCTTCGACGCCAGCCGCCACGTCATCGTGCCCGGGCTGATCAACACGCATCATCATTTCTTCCAGACGCTGACCCGCGCCCATCCGTCGGCGATCAACAAGGAGCTCTTCCCCTGGCTGAAGGCGCTCTACCCGATCTGGGCGAAGAACGTTAAGCCGGAGGCGTTTCGTCTTGCGACCCGGCTGGCGCTTACCGAGCTGATGCTGTCCGGGTGCACCTGCGCCTCCGACCACCAGTACCTGTTCCCGGTCGGGCTGGAAGACGCCATGGACATTCAGGCGGAGGAGGCCGCGCGCCTCGGCATCCGCATGACGCTGACCCGCGGCTCCATGAACCTGTCGGAGAAGGACGGCGGTCTGCCGCCGGATGGCGTCGTCCAGGACGAGGACACCATCCTCGCCGATTGCGAGCGCATCCTCGGCCGCTTCCATGACCGCAGTGAGGGCGCGATGCTCCAGGTGGCGCTGGCCCCGTGTGCGCCATTCACCGTCACCAAGCGGCTGATGGTCGATAGTGCGGGCCTCGCCGAGAAGCACGATTGCCGTCTGCACACCCATCTCGGTGAGACCCGGGACGAGAACGAGTATTGCCTCGAGCATTTCGCCTGCCGGCCGGTGGATTACCTCGAGGAATGCGGCTGGCTGACCGAGCGCGTGTGGCTGGCGCACGGCATCCATTTCACCGACGAAGAAGTTGCCCGCCTCGGCCGGCATCACGTCGGCGTTTGTCATTGCCCGACCTCGAACATGGTGCTGGCGTCTGGTCAGTGCCGGACGAAGGAGCTGGAGGCCGCGGGCAGCCCGGTCGGGCTCGGCGTCGATGGGTCGGCGTCGAATGACAACTCCAACCTGATGGAAGGCGTCCGCCACGCGCTGATGATCAACCGGCTCACCTACGACGCCGCGGCCGTCACCCATTTCGACGTGCTCCGCTGGGCGACCGAGGGCTCGGCCCGCTGCATCGGCCGGGAGGACATCGGGTCGATCGCCGTCGGCAAGCAGGCCGATCTCGCCCTCTACACGCTGGACGAGTTGCGCTTCTCCGGCGCCGGTGATCCGCTGGCGGCCCTTGTGCTCTGCGGCGCCCACGCCGCTGACCGGGTCATGGTTGGCGGCCAATGGCGGGTCGAGGAGGGGCAGCCGATCGGTATCGACGTGAAGCGCCTGCGCCGCGAGCACGGCGACGCGGCAAAGGCGTTTCTCGAGGCGCTATGAGCGCCGTACCCTGAATCAGCGCAACGCCCTGGCCGCCGCCACGACCCGCGCCGCCACCTCTTCCGCAGACAGGGCCGTATTGTCGATGTCGAGCGCGTATGGCTCCTCGAAACTCAGCAGCGGACGCTGCGTGGCTGTGTGGGCGCTCTCCGCCGACACATCCTTCAGCAGCAGTTTGCGCTCCGGCGAAACGATCCGGCCGGCGAGCATTTCGATCTGGCAGGATCGGGTTGTTGACCGTGTGGTTGTCGACGATTCGCGCGCCGGTCAGCTTGGCAATTGCCTTGGCCGTCGTCAGCTTGCCGACACCGGCATGGCCGTTGAGGAAGACAATCGTATTGTCCATGACCGCGGTCTCGGCCTAGGGTCCGCCAGCGAGAAACCGCAATGAACGGGACAAGTCATCCGATGCTCCCCCGCCGCTACTGGGCCGAAATGACCACCCGCGATTTCGCGGATAACGACACATCCAGGTGGATTGCGGTGCTGCCGGTGGCGGCGATCGAGCAGCACGGGCCGCATCTGCCGGTCTATACGGACACCTGCATCGCCGAGGGCATGATCCGGCGGACCATCGAACTGCTGCCCGACGATCTGCCGGTCACGTTTCTGCCGGTTCAGGCGATCGGAAAGTCGAACGAGCACATCTCGTCGCCGGGCACGATCACCTCGACCTGGGAGACCACGACGAAGCTCTGGCTGGAAATTGGCGACAGCGTCCGCCGCGCCGGCGTGGAGAAGCTGATCGTCGTCAATTCGCATGGCGGCAACGTGCCGATGGTCGATATCGTTGCGCGCGAGCTGCGGGTGCGCCACGACATGCTGGTGGTCGCGATGGCATGGTCGCGCTTCGGTCATCCGGAAGGAACATCGGCGCCGGAGGAGTCGCTCTACGGCATCCATGGCGGCGACATCGAGACGTCGATCATGCTGCATCTCCGCGCCGACCTGGTGAAGATGGAAAACGCTGTCGATTTCCGTTCGAATCAGCTCGAATTCATGAAGGAATTCAAATATCTGCGCGCCCATGGGCCGATCCAGTTCGGCTGGAAGGCGCAGGACCTGAATCCGAACGGTCCGGTCGGCAACGCCTCCGCGGCCACTGCTCAAAAGGGCAAGGCCGTGGTCGATCATCAGGCCGCGGCCTTCGTCGATCTTTGCCGTGACGTTCAGAAGTTCGACACGGGACGCCTATGGACGCCGTAGCCACCGATCGCCTTGACGCGTTTCGCGCCGACATTGCTGGCATCGCGATCGCCGACGATGCGGCAACGGTGAAGCTGAAGAGCCGGGACTTCTTCTGGTTCTCGCCAATCCTCAAGCCGCTGCTCGACGACAAGCGGGCGGACCTCGTCGTCCTGCCGCGCACCAAGGACGAAGTCATTCGTATCGCCGCCGCGTGCGCCCGCCATCGCGTGACGCTGACGGTCCGTGGCGGCGGGACGGGCAACTACGGTCAGGCCGTGCCGCTGGAAGGCGGCGTCGTGCTCGATATGGCGGGGCTCGACCGCGCCGTCAGTGTGACGCCAGGCGCTGCCCGGTTCGAGGCCGGCGCGCGGCTCCTCGATATCGACCGCGTGCTCCGCGACGAATACGCCTCGGAGGGCCGGTGGGAGCTTCGCTTCCATCCCTCGACGCGCAAGCAGGCGACGATCGGCGGCTTCATCGCCGGGGGCGCGGCCGGCTGCGGATCCTGTACGTGGGGGCAGATTGCCGATACCGGCGCCGTGCTGGCGCTGCAAGTGGTCACGGTCGAGGAAGAGCCGCGGGTGATCCAGCTCACCGGCCGCGACATCCTCAAGGTGCTCCACGCCTACGGCGTCAACGGCATCATCACCGAGGTGGAAGTACCGCTGGCGCCCTGGCAGCCATGGGCCGAGCGTGTCGTGACGTTCCCGACGCTCGTCGCCGCCGCGAAGTTCGGCTGGGCGCTTGCCGCCGCCGAAGGCATCGCCAAGAAGGAGATCGGTGTCTTCGACAAGGCGATCCCGCCGATGCTGAAGCGCCTCGCGCCGCTGGTGCCGGCGGGTCATGCCATGGCGATCGTCATGATCGCCGAGGCGCAGGCCGCGCCATTCGCCGAGATGGTCGCCGACCATGGCGGCGCCATCGTCTACGAGCGCAGCGCGGCCGAGGCCGAGGTGGCGGCGTTCGACGGCAAGGGCGCGATGCCGCCGCTTTACGAATACACGTGGAACCACACCACGCTGCACGCGCTCAAGGTCGACCCGACGATCACCTATCTCCAGATCCGCTTTCCCGAAGGCCGCGAGATCGATGCGGTCGCCGAAATGGAGGCGGCGTTTCCCGACGAGTTGCTGCTTCATCTCGAATTCCAGCGCCGCTTCGGGCGGGTCTTCGTCTCCAGCCTGCCGATCCTGCGCTATCGCTCGCCGGAGCGTCTGGCCGAGGTCATCCGGGTGGCGGAGAGCATGGGCGGAGCGGTTTCCAGCCCGCATACCTACGTGCTCGACAATGCCGGCTGGAAGCGGACCGACGCGCCGCAGCCGGAGTTCAAGAGCCTTGCCGATCCGCATGGTCTGATGAACCCCGGCAAGCTCAAGGCGTGGCCGCCTGCATAGCCGCCATGCCGTCCGGCGGTTGCTCTTCACCCGGCCAGACCTGATGCTCGGGCCATAACGAAAAGACGGGGCGGGGAATGCCGAAATCCATTGTTATCACTGGCGGCAGCCGGGGCATCGGCGCGGCCGTGGCGCGCGTCGCGGCTGCGCGCGGCTGGTCACTGACGGTCAACTATGTCGGCAACGCTTCCGCGGCCGAAGCAACGGTCGCCGCCGTCGGGAAGGCCGGAGGCAAGGCCATCGCTGTCCGGGGCGACGTCACCAGCGAGGGCGATGTGGTCGCCCTGTTCGATGCCGCCGTGGAGGCGTTCGGGCCGGTCGACGGCGTGGTCAACAATGCCGGCATCATCGTGCCGCCGCCCCAGCCGCTGGCCGAGATGAGCGCCGAGCGGTTGCGCCGCGCGATCGAGGTCAACCTGGTCGGCGCCATGCTGGTGGCGCGCGAAGCGATCCGGCGCATGACCGGTGAAGGCGGCAGGGGCGGTTCGATCGTCAACATCTCGTCGGCGGCGGCGCGCCTCGGCGGCGCTGGCGAGTATGTCGACTACGCCGTGACCAAGGGCGCGCTCGATACGCTCACCATCGGTCTTTCCAAGGAAGTCGGCCCGCTGGGCGTTCGGGTCAATGCGGTGCGTCCGGGGCTGATCGAAACCGACATCCACGCCTCCGGCGGCCAGCCCGGCCGAGCGGAACGGCTTGGCCAGATGGTGCCGCTCGGCCGCTCCGGCACGCCAGATGAGGTTGCCGAGTCGATCGTCTGGTTGCTTTCGGACGCCGCCTCCTACGTCAACGGTGCGCTGCTCGACGTGACCGGCGGGCGCTGATCCGCGCCGTTTCGCGACTTTGCCGCCTCGCTGATTCCGTGCAATGTTGCCCGCCGATGACGAGCAACCAGCGGCCGCTCACCTTATCAGTGGACAATCAGCACCAATGAAACGTTCGACACTCATCTTGGCGGCAGTATTTGCCGCCGGGCTGGCCTCGGCCGCCCAGGCGAAGACGCTCAATTTCTGTGCGGTGCAAAATCCGGAAGGATTCGATCCTGCACCGCACATCGCCGGCGCCACTTTCGATGCCTCCTCGCAGGCCCTCTACAATCGCCTTGTCGAATTCGAGCGGGGCACCACCCGCCCGGTCCCGGGGCTGGCGGAGAGCTGGGAAGTCTCGGCCGATGGCCTCGAGTACACGTTCCACCTTCGTCCCGGCGTCAAGTTCCACAGCACGTATTTCTTCACGCCATCGCGCGAGTTGAACGCCGATGACGTTGTCTTCAGCCTGTCGCGCCAGCGCGATCAGAAGAATCCCTATTACGATTACGCCGCCAATGGCTGGGCCTATTTCGACGGCATGTCGATGCCGGCGCTGATCGCCTCCATCGACAAGGTCGACGACGCCACGGTGAAGATCAACGCTGACGCGCGCTGACCCGGCGATCCTCGCCGACCTGGCGATGGATTTCGCCTCGATCCTGTCGAAGGAATACGCCGACTCTCTACTGAAGGCGAAGAAACGCGAGGACCTCGACCGGCTGCCGATCGGCACCGGACCGTTCCAGTTCGTCGGCTATCAGCCCGACGTGCGCATCAACTACCGGGCCAACCCGGATTACTGGCGCGGCAAGCCGGCGCTCGATCGCCTGGCCTTCCTGATCAGCCCGGACCCCGCCGTCCGCTTCAAGATGTTCTCTGCCGGTGATTGTCAGGTGCTGGGCGAGCCGCCCGCCAGTGAGCTTGCCGCTCTGGCGCAGGATGCCGGCGCCGAGATCCTGCAGACCTCGGCGCTGGACGTCGCCTATCTCGCCTACAACACCGCGCAGAAGCCGTTCGACGATGTGCGCGTGCGCAAGGCGCTCAACATGGCCATCGACCGCAAGGCGCTGGTCGATGCCGTCTATGGCGGTCAGGCGTCCGTCGCCAGGAGCCCGGTGCCGGCCAGCATGTGGTCGCATGTCGACGTCATCGACGATGCCGCGGCCGATCCGGAAGCGGCGAAGGCAGCGCTGACGGAAGCCGGCGTGACCGATCTCAAGCTGAAGATCTGGGTCCCGCCGGTCGGCCGGGACTACAATCCCGATCCGGGCCGCATGGCGACGATGATCAAGGACGATCTCGCCAAGGCCGGCGTTACGGCGGAGATCGTCAGCGACGATCTCGGCGCGTTCATCAAGGGCACGGCGGACGCCGATCGTGATGGCGCGGTTCTGTTCGGCTGGATCAGCGACAATGGCGATCCCGACAACTTCCTCGGCGCGCTTCTCGGCTGCGATACCGTCGGCATCTCCAATCGCGCCCAGTGGTGCAATGTTCCGTTCAACGAGGCAGTGCTGTCGGCGCGCGGCGTCGTCGACTCCGGTGAGCGGGCGAAGTTCTACGAGACCGCGCAGCGCATTTTCGGCGAGCAGGCGCCGTGGCTGACTATCGCGCACACCTCGGTTGCCGTCGCCGTGACCAAGTCGGTCAAGGGCTACGTCGTGGATCCGCTCGGCCATCACAATTTCGAGGGCGTCGACGTCACGGAATAGTTCCGGCGTGGCCCGCCCTCGTAAGTCAATGACCCACAACGGTTTTTCGCCGCGGCCAGCCATTGGGCGGTGCTGTGCGCATTTCGGCCCTTGCAATCGCGCACTGGCTCGGCTCGATTAGCCATAACCTTTCGGCCCCGCTGAAATAGAGCGGTCGAAATGGGAAAAGATCGACGCCGCACAAGCGGCTCTCAGGAGGGACCAATCATGAAATCACTGGCGAAGATACTGATGGCGACTGTGTTCGCCGCCGGTCTGGCGTCCGTCGCCAACGCCAAAACGTTGATCTACTGCTCGGAGGCGAGCCCGGAGGGTTTCGATCCCGCCCTTTACACTGCCGGCACCACCTTCGATGCAGCATCGCGCACGGTTTACAATCGGCTGGTCGAATTCAAGCACGGCAGCACCGAGGTCGAGCCCGGTCTCGCCGAAAAGTGGGAGATCTCGGACGACGGCACGGTCTATACGTTCCACCTGCGTCCGAACGTGAAGTTCCAGACGACCGATTTCTTCACGCCGACGCGCACGATGAATGCCGACGACGTGATCTTTTCCTTCGAGCGCCAGATCAGGGAAGACAACCCCTGGAACAAGTACGTTGACGGCGCGGCGTGGGAATACTCCAACGGCATGGGCTTCAGCGCCAGCGCCGACAAGGAGGCCCTGATCAAGAGCATCGACAAGGTCGACGATCTGACGGTCAAGTTCGTTCTGAGCCGGCCGGAAGCGCCGTTCATCGCCGACCTCGGCATGGACTTCGCCTCGATCGTTTCGAAGGAGTACGCCGATAAGCTGCAAGCCGATGGCAAGCAGAACCAGCTCAACCAGCAGCCGCTGGGGACCGGGCCGTTCACCTTCGTCGCCTACCAGCCCGACACCCAGATCCGCTACAAGGCAAACCCGGACTACTGGGCCGGCAAGGAAAAGATCGACGATCTCGTCTTCGCCATCACGCCCGATGCCTCGGTGCGGGCGCAGCGCCTCAAGGCTGGCGAGTGCCACATCATGCCGTATCCCAATGCGGCGGACGTCGCGGGGCTCAAGGCGGACCCGAACCTCCAGGTCATGGAGCAGGAGGGCCTGAACGTCGCCTATCTCGCGTACAACACCACGCAGAAGCCGTTCGACGACGTGCGCGTGCGCAAGGCGCTGAACATGGCGATCAACAAGAAGGCGATCATCGACGCGGTCTTCCAGGGGGCGGCCTCGCCGGCGACCAACCCGATCCCGCCGACCATGTGGTCCTACGACAAGGCCATCAAGGACGACGCCTTCGACCTCGATGGCGCCAAGAAGTTGCTGGCCGATGCCGGGGTCACCGACCTGTCGATGAAGCTCTGGGCGATGCCGGTCAGCCGGCCGTACATGCTGAATGCCCGGCGCGCGGCCGAGGTGATGCAGGCCGACTTCGCCAAGATCGGCGTCAAGGCCGAGATCGTCAGCTACGAGTGGGGCGAGTACCTGTCGCGCTCGAAGGAGAAGGACCGTGATGGTGCGGTGATGCTCGGCTGGACCGGCGACAACGGCGATCCGGACAACTTCCTCGACACCCTGCTCGGTTGCGACGCGGTCGGCGGCAATAACCGCGCCCAGTGGTGCAACAAGGAGTTCGACGACCTCGTCACCAAGGCGAAGGAGACCTCGGACCAGGCGGCGCGCACCAAGCTCTATGAAGAGGCTCAGGTCGTCTTCAAGCGCGAGGCGCCGTGGGCGACGCTCGATCACTCGCTCGTGGTCATGCCGATGAGCAAGAAGGTCAGCGGCTTCGTGCAGGATCCGCTCGGCTACCACCGCTTCGACGGCGTCGATATCGCGGAGTAGTCGCGGAAAGAGATAGGGGCGCCCGCCTGCCGTGGGCGCCCCGTTTCCCGGGAGACAGGTCATGCGGGGCGGCATAACCGGATGAACCGATGATCCGCCTGATCTTCCGTCGCCTTGCCGTCCTCGTGCCGACTTTCATCGGCGTTTCCATCATCGCTTTTGCCTTCATCCGCCTGCTGCCCGGAGATCCGGTGCAACTGATGGCGGGGGAGCGCGTGGTTGCGCCGGAGCGGCATGCGCAAATCATGCATGACCTCGGTTACGACCGGCCGATGATCGTGCAGTACGCGACCTATCTGGGCGGCCTGGTCACCGGCAATTTCGGGAATTCCATCGTCACCAAGCGGCCGGTGCTGAAGGACTTCCTGGCGCTCTTCCCGGCAACGCTGGAATTGTCGCTGGTGGCTGTCCTGATTGCCGTCTCGCTCGGCGTTCCTGCCGGCGTCATCGCCGCGGTCAAGCGTGGTTCGATATTCGACCAGACGGTGATGGGGGCCGCGCTTGTCGGCTATTCCATGCCGATCTTCTGGTGGGGCCTGCTGCTCATCATCCTGTTTTCCGGCATGCTCGGCTGGACGCCGGTGTCGGGGCGAATATCGCTCCTCTATTTCTTCCCGCCGGTCACCGGCTTCATGCTGATCGACTCGCTGCTCTCGGGTCAGAAGGGCGCGTTCAGTTCGGCGGTCAGCCATCTCATCCTGCCGTCCATCGTGCTTGCCACCATTCCGCTGGCGGTCATCGCGCGCCAGACGCGCTCGGCCATGCTGGAGGTGCTTGGCGAGGACTACGTGCGCACGGCGCGCGCCAAGGGCCTGCCGCCCTACGCCGTCATCGGCATCCACGCGCTCCGCAACGCGCTGGTGCCGGTGGTCACGACGATCGGCCTCCAGGTCGGCGTGCTCCTCGCCGGCGCCATTCTCACCGAGACGATCTTTTCCTGGCCGGGCATCGGCAAGTGGATGGTCGATTCCGTGTTCAAGCGTGACTATCCGGTCGTGCAGGGCGGCCTCGTCCTGATCGCGATCATCATCATGCTGGTCAATCTGCTCGTGGACGTGATGTACGGCCTGATCAATCCGCGGATCCGCCATGGCTGAGCTGGGCGAAGCCGACCGCGAAGCGGCGACCGTCGCGGGTGGCGGAACGGACCTGACGCGTGCCGGACTGACCGAGTTCTGGTTCTATTTCTCCGAGAACCGCGGGGCCGTGGGTGGCCTCGTCGTGTTCGGCATTCTCGTCCTCGCCGCGCTCTTCGCACCCCTCATCGCGCCGTTTTCCCCGTCCGAGCAGTTCCGCGATGCGCTGCTGGTGGCGCCACCGTGGGCGGGCGGCACGCGTCCGGAATTCCTGCTGGGCACCGATCCGGTGGGCCGCGACATCCTCTCGCGCCTCATCTTCGGGGCGCGCTATTCGCTGTTCATCGGCAGCGTGGTGGTAACCGTCGCGCTGAGCGTCGGCGTCACCATCGGGCTCATCGCCGGCTATTTCCGCGGCTGGCTGGAAGCGATCATCATGCGGCTGATGGATATCATCCTGGCGCTGCCGTCGCTGTTGCTGGCACTGGTGCTGGTCGCCGTGCTTGGCCCCGGCCTCACCAACGCGATGATCGCCATTGCCGTCGTCCTCCAGCCGCATTTCGTGCGGCTGACGCGCGCCGCGGTGATCTCGGAGCGCGGCAAGGACTATGTCACCGCCACCCGGCTGATCGGCGCCAGCCCGCTGCGGCTGATGCTGGTCACCATCCTGCCGAACTGCATGGCGCCGCTGATCGTGCAGGCGACGCTCTCCTTCTCGAACGCCATCCTCGATGCAGCGGCGCTCGGCTTCCTCGGCATGGGTGCCCAGCCGCCGACGCCGGAGTGGGGCACCATGCTGGCCGAGGCGCGCGAGTTCATCCTGCGCGCCTGGTGGGTGGTCACGTTCCCGGGCCTCGCCATCCTGATCACGGTGTTGGCGATCAACCTCATCGGCGATGGCCTGCGCGATGCGCTCGATCCGAAGCTCAGGCGGAGCTGAGGCGATGGCCCTCCTCGAAATCCGTAACCTGTCGGTCGATTTCGCCACCGCCCACGGCGCGTTCCGTGCCGTCGACGAGGTGTCGCTGACGGTCGAGGCGGGCGAGGTGCAGGCGATCGTCGGCGAGTCCGGCTCGGGCAAGTCCGTGGCCATGCTCGCCGTCATGGGGCTGCTGCCGTGGACCGCGACCGTGACGGCGGAGCGGCTTGCCTTCGACGGCAACGATCTCCTCGGCATAACGCCGCGGCAGCGGCGCCACATCGTCGGCAAGGACATGGCGATGATCTTCCAGGAGCCGATGTCCAGCCTGAACCCGTGCTTCACCGTCGGCTACCAGATCGGCGAGGCGCTGAAGACCCATCTCGGCCTCGACAAGGCCGAGCGCCACGAGCGCACCCTCGAACTGCTGCGCGCCGTCGGCATCCCCGATCCCGAGCGCCGGCTCAAGGCGTTCCCGCACCTGCTGTCGGGCGGCATGAACCAGCGCGTGATGATCGCCATGGCGCTCGCCTGCAATCCGAAGCTGGTCATCGCCGACGAACCGACGACGGCGCTCGACGTCACAATCCAGGCGCAGATCCTCGACCTCCTGCTCGGTTTGCAGAAGGAGATGGGGATGGCGCTGGTGCTGATCACCCACGACATGGGCGTCGTGGCGGAGACGGCGGAACGTGTGGCCGTGTTCTATGCCGGCCAGAGGGTCGAGGAGCAGAACGTCGGCGAACTCTTCGCCGATCCGCATCATCCCTACACCGCCGCGCTGCTGGCCTCGCTCCCCGAGCGTGCCGTCGATCGCAAGCTGCCGTCGATTGCCGGCGTCGTGCCGGGCCTGTTCGATCGCCCCACCGGCTGTCTGTTCTCGCCGCGCTGCGAATTCGCCACCAATCGCTGTGTCGAGAAGGTGCCGCCGCGCCAGGGCGCCGCGGCCGGCTACGCGCTCTGCCATTATCCGCTCACCCACGGTCGCCCTGTCGGCCACCCCGGGCCGCTGGCGGAGGTGAACGCATGAGCGACGGCGATCTCATCGTCCGGGCGGAGAACCTGAAGCAGCACTACGAGATCAGCCGCGGCCTGATGGCGAAGCCGCTTGTGCTGAAGGCGGTCGATGGCGTCAGCTTCACCCTCGCCGCCGGCAAGACCCTGGCCGTGGTCGGTGAATCCGGCTGCGGGAAGTCCACGCTCGCCCGCATGATCGCGATGGTCGAACAGCCGACGTCGGGCGAATTCTTCATCGACGGCGTGCCGCTTGCCAGGGCAGGGCGCTCGACGCTCCGGGAAATGCGTGCGCGCGTGCAGATGGTTTTCCAGGACCCGTACGGTTCGCTCAATCCGCGCCAGAAGGTGGGGGCGATTCTCGAGGAGCCTCTGGTTATCAACCGGCGGAACATGACTTCGGCCGAGCGTCGCGAAGCGGCGGTCGACATGATGCGCCGCGTTGGTCTCCGTCCGGAGCATTACGAGCGCTATCCGCACATGTTCTCCGGTGGCCAGCGCCAGCGCATCGCCATCGCGCGGGCGCTGATGCTGCGGCCGCGCATCCTCGTTCTCGACGAGCCGGTCTCGGCGCTCGATCTTTCGGTGCAGGCGCAGGTGCTGAACATCCTGGTCGATCTGCAGCAGGAGTTCGGCCTCGCCTACCTCTTCATCAGTCACGGCCTCTCGGTCGTGCGCCACATGGCCGACGAGGTGATGGTCATGTATCTCGGCCGGCCGGTGGAGTCGGGTCCGCGCGAGGCCATCTTCAAAGACGCGAAGCATCCCTATACGCGGGCGCTGCTGTCGGCCACGCCGATTGCCGATCCCGGGCGGCGCAAGGAACGCATCCGGCTGGAGGGCGAACTGCCGTCGCCGATCAATCCGCCGTCAGGCTGCGCCTTTCACCCGCGCTGCGCTTACGCCTTCGACCGCTGCTTCGTCGATCGACCGGAACTCGAAACCAAGGGCGACGCGCAGGTGGCGTGCTGGGCGGTGGATGACGCCGGGCGTCTCGCCGACCGCACGGAGGCCGTGCCGGCCTAGGCTGGCATCCTATTTCGCCCAGGTGCCGCCGAGTTCGTCCTCGATGTGGACGCGGATGATTTCCTCGAACGTCTTCTCGCCGCGGAAGCCGAGCGCGGTTGCCCGGTCGGGTGTGAAGTTGCGCGGCCAGCCCTCGACGATGCGCATGACGGTCGGGTCCGGTTCGTGGCGGATACGGTTCGCCACTGCGTCGCCGGCAACCTTGCGCAGCGCCGCGATCTGCTCGCCCACCGTCACCGAAACGCCCGGCATCGACAGGTTGCGGCGATTTCCCAGCCGTTCGCCGTCGATGCCGGCGGCATGGACGAGGAAGCCGATGGCCGTGCGCGGGCTCGCGTGCCAGTGGCGGACGCTCTCGCTGACCGGGAGGATCGCCTCGTGGCCGGCGAGGGGTTCGCGGATGATGCTGGAGAAAAAGCTGGAGGCGGCCTTGTTCGGCTTGCCGGGGCGCACGCAGATGGTCGGCAGGCGAAGGCCAACGCCATCCATGAATCCGCGGCGCGTGTAGTCGGCGAGCAGCAGTTCGCCGATGGCCTTCTGCGTGCCGTAGGAGGTGAGCGGCGTGTGGAAGAATTCGTCGCCGATGGCTTCGGGGAAGGGGGCGCCGAACACCGCGATCGACGAGGTGAAGATGACGCGCGGGCAATAGCTGTCGCCGACCTTGCGGATCGCCTCGAGCAGCGCGCGGGTGCCGTCGAGGTTGACCCGGTAGCCCTTGTCGAAATCCGCCTCCGCTTCGCCGGAGACGATGGCTGCGAGGTGGAAGATCACGTCCGGCCGTCCGGCGACGACCTCCTCGGCGACGCCGGGCGTCGCGAGGTCGGCCGCCTTCGTGGCAACCTTGAACGGCACCCCGGTTGGCGGCGTCGGGTCGACCCAGTCGACCAGCGTGAGCTGGTCGATGGTCTTGCCGGCGAGGCCGCCGTCCTTGATCAGGCGCGCGGTCAGCTTGGAGCCGATCATGCCGGCGGCCCCGAGAATGAGAATGTGCATGTGCTTGTCCTTCGTGCGCGGCGTCTAGAGCGCGAAGCCGCCGTCGGCGAGATGAATCTGGCCGGTTGTGTAGCTGGATTCGTCGGAGGCGAGGTAGAGCGCGAGGTAGGCGATCTCCTCAGCCGTGCCCAGCCGGCCGATCGGTTGCCGGTCGATGAAGGCCTTGCGCACCTCTTCGATGGGCTTGCCGGTATCCTTCGCGGCGGTCGCGATGCGCTGGTCCAGCGAGGGAGACTCGATGGTCCCCGGGCAGATCGCGTTCGCGCGAATGCCCTGACGAATGAAATCGGCCGCGACCGACTTGGTCAGGCCGATGATCGCCGCCTTCGATGCGCCGTAGGCATAGCGGTTGGGGATGCCGCGCACCGAAGATGCGCCGGACGAGATGTTGACGATCGACCCGCCGCCCTTGTCGAGCATGCCCGGCAGGAAGGCGTGGATCGTCCGGTGCATCGCCTTGACGTTGATGTCGAAGGAAAAGTCCCAGTCCTCTTCGGACGTCGTCAGCACGGTGCCGTGATGGACGAAGCCGGCGCAGTTGAAGAGCACGTCCACCGGCCCCGCCTTGGCGGCGAGAGCCCTGACGGCGTCGGTGCTGCGCACGTCAAGCGCATGTGTCTCGGCGACGCCGTGGTCCTTCAGGTCGGCGATCAGCTCGGGCTTGATGTCGGTGGCGATGACGTGCGCGCCTTCCTGCGCAAAAAGGATTGCGGTCGCCCGGCCGATGCCGGCGCCGCTGGCGGTCAGAAACGCGCGCTTGCCCTTCAGTCTGTCCATGCTCAGTCCTACTCCTCAGTGCTGCCTTTTCGGCATTGCCAAACTCTTCTTCTGGCGGCCTTCGGGATCGAAATTATCCGGCGCGAGCCAGGCCTCGTAGGCGGCCTTCGCCGCCGGCCATTCGCTGTCGAGCATGGAATACCATGCCGTGTCGCGGTTGCGCCCCTTGACGATCATGTGCTGCCGGAATGTGCCTTCGTAGCTGAAGCCGAACCGCTCCGCGGCCCGCCGCGATGGCGCGTTCAGGGCGTTGCACTTCCATTCGTAGCGGCGGTAACGGAGGTCGTCGAAGACGTAGCGCGCCATCAGGTATTGCGCCTCCGTCCCGGCGGCCGTCCGCTGCAGCAGTGGCGTGTAGACGATGTTGCCGATCTCGATCACGCCCATCGCCGGGCGGATCTCCATCAGTGTCACGATGCCGGTCGCGCGGCTGCTTTTCCTGTCGACGACCGCGTAGGAGAACGGGTCTATCAGCGCGACCCGATCCTCGATCCAGTGCAGGAACGTGTTTTCCTCGCTGAACGGGCCGTAGCCCATGTAGACCCAGAGCGCGTCATGCTCCTTCGTGGCCTCCCACAGCGATTTTCCGTGGCGGACGAGGTCGAGCTTTTCGATCCAGCAGAATTGTCCGTCGAGGCGCACCGGGCCGGGGCGGCCGGCAGGCGTCGCATCGACCACCGGGCCGGTCGGCAGTTCGGCGGCGTTCATGCGCTTCCCGATCCGCGTGCAGCGAATAAACCGTTGAGTTCGCCGCCGGGTGCCGCCTCCTTGAAGGAGTCGAACGTCCCGGATTCCGCGATTTCGCGGGCCGACTTCATGAAGCCGGTCCACGCCATCCGCGCCATCAACCCGCCGACGCTGATGCGGCGCACGCCAAGTAGTTCGAGGTCGCGCACGGTGAGGCCGTCGAGCCCGCGCGCGAGCACGTTGACGGGCTTCGGCGCCACCGCCTTCACGATCGCGGCGATGTCTTCGCGCTTGCTGGGGCCTGGGGCGTAGAGGCAATCCGCGCCAGCTTCCGCGAATGCGGTGAGGCGGCGGATCGCCTCCTTCAGCGGATCGGAATGCCCGGTGAGAAAACACTCGGCGCGCGCGACCAGAACGACACTCCCGCCCGCCGCGTCGATGGCCGCGCGGGCGGCGGCAACCCGTTCAACTGCCAGGCCGAAATCGTAGAGCGGCTCCTTGGCGTCGCCGGTCGCGTCCTCGATCGAGAGCCCGGCAACGCCGGTATCGATGCATTTGCGGACATTGGCCGCGACCTCGCGCGGCGCGCGGGCGAAGCCGTCCAGGAAATCGGCGTTGACGGGCAGGTCGGTCGCTTCGACGATCGTGCGGAAATGATCCAGCATCGTTTCGAGCGGTACCTGGCCATCGGCATAGCCCAGGCTCCAGGCTGCGCCGGCGCTGGTCGTGGCAAGCGCCTTGAAGCCGAGGTGCTCGAGATAGCGGGCCGTGCCGGCATCCCACGGATTGGGGATGACGAAACAGCCGCTTTCGTGCAGCGCGCGGAAGGTCCGGCGTTTTTCGTCGACGGTCGGCACTGGCGGTTCCCCCGACCTGTCCCGGGCCGGAGAGCCGACCGGAACGGGTTTGATTTCCCGCGATTTATGCGCCTATTGTCCCGGCCAAATCAACGACAACCAGACGGGGAAACGCCTTGCTCCATACCATCGCCGGGTTCGACCGGATCGGCGAAGAAAACGCCTTCGCCGTGCTGGCGCGGGCGACCGAACTCGCCGCCCAGGGCCGCGACATCATCAACCTCGGCATCGGCCAGCCGGATTTCCGCACGCCAGAGCACATCGTCGAGGCGGCGATCAAGGCTCTGCGGGATGGCGAGCACGGCTACACCCCCGCTACCGGAATAAAGCCGCTGCGCGAGGCGGTGGCTGCCGACATCCATCGCCGGGTCGGCGTCGAGGTGTCGCCCGATCAGGTGATCATCGTGCCGGGCGGCAAGATCACCATGTTCGCCGCCATCCAGATGTTCGGCGAGCCCGGCGCGGATATCCTTTATCCGGATCCTGGCTTTCCGATCTATCGCTCAATGATCGAGTTCACCGGCGCACGGCCGGTGCCGATTCCGATCCGTGAGGAAAACGGCTTTGCCTTCTCGGCGGAGGAGACCCTCGGTCTCATCACGCCGCAGACGCGCCTGATCATTCTCAATTCGCCGGCCAACCCGACTGGCGGCGTGACGCCGAAGGCCGAGATCGATGCGCTGGTCGCGGGCCTCTCCAAATTCCCGAACGTCGCGATCCTGTCCGACGAGATCTACGGGCAGATGGTCTATGACGGCTTGGAGCACGTTTCGCTGCTCTCCTATCCGGAGGTCCGCGACCGCGTGATCCTGCTCGATGGCTGGTCGAAGACCTACGCCATGACCGGCTGGCGCATGGGCTACTCGGTATGGCCGAAGTCGCTCTACGAGAACATCCGCAAGCTCGCGGTCAACGCGTGGTCCTGCGTCAACTCGCCGGCGCAATATGCCGGTCTTGCCGCGCTTACCGGGCCGCAGGATTCGGTCGGCAGGATGGTGGCCGAGTTCGACAAGCGGCGGAAGATCGTCGTCGACGAACTGAACAAGCTGCCGGGGGTATCGTGCATCGTGCCGAAGGGCGCGTTCTACGCTTTCCCCAATATTTCCGGGACCGGCTACAAGGCCAAGAAGCTTGCCGCCGACCTGTTGGAGAAAGCCGGCGTCGCAACGATTGGCGGGCCCGATTTCGGCATCCTCGGCGAGGGCTATATGCGGCTGTCCTACGCCAATTCGGCAGAGAACATCGTCAAGGCAACCGGACGCATGGCGGATTTCCTTGGCCGCAATAGCTGAGTAACCCCGACGCTGCCTTGGTCCTTGGCGGCGCGCCGTGGTTGAACCATACTCGTGCGACGGTTGGCGAGGCGCGAGACGGGTGCTTCGGAGATGCGGCGCGGTTATCTGGGCTGGATTGTAGTCGGCGCGCTGGTCCTTGTTGCCGGCGCTGCCGCCTCCTTGTGGTTTTCGCTGAAACCATCCGAGGAAGACGACGTCCAGATCGCCAAATATTGCGGCGAGATGGCCATACAGGGCTTCCGTGATCTCGTCGGAGAGCGTGCCGATCGTTTCCAGGGAAAGGTCGGCGAGCCGCAGGCCGGTTGCCGCGGCGGGCGCGCGGCCGTTGCCGCGCGTAACGTCCCCTGGGTCGATTGGCAGAATTATTGGGGGGCGGGAGACGTCAATTCCCTGTCCGAACGCGGGCCCTCCGGTTCGCACCTGCTTGATCGCAACAAGCGCGGCATTGATGGAGCGCTTCTCGATCTCGAATATCAGCGGATGGAGCTGATCCGCTTCAACCTCTTCGACAACCTCACCTACGAGCGATACGCGAACAAGGGCGGCGCGATCGCCAAGGTGTGGCCGGAGATGCGGCTGCCGGCCGACAATCCGGACTACAAGAATCTTCAGATCGACGCCGACGGTAGCCAGCTCTGCACCGGCGAGGAAATTCGCTTCCGCACGCTGACCGGCATCTGCAACGACATCCGCAATCCGGCGATGGGATCGACCGGCGAACCCTTTGAACGAAACGTCCAGTTCGAGGCGACCTTCCCCGAACTCGAGAAGGACGACTACGCGCGCAACCGCCATGGCGGTCGCATCGGGCTGATGGAGCCCGATCCGCAGGTCATCAGCCGCAGGCTGTTCACGCGCGACGAAAGCGCCACGCCGGACTGCAACCAGGGCAAGGGCGTGCCCGGGCAGGATGCCGACTGCGACTACCGCAAGGCGCCGTTTTTCAACGTTCTGGCCGCGTTCTGGATCCAGTTCATGACCCATGACTGGTTCGCCCACCCGGAGGACGCGCGGAACGACACAGCGCACGCGGTCGGAATGGGCTGCGCCAGCGAACGCATCGGCGGCGTCGTGCAGCCGCTCTCCGACGAACGCAAGGCCGAGCTCGGCTGCCGTCCCGAGGACCGCATGGAAGCCGCGCTCATCGCCGACGATTCCCCGCCGGGCACGTTCCAGGCAGGCGACACGGAGCGACTCAAGCGGTCGTGGAAGACCACGCGCAACAACGTGACCGCATGGTGGGACGCATCGCAGATCTATGGCTTCGATGCGCGATCGCGGCAGCGGGTGAAGCGCGACCCGGCCGACCGCGCGCGGCTGCTCATGGATGACGGCTACCTGCCCGTCTTCGGTACGCCCTGCGCTGCGGGATCGACCGGGCCGGACTGCGACCCGATCCAGCCCGAATGGGCGGGGCAGGAGGCGACGGCGTTCGGCGACAACTGGTCGATCGGGCTCAGCTTCTATCACAACCTGTTTGCCCGCGAGCACAACGCAATCGTCGGTACATTCCGGCAGATGCAGAAGGATCAGCCGGATGCCGATTCCGGGCTCCGCGATCCGGCGCACCCGGGCGATGCGATCAGCTACGCCACGCTCACCGACGACCAGTTGTTCGAGATTGCCCGGCTGATCGTGGCGGCGGAGATCGCCAAGATCCACACCATCGAGTGGACGCCGCAGCTTCTCTACGACGAGCCTCTCAACGTCGGCATGAACTCGAACTGGTCGGGCCTGTTCGAGCGGGAATCAGTTGCTTCAACTGCGACCAAGGAAATCGTCGCCGCCTTCGCTAAATCGGGCGACGAGAAAACCGCGAACCAGCTTTATTCGGCCTTCGCCGCCGGCGCGGGCATCGTCGGTCGCGGCAGCAGCCGGCGCTGGCCGCATTTCCTGCCCGACTGGCTGTCGTGGGACCAGTGGCGGCTCGACAATCCCGGACGACGTCAACGGCGGCACGAACCATTTCGGTGCGCCGTTCAATTTCCCGGAAGAGTTCGTTTCGGTTTACCGGCTGCATGCGCTGGTGCCGGACATGGCCGAGTTGCGCGACGTCAGCGACCCGAACGCAGTGCGTGCCCACATCCCGATGATCAACACGTTCCGCGGCCAGGCCACGGCGGCGATGCGCGATAACGGGCTGGCGGATTGGGCACTCAGCTTCGGCCGCCAGCGCCTCGGCCTCCTGCTGCTCCAGAACCACCCGCAATTCCTCCAGAACCTCGATCTCAGGCCGAGGATCGATTCCACGATCGACGTGCCGGCCCTTGATATCGTTCGCGACCGGGAGCGGGGCGTGCCGCGATTCAACGAGTTCCGCCGCCAGATCGGCCTGCGGCAACTCGCCGGCTTCGACGACTTTATCGAGGTCGGGCTGCCCGCGGATTCGCCGGAGCACAAACGCCAGAGCGACCTCGTCACGACCATGCGCGAGATCTATGGCCAGCACACCTGCGACGCGTCCAAGGTCATCACGCTGGCGCAGAAAGACGCGGACGGAAAGCCGATCAACGACTGCCTCGGCCATCCCGACGGCAGCGTAGTGGACAACATCGAGGATCTCGATCTTGTCGTCGGTTTCCATGCCGAGACGACGCGGCCGCACGGCTTCGCCATCTCGGAGACGCAGTTCCAGATCTTCATCCTCAATGCGTCGCGGCGCCTGTTCAGCGATCGCTTCTTCACGTCGAGCTTCCGCCCCGAGTTCTACACGAAGCTCGGCATCGACTGGGTGATGGACAACGGCCCCACAGGCAAGCAGTGGGAAGAGGGCGAGCCGAACGGCCACCGCCAGGAGGTCTCACCGCTGAAGCGCGTGCTGGAGCGGACAACGCCGGAACTCGCCGGGGAACTGAAGCACGTCGTCAACGCATTCGATCCGTGGGCCCGAGACCGCGGTGAATACTATTCGCTCGCATGGAAGCCGCGACCCGATGCGGTCGGCGACCCGGCCTTTGCGGCCGGTCCCAAATAACACTCACGGTACAGGAGGCGACGGCATGGCGCGCAACATCGGCTACGATCCGAGCGGGAAGGCGCGCGAGGTTGCTCCGGGCGTCCATGTTCTCAGCCAGCGCATGGGCGGCCACGTTCACGCGTTCATCCTCGATGACAACGGCGAACTCACGCTGATCGACGCGCTGTTCGATTCCGATGCGCATCGCATCGTTGCCGCCATCAAGCAGATCGGCCGTGAAGTCTCCGACCTCAAGAACATCATCGCCACCCATGCCCATCGCTCGCATATCGGCGGCATCGCAACGCTGAAGGCGCTGTCCGGAGCTACGGTGTGGTCGCATCAGTTCGAGGCGGACATCCTGGCTGGCGAGCGGCTGGCGCAGGGCGTCGCCTTCTGGCCGCGGCGGCCCTACCAGGTCTACGCGATCCAGCTTGGCTGTTTCCTCGGTGTTGACGGCCACAAGCCGGTCGAAACGGACCGCTTCCTGCGCGAGGGCGACAAGGTCGGCCCGCTTGAGGTGATCGACCTGCCGGGCCATTCGCCCGGCCATCTCGGCTTCTACTGGAAGGAGCGCTCGGCGCTGTTCGCCGGCGACGCGCTGGCGACGTGGCCCTATCTCAGCCTCGGCTGGGACGGGCTCACGCTGAACATCCCGCAGCACCGGCGCACGCTGCACAAGATTGAAGATCTCCGCGCCGACGTCATCGCGGTCGGCCACGGCGAACCGGCCACCGGCGACCAGATCGACATCCTGCGCCGGATGATCCGCAGCGGAACGCAAGACCCCGGCTAGGCCTGGGGCGCCCCGGTGACGTCGCGGATGAAAGCGACGATGTCCGCGCGAACGGGCGCCTTGTTCACTGTCAGCAGGCGGATGAGCGCCGCCACGGTGCCAAGGTGGCCGACGCCCGGGTAGATGCGTTCTTCCACCCTGTTGCCACGCGCGCGCAGTGCGGCCGCCAGACCGCGAGTATTGCGCGGCAGGACGATGGTATCCGCGCCGCCGTGAACGAGGAGCATCGGAGGTTTCCCTTCGTCGACAAATGCGATCGGCTGGCTGTCCGCGCGCACCTCCTCGGGGAAGATGTCCTTGTAGCGCTGTTCCCTCAACGGCAGGAAATCGTAGGGACCGGACAGGCCGATTGCGCCCGCGATGGAGTCGAGGCCGCTGCCGGCCGCGGACAGGTAGCGTCCATCCAGCGCCAGCAGGATCGCGATCTGCGCACCCGCCGAGTGCCCGAGGACGAAGAGGGGACGGTCACCCTTCGTGACTTCGCTGCCGATCCAGGCGACTGCCCTCGCCGCGTCTTCGACGAAGCCCGGAAATACTACCTCGGGATAGAGCCGGTAGTTCGGTATCGCGACCGTCAGCCCAGCCGATGCCAATGATTGCCCCACGAACGTGTAGAGATTCTTGCTGCCGGAATCCCAGGAGCCGCCGTGGAAGAAGACGACCACCGGCGCTCGCGGAGCGGCGGTGTCCGGCACATACAGGTCGAGCGTCTGCCTGCGAAGGCCGCCATATGCCACGGATCGTCGTACGGCATATCCGCGCCGGCTGGTCAGCACGTTGAGCAAACCAAGCGGCAGCAGCACGGCGGACTCGGCAAGCCGGCTCATCACCGTCTTCAGCCGGTCGCTCAGGTTGGGCGATGTCTGCTGTTTCAAGGCGCGTGCATGACGCCGCGCGCGAGGGAAATACCGCGAATTCTCAAGCTGCCTTCGTCTCCTGCCCGGCGGCTTCGCCGGCCTTCCGCGGTGGTGCCGTCCCCTTCAGTGTGACGAAAGATATGGCGGCAGCGACAAAGCACCAGAGGGCGCCGAAAATCATTGCAGCCGAGTAGGCGGAGAGAAACGCATCGACGATCGCGCCCCGCGTCGGGTTGTCCGCAGGCGGAATGACGCCGAAGCGCGCCGTCGCCGGGGCAGTCCAGCCGAAGACCACGCCGGCGGTTGCGCCGAAGATCGCTATCGCGAGGGCGCCGGCAAGACGGCTTGATGCGTTGCTGATTCCGGATGCGGCGCCGGATTTGCCTTCCGGAGCCGCGTTCATCACGGCCGTGGTGAGTGGCGATGCGGCCAGCGCCATGCCGCCGGCGACAAAAATAATGCCGGGCATGACCCCGAGCCAGAGATTGGGGATGTTTGCCGCAAAGAAGAGGCAGCCGACGCCGACCAGGATGGGGCCAGCGACGAGAAAGAAGCGCGGGCCGTATGTGTCGGCGAGCGAGCCGGTGTAGCGCGAGAACAGGCCGATGATGAGCCCGAACGGGAGCAGCACAAGGCCGACCGTCGCCGCGCTGAGGCCGCGCTGCGCCAGCAGGTCGAAGGGTACGAGGAAGAGCACGCCACTGAGTGCCCCGTAGAGGAATACGGTCACGATATTCACGCTGGTGAAAACCTTGGACTTGAACATCGTCGGCGGCGTGATCGGGTTGGCCGCGTGGAGTTCCACGTAAACGTAGACCGCGATGCCGATGAGCCCGGCCACGATCGCACCGGAGATCAACGTTGGGCTGACGTTGCCTTCCGAGATTGCGCTCAGACCATAGGTCAACGCGCCGAATGCCGCGACGGCGAGGACAGCGCCGGTCCAGTCGATCTGCCCGGTCTCGCCCTCGTCGCGGCTTTCCGGCATATAGCGCCAAGCCAGCCACAGGGCCACGACCGCGAGCGGCAGGTTGATCCAGAAGGCGGCGCGCCACGACCAAAGGTCGATCAGGAAGCCGCCGATCGGCGGCCCGAGCGCCGTGGTCACCGCCGACGCCGCCGCCCAGGTGCCGATGGCCTTGCCACGGATGTTCTTGGGAAAGGTCGCAGCGATGATCGCGAGGCTCTGCGGCACCAGAAGTGCCGCGCCAATGCCCTGGATGGTCCGCGCTGCGATCAGCATCTCGACGGTCGGCGCTGTGGCAGAAAGCAGCGAGGCGACTGTGAACGCAACGATGCCGATCAGGAAGATCAGCTTGCGGCCGACGCGATCGCCGAGGCTGCCACCGACCAGGATCAGCGCGCCCAGCATAAGCAGGTAGGCGTTCGCCACCCATTGCATGGCGACGATGTCGGCGGCCAGTTCCTTCTGTATGGCCGGCACCGCGATGCCGACGACGGTCGAGTCGACGAAGGCCATCGCCGAGGCGATGGTCGTGGCCGCCAGGACGTAGGGCCGGGCCTGTTCGAGACGAGGCGTGTTTGGGGCGGGGAGCTGAGTGGCCGAACGGCCCACGGGTGCAACAGGTTTGTGGGTCATGTGGCCTCCGTGACGTTGGCGATCGGCAGACGCTCGGACAGACAGCGTAACCTTTCGCCACGAGCGTTGCGAGGCTCACTGCCAGCGACGAGTTGTTTCCAAACGCAAACCAAACCGGCGTGTGCGTCGCAGCGGATTCCCGTTATCCCCGGAAGTCCCAGATGCGGGAGTCCGCGCTTTCCCGGCAGGCGGACCTGCGCAATGATGTCCTTACCGCGATGGGAACAAGTCGAGTTCGGCAAGGGCAAAGTCGAACGTCTGAGACAGGTTCCCGCGGAACCGTGCCGGCGGAGAGGGTGCAAGCCCGAAGACGTCGGAATGCCCCGCGGCGCCACGGAAAGGCACTTGATCGCAGCAATGCGGACAGGAGCTGGAACGTGGTCCGGGAGGAGACCGAAAGGTCGAGCTCCGGGTGATCGGCGGATAGTCCTCGGCAACGGGGGCGGAACGCAGATCACGCATCGGATCGCCGCTGATAGCGCCGGACCTCCGGGCGAGGCCGCTGACAGCAAGGCGAACGATCAGGGAGGCGTCGTTGGGGAAACCCAGGCGGCGCCTTTCTGATTCTTGGGCGACCGTTTCCGGTTTCTTCGACCCTGAAACGCGAAACGCCGCCGGTTGGCCGGCGGCGTCCCTGTTTGAACCTGTGAAGGCCGCGCTAGCCGCGGCTCACCAGCTTAGACGAGCTGGAGCTTAACTGCCTTCGGGCCCTTGCCCATCTTGTCCGGCTCAACCTCGAACGAGACCTGCTGGCCATCGGTGAGGTGGCTGATGCCGGCCTGCTCGAGCGCGCTCACGTGGACGAACACGTCCTTGGAGCCACCCTGCGGGGTGATGAAGCCGAAGCCTTTGGAGGAGTTGAAGAACTTCACGGTGCCAGTCTGGCGCATTGGGATATCCTTTTCCCTGTGGTCACAATGGGTGCTCGCACACCCGTACGTCGTCGGCAGCTTGTTGATCGGGGAAAGGAAGCAAAGCGTCTTATCGAGACGGCCAGGGGAATTCCCAAGACCCGCGGGGCCTCTTGCCTCCGCGACGTTTTCCAGTCTCCGGGGTTACAGTGCCCGAACGCGGCAGATATGACTCCGATTTGGCCACATTGCAAGGGTGCGGCAGATCGCCCGATCGGCCGCAAACCCTAGCGGGTCACCAGTTCCGGGCCCATCAGGGAATAGGGCAGCCAGGTTGACAGGATCGGCGTGTAGGTCACCAGAACCAGGAAGAGCAGCAGGATGGCGACGAAAGGCATGGCCGCCCGCACCACCTGCACCAGGGTCATGCCGGTGATACCCGCCGTCACGAACAGGTTAAGCCCGATCGGCGGGGTAATCATGCCGATCTCCATGTTCACCACCATGATGATGCCGAGGTGGATTGGATCGACCCCCAGTTGAATGGCGATCGGGAAAACCAGCGGCGCCACGATCAGAAGCAGCCCTGACGGTTCCATGAACTGGCCGCCGAGCAGCAGCAGCACGTTTACGGCGATCAGGAACGTCCACCAGTTGAAGCCGGCGCCCAGCATCCAGTCGGTGATCACCTGCGGGATGCGCTCGGTCGTCAGCACGTGCGCGAATAGCAGCGCGTTGGCGATGATGAACATCAGCATGATGGTCGTGCGCGCCGAACTCGACCAGCACCTTCTTCGTGTCGCCGTGGAAGCAGCCGGGCACGAAGCGCGTCGCCGTCAGCCAGAGGTTCCGCCACACGGCGCGGCCGAGAGTCTCGTCAGGCTCGCGCCATGGGATGCCGCGCAGCGGTCCCATGTCGCGATAGACGAAGAGCGCGACGAGGAAGGCATAGACCGCCGCCACCGCCGCCGCCTCGGTCGGGGTGAAGACGCCGCCATAGATTCCGCCGAGGATGATGAAGATCAGGAGCAGGCCGAAGGCGGAGTCGCCCGCCGCGGCGACGATTTCGCGGACGCCGGCGAAGGGCTGCGCCGGCAGTTTCTTGATGCGCGCCGCGATGTAGATGCCGGCCATCAGCATCAGCCCGGCAACGATGCCGGGGATGACCCCGGCAAGGAACATGCGGCCAACCGAGACGTCGGTCGCGGCGCAATAGACGACCATCACGATGGACGGCGGAATGAGAATGCCGAGCGTGCCGGCATTGGCGATGACGCCGGCAGCGAATTCCTTGGTGTAGCCCACCTGCACCATGCCGCTGATCGCGATGGTGCCGATCGCGACCACCGTCGCGGGGGATGAGCCGGAGAGGGCGGCGAACAGCATGCAGGCAAAGACGCCGGCTATGGCGAGGCCGCCGCGGACATGGCCGACGCTTGCCACCGCGAACCGGATGATGCGGCGGGCGACGCCGCCGGTCGACATGAAGTTCGAGGCGAGCACAAAGAAGGGGATGGCGAGCAGCGTGTAGTGCTGGGTCAACTCGTAAAATTTCAGCGCGATCGAGGCGAGCGAGTCGTGGGAAAAGAAAATGATGATGATCAGGCTGGAGAGTCCCAGCGAGACGGCGATGGGAATGCCGACCGCCAGCATCGACAGCACGAGAATGAAGAGGATGACGGATTCCATCGCCCCGCCTCCTCAGGTGCCGACAGGGCCGGGCGGCGGATTGACCCCAGCGCCGCTCTGTTCGCGGAGCATGTCCTCGGCCTCGTGGCCGGCCGCAAGCCCATCGCGCCGGCCCTTGAGGATCATGTAGGCGGCCTCGGCGGAGCGGATCGCCAACAGCGCCATGCCAATCGGCAGGATCGAATAGACGGCCCAGCGTGGCCAGTGCAGGTCGACGGTCTTGAGGCCGACGGCGTACATCTTGCCGACATACCCGGCGCCGCAAATCTTGCCGGTGACGAAGATATTGCCGCAGGCGCCGTAGAAGAGGATCGTCGCGTAGACAATGCAGACGACCGCGCCGAAGACGGCGATGGCGCGAAAGATCGGCGCTGGAAACAGGCGAATGATCGCGTCGACACCGAGATGCGCACCAATGCGCATGGCGTAACTGGCGCCGAACAGCACCAGCCAGGCAAACATGATCGTGGTGAGTTCAAGCGCGGCGTGCCAGCCGGAATTGAAGACGTAGCGGGCGATCACCTGGCTGAAGGTGACGATCGTCATCGCCGCCAGAAGGGCCGCGATGACACCCTCCTCGATACGCGCAATCAGGCTGCGGAATGCGTTCATGGCAGGCCCCGTTCCCCCATCCGGCCGGTATCCGGCCGGAGCCGCCGTCATAGTGAGAGAGACGGCCCGGGCCTCCCTCGGCCGGCTTGCGCCGGCCGTTCCCGGGCCGTCTTTATTGCCTGCGTCAGCTTCCCTTGTTGGAGGCGAGCGCCGCGTCGATGACGTTCTGTCCGATCTGGTCCTGGAACTTGCCCCACACCGGCTTCATCGCCGCCTTCCACGCGTCGCGCTGCGTCGCGTCGAGCGTGCGGATGGTCGTGCCCGCAGCGACGATCTTGGCCTTTGCCGCGTCGTTCACTTCACCGGCCTTGGCGTTCCACTTGTCGGTGACCTCGGTCAGGATCGTGCGCAACTGGTTGCGCTGGTCCTCCGGCAGGCCATCCCAGAACTCGGCCGAGGTGACGAGCAGGTAATCGAGCACGCCGTGGTTGGTCTCGGTGACGCCGTCCTGCACCTCGAAGAACTTCTGGGTGAAGATGTTGGAATAGGTGTTCTCCTGGCCATCGACGACGCCGGTCTGGAGCGCGCCATAGACCTCCGAGAACGCCAGCTTCTGCGGCACGGCGCCGATTGCCTCGAACTGCGCCTGCAGCACGTCGGAAGGCTGGATACGGAACTTCAGGCCCTTGGCGTCGGTCGGCAGCAGCAGCGGCTTGTTCGCCGACATCTGCTTCAGTCCGTTGTGCCAGAAGCCGAGCCCGACGAGGCCCTTGTCATGCATCGAGTCCAGCATCTTCTGGCCGTCCGCCGACTTCTGGAAGCGGTCCACCGCGGCGATGTCGTCGAAGATGAAGGGCAGGTCGAACAGGCGGAAGACCAGCGTGTACTGCTCGAACTTCGACAGGGACGGCGCAGCCAGTTGCACGTCGCCGAGGATCATCGCCTCGAGCACCTTGTCGTCGTCGAACAACTGCGAGCTCGGATAGACCTCGACGCAGAGCTTGCCGTTCATTTCGCTGTTCACGCGAGCGGCGAATTCGGTAGCCGCCTCGCCTTTCGGGTTGCCGGTCGGGGCGACAACGTGCGCAAACTTGATGACGGTCTCGCCGGAATCGCATCCTTCCGCGGCGAAAGCCGGTGCCGACAGCAGGAGTGCCGCGGCGATAAATGCCAGTCTTTTCATAGGGTTCCCTCCACAATACAATAGCGGCGCCTGCCGCCTGATTTCCGCCCTCACTTACAACGGCCACGCTCCGGTGGTCCTTGTCCTGAGTCAACAGAAAATGATTTGGGCGGGAACCCGGCGGGCGAGGATGGTCAGGCGCGCAGCGCCGCTGCCTCGCGGGCGAGCGTCGTGATCTTCGCCCAGTCTCCGGCTGCCACGGCGTCGGGTGGCGCGACCCAGGTGCCACCCACGCAGATGATGTTGGGCAGCGCCAGATAGTCGGGGGCGTTCTTCAGCGAGATGCCGCCTGTCGGGCAGAAGCGGATATGGGGCAGGGGTGCGACGAGCGCCTTCAGGTAGGCGAGGCCGCCCGCCGGCTCGGAGGGAAAGAACTTCAGCGTCGCAAAGCCGGCTTCCTCCAGCGTCATCGCCTCGCCGGCGGTATTGACGCCTGGCAGGAAGGGCACGGAGCTATCCTTGCCGGCGGCGATGAGCTTGGGCGTGGCGCCGGGGCTGACGATGAACTTGGCGCCGGCCTTCGCGGCGTCTTCATATTGTTTGGTGTTCAGCACCGTGCCGGCGCCGACATTGGCGCCCTCCACTTCGGCGGCGATGGCGCGGATGCTCTCGATGGCCGAGGCGGTGCGCAGCGTCACCTCGATGGCCGTCAGCCCACCGGCAACCAGTGCCCTGGCCAGCGGCACTGCCGCCTTGCGATCTTCAATGGTCAGCACCGGCACCAGCGGCGCGGCGGTGAGGATGGCGTGCAGTTGCTGTTGTTTGCTCATGGTCGGCATCTGTAGCGCAGCAAGGTTCTCTGACAAGCGGATTCTGGCCGGCGCTTGTCGCCTCCGGCGATTGCCCCTATAGCAACGGCAACGCATCGCATCACGTTCCCGGGGGCATCCCATGGCATCCAACACATCGTCCCGCGCTCTCGCCACCGCGGTCTGGCCGGAGAATGTCAGCCGCATCCTTCAGGCCGTCATTCTGGTCCTCGCCGGCACCGCCATCCTCGCCATTTCAGCCAAGGTGAAAGTGCCGTTCTGGCCGGTGCCGATGACGCTGCAAACGTTCGCCGTCCTGCTCATCGCCGGCGCCTATGGCTCGCGGCTCGCGTTCGCCACCGTGCTTGCCTATATCGCCGAAGGCATGCTCGGCCTGCCGGTCTTCACCAACACGCCGCCGGCCATCGCCGGCCCGCTCTACATGCTCGGGCCGACGGCTGGTTTCATCGTGAGCTGGCTGCTGGTAGCGGTCATCGTCGGCACTGCTGCCGATCGCGGCTGGGACCGCTCGCCGGTCCGTCTCGGCGCGGCGATGCTGGTTGCCGTCGTCGTGCAGTTCGCTATTGGCTTCGCCTGGCTGGCGTGGTTCGCACAGATCCCGAATGCCACGGGCATCGGGGCTGCCAAGGCGTTTGCCGGCGGAGTCGCGCCGTTCATCCTGGGCGATGTGCTCAAGGTGGTGCTGGCTGCGCTGATCATCCCGGCAAGCTGGTCGCTGGTCGAGCGCAAGGGATAGGCAGACTACGCCGGGCTCATCGGGACGCCTGTTTCGTCACAGGACGAACAGGTAGTCGTTGTGGTCGCCCCTCCAGGCAGGGTGCGTTTCGCGTGTGTAGCCGCTGAGATTGGCCGGTGCTCCGTAGCCGTGGCCGGCCAGAAGGGCGCTTATCGCCGCCAGGTTCTCCTCCAGGATTTCGATCAGGAAGACCTTCGGGCGAACGCGCGACAGGTCCAGCCCCGCGAGCACCTCCCGTTCGTGCCCTTCGACGTCCAGCGAGAAGAAATCGATCGAACCAATGCTGTGCTCATCGAGCACGGATTGCAGTGTACGGGCCGCGACGCTGGTCGTCTTGCCGTCGTTGCGCCATCGGGCGCCGACTGACGACATCAGATGCCCGTCGAAGTCGCCCTCGACGCTGGTGATGGTCGGGTCGCCCACCAGGGCGCAATTCACGAGGATGTTGCGCGGTGACCGCTCTCGCTTACACACGGCGAACGCGGCCGGCGAAGGCTCTACCAGCATGCCGCGCCAGCCGCGTTTTTCGAGCAGCAAGGTGTTGCTCTGCGAAACGCCATTGTTGGCGCCGCACTCCAGATAGAACCCGGCATAGCTCGGCCCGAAACGTTCGATAATGATCGGCAACGCTCTGAGGGCCAGTGGAGAGGGTGGCTCGCGGTTCCGCCGGGGCCAGTAGATCATCGGTTCGCTAAGCGGCCACCCGCACACCGATCGCGATCGGCTCGTCGCCGAGCTTCGCTTCCGACACGGTGCCGGCCGGTGACGCGTCAGCCTTGCCGAGCGATACCGCCAGCGTCTCCTGCTTCACCGCGTCTGCGTGCGCATCGAGCGCAGCCGCCGCGACTGGCCCCGCCTTCACCTCGATGGCAATGCGGTCGGAGACGTTGAAGCCGGCGTCCTTGCGCGCCACCTGAACCAGGCGGATGAAGTCGCGGGCGAGGCCCTCCTGCTCGAGCGCGGGGGTGACCTTGGTGTCGAGCACGACCACGCCGGCGAAATCGGCGAAGCTCGTTGCGTCGAGGCCTTCGGCCGCCTTGAAGCGCAACTCGTACTCGTCCGTCTCGATGCGCTGGCCGGCCACCTCGACCGCGCCGTCCGGAAGCTGTTTCCACACGCCGCCCTTGGCCGCGGCGAGCACGTCCTTCATCGCCGATCCCAGCCGCTTGCCGACGACGCGCGGATTGACCACCAGCACTTCGGAGCCAAACTTCGACGGGTCCGCCTCGAAGCGCACGTCCTTGACGTTCGCCTCTTCGGCAATGACGTCGCGCAGCGGCTCCAGCAATGCGAACTGCGGATGCGCCACCGTTAGCGACGCCAGCGGGAGCCGGTTGCGCAGGTTCTTCACCGTGCGGATGGACGCGGCCGCCGAGGCGACCTCGCGGGCGAGATCCATGCGGCGCACCAGATCCCCGTCGAACGCGAACTGCGATGCATCCGGCCAGTCGGCAAGGTGCGCGCTGGCGCCGTCGCAAAGGGCGCGGTGGATGTGGTCCGCGACGTAAGGCAGGAACGGCGCCATGGTCCGCGTTACGGTGACCAGCACCGTGTAAAGCGTGTCGTAGGCCGCCGTCTTGTCGGCGTCCTTGCCGCTCTTCCAGAAGCGCTCGCGCGAGCGGCGGATGTACCAGTTGTTCAGCGCCTCGATGAACGAGGGCAGCGCATTGCACGCGCCGGCGAGGTCGAGCCGGTCCATCGCCGCCTCGACGTTGCGCACCAGTTCGGCGGTCTTGCCGAGGATGTAGCGGTCGAGCTCGGCATCGGCCGTGGTGACCATCTTGCCCCTGATGCCGTCGATGTTGGCGTAGAGCGTGAAGAACGAATAGGCGTTCCAGATCGGCAGCAGCACGGCGCGCACCGCCTCGCCGATAGCGCGGCCGTCCTTGGGCATGGCGAGATCGCCGCCGGAAAGCAGCGGCGAGGAGATCATGTACCAGCGCAGGGCATCCGCCCCGTGGGTGTTGAACATCTCCACCGGGTCCGGGTAGTTCTTCAGCCGCTTGGAAAGCTTCTGCTTGTTCTCGTCGAGCACGATGCCGTGGCAGATGGCGCTGCGGAACGGCGCCTTGTCGAACAGCGCCGTCGACATCACCATCAGCGTGTAGAACCAGCCGCGCGTCTGCCCGACATATTCGACGATGAAATCGCCGGGGAAGTGGCTCTCGAACCACTCCTTGTTCTCGAACGGGTAGTGCACCTGGCAGAACGGCATGGAGCCGGACTCGAACCAGCAGTCGAGCACGTCCTCGACGCGGCGCATGGTCGACTTGCCGGTCGGGTCGTCGGGGTTCGGCCGCGTCAGTTCGTCGACATAAGGGCGATGCAGGTCCTTCGGGCGCACGCCGAAATCGCGCTCGATCTCGTCCAGCGAGCCGTAGCAGTCGGTGCGCGGATAATTCGGGTCATCGGACTTCCACACCGGGATTGCTGCGCCCCAATAGCGGTTGCGGCCGATGTTCCAGTCGCGCGCATTGGCGAGCCAGTTTCCGAAGATGCCGTCGCCGACGTGCTCGGGCACCCACTTGATCTGCTTGTTGAGCTCCACCATGCGGTCGCGGAAGGCGGTGACCTTCACGTACCAGGATGGCATCGCCTTGTAGATCAGCGGCTGGTCGGTGCGCCAGCAATGCGGATAGTTGTGGTCGTAGGTCTCGTGGCGCAGCACGACGCCGGCGGCCTTGAGGTCGCGGATGATGTCCTTGTTGGCGGCGAAGACGTTCTGGCCGGCGTAGGGCGGCACTTCGCCGGTGAAGTTGCCTTCCAGGTCGACGGGATCGACCACCGGCAGGCCTTCCTTCTGGCCGACGTTCAGGTCGTCCTCGCCGAAGGCTGGCGCGATGTGGACGACGCCGGTGCCTTCGCCAAGCTCGATGAAGTCGCCGGCGACGATGCGGAAAGCGCCATCGGCCTTGCGCTCGGCGAAGAAGGGGAACAACGGCGCGTAGCTGCGGCCGACGAGGTCGACGCCCTTCATGCCGCCAACCGTGACGTAGCCCTCAAGCTCCGGCGCATATTGCTCGCGCGACGACTCGGCAAGGATCAGCCGCGCGCCGTCCTTCTCCATCACCGCGTAGTCGGCGTCGGGCTTCACCGCGAGGCCCATGTTGGAGGGCAGGGTCCACGGCGTTGTCGTCCACGCGAGCACGCGCGTGTTCGGCTCGCCGTCGAGCTGGAAGCCGACGGTCAGCGCCGGGTCCTGTCGCGCGCGATACGAATTGTCGAGGCGAGTTTCGGATTGCGACAGCGGCGTCTGCGCCGCCCAGGAATAGGGAACGACGCGGAAGCCTTCATAGACCAGCCCTTTGTCCCAGAGCTGTTTGAAGGCCCACATGGTGCTCTCCATGTAGGAGAGGTCCATGGTGCGGTAGTCGTTGTCGAAGTCGACCCAGCGCGCCGAGCGGTTGACGTAGTATTCCCAGTCGTCGCGGAACTGCATCACCGACGTGCGGCAATGCTCGTTGAAGCGCGCCATGCCGTATTTCAGGATCTCGCGCCGGCCAGAGAGCTTCAGCTCGGCCTCGGAGTGAAGCTCCGCCGGCAGGCCGTGACAGTCCCAGCCGAACCGCCGCTCGACCATCTTGCCGCGCATGGTCTGGTAGCGCGGCACCGTGTCCTTCACGAAGCCGGTGACGATGTGCCCGTAATGGGGAAGGCCATTGGCGAAGGGCGGGCCGTCGTAGAAGACGAACTCCGGCGCGCCCTGTTCGCGGCGTTGGTCGATAGACTTCTGGAAGGTCTTTTCCTGTTCCCAGACCGCGCCGATGGCTTCCTCGATCCGGGGGAAGCTCGGAGAAGGCTCTGCGGGCGGATAGACGGTGTTGGCGGCCGGTGCGGCGGTGTCGGTCATGGCGCTGTCTAGATGGTGCGGGATCGCCCTCGCCGCGACCCCTCGGAATCCGGCCGGATCGATACAGTCTTTGCGGAATTTCCGCCACCCCCTGCGCCGGACGAGGTCAGGCGTTCGTGGCACCGCGCCTGCTCGTCAATCATCTGTTAACCCCTTCGGGGTGTGACAATTTTGCAAGCTTGCCTATTATATGCAGGCTTATTATATCCGCTGCCATGCAGAACAGCCACCTTCCGCCCGCAAAGGGCGTCGGACTGCTGGTCCACGATGTCGGCCGCCTACTCCGGCGGCGCATCGACCAGCAGGCCCAAAACATCGGGCTGACGAGCGCGCAGTGGCGCGTCCTGTCGTCGGTCGCGCGCGCCGAAATGCGCAACGAAGAGCCGCTCAACCAGGCGACGCTCGCCGATCAGATGGACATGGAGCCAATCACGCTCAGCCGTCAGATCGACCGCATGCAGGCGGCCGGGCTGATCGAGCGCCGGCCCGACCCGGCCGATCGCCGCGCCTACCGGCTTTATCTCACCGACGACGCGCGGCCGTTGGTGGAGAAATTCCGCGCCATCGCGACGGACTGCCTCGGCGATGCACTGATCGGCGTCAGCGAGGAAGAACTGGAACTGGTTGCCGATGTGCTGGGCCGTATCCGCGCCAATCTGGTTGGCCGGCCGGGGCAGGGCGACGTTCAGGCAAAGAAGATACCGGCCGTCGGGGCCGAGACCCGAGACAAGGAAAGTGTGGCCTCATGAGTGCTGATGGGGGAAGTCCTAACAATCCGCAGCAGCCGGGCGGCACACCGCCGGCGGGCGTAGCGCCCGTATTGCCGGCTGCCAAGCCGCGCACGAGCAATCGCCGCCGCATCCTGATCATGGCGTCGGTGCCGGTCCTGCTGCTGCTTGTCGGTGGCTATTTCTGGCTGTCCAGCGGACGCTACGTCAGCACCGACAACGCCTACGTCCAGCAGAACCGCGTCACCATCAACGCCGACGTCTCCGGCCGCATCGTCGAGATCGACGCCAGGGAGAACCAGCACGTCCTCTCGGGCGACATGCTGTTCCGCATCGACCCCGAGCCGTATCGCATCGCGCTCGCCGGCGCGGAGGCGGCGCTCTCTTCGGCCCGTATTCAGGTCGAGCAGATGCGCGCCAGCTACGAGCAGGCGATCGCCGAAAACAAGGCGGCGCAGGAGAACGCCGAGTACCAGCAGAAGGCCTTCGACCGCCAGCAAGGACTGCTGGCCAAGGGCGTTTCTTCGCAGGCGAGCTTCGATACCGCGCAGAACGACCTGCGCGCGGCCCAGCAAACGCTTACCCAGTCAGTGCAGCACGTCGCGGCCGCCCGCGCGGCGCTCGGCGGCGATCCGACGATCCAGACCGAGAAGCATCCGGCCGTGCTGGCCGCGCTCGCCCGCCGCGACCAGGCCGCACTCGATCTCAAGAACACCGAGGTGCGCGCGCCGGCTGATGGCGTCGTCGCTCAGGCGGATCGCATGCAGGTCGGGCAATACGTCACGCCGGCCATCGGCGTAATGAGCCTGGTTGAATCCGGCTCGAGCTGGGTCGAGGCGAACTTCAAGGAGACGGATCTCACCAGTATGCGCGCCGGCCAGGCCGCGACCATCTCGCTCGATGCATATCCCGGCCACGATCTTCAGGCGGTGGTGGATAGCGTCGGTGCCGGCACCGGCTCCGAGTTCTCTCTTCTTCCGGCGCAGAATGCGACCGGCAACTGGGTGAAAGTGGTCCAGCGCGTCCCGGTTCGTCTGCGCTTCACCGATCCGCCGGCGGATCTGGCCATGCGGACGGGACTCAGCGCGTCGGTCTCGGTCGATATCCAGAGCGAGCCGGCGACGCCGACAAAGGCGGCTTCGGCGCAGTGAACCCGGACTTAAAGTAGACAGCGATGACCGGCACCGGCCCCGACGGCCTTCCCTTCAAGGAAGTGAAGCATCGCGGACTCATCACCATCTCGGTGATGGCCGCGATGATCATGGTGATCCTCGACATGACGATCGCCAACGTCGCGCTGCCGCACATGCAGGCGAGCCTCGGTGCGGCGCAGGACACCATTACCTGGGTGCTCACGTCCTACATCGTGGCGCAGGCGATCGCGACGCCGCTGACCGGCTGGCTATCCGACAATATCGGCCGCAAGAGATTATTCGCGATCTGCGTCGCCGGTTTCGTTGGGTCATCGGCTTTGTGCGGCACAGCCATCGGCCTCGAGGAGATGGTGCTCTTCCGCATCATGCAGGGTGCCTTCGGCGCAGCGCTCGCGCCGCTGTCGCAGTCGGTCATCATGGACATCAATCCGCGCGAACGGCAGGGCCAGGCGATGGCGCTGTGGGGCACCGGCATCATGATCGCTCCGATCGTCGGCCCGACCATCGGCGCCTACCTCACCGACAACTTCAACTGGCGCTGGGTGTTCTACATCAACGTGCCGGTCGGCATCGCGGCGCTCACCGGCGTTCTCCTGTTCATGCCGGATACCGTGCGGCGCATCCGCAAGTTCGATTTCATCGGGTTCGCCTACCTGTCGATCGCGGTTGGCGCGCTCCAGTTCATGCTGGACCGTGGCGCCGAACTCGACTGGTTCTCGTCACCGGAGGTCTGGGCGGAGCTTGGCGTCGCCATCACCGGCTTTTGGCTGTTCGGCGTTCACACCGTCACGCACGCCGAGCCGTTCCTCGACCGGCGTCTGTTCGTCGACCGAAATTTCAGCGCGGCGCTGGTGCTGATCTTCGTCGTCGGCATCGTGCTGCTCGCTACGATGGCGCTGCTGCCGCCGATGCTGCAGAACCTCTTCGGCTATCCGATCATCACGGTGGGGCTTGTCCTCGCGCCGCGCGGCTTCGGCACGATGGCGTCGATGATGGTTGTTGGCCGGCTTGTCGGCAAGATCGATCCACGTCTGCTCGTGCTGTTTGGGCTGTCGATGACCGCCCTCTCGCTCTACCAGATGACCGCCTTCTCGATGGGCATGGGCGATTGGCCGCTGATCGTTTCCGGCGTCATCCAGGGCTTTGGCCTCGGCTTCGTCTTCATCCCGCTGTCGACGGTCGCCTTCCAGACGCTCGATCCGCGGTTGAGGACCGAGGCGTCGAGCCTGTTCAACCTGGTGCGCAATCTTGGCTCGTCGATCGGCATTTCGATCATGGCGGCGCTGCTCATTTCGAACATGCAGACCAGCCACGCCGATCTCGCGGCGCATATCACGGCGTTCAATCCGAACCTGACCGATTTCGGCATCGATGCGATGGCGCTGCTGACGCCCGGCGGTGCGCAGACTGCGGCACAGCTCAACGGGCTGATAACGCAGCAGGCGCTGATGATCGCCTACATCGATGACTTCAAGGCGATGTTCCTGATCACGCTCTGCGCCATGCCGCTCCTTCTCCTGCTGCGCTACAAGAAGATGGCGCTGGCCGGGCCGGCGATGGGACGGCAACCGCAGCCGGCCGCGGCTGCGATGGCGGACTAGGCAGCCCGCGCCGTGCCGCGTTCGGCCAGGTCGCGGCTGAACGCACCGAGCAGGCGGTCGAACGACTCGTCCAGGTCGAGCTTCAGCCGAAACGCGCCCATCGCGTCGAGCGAGACGAAGCCGTGGATGATCGCGCGCAAGCCGCGCGTCGCGTGGAGCGCGTCGTCGCCCCTGACCCCGTAGCCCGCCAGCACAGCCAGCACGATGCCGATCAGGGATTCTCCTGCGGCGGCGATGTCGTTCTCTCCCGGCCTTGCCGCGCGCACCGACGCCGCGTAGAGGCCCGGTCGCTCGCGGGCGAACTGCCAGTAGGCATGGGCGAAGGCGAAGAGCGCGTCGTCCCCCGCTTTGCCCACGGTAGCCTTCTGCAAACGCGCCGCGGCTTCCCGCAGACCGCGCAGCGCCAGTCCACGGTGGATCGCGTCAAGCCCGTCGACATGCTTGTAGAGCGACGGCGGCCGCACGCCGAGGCGCTCGGCGAGGCGGGCGAGCGTGACGGTGGGCAGGCCGTCGGCGTCGGCGATCTCGGACGCCGCATCCAGTACGGCGTCCGCGTTCAGTCCGGCGCGCGGCATCAGTTTGTCCCGGTCGCGGCGAGAAAGGTGAGGACGGCCGGCGCGGTCGCCGTCGGCATCTCGGCGTGGGGGTAGTGGCCGGCGCCCTCGATCATCCGTACGTGGCCATGGGTCAGGCGCGCCACGGTCTCCGCTTCGGCCGCTGGGTCATCGAAATCCGGGTCCTTGCTGCCCATGATGACCAGCGTCGGGGCCTGGATCGCGCCGAGGCGCGGCTCGACGTCCGATCGGTCGGTTCGCATCATCGCCTGCAGGGCCGCCATGCGGCCGGACTGCTTCAGGTTCGCGACCAGCGTTGCCTTGTACGCTTCGAAATCTTCCGGCTTCTGGGTCGGGTAGAGCGAGCCGTAGTAGGCGCCCCAGGCCGCCGGTCCCCATGGGCCGGCGAAGGCCGTGTGCATCAGCACCTGAAACAGCGCCAGCTTCCACCACGGCATCGGAATGTTGCGCACGAACGGTCCGATCAGCACGAGCTTTGCCACGGCGTCGGGCGACTCGGCTGCCGCCCACGCCGCGGCGCCGGCGGCCATCGACGTGCCGATGATCGTCGCCGGGCCGGCGTCGAGGTGCGCGATCAGCGCCAGCATGTCGCGGCCGAGCGCGGCGCAGGTGTAATCGTTCCAGCCGGTTGACGATTCGCCGTGCCCCCGCAGGTCCATGGTGACGACGCGGTAGCCTGATCGCGCCAGGCGTGGAGCCAAGAAGCGGTACTCCTCCTTCAGGTCTCCCAGGCTTGGCGCCATGATGACGAGCGGCCCGGAGCCACTGACAGTGTAGGCAATCCGGCCCCCGGCAACGTCCAGGGAATGGCTGTTTGCGGGCACGGACGCGCTGGCGCGGCCGCCAGAAATTGCCTCGGTGGCGGCGAGCAGCGCGGCAGGAACACGGGACATCGGAATCTCCTTTGATATCTATCGTAGCCCAATAGCTAATGATATTAGCTTTGGATGTCAAGCGGGCGACGGGCGCACCACTCGAGCGCACGGCGGTACCGGGAGCTCAGCGGCAAACGCCGCCCTGATCTTCCACGCCGGCAATGGCGCTGGCGTGGAAGCCACCTATATTCAGCATCCTGTTCAGGAGGGACCGATGTCCGACACAAACCTTGCCGAAAAGCCCGTTGTCAGTGATGTGAAGCCGATCGATTCCGGCGTGCGGATCGGCCACGTCCATCTCAAGGTCGCTGACATCGAGCGCTCGCTGGCCTTCTATTGCGGCGTGCTCGGCTTCCAGCTCATGGCGCGCTACGGCACCCAGGCGGCGTTCTTTTCGGCCGGCGGCTATCACCACCACTTCGGCATCAACACCTGGGAGAGCAAAGGCGGTTCGCCGCCCCCGCGGGGCACAACCGGGCTCTATCACTCGGCAATCCTTTACCCGACCCGGGCGGCTCTGGCCGATGCGCTCCGCCGCCTGATCAAGGCAGGCGTTCCGCTCGATGGCGCCAGCGACCATGGCGTCAGCGAAGCGCTGTACCTTCGCGACCCCGACCAGAACGGCGTCGAGCTCTACTGGGATCGTCCGCGCGATCAGTGGCCGATGAACCCGGATGGTTCATTGGCAATGAAGACCGAGTGGCTGGATCTGGAGGATCTGCTCAAGGAGCCGCCGCTGGCGTAGCGGCGCTGGCTAACGAAGTCGGCTCGTCGTCGTTTGGGACGCGCTTCGTTCGCGGTGCGGTCCCACCTTCTTAATCGCACCTCCGAAAAACCCGGTCATCGCTTAACCGGCGCGTAGGGAAAACGGATAGCAACGAATTCCAACCGGCAGGTGCATTCCCGCCGGTCATCGCCTATATCAGCCGCCGATCCCCCTTTGCCGGCGGCCTTGAACCGCCGTGGAGATTCCAGCCATGCCCGAAACCCAGATTCCCGTCACGGTCCTCACCGGCTACCTCGGTGCCGGCAAGACGACCCTTCTCAACCGCATCCTGAGCGAGAACCACGGCAAGAAGTACGCGGTCATCGTCAACGAGTTCGGCGAGATCGGCATCGACAACGACCTCATCGTCGAAAGCGATGAGGAGGTGTTCGAGATGAACAACGGATGCATCTGCTGCACCGTGCGCGGCGACCTCATCCGGGTGGTCGAGGGGCTGATGAAGCGGCCCGGCGGCTTCGACGGCATACTGGTGGAGACCACTGGCCTCGCGGACCCGGCTCCGGTCGCCCAGACCTTCTTCATGGACGACGACGTGAAGGCAAAGGCCAAGCTCGATGCGGTGGTCACGATCGCCGATGCCAAGCACCTGACCGAGAGTCTCGCCGACAGCATCGAGGCGCAGGAGCAGATCGGCTTTGCCGATGTCATCCTGCTCAACAAGACCGATCTGGTGACGCCGGAGCAGCTTGCCGCGGTTGAGCGCAGCATCCGCGCCATGAACCCGCACGCGATCATCCATCGCACGGAGCGCTGTGCCATCCCGCTCGACCGCGTGCTCGATCGCGGCGCTTTCGATCTGGATCGCATCCTGACGCTCGATCCCGAATTCCTCGACGGCCACGATCATGACCATGACCACGATCATCATGACCATGACCACGACCATGACCACGATCACGAGCATCACCATCACCACCACGACATCGAGGCATCCGGCGTGAACAGCGTCTCGCTGCGCGGCGGCACCCTCGACCCCCGCGTCTTCTTCCCGTGGATCGAGCGCACCACGCAGGAGCAGGGGCCGGACATCCTGCGGCTGAAGGGCATCCTGTCGTTCAAGGACGATCCGGAGCGTTACGTCGTCCAGGGCGTCCATATGATCATCGAGGGCAACCACCAGCGCGCCTGGAAGGATGCCGAGAAGCGAGAGAGCCGGCTGGTCTTCATCGGCCGCAAGCTCGACGAAGCGGCGCTCCGCGCCGGCTTCGAAGCCTGCATGGCGTAAGGGCGGCCGCCCCCTTCCGTGGTTACTCCGGGGTGCCTTGAAGGGCGCTGACGGCTGCCTATCTCGTGCAGACGGAATCAAGGCGGGCGGGATCGTGCGCGCACATGAATTTGCGGAACTGACCACGTTCGAGGCCGTCGCCCGCCTGCTGAGCTTCAGCAAGGCGGCTGCCGATCTTGGCGTCTCGGCGGCGACTGTCAGTCAGGCCATCAAAAGCCTCGAAACCAACATCGGCGTGCGGCTGCTCAACCGCACGACGCGCAGTGTGTCGGTCACCGAGGCCGGCGAGCGTTTGCTGGCCAGCCTGCAGCCGGCGCTGGCCAGCGTCGACGTCGCAGTGCAGACAGTCAGCACCTTCCGCGAGTCCCCGATCGGGACGCTGCGGCTCAAGGTCGCGCGCATGCCCGCCATGATGATGCTCGGGCCGCTCGTCGGCCGCTTTATCCAGCAGCATCCGGATATCAGCCTCGAGGTCGTCGTGGACGATTCGAATACAGAGATCGTCAGCGGCCGGTTCGACGCTGGCATTCATGTCGGCACGCAAATCGAGATGGACATGGTCGCGATCCGTCTGACCGATCAGTTCCGCCTCGTTACGGTGGCGTCGGCGGCCTATCTGGAACGATCGGGCGGTGCGGCCCACCCGAACGACATCGCCGGGCTGAAGACCATTCGCTTTCGTGTGCCGTGGGACGGTTCGCTCCATCGGGCAATCTACGAGCGCGACGGCGAGCGGGTCGAGGTTGCTACATCCGGGCCACTGATCGTCAACGACATGATCCTCGCGGTCCATGCCGCCCTCGACGGCGTGGGCATCGTGCAACTGCCGCAGCAGGTCGCCGGGAAGTTTTCCGGGGACGGACGGCTGGTCACGATTCTCGACGACTGGGCTCCGGTCCTCCCAGGATTCTATCTGTACCATTCCAGCACCCGGCAGCGGCCGCCTGTCGTGAGTGCATTCATCGATTTCATGCAGAAGAATCTCGGCGCCGACGGCATGCCAACCCCGGCGGTGGAGGCGGCCGGCGGAGCCAAGCTCGCGGCCGCCTGCTGAATGTCTTTCGGGGAAGGGGAGTCACCTCCCCTTCCTCGAATTGACTGCTTTATTCCGGATCCGCCGGTGGGACGTAGGGCAGGGTGCTCGCCCGGTTTGGCGGGGGCTGGATGCCGTGCTGGACGCGCGCCATTTCGGCCTCCCAGATCTGGCCTGCATAGGGAGCGTCCGGATCGGAGGGCGGTGGCACGTAGGCGTGCGTGCCCGGCACGTATTTCGGCGGCTGAACGCCGTTCTGGATCCGGGCCATTTCGGCTTCCCACGCATAGCCGGCGTAGTGATCGTCCGCCAAAGCGGACAGCGGCGCGGCGAGAATCGAGAGGGCCACGATTCCGGCGCCGAGCATCGCGTTGCGGCGGGGTGCACTGGTCTTGGGAGTGGTAGACATGACAGGCTTCCTTCGGTTACGCCGGTGTCTCCGGCGACCGGGCTGAGATGGCAATCGACCGGCGAATTGATTACCGGTCGATTCATGGTTGCCCTTTTCGGCCCGGCCGAAGAATGTGCGGCCACCGAACGGCCCCGCCATCCACCAACCTCACCTGACAAAGCGGAGCAGCATGCCGACCATCCAGGATTTTCCCTTCGGCGCTTTCGTTGTCGAAACGGCGTTTCTCGGCGGGACCGCTGTCTTCGCGCTCGGCGATGGCACGGTGCGCCGGGTCAGCGGCGTCGCGGCCGAGGAAACGAAGGTCCATGACGGCGCCATCCTGGCCGCCACGGTTTCGCTCGACGGCAAGAGCCTGATCACCGGCGGCGACGATGGCCGCGTTGCCGCCACCGATGCGGCGGGCGCGGTGACCGAGATCGCCGCGCGTCCGCGCAAGTGGATCGATCACGTCGCAGCAGGCCCGGGCGGCGCGGTGGCGTTCGCGTCGGGCCGCGTGGCGTTCACCAAACTCGCCGACGGTCGCGAACGCAGCTTCGAGCATTCCCGCGCGGTTGGCGGCGTCGCCTTCGCGCCGAAAGGCCTGCGCCTTGCCGTCGCGCGCTACGACGGCGTGACGCTGTGGTGGGTCGGCACGCAGGCCGAGCCTGTCTCGCTCGACTGGAAGGGCGCGCATATCGGCATCACATTTTCGCCCGACGGTCGCAACGTCGTCACCGCCATGCAGGAGAATGCGCTGCATGGCTGGCGGCTCGATGATGGCAAGGACATGCGCATGACTGGCTACCCGGCGAAGCCGCGGTCGCTGTCATGGTCTGCCAGGGGTCGCTACCTCGCATCGTCCGGCGCCAATGCCGCCATCCTGTGGCCGTTCCATCACAAGGACGGGCCGATGGGCCGGCAGCCGTTGCAGCTTGGCGCGCGCGAGGCGCCGGTGACGCGCGTTGCCTGCCATCCGAAGGACGAGGTCGTGGCGGTCGGCTACCGCGACGGCATGATCCTCGCCGTGCGCTTTGGCGATGCCGAGGAGGCGTTGCTCCGGCGTCCGGGCGATGGACCCGTGTCGGCGCTGGCGTGGAACGCGCGCGGCAATCTGCTCGCTTTCGGCACGGAGGAAGGCGCGGCCGGCATCGTCGATCTCGCCAGAAGCTGAGGGCCTTCGAGACCGGGCGAATCCTTCCGCGCCTGCTCGCGCTGGCATAGGCTGCCCGCGCAGAACGGAGATCACGCGCAAGATGACTCCCCACCCGCAGACCCCATGTTGTGATCGTCGGCGCCGGCTTCGGCGGTCTGCCCTGCGCCCGCGCGCTCGGCGGCGCTGCGATCGACGTCACCGTCATCGACCGCAACAACTATCACCTCTTTGTGCCGCTGCTCTATCAGGTGGCGACTGCCGCCCTGTCGCCCGCTGATATCGCCCAGCCGATCCGCCGGATGCTGGCCCGCTGGAACAACATCCAGGTGCTGCTCGGCGAAGTGACCGGTATCGATCCCGAGGACCGACAGGTGCGGCTCGCCGATGGGAGTACGCTCGGCTTCGACCGGCTGGTGATCGCTGCCGGCTCGGCCTACAGCTATTTCGGTCACGACGATTGGGCGGCCGCGGCGCCGGGACCGCGTTCGATAGAGGATGCGCGGCTGATCCGGGCGCGACTGTTGCGTGCCTTCGAGCACGCGGAAGCCTGCACCGACCCGCGAGAGCAGGAGGCCCTGCTCACCACGATCGTCGTCGGCGGCGGACCGACCGGCGTGGAGATGGCCGGCTCGATCGCGGAGCTTGCCCGGTATTCGCTGCGGCGCGATTTCCGTAACATCGATCCGACCAAGGCCCGCATCCTTCTTGTCGAAGCCGGTCCGCGCCTGCTCAGCACCTTTCCCGATGCCCTTTCGACCTATGCCATGAAGGCGCTCGCCGGGCTCGGCGTGACGGTCAGAACCAATACCGCCGTGGAGAAAATCGAGTCTGGACGCGTGACCATGGCCGGCGAGGTTGTTCGTGCAGGCTGCATCGTATGGGGCGCCGGCGTGCGTGCATCGCCGGCGGCTGCCTGGCTCGGCATCGATGCCGACAAGGCGGGGCGCATCGCCGTCGGGCCGGACCTCTCCATTCCCGGCATGCCGGGCATCTCTGTCGTCGGCGACACGGCGCTGGCGCTGGATGAAACCGGCCAGCCATTGCCGGCACTCGCGCAGGTCGCCAATCAGCAAGGCGCCTATCTCGGCAAGGCGCTGCGCGCGAACATCCTCGAGGGCACACCGATGCCGCCGTTCCGCTTCCACAATCGCGGCAACACGGCAGTAATCGGCCGCGATGCGGCGGTGTTCGATTTCGGTTCGTGGCGCCTCAAGGGCCGCATCGGCTGGCTCATGTGGGCGATCGTCCACATTTACCTGCTGGCCGGTTTCGACAAGCGGGTGCTGGTCGCGACCCAGTGGCTGTGGCGCTACCTGACCTATCAGACAGGGGCGCGACTGATCACCGGCCGCGAGGAAGACGACGGCGCGCCCCGCTGACGCCGTCATCAAAGCCGGTGCGGTCGGCGTCGTTCGGTTTCGTCCGCGATCCAGGTTCCCACCATCCGCCATCGGCGATTTTGCAATGTGCGTTCGGTTCCCTTTTTTGCCGACGAAATAATTATTCCTGGCCACGCCTCCCTTGGCGGAACTGACAGTGGCAGTGCGCATTGAGACGAGGACCGGTGGCGAAAAAAGAAAAGGTCCTTCCATGGCAAATCCGACGAGCGATCCGCGCACACAATCGTCCGGCTCGAGAGACGACCGCACATTCCGCTCATCCGAAAGCGGGCTTCGTTCCGCCAGCGATCGGAAGCCTGGTAGCGACAAGGGTCCTCTGGGCGAAAGCAAGGAAGCGATTTCGGACGTAACGAGTGACTTCGGCGATATCGCCGGTCACGCCGCGAAATCCGTGCTCAGCGCCGCGACGGCTCAGGCGTCTGACATCGCTTCACACATCGGCGATGAGCTCAGCGATACCGCGGCACAACAGAAGGTGCGCGGTGCTGATGCCCTGCACGCCGTGGCCAAGGCGATCACGGTCGCGGCCCGGGAACTCGAAGGACAGTCGCCCCAGGTTGCCGGCCGTTTCCGTAGCGCGGCGCGCGGGCTCGACAGTTTCTCTGACGACATCCGCGAGCGCAGCGTTCAGGACCTGATGCACAAGGCAGTCGATGTCGCGCACAGGCAGCCTTGGACCTTCTTTGCCGGGGCCGCCGTCGCCGGCTTTGCGGTATCGCGGCTGCTGAAGAGCCATGCGCCTTCCACGACTGCCGCCGCGCCGACCCGCAATCGGCCGATCGGGCGGAGTTGAGCCCATGCGACAGTCTCAGGATCGGCGGTCGATTCTTCATCTGGTGACTGATGTCATCGATGAGATGACCCAACTTTTCCAGACGGAAATCCGGCTGGTTCGCGCAGAGTTCAACCAGAAGATCTCAAATGTTGCGACGGCGGCGACACTGCTCGTGATGGGAGCGGTCGCGGGAATCGCGGCGCTCTTCCTCTTGCTCCAGGCGGTTGTGGCGTGGCTTGCGGTCGCCGGCCTGCCGGAGCAATGGGGTCTTCTGCTCGTCGGTCTTGTCGTCGGCGTCATCGGCATTGTCGTCGTGATGCGCGGTATCGGCATTCTGCGCGGCACCACGCTCGTCCCCCAAAAAACTCTCGATCAGCTCGGCGCTGACTTCACCACCGTCAAGGAGCACCTGACATGACAACCGTTACCGACCATGCCTCCCCGCGCGATTACGAGCGCCGCGCGGCCGAGACCCGGCAGCGGCTGTCCTCGACGCTGGACGAGCTTGCCGACAATCTGACGGCGGGGCGCGTCGTCGACGAGCTCTTGTCCTACTCCCGGACGGGCGGCACACGGTTCCTCAAGAGCCTCGGCAATGCCGCGGCGGAAAATCCGATCCCGACGCTGCTCGTGGGTGTTGGCGCCGCCATGTTCATGACCGGCAAGGGGCGGAAGGATACGACCGCCCCAGGCGCGGGCTACCCCGCCGGGCAGGCGTATGGCCGGTCGACATTTGCTCCGGACAGGCACACCGGCGGCATCGGTGAATCGGCCTCGGCAGGTGTTCACGCCGCTGGATCGGCGGTCAAGCATTCCGCCCAGCGAGCGGGAGCCGCGGCCGCGGGTGCCGTCGGCGCTGCCGAGGATTACGCTGCGTCAGCCGGGCATTCCGTTGCCGATCACCTTCGCGACGGTGTCGCGGCCGCGCAGGATATGGCGTCCGATGCCGGCCATCAGATCGGAGACGCGGCAGGCAAAGTCGGATCCTCCGCTGCGCACATGGCAAGCGATGCCGCCGGCGCGGCCGCTGACATGGCGCACGGTGTCGCCGATAGCCTGGCCAGCGGCGGCGGGTACGTCGCGGAAGAGGCCTCGCAGCTTGCCTCGGATTTCACAGCGTTCGTCAGCCGCATGGCGCGTGAACAGCCGCTGATGCTTGCTGCCGCAGGGCTTGCCGCCGGCGCCGCGTTGGCCGTCCTTCTGCCGCGGACGCGACTTGAGGACCAGTACATGGGCGAGACGGCCGACGAGATTAAGAGCGAAGTCGCGGACGCCGCATCAGAGCAATATGAGCGCGCCAAGCACGTGGTCGGCGATACCGTCGATGAGGTTCGCGAGGCCGCCAAGCGTGAGGGCCTGACCGCCGATGCCGTCGACAAGACCGTTCACGACATCGGCGACAAGGTTGGCCGCGTAGCAAACGCCGCCGGCGAAAAGGCGGCCGAGGACTTGAGGAAGTCCTGACGCGGCCTCAGTTTTCCTTGTGTGGTCGGACGATCAGCACGTCGAGTTCCCGTTCGGCGGTGTAGTCCGTCGCCGTCACCTCGAACGTGGTCGGGCCGATCTTGCGAACGCCCTTTGCGCAGAAACTGACGAGGGCGTCCGGATCGCCCTTGTCCACAACCAGCCGGAACGACTTGATCGGCGCGGCCCAGTTGTTGGCAGTCGTCAGGACGTAGCTGATCCGCTGCTCGTCCATATAAGGATTCTGGCTGCCTTTGATGGTGTCGAGTTTCTTCGTCGCGGCAATGGCGAAGTCCGGGTCGACGCAGAATTTCGTCTTGTAGTAATCGTCGTTGAGATTCTCCTTTCCGAAGAAGGCGTATCCAACGACCGGCCGGTAGCTGTGCTGCACGGCGACTTCCTTGCCGGGCGGGAAGGTCTGCTCCCAGTAGAAAGCCTGGTCGAGTCGCCAGTCGGCCATCGCGCCATAGGGATCGGCGACCACGAGGCCGAGGCGATTGAGTTCGGCGATCTCGTCTGGCGTCATCGACTGCAGCTTCTCGTACAGTGTATCGGAAGCCGGATTGAGCGGGAGTCCGCGGGCTGTCAACTCGGCGGTGCGGTCGACGCCGAGCACACTCGCGCGCGCGGAAATCTGCGGCGTGACCGATTGGCCGTCGACGGTCACCGTGAAGTCGACGAAGTTCTCGCTCGCCGCGTTGGGCAGGACGATGTTCATCTCTTGCGGCACGATCGCGTCGATGGCGGGCAGTGGAAAGGCGACGAGAAATGTCGCCGGGCTCTCTGACCTGTTCAGGAAGCGGTAGGCAACGCGCACTTCGTTTGCGGAGACGAAAAGATCCTCGGACAAGAGCCCGATCACGTCGTTTTGAATAAGCTGGACACCGCCGGCACCAAGTTCGGCTGTGGAATCGTTGGCGATGGCGGGCGTCGTGGCCGCGCAACCCAGAATGACGGCAAGTAGCCGCGGCGACGCTCGAAGAGCCGCACCGTCACGCATTGTTCACCTCAATTCGATCAAGGAACTGGCCGCCAAGCTAGGCCGCGCCCAATTCAACGGCAACAGAATTGGCGTCAACCTGTGCAGATTTGGGTGTGTTTCCCGTCTCGAAATCCACGAGTTGGTAACCGCTGTCGCGTAGGTTCCTTCCTGATTTCCGGGGGGATATCGGGTGCGGAAAGCCTGAATGGGCGAATACACGAACGCGCTTCTGCTTCTTGCAGAGGGGGGACTCTATTTTGCCGTGATGACCGGACTTTTCCGGTTGCGCCATCGCGTCGGCATCGGCGTGTTCTATTGTGCCCTCGGCACGATGCATTTCGTCGAGACGTATCTTGCTGCCGCGCTCTACGTACAATTGCCGGGTGGCATCGTCATATCGCCCGGCTCGGTGGTGTTCTTCACCGGCAAGCTGATCATGCTCCTGCTGGTTTACATCCGGGAGGACGCGGCGGCTGTTCGTCAGCCGATCTACGGCCTCTTCCTCGGCAACATGCTGATCGTCGGCGCGGTCACGTTGTTGCGCCAGCACCAGATGTTGCCGGTCGGCGAAGGAGCCCCCGATCTCGGTTTTCTGGACCAGATGAGCTGGTTGATGGTCTGGGGCACCACGCTGCTCTTCGTCGACTCCATACTCATCATCCTGCTCTATGAGCGCACGGCAGCATGGCTCGGAAACCGGCAGGTGCTCCGCATTCTCATCAGCGCAGCCGTGGTACTGACCTTCGACCAGGTCGGGTTTTTCACCACGCTGTGGTTCTATGTCGGTGTCCCGCTCGATGTGCTCTATGGCGGCTGGATCGCCAAGATGGGCGCCGCGATGTTCTATGCCGTGCTCGCCGGCTTCTACCTGCGCTATGGCGAGGCCGGCCGCGTGACCCGCCGCCGCCTGTGGGATGTCTTCGAGACTCTGACCTATCGCCAGCGTTATGAGGCGCTGCTGCGCCAGTCGGGGATCGACGCCCTGACAGGCGTGTTCGATCGCGGGCGTTTCGACCAGGAGGCAGCGCGCGCCATCGAGGCGGCGACGGCGACACGCCCGGTCAGTCTGCTCGTCATCGACGTCGACCACTTCAAGGAAATCAATGACCGCTATGGTCATGCCACCGGCGACGAAGCGCTTCGGCAGATCGCGCGGGAATTGGGCATTGCGACCCGCGAAGGCGATCGTGTTTATCGGTACGGCGGCGAAGAATTCATCGTGATGTGCCAGGGGTTGCCACATGCCGCCGCGCTCCTTGCGGCGGAGCGGCTTCGGCTGGGCATCTCGGAAATGACGGTGCAGGGCATTTCGGAAAAGGTCACCGGCAGCATCGGCGTTGCCACGGCGCCCGAAGACGGCGCCGATCTTGCGTCATTGTTCGAGGTGGGCGATTCCCGCCTCTACGTGGCCAAGGAAGAGGGGCGGAACCGCGTGCGCGGGCATGGGGCCGATATCGCGGATATCTCGCCCGAGCGTCCGGCCCAGGCGCGGCAATAGCGGTCGCTGAAACAATCCTGCAGCTGGGGCGTTGGCTTTCAGGGGATGATCAACCTCGAGAGGAGAGGATCCCCATGACAGTCGGTAGACCTCAGCCAACCCGTGACGAAAGAGCAGAACCGGTTCCCGACGACACGATTCCCGCGGAGCAGCCGAACGATCTGTCCCCGCCAATTGCCGTCTCGGCGGACGTGGCCGATCTTGAGCCGGAGCCGGTTACCCGGCGGCGGATTCAGGAAGGTGCGGACCTGACTGCGCAGCGCCCGCACTGGCCGCAAAGTCCCCGTCCGCGATGGAACGGCTTGTGGATCGGCGCAAGCGTGATCGTCGTCCTGGCCGTCATCGGCCTGGTGGTCGTAGCCGCCTAGCGCACCAGAACGTTCCGGAACTGCCAGGGATCGCTTTCGTCGATGTCCTCGGGAAAGAAGCCGGGACGGTCGGTGAGTGGCGTCCAGTCGGTGTAATAGCCCTTGACCGGCCCGAGATAAGGCAACTGCACTTCCAGGCAGCGGCGGAAATCCATCTCGTCGGTCTCGACGATACCGGCGTTCGGGTTCTCAAGCGCCCACACCATGCCTGCAAGCACCGCCGAGGTGACCTGAAGTCCGGTCGCGTTCTGATACGGCGCGAGGTTGCGCGTCTCTTCGATGGAGAGCTGTGACCCAAACCAATACGCGTTCTTGCCGTGGCCGTAGAGCAGGACCCCCAGTTCGTCGGCGCCGTCGACGATCTCGTTCTCCGTCAGGATGTGATGATCCTTCTGCGCGGTGCCCGCCTGTCCGAACATCTCGTGCAGGGACAGCACCGCGTCGTTGGCCGGATGATAGGCGTAGTGGCACGTCGGCCGGTAGATCACCTTGCCGGCGTCGCGCAGCGTGAAGAAGTCCGCGATCGAAATGGCCTCGTTGTGGGTGACGAGGAACCCGTACTGGGCACCGGGCGTGGGGCACCATGAGCGCACGCGGGTGTTGGCGCCCGGCTGCTGAAGGTAGATGGCCACGGCATCGTCGCCCAGCGTGCCGGCGTTCTCCGGCATCCAGGTTTCGTGCGTGCCCCAGCCGAGTTCGGCCGGCTGCATGCCTTCCGAGATGAAGCCTTCGACCGACCACGTGTTGACGAAGACATCCATCTTCTTCGGATTGCGGGCGCGCTGCGTGTCGCGCTCGGCGATGTGGATGCCCTTTACCCCGAGGTCGCGGGCAAGCCTTGCCCAGCCGTCGCGGTCGCCTGCCGCAGGCTGCCTGAAACCGGCAAGCTTGCTGTCGGTTGCCAGGTTCACCATGGCCTGCTTGACGAACCACGAAACCATGCCTGGATTGGCGCCGCAGCAGGAGACTGCGGTGGTGCCGCCGGGGTTTTTCGCCTTCTCGTCGCGTACCGTCTTGCGCAGCGCAAAATTGGTGCGCGCGGCCGATCCGGCGCCCTTTGAAAAGTAGAACCCTGGCCACGGCTCCACCACCGTGTCGATGTAGGGCACGCCGAGTTCGCGGCAGAGCCGGAGGATATCAAGCGAGGAGGTGTCGACGGACAGGTTGACGCAAAAGCCCGTGCCGCCGCCTTCGGTCAGCAACGGCGTCAGCAGGTCGCGATAGTTTGTCGGCGTCACGTTCTGGTGGATGAAACGGATGCCGGCCTTGTCGAGCATGGCGCGGTCGGTGTCGTCCGGATCGATCACCACCATGCGCGACCGGTCGTGCTTGAAGTGGCGCTCGATGAGGGGGAGTGTTCCCTTGCCGATCGAGCCGAAGCCGATCATGACGATGGGGCCGTCAATCGTGGCATAGACGGGCAGGTCGGCCATCGCGGTCTCCTTCGCGGAAATCTGAAATTGCGGGGTTCGGGGGTGAATGGCGGGAAAGGCGAGGCCAAGTCAACCCACTTGACGTTGGTTGGGGCGGCGATAAATGGCGATGCGGGCGACTTGCGGGGCGAGTGGAGGAATACCCTCATATGACAGGTCGTGCGAACGCTCTCCGGGCGCTGATTCTGGTGGTTCCGGCATGGCTTGCCGCCAGTTCGGCGCTGGCCGAGGTTCCTGCCCGCTCGGGCAGCGCTGTGTTCGACCGGACGGTTGCACTGGTCAACGAGCACTTCTTTGACCAGTCGGCCCTGCCCGATTTCAATGAGGCTGCCGGCCTGGTGGCCGCCCAGATGCCACATCTGGGCGATGCCGATCCGGCAGTGGTCAGCGATGCCGTCGATTTCGTTCTGCGCAGTCTGCATTCCTCCCACACGGGCCGCTTCACCGCCGATCAGGTCAACTACTACGAACTGAGCGACGTCTTCCGCTTTGCCATGCGTCGTGACATTCGCCGTCTCTTCCCGCCGGATGGACAGGTCAGCTACGCTGGCATCGGCATCGCCAGCGCGGTCATGGACGGCAAGGCCTTCGTTACGGACGTCTACGACGGCGGCCCCGCGGACAAGGCCGGCATCATGGCGGGCGACGAAATCGTAGCGGTGGATGACGCGCCCTTCTCTGAAATTGGATCGTTCCGCGACAAGGCCGGGCAGACCGTCACCATGATGGTCCGCCGCCAGGCGGATGCCGAGCCCATGCCGGTGAACGTCGCGGTCGAGAACCTGCATCCGGGCGAAGCATTCGTCTCCGCTATTTCCGACAGCGTCCAGCGCTTCGATCAAAACGGGCGCCGCATCGGCTACGTCCGTCTGTGGTCGTATACCCGCGATGAGGTCACCGGCATCCTGTACGACGAGCTTTCGTCGGGCCGCCTCAAGGACATCGACGGCCTGGTTCTCGATCTCCGCAGCAAATGGGGTGGGGCGCCGGGCGACGCCGCCGAAACCTTCGTCGGCAATGCCGCCAACATGGAGACCGTCGATCGGGACGGGAACCGCGACTTCGTGGTCTTCCGTTTCCCCAAGCCGGTCGTCGCTATCATTGATGCTGGCACCCGCAGCGGCATGGAGGTCCTTGCCTACTCGCTGAAGAAGAACGGCGTGCCTTTGGTCGGCGCGCCGACCGCGGGAAACGTCGTCGCCGGCACGGCCTATCTGTTGCCCGACGACAGCCTGCTGGAGGTCGCCGTGGCCGATGTGTTCGTCGATGGCCAGCGGCTGGAGAAAAATCCCGTCCAGCCGGATGTCGCCGTGCCCTTCGACGTGCGCTATGCGGCCGGTGCCGATCCGCAGCTCGATGCCGCGACGTCCCTGCTCGCCGAGCGCCTGGAGCAGGGCGGCAGCGGCATGAATTGAGTGGGCGGCGGGACTACAATCTTCGGCCCGGGCGGGCTATAGGTAGGGCTTATCTCCCGCCTTTCGGACCGGTTATGACCGCACACAGCGAAAACCCGCTGCTCCAGTCGTGGGGTGGCCTTGGCCTGCCGCCGTTTGGTCGGATCAAGCCCGAGCATTTCCGGCCGGCTTTCGATGTGGCCATGGCCGCGCAGAAAGCCGCCGTGGCGGCGATTGCCGACAGCAAGGACGCGCCCACTTTCGACAACACCATCGTCACGATGGAGAAGAGCGGGCTCGACCTCGACCGCGTTGCCTCGGTCTTCTTCCACCTGGCGTCGGCGGACACCAACAAGGAACTCCAGGCCGTGGAGCGCGACATGGCGCCTCTGCTGGCCCGCCACGGCAACGAGATTTACCTCAACGCGCCGCTCTTCAAGCGCATCGACGCTCTCTGGCAGAAGCGGGACACGCTCGGCCTCAGCGCCGAGCAGCTGCGCGTGCTTGACCGCTACCACACCATCTTCGTGCGGGCAGGGGCGGCGCTGGATGCCCCCGGCAAGCAGCGCCTGGCGGAAATTGGCGAACGGCTGGCGGCCATCGGCACGCAGTTCAGTCAGAATGTGCTCGCCTCCGAGAACGGCTTCATGCTGGTTCTGGACGGCGAGGACGATCTTGCAGGCCTGCCGCAATCGGTTCGCGAGGTAGCCGCGGAGGAAGCGCGCGAGCGCGAGCTGCCAGGCAAATACGTCATCACCCTGTCGCGCTCGTCGATCGAACCGTTCCTGCAGTTCTCGACGCGGCGCGATCTCCGCGAGAAGGCGTTCACCGCCTGGGTCAATCGCGGCGAGGCCGAGAACAGCGCGCTGATCGCCGAGACCATCCGCTTGCGCAACGAACGCGCGAAGCTGATGGGCTACGACACGTTCGCCCATTTCCGCTTGGCCGACACGATGGCGAAGACGCCGGAGGCGGTCTCCGAATTGCTGACCGCGGTGTGGGCGCCGGCGCTTCGCCGGGTTGCCGCCGAGGAGGAGGCGCTCCAGGCGCTGATCGCCGCCGAGGGCGGCAACTTCCGCGTCGCGCCGTGGGATTGGCGGCATTATTCCGAGCGCCAGCGCAAGGTCGAGTTCGATTTCGACGAGGCCGAGCTGAAGCCGTATCTCCAGCTCGACAACGTCATCGCCGCGGCTTTCGACGTCGCCGGGCGGCTATTTGGTCTGTCCTTCGAGGAGCAGAAGGGCCTGAAGCTGTACCGGCCGGAGGTGCGCGTCTGGCGTGTCACCGGCAAGGACGGCAAGTTCGTCGGTCTCTTCCTTGCCGATTATTTCGCCCGCTCGTCGAAGCGGAGTGGCGCGTGGATGTCGGGTCTCCGCGATCAGCACAAGCTGGATGGCGAGGTCCGGCCGATCGTGCTCAACACGATGAACTTTGCCAAGGCGCCGGCGGGCAAGCCGACCCTCATCTCCTTTGACGACGCGCGCACGCTCTTCCACGAATTCGGTCATGCGCTGCATGGCTTGCTGTCGGATGTGACCTATCCGCTGATCGCCGGAACCAGCGTGGCGCGCGACTTCGTCGAACTGCCGTCGCAGCTGTACGAGCATTGGCTCGAGCAGCCGGAGGTGCTGCGCCGCTTCGCGCTGCATGCCGAGACCGGTGAGCCGATGCCCGAAGTGCTGCTCGACAAGGTGCTTGCCGCGCGCAAGTTCAATCAGGGCTTCGCCACTGTCGAATACACCTCCTCGGCGCTGGTCGATCTCGATCTGCATCTGATGCCGTCGACCGACGATGTCGATGTCATCCAGTTCGAGCGCGCCGCGCTGGAGCGGATCGGCATGCCGGCGACCATGGTCATGCGTCACCGCACGCCGCACTTTCAGCACATCTTCGCCGGCGACGGCTACGCCTCCGGTTACTACAGCTACCTGTGGTCGGAAGTGCTCGACGCCGATGCCTTCGAGGCGTTCGCCGAGACGGGCGATATTTTCCACCCCGAGACGGCGCAGCGGCTGCACGACTACGTCTATTCCGCCGGCTACCTGCGCGATCCCGCGGAAGCCTATGCCGCGTTCCGCGGGCGGATGCCGTCCACCGATCCGCTGCTCAGGAAGCGCGGGCTGGACGCTCCCAAATGACCACCGCCGCCTCCGCCGTTCCTCTGAAACTCCGATTCCTCGAGGCCGGCGGCGAGATGGGCGAACTTACCCGCGCCTTTCCGTGGGATACGACCCCGATCGGTCCGCCCGAAAATTGGCCGCAGAGCCTCAAGACGACAGTCCGGCTGCTGCTGACCAGCCGGCATCCGATGTTCATCTGGTGGGGTCCCGACCTGATCCAGTTCTACAACGATGCCTATCGCCTGACGATGGGACCGGAGCGCCACCCGAGCGCGCTTGGCCAGCGTGGCCGCGAATGCTGGGAGGAGATCTGGGAGATCATCGGCCCGCAGATCGAATTGGTCATGGAAGGCAAGGGCGCCACCTGGCACGAGGACGAGTACGTCCCGGTGACGCGCTTCGGCAAGCGTCAGGACGTCTGGTGGACCTATGGCTATAGCCCGATCGACGATGGCGCCGGCGGCGTCGGCGGCGTGCTCGTCGTCTGCAACGATGTGACGGTGCAACATCAAGCGACAGAACGGCTTCGCGGCCTGTTCGAGCAGGCGCCCGGTTTCGTGGCGACCCTGCGGGGACCGGCGCATGTCTTCGAACTGGTCAACGATGCGTACAGCGAGCTCGTTGCTGGGCGTGATGTGGTGGGCCGACCGCTCGCGGAAGCATTGCCCGAGGTGGTCGAACAGGGCTTCGTCCGGATTCTCGACGAGGTGCGCGCCACCGGCGAGCCCTTCGCTGCCGCGTGGGCTTGAAGTCATGCTCCGTTCGGAAGCCGGAAACCTGGAGCAGCGCTATCTCGACTTCGTCTATCAGCCGATCTTCGGCGCCGCAGGGGACGTCGAGCAGATCTTCGTAGTCGGCTACGACGTCACCGAGGAGAAGACGGCCGCACAACTCCAGCGGTGGATGGCCAGTGAGCTGAGCCACCGTGTGAAGAATACGCTGGCGATGGTTCAGGCGATCGCCGGACAGACGCTCCGAGACGGTGTCAGCGCGAAGGATGCACGGGAGGCGTTCGGCGCGCGCGTCCTGGCGCTGGCAAGGGCGCAGGATGTGCTCACAAGCGAGCGCCAGATGGGCGCCGACGTGGCGGCGGTCATCACCAACTCGCTGGCGCATCTTGGCGGCGACGCGGAGCGAATTTCCATCGATGGCCCGGCAGTGAGCCTGGCGCCGCGAACGGTGACGGCGCTGGCCATGGCGCTGCACGAGCTGTCGACCAACGCGACGAAATACGGCGCGCTTTCGACGCCGGAGGGGCGCGTTTCGATAATCTGGGACATTGCCGAGGAAGCCGGCAAGCGGCGCCTGCGCATTGTGTGGACCGAGGTGGGTGGCCCGCCGGTGAAGGAGCCGCAGCGCACCGGATTTGGCTCGCGCCTCATCAAGGAAGGCCTTGCGATGGAACTTGGGGGCGAGACGAGCATCGTCTATGACCCCTCCGGCGTGATTTGCACGATCAACGCGGTCCTCGAGGATCGCTGACCTCAATTTCTCTTGCCTGAATTGGGGATATGTCATGGCACTCAACGTTCTCTTCATCG
>CAWCSF010000004.1:0-261637 GCA_963798195.1 uncultured Alphaproteobacteria bacterium | reverse complement strand
GGTGTGGGTCGGAATGACCGAGATCGGCCATTGCGCAGCAGGCATTCACGCGTGTGGAAGAGATCGAGGCCTTCGCCTCCGCGCCTTTCGACCCTGCAGGTCGGGCGCGAGCCGCGCGCTGTGCGCGCGATGTTGCCCCGCGACCAGACGGTCGCAAATCGGTCCAAAGCGCTTGGGCGCGCGTTTGTGCTGACGTCGTGCGCGGCGTTTTTCGTCCCGCAGCTGGCCGCGAATCGAGTTCTCCGAACGCCCCACATTGCTATCGTGCCGGAAGGACCCGACCCGGCGCCAGGCCCCCGGGTGTTGAGCATGTTGAGCGTTGAGCGACTTCTCCCGATAGGGCCAGGGTGCAGGGGCAGGTGAACTTGCGGTCACTGATGCCCCCGACCATATCCGCAAGCTCAACATGCTCAACATGCTCAACAAGGCAAGCCGCGCATTGCCCCGACGCGTTGAGCGAAGCCCGCGCGCAGCTCAACACGCTCAACGTCAGGGATTGCAGACATGATCATCGTAATGATCCGGCGGTTCGTCCGGCCGGATAGAGAGGGGCAGTTCCTGACTGACTATCGGGCCAGCCAGCCGAACAATCCGGCCTTCCTGGGCGAGACGCTCACGCGGCTTTCCGAAGACACTGGTCTGCCGCCCGGCCTGCGTTCCCTAGAACTAAGCGCACCATCGTGCGTGACGTATCTGAACATCGCCCGGTGGGAATCGTGGTCGGACTTTCTGAGCGCGTTTCCGAAATCTGCCGAGGGGGGCGGCTTCGATCCCGATGTCGAAACCGCCCCTCGCGAGCGCGCGGTCTTTGAGGTAAAGGCGGAGACCGTTCTGCGTCAGTCGGCAGAGAGGTAGCCCGACGCCACCCTGGAGCCGACGCGCACGCCCCGCGAGTAGCGCCAGCCGATGTCGTTCTCCATCACGGTGCGCAGCCGCTGCGCCTGGTCCTTGGTGCGGCGTGAGTGGTCGATGCCAAGGGCGTCAAACAGCTCGACCGAATGCACCCTATCGGCGGGGGGCGGGTTCTCGCCAATGGCCTCGGCGTAGGCAGCCGCGTCTATCACGGCATCGTAGGCCCGCTGGTCGAGGAACGCTCTCAGCGGGTCGGCCCACGGATCCGTCGAGGTTTCTTCCGCCTGCTTCTCCGCCGCGGCGGGCCAGAGTTCCGCTGGCAGCTCGCACGAGCCGCCGCCTGCCTCCAGGGCGGACGCCTCCGCCCACAGCTGGTCACGATCTTCGGCGATCTTCTCGATGTCGATTGGCCGCCTGAGCACGAGTGGCCAGAAGCGGCGGTTGCCGGTCGGGTCCTTCAGGAAGCCGCCCTCGTTGACCGTGCCGACGAACACGCAGCGCCTCGGCACGTCGCTGACGACTCGGCCGTAGGGGTCCCGCATGCGGTCCACCGAGCGGGAGCAGAAGGCCTTGAGCGTCCCGAGCTCCGTCCGCCGCAGGCTGTCGATCTCGGCGAACTCGACAATCCAGACGCCGCGGATCAGCATGGCCGCGTCCTTGCTGCGCAGGTCGCCAAGCTCAGCGTCGGAGAACCATGGCGCTCCGAAAAGCACCTTCAGCGCCGTCGACTTCAGCCAGCCCTGCGGGCTCCTGATGACGGGCATGGTGTCGAATTTGGAGCCGGGCTCCCTCATGCGCCGCACGGCGCCCACCATGAAGCACGTCGAGACGGCCTGCTCGTAGAGACCATCGCCACAGTCGATGTAGTGGGAGAGCAGCCGGCCGACGCGTGGCACGCCGTCCCACTTCAGTCCGTCCAGGTATTCGGTGACGGGGTTGAAGCACCGGTGCAGGGCGGCCGTGACCACCGACTCGAAGACGTTGTCTCGCGACGGCTGGAAGTCGTTCCCTTGGTACCGCTCGATCAGCGCCAGCCGGATGAACCTCAGCACGTTGTCATCCAGCTCGCGGCCGAATTCGTCGGGCCACGGCAGCGCCGGACCGCGGAAGACGACCTTCTGTGCCAGCTCGTCCCATGCCGGCTTCAGGCCGATGCCGGCGACGGCCCGCATGGCGTTTGCGATGGTGTCTGCGGCTACCGAGTTCCGGTTGACCGACAGCCCCCTGTCCGTGGTCGCGGACGGCGCGCTGTCAGACTCCGTGACGTCGTCCGGGTCTTCCGCGAAGTCATCCGCCGCGTTAGGGCGCGGGATCGCGTCATCGCGGCCAGCGTCGCTCAGGAACTTGTAAAGTGTCTTGAGCGTGATTGCCGCTTCCTTCTTCGCGTGGAGCGAGTCCCAGCGGCGCCCCTTGTCGCCCTCGTCGGCGTAATCGGGATCGCGGCTCGACCATTCCAGGAACTCGGTGCGGGCATCGCCGCCAGAGGCGTGGTGGCAGGCCGCCATCAGCCTGAACCACTTGTCCTGGTCGCGGAAGTCGACCGGATCGAGCGCGTCGAGCATCGCTGCGATCTCCTCGGGCGTGTGCTGCCCGCCCTCGCTCGACGCCGGTCCGGTCGGGCGGCTGATCAGCTCGACCAGCCGGCCGGGCGCGGCCGCGACCGATTCCAGCGGCGGCCCGAAGGCGTCCCACTCGTAGCGTCTCATCGTGTCGGGGTGGACTGATCCCGCGGCCACGACCTGGCGGCCGGCGCTCTTGAACTCAACGCCGGGATACTGGTCGACCGAGTCGACGACCTTCTCGCCAGCCGGCTTCGTCAGGTAGTAGTGACCGCCGCCGGAGCCTGTGACGATGTGCGGCCAGGCGTTCCGGTCGAGGCCGAGGTCGCGGCACAGCGCATCGAAGCCGGCGTCACCGCCGTTGCGAGGATCGACGTCGATCACCAGCTGCTCGGCGGTGAGGCGGACACCGACGTTGCGGCCCTGGGCGACGGCTGCCGCGACGACCTTGCGGAAGTCATAGATCTTGGTTGTCCAATTGCGGTCGAGGGGCCGCTTGCCGTCGGCCCTCGGCTTGCCGTTCCACGAGCTGCGGTCGGCCGGCCGGTGCAGCGGGATCAGCTGCCAGCCGAGCTCGATGTATGGGCCCATCTGGTCGCCGTCGATGGGCGGCGCTTTGGGCGGTTTGACGTGCTTGTTCATGGTCGTCCTCTCGTCGGATTATGCCCGCCGCAGTGATCACGGCGGTGGGCGATGACCCGAATGTCAACCAAAAACGACCGCAAAAACTATCATCACTTCTCCGGTCGAGTTTGGCGGATTTCTGCGGAATCCGGCCCGCCGGCAGCCGCCAGAGCGAGGCGATAGCGCTTGCGGAACCGGGCGGCGCGTGCCGCCATCCTGGCGGACCGGATCGCGCCCTTCCTGTCGGCGGGCGGCAACGCTCCCAACCGCCGGGCGATCCGATCGAAGGTCTCTCGGAATTCGGGAAGCAGTCGGTTCGGCACCGAGGCCTTCCAGCCAAGGAGCAGGACACGGCAGGTGGCGCGCCTCACGCTCTCGTCATCGGAAAGCGACGGCTCGTCGGCGTAGGGCGGTGCCATAAGGTCCGCGTCGTTCATCATCGCTTCGGCTCCCTGGCCGCAGTGTCGGCGCCCGCCCCTGCAACGGGCGGGCGCCTCCGTTTCCGACTGCTGTCTGCCTGTCTGCGGCTCGCTAGTTCTCGCTCGCGGGCTTCTTCGGACTGTTCCAGCGCTTGTAGATGGCTTCGGGATTGAGCCCCTTCTTCCGCGCGCTCTCGGCAGTCGCCGAAACCATCTCATCGATGAGCGCCTCGTGTTCGGCGATGGTATGCGGCACGTAGCCCTTGCCGACGAAGTCGAGCTCACTGCCGTCCTTCATCGCCGCCGAGCCGATCACGTAAAACTTCTTCTCCTGGGCCTCTTTGGCCATGGTCTTGTCTCCTTCGAATTCGGGTGATGGCCTGTTTGATGGGCAGCGCCGCCGGGGCACGAGGACGAGGACCCCGGCGGCACCACCTCGGCGGGTGAAATCCCGCCGTCCACTCGCCGCTGACCGTCGGCGGTGCGGAGCAATGTCAGTCCCTTGGCGACGGCCCATCGACGTCGAGCACCGCCCTCGGATCGGCCTCGGCCCGCCGGGCGATCTTGGCGCCGGCCTGTTCAGCGACGCGGATGACAGCCTCTTCCTCCCGGTTCAGGGCGAGGTGCTGCGAGGCCAGCTCATTCAGGCGCCGCTCCCGCTGTTCGTCGGACATCGCGTCCGGCGAATCCTTGACCTCGGCCTCGGCGACGGCCGCCAGCTGCTCCGGGAACATGCGGGCGATCAGCGCCAGGCAGTCGGTGATCGAGTTGACGCCGACGAGCATCGGCGGCCAGCGCACGCCGTTCTTGCCGACCAGCGGCGCGCCCCTCTTCGCGGTGAGCTGGACCTCTCGGCGGATCAGCCGCCTGATCTCCTCGGCCGGTTTCGGCGCCCGCTCGGCCTTCGAGATCAGCGCGGCGATGCGGTCTATCTCGGCGCGGAGGCGATCTACGGCAGCGGCCGGCGTCTCGCCTCGGTGCGGTGCGCCCTTCGCCGGCGCGGGGACGAATTTGCCGATCTGCCCAAGGTAGCGCTCGCAGGCGGCGTGCAGCCTCGAAGCGGCCTGCCAGGCTTCCGATGCGGTTGCGCGTGTCTCGTCGGCGCGCAGGAACCTCGCCTTCGCCGACTCGACTGCCAGCTCGGCTTTGCGCACGGCGTCGTCGTCCATCGCCTGCTCGACGATCTGCATCCCAGTCTTCTCGTCGAAGCCCAGGTGCTTCTCGGTGATCAGCGTGCCGTTATCGAAGTGGGCCTGGACCTCCCGGCGGTTATCCTCGGCCTGACGCTTGGCCGTTCTAGCCTCCTCGAAGCGCTCGTAGGCGCGGTTCATCGCGCGGGCGGCGAGGTCGCGCTCGTCCTCGATCGTCTCCATCCTGATCTGCAGGGCGGGGTGGGCGTTGAGCAGGGCGTCGGCCCTGTCGAACCGCGCCACGCTTGTCGGGATGTTGCCCATCGTCGTCGTTCTCCAGTTGATCGTTTGCACCGGCCGGCACCGTGCCGCGGCGCGCGATCTGCGTGAGCCGTCCGTGGGCCGGCTACAAACGCGCGGAGCTTTCAGCCGGACGGTCGGCGGCGATCCCCGCCGGCCTCCGCTCGTCGGCCCGCCCGGCGATGATCGCCCTCGCCTGGTGCGATCCCCCTCCGTCGATAGTGCGTGCGTCGACCGCGGCTGGCCCGACGGCCGTGGTGATGATCGCGGACCATGTCGACGGGGCGTCTCGGGGAAAGAGGACGACCTCGCCGCTGAAGCCGGTGGGATCCCAGCCCCACCGCTCGCCGACGTAGTCAGCCACGCTCATCGGCCGGTCGATCGGATATCGGACGAGGTGACGCTTGCGCTCGATAGCGTCGGCCAGAGCGTGCGCAAATGGCGAGCCGTCCGGTATCGGCGGCCTGCCCCTCCGCTTGCGGCGGATGAGCCGGTGGCCCACGAGCAGGTCGGCGACGAGGCGGAGTCCGCGGCTGTTGAGGAGTTCGACGAGCCTGGTGTGGTCGCCGTCGGCGGCGTCGGAGACGGCCAGTCGCTCATCGGCGGCGTCGTCCGTCAACGACGGCTCAGTCGGGTCTTCCGGCGGCGTAGGCATCGATCCTTCCTCGAAACTGCGCCCGGTTCGCTTGTCAGAGCGGCCGGGCGTCTTCTTTCGAAGCGCCGGCTCGGGCGGTCGAGGTGGATCAAACCATCAGGCGGCGACCGAGTAGCCCACTACTTCGGCTTCAGTGGCACATGGGCTTCGGGCCTTCGGCGCGAGCCAACCTACAGGGCGAAGGACGATAGCGACGGCGACGACACCTTGCAGGACCATTGCCCCCTGCCGCGGTGCTCGAAGTAGTCCGGCCCGCCCCTGTACTGCTTCGCCGTCGGGCAGTGGGCCTGGAGGGTCTGCCTAACCTCCGATTCCCAATTCGGCGGCAGGGTCCGACCGTGCTCCTTGGCGGTCGCCTTCAGCTCCCGGTAAATCGCCGGGTTCGACATTGTTCCTCGCCCGTCCATCGCCCAGATCAGTAATTGGGCGAAGTTCTCCAGATGGGCCATGGTCGCTACCTCGCAGCCGTCTTCTTGCGATCGATGTTCGCGTTCCCTCAAGTGGGGGCGAACGCCACAATGCGCCAGAGCCTGCCGTCTCAAGACAGCCGACAGCGAAGGCGCGGCAGCCGAACGGGCCGAGTTCATTGCTTATTCATTGCTCGCCGCATCGGCGGGTGCCGACGACGGGGCCTATGCACTTGGAAAGATTGGCGCGCCCGAAGAGATTCGAACTCCTGACCCCCAGATTCGTAGTCTGGTGCTCTATCCAGCTGAGCTACGGGCGCGTGCCGGTTCCCGGCGGGCCGGGCGGCGGCCTCTAGCTACTGAATGGTCCCAGCGATTGCAAGCCTTTCGCGCCGGTTCGGGGTCGGTTAGCGTCAACCGGATGGACGGTGCACGGACCCGAAATCGCATACTTGTGCGGACATGTGCTGCAGTACTGCTCGGGATTGCAGCCACGCCCGGCCCGACGATGGCCGCGCCGACACCCGGTGCAGTCGCGGCGGCGGAACAAGGCGACCCGCGGGCTCAGTTTGCTTTGGCGATCATGTACGACACCGGCGACGGCGTTGTGCGCGATTACGACCTGGCGGTCCACTGGTTCCGCCGAGCGGCCGAAGGCGGCTATGATGTCGCCCAGGCAAAGCTCGGGCTGATGTATCTCGTCGGCTGGGCGCTGCCGCGCGATCCGGTGGAAGCGGCGCGCTGGTACCGAAAGGCCGCAATACAGGGGAACGTCATCGCCGAGGCGCGCCTGGCGCGACTCCATGCGGCGGGCATCGGCGTGGAGAAGACCCGTGTCGAGGCCTACGTCTGGGCGGATCGCGCCGCCCGGCACGGCGACCGGCAATCGGCATGGTGGCGCGACAACCTGCAACAATGGATGACGGCGGACGAGGTTGCGCAGGCGAAGCGGCTGGCCGGGCGACCGCCAACGAAGCGGTAGGTCTCAATTGCCGCCATTGCGTCCATTGGCGTGGGGACGATCCGGTATGACAATCGCGAAGGTCGCGCCCGGCCCGCCCGCATTGACCAGCATGATCGAGCCGCCGTGGGCGCGGACCAGCTCGGAGGCAATGGCGAGGCCGAGGCCGGTGCCGCCCTGGCGCACAGGCCCCTGGAACGCACGGAAGAGCGAGGCGCGCGCCTGTTCCGGCACGCCCGGGCCGGTATCCTCGACGCGGATGGTCACGGCGGCGCCGTCGCGCGCCGCAGAGACCGTCAGCCGCCGCACCACGGCGCTGTCGGGATCGCTCTCCAGCGCCTGGATGGAATTGCGGCAGAGGTTGACCAGCACGCGGAACAACTGCTCGGGATCGGCGTCGACCTCCAGTCCGGCCGGCACCCGATTTTCCCAGGTGATCATGGCGTGCCCGACGAGGCCCAGCACGTCGGCAACATCGTCGACCAGCCGGTCGAGCACCACGAGCCGCCGGGCCGGCGCGGCCTCGCGGGCGCGACCGTAGGTGAGCGTCGACTGGCAATAGGAAATGGCGCGGTCGAGCGCGCCGATCAGCTTGGGCGCGAAGCGCTGGACATTGGGATCCGGCAAGCTGCCCAGACGGTCCGAGAAGAGCTGCGCCGAAGCCAGCATGTTGCGCAGGTCGTGATTGATCTTGGAGACGGCGAGACCGAGATCGGCGAGGTGGCGCTGCTCGCGCAGCGTTCCCTGCAGGTCGCGTTGCATCGTGGCGAGATGCTCCTCGGCGATGCCGATCTCGTCGCCGCGCCCACTCGGTACGATGATCCGGGCGGTATCTTCCGGAACCTCGGAGAAGGCGACGATGTTTTCGGTCAGCCGACGCATCGGGCGGACGAGCAGGCGCGTTATGGTCAAGTAGAGCAGACCGGCGGTGATGACGGAAATGAGCGCCGCAAGCCAGATGATGTTCACTGAATACTCGATCATCGCCGAACGCAGCGGCCGATCGCTGATGATGAGCTCGAGAACCGCTCCGGATCGCGAGTCGCCAACAACGCGGAGCGTCCGCTCCTGACGCGCGAAGAGCGTGTCGAACGCGTCGACGACTTCCGCAACAGGCTCCATGGTCCTGAGGTCGGTTGAGCGATCGACCTTGGGCGGCATGTCGACCGTGGCGATCAGGCGGCTGGTGGCGCCATTGCGGATTGCGATGGCTGTCGCATCGAGGGCGCCCAGAAGATCCTTCTGAATATCGGCGGGGACGTCCGAGGCGATAGACTCTGCCAGGACGAGGCTCGCGGCGTCGGCCATGGTCATGCGGTCCATCAGCCAGTTGACGCGGAAATTGGCAATCGACGGCACGTAGATGAGGACTTCGCTCAGCATCACGTACAACACCGTCAGGGCCAGCAGCTTCCATGACAGGCCGAACCCGTGGCGCGCACGGGTTGCCCGTGCAGCCACGACAGGCTTACCGTCCACGCCGTTGCCGGACTGGTCGTTCATGGTCAGCCGAATTTCCTGAGCAGGCCAATGATGCGCCGCCGCAACGGGCTGGTCAAACCGACGCCCTCGGCTGCATTGGCCGCGAAAAACCCGGCCGCGACCTGCTGCGAGATTTCGGCCAGGGTCGGATAAGGCGCGGGCATGGCCGCGATCGCCGCGATCGGCAGGCGCTGGGCGACAGCCAGCGACCATAGCGCGATCATCTCGCAGGCATCCTGCCCGACGATGGATGCCCCCAGCACGTGCCCGGCCGGGGCGACCACGACCTTGATGAAACCCGCAGGCTGGCGATCGATCCGGGCGCGCGTGTTCTCGGCAAACGTGTGACGCAGCACACGAACCTTGTCGCCGTGACGGCGGCGCGCTTCGGTCTCGTTGAGGCCCACGGTCGCCAACGCCGGATCGGTGAAGGTGACGAAGGGCGGCGCGGCCGTTTCGGCGGCGGACGGCACGCGGAACAGCAGCGACTTCACGACACGCACCGCCTGATGCCGGGCGCGCGCGACATGGGCCGGTCCGGCGATGGCGTCGCCGATGGCGAAGACGCGGCGGTTGGTGGTGCGCAGGTTGGCGTTGACGACGATGCCGGCCTCGTCGTGCTGGATGCCACCGGCAGCAAGGTCGAGGCCGTCGATGTTGGGCCTGCGCCCGGTGGCGACCAGAAGGTGCGACCCGTCGATGGCGGCGTCACCGCCTTCGGGATCGGAGACGGTGAAACGGACGCCGCCGCGCCGGCGCGCGACCGAAACGATCTCGACGCCGGTGCGGACCCTGATCCCTTCCGCCTTGAGACGGTCAACGACGACAGCCGCGAGTTCGGGATCGTCACCGGGAAGTGCGGCGCCGCGATCGATGACCGTCGCGTCGATACCGAGGCGATTCCAGGCCTGGGCGAATTCCAGACCTTCCCGCCCCGCACCGAAGACAAGCAGATGGTCGGGCTTGCGGGTAACATCGAACCCGCTCTCGACGGTCATGTGCTCGACACCATCGAGGCCGGGAATATCGGACGGTGCGGCCGGCACCGAACCGACCGCCAGAATCGTGCGGCGAGCCCGGATCGCGAGGTCGCCGGCCATCATCGTGTCGCGATCGACGAAGCGGGCCGGGGCGGCGATCACCCTGACGCCGAGCGCGGTCAGCCGCTCGGCGGACACATTCGGGGCGACGGCAGACGCCACTGCGTCGATATGCTCGCGAACCCCGGCGAGGTCCACCTGCAGCGGAGCGCCGGTGACGCCCAGCGCGGGCGCCCGGCGCAGCAGTTCGTTAACCCCGGCCGCGGCGCTCAAGGCCCTGGACGGAATCGAGCCCCAGGCCAGGTCGGAACCGCCCATTGGGCCCTTTTCCACCAGGATCACGGGAACGCCCTCGGCCAAGGCGGCGAGCGCGGCGGCGACGCCACCGGGCCCACCGCCGACCACGCAAATATCGGGGGTCAATTCTTCTGCCATGCACCTTCAGAATCGCGGCTGAAACGGTGGCAATGATAACCGGTTTCCGCTAAAAGCCACCGCACGAGAGCGACCGCCGCGGCCGGCGGCGGTTGCGTTGACTCGATTCAACCCGCTCCTTATAAGCCCGGCGCGGCCGGCCCGCGCGGAGAAGACGCCATGAAACGTACCTATCAACCGAGCAAGCTGGTTCGCAAGCGCCGCCACGGATTCCGCGCCCGCATGGAGACAACCGGCGGACGCAAGGTCATCGCGGCGCGCCGTGCACGCGGACGCAAGAAGCTCTCAGCCTGACCCGACGGCGGCTCCCGGCGGCATGGAGCACCTGCGACGCCGCGCCGACTTCAAGGCCGTCGCCGGCGGAAAGCGTGTTTCGCGCCCCGGCTTTGTCCTGCAGGCGCTGAAAGTTCCGGAAAACGCCGACAACCGGCCACCGCGGGTCGGTTTCACGGTGACCAAGAAAACTGGTAACGCGGTCGTACGTAACCGTATCCGACGCCGCCTGCGGGCGGCCGTTTCCGCCACTGGCGGGCTCCTCGAAACGGCCACGGATTATGTGCTTGTCGGCCGTCGTGCCGCGCTGACCCTTCAATTCGCTCGGCTGGTCACCGATCTAGAGAGCGGGTTTGCCGAACTGGCGCGCCCGAGAGCGCTGAACAGGTCCGGTCGATGAAAGACAACAACCGCAATTTCATCCTGGCCATCGTCTTGTCGATGGTCGTTCTTTTCGGCTGGCAATTCTTCATCGCCGGACCGGAAATCGAGCGAGCGCAACAGGATGCAGCGCAGCAGCAGGCTGCCCAGACGGCGACGACGCCGGCCGCGACAGGTGGCGACGCCGCCACGACCGCCGCGGCCCCGACAGCCGCCGGCGCCTTGCCGGGGGCGGCTGCACCACAGCAGACGGCCGAGACGCGGGACGAGGCACTGGCGCTCTCCCAGCGGGTGCCGATCGAAACCGCGCGGGTGACCGGTTCAATCAACCTGACGGGCGGCCGCGTCGACGACCTGCGCCTCAACGATTATCACGAGACCGTAGACCCCAAGAGCCCGACCATCGTGCTGCTCTCGCCGAGCGGCGGACCGGACGCCTATTTTGCCGAATTCGGCTGGATCGGCCCGGCAGAGGCCGGCGCCCTGCCCGGTCCGCAGACCCAGTGGACGGCCCCGGCCAACGCCAAGCTGACCTCTTCCACGCCGGTGACGCTGACCTACGACAATGGCAGCGGGCTGCTGTTCGAGCGCCAAATCGCCATCGACCAACAATACATGCTGACGGTCACCGACAACGTGACCAACAACGGCACCCTCGCCTACAGCCTGTCGCCGTTTGGCCGGATCACACGCGTCGGCGAACCGCACGTCTCCGGCTACTGGATTCTGCACGAGGGCCTGATCGGTGTGCTCGGCGCTGACGGGCTGCAGGAATACAAGTACGCCGACATGAAGAAGAGCCATGAGGTGTCGTGGAACGACGTCACCAAAGGCTGGCTCGGCATCACCGACAAGTACTGGGCGGCGACGATCATTCCCGACCAGACCAAGCCTTTCACCGGGCGCTACGTTTATTCCGACCAGTCGAAGCCGCTCTACCAGACCGACTTCCGCGGCACGGCGGAAAGCATCGCGCCCGGCGCGACGGTTACCGAGACCAGCCGGCTGTTCGCCGGCGCCAAGCAGGTGAGCGTGCTGTCCGAGTACCGCGACAGGCTGGGCATCGACAAATTCGACCTGCTCATCGACTGGGGATGGTTCTTCTTCATCACCAAGCCGATGTTCTTCGTCATCGACTGGCTGTTCCACGTGTTCGGCAACTTCGGCGTCGCCATCCTGCTGGTGACCGTCATCGTCAAGGCGCTGTTCTTCCCGCTCGCCAACAAATCCTACAAGTCGATGAGCGCGATGAAGAAGGTGCAGCCGCAGATGGCCGCGCTGCGCGAGCAGTACAAGGACGACAAGGTCAAGCAGCAACAGGCGCTGATGGAGTTGTACAAGACCGAGAAGATCAATCCGCTCGCCGGCTGCTGGCCGGTGGCGATCCAGATCCCGGTCTTCTTCTCGCTCTACAAGGTGCTCTTCGTCACCATCGAGATGCGCCACGCGCCGTTCTTCGGCTGGATCCACGACCTTTCCGCACCGGATCCGACGCACGTCTTCAACCTCTTCGGGCTGCTGCCTTACGATCCGCTATCCATCCCCGTGATCGGCACGTTCCTCGCCATCGGCCTGTGGCCGCTGATCATGGGCATCACGATGTTCGTGCAGATGAAGCTGAACCCGGCCCCGCCGGACCCGACCCAGGCGATGATCTTCACCTGGATGCCGGTGCTGTTCACCTTCATGCTGGCGTCGTTCCCGGCCGGCCTCGTCATCTACTGGGCTTGGAACAACACGCTGTCGGTGACGCAGCAATATTTCATCATGAAGCGCTACGGCGCCGAGGTGAATCTCTGGGACAATATCGTCGGCACGTTCCGAAAGAAGCCGGCGCAGCCGGCCAAGCCCGTCGCCGCAGCGGCCACGCCGAAGGCAGCCAACGACTCGGTCAAGCCGGACGAAACCGACGAAGCCGAGGACAACGGCGACAAGCCGGCGAAATCGACGGTGAAATCCCGCCGCGCCGCCGCCAAAGCCAAGGCGAAAGCCAAGTCCAAGGCAACCGCGAAGGGCTGAGCGGCCTCACGGCCGCCCTGCCCCAAGGCGATCGCGCATGAGCGCAACCGAAGAAGCAATCGAACGCGCCCGCCAGATCGAGGCAGGCCGGCTGCTCTTCGCCCGGCCGTGGCGCTTCGTCCATGGGACCGGCTCGGTCAACGGCGCTGCCCCCGCCGGACGGGATCGAGATTGCCTTTGCCGGCCGTTCCAATGTCGGCAAGTCGTCGCTGATCAACGCGCTGGTCGGCCAGAAGGCGCTGGCGCGAACCTCCAACACGCCGGGCCGCACGCGCGAACTCAACCTGTTTCACGCCGATGCCGGCATCGCGATCATGGACATGCCGGGCTACGGCTATGCCCGCGCTCCGAAGACGGAAGTGGCGGCCTGGACCGAGACCGTGTTCGCCTACCTCCGCGGACGCGCGAACCTGCGCCGCGTCTACCTGCTCATCGACGGGCGCCACGGCCTCAAGGCGCCGGACGAGGAGGCGCTGGGCACGCTGGACAGGGCGGCGGTGTCGTACCAGGTGGTGCTGACCAAATGCGACAAGGTCAAGCCGGCTGAACTGGAGCGCGTTATCGGGGAAACGGCCGGCCGCCTCGCCAAGCGGCCCGCCGCCCACCCCGAGGTGCTGGCGACGTCGTCGGAAACCGGCGCCGGGATCGACGTGCTGCGGGCGGAGATCACGCGCCTGCTGGCCTAGGTTTGTCCGCCTGTCGCAAACCCGGTATAGACCGCCCCGAAACAGGATCGCCGCCCATGAACAAGACCGCCGAGCAGGAAACCACCGAAGCGATCGCCCGGGCGCGGCTGATTTCGGCGGCCCTGCCCTACATGCTGGCCTATGACGGCAAGGTGATCGTCGTGAAATACGGCGGCCATGCCATGGGCGACGCCAGATCTCGGCAAGGCCTTCGCGCGCGACATCACGCTGCTGGAGACCTCCGGCGCGCGGCCGGTGGTCGTGCATGGCGGCGGGCCACAGATCGGCGAAATGCTGAAGAAGCTCGACATCCAGTCCGAGTTCCGGTCGGGCCTCAGGGTCACCGACAAGCGCACGGTCGAGGTGGTCGAGATGGTGCTCGCCGGCTCGATCAACAAAGAGATCGTGATGGCGATCAACGCCGAGGGCGGCAAAGCGGTCGGCCTGTCCGGCAAGGACGGCAACATGGTCTTTGCCGAGAAGGTGACGCGGACGGAGATCGACCCCGATTCCAACATCGAGCGGGTGGTCGATCTCGGCTTCGTCGGCGAACCGAAGAAGGTCAACCGCGCGGTGATCGACATGGTACTCGGCGCCGAGCTGATCCCGGTGATCGCGCCGGTGGCGCCGGGCGTCGACGGCGAGACCTACAACGTCAACGCCGACACCTTCGCCGGCGCGATAGCGGGCGCGCTCAACGCGACGCGCCTGCTCTTCCTCACCGACGTGCCGGGCGTGCTCGACAAGGCCGGCAACCTGATCAAGGAGCTCACCGTCGCCGAGGTGCGCGCGCTGATCGCCGACGGCACGATCACCGGCGGCATGATCCCCAAGGTCGAGACCTGCATCGAAGCGCTGGAGCGCGGTGTCGAGGGCGTCGTGATCCTCAACGGCAAGACGCCGCACGCGGTGCTGCTGGAGCTCTACACCGATCACGGCGCCGGTACGCTGATCCGGCAATGAAGCCTTCCCCAGCCGCGCCATTGGCCCCGGGCGAAACCGACCTGAAACGGTTCGCGGGCGTCGACGCCTGGGTCTTCGACCTCGACAACACGCTTTATCCGCGGCACGTGAAGCTCTTCGAGCAGATCGACCGGCGCATCCATGCCTATGTCGGACGCTTGCTCAAGATGGGGACCGACGAAGCGCAAAAGGTGCAGAAGGACTATTACCGTCGCTACGGAACCACGCTGCGCGGCCTGATGGAGGAGCACGGCATAAAGCCGGACGACTTCCTGGAATACGTGCACGACATCGACCATTCGGTTGTGCGGCCGGACCCGCGGCTTGCGCGGGCGATCGACGCCCTGCCCGGCCGCAAGTTCATCCTGACCAACGGTTCGCGCAGCCACGCCGAGAAGGTTGCCGCGCAGCTCGGCATCCCTGACCACTTCGAGGAAATCTTCGACATCGTCAGCTCCGAACTGCTGCCCAAGCCCAACCGCGAGACCTACGACCGCTTCCTGCGTGTGACGGGGGTCGATCCGAAACGGGCGGCGATGTTCGAAGACCTGGCGCGCAATCTGGAGGTGCCGAAGGAACTCGGCATGGCGACCGTGCTGGTAGTACCGCACGGGACGCGCGAAGTGCTGACCGAGGACTGGGAGCTGGAAGGCCGCGACGCGCCCCACGTCGAATTCGTCGCGGACGATCTCGCCGGCTTCCTCGAGGCGGTTCTCGCGGCCCGGCCATTGCGGGCATAGTGCCGAGGCCGCGCTCTGCGGCCCCAACCCGAGCGTGACGATGCCGCTTGCAGCTATCGCCATCGTCGTCCTGCTGATCGTGCTGAACGGGTTGCTGGCCCTGTCGGAGATGGCGATCGTCTCCGCGCGCCGGACGCGGCTGGAGAGCATGGCCAAGCATGGCGACAAGGGCGCCCGCGCCGCGCTGGCATTGCTTGCCGACCCGAGCCGCTTCCTGGCGACAGTGCAGATCGGCATCACGCTCGTCGGCATCGTCGCCGGCGCCTTCAGCGGAGCCACCGTCGCCGAGCCCCTGGGCGCGCTGCTGGACCGCATCCCGGCGATCGCGCCCCACGGCGAAGCGGTCGCGCTGGCGATCGTCGTGGCGCTGGTCACCTACCTGTCGTTGATCGTCGGCGAACTGGTGCCGAAGCGGATCGCGCTGACCCACCCGGAACGTTTTGCGGCACTGATCGCACGGCCGATGCAGGTGCTCTCACGCGTGGCGGCGCCGGCGGTGTGGCTGCTGCGCCATTCGACCGAGGCGATCCTGCGCCTGCTGCGGGTCACCACGGCGCGCGAGAGCACCGTGACCGAGGACGAGGTCAAGTCGCTGATCGCGGAAGGCACGCGGTCGGGAATTTTTGCGCCCGAGGAGCGGCGCATGATCAATGGCGTGCTTCGGCTCGCCGACCGCTCGGTCCGCGCCATCATGACGCCGCGCGCCGACGTCGCGTGGATCGATCGGGCCGCCGATCGCGCGGCGCTGACGGCGGCGGTCGCGGCAAGCCGGCATACGCAGCTCGTCGTCTGCGACGGCTCCATCGACGCCCCTGTGGGCCTGGTCAACACGCGCGACCTGCTCGCCGCAGCGCTTGCGGACAGCGCCGTCGACATCGGCGGACTGATGAAGCCCGTCCCGTTCGTGCCCGAGCGCATGGCGGTGCTGCGCCTGATCGAGGTGTTCCGCAACGCGCGGGCACGGATAGCCGTCGTCGTTGACGAATACGGCGTGACGGAGGGCGTGGTCTCAGCGACGGACATCCTGGAAAGCATCGCCGGCGAATTGCCGGAGCTCGGCGAGCCGCCCGACAGGGCGGTGGTGAAACGGCCGGACGGGTCGCTGCTGATCGACGGCAAGCTGCCGATCGACGAGTTCGAGGAGGTGGCCGGACGGCATGGCCTGCGCGGCGACGCCGATTTCGAGACGCTGGCCGGCTACGTGATCAACCGCCTCGGACACCTGCCGCAGGTCGGCGACCGGGTCGAGGCGGACGACATGGTGCTGGAGGTCGTCGACATGGACGAGCGCCGGATCGACAAGGTGCTGGTCATTCCGCCGCCGGGAAATGCCACGGAGCGTTGACTTCCGAAGGGTCGCAATTATGGTCGCGCGCCTGCACCCCGCCCCGTCGGAGCCATCATGACAAAGCCGGACAACGCCGACCTCCAGGCGACCATCGACGCCGCGTACGAGACCCGCGACAAGCTCACGCCGGACACGACCGGCGCGGTCCGCGACGCAGTGGACCGGGCGCTCGCCATGCTGGACCGCGGCGAAGTCCGCGTCGCCGAGAAGAACGGCGGCGTGTGGACGGTCAACCAGTGGCTCAAGAAGGCGGTGCTTCTGTCCTTCCGTCTCAACCCGATGGAAATGATCCCGGGCGGGCCGGACGGCAGCGGCTGGTGGGACAAGGTGCCGTCGAAGTTCAATGGCTGGAGCGGCGTCGATTTCACCAAAGCCGGCTTCCGCGCAGTGCCGAACTGCATCGTGCGGCGCTCGGCCTATATCGCGCCGGGCGTGGTGCTGATGCCGTCCTTCGTCAACCTCGGGGCCTATATCGGTTCCGGCACGATGATCGACACGTGGGCGACGGTCGGGTCGTGCGCGCAGATCGGCAAGAACGTGCATATCTCCGGAGGCGCCGGAATCGGCGGCGTGCTGGAGCCGGTTCAGGCCGGGCCGGTGATCATCGAGGACAACTGCTTCATCGGCGCCCGCGCCGAGGTAGCGGAGGGCGTCATGGTCGGCGAGGGTTCGGTGCTGTCGATGGGCGTATACCTCGGCGCTTCCACCAAGATCGTCGACCGCGCCACCGGCGAGATCCACATGGGCAAGGTGCCGCCCTATTCCGTCGTCGTGTCGGGAACGATGCCAGGCAAGCCGTTTCCGAATAACGAGCCCGGCCCTTCGCTCTACTGCGCCGTGATCGTAAAGAAGGTGGACGAAAGAACCCGCTCCAAGACCTCGGTGAACGAGTTGCTGCGCGACTGAGGCGCGATTTTCACATTAGCGAACCTTGCGCTATCCTCCGCGACGCGAATCTTTGACACGGGGGGCGCCTGCAATGAATATCGACATCAATCATCTTTATTTGACCACGGCCGGACGGATCGGCCGCCGATCTTTCTGGCTTGGCGTGCTGGGCCTGGTCGTGGTGAGCATTGTCTTTGCCTTGCTGGTCGGCGCCATCTTTGGGTTCACCAGTTTTGCGACGCGCCTTCTCACGTTCATCGCCCAACTGGTTCTGGCCTATCCCAGCTATTGCCTGATGGTGAAGCGCTTTCAGGATGACGACAAGCCGGCGAACTATGCGGCGATCCTTGTTGGCCTCAACATCCTCTACAGCCTCATCGCCCTGATCGGACTGACCGGCACGCCGGAACAACCGAACATACTCGCCACGATTTTAGGAGTTGTGATGGCCATCATCGGACTCTGGGCCCTCTACCAGCTCGGCATCAAGCGGGGCACGGTGGGCGACAATCAATACGGACCGGACCCGGTAGCGGCATAAGGCCGAGACCGCAGATCCCGAGGCGTTCGACCCGGATGTGTGGGTAGGGTACAAATTCTCATGCATCCGGTCAGTGCCGCGGACATGCTCCGCTTCTTCTTTCGCGCCAGCGGCCGCATCGGGCGCATGGAATACATTCTGGGCGCCGCTTTCATCTACTGCTGCAATGGCGCGCTGCTTTTCTACCTGCTCGCTCACACCGATTTTGAAGTTATCGGCCCGATCATCATAGTCATCCTCGGGATACCCTCCAGCGCCGCGTTCCTGGTGCTGGCGGCGAAGCGCTGTCATGACCTCGCTTTGCCCGGGTCCTTCATATTGCTGCTGGTCGTTCCGATCTTTGGGCTGTTATGGCTTGTGGCCCTGATGTTGATGCCCGGCAATGCAGGGCCGAACCTCTACGGCCCCGCGCCGCGTTTCGGCCCCGATTGACGGGCAGGCGGAAGCCTCGCTAAACCGCCCCTCTCGCCCTTGCTCCCGGTCACCGATCCATGACAAAGCCCATCGACCCGGCCGCCTTCCTGAAGGCGCTGATCGCATGCCGTTCGGTGACGCCGGCCGAAGGCGGCGCGCTGACGTGGATGGCCAAGGTCCTCTCGGAGGCCGGGTTCACCGTCGAAAGGATGACGTTTTCGGAGCCGGGCACGCCGGACGTCGAGAACCTGTTCGCCTCGATCGGCAGCGGTGCACCGCATCTGGTCTTCGCAGGGCACACGGATGTCGTGCCGGCAGGCGACGAGACGCGCTGGTCGCATCCGCCGTTCGCGGCAGAAATCGCTGACGGCCTGCTCTATGGGCGCGGCGCCCAGGACATGAAGGGCGGCATCGCGTGTTTCATGGCCGCTGCGCTCGGCAGAGTAGCGGAGGGCAGCCTCGGGAAAGGCACCCTGTCCCTGCTCATCACCGGCGACGAGGAAGGCCCATCGGTCAACGGCACGGTCAAGCTCCTCGACTGGGCGATCGAACGCGGCCAGCAGTTCGACGCAGCAATCGTCGGCGAGCCGACCTCGCGCGCGCGGCTTGGCGACACGATCAAGATCGGACGGCGGGGGGCCCTGTCGGCGATCATCACGGTTCACGGCAAGCAGGGGCATGTCGCCTATCCGCATCTGGCCGAGAACCCGATCCCGGCGCTGGCCCGAATCCTCACGCGCCTCACGACCCTCAAGCTTGACGAGGGCACGCCGGACTTCCAGCCCTCGAACCTCGAAGTGACGAGCGTCGATGTCGGCAATCCGGCCTTCAACGTCATTCCCGCGGAGGCCCACGCGAACTTCAATGTGCGCTTCAACGACACATGGACACCGGAAACGCTGCGCGCCTTCCTCGTCGCCGAGATTACCGCGGCAGCAGAAGGGGCGCGGCATGACATCAGGGTGGTGAGGACCAGCGAGGGCTACCTGACCAAGGCCGGCCCGCTGGTGGAGACGTTATCCGGGGCAATCCGCGAACAGGCCGGGCTGACGCCGGAAGCTTCGACCGGCGGCGGCACATCCGACGCGCGCTTCTTCGGCGGCATCTGTCCGGTGGTCGAGTTCGGCCTGGTCGGCGACACCATGCATCAGGTGGACGAGCGCGTTCCACTCGCAGACCTTACCGGGCTAACTGCGATCTACCGCGCCTTTCTCGACAAGTTCTTCGCTGTGCGCAGGGCCGCCTGATGGATCGCGCCGAGATCGAGCGATCGCTGACCGGCGCGTGGCGACTGTTCCTCGACAAGCCGGATGCGTTGCGCTTCTTCGATGTGACCGCCGACGGCTTCTGGCGCTCGTTCCGGGCGATCATTCTCGTGGCGCCGTTCTACGCCGTGACGGCGCTGGCGGACCGCCACGACATCCTCTCGGATTCGGTTCCCGACGATGCCTTCAGCGACACCGCCTTCTGGTTCGGAAAAGCGGTGACGCTGTGCCTCGACTGGGTGACGTTGCCGATCCTTCTGGGCGTCCTGGCCGGGTTCATCGGCCTACGCCGGGGCTATCCTGCCTATATCGTCGCGCGCAACTGGGCGACGGTTCTGATGATCGTGCCATTCGCGGCTATCGGGCTCCTCGACTATTTCGACATGATGAGCCCGGAACTACTGTTCCTGCCATCGGTCGCGGCGCTCGCCGTCGTGCTGCGCATGAGCTACCTCATCGCCCGACGCACGCTTCAGGTGGGCGTCGATGTCGCCATCGGCCTGGTGGCGCTGGATTTCCTCGTCAGCCTTGCGATCGTGATGATCGTCAGCCGTGTGTTCGGCATGGACGGCGGAAGCTAGTAATCCACCGCCACGAGATACAGACCTTCCGGTGGCGCGACCGGCCCCGAGCGCGCCCGGTCCACGGCTTCCAACGCCTGCCCGACGGCGGCGACCGGCCACTTGCCGTCTCCGACCTTCTTCAGCGTGCCGACCATCGAGCGCACCTGATTGTGCAGGAAGGACCGCGCCGTGGCCCGGACCACGACCTCGTCTCCCGCGCGCGACACATCGAGGCGGTCGAGCGTCTTGACCGGCGATTTCGCCTGACACTCGGACGAGCGGAAGGTGGTGAAATCGTGCTTGCCGACCAACGCCTGCGCGGCTGCGTGCATGGCCTCGTGATCGAGCGGCTGAGCGAGCCACCAGACCCGGCCGCGATCGAGCACGGCCGGCGCGCGCCGGTCGAGGATGCGATAGAGGTAATGCCGCTTTACCGCAGAGAAGCGCGCGTCGAAATCCGGCGCGGCGCGTTCGGCCGTTACGATGGCGACGGTCTCCTGCCGAAGATGTGCGTTGACGGCATCGCGCACGGTATCTGCCGGCCAATCGCGGACGAGGTCGATGTGGGCGACCTGCCCGATGGCATGGACGCCGGAGTCCGTGCGCCCGGCGCCCTTGACCACGACAGTCTCACTGCTGAAGGCGGCGATGGCCTGCTCAATCGCCTGCTGCACCGAGCGGCCGTTCTCCTGACGCTGCCAGCCGACATAAGGACCGCCGTCATATTCGATGGTGAGCTTGTAGCGCGGCATGGCTAGCCGACAGCGGCGAGCGGGGCGCGCAGGCCGCGCAGGAACTCCGCCGCCTTGACCGGCCCCTTGCCGGGGCGCTGCACGTCCGTCAGGCGGACGGCGCCGGAACCGCAGGCGATGGTGAGCTGGTCGTCGAGTACGGTTCCCGGCGGCGCGCCGAAATCATGCGACCACCCGGGCACGAGCGGCGGTGGATCGGCGGCGACCAACGAAGACCGGAGGACCTTGATGCGCTCCGGCTGCTTGCCGAGATCGGCCTCGAACCACGCACCCGGATCGGGCGACAGGCCACGGATATGGTTGTGGACCTCGTCGGCCGGACGCGACCAGTCGATGCGGGTCTCGCCCTTGTCGATCTTTTTGGCGTAGGTGACGCCGTCCTCCGCCTGTGGCGTGAAACCAAGGACGCCGCGCGACAGCGCCGCCAGCGCGCGGACCATCAGATCGGCGCCGAGCAAAGAGAGTTGCGACGAGAGTTCGCCGGCGGTCGCGTCCGGGGCGATGGCGACGCGTTCGCTCATGGCGACTGGGCCGGTATCCAGCCCCTCCTCCATGCGCATGACCATGACGCCGGTCTCGGCGTCGCCGGCCATGATGGCGCGGGCAACCGGCGCAGCACCGCGCCAGCGCGGCAACAGCGAGCCATGCAGGTTGAGGCAGCCATGGGGCGGCGCGTCGAGGAAGGATTTCGGCAGGATCTGCCCGTAGGCGACGATGACGCCGACATCGGGCGCGAGCGCGGCGAAGCGCTCGGCCTCGCCTTCCGCCTTGAGGCGGGCGGGGGTCATGACCGGAATGCCGAATTGCTCTGCGACCTGATGCACGGGCGACTTGCGCTCGCCCATGCCACGGCCGGCGGCACGGGGCGGCTGCGTGTACACCGCAGCGACCTCGTGGCCCTGACCGGTGATTTCGGTCAGCGTCGGGACAGCGAAATCGGGGGTACCGAAGAAGACAATGCGGAGCGCCATGGCGCGGGGCATAACCTCCCCCCGCCCGGCCGGCAAGACTGCGACCGCCGGCGCACCAAAGCGCCGACGGTCGAATTCAGCTGCGACCTAGCGATAGCAACGATCGCGGTACAGCTTGCCCCTGTAGCGATAGGTGCAATAGCCGTTGTTGAGGTGGTCGACCAGCACGGCGCCGGCGAGCGCGCCAATGCCCGCGCCGATGATGGCGCCGCCAACCGAATTGGTGCCAAGGCCGCCAACGGCCGCGCCGACGACGCCGCCGCCGATCGCCCCTTCGGACGTCGTGCAGCCAGCAACGCCGAGACTCAGGCTCGAAACGGCCGCCACGGCCAGGATCATCTTTCTCATGTCAGTACTCCCTGTTCATCTGGGGCAAATTCTCTTCCGCCGCGGCCGCCGTCCGGCTGTGGCCGTTCAAAAGAACCGGTGCGGCCGAACGAGGCTGTGCGGTAACGCAGCGGAACCCACAGGGTTCCCGAAGAGATTCAGAGAGCCGCCGGCTTGGCGCTGCCCCGCGCCTGCTTGGTGAATTTCTTGATAACCATGTCCCGCTTGAGCTTGGACAGGTGGTCGATGAACAACTTGCCGTCGAGATGGTCGATTTCGTGCTGGAGACAGACGGCCAGAACGCCTTCCGCCTCGATCTCCTGCGGCTTGCCGTCGCGGTCGAGATAAGCGACGCGGACAGAGGCCGGACGCTCGACCTCGGCGAAGTATTCGGGAATCGAAAGGCACCCTTCCTCGGCAACGGCGAAATCGTCCGACCGCCAGAGAATCTGCGGGTTGACCAGGAAGAGCGGGTTAGGCTTCGCCTCGTCGTCCTCGCGCTGGGCAACATCGATGGTGACGATGCGGCGCGGCACGCCGACCTGGATTGCGGCGAGGCCGATGCCCGGCGCGTCGTACATGGCCTCCAGCATGGAATCCATGAACTTGCGCAGGTCGTCGTCGACGCGCTCCACGGGAGCGCTCTTCAAGCGGAGCTTGCGGTCGGGAAGGGTGATGATATCGAGCTTTGTCACGGGCTTCAGATATGAGACGAACCCTTCCGGGTCAACGCTTTCGGGCACGGGACATGGCCAAGAAACGCATACCTGCCAAGGCGAGAAGGCCTAAACGGAACCCCGTGGCCCGCTCGCTGAAGAGCGGACTCTTCCGCCAGAAGGTGGTCGAGCGGCCGGACAAGCCGCGGCGGCGGCCCAAACACCTGAAGCGGCCAGATGCTGACGAGGCCGGTGAATAGCTGCGTTTCCCGACCGATTGCGCTTTTCGCGGCTAGAAAATCTCACTGAGAAAATAGCGGCTTCTGATCTCGATCGGATGGGTCGCGCCGTCATGTGGTTGCGTACTGCTCCGCGCGGGACCCGGATCGGCCGGCCTTCCAGTGCGACGGCGGCCGAATGCACGCGGCGATGTCGCCGTTCCGCTCGCCAAAACGCGATGCTCGTCCGTCGTGTCGTGCCCTGCGTCATCCGACATGGATCCGGTTCTCCTTTGCAAAGGGCGCGGAACGTACGGACGCGATCGGTGCCGTGCGTCTGCCGATCGGGGGAGGCGGCATCACGAACGAGTGAATACCGGCCCGAGTGTGACGGAGGTCACACCACTCTGAATAGGTCAGGCGGCTAAACTGTTTCCGCCGTCCATGCCCGAAGAATTGCTCTCGAAACTCATTGCCGAAATCTACGATGCCGCCATCGATCCGACCCTTTGGGCGCGGACGCTGGGTGAGGCCGCGCGATTTGTGGGCGGCCAGGCGGCAACGCTCTTTTCGAAAAGCGCCACCAGCCTGACCGGGGCCAACGCTTATGATTCCGGCATATCGCCGCACTACGCGCAGCTATATTTCCAGAATTACATAAAGATCGATCCACTGGTCATGGGTCACGTCTTCGCGGACATCGAAGAGCCCATCGCAACTTCCGATCTCGTCCCCTACGACGAATTCCTCCAGTCGAGGTTCTACGAGGAATGGGCGCGCCCGCAGGGGTTCGTGGATTTCGTGGCGTCGGTCCTCGACAAGTCCGTCGCCACCGCCGCGATGTTCGGCGTCTTCCGGAGCGAAGCCGACGGGCCCGTCAACGACGACACGCGACGGCGCATGCGGCTGATCGTGCCGCACATCCGGCGCGCCGCGCTGATCGCCGGCGTCATCGACCTCAAGGCGGCGGAAGCGGCGAACCTCGCCGAGAGCCTCGACGGACTGAGCGCCGGTGCGTTTCTCATCGACGCCGGCGGTCACGTGCTCCACACGAACGCGGCCGGCGCCCGCATGCTGGCCGCCGCCGATCCGCTGCGCGTGGTGAACGGAGCGTTGACGGCCGGCGAGCCGGCGATCGACCGGGAACTGCGCGATATCGTTGCCGCCACGGCGACCGGCGACACCGCGATCGGGACAAAGGGAATCGCACTCCCACTCGTCGCCCACGATGGCGCCCGATATGTCGCACATGCGCTGCCGCTCGGGTCGGCGGCGCGCCGCAGCGCCAGTGCATCCGCGGCGGTGCTGGCGATCTTCGTCCACAAAGCGGTGGTCGAACCCACGTCGCTGCCGGAGACGATTGCCCGCGCCTACAAGCTTACGCTGACCGAACTCCGAGTCCTGCTCGCCATTGCCGAAGTCGGCGGCGCGCCCGAAGTCGCCGCGGCGCTCGGCATCGCGACCAGCACCGTCAAGACCCATCTCGGCCGCCTCTACGAAAAGACCGGCACGCGACGCCAAGCCGATCTCGCAAAACTCGTCGCCGGGTTCTCGACGCCTCTTCTGCGCTGACCCGGATCCGCTCTCCATTTCGTGATCGTGCTTCCTCCGATCAGGGGACGCGTCGCGAACCGTCCCTCGGCTAAGTCCCGCTCCCGCACCGGTCGGCGTGCACGGCGAAGTGCACACGGACCGCGTGACGCCTCACATGGGCGACAGCGAGAAGGTTCGATGGTTCATCAGACGCCGGCAACGGACAACGACATCCTCATCGGCGAGAGAGCGGCGCTCCCGACCGTGGCGCACGCAGCGCAAACCTTGCGCCCGTGGCTGAGCAGGCTCGCGGCGGCGGTTCGCCGAGCGCCGAAGACGGCGGTCGATGCTTTCGCCCGTTGGTGGATGCGACGCCGGACTGTCCGCGTACTTGCCGTACTTGACGACCATATCCTGAAGGACCTCGGCATTACTCGGTCGTCCCTCGGCCGCTGGGCCGATGGCGACGTCCGCGCCTGGCGAAAGATCAATCGCCGGCGCTGATGCGGCACCGTCCCGCCGCTGCGATTTTCCACGATTTCAATTTCACCCCGAGCACCTGAAGAGAAGGAGACTGTGCATGAAGAGACTGTCATGGGCTGGCCTGGCCCTTGTGGCCGTGGTTGCGGCAAGCGCCGCTTCGGCGGCCGAGATGGCAAACCCGTTGGCGGACGATGTCCGCATGGCCAACGACCGGTTCAAGGACGTCGCCGCCGCTGTCGCGGAGGGCTATGCGCCCATCCCGTGCGCCAGCGGCATCGAGGGCGGCGCCATGGGCATTCACTACGTCAATCCGGACTACCTCAAGGACGACAAAATCGAACTGTCGCGTCCTGAAGCCGTGATGTACGAGCCAGGCGCAGACGGCAAGATGACGCTGGTTGCGGTGGAATACATCACCTCCAAGGGGCCGGCCGAACTGGAAGGCCACCTGTTCAGCTTCACCGGTGCGCCCAACCGGTATGGCCTCGGGCCGTTCTACGAGCTGCATGTCTGGGCGTGGAAGCCGAACCCGAAAGGCGCCTTCGCCGACATGAACCCCGACGTGTCGTGCGACGCCGCGACCGGCCACTGACCGCATGGCAAACCCGGGCAGGCCCTTCGCCGGCCCGGGTTTCCGCCGTTACGGCCACCAACGGGTTCCCGTTTTGTACCCGGCGGCCTTCGCGGTACTCTCTCCGGATGCTTGAGACCACCTACCGATTCGGCGACCTTGCCGTCACCGGCGCCACCCTGATCGCGGGCGGCGCGGCTGTTGTTCTGGCGGTTCTGCTCTCCATCACCTTCTTCGCCTGGCGGCGGGCGGCGCGGCGTGTCGAGGTGCTGGAGGATACGAGGCGCGAGGGGATCGAGGCCGGTCTGGAGGAGCTTCGCCGCCACCAGGGCGAGATCACCGGACACGTGCGCGGCCTGTCGGAGCGGCTCGACGGCTTCGGCCACCGCGTCGGCCAGTCGATGAGCGACACGGCGCGCGGAACGCACGAGAGCCTCGCCAAGCTCGGCGAGCGGCTGGCGGTGATCGACAAGGCACAGCAGAACATCACGGCTCTGTCGAGCCAGGTGGTCGAGCTTCAGCACATCCTTGCCAACAAGCAGACGCGCGGCGCCTTCGGGCAGGCGCGGATGGAAGCGATCGTGCGCGACGGGCTGCCGACCTCGGCGTACCAGTTCCAGGCGACGCTGAAGAACGGCACCCGCCCCGACTGCCTCATCCTGTTTCCCAATGGTGGCGCCAGCCTAGTCATCGACGCCAAGTTTCCGCTGGAGGCGTGGAACGCGATCCGCGCGGCCGAGACGCCGGAAGCGAAGCGCGCGGCCGAGAGCCAGTTCCGGCGCGACACGATCAAGCACGTGCAGGACATCGCCGATCGCTACCTGGTGACGGGCGAGACGCAGGACACGGCCTTCATGTTCGTCCCATCCGAGTCGATCTTCTTCGACATCCACGAGCACTACGAAGATATCGTGCAGCGGTCGCACCGATCACGGGTGGTGATCGTCTCGCCGTCTCTGCTGATGCTGTCTATCCAGGTGGTGATGTCGCTGCTTCGCGACGCCCGCATGCGCGAGCAGGCGCACATCATCCAGATGGAGGTGATCAAGCTGATGGACGATGTCGTCCGGCTCGACGACCGCGTGCGCAAGCTTGGGCTGCATTTCAGCCAGGCGAACAAGGACGTCGAGGACATCCTGGTCTCCAGCCGCAAGATCACCAGCCGCGGCGAGAAGATCAAAACCGTCGAAGTGGAAGACGGCGACGCGGCGCAGCAGCCCGCGCAACAGGTGCGCCAGCAACAGCCGGCGCGACCGTCACCGATGCGCCGCGACGAGCCGCCCGAACTGCCGTTCAGCCAGTTCGAGGAAGTGTAGCCCTCCGAGAGTCGGCATGGTCAGGATCAGCATCTTTTATCCGAACAGGCCGGATGGCCGTTTCGATATGGCCTATTATCTGGACAGGCACATGCCGGATTCGATCGCGCGGCTGAGCGTGGCCAAGGGATTCGGCGGCGTCACCGTCGACCGCGGCTTGGGCGGCGGTGCCCCGGGTGCGCCACCGGCCTATGTCGCGATGTGCCAATACCTGTTCGAGACGGCAGAGGACTTCATGGCCGCGTTCGGGCCGCACGCCGAATTCCTGCAAGGCGATATCGCCAACTACACCGACATCGAGCCGGTGATCCAGTTCAGCGAAATCGCGATCTCGCGCTAGTTAGAACCCGCGGCCGCCCTTGAGGAATTCGACCTCTTCTGGCGTCGATTCACGGCCCAGCATCGCGTTGCGATGCGGAAAACGGCCAAACTTGCGGATGACGTCGCGGTGCTTGGTTGCGAAGTCGAGGGTATTGCGCACGCCGGCCTTTGCCTCCTCCGGCGCGTTCACCGCCCCGATAGCGTAGAGCATCACCGACTCGTCCTGATCGGCCACGTCCTCGCTGTGCTCAAACGGGAGAAAGAGGAAGGTCCGCTCGGCCGGCCTGAACCGGTCGGTGCCGCCGGCGACGAGTTCGCGGGCAATCGACAGGGCCTTCGAGTCATAGGCGAAGGCCTCGCCGCTCTTTCGCCAGATCTGGCGCGGAAACTGGTCGAGCATGACGATGAGCCCCATCTGCTCCTCGCGCGTCAGCTCCGACAGCTTCCAGTCGGTGTCGCGGGCTTCGTCGAGATGCGGACCGAACGTCTCGCGGATGTGGTTGTCGACTTCCTCCGACGGCTTGAACCAGCGATCTACGAGCTCCTGCGGCGGCGGACCTTTGAGATCGCCGAACCAGTAGTCGTGGACGTCACGGAGAATCTGCCGGTCCATTGTCACTCCTTCAGAATGGCGTTCGCTGACGGATCGCGGCCGAAAGCGTCCCCTCGTCGAGGTAGTCCAGTTCGCCGCCGACGGGAACGCCGTGGGCGAGGCGCGAGACCTTGATGTCGAGGCCGGACAGCCGGTCCATGATATAGTGCGCGGTGGTCTGGCCCTCGACGGTGGCGTTCACCGCCAGGATGACCTCGCGAACATGCCCCTCCGAGATGCGCGCGACCAGCTTGTCGATGCCAAGATCGTCGGGGCCGACTCCATCGAGCGGGGACAGCGCGCCGCCGAGAACGTGGTAGCGCGCATTGAGCGCGCCGGCGCGTTCCAGCGCCCACAAGTCGGCGACTTCCTCGACCACGACGATGGTACCCTCCTCCCGCCGCGGGTCGGCGCAGATGGTGCAGGGGTCGCTGGTATCGATGTTGCCGCAGGTGGAGCAGACGACGACCGTCTCCAGCGCCACGCCCATGGCCTTCGACAGCGGCGCCAGCAACTCGTCCTTCTTCTTGACCAGATGCAAGGCGGCGCGGCGGGCCGAGCGCGGCCCGAGGCCGGGCAGCTTGGCCAGAAGCTGGATCAGGCGTTCGATTTCGGGGCCGGTGACGGAACGGGGCATGGGAAACGGATTCGGATGGCGCTCAGACTGAGAGACGACGGGCCGGGCCTGCTGTCAACGCCACGGTGGTGAACAAAATCCGCGGGATGGGGTATTGTTGGGTTGCGGGCGGCATAGCGTAAGGGTTTCCCATGGGTTCCTCGTTTCGTACTGCACTGATCGTGGCGGCGGCGGGCCTTTTCCTGGCGGCACCGCTCTCCCTTGCAACCCCGGCATCCGCCGAGGCGATCAGCACCATGAAGCTGATGGCGCCCGGCCCGCTTCCGGAGCAGGCCCTCGGCAAACCCACGGCTCCGGTGACGATCGTCGAGTATGCCTCGCTGACCTGCCCGCACTGCGCCAATTTCTACAACACGGTCTTCGGCACGCTGAAGACGAAGTACATCGACACAGGCAAGGTCTATTTCGTGCTGCGCGAATTCCCGCTCGACCAGCTGGCGCTGGCGGCGGTGGTGGCGGCGCGGTGCGCACCGGCCGACCAGTATTTCCCGATCATCGACACGCTGTTCAGCGAGCAGAAGGAATGGGCGTTCGTGGAGAAGCCCGGTCTGGCGCTGCTCGACAAGCTCGGCAAGTACGGCTTCGACGAGGCGTCCTTCGACCAGTGCATGGCGCGCAAGGACCTGATCCAGTCGGTGGTGACGGTGGCGCAGCGGGGGCAGGACGAGTTCGGCGTGGACGGGACGCCGGCGTTCTTCATCAACGGCGAGAAGCATTCGGGCGAACTGGATGTCGCAAAGCTCGACGCGATCCTGCAGCCGCTGGTCGACAAGCCCTAGCGGATGAACTGCTCGACGTAGTCTGCGCCGAGGCCAACCGCGGCATAGTGCTTGCGGCACATGTCGATCTTGCTGAAGACGTCCTCGTAGCCGACCGCGTTTCCGTCCGGATCGACGTAGAGCATGATGCCGTTGACCTGGAACAGGGTGATCATCTCCGCGACGTCTTCATCGACGACGAGCGTGTGGGTCTCGCCCGGCGGCTCGTAGACGTAGCCGCCTTCGGTCGCGACCCAATCGTGCTCGAGATAGTGCCAGCTGCCCTTGATCACGTAGCCATGCACCGGGTTGGTGTGGCGATGGCGCGAGAGGACGCCGGAACGCGTGACCTTGAGCAGGTTGACCCAATAGCCCTGGGACACGGACAGGCAGAGCGGGCGGAAGAAGACATTCAGCGCCTGCGGCACCCAGACGCGATCGTCATCGGGCAGAACCGACGGGACGACCAGATCGGCTGCCATTTCGGCAGGCTGCGGCAGCCGGTAAGGCGTGCGCGCGTTGGCTTCGTTCTTCGGCGCCGGCATCTTTCGTCTCCTCACATCACCGCGTAGCCGCCGTCCACCGGCAGCACGACGCCGGTTACGAACCGCGCGGCGTCGCTGGCAAGAAACAGCATGGGCCCAAGCACGTCTTCCGGCGTGCCCCAGCGGCCCATGGGCGTGCGATCGATGATGCCCTGGTTGCGGACAGCGTCGCCGCGGGCGTTTTCGGTCATCGGCGTGACGATCCAGCCGGGCGCCACGGCATTGACGCGAATACCTTCCGGTCCCCAGGCGACGGCGAGCGATTTGGTGAGCTGCACCACGCCGCCCTTCGACGCCGCATAGGCCGGCGCGTGGGGCGCGCCGAAAAACGAATACATCGACCCGACGTTGATGATGCAGCCTTTGGCGGCCGCCAGAGCGGGCTTGAGCGCGGTCGCGAGGCGAAGGCCGCCGGTGAGATTGATGTCGAGCACCCGGGAAAAGGTTTCCGGGTTGTATTCGTCATGCCTGAGCAGAACGCCGGCGGCGTTGATGAGCACGTTCAGCCGATCGAAGCGGTCGGCGAAGGCCTTGACGGCATCAGTATCGGTGACGTCGAGGGTCTCGACGCCGTGCGAGGCGGCGCGGTCGACAGCCACCACGTCGTAACCGGCTTCGCGGAAGCCGGTGGCAAGGCCACTGGCCATGCCGCCAGCGGCGCCGGTTATGACGGCGAGCGGTCTGTCGGTCATGGGACGATCAGAACGGCAGCTTCATGCCGGGCGGCAGCCCCATGCCGCTGGTCATCGCGCGCATCTTGTCGGCGAGCACGGCTTCCGCCTTGGCTCGGGCGTCGTTGACCGCGGCGACGATGAGATCCTCGACGATCTCCGCCTCCTCCGGCTTGAGCAGCGACGGGTCGATCTTGAGGCGCTTCATCTCGCTTTTGCCGGACATGACGACCGAGACGAGCCCACCGCCGGAGGAGCCTTCGACTTCCATCGCGGCGACCTCGTCCTGCAGGGATTGCATCTTCTCCTGCAATTCCTTCGCCTGCTTCATCATTCCCATCATGTCGCCAAGTGCCATTCTCAGAAATCCTCATCCATCGTGTCGTCGGAGGCGGGAAGCGCCCCGGTTTCGGCTCCCGGGCCGGGATCGGCGCCGCCGCGCACGCGGACATCGACGATCTCCGCGCCGGGGAAGCGTTGCAGGACGGCGCTGACCAGCGGGTCGGCGCGGGCGTCATCCAGCAACTGTTCCTGCGCCTGCTTGCGCGTCTCGGCGATGGTGGGGGCGCCGCCATCGCGGCCGACGGCGATCATCCAGCGGGTGCCGGTCCACTCTTCGAGCTTCTTCGACAGTTCGCCGGCGAGCCCGGGCGAAGCGTCGGCGGTGGTGGCGATCTCGACCTTGCCGGGCTCGAAGCGAATCGGGCGGACGAAGGTTTCGAGTTCGTGCTTCAGCTTCAGTTCGCGGTGCTGGCCGGCGAGCGCGACGATATCGGCAAAAGATTCGAGCCGTACCGCCGGTGCGGCTTTGGCCTGCGGCGCTGCGGCGGGTGCCGGGGCCGGGGATGGCGCGCGGGCGGCTCCGCCCGAGGCGGACATGCGGGCAGCGCCGTTGTCGGATGGCGCGGCGCGTTCCGGCGCAGATGTCCGGACGGACCCGCCGCCTTCCTTCAGCGCGCGAACGGCTTCGTCCGGCGTCGGGAGGTCCGAGGCATGGGCAAGGCGGACGATGACCATGTCGGCAGCGGCAAGCGGACGGGTGGCCTCCCGCGCCTCCTCGATGCCCTTGAGCAGCATCTGCCAGGCGCGGGCGAGCGCACGGAGCGAGAGCTTACCGGCAAACTCGGCGCCGCGGGTCTTCTCCTCGGGCGTCAGCGCGTCATCCTCGACAGCCGAGGGCGCGAGTTTCAGCCGGGTGACCAGATGGGTGAAGGCGGCGAGATCCTCCAGCACGACGGCCGGATCGGCGCCGACATCGAAGAGGTTCTTCAGCCGCTTCAGCGCCGTCTCGACGTCGCCGCCCATGACATCCGCGAAGAGATCGATGACCAGCGCCCGGTCGGCAAGGCCGAGCATCTGGCGGACTTCCTCGGCCGAAACAGTTCCGGCAGCGTGGGCGATGGCCTGATCGAGAATGGACAAGGCGTCACGGGCTGAGCCCTCGGCGGCGCGGGCGACCATGGTGAGCGCGTCGTCGTCGACGGCGATATTCTCTTTGGCCGTGATGTCCTTCATCAGGCCGATGAGACGCGACGGCTCGATGCGGCGGAGATCGAAGCGCTGACAGCGCGAGAGGACAGTGACCGGGACCTTGCGCACCTCGGTGGTGGCGAAGACGAACTTGACGTGCTCCGGCGGCTCTTCGAGCGTCTTCAGCAGGCCGTTGAAGGCGGCCTTCGAGAGCATGTGCACTTCGTCGATGATGTAGACCTTGTAGCGGGCGATGGCCGGCTTGTAGCGCACCGCCTCGATGATCTCGCGGATATCGTCGATGCCGGTGTGGGAGGCGGCGTCCATCTCCAGCACATCGACATGGCGGCCTTCCATGATGGCGGCGCAATGCTCGCCAAGCTCGTCCATGTCGATGGTCGGCTTGTCGACCTTGCCGGGGATCGCATAGTTGAGCGCGCGGGCGAGGATGCGGGCGGTCGTGGTCTTGCCGACGCCGCGGACGCCAGTGAGCATGTAGGCCTGCGCAATACGCCCCGAATGGAACGCGTTGGTCAGAGTCCGGACCATCGGCTCCTGGCCGATCAGATCGGCGAAGCTCTGCGGCCGATACTTACGGGCGAGCACCCGATAAGGGCTGGCACTCGTCTGTTCGTTTGCGGTGCCGTCCATGCCTTCGCGGTCGCTCCGGCCCTCGGCGAGGGCTCCTCGTTGGGTGGGCTGGGGTGGGAGACTGGCACGCGACCCGCGCCGAAACTCGTTAGGGCTGCTTCCTTCCGGACCTGACCCGGTTGGCGAGCGACACGTCCGCCGCCAGCCTCCCGGGGCACCATATCATATCGACCGGCGACAGGGGCAAGGCCGAATGGCCCCGAATCCGGATACTATTGGCCGCGGCCGGTGAGGCTCCCGGCCGGTACGAGCACAGAAGGACGCCATGCCAGACGCATTTGCCCTGCACCCGCAGCTTGCCGCGGACACCACGCCGCTGAAGGGCCTTGGGCTTTCCGAACTGCTGCTGATGAACGATTCGCGCTTTCCCTGGCTGCTGCTCGTGCCGCGGCGGTCGGGGATGGGGGAGATCATCGACCTCAACGCAGCCGACCGCGCGGCGCTTTTCGCCGAAATTACGACCGTCTCGCAGGCGCTGAGGGCAGCGACCGGCTGCGACAAGCTGAACGTGGCGGCGCTCGGCAACCAGACGCCGCAGTTGCATGTCCACATCATTGCCCGCTTCCGCAGCGACGCGGCCTGGCCGCGGCCGGTCTGGGGCGTGGGTTCGGCGGTTGCCTATGCGGCACCGGAACGGGATAGACTGGCGGCCAAGATCCTTGCCGCCCTCCCCGCCTGATCCCCCGTAGCGCCCCATGAGCCATTTCTTCGACGGTCTTCCCGCAACCGAACCGAGCCGCCTGACCGGCTTCGCCGGCAACACCATCGACCGGCGGAGCGAGAACCGCGGCGACGATGCGGTGGCGGTCGCCCTCGCCGACCCCGACGGCGCGGCTCTATGTCTTCCGAGGCGACCCGGTACTGCAGAAGACCGGCGGAGAACCACTGTTCACCGCAGCAGAGGCGACGGCTGCGGGCGCGGACCCGGCGAAGGCGATCCTGCTCGGCTGGGCGGCGGACGGGCCACGGCTCGCGGTGCAGATCGCCGAGGACGCGCCCATCGACGAGACGCGCGTGACAGCGACCGGCCTCCGCGCGCTGGCTATCGAGGGCGTGCTGTCCGCGAGCATCTTGGCGCGCTGGCGCAGGGGCGCAGCATGCTGAACTGGCACAACCGCCACGGCTTCTGCTCGGTCTGCGGCGCGGCCAGCCGCATGGCGATCGGCGGTTACCGGCGCGACTGCGCGAATTGCGGTTCGCAGCATTTCCCGCGCACCGATCCCGTGGTGATCATGCTCGCCATCGACAGCGGCAACGGCGAAGAGCGCGCGCTGCTCGGCCGCTCGCACCGATTCCAGTCGATGGTGTTCTCGTGCCTCGCCGGCTTCGTCGAGCCGGGAGAGACGATCGAGGACGCGGTGCGGCGCGAGACCTTCGAGGAATCCGGCATCCGTCTTGGACGCGTGCGCTACCACGCGAGCCAGCCGTGGCCGTTCCCGTCCTCGCTGATGATCGGCTGCCACGGCGAGGCGATCTCGACCGCCATCACGCGCGACGAGGCGGAGCTGGAAGACTGCCGCTGGTTCACCCGCACCGAGGTTAAGCAGATGCTCGCCGGCACCCACCCGGAGGGCGTGACGATCCCCACCTCCATGGCGATCGCCAGTCATCTGATCCGGGCCTGGGCCTACGACTGAGCCCGAGTGCTACGAAACGGATGGCGTGATGATGCCCTGCTCAATATCGGCGAAGGGCGTCGCCAGATAAGGCTGGACGGCTTCGGCGAAACCCGGCGGGACGCGCGCCGCGCCGCCCTGCTGGCTGAGCGCGTCGGCGATGTTGAACCGGTCCGAGAAGAAGGCCGGCCACGGCGTGCGCGGGAAGAAGCGCACCATCTCCGGCCGGGCACGGTGAGAGGATTGCCCCTGCCATGGCTTCTCGGGACCGGCGAAATGGGTGATGACAGGCGGGAACAGGTCCTTCAGGAACGTGTAGCGCGCGGGCGCCGTCGCATTGAAAGACGGGGACAGCTCAAGCCAGTCCTTGCCACGCAGCGTGAAATTGATCGCGGTCTGATCCGTCCGCCGCGTGCGCGCCGGCGGTCTGGGAGACCTTCCGCTGGAGGTCCCGTTCGATATACCGCCGCACATCCATCAGCAGCACGCCGCTGTTCAGGTAGCGGCCATCGGCGCAGCCCGTGAACGCGAGTTCGCCGGCGCCCTGGGGATCGTAGACCGCGGCATAATCGCGGACGGCCGCGAACGCATTACCCTTCAGGTCGAGATCGAAAATGCGCCAGACCGTCTCGTTCTCCGCGTAGGTATCGCTGTCGAGATAGAGAATCTTGTCCACGCCCGGACACAGGCCGGGGAGGAACAGACGATAGAAGGAGGCATGCGGGCGTAGCGCAGCGGAGCCAACCTTGAGATCGAGATGCTTCAGGGTGAATTTCGCGCCCCACTCCTGCGCGAGCTTCAGATCGCGCAACGAATCCGAGAAAACGATGATCTCGACATTGTCCGGCACGCCGAGGGACGCCAGACGGTTTGCAGCAAAGATCGTCGCCGGGAAAAGCGCGGCGTCGGTCGCGAAGGCGACCACATTGGAGCTGGTCACGTTGGCCTGGTCGTCATTCCCCCCGGATGGCGGCAAAGCTTAGACCGCGGGGGATGAGCCGGCAAACTGGTCGGGCCCCCGTCGCTACATCCGCCGATCACGGATTTCTTTGCCGAGATCGACGCACTCGGGCGCGACCGGCGGCGGGTCGCCACCGATGGTCTGCTGGATCTTCGCGATCGACGTGCGCATCTGATTGACGATCTGGATCAGCGTCGCCTTGAAGGGCGAGTCGCTCGTCCTGCTTGACCTCGATGCACCATTTGGCATCGAGCGCATTGGCAATGCTGCGGGTCTCGCCCGCGATGGCGGCGAACGTCTTCGTCTGGTCCGCCTCCATGCGCGGCCATTGACGTCTTCGCGCGCGTCGAGGGCGGTGACGGCGGCATCGCGCGCGGTCTCCGCTTCAGTGGCGCGCGACCTTCCACGCGTCGGCCTCTTCCTGGACCTTCGCCACGGCCGAATTCTCGCGGAAGATTTCCGAGCCGATAGCGAGCGCGGCGACGATGAGCGTGAAGCCCATGAAGACCAGCGCGAGGCGGAAGGAGGCGCGGCTCTTGGCGCCGGAGAAGGTGACCACCGCGACCACCAGGATGCTGATCGCCAGCAGCCCGAGCGCGCCGTATTTCAGCCAATCCGGGCTAAGCCCGAGGATTCCCGTTCCGACTTCCGTGGGCATGACCGCCTCCCGCCGCTGAGCCTCCCTGTCCCGGACGGGATGCTAGCACCGGTTGATGATTCACGGCAGCGTTGAATCTCCGCCACCCACCATCTCCATCAGCCCATCGACCTCCTCCGGCACGCCTTCGGACAGCCGGGCGGCGGCGACGAAGGGGAGCCAGGCCATGACGGCGTCACGGGCGATGCCGGACGCGGCGGCGTAGGCATCGACGTAAGCCGAGACGATCTCGGGCGCGTGCGGCTTCATCAGCACGAAGGTGCGGCAGACATCAGCGGCCGGATCGCCGCAGGTGGCATCGAGCCAATCGACGACGATCTCGTGACCGGGTTCGCCGATGATGTTGAGCGGATGGAAATCACCGTGGCAGAGGCGGTCGCCCTCCGGCCGCGCGGCAAGCGACTCAAGCAATTGCGCCTTGCGCTCAGAGCCAAGCAGGGTTTCGGCGCGGGCGATGCCGGCGGCGAGCTTCTGCTTCTGGCTGGCAAGCTGCGCGCCGGGCGCGGCGTGGATGCGCCGGTGGAGCGAGACCATGGCGGCGAGGATCTCCGGTACGCGCTGGCGATCGCGCCCGGCCAGTTCGCCGAAAGACGCGCCCTCGGCCCGGGTCATCACGATTTCCCAGCGGCCACCCGCTTGACGGACTTCACGGACGGAGGGGACCGGCAAGCCCAGGCCCTCGACCACGGCGAGGATGCCGGCCTCGCGGAAGGCGGAGACCTTCTTCTCCGGCGACCGGTAGCGCTTCACGACACAATCGCCGAGGGCGAAGACCTCGGCCTCCTTGCCGGCGCCGACGAGCGGGCCCGGTGCGTCCGCGCCCATGGGCGGGGCTAGTCCAGCCCCTTGCGGAACGGGCTCGCCGGATAGACGCCGAGGATGCGCACCTCGTTGGAGAAGAAGGCGAGCTCCTCCAGCGCCAGTTTCAGGTTGCGGTCCGAAGGGTGGCCTTCGACATCGGCATAGAACTGGGTGGCGAAGAACTGGCCGTTGAGCTGGTAGGACTCCAGCTTGGTCATGTTGACGCCGTTGGTGGCAAAGCCGCCCATCGCCTTGTAGAGCGCGGCCGGCACGTTGCGCACGCGGAAGACGAAGGTGGTGATGATCTTGCCTTCGCTGCCTGCGGCGCGGCGGGCGCGCTTCTCGGTCTTCGACAGGATGATGAAGCGCGTGGTGTTATGCGCGGCGTCCTCGACGTTCTTCGCCAGGATATCGAGGCCGTAGATGCCGGCGGCGATGGCCGGGGCGAGCGCGGCCTGGGTGACGTCACCGCCCTCGGCGACCTCGCGCGCGGCGCCGGCGGTATCGCCCGCGACCACGGCCTTCCAGCCGTGCTTGCGGATGATCTTGCGGCACTGGCCGAGGGCATGGATGTGGCTGTGGACGGATTTCAGCGTCTTCAGCGTCGCGCCCTTCGGGGCCATCAGCTGGAAATGAATCGGCAGGAAATGCTCGCCGATGATGTTGAGCTTCGAGCCGGGCAGCAGGTGATGGATATCGGCGACGCGGCCGGCGAGCGAATTCTCGATCGGGATCATGGCGAGATCGGCCGTGCCTCTCTCGACCGCGGCGAAGCAATCCTCGAAAGTCGGGCACGGGACGGCCGTGGCCTTCGGATACACCTCGCGGCAGGCGACCTCGGAATTGGCCCCCGGCTCGCCCTGGAAAACGATCGACTTCGGCATGGGTGCGTTCCCCCTTGTGGGCGGAGGCTTAGCGGATGCGGGCGGATACGGGAAGCGGGAGCTAGGGCTTCAGCATCTCGCGGGCGCGGGCGAGGTCGTCAGGAGTGTCGACACCGAGGGGGACCGCGTCAACGATGGCGGCGTCGATGCGCATACCGTTCTCCAGCGCGCGGAGCTGCTCCAGCCGCTCGCGTTGCTCGAGCGGCGTCGGGCTGAGCGCGACGTAGCGATCGAGCGCGGCGCGGCGATACGCATAGAGGCCGATGTGGTGATAGAGCGGCCCCTCGCCCCATGGCGCGGTGGCGCGGGTGAAATAGAGCGCGCGGAGAATGCCGGCGTCTTCCTCGGCCAGGGTCAACGGGCTGCCGACCACCTTGACCACGTTGGGATTGGTCTTCTCCTCCGCGCGGGTGATGACGGCGCAGATCGTACCGATGTCCACTTCGGGGAGCGCCAGCGGCGCGAGCGCGGCCTGCACGGCAGCCGGCTGGATGGTCGGCAGGTCGCCCTGAACGTTGACGACGATCTCCTCGGTGGCATCCAGACGTTGCAGCGCCTCGTGGATCCGCGAAGTGCCGTTGAGGTGGTCGGGCCGGGTGACGACCGCCTCGCCGCCGGCAAGCTCGATGGCGGCGGCGATGCCGAGATCGTCGGTGGCGACCACGACGCGGCCGACATCGGCCTCGACGGCCCGGCGCCAGACGTGGACGATCATGGGGTCGCCGTGAATATCGGCCAGCGGCTTGCCCGGCAGGCGGGTGGAGGCCATGCGGGCCGGGATGAGGACGATGGCGCGGTCGGTCACGGCTTTCGGGCCCTGGACGGGCCTTCCCCCTGAGGGACAATAAGTCTCAATCGAGGCGGCTTATACGTGTTGCCTAGCGCCGCGGAAAGCTTGTAGTTTCCGCGCCGAGCGCGGTCCCGGAACGATTCCGGTGAGCCGTCGTTGGGGGATCGTTTGCATGCGCCTGCCCGCGGGAAACGCGGCTTTCACCGGCGACATGCCTCCGGAGCGGTTTTGACGATGGATTCATTCGAGTGGAACAAGATCGCCGGGGCAGTGCTGGGCACCGGGCTGGGCGTCATGGCGCTGAGCATCGTGTCGGAGATGATCTACACGCCGGCCGAGGCTGAGCAGCCGGGCTACGTCATCGCGGTGGCGGAGACGGGCGGCGAGACCGGCGGTGGCGGTGGCGGCGGAGCTGCCGACGTGCAGCCGATCGCAGTGCGGCTGCAGACGGCGGACGTGAAAGCGGGCGCATCACAGGCGAAGAAGTGCCTGGCCTGCCACACGCTGGAGAAGGGCCAGCCGGCGAAAGTCGGCCCCAACCTTTACGGCGTGGTCGGCAGCCCGATCATCCATCCGCAGAGCAATTTCAAGTATTCGCAGGCGTTCCAGGAGAAGGGCCAGGAAGGCTTCACCTGGACCTTCGAGCATCTCGACGGCTTCGTCGCCAACCCCAAGGGCTACATCCCGGGCACGGCGATGTCCTTCGCCGGCATCAAGAAGCCGCAGGACCGCGCCGACGTGATCGCTTACCTCAACACGTTGTCGGATAATCCGCAGCCGCTGCCCGACGCTTCGGCGCAGGCGCCAGCAGCGGAACAGCCGGCGGCCCCGGCTGCCGGCGCAGCGGCTCCGGCCGCACCGGCAGGCGGCACGGCGGCACCTGCCGCGCCGGCAGGCGGCGACGCACCGGCAGCAGCTCCCGCCGACGCGCAGCAGCCGCCCGGCCAGCCGAGCGGGGCGAATCCGGGCACCGCGCCCGCGGCGCAGTAAGCTTCCGGATCGCCGGGAACAGCCCGGCGATCCGCTTTTCAGGTTAAATTTCAGTCATAAAGCTGCCAGCCGCTGGTGTTCCTCTCGCGGCTGCGCCCTTAATATGCTCTGTGAGGGGCCGAAAACGGCGGATCACGGAGAGCTATGCCCCCTATGTTCAGGATTTCGACGACGGTTCTGGCGTTCGCGGCGATCGCCGCCAGCGCCGTTGCCGCGATGGCGCAGCAGGCCGGGGGCAACGCGGCAGCGCCCCCACCCGGCGAGTGGCGCCACGCCTTGAGCCTGATCGGCCAGCCGGGATACCCGCCCGGGTTTCCCCACTTCAACTACGTCAACCCGGACGCGCCGAAGGGTGGCACCGCCCGCCTCTCGGGCACGGGCCAGACATTCGACACGCTCAACCCGATCATCGACAAGGGCGTTACCGCCGACGGGCTCGGCCTGATCTACGAGTCGCTCACCATGCGAGCGCTCGACGAAGCCGACATCTCAGCCGAGTACGGCGCGATCGCCGACGGGGTGCGCTACCCGGCAGATTATTCCACCGTCACCTACCGGCTGAACCCGGCGGCGAAGTGGCACGACGGCGAGCCGATCACGGCCGAGGACGTGGTGTGGTCGTTCGAGAAAACGGTCGAACTCAACCAGAGCCAGCGCTTCTACTACCAGCACGTCACGAAGGCCGAAGTAACCGCGCCCGGACAGGTGACCTTCACCTTCGACCAGACCGGCAATCGCGAACTGCCTGAAATCGTCGGCGAACTCACCATTCTCCCCAAGCACTGGTGGGAGGGCACCGACGCCAAGGGCAACAAACGCGACATATCCAAGAGCACGCTTGAGCCGCCGCTGGGCTCCGGGCCGTACAAGGTGGCGAGCGTCAGCCCCGGCCGGTCAATCACCTACGAGCGCGTGCCGGACTTCTGGGGCAAGGACCTCAACGTCAACATCGGCACCAACAACTTCGACAAGGTGAGCTACGAGTACTACCGCGACCTCAACGTCGAGTTCGAGGCCTTCAAGGCCGACAATTTCGACTTCTGGACCGAGAACGAGGCGAAGCGCTGGGCGACCGCCTACGACTTCCCGGCGTTCAAGGCCGGCAGGGTGACGCGCGAACTGGTGTCGCTCGACCAGGTGTCCGGCGTGATGGTCGGGTTCGTGCCGAACCTGCGTCGTCCCTTCTTTCAGGACGTGCGGGTGCGCCGGGCGCTCAACTACGCCTTCGACTTCGAGGAACTGAACCGGACGATCTTCTTCGACCAGTACGAGCGCATCAACTCGTTCTTCTACGGCATCCCGCTCGCCTGGAAGGGCCTGCCGGAGGGCAAGGAACTGGAGATTCTGGAGACCGTCCGGGATGAGGTGCCGCCAGAGGTCTTCACCGACGAGTACACCAATCCGGTTGGTGGCGATCCGGCGAAGCAGCGCGAGAACCTGCGGAAGGCCGTGCAGCTTCTTCAGGAGGCCGGCTACAAGCTGCAAGGCAACAAGCTGATCGGCAAGGACGGCAAGCCGGTCGAGATTGAACTGCTGCTCAACGGCCCGACGATCGAGCGCGTCGCCCTGCCCTACCAGAAAACACTGGCGCGGATCGGTATCACAATGAACATTCGCTCGGTCGACTCGAGCCAGTTCGTGACACGCATCCGCTCGCGCGACTTCGACATGGTCTATGCCGGTTGGGGCGAATCCAACTCGCCGGGCAATGAGCAGATGGACTTCTGGGGTTCGGCGGCCGCCGACCGCGACTCTTCGCGCAATTATGCCGGCATCAAGGACCCTGCCGTCGACGAACTGACCAAGCGCATCATTTTCGCCAAGGACCGCGACGAGCAGGTGGCTGCGGTCAAGGCGCTCGACCGCGTGATGATGTGGCAGCAATACGTGATCCCGAGTTACACGATCCTCAAGGACCGGATCGCCTACTGGGACCGCTTCGGCCATCCCGGCTACGACAAGATCAAGTTCGTCATCGGCTTCCCGACGGTGTGGTGGTGGGACGCCGACAAGGCCGCCAAGACCGGAGGCGGCAAGTGAGGGTGCCGTCGCGCGGCCTGACGCGCCGCGCCGCGCTCGCCGGGGCCGGCGCCATTGCCGCCGCGCCACTGCTGGCGCCATGGGCGTGGGCCTCCGGCAAGACCGGACTGCACGGCCTGTCGATCTTCGGCGAGTTGAAATACAAGCCGGGATTCGCGCATTTCGACTACGTCAACGCGGATGCACCCAAGGGCGGGCGCATGAACTTCCAGGTGCCCAACTGGCTCTTCAACCAGTCGCCGCAAACCTTCAACACGCTGAACAGCTTCGTGCTGAAAGGCGACTCGCCGCCACGCATGGAAATCACCTTCGACACGCTGATGGCGCGCGCGACCGACGAGCCCGAAGCGGTGTATGGGCTGGTGGCGGAGAGCGTGGACGTATCGGAGGATGGCAATACCTTCACGTTCCATTTGCGGTCCGAGGCGCGCTTCCATGACGGCACCCCGCTGACCGCCGAAGACGTCGCCTTCTCGCTGATGACGCTGAAGGAGAAAGGCTATCCGACGATCACCGAGCCGCTGCGCGCCATGGATTCGGCCGAGGCCAGCGACCCACAGACTCTGGTGGTGAAGCTGAACGACCAGCGCACACGCGAAACGATCCTTGTCATCGCCGGGCTGCCGATCTTCTCCAAGGCCTACTATGCCGACAAGACGTTCGACGCTTCGACCCAGTCGCCGCCGCTGGCCTCCGGTCCCTACAGGGTCGGCAGGGTGTCGGCCGCGCGCTTCATCGAATACGAGCGCGTCGACGACTACTGGGCGAAGGACCTCCCGGTGAATGTCGGCCAGAATAATTTCGGCACCATCCGCATCGACTTTTTCGTCGAACGGCAGGCAGCCTTCGAGGCTTTCAAGAAAGGCGACATCACCCACCGCGAGGAGTTCACCTCGCTGACGTGGGCGAACGACTACAATTTCCCGGCCATCCAGCAGGGCAAGGTGAAGAAATCCACCGACTTCCCCAGCGAGAAACGGCCGTCGCTGCAAGGCTGGTACTTCAACACCCGGCGCGGCAAGTTTCGTGACCCGCGCACGCGGCAAGCCCTGGCGCTTGCCTTCGACTTCGAATGGTCGAACAAGAACCTCTTCTTCGGCTCATACGTTCGCCAGACCTCCGTGTTCGGGCGATCCGATTTCGCTGCCATCGAACTGCCGAGCGAAGCGGAGCTCGCCATCCTCGAACCGTTCCGCGCCGACCTTCCGGCGGCGGCATTCGAGGAACCGTACATACCGCCCAGCACCGACGGCAGCGGCCGCGACCGCGCCATCCTGAAACGGGCAGCGGACCTGCTGGCCGAGGCCGGCTGGAAGCAGATGGGCACGCAACTGGTTGACGAGGAAGGCGCGCCCTTCGAGGTCGAGTTCCTGATCGACGCGGCTGTCTTCGAGCGCGTGTTCGCGCCGTACATCAACAATCTCAAGGCGCTCGGCATCGACGCCAGCATCCGCCAGGTCGACCCGGTGCAGGCGCAGGCGCGCGAGAACGACTTCAACTTCGACATCGTGATGCAGGCGTTCTCGTTCGGCGCGACGCCGATCGACGGGCTGCAACAGTTCTACGGATCGCGCGCCGCCGACACGCCCGGCAGCCGCAACTATGCCGGCGTCAAGGAGCCGGCGATCGACGCCGCGTTGGCGCTGCTGCCCAAGGTGCAGACGCGCGAGGATCTGCAAACCATCACGCGCGTCATCGACCGTGTTTTCCGCGCCGGCCAGTACTGGTGCCCGGCGTGGACCCTTGCCAACCATCGCCTCGCCTACTGGGATATCTTCGGCTGGCCGGCGGAGAAGCCGGACTACGCCTTCCAGCCCGAGGTGACCTGGTGGTTCGACAAGAACCGGGCGGCGGCTATCGGCTACACCGGCTAGGAAACAGATGGGCGCCTATATCCTCCGCCGCATCCTGCTGATCATCCCGACGATGATCGGCATCATGGCGATCAGCTTTGCCGTGGTGCAGTTCGCGCCCGGCGGGCCGATCGAACGCATTATCGCGCAGCTTCAGGGCACAGACGTTTCGGCGACTTCGCGTATTACCGGCGGCGGCGGAGACTTCGCCGGGACCGGCAACGGACAGGGCCAGGGCGGCGACGAGACGACGTCGAAATATCGCGGCGCGCAGGGCCTCGACCCGGAATTCATCAAGTCGCTGGAGAAGCAGTTCGGCTTCGACAAGCCGCCGCTGGAACGCTTCGGCCTGATGCTGTGGAACTACGCGCGCTTCGACTTCGGCAACAGCTATTTCCGCGACATCAGCGTGCTCAAGCTGATCGGCGAGAAGATGCCGGTGTCGATCTCGCTCGGGCTGTGGATGACGCTGCTCTCGTACGCTATCTCGATCCCGCTCGGCATTCGCAAGGCGGTACAGGACGGCTCGCGCTTCGACATCTGGACGAGCGCGGTGATCATCGTCGGCTACGCCATTCCCGGCTTCCTGTTCGCGATCCTGCTCATCATCCTGTTCGCCGGCGGATCGTTCTGGGATTTCTTCCCGTTGCGCGGCCTGTGGTCCGACCGCTACGTCAATGTGCCGTTCTGGCAATGGGTGACCGACCCTACGGCGCTGCTCGACTATTTCTGGCACCTGGCGCTGCCGCTGACAGCAATGGCGCTTTCCGCCTTCGCCACCACGACGCTGCTGACCAAAAACTCTTTCCTCGACGAGATCCGCAAGCAGTACGTCATGACGGCGCGGGCGAAGGGCCTCTCCGAGCGGCAGGTGCTCTACGGCCACGTGTTCCGGAACGCGATGCTGATCGTCATCGCCGGCTTCCCGGGCGCCTTCATCAGCGCGTTCTTCGCCGGAGCGCTGCTGATCGAGACGATATTCTCGCTCGACGGACTCGGCCTGCTCGGCTTCGAGTCGGTGCTCAACCGCGACTATCCGGTGGTCTTCGCCACGCTCTACATCTTCTCGCTGATGGGGCTGGCGGTGAACCTGATCTCCGACCTGACCTACACCTGGATCGATCCCCGCATCGATTTCGAGACGCGCGAGGTCTGATTGGACCAGAAACTCGAGCAGAAACTGGAACGCGGCGGCTACGAGAACATCGAGCCGCTGCCCGGCGAGGAGCAGCCGCCGCCGCTGAGGCGCGGGTTCACGCTCTCGCCGATCAACCGGCGCCGGCTGGAGAATTTCAAGAAGAACCGGCGCGGGTTCTGGTCGCTGTGGATATTCCTCGTGCTCTTCGGCCTGTCGCTCCTCGCCAACGTCCTCGTCAACGACAGGCCGATTGTCGTCTCGTACAAGGGCGAGATCCTGTTTCCAGTGCTGACCAATTATCCGGAATCGAAATTCGGCGGCTTCCTGGCGACGACCGACTATCGCGATCCTTTCGTGCAGAACGAGATTCTCGCCGACGGCTGGATGCTCTGGCCACCGATCCGCTACTCCTACCGCACGGTCAACAACGAGATCGCGGTGCCGGCGCCGGCGCCACCGTGGTGGATGATGACGCTGGAAGAGCGCTGCGCGCACTATCCGGACGGCATCAACGACGCGAATTGCACGCTCGGCAACTGGAACTGGCTGGGCACCGACGACCAGGCGCGCGACGTGGTGGCGCGGCTGGTCTACGGCTTCCGCATCTCTGTCGAATTCGGGCTGACGCTCGCCATCATCTCCTCGTTCATCGGTGTGCTGGCCGGCGCCGTACAAGGCTATTTCGGCGGCTGGGTCGATCTCGGCTTCCAGCGCTTCATCGAGATCTGGACCTCGATTCCGGCTCTCTATCTGCTGCTGATCATCTCTTCCGTGATCGCTCCGAGCTTCTGGGTGCTGCTCGGCATCTTGCTGCTATTCTCCTGGGTGGCGCTGGTCGGCGTGGTGCGCGCGGAATTCCTGCGTGGGCGCAACTTCGAGTACGTCAACGCGGCGCGGGCGCTCGGCGTCGGCAACCTGACCATCATGTTCCGCCACCTGCTGCCCAACGCCATGGTCGCGACGCTGACCTTCCTGCCCTTCATCCTCAACGGCTCGATCACCACGCTGACCTCGCTCGACTTCCTCGGCTTCGGCCTGCCGCCCGGGTCGCCGTCGCTCGGCGAACTGCTGGCGCAAGGCAAGGACAATATCCATGCACCATGGCTTGGCCTCACCGGCTTCATCGTTATCTCGCTGATGCTCTCCCTCCTGATCTTCGTCGGCGAGGCAGTGCGCGATGCCTTCGACCCAAGGAAGACCTTCGCATGATGAGATTGCGCGCCCTGCTTGCTGCGAGCCTCGCGACCACGCTTTGCGGGCCGGTCCTGGCCGCCGACGACCGCGAGAGCGCCGGCTCCACCAACGAAGGCTACGGCATCTGGGGCTTCGACGAGCAGGCCTCGTCCGCCTCGCTTGCCCGCGACGGTTGGAAGTTCCTTTCGATGTCGACCATGTCGTGGCCTGACGGGCGGCAGGCGGTGGTCACCATGTGGGTGTCGCAGATCGGCGATTTCGCGCGCTGCTTCGACTATTTCGACGCGCGCATGGTCCAGACCGGCGGCAAATGCGAACACTCGGGGACGGGGCTTTGAGCGCGAGCGAGGCTCCTCTCCTTTCGGTCCGCAACCTCGGCGTCGCCTTCCGGCAGGGCGGCGTGGAGACGATGGCGGTCGAGGGTGCCAGCTTCGACATCATGCGGGGCGAGACCGTGGCGCTGGTCGGCAAATCCGGCTCCGGCAAGTCGGTGACGGCACTCTCGGTGATGAAGCTGCTGCCCGCATCGGCGGTGCATCCGGCCGGCGAAATCCTGTTCAAGGGCAAGGACCTGCTGAAGGCGACCGACAAAGAGCTGCGCGCGGTGCGCGGCAACGACATCGGCATCGTCTTTCAGGAGCCGATGACCTCCCTCAACCCGCTGCACACCATCGAGCGGCAGGTCGGCGAAATCCTCAAGGTGCATCGCGGGCTGCACGAGACGGCGGCGCGTACGCGCGTGCTGGAGTTGTTCAACCAGGTCGGCATCCGTGACGCGGAGAGCCGGCTTGGCGCCTATCCGCACCAGCTTTCCGGCGGACAACGCCAGCGCGTGATGATCGCCATGGCGCTCGCCAACGAGCCGGACCTCTTCATCGCCGACGAGCCGACGACGGCGCTCGACGTGACGGTGCAGGCGCAGATCCTGAAACTGCTCGCCGACCTGCAGAAGCAGACCGGGATGGCGATGCTGTTCATCACACACGATCTCGGCATCGTGCGGCGCTTCGCCAACCGCGTCTCCGTGATGACCGGCGGGCACATCGTCGAGCAGGGGCCAACCGAGGAAATCTTCGCGAACCCGCAGCACGCCTATACGCGGCACCTGCTGGCGGCCGAGCCGAAGGGCGACCCGCCGCATTCCGACACCGCTCAGCCCGTGGTGATGGAAGCGGACGGGCTCAAGGTGTGGTTTCCGATCCGCCGCGGCTTCCTTCGGCGCACGGTCGGCTACGTCAAGGCGGTCGATGGCGTCAACGTCACCGTGCGGCGGGGCCAGACGCTCGGCGTCGTCGGCGAATCCGGATCAGGCAAGACGACGCTTGGCCTGGCGCTGATGCGCCTGATCTCGTCGGAAGGTCCGATCGCGTTTCTCGGCAAGGGCATCGACGGCCTGAGCTTCAAGGAGATGCGCCCGCTGCGGCGCTCGATGCAGATCGTCTTCCAGGACCCCTACGGCTCGCTCAGCCCGCGCATGTCGATCAGCGACATAGTCGGCGAGGGCCTGAAGGTGCATGCGCCGAACCTTTCGGCCGCGGACCGCGAGCGGCGGGTGGCGGAAGCACTCGAGGAAGTCGGCCTCGACGCGGCGACCCGCAACCGCTATCCGCACGAATTCTCCGGCGGGCAGCGGCAGCGCATCGCCGTGGCGCGCGCGATGGTGCTGGAGCCGAAATTCGTAATGCTCGACGAGCCGACGTCGGCGCTCGACATGAGCGTGCAGGCGCAGGTGGTCGATCTGCTCCGCGACCTGCAGCGACGGCACGACCTCGCCTACCTGTTCATCAGTCACGACCTGAAGGTCGTGCGCGCACTTGCCAACGACATCATGGTGATGCGCGCCGGCAAGGTGGTCGAGCAAGGCGCGGCGGCGAAGGTTTTCGACCAGCCGCAGACTGCCTACACCCGGGCGCTGATGGCCGCCGCCTTCGACATCGCCACGGCGCCGGAAGGCGTTGTAGCTCAGTAGCTTAGCGAAAATCGAGAAGCCCACGATGAAGGCGAATGCGATCCTGGTCGCCAACACCGAATGGGATCCCCTGCCATGGGCTGCACCGATCCGCGCAGTCGATCCGGAACGGCCGGTGTTCGTGTGGCCGGACGTGCCGGAGCCGGAAGCGGTCGGCTATGCGTTGGGCTGGAAGCCACCGCCCGGCGTGCTGGCAGCGCTGCCGAACCTCAAGGTGATCTTCTCGCTCGGAGCCGGCGTCGATCACCTCATCTTCCAGCCTGATCTCCCTGATGTGCCGATCGTGCGCGTCGTCAACAGCGACCTGACCGAAAGGATCACCGAGTGGGTGGTGCTGCAGGTGCTGCTGCATCACCGGCAGCAGCGCGCATACGATCGCCTCCAGCGCGAGCGGACGTGGAAGGAATTGCCGCAGCCGGCGGCGCATGAGGTGCGCGTTGGCATCATGGGCATGGGCGTACTCGGCCGCGCCGCGGCGGTGGCGTTAAACCCGATCGGTTTCCAGATCGCCGGCTGGAGCCGGCGCGGAACACCCATGGACGGAGTCGAAATGTTTGCGGGACACGAGCGGCTCGATGCGTTCCTGGCGCGGACGGACATTCTCGTTTCCCTGTTGCCGTTGACGGATGAAACGCGCGGCATTCTGGCCATGCCGCTGTTCCGCAAGCTGGCGAAAGACGGACCGGGCGGCGGGCCTGTGGTGATCAATGCCGGGCGCGGCGGTCTTCAGGTGGAAACCGATATCGTAGCGGCGCTCGACGCCAAGATTCTCGGCGGCGTCAGCCTGGACGTGTTCGAGGTGGAGCCCCTTCCCGCGGCGAGTCCGCTTTGGGCCACCGACAATCTGGTGATCACGCCGCACTGCGCGGCGTGGAGTTCACCGGCGGCACTGGCGCCCGCGATCCTTCGGCAAATCGAGGCTTTCGAGGCCGGCGAGCCACTGCAAAATCTTGTGGATCGCAGCAGCGGATACTGAAGGATGGAACCCGGAGGCTGTCTGCCGGGTTAATGGCGCACTTGAAACCGTCCCAAGGAGACGACAATGCGCGGCATCCTGCTCTGGTTACTCGGCATACCGATCCCCATCATCATTCTTTTGTACCTTTTCGGCGTCTTCAGCTAACCGACGCTCGAATCGAGACGGCGCGTCAGCGCCGTCTCTCGGCCCTTCCCGTTTGCAATCAGGCCAGCCGGCGGACGGTCCGCACCGCCCCTATGCGCTCGGTTGCGTCGTGCAGCGGCTCGATCACCACGGCCATGTCGCGACCGCTGGCATGGACCATGTATTCGCCATCGATCATGATGGCGACGTGATCCGGCCAGTAAACGATGTCGCCGCGCTGGAGGTCGGCCGTACCGCCCTCCACTGCCTGACCGATCGCCTTCTCCTGAAGATCGGCATCGCGGGGCACCGCGTGGCCGGCCGCCATGAGGGACAGTTGCACCAGACCGGAGCAATCGAGGCCGAGGCTGGTGCGCCCGCCCCAGAGATAGGGCGTGTTCAGGAAGCGCTCCGCGAGCGCGACGAAATCGTTGTCGGTCGGGGCGTCCAGTGGGACGACGTGGGCTTCGACGACGGTGCCCTCGCCGCCAGCCAGAATGCGATAGCGTACGCCGCGAGTCTCGGCTTCGCCAGCGAGCGCCACGCGGGCTCCCAGCGACAGACACATTAGCGGCGGCAGCTTCAGATCAGGACCGGGATAGACGAACGTGCGCAGCGCGGCGACGCGGTGCGTCGGCTCGGGCGTCAGGGGTCCAAGCGCGTCGGTCGGCACGTAGCCGACATAGGCGTCGGTCTCCAGCTGGCCCCACGACCAGCCCTCGCCGGTCTCGTCGAACACAGTGAAGGCTTCGCCGCGGAGCATTTCGCTTTCCACGGTCGCATCGGGAGCCGGCTTGCGCTTCATCGGGGCCGCTGCGGCAACGACGCGTCGCGGCGTGCCGTCGACAAACCGGGCCGACTCAACCTTGCCCTTCAGGCGAGCGTCGGCGAGGTCAGGGCGAAAAGCGTTCAGGCGCGGATCAAGGTCGGTCATCGGGCGTTCCCGGTCGGGAGAATGAGGGAGGCGCGTCCCGCGCGCAATGGGCCGCGCTGCTACGGCTCAGCCAGCGGTGCGGAAGCGCGCTTCGGGGAGGCCGGCGATCGCGAGGTCCACGGCGAAAATCGACCCCGCCATCGGCTGGTCACGAATGTCTGCCCCCGGACGACTCAGCGAGGTGATGAACAAGGTCTTCAGGTCGCGGCCACCAAAGCACGGCATCGACGGCCAGCGGACGGGCACCTGCACGGTGCGGTCGACCTTGCCTTGCGGCGTGTAGCGGATGACCGACCAGCCATCGTTGGAGGCGCTCCAGTAACAGCCGTCGGTATCCACCGTGGCGCCATCCGGCCGACCGCCCAAACCGTTCGTGTCGACGAAGATGCGCTTGTTGAAGATAACACCGTCGTCGATGTCGAAATCGTAGGCCCAGATCGTGCGGCAGCCGACGAAGGAATCGGAGTGGTACATGATGCGGTCGTCAGGACTGAAGGCAACGCCGTTGCTGGTGACAAGGCCGTCCGCCCAGGTGCGGCTTGTGCGGCCGCTGACCGAGTGAAGCTGGCCCGGCGCCCTGGCGGGATCGATCGGATCGAGCATGGAGCCGACCCAGAGGCGGCCGCGCCGGTCGCAGCGGCCGTCGTTCAGGCGATTGTCGGGACGTGACGGCTCGGGATCGACCAGAAATTCGAGCGCGCCGGTTTGCGGATCGAAGAGCTGGACTCCGGACTTCAACGCGACGACGAGACGGCCGTCATCGGCAAAGGCGAGCGTACCGATCGGTTCGGGCATGGGCCAGACCCGGTTGACGCCGGTCGACGGATCGAAGCGGTTGACCGAGGGGGCGCCGCCATCGATCCAGTACAGCGCCTGCTCGACCTCATGCCAGATCGGCGATTCCCCGAAGGCCGAGCGGATATCGAGAACGCAATCGGCAAACATCTAGGGCGACGCCATAAGGAGGGCCCTGGTGAAACCCAGGGCGAAGGAGAAAAAGCGCTCACGGCCGGGATCGAGCGGCGACAGCGGCACATGGTCAGGGCAGAGGATACCCTTGTAGCCGGCGGCACGATAGGCGCGGATGCAGGCGGCCATGTCGACATCGCCGTCATCGGGCAGCGTCTCCATGAAATCGAGATAACCGCCGCGGATGTTGCGGAAGTGGACCATGAAGATCTTGCCGGCCGGGCCGAACTCGGCGATGGCGCGGAGCACGTAGTCACTCGGGCTGTCCGACATTTCGGCGATGGTGCCCTGACAGAAGTTAAAGCCGAGGCTCGGGCTCTCCGGTGCGAGCGCAATGAGCCTGCGCATGCCCTCTATGGAGCCGACGACATGCTCGACGCCGCCCAGCCCGCCCTTGGGGAAAGCGGGATCGTGGGGATGGATGGCGAGACGCACGCCGGCCTTCTCGGCCGTAGGCAGAAGCTGTTCGACGAGCCAGCCAATGGCCGACCACGCGGCTTCGGCGTCGATGGCGCCAGCCTGATCCGGGCGAAGCTGACCGCTGGTCGCGGTTGCCTTCTCGAGCCTGGGCGCATCCTTGCCGGTGCTCGCCGGATAGCCGACACCCCAATAGGAATACTCCGCGTCGGAAGCGGGCGTGTAGTCAGCGTAGCGAAAGGTGCTGCACTGGACGCCGCCGCGACCATCGCTGAGGCCGGTGCGGGTGATGCCGATCATCTGAAGGTTGAACTTGACGGTGCCCACGCCGCCCTCGCCGGCAGCGCGGATGTTGGCGCGCAATTCTTCGGCCCTGGCCTCGGCCTTTTCGCGGTGACGCAGGCTGTCGACCAGAATGGAGCCGACATCGAGGGCGAGTACTTCCAGTTCGTGGCCGAAGCCAGCGATCCATCTCCGCTGGGCCGCGACCCTGTCCGCCTTCCAGGAGCCGTCTTCGCCGGTGATCTGCCGGTTCGGCCGGCTGTCGATGACAACATGGGAAACGCCGAGCTGGGCTGAGAGGCGCAGCCGATCCTCCGTCGGATCGATCAGTTGTTCGCCGATATACATGATGGATCGCCTAGCCTGCCTGGATGTTCGACTTTCGCCACGCCTCGATCGAGCCCCTGAAGCTCTCCTCGACATAGCCGCCACCGACCGCTTCGCCACCGATGCCCGGCGCCCGCGGCTCGCCGGCGATGGCCGGGTCGGCGAGATTGTCTTCCGGCCGGTCGCGGGTAACGAAGCCGAGCGCGGCAAGGCCGGAATTGTCGAAGAAAGGATCGGCGCAATCGGCCGTGGCGAATACGGCGCGATGGCCGGGGGCGCCCGAGACGAGCGCCAGCCGCGTCAACTCGGCGAGATCGCGATGGCTGATCCACATATGGGTGCGGCGCTCGTCGCCAACCTCGGCATGGGCATTGCCGATACGCAGAGACACACCGCTGAAACTATGCGTGTCGGCATAGTGGGCGAGCAGCGCCTCGCCGAAAATCTTTGCGATGCCGTACCAGCTATCCGGGCGCGGCGGCTTGTCGACGCCGATGATGCTGCCGCGCGGGTAGTAGCCCCAGCCGTGGTTGCTGCTGGTGAAGACGAAGCTCTGGCCCCCCTCGCGCACCAGGGCATCGAGCAGGAGGATGAAGGCCCGGTAATTGGTGTCGAGCATCTGCTCGAAGCCAATGCCCGGCCCGTAGGCACAGGCAAGATGGACCACGCCGGTGACACCCGCCATCGCCTCGGAGACCAACGCCGGATCGGCGATATCGCCGACGATCAGCTTCTCGTTGGGCGCGAGGCCGGCGGCCGGCTTGTGATCGACGAGGACGATTTCAGGAAAAGCCCTGGCGAGGTGGGGGCGCATGCCGGTTCCGACGATGCCGGCAGCTCCGGTGATCAGGATGCGTTTATGCGCGATCATTTCTTCTTCATGTTCTCCGGCACCGGCGACGGCGGCGCCGTGTGGTAGCCGCGACCGCGATAGTTGAAGTCGTGGAGACCGTTCACCGGCTGCGCCTTGTCGACGGGTGAAGCGTAGTAGGCTCGGATCTCGGCGATGCGGGTGATGTCGTCGTTGAAAATGTACCACTCGTCGCCGCGCAGGACTTCGTCGCGAGCGGTCTTCCAGTGAGTCCATTCGATCACCGCCTCGCGGCCATCCGGGGCGGCGAGAACCTTCTCGATCGTCCAGCGCGAGCCGAGGTTCGCCACGCACCAGACCCAGCCGTCGGCGATCGCCTCGGCGCTCCGCCACGGCGCGCCCGGCAGGCCCGGCGGGAAGTAGTGGACCGCATCGGGCGTGAAGCAGGCGACCAGCGCGGCATGATCCGCAGCGTTGCAGGCGTCAAAATAGCGGCGAATGAGCGCCTCGGCCTTCGCGGCGGGTGTCACCGGCCGTCTCCTAGCGGGCGTTCTTCTGGCGCCAGGCGGCGTATTCGCTCAGCGTCGCCTCGTTGGGCGGATAGGTGCCCCAGAGCGGCGCGCCTGCATCGATTCTGGTGAAGAGGAATTTCTCGCGCTGCTCCTGCTCAAAGCCCGCATCGGCGATCTCGACGGCGGCCTGGCGCGGGATGACGACGACGCCATCGCTATCGCCGACGACGATGTCGCCGGGATAGACGGCGACGCCGGCGCAACCGATGGGAAGCTGCATGTCGACGGCGCGGTGGAAGGACGGCCGCGTCGACGCGGTATTGGCAGCGCAATAGGCGGGGAAATTCATGCGCGCGATCTCGGTGCCATCGCGGAAAGCGCCGTCGGTGACCGCGGCGGCGACGCCCTTCCGCATCATGCGCGTCAAAAGCATGTTGCCTGCCGAGGCGGAGCGAACATCGCCGCGGCTGTCGATCATCATCACCTGACCGGAGCCAATGGCCTCGACGGCCTCCCACTGCATGTTGTCCTCACCGCGCTTGTGAAGATCACCCAGATCCCAGTCCTTGTCCTCGCGCGAAGGAATGAAGCGCAAGGTGAACGCCTCGCCAGCAAAGGGAGCGACATCGGGGTTGAGGGGGCGGAGGCCAACGAGGAACTGCTGACGGAAATTGCGATGGAAGAGCTGGGTGGTGAGCGTCGCGGTGCTGCACGCCTTCAGCTTGTCCAGAGTATCCTGCCCGATCGACTCGCTCACCGAACTCCCCTTTTTGTCTGTTATTGCCGCCCTCTTGCGGACCCACCGACGTCTCCCAATACGAAGGCCTCGGCGGCGCAGCCTCGTTGAGACAACAGTTACAGGACGACGCGAGGGACCGGAAGCCGCGGAGTGTCTCGGGGTGAAAGGCTACGGCGGCAATTGCCGGTAGCGGGCAACAACCGCATCGCCGAGGCGTTCCACGGCGAGCGCGCCTTCCAGCGTCCGCTGGACGAGAACGTTGCGGCGGTCGGTCTCGTCGCGACGGCGGGTCAGCAGGCCAAGGCGCCCCATCGTATCGAGGGCGCGGGTGACGACCGGCTTGGTAACACCGAGCTTTGCGGCGAGGCCCCGGACGGTATGGGGCGGGGGTTCGAGATAGACCGTCAGCAGCACCGCCAGCTGACGGGTGGTGAGGTCCTGCTCGCCATCGCGAACGAGATCGAAGATCACGTCGTGCCACAGGCGCAAAGCCTGACTCGGCCGGAACTCGGCAGGCATTCCCAATTCCCCCGTCGCGACCCGAGATCGTTTCGGGACCGAACTAACCTTGGCGGTCGGATCGGGCAGATGCAAGCGGGAGCGGCAAGCGCGGTTAATCGCGGAGGCCGGGAGCGGATCTATTTCCGCCGCGGCCCCTTCTGCTTGATGAGATCGTAGAGGGCCCGGATCGCCTGAGCCTCGCCGCCCTCCGGGCGGCCGGGTTTTGCCGAGGGGGTCCAGGCGAAAATATCGGCGTGCAGCCAGCGCTGGGCGTCCGGCACAAAGCGGGAGAGAAAGAGCGCGGCCGTGATCGACCCGGCATGACCGCCGGCGCCGGCGTTGTTGATATCGGCTGCGCGGGAGTCGAGCATGGCCATGTAAGGCATCCAAAGCGGCATGCGCCACACCGGATCGGCGACCGCGGCGGCATGGGTGGCGAGGTCGGCGGCGAGCGTATCGTCGCGCGTGTAAACCGGGACCACCTCGGGGCCCAGCGCGACGCGGGCGGCGCCGGTGAGCGTGGCAAGGTCCACGATCATGTCAGGCTCGTCCTCGGCGGCGAGCGCAAGCGCATCGGCGAGCACCAACCGCCCTTCGGCATCGGTGTTGCCGATCTCGACGGTGATGCCCTTGCGGCTCGTGAAGATGTCACCCGGCCGGAAGGCGGCAGCAGAAATGGCGTTCTCGACGGCGGGTATGAGGACGCGCAGGCGGACCGGCAGGCCAGCATCCATGATCATGTGGGCGAGGCCGAGAGCGTTGGCGGCGCCGCCCATGTCCTTCTTCATCAGCAGCATGCCGGATGCGGGCTTGATATCGAGGCCGCCGGTATCGAAGCAGACGCCCTTGCCGACGATGGTGAGGGACGGATTGTCTGCATCGCCCCAGACGATATCGACGAGGCGCGGCGCGCGCTGCTCGGTGGCGGCGGCGCCGACGGCATGGATGAGCGGGAAGTTGTCGAGCAGCAGCCCCTCGCCGACGATCTCGGAGAAGACCGCGCCGTGCTTGGTGGCGAGGTCGCGGGCAGCCTCGGCGAGTTCGGCAGGGCCGAGATCGTTGGGTGCTGTATTGACGAGGTCGCGCGCCAGCCAGACGCCATCGGCGATGCGGCCAACGTCCGCGGCATCGACATCGGCCGGCAAGACGAGCCGGCGAGGCGCGTGGGCGTCGTCGCGGTAGCGGCGGAAGCGATAGGACCCGAGCGCCCAAGCAAGGCTCGCCAGCGCCGGATCCGGGAATCCAGAGGCAAGGCTGTAAGTCCCCGCGGGCAGGCCTGCGGGCAATTTGCCGGGCAGCAGTGACGGCGCGCCATCGCTATCGCCGAGACCGAAGAGAACGACAGCCGGGCCGCCCTCCCCGCCCGGCGCGAGGCAGATTTCGCCGGCCGACGCGGCAAAGCCGGTGGCATTTGCCCAAGCCGCGGCGCGCTCCCCCGCGATCGTGCCCAGAGCGGCGAGTCCGGCCCTGGGCACCCCGTGAACGGGAATCGCAGGTTCGCCGCTGTCGGCGGGCAAAAGGCAATCGGGCACGAGACATCTCCAGGGGCAGAAAGGCGGCGGGTCCAACGATCATGGCGGCACTACGGCATTCCGACAATCCCCGCGGTATCCGGGCGTGGGAGCACCGCCTTAACCAAGCATTAGGGTTAACAGAATATTGATCAGGCATGTGTTCCCGGGGAGTCCGTCCACCCACATGACCGACCGTACCGCCCCTCGCCTGACGCACCGCCTGATGCACAGCGCGGCGATCCTTCCCCTTACAATGATCCTTGCACTCGGGGGCTGCGCCTCGCCGAAGAAGGTTGATCCGGCGACTACCGGCTCGATCAGCCAGCCGATGACGCAGGAAGAATTCGAGCAGGCGGTCACCTACTGGGGGCAACGCTACGCCGCCGAGCCGAAGAGCCGCGAAGTCGCGCTCAACTATGCCGGTGCGCTCCGCCGCACCAACCGCGCGGACCAGGCGGTTGCGGTGTTGCAGAAGGCGGTGATCTACTATCCCGAAGACCGCGACGTACTCGCCGCCTATGGCAAGGCGCTCGCCACTGCCGGCGATCTCGAACGCGCGCTCGGCGCCATCCGCCGCGCACAAACGCCAGACCGACCCGACTGGCAGTTGGCCTCGGCCGAAGCGGCAATCCTCGACCAGATGGGCAACCACGCCGATGCGCGCCGACTCTATGCGCAGGCGCTGGACCTCAAGCCTGACGAGCCGAGCGTGCTCTCCAATTTCGGCATGTCGTACACGCTGACCGGCGAACTGCCGGAAGCAGAGAAGCTGCTGCGCAAGGCGATGGCTACCCCCGGCGCCGACAGCCGCGTGCGCCAGAACCTGGCGCTGGTCGTCGGCCTGCAGGGCCGGTTTGACGAAGCCGAGCAAATTGCCGGCGCCGAGATCTCGCCCCAGCAGGCCAAGGCGAATATCGCCTACCTCAAGGACATGCTGGCGCAGCGCAATACCTGGCAGGCGCTGCAATCTGGCGGTAAGGCAAAGCCCAACTCATCGAAAGGCTGACGCGGTCCGTCGCCCGCTTAGGTCGTGGCAAAGGCGAGGCACTGCCGCTCCGATGCCTCAACGTCGAATCCTGCCTCTAGGGAATCGCGGCGCCGCTGATCTGAATGCCGGCCGGGCCCAGAATGACCGCCATCAGCACCGGCAGGAAGAACAGGATCATCGGAACAGTCAGCTTCGGCGGAAGCGCGGCTGCCTTCTTCTCGGCCTCGGTCATGCGCTGGTCGCGGTTCTCCTGGGCGAGCACGCGCAACGTGTTACCGAGCGGCGTGCCGTAGCGCTCAGCCTGAATGAGGCTGGTCATCACGGATTTGACCTGCTCAAGGCCGGTTCGCCTGGAGAGATTCTCGTACGCCTGGCGACGCGCCGGCAGATAGGACAGCTCGGCGGTGGTGAGCGTCAGTTCCTCGGCGAGTTCGACCGACTGCTGGCCGATTTCCTCGGACACCTTGCGGAAGGCGGCCTCGGCCGACATGCCCGATTCGACGCAGATGAGCAAAAGGTCGAGCGCATCCGGCCACGCCCGCCGGATCGACTGCTGCCGCTTGGTGACCACGTTCGATACGTAGAGGTTAGGCGCGTAGAACCCGGCATAGGCGACGCCAATGCAGATCGCGAGCTTGATCGCCGTCGGCTGGTTGAGTTCGGTCAGAACGAAAATGTAGAAAAGCGCGACGGCAAAAAACAGCAGTGGCAGCGTGACGCGGGCGAAGAGGAATACGACCAGCGGCGCCTGTCCGCGGAAGCCGGCCATGCGCAGCTTGGCCACGGTGTTCTCATCGGCGAGCGCCTTGCGAAGATTGAACCGATCAACCACGCGCTGCATGTAAACCTTCGGCTCCCGGCGAAGGCTTGCCCGGTTCGCCTCGGCAGCGAGACGGGCACGTTCGCGCGCGCGGATGGCCTCGCGCTCCAGCGCCACCGCCTTGATGCGGGCGCCCAAACGATCACGCTCGAACAGCGGTTGAACCAGCGTGAAGACAGTGGCGAAGACCGCCAACGCCGAAAACAATGCGATCAGAAACTGGGGACTGGTCAAGGCGTCGTAAATCAACTGAAACACGGCCGCCTCCCCTAGAAATCGAAGTTGATCATCTTGCGCATCACCATGATGCCCAGGAACATCCAGAAGGCGGCAAAACCCAGGATGACATTGCCGATCGGCACCCGGAACAACAGCATGATGTATTCAGGGCTGGTGAGGTAAACCATCGTCATCACGACGACCGGCAGGATGCCGATGATCGCGGCGGAGGCCTTGGCCTCCATGCTCATCGCCTTGATCTTGCCCTTCATCTGACGGCGCTCGCGCAGCACCCGCGACAGGTTGTTGAGCGCTTCCGCGAGATTGCCGCCAGCGCGCTGCTGAATGGAGACGACGATGGCAAAGAAATTCGTCTCGGGCACGGGAACGCGCTCTGGCAGCTTGCTAACCGCATCGGCGAGCGTGACCCCGAGAGCCTGCGTTTCCGCGATATGCTTGAATTCGGATTTGACCGGCTCGGCAAATTCCTCGGCGATAATGCGGATACAATCGTTAAGCGGCAGGCCGGCTTTCACGCCGCGGACGATGACGTCCATGGCATTGGCAAATTCATCGAGAAATTTCGCGATACGGCGCTTGCGCAGGAAATTGACAATCCAGCGCGGCAGACCGAGCAGGCCGGCAACGCCAATGGCGGCGGCGGCGTAGAGGGGCAGCCCGCCAATCCAGGCAATGACGTAGAAGACAAAGCCGCACACCAGGCTGATGATGATGAACGTGCGGCGCGACCACGAAAGGCCGGCCTGCTCCATGCGGAGCTTCAGCGGCGGAGCCTTGCTGTGCTTGGCACGTGCCTTCTCGCGCTCCTCGACTTCCTTCAGCGTCTCCTGAACCGACTTGCGGCGGCGCGACGAATTGGCGGCCCTGCTACGCTGCTGGGCGATGCTGTCGACGCTGGTGCCCTGGACCATCCCGACGCGGCGATCGGTGGTGTTTTCGCGCTGGATGCGATCGTAGAGAAACGCATACGCCAGCCCGCCGGCGCTCAACATCGCCAGCACGGTCACCGCAAGCAGCATGGTCAAAGACATCAGCGACCCTGCATCATGATGTCAGGCGCCTCGGCGTTGGCGGAATCGAGGGCGTTCGCCAAGCGGACATCCTCGTTGAAGTAACGAGCGCGCTCCCAGAACTTCGGACGGCCGATGCCGGTCGAACGATGATGGCCAATGATGCGGCCATTCTGGTCCTCGCCCGTAATATCGAACACGAAGACGTCCTGCGTAGTGATGACATCGCCTTCGGTGCCGACCACTTCGGTGATGTGGGTAATGCGGCGTGTGCCATCACGCAGACGCTCGACCTGAACGATGACGTCGATCGAGCCCGCGATCATTTCGCGGATTGTCTTTGACGGAAGGGAGAAGCCGCCCATGGTGATCATCAATTCAAGGCGCGACATGGCTTCGCGCGGGCTGTTGGCGTGCAGTGTGCCCATCGACCCGTCATGGCCGGTGTTCATCGCCTGCAGGAGATCGAACGCCTCCGGTCCACGCACCTCGCCGACGATGATGCGCTCGGGGCGCATGCGCAGGCAGTTTCTGACGAGATCGCGCATGGTGATCTCGCCCTCGCCCTCGATGTTGGGGGGGCGGGTTTCCAGGCGGACGACATGGGGCTGCTGAAGCTGGAGCTCCGCGGCGTCCTCGGCGGTGATGATGCGCTCGTCGTGCTCGATGAAGCCGGTAAGGCAGTTGAGAAGTGTCGTCTTGCCGGAGCCCGTGCCGCCGGAAACCAGCACGTTGCAGCGGCTGCGCGCGATGATTTCCAGCACCGTCGCCCCGTCGCGTGTGATGGTGCCGAACTTGACGAGCTGATCGAGGGTCAGCTTGTCCTTCTTGAACTTTCGGATGGTGAGGGTGGGCCCGTCGATCGCCAGCGGCGGTGCGATGACGTTGACGCGGCTGCCGTCGGGCAGGCGGGCATCGCAAATCGGGCTCGACTCATCGACCCGGCGACCGACCTGACTGACGATGCGCTGGCAGATGTTCATCAGCTGCGAGTTGTCACGAAAGCGGACGTTGGTTTCCTGCACCTTGCCGCCTACTTCGATGTAGGTGCGGAACGCGCCGTTGACCATGATGTCGGAGATGTCGTCCCGCGCCAGCAGCGGTTCCAGGGGACCGAGACCGAGAACGTCGTTGCAGATGTCCTCGAGCAGGTCCTCCTGCTCGGCAATCGACATCACGATGTTCTTGAGAGCAATGATGTCGTTGACGATGTCGCGGATTTCCTCGCGCGCCGACTCGGTATCGAGACGGGCGAGTTGCGACAGGTCAATGGTATCGATCAGGGCCGCGAAGACGGTCGACTTGATGTCGTAGAAATTCTCCGAGCGGCGGATGCCGTCAGTCGAGGCGCGGGTGCGCGATGGCTCCGGCACAACGGCGCGTGCGGGCGGTGGCGGGGCGGCGGTGACAGGCTTCGGTTGCGGCGCGTCCGCCTTCGAAGCCTCCGCAGCGCGCGGCGCCGCAGGGTCGGCGGCAGACGGCTCGGACGTCGTTTTTGCGACCGGCGGCTCGCCAGGACCCTCGGTGCCACGCTTGCCGAACATCGATCAGTGCTCCGTCAGGCGCTTTTCTTGCCGCGGAAGCGAGCAAGCAAAGGCGCCAGTGCGCCGCCCTTCGGCCGGCGCACTTCGACGCGACCGGTAACCGTGCGGGCGATAGTTTCAAAGGTCGCGGCGATGGGGCTCTTCGGATCGGCCTCGGCGATCATCTGGCCATTGTTGGCTGCGGTGCCGAACAATAGCGCGTCGAAGGGAATCACAGCGGTCGGTTCGAGCGCCAGGGCGGTCGAAAAATCCTCGATCTTGATCTCCGGGCGCTTGGCGAGGCCGCTCTTGTTGACTATCAGCCGCGGCGGCACATCGGTGGGCCGAACCTGACGAAGCATGTCGACAAGATTCTTGGCGTTCCGCAGGTTCGCCAGATCACGCTCGACGGTGATCACTATCTCGTCGGCGGCCAGCAGAGTCTTGCGCGCCCATGCGGTCCAGGAATGCGGCAGGTCGAGCACGACAGCGGGCACGCCGGCCTGAGCAATGTCGATGACCTGCTCGAAAGCGTTCTCGCCAAAATCGTAGGTACGATCCAGCGTAGCAGGCGCCGCGAGCAGCGACAGATGATCGGAGCACTTGGCAAGCAGACGATCGAAGAAATTGTCGTCGATGCGATCGGGCGAATTGACCGCCTCGGCGATCCCCTGCGTCGGGTCCTGATTGAAATCGAGGCCGGCCGTGCCGAAGGCGAGATCAAGATCGGCGACGACAACATCGCTCTGAAAAGCGCGCGCGATGGCCCAGCCAACGTTGTGCGCAACCATGGACGAGCCGACGCCACCCTTGCCGCCGATGAAAGCGATGGTGCGGCCCAGCGGCTGGGTCGAGCGGTCGACGTAAAGGTCGGCGATGGTGCGGATGACGCCGATCATGTCGACGGGCGCCACCAGATATTCACTGATGCCTTTGTGGATCAGGCTGCGGTACAGCTCGACGTCATTGGCGTGGCCGATGACGACGACCTTGGTGCCGGGATCGCAGACCGAGGCGAGATTTTCGAGCTCGGCCTCGAGGCGATCCCGTGGCAGCTTGGTCTCCACGATGATCAAGTTCGGCGTCGCGGCGGCCTGGTAGAATTCGACGGCAGCAAGGATACCGCCGGTGTGGACCTTGACGTGCGCACGCGCCATCCGCCGGTCGCCCGCGGCCGCTTCGATGCGCGCCGCGACGTCGGGCGACTCGCAGAACGCCTGGATTGAAATGCGCGGGACGGGCCGGACATCGACGGTTGCCCGGGCAGGCTCCTGCCCGGGTGTCGGCTCCGGCGCCTGAAGAGCAAGATCGCTCATTAGTTGCCTACCCCCTGTGCGACGCTGCCACCTTTTTCACGGGAGAGATCCGAGGTGAAGGGTGCGCCGCTGCGGTACTTTTCGAGAACGTTGGCACGGCGCGTGGCATCCGCGGGCGTCATGCCGCGTGGATAGAGAAGGTCGAGCGGGCTCGCGACCATGGCCGCCAGGTTCTGCTGGCTGGAGCAGCCGAACTCGAAGTAGTTGCGGTTTTCGCCATTCTCGCCGAGTTGGTCAGGCCAAGGGCCACAGGGCGCGGTGTGCGCGACGATGCGGTTGTAGGCGATGCGGATGGGCGCGTTACGCTCCTCTGGACCCGCGCGATAGACGCGGTATTCGATGGCGCGCGGGTTGACACCCGAGACGCGGAGCACATCCTCGATCTGGACCGCAATGCCGGCGGCGGCAACCTGATTGGGCGAGCCGGAAGGCGCGACGACCGCGATGAGCGACGATCCGCTGGCTGCGAATTTCTGCCCGAAGCCGGCGACGGTAGACGCGGTGGCGCGCGTGAGCCGGGCCGTGTCCTGCCCGACCGGGATATCCATCGATTCAATCATCTCCTCTACGGCGATGGGATGATTGTGGCGGTAGTCGTCGGGAATGCCGCCAGTCTTGAGCTGCTGCGCCGAACTGCTACAGCCGGCAAGCGCGACGAGAATGGCGCCCGCCGAGGCCGCGGCCAGAGACGCTGCGCGCAGCCTGCGGCTAGTTGATATGAACGACGCGGTAGTCATGACGTAAGGCTCCGTTGCTGCCTGCCGGCGCTCACTCGATGATGAAACCGTAATTGCCCTGGTATGTACCCGCCGGCGCCCGGTTGCCCTGCGTGCCGTACACCCGGTTGAGGTCGCCAAGGAAATTCGCGTTTGCGTCGCTGGACGTCACGTATCCCTGGTCCGGCGTGGCGAGCGCCGAACGCGCGACTGGCTTGACCAGATAGGGCGTGACGATGATGACCAACTCCGACTCGTTGCGCTGGAAATCCCGGCTGCGGAACAGCGGGCCGAGAACCGGAAGGTCGCCGAGGCCCGGCAGCTTGCCGATCGACTGGCGCACGCTGTCCTGGAGCAGGCCGCCAAGGACCATCGAACCGCCGGAGGGCAATTCCAACGTGCTTTCGGCGCGACGCACCTTGAGGCCGGGAATACTGATGTCGCCGAAAGACACTGTGACCTCGTTCGAGACCTCAGACACCTCGGTCTTCACGCGCAGACTGATGCGGCCTTCCGAGAGCACGACCGGCGTGAAACCGAGGGCGACACCGAACGGCTTGAACTCGATCGTGATATTGCCGTTCTGATCGCGCCCTGTCGGCACGGGGAATTCACCGCCAGCAAGGAAGGATGCCGTTTCGCCGGAGATGGCCGTCAGCGTCGGCTCCGCCAGCGTCTTGATCGTTCCGGTCTGCTCGAGAGCGCGGAGAGTCACGGCGAGATTGTTGCTGTCGCTCTTGGACCAACCGCCAGTCAGCGCGTTGTCGGACAGGCTCTTGTTGGCAATGGCGAAAGGATTGCCGGTCACCACCTTGGCGGCGAACTCGCCAACATCGAAGGTGCCGGACATTTCAATGCCCAGCTGCTTGGCGATATTCCGCTGGATCTCGGCAACCGTTACCTTGACGTGGACCTGGTCCTCGCCCTCGATATTGAGCAGGTTCACTACCGAGCTCGTCGGCGTCGCCTGCGGGCCGGTGCTCAGCGAAATAGTCGTACCGCCGGCGGCTGCTCCACCGCCGCTGCTGCCGCCGCCGCCGCCAGCGGGCTGGGCCTGGGCGCCGCCGTTGGCAAAGATGTTGGCGATATCCTGCGCGCGCCGCGAATCGGCAGCGTTGCGCACCGCGCCGGAGAGCACGATGTTGTCAGTGATGATCTCCACGTTGATGTCCGATCCGGGGATCAAACGCCGGAGCATCGTGGAGAGCGTCGAGGTGTCGCGTTCCACCTCGAGTTCGAGCGAGACGATCTGCTGACCGGCGCGATCGAAGACGATGACGTTCGATGACCCGATCGCAATGCCTGTGACGTAGATGCGTCGCGGCGTGCGAATGACCGCGTCGGCAATGACCGGGTTCGAGACCAGGATGTCTCGCGCGTCGCGCGGCAGGTCGATGACGATCGACTTGTTAAGGCCAACCTTGACGGTGCGATTGGCCGAGTTGTCCAGCGTCAACGGCTGCGCCGAGACCGCCGAGAAAGAGACATCGACGGCCGCGAGCGCGAGCAGCGCAGCAGCGCCGATCGCTGCCTTACGAAGAAAATCCCGCACCATCTTCGCAGTCCCCTGATTGTTCGCCGGTCGCGCCATGACTATTTGAGGCCCATCACCTGCTGGGAAACGCCACCGCGAATGACCGTGACGGCGCCTTTGCCCTTGGTGCCGCCGATCAGATGCGCCGCGTCGGCGGCGGTATCGCCCGGCGTATGATTGGAATCTGTGACGCTCCGCAGCGCGAGCGCGAGGCGGTCGCTCATCTGCTGCGCTACCGTGATGATCTGCGCCTGCTGCGGCGTCAGTTCGAGGGTGGCGGTCTGGCCGATGACGGTATCGTTGTTTTCATTGTCGGCGGACGCGACCTTCTCGATGGTCTGGTCGATGGCGAGCACACGGACGTTGTTGAGGATCGTCTCGGTGACGTATTCGCTTCCAGTTGCGCTGGAGCTCGGATCGACGCGACGCGTCATGATGACGTCCACGTGGTCGTTGGGCAGAATAAAACCACCGGCACTGGTATCGGCCCCAATGCGGATCGCCACGGCGCGCTTGCCTTCGGGCAGGATCGCCGACATGAAGCCGCGATCCGAGCGAATCAGTTTGGCCTCGTTGATCGGTTCGCCTTCGTAAAACGTGGCGCGGGCGATGGCGCCGACGACGTCCGCCATCGGATCGCTGCTCGAATCGCGGGTGATAAACCGCGGCGAGATGCTGTCTTTCGGCCAATCGCGCCACGTCACGGAGCTGGCGTTCAGCGTCGTTCCGGTCGGCACGTCGCGCGATGCGACCAGGACCGGCACGGAGTTGACCTTTATTTCCTCGACCGGCGCGGTCACGACTTCGGTCGGCGCAGTCAAGTTGAGCGCCAGCACGGCAGCGATGAGGCCGGCCACGAGAGCGACCCCTAAAACAGCGACACGCGAGAGCTTCATCTTACGCAACCTCAGCGAAGGCCGATCTCGACCAACTGCCGGCAGTTTCGCCCGGCAATCGTGTACTTATGGTTAACCAGAGGTAAGAACTCTTGATTAACGAAAGCCTACGAGATCAACGGCTCCGGCATCGCGCTCACAGATGAACGCGGCCGAAGACAAGTACGACGCGGTATGCGCGAAGTCGTCCTAACTCACCGCCACCAGCATCCAGATCGTGTGCGGATAGGTGACGAGAGCGGCGGCGGCCAGCGCGACCCCATATGGCACGCCCGCCGATTCATCGTGCAGCCGCGCGATCCACGGCTGACGAATGATGTAGGCGGGCAGCACCGACGCCCGGAAGCTCAGAATCAGAACAGTCAACGCGCCGCCGAAGATCGACGCGAGCCCGATGAACTCCACTGAATTTTCCCAGCCCAACCAGAGCGCGACCGCAGCAGCGAGCTTGGCATCGCCGCCGCCGATCCAGCGCATGGCAAAGCAGAAGAAGGCGACTGCCAGCACAATGCCGCCCGCCGCCCAATGCAGTCCAAAGGTCTGGAGATCCATGCCGGTGAGCGGCGACAGGACGACGAATCCGGCGACCAGGGCAATGGTCAGCCGATTGGAGATCGTCATTGTCAGCAGGTCCGACGCAGCGGCATAGGCCATGCCCAGCGGAAACGCTGCAAAGAGAATGTAGTGGACGAGGCTGGCTACCATGGATGGCTCCGCTCAATGTCGCCAGAACGCTAGGGCGGCGATGATTAAGGGGGCCTTTATCCGCGCCGGTAAATGTCAAGCAGCGTCAGGTCGCCGGCACCTTGTCTGCAACGGCGGTGTACATAACGTTCAGCTTGCTGCCCAACGCCACTGCCCCGCCGATGATTGCAGCACTGACCAGAGTACCTATCAGCGCGTACTCGATCGCCGTGGCGCCGGACTGATCTGCGACGAAACGACGAAGAAGATCGCGCATGTGATCGTACCGCGTGCCGGGCCGGGAACATTGGCCGCGCGGCGTACTTCGCCGCGCGGGCATTCATTGAAGAACGTCGGACTATATTAGCCGACGCTTAGCCCATCTTGGTGGAGAGCGTGTTGAACGTCGAGTTCAACTTGCTGCCCAGGGCGGTGGCGCCGGCGATGATGGCAACGCCAATCAGCGTGGCAATGAGGCCGTACTCAACGGCGGTCGCGCCGGACTCGTCGTTGGCGAAGCGAGTAAGAAGAGACTTCATGGCTGGAACTCCTAGATCAGGTTTCAAATTCACTGGCTGTGCACGGCATAGCCGGCGACATGACCGAGGCGGACATTACGGATGAAATCCTGAAAGCCGGTTAACAGCAGGGCGTGTAAATCCGGGACTATATTACTAATGAGTAAGCATAACAAAAAGTTAATAATCTGAATTGCTTGTATTTCCGCGATATATTGGCTGGTGGTCCATGGTTTATCAAAAGTAACTCGATTTTCTGGTAGGCAATCCTTCACTATGCACTGCAAATCCGCGCGATGTACTGGAGCATGCACGGCCATCCTTCTTCCGCCAGCGGGAACCGGCCTTAAGCCTTCGTTCACCATGCGGACCTAGGCTTGCCTCCAATCGCGAACCCCTGCGGAGGTCCCATGTTCCCGTCTTTCACCGGATCGCCAGCCCGGCACATTGTGCCGCTGAGCATCGCCGGACTCGCCGCATTGGTCGTAGTGACATCCCAATCCGCAGCTGCCGACCCGATCTCCGTGATCGTCGACCGCGCCAAGGTGCTTCATATCTCACGGCCGGCCAGCGTCGTCATCGTCGGCAATCCCGCGATCGCCGATGCAACGATCCAGGATAGCCAGACCCTGGTCATCACTGGCCACAGCTACGGCACGACCAACCTGATCGTGCTCGACGACAGTGGCCAGTCCATCGCGGACGAAGTCGTGACGGTCGAGCCTTCGAACGACCAGGTCGTGACGGTCTATCGGCGCGCGCTGCGGCAAACGTTCTCGTGCACACCCGACTGCGCGCCGGTCCTGTCCCTCGGCGACAGCGCCAGTGCTTTCGACTCGACAAATTCGCAAATACAGGCGGCGAGGTCCCTCACCGATACCGCATCACAGCGCTAGAACGTGGTTAGCGGCAGGTAACTGCATCCCGTCGGTTTTTCGCCAAACACCGCAACCGTTCCTAAATTGTTGCCTGTTACGACCTAGCGTGCGCCGGACTTTTACACCCGGCGCTGCCGGGTCGCTTTCGCCATGTCATCATTCGCCGCATCGATATTGGGAACCGCCGGCCGCGTTGCAGCCAGGTTGGGTCTCGCCCGCTTCGGCCGCGACGAGCGTGGCGCGACTGCCGTCGAATTCTCCATCGTGGCGCTTCCCTTCTTCGCATTGATGTTCGCCATCATTGAGACGTCACTCCTCTTCTTCGCGGGCCAGACAATGGAAACGGCGGTCGCGAATTCGGCACGCCTGATCCGAACCGGACAGGCCCAGCAACAGGGTTTCGATGCGAACAATTTCAAGGCGCAGATCTGCAATCAGATCATGACCCTGTTCACTTGCCCGGCCGGACTGAAACTAGACGTGCGCAAATACACGACATTCGATTCCATCGACCTCGGCGTCCCGGTCGATGGCAGCGGCAATCTCAAGGTCACCGAGAAGTATGAGCCGGGAAAAGGCGGCGACATCGTAGTCGTGCGCGCCTACTACGAGTGGCCGGTGTTCGTTCCGCAAATGGGTAATGACCTGGCCAACATGCCGAACGGCAAGCATCTTCTCGTTGCCACGGCTGCGTTCCGCAACGAGCCATTTCCATGGTGATGGCGGGGAAGAAGATCAGAGACCGCTGGGCGCGGCCATTGCTGCGCCTAGCGCGGGACCGCTCAGGCGTCTCCGCCGTGGAGTTCGCACTCCTGCTTCCCCTGATGATGACTCTCTACATCGGCGGCATCCAAATCAGCGAGGCGCTGACCATTAGCCGCAAGGTGACGCACGTCGCCAGTTCCCTCGGCGATCTGGTGGCTCAGTCGAAGACGATCTCCAATACCGACATGAGCAACATCCTGGACGCTGCCGAAGCGGTAGTCGCTCCTTACTCGGTGAATTCTTTGACGATCCGGGTATCCGGCGTGAGCATCGACAAGGATGGCAAGGCGACTGTCGCGTGGAGCGATGCGCGCCACACCACGCCGCTGACGAAGGGAGGCAGCATCACGCTGCCAACCGCGTTGCAGCAAAAGAATTCGTTCCTGGTGACGGCGGAAGTGCACTACCCCTACACGCCCTCCATAGGTTACGTGTTGACCGGTAGCTTCGATCTTCGGGACCAGTTCTATTTGCGTCCGCGTCTCAGCGACGAGATCAAACGGCCGCCGCAATACCCCTAGGCGCGACGATCTAGCCGCCTGTATCTGCGACCAGTTCACGTATGACCGCATAATCACGCGCCGTGACCGGCACGAATCCGCCGCCGCCGATGCTCGATCCATCGACCGAGTCGAGAGCGTCCGGCGCCTCGCCGGCCATCGCCATCAGCGATTCGGCAATCAGGGATTTCAGCTCTTCGGGCAGGTCGCGACGGAGAACGTGCGGGCCGAACGGAATCAACGGCGATGTCCAGACCAGGCGGAGACGATTCATCGCCAGAGCGCCATCCGCGACCATGCGGGTGAAAACGCCAAAGGAGTAGCCGCCGTCGGCATCGCCAGTAAGGCTCGACCACCCGGCCGCGAGATCTGCCTCGTCTGTGAAAAGCATCGTAATCGCCTGCTCGGGATTGGCGGCCGTGACCACTTTCGAGAAATAGGACGGCGGGTCGATGCCTTCCTTGGCGAGCGCCTTCATGGGAACGAGACGTCCGGCGATGGAATCGGGTCCGGAGAGCGCCAGCCGCCTGCCTTTTGCGTCCGCAAGGGTCGCGATCGGGCTGTCCGCGTGCGCGACGAGGACGGAATGGAAACCGTGGCCGCCGTCCGCGGCGGAGGGAAGCGCGACAGGATCGACGCAGTCGCAGGTCACCTCGGTGGTGACGTAACTGGCCGCAGTGTGGATCGCGTACTGAACGCGGGCCGAAACCTGCGCATCGATCAGTGCGTCGTACGAGGCGGTTGCAACTATCTCGACCGGGACGCCAAGCCGCCCCTCAAGATAGGCCCGGAACGGTTCGAGCCGCGCGATGTCATAGGCGGCGCCATTCGTAGCGACGATGCCAATCCGCAGCACCTTGAAATCGTCGCGCCAATCGGCGCGGGCGGAGCCAGCCGCAAAGACCAGCACCGCCAAGGCGAACGGCAGAAGCGCCCGCGCAATCCCTGCAATCAACCGCAAAGCCGCACACTCCCAGGGCATGCCGCCGCCCACGCCATCCTGCCCGATCGATCGCGCGACGGAAAGCGGCGCTAACCCCGCGAGACGACGTACGTGGTCGACTGCCGGTAGGTCTCGCCGGGACGCAGGACCGAGCTTGGGAAAGCCGGGTGATTCGGCGCATCCGGGAAGAATTGTGGCTCGAAGCAGCAGCCCGCGCTCGGCCCGTAGCGGCGGCCGCCCAGGCCGGCAACCGGCACGTTCAGCTTGAACCCGTCGTAGAACTGTACTCCGGGCTCGGTCGATGCGATGTCGAGGCTGAGCCCGCTTTTCAGCGAGTGAAGTCGGGCATGCGGGCGTGGCGTGTCGGCCTTCTTGCGATCGACAACAAAATTCTTGTCGAACATGACCCGCTCGCCATGCCGCATCTGGCGAATCGGCCGGCCTGCGCGGAAGTCGTAGACGGAGCCCGCGACGGTCACTATTTCGCCGGTCGGAATGGAGTCGGCGTCAGTCGGCGTATAGGCATCGGCGAAGATTCGCACCTGATGATCGAGGATGTCCGGTGAATCATCGAGGTTGAAATACGAGTGCTGGGCCAAATTGACGAGCGTGGGCGCGTCGGTGACGGCGTCAATGTCCATGCGCAGCGTTGACGGCGCCTCGATGGAATAGCGGACGCGCGCTTCGACCGTGCCGGGATAGCCCTCTTCGCCATTCGGGCTGACAAGCGCCAGAGTCACGCTGGTCGCATCATGATCGACAAGCGTCCACGGCCTTACGCCAAAACCGCGGAATCCGCCGTGCAAGTGGTTGCGCCCATTTTCATTGAGCGACACCTGATAGGCCTGATCATCGATGCTGAACTTGCCGCGACCGATGCGATTCGCGGACCGGCCAGCGACGGCGCCGAAGTGTGCCGAGTATTTCAGGTAGTACTCAAGCTGGTCGAAACCGAGCACCAAAGGATGGTCGGCGCCATCCACCCTCAGGTCCCGGATGACGGCACCAAATGTGATGATGCGGGCGCTCAATTCACCGCTGGCTATCGCGATTTCGCGAATGTCGCCGCCATCCGGCATGCTTCCAAAATATGTTGCTGCCATTGTCCGCCCTTCCCCCACCAGGCGGCGGCATCATAACGATGGAACCCGCACCGGGCGACAGGGAAAAAGCACCGTTTTCGCGGCCTAATTCCATCAGGGAGCAGGCCGGCAGCGTCATATCTTCTGGTTGTATTGACCGACCTCCGGGCTCTGCTTCAGCAGTGCGTCCACGGCCCGAAACATGTCGCGCATGCGGGCCTCCGAGACCGGGCTCTCGACGACGACCACCAGTTCGGGCTTGTTCGACGAGGCCCGCACCAACCCCCATGTGCCGTCTTCCGTGACGACCCGAACGCCGTTGACCGTGACGAGATCGACGATCGCGCCGCCGGCGAACGTCTTGCCAGCGGCATGCGCCTGCTCCAGGTGCTCGCGCACCTTGTCCGCGACGGCATATTTCGATTCGTCGGGGCACTCGGCCGACATGGTTGGCGATCCCCACGTTCTGGCAAGATCAGCGACCAGCGCCGACATCGACTTCGCTGGCTTGCGATCGAGCAGGTCCAGAATTGCGATGGCGGAGATGAGACCGTCATCGTAGCCGCGGCCGTAGGGCGGGTTGAAGAAATAATGCCCGGACTTCTCGAAGCCAGCGAGCGCCCCGAGTTCGCGGACGCGCCGCTTGATATAGGAGTGTCCGGTCTTCCAGTAGTCGGTCGTCGCGCCGTTGGCGGCGAGCACCGGATCGGTGGCGAAGAGACCGGTCGACTTCACATCGACCACGAAGGTCGCGTTTGCGTGAAGGGCCGACATATCCCGCGCGAGGACGACGCCGACCTTGTCGGCAAAGATCTCGGCACCCGTCTCGTCGATCACGCCGCAGCGGTCGCCATCGCCATCGAAGCCAAGGCCTATGTCGGCGCCGGATCTGCGTACGGCATCGGCGATGGCGTGGAGCATCGCCATGTCTTCCGGGTTCGGATTGTAGCGCGGGAAGGTCCAATCCAGTTCGGTGTCGAGCGGGACGACATCGACGCCAAGCTGCGACAGGACGTCGGGTGCAAAAGCACCGGCCGTGCCGTTGCCGCAGGCGACGACTGCCTTGATGCGGCGCTTGAGTTTCGGACGATCCGTCAGCGCCGCGATGTAGCGGTCGCGCATGTCAGCGACGAAGCGATAGGCCCCGCCATCGCGCGAAACGGAGGCGCCGGACAGGACGATGTCCTTCAGCCGCGTCATTTCGTCCGGACCGAAGGTGACCGGGCGGTCGGCGCCCATCTTGATGCCCGTCCAACCGTTCTCATTGTGCGAGGCGGTGACCATCGCCACGGCCGGAACGTTCAGCTCAAACTGGGCAAAATAGGCCATCGGCGTGACGGTCAGGCCGATGTCGTGGACTCGGCAGCCGGCGGCCATGAGGCCCGTCGTGAGGGCGGCCTTGATCGCGGAAGAATAGGATCGGTAGTCGTGGCCGGTGACGACATCCATCCCGGCGCCCAACTCGTGGAGCAACGTGCCGATCCCGAGACCGAGCGCGGTCACGCCCATCAGATTCAACTCGGGCGGCCTCGGATCTCCCGGAATACCGAACCACCAGCGCGCATCGTATTCGCGGAACCCGGTCGGCTTGACCAGGGGCACGGTCTCGAAGGCGTAGCTGTTGGGTTGCAGTGCTGGAACGGGCTGTGGAAGATTCATGCTCCCCCCTGTCAAGCGCCCACACATAGCCCGGACGACCGGACCGAAAAAGCCTGCGCGATTCTATTGGGACAGGACCAGCTGACCGCCGGCGCTCTCGAACTTCGAGAGGCGGCCGAGGAAGCTCATGCCGAGGAGGCTGACCGGCAGCGCTTCGCCCGGCAAGACAACTGCCCGGACGTTGCGCACCGAAAGATTTCCAATTCGGACCTCATTGAGCGTGACCGGCGCGGCCCTGATGCTGCCGTTGGCGGTACCGACTTCCATCGTGTACGCGCTGCGCGGCGGCGCGACGCCCAGCCGGCGCGCGGTTTCGTCGCTGATTGCAACGGAAGTTGCGCCGGTATCGACGATAACGTCGAGGCTGCGGCCGTTGATCGACGCCTTGGCGAGGTAGTGCCCACGGGAGTTGGCGCGCAAGACAATCTTCCGGCCACTCGTCCGGGGCTGATCGGGCTCAGGATCGCGGCGTGCACTGCGCACCGGCTGCGGTCGGGCTACAGGCGCTTGCGCCTCCTGCTCCACGTCCGGCGAGACCAACGCCGATAGCAGGCCGGGCGCAACCCTAGGCGCGGCCACGGCGACGACGGACAGCACGACAGCGAAGACGGCAACGCGAGCCAGCACGGCCAGCTTTCCCGATCGGAAACACAAAAACGAGCCGCAATATGGGACGGTGAGGCTTAAGAAGCGGGAAGCCTCTGCGGGTTTTTGCCCGATGGCTTAATGGAGCCTTACCGAAACCCTAGAGCCAGCCGCCGTCGAAAACGTAGGTCTGGTTGGTCGCCGCCGAGGCTTCGTCAGAAGCGAAGAAGAGCACGGCGCGCGCGATGTCGTCGGGGCCGAGTTCGCGGGGCAGGCACTGGTCCTGCATCAGCTTTTCGAGCGCTTCCGGCGTCGCCCACAGTTCCTTCTGACGCTTTGTCATGATCCAGCCAGGGGCGACGTGGTTGACGCGGACGTTGTACTTGCCGAGTTCGCGCGCGACGCCGCGGGTCAGACCAAGCACGCCGGCCTTTGCGGCCGTGTAGACCGGCAGCCCGCCGAAGGCGACCATCCACGAGTTCGAACCGATGTTCACGATCGAGCCGTTCTTCGCCTTCTTCATGTCCGGTGCAACGGCCTGGATTGTGAAGAACTGGTGCTTCAGATTCATGGCGATGCGCTGATCGAAATATTCCGACGAGACCTCGTCGATGGTGTGGCGCTCGTCATGGGCGGCGTTGTTGACCAGCACGGTGATTGGCCCGAACGTCTTGCGGATCGAGGCCACGGCCTTCTTCAGCGCCTTTATGTCCGTCAGGTCGCAGTGCTCGAAATGGACCTTCTGGCGCTTGCGCTTGATGCGCGAGACCAGCGCCTTCGATTCCTTCTCCTTGATGTCGATGAAGGCGACCTTGGACCCCTGGGCGGCAAAATGCTCGACGATGGACTCGCCGATGCCAGACCCACCGCCGGTGACAAGGACGGTGCGGCCCTTCAGGCTCGGGTAGATAGCGCCGAATTTCATGGGAGCTTTTCCTGCGGGAATTTTCGGGAGGCCGCGCCTTAGCACAACTGATCGATCCGGCGAAAGGCAGCGGCAGCAAGCCTACTTCGTGCCGTAGAGGCGGTCGCCGGCGTCACCCAAGCCGGGGACGATGTAGCCGTGGTCGTTGAGGTATTCGTCGATGGCCGCGGTGTAGATCGGCACCCCGGGCTGGGCTTTCTGCAAACGCTCGATGCCTTCCGGCGCGGCGAGCAGGCAGACAAAACGAATGTCATGGGCGCCGCGCGCCTTCAGCCGCTCTATGGCGGCGGAGGCGGAATTGGACGTGGCGAGCATCGGGTCGACGACGACGACGAGGCGATCGGCGACATCCTCCGGCGCCTTGAAGTAGTACTCGACCGGCTCCAGCGTATCGGGCTTTCGGTAAATGCCGATGTGGGCGACGCGAGCGGAGGGAACGAGATCGAGCATCCCTTCCAGCAGGCCATTGCCGGCGCGAAGGATTGAAGCGAAAACCGGCTTCTTGCCCTCCAGGATCGGGGCGTCCATGCCGGCGAGCGGCGTCTCGATATGTTTTGTGGTCAGCTTCAGGTCGCGGGTGACCTCGTAGGTGAGCAGCAGTGCGATTTCGCGCAGAAGCTGCCGAAAACTCGCGGTCGACGTGGTCTTGTCGCGCATCAGGGTGAGTTTGTGCTGCACGAGTGGGTGGTCGACGACGGTGACACCTTGCATGGCGGATTCCCCTGTGCGGCCGGCGGATGGCCTTTCCTTAACGCCTGATCGGCGGCGGCGCCAATGAACCGGGCTCAAAGCAATGCGTTGTCCCCATTGAATCCCCACAATCTTGCGCTTAGGCCTCCATAGTCATGAAACGCGCGTTCCTTCTGGTGATGGATTCGGTCGGGATCGGCGGCGCCGAGGACGCCGATGCCTTCGGCGACGTCGGCTCCGACACGCTCGGCCACATTGCCACGGCCTGCGCGGCAGGGCGCGGCGACCGGGAGGGGCTGCGGTCAGGACCGCTGAAGCTCCCCAACCTGGTGCGGCTCGGGCTGGGCCGGGCGGCCAAGGGTTCGACCGGTACGGTGCCGCCCGGACTGGAGGGCGCTCCGGGCGACGAGGCGATCTTCGGCTACGGCGTCGAGACCTCGACGGGCAAGGATACCCCATCGGGCCATTGGGAGATCGCGGGCGTGCCGGTCACCTTCGCCTGGACCTATTTCCCGGAGACGGTGCCCGCCTTTCCGAAGACGCTGACCGATGCTTTGATTGCCGAGGCGAAGCTTCCGGGCATTCTCGGCAACAAACACGCATCAGGCATGCCGATCATCCAGGAACTCGGCGCCGAGCACATCCGAACCGGCAAGCCGATCTGCTACACCTCCGCCGATTCTGTCTTCCAGATCGCGGCCCACGAGACGCATTTCGGCCTGGAGCGGCTCTACGACGTCTGCGAAGTTGCACGCCGCTTGCTCGACCCGATGAACGTCGGCCGGGTTATCGCCCGGCCGTTCGTCGGCGAGACCGCGGAGACGTTCAAACGCACATCGAACCGCCGCGACTACGCCGTGCCGCCGCCGGAGCCGACGCTGCTCGACCGGCTGACCGAGGCCGGCCGGACCGTCTATTCGGTCGGCAAGATCGGCGACATCTTCGCCCATCGCGGTACGGGCACGATCCTGAAGGCGCCGGATGACATGGCTCTGGTCGACCGGACGCTGGAAGCGGCCAGCATGGCCGGCGACGGCGACCTGATCTTCGCAAACTACGTCGACTTCGACACGCTCTACGGCCATCGCCGGGACGTACCCGGCTACGCCGCGGCGCTGGAAGCGTTCGACAAGCGCATCCCGGAGCTGCTCGCTGTGCTGAAGGAAGGCGACCTGCTCATCATCACCGCCGACCACGGTAACGACCCGACATGGACCGGCACCGACCACACGCGCGAGCACGTGGCGATTGTCGGGCTAAGGCACGGAATGAAGGGGGCGGCGATCGGTCGGCGGGGCTTCGCCGACATCGGCGAGACGGTGGCGGCGCATCTCGGCATCAAGCCTGGGCCGCACGGGAGGAGTTTCCTGTAGCGCTCAGCCGGCGCGCTCCTTGCCGGACTCCCAGTAGGCAAAGCCGTTTTCGACTGGTCCAGTAGAGCGTTTTGCTTCGATGAGTTTCGAAGGCACTGGAGCGTCGGCCTTCTCGACACGACGTTCAACGACCGGCGCAGCGCTGATGCGCGCGTCGAAGACTTTCAGGAATTCCTCCAGGGCCGTGTCGTGCTCGCTTGCCATTGCCAAGTTCCTCTTGGCCCACCCGGCTGCAACAATAGCGCGCCGCGGCAAGAGTTCCGTCCGCCTGATTCAACAAGCTTGATTCACCGTTAATGCGCGGCGCGAAATGCCGTGGTCAGGCCGCCCGCGACTTAACGTTCTCGGGTTCGGCAAGAGCATCGACTTCGATTCCGAACACTGCCCGGAAGCGCTCGCGGCCTTTGGGTGTGATCTCCAATGCGCGGCCGTCGCGCTGACGCCGGAGCCAGTCATCATCGAGCGCCGTGGTGCACATGATCGCGCCGACATGGCCAGCGATGTGAAATCGCCGCTCGGTCCAGTCCAGGCAGGCGCGGCAGAAGAGACGACGGCCGCGCGGCGCATTGTCGATGGCAAAGCCGTTCCGGGCGAGGAAAGCGCGGCCTTGGGGCGTGACTTCGCCGCCATCTGCGTTCAGCGCGACGTGACCTGCGGCCTGGAGCCGGTCGGCTATGGCGACGGCGAGTTGCCCGGCCAGATGGTCGTAACAGGTACGGGCAAGGCGGAGCGCGGCGCTGGTGCGGACCGGACGCGACTCCGGCACTTTGCCGGCAACCGCGGAGATGGCCTCGACCATGCTGGCGACCAACGGCGAGGCCAGGCGATGGTAGCGGTGGCGGCCCTGCGGGCTGATCGCGATGAGTGCGAGGTCGTGAAGCTTGGCGAGGTGAGCGCTCGCCGTCGGCGCCGAGATGCCGGCGAGAAAAGCCAGTTCCTTGGCGGTGCGCGCCCGGCCATCCATCAGCGCCATCACGATTCGCGCCCGCGCCGGATCGGCGAGGAGCGAGGCGACATGGGCAAGCTTCACGTCATCGGTCATGGCGCCAGCATAGGCCCTCGGGCCCGCGTCCGCACGGGCTGACGCTTCGGCCACGGACGAAGTGTCCGCGGCCCCTCCCTGGGCCGTCGCAGCTAGAATTTGCTCCAACCCGAGGAGCCGACCATGGACAACGCAATCGAACGCATTCCCGCCCGTCCGCGCGTCACCGGCATTTTGGGCCGGTTTCGCACCTGGATAGCCACCTGCCGGTCGCGCGGCCGCGAGCGAATGTTCCTCAGCGAACTTGATGACGACCGGCTGCGCGACCTCGGCCTGACGCGGCGCAGCGTCAGCCGCGAGGCGGGTCGCTGGCCATGGGATGGCGAAGAGCGGCGCTAGGCGGACATGCGTTCGTAGATCGCGTGTCGTCCGTGCGGCGGCTCGCCCAGCACGTAGGCGGCGCGGAGCGATTTCGCGGCGCGTTCGGCCGCGGCTTCGTCCCTGGCGTGGACCATGGCGAGCGGCGTGTCCGGGCCTACTTTTTCGCCGAGGCCGGCAAGATGCGTGAAGCCGACGGAATGATCGATCGGATCCGCGGCGCGCATGCGGCCGCCACCGAGCTCGACCACGGCGATACCGATGGCGCGAGTGTCGATCTTCGCGACGGTTCCGGATGCCTCCACCGCGACCGCACGGACGACCGGCGCGGCCTTCAGGTAACTCTGCGGCCTCTCCATGAAATCGGCAGGGCCGCCCAGCGCCGCGACCATGCGGCCGAAATATTCGGCCGCGCGGCCTGACGAAAACGCCGTCTCGATCCGCTTGCGGCCGTCGGCATCGTCGGAGGCGAGGCCGCCGAGGGCCAGCAACTCACCGCCAAGTGCAACCGTTACCTCGCGCAGCCGCTTGCCCGGATTGCCCTTCAGGAAGTCGACGGCGTTCATAACTTCCACGGCGTTGCCGGCGGCGGAGGCCAGCGGCTCGTTCATGTCGGTGATGATTGCGCTGGTCTTCATGCCGGCGCCGTTTGCGACCGTGAACAGGCTTTCCGCAAGCGCGACAGAGTCCGCCATCTTTTGCATGAAGGCGCCGCTGCCGGTCTTCACGTCCAGAACGAGGCCGGCAAGACCGGCTGCGAGCTTCTTGGACAGGATCGAGGCGGTGATCAGCGGGATCGACTCGACGGTCGCCGTGACGTCGCGGATGCCATAGAGGCGCTTGTCGGCGGGGGCGAGATCGGCGGTCTGACCGATGACGGCGCAGCCGACCTCGGCCACCACCTTCCGCAACAGATCAAGGTCCGGCTGGGTGCGATAGCCGGGGATGGAATTGAGCTTGTCGAGGGTGCCGCCGGTGTGGCCGAGGCCGCGGCCGGAGATCATCGGCACGTAGGCGCCGCACGCGGCGAGCGCCGGAGCGAGCATGAGCGAGACGTTGTCGCCGATGCCGCCGGTGGAGTGCTTGTCAAGCGCGGGGCCCGGCAGATGGGACCAGTCGAGCACCGTGCCGGAATCGCGCATGGCGATGGTCAGCGCCACCGCCTCACCCGGCTCCATTCCACGGAAGAAGACCGCCATGGCGAAGGCGGCGACCTGACCCTCGGTGACCGTGCCGGCGGTCAGGCCCTCGACCATGAAGGCGATCTCGGCCGGGTCGAGCGTCTGGCCATCGCGCTTCTTGCGGATGATTTCCTGCGGAAGCATGTCACCGCCACCGATGATCGCGCAGGAAGCGACGCACGATGCGCTCCAGCTTGGCGGCACCGATGGGCGCCAGCATCTTGGTCTCCTCGTGCGTGATGTCGGTGCCGGTCATGCCTGCCGCGAAATGAACGATCGCCGACACGGCGGCGCAGCGCAGGTCAAAGAAGCGGCCGAGGATAACTTCCGGCGCGGTCGACATGCCGACGGCATGGGCTCCCGCAAGGCGCGCCATGCGGATTTCGGCTGGCGTCTCGAAAGACGGGCCGGAGAACCACACGTAGACGCCGGTGTGGAGGGCTACGCCTTCACGCTCTGCGGCAGCGAGCAGATCGGCGCGCAGGTCCGGATCGTAGGCGTTGGTCATGCTTACGAAACGATCGTCGCTGCGCTGCCCGATGAGCGGGTTGATGCCGGTGAGCGCGATGTGGTCGGTGATCAGCATCACCTCGCCGGGGCCGACCTCGGTGCGCAGCGAGCCGGCGGCGTTGGTGAGAAGCAGCACGTTGCAGCCGAGCGCGCTCAGCGTGGCGATCGGCTCCCGCATGGCGGCCGGGTTGCCGGTCTCGTAGAAATGCGTGCGGCCGGAGAGAACGCAAACGGCAACGCCGTCGAGCCAACCGACGACGACCTCGTTGGCATGGGACGACACCGACGAGGCGGGAAAATCCGGCAAGGCCGAATAGGGAATGTGGACGGCGTCCTCGACCTGATGGGCAAGGCCCGCGAGACCGGAACCGAGCACGATACCGACCTCGAAAGGCAGGTCGGCGGCATGCCGGATGATGGCCGCAGCCTGCTCGCCCTCGCCCGCCATCACTTGCTTTCCATATCGAAGGCGGCGGGCAGCAGCTCGCGCATGGTGAAGGTCTCGCCCCCGCCCGATGGATCGATGACATCGATCGGCGTATCGGGGCCGGCGAACTCTGCGAGGCGCTGGCGGCAACCGCCGCAGGGCGTCGTCAGCCGCCCGCCGATGCGGTCGGCTACCACGGAAACGGCTGAGATCCGCCGCGCCGTGCCGTCACTACCGGCGGCTATCATGTGGGCGATGGCCGAGGTTTCGGCGCACCAGCCTTCGGGATAGGAGGCGTTTTCGACATTGGCGCCGGCGAAGACTTCGCCGCCTTCCGTCCTAAGCGCGGCACCGACGTGAAACTTCGAGTAGGGGGCATGGGCGCGGTCGCGCACCGCCTTCGCCCTGTCGAAGAGCTGCCTGTCCATCAGCGCGTCCCCCTCAGGTACCCGTTTGATCGCCCGCCTTTCCGGGGCGCCGCCGGCAGCCGTCGCTGCTGACCGTGGCAGGCTCTTGAATGTTTTTGTAGCGCCTTTGCCATGACCCGTCACGGGGCATTGCGGCGGGTCAAACCCGGCTTGGCGTTCGCAGGTGAAAATGCGAGAGTTACTTCAGGCCCTTGCCGGGAAGGGCTCCGGTGTGCAGCCGGCGCGGCCCGAAGGGAAGCGGCGATTTCGCCGATTTGCCTGAGTCAACATGTAGGAGGGTCATTTGAACCGCAGGACCATTTCCGTTTCTCTCGCAGTACTCGCCACCGCCACCTGGATCGGGGCGATGAGCGGCTCGGCGGCCGCCTTTACCGCCTGTCAGGTCACCGACACGGGCGGCGTGGACGACAAGGGCTTCAACCAGACGGCCTGGAAAGGCGTCACCGACGCCAAGAGCATGGGCGTCGATGGCAAGCTGCTCGAGTCCAAGGCCGAGACCGACTACGTCCCGAACATCACCTCGTTCCTGAACGACGACTGCGACATCATCATCACCGTCGGCTTCCTGCTTGGCGACGCCACCAAGGCAGCTGCCGAAGCCAACCCCGATCAGAAGTTCTCGATCGTCGACTTCGCCTATGACCCGACCATCCCGAATGTACTCGGCCAGGTCTTCGCGACCGACGAAGCGGCCTTCCTCGCTGGCTATCTCGCGGCCGGCGTTTCCAAGAGCGGCGTTGTCGGCACCTTTGGCGGCGTCAACATCCCCCCGGTCACCATCTTCATGGACGGCATGGCGCGCGGTGTCGCCTACTACAACAAGCAGAAGGGCAAGGACGTTAAGCTGTTGGGCTGGGATCCGGGCAAGAAAGAGGGCCTCTTCACCAACAACTTCGAGTCGCTCTCCGACGGACGCGACTTCGCCAAGAACCTGAACGACGAAGGCGCCGACATCGTAATGCCGGTCGCCGGTCCTGTCGGCCAGGGCTCCGCCGCGCTCGCCACCGAGCTCGGCGCCGACAAGCTGAAGATCATCGGCGTGGACGTCGACCAGTACGACACCGATCCGGAGCACAAGGCCGTGTTCCTGACTTCCGTGCTGAAGCGGATGGACTCGACGGTGATTGAGGCCATCAAAGAGGCCAAGGACGGCACGTTCAAGGGCGGCGTCACTGTCGGCACGCTCGCCAACGACGGCGTTGGCCTGGCGTCCTATCACGACCTCGACGGCGCCGTTCCGGCGGAACTCAAGGCGGAGATCGACGCACTCAAGCAGCAGATCATCGACGGCAAAGTCGACGTGAAGATGTAGGCCGCGCCTCGAGCGGCATACTGAGCGCCCGCCGCGTCCGCCCGGACGCGGCGGGAACCACCCTCGGGGCGAACGCGGGCGGGGCATCCGGTCTTGGATATCGAACTACGGGGCATCACCAAGCGGTTCGGTGACGTCGTCGCAAACTCAGACGTCAACCTGAAGATCCGCGCCGGGGAAATCCTCGGCCTGCTCGGCGAGAACGGCGCCGGCAAATCGACCCTGATGAACGTCCTCAGCGGGCTCTATCGCCCGGACGAGGGCGAGATTCTCATCGATGGCAAACCGACTTACTTTCACGACGCCAAGGAGGCGATCCACGCCGGCATCGGCATGGTCCATCAGCATTTCATGCTGGTGCCTGTGTTCACCGTCGCCGAGAACGTCGTGCTTGGCGTCGAGCCGACCGGCGCGCTCGACCATCTCGACCTGAAGACGGCCCGCGAGCAGGTTACCAAGATCAGCGCCGAGCACGGGCTGGAGGTCGATCCCGACGCGCTGATCGAGGAGATCCCGGTCGGCATCCAGCAGCGTGTCGAGATCATCAAGGTTCTCTTCCGCTCCGCCAGCGTGCTCATCTTCGACGAGCCGACTGCTGTGCTGACCCCGCAGGAGGTTCACGACTTCTTCGGGATCGTGAAGTCGCTGCGCGACGCCGGCAAGGCGCTGGTCTTCATCACACACAAGCTGCACGAAGTGATCGAGGTCGCCGACCGCATCAACGTGCTGCGTGGCGGCAAGATCGTCGGCGAGGCAGACCCGAAGACCGCGACGGAGGCGGAACTCGCCGAGATGATGGTCGGCCGCCCGGTCAACTTCGACGTCGAAAAGAAACCGGCCACACCGGGCAGGCCGCTGATCGAAGTGAAGGGCCTGTCAGTCGCCAACGAGCGCGATGAAGTGGCTGTCAACGGCATCGACCTGACGGTGCATGAAGGCGAAGTGGTCGGCATCGCCGGCGTGCAGGGCAACGGGCAGACGGAGCTGGTCGAGGCGCTGACGGGCCTGCGCGAACCGGCGCGCGGCGCGGTCTCCTTTCTCGGCACGGACATCACCAAGGCGTCGGCGCGCGTGCGCCACAAGCTCGGCATCGCTCACATCCCGGAAGACCGCCAGCGCTCGGGCATGATCGGTGAGTTCGACATTGCCGAGAACATGGTTCTCGACAGCTATTACGACGACAGGTTCTCCAGCGGCATCAGGCTTCGCTGGAAAGACGTGCACAAGGTGTGCGTCAAAAACGTGATCGATTTCGATGTGCGCACGCCCTCGATCTACAGCCTTGCGGACCATCTCTCCGGCGGCAACCAGCAGAAACTGGTGGTAGCGCGCGAGCTCGCCCGCGACGTGAAACTGGTGATTGCATCGCAGCCGACACGCGGTCTCGACGTCGGCTCGATCGAGTACATCCACAAGCGCATCATCGAAGCGCGAGACGCCGGGGTCGGCGTGCTGCTGGTCTCGACCGAGCTCGATGAGATCCTTGCGCTGTCGGACCGCATCCTGGTGATGTTCCGCGGGCGGATCGCCGGGGCCTTCGCGGCGGGCGAAGCGAGTGTCGGCGAGATCGGCCTGGCGATGGCCGGCGCTGGCCCGGGAGGTGGGCGGTGAGCGACTACATCAAGCAGGAGACGCTCTCGGAGGAAGTGCTCAATCGCGCCGTCGTGTCGCGATTCGACGTCGAGCAGCTCCTCGTCGTGCCGATCCTGGCGGTTGTTCTGGCGCTGATCCTCGGCGCCATCGTCATGTTTGCGACAGGCGTCGATATCAGCAATATCGGCAAGTCATACGTTGCCCTGTTCAGCGGCTCGCTCGGCTCAGTTTACGCCATCTCGGAGACGCTGACCGCCGCCGTTCCACTGACGCTTGCCGGACTGGGCATCGCACTCGGCTTCCGCGCCGGCCTCTTCAACATCGGTGCGGAGGGCCAGGTGATCGTCGGCGGCATCGCCGCCGTCGTCGCCGGCTTTTCCTTCAGCGGCCTGCCGTGGGCCATCCACATGCCGCTGGCGCTGCTCGCCGGGGCGTTGGCCGGCGCCCTGTGGGCATCGATCGCCGGCTGGCTGCGCGCCGTGACGGGCGCGCATGAGGTGATCACCACGATCATGCTCAACCTCACGGCCATGCGCCTGATGGACTATCTGTTGCGCAACCCGCCGATCCAGCGCCCGGGCCGCAGCGATCCGATCTCGAAATCGATCCTGGACAGCGCCGCACTGCCCCAGTTGCTTGGCTGGCTCGACCCGAGCCTGCGCATCCACGGAGGGCTGATCCTCGCCGTGCTGATGGTCGCCTTCGTGTACTGGCTGCTCTTCCGCACCACCATTGGCTTCGAATTCCGCGCCGCCGGGCTCAATCCGGACGCGGCGCGCTATGCCGGCATGAACGCGACGATGATCATCATCGTGGTGATGGCGCTCGCCGGTGCGCTGGCGGGCCTCGCCGGCGCCAACCAGGTGCTGGGCGTGCTCGGGCGGGCATCGCCCAACTTCTCCGGCGGACTTGGCTTCGACGCCATCGCCGTGGCTTTGCTCGGGCGATCGCATCCTGTCGGCGTGCTGCTCGCCGGACTGCTGTTCGGCGCGCTCGAGGCGGGCGGGCGCCAGATGCAGGTGAGCGCGGGCGTCAGCCTCGACCTTATCGGCATCATCCAGGCTCTGATCATCATCTTCATCGCAGCGCCGATGCTCATGCGCGCCGCGTTCCCATGGGCCTTCCGAGCGCAGATGGGGCGATAGACCATGGCGATGGCAACCGACACGATAGACCATCATGCGCTTGATCACGTGAGGCGCCGGCAGACCTTGACGGTCGGCTGGATGCTGCTGGCGCTGGCCGTGCTGGTCGCGCTCGTATTCGCGGTGCCGACCGCGGGCGTGGCGACCTTCCGCCTGGCGACGGGCAGCGACGCCTTTCCCATCGGCAACCTGGTCGTGCCGGCCGGCCCTTACGCCTATGTCGTCGCGGCGCTGCTGGCATTCTTCGGCGTGCGCATGTTCATGCGTGGTGGGGCGCGCTGGTCGAGCCTGCTCTTCGGCATCGGCCTGCTGCTGGTGGTGACCGCATTCCTGGTGTGGGCGACCGCCGGCAAATCGTTCTCTCTCACCGGCATGCTGCAGTCGACGATCGTGCGCGCCGTGCCGATCGCGCTTGGCGGACTCGCTGGCGTGCTCTGTGAGCGCGTGGCGGTGGTGAACATCGCCATCGAGGGAATGCTGCTGTCCGGCGCATTCACCGGCGCCGTGGTCGGGTCGTTCGCCGCCAACGTGCTCGGCCCGCAACTGGGCATCGCCCTGCCGGCTTTTGGCGGCGCCATCGGGCTCGTCGCCGCCGTCCTCGTCGGCGGACTGTTCGGCGGGCTTCTGGCTTTGCTGGTGGTGACCTATCGCGTCGACCAGATCATCGCCGGCGTTGCCATCAACCTGCTGGTGCTCGGGCTGACCGCCTACATGTCCAGCCAGGTGCTGACGCACTACCGCTTTCTGAACAACGCGCCGGTTTTCCGCTCGATCGACATACCGTTCCTCAGCGACTTGCCTTTCATAGGGCCGGTTCTCTTCCAACAGACCATCTTCGTCTATGGCGCGCTGATCATGGTCGCGGTGGCGACCTACTACCTCTTCCACACACGCTGGGGCCTGCGCGCCCGCGCCGTCGGCGAGCACCCGGAGGCGGCTGATACGCTCGGCATCAACGTCTATCGGCTGCGCTACATCAACGTCATCATCGGCGGCATGGTCGCCGGCTTCGGTGGTGCCTGGTTCACGCTGGGTTCGGTCGGGCGCTTCGACGACAACATGACCGGTGGACGCGGCTTCATCGGCCTTGCCGCGATGATTTTCGGCCGCTGGCACCCGGTTGGCGCGCTGATGGCCGCCCTGGTCTTCGGCTTCGCGGACTCGCTGCAGCAGAAGCTCGCGATCCTCGGCACGCCGATCCCCTCGGAATTCCTGGCGATGGCGCCGTATATCGCAACCATCGTCCTGGTCGCCGGGCTGATCGGCCGGGCGCGCCCGCCGGCGGCCGACGGCAAGCCCTATATCAAGGACTAGCGCGTGCCCGACATCAACGCTGCCAGGGCGCCGGCGATTGCGCCCAACCGGAAGACTGCCGCCATCGTGATCGCGCAACCACACGGGTCCTCCCGCCTGGACGAAGCGGCATGAGCGGTAGCCGGCACCTCGACCAGCTTCCCTTCCCGGTGCTCATCGGCGACATCGGCGGCACCAACGCGCGTTTCTCGCTGGTGCCGGACGCCACGTCGGAGGCACAGCGCTTTCCCAACGTCCATACCGCCGGCTTTCCGACCATCGACGATGCAATCGAAGCGGTCGTGATCAACAAAGGCGGCGCCAAGCCGAAATCGGCGATGCTGGCGCTGGCGGGGCCGATCGCCGGCGACGCCGTGCAGCTCACCAACTGTCCTTGGCTGGTCGAGCCAAAAAAATCCGTGGCACGGTTCGGCTTCAGCGAAATGGTGCTGCTCAACGATTTCGAGGCGCAGTCGCTGGCGCTGCCAAGTCTCACTGCCGCCGATATCGACCCGATCGGCGGCGGCTCCATGACCGAGGAAGGCGCGCGCGTGGTGGTCGGCCCCGGTACGGGGCTGGGCGCCGGCGCACTGATCCAGACGCGCGACATGTTCGTGCCTGTCCCCGGAGAAGGCGGGCACGTCGACCTGTCGCCGGTGAGCGCGCGCGACTTCGAGGTGTGGCCGCATATCGAGCGGCAGGGCGGACGCGTCGGCGCTGAAACGCTGCTCTGCGGCTCCGGCATGGTGCGGCTTTACCGCGCGGTAGCGGCGGCCGACGGCATGAAGGCAGAGTTGACGACGCCGGAAGAGGTGACCACGGCCGGGCTCGCCGGCTCCAACGAGCAGGCGGCCGAAACGCTCAATCTCTTCGCCACCCACCTCGGCCGGGTCGCCGGCAACCTGGCGCTGATCTTCATGGCAAGCGGCGGCGTGTTCCTCGCCGGCGGCATCAGCACGAAGATCGCGCGGGTGCTCAAGTCCGGCGCTTTCCGCGAAGCATTCATCGCCAAGTGGCCGCACGAAAAGCTCATGGACCGTATGGCGACCTCGATCATCATCAAGGAAGATGCAGCGCTTTCCGGTATCGCCGCGTTTGCGCGCGCACCATCCCGTTTCGGCGTGGAGTTGACGGGCCGGCGCTGGGGGAACTAGCGCTCTACCGCCCGGCGGCGCAGAAGGACCGCCGCCGCCACCACGGCAAGCGCCAGCACAAGAGCGATCGCGACGGCGGCGTTGGCGCCGAAGCGCTCGATGGCCAGCGCATAGGCCAGCGGCGCCAGAGCCGAGAGATAGAAGCCCGGCGCCAACAGCCGCCCGACCGTGGCGCCGTAGGCGCGGACATCGAACAAAACGAGCGGCAACGTGCCTCGGGCGATGGTCAGCAGGCCGTTGCCGGCACCGTAGACGAAGGCGAAGGCCACCGCGGCGAAGCTCGAGACACCCGCAAAGAATGCAAAGAGCAAAGCGACCGGCACGGCGCCTGTGGCAATGACCGCCAGCGAGAACGGCGACAGGCGGCGGCCGAACAGGACTTCGCCGAGGCGAGCCGACGACTGACCTATGCCGCGTAGCGTGGCGAAGCCAACGGCGGCGACCGGGGCGACGCCCAGCGCCACCAGAAGCGGGATCATGTGCGCCGACAGCGCCGAGTTCACCACGGCTGCTACGGTCATAATCAGCAGGTAGAGGATCGCAGGCCAATTGCGGGTGGCCGGCGGCGCGGCCGTGGCGACCGTCGGCTGGCCATGCGGCTCTACGGGCGGCGGCGCGGCGTAGCGCTCGGCCGGCAACATCAGATAAATCGGCACCATGGCGAGGGCCAGCACGGCATAGACCCACAGCGCACCACGCCAGCCGAGCCGTTCGATCAGCGCATAGCCAATCGGCCAGAACGCCGTCGAGGCGAGGCCGCCGAGCAACGTGACCTGCGAGATCGGCAAGCGGGCGCGCGGGCCGGCGATCCGCGTCAGCGCCGCAAAGGCCGCATCGTAGAGCGTCATGCGCATGGCAAGGCCGAGGCACAGCCAAGCGGCGAAATACAGCACGACGCCGTTGGTCAGGCTGAGCAGGACGCAGCCAAGCGCGATGAGCACGCTGCCGGCGGTCATGACGATACGCCCGCCGTGCCGGTCGATGGCGCGACCGACAGCGGCGGAACTCAGGCCCATCACGACGAGCGCGGACGAGAAGCCGCCGAAGACCAGGGCGCGAGACCAGCCGAGCTCCGCACCGATCGGATCGGCAAACACGCCGATGAGATAGTAGGAGATGCCCCAGCAGACGAGTTGCGACAGACCGACGAGAAAGACGAGGCGGCCGGTGATCACATGCCGCCTCGCCGGCCCTAGCCTGCGGCGGCGACCGCGCGCTTTGCCATCACCTTGACGAGGTTGGCACGATAGGCGGCGGAGCCGTGAATATCCGACAGCATGCCGCTCTCATCGATGGTGACTTCATCCACCGATGCCGGCGACCACGCCTTGGTCAGCGCCTGCTCGATGCCGTCGGCGCGGAAGACACCGCTCGAACCAGCGCCCGTCACGCCGACGCGGATGGCCCCATCCTTCATCTGTGCGACGAAGACGCCGGCCATGGCGTAACGCGAGGCCGGGTTGCGGAATTTCTGGTACGCCGCCTTGGCAGGGATCGGGAAGGTCACCTTGGTGACGATCTCGCCCTCCTCCAGAGCGGTGGAGAACAGGCCGGTGAAGAAGTCGGCCGCGGGAATCGCGCGCTTATCGGTGTGGATGGTCGCGCCCAAAGCCAGCGCCGCCGCCGGATAGTCGGCCGCCGGATCGTTGTTGGCGAGCGAGCCGCCGATGGTGCCCATCTCGCGCACCGCCGGATCGCCAATCATGCCGGCGAGTTCGGCCAGCGCGGGGATGGCCTTCTTAACCGCGTCGGAAACAAACACCGAAGCGTGCGTGGAGGCCGCGCCGATGGTTACTTCGGTGCTGCTGGCGGAGATGCCCTTCAGTTCCGCAAGACCGCTGATGTCGATCACATCCGACGGCGCGGCCAAGCGCTGCTTCATCGTCGGAATGAGGGTCTGGCCGCCGGAGAGGTACTTGCCCTCGCCTGCATCGCCGAAAAGGCTCGCGGCTTCGGCCAGCGTCTTGGCGCGGTGGTAATTGGTTTCGTACATGGATGCCCCCTCGCCGACTAGCGCGCGCCGGACATCGCCGCAGCACCCGCGGCGATCGATTTGACGATGTTCTGGTAGCCGGTGCAGCGGCAGATGTTGCCTTCCAGCTCGTGGCGGATGGTGTCCTCGTCGAGCTTGTTGCCAAGCCGGCGAACCATGTCGATGCCGCTGATGATCATTCCCGGCGTGCAGAAGCCGCACTGGAGGCCGTGGTTCTCGTGGAACGCCTGCTGCATGGGATGCAACGTCGCTCCCGAGGCGAGGCCCTCGATCGTGGTGACGCGGGCGCCAGAGGCGCGGGCGGCGAGCATGGTGCAGGACTTCACCGCAACGCCATCAATCAGGACCAGACAGGCCCCGCACTGGGAGGTGTCGCAACCGACATGGGTGCCGGTAAGGCGGAGATTCTCACGCAGGTATTCGACGAGCAGCGTGCGGTCCTCGACGTCAGCCGAAGCGCTTTTGCCGTTGACGGTCATTTCTACGACGGGCACGGGGGCAACCTCCCTCAGCGGAAAAACAGAATTATGATGATGATGACGATGGCGAGCGCGATGAGTCCCCACATCTGCGGCCCGCCCAGGAAGCCGCGGACCGCTGCCTCCTCGGCACGTTCCTCGACAACGTGGACGGCTTCCTCCACCTCGTGCTCGATCTGGGCGAAGCCATCCTCGACACTGACCTTCTCCGCGAACTTTGCGAAGAACTGGTCGGCCATCTGCTTGGCGGTGGCGTCGACGAGGCGCGCTCCTACCTGGGCCAGCTTGCCGCCAACCTGGCCTTTGGCGGTGTAGGTCAGAAGCGTCATGCCATCGCCGTCATCGGCGAGCGCGACATCGGCGCCGCCTTTGGCGAAGCCGGCGACGCCGCCCTTGCCCTCGCCCGAGATCGTGTAGCCGTTGGGCGGATCGAGATTAGTCAGCGTGACGGCGCCCTTGAAGGTCGCCGAAACCGGACCAACCTTGGCCTTCACTGTCGCCGCCATCTCGGTGTCGGACAGTTTCTCCAGCGACTGGCAGCCGGGAATCGACTCCTTGAGCACGACCGGATCGTTGAGCGCGGCCCAGACCTTGGCGCGCGGCGCCGGTATCCGGTATCGGCCAGACATTTCCATGGTTACGCCATCCCCGGAAGGTTGCGGCAGGCGGTTCCGCTGTTTTGATCGCTGGTTCGGACCGTTGCCATCCCGGCGGCCCGACGCGCGGTCGCGCGTTCCATGGCGGAGAACCTAGCGTGGCAGGCGGAATCCGGCAAGCGCTCGTTGGCTTTCGTGGAACGCGCCGCTAGAACCTCGGACAGTGAGCGCTACCGAATCCAGCAAGACACACGTTGCAACGCCCGGGCAGGCCCTTGCCCGGCGCACGCCGGTCATCCTGGAGACCAGCGGCTGGGACGACTACGCGCTGATCGATTCCGGCAATGGCGAAAAGCTGGAGCGCTACGGCAAATACCGTATCCTGCGGCCGGAGGCGCAGGCGCTGTGGACGCCGCGCCTGCCGGAAGCCGAATGGGCGAGCGCGGACGCCAAGTTTGTCGGCATAGGCGACGAGGAGGCCGACGGGCGCTGGCGGTACAAGGCGCCGCTCGGCGAGACCTGGAAAATGGCGTGGGAGGGCATCCCCTTCCTCGGCCGCTTCACCAATTTTCGCCATGTCGGCGTTTTCCCCGAGCAGGCAACCCATTGGAGCTGGCTGAAGGGGCTGATCGCCGGTGCCGGGCGTCCGGTGAAGGTGCTCAACCTCTTCGGCTACACCGGCGTGGCGTCGCTGGTGGCGGCCGCGGCTGGCGCCGAGGTGACGCATATCGACGCCTCGAAAAAGGCGATCGGCTGGGCGCGCGAAAACCAGACTCTCGGCGGGCTGGACGCGCTGAAGATCCGCTGGATCTGCGAGGACGCCGTGAAGTTCGTCGAACGCGAGGGACGGCGCGGCAACCGCTACGACGGCATCATCCTCGATCCACCGAAATTCGGCCGTGGGCCGAAAGGCGAGGTGTGGGACATCTTCACCAGCCTCCTGCCGACGATGAAAGCCTGCCGCGGGCTTCTCTCCGACAATCCGCTCTTCCTGATCCTGACCGCCTATTCGATCCGCGCGTCGTTCTATTCGATCGACGAGGTGGCGGCCGAGGCGCTGGCTGGCATGGGCGGCCTGCTGGAATTGGGCGAACTGGTGCTGCGCGAGGAAGGTGACGGTCGCGTCCTCTCGACCTCGCTGTTCAGCCGGTGGTCGGCGGGATGAGCGGCACGGCGCACAACCTCCCCCGTGAGGGGAGGTCGAAATCGCGCGAGCGATTTCGGGAGGGGGGCGCACCCAACCGCGAGGTCCAGCCGCCTCCCCAAAACCGCTGCGCGGTTTTGACCCGCCCTCCAGGGGCGGGTTGGATGCCCAGGACGGAGTACCAGCGTGGCCCATAACAATGCGCCCAGGGGACCTGCGGCGCCCTTGCCGGCGAAACAGATCACGAGCCTCGCCAACCCGATCGTGAAAGAAATCCGCGGCCTCGCGCTCGCCAAGAACCGCAAGGAAAGCGGCCTGTTCCTCGCCGAGGGGCTGAAGCTGGTCGCCGACGCGGTGGAAGCCGGCTGGACGATCCGCACGCTGGTTCATGCCGGCAACGTGTCAGAACAGCCGCTGGTCAGGCGGCTGACGGCGACGGCGCAAGCCAAAGGCGGCAGCGTGATCGCGGTGAGCGAGGCGGTGCTGGAGAAGATCAGCCGGCGCGACAACCCGCAGACCGTGCTCGGCGTGTTCGAGCAGCGGCTGACCAAGACCGACGATATCAGTCCCGGAAAGGACGAAGTCTGGATTGCACTGGAGGCCGTGCGCGACCCCGGCAATCTCGGCACGATCGTGCGCACCGCCGACGCCGTTGGCGCCAAGGGCGTTATCCTCGTCGGCAGCACGGTCGATCCGTTCTCGGTCGAAGCGGTGCGCGCCACAATGGGCTCGATCTTCGCCGTGCCAATGGTGCGGGCCGACATGGCCGCTTTCGCGCGGCTGGTGCGGCGCTGGCCGGGGGCGGTCGTCGGCACGCACCTTTCGGGCCGGGCGGACTACCGCGCCGCCGACTACCGAACGCCGGTGCTGCTGGTCATGGGCGGCGAGCAGGCCGGACTGACCACCGACGCAGCCGCGCTTTGCAATACGCTGGTGAAGATACCCATGGCCGGCAAGGCCGACTCGCTGAACCTTGCCGTCGCGACGGCCGTGATGCTCTTCGAGATACGCCGGGGAGCGCTGAAGCTGGATGGCTGAACTGCATTCGACCGAGCGGCCGCCGGGGCCTCTCTCCGCCTTTGGCCTTGGCATCGCGGCCAGCGTGGTGATCGTCGACCAGATCGCCAAGCTGATCGTGCAGGCGAACCTGCCGGAGGGACAGGCGATCCCCGTCCTGCCGATCCTGACGTTGCTGAACGTGCGCAATACCGGCATCGCTTTTTCGATGTTCGCCGGGAGCGGCGTCGGACTGGTGCTGCTGCCTCTGGCGGTGACCGCGATCGTGCTGGTCTTCTGGGCGCGCAATCGCGAGGGCGGAAGGCTGGCGGCGGCGGGTTTCGCCCTGATCCTCGGCGGTGCCATCGGCAACCTGATCGACCGGGTGCGCCTTGGCTATGTGATCGACTTCCTGCTGCTCCATTTCGGCGACTGGACGCTGTTCGTGTTCAACCTCGCCGACGCCGCCCTGACAATCGGCCCGGCCATGCTCCTGCTGGTCTATCTGTGGCCGGCTAAATCTCCGCTTCAAAGCTGACCGGGATCAATCCGGCGGGGGCCGGCGGGGCGCATAGTCGCCCCATGGACCTCCGCGACATCATCGACCGCACCAGGCACGTTCTGGTCGCCGTACCGGCCACCGGCCTTGCCTTGGGCCTGTTAGCTTGGGCGTTCGGCGCCCCTGCCCTCGCCGGCCCGATCTGGACAGTTGCGACGATCCCCGTCGTGCTGGTTCTCCTTGCCGAAATCGTGGTGTCGCTGCGCCACGGTCAGGTCGGGCTCGACATCGTGGCGCTGCTTTCCATGGGGGGCGCGGTGGTGCTCGGCCAGCCGCTCGCCGGCGTGGTCGTGGCGCTGATGTATTCCGGCGGGCAGTTCCTCGAAGGCTACGCATCGCGCCGGGCGCGCCGTGAAATGACCGCTCTGCTGGAGCGAGCGCCCAAGTTCGCGCTCCGCCACGAAGACGGCGAGCTCAAGCAGGTACCGATCGAGGCACTGGTGCCGGGCGATCGCGTGCTGGTGCGGCGCGGCGAGGTCGTGCCGGCCGATGGCGCCATTACGGGCGGCGAGGCCGTGCTCGACCAATCGGCGCTGACGGGAGAACCGCTGCCCATCCGTCTTGTTGCCGGGGCGGAGGCGATGAGCGGCGCGACCAACGCCGGCGAGGCCTTCGACCTGACCGTCGGGCGACCGGCGGTGGAAAGCACCTATGCCGGCATCATCCGCCTAGTCGAAGCGGCGGCGCATGCGCGCGCCCCGATCGTGCGCCTTGCCGACCGCTTCGCCCTTCTCTTTCTCGTTACGACGCTCGCCATCGCCGGCGCGGCGTGGCTGGCATCCGGCGACCCGGTGCGCTGGCTGGCGGTGATGGTGGTGGCGACGCCCTGCCCGCTGATCCTGGCCGTGCCTGTGGCGATCATTGCCGGGGTCTCGCGCGCTGCGCGGATCGGCGTCCTGATCAAGGGCGGCGGCGCGCTGGAGGTGCTCGCCGACGTGAAGACGCTGGTCATCGACAAGACTGGCACGCTGACCCACGGTCAGGCGCTGCTTTCCGCCATTCACCCGTTCAACGGCTTCAACGAAAGCGAGATTCTGCGGCTGTCAGCGTCGCTCGATCAGGCGTCGAGCCACGTCGTGGCGACGGCTCTCGTAGCTGCGGCAGGTGGGCGCGGGCTGGCGCTGACTCCACCGGTTGAAGTCCGTGAAACGCCGGGTAGCGGGCTCGAAGGCACGGTCGGTAAATACCGCGTCGCCGTCGGCGGGGTGGCATATGTCCTCGACCGTTCCCGCGACGGGCTTGATGCGGCAAAACTCAAGCCGGAGCGCGAAGGCGAGATTGCCGTGGCGGTGGCCATTGATGGCGTCTTTGCCGGGCTTCTGGTGCTCGCCGACCACGTCCGGGAAGACGTGCCGCGGGCGCTGGCCGGTTTCCGCGCCAACGGCGTCAAGCGCATCGTTCTCGCCTCCGGCGACGTGCGGGCAGTAACCGAGGCGGTGGCGGCGCGGCTCGACATCGACGAGGCGTTCAGCGAGATGACGCCCGAGCGCAAGGTGATGGTGGTGGCCCGCGAGCGCGGCAACGGCACCGTCATGATGGTCGGCGACGGCATCAACGATGCACCGGCGCTGGCCGCCGCCGATATTGGCGTCGCCATCGGCGCACGCGGTGCAGCAGCCTCGTCCGAGGCCGCCGACGCCGTCCTGTTGGTCGACCGTCTGGACCGGATTGCCGAAGCCATGGGCATCGCCCGCAGGTCGCGCCGCATCGCCCTGGAAAGCGTGGTCGCGGGAATCGGGCTCTCACTGGCGGCAATGGTGGTCGCCGCTTTCGGTTACCTGCCGCCGGTCGAGGGTGCACTGCTGCAGGAAGTCATTGACGTGGCGGTCATTCTCAACGCGTTGCGGGCGCTTGGCGGCGGCCGGAACCCCTTCAATCCAATTGACCCGGTGGCTCAATCGTCTAGGAATAGAGGCTGAATGGCAGTTGTGGGTGCCGCGGCAAACGCGGAGACTGCCGACAAAGGGCCGCCAAGCGCGCCCGGTATGGGGAGAAACGATGAGCGAAGTCGAACTCAGGGGCGTCAACAAGATGTACGGCGCGGTCGAGGCCATCAAGATGCTCGACCTGAGCGTCGAAAAAGGCCAGTTCTGCGCCCTGCTCGGACCGTCCGGCTGCGGCAAGTCCACGCTACTGAGGATGATCGCCGGGCTCGAAGTGGTGACGCAGGGCTCCATCCACATCGACGGAATCGACGTGACCAACACCCCGCCGGCCAAGCGCCGCATTGCGATGGTGTTCCAGTCCTACGCGCTCTACCCGCACATGACCGTGCGCCAGAACATCGGCTTCAGCCTCCGGGTCGCGAAGGCGCCGAAGGACGTGATCGAGAGGCGTACCAACGAAGTGGCGAAGATGCTGCAGCTCGACGAGCTGCTCGACCGCCGCCCGGCGCAGCTCTCGGGTGGCCAGCGCCAGCGTGTCGCCATCGGGCGCGCCCTCGTGCGCGAACCGCAGGTGTTCCTCTTCGACGAGCCGCTCTCCAACCTCGATGCCATGCTGCGCGTGCAGATGCGGGTCGAAATCGCCAAGCTGCACCAGGATCTCCGGGCGACGATGATTTACGTCACCCACGACCAGATCGAGGCGATGACGCTTGCTGACAAGATCGTCGTGCTGGAGCTTGGCGAGATCCGCCAGATCGGCACGCCGCTGGAGCTTTACCAGAAGCCGGCCAACAAGTTCGTCGCGGCTTTCATCGGCTCGCCGACAATGAACTTCGTCTCGGCCGAGGCCCGCTCGACCAGTGGCCTCGACGCGGTGCTCGGTCTTCCGGGCGGCGGCGAGATGAAGCTGAAGACCCGCAGCGCATTGCAGAGCGCACCGGCGGGTGCGCTGGAAATGGGCATCCGGCCCGAGCACATCAAGCTCGGCGCGCCGGATGATCCCCGCGCCAATATCGGCGGCAAGGTGCAGATCCTGGAGCGCCTCGGCAACGCGACGATCATGTACATCAATACCGATGCAGGGCAGATCGTCGTCCAGGACGACGGCGACTCCAAGCTTGCAGCCGGGCAGAACGTCGGCGTCATCTTCGACTCCGGCCACGCCCACCTCTTCGGCGCCAACCAGCAGGCGGTTTAGGCAAGCGGGACGCCGATGCAGCGTAACGACTGGCACGGCGTCTACTCGGCTATTACCACCAAGCTCGACCGCGACGAGAATGTCGATCTCGCCGCGGTCGCTGACGACGTAACCTTCCAACTCGACGCGCGCGTGCATGGCATCGTCTGCTGCGGCTCGCTGGGCGAAGCCTCTACGCTGACGACCCACGAAAAGCTCTCCATCGCCACCACGGCGAAAGAGGCGAGCGACGGCCGCGCGCCGGTCATCCTCACAATTGCGGAAGATTCGACGAGGGCAGCGGCGGAACTGGCCGAAGAGGCGGCGATGCTCGGCATCGACGGGCTGATGGTGCTACCCGCGATGCGCTACGTGTCGACGCCGCGTGAAACGATCGCTCACTTCCGCGCCGTGGCGGCTGCGAGCGATCTCGACATCATGGTCTACAACAACCCGATCGCCTACGGCGTAGACGTGACGCCGCCGATGCTGGCCGAGATGGCGGACGAAAAGAAGTTCGTCGCGGTCAAGGAATCCTCCGGAGACGTTCGCCGGCTGACCGACATCCACAACCTGATCGGCGATCGCTACCAGCTTTTCACCGGCGTCGACGACCTCGCGATGGAGAGCCTGATGCTGGGCGCCACCGGCTGGGTGGCGGGCCTCGTTTGCGCCTTCCCGCGCGAGACGATGGCGATCTACGACCTGACGCTGGCCGGACGCATGACTGAGGCGCGCGATATCTACCGCTGGTTTATGCCGCTGCTGCATCTCGACGTGTCGCAACGCTTCGTCCAGAACATCAAGCTGACGGAACACATGGTGCGCGGCACTTCGACGACGGTGCGGGCGCCACGCCTGGAACTCGCCGGTGAAGAAAAGGCGACAGTGGAGGCTGTTGTCGCCGCCGCCCTCAAAACCCGACCGGATCTGTCACTTTACGGATTCTGAAACGCTCGCGGACGCTGGGAACCTGAAAGAGGCGGCCCGCGCGTTGCGGGCCGCCTGACGCGCGCTTCAGGTTTCCTTCCTATTGGCAGACGCCGTGCACCCTCTTCTGCCCAGGCAAGCAATTGCCAGCATTTGGTGGCCCCTTGCGTGGCGGCCGTCCCATATGAGGCGGCGTGCCGTTGTGAGGCGGTCGGCCGGCATGGGGCGGCGGTCCGCTATGCGGGGGACGCCCGTTGTGCGGGAACCCGCCATCATGCCGGGGGCCTTTGTCGTGGCGAGGTCCGCCATTGTGAGGGGGGCGCCCATCATGGGGAGGCCGGCCATTGTGCGGCGGTCGCCCGTCGTGGGGAGGCCCGCCATTGTGCGGCGGACGGCCGTCGTGAGGAGGCCCGCCATTATGCGGAGGCCTTCCATTGTGTGGCGGCGGCCGGTTCCCGCGGTGATGGTCGTAGCGAGACCTGTCACGGTAGAAACGTCGATCGCGGTAGTGATCGCCCCAGTAAGACCCGATGCTGAAACTCAGGAACGGCAAGCCGAGATAGTGGCCGTAGGAAGAAATCGGCCGCCGGTGACTGCGATACGTGACCTGAAGGTAGCGCCCCGCGGCCCAGCCGCGATATCCGTGCCAGCCGATATCGCACCAGTTCCATCCCGACAGACAGCCGTAAATACTGACACGGTCACCAGAGCGCATCGTCGTCACGACCGGATAGTTGGTGCCCGGGCCGGCCCTCAGGTGCAGGCTCGTGGTGACGAACCCGTGACTGACTGTGGCGGCTGCGGCGGATCCAGCCCCTAAGCTCGATGCCGCCAGCAAGCCAAGGCCAGCGACAAGATTTCGTGACACAAACATGAACAACCTTTCATCTACAACGCGTTGCCACCCTCTGAGTGCAATGGTGCAAACGGCTGCAGTGAACGATTGTTCCTAAAATGCGACGGAACGGCGCGGGCGCATGCAGATCACGCGGAACGAACAGCTACAAAACGCTGAAGCCCTTCACGAAGGGATCGCGGTCGTCGAGCCAGATGGTGTTGTGGCCGGTGATCCACGCCTGCCCCGCAACGGACGGAACGATGGCGGGATAGTCGCCTACGGTCGTGGACGTCACCACGTGGCCGCGGAAGAGGCTGCCGATGATCGACTCGTGCACGAAATCGTCACCCACCTTGAGGACGCCGCGAGCGGCGAGCTGGGCCATGCGCGCCGAGGTACCGGTGCCGCAGGGTGAGCGGTCGATGGCCTTCTCACCATAGAACACCGCGTTGCGGGCGTGGGCTTCCGGATGGCGCGGCTTGCCCGCCCACAGGACGTGACGAACGCCGGAGATGGTTTCATTTTCCGGGTGGACGAAGGTGTACTTCTCGTTGACCAGCCTCCGCACGATCGGCGAAAGGCGCTGAATGTCGAAGGCAGAGACCGCGTCGAGGTCGCGATAGGTCTCCTGCGGCTCGATGATGACGTAGAAATTGCCGCCATAGGCAACGTCGAAAACGAGGTGGCCGAAATCCGGCACGTCGATGGTCAAGCCGGTCGAGTGAAGGAACGCGGGCACGTTGACGATGCGGACCTCGACGACATTGCCCTGGTTGTCGCGAGCGTATTCGGCATCGACGATGCCGGCCGGTACTTCGAGCCGCAGCCGGCCTTCCTGCCGCGGCTTCACCAGACCTTCCTCAAGCAGGACCGTGATCGTGCCGATGGTGCCGTGGCCGCACATGGGCAGGCAGCCGCTCGTCTCGATGAAGACGAGCGCCGCGTCGGCATCCTCGCGGATCGGCGCATAGAGGATCGAGCCCGACATGACGTCGTGACCACGCGGCTCGAACATCAGGCCGGTCCGGATCCAGTCATAATCCTGGATGAAATGCTGGCGCTTCTCGCTCATTGTGGCGCCACGGAGCGGCGGGCCGCCACCGGCCACGACGCGAACCGGGTTACCGGCGGTGTGGGCGTCGATGCAGAAAAAAGTGTGGCGGCTCACTGGAAGCGCTCGATGCCGAAGGGCATCAGACTACGATCCGCACGGCGGGCTATCAATTCGCCGACATGGCGGGCCGTGACGGCAGAAAGCGTCAGGCCGAGGTGGCCGTGGCCGAAGGCGAAGACGATGCGCGGATCCCGCGGGTGCGCTCCGATGACGGGCAGCGAATCCGGTGTCGCCGGCCGGCAGCCCATCCACTCGCGCCCGCCCTCCTCGGGCAGATCGGGCACGTAGCGCCGCATCTTCTTTCGCATTGCGCCAGCGCGAGCAAAGTTCGGTGGTGCATCGACGGCGGCCAGTTCAACCGCACCGCCGACGCGCAGCCCATCCTCCAGTGGCGTTGCCGCAAAACCGTGGTCGTCGAAGAAGAGTGGCAGGTCGAGCGCGATCGGCGGTGCGGCCCACGTGGTGTTGTAGCCACGCTCGGCCTCCAGCACGACGCCGAGGCCAAGCTGCTTGACGATGTCGCGGGACCAGACGCCGCCAGCGACGATCACACGATCGAACTTCGTCTCGGAGCCATCGACGACGACACCAATTCCGTCGCTGGACGCCTTGACCGCTGTGACCTTGCCGGTGCGCAGGCGGTTGGCCTCGCGCAGGACCGTGCGCAGTCCCTGGAGGATGCCGTTCGGGCTGGAGACAGTCCAGTTTTCCGGCGCGAAGATCGCGTGGGCGAACGGCCCCGTCAGCGCCGGCACCATCTGACGCGCTTCGGCCACGGCAACTTCGCGATAGTCGATGCCGTGGCGAGCACGCTCGCGCCATTCGGCGAGGTTGTTGCGGAAGCTGCCATCACTGCCGAAGATATGGAGCGCGCCGGTGCGCCGCATATGGCCCGAAAGTCGGCCGCGGCGGGCCAGTTCCTGATGATCGGAGAGCGCCGTCTTCATGAGGAAGCCGAGCGCAGCAGTGCTGCTTTCGACCTGACTGGGACGGGCGGCGGCGACGAAGCGGGCGAGGAATGGCGTCAGCGCCGGCACATCGACAAGGCGCATGGTGAGCGGCCCCAGCGGATCGAGCATCCAGCCAGGCACCGACGCCAGCGTGCCCGGGCGTGCAAGCGGCGAAATAGCGGACAGCATTATGACGCCGGCGTTCCCGGTGGACGCCGGGCGCGCATCAGGATCGCGCTCGAAGACAGTGACATCAAACCCGTCGGCGGCCAGCCAAACACCGGCGGCCGAGCCCACGATCCCGCCGCCAATGACCGCAACGCTGGTCATGCCGAGGCCGGGTTATTCCATAAGGTCAATGGGTTGGCCTCCACGCCAAAAATTCCTCCGTCCCGCCGCCGCGTGGAGGATATCGCCGCATTAGACCATCCGGACTCCGGCCTGTCGACAAAAGCGGACAACTGCTCATCATGCCAGCTTACCAACCTCGGCGGCAATTGCCTTGCCGAGTGCCGCGTGCGCATCGGGGTCGAAGTGGAAGCCATCGACGGCGCTCGACTTGATGACCGTGCCGGCGTCGAAGAAATGTGCGCCTTTGTCCTTTGCCATACGGGCGTACTGCGATGCCATCTCCTTCGATTTCGGAAACGCTCCGGCAAACATGTCGGCGTGGTTCGGCAGCCGCTCGAGGATCGGCGGCGGCGACACCACAAGGATTCGTGGCACGCCTTCGCTGCGGCCAATCGCGGCCGACTTGACGATTTCGACGAGCGCGCCGACGCCCGCGGCAATCTCCCACGCCGTCTTGTTGAAACGCGCCTTGAGGTCATTGGTGCCGAGCATGATCACCACGACATCGAGCGGTCTGTGCGAACGCAGGCAAGGCAGCAGATAGGTGCTGCCGTTCTTGTCCAGGCCCTCGACCGGATCGTCGCTGACAGTCGTGCGACCGCCGAGGCCTTCCTCGATGACGAGCCATTCGGAGCCGAGGGCGGCGCGCAACACGCCTGGCCAGCGCTCGCCGGGGCCATAGCGTCCATCGGGACGCTCGACAGTGGCCGCGCCAAAGGTGTTGGAGTCGCCGTAGCAGAGGACGCTTTTCATGCAGGCACCCTATTCGATGAAAGGATCGGTTTCGATGCGTCGGCCGACCAGAAATGCGTCGGCCACGAGGCGGAGCGGGGCGTCGTCGACATCGGACTGGCCGGCATCAAGCAGCACGCGGAAGCGCTCGTAGATTTGCTCGTATTCGGTAGGCTTTGCCTCCGCGACCAGCTTGCCATCGATGCTGAGCCTGGCTCCGCCGTTCTCAAGTTTCAATCTGGCACCCTCGGTGGTCTCGATCTCGATGTTCCAGGTCTGCGGACCGGTCTGGCGCCAGTCGAAATCGGCGGTGAGCGTGCCCGGTGCAGTCGAACCGAATTCCAGCCGCGCGGCGATCGGCGCGCCGCAGTTCGCCGGCGTTTCCAGATCTGCCTTGCGGACGAAAAGCGGCGCCGGAAAGACGCGCGTGACGATCGACAGCGCGTTGATGCCGGGATCGAAGACACCGAAGCCACCCGGCTGCCATATCCACGCCTGACCGGGGTGCCAGCGGCGGACATCTTCCTTCCAGTTGACCGCCATGGTGCTGACGGTCTTGCCGGCGAGCGCCGCGCGTGCCGCCTCGACCGCGGCGTTGTAGCGCGAGTGCCATGTGGCGAAGAGAACGCGGCCCTGCTTGCTGGCGAAATCCGTGAGGTCGGCCAGTTCGCTCAGTGTCATCGCCGGCGGTTTCTCCAGCATCACATGCTTGCCGGCGGCGAGGGCCTCGCGCGCGGTGGCGTGACGCACCTGCGGCGGCGTGCAAACGGCGACGCTATGGAGATCCGGAATGGCGGCGTACATCTCGGCGGGCGTCTTGAATGTCGGCGCACCATCGACCGTCAGGCCGCGCTGGCTGGCAATCCCGGCCAGAGTGAAGCCCGGATTGCCCGCGATCGCCGGCAGATGCTGGTCATGTGCGATCTTACCCAGACCGATGATGCCGACCGTGAACGTACCCATGCACCCTCCCCTTGCCGATCTCATCGCCGGCCTCTTCCGGCGCACAATCCAAACCATTATGGTCCGGGGCGCAATCGCCATGGTGCGAAAATCGGGGGCGGCATGGAGCAGACGTGGCGATGGTATGGGCCAGGGGACCCGATCCATCTCGACAACGTTGCCGAGGCCGGTGCGACCGGCATCGTGACGGCACTCCATCAGATTCCGGGCGGGACGGCCTGGACGGTTGACGCGGTGGCCGAACGCAAGAGGACGATCGAGGCGGCGGGCCTGACCTGGTCGGTGGTAGAGAGCATCCCGGTCACCAACGCGATCAAGGCGCGCACGTCCGACTGGCGAAAACATGTCGACGCATGGAAAGATTCGCTGCGAGCCCTCGGCCGCAACGGCATTCGTACGGTCTGCTACAATTTCATGCCGATCGTCGACTGGACGCGGACCGACCTCACCCATCGCGTGCGCGGTGGCGCGGCGCTCCGTTTCGATATCGTTGACCTGGTTGCCTTCGACGTCTTCGACCTGAAACGTCCGAATGCCGAGGCCGACTATCCGGCGGAGACGGTGGCCGAGGCGAAGACTCGATTCTCCGGCATGGACGACGGGCGCAGGGCCGAACTGGAGCGGATTGTCCTGCTCGGCCTGCCGGGCTCGGATTTCTCCTACGGCCGGGACGAATTCCTGCGGTGGCGCGAGGACTACGCCGGCATGACACCGGACGATCTGCGCGCCAGCCTTGCCGACTTCCACCGCGAGATCGTGCCGGTGGCGGCAGAAGTGGGCATCCGCCTCGCCATTCATCCGGACGATCCGCCGATACCTCTTTTCGGCATGCCGCGCATTGTCTCGACCGAGGCCGACGCCCGCTCGCTCATGGATGCAGTCGACAGCACGGCCAACGGACTCACCTTCTGCGTCGGCTCCTATGGCTCACGCGCCGACAACAACCTCGTCCAGATGATCAAGGCATTCGGAAGCCGCATCCATTTTCTGCATCTCAGGAACGTGCGGATCGAGGGGCCGGGCGTCTTTCACGAAGCGGAGCACCTCAACGGCAGTTCGGACTTCGTGGCGATCATCGCCGCGGTGCTTGCCGAGGAAGCCCGCCGCCGGAGCGAAGGCCGCATGGACGCACAGATTCCGATGCGACCAGACCACGGGCACCTCCTCGCGGCCGATCCGGTGAAGAACGCCTACCCCGGCTATTCCTATATCGGCCGTCTGAAGGGACTGGCCGAAATTCGCGGCGTCGCGACGGCCGTGGCAGCGCTCCGGCCGGCCTAGTGGCCACCGCCGGCGCCGGCGGGGGCTGGCATCGGCTTCCGCGCGAGCGGCACCAGCAGAAGCGCGCCGGCGAAAATGAACGCCAGCAGCAGGAACACGTCCGCGAAGGCCATGACCATTGCTTCGCGGCGGACGCCCTGCGTCATCACGGCAAGCGCCTGGCTGGCGGCATCCGAGCCAAGCGTGGCCGAGAAGCCCTTGGTCAGTGCCGCAAGCTGCTCGTTTGCTGCATCACGCGCCCAGTTCACCGATTCATGCAGCCTTTGGATATGCAGGTCCCAGCGCTTGTTCAGAATCGTGGTGATAACGGCCAGGCCGAAGGCACCGCCGAGGTTGCGCATCAGGTTGAACAGGCCTGAGGCGTTCTTGATCCGGTCGGGCGGCAGTGTGCCAAGTGCCAACACGCTGACGGGCAGCATGCAGGTCATCAGTGCAACGCCGCGCACCGCCTGAGCGACGAACAGTTCGCCGAAGGCCCAATCCTTGGTGATTGGCAAGAGTTCGACGCAGGAGATGGCGAACAGGGCAAGGCCGACGGCCATCATCCAGCGCGGATCGACCTTCTGGGCGAGCGTGCCGGCGATCGGCGCGGTCAACATCATGAAGGCGCCGGAGACGAACATGGTGTTGCCGATCTCCAGCGCATCATAGCCCCGCACCCGGGCGAGGAAGACAGGGAAGAGAAAGACGAGGCCGTAGAGCCCAACGCCGAGGACGAAGGAGAAAAGCGAACCGGTGGCGAAGTTGCGGTCGGAGAAGGCGCGGATATCGACGATCGGCTCCGATACGTTCAGGGCGCGCCAGAAGAAAACGGCGCCCGAGACGACAGCGACGGCAGCAAGCAGACTAATGGACCCGTCGGCGAACCAGTCGTTGCCCGCGCCTTCCTCGAGCACGTATTCGAGGCTACCGAGAAATGCGGCGAGCGTGGCCAGGCCGACCCAGTCGAGGCGGCGCAACAGACCGAAATCCGGCTTGTCGAAATCGACCAGCGCCAGCACAGCGACGGTCACGGCGATGCCGGGCACGACATTGATCAGGAACAGCCAGTGCCAGGAAAAGGCGTTGGTGAGGTAACCACCGATGGTCGGCCCGACGGTTGGCGCCAGCGTGGCGATGAGGCCGACGATGGCGGCGACCATCGCCTGCCGGTTCTTCGGGAAGACGGTGAAGGCTGCCGAGAATACCACCGGAATCATGGCGCCACCGATGAAGCCCTGGGCGGCGCGCCAGACGATCATCTCGCCGATCGAACTGGCCCCGGCGCACATGACGCTGAAGAACGTGAAGCCGCCGGCGGCAATGGCAAAAAGGTAACGCGTGGAGAGCGCCCGGCCAAGGAAGCCGGTCAGTGGAATCATGACGATTTCGGCGATCAGATAGGCGGTCTGCACCCACGCGATCTCGGAAGAACTGGCGGACAGGCCGGCTTGAATCTCCGCCAGCGAGGACGCCACGATCTGGATGTCGAGAATCGCCATGAACATGCCGACCGAGAGCGCGACGAAGGCCGCAATCAGCTTCGGCGTGACTACCGGCTCGGCCGGATTTGCGTCCAGTAGAGCGTCATCGGCCGAAAACGTGGCTGCGTCAGCGGTGGACATGGCGGTGGCCTCCTGCGCGCTTCGGCCTAGTGAGCCGCCGCCAACTGCGCCCCGCTGGTGCGTGTGTCGACGGCAGCGACGACGGACATGCCGGGCCGGATAAGGCCATCGGCAGTCACATCATCGGGCAGACGAATCCGCACGGGGATGCGCTGGACGACCTTGGTGAAGTTGCCGGTGGCGTTGTCCGGCGGCAGCAGGCTGAACACCGAGCCGGAGGCCGGCGCGACGCTCACCACGATGCCCGTGATCGCGCGATCCGGATAGGCGTCGACCGTGACCGCGACGGTCTGGCCGGCCTTCAGTTCGCCGACCTGCGTCTCCTTGAAGTTGGCGTCTATATAGACCGCCTCGACCGGCACCAGAGCGACGAGCCGCTGGCCCGGCTGGACGTACTCTCCGGGCTCGGCAGCGCCATTGCCGACGACGCCATCGAACGGCGCCCGAATGACGGTGTGGTCAAGATTGAGCTGCGCCTGATCGCGGGCGAGCTTGTATTGATCGAGCGCGCGCTCGGCTTCGACCTTCTGCGCCGCGAGGACGCCGACATTCGCCTTGGCGGCGGAAACGGATGCGATTGCAGCGGCAACGGCCTGACGCGCCTGCTCGCGTGTTGTGCGCGCGGCATCGACGGCCGCTGTGGTGGCGAATTGCTTTGTGCCTAGCGCATCGACGCGATTGAACTGCGCCTCGGCGTTCTCAGCCGCGGCCCTGGCGGAAGCGAGCTGCGCCTCGGCCGACTCAACCGACGCCTCTCCGGCGAGGATCTGCTGGCCGATGCGTCCGACGGCGGCCTCACCGGTGGCGATTTGCGCCTCGGCCTGGGCCAGCGCGATACGCGCGTCGGCGTCATCAAGGACTACCAATGGATCGCCTGCCTTGACCTGACTGTTGTCAGGCGCTGGGACCGACTTGACGTAACCGGCGACCTTTGAGGTCACCGTCGCCGTGTCGGCCGCGACGTAGGCATCGTCCGTGGAAACGATAAAACGGCCGTTGGCCCACCAGTCGTAGCCGTAATAGCCGATACCGCCGAATACGAGGGCGGCAACCGCCATCAGCACCAGGCGGCGGACGCCACTGCGCTTCGGGGCCGGCGTGGGGGCCGAATCGGCCTTCCCGACCGTCGGGGTCATGGTGCTGGTGGCCGCTTCCGCCGGTGCCGGCGGAACTGGCCGCGCGATTGCCGGATCGATTTCAAACGACCGGGTGATCGTGCCCGCGCCACCATCCTGTTCCATGATCTTTGCCATCGTCGTATCCCTCTCGGAGCCGAAAATCGGCCTCCATCAACGGGTTGGGGCTTGGTCACCCAGAAATTGACCGAACCGTTCGGTTCGATCGAGCATTGACTTACAGCGCGGCCCTCATTATTTCAAGATCGAACTGAACGGTTCGGTCATTTTTTGTTTGGGGTGTGACTTGCGTCACAACGGTGGAGACATACGGTGACCGAAAGCGCTCTCAGGAATGGAAGACGCGATGACCGTCATTGAAAAAACAGAAGAAACGACGGGCGGCCGCAGCGCCGCCGGGCAGGATGCGCGCAAGCGCCGCCAGATTCTCGACGGCGCCGGACGGCTCTTCATGGCGAATGGCTTCGATGCCACCAGTATGGGCGACATCGCCCGCGAGGCCGGTGTCTCGAAGGGTACGCTCTACGTTTATTTTGACAGCAAGGAGCGGCTGTTCCAGGACCTTGTCGCCGAGGAGAAGGCGCGCCAGTATCCGGCGATCTTCGCGCTCGACCCCAACGACCGCGATGTGCGCGCGGTGCTCACCAAACTCGGCCGACAATTCGCGCGCTTTGTGACTGCGCCCCATGTCGTCATGGCAACGCGAACCGTAGTGGCGATGGGTGAGCGGATGCCGGACGTAGCGGCGGAATTCTACGAACAGGGCCCGCGGCAGTGTTCCGGCCGGCTAGCGCAGTATCTTGAACCGCAAGTCGCGGCTGGGGTCCTCGACATCGACGATGTTTACCTGGCCGCAGCTCAGTTTCTCGATCTCGCCCAGTCGACGTTGACGCGCCCGCTGATGTTCGGCGCCAAGGAAAAGACGTCCGACGCGCGCATCGATGCCGTGGTGAAATCGGCGGTCGACGTGTTCCTTTCAGCCTACGGACGCAACCGCGCCGCGGGCTGAGTCATCGTCAACCGGTGTCAGCCGGTCCGCCGCGGGATCAGCGGCGCACCAAGACCGTCGTCGGTGATTCCGCCCTGCTCCAGGGCTGAGAGGCCGATGCGGGGTCCCGTGCTGGTGGTCGAGGAATCTCGCCAGCGATCGACCACGGCGCGGATGAAATCGTCGTCCACCTCACCCCCCTCGTCCAGCCGCGCGAGTCGCCCGGACTGACTGCGCGGCAAACGATCCTCGGCCAGGTTCTTGAACGAGAAGCGCGTCGGCAGCGGGACACCTTCGCCGAACGCGATGGCTTCGCGCGTGCCCAACGACGGCAAGAATTCGATAAGGCTTGCCGCGGCATCCGGCACCGCGGAACGCACGATTTCCTGGTCGTGATCGTTGGCCATGCGCATGGCGAACACAGTCGAGCACTGAGACAGAATGGTCGCGTCGAGATCAGATGGCCGCTGCGTGATCGCGCCCAGGAAAACGCCGTATTTCCGCCCTTCCTTGGCGATGCGCGAGAGTGCCTTTCGGGTCGGACCAAAGCCGAGCTTTCGATCGGCCGGAGCGTAGCGGTGCACCTCCTCGCAGCAAACCAGCAGCGGCGCAGAGCCTTCGCTCCAAACGCCGAACTCGAAGCCCATGCGGCAGACCACCGACACCACGGAATCGACCACCTCGGAAGGGAAGCCGGCGAGTTGCATGATGGTGATGGGCTTCCCATTGATCGGCAGGCGGAACAGATCCTCCAGCACCTGAACCATCATGTCCTCGACGAAGAGGCTATTGAACATGAAGGCGTAGCGGGAATCGTTGCCGAGAGTTTCGATGCGCGTAATCAACCGGTGATATTTCGTCCACGCGGAACGGTTCTCGAGCTTGCCCATGCGCTCATCGATGAGAGCGATGAGGTCCGAGATCCGGTAGGGAACTGGCGTGTCGGCCGTGTAACCTCCGCCAGACTGCTTGCGCAAATGCACGCGCTCACCGCGGGCGCTGGCGGCATAGCGCGCCTTCGCGATCGGGATCAGTTCGGCCAATATTTCGGTCTCTTCCTCCAGGCCCGGGCGCCCACGGAAGAAGACATCAACGATTTCCTCGAAGTTGAACAGCCAGAACGGCAACACGAGGTTTTTCGGATTGATGACGTGCGACAACTCGCCGAAGCATTGTCCGTACTCATTGTGCGGATCGACCAGGAAGATGCGCAGATTTGCCTTCTTGCGCAGAATCTCCTGCAGGATGAGCGCAACTGCGGACGACTTGCCAACACCCGTCGTGCCCAGCACGGCGAAGTGCTTGCGCAGCAGTTCCTCGAAATTGATATAGGCATGAACGGTCGCGTCGAGACGCAGCACGCCGACATCGATGGTATCGCCTGTGTCGATGCGATGGATGACGGCGATGTCCGCCGTCTGCAGCCGGGACACGGCGTCTCCGATAGTCGGATAGTTCGACACACCCCGCTGGAACGTGGCTGTGTCGGTGTCGTAATTCTTGATCTCTCCCATGAAATCGATGGCGGCGACGAGATGGCCGCTTTCGTCATCGCCCGGCTCGGGCATGGACACCGTCATTGAGGTGACAACACCGACGACGAGTGAGGATTCCACGTGAAGCCCGACCAGCCGGCCGATGGTCAGGCTGTCCGGCTGTTCCTGCCCGGTCGCGTTCTTGAACAGGCGTGCCGAAGCGCCCGATCCACTGACAGTAGTGATCCGGCCGAGGTTTTGCGCCGGTCCATGCATTGCGAAAACGGCTCCCTTGGCGGACGCGCTTCATCGGGCATCCGCCGGAGGATCATGCGCCACAAAGGTAAACGAGCGGTCATTGCGATGCCGCAATACCTCGCAACTTCCCATCTGACAGTGTAGTTCGGTTGGAAACCGCCAGCTTCAGGGAGCTTTCGCCCATGAGTATCGTCACGATGTCGCTGAATCCGACCATCGACGTGGCGAGCGAGGCCGATCTGGTGCGACCGACCCACAAGGTTCGGACCGCCAACGAAACCTACGATCCGGGCGGCGGCGGGGTGAACGTGGCCCGCGTGATCGTGGAACTCGGCGGAACCGCGCGGGTGATCTGCCCGGCCGGCGGCTTTTCAGGAAAGCTGCTCGATGACCTGCTGGACCGTGCCGGAATATCCCGCACGATCGTCCCGATCGCCGGCAGCACCCGCATCAGCTTCACGGTTTACGAGCGCAAAACCGGGCTTGAGTACCGTTTCATTCCAAACGGACCGAAGCTTTCGCCGGAAGAGGTTGAGGCGTGCCTCGAGGCCGTACGCAATACAAAGTGCGAATATTTCGTCGCCAGCGGCAGCGTGCCGCTGGGAGCGCCGACCGATATCCTGGCCCAGATCGCGCAGATCGTGCACGACCGCGGCGCAAAGTTCATCCTCGACAGTTCCGGCGCTGGCCTGAGCGTCACGCTCCAGCACGTGCCGCTCTACATGGTGAAGCCAAGCATCGGCGAGCTGGAGGCTTTCATGGGCCGGCGTCTCGATGATGAATCGACCCGCGACGCGGCCGTCGACCTCGTCAAGCGCGGGCGGGCCGAGATCGTGGCGGTAACAATGGGCGCCTCTGGCGCCCTGCTCGCGACCAAGGACGGCGTGCTGCGCATGCGCTCGCCGCGAGTGCAGGCGCACTCGGCCGTCGGTGCCGGCGACAGCTTCGTCGGCGCCATGACGCTGGCCCTGTCGCAAGGCCGGCCGATCGACGACGCGCTGACCTTCGCCGTCGCCGCCGGGGCAGCGACCGTGCTGACCGCCGGTACGCGGCTGTGCATCGCCGCCGATGTGGAGCGCATCTACGAGGAGATCCGTAGCGGCCACGCGGGCAAGCTCCTCGAACCGATGGACTGACGCCTGCGCGTTCCTACGAGGGCCGGGCCAGTTCTACGCCGTTTTCGCGAAGCATTGCATCCACGTCGACCACTCTGCCCGTGGCGATCGACTGATTGGCGGCGATGCCGGTAAGAATCGACCACGCGCCCATGATCTCGGTCGAGGCACGGTCGTACTTGTCCGGGGCGACGTTCTCCGGATCGAAGATGTAGCCAAGCATTACCGGATCGGCGCCGCCATGGCTGCCCTTGCCACGCCAGACTTCCAGTTCCTCGGACGGGCCGCCCGCCAAGTGGAGTTGGGTCGTAATCGACTCGTTGCCTTGCGCGTGCTGGCGCTTGCCGCCAAAGACGCCATGAACCTCGACGTGACGATGGGTCAACTCGCCCTTTGTACCGTGGAACTTGACCTCCAACCCCTCCCATGGACTGTAGGCGACGAGCGTATAATTCAGGCTCGCGCCGCTGGCGTAGCGCGCCTGCACCTGCATGGTGTCCTCGATGGTGATGTCGTTGGCGAAGACACAGCGATCCCGGAAATAGCCGTCGTGGCTCTCGCCATCGAGGTAGAGTTCCTTAAGCTTTTCGTCCTCGGTGAGATCGAGTTCGAAGTCGCAGCGCTCTGCGACCGGACAGCCGTGGCAGCGCTCGCCATGCCCGGCGAGGCCCAGTTCGATCGCCATCTCCGGCCGGTAGAACGCACGCTTCCCGAATGCGTGGACGGTCTTGGGCGTGGAGGCAAGCCACCAGTTCAGGAGATCGAAGTGGTGGGTCGCCTTGTGAACAAGCAGGCCGCCCGACTTGTCCTTGTAGCGATGCCAGCGGCGGAAATAATCGGCGCCGTGGACACGATCAAGATACCAGCGGAAATCGACCGCGGTGATCTCGCCGATCTTGCCGGACATCAAGACGTCCTTCACCTGCGTGCGGTGCGGCGCGTAGCGGTAATTGAAGGTGACGGTGATCGACTTGCCGGATTTCTTCCGGGCGTCGAGGACCTCTCGCAGCCGACCGGCGTCAATGGTCATCGGTTTTTCGGTGATGACGTTGGCGCCGAGTTCAAGTGCACGCGCGATATACTTGTTGTGCAGGTAATCCGGCACAGTCACGACGACAACGTCGGGTTTCTGCTCCGCGACCATGTGGTCGAACGCGTCCGCGTCGTAGGTGGCCACCGGCTTGCCGGTAATCTGCCGCGTTTGCCCGGCCGATAGTTCCAGCCGGTGCGGATTGGAATCGCAGAGACCGACGAGTTGGTGACTGCCGGCATAGGTCGAGATGATAGCGTCACGGAACATGAGATGGCGCGAGCCGGTTCCGACAATGGCGTATTTCACGAGCCTGTTTCCTCAGAGGCACCGGCAGGCGGGACCCTAAAACGGGCAACCGGTTAATGTTGGTGGACGACGCGGCGCTGCCCGGCAACAGAACAGGCCGGCACCATCGCCGTCGGTGTGAACATGCGCATGGTAGCCAAAGTCACCCACTGAAGCAGCGATTTTTTCACCGAACGGTTACATCGTCTTTTGCCCCGACTTCAGCAGTCGGGTGAGGTGCTGACAGCTATAGTTCAGCGCTATAGAGAACGTCGCGATACGCTCGTTGTCTGCCGCGCGTCTCCTGTGCGACACATCCATCCAGCCCCGGCCGGACGCGGCCCGCCGGCGCCTTTCAGTGTGGGAAACCATGGGATATCAGCAGCTCCTGATCGACGGCGACTGGGTTGGCGCGGCGGTGGGCGATACCATCCCGATGTTCGGCCCGTCGGACGGTAAAGAAATCGGGCGCATCGCCCGGGGCACCAAGGAAGATATCGACCGGGCGGTGAGGGCCGCACGACGCGCCTTTGACGGTGTGTGGGGGGCTACGGCGGCGGTCGATCGCGGCCGGCTGCTGACCAGGCTCGGTCGGCTGATCCTCGATCATTTCGACGAACTCGCGGAGATCGAAGCGCGCGACGCCGGCAAGCCGATGAAGCAGGCTCGGAACGACATCACCGCGGCGGCCCGCTACTTTGAGTTCTACGGCGGCGCAGCGGACAAGATCCACGGCGACACGATCCCGTTCCTGACCGGCTACCAGGTGATGATTCTGCGCGAACCGCGCGGCGTCACCGGTCATATCATCCCGTGGAATTATCCGGCGCAGATGTTCGGGCGCACGCTTGGCGCCTCGCTTGCTGCCGGCAACACGGCGGTGCTTAAGCCGGCGGAAGAGGCCTGCCTCTCCTGTCTCCGGCTGGCGGAGCTGGCGCTGGAAGCAGGCATCCCCGCCGGGGTCATCAACATCGTCACCGGCTTCGGCGAGGAAGCCGGCGCGGCGCTCGCGGCGCACCCCGATATCGACCTCATATCGTTCACCGGCTCACCGGAGGTCGGCACGCTCGTGCAACAGGCGGCGGCGGTGCATCACGTGCCCTGCGTTCTGGAACTCGGCGGAAAGTCGCCGCAGATCGTCTTCGACGACGCGAACCAGGCCAAAGCGGCGGAAGTCATCACAAACGCCATTGTGCAGAACGCGGGCCAGACCTGCTCGGCCGGCAGCCGCGTGCTCGTGCAGCGCTCGATCTATGACGAATTTCTGAATCTGCTCGGCCAGCGCTTCGGCAAGCTCAAGGTCGGGCCTTACGATCTCGATCTCGACTGCGGCCCGGTGATCACGCCGAAGCAGAAGGAACGCGTCGAGGGTTTCCTGAAAGGCGCGGCCAAGGACAAGATCGTGGCCGTCGCCACAGGCACGATCGACGCGCGCGCGCCGAAGGACGGCTACTACGTGCCGCCAACGCTCTTCACGCTCGTACCGGAAGCCAATTCGCTGGCGCGCGAGGAGGTGTTCGGGCCGGTGCTGGCCGCGATCCCCTTCGACGACGAGCGCGACGCGATCCGTATCGCCAACGGCACCGAATATGGGCTCGTGTCGGGCATCTGGACCGAGAATGGCGGCCGGCAGATGCGGATGGCCAAGGGCGTGCGCACCGGCCAGGTGTTTGTCAACGGCTATGGCGCCGGCGGCGGCATCGAGTTGCCCTTCGGCGGTTTCAAGCGCTCCGGCCACGGCCGCGAGAAGGGCATGGAGGCGCTGCATGAATTCACCGTGGCGAAGACCGTCGTGTTCAATCACGGCTGACTGCAGCGTTCCACTTGTCACTTGATGCAAGGGGCGCCGCGAGGCGCCCTTTTCGTTTGCGCATCGGGAGGACTCGACGGACACTCCCGCATAGTGAGCGGGAGCGGACGTGGATCAGGCAACGTTCATAAAGAAGGTCACGGCACGGATCGCCGGTGACGCCACCGTCGAGGCACTGTTCCTGGCCGGCAGCTACGGACGCGGCACAGCTGACGAATACAGCGACGTCGATCTGATCGCGCTGGTTCCCGCCGATCGCCGCGCCGACTTCGCCAAGACCTGGCGGCACACGCTGGAGGACATCGCGCCGATCGTATTCTGGAACGAGATGCCCATTGGTCCGGGCCTGCTCGTCAACGCGATTACGGAGAAATGGCTGCGCTGCGACGTCTCGATCACGGCGCCGGCGGACTTCAAGGGGAAGTCCCGCGACACGATCCGTCCGCTCGTCGATCGCGGTGGTTTTTACGACGCACTGCCGGAAACGTTGCCGCTGCGGACGCCAAACGTCGGGCGCGTCACCTACCTGATCAACGAGTTCATTCGGGTGATCGGGCTGGCGCCCGTCGGCGTCGGGCGACGAGAGTACGTTACGATGGTTATGGGTGTCGGCCTGCTGCGCGACATGCTGATCAACCTGATGATCGAGGAGACCACAATGCCGGACACTGGCGGCATCCTGCACATGAGCAAGGTGCTGCCGGCCCCGGACGTGGCGCTGGTCTATGGCCTGCCCTATCCCGGCCCGCAGCTCGACGAGATCCTCGCCGCGAACATGGCCATCGCAAAAGCCTTCTTCCCGCGGGCGCGCGCCCTGTCGGCGCGTCTGGGAATTGCATGGCCTGAGGCCTTCGAGACGGCAACCCGGCGCAACCTCAGATCGCGACTCGGCGACGACTACGACTGGGCTTAGCCGCTCACGCCCTTTCGTGGGCCGAGAGCAGTGGGTGCAGCATCCTCATGTTCCATTCGAGCGGCATGCCGGCCTCGTGGTCCCAACAGGCTGATAACGCGCAATGCGCCACCGCCCATCCGAGCACGCGCTTTGGCTCCAGGCCGAGTTTGGTAGCGAACTTTGCCGCCAGCCGGTCGATGCGATCGGGACGCATGGCGAGCATCTCCGCGCCCTCCGGGTTGCGAAAGACATTGGACACTTCATATGCGGGATCGCCGATGACTCCCTTCGCGTCGATCACCAGCCAACCGCGCTGGCTGCCGACAACATTGTCGTGATGGAAGTCGCCGTGCAGCGGAATCGGATCGGGTCCATCATCCAGAAGGTCGAGGGCGATTGCGATACCTTGCGCGACAAGCGCGCGGTGGGACGATGGAAAAAACGCTGGATCGGTGGTGAACAGCGGCGCGAAGCGGCCGGCCAGCGTCAACAGCCTGGCTGGCGTTGGCGCGAGGCGCTTCCGATGCAGTTTGGAGACGACATCGCACAGCACGTCGGTTGCGCCTTCGTCGTTGCCGCCACGGACCATGTCGCCGAGCGTGGCACCGTCTAGCCACTCCATCAGGATCGTGGTGTCGTCAGCGGCAAGAACGCCGACGGCGCCATCGCCGCCGTACCATCGCATAAGCGGGAAGCCCCGAGCCTCTTCGGCCCCGTCTGGCTTCAGGACCTTGAGAACGGCCAGTTCGCCGGACGGTTGATCCACTTTGAAGACCCGGCTGGTAGCCGTATCGGCGATCAGCCGCGGATTGGCCAGCGACCAGCGGCGTAGCGCGCCGGCGACCGAGGACGCATGATCGGCGGTCGGACCCATATGCGGCAGGCTACACCAACTGCGGCAATCAGGCCGCCATTGCACTCCAGCCGAGCGCACTGGTGCTCACCTTCGATGCCGGCAGGCAAAAAAGCATCTGAAATAGCGAGTTTCACCGTTCCGGGCACTGCACGGGAGCATCGGCCGCATTTCCTTGTGCGTCGTTTCGCGGCAGGATCGGCCCGACCTGCAAACAAGGGGCATACCATGACACTCGACCGCGCGGCCGCCGACACATTGAAAGCGGTCTCGACCGCCACGATCACCACGATCCTGCTGAAGAAGGGGCTGCGGAACATCTGGCTGCGCAACGCCCGTCCTCTTGGGCCGGACTATCCGCGCCTCGTCGGCCGCGCCTTCACCATGCGTTTCGTGCCCGCGCGCGAGGACCTCGCGACGCCCGCCTCGTGGGCCTCGCCGAAATCGACCCGCGCGGCGATCGAGGCCATGCCGGAAGGGGCCATGGTGGTTGTCGACGCCATGGGCACGACCGACGCCGGCATCTTCGGCGACATCCTGTGCGCGCGCATGGCGAAGCGCGGCGCCGCTGCGCTGATCACCGACGGCGTGGTGCGCGACCTTGCCGGCGTGCTAGGCACCGGTCTGCCAGTGTGGTGCCAGGGCGCCGCGGCGCCGCCCTCGGTGGCGGGTCTGACTTTCGTCAACTGGCAGGAGCCGATCGCCTGCGGCGGCGTAGCCATCTTCCCGGATGACGTGATTGTCGCCGATGGGGACGGCGCGGTGCTGATCCCCGCCGGCCTGCTCGACGCGGTGCTCGCCGAAGCGCCCGAACAGGAGCGGATGGAGGCGTGGATCATGGACGAGGTGGACAGCGGCGTCGCCCTGCCCGGCCTCTACCCAATGAACGAGGCCACCAAGGCACGCTACGAAGCGGCGAAAGCCAAGGGCTAGTTCGCAAGCCCCCGCTGCCGCCATTGCCAGCGCAGCAAACCGGAACCGCGCCTCAATTCAGTTCTTGAGGAGGTTCTCTTCTGCCTCGGCGAGATTGCCCGTCGCACGGGCGTGGGCGTCTGCCGACTCGCTCGACAGATTGCCCTCGCTCGGCGCCGCATCCACAGACTCGTCGGCGACGGCAACCGGTCGCGCCGCCGCCTTCGACGCTACCGGCGGCGTGGCGGGCTTGGCCGATGCCTGAACGATCGGCACGCCTTTCGGGAAGACCACCTCCCGGGCAGGATCGGGCAGTTCGATGCCGCCCTCAAGGAGCGCATTCTTTGTCTGGCGCAACAGGGCGGAATTGATCTTTGCCGGTGAGTAACTGGCGCTGTCGAACCAATAGTTCACGCGCAGATTCACCGTCGCCTCCCCCAGTTCATCGACCAGCACAAGCGGCTCCGGCTCCTCCAGGACGGCGGGATGGCTGGCGAGCACGTCGGCGATCAACTTCTGCGCCAGAGCCGCCGATGAATCGTAGCCGATGCCAACCACGAACTCGGCGCGGCGGCTAGGGATGCTGCTGTAGTTCTTGATGGTGCTTTTGAAGACGGTGGCGTTCGGAATCTGCACCTGGTTGCCATCCAGAGTGAGCAGAATGGTGGTGCGGGTGTTGAGGTTCTGAACGATGCCGGTGTGACCCGCGACCTCAACCAGATCGCCGCTACGGAATGGATTGCGCATGCTGAGGAGGAGGCTGGCAAGAAAATTCTCGGCGATATCGCGAAGCGAGAAGCCGATGATGACCCCGACGATGCCGGTGCCGCCGAGGAGCGTGAAGGCCAGGCCGGTAAGATCCGCCACCCGCAGCACGAAATAGATGCCGAGCAGCAAGACAGGGATCGACAGCGCCCGCACTACAAACGTCAGAAGCAGCGGCGAAGCGATGCGATCGGCCAAAACCCGGCGCGTGAAGGCAGCGACGAGGACGCTGACCAGCCAGGTGGCGACAATGATGACGGCGGCCAGAACGAAGAGCGGCCACGCCTGCGTGGCATTTTGCAGCAGCCGGCTGAACTCGTCGCCGGCGCGACCCAAAGTCGAGCCGACGCTTGCGTCGACCTCTATGCGGTTGACTACGGCAACGGCACCCTGGATGTTCTCGGCGAGCCTGCCCGCCCAGTCCCGATGCTCCGCCGTCGCCGCGACGCCGTCAAGGAAGACCACGCCATCCTGCACAGACACCTTTGGCGTCTGAAACCAGCCGGTGGCCCGGATGATGCGAAGAAGGCGGGTGGCGATGTCGTTGTCGCCGACATCGGGAACGGCGGCGAGCGGCTGCGCTACCGTCGGCTCGACGGCGGGCGCCGCGCGGGCTGTGCCAGGAAACGCAAGGAGAAGCAGCATGAGGCAGGTCGCCGCCAAAAACGGCAGAACCACCTTGGGGAGGATCTTCTGGACGTCTTCGCCCTCGCGCATCTTTGGCAACGCCGGCATCGGGCAATCGTTCCGATCTGAAGTGAACCCGCCGCTGCTAAAATTGCCCCTGAATCCGGTACTACCCTCATGAGTCCGGTTTCGCACCGGAAGAAACGCGTGGTCATCTGCGGTGGCGGGGTCATCGGCGCAACGACTGCGTATTTCCTGAGCCGGCGCGGCATTGCCGTGACGGTCGTCGAACGAACCGGGGTAGCCTGCGCCGCGTCGGGGAAATCCGGAGGCTTCCTGGCGCTCGACTGGTGCGACGGCGGCCCGCTGGAGCAACTGGCGCGGCGAAGCTTTGCGCTCCATTCGGACCTCGCCGAGGCACTTGGCGGCGAAGCCTGGCACTATCGCCGCATGACGACCTATGGCGGCCAGGCCGGCTACTCCGTCGAGGATGCCGGTCCGGTGCGATGGGTTTCCGACCAGGTCGCAATCGGACAGCGGCTCGGCACGCCCGAGACGACGGCACAGGTGCATCCGGGCGACTTCACCAAGGCGATGATGGCGGCGGCCGAGGCCAACGGCGCCACGCTGCGCGCTGGCGAGGTCACGGGCATCTTGCAGGCGGATGGTAAAACAACTGGCGTGACGGTCGGCAGCGAGACGCTACCGGCCGACGCAGTGATGATCGCCATGGGACCGTGGTCGATCCTCGCTTCGCGCTGGCTGCCCCTTCCGGCGGTCTACGGCCTGAAAGGACACAGCCTCGTCTTCGAGACGGGCGATGCACTGCCGGCGGAGGCGCTGTTTCTCGAGACGGCGGATGGCACGGCACATCCGGAGGTCTTTCCGCGCAGCGACGGGACGACTTACATCTGCGGCTACCGGAGCGAGGCGCCAATCCCGATCGAGCCAGCGGACGTGATGCCCGAGGAAGATGAGAGCGCACGCTTCGAGGCGATTTGCCGGAGCATCTCGCCGGTTCTGCGCGACGCCCCGCTCCGCTCCCGCCAGGCCTGCTTCCGCCCGGTGACGCGCGACGGCGTACCGCTGATCGGCGCCATCCCGGGCGTCGACGGCGCTTACGTGGCGACCGGCCACAGCGTGTGGGGCATCCTCAATGGGCCGGCCACTGGCGAAGCGATGGCAGAAATGATCGCCGACGGGGCCGCCAGCACGGTCGATCTGACGCCGTTCGATCCCGGCCGGCTGCGGCGGTTCGATCCGGCGGAACTGCGGCTCGGCAGCAGCTAGCGCGCGGATGAGGTAGGTCAATGCCCGGCCGGCCGCTGGGAATCATCGGGCCCCTGGAAGTCGTCAGAGGACTCGACCTCAGTGACTTTCCCATAGAAGAAGGGCCATGTCGCGCCAGCCGGACGCACTTCAAGTCTCTCCGCACCGGCAGAAGCTTTTGCAGTACCTTCCGGCCGAATTGATGAGGGGCGCGCTTTGATCGACCGCATGCCATCCGCAACTCCGGTCCGGAATAATCCAATCTCGTATAGCCTGGCGGATCGCTGGCGCCTGTTTCGGCCATATGTCGCGGCCCTGACAATCTTCCTGTCGTCGCGCGTGGTCATCTACCTCGCCATCAAATTCGCCAAGAGGTTTATCCCGCGCGCCGACGGTCCAGGCCTCTGGGACGCCGGCGACAAGTGGTACCATAGCCTCCTGCGATGGGACTCCGGCTGGTACCACTCGATATTGGCTAACGGATACAGTTTCAACGGGGACGGACACGTCCAGCAGAATGTGAATTTCTTCCCGTTGTATCCTCTTGTGGCCAAGATCACGTCGATTGCATTGGGTGTCAACGGCTACGCTGCCTTGCTGATCGTTGCCAACGCGTCCGCGATCCTGTCCGTTATTGCACTTTACAAGTTGGTGTCTTCGAGTTTCGACGAGCAAATCGGGCTGACGACCGTAGCGTTGTTCAGTTTCTTTCCGGCCTCGATTTTCCTCTCAGCCGGGTACAGCGAGCCGCTAACCCTGCTCCTGATGCTTTGCAGCCTCCTGCTGGTGAACAAGCAGCACTACATCGCTGCCGCCGCGGTCGCCGGCCTGGCAGTCGCGACGCGCGCGACCGGCATGGCTCTTTTGCCCGTTTTGCTGTGGGAGCTTTGGCGTCAGCAACAAATCGAACGGAGAAAACTCGTCTTCTACGTGCCGCTCGTCATCGTTCTCGTGACGTCGGGCATTTGGGTCCACATGATCTTCCTCTGGAAGACACTGGGCTATCCCTTGGCATTTTGGAGCGCTCGGGTAGCGTGGATGAGCAGCGGCAAGGCGATCGGCAGCGGACTCCTTGATCTTCTGACGCCGGCGCCGCTGTTTAGCGCCCTAAAGCTGGAAAACCTGAAGAGTGTCGTGCCCGCCGAACTGGATGCCTGGTTCTTCGCGCTGTTTGCGCTGCTGATCGCGATTTCCTGGCGGAGGCTGCCATTTTCACTTTTGCTGTTTGGTCTCGGTGTCCTGTTGATTCCGTATTTGGCCCTTGGTGGGGGACAAGGGTTCAACGGAATGTCGCGATACGTCTTCCTGGCATTTCCGGCATTCATTGGCGCCGCCAGTTTTACGGAAGGCCGGCCGTGGCTGACGGCAAGCGCAATCGGACTATCGTCCGCACTGCTGTTCGCCTACTCGGCAATGTTTGCGCAATGGTATTGGGTCGCCTGACGGCCAGCGTCTGTACCAACCACGGAGCAAGTTCGCCGTAGCCGACCATCGTCTAATTGAGCCACATCAATGTGGCTCGACCGGCGGCGGGCCAGCCTGACGTTGCTCACTGTCCCGCCCTTGCGGCGCCAGCGAGCATCCACGAAGGCCAGCCCCGCATGAGCCTAGTCCTCGAAGACCTGACGCCGGTCCTGCGCGCCACCATGCAGAAGGGCGCTGGCCCGCAGCGTTGGCAGCATCCGGCGTGGATCGACCACCTGCCGCCGTGCAATCGCGCCTGCCCCGCCGGCGAGAACATCCAGGCGTGGCTGGCACACGCGCGCGAAGGCGCCTTCGAACATGCATGGCGGACGCTGGTCGCCGACAACCCCCTGCCCGGCATTCACGGCCGCGCCTGCTATCACCCGTGCGAGACAAAGTGCAATCGCGCCGAGCTTGACGAGTCGGTCTCGATCCATGCGGTCGAGCGCTTTCTTGGCGATCTCGCCGTCGAGAAGGGATGGACCGTCCCGGCCGGTACGCCGACCGGCAAGAAAGTGCTGATCGTCGGCGCCGGCCCGGCCGGGCTCTCCTGCGCCTGGCACCTCCGCCGGTTGGGCCATGCGGTCGAGATTCGCGACGCCATGGACGAGCCCGGCGGCATGATGCATTACGGCATCCCCGCCTATCGCCTGCCCCGCGCCGAACTACTCAACGAAATCAAGCGTATCGAGGCGATGGGCGTGCGCTTCACCATGGGCACACGCGTCGAGGATGTGACCAGCGCGATGCAGATGGGCGGCTTCGACGCGTGCTTCATCGCCATAGGCACCCACGACGGCAACCATCTCGACATCCCCGCCGCCGACGGCAAGCAGATGATCGACGCGATCTCGCTGTTCGAGCATATCGAACGCGGGCTGGCGCCTGAACTCGGTCGTGTGGTCGCGGTGGTCGGTGGCGGCAACACCGCCATGGACGCGGCGCGGGTCGCCAAGCGACTGGGCGCCGAGGAATCGATCCTCGTCTATCGTCGCGACCGGGCGCACATGCGCGCCGATCCGTACGAGGCGGACGAGGCGCTGCTGGAAGGCGTCCAGGCGAGGTGGCTGACCAACCCGACGCGCTTCGGCAAAGAAGGCGTCACGATCGAGCGGATCGCACTCGGCGAGGACGGAACGCTGCGGCCGACCGGCGAGTTGGAAACGCTGGCGGTCGATACCCTGGTGCTGGCGCTCGGCCAGCACGCCGACGTGGATTTCCTGCGCAAGGTCTCCGAACTGGAAATCGGCGGCGACGACACGATCGTCGTGGACGACCGGCTGATGACCGGCCGTCCCGGCATCTTCGCCGGTGGCGACGTGATCGGCGGCATCCGCACCATGACGGCGGCGACCGGGCACGGCAAGAAAGCAGCCCGCGCGATAGATGCGTGGCTCAAGGGTGGCGCGTACGAGGCTCAGGAGAAGTCGCCCGCGGTCGCATTCGACATGCTGAACCTGCCTCTGTTTCTCGACGCCGGCCAGACCAAGATGAGCGAGCTGCCGCTGGAAGCGCGGCGGTCCTTCGCCGAAGTGGTGACCGGGATCACCGACAAGCAGGCGCGCTACGAGGCCGACCGCTGCCTTTCCTGCGGCAACTGCTTCGAGTGCGACAACTGCTTCGCGGCATGCCCGGAGCAGGCGATCATCAAGCTGGGCAAGGGCCGCAAATACAGCGTCAACCTCGATCTCTGCACCGGCTGCGCCGTCTGCTTCGACCAGTGCCCGTGCCATGCCATCGAGATGGTGGCGGATGCCGAAACGATTGGTGGCCGCGTCGGCAGCCTAGGCGAAGCGCTGGCGCCGCACCGCTTCAAGCTGCGCCCCTGACCTGGAAAGCGCTCTCATGGCCGATACGATCGACACGATGGACGGCAACACTGCGGTGGCGCATGTCGCTTACCGCGTGAACGAGGTCTGCGCGATCTTCCCGATCACGCCGTCCTCGCCAATGGCCGAACTCGCCGACGAGTGGTCGTCCAAGGGCATCACCAACATCTTCGGCACGGTGCCGGTGGTGCAGGAGATGCAGTCGGAGGGCGGCGCGGCGGGCGCCCTGCACGGCGCGCTGCAAAGCGGCGCGCTGGCGACGACCTTCACGGCATCGCAGGGGCTGCTTCTCATGCTGCCCAACATGTTCAAGATCGCCGGCGAATTGACGCCGATGGTCATGCATGTCGCGGCGCGGTCGCTGGCGACACAGGCATTGTCCATCTTTGGCGACCACCAGGATGTGATGGCGGCACGCTCAACCGGGTTCGCCATGCTGGCCGCGGCCTCGGTGCAGGAGGCGCACGATCTCGCGCTGGTGGCGCAGGCCGCGACGCTGAAATCGCGCGTGCCGTTCATCCATTTCATGGACGGCTTCCGCACTTCGCACGAGGTCAACAGCCTGACGCTGCTGTCCGACGATGCCATCCGGGCGATGATCGACGAGAATCTCGTCCGCGCCCATCGCGACCGCGCCCTGAGCCCGGCGCATCCCGTCGTGCGCGGTACGGCGCACAATCCGGACACTTTCTTTCAGGCCCGCGAGACCGCAAACCCCTATTACGCCGCCACGCCGGACATCGTGCAGGATGCGATGGACCAGCTCGCCGGCCTGTGCGGACGGCAATACCGCCTCTTCCGCTATGACGGGCACCCCGAGGCGGAGCGGGTGATCATCTCGATGGGTTCCGGCGCCGAGACGGCGCGGGAAACGGCGCTATGGCTCGCCGAACGCGGCGAGAAGGTCGGCGCCCTCCAGGTGCTGCTCTATCGACCGTTTTCGGCTGAACATTTTCTCGCGGCACTGCCACAAACCGCAAAATCGATCGCCGTCCTCGACCGCTGCAAGGAATCAGGCGGCATCGGCGAGCCGCTCTTTCAGGACGTGGTCGCCACATTCGCAGGCGCCGTCGCCGAGGACCGTTGGCCCGCGATGCCGCGGATCGTCGGCGGGCGCTACGGGTTGTCGTCGAAGGAATTTCACCCGGGCATGGTCAAGGCCATATTCGAGGAGATCGCCAGCCCCAGGCCGAAGAACGGCTTCACCATCGGCATCAACGACGACGTCTCGCACACGAGCCTCGACTACGACCGCGACTTCGACATCGAACCCAAGGAAACGACGCGGGCGATCTTCTACGGCCTTGGCGCAGACGGCACGGTCGGCGCCAACAAGAACAGCGTGAAGATTCTTGCCGAGGAGCCCGGCCGCTTTGCCCAGGGCTACTTCGTTTACGATTCGCACAAATCCGGCGCCGAGACGATCTCGCATCTGCGCTTCGGCACCAAGCCGATCCGCTCACCCTATCTCATCCGGCACGCCGACTTTGTTGCCTGCCACAAGTTCGATTTCCTGAAGCGCCTCGACGTTCTGGGCGCGGCCCGCGAGGGGGCGACGTTCCTGCTGAACGCGCCGCAAGGACCGGACGAGGTGTGGGATACCCTGCCCCGGCCGATCCAGAAGCGCATCCTCGATCGCAAGCTCAAGTTCTTCGTCATCGACGCGACCAAGGTGGCGCGGGAACTCGGGCTCGGGCCCCGGATCAACACCATCCTTCAGACGTGCTTCTTCGCCATCTCCGGGGTGCTGCCGCGCGACGAGGCGATCGCCGCGATCAAGCATGCCATCGAGAAGGCTTACGGCCGCAAAGGCGGCGCGGTGGTGGAGAAGAACTTCGCCGCGGTCGACGCGGCGGTCGCACACCTGCATGAAGTGACCGTGCCGCAGAACCTGACCGGCGCGGATGTGCCGCCGCTGGTGCCGGCCGACGCGCCGGAATTCGTGCGCAAGGTGACGGCCATGATGATGGCCGGGCGCGGAGACGAAATTCCGGTGAGCGCGATGCCGATCGACGGCAGCTTTCCGCCCGGCACCACAGCCTACGAGAAGCGCAATATCGCCGTGGAGGTACCCGCCTGGGACGCGGATCTCTGCATTCAGTGCGGCCAGTGCTCGATCGTCTGCCCGCACAGCGTGATCCGCGCCAAGTACTACCCGGAAGAGGCGCTGGCGGCTGCACCCGACGGCTTCCCGTCGGCGGAGGTCAACGCGCGCGGCTTCCCGGGCAGCCGCTTTACGCTGCAAATCCATGTCGAGGATTGCACGGGCTGCGGCATCTGCGTGGAGAGCTGCCCGGCGATCAGCCCGACCGAGCCGGGACACAAGGCCATCGACATGGTCGACAAGGAGACGCTGATCGAGGCCGAGAAGCGCAACCTGGCCTTCTTCGAAACGCTGCCCCTGGCCGACCGCTCGCGCGTCAACTTCGCCAATGTGCGCGGCGTGCAGTTTCTCGAACCGCTGTTCGAGTTCTCCGGGGCCTGCGCCGGCTGCGGCGAGACGCCCTACGTCAAGCTCATCAGCCAGCTTTTCGGCGACCGGCTGCAAATCGCCAACGCCACCGGCTGCTCGTCGATCTATGGCGGCAACCTGCCGGCGCACCCGTGGAAGATCGGCGCAAACGGGCGTGGACCGACCTGGGCCAACTCGCTGTTCGAGGACAACGCCGAGTTCGGCCTCGGCTACCGGCTGGCGGTGGACCAACAAACGGCGATGGCGCGGCAACTCTTGACCAGGCTGGCGCCGCAGGTCGGCGACGATCTCGCCAAGGCGATCCTCGATGCGCGGCAGGTGACGGAGAGCGAATTCGTGGCGCAGCGGGAGCGGGTGGCCGCGCTGCGCACCACGCTCAAAGGCCGCGAGGACCCCGATGCGGTCAACCTGCTGACGCTCGCCGACTTCCTGATCCGGCGGAGCGTGTGGATCGTCGGCGGCGACGGCTGGGCCTACGACATCGGCTACGGCGGCCTCGACCATGTGCTGGCGCAGGATCGTGACGTCAACATCCTCGTGCTCGACACGGAGGTCTATTCCAATACGGGTGGGCAAGCCTCGAAGGCGACGCCGCTCGGCGCCTCCGCCAAGTTCGCGGCCGCCGGCAAGCGCGTGCCGCGCAAGGACCTCGCGATGCAGGCGATCGCCTATGGCTACGTATATGTCGCGCAGATCGCCATGGGCGCCAGCGCCGAACAGGCGCTGGTGGCGCTGCGCGAAGCGGAAGCCTATCCCGGGCCTTCGCTTGTGCTTGCTTACTCGCACTGCATCGCCCACGGGTTCGACCTTCGCTTCGGCATGAAGCAGCAGGCGCGCGCGACGGCTTCCGGTTACTGGCCGCTGTTCCGATACGACCCATCCCTGAGGAGCCGCGGCGAGAATCCGTTCCGGCTCGATTCGACGCGGCCTCGGCTGAAGCTTGAGGAATTCGCCTACAACGAGTTGCGCTACAGCGTGCTGACGCAGGGAGACCGCGAGGCGGCGGCGCAGATGATGCGGCAGGCGCAGGCGGCAGTGGACGAGCGCTACCGCTCCTACGAGGATCTCGCGGCGCGCGACGGCAGCCGCTTCCTTCCCAACTGGGAAAGCGCGTGAGGCCGGCCGATGGACCTGAAAACCGAGTATCTCGGGCTGAAGCTAGCCCATCCAGTGGTTGCTTCGGCCTCGCCGCTATCCCGCGAATTCGACGGCATCCGCCGGCTGGAGGACGCCGGCGCCGCCGCGGTTGTCATGCCGTCGATCTACGAGGAGGAGATCGAAGCCGAGGACGCCGCCTATCTGTCGCTGGTCGAGCAGGGAAGCTGGACCCAGCCGGAGGCGCAGGGCTATTTCCCGGAAATGACGGCGTTCCGGCTCGGTGGACTGGAAGCGCGGCTGGAGACGCTGCGACGGGCGGTCGACGCCTGCGCCATCCCGATCATCGCCAGCCTCAACGGCTCGACTCCCCATGGCTGGACAAGCTTTGCCCACGATCTCGAACAGGCAGGCGCCGCGGCCATCGAACTCAACCTTTACCGCGTGCCGACCGATCCGCACGAGAGCGGTAGCGACGTGGAGCGGCGCTGGGTTGATACGGTCCGTGCGGTCAGCGACAGTGTCGCGATTCCCGTGGCGGTGAAACTCGGGCCATGGCTCTCGTCGCCGGGTAACCACGCCATGGCGCTGGTCGAGGCGGGCGCGAAGGGGTTGGTGCTCTTCAACCGCTTCTACGAACCGGACATCGACCTTGAGACGCTGGCCCCCAAGCCAAGCCTCGAACTGAGCACGCCCTACGAGATTCGTCAGGCGCTGCTGTGGATTGCGATGCTGGCGGGGCGCATCCCCACATCGCTGGCGGCGACGAGCGGCGTCAGCACGGCGGCCGAGGTGGTGAAATACCTGCTGGCCGGCGCGAACGTGGTGATGACGGCTTCATCGCTGCTCCGTCACGGGCCCGAGCATATCAAGGTACTGCACGGAGGGCTGGAAGGCTGGATGGAAAGCCGCGGGTTCAACTCCGTCAGCCAGGTTCGCGGCCGCCTCTCCACCTCCTATCTGCATGACCGCGAAGCCCTCGCGCGGGCGCAGTATATCCGCATCCTCACCGGCTACAGCGTCGGCCCTTAGCCGCGGTCAGTTCCGCGGGCGCTCCTCGCGGAGCGCGGTGGTGATCGCCCGGAACCAGGCATGGGCCGGCAATTCCTCGAGCGTGCAGGCGCTCCGGCGACGCCAGTTCGGGTGCTCGTCCGTGGTGCCGGGGATGTTGACCTGTTCCGGGTTGCCGGTGAGGTCTTCCAGCGCCACCGAAAACAGCCGCGACGGGGTGCGTGCCACCAGCCGGTGCAGCGCGATCGCCACCGACTCTGGCAGCGCCTCCGGCGGCGCAACGTGGCCTTCGCGGACGGCACGCATGTCATCCGGAAGCAGGCCGTGATCGGCCAGCGCGCCGAGCAGATGGTGGCGCTCGCCGGCGCGTTCGGAAAGTGCGTGGACCATCTCATCGGCGCGTAGCAGGCCGATACCGGCGCGGACGTTCAGGTCGTGCGTACTCCACCACCCGGCGAGCGTGTGCAAGTCGTGGGTGGTGATGCAGGCGAGGGCAGCGCGGGGATAATCGCCCGGGGGGATGAAACGGCCGTCGCGCTTCTCGAAGAAATAGACGCGGTAGCTTTGCACCTCGGTCGCGCGCATGACGTCCTGGAACCCCGGCGGTACGACACCGAGGTCCTCGCCGATGACAATGGACTGGCGCGCCTGCGACACCTCCGACAGGGTGCGAAGCATTGCTTCCATCGGATAGCGCACATAGACGCCATCGGCGGCGGTCAGCCCACTGGTGATCCAGAACAGGCGGTAGAGGCTCATGGCGTGATCGATGCGGAGCGCACCGGCGTGGCGGAGCACCACGTCGATCGTCTCGCGATAGGGCCCGAAGTCGCGCGCGACGAGCGCCGCCGGCGACAGCGGCGCGACGCCCCAATCCTGGCCGGCGGCATTGAAATAATCCGGTGGCGCGCCGATGCGCGCCGAGGGCACGGTCAGCGTGCGGTCGGACCACGTCGCCGAGCCGTCCGAGGCCACGCCCACCGCCATGTCGAGGTAGAGGCCAATGCGCATGCCGGCCGCCCGCGCCCGCGCCTGCGCACCCGCCAGTTGTTTCTCCGCGAGCCACTGCAGCCACGAATGAAAGGCGATGGCATCGGCATTCCTGGCCGCAAAAGTAGCGACCGCGTCGTCGGCCGGATGCCGATATTCCTCTGGCCAGTTGTGCCACGTGGCGCCAAGGCCGCGTCCATTCAGGTCGGCCGAAAGGGCCTCGAAAAGCGCATGCAGGTAGAGCGGCTGGCCGCCTTCGGTGACGTAGCCGGCGAAATCCTCCGCGTCGTCGTCCGGGGCGGTTTCACGGAATGCGCGGAAGAGGAATTGCAGCGCCTTCAGCTTGAGTGGACCCAGCGCGACGTAGTCGACCAAGTGCGCGTCGCGGACTTCGGACGGCACGGCGAAATCCGCCAGCACGGTCTCGGCGCCGGGCGCCTTATCCACGGCGATGTAGAGCGGGTTAAGAAAACGGCGGGTTGACGGCGAGAACGGGCTGAACTTGGCAGCGTCGGCCATGAAGAGCGCATGCAGTGGATTGACGCCGACGAAGTCTCCGCCGGCCTCCGCGACAATCTCGGCAAAGCGGCCGAGATCCTCGAAATCGCCCATGCCCCAGTTGCGCGCCGACCTCAGACCGTAAAGCTGGCAGGCGACGCCCCAGCAACGACCGTCGCGCAGCCAGTCCGGCACGTAGCAGGCGACGCCTTCCGGCGCACGCATGGGGCCGGGGTCGACGAGGCGCATGGTGTCCAGGCTTTTCGCCACCATCGCGTCGTCTTCGGCCGGCACGCCCAGCGCCTGCAATGTGGCGCGGAGCGAAACGTCGGAGGCCGTTACCAGCGGCCCCATGAGGGACCGGTAGGTCCGCTCGATCCCGGCGCGTTCGGCAAGGCGATAGAGCGCCTCGCTCATACGGTTCCGTTCCGGTTGCGCATCAGCGTCTCGCCCGCAAGGAGCAGCACGGTGCGGCCCTCGAGTTCGATCGTATCGGCGACCGGGTGCACACGGTCGGGCGGATCGATCTCGCCGCGGCCCGAGTCCACGCGGATACGCCAGTAGGGCTTGCCCCCCTGCGGCAGCTTGAACGTCAGCGGCCCGTGATACGCATTGACGAGGATAAGCACGCGCGCCGGAATGTCACCGAGCATCACGCCGACGCACTTGGCCGAGGGATCGGTCCACGCGCCATTGTCCATCTCGACCCCATCGGGACGATACCAAACGACGTTCCGCGTTCCGTCGCCGTGAATCTGGGTGCCGTGGAGAAAATTCGGCGAGCGCAGAATCGGGTAGCGCTTGCGGACGGCGATGACGCCGCGAACGTATTCCATGAAAGCGAAGTCGCGCCCGGTCATGGCGCGCCAGCGCATCCAGGTGATGTCATTGTCCTGGCAGTAGGCGTTGTTATTGCCGAGCTGGGTGCGGCCGATCTCGTCGCCCATGAGGAGCATGGGTGTGCCCTGCGACAGGAGCAGCGTGCTTATCAGCGCGCGACGCATGCGCTCGCGGAGACTGCGGATATCGGGATCGTCCGTCGGCCCTTCGACGCCACAATTCCAGCTGCGGTTGTCGCCGTGGCCGTCGCGGTTGCCTTCTCCGTTCTGCTCGTTGTGCTTCTCGTTGTAGGACCACAGGTCGGCAAGGGTGAAGCCGTCGTGGGCGGTCGCGAAATTGACGCTCGCCCACGGCTTCCGGCCATGGTGATCGTAGAGATCTGCCGAGCCCATGATGTTCTGGGCGACGGCGGGCAGCAGGCCGTCATCGCCCTTCCAGAAGGAGCGCATGGTGTCGCGATAGCGGCCGTTCCACTCGGCCCAGCCCGGCGGGAAGTTGCCGACCTGGTAGCCGTTTGGTCCGAGGTCCCAAGGCTCGGCGATCATCTTGGCGCGCTGGAGCACCGGGTCCTGACGGACGGCGTCGAAGAAGACCGCGTTGGTGTCGAAGCGATCGTATTCGCGGCCGAGCGCGGTCGTCAGGTCGAACCGGAAACCATCGACGTGACAATCCTCTACCCAGTAGCGCAGCGAATCCATGACCATCTGAAGCACGCGCGGGTGGCGCAGGTTGACGGTGTTCCCACAGCCGGTGGTATCGAAATAGTAGCGCTTGTCCTCGCCCAGCATGTAGTAGCTGGCGTTGTCGATGCCGCGGAACGACAGGGTGGGCCCAAGATGGTTGCCCTCGGCAGTGTGGTTGTAGACGACGTCGAGGATGACCTCGATACCAGCCTCGTGCAGCCGGCGCACCATGCGCTTGAATTCGTGGATATCGGAATCCGGCGAGATGTAACGGTTTGCTGGCGCGAAGAAATTCGCGGTGTTGTAGCCCCAGTAGTTCGTCAGGCCACGCTGGACCAACTCGCGATCGTCGAAGAACGACTGGATCGGCATCAGCTCGATGGCGGTAACGCCGAGCTTCTGGAGGTGCTCGACGATGCGGGGATCGGCGAGGCCAGCGAAGGTGCCGCGGAGCGGCTGCGCGATGTCCTCGCGCACCGCCGTCAGGCCCTTGACGTGCGCCTCGTAGACGATGGAGTCCGCCCATGGGCGGCGTGGATGGCGGTCGCCGCCCCAGGTGACCGCAGTGTCGATCACCATGCATTTCGGCATGACGAAGGCCGAGTCGCGACGGTCCATGACGAGGTCGGCGCGCGACGAGCCGATGCGGTAGCCGTAGCAGGCGTCATGCCAGACGATGTCGCCGTAGAGGGCCTTGGCGTAAGGGTCGAGCAGCAGCTTGTTGGGGTTGAAGCGGTGGCCGTTGGGCGGATCGTACGGCCCGTGGACCCGGTAGCCGTAGAGTTGACCGGGCCGAACGTCGGGCAAATATCCGTGCCAAACTTCGTGGGTGTATTCGGGCAGCGCGACGCGCTCGATCTCGCGGCGACCCTTGGGGTCGAACAGGCAGACCTCCACCTTTGTGGCGTTCGCGGAAAACAGCGCGAAGTTCACGCCGGCACCGTCCCAGGTTGCCCCGAGCGGATGCGACAGGCCGGGACCGACCCGCAGCTTCGACATGTTGAAGAGGACCTTCTTTAGCTGACGTGCTCGAGGATCACCGTGGCCAACGGCGGAATGGTAAGCAAGATGGATGCCGCACGGCCGTGCCACGGTATCGGCTCGGATGCAACCCCGCCGAGGTTGCCCACATTGGAGCCGCCATACGAGCCGGCATCGGTATTGAGGCGCTCCCTCCAAAGGCCGGCACGCGGCACACCGACGCGGTAGCCCTCGCGCACCATCGGCGTGAAGTTGCTGACCACGACAACCGGCGAATCGCCGTCGCCGCCATGACGGGCGAAGGCATAGACGCTGCGGTCCGCATCGGCGCCTTCCAGCCATTCAAAGCCGGAGGGGTCGGTGTCCTTGACGTGCAACGCGGGTATCTCGCGATAGGCGCGGTTCAGGTCGCGGACGAGATCCTGCATGCCGCGATGGCTGGCGTCGTCGAGCAGATGCCAATCCAGCGAGTGGTCGTGATCCCATTCGCGTTCCTGCGCGAACTCGCCGCCCATGAAGAGCAGCTTCTTGCCGGGGTGCGTCCACATGAAGGCAAGGTAGGCGCGAAGGTTGGCAAACTTCTGCCAGCGGTCGCCCGGCATCTTGTTGAGCAGCGAACCCTTCCCATGAACGACCTCGTCGTGGCTGAGTGGCAGGACGAAGTTCTCCGAAAAACCGTAGTGGATGCCGAAGGTCATCTGGCCGTGGTGGAATTTCCGGTGCACGGGCTCATGCGACATGTACTCGAGCGTGTCGTGCATCCACCCCATATTCCATTTGTAACCGAAGCCGAGGCCGCCGCCATCGACGGGGCGCGATACCTGCGGCCACGCCGTGGATTCCTCGGCAATGGTGGTGGCGCCGGGATGATCGCCGAAGACGCGGGTATTCATTTCGCGCAGGAAGCCGATCGCTTCCAGGTTCTCGCGGCCACCATGGACATTCGGAATCCAGTCGCCGGGCTCGCGCGAATAGTCGAGGTACAGCATCGAAGCGACCGCATCCACGCGCAGCCCATCGATATGGAAATACTCCATCCAGAAGAGCGCGTTGGCGACGAGGAAGTTGCGCACCTCGTTCCGGCCGAAATTGTAGATCAGCGTGTTCCAGTCGCGGTGGAAGCCAAGGCGCGGGTCCTGGTGCTCGTAGAGCGCGGTGCCATCGAACCGGGCAAGTCCGTGTGCGTCCGTGGGGAAGTGAGCGGGCACCCAGTCGACAATGACGCCGAGACCTGCGGCGTGGCAGGCATCGACGAAGCTGGCGAACTCGTCGGGCGTGCCAAATCGACTGGTCGGAGCGAACAGGCCGATCGGTTGGTAACCCCACGAGCCGGAAAAGGGGTGCTCGGATACCGGCAGGCACTCGATGTGGGTGAAGCCCATGTCCTTGGCGTACGAGACAAGCTGGTCGGCGAAGTCGGCGTAGCTCAGGAACTCGTTGCCGTCCTTGCGCCGCCATGAGCCGAGGTGGACCTCGTAAATCGAAACCGGCGCCGCGAGCGCCTGGCGATTTCCGCGCTCCGCCATCCATTGTGTATCGGCCCAGCGGTGGCGCGGTATGCCAGAAATGCGCGACCCCGTGGCCGGAGGCACTTCGTGTGCAAAACCAACCGGATCGGCCTTCAACGGCAGAAGCCCGCCGCCGGCATCCAGCAACTCGAACTTGTAGACCGCGCCAGCGGCGACGCCGGGAACAAACAGCTCCCACACGCCGCCTTCGATGCGCTTGCGCATGGGGTGACGGCGGCCGTCCCATTGGTTGAAATCACCGACAACGCTGACGCGAGACGCGTTCGGCGCCCAAACGGCGAAGGCAACGCCATCGACGCCGTCCATCGACGTCGGATGCGCGCCAAGCCGCTCGAAAAGACGGCGATGCGATCCCTCGCGTATGAGATGCATGTCGAATTCGCCGAGCAGTGGCGGGAAACGATAGGCGTCTTCCGCGTCCCACCGCTGCATGCCGCGAAAAAGACGGAGCGTGTATGGAAATGGCTTGCGTCGGCGCGGGACCGGCCCGGCAAAGAAACCGTCCGGCCGAATGCGCTCCAGTGTACAGACGGATTCGCCGGTCTTTCGATCAATGACCTCGACGATCTCCGCGCCCGGCCAGCAGACGCGCACCGACAGCGGGCCGTTGCCGCTGCCGTGCATGCCGAGCACAGCGAACGGGTCGCCATGGCGTCCCTGCATCACGGCGTCGATCGCGCCTTCGTCCGGCAGCCACTGCGGGCGCGCGGTTCTGGTTGGGCTCATGATGAATGTCCTTCGCCGGAGGCGAGTTCCAGCAGTCCACTAACGGGGATGGACAGCCATCCAGGGCGGTTGGCTGCCTCGTAAGCGACCTCGTAGGCAGCCTTCTGGATGAGAAAGAGATCGAGCAGGCGGCGACGCGTGGCTTGGTCTTCAGGCACCAAGCCGGCGCCACCGACAACCGCCCAGTAGGCGGCGAGATAATCCTGAGAGATGGCGTTGCGCCACGCCAGCGCACGTTCGCGGACATTTGGACTGACGGCGCCAGCGCGTTCCTCGATCTGGCGGATGGCCGACCAGGCGGCGTAGTCGAACGAGCGCAGCATCCCGGCGACGTCCCGAAGCGGCGACGCCTTCTGACGCCGCTCGCGTATGCCGCGCTGTGGCTCGCCCTCGAAATCGATGATTATGACGTCGTCCTGGGCGACCAGAACCTGACCGAGATGATAATCGCCGTGTGTGCGCGTCTTGCGGCCAACGTCGCTCAAACCGGACGCCGATTTCACACGCTGCTGGATGGCCGAGCGGGCCTTGAGTAACGCCGCAACGTCCGCCCTGGCACCGCCGGTCAGATGGCGCGCGGCCTTGCTCAAGAGGGAAAAGGCATTGGCGAGGTCGCGCGAAATCGACGTCGTCCAGCGCTTCAGGTCGGTCGCGCCAATGAGCTCCGCCTTGAACTGGCGGTCCGTCGTTGGCGTGGCAAAGCCGACGTGGAGTTCGCCGGTGCGCGTGCCAAGAATGGTGCCGAGATCCAGCGGGTGCGCGAAACCGGGCGCCGGCTCGTTCAGTGAGCCCGCCTCATCGCGCGGCAGCAGCACAAACGCCTCGAGGTCCCGGTCGAGGGCCTCGGCGAGGACACCCCAGGCGTCACCTTGATTGCGGACGAACGCGAAAACTGCCGCGAGCGTAACCACATCGCCCTTGTCTGGCTGGAACGCGGCACTGCCAAGATAGGCCGGGGTGTTGCGGAAGCCGGCGACCTCGGTGAGGAAGCGCGCGATCTCGATCTCCGGCTGCTCGCCCTCCCGCAAGCGACGATACACCTTCACCATCGCCTGACTGCCGATGATGAAGGAGACGTTGCTCTGCTCCGCGCCGACGGGGCGAATCTCGTCGGACAGCTCCATTGCGGCGAAATCGGCGGTCGCATTGAATACGAACTTGCCGCCGTTCGCCGGCACGTCCTTGCCGCTCCGCATGGCCGCGACAAGGTCGCGATGGAAGCGCTCGTCGAACGAGGCGTCGATCATCGCGCCGATATTGGGACCTGTGCGGATTTTGGCGAGCGTGTAGGAAAGCTTCGGCGCTCCAAAGCGAAGATTGGCCTCGCCCGGCATGGTCGAGACAGGCAGGAAATAGCGCTGGTTAGGCCCGCTGCCGGTTTCGACATCAAGGAACAGGAGCTGGTTCGCGCTACCCGGAATAGCGCCGAGCAGGGTCACCTGCGCCCGCTTCACGCTGGTGCTTTTGCCGGCGAACCAGCGCTGGCGCGACAGAAACTCGGGCAACACATCGCGCTCAAGCTGGCGGAGCTCGCGACCCTCCAGCGCCCGGTCGAGCTTGCCGCCGGTCGCAGTCAACGTGACGAATTCGGGCAGCGGCTCCGGCGCCGGCGTGTGCCAACGCGGCGTATCGGCCTCGGCAGCGAGCATGAACCAGAAGAAGCCGTAGGCCGGCAGCGTCAGCATGTAAGGCAGTTCGCCGATGGGCGGGAAGGCGGCGTTGCCGGTGAGCTCGATCGGCACGGCGCCGCGATACTGCGAGAGATCGATCTCCACCGCCTGCGCGGCGCGCGAGATGTTGGCGACACAGAGGATGCGCTCGCTTTCGTGTTCGCGAACGTAGGCGAGAATCTTGCGGTTGTGCGGATACAGGAACGTCAGCGAGCCGCGACCGAACGCGGCGTGCTGCTTGCGCACGGCGATCATGCGGCGCATCCAGTTGAGCAGCGACGAGGCCTCGTTCTGCTGGGCCTCGACGTTGATCGCCTGGAAACCGTAGACCGGGTCCATGACCGGCGGCAGGAAAAGCTGCTGCGGGTTGGCGCGCGAGAATCCTCCGTTGCGGTCCGCCGACCACTGCATGGGCGTACGCACTCCATCGCGGTCGCCGAGGAAGTAGTTGTCGCCCATGCCGAGCTCGTCGCCGTAGTAGATCACCGGCGTGCCGGGCATCGACATAAGCAGCGCATTCATCAGCTCGATCTTGCGCCGGTCGTTGTCGAGCAGCGGCGCCAGACGGCGGCGGATGCCCAGATTGATGCGGGCACGGGCATCGTTGGCGTACGTGCGCCAGAGGTAGTCGCGCTCTTCGGCGGTGACCATCTCCAGCGTCAGCTCGTCGTGATTGCGCAGGAAGATCGCCCACTGACAGTTCTCGGGAATCTCCGGAGTCTGGCGGATGATGTCGGTTACCGGGTGCCGGTCTTCCTGGGCGAGCGCCATGTACATGCGCGGCATCAGCGGGAAGTGGAAGGCCATGTGGCACTCGTCGCCCTCGCCGAAATAAGGGCGCGTATCCTCCGGCCACTGGTTGGCCTCGGCGAGAAGCAGACGATCCGGGTAGCTGGCATCCAGTTCGCGCCGGATTTCCTTCAGCACGACATGGGTTTCGGGCAGGTTCTCGTTGTTGGTGCCCTCGCGCTCGACAAGATACGGAATGGCGTCGAGGCGAAGGCCGTCGACGCCCATGTCGAGCCAGTAGTGCATCAGCCGCTTGACCTCCTCCATGACGCGCGGGTTGTCGAAGTTGAGGTCGGGCTGATGCGAATAGAAGCGGTGCCAGAAGAAGGCATGGGCTTCCGGGTCCCATGTCCAGTTGGATTTCTCCGTATCGATGAAGATAATACGCGTGCCCTGGTAGCGCTCGTCGCTGTCGCTCCAGACGTAATAATCGCGCGCCGCCGAACCGGGCTTGGCACGCCGCGCTCTCTGGAACCAGGGATGCTGGTCGGAGGTGTGGTTGATGACCAGCTCGGTAATGACACGGATGCCGCGCCGGTGCGCCTCGGCGACGAAGCGACGAAAGTCACGCATCGTACCGTAGGACTTGTTGATCGAGCGATAGTCGGCGATGTCGTAGCCATCGTCGCGCAGGGGCGACGGATAGAACGGCAGAAGCCAGATGACGGTGACGCCGAGGCTCGCGACGTAGTCCAGCCGCTCCATCAGGCCGGCGAAATCGCCGATGCCGTCGCCGTTTGAATCAAAGAAGGCCTTGATGTGCAGCTGGTAAATAACCGCATCCTTGTACCAATCGGAGCGGCTGCGATCGATCTTGTCGCCTTTCGTACGGCCTTTCGGGGCGGTGGCATCCATCAAGCGCGCTCCGCCGACGGGTCAAGCCGCCAGATGGCATAGGGATTGTTGGCCGGGTCGAGCCAGATGTGCTGGATCTTGCCCTGCCAGGCAAAGTGTTCGCCGGTCACGAGATTTTCCGCTCCAATGGTTGCTTCGTCGGGGAGGCCGAATTCCCAAAGCGGCACCTCGAAATTCGCGCCCTGGCCGTTGTGTGGGTCGAGATTGACGGCGAAGAGCAGGTAGTCCGACAGGTCCGGCGTCGCCTTGCCGAAGAAGAGGACAGCGTCGTTCCACGCGTTGTAGAACTTGACGTTTGTGAACGACTGGAGCGCCGGGTGCGTCTGACGTAGACGGTTCATCAGGCGGATATCGTCGCGAATGTGCCCCGCCTGGTCCCACTGGCGCGCCCTGATCTCGTACTTTTCGGAGTTGAAGTACTCCTCCCTGCCCGGCACCGGCTCGGCCTCGCACAGCTCAAAGCCGCTGTAGATGCCGTAGTTGCCGCCAAGCGCCGACGCCAGCACGAGGCGCGTGCGGAAGCCGGCGCGGCCGCTCGATTGCAAGAAGACCGGGTTGATATCCGGCGTGTTGGCGAAGAAATTCGGCCGCATGGTGTGGCGGCACTCCGTCGTGGTCAGTTCGGTCAGATAATCGGTCAGTTCCTGCTTCGTGTTTCGCCACGTGAAGTAGGAATACGATTGGGTGAAGCCGACCTTGGCGAGGCGCTTCATCACCTTCGGCCTGGTGAAGGCCTCGGCCAGGAAGATCGCTTCGGGATATTTCGACTGAACCTCGCCGATCATCCATTCCCAGAATGGGAACGGCTTGGTGTGCGGATTGTCGACGCGGAAGATGAGGACGTCGTGCGCGCACCAGAACAGAACGATATCACGGAGCGCGTACCAGACCGACGGCAGGCCACCGCGATAAAACTCGATATTGACGATGTCCTCGTATTTCTTCGGCGGGTTCTCGGCGTATTTGATGGTGCCATCGGGCCGCCAGTCGAACCACTCCGGATGCTGCTTGATCCAGGGATGATCCGGCGAACAGTTGATCGCAAAATCAATTGCGATATCCAAGCCTTGTCCCTTGGCGGCCTTCACCAGCCGGGCGAAATCGTCGAACGTCCCCAACTCGGGATGGAGCGCATCATGTCCGCCCTCGGCCGAGCCGATGGCATAGGGGCTCCCGGTATCGTGCGGACCGGCGACCACCGAATTGTTGCGGCCCTTGCGATTGGTGCTGCCGATCGGATGGATCGGCGGGAAGTAGAGTACGTCGAAGCCCATGTCGCGGACGTAGGGAAGCCGCGCGATAACGTCGTCGAACGTGCCATGGCGATTGACGTCGTTGGAAGCCGAGCGCGGGAAGAGCTCGTACCAGGCGCTGAACGCGGCCCTGCGGCGCTCGACCAGGACCACCAGTTCGCGGGCATAGAGCGACAGGTCCGTGCGCACGCCGGCGCGACCCATCAGCGCCGCCGTGTCTGCCGCCATGAGAATTTGCAGCCGGCCGGCATCCTCCGACGCGGCGTCGAACGCCTTGACCAAATCAGCGAGCGCGGCGCGGTCGGACTTTGACGCCCGGTCGTTGGCGGGCGCGCGCGCCGCCTCCACAAGGTTGCGGCCTTCGGTCAATTCCAGAGAAAGATTGAGCCCTGCGGCGTGCTTCTTGGTGACCTCGCTTCGCCAGTTGGCGAAGAGATCGCGCCAGCCGATCAGCGTGTAATGGTACCTTCCGATGGCATCAAAACTGGTGACGCCGCGCCAGCGGTCGTTGTCGAAGAAGGCCATCGGCACTTCGCGCCAATCCTCGCTGCCCTCGGGACGAACGAGGAAGGCCGCGGCAATGGTGTCGTGCCCATCGGCGAAGATATCCGCTTCAACGACGAAGGACTCCCCTACGGTCGTCTTGGCCGGGAAGCGTCCAGCATCGACTTCGGGTGAAACGGATTCAATCGCAACGCGATTGGCAGCGAGCGCCAGCAGCGCCTTGTCGGCAGCCGCAACACCCTCAACCAAAGGCGCTTTGGCCTTGGGCGCCTTCGGACGTCGTTCAGCGGCCGCAGGTTTCGCCATCACTCATGCTCGCCCAATCCAATGCGCGCAATCAAGGGGGGAACCATGATTCGCCCCAGATCGCGCATTCACTCGTTGTATCAACGGGATTCGGCGCTATCCTCGGCGGATCGCCAGCCGAAACGGCACTTTTCCGTCTCCCGTTCGCTAATATTCCCTAGATATGAACCCAAACATACAGCATGAGTTCCCGCCAACCCGGCGGGTCGAGGATATTCCGCTGGTCCGTGGGGAAGGCCGCTTCTCCGACGATCTCCACGTCGCGGGCCAACTAGCGGCGGTATTCGTGCGTTCGGAGCATGCGCATGCGGCCATTCGCGTCGACATCGCCGAGGCGCGCGCACTGCCGGGCGTGGTCGCGATCCTGACGTCGGCCGACATGGATGCGGCCGGAATAGGCAGCATTTCCCGCCCGCCCCCGCAAAAGGGCCGTGACGACAAGCCGCTCATCGTTCCATCCCGGCCTGCACTCGCCACGGACCGCGTGGTGCACATAGGCGAACCGATCGCGCTGGTCGTGGCGGAGACGCCGGCCGCAGCGCGCGCCGCCGCCGACATGGTGTCGGTCGACTACGACGCGCGACCGGTCGTAACGGGAGGAACGGCGGCGTTGGCCGCGGGCGCGTACCAGATTTGGCCGGAGGCACCGGGCAATCTGGCGATGGACTGGACTGTTCCAGCGGTGAGCGAGGCACAGCGGCAGGAGGTGCAGCGCATCATCGCGGCGGCAGCGCATGTCGTGCGCATCGCGGTGACCAACCAGCGGATTGCCGGCGTACCGCTAGAGACGCGCGGCGCGACGGCCATCTACGACGCCACGGCCAACCACACCACACTGCACGCTCCCTCGCAGAGCGCCCATGCCCTGAAGAACGGTCTCTGCGCGATCATGGGGCTCGATCACAAGGAGCTCCGCGTCCTCAGCGCCGATGTGGGCGGGGCGTTCGGCCTCAAGACGCCGCCCTACCCTGAGCATGCGGCTTTGTTGGTGGCAGCGAAGCTGACCGGCAGGCCCGTTCATTGGATGGCGACGCGATCGGAAGCCTTCCTCTCCGATCATCAGGGCCGGGACAATGCCGCCGAGGCAACGCTGGCGCTGGACAAGGATGGCCGATTCCTCGCGCTGGACGTGGCGGCCGTTGTCGATCTCGGCGCCTATGTCGCCTCGTCCGGCGCAATCATCGCAACCATGGGTTTCGCCAACTGCTTTCCGACCGTGTACGATATTCCGCACCTGGCCGTGGACGTACGCCTCGCTTTCACCAACACCGTCCCGACCGGAGCCTATCGCGGCGCCGGCCGGCCGGAAGCCAATTACGTGATGGAGCGGGTGGTAGACGCGGCCGCCCGGCAGTTGGGTATCGACCCACTCGACCTGCGCCGCCGCAACCTCATACCTTCCTCCGCGATGCCCTATCACTCCGCGATCGGGGCAACCTTCGACAGCGGCGATTTCGCTGGTGCCGTAGACGCAGCGGTGACAATGGCCGCTCTCGACGGATTCTTGCAACGACGGGCAGACGCAGAGAAGCGCGGCAATCTGCGCGGCATCGGCATTTCCTGCTTTCTGGAGCATGCCGGCGGTGGACCGACGGAAGGCGCCGAGCTGCTCTTCGCCGACGACCAGCTCGTTGTACGCCTCGGGATGCAGGCCTCGGGACAAGGGCATGGCACGGTGTTCCGCAAGATACTCGCCGAGCAGTTGGGCCTGCGGGAGGAGCAGGTGGTCGTTTCGGAAGGCGATTCCGATGTGCCGTTCCGCGGCGCCCCGGCGGTCGGCTCGCGGTCGACCAATGCCGGCAGCGTCGCCATTGTCGATGGCGTCAAGAAGCTGGTCCTGCGGGCGCGAGAGGCCGCAGCCGAACTGCTGGAAGCCAGTCTCGATGACGTGTCGTATCGCGACGGCTACCTCGAAGTGACCGGCACGAACCGCCGTCTTTCGCTGTTCGAACTGGCGGCCCGCATGGCCGAAAAGGAGACGCCGCTCACCGTGGTGGCGCAGGTGGATGCGACCAATACCTACCCGAACGGCTGCCACATCGCGGAGGTCGAAGTCGATCCTGCCACCGGCGTGACCAGGCTGGTCGCCTATACCGCCGTGGACGATTGCGGCGTGGTTATCGACCACACGCTTGCCCAAGGCCAGATCGTCGGCGGGCTCGCGCAAGGCTTCGGGCAGGCGCTGATGGAAAGGATTGTGTTCGACGAGGGCGGACAACTGCTGAGCGGCTCGCTCATGGACTACGCGATGCCGCGCGCGGCCGACATGCCGCACATCGCCTCGGCCTTCCATCCGGTGCCGTGCATGAGCAATCCGCTGGGCGTGAAGGGCATCGGCGAAGCCGGTTCAACCGCGGCGATCGCGGCGGTGATGAACGCGCTTGCCGACGCGATCCCCGGCGGCGAGGCGATCGATATGCCGGCGACGCCGGAGCGCGTCTGGCGCGCCTGCCAAGGGGCCCTGGATCAGGTGAAGGCGTCGTAGACCAGCTTCGCCGCGATCACGGCGAGCAGCACCAGCACCAGCCGATTGAACGCCTCGCGGCTCATCCGCGAGGCCAGCCACCCACCCAGCGGCATGCCGATGAGGACCGGCACGAGGGCGAGCGTGCTCAACAGCAGCCGCTCCCACGTCAGGATTCCAGCGACCGCGAGCGACGGGATCTGCGCCGCCGAGAAGCTCAGGAACAGCGCCGAGATGGCGAAGACGAAGCCCGTTCGGCTGAGGCCAATCGAGGACAGGAAGGTGATGCTGACCGGCGCCGAGATGCCGGTCGCGCCCTGAAGCAGGCCGGAGAGAAAGCCGACAACCGGCGCCAGTGGCTTGGCGATCGCCATGGAAATGTGCCAGTGCGGCCGGGCGAGGCGGAGGACGATGTAAGCGACGACGGCTATCGCCAGCGTGACGCCCAGCACATCGGCCGGCAGGCTGGCCAGGAGCCATGTGCCGGCGACGATGCCGATCGAGGCCAGCAGGCACAGGCTCCACAGCCAGCCGAAGCCGGCGCGCTCGTGCCGGAACTGCCACATCTGCCAAACGTTCGTGACGACCGTCGGCACCATCATCATGGCGATGGCGAAGGGCACGTCGAAGAAGGATGCGAGTACCGGCACCGCCACGACGGGAAGGCCGGCGCCGAGCACGCCCTTGACCACGCCGCTCAGGGTCAGCGTCGCGAATATGATCAGATATTCGAAGATCACGCGCGGATTGTCTGATCAGGTGATGACGGTGGGTTCGTCGCGCCCCGTCAGGATGGAAAGCTGGCTGACCTCCAAGGCGGCGTCGATCAGCGGTTCAAGCACGACCTGTGTATCATAGCCGTGGCGGCCTGGGTCGGGTTCGAAGCGCTCGATATAGATGCGGATGGTCGCACCGGCGGTGCCGGTTCCGGAGAGGCGGAAGACGATGCGCGCGCCGTCCGCGAAGAGGATGCGTACCCCCTGCCCTGTGGTCAGCGAGCCGTCTACCGGATCGTCATAGGCAAAATCGTCGGCGAGGCTGACGTCCATGCCGCCGAGGGTGCCGCCAGCCAAAGTGGGCATCCGCTCGTGCAGATGCTTCATCACGGCATTGGCCTTCTCGGTCTCGATCTCCTCGTAGTCGTGGCGCGAATAGTAGTGGCGGCCGTAGGTGGCCCAGTGGTCGCGCATGATCTCGGCGACGCTCTGCTTGCGGTAGAGAATGACGGTCAGCCACAGCAGGACCGCCCAGAGGCCGTCCTTTTCGCGGACGTGATCGGAGCCGGTGCCGGCGCTCTCTTCGCCGCAGATGGTGGCCTTTCCGGCATCGAGAAGATTGCCGAAAAACTTCCAGCCGGTGGGGGTTTCGTAGGCCGGGATGCCGAGCTTTTCGGCGACGCGATCGGCGGCGGCGCTGGTCGGCATGGAGCGGGCAATTCCGGCGAGTCCCCGGGCGTATCCCGGCGCAAAATGGGCGTTTGCGGCGAGAACGGCGAGGGAATCCGACGGGGTGACGAACTGGTTGCGGCCGATGATCAGATTGCGGTCGCCATCGCCGTCTGAAGCCGCGCCGAAGTCGGGTGCTTCCGGCGACATCATCAATTCGTACAAGGCCTTAGCATGGACGAGGTTCGGGTCCGGATGGTGGCCGCCGAAGTCCGGAAGCGGCGTTCCGTTGACCACCGTGCCCGGTTGGGCACCCAATGCACGCTCCAGGATAGCCGTTGCATAGGGGCCGGTAACGGCATGCATGGCGTCGAACTGCATGCGAAATCCCGCCCGAAACAGGCCGCGGAGCGCGTTGAAGTCGAACAGCGTCTCCATCAGCGCCTGGTAGTCGGCGACCGGGTCGACGACCGCGATCTCCATCTCCTCGATCTTCAATGTCCCGATGCGATCGATGTCGACGTCAGCCGCGTCCGACATGAGGATGCGATCGATGGTCCTGGTGCGGGCGAAGATGGCGTCGGTGACCTTCTCCGGCGCCGGGCCGCCGTTGGCGACGTCGAACTTGATGCCGAAGTCCCCTTCCGGCCCGCCGGGATTGTGGCTGGCTGACAGGATGATGCCGCCTACGGTCCTGTTCTTGCGGATGAGGTTCGAGGCGGCCGGCGTGGAGAGAATGCCGCCCTGCCCGACGATCACGCGTCCGACGCCGTTACCGGCGGCAATCTTGAGGGCGCGCTGGATGGCCTCGCGATTGAAGTAGCGGCCGTCGCCACCGATGACCAGCGTCTTGCCGGCGAGGCCCTCGATGGTGTCCAGAATCGACTGGACGAAGTTCTCGACGTAGAGCGGCTGCTGGAAGTGCGTGACCTTCTTGCGCAGGCCCGAGGTGCCCGGCTTCTGATCGTCGAACGGCTTGGTGGGAATGGTGCGGATCATGGCGATTTCCGTTTGAGCACGTCGCGGTAGAGCGCGGCATACCGGCCGGCGCTCGCCGCCCATGATACGTCGGTTTTCATCCCGCGCTTCTGAATGCGCGTCCAGACCGCGCGCTCGCGATGGAGCGCGATGGCTCGGTGGATCGCATTCTCCAGCGCAGGTTTGTCGACGGGCAAAAACTGCACACCGGTTGCTGCGTTGGCGGCCAACCCGGCATCGTTGGCGTCGATGATGGAATCGGCCAGCCCGCCGACCCGGGCGACGACCGGAACACAGCCGTAGCGCAGGCCGTAGAACTGGGTGAGGCCGCAGGGCTCGAAGCGCGACGGTACGAGGATCGCGTCGGCGCCGCCCTGAAGAAGATGGGAAAGCTTCTCGTCGTATCCGGCGACAAACCCGACGCGTCCGCGATGACGGTCGGCGGCGGCGTGAAACATGCGCTCCAGCGCGGAATCGCCGGTGCCAAGGACGACGAGGTGCGCGCCGGCCGCAACCAGATCGTCGATGCAATCGCCGAGAACATCCATGCCCTTCTGCCAGGTGAGCCGGCTGACGACCGCAAAGATCATGCCGTCGGTCGGCTCCAGTGCGAACGCCTGGGCGACGGCCGCGCGGTTGCCGGCGCGATTGCGGAGCGAGGTCGCGTCGTAGGTTGCCTCGAGCGCCTTGTCGGTGGCCGGGTTCCAGACATCCGTATCGATGCCGTTGAGGATGCCGTTCAGGACGTCATGCCGGGCGCGGAGAAGGCCGTCGAAGCCCATCCCGCCGGCCTGGGTGCAGATCTCGGCGGCATAGGACGGGCTGACGGTGGTGATAGCGTCTGCAAGCTGGAGGCCGGCCTTCATGAAACTGACGTTGCCGTAGTACTCGACGCCGTCGATATCAAACGCAGCCTTGGGCAGGCCGAGCGACGGGAAAATCGAGGCCGGGAAGTTGCCCTGAAAAGCGAGGTTGTGGATGGTCATCACCGACGCGGCGGCCGCCTCGTCGGTGAAACGCATCAGGGCCGGCGCAAGGCCGGCATGCCAGTCGTGGCAATGCACCACGTCCGGCTCAAAGCCCGCGATCCTGAGGAGGCCGAAATCCGCCGCCACGCTGCCAAACGCGGCAAAGCGCTTCCAGGTATCGGGCCATTCGACGCCGTTTGGACCGAGATACGGGTTGCCCGGCCGATCGAAGAGATGCGGCGCATCGAGGGCGATCAGGTCGAGGCCGCCGGCCGCGCCACTGACAACCGACGCCTTGCCGCCGAAAAGCTTGGGATAGGTCTTGAGCGTTTTGGGCTTCGCCAGCGCCTCCATGACCGCGGGGTAGCCGGGCACCAGCACGCGCATCTCAACGCCATGCGGCTTCAGCGCGGCCGGCAGCGCGCCGACGACATCGGCGAGGCCGCCGGTCTTGACCAGCGGAAAGACCTCGGCGGCGACAGCAAGGACTCTCATTTCATCCGGTCGAGCATGACCTGCGTGATGAGGCAAACGCCCTTGTCGGTGCGGCGGAAGCGCTTGCCATCCAGTTCCGCATCTTCGCCCACCACGAGGCCTTCCGGAATATGCACGCCACGATCCACCACCACCTTGGTCAATCGAACGTTACGGCCGATGCGGGCGCGGGGCAAAACCACCGCCTCGTCGATTGCCGAGAAGGAATCGACGCGCACGCCGGTGAAAAGCAGCGACCGGCGGACCACCGAGCCGGAGACCACACAATCGCCGGCGACCATGGAGGAGATCGCCATGCCGCGCCGACCATCGAGATCGTGGACGAACTTCGCCGGGGCGGTGAGTTCGACGTTGGTCCAGATCGGCCATTCCTGATCGTAGAGATCGAGCGCCGGGACCACGTCGGTGAGGTCGATGTTAGCTTCCCAGTAGGCGTCAACGGTGCCGACATCGCGCCAATAGGATTCCTCCTCGCCGCTGGAGCGCACGCAGGAGCGGGCGAAGCGATGGGCAACCGCCTTGCCGTTGGCGACGATGTAGGGGATCAGGTCCTTGCCGAAATCATGGGCCGAGTTGGGGTCGGCAGCGTCGCGGCGCAACTGCTCGAACAGGAACTTCCGATGGAAGACGTAGATGCCCATGGAAGCCAGGGCCATCTCCGGCTTGTCGGGCATGCCGGGCGGATCTTTCGGCTTCTCCAGGAACGAGACGATGCGATCATCGGCATCGACATGCATGACGCCGAAGCCAACCGCGTCCATGCGCGGCACTTCCAGGCAGCCGACGGTAACATCGGCGCCGGAATTGGCGTGCTGCTGGAGCATCAGTTCGTAGTCCATCTTGTAGATATGATCACCGGCGAGCACGACGATGTGCTCTGGCGCATAGCTGCCGACGATGTCGAGGTTCTGGTACACGGCGTCCGCCGTGCCGGCGTACCACTGGGTCTCCGACATGCGCTGGCTGGCAGGAAGGATATCGAAGCTTTCGTTGCGCTCCGGGCGCAGGAAGTTCCAGCCGCGCTGGAGGTGGCGGATGAGGCTATGCGCCTTGTATTGCGTCGCAACCGCGATGCGGCGGATGCCGGAATTCAGCGCGTTGGACAGGGCAAAATCGATAATGCGGGTCTTGCCGCCGAAGAACACCGCCGGCTTGGCGCGCTTGTCGGTCAGCTCCACGAGTCGGCTGCCCCGGCCGCCGGCGAGCACATAGGCCATTGCATCGCGCGCCAGTGGCGCATGTCGTCCCAGGTCGGCCATCGGTTCCCTCCCCGCCGATCTTTTGCGGCATCATGGCACGGCCGAAGACGGATGTCGCGGACGCGATGAAACTCCGTAGGGCCGGCGGCGTTAGACAGGACGGCAGGGGCGAAGCGATGGAGAAAACGTCATGCCTGCGAAATCTGCATCCCAGCAGAAAGCGGCCGGAGCCGCTCTTTCCGCCAAGCGCGGCGACACCAAGGTAGGCAACCTCAAGGGCGCTTCGAAATCGATGTACAAATCAATGAGCGAGAAAGAACTCGACAAGATGGCGTCGACGAAGCGCAAGGGGAAGCCCGAGCACGCGTCGAAATCGAAGTGACGCCTTAGCCGGGTGGCGTGGGTATCGGACTTTGCCGACGCCGGCGCGGCCGGCTCCATCGGCGTAAGTGCCTTTCCTCGTCGGTGTACCCCTCACCCCGTTTCTCTAAGCGCCGAACGCGCAAGAGAAACGGACCCCTCGCCCAGGGGGAGAGGGCAGGCCTGTGGTTGGGGCGGCCGAGGAAGTGGCGGTCAGGCCCGTGCGGCCAGACGGCGCGCGGCTTCCACGGCGTCGTCAGGTGTGTTGACGTTGAAGAACGGATCGCCCGCAGGATCGAAGTCGACGATTGCCGAGCGACGGGTGGCCAGCCAGGCATCGACGCGCGGATTGGCTGAATTGGCGAGCCATCGTTCGAGATCCTTAGCGAGTTCTGCAGGCCAAACGGCAAACACCGGCTGGAGTTGGCCACCGCTGCGCGCAACGGCGACTTCTCCGTTGCCGCGCGCGCCGACAAGGCAAAGCACCAAGTCGAGCGGCAGCAAGGGCGTATCGGCGGGCACCGTGACAACATGGGCAATGCCGAGTGCTTCGGCCCAGCGCATCGCCGCAAGGATGCCGGCGAGCGGGCCAGCGAAACCAAGTGGCAGATCGGGGACGACAGGCAGGCCGAACGGCGCAAAGCGTGAGGGATCGCCGTTGGCGTTGATGGCGAGCGGCGCCGCCTGACCGGCAAAGCGGGCGATGACGCGGGCCACCAGCGGCCGGCCGGCAATGTCGATCAGCGCCTTGTCGACACCCATGCGACGCGACTGGCCGCCGGCAAGGATGACGCCCGCGATTGCGGCCGGCGCGTCACCCGCCATTGCCGGCAGGCACGCGGAGCCGCTCCACCGCGTCGCGGACCGGCGGGTCGAGCCCTTCGCCACCACCTTTAACGAAGGCAACGATTTCGGCGCGCATGCGCGGATCCCAGAACTTCTCCAGATGATCGGCGATCGCCGCGACCGGGTCATGCTTCTCGGCGGTGACGAAGAACTTGCCAATCTGATTGGCCATGGTGACGAGCCTAGGAGACGACATGGCTCTGGGCCCTTGCCTCGGCGGTTTCCGGCACGATGCGCCCGGGATGGGTGAAGACCTCGAAACCATCGCCGCGGGCGACGGCAACCAGCGTCATTCCGGAGGCCTCGGCGGTGCGAATGCCGAGCGCCGTCGGCGCGGAAATCGCAACCAAGACAGGCGCGACGATCATGGCCGCCTTCTGCACCAGTTCGACCGACAAGCGGCTGGAGAGGACAACGATGCCGTCTTGGGCAGTCCTCCCTGAGCGCGCGAGTGCGCCGGCAAGCTTGTCCAGCGCGTTGTGCCGGCCGACATCCTCCCGGACGATGGTATCGCCGGCCGGGCTCCAGAAGCCGGCGGCGTGGACGGCGCGGGTCTCCCGGTTCAGGGCCTGCCCGGCGGACAAGGCGTCGATCGCAGCATCGATGTCCCGTGGGGAGAACGTCTTGACGCCGGTCACAGCGGGCACCTTGCGCATGGCCTCGTCCAGCGACTCTATCCCGCAAAGGCCGCAGCCAACCGGGCCGGCGAGGAATTGCCGGCGATCCTTGAGGGCACCGGAGCGCGGCTCGGCCAGCCGCATCGACAGGTCGATGCCGGTCTCGTGTTCCACGATCTCCAGCGCCTCGATCTCGCGCGGCGACGCGACGACGCCTTCGGTGAGGCTGAAGCCGATGGCAAAGTCCTCGAGGTCCGTGGGCGTTGCCATCATCACGGCGTAGGACGAGCCGTCATAGGAGAAGGCAATAGCAGTTTCCTCGGCGATGGTGCGCGTGCCTTCGGTGCGGACATTGCCGCGCCACGCTGTACGGCGGACGGGGCGGCTGGGGGCGGGCACGCGGCTACTCCGCCGGTTCGACCGGCGCGATGCGCCGGGTGGCGCGGGTGAGCTCGCCGTATTGCTCCTGCCACGCGGACGGGCCGTTGGAGGGCGCCACCTGCACCGCGGTCACCTTGTACTCGGGGCAGTTGGTCGCCCAGTCGGAGAACTCCGTGGTGACAACGTTTGCCTGCGTGTCGGGATGGTGGAACGTGGTGTAGACGACGCCGGGGGCAACGCGCTCGGTGATCAGCGCGCGCAGCGTTGTCTCGCCGACGCGGCTTGCGAGCCGCACCCAGTCGCCATCGCGAACGCCGCGCTGCTCGGCATCGTGGGGATGGATCTCCAGCCGATCCTCCTGATGCCAGATGACGTTTGCCGTGCGCCGCGTCTGCGCCCCGACATTGTACTGGCTCAAGGTTCGGCCGGTGGTGAGCAGCAGCGGAAAGCGCGGGCCGGTCCGCTCGTCGGTCGGGATGTATTCGGTGACGACGAACCTGCCCTTGCCACGGACGAAAGCGTCCATGTGCATGACTGGCGTGCCCTCATGCGCCTCGTCATGGCATGGCCACTGGATCGATCCGAGGCGGTCGATCTTGTCGAAATAGATGCCGGCAAAGCTCGGCGTCAGCCGCGCGATCTCGTCCATGATCTGGGAGGGGTGGTCGTAGTGCCAGTCGGCGCCGAGGGCGCGCGCCAGCGCCAGCGTGATCTCCCAGTCGGCGAAGCCGTTGCGCGGGGCCATGACCTTGCGCACCCGCTGGACTCGCCGCTCGGCATTGGTGAAGGTGCCGTCCTTCTCCAGGAACGTGGAGCCGGGCAGGAAGACGTGGGCATAGTTCGCCGTCTCGTTGAGGAAGAGATCGTGGACGACGACGCATTCCATCGCCTCCAGACCGGCGGCGACGTGGTGCGTGTTGGGGTCGGACTGGAGGATGTCCTCGCCCTGGATATAGATGCCCTTGAAAGTGCCCTCGACGGCGGCGTCCAGCATGTTGGGGATGCGGAGGCCCGGCTCGGGATCCAGATGGATGCCCCACAGTTCGTCGAAAAGCGCGCGGGTGGCGTCGTCGGAGATGTGGCGGTAACCGGGCAATTCGTGCGGGAAGGAGCCCATGTCGCAGGCGCCCTGCACGTTGTTCTGGCCGCGCAGCGGGTTCACGCCGACGCCAGGGCGGCCGAGATTGCCGGTCGCCATGGCGAGGTTGGCGATGGCCATGACGGTGGTCGAGCCCTGGCTGTGCTCGGTTACGCCGAGGCCATAGTAGATCGCGGCGTTGCCGCCGGTGGCGTAGAGACGGGCGGCGGCGCGGATGGTTTCGGCCGGCACGCCGGAGACCCTGGCGACTTCCTCCGGGCTGTTGCGCGGCTCGGCGATGAAGCCGGCCCAATCCTGGAAGGCGTCCCAGTCGCAGCGCTCGCGGACGAAGGCTTCGTCGACCAGCCCCTCGGTGACAATGACGTGGGAGATCGCGTCGAGCACGGCGACGTTGGTGCCGGGTTTCAGCGGCAGATGGTGTGCTGCCTCGACGTGGGGCATGCGGACGAGATCGATACGGCGCGGGTCGATGACGATGAGCCTCGCTCCCTGGCGCAGGCGCTTCTTGAGGCGCGAGGCGAAGACCGGGTGGCCGTCGGTGGGGTTGGCGCCGATGACGACGATGACGTCGCTCTGCTCGACGGAGTCGAAATCCTGCGTGCCGGCGGAGGTGCCGAACGTGGTCTTCAGCCCGTAGCCGGTGGGCGAATGGCATACGCGGGCGCAAGTATCGACGTTGTTGTTGCCGAAGCCGGCGCGGACCAGCTTCTGGACGAGGTAGGTCTCCTCGTTGGTGCAGCGCGACGAGGTGATGCCGCCGATGGCGCCACGGCCGTAGGACGACTGGATGCGCCTGAACTCGGAGGCGACGCGGCCGATCGCTTCGTCCCACGACACCTCGCGCCAGGGATCGGTGATCTTCTCGCGCATCATCGGATTGAGGATGCGGTCGCGATGGGTGGTGTAGCCCCAGGCGAAGCGGCCCTTGACGCAGGAATGGCCGCGATTGGCCTTGCCGTCCTTCCACGGGACCATGCGGACGACCTCGTCGCCGCGCATCTCCGCCTTGAAGGTACAGCCGACGCCGCAATAGGCGCAGGTGGTTACGACGGAGTGTTCCGGCTGGCCGATGTCGATGATCGACTTCTCGGTCAGCGTCGCGGTCGGGCACGCCTGCACGCAGGCGCCGCAGGAGACGCATTCGGAGGAGAGGAAATCCTCCTCCATGCCAGGCGAGACGACGGAGTCGAAACCGCGGTTGGCGATGGTGAGCGCGAAGGTGCCCTGCACTTCCTCGCAGGCGCGGACGCAGCGCGAGCAGACGATGCACTTCGCCGGATCGTAGGTGAAATACGGGTTCGACTCGTCCTTCGCCGGCGCGGGGTGAAGGTGGTCGGTGCCGTAGCGCACCTCGCGCAGGCCGACCGCGCCGGCCATGTCCTGCAACTCGCAATCGCCATTGGCGGCGCAGGTGAGGCAGTCGAGCGGGTGATCGGAGATGTAGAGTTCCATGACGCCGCGGCGGAGGCGCTTCAGGCGTTCGGTCTGCGTGCGGACCGCCATGCCGGGCTCGACCGGCGTGGTGCAGGACGACGGCGTTCCGTTGCGGCCCTCGATCTCGACAAGACAGAGGCGGCAGGAGCCGAATGCCTCGAGCATGTCAGTGGAGCAGAGCTTGGGGATGGCCGTGCCCATCTCGGCGGCGGCGCGCATGACGGATGTTCCCGCCGGCACCGTCACCGACGTGCCGTCTATGGTCAGCGTCACCGTCTCCGCGCTTGTGGCGCGGGGCGTGCCGTAGTCGAGTTCCTCGACCAGCGCCATCGCTATCCTCCCGCGTGCGCCGGCTGGAGACCGAAATCGGCCGGGAAGTGCCGGAGCGCGCTCATGACAGGATAGGGCGTAAACCCGCCAAGTGCACAGAGGGAACCGAATTTCAGCGTGTGGCAAAGGTCTTCGAGGATTTCCGCATCGGCAGCGCGGTCGGTCCCGGCGGTGATGCGGTCGATGATTTCGACGCCGCGGGTGGAGCCGATGCGGCAGGGCGTGCACTTGCCACAAGACTCGATGGCGCAGAATTCCATGGCGAAACGCGCCTGCCTGGCGAGGTCCACTGTGTCGTCGAATACGACGATGCCGCCGTGGCCGATAAGGCCGTCGCGGGCGGCGAAGGCCTCGTAGTCGAACGGCGTGTCGAACAGTTCGCGCGGGAAATAGGCGCCGAGAGGGCCACCTACCTGCACCGCCTTGACCGGGCGGCCGCTGAGCGTGCCGCCGCCGATGTCATCGACCAGTTCGCCGAGGGTCAGGCCAAAGCCGGTTTCGAAGAGGCCACCATTCTTCACGTTTCCGGCAAGCTGGATCGGCATAGTGCCGCGCGAACGGCCCATGCCGAAATCGGCGAAAGCAGCCGCGCCCTCTGCAAGAATGAAAGGCACCGTCGCGAGCGAGATGACGTTGTTGACGACCGTCGGCCGGCCGAAGAGACCCCTATGCGCCGGCAGCGGCGGACGGGCGCGCACCTGCCCGCGCTTGCCTTCCAGACTTTCCAGCAGCGCGGTCTCCTCGCCGCAGACATAGGAGCCTGCGCCGACGCGCACCTCGATATCGAAAGCGAAATCCGAGCCGCCGACATTCGCGCCGAGCATGCCATCGGCGCGAGCGGTGGCGAGCGCGCGCTCCATCGCGGCGATGGCGTGGGGATATTCGGAGCGGATGTAGATGGATCCCTTGTCCGCGCCAACTGCAAACCCGGCTATGGCCATGCCCTCGATCAGGGCGAAGGGATCGCCCTCCATCAGCATGCGGTCGGCGAAAGTGCCACTGTCGCCTTCGTCCGCGTTGCAGACGATATATTTCTGACCGACCGGCTGCGCGGCAACGGTTCGCCACTTGCGGCCGGTGGGAAAGCCGGCCCCGCCACGGCCGCGCAGGCCGGAGCGTTCGACCTCTTCGATGGTGGCGTCCGGCCCGAGCGAGAGCGCCCGTTCCAGCCCCCTGCCACCGCCCATGCTCCGATATGCGCTGAGCAACTGCGGGTCGGTGATGCCGCAGCGTGCGAACGTCAGGCGGGTTTGACGCTTGAGGAACGGAAGTTCCTCCGGACGGCCGACGCGCTTGGCGTGTGGCGCGCCCCGCAGCATGCCGGCGGCCATCAGCGCCTTCACGTCGGAGGGATAAACTACCGCGTACCCGATGCGCCCTTCGGGCGTGTCGATCTCTACCAACGGCTCGAGTTCAAACATGCCGCGGCTGCCGGTGCGAACGATTTCGATACCGATTCCGGCCGCTGCCGCTTCCACCGAAAGTGCCGTTGCGACGTCATCCGCGCCGACCGCTACGGCGCCGGCATCGCCGGGGATGAAGACGCGTACGCTCATCGGGCGCAGGCCTCGACCACACGCCGGGCACCCTCTCCTGCGGTCACCCGGCCGACAAGCTGGCCATCGATCATGATTGCCGGTCCCGATGCGCACAGGCCGAGGCAATAGACAGCCTCGAACGTGACGCGGCCGTCGGGCGTTGTGGAATTGATCGGGACGCCGAGGCCGGCCTCCACGTCCGCTGCCAGGGCGTCGCCGCCCCGCGCCTGGCAGGCTTCGGCGCGACAGAGGCGGAGCACATGACGGCCGGGCCGTTCGCGCCGGAAGTCATGGTAGAACGTGACCACGCCATGGACCTCCGCACGCGTGATGTTGAGCGCCTCGGCGATCAACGGCTCCGCTTCGGCCTCGATGCAGCCGAATTCCGCCTGAAGCGCGTGCAGGATAGGCAGAAGCGCCCCGGGCCGGCCGTTTTGCTCCTCGATCAGGCGAGTCGCCGCTTCGCGGTCCCACGGGCGATGTTCGCCCGGCTTGTCATGGCTGGCTGCCATTTCGCTCCCGTGTCCTGCCGATTTTCGCCGGCACAATGCCGCAGATGGCGGCCCGGGTCATCCTCCCCAAACTGCCTGAATATATGCATAAGAAAGAGACTGGCCGACGGCCACAACCGGGTCGATGATTGCACCAGACCCACCGTCCCGGAATCGCCCGCCCATCCAACGAATGAACGACGCATCCCCCAACCGACCCGCGGCGGCCGTTTCGGCAACGCCCGCCAGCCCCCTGCGGATTCGTCAGATTGCGCCCATGCTGGTGCTGATCGGCCTGATGATGGCCGGCAACGGGCTCGTGGCGCCGATCCTTTCGCTTTATGCCCTGCAGTTCGGGGTCAGCGGCGCGCTGGTCGGCATGCTGATCACGCTGTTCGGCATCGGCCGCCTGTGCGCCAACCTGCCGGCGGGGATTCTCTCGGAACGCTATGGCAGGCGGCTGTTCATCCTGCTGGGGCCGGCCATGCTGGCGGTCGGAGCAATCGGTGCGGCGCTGGCCACCGATTTTACCATGCTGCTCATCTGGCGCTTCGTGCAGGGCATCGGGTCGGGCATCTACATGACCGTGTCGGGCACCGTGCTGGTGCAGGTGTCGCGGCCCGGCCAGCGCGGCCGCGTGATGGCGATGTACCAGGCGTCGCTGCTGACCGGCGCCAGCATCGGCCCCGCGATCGGCGGCTGGCTGGCGGACCACTTCGGATTTGCCGCGCCATTCTGGGCGCTGGGCGCCGTCGCAGCGGCGGCGCTGGCGTTCGCGCTCTTCATGTTCGACGAGCCGCCACCGGTCGCCGCGCCCGCCCCTGCGGACGGCGAGGCCAAGCCGGCATCGTGGATCAGCCTGCTCAGCAACGTTCCCTTCGTCCTGCTCTGCGTCATCACCGTCGGCGTGTTCTTCACGCGCACCGGTTCGAGCTGGGTGCTGATCCCGCTGGTCGGCCATGAGGTGTTCGGCCTTTCGATCGGCGCGATCGGCCTCGCCGTCTCCATCACGGCGATCGCCAACGTGGTCGTTCTGCCGATCGTCGGGCCGCTAATCGACCGGCTCGGCTCACGCCCGATCACCATCGCATCGACGCTGATTACCGGGGCGGCGCTGGTGATCATCGCCGTGACCAGCGGGCAGATTTGGTTCTGGGTGGCGATCGTTCTGCTCGGCATGGGCGGCGGATTTTCCGGACCGTCGGTGGGCGCGGCGCTGGCGGAGGCCATGCCGCCGCATCTCTACGGCCCCGGAATGGGCCTGCAGCGGATGGTCGGCGACGCGGCCTTCGTCATCGGACCGATCGTCGTCGGTTTCCTCTCCGACATTCCCTTCGTCGGCATGAGCGGCGGGCTGCTGTTCAACGCGGTGCTGATGATCGGCTCCGGCGTCATCTTCGCCGTCGGCTCACGCCGCAGGCAGGCCTAGCGGCGCAGGCCGACCACAGTCTCCGCCGCCAGGCGCTCGATGGCTTCAGGATCGTAGCCGACCTCCGCCAGGATCGCGGACGAATGTTCGCCGAGCATGGGCGAGGCGCGCTCCGCCACCAGCGGCGACCCCGACATGACGATAGGGCTGCGCACCGAGGGCACCGTGCCGGCGCCGTGAGGCAGATCGACGCGCATGGCGCGGTGGCGGATCTGCGGGTCGTCGAAGACCTGCGCCACGTCGTTGATCGGCCCGGCGGGAATACCGGCCTGCTCAAGCCGGGCAAGCAGATCGTCGCGCCGGAAGCGCGCGATCAGGCCGGCGAGCTGGGGCACCAGCGCGTCGCGGTTGGCGACGCGCGCCCCGTTGGTCGCCGACAGCGGGTTACCGGCCAGTTCTGGCTGGCCGAGCAGGTCAACGAGCCGGCGGAACTGGGCGTCGTTGCCGACGGCGATGACGATGTGGCCGTCCGCCACCGCGAAGACCTGATAGGGCACGATGTTGGGATGGGAATTGCCGAGCCGGCGTGGCGGCTTCCCTGAGACGAGGTAGTTCATCGCCTGATTGGCGAGGACGCCCGCCTGCGTATCGAACAGCGCCATGTCGATGTGCTGGCCCTGGCCGGTGCGCTCGCGATGGGCGAGCGCCGCCTGGATGGCGATGACGCTGTAGAGGCCGGTGAAGATATCGGCATAGGCGACGCCGACCTTCTGCGGCTCGCCATCGGGCGCGCCGGTGAGGTCCATGATGCCGCCCATGGCCTGGATCATGAAATCGTAGCCGGCGCGCGCGGCGTAGGGGCCGTCCTGGCCGAAGCCGGTGATCGAGCAATAGACCAGCGCCGGGTGGACAGCCTTGAGGCTTGCATAGTCGAGACCGAACTTCGCCAGTCCGCCGACCTTGAAATTCTCGATCAGCACATCGGCGCGGCGGGCGAGCCTGCGGGCGATCTCCTGGCCCTCGGGCTTGCGAAAGTCGACGGCAATGGACTGCTTGCCGCGGTTGCAGGCATGGAAATAGGCCGCGTCATGGGTGCCGTCGCCATTGTCGACCACCGGCGGCCCCCACTGGCGCGTCTCGTCGCCGGCAAGGCTCTCGACCTTGATGACCTCGGCGCCGAGGTCCGCCAGAACCTGCCCGGCCCAGGGACCCGCCAGCACACGGGCGAGTTCGACAACTTTCAGGCCAGCGAGTGGCGGCGGCATAGGCGTCTCCGTGCCCGCCGCCCGTCGGGCGAGCGGCGTGGCGGCACTCAAAGGCAGCGCACGGAACCGGTCAAGGCGGCCGGCTACAGATGGTCGAGTTCCAGATCGGTGCAGGAGTGGCCAAGCATGGTCAACCCCTCCTCGAGGTAGTCCCCCAAGAGGGGCATGCCGAGCAGGTAGGATGCGGTCTTGCGGTTGTGGGCGGCAGCGGCGTCGGCGCGCACCTGCGGCCAGTCGGCGGCTGTGTAGTCGTCGCGGCCCAGCCATGCGAGAGCAACCAGATCGATCTCCTCGTCCTCGTCGAGCGCCGCGATCACGGAGACCAGTTCCTCGACTACCGGATTGTCGCGGTGGGCCTCCAGAATGGAAAGACCGCCATCATCGGATGCGTTGGAACTGGAATCGGGATCGGTAACCTGATCCTGCACGTCAAACTCGCGCGCCTTCAGGATGATGAAGCACACTGTTTCGGGCGAGATCGAAAGGTCGACAACGGGCACGTCATCGTCATCGATGCGTCTCGGTTTCTTGACGGTCTTTTTCATCACTCGATCCTAGTTTTCCCGCTGCCGTTGGCGTTGCGTCATATCAACCCCGAAAGACAGGTACGGTTGCGCGCGGCGTTGGACAAGCGGCACGCACGCGTTTCCTGCTGCTTCCCACATGGCAAAGCGTCACCGCTGATTGAACCACCGGACAGGGTGACGTATCGTGAGCGGAGATGATCAGGACCGCTCCCTGATTTCCCTGAAAAGGCCCGGAAATGCACGAAAGCGAACGCCACCGGTTGATCCTCAGCGTCCTTCAGGAAAAGCCCGTAGCCACGGTGCGGGAACTGGTCGAACTGACCGATTCCTCCGAGGCGACCATCCGCCGGGACGTCAGCACGCTGCACCTCCAGAAGAAACTGCGGAAGCTGCGCGGCGGGGTCGAGGCGCTGAACCCGGTACCCGTGATCGGGCTCGCCGGGCGGCCCTTCGCGATCAACCAGAATCTCAACATCGACCGCAAGCGCGCCATCGCGCGCAAGGCGGTGGAACTCTGCGCCGACGGCGACGAGATCATCATCAACGGCGGCACCACGACCTTCCAGATGGTGCACTACCTGACTTCGCGCTGGATGCAGGTTTTCACCAACTCGTTCCCCATCGCCGAGCACTTGCTGCGCCATTCGCGCAATACGGTGGTCGTGCCCGGCGGAACCATCTATCGCGAGCAGGACATCATCCTCAGCCCGTTCGAGAACGACGGCTCCAAGCACTTCTCCGCCCGCAAGATGTTCATGGGAGCGCAAGGGGTAAGCGCGCTCGGCATCATGGAGGCCGATCCGCTGCTGATCCATGCCGAGGAGAAGCTGATCAACCAGGCGGAAGAAGTGATCGTGCTGGTCGAACTCGTCGAAGTTCGAGCGGCGTTCCAGCCTGATCCTCTGTCCGCTCGACCGGGTGACGACGGTGATCACCGACGACGGCGTCACGGATGCGGCGCGGCAGATGCTGACCCAGGCCGGCGTCAACGTAATCGTTGCGGACACCAAGACTGACCGAAAGGCTCCGGCGGCCAACGTGGCCTGACGGCTTACCGCCGGAAAACAGCCCCGATGCCCGTTCCCGCGACCATTGCCGTCATCGACATCGGCAAGAGCAACGCCAAGGTCGTGCTGATCGAGCGGAGCACGCAGACGACACTCGCGACGCGGACGTTGGCGAACCGGGTCCTGACCGACGGGCCGTATCCGCATTACGACACAGAGGGGCTGTGGCGCTTCATCCGCGACGCGCTGACGGCGCTCAACCGCCAGCGCGCCATCGCCGGCATCTCGATCACCACGCACGGTGCGACGGCGGCGCTGGTCGGTGACGACGGCCTGACGCTTCCGATCCTCGATTACGAGCATGACGGCCCGCAGGAAACGGCCGCCGACTACGACGCGGCGCGGCCGCCGTTCTCGGAGACGTTGAGCCCCCGTTTGCCGAACGGACTCAATCTCGGGGCACAGCTCTTCTGGCAGGCGCGGGCGTTCCCGGGGAAGTTCCGCGCCGCACGGCACATCCTCATGTACCCGCAATACTGGGCATGGCGGCTGACCGGGCTGGCGGCGAGCGAGGTCACCTCGCTCGGTTGTCACACCGACCTTTGGGCGCCGGGTTCACGACATTTCTCTTCGCTGGTCATCCACGAGGGCTGGGAGGCGCTGTTCCCGCCGCTGCACGACGCGGTGTCCGTGCTCGGGCCGATCACCGAGTCAGTGGCATCGGAGACCGGCGTCGCCGCGGGCACGCCGGTCGCATGCGGCATCCACGATTCCAACGCGTCGCTGCTGCCGCACATCGCCGCGCATGTGACGCCGTTCACGGTTCTCTCCAGCGGCACATGGGCGATCGCGATGACGGTCGGCGGCGCAACCGACGCGCTCGACCCGGCGCGCGACAGCCTCGCCTATGTCGATGCCTACGGGCGACCGGTGCCGGCGGCGCGGTTCATGGCGGGCCGGGAATTCGAGATGATGACCGATGGATCGCCGGCCGAGCCGACCGACGCTGAGGCATCGGCGCGGTGCTCCAGACGCAGGTCATGGCACTGCCGGCGTTCGTTTCCGGCGTCGGCCCCTACCCGGACGGAAGGGGCCGCTGGTCGGTCGATCCGAAAAGCCTGACGTCAGGCCAGCGCTCAGCTGCGGCCTCGCTCTACCTGGCGCTGGTGACCGGGACGTGCCTCCGCCTTGCGGGCACCGGGCGCTTCGTCGCGGTGGAGGGACCGATGGCGCGCAACGCACTCTACTGCCGGGCGCTCGCGGCAATCGCCGGCGTCGATGTCATCCCCTCCGCCGATGCGACCGGCACGGCCGCTGGCGCCGCGATGCTCTTCGGCGGCGAGGCACCGCCGGCCAAACAGCCGGAGCCGGTTGCGCCGATGACGGGCGACGCGTTCAGCGCCTATTGCGCCGCGTGGCGGGCCGCGGCCGGCTAGGCCATTGTGGCGGGCCGGTCCGCCTACTCCATGTGGAAGACGGTGACGAGCGGAACGGCGACCGGTTCGTTGTCCGGCTTGGTCGCCATGATGTCGGCCATGTGCGCCCACCAACGCTTCATCACGGCATGCCTGGGCAGGTCGTCCATTCCATGATCGTCCGTCCGCCACAGCACGCCGAAGAGCGTGTTGGTGTCGCGATCGAGGTGGATCGAGTAGTCGGAGACGCCGGCTTCCTTGAGCAGCGTGACCAGCTCCGGCCAGATTACGTCGTGGCGACGCTGATACTCCGCCTCCATGCCGGGATTGAGCTGCATCTTGAACGCATATTTCTGCATCAGCTCGTCCTCCGCCGCGCGGCGATCCGGCGTGCCACGATCGGCAATGCAATGACGACGATGAGCAGCGACCCGATGAAGATCGATTGAACGATGCCGGGTACGTTCAACAGGCCGAAGCCGAAGGTGAGCAGCCCCATGACGAAGGCCGCGATGAAGACGCCGGGAATGGTGCCCGAGCCGCCAAGGATGTTGACGCCGCCGAGCACGACCATGGTGATGACTTCGAGCTCCCAGCCGGTGGCGATAGTCGGCCGCGTCGAACCGATGCGCGAGGTAAGCAGCACGGCGGCAACGCCGCTCATCAGGCCGGTCAGCACGAAGAGCAGGAAGCGGATGCGATTGACGTGGACGCCGGAGAACAGCGCGGCCACCGGGTTGTTGCCGATGGCATAGATGCGACGGCCGAAGACCGTAAGGTGCAGCACGATGGCGAAGACGACGGCGAGCGCCAGGAAAAGCACGAATTCAAACGAGAACACCCACCAGACGTAGCCCTGGCCAAAATACGCGAAGCCCGGCGGATAGGTTCGATAGACCTGATCGCCAAGCACGACGAAGGCGATGCCGCGAAACAGGCTCATCGTGCCGATGGTCACCACGATCGACGGGATATTGAAGCGGGTGACGACGAAGCCGTTGAAGGCGCCGGCTATCGCGCCGACCACGAGGCCGATGACGACAAGCTCCCCCGGTCCGGCCCCGGCCGTGGCGGCGGCGCCCATGGCGGTGGAAGCAAGCGCGATGATCGAGGCGACGGAAAGGTCGATCTCGCCGGCGACGATGAGCAGCGCCATGGCGAAAGCGATGGTCGCCTTCTCGGTGAAATTGAAGGTGGCGTCGGAGAGATTGTACGGATTGAGGAAATACGGCGAAGCCAGCGAATTGAAGATGAAGATGGCGATGGCGACGGCGACGAGGATCGTCTCCCAGCGCTTCCACCATTGCCCGCCGCCGGCAAGGCGATCCGGGATGGCGCGCGACGCGAGCGTTTGCTGGTTCATGTCGCCACCGCGTCCTTGAGGATCAGGCGACCGCGCTGGCGCTCACGTCCGGCATTGATGATGACCGCGCCGAGGATGGCAACGCCGGAAATGGCGAGCTGCCAGAACGGCGAAATGTGCACGACGGGCAGCGCGTTCTTGACCACGCCGAAGAAGAGCGCTCCGAGGACGGCCCCGGCGACCGTCCCGACCCCGCCTGCGATCGAGACGCCGCCGATGACGCAGGAGGCGATGACGTCCAGCTCGAAGCCGCCGGCCACATCGACATACGCGATCGTATAGCGAGAGGCCCAGAGGTAGCCGCAGAAGCCTGACACCAGTCCGGAAATGCAGAAGGCGATGAACTGGGTCCGACCGACATCGATGCCGGTGTAGATGGCGGCGGTCGGGTTGCCACCCGCGGCATAGAAAGCGCGGCCGGTGCGCGTCTCGCGCAGGCCCACCGCAAAGAGCGCGATGACGACGATCGCGAACCAGGACATCGCCGGCAGGCCGAGCAGTTCGGCACGCGGGAGCGCGATGAAGGACGGGCTCATGTTATTGCCGACGATCGACGTGCCGCCCGAGGCGACGAAGGCAAGGCCGCGATAGATCGACAGGGTGCCCAGCGTGACCACGATCGGCGGAATGCCGACGAGCCAGACCATGGCGCCGTTGAAGGCACCGAGGCCGAGCCCGATCAGCGCCGCGCCGGCCATGAGCAGCGGGATGGGAACATCAGGAAACGCCGCATTGACCAGCGCCACCAGCACGCCGGTGAGCGCGATGTTGGCGCCGACCGACAGATCGATGCACTTGGTCAGGATGACGGTCATCTGCGCCAGCGCCACCATGATCAGGATGGCGGTGTCGTTGAACAGGCCGACGAGACTGTGCGGCGTAACAAAGCTCGGCGTGATCAGGCCAACGCCGGCGATCATCACCACGACGATACCGGCGAGCAGGACATCGCGGCCGAGGCGCATGGCTCAGGCCGCCGCTGCTTCGAGGTTGCCGGTGGCGGCGGCGACCAGCGTTTCCGCCGTAAGGCCCTGACGGTCGAAGCGGCTGGCAATCCGTCCCTGGCGCATGACGATGACGCGATCCGCCATGCCGAGGATTTCGGGAATCTCGGACGACACCATGACCACGGCGAGACCGTTCGCGGTGAGCTCGCTCATGAAGGCGTGGACGGCGGCCTTGGAGCCGACGTCGATGCCCTTGGTCGGCTCGTCGAGAATGATGACGCGCGGCTCGGTGGCGAGCCACTTGCCGATGACCACCTTCTGCTGGTTGCCGCCGGAAAGCGTACCGACGTCCTGCGACAGGCTTGCAGCGCGGAGGTCGAGACGTGACGCGTAACGCCGCGACAGTTCAAATTCGCGCGCAAGATTGAGGAAACCCTTGCGGGTGATGCGTCCAAGCGACGGAAGCGTCATGTTCTCGAAGACCGGCAGAGCAAGCACGACGCCCTGCCGCTGGCGCTCCTCCGGCACATAAACAATGCCCGCGTTTACGGCATCGGCGGGCGAGCGGATGGCAATCTGCTTGCCGTCGAGCACGATGCGGCCGGATGCGGGGCGAGAAACACCGAACAACGCCTGCATGAGTTCGCTGCGGCCGGAGCCAACGAGGCCGTAGAAGCCAAGAATCTCGCCGCGGCGAAGATCGAACGAGATGTCGGCGAACTCGGTAGCATTGGACAGCTTCTCCGCCGCAAAGACGACCTCGCCAATCGGCACTTCCACCTTCGGGAAGATGTGGTCAACCGTGCGCCCGACCATCAGCGCGATCAGCCCGGCCGGCGTCGCCTGCGAAACGAGCCCCTCGCCCACCGACTGGCCGTCGCGGAAGACGGCGTAACGATCGGCGATCTTGAAGATCTCCTCGAACTTGTGGCTGATGAAGAGGATCGCCTTCCCCTCGCGCTTCAGCTTGCGGACGATGCCGTAAAGCTCCTCGACCTCCTTGTAGGAGAGAGAGGCGGTCGGCTCGTCCATGATGACGATGCGCGCGTCGACGGAGAGCGCGCGGGCAATGGCGACGAGATGCTTGCGCGCGATGGCGAGATCGCGAAGCCGCGTGTCCGGATCGAGATCGACCTCGAGTTCGCCGAGGATCGACCTGGCGCGGGCGCGCATCGCCTTCCAGTCGAGCAGGCCGAAACGGCCAAGGAGGGGATGGCCAAGGAAGATGTTCTCGGTGACCGTGAGGTCGTCGAAGAGCACCGTCTCCTGGTGCGTGGCGGTGATGCCGCGGTGGAAGGCGGCTTCGGCGTTGGGGATGGCGATGGGTTCGCCGCCAAGGACGATCCGGCCTTCGTCCGGCACGTAGACACCGGTGAGAATCTTGACCAGCGTGGACTTGCCGGCGCCGTTCTCGCCGATCAAGGCCGTGACGGTGCCCGGGTAGAGCCTGAGATTCACACCCTCCAGGGCCTTCACGCCGGGGAAAGCCTTGGAAATCCCGGTCATCTCCAGGACCGGGGCTGGGGCCGGCTCAGTCATGGGCCCGGCTCAGTCATGGGCTAAGCGCTCCGAACCTGCTGGCACTTCGTGCATGACGATGAAGCCACCACTCTCTGCTCGCAAGGCAAGCTTCCCCAAGAAAAAAACGGGAGGCGGCTGGAGCCGCCTCCCGCACAAGTTGGGGAGACGTTCAATAGACCCCGGAGAACTCGTCGATGTTCTTCGCGTCGAAGACGAAGGGCGGCGCCATCGGTCCCGACAGATCGTCGTCGAGCTTGACCTTGCCGAGACGGCCCATGCTGAGTTCACCGCCGGCCACCGCCTTCTCCTTGCCGGTGGCAAGGTTGTAGGCAATCGTCGTCGCGGCATAGCCGAGGTCGATCGGGTTCCACAGCGCGAACTGCGGCGCCGCGCCCGACTTGACGTGATTGATCATCTCCGAGGGCAGGCCGAGGCCGGTGATCAGCACCTTGCCGACGAGCTTGTTGTCCTCGACATATTGCGCCGCGGCGGCGATGCCGACGGTAGTCGGGGCGATGATGACCTTGAGGTTCGGGTTGCTCTTGATGAGGCCTTCAGCTTCCCGGTAGCTCTTGTCCTGCTTGTCGTCGCCATAGACGACCGAGGTCAGGTTGACGTTCGGGAACTTGCCGACGTCCTTCTTCATCACCTCGATCCACGCGTTCTGATTGGTCGCGGTGGAGGTCGCCGACAGGATGGCGACATCGCCCTTGCTGCCGCCGAGCAGGTCGGACGCCATCTTCAGGCACTGGTCGCCAATGAGATCCGTCGCCGAGGCGAGCAGGTTCATCTGGCGGCCGGCCTTGGCGACCCCGGAGTCGAACGAGATCACGGTGATGCCGCGGTCCATGGCCTTCTTGAGCGCCGGGACCAGGGCATCGGCGTCGTTGGCCGAAACGGCGATGGCGTTGATGCCCTGGGCCACGAGCGAGTTGATGATGTCGATCTGGCCTTCCGGCGTCGCCTGAGTCGGGCCGGTATAAATGACTTCGACGTCACCCAGTTCCTTCGCGGCTTCCTGGGCGCCCTTGTTGGCGGCGTCGAAGAAGCCGTTGCCGAGGTTCTTGACCAGAAGTGCGATCTTGGTAGCGGCCGAAGCCGGGCTGGCAGCAAGGGCAATCGCGACGGCGGTGCCTATGGCCAGCGTCTTCAGAAATCTCATGCTGTCCTCCCACTGGTTACGTGCATGGCGTGACCGGGCGAAAGCCGCTCAGTGCTGCCATTGCATGCAGACATCATCAAGGAATCCGCGCAGTGTCAATCATAAACGCTCATTTTCGCTTGTATTGCAGCGCACAAACGACCTGTTGCGACGCATCATGCGCGGATTTGATCGCAGTTGATTGACATGCAGAGTCGCATTTGCGAGTGATAAGACACGCCAACCCGGCCCCAGCAATCAACATTCGAACCATGACGGCACCCATCGAAAGCCCCCTTCTCGCCGGTCGGTGGGATCAAAGCCACGCAGACAAGCTGAGCGAGCCCGAACGCCTGCTCTACCGTTCGAACCTGCTCGGCTCCGACCTCCGCATCACCAATTTCGGCGGCGGCAATACCTCCGCCAAGTTGACCCAGAAGGATCCGCTCACCGGCAAGGACGTGACTGTGCTGTGGGTGAAGGGCTCCGGCGGCGACCTCGGCTCGATGAAGCTCGACGGCTTCGCGACGCTCTATCTCGACAAGCTGGAGAGCCTGAAGGCGCTCTATCGCGGCCCCGACCACGAAGACGAAATGGTCGGCTACCTGCCCCACTGCACCTTCAATCTCAATGGACGCGCCGCTTCGATCGACACGCCCCTGCACGGGTTCCTGCCCTACAAGCACGTCGACCACATGCACCCGGACGCGGTGATCGCCATCGCCGCGACCAGCAAGTCGCGCGCGCTGACCAAGGAGATTTACGGCGACAGTATCGGCTGGCTGCCGTGGCGGCGTCCGGGCTTCGAGCTGGGGCTGATGCTGGAGACGTTCGCGAGGGAGAATCCGAAGGCCGTCGGCGTCGTGCTGGAAAGCCACGGGCTCTTCACCTGGGCTGACGACGACCGCGCCTGCTACGAGACCACCATCGCCACGATCAACACGGCGATCGGCTGGCTGGCGGAGAAGACCGGCGCGCAGGCCGCCTTCGGCGGCCCGGCGGTGAAGGCGGAGAACGCCGAAGCGCGCCGCGCCGTCGCCAAACGGCTGATGCCGCAAATCCGCGGCGAAATCGGCAAGGCCGAATACAAAGTGGGCCACTTCGACGATTCCCCGGCGGTGCTGGAATTCGTCAACGCGAAGCGGCTCAAGGAACTGGCGCCGCTCGGCACCTCGTGCCCGGACCACTTTCTGCGCACCAAGATCCGCCCGCTGGTGGTGGATTATTCCGGCGACATCGAGAAGACGCTGGCCAGCCTGCCGGCGGCGATCGCCGCCTATCGCGACGATTACGCGGCCTACTACGAGCGCTGCAAGCACGCCGACAGCCCGGCGATGCGCGACCCGAACGCGGTCGTCTATCTCGTGCCCGGCATCGGCATGATCACCTTCGCCCGCGACAAGGCGACGGCGCGGATCGCCGGCGAGTTCTACCGCAACGCCATCAACGTGATGCGCGGCGCTTCGACGGTGGGCACCTATGTCGGGCTGCCCGAGCAGGAGGCGTTCGATATCGAATACTGGCTGCTGGAGGAAGCGAAGCTTCAGCGCATGCCGAAGCCGAAGAGCCTCGCCGGGCGTATCGCCTTCATCACCGGCGGCGCGAGCGGCATCGGGCGCGCCACCGCGCTCCGCCTGCTTGCCGAGGGCGCGGTGGTCGTGATCGCCGACGTCGACAAGGCCGCGCTCGAGAACACGCAGAAGACAATCGCCGGCTCCCACGGCAAGGATGCTATCCGCGGCCTGCACATGGACGTGACCGACGAAGAGGCCGTCATCCGCGCCTTCGGCGACGCGGTGCTGGAATATGGCGGGCTCGACATCGTCGTCTCCAACGCCGGCATCTCGTCGTCGGCGCCGATCGAGGACACACCGGTCGAAATGTGGGACCGCAACATGGACATCCTCGCCAAGGGATATTTCCTGGTGGCGCGCGAGGCGTTCCGGTTGCTCAAGAAGCAGAAAACCGGCGGCGCGATGGTCTTCGTCGCATCCAAGAACGGGCTCGCCGCCTCGCCCAACGCGGCCGCCTATTCGGCGGCCAAGGCGGCCGAGATTCACCTGGCGCGCGGACTGGCGCTGGAAGGCGCCGGCGAAGGCATCCGCGTCAACGTGGTCAACCCGGACGCCGTGCTCCGCGGCTCGAAGATATGGACCGGCGAGTGGCGCGAGCAGCGCGCCGCCGCCTACAAGATGAAGCCGGACGATCTCGAAGAGCACTATCGCCAGCGCAGCCTGCTGAAGCGGAACGTGCTGCCCGAGGACGTGGCCGAGGCGATCTACTTCCTCGCATCCGACGTCTCGGCAAAATCGACCGGCAACATCATCAACGTCGACGCGGGCAACGCGCAATCGTTCACGCGATAAGCGTGACGGAGGGGGCACCATGGCAGCGGGACCGATCGACCGGGATCTGATCGCCGAGCAGAACCGCAAGCGCGAGAAGACGCTGACGGCGGACTACCAGATGCTCGGCGAGCAGCTTGCCCGCCAGAAGGTGGACATCGAGAAGATCACCAAAGCGGTCGCCGCCTTCGCGGTCGCCATACCCTCGTGGGGCGTCGGCACCGGCGGCACGCGCTTCGCCCGCTTCCCCGGACCGGGCGAGCCGCGCGACATCTTCGACAAGCTCGACGACTGCGCCGTCATCAACCAGCTCGGCCAGGCCACGCCGACCGTGTCGCTGCATATCCCTTGGGACAAGGTGAAGGACCTGAAGGGGCTGCGGCAGAAGGCCGACAAGCTCGGCCTCGCCTTCGACGCGATGAACTCCAACACATTCCAGGATTCACCTGGGCAGAAACGCAGCTACAAGTTCGGCAGCCTGTCGCACACCGACAAGGCCGTGCGCGACCAGGCGGTGGCCCACAACATCGAGTGCATCGAGATTGGCGAGAAGCTTGGCTCGAACGCGCTGACGGTATGGATCGGTGACGGATCGAATTTTCCCGGTCAGTCGAATTTCACCCGCGCGTTCGAGCGCTACCTCGATTCGATGAAGCAGGTCACCAACGCGCTGCCTGCCGACTGGCGCGTTTTCCTCGAGCACAAGCTCTACGAGCCCGCGTTCTACTCGACTGTGATCCAGGACTGGGGCTCGAACTACCTCGCAGCCAAGGAGCTCGGGCCGAAGGCCTTCTGCCTCGTCGACCTCGGCCACCACGCGCCGAACGTCAACATCGAGATGATCGTGGCCCGGCTGATCCAGTTCGGAAAGCTAGCCGGCTTCCACTTCAACGACTCGAAATACGGCGACGACGACCTCGATTCCGCATCGATCAATCCGTACCAGCTCTTCCTCGTCTTCAATGAACTGGTGGACGCGGCGGATCGCAAGGCGAAGGGCTTCAGGCCGGCCTACATGATCGACCAGTCGCACAATGTCACCGATCCGATCGAGAGCCTGATGGTCAGCGCCAACGAGATTCTGCGCTGCTACGCACAGGCGCTGCTCGTCGATCGCGCCGCGCTCAACGAGCACCAGGACAACAACGACGCGCTGATGGCGATGCAAACCCTGAAGGCGGCGTTCACCACGGACGTGGCGCCGATCCTCGCCAAGGCGCGTGCCGACAAGGGCGGCGCGATCGATCCGGTGGCGACCTACCGCAAGGCGGGCTACCGCAAGAAGGTGGCCAAGGAGCGCCCCGCCGCTACCGGAGGCGGCGGCGGCATCGTCTAGCCCTCAGGCGCCGAGATAGGCCTGACGCACGCGGTCGTCGGCCAACAGCGCTTCGCCGGTCCCGGAGAGCGTGATGCGCCCGTTCTCCAGCACATAGGCGCGGCTGGCGAGCTTCAGCGAGACCGCGACGTTCTGCTCGACCAGCAGGCAGGTGAGGCCGTCGCGATTGAGGTCGCGGACGGTCTGGAGAACCTGCTGCACCGCCAGCGGGGCAAGGCCGAGCGACGGCTCATCGAACATGATCACGTCGGGCGAACCCATAAGGCAGCGGCCGATGGCGAGCATCTGCTGCTCGCCGCCCGACAGCGTGCCGGCCGCCTGGCGGCGGCGCTCCGCCAGGCGCGGGAACATGGAATAGACGCGGCCGAGGTTCTGTTCCCGCGCGGCGTGTGCGCGCGGCACCATGGCGCCCATCGCAAGGTTCTCGGCCACCGACAGGTTCGGGAAGACCTGCCGACCCTCGGCCACCTGCCCGACACCGAGATTGCAGACCTTGTGGCTCGGCCAGCCGGCAATGTCATTGCCGCGATAGAGGATGCGGCCCTGTGCCGGGGTGTACATCCCGGCAATGGTGCGGATGAGTGAGGTCTTGCCAGCGCCGTTCGCCCCCACGATAGCGACGATGGCACCCTCCTCCACGTCGAGCGAGACGCCGTCGAGTGCCTGGGCATCGCCGTAGAACAGATCAAGGTTTTCGACGCGGAGGATCACCCGAGCGCCTCCACGCCGAGATAGGACTCGATGACAGCAGCATCGCGCACGACCTTTTCCGGCGCGCCTTCGGCGATCTGCGCGCCGTGATGGAGCACAAGGATGTGCGAAGCCAGGGCCATGACGGCACGCATGACGTGCTCGATGAGCACGATGGTCAGGCCGGTCTCGCGGTTGAGCTCGCGCAGGATGCCGACCATGCGGTCGGTCTCTGTCGGGCGCAGGCCCGCCATGACCTCGTCGAGCAGCAGGAGCTTCGGGTCGGTGGCCAGCGCCCGGGCTACCTCCAGGCGCTTGCGGTCCGGCAGGGTCAGTGACGACGCGCGCTGGTCGCGCCTGGAATAGAGGTCGAGGCGGCGGAGCAGCTCGTGGGCGCGCTCGCGCGCGGCTGCCACGGTCGGCCGGCGCAGCAAGCCGCCGACGATGACGTTGTCCTCGACAGAGAGGCCCTGGAACGGACGCACGAGCTGGAATGTGCGGCCGATGCCGCGGCGGCAGACGACATCGGCGGTCAGGCCATCGATACGCTGGCCAGCGAAGGTAATCGAGCCGCCATCCGGCTTGAAGACGCCGGCGATCATGTTGAAGAGCGTCGTCTTGCCGGCGCCGTTCGGGCCGATGACACCGCAGATTTCGCCCTCCGTGACATTGAGTGCCACCTGATCCACCGCGACAAGGCCGGCGAAGCGCTTGGTGACGCCGTCGAGGGAGAGCAGCGCGGTCATCGGCTGCCTCCACCGAGGCCGAGGCGTCGCGCCAGCCATGGCCAGACGCCGCCCGGCAGTGCGATGATGACGAAGAGCAGGCAGGCGCCGTAGAGCACCTGCTTGGCTCCGGGCAGGTCGAGGCCGATGGTTGCCAGGAAGGTGTTCAGTGTCTCGGCCAGCCCGGTGAGCAGGAACGCGCCGACGATCGGACCGACGAGCGTGCCGAGGCCGCCGATGATCGGGCCGACGATCAGCTCGATGGACCGCGAGATGTTGAAGACCTGCTCGGGGAACAGGTTGTTGTAATAGAAGGCGTAAAAGACGCCAGCGAACGCAGTCATGCCGGCGGACGTGACCACCGCCGCCATCTTGTAGCGGAAGGTGTCGATCCCGGCGGCGCGCGCGGCCTCTTCGTCCTCGCGGATCGCCAGCCAGAAATAGCCCATGCGGCTGCGCAGAAGCATGCGGCAGAAGATGAGCGCCAGAGCGGTGGCGACGAGGATGACGTAGTAGAACATCGTCGGCGAACCGCGCAGCAGCCAGAGATCGTTGGTGTCGCGTTGAGCAACCGGCAGGAACAGGCCGCCAGAGCCGTTGACGATGGTCAGGTGGTCGAAACCGATGCGGGCAAACTCGGCGAAGGCAATGGTGAGAATGGCAAAGTAGACGCCGGTGACGCCGAAGCGGAACGCGAGGAAGCCGATGATGGCCCCAGCCAGCATTGCGACGGGAACGGCGGCGAGCAAACCGAGCCATGGGCCAACGCCAAACTCCTTGAACAGCACGGCCGAGACATAGCCGGCCAGCCCGACATAGAGCGCGTGGCCGAGCGAGAGTTGGCCGACGAACCCCATCATGATGTTCCACGCCTGTCCGACATAGGCGAAGTAGAGGATCAGGATGAGCACGGTCAGCAGGTAATCCCCGGCGACCCACGGCACCAGCAACAGGACGCCGAAGAAGACGGCGAGCAGAACGGCGCTACGCGGCGACAGACCTTCGGCAAGACCGCCCATTCAGGCCCGCCTGCCGATGATGCCCTGCGGGCGGAAGAGCAGGACGAGAACGAGGATGGCGAAGCCGAACATGCTCTTCGCCGACGGCGTGAAGATAAGGCCGGCCATGGCCTCGGTGAGTCCGATGAGAACGCCACCAAGCAGCGCGCCCGGCATGGAGCCGAGACCACCGGTGATGACGATGATGAAGGCGAGCAGCGTATAGCCGGGCCCGAGCGCCGGCGTCACATCAACAAGCAGCGACATCATGGTGCCCGCGGCGCCGACGCAAGCGGCGCCAAGGCCGAAGGTCAGCGCGTAGAGGTGCTTGACGTCGAGCCCGACGACCAGCGCGCCGGTGTGGTTGTCGGCACAGGCGCGGATGGCAGTGCCGATGCGCGTAAAGCGGAAGAAAGCGTATAGCCCCGCAGCGACGACAATCGACGTCGCAGCGGCATAGGCCTTTGTGGCGTCAATGATGAGCCCGCCTATGGCGTAGCTGTCATAGGCGTACGATGTCTGGACGCCGCGCGCATCCGGCCCGAAGACGATGAGGAGCACGTTCACCATGATAAGCGCGATGGCGATCATCAAAAGGAACTGGGTCGACTCAGGGCGCGTGACGAAGGCGTTAACGATGCCCTTCTGCAACGCATAGCCGAAAGCGAAGAGCACCGCCGCGATCGGCACCAGCATGACCAGAGGGTCGAGTCCAAAGGAAGCAAACAGAATGACCGAGAGGTACATGGCAACGGTCATCATCTCGCCATGAGCGAAATTGACGACACGGACGACGCCGAAGATGACCGACAGGCCGAGTGCCATCAGGCCATAGACAAGGCCAGTCAACACGCCGCTCACCGCGACGTTGAGGTAGACTTCTACCGGCAATTCTTTCCCGCCCGTCCCCGAAAAATGCTCCGGCCGCCGAAGCGGCCGGAGCGTTGATATCAGACGGCGATCAGCCGCGCTCGCTGAAGGACTTCAACGGCCACTCCGGCGCGGCGTTGGCGGATGCCTTCGGCGCGATCGTGACATGCTTGCCGCCACGGTTCTGGATGGCACCGTTGCCGACCTTGTCGTTGTGGCCCTTCTCGTTGAACTGGATGCCGCCGCCGATGGCCACGTTGTCGGTGATGTTGGTTGTACGGAGCGCATCGGCAAGCGCCTTCGGGTCGGTCGAGCCGGCACGCTTGAAGGCGTCGGCGGCGGTGAGGAGCGCCTCGAAGGTGAACACGTGGTTGGTGTTCATGTTGGTCTCGGGGAAGGACTTGGCGAGCGCGGCCTGGAGGACCGGAGTCAGCTTCTTGTTCGGGTCGTACCAGGGCGCGAAGCTCATTGGTCCGTCGGACAGCTTGCCGAGTGTCGACATATACTGGTCTTCATACCAGCCCGGGCCCATCGACAGGATCGCGGTCGGTGTCCAGCGCTGCTTGACGAGCTCGCGGGTCATCAGGATGGCGTCGTTGAGGCGGCTGACGACGATGAGCAGCTCTGCATTGGTCGCCTTGGCCTTGGCCACCTCGACGGAGAGATCCTTGGTGGTCGGATCGTAGGCGATCTCTTCCGCTACCTTGAACGGCAGGTTGAACTTCGGAGCAACCGCGCCGAAGCCCTTCGCCATGGCGGTGCCGAACGTATCGTTGGCGTGAACGAAGACGGCCGATTTCGGTGCCGAACCGGCGATGGAGAACACCTCCAGCATGTTCGCGAAGGCATCGCCGAGGATGCGCGGCGCGATCGGGAAATTGCGGAAGACGAACTTGTAACCTTGCTCGGTGATGTCCGGCGCGGCGGCAATGTTGATGACGAAGGGAATGCCCTTCTGCTCGGCGACCTGCGCGATGGCCGCGCTCTGGCCGGAGTCGAAGGCGCCGACGAGCAACTGCGCACCGTCGCTGATCATCTTTTCGGCGCGGGAGCGGGCGGTATCGACGCTCGATTCGGTATCGCCATTCATGATCTCGATATCGGGCAGGCCGAGTTCCTTCAGGATCGGGCTGGCGACGTCGACGCCGCGCTGGCAATCCTGGCCGATGCCGGCGAGATAGCCGGAGCGCGGCAGGATGACGCCCACCTTGAGCGCGCTCGCCTGCGCGCGGACGATGCTGAACGGGGCGACGCCGGCAACGATGCCGAGCGCGCCAACTCCGGCGGCAAAGGTGCGGCGGGTAATGCGCGGCCCGGTGGCGGAAGTCCGTGACTTGCGGTTCATTTCATTCCCTCCCTTTGGGTGTTTTCAGGTCAGTCCTAGCAGTTTTGCGGCATTTTCCTTCACAATCAGCGGCCGAACCTCGGGCTTGATGTCGAGTTCGGCGAAATCCTTCAGCCAGCGATCCGGCGCGATGACCGGCCAGTCGGAGCCGAAGAGCACTTTGTGGCGGAGGATCGAATTAGCGTATTTCACGAGAATCGGCGGAAAATACTTCGGCGACCAGCCCGACAGGTCGATGTAGACGTTGGGCTTGTGCTGCGCGACGGCGAGCGCCTCCTCCTGCCACGGGAAAGAGGGATGCGCCAGAATGATCGGCATCTCCGGGAAATCGACAGCGACGTCGTCGAGATACATCGGGTTGGAATATTTCAGCCGCATGCCCATGCCGCCCGCCATGCCGGAGCCAACGCCGGTCTGACCGGTGTGGAAGAGCGCTGGCACGCCGGCTTCCGCGATCGCCTCGTAGAGGACGTAGGCGCTGCGGTCGTTCGGGTAGAAGCCCTGCATGGTCGGGTGGAACTTGAAGCCGCGAATGCCGAAGTCGGCTACCAGCCGACGCGCTTCGCGGGCGCCGGCCTTGCCCTTGGCCGGATCGATGGATGCGAACGGGATGAGCACGTCAGAATTTTCGGCAGCGAGTTCCGCCATTTCCTCATTGGAGTAGCGGCGGAAGCCGGTCTCGCGCTCGGCGTCGACCGGGAAGATGACGCAGGCGATCTTGCGGTCGCGATAGTAGGCGGCGGTTTCCGGCACGGTCGGCGGATGCTTGTGCGGCGACTTGAAGTAGGTCGCCATGGCTGCCTGGAAATCATCGTAGCCGTCGTCCGCATGGGTTCCGCACGGCTCCTCGGCGTGGGTGTGCACGTCGATGGCGACGATCTCGTCGAGCTTGATGGTCATGCCGTCCTCGCCGGACTAGCGTCCGCCATCTTTGCAAGCAGGCGGAGCAGCGTGGCCCGTTCACGCCCGGTCAGCATCGCGGTGGCGGCGCGGTCGCTGACGTCGAGTTGCGGCGTGGTGCGTTCGACAAGGGCGCGGCCGCGTTCCGTCAGATGCAGTTCGACGGCGCGCCGGTCGCTCGCCGGCACGCGCCGCTCGACCAGTTCCTGCTCCTGCAACAGGCGCACGATCTTGGCCATGTTGGACCATTTGATGCGGAGCGCATCGGCCAGCACGCCCTGACGGATGCCGGGATTGCGCCCGACCGCGACGAGGATCCCGATCTGGCCGGGGGTTGTGCCGCTCGGGCCGAAATCGCGGAAGAAAGAGGCGAAAAGCTGAATTTGCGCCAGGCGCAGCATGAAGCCGGCAAGGTCCGTCAGCGGACCGAAATCGACGCGTTGGGCCGACGCGCCTTCCGCGGCCACATCGGCCATTTCCGGCTGCGGGGCGTGGGCAAGGGCTTCGTGCCGGGACACCGAGCCGCTCACTTCTTGACCGGCGCCGCGATGCGAGCGGCGCGCTTTTCGAGGAAGGCCTTCAGCCGTTCGTTGGCCTCGGGACTGGTCTGGGTGAAGGAGGCGACGATCGACTCGACGAAGAGACCATCGTCCTGCGCCATGTCCTGGATGCGCGGCAGCGCATTGATGACGGCGTAGTTGGAGAGCGTCGCGTTGCCGGCGGCGATGTGGGCAAGTTCCTTCGCCTTGTCGAGCGCAGAGCCCGCCTCGACCACGTACTGGACAAGGTTGGCGCGCTCGCCCTCTTCGGCCGCAAGCACGCGGCCGGTCAGCATGAGGTCGGTCATGCGCGCCACCGACATGAGGCGAGCGACCTTCACCGAACCGCTGCCGCCGACGAAGATGCCGCGCTGGCCTTCCGGGAGAGCGAAGAATGCGGTCGTGTCGGCGACGCGGATATGGGTGGACGCGGCAAGTTCCAGGCCGCCGCCGACCACGGCGCCGTGCAACGCGGCGACGAAGGGAATGGTGCCACGCTGGATGCCGTCGAAGACCGCGTGCCAGCGGCGCGAGCCGTGGATGCCCTCGATCGGCGACTTGCCGACGTGCTCGGCGAGGTCGAGCCCGGCGCAGAAATGATCGCCGGCGCCATAGATGACCCCGGCCTTCGCCTCGCTCGACGCGCGCTCGACGACCTTGGCCAGCGCCTCGATGACTGCATCGGATATGGCGTTGCGCTTCTCCGGCCGGTTCAGGCCGATGAGCGCAATATCGCCCTCGAGGGCGTAGGTCACGAGCGGCTTTGACATGCGGCGCTTGCGTCCTCCCGCGACGCACCGTTTGCCTTTGCGGCATTATCGTCGCCTGCGGGCAACCTGCCGGCGGCGCAATTAGTTTCCTAGTGGACGAAATGCGCGCGTCGGAGTCAAGCCGGACTGGCGGGATGGCCGATCAAGGCTGCCGTTCCAACGCTAACGTTCCGCACGCAGAACCGCGAAAAGCCAGTATCCGAGCCCGACAGCCACGGCCCCGGCCGCCAGCACACCCAATATGTCGAACGCCATCCCGGATGCAGCCGTGAGGTTCCCGGAAAAAGCAAAGCCGGCGCCGATATAGACCGCGACCCAGACAGCCTCGCCCAGCACGGCCCACAGCGTGAATTGCAACCAAGGCAGTCCGGCAGCGCCCGCCGCAAAGTTCACATAGGGACCGAGCGCGGAGACAAGCCATCGCGACAGAAAGACGGCGATGCCACCGCGTGCCGCGAGCGCGCCCCTGGCCTTCTCAAGAGGAGCGGTCCGCGATCCCAACCAGTCAAAGAGGAGAGTTCCTCCCCAGCGGCCACCAAAGTATCCCGCCTGGTCGCCGATCACCGCCCCGGCAAGGGCAGCGCCGGCACTGGTGGCGAGCGACAGGTCGCCGGAAGCCACGAAGCCTCCGGCAGCTATCATCAGAATCGATGCCGGAATCGGCAGGGCGAGGCACGAACTGAATGTGCCGAGCGCCAGAAGATACATGCCGTACTGCGGAACAAGCCCCAATAGCCAGTCGGTCACGGCGTCTTGTTTCCGTGCTCTTCGGCCTGGAGCCTGGCGATGGCGTCTTCGACGGCGGCGATGATCTGTTCGACGGGCACACCACGTTGCGATGCGATCTCGTCAAGCGTCAGAGGATGACCGGCCGGAGGCGGCAGTCCGGCAGCCGCGTCAACCGCGCGCGGATCCAGATGCCAGCTATGGGCGACGTAGCCGACCGTCATCCAGCCCGCCACGGGCTGGTTGCGATGTGTCGACCAGTAGGCCACCTGAAAGGCGAAGCGGCCGGCGAAGAACAGCGCGAGCAGCGTGAACAGAACAAACGCCGAGACAAGAATGGGATGACGGCGGAAGGCCGATTTCAAGTGCCCTGTCCTGTTGCGACCTGCTCGGGGCAATACCCGGTGTCCCTAGTTGCGGCGGCGCCTGTCTACCGCGCGAGCAGCCGTTCCGCACGCTATTTGCGGCTTTTGCGGCCGCTTCGGCCGCGCGCGCGTTGCCCAAATTTGTTTCCTGGTGGACGAAATATGCGGGAGCGTGTCAAGATCGACCGAGCGAACGATGCCCGGCCCGCAGCCGATTTTCGTTGACGGAGCCGCCCTCGGGGGCATGTTCGTGGGTGGGAGGAAACGCCCCGTGACCGTTGCCGAATCCGGCGTTGCCGCCATCGAGGCGGCGCCGCTCCGCCACGTCCGATTCTGGGACCCGGCGCTCACGGTCGATCGCCGGAGCGACGGGACGATCCTCATTCGCCAGACAGGCGACCTCGGCCCCTATGCCGACCGGCTGACCGATCGTCTCGTGCATTTTGCCAAGGCGACGCCGGCTGCCGTCTTCCTTGCCGACCGCAATGGCGAAGGCGAGGACTGGCGCACGGTCACCTATGCCGAGACGCTGGACCGCGTGCGGCGCATCGGCGAGGGGCTGCTCGGTTTCGACCTCTCGCCGGACCGCCCGCTGATCATCCTGTCCGGCAACGACATCGAGCACGCGCTGGTTGGCCTTGCGGCGCAATACATCGGCGTGCCCTACGCGTCCATCTCGCCAGCCTACGCGCTGATGTCTACGGACTTCGCCAAGCTCCGCGGAATTTTCGAACTGCTGACGCCGGGGCTGGTATTCGCGACTGACGGCAAGCCCTTCGCGCCGGCGATCATGGCGGTCGCGCCAGCCGACGTGCCGGTGGTGACCGTGCGCAACCCCGTCGCCGGGCGGAGCAACGTCTCCTATGCGGCACTGGTCTTGACGCCGGCCACCGACGCCGTCGATGCCGCGCAGGCCAGGGTCGGGCCGGACACGATCGGGAAGTTCCTGTTTACGTCAGGATCAACAGGCTCGCCCAAGGCGGTGATCAACACGCAGCGCATGATGTGCGCGAACCAGGAAATGGTGCGCGACTGTTTCGCCTTCATGCGGGATGAGCCGCCGCTGGTGCTTGACTGGGCGCCGTGGAACCACACGGCGGGCGGCAACAAGGTCTTCAACATGGTGCTCTATAACGGCGGCACCCTTTATATCGATGACGGCCGGCCGACCCCGGACGCGATCAAGAAGACCGTGCGCAACCTGCGCGAGGTCGCGCCGACCTGGTATTTCAACGTGCCAAAGGGCTACGAGGAGCTGATCCCCTACCTTGAGGCCGACGACGCGCTGCGCCGCAGGTTCTACAGCCGGCTCAACATGATGATGTATGCCGGCGCCGGCCTCGCCCAGCACACATGGGACGCGCTGGAGCGGCTGGCCGTGGAGACCACCGGCGAGCGCGTGCTGCTGGTGACCGGGCTCGGCTCGACCGAGACAGCGCCGTTCTCGCTGATGTCCACCGTAGACCAACGGATCGCCGGCAATGTCGGCATTCCGGCACGCGGGATCGCGCTCAAGCTGGTACCGAACGAAGGCAAGCTGGAAGCGCGGCTGAAGGGCCCGAACATCACGCAGGGCTACTGGCGCGACCCGAAGCTGACGAAGGATGCCTTCGACGAGGAAGGCTTCTACAAGCTTGGCGATGCCCTGCGCTTCGCGGACCCGGCGGATGCGTCGAAGGGATTCTATTTCGACGGCCGCACCGCGGAAAACTTCAAGCTCGACACCGGCACGTGGGTCAGCGTCGGCGCGGTGCGCGGGAAACTGATCAACGGCCTCGGTGGACTCGCCCGCGACGCCGTGATCACTGGCCTCGACCGGCCATATATCGGCGCCCTGGTCGTGCCGGACCTCGCGGCATGCCGCGGACTGGCCTCAGCGGCCGAAGACGCGCCGGCGCGGACCGTGCTCGATCATCCAGATGTGCGGGCGGCGTTCGCCACAAGGCTGGCGACGCTCGTCGGCAACGGCAGTGGCTCCTCGACGGTCGTGCGGCGTATCCTGCTGCTCGATGAGCCGCTCTCGATCGATCGCGGCGAGGTGACCGACAAGGGATCGCTCAACCAGCGCGCCGTGCTGTCGAACCGCGGCGAACTGGTCGAGGAAATCTATCGCGGCTCGCCACGCGTGATCAGCCTGGAAGGCTGAACCCTACTTCGGCGCCATGCGGAGCGCACCGTCGAGGCGGATCGTCTCACCGTTGAGATAGGGATTGCCGACAATCGACGCGACCAGCTCGGCAAATTCTTCCGGTGCGCCGAGGCGTGACGGGAACGGGATCGATGCACCGAGTGCATCCTGCGCTTCCTGCGGCAATTCATCGAGAAGCGGCGTCAGGAACAGGCCGGGCGCGATCGCCATGACGCGCACCCCGAAGCGGGCGAACTCCCGTGCCGCCGGAAGGGTGAGCGCCACAATGCCGCCCTTGGACGCCGCATAGGCCGCCTGCCCGATCTGCCCTTCATAGGCGGCGATCGAGGCAGCCGAGACGATGACCCCGCGCTCGCCGGCAGCGTTGGCCGGCAGGTTCTGCATCGCCGCGGCCGCGAGGCGCATGACGTTGAACGTGCCGATCAGGTTGACCCTGACAACGCGCTCGAAGGCTTCAAGCGGCATCGGCCCGTCGCGGCCGACAATGCGGGCAGCCGTTCCGATTCCGGCGCAACTGACCAGGATGGCGGCGACGCCGTGCGCCTTCGCCGCCGAGGCGATTGCCGCTTCGACGCTCGCGGGCCCGGTAACATCGCATTCGCAGAACACGCCGCCGATCTCGCTGGCAACGCCCTCCCCGGCCCCCCGATCGCGGTCGAACACGGCGACTTTCGCGCCGCGCGCGGCGAGCAGGCGCGCCGTCGCGGCGCCGAGGCCCGACGCGCCGCCGGTCACGATCGCTGACGCTCCGGCTATCTCCATGAACGCCTCATCCGTTGACCCGCTGGCCGGGCAATCGTTGAATCCTCCGACATCAGCGTCCAATACTCTCTATTCGCGCCTTTGCCACCATTTGCCGATGCCTTTGCCGGCTTGCGGGTGGCGGCGGCCGGTGTGAAACGAGCAATTTGCGCATCCTGCGCACATTGCGCCCGGGCTATCTGCGTGCTTTTGACAAGTGACCGCGAGCCTGCGCATTTTCCCGTCCAACCCTGATCTTTCCGCCTGCCATTCCCTCCCAACTGCCACATCGAGACCTTCACCATGCGCAAAGAGAGCCGGGCCAAACTGGCCGAAGTGTCTACCGCCACGCTGACGACCGTGCTTCTGAAGCGCGGCCTGCACAACACCTTCATCAGCGTGAACCTGATCAACCCGAAGGCGCCGCCGATGGTCGGGCCGGCCTTCACGCTGCGCTATATCCCGGCGCGCGAGGATCTCGACAAGCTGAGCGTGTTCGAGGACCGCTCGCACCCGCAGCGCAAGGCGGTCGAAGAATGCCCCGAAGGCTCAGTGATGGTGATCGACAGCCGCGGTGACGCTACTGCCGCCTCGGCCGGCGGTATCCTGGTGACCCGCCTGTGGAAGCGGGGAATCGCCGGCGTGGTCACCGACGGTGGCTTCCGCGATACGCCCGACATCGCCGCGCTGCCCTTTCCGGCATATCACCTGAAGCCGTCGGCGCCGACCAACCTGATCAAGCACCACGCGGCCGACTTCAATCTGCCGATCGGCTGCGGCGGCGTCGCGGTCTTTCCGGGCGACATCGTGGTTGGGGATGGCGAGGGAGTGGTCGTGATTCCGGCGGGAATCGCTGACGAGGTAGCCGACGAGGCGTTCGAGCAGACCGTGTTCGAGGATTTCGTCGCCGAGAAGGTGACCGAGGGCCGCTCGATCTTCGGCATCTACCCACCGGACGAAAAGGCAAAGGCCGAGTTCGCCACCTGGCGTAAAGAGAAGAAGCGGTAAGACCGCTCCTTCCCATTCCGTAGCAGGGCCCGGCCAGCCGCTTCCGGCCGCCGGGCCTGCCCGATGTTCCTTACTTCTGCAGCCGGATGACGTTCCATGAGGCCGGCGGCAACTTGGCCGTTATCTTCTCACCGTTCACCTTCACCCGCGCCAGCTTGCCGGGCTTTACAGCGTTCGGCGCTTTCTTCGTGTTGGTGGCGGACAGGTCGTCGTTGTGCAGCGTGGTCGCGCGCTCGACCGACATGCCCGAGAAGCCCTTGGCCATGACCGAGAGCGGCAACTCTTCCGTGAGGTGCCGGTTGAGCGCCATCAGCGTGAGTGTGTCCTCCTCTTCGCCATGGATGGCGGAGAGCTTGAGGTAGGGCACCTCGGGCATCGGGTACCAGAGGTCCTGTGTGCCGCGCGGATCGTAGTAGTTGGCGCTGTAGGTCGGCGAATCGATGTGGGTGCGGAGCACCCTGCCGCGACCGAGATTGCTGAAGTCGGCAAACGGGAAGAAGATCGTCTGACGCCAGGCAGGTCCACCGGTCTCTGTCAGGATCGGCGCGATGGCGTTGACGAGCTGCGCCAGGCACGCCGCCTTCACCCGGTCGGCATGGTTGAGCAGTGAGATGCAGGCGCCGCCGAAGGCCAGCGCATCCTTCATGTCGTAGACTTCCTCAAGGATGTGCGGCGCGACCGGCCAGTCCGGCAGCAGGCGCGTGCCCTTGCGGCGCGTGCGGTACCACACGTTCCATTCGTCGAAGGAGAGCATGATGCGCTTGTCGGAGCGGTTGCTGGCGGCGACAGCGTCGGCGATGGCGACCACCTCCTCGATGAAGGAGTCCATCAAATCCGGGCTCGCCAGAAGTGCCGCGGTGTCGCCTGCATAATCGTTCAGATAGGTGTGCAGCGAGATGAACTCGACGACCTCGAAGGTGTGCTCGAGCACCACGCGCTCCCATTCGCCGAAGGTCGTCATGGTGCGACCCGATGAGCCGCAGGCCGCGAGTTCTATAGTCGGGTCGATCAACCGCATCATCTTGGCCGACTCGTAGGCGATGCGGCCATATTCCTGAGGCGTTTTGCTGCCCATCTGCCAGGAGCCGTCCATCTCGTTGCCGAGGCACCAGAACTTGATGTCGTGCGGCTTCTCCCAGCCGTGCGCCCGGCGAAGGTCGGAGAGCTCGGTTCCCGAGGGGAAGTTGCAATATTCAAGCAGGCGACGGGCTTCTTCCGGGCCGCGCGTTCCGAGGTTGACGGCCAGCATCGGCTCGATGCCGGCAAGGCGGCACCAGTCGACGAATTCGTTGGTGCCGAAAGTGTTCGGCTCGGTCGATTTCCAGGCGAGCTCGAGGCGGCGCGGACGCTTGTCGACCGGGCCGACGCCGTCTTCCCAGTTGTAGCCGGAGACGAAGTTGCCGCCGGGATAGCGCATGATGGTCGGCGCCAGTTCCTTCACCAGCTCCAGCACGTCGCCGCGAAAGCCCTGCTTGTCCGCCGTGGGATGTCCCGGCTCGTAGATACCGTCGTAGACACACCGGCCGAGGTGCTCGACGAACGCGCCGAACAGTCGGCGGTCGGTCGAGCCGATCGCGAAATCGCGGTCGAGGAGCACCTTTACGTCGCGCATAACCCGTTCTCCGTCTTGCTGCTTGTTGTGGATCGGCAAGTCACGCTCGCGGCGCTTCCTCCGGCCGATTGAGGATGGTGGGTCCGTCGTTCGTCACATCGGGCGAAAGGACGGATGTCTTCAGAAGAATGGAATAGGGATGCTGGGGGTTGTCGAGCACCGTGCGCGCGTCGCCGCCCTCAACCACCTTGCCCTTCTGCATGATGATGATGCGGTCGCTGATGTAGTACGCGGTCGCGAGATCGTGGGTGATGTAGATGATCGATACCCGCAGGTCGTCGCGCAGCGTCTTGAACAGATTGACGATCGACATGCGCAGCGACGCATCGACCATGGAGACCGGCTCGTCGGCGACGATCAGCGACGGGCTGGAGATCAGCGCCCGCGCCACGGCCGTGCGCTGAAGCTGGCCGCCGGACAGTTCGTGCGGGAAGCGCCCCTGCACCTCAGTCAGCGACAAGCCGACCTTGCGCAGCGCCGTGTCGACATGCTTCTCGACGTCGGCGCGGGTGCGCGCCTCGGTGAAGCGGCGCGCGGTCATGGACAGGTAGCGATCGACCTTTTTCAGCGGATTGAATGCCTCGAACGGGTTCTGGAAGATCGGCTGGACATCGTGCATGAAGGCGAGCCGTGCCTTGCGTGAGCGAACAGCTGCCAGATCCATCCCGCGAAAGCGGATGGCCCCGGAACTTGGCGGGAAGGTGTTGAGGATCATGCGGGCAAGTGTCGTTTTGCCGCTGCCCGACTCGCCGATGATCGTGAATATCTCAGAACGATCGGACCTCAGCGAGAAGCTGACATCATCGACGGCGCGAAAGGCGTCGCGCGAGAGCAGGCCGCCCATCGCGTATGATTTCGTGACGTGATCGACTTCGAGGAGCGGAGCGGTCACTGCGACGCCCCCGCCGACACCCGAACGGGCTCGCTATCGGCCGCTGGCTTGACCTCGGGGCTGGCGGCGAAGCAGGCAACCCGGTGCTCCGGCGCGAGCAGCGTCAACGCCGGATTCTCACGACGGCAGATGTCCATCGCGAGCGGGCACCGCGGATGGAAACGGCAGCCGCTTGGCGGCTCGGAAAGATTGGGCGGCGCGCCGGAAAGCGCTTCCTTTTGCGTCAGGTCGCCAATTTTGGGCAGGCTGCCGATGAGATGCGCGGTGTAGGGGTGGCGCGGCGTCCGGAACATGTCGACCGTGCGCCCCTCCTCCACCAGCCGGCCCGCATACATAATGCCGAGGCGATCGGCCATGTTGGCGTGGACAGCCATGTCGTGGGTCACGAAGATCATCGAAGAGCCGATCTCCTGCTGAACCTCGCGGATCATTGAGAGCACGCCCTTCTGCACCACCACGTCGAGGGCGGTGGTGGGCTCGTCGGCGATGATGAATTCCGGCCGGCAGACGGTTGCCAGCGCGATGGTGACGCGTTGGCGCATGCCGCCAGACAGTTCGTGCGGATAAGCATCCAGGACGCCGGGCTCGAGGTGCAACCGCTTGAGATGCCCCTCGACCACTTCGAGGAATTCAGTCATCGGCTTACCGATGTGACGGAAGGCAAAATCTACGAAGGACTGCCGCACCCGGCGCACCGGATTGAGCACGTTCATGGAGCCCTGCATGATGTAGGACAAATGCTCCCAGCGAATGTCGTCCACCTGCTTCGCCGTGGAATTGTAGATGCTGATCGAACGACCGCGGAAATCGAAGCGCACGGAGCCGCTGACAACATTGAGCGGCGGCCGGATGGCGCCGGCGATGGTCTTGATCAACGAGGTCTTGCCGCAGCTGGACTCGCCGGCGAGGCCGTAGATCTCATTGCGCTTCACGGTAAGCGTGATGTTGTCGACAGCGCGCACCTCGCGCGCGATGCCGAAGTACTTCATCTCGTAGTAGGCTCGCAGACCCGTGACCGTCAGGACCGGATGGTCCTCGTTGCCGGCCTCGCCCGCCTGACGGCCTGAATTGTTCTCTGCCCAAGCCATCAGTTCGTACCGCCCATGCGGCTGAGGCGGCTGCGCGGATCTATGTACTCGTTCAGCGAGACCGCGAGCAGGAAGAGACCTACGAAGGTGATGGTGATGAACGCCGTCGGGAAGGCGATCCACCACCACACGCCCGAGATCATGGCGCTGTGCTGGTTGGCCCAGAAGATCAGCGTGCCGACGGTCGGCGTATCGAGGTTGGTGAAGCCGAGCACGGAGAGCGTCACCTCCAGCCCGATCGACCAGTTGATATTGTTGAGAGTGGTCGAGAATACGATCGGCAGCACGTAGGGCAGGTGCTCCTGCGTCACGATCTGCCGCGTCGTCATTCCGGAGAACACGCTGGTGCGCGTGAACTCGCGTTGCTTGAGGCTTATCATGATCGAGCGGATGAGCCGCGCGTCGTACGCCCACCCCAGGCACGCCATGACGACCGCGAGAAGCGCCCACGACATGTAGTCGCGCATGACGAAATAGAAGAGCACCAGCAGCGGAAAGAGCGGAATGACGATGAAGGTGTCGTTGATCGACATCAGCACGCGGTCGGTGATGCCGCCGAGATAGCCTGCGATCAGCCCAATCATCAGCGAAAGCAGGCGGCTCATGATGGCCACCGAGAAGCCGAACAGCAGCGTGTTGCGCATGCCGAACGTCAGCATCCAGAACGCGTCCTGGCCGCGCGATGTCGTGCCGAAAAGATACTCCGGCGAAGGCGGCACGTCGGGCGGCACGACGTAGCTGTCGAGTGGGCTGTAGGGCGAGAAGAACGACAGCGCCGCCATGCCAATGACGACCGCCGTCAGGAATGCGCCGATCGTGAACTCGCGATTGTAACGGAAGAGGTCTCTGACGGTCTTGAACATGGTTTCAGCCGAGCTGCACGCGGGGATCGAGGACCGGATAAAGAATGTCGAGCAGGAACACCGCGGCGGAAACCGCCAGGATCGAGATTGCTGTCACGCCGAGCACAAGGCTGTAGTCGGCGGAGTAGACCGCGCCGATCAGCAGGCGGCCGAGCCCGGGATAGCTGAACACCTGCTCCACGATGATCGCGCCGTTGAAGATCGCACCGAGTGACATGGCAAGGCCGGTGATCTGCGGCACCAGCGCGTTGCGCATGACGTAGAACGGCAAGATACGGCTGCGTGGCACGCCGCCGAGTTCGGCGTAGGTGACATAGTCCTCGGTAACAATGTTGGAGACCAGCGCCCGCATCCCCATGAACCAGCCGCCAATGCCGACCAGGATGATCGAGACAGCCGGAAGGATCGAATGCTGGAGCACGCTGAAGATGTATTCAGCCGTGAACCCGCGGACGATGTTCTGGCCCGAGGAGCCGCTGATCGGCAGCACCGGCCAGAGGTAGCCGAAGATGATCAGCAACACGAAGGCGATGATGTAATAGGGGATGGGATGAAAGCCCATCGCGACCACGCCGAAGAGCTTCAGCGTGCGGCTTTTGGTGTAGTAGCCGGCGAGGCCACCCATGAGGTTGCCGATCACCCAGGCGAGCACCGTGCAGGTGAACAGAAGCCCGAGCGTCCAGGGCAGCGCATTCCAGATCAGCTGCGAGACCGGCGTCGGAAATGCCGAAAGCGAGGGGCCGAAATCGAGCCTGATGACGCGCGCCCAGAACACGAAGTACTGATCGAGCAGGTTACCCTGGATGCCGTAGAGCTCACGAAGCGCCTCGCGCATCATGTTGACGGCTTCCGGGCTGGTGCTGCCGAAGGCCGTCATCGAAGACACCATCTGCTCGACCGGATCGATCGGCGTCAGGTGCGTGATCAGAAAGGTGAGCGAAATGCCGATGAAGACGACCAGGACGAACTGCGCCAGCCGCTTGAGGACGTATAGGCCGTACCGTCGCATGAAATGTGTGCCCCGATGGCGGAAGTGGGAGCGGCCGCCGCAAAGCAGCCGCCCCCGGTTGAGCCTGCGGGAGGCCCAGGCTACTTCGCCGGACGGAGCTTCACCATCATGGCGCGGGAGTTACCCCAGTTCGGCACCGGGTCCGTGTACGGATTCTCCGCTGTCGGATAGCCCGTCCAGTAGGTCGTATCCATCATCGTGAAGACGTTATACGACATGAGCGGGATCACCGGCATTTCCTCGACGGCAAGCTTGATGAATTCCTTGCCGAGCTCGACGCCCTTCGGATCATCGAATCCGATCCCGCGGATCTGTTCGATGATCTTGTCCAGATCGGGGTTCGAGTACCGCGACCAGTTGCGCGGGGTCTGCACCTCGCCGGCCGGAGACAGGAACTGCGAGTGCCACGAGTTCGAGGAAGAAGCTGAGGTCGGGATGTCCGCCCCAGGTCTCCACGCTCCACGAGATGATGGTCTCGAAGTCACCGCCGTTACGACGCGTGTTGAATGCGGCCTGAGCCGATTCGGTGGTGGCGTCGATGCCGAACCGGCGCCACTGTTCCGCGACCATGGCGCCGCCACGGGTCATCACCGGACGTGCCTCGCCTTCCACCACGACCTTGATGGAGAAGCGCTCGCCGTTCGGCATGTACCAGTCGTTGCCTTTCTTGGTGAAGCCGGCGCGCTCGAGAAGCTGCGTGGCAGCCTCGAGATCCTGCTTCCACCAGCCAAGCCCGAACGCGTTGTCGATCTTGTCCGGATCGGACGGGATCTGATCCTTCAGCGAAGGACGCAGCATGTCGGCGATTTCACGCCCCATCGTTGGGTTGTAGGGCTTGATCTTCTTCTTGCCGGTGTCGATCTCGAAGTTCGAAACCCAGTCCTGCATGGGCTTGTGATAGAACTCCGGATAGGTGCCAGTCGGCGGAACGGCGATCGCGGAGATCGTCGCGGCGCCGCGATACCCGGCCATGACGATCTGCTTGATATCGAGCGCCAGCGTCAGGGCCCAGCGAACGTCCTTGTTCTGGAACTTCGGGTTCTGGTTGTTGAAGATCACCTGGGCGAGCGTCGGGTCCGGGTGGCCGTAGGGGAAGCCATCGAACCAGCCGATCGACTTCGGCGATTCCTTGACGAGGGTGAAAACACCTTCCGGCGACGTGTCGTGGATGATGTCGAGCTCGTGGTTGAGCTGCGCGATGACGCGTTTGTCTGGCGGACCCGGATCGAGATAGGTCACGTACTTCGGACCCGGCTCGCCGAAGCGGCCGAGCGAGGTACGCTTCCAGTCTTCGCGCTTCTGCCAGGTGAACCACTGGCCGTTCGGATCGAAGCCGCGCAGCGTATAGGCGCCGATCGAGACCGGCGGGTTGAAGTCGAATTTCAGCGGATCCTTACCCTCGAAGGCAGCCTTGGGCATCATCCACATCGCGTTCCAACGCACCGTGAAGAGGGCATGGAAGCGCGAGTTCGGCTTCTTCAGCTTGAAGACCACCGTGTACTTGTCGGGGGCGGAGACGCTGTCCACGTTAAGCTGGACCGGCGCGCTCCAAACGAGCCCCTTGGTCTCGAGGTGCGTCTTGATCGTGAACAGGACGTCATCGGCGGTGAATTCGTTGCCGTCGCTCCAGTAGATTCCGGGGCGGAGCTTCACCGTCATCTCGGTGAAGTCCTTGTTGTAGATCGGCGGCTCCGAGGCCAGCGAGTTGTCCCACACACCGTCGAGGCCGTGGTCCGGGTCGATGTACCAGAAGGTGTCCATCGCCAACTGCTGGAGGCCCGTCGAGCGGCCGCCGGCGTTGGTTGCCCAGTAGTTGAACCAGCTGGGATTCTTGATCGTGCCTTCGGGATTTTCGACGATCAGGGTCTCATTACGCGGGATATCGCCGCTGCCCTGCGCCAGGGCCGGGCCGCTGAGCGCAAGTGCCGTGATGGCAAACGCCATCGTTTTCAGAAATCGCATCGTGATCCTTCCTCCCAGATCGAGTGCGTGTCCGTGGTCCGATGTTTTGTTTGTTAAGGACCACCGTCAAGGCTATGTCAGCCCTCGACTTCACGCAACAGGAAAGATGATATTAATCAGGTATCACGATACAGTAGCGGGCCGTTTGACGCGGCGCCGGGCTGTTCGTTCCTGCGTTTGCTGGCCGTTCCGCTGTTGCAGATACAGCCGCATGACGATGTCCTGATCGTAGTTGCCGAATCCCCTTCCGAACAGGTTTACCCCACCGGGATGCTCCGCCGCCGAGTCGATTCCGATTCGCGGCCTGATCGAATGATGGTTGGGCAGATCGAGGTCGTCGATGGTGACACCGGAGATGCGGACGCCGTCGATGAAAGTGCCGGACTTGCCGACCCGCCACGTCTTCAGCTTGCCGTATTGCGAACCCTCGAGCTTCCACCAGCTCGGCGTATAGACGCCGCGCTTGTCTCCGTAGTCGCCGGGTGAGGTCCACGTGCCGACCGCTATCTCGTTGACCCAGAGCGTGATGTCGGAAGGCCAGTTGAGATTGGTGCCGGGCACCTCGGACGACAGCTCCATGGAGAATTCGACCGACTCGACAGGCGTGTTCAACAGCTTGGCGTTATTGGGGAATTTGTATTCGACGTAGCCCCGGCCGAACCAGATCAACGCCGCCTGCACGCGGCTCGGATCGAGGAAGGAATCGGGCACATCGAGCAGGCCGACGATGCCCTCGGTAGAGCACAGGCCGCAGGGCGCGCTGACCTCGCAGTTGGTGAAAAGACCAAGCGGCATCGAGACCTCGACGAGGTTCTTGCCCGGCTTGGCGGAGGAGGATTCGAAACGCAGCACGATCTCGCCGAAGCGCGCCGAGCAGACCTTCTGCTGCCCCTTCTTGGCGCGGATCGTCTCGGTGGTGATCAGGCCCGCCTCTTCCAGCATCTGGACATTGGTCGCCACCGTCGACTGCGGCAGCTTCAACTCGCGGCTGATCTCGTTGACGTTGAGTTGGCCGCGGTTATGCAGCAGCTTGAGAATGTTCATGCGCACGGGAGACGCCAGGCCCTTGAACACGGGCATGCCGTCGTCCGGAGTAATGGTCAGGAAGTTGGGCTTCATGTGCCCCCGGCTGGCTGCGCAACTGTATCAGGAATTCTGATAGCAAAAACGGTGGTCCGGGCACAAGCTTGCCGGACGATGGCCGGCATGACTGAACGGCGCTGTTGAACCTTGCCGGCCAGAAGCACCAGTCACGCCGGCCGTCTTGCCAAGGCGACACCCTTGACCTGGGCGTAGACGTCCATGCCCTCCTCCAGCGCAAGTTGATCCCAGGACCGGCGGGTCACCCGGGCAAGAAGGCGGAGGCCGTCCTGCCGTGGCCCCAGGCCGAGAACGGCAACAATCTCATGCGGACTGGTCGCTTTCGCCGACGCGATCCACGCCGGAAGGATGTTCAGCACCGAGGTCATCCGCGGCGCTTCCAGGGCGAGGCTGATATCGCCGGCGCGGATGGTGAGGCGGCGACGCTCGCCTTGTGCGGCACTCGCCATCGGGACGGAGAAGCGCACACCCGCGGCCGAAAGAGTCGCAAGGCCATAGCCAGCGTCGTAGGCCTCGACGGTGGCATCGAAAGTGACCGCGGCATCACGCTCCGCCGCAAGCGGAAGCGCCGGATCGCTTTGCAGGTCAGCGAGCGATCCACCGGCGACGATGCGGCCAGCACGCATCAGCACAAGATGATCAGCGAGGCGCTCGATCTCCGCCATGTCGTGGCTGACATAGATCGCCGGCAAAGCGAGCTGCGCATGCAGGGTTTCGAGGAAAGGCAGGATCTCTTCCTTGGCGCCGCGATCGAGACCGGCAAGCGGTTCGTCCATCAGCAGGAGTTTCGGCTGCGACAGCAGGGCGCGCCCGATGGCGACGCGTTGGCGCTCGCCGCCGGAGAGCCGCTCCGGTGAACGGTCCAGCAGCGGCGCAAGGCCCAGAAGCGCCACGACATCGTCAAAACGGATCGCGCCCTCTTCCCGCGGCGCCCCGTAGACAAGATTGCGCCGCACGGAGAGGTGCGGGAACAGGCTCGCCTCCTGGAAGACATAGCCGACCGGGCGTCGGTGGGGCGGACGGAACGCCACGTCGTCCTGCCAGACGTCGCCATCGACGACGCATCGGCCGTCCAGATGATTGAGCCCGGCCATGCAGCGCAGCAGCGTGGTCTTGCCGCAGCCGGACGGTCCGAACAGTCCGGTGACGCCGATGACCGGTGTGTCGAACGCGGCGTCAAGGACGAAACCGCCGATCGTTCCCCTGAACGCGACGTCGATGGCGCCACTCATGCGCGCAGCCTCCGGCGCACGCGCTTCTCGACCAGGGTCATGGCGAGGATGACGGCAAAGGCGAAGACGACCATGCCGGCGGCGAGGACATTGGCCTCGCGCCATTGCGATGTCTCGACGTAATCGTAGATCGCAACCGAGAGGACCTTGGTGACGCCGGGGATGTTGCCGCCAATCATCAGGACGACGCCGAATTCGCCGACCGTGTGGGCGAAGCCGAGAACCGCGCCGGTAAGAAAGCCGGGACGCGCCAGCGGCACCGCCACGGTCCAGAAGGCACGTATAGGCGAGGCACGCAGCGTCGCCGCAACCTCCAGCGGCCGTTCACCCATGGCCTCGAACGCGTTGCGGATAGGCTGGACCACGAACGGCATCGAATAGACGACCGAGCCGATCACCAGCCCCTCGAAGCTGAAGGCGAGCGTGCGCGCACCCCACAGGCCGGCGATGACGCCGCCGGGACCGTCTGGGCCGAGCGCGACGAGCAAATAGAAGCCGAGCACGGTCGGCGGCAGAACGAGCGGCAGCGCGACGACGACCGCCACAGCCTCCTTCCACCACGCACGCGACCGCGCCAGCCACCACGCGATCGGCGTTCCGATGGCGAGCAGGATGATGGTCGTCAGCGCCGCCAGTTCGATGGTGAGGCGGACCGATGTCCAGATTTCGGGATCGAGCGCGAGCACAGCCGGTCAGCTATCGGCGGGAGTGCCGTAGCCGTGCTTCTCGATGATCGCGCGCGCTTCCGGTCCCTTGAGAAAATCGATGAAGGCGCGCGCCGTGTCGTCGGTCCCACCGGTCTTGAGCAGGACGGCATCCTGCCGGATCGGGGCATAGAGCGCTTGCGGCACGTCCCAGCGCGAACCGCGGTCGATGCCGGCGATCTGCGACAGCGCAACGAAACCGAGTTCGGCGTTCCCCGTTTCGACAAACTGGAACGTCTGCGCAATATTGTTGCCTTGCACGATTTTCGTTTCGAGCGCGTCGTAGAGGCCAAGCGACTTGAGCACCGCGATGGCGGCGGCGCCATAAGGCGCACCGGCCGGGTTGGCGATCGCGAGCTTCGAGAAACCGCCTCCCCGCAGCGTTTCCTCGCCCTTCACGAGATTCGGATCGGCGCTCCAAAGCGACACCCTGCCGACCGCATACGTAAAGCGGCTACCCGCCACCGCCAGGCCGTCTTCAACGAGCTTCTGCGGTCGTTCGCCGTCCGCGGCGAGGAAGACCTGAAAGGGTGCGCCCTGCCCGATCTGCGCGAAGAATTGTCCGGTCGAGCCAAAGCTGAGAACAGCATCATCCCCGGTCTTGGCCTTGAACGCGACGGCAATGTCCTTCGCGGCATCGGTGAAATTGGACGCGACCGCGACGTTGGTTTGTCCGGCAACGGCCGGGCCGGTGGCAAGGCCGGCGATCAGCGCCAACGCGATCATTCTGACGGAGCGGTTCATCGGGTGTGCCCTCAGTCGATCGCGATGATGACGTGGGAAGCGTCGAACAGGGCGAACGCCGGCTTGCCGGGGGCGAGTTCCAGCGTCTCGGCGCTACGCGCGGTGATGGTGGCGGCCAGCGTTCTGCCGTCGCCGATGTCGAGCACGACCTCGGCGTTGACCGCGGACACTTCGCAGCGGCGGACCGTGCCGGGCACTGCGTTGCGCATTGAGGTTGCTGGCGGCTCCGTGCCGGGCGCGACGATGACGAACGGCGCCTTGATGAGAACCACCACTTCGCGGCCGACATAGAGGCCCAACGTGCGCACGCTCTCCCCGGTCACCAGCGCGTAGATCGTCGTTTCGGTCGAGATGGCCACCGCGACTTCGGCGGTGAGCGAATCCGAGACGATGTCGGCAATCGTTCCGCGAAGAGCATTGCGCGCGCTGGTCTTCATGAGGAATCCCGAAACCAGATTGACGGGCGAGATGCCGGTACCGGCGAGTGCCGGCTCCAGCGCACGGAGCGTCCGCGCCATGTCGGCCTCCAGCCTGTGGAAGGCGTCGATGACGCCCGCGCCTGTCGCGGTCAGCCGGGCGCCGCCGCCGGCTTTGCCGCCGGCGCGGGTGTCGAGCAGCGGCCGGCCGAAAAGGTTGGCCATCGCATCGAGCGCATCCCACGCCGCCTTGTAGGTGACGCCAACCGCTTTCGCGCCGGCGGTGATGCTGCCGCTGCGCGCGACCGCTTCAAGCAGGCGCACTCGATCGCGCCCCATGGCGGGCGCGTCGTCTCCCTTGAACGTGAGCAGGGCCTCGACCGGCATGAATTGACCCGACAATCGCTATATAGTCCGACTATATAGCGATTGTCGTCAGCCACAAGTGCCTGCCGGAAAACGTCAGAATTCAGCCGAAAGAGACGCCCTTGACCGGGTCCCAGTCCTCGATCGGAGGGGCCACGGGCTGAAGCCCGGCACCGGCCACCGACTGGTCGAAGTCCATGATCGCGCCGGTCATCATGCCGGACTCGTCGGAGGCCAGGAACGCGATGGCCCGCGCGGCCTCGTCCGCCTTGAGCAGCCGGCCGAAGGGCTGGCGCGCCTCGGCCTTGGCAAGCCAGTCCTTGTCGTCGCTGTGATAGCGCTTCTGGATCGTGTCCTCACCCGGCGTGTCCATCCAGCCGAGGTTGAGCGCGTTGACGCGGATGCGGTGGCGCACGACCGAGTAGGCGACATTCTTGGTGAGGATGTTCAGCGCGCCCTTCGACGCGGCGTAGATGGTGAGCATGGGCACGCCGCCATAGGCGGACACGCTCGATATATTGACGATCGAGCCGGCGATCTTCTCGCGCTCCATGAGCCTGATCGCGCCCTGCATGAGAAAGAACGGCGCGCGCGTATTGAGCGCGATCATGCTGTCGAAGAGTTCGGGCGTTGTGTCCCAAACCGAGCCGCGCTCGGTCGTCGCCGCGACATTGACCAGGACGTGCACCTTGCCGAAGGCCTTGTCAGCCGCCTTGATGACGCGCGCACAATCCTCGACGTTCGACAGGTCGGCGCGCTGAAAGACGACGCGGCAGGATTTCGTCGACAGTTCCTCGGCCAGCGCCTTGCCACGCTTCGCGCTACGGCCGGTGATGACGATGCCGGCCGCGCCGCGTTCGACGAAAAGGCGCGCGGTGGCTTCGCCGAGACCCTGAGTACTGCCGGTGACGACGGCGTACCGTCCGGCAAGCGAGCGCATGTCCTTCAAGACTTCCTCCCGTTTTACCGGCTGGGTTCAGCCGGCGACATTCACCCATCCGCCGCTGCGGGCGGATTCCTCGATGGCCGCGACGATGCGCTGGTTGGCGAGGCCGAAGGCGAAGTCCGGAAAGCAGCCCTCCCCCGCGACGCCATCGATGAGATCGTGGACTTCGATCACCTTGATATCGAAATAGCCGAGGCCGCCACCGCTGTAGTCGAAGGGCAGGAATGCGCGGAATTGCGGCACCTGCGAGCCGACCAGCAGCGTCTTGAAGCCACGGTCCGGCTTCGGGTCCGACAGGCGCGCGACCTTCAACTCGTTGAAGCGTTCGCCATCCATCAGGATGGTGCCCTCCGTGCCGCTGACCTCCCACTGGATGCCGAAGACCTTGCCGACGGCGATGCGCGAGGCCTCGATCACGCCGGCGGCGCCCGACTTGAAGCGCAGCAGCGACTGGACGAGATCCTCGTTCTCGACGCGGCGGCGTTCAGAGGCGTTCGTCGCCTTGGCCGCGTAGCCTTCGCCCGCGCCGGCGACCGGTCGCGTCTCGAACCAGGTCTGTTCCGACGCGACGACTTTCTCGACGTCTCCCATCAGATATTGCGCGACCGAGATGACATGCGAGCCGAGATCGCCGAGCGCGCCGGTGCCGGCTTCGGCCCGTGCGCAACGCCACGACCACGGCAGGTCGGGGTCCGAGTAGAAGCCCTGGTCGAACCAGCCGCGGAAACGCACCGGCCGGCCGATGGCGCCTTCGTCGATGAGCTGCCTGGCGTACATGGCCGCCGGCGTCTTGACGTTGTTGAAGGCGACCATGGTGCGCGACCGGGATTCAGCCGCGGCGGCGGCCATCTCCTCCGCCTGCCGGACCGTCACCGCGAGCGGCTTCTCGCAATAGACGTGCTTGCCGGCGGCGAGCGCAGCCAGCGCCATTTCGTGGTGCAGGTTGTTGGGCGAGGTGATGTCGACCACGTCTATATCCGGGTCCGACACGAGCGTGCGCCAGTCACCGGTCGAGCGGGCAAAACCGAAGCGTTCGGCCGCGGCCTTGGCGGTCGGCTCGTCGCGATCGGCGAGCATTTCCAGGTGTGGCCGGGCGCCGAGTTTCGGATAGAGCAGCGCGGCGCGGCGGAAGGCGTCGGCGTGGGCCTGGCCCATGAAGCCGGAGCCGATGAGGCCGATCCTGAGGGTCTTCATTTCAGACATGGGGGCGAGGCTGGACCATTGGACGGAACGGCGGAAATCGTGGACATTGCGGCAGATTCGCGGGGGGATTCGCCCGCATTTTCCCCATCCGATCAGGCCCGCCTATGGACGGAATATTTGAGCCTCTATAGGTTACTGTGAAATTTCCGTTCCATTGCGTCAAGGGTCCAAAGCGGAATCAGCGGCGGAGGAATGATGGATAGCAGCAGCGACGCCGCAGGCGGGCCGCCGCGCGACTACGACACGCTGAAGGCGACGCTGCTCGGGAGCCGCGACACCCTGCCGCCGCGGCTGATTCAACTGGCCGCGTTCGCGCTGGAAAACCCCGACGAGATGGCGCTCGGCACTGCCGCCAGCATCGCGGCGCAGGCTTCGGTTCAGCCGTCCACGCTGATCCGTTTCGCCAAGCGGCTCGGCTACTCCGGCTTCTCCGATCTCCAGGGCGTCTTCCGCTCGGAACTGCGCTCCAACTGGCCGGATTATCGCGAGCGGCTGGCGCGCGTTCAGGCGGCACGCGAGGCCGGCGGGCCGCACCCTATGCTTTCCGGCTTTGCCGAAAGCGCCATGGTTTCGCTGGAACGCATGGTGGCGCAGGCGTCCGAGGAGGACATCGGCCAGGCGGCGACGATCCTCGCCCGCTCCAAGGTGATTTACCTGCTCGGCATGCGCCGGGCGTTTCCCGTGACGTTCTATCTCGCCTATGCCTTCGGCAAGCTCGGGATCCGGGCGGTTCTGATCGACCACCTCGCGGGGCTCGGGCCGGAGGAAATGACCGAAGCCAGCAAGGAAGATGCGCTGATCGCGGTGAGCTTCACGCCCTATACGCCGCTGACGGTCGAATTGACCGACCGGCTGGCGGATCGCGGCGTTCCGGTGATTGCGCTGACCGACAGTCCATTCTCCCCGCTGTCGCCCAAGGCGACGGTCAAATTCGAGATTCCCGAGGCGGATTACGCCGGTTTCCGCTCGCTGGCCGCCACCTTCTGCGTTGCAATGGCGATCGGCGTCGCCACAGCGGCCAAGCGGAACGGCATGTAGAATGTCCATTCCATATTGACGCCAGCGTGGAAGATTTGTTTTATCGGCCGGACGGGTGACGTTGGGCGGAGGGACCCGGTACGCCGCCGAATTGCCTGCGAAACCCGCCGCGACACCACCGGTTTTGAGCCGAAAGCTGCCGAATGACCGCCCCGCACCGCCTGGATGTCATCACCATCGGACGGTCATCCGTGGATCTTTACGGACAGCAGATCGGTGGCCGGCTCGAGGACGTCGGCTCCTTCGCCAAGTCGGTGGGGGGCAGCCCGACCAACATGGCGATCGGCGCCGCGCGGCTCGGCCTGAAGCCGGGGCTGATCACCAAGGTCGGCGACGAGCAGATGGGCCGCTTCATCCGCGAGCAGCTCGGCCGCGAAGGTGTGGCGCTCGACGGGGTCATCACCGACCCGAAGCGGCTGACGGCACTGGTCGTGCTCGGCGTCCGCGACGACCGGACCGCCCCGCACATCTTCTTCCGCTCCGACTGCGCCGACATGGGCCTGGTCGAGGACGACATTGACGAAGGCTTCATCGCCTCGGCCGGCGCGATCGTGGTGACCGGCACGCATTTCTCGACACCGACCGTCGAGGCCGCCAGCCACAAGGCAATCCGCATCGCGCGCGCCGCCGGCCGCAGGGTCGTCTTCGATGTGGACTACCGCCCGAACCTCTGGGGCCTCGCCGGACACGACGCCGGCGACAACCGCTACATCCGTGCGCCGGAAGTGACGAAGCGCATGGAGCGCGTCGCCGGGCTGGTCGATCTTATCGTCGGTACGGAAGAAGAACTGATGATCGTCGGCGGTGGCGAGACCATCGACGCCTCGGTCCGGCGGATCCGCGACCTCACAAAGGCAACCATCGTGCTCAAGCAGGGGCCGATGGGCTGCGTCGTTTTCCCGGACGGGATACCCAAGCGCCTCGACGACGGCATCCGCGGCCCCGGCTATCCGGTGGACGTCTACAACACGCTCGGCGCTGGCGACGCCTTCATGGCCGGCTTCCTGCGCGGCTGGCTGACGGACGCACCGATCGAGACGACCTGCGCCTGGGCCAACGCCTGCGGCGCCATCGCGGTTTCGCGGCTGCTGTGCTCGCCGGAATACCCGACCTTCGACGAGCTGCAGTTCTTCATCGAGCGCGAGCGGCCGACCCGGATCGTGCGGCAAGACGCCGAACTCAACCACCTGCACTGGGCGGAGACGCGCCGGCCGCAGCCGGACACGCTGATGGCGCTGGCCATCGACCATCGCAGCCAGTTCGAGGCGATGGCCGATCGCGCCAATGCGCCGCGCGAACGCATCGGCCGTTTCAAGGAACTGGCGGTGGAGGCCACGGCGCGCATTGCCGGCGGCAGGCCGGGCTTCGGCATGCTGATCGACGGGCTCTACGGCACCAAAGCGCTGCACGCGGCGGCCGGCCACCCCTTCTGGATCGGACGCCCGGTGGAGAAGCCGGGGTCGCGGCCGCTGGAGTTCGAGGGCGAGGGCGACCTCGGCTCGCATCTCATCGAATGGCCGGTGACGCAGACGATCAAGTGCCTGTGCTTCTATCATCCCGACGATCCGCCCGAGATGAAGGCGCGGCAGGAGCGCGAGCTTCTGCGCGTTTTCGACGCGGCGCGCACCGTCGGCCGCGAACTGATGATCGAGATCATCGCCGGCAAGAACGGCGACTCATCGGACGACACGATCGCCTCGATCCTCGAACGGCTCTATTCGCTCGGCATCAAACCGGACTGGTGGAAGCTGGAGCCGCAGGCAAGCGGCGCTGCGTGGCGGGCGATCGACGCAGTGATCGACACACACGATCCCCGCTGCCGGGGTATCGTCCTGCTCGGGCTGGAAGCGCCGGAAACCGATCTGGTGCGCGGCTTCGTGGTGGCAGCGGGAAGCGCGCGCGTGCGCGGCTTCGCGGTCGGACGCACCATCTTCGGCGATGCGGCGGTCCGTTGGCTTGCCGGAAAGATCGACGACGAGGCGGCGATAGTTGACATGGCAGCGCGCTTCCGGCGTCTGGTCGTCGCGTGGCAGGGTGCCGTCGAGAAGGTGCGCGCCGCGTGACGCAGTGGAGGACAGCATGAAGACGGTTCGCCTGACCGCGGCGCAGGCTCTGGTGCGCTTCCTGGCAGCGCAGATGACCGAAGTGGACGGCGTCACGCTGCCGATCTTCGCCGGCGTGTGGGCGATCTTCGGGCACGGCAACGTCGCCGCCGTCGGGGAGGCGCTTTACGCGGAGCGCGACCGGCTGCCGACCTATCGCGGCAACAACGAACAATCCATGGCGCATGCGGCCGTTGCCTTCGCCAAGGCCTCGCGGCGCCGCCGCATGATGGTGTGCACGTCCTCCATCGGCCCCGGCGCGACCAACATGGTGACCGCTGCGGCGGTGGCGCATGTCAACCGCCTGCCGGTGCTCTTCGTTGCCGGCGATGTGTTCGCCAACCGCATCCCGGACCCGGTGCTGCAACAGATCGAGGATTTCGGCGACGGCACCGTTTCGGCCAACGACTGCTTCCGCCCGGTATCGCGCTACTTCGACCGCATCACGCGGCCCGAACAACTGATCCACGCGCTCCAGCGCGCCATGACGGTGCTGACAGACCCGGCCGAATGCGGCCCGGTAACGCTCGCCTTCTGCCAGGACGTGCAGGCGGAAGCCTACGACTATCCTGCCAGCCTGTTCGAGGAGCGGGTATGGCGGCAGCGGCGGATCCGCCCCGATGCGGACGAGCTTGCTGCGGCTGTGGCGGCGCTGCGCGCGGCGAAGAAGCCGGTCATCATCGCCGGTGGTGGCGTGCTCTACAGCGAGGCGATGGACGCGCTGGCCCGCTTTGCCGAGACCCACGGCGTGCCCGTCGCCGAAACGCAGGCCGGCAAATCGTCAATTCCCGCGAGCCACGATCTTGCTGTCGGCTCCATCGGCGTGACCGGCACGTCCGCCGCGAATGCGCTGGCCGAGGAAGCGGATGTCGTGCTGGCGGTCGGGACGCGGCTGCAGGACTTCACCACCGGTTCCTGGGCGCTCTTCAAGAATCCGGATCGCCGCATCGTCGCGCTGAACGTCCAGCCTTTCGACGCCAGCAAGCATCGGGCGCTGCCGCTGGTCGCGGACGCTGCTGTCGGCCTCGAAGAACTGTCCGAGGCGCTTTCCGGCTGGAAGACCGACGCGGCGTGGCGAAAGAAGATCGAGAGCGGACGCGCCGGCTGGATGGAAGCGGCCGGCCGCGCCACCGGGCGCACCAACACCGTGCCGCCATCGGACGCGCAGGTGATCGGCGCGGTGCAGCGGCGCTCCTCGCCGGACACCGTCGTGGTCTGCGCCGCCGGCGGATTGCCGGGCGAACTCCACAAGCTGTGGCGAGCGGAAAAGCCCAGCGGCTACCACCTGGAATACGGCTACTCCTGCATGGGCTACGAGATCGCCGGCGGCATCGGCGTGAAGATGGCGCTGCCCGACCGCGACGTCGTCGTTATGGTCGGCGACGGCTCCTACCTGATGATGAACTCCGAGATCGCGACGTCCATCCTGCTCGGGCAGAAGCTGACCATCGTCGTGCTCGACAATCACGGGTTCGGCTGCATCAACCGGCTTCAGGAGGCGACGGGCGGCGCGCGCTTCAACAATCTCTTTGCCGATACGAAACACGCGACGCTGCCGGCGCTCGACTTTCGCGCGCACGCGGCGGCGCTCGGCGCCATCGCCGAACAGGTAACGACCGTCGACGAACTGGAAGCTGCACTCGACCGCGCCAAAGGCAACGACCGGACCACGGTGATCGTGCTGGAGACCGACCCCTTCGTGACGACGGAAGCCGGCGGCGCCTGGTGGGATGTCGCCGTGCCGGAGGTTTCCGAGCGGCCGAAAGTGGAGGCGGCGCGTGCCGCCTATGAGGATGCGCTCGCCGGTCAACGGCGGGGGGACTGATTTCCAGATGCATCCCGTGGCCGGCGTCCGTCCTCACCCCCCTCTCGCTGCGTCAGCGATTTCGCTCACGCGAAACCGGGCTCCGCTCTCTCTCCTGCAAGGGGGGAGAGGAAGTCCGTTGCTCGCGGCATTTCAATCCCGGAGACTGACCTGATGCCAATCCGTTTCGGGACCAACCCTATCGGGTGGTCGAACGATGACCTGCCGGAACTCGGCGGCCACATTCCGCTGGAGCAATGCCTGACCGAGGCGAAGCAGGCCGGCTTCGAGGGCATGGAGCTTGGCAACAAGTTTCCGCGCGAGCCGGTCGCGCTGAAGAAGGTGCTTTCGGCGCATGGGCTCGATCTCGTCTCTGGCTGGTATTCGGCGGAACTGCTGCGCCGGACGCCGAAAGAGGAAATGGAGCATCTGCGCCCGCATCTCGACCTGCTGAAGGCGCTCGGCGCGAATGTGCTGGTGTTCGCCGAGACGACGGACGCCCGCCACGACCTGCCGCAATCGAAGCGGCCAACGCTGAAGGAGAGCCAGTGGGCCGACCTCGGCAAGCGCTGGACCGAAGTCGCCGACATGACGCTGGCAGAAGGCGTGCGCCTCTGCTTCCACCATCACATGGGAACGGTGGTGCAATCCGAGGCCGACATCCACGCGATGATGGCGGCGACCGGCCCCTCGTTCCACCTGCTGCTCGATACCGGCCACGCGACCTGGGGCGGCGCCGACCCGGCGGCGCTGGCCAGGAAGTACCGCACCCGCATCAGCCACGTGCACGGCAAGGACGTGCGGCTCGACCGCATGCGGCGGTCGATCGCCGAGGACTGGAGCTTCCACCGTTCGATCAAGGAAGGTGTCTATACCGTGCCCGGCGACGGCGGCATCGACTTCGTCGCGGTGCTGAAGGAGTTGCCCGGCTATTCCGGCTGGCTGGTGGTCGAGGCCGAGCAGGACCCGGAGAAGGCGCCGCCGCTCGCCTACGCCAAGATGGGCTACACGAACCTCCGCCGCTTCGCCAAGGAAGCCGGGCTGATCGCGGCATGAGCGGGAGGACCGGACGATGACATCGAAGCTTCTCGTCAGGCCGTCGAAGCCCGATGCGAGCGGACGCGTGACCCACGTGACGCCGGAAAGCGCCGGCTGGACCTATGTCGGCTTCGACGTCTACCGGCTGAAGGCGGGCGCTTCGGCTTCCGCGAAGACCGAGGGGCGCGAAGCGTGCCTCGTTTTCCTGTCGGGCAAGGCGGAGGTCGCGACCGGCGGCAAGGCGCTCGGCGCGGTCGGCGGGCGCGCTTCGCCCTTCGACGGCAAGCCGTGGTCGGTCTATGTGCCAGCGCAATCGGACTGGACAGTCACCGCGACCAGCGACGCCGAATTCGCCGTGTGCTCGGCGCCGGCCGAGGGCGGCAAGGCGGCGCGCGTGATTTCGCCGGACGATCTCAGCATCGAGGAGCGCGGCACGGGCACGAACCTCCGCCGCGTCGTCAACATTCTCCCGGAGACCGACCCGACGGCGGAGAGCCTGCTGGTGGTCGAGGTGATCACGCCCGGCGGCCACTGGTCGAGCTATCCGCCGCACAAGCACGACCGCGACGCGCTGCCCACCGAGTCGGCGCTGGAGGAGACCTACTATCATCGGCTGAAGCCGGCGCAGGGCTTCGCCTTCCAGCGCGTCTACACCGACGACCGCGCGCTGGACGAGACGATGGCGGTCGCCGACGGCGACGTGACGCTGGTGCCGCGGGGCTATCACCCCTGCGCCGCGCCGCACGGATACGACCTCTATTACCTCAACGTCATGGCGGGCCCGCGCCGCATCTGGCGCTTTCACAACGACCCCGCCCATGAATGGATGCTGAAGCCGACCGCGTGACGCGGCGGCAGACTCCCGGAGCTTTACGAACATGCTGACGATGGCGCTTCTCGGGGCCGGACGGATCGGGCGGATCCACGGCCAGAACGTTGCCGCGCACCCGCGCGCGACACTGGCCGCCCTCGCCGACGCCGACGCCGCGGCGGCAAAATCGCTGGCCGAGGCGACCGGCGCGAAGGTCGCGACCATCGACGCGATCATGGACGACACAAACATCGGCGGGCTGCTGATCTGCACGCCGACCGATACCCACGCCGAGCTGATCGAGCGCGGCGTGAAGGCGGGCAAGGCGGTGTTCTGCGAGAAGCCGGTGAGCCTCGACGCGGCGCGCATCGAAACGTGCCTGAAGGTGGTGCGCGACGCCAAGGGCAAGCTGATGATCGGCTTCAACCGGCGCTTCGACCCGAGCTTCGCCGACGTGAAGCGCCGGATCGGCGCGGGCGAGGCCGGCGCGGTGGAGATGGTGACGATCCTGTCGCGCGACCCCGCGCCGCCCCCGGTGAGCTATATCGAGCGGTCGGGCGGGCTCTTTCGCGACATGATGATCCACGATTTCGACATGGCGCGGTTTCTCCTGGGCGAGGAGCCGGTGGAGGTGCACGCGGTCGGCGCGTGCCTCGTCGACCCGGCGATCGGCAAGGCCGGGGATGTCGACACGGCGGCGGTGCTGCTCAAGACGGCGTCGGGCAAGATCGCCCAGATCTCCAACTCGCGCCGCGCCACCTACGGCTACGACCAGCGCATCGAGGTGCACGGCAGCAAGGCGATGCTCGCCGCCGGCAACCGCACCACGACGACGGTCGTGCGGGCGAATGGCGACGGCTACGCCAGCGACCCGGCCCTGCCCTTCTTCCTGGAGCGCTACGCCGAGGCCTACCGCGCCGAACTCGGCGCGTTCATCGAAGCGGTGCTGGACGGCAAGGCAATCAGCCCGAGCGGCGAGGACGGATTGCGGGCGCAGCGGCTGGCCGATGCGGCGACCGATTCCGCCAAGTCCGGCAAGCCGGTGACGGTGCCCGCTTAGGCGGACGTCAGGAGACCAGGCGGGTCGGCTTCAGCGTGCCGGTGCGCTCAAGCAGCGGGTGCGCCGTGGTGGCGAGATGGGCGTCGATGCGCTTCAGGTCGCGCACGACGTCGAGATGCAGGCCGCTGGTCTCGATGCTGGCACGGTGACCCTCGCGCACGCGCAGGAAATGGTTCTCGGTCGAACTCGCGCTCCAGATCACGGAACTGCTCCTTCTCGGCGACCAGCCTGCGGGCCGCGCCAAGGTCGTTCGACATGAACACCGCCACCGCCAGCCGGAGATGATCGAGCAGGCGCGAGAACATCGCGTCGATCTCGGAGAGCCCCTCGCGGGAGAGGCTGAGCTTCAGCTTCATGCGCTTGGCGATCAGTTCGGCGAGATTGCGATCGATGATGTCGCCGATATGCTCGAGGTTGATGGCGAAGGCCTGCACCTCCGACAGGCGGCGCGACTCGTCGTCGGTGAGGCCGCCGCGGGCGATCGACGACAGATATTGCTGCAATGCCTGATGCAGCCGGTCGACGTGATCGTCCATGCGGCTGGTCTCGGCGATGCGCTTGCGGTCGTCGTTGTGCAGCGCCGACTGGGCGCTGGTGAGCATGGTCTCGATCACGTCGGCCATGCGCAGCGCCTCGCGCGCCGCGTTGGAGAGCGCCACCGTCGGCGTCTCCAGCGCGCCGTGGTCGAGATATTGCGGCGCCGCCGGATCGGCCGAGCGCGCGCGCTCCGGCAGCAGGTGGGTCAACAGGCGCGCGACGAGCGGCAAAAAACCAATGAAAACAATGGCAACGAGGATATTGAAGGCGGTGTGGGCGTCGGCGGCCATGCGGCCGACATTGGGCTCAAGCCGATCGAAGAGTGCGACCAGCGGGCCGAGCAGCGGCAGCAGCAGCACCGCCAGCGCGGCGCGCATCGCGAAGTTGCCGACCGGGACGCGGAGCTTCACCGGATCGCCATTGGTGCCTTCGAGGATCGGGTTGATCGACGTGCCGACATTGGCGCCGAGGATCATGGCGAGCGTCGCCTCGGGGCCGGTAATGCCGGTCGCGGCAAGCGAGATGATGGTCAGCACGACCGCGACGCTGGAATGCGCCGCCCATGCAAACAGCGCGGCGAGCGCGAAATTGAGGATTGGATCGCCGGTGATCGCCGTGAGAATTTCGCGTGCGGCGCGCGAGTCCTCGGCCGGCTGCACCGTGGCGCTGAGAAGGTTCAGCGAGAGCAGCATCAGCCCGAGACCGATGGCGACGCGGCCGAGATCGTGGATGCGCGTCGAGCCGCCACGGCGGAAGGCGACGAGGCCGCCAAAGATCAGCAGCGGGAACATGAGCGTGATGTCGAAGGACAGCACCTGGACGATGAGTGTCGTGCCGACATTGGCGCCGAGCATGACGGCGAGCGCCGTCACGAGGTCCATGATGCCCGCCGCGGCGAGCGACGACGTCATCAACGCGGTGGCCGTGCTCGATTGCAGGACGCCCGTGATGCCGAGGCCGGCGAGGAAGGCGCGAGCGCGCGTCGACAGGCTGCGTTGCAGGGTGCGACGCAAGTCGGTCCCGAACACCCGCATGACGCCGCTCTGCACCATGTGGATGCCCCACAAGAGCAGTGCGATCTCACCGATGACGTTGATCAGGACACGGGTAGCGGACATTCTTGGTCTTCCTGGTCAGGCAACGCGGGCGTCGGCGCCTCCCGGCGGCCGCCCGCCAGGGTGTCGATGTAATATCGAATCTGGCCTGATTTCAGAGAATACCTTCCTTTCGTGGCTAAAATCTAACAGTTTGTGTTAGTTGGACAATCTTATGGTTTCCCTCACGCGTCGCTGTTGGAGCGAATTTCCGCCCATAGGGCGGCCATGGCCAGCGGATCGTTGGTCGTGATCTGGTCGGCGCCCGCGTTCACGACGCGCGCCAATACGCCCCCGATGTCGGGGGTGGTCGGATCGAGCGTCCACACGTCCACCCGCCCGCCGCCCTGCTGAAGGCGCGCGATCGGGTTGTGGCCGAGGGCCAGGGCGGCGAGCACGAACTTGTAGTGCAGGTAGAACATCACGGCAGGCGGCGCGGTCGCGGCCGTCTCCTCGGTCAACGCGACCATGTCGGCGCGGTCGGCAAGGCGACGCCCTTCGGCGATGTCGAGCGGATCGAAACCGAGCGGCAGGTCCGGCACGGCATCACCTAGAATGCGCACCGCCGCCCATTCCGTACCGCTCAACAGGCAGCGCCCCGCCACCGGTGCGATGATCTCGGCAAAGCGCGCAACGGCTGCCGGGGTAAGCCCGACGGCGGGCTCCTTCAGGTCGATCTGGAAGACCGCTCCCGTATCGCCGGCCGCGGCGACATTCCCGGCAAGGTCGGCGAGAAGCGGCGGCGCGAAATCCGCCCCGGCGAGACGGAGCCCGCGGATCGTTTCCGTGTCGGCCTTTTCGACCGGTCCGGTTCCCGTGGTCTCCCTGTCGAGAACATCGTCATGCAGGCAGACCCAGTTGCCATCCGCCAGCACCCGCGCGTCGATTTCCATCGACGCACCGATGGCGAGGCCGCGCGGGAGGTTCGCCGCCATGAATGGAGGCTCCTTCGCGAAGCGGCGCAGCTTGTGCCACTTGAGCATGACACGGCGGCCACCGGCGTCGATCGCGACGCCGTCGTTTCCCGTGGCCGCCGGCATCCGTGTCGCGCCTCAGGCCGCTGCGCGGCGCTTGCGTGGAGCAGCGGCGGCCTGAATTGGGTTCTGGTCGACGAGCTTCCGCAGAAAGATAACGTCGTCTCCGGAGAGCGAGTCGATGAGCCCGGCAGCAAGCCATTGGCCGACCGCGATGCGCGGATCCCGGCCATGGGCCCAGAACGGCATGAGCTTCTCGGGCCGCGGGCAATGGACGCGATTATAGAATCCGGCGTCGTGCAGCGCCCTGGCGTCGTCGGGGTGGAACATGTTGAGCTCGATGGACACCGATTCGGCACGACAGGCGCGCAGCACGGCGACGATGTCGGCATGGCGGGCGTGGACAATCGCCTCCGTCCGGATCTTCGGCTCCTTCTGCTTGAGCTTCAGGAGATCGACGTGGTTGAAGGAGAGCATCAGCACGTTGCCGAAGCCATCGGTCTTGCGCAGGACCTGAAGGACGCGCGCCGAAAGGTCGTCCGGCCGCTCGGCCTCCTTCATCTCGACGACGAGGCCCATCTTCGCCTTCTTCGCCCACTGCACGATCTCCGTGAAAGTCGGCACGACAACCTTGCCGAAGTCGCCGGGAAAATGCGCTGCCGCGTCGAGGCCGCGGATCGTGCCAGCATCGTGATCGCCGACGAAGCCGTGGCCACTGGTCGTCCGGTCCAGGGTCTCGTCGTGGATGACGATTGCCTCGCCGTCGCGGCTGAGCTGGAGGTCGATCTCACAGGTGGTGGCCCCGGCGGCCTTGGCCTGCTCGAAGGCGAGCAGCGTGTTCTCCGGATAGTGCAGGCAATAACCCCGGTGCGCGCAGACGTGCGTGTACCCATTGTCCGCGGCGCGGAACGAGATCGGCATTTCTGGACCTTTCGTCAGTGTGGTCGTCTTGCCGGATAGACCGTGTGGGGGAAGCGTGACGGTCCGGCCGCGTCACGAAATTGCTGCGCCTTTGGCTACGCCGGACGGGCCTCGGCACCCTCGATCAGCCGGCCGGTGGCCGTGTCGAAGACCAGCGAAGTGGCGGGGTCGAAGGAAATATGGACTGGCGCGCCGATGGCGTGATTGATATCCGAGCCCTGCTCCAGCAGGCGGACGTAGCCGATACCGGTATCGACGACGTAGAGCACCTCGCGGCCCATCGGCTCGGTCTGGGCGATGCGGCCGGCCATGCCGGTTTCGCCGAATGCCAGATGTTCGGGCCTGAGCCCGAGTGTCACGCCGCCTTTGGCGCCGGTGAGCGGCAACGCGGTATCGCCGACGCGCAGCGCGCCGTCGCGCACCTCGCCGGGGATGAGATTGATCGGCGGCGAGCCGATGAAGCCGGCGACGAAGAGGCTCGCCGGCCGGTGATAGAGCTCGTTCGGCGAGCCAACCTGCTCTATGCGGCCCTCGCGCATGCAGATGATGCGATCGGCCATGGTCGTCGCCTCGATCTGATCGTGGGTGACCAGGATCGTGGTGATGCCGAGCTTCTCCTGCAGCGACTTGATCTCGGTGCGCATGGAAAGACGCAGCGTCGCATCGAGATTCGAAAGCGGCTCGTCGAGAAGCAGGAGCTGAGGTTCCTTGATCAGCGCCCGCGCCAGCGCGACGCGCTGCTGCTGGCCGCCGGAAAGCTCGCTCGGCTTGCGATCCATGAGTTGGCCGATCTGCACCAGATCGGCGACACGGCCGGCTCTATCCCTGGCCTCCTCGCGCGGCGTTTTCTTGAACTTCATCGGGAAGAGGATGTTGTCGCGCACGGTCATGTGCGGATAGAGCGCGTAGGACTGGAAGACGATGCCGACATTGCGGTCCTTCGCCTCGACCTCGTTGACGACGTGATTGTCGAACAGCAACTGGCCGCCGGTCGGCTGGTAGATGCCGGCGAGGATCAGCAGGCTGGTGGACTTGCCGCAACCCGACGGGCCGAGCAGCGCGACGAACTCGCCGTCATCGATGGCGAGGTTCATGCCCGGGATGACGGATACATCGCCGAAGGCCTTGGAGATATTGCGGAATTCAATACGAGCCATCGTGCCTAACCCTTCACGCCGCCAATGGACATCTGCATGAGGAAGCGCTGCGCGGCGAGATAAAGCAGCAGGCTTGGCACCAGATAGAAGACGCCGACGGCGGACACGACGCCGTAATCGACGCCCATGATGTCGTCGCGCACGTAGAACATGTAGAGGCTCATGGTCCAGTTGGTGTTGCGGATGAGGAAGGTGACGACGAAGATGTACTCCTCCCACCCGCGGATGAAGGTGAAGACGGAGATCGCGAGCAGGCCGTTGGTGACCTGCGGCAGCACGACGCTGAGGAACGCCTGACGGCGCGAGGCGCCATCGGTGAGCGCGCTCATCTCGATGTCCCACGGCACGGCGTCGAAGAAGCCCTTCATGATGAAGATGGCGAAGGGCAGTTCGAAGGCGACCAGCACGAGCACGACGCCGAACAGATTATCGAGCAACCCGATGTAATAGAGCATCAGGAACAGCGGCACGATCAGCGTGAGCACCGGGAAGGCATGGAGCACGAGAAGCGTGCGCAGCATTCCCGACCGTCCGGGGAACTGGAATCGCGACAGGTAATAGCCGGCAAGCGAGGCGACCGTGACCACGATCGCGGTTTGCGAACCGGCCAGCAGGATCGAATTGCCGAAGGCGTGCCAGACGTTGGGAAACTGGACGGCGCCCTTCACTTCACCGACGCGCGAGCGCACGACCGAGGCGAAATCCGGCTCCCAGAGGAAAAGGAAATTGCCGAGGTAAAGATCCGGCCCGACGAGCCAGGCAAAGATCGCGGCCGTCACCACGGCAACAACGCCCATGCCGACCCACATCTGGCTGCGGCTTCTGGACAGCGCCGCCACCAGCCAGAAGGCGATCACGGCGGGCACCAGAATCAACATCGAGCGCCAGAGAACGTTGGTCTCGGCGAGGCCGACCTTTGCCGAGAAAGCGACCGATATCAGCCAGAAATACGGAAGGATGATCGGCACAGAGGCGGCGATAAGGAACGCGTAAACCGCGACGGCGCGCGTTCGCCGCGCGGTGCGCGCCCGCTGGGCGAGCTTCGGCCAATCGGTCGCCGTCGCCGTGACGCCCATGCTGTTGGCGGTGGTGTCGACGGCCACGGCTACTGCACCTCGATGCGCGGCCGCTGGAGCAGCCGCTGCATGTCGAAGAAGCGCCAGCCGAGCAGAGCGAAGACGACGCCGATGACGATGAGCACCAGCGCCAGCGCGGCGCCGTAACCGTATTGCCCGCTCTCGAAGGACCGCCGGTAGATGTAGAGCGCGTAAACCGTGGTGTCGTAGAACGGCCCGCCCTGCGTGAGCAGCATGATGTACTCGAAGCTGACCAGCAGCGAGAGCGTCTGATAGATCGTGACGAAGCTGATCGGCCAGCGGAGCGCCGGCAGGGTCACGTACCACGTGGTCGCGAACACGCCGGCTCCATCCACCTTGGCGGCATGGAACAGGTGCTCCGGAATTCCGCGGATCGCCGAGGTGAAGATGATCATGCCGAGCGAGGCGCCGATGAAGCCGTTGGCAATGATGATGAGGACGACCGGCGCCTGCGTCTTGAGATCGAGCGGCTCGGCCAGCCCGAAACCGTTCATCAGAATCTGATTGAGCAGGCCGATCGACGACGGGTCGACGACCCAGAGCCACAGCAGGATGTAGAGAACCGACGGGCTCATGCGCGGCAGCAGCCAGACGCCGCGGAAGAAACTGCCCGAGGCGCGGCTGATCGCGGTGGTGACCAGCGCCAGGATGAGGCCGAAGGTGACATTGAAAATGCACAGCGTGCCGAGGACGTAGATCAGGGTCATGCTGATGATCTGCGCCAGCCGGCGGTCACCGGAGAAGGCCTTCTGGTACTGCTCGAGCGTGAAGCCGGTGACCTTCAGCGAGCGGCTCATGTCGGTGAACGAAACGACGATATCGATAGCGACGGGCACGACGAAGAACATGACGATCAGAACGATCGCCGGGCCGAGAAAGATGATGAAGTTGGCGCGCTGGCGCGCCGCCGACCGGGAAGCGCCGCGGCGCTCGATGATGATCTCTTCTGCGGTCGTCGTCATCGCTCTGGCCTGATGCGCGGGGCTTTCGCCGGATACGGCCCCCGCGGACGTCCGGAATGAAGCGGGAGCCGGAAACCCGGCTCCCGCCGACTTGTTGCAGAGACTAGTTTACCGTCACGTCCGTGAGCGAGGAGGTCGCCTCGTCGATGACGAAGTCGGCGGCATCCTCGGCGTTCAGGCGGCCCGTCTCAACACCCTGCATGGCCTTGTAGATGATCCCGTTGAGATCGCCGAACTGCGGGTTGTTGGGCAGGAACTTGGTGAACTCGAGCATCGGGCTCGCCTTGGCGAGCGTCCATGCCTCGGCGTAGCGCGGATCCTTCAACTGCTCCGGCTTGATGCCAAGATGCGTCGTCGTCACGGCGTGGTCGGTGTTGAGATCGGCATCCGACGCGTAGCCAAGCAGGCGCGCGGCGAGTTCCGGATGCTTGGTCTTGGCCGACACGGCGTAGATGACCGGATGGGTCAGGCTGCTCGGCTTGCCACCCTTCACGGCCGGCGGCGCGGCGACCCAGCCCCAGCTCTTTTCGAAGGTCTTCTCGTCCTGCGGCAGGCCGAAGGTCGGGAAGGCAACGCTGCCGAGATCCCAGATGCCGTACATCCAGAACACCGCGTTGTTCTCCTTGTAGAACTGGGCGCGGATGTCGTTCCACTCCATCGACGTGTTGTTGTCGGCGATGACGCCGGCCTTCACGCCCTTCTCGAACCAGGCGAACGCATCGGTCAGCTTCTGGCGATCAAGCACGAGGTTGCCGGTCTTGGGATCGACGAAGTCGTTGCCGAAGGTCTGGAAGACCATCAGGTAATCCGGGCCCTTGGACGGACGATGCAGGATGCCGTACTTGGCGCCGGTCTTCTCCTGGACCTTGGCGGCGATGTCGATGAGATCGTTCATCGTGATCTCGCCCTTCATCACCTGATCGGGCAGGCCCTCGATGAAGGCGTCGTCATAGCCGGCCTTCCGCATCAGCTCCTTGTTGTAGAAGAACATGCGGGCTTCGGCGTCCTGCGGCACGCCGTAGCGGCCGTCCGGGCACTCGACCGAATGCCACAGCGCCGGATAGATGGTGCCGAACTGGTCGGGATACTTGGCGATGTAGTCGTCGAGCTTGAGGGCGAAGCCGTCCTTCTGGAAGGCGCAGATCCACTCGTGCGCGGCGATGAACATGTCCGGGCCTTCGCCAATGCCGAAGACCTTGAGGAGCTGGAGGGCGTCCTCGTCGAAGCCCTTGGCGGGGGTTTCGCGAATGGTGACCTCGACCTGATCGGCCGAGCCTTCCTTCTTCAGGGCGGCGTTGAGACGGTCGGCCGCCTTCACGACATTGCCCGGACGCAGCGGCCCGGACGGGTCGGCACGGGACCAGAGTTCCAGCTTGATGGTTTCCGCGAGCGCCGGCGTGGCGATCAGGGTCAGCGCGGCAAGTGCGCCGAATACGGCTCTCTTCATGTCAGTCTCCCTGTTGCATATCGATCTGCGGGCCACCCCGGAAGGCACCCGGTCGACAGGCTTGTTAAGCGACATTTGTAACAGTGCGATGGAGCCCCGCAGGGCGTCGATCAGTCCTCCTCCCAGCGAGCCGGCCGCAGGCGCAGCCGAGGCTGCCGCACCCTTGCTCCGGGGCATCTCCACCCCTGTGGTAAATGCAACACTGGTTCTGCTTCATGTCAATATGGAATGTTTATTCCATCGCCGCGTTTCGCCGCCGCGCACCCATCGGCGCTTGCTGTATCATTTTCGCGCCGCCACGGCGGGGCGTGTGACAGTCCGGCGAATGGAATTTTCCGGCCATTATGACGGCCCATTGACTTTTGCATTCCGCAAAGGGACCAATCCCGCTGCTTTTGCAGAGCGCGCCGGACAGGTTCGCGCGCCAAATCCTCGGGGACCCTTCACAGTGCAGGCAGATCAACTCGCAGCGCGCGGCGACCTCGCCACCGACGTCATCCGCGAAGCAGGCGCAATGGCGCTCGATTTTTACCGGCGGCGCGACAAGCTCGCGATCCAGAGCAAGGGCGTGCAGGACCTCGTCAGCGAGGCCGACAAGAGCTGCGAAGAGCTGATCGTGCGGCGGCTGGCAGAAGCATTTCCGGACGATTCCTTCCTCGGCGAGGAAGGCGGGATGGTTCACAAGACCGGCTCCGCCATCTGGATCATCGACCCGATCGACGGGACGGCGAACTTCGTGCGCGGCATCGATCACTGGTGCATCTCGATCGGGCTGATGGTGGGCGATGCGGCGGTGCTGGGGCTATTGCTCGACCCGGTGGCGGACGAACTGTTCTCGGCGCGGCAGGGCGGCGGGGCGTTCCTGAACGGCAGGCCGATTCGTGTGAGCGGCCAGACCGACATAACCAAGGCGCGCATCGGACTGGGCTTCAGCTACCGGCGTCCGGTGGCGCCGCACGCCCATGACATCGAGACGCTGCTCAACGCACATTGCGAGTACAGCCGCATCGGCTCAGGTGCGCTGGGCATGGCCTACACCGCCAATGGCCGGTTCGACGGCTATTGGGAACGCCACATCAACGCCTGGGACGTGGTCGCGGGACTCGCCATCGTGCGCGAGGCCGGCGGCGCAATAAACGCCTTCCTGTCAGGCGACTACCTCAGGAACGGCAACGAAATCCTGGCGGCGACACCGGCATTGTTCGGCCCGCTCTGCGAACTGCTCGGGCGCGAGGACGATCGCGTAGAGGCGCCCCCCAAAGCGACCCGATAGGGTATCTTGCGGGCGCGTTTCCGCCCTTTTCATCTACCGAAAACGCACCGAACAGACCTGATTGGCGTATGATAGCCGGTCTATCTGGCGGCTGCGGCGCGGCGGCAGCGCTGCACTGACGCGGAATTCCAGGAGGCAGCAATTCATGGCTGACGAACGTTTCAAGCTGGTCGGGATCGTCGGGGCCGGCCTGGTCGGGTCGGCGTGGACGATCATCTTCTCTCTGGCGGGACTGAAGGTCCGCGTGTTCGACGGGGAAGCCTCGGCACGCGCCAAGGTGCTCGACCATGTCCGCGCCAATCTCAAGGACATGGCTGCGGTCGGGCTGGCCGAGAATATCGACGCAGCGCTGGCGCGCGTCACGGTCTGCGACACGCTCGCCGAAGCGGTCGGCGAAGCCGATTACGTGCAGGAGTTCGTCTTCGAGCGCGTCGACGTGAAGACCGAGATATCGGCGAGGATCGGCGAGGCCATCCGGCCGGACGCGATCGCGGCGAGTTCCAGTTCGGGCATCCCGGCCTCGGCGTTCACCGAGCACGCCAAGAACCGCAACCGCTTCCTGATCGCGCATCCGGTGAACCCGCCGCACCTCGTGCCGGTGGTCGAGCTGGTGCCGGCGCCATGGACCGACGCGGACGTGATCCCCGCGGCGCGCGGCCTGATGGAGCGCATCGGCCAGGCGCCGGTGGCGGTGAACCGCGAGATCGAGGGCTTCGTGCTCAACCGACTCCAGGGCGCGCTGCTCAACGAGGCCTTCGCGCTTTACGACGAGGGCTACGCCACGGCGGCCGACATCGACGCCACGATCTCCTACGGCCTCGGCATGCGCTGGGCCTTCATGGGGCCGTTCGAGACGATCGACCTCAACGCCCCGGGCGGCATCAAGGATTACGCGCAGCGGCTGGCGCCGCTCTACGAGAGCGTCGCCCGTTCACGCACCAATCCGAAAGGCTGGTCGGACGCGCTGGTCGACAAACTTACCGCGGAGCGGCGTGCTGCCCTGCCCGCCAGCGACCTCGCCTCCCGCCGCGACTGGCGCGACCGCCGGCTGATGGCGCTCGCCGCCCACCTGAAAAAGGCAAAGGCCGGCGATCCTTCCTAGCCCGGCGGCTGTTGCCCGACGCCGAGAAAGCCCGAGGGCGGCGCCGAGATACGATCCATGCTGGCCATGGTGTCCTCGATATTGGCGACCATCTCGCGCAGCGGCTCGATGATCTCCTGCGCGACCTCCGCCGGCGGAATGACGCTGCGGTAAAACGTGACACTGGCCGCCGCCACGGCGAAGCCATCCAGCCGGATGGGCATGCCGATCGTGATCATGTTGGCCGGCTCGATACGCGGATCGCGCGTGGCGTAGCCGGTCTCGCGGATGCGCTCGAGCTGCCGGCGGAAATCGGCTTCCTCGAAATCGCCGCGCTCGGCCGGCGTCTTTCGCGCCATGCGGGCGAAGAACTGCTCGCGCTCCGTGTCGCGACAGAAGGCGAGGTAGGCGCGGCCCATGGCGGTGTAGACGGCGGTGTTGCGTACGTGGAGCAGCGTGTTGCGGTAGGCGAGAGGGCTGATCGAGCCGGTCCAGTACTGGATCTCGATCTCGTCGCCATCGAGGATGGCCATGCCGACCGGCCACTTGATGCGCTGGGTCAGGCTGATGGCCCAGGTGCGCGAGGCCTCGATGACCAGCGACATGCCACCGCTGCCGGAACTCAGTTCGCGGGCGTGATGCGTGACGTAGTAGCCGCCACACATGTTGTCGCGCGCGACGTAGCCATCGTGCATGAGCGTTTCGAGCAGGCGCACGATGGTCGGCTTGGGCAGGCCGGTGGCGCGGAAGATGTCGCCGACCGAAGCGATGCGGAGCTTGTTCATGACGCGCAGGACTTCGAGCACGCGGCGCGCGGACTCGACCGGCGGGTAAGACGTCTGCGTCTCGTCAGTAGCGCCGTGGCGGGCGTTGGCGCGGCGGCTGCGGTCTATCGGCCGGCTCTTCGGCGCAGCTTCGCCCGGCGTCGGCGCCGGACGGTCATCCTTCGCGACGCCGGTGGCGGGATCGCGAACGTCGTTGCGTACCAGCATTGCGCACTATCCTCCCGCGCCGTCCCACGCCTCTCCGGGCGCTTCCACGCGGTTGCAGCCATAGCGCGGACAACCACAGCGATGGCGCAACTCCCTGTGATTTGTTGTCCGGCCGGATGACCAACCAAGTCAACTCACATTTGGGACGGAATTCTTCCCTGCCGCGCTCAGCCCGGCTTCTGCCACGACAAAAGACTGCCGCCGGTCTTCACCGTGTCGTCCACCGGCACGTCCGGCATCGGGTACTCGTCCTCGTTGATGACGAAGCCCTTCTTGCGGGCGAAATCCATGCGTGGCGGACAGAAGATGTCATAGAGCGACGACTCGCCGTCGCCGATGTCGCGGCTGGTGTGGACCACCGTGGCCGGAATGATGATGACCGAGGGCGTGTCCATCTCGCCGTGATCGTCGTCGCGCCAGTTGTTGAGGTCCGGTCCCCACGGATAGCGCATGTGGTGAATCCAGCGCCCGCTCAGGGTCAGCGACGCCTGCTCGAAGTCATCATGCCAGTGCGGGCTGAGCTTGTCGGTCTCGCGGCGCGTTTTGTAGTGGACGAAGATGTTGACCATCATGTTGGTCGAACGGAACAGGCGCGGCTGGATGCGATCTCCGGCCGGATCGGCGTATTGGGTGAGCGGATAGTGGCGCAGCTTGTAGCCCCCCTTCGGCGCGGGCCACAGGTCCGGCGGCGCAAGCTCCGGCGCGCCATCGGCGTAGTTGTCCTTGTTCCATGCCTGGTCGATGACGTCCTTCGACGCCTTGGAGATGATGCGCGCGATCAACCCCTTGCCGGTCGCCACGATGCGGCTCGCGCCCGGCGGCACGATCGTCAGCGAGTCAGGACCTGCCTCCACCGAGTTGCCGCCGGCTTCGATACGCGCCGGCGCGCCGTCAGGCGGGATGATGACCATGTACTCTTCGGGATTATCCTTGCGCTCAAGGACCGCGCCCGCCTCGACCTCGGAGACCGTCACGGCGAAGTTTCCGCCCCGCGTGATCCAGGTCTTCGACTTGCCATCCGCGGCAGTGACCTGGGGCTCCATATTGTGGAACTCGGCCTTGCTGGCAGGGCGCGCTTGAATGTCGCTCACTTGGGAAATCTCCTTGGATCGAAGAGGTGACGCTTCTCTCGGCGTCAACTTCCGGACGATGATTGATGCGAGCTAGTCGCTTGTATTGCCAAGGTTTATCGGCCGTATTTCGCCCGATGAAATAGCACTGGCCATTCCTGCGAGGCCTTTCAGGAGGGCTACAATTCCGCCGGGCGAAAGGCAGTTCGGGCGCAAGCGCCAGCAACTGTCAGTGAAGCGCAAAAGGCGGCGTCAACGCCGCCGACGCGGGGAAGAGCCCGGCCACGGCAAGACCGGCGTCACTCCCCGCATTGGGAGGAAGTGTCATGGGCATGAACATCGAGGCCTCAACGGCCCCGAAAGAGGCCGGCCTGCCGTTCGTGAACGAATTGCAGGCCACCAATGAAGCGCCGCATCGGGCGACGCCGAAGGCGCGCTGCCGCACCAACTCGCGGCGCGGGCAGACCGACCCCGACCGCCGGTCCTACCCACCGGTGGAATCGGTTCGGCGGGCGCTGGAAGTGCTCAAGGCGGTCAACCACCTGCGCATCGCGTCGATAAACGGCATCTACACCGAAACCGGATTCCCGAAATCGACCATCGTGCGGCTGCTCGAAACGCTGATGGACGAGGGCTATGTCGCGCGCGACAACATGTGCGGCGGATACCGCATCACCAGCCATATCCACGAACTGCACTCCGGCTACGAGGGCATCTCGCAGATCATCGAGGTGTCGCGGCCGCTGGCGATCGACCTGACGCGGCGCATCAAATGGCCTATCGGCATCGGCGTGCTGGATGGCGACGCCATCGCGCTCCAGTTCTGGACCGGGACGATCAGCCCGTGGGCGCATACCAACACGGTGCTCGGCCTTCGGCCCAGCCTGCAAACCTCGGCGATGGGCCGCGCCTACCTCGCGTTCTGCGACGAGGCGGAGCGCGAAAGCCACATCGAACGGATGCGCGCCGACCCGAAACGGAAGTTCGACACATTTGAGGAGTTGCGGTTCCGCGCATTGCTGGACCGGGTCCGGACAGACGGATACGCCATGCGCGATCCGCGCACCAAGCCGTTCCGCAACACGACCCTGGCCGTGCCGATTCGCGAGGGCGACGTGGTGCAGGCGCTGATGAGCCTGAGTTTCTTCACCTCGGCTGTGCCGCACGGCGAGATCGGCGAACAGATCGTGGCACCGCTCCGGCAGACCCGCTGCAAGATCGAGGCGGCGCTGGCGTTCATGAACGCCACCGGAACCGCCCCGGAACTCGCTTCGGAAGGAGTCGAGCCGGGCTTCTAGGCCCGGCGCGCCGCCGCCTACAGCTTCGGGTTCGTGGTCGGGATGCCGCCTTCGAACCAGCTCTCGAACTTGCGCGAGGTGAGCAGCCAGCCTTCGGCCCGCTTGACCAGCTTGTCGGTCATATAGGCGATCTGGATCGGCGGGTTGGTCGGGAGGATCGGCTTGCCGTCGGCGGCGTAGAGCATCAGGAACCAGTGCGACAGGGCCTTGTCCGGCCCGCCATCGAAGACCGCGGTGAAGTTGATGACGCTGTGCACCACCGTGCGCGCGCCGCGATCCTCGCGCCACTTGTAGAAGGCGCGGATCTTGTCGCGGCCCTCGTAATTGGCGGACGAGCCGATGAAGACGCCATCCTCGGTGTAGTACTGGGGTGCGTTGTGGCCCCAGTTGGTGTCGACATCGTGCCAGTAGTCGATCGCCAGCGCGTTCAGTTCCTGGATCAGTGCAAGGCGGTCGGCAGCGACTTTCATCGGGCGTCTCTCTGTGGGTGGGCGTCTGGCGATACCCGGGAAGAATTAGCCCAGCCGCTCTCGGCGAAGCTGCGAAAGCGCATGGTTTTCGAGGGTCGAAACGGACGCGCCCCCCGGCTCAGGCGATCGGCGGCGCGAATTCCTTGAGCGCCGCCTTCGCGGCGGTGCGCAGGAAACCGTGATCGCTGGAGATGAGGAAAGCGCTGGCGCCGAGCTTCGCCATGGCGACGGCATCGGCGCGATCGGGCGATAGCATGATCACCGGCATGTTGGCCTTGCGCGCCGCCGCCATGATCGGCTCGACCAGCTTATGCGTCTCCGGGGACGTCATGGACGCGCGCACCGATGGCGGCGGTGAGGTCGCCGCGGCCGATGAAGAAGGCGTCGATGCCCTCGACCGCGGCGATGGCGTCGATCTGCTCGATGGCGGCAACGTCCTCGATCATGGCGACGCAGGTGACCTGACTGTCCTGCGCGGCCATGTGGTCCCGGTACGCGACTTCGCCGAAGCCGCCGGCGCGGGTCGTATTGGCGAAGCCGCGCTTGCCGCCGCGATAACGGCAGGCGGCGGCGATTTCCTTCGCCTTCTCGGCGCTGTCGACATGGGGGACGAGCACGCCCATGGCGCCGCCGTCCAGCACCGAGAGGATGTTGGCGTCGGTGGGATCGCCGACGCGCACGATCGCGGCGATGTTCGAGGCGCGCGCCGCCAGAGTCAGCAGGTCGATGGCCATGCGGTCGAGGGCGGCATGCTCCTGGTCGACGACGATGAAATCGAAGCCGAGCGAACCGAGGATTTCGGTCGGATGGGATGTCGGGCTCTTGATGAACGTCCCGAACACGTTCTCGCGCGCCTTCAGGCGGCGTCGGAATTCGGTGAAATGCGGCCTGGTCTGGGACATGCGTCTCCCCCTATTCGTGTTGGCGTCATCTTGATGCGCGGCAAGCGGCGCGGAAATGCCGATTGACGGCGTTTCGAGGCATGAAACGCACAGGACGTGCCGGCCGTCACTCGCCGGCCGGGTCCGGCTTGCGCCGCAGCGCCGTCCAGGCGATGCCGATGGCGACCACCAGCACGGCGCCGGCGAACGGCGCCGCGTCGTGCCAGAAGCCGCCCGGCATCATCAGATGGATGAAGTCGTCGCCGGCAATGGTTTCGCCCGCGATCCAACCGAGGAAGGCCGAGCCGATCCACACCACGATCGGGAAGCGCTTGACGATGGAGACGATCAACGTGCTGCCGGCGACCACGATCGGCACCGACATCGCCAGGCCGAAGACGATCAGCGGGATGGAGCCCTTCGCCGCCGCGGCGACCGCAACGACATTGTCGAGGCTCATGATGATATCGGCGACGACGATGGTGCCCATCGCCCGCATCAGCGACTCGTGGCCGTGAACGGCGGCATCCTCCTCCTCATCCTCGAGCAGCAGCTTGATGGCGATGAACAGGAGCAGGCCGCCGGCGATGGCGCGGGCAAACGGCAGGATCAGAATCTCGGTCATGCCGAGGGTGAAGGCGATGCGCAGCACCACGGCGGCGGTCGCGCCGAGCACGATGCCCGCCTGACGCTCCTTGCCGCGCAACGACCGGCACGCCAGTGCGATCACCATGGCATTGTCGCCGGAGAGAATGATGTTGATCCAGGATATCTGGAGCAACGCCGCGCCGGTGGTGGCTATGCTCATGCGCTTCCGTCGATTCGTGCGCCCCGGGAGAGGCTTAACAGGATCGGCTCCCTCCCGCCGCATGGTGTCTTAGGCCATTTCGATATGTGGAACAGGGCATTGCGCTCTTTCCCGCGCGGCAGTTTCGCGTAACGAAACCGTCGACGGCGGCGGGTTTCGCGCGCTTGTCGCGGACATGCCAAGCGCCGTAAATGCCCCTGCTCACATCCTTCTCCATATCCAGACCCAGGCCGATGACCAATAGTTTCGAACCCGCCCGCAAGGCGCGCGACGCCGAGCACAGCGTCATCTATCGCAACGACGCCGAATTCAGCGGGTGGCCGTTCATCAGCGGGTTCTGGGTGACCGGAGACGGCGACTACCTCCTCGCCTTCAAGAAGAAACCGGCGGCCTACACGGCGCCAGAGGATGTGAACCACGACGAGATCGCCAAGGTTGGACCGAAGATGGTCACCCTGCGCTCGTCGGACCATGGCGGGACGTGGGACCAAAAGTCGCTGCAGGTGCTGTTCGACCTCAGCGTGCCGCCGGAGCAGATGCTCAGCGACGGGCCGCAGGACTATGCCGACGAGCCGCCGCTCGATTTCACCGACCGCAACGTGCTGGTCGCCTCGGGCGCCACGCCTGACTATTTCCGCCCGAACAGCCGGGCATGGATCCGCGCTTCCTCGGATGGCGGACGGACCTGGCGCAAGCCAATCATCGCGCCGCAGGTTGGTCTTGCCTCGCTTTCCGGCGTCGGCTCCTCGCTGGTCCGCGCCGACGGCATGAGCCTTATCTTCCTGACGGCGGTGAGCGCCGACGGATGGCAGCGCCGACCCGTGGTCTATGGCAGCGTCGATCGCGGCCGCTACTGGACGTTCATCTCGTTCATGACGCCGATCATCGACGACGGCGCGGCCGAGAACGACCACTCGCTGCCGCTGCGCTTCAGCGCCCACCGCTACTTCTATCCGCGTGGCATCGCGCTCCCCAACGGCAAGCTGCTCGCCACGCTGCGCGGCCAGCGCGACCCGACCAGCCTCCTGTGGACGGAGATGTTCGAGAGCGAGGACGGCGGCCGCACGTGGCGGTTCTCCTCGCGCGTCAACGACTGGGGCGCGCCCGGCGACATCACGCGCCTCAGCGACGGCCGGATCGTCTGCGTCTATGGCTATCGCCTGCCGCCTTTCGGAATCCGCGCCCGCATCAGCGAGGACGAAGGCCGCACCTGGGGCAGCGAAATCATCCTCCGCGACGACGGCGGGAGCTGGGATCTCGGCTATCCCCGCGTTGTCGAGCGGCCCGACGGCCGCGTGGTGGCGATCTACTACATGAACCTGAAGAACGACCCGATCCAGATGAACGGCGGCGTGCGCCACATCGCGCAAACGGTGTTCACGCCGGACTAGCCGCCTTCTCAGACCGCGCGTCAGCGGCCTCGGCGTCGGGGCCGAGGGCGACAATGCTTTTCTCGATGTGGCGCGCCGTTTCGAGGAGCGGTCCGACCAGAGTGCGGCGGAGATCGCGCGGCGGGATGGCGGAGCGGAAATAGGTCAGGCCCAGCGTCGCCAGAACCCTCTCCCCCATCATGATCGGCGCCGCGATGGTGGACGACGACTTCGGCTCGACGTTCTGCGATCGCTCGGCAAAACCCTGGCGGCGGGCGCGTTTCACGATCTCGGCGACGGCGCCTTCGAGATCGTCCGGCTTGTCCTCCGGATTATCCGAATGCCGCAACAGGCGGATCAGAATCTCGCGCTCCTCCCTGGGGCAGAAGCCGATATAGGCGCGGCCCAGAGCCCGCGCGATGAGGCTGAGCCGCATGTTGATGGTCGCGTGGAACGGCGACATCGGGCTGTCGGGGATCGTACTGAAGCGCACCGACACCGCCGCGTCATCGAGAACGGCGATCGAGGCCGGCCACTTGAGCCGCTGCGTCAGGTCGATGGCCCAGGCGCGGCCGGCTTCGACCACCAGCGGCGCGCCGTGGAAACCGGCGCTCAGCGTCTGCACCGTGGAGGTGACGCGATATCCGCCGAGGCGCTTGTCGGTCTCGACGAAGCCCTCGCGGACAAGCGTCTCCAGCAGCCGCACGATCGTCGGTTTGGGGAGCCGGGTGACCTGATGAAGCTGGTGGACCGTGGTCACGCGGCGCGTGTTGAGGTCCTTGAGGATGCTCAATGCGCGGACGACGGACTGGACCGGAGGAAATGACGCCATTGCACGCGCTTTCGGGGCCTGCGGCGCGCGGACGCGAGCAGCATCCGCACGGCAAACCGCCGCCGGTCGTCAGGAACTATGAGCGCTGGCAGGCGGGACGACAAGCGCCCGCTCGGGATCGACCGCGAGGACGACCTTCCCGATCTGCTGGTTGCCGTCGAGAACCGCGTGCGCATCGGCGACGCGCTCGAGCGGGAATGTCGCGTGGATCGGCATGACGATGCGGCCATCGCCGAGCAGCGGCCAGACTTCGCGCAACAGTTCGGCGGCGATGCGGCCCTTGTAGGCGGGGGGACGCGGGCGGATGGTCGATCCGGTGAGCGTGAGCCGCCGGCGTACGATCTGGCGCAGATTGACCTCCGCCGCGGCGCCAAGGTGGGTCGCGATGAGAACCAGCCGGCCGTCGTCGGCGAGGAGATCGAGTTCGCGCGCCGTGTAGGGGCCGGCCTGCGCGTCGACGATCAGATCGACGCCGCGTCCATCATTCAGCGCCCGCACCTCGTCGTCCCATGCGCCGCGATAGTCCACCGCGCCATCGGCCCCGATCGACATGCAGACAGCGCGCTTCTCGGCGGTGCCGGCGGTGGCAAAGACCTTTGCCCTACGCAGCTGTTTGGCGATCTGGATGGCGGCGATGCCCACACCGCTGGTGCCGCCCTGGAAGAGCATCGTCTCGCCCTCGGCCAGATGGCCGAGCCAGATGATGTTGTTCCAGGCGGTGAAGAATACCTCCGGCAGCGCCGCGGCCTGAAGAAAGCTGAAGCCGGCCGGCAGCGGCAGGCACTGGAGCGCCGGCACGGCGCAGTATTCGGCGTAGCCGCCGCCGGTGACGAGCGCGCACACGGAATCGCCGGGCTTCGGCCAGGTGACGTCCGCGGCGGTTTCTTCAACGATGCCGGCAATATCGAGGCCGGGAATATCGGATGCGCCGGGCGGCGGCGGGTAGAGACCGCGCCTTTGCTGCACGTCCGGCCGGTTGACCCCGGCGGCGTGCACACGGACCAGCACCTCGCCGGCGCGCAGCGCTGGTTTCTCACGCTCCGCCAGGCGAAGCATCTCCGGTCCGCCAGGAGCGATGATCTCAACGACGCGCATAACTCTCATCTCCCCGCCCCCGCCGACGCTATCCATGCGTAGCGAGGCGCTGGAAAGCAACAAACGGCGCCGGTCCGATGTTTCGCAGCATGAAACCTCACGGGCGTCAGGATGCCAGTTCGTCTGCCGCGATGCCGAAATCTGCCGCCAGCCCGCGAAGCGATTCCGCCGTAGCCCTGTTGAGGCGGACCATACCTGCGCTGGCTTTCGCCGCCTCCCACTTGCGCTCGCCGGGCACGAAGATGCGTTCCACGCCCGGCGCGCGCCGCGACTGCCGCACACGCTCGGCGGCGGCCGTCGCCTCGGCGAGAAACCCGGGCAGTTCGCGAAAGTGCGACACATCCATCGCGATGAAGAGCTGCGAGGAGTTCGGCGGCTTCGTCGGGTCGTCGCGCATTCCGGCAACCGCATCGCCCCAGCCGCCCGACGACAGCAGGCCGCACAACAGGTCGATGACCAGCGCAAGACCGAAGCCCTTGGGCCCGGCGGCAGGAAGCATCATGCCCTTCAGCGCGACCGCAGGATCGGTGGTCGGCGCACCGTCGGGTCCGACGGCCCAGTTGGCCGGAATCTGCTTGCCGGCGCGCTCTGCAATACGCAGCTTGCCGACCGATCCTTCGGTCGTCGCCATGTCGAGGACGATGGCCGGCTCCTTTTCGGTGGGGATGGCGATCGCGAGCGGGTTGGTCCCGACCAGCGGCTGGGCCCCTCCCGGCGCGGGCATCACCGGCCGCGAATTGCACATCGCGATGCCGACGCAGCCGGCGCGCGCCGCGGCAAGGGCATAGCGCCCGGCGGCGCCGAAGTGGAAACCGTTGCGTACGGCAACCGTCGCCGTGCCGAAGCGGCGCGCGCGTTCTACCGCCAACGCCATCGCCTGGCCGGCTACCAGATGGCCGAGCATGTTGCCGCCGTCGAGGACGACGCTGGCGTCACGGTCGACGACGATGACGCCCTCCTCCGCCGCCGTCACCGAGCCACCCTTGAGGCGGGCGAGATAGGCCTCGCTCTGCATGACGCCGTGGGAGGGCAGGCCCTGCAAGTCGGCCTCGACCAGGGCCGCCGCCATGGTGGCGGCAGCACGCTCGGAGAGACCGGCGGCGCGGTAAAGCCGCGCGACGAAGCGCTCCAGTTTCACCGCCTCAAGGGCCATCGGCTCCGATGCCATGCTCTCTCCTTATCGTTGAAAGGCGCGGTTTGCGGCCACTTTGGCCGCGCGTCCAGCCCGCGCACCGCGCGTTTCGTGCATTGAAACCGGACCCGGCATAGCTTGTCCGCACGCGGCCCGGGCACGATAACATTACGGGCATCGCCGTCCGCAGGGGATCACCGTGGCCGTCACCTATCAGCTGATGAAGGACACGACCCGCAGCCTCTACGAGTGGTCTCTGAAGAAGATTCCCGAGGACAGCAAGGTCGCGCTTGCCGCCGCCTACGAGAACGAGACGCTCGAGACGGCGCGCAACACGATCAAGTTCATGCTGAAAAGCGCCGAACGGGCGGAAAAGAACGACACGTTCCTCTGCTCCGATTCCGGCATCCCGGTCTATTTCATCAAGATCGGCACCGGCGTGCAGTTCGACGGCGACATCAAGCAGGCGATCTCCGACGGCTTCGACGAGCTGGTCGAGACGATCGAGCCGCCGATCCTGAAATTCGTCACCGATCCCCTGACCGGCAAGCGCGGCTTCAAGGGCAAGGACATCCCCATGGTGTCCTGGGACGTGATCTCGGGCGCCGACTACATCGAGATCACCTGCTCGCCGAAGGCGCTCGGCTCCGGCCGCTGGGCCGCCCTGGAGATTTTCAGCTACCCCACCCTCGACGAGATCGAGGCCTACATCATGGAAGTGGTGCTGAAGGCGGGCTCGCAGCACTGCCCGCCGGTCGTCATCGGCGTCGGCATCGGCGGCACGTTCGACCACGCCGCCCACATGGCCAAGCAGCAGACGCTGCGCGCCTTCGGCTCGCCGAATCCGGTGCCGGCGCTCGCCGAAATGGAAGAGCGGCTGTTGAAGGCGGTGAACGCCACCGGCTTCGGGCCGATGGGCACCGGCGGAGTGACCACCGCGCTCGGCGTCCACATCGACCACGCCTATGGCCACGGCTTCACGCCCGTGGCGGTCGCCTTCAACTGCTGGATCAACCGGCGCACGCGGGCACGCATCTACAATTCCGGCGAAGTCGTTCGCCATGAGTGAGTGGCGGCTGAAGGTGCCGCTGGAGCGTGCCGAAGCGGCGAAGCTCAGGCTCGGCGACCTCGTCTTTCTCGACGGCGAGATCGTGACCACCGCCGGCTTTCCGACGCACCAGCGCATCATGCAGTGCATCGCTTCGGGCGAAGCGCCGCCGGTCGATCTCGCCGGGCAGACGCTGTTCCACATGGGGAACCTCAGCCGCGAGGAGGACGGGCGCATCACGCCGGTCTACGTGAACCCGACGACCAGCACCCGCTTCAACGCCTTCATGCCGACGATCATCCGGCATTTCGGCCTCACGGCGACCGCCGGCAAGGGCGGGCTCGACGCCGAAAGCGTGAAAGCGATGCAGGAGACCGGCTGCGTCTATTTCTCCATGATCGGCGGGGCTGCGCCGGTGCTCACCGAGGGCGTCCGCGACGTGATCGAAACCGGCTGGGACGACCTCATCATGCAGTTCCGCCTGACGCGATTCCGGGTGGAGAATTTCGGTCCGCTGACGGTCGCGATCGATGCGCACGGCCACAGCATCTACGACGATCTTTCCGCCTCGGCGCGGCTGCGTTTGCCCGAGATCATGGCATCGCTCGGGCCCCGGCGCGCCGCGACTTGAGCCACCCATTTCATACAGCGGAATACGATTGATCGGGAGGCCGTGCGTTTCGGGGCCTCCGCTATAGAGGCGGACATTCGGGAGGGACCAGCATGGCGAAGTGTCCGCCGACCTGCGCCGACCAGATTGAGGTATCGCCGTACGAGTCGGGCACTCCGATGCCGGGCGCCTGATGTTTTCCAGTACGGCCATAGACAGCTGCTACAACGCCGAAGACCTTCGCGCCGCCGCCCAGAAGCGGCTGCCGAAATGGATCTTCGAGTTCGTCGATCGCGGCGCTGAAGACGGCCTCGCCATCGCGCACAACATCGAAGCTTATCGCCGGCTGAAGCTGCGCGGCCGGGCACTGGTCGACATGTCGGGGCGCGATCTCGGCGCAGACCTCTTCGGCAAGCGGAGCGCGCTGCCCCTCGCCGTCGCACCGACCGGCGCCGCCGGCCTCTGCTGGTACGAGGGCGAACTGGCGCTCGCCAAGGCGGCGGCGGAATTCGGCGTGCCCTTCACCATGGCGATCGGCTCGACCACGCCGCTGGAGAAGGTGGCCGCGGAAGCCGGCGGACGGCTCTGGTTCCAGCTCTACATCTGGGAAAACCACCAGCTCACCGCCGACCTCGTCCGCCGGGTGCGCGGGGCCGGATATGAGGCGCTGGTCGTCACCGTCGATGTTGGCCTCGGCACCAACCGCGAGCACAACTACCGCAACGGCTGGGGCAATCCGTTCAAGCCAAGCTACCGAACGGTGCGCGACATCCTGCTGCGTCCGGGCTGGCTCTTCAACGTTCTGCTCCGTTATCTCACGACGACCGGCATGCCGCGGCACGCCAACAATCCGCCCGAGGCGAAGAACATCGCCGGGGCGGCGCTGCGCAGCAAGGAAGGCGCGGTGAGCTGGGATGATCTGGCGCGGCTGCGCGATCTCTGGCCCGGAACGCTGATGGTCAAGGGCATCCTGCGTGCCGACGACGCCGAAAAGGCGGCCGAGTGCGGCGCCGACGGCGTCGTGGTCTCCAATCATGGCGGGCGCGTGCTCGACAGCGCCGTGGCGCCGATCGACGCGCTACCGAGTGTGGTGAAGGCCGTCGGCGAGCGCGTTACCGTGATGATCGACAGCGGCATCCGGCGCGGCAGCGATATCGTCAAGGCCTGCGCGCTTGGCGCCAAGGCTGTGCTTCTCGGACGGCCGGTGCTGTGGGGCACGGCGGTCGGCGGCCAGGCCGGCGCGGCGCACGCGCTGAAGCTGCTCCGCCGCGAATACGAACTGACGCTTTCGCACGTCGGCTGCCGCAACGCCGGCGAAATCGGCCGCGACGTGCTGGCACTCGATGCGCCGCTGGCGGGCGGCGGACTGTAATCTTATTCGGAAGGGGCGCCCCAAGGGGCGGGAGGACGAAGCATGCAACTCAACACCAAGGATGTCGCCGCGGGGCTGCTGTTCATCGCGATCGGTGCGTTTTTCGCGCTGAACGCGTGGTTCAACCTGCGCATCGGCCGCGCGCTCAACATGGGGCCGGGCTACTTTCCGCTGCTGCTCGGCGTGATCCTGATCGGCTTCGGCGGCGCCATCGCCGTCAACGCCATCAACAAGCCCCAGGAAGTCTTCGGCAAGGTCTCGATCCGCGGCATCGTGCTGGTCATCGGCGCGGTGTTCGTATTCGGCCTGACGGCCCGGAAGCTCGGCCTTGGTCCATCGCTGATCCTGACGACGTTCATGGCTTCGATGTCCACTGACCGGGCGACGCTGATCTCATCGATCCTGCTGTCGATCGGTCTCAGCATCTTCTGCGTGCTGGTCTTCGTCTACGCGCTCGGACTGCCTTACCCGGTCATCGGGCCCTGGCTCGGCGGGAGGTAAGCACCATGGATCTCTTTCACCACCTCGCGATCGGCTTCGCCACTTCGCTCACGCCGGACAACCTCTTCTACTGCTTCGTCGGCGCGCTACTCGGCACCTTCATCGGCGTGCTGCCCGGCATCGGGCCGACGGCGACCATCGCGATGCTGCTGCCGATCACCTACTACCTGACGCCAACGGCCTCGATGATCATGCTGGCCGGCATCTACTACGGCTCGCAGTACGGCGGCTCGACCACCGCGATCCTGATGAACCTGCCCGGCGAGGTCTCGTCGTCGGTGACCGCCATCGACGGCTACCAGATGGCCCGCCAGGGCAAGGCCGGCAAGGCGCTCGCCATCGCCGCCATCGGTTCGTTCGCGGCCGGCACGTTCGCAACGCTGCTGATCGCCGTGGTCGCGCTGCCGCTCACCACCATCGCGCTGAAATTCGGACCGGCAGAATATTTCTCGCTGATCCTGCTCGGCCTCGTCACCTCCACCGCGCTGGCCCACGGCTCCGTGCTGAAGGCCATGGCGATGATCATCACCGGCATGTTGTTCGGCCTGGTCGGGACGGACGTGGACAGCGGCGCGTTCCGCTTCACGCTCGGGATGATCGAACTGACCGACGGGCTCAACACGGTTGCCGTTGCGCTCGGCATTTTCGGCGTCGCCGAAGTCTTGCGGAACCTTGAGAACATGCCGACGACGGCGACCGGAACGGCGAAGCTGACGAGCCTCATGCCGAGCTGGCAGGACCTGAAGGAATCCATCGGGCCGATCACGCGCGGGTCGTTGCTGGGCTCGTTCCTGGGCACCCTGCCCGGCGGCGGCTCGATCCTCTCGGCGTTCTCCTCCTACACGCTGGAAAAGCGCATCTCCAAGCACCCCGAGACCTTCGGCAAGGGCGCGCTCGCCGGCGTCGCCGGACCGGAATCGGCCAACAACGCCGGGGCGCAGACATCGTTCATTCCGATGCTGACGCTGGGCATCCCGTCGCATCCGCTGATGGCGCTGATGATCGGCGCGCTGATGATCCAGGGCATCACGCCCGGCCCGAACGTGGTGCGCGACCAGCCCGATCTCTTCTGGGGCGTCATCACGTCCATGTGGGTCGGCAACGCCATGCTGATCATCCTGAACCTGCCGCTGGTCGGCATCTGGGTGACGATGCTGAAGGTGCCCTACAAGCTGCTGCTGCCGGCGATCGTCGTGTTCTCGACGGTGGGCGTGTTCACCGTGAACAACAGCGGCTTCGACGTTTACATGCTCGCCGCGTTCGGCGTGCTCGGCTACATCTTCTACAAGGTCGGCTGCGAGCCGGCCCCGTTCCTGATGGGCTTCGTGCTCGGCGACCTGCTGGAGGAACATCTGAGGCGCGCACTGGTCTTCTCGAACGGCGACCCGATGACTTTCATCCAGCATCCGATAAGTGGCAGCCTGCTGGCGGCGACGCTTGTGATACTGGTCATCGTGTCGCTACCCGCGATCGGGAAAAAGCGCGACGAGATCTTCACCGAGGAAGAGGTGGACTGACCCACCCGGGATCCCGCATGCCAGTCAAGATCACCCGCTTCGTCGACCTGCACTGTGACTTCGGCTGGCGCACGCTCTCGTTCCTCAAGGTAGAGACCGCCGAGGGCATCGTCGGCTGGTCAGAGTTCCACGAGGGCTCGGGCAACCACGGGCTGACCGGTGTCATCCGTGCCCTCGCCGATGGATTGGTCGGACGTGACGCGACGGAAGTGCGCGCCATCGTCAGCGACCTGCACGCGCAGACGATCCAGGCGCCCGGCGGCATCAACCAGCATGCAATCGCCGCCATCGGCAACGCGCTGCTGGACGTGTACGCAAAGTCGCTGGGCGTGCCGGTGCATGCGCTGTTCGGCGGGCCGATCCGGCGGCGGGTGCCGGTTTACTGGTCGCATTGCGCCAGCTATCGCGCCCGCTACGCCAAATACCTGGAGCGCCCCGCGCCGCGGACCTACGACGACATCGCAGCCATCGGCGCCGAAGTGCGCGAACGCGGGATCGGTGCTCTCAAGGCGACGATCCTCGAGGCGGGTGATGGCGGCTTCGTCAATTATCGTCCGACGACCACGCCGGGCAGCGGCTACCCGGAGCTGAACCTCACGCCAGCGGTGGAGCACGCCGCGGTTCGCATGCTCGAAGCGCTGCGCGAGGGCGCGGGGCCGAATGTCGAGCTGATGCTCGACGTGAACTTCTTCTTCAAGCCCGAAGGCTTCCGCCGGCTGGCGGCGGCACTGGAACCGCTCAATCTCATGTGGCTGGAGATGGACAGCTATCAGCCGGCGGCGCTTGCCGATGTACGCCGCTCGACGCGGCTGCCGGTGGCCTCGCTGGAGCACCTCCATGGCGCGGCCGCCTACCGACCGTTCCTCGACGCCAGGAGCGTTGACGTGGCGATCGTCGATCCGATCTGGAACGGCTACCTGGAAGCGCTGGAGATCGCGCAACTGGCCGACACCTACGCGGTCAACGTAGCGCCGCACAACTACTACGGCGACCTTTCGGATTTCATCAGCCTGAGCTTCGCCGCGACGATCCCGAATCTCAGGATCATGGAAACCGATCTCGACGGGGTGCCATGGCGGCACGAGATCTACACACACCGGCCGGCGATCGTGGACGGGATGATGATGCTGCCCGACCGGCCTGGCTGGGGCACGGACATCGACGAGGCTGCGGTAAAGGCCCACCCGCCGCGAGCCTGAGGGCGCACCGCCAGAAAAAAGAAGGCCCCGGGCTGATCCCGGAGCCTCAGTCACCGGGTTTGCCCGGCTTCGTAAAAGCTCGTTTGTCTTCCTGATCGTTCCGGCCCGGCGTGCACCGGCCCGGAACGATCAGATTGCTTCTATTTGGCGAGGTCGGTGTTCTTGACGAAGTCCGCGACCTTTACCTGCTCTTCCTTGATGGCCTCGGCGAACTCGTCGGGCGTCACCGGCGCGGGCGTCGCGCCGGATTTCGCCACCAGCGCAACGAAGGCGGGATCCTTCAGCGCGTCGTTGATGGCCTGGTTCATCTTCATCTTCAGGTCGTCCGGCAGACCCTTCGGTCCGAAAACGCCCCACCAGATCTGCGCGCTTTCCATACCTTTCACGCCGGCTTCCGCCATGGTCGGCGCCTTTGGCGAACCGGGCGGATAGTTGTCGTCGCTATAGGCCAGCAGCTTGAGCTGGCCGCCCTCGATCTGCCCGAGCGTGCTCGCCACGGTCGTGATCATCAGTTGCAGGCGGCCGGCGACGAGATCGGTCTGAGCGTCAGCCGAACTCTTGTAGTTGACGTCCTTGATATGCAGGCCCGTCATCGTATTGAACAGCTCGGTGTGCTGGTGCTGCGTCGTGCCGACACCGGCATGGCCGTAGAATGTCGTGTCGGGGTTCTTCTTGGCGTATTCGATGAACTCCTGCACATTGTTGACCGGCAGGTCGGCCGGGATGACCATCGCCGTCGGCGAGCGCGCCAGAAGACCTACCGGCGTCACGTCCACCAGCGGGTCCATGTCGACCTTCATCACCGGCTTGAAGCCGACGATGCCATTCGGGATTTCAAGCCATGTGTAGCCGTCGGGCGCAGCCTGCGACACGGAGTTGGCGCCGGTGAAGCCACCCGCGCCCGGCCGGTTCTCGACGACGAACGGCTGGCCGAGCTTCTTGGTCAGAATATCGGCGAGAGCCCGGGTGAACGTGTCGTTGCTGGCACCTGGGCCGTAAGGCACGACGAGCGTTACCGGGCGGGTGGGCCAGTCTTCCGCCTGTGCAAATCCGGTGAGCCCGGTCGCGGCGAGGGCCGCACCGATCGTCACCGCCCATAGTCCGCGACGCGAGATAAGCGCCCGCTTTTCCATCATGGTTTCCTCCCTTGTGGAACGGTAGCCTCTCCCGTCTGTAGGGCCGGTGACGGAGCGGGGCATCATGCAAGCAGTCCTATTTCGCTAAGTGAAATGTCTGCAGGCCGCGTTTCGCAGCGCCTACGTCAGAGACTACGCCTACTTTGAGGCATTGCCTGCACAGCCGAAGCCGACCATGACAACACCACCTCTCACGCAGCCGCCCGATCCCAACACGAAGCGTCCCAGGCTGGCCTGTCCGCCCGGGGCGACGGACTGCCACGTGCATCTCTTCGGCCCGGCGGCGAAGTATCCGTTCAATCCGGGCTCGCGATACGTCTCGGAGGACGCACTGCCCGAAACGCAGATCGCGCTCCAGGACACGCTCGGCATCAGCCGCGCCGTTGTGGTCAGCGGCGGCGGCTATGGCCGCAACTACCGGCATCTCGCCGACACGCTGCCGCAATTCCCGGACCGCTTCCTCGGTGTCGCCCTGCTTCCCGAGGGCGTGACGCGCGACGAGATCGGGATGCTGGACAAGATCGGCGTGCGCGGCACCCGTTTCGTCAATCCCCTGCACGGCGGCGCGCTGCCGCCGCTCTCGCCGGAAGTCGCGGCGATGGTCGCGGATTTCGGCTGGCACATCGAATATTACGGCCACACGACCGAGATCCTCGACGCCGGCGCGGAGATGCTGAAGCTGCCGAACCACGCCATCGTCCTCGATCACTTCGCGCACATTCCCGCGGCCGGCGGTGTCGACCAGCCGACGTTCCAGGCGCTCCTGAGGCTGCTCGATACCGGACGCTTCTGGGTAAAGTTGTCGGGGCCGATGCGGGTGACGCAGGAGGAGCCGCCCTACCCCAGCGTGACGCCGATGGCGCGGGCGCTGGTTGCGCATGCGCCCGAACGGCTGGTGTGGGGATCGGACTGGCCGCATGTCAGCATGAACAACCGCACGATGCCGAACGACGGCGACCTCTTCGACCTGCTGGGCGAATGGGTGCCGGACGAGGCGACGCGCACGCGCATCCTCGTCGACAACCCGCGGACGCTCTATCGCGCCTGACTAGGAAAGCACCGCGACGGTGTTGCGGCGGATGAGATCGAAGTCGATCTCCGCGCCGAGACCCGCGCCGTCGCCGGGCAACGCCATCATGCCTTCCGCATCGATGTCGAGATCGCGGACAAGGCCGTATTTCTGCGCACCGTGCGGCAGCAGCACCTCGAACCAGTCGCAGTTGGCGATCGCCAGGGCGACATGGAGATTGGCGACATTGTTGAGCGAGTTGCCGCCGTGGTGGAGCTCGAACTTCATGTGGAAGCCCTCGGCGAGATGGGCGCCCTTGACGCAGGCGGTGATGCCGCCCTTGACCGCGACGTCGCCGCGCAACGCATCGGTGGCGCCGGCCGCGATCCACTGCGAATAGCCGTGGAAGCCGCCGGGGCTGTACTCCGTCGCCATCACGGTCACATCCAGCGCGGCGCAGAGCTTGGCGTAATTGTACATATCGTCGATCGGCAGCGGGTCCTCGAACCAGAGGTAGCCGAGACGCTCAAGCACACGGCCGATCCTGACGGCATCGGAGAAGCCGTAGATCATCGAGGGGTCGAACATCAGCGGATAGTCGTCGCCGACGGCAGCGCGCACGCGCTCCAGCATCTTCACATGCAGCACCGGATCGTGCGGCGGGTGCATCTTGTATCCGCGGTAGCCAGCTTCTTTCACCTCACGCGCCTGATCCTCGTAGGCCTCGATCGACTTCAGTGTCGAGGAACTGGCGTAGGCGGGGACGGCGGCGCGGGCCGTGCCGATGAGGCGATGGATCGGCAGCCCGGCGGCCTTGCCCGCGATATCCCACAGCGCCACGTCGAGCGCGCCGATCGTGCGCAGCATGACCGCGCGGGCGCGCGACAGCATCAGACGGCTGAGTTCTTCGCGGTCGAGGGGGTTCTTGCCGACGAGCAGCGGCTTCAGAACGTCGATCAGCCCGCGCGCGTCGATATCGACCGGGCGGAATGACGAGCCGAGGAAGGCGTGGCCGTCGATGCCGGCGTCGGTGGAAATCGTGACGAGACCGATATTGGCTTCGCCGCCGCCGGGCGTGCTCTGGCGCGTGTAGGTGACGGGCGCGAGACCGGTCCAGCGGAAGACCGTCAGCGTGACATCGGTAATCCTGATGCGCTGGTGATCCACGGCGTTCGCCTAGACGGGAAAGTCGTAGAGGCGCGCGGGATTGTCGACCAGCATGCGCTGACGCTCCTCCGCCGTCGGCGCATAGAGCGGGACGAGATCGACCAGGTCCTCGTCGTCGGGAAGCACCTTCAGGTTCGGGTGCGGGAAGTCGGTGCCCCAGAGGACGCGGTCCGGCCGCGCCGCAATCAGGGCTTGGGCAAAGGGTATGACGTCGCGATAGGGCGGAGCCTGCATGCGCTCCGGGCAGGAAATCTTGATCCAGGCTCCGTCAAGTTTCATCAGCTCGAGGACCGCCTTGAAGTCAGGCTGCTCCACACCCTTGGCGACATCGCAACGGGCCATGTGATCGATGACGAAGGGGACGGGAAGCGCGCGGATGAACGGCGTCAGCGCCGGCGCATCCACGCCGTCGATCTGCATGACCAGGTGCCAGCCGAGATGTTTCACACGGTCGACCGACCGGCGCACAATGTCGAGGTCGGGGAAACCGCCGAGGTTCCGGTTGAAGTTGAAGCGGATGCCGCGCATGCCCGCCTCGTGCATGGCGGGGAGATCGCTGTCCGGCGTGTCATCGTCGATCATGGCGACGCCGCGATAGCGTTCGGGATCGGACCGCATCGCCTCCAGCGTCGCGCCGTTGTCGGTGCCGTGGATGCTCGCCTGCACGATCACCGCGCGATCGATGCCGAGCCGGTCGAGAAGCGCGGCCAGGACTTCCTTCGGGGCGTCGGCAGGCGTGTAGGCGCGCTTGGCGATGAAGGGAAAGCGGGCGGACGGGCCAAAGACGTGGCAGTGGGAGTCGCAGGTCCGCGGCGGCAGCCTGAACATCAGCGCGTCATATCCGTGAGAGGTCCTACCCCAGACCCCGCGAACCTAGCGGCGCGCGCGGAACACCGCCAGCGCGCGCCGTCTCCCGTTTCGCGGGTCGAAACCGCCCTACAGGTCCCGCTCGCTCTCGATCCTGGCAGGATCGAGCTCCATGCCAACGCCCGGCCCATCCGGCGGCGTGATCATGCCGTTCTGCGGCCACACGGGGTTGGCGAGGAAGAACATGTGGATGTCGTTCCACTTGTCCAGATATTCCTGATACGGCGTGTGGATCGGCGACTGCGCCACGGCGAAGTGCGAGCCGATCTGCGTCGAGTGGCCGTGCGGGATGACGATCAGGTCGTGGACCGTGGCGTAGGCCGTGATCTTCAGCGTCTCGGAAAGACCGCCGCACCAGTAGATATCCGGCTGGAGGATATCCAGCGCATCCTTCTCGATGAACCGCTTGAAGCCCCAGCGGGTGTATTCGTGCTCGGCGCCCGACAGCGGGATCGACGTCTTCGCCTTCAGCTTGACGTGGCTGTCGATGCGGTCCGGCATGAACGGCTCCTCGAGCCAGCGCGGGCGGTATTCGGCGATGCGGTCGCACAGATCGACGGCGTAGTCGAGATTCATGCTCTGCCAGCAATCGAGCATGATGTCGTAGTCGTCGCCGAGCGTCTCGCGGAGCGTGCGCACCAGCGCGACGTTCAGCTTCAACCCCTCGTAGCCGCTCATCGGCCCGTGGCGGAAAAACCACTTCTGCGCGGTGTAGCCGCGCGCCTTGAACTCCAGCGCCCGGTCGCGCACGCGCGCCATGTCCGTGACGTTGTAGCCGAGCATCGACGCATAGGCCGGCGTCGCCTCGCGCGTCTTGCCGCCGAGGAGCCGCCAGAGCGGCTGGTTGAAAGCCTTGGCCTTGATATCCCAAAGGGCGCAATCGACCGCGGAGAGCGCGATCATCGCGTCGCCCTGACGGCCGTGAACCTGGAACCGGTGCATCAGGTCCCACAGGAACTCGGTCGCCAGTGGATCCTTGCCGATCAGCAGCGGCTTCAACTGGCTGAGGATGATGCGGCCCGAATCCGCCACTGTCGGCCCGGCGATCCCGACCGTGCCGTCGCTGGTCTCGATCTGGACGAAGCACGTCCTGATGCGGAAATTGCGGTCGTCGATCTGGGCGCCGCCCGGCGTCCCCATCTCGCGGCGATATTCGGGATAGATGTCGACCGGCCGAACCAGCCGTTCTTCCCAGAACGTGCCGTCGGTCGGCATCGTTCCTTCGACTTCCCGCACGCGAACGTTTGTGATCTTCACGCGATGGCCTCCCCCGCCTGCCTTCTCCGGCATTCATTATTTCAGGGCGCTGGAAAGGTCACCCTGCATTGAGAGCCAGCCAATATCCCACGGTCCGGATTGTCCAGTTGCAGCCGAAGCCGGGAAGCGCATGGGGCTCGAAACGGCTCAAGTCGACCGCAAATACGCGCAAATCCTGCGGAATCCGGGACCTGCGCGAGCGCCTTTTCTGCAACGATCCCGCCGCCTCGACACCGCAGCGCACCAATCGTCGCTGCGGCGCCGCACAGTCGCCATCAAAACGCACAAATTGGCCGCGAGGGTCGCATTAATCCTCTTGGGGCCAGGGGGGTTCTCCTGCGGACCGGTGGCGCGTACATGAGATATGCGCCCGGCGGTCCGGGCGCGACGCGGAGACTGTACCCATGGAACTCGCCATCATCGGCTCCGGCTATGTTGGATTGGTTACCGGTGCGTGCCTTGCCGATTTCGGCCACACGGTCACCTGTGTCGATGTCGACGCAAAGAAGATCGAGGCGCTGCTGGAGAACCGCATCCCGATCTATGAGCCCGGCCTCGAGCAGCTGATCGAAAGCAATCGGGCGGCGAAGCGCCTCTCCTTCACCACCACGCTTTCCGCCGCGGTCGCGCGGGCGGATGCCGTTTTCATCGCGGTCGGAACACCGGCCCGGCGCGGCGACGGTCATGCCGACGTGACCTATGTGCGCGCCGCAGCCGAGCAGATCGCGGCGGCGCTCGATGGCTATACGGTCATCATCACCAAATCGACGGTTCCGGTCGGCACCGGCGACGAGGTCGAGGAGATCATCCGCAAGGCGCGGCCCGACGCCGAGTTTTCGGTTGTGTCGAATCCGGAGTTCCTGCGCGAAGGCGCGGCGATCGAGGACTTCAAGCACCCCAACCGCATCGTCATCGGCACCGAGGACGCGGCGGCGCGCGCGGTCATGTCCGAGATCTACCGGCCGCTATTCCTCAACCAGTCGCCGATCCTGTTCAGCGATCGCCGCACGGCGGAACTGACGAAATACGCCGCCAACGCGTTTCTCGCGACCAAGATCACCTTCATCAACGAGATGGCCGATCTCTGCGAGGCGGTGGGCGCGGATGTGCAGGATCTCGCCCGCGGCATCGGCCTCGACAATCGCATCGGCATGAAATTCCTGCATCCCGGGCCGGGCTACGGCGGCTCATGCTTCCCCAAGGATACGGTCGCGCTTTTGCGTACCGCCGACCTGTATGACGTGCCGATGCGCGTGGTCAGCACCGTCAGCACGGTCAACACCGACCGCAAGCGTGCGATGGGCATGCGGATCCTCGATTCGCTGGGCGGCTCGGCGGAGGGGAAAACGGTGGCGATCCTCGGCCTCACGTTCAAACCCAACACCGACGACATGCGCGAGGCGCCGTCGCTGGACATTATCGATGCGTTGCTCGAAGCGGGCGCCAAGGTCCGCGCCTTCGACCCGGTCGGCATGGCGTCGGCCAAGGCCCTGATGCCTGCGGTTACCTACGCCACGGATGCCTACGACTGCGCGACGGGCGCCGATGCGCTGGTGATAGTGACCGAGTGGGAGGAGTTCCGCGCACTGAACCTGGCGGAGCTGCGCTCACGGCTGGTGCGGCCGATCATTGTCGACCTGCGGAACATCTATCGTTCCGAGGAGATGCTCGCGGCGGGCTTCATATACAGGTCGATCGGGCGCGGCTCCGAGGGCGTGCCCGTGAAGAGCCTGCGGCAGCCTACTTCGACGTCGAAGGCTGAACGGACTGGGAATGGTGCTCGGCCGGCCGGCGCTGACTGAAGCGGCTGGCCGCCGCGTAGCCCAGTTGAACAAGGGCAATGCCGGCGACGAGAAGCAGGTACCAGGGCGCGATGCCGAGCCGGAAATCTCCGGCAAGGCTTTCGACGAGCACAACGGCAAAGGCCGGCAGCAGTACGCCGAAGCGGAACCACCTGCCGAGCGCCAGGCCAGCAAACAGGTGAACGGCGGCAACGACGGCGAAGTCGACGATATTTGTGCCGAAAGCGAATTCGTTCATTGGCGGTGCGTCCAACGGCGCTCTTCGCGAGCCACAGGCTTTTCGCCCGGTCACCTCTGGTCCGCTGTCGCTGTGTTGCCAATTAGCCGGCTGTAATGCAAGCACGGCTTCGCCTCACGTGACCAAAGGCTTGGCCGCGTGTCGGTGATGCCACAATGTGGCCTGGACGCAACTTGTCAGGCGATATGCCGATAAGACTGGAAATAGTTGCCAAAAGGCGCGGCCGCGCCCCGGTCGCTACCCTCCAACCGCTTCATTAACCGCAGGTTCACCTTGTTCAGAACGGCCCCGAGGATGCGATCCTCAAGGCCTGTGGATAACACCGCACGCGCGAGACTCTCCTCGCTGGTCTGCCCCCATTCGACGACCATGAGGAACCCATCGAAGAGGTGGGCGGCGGCGCGAACGTCCACCACCGGTATTGTGGCGGGCAAATCCACGATTACGGCCTCGAACTGCTGGCGGCAGGCGTTGATCACCGCCTTCGTCGCCGGTGCGCTCAATGTGCCGCTCGGAGGATTCGCCTCGGCATCGCTGCCGGCGGGCAGGAAGGTCAGCGGCGACGCCCGATCGGTCCACAGAACGTCGGAAATGCGCGCCGTGCCCGAGACGACCTGGACGAGCCCCTGCGACTTCGGCGGCACAAAGTCCCGCGAAAGCGTCGGGTTGCGCACGTCACCGTCGATGAGGATGGATTTGGTGCCTTCCTCGGCCAGCAGGCGCGCAAGGTTGGCTGCAACCGTCGACCGGCCCTCGCCGGGACCGGCGGAAATCACGCCGATGACGGCGACCCGTCCACGCGAGTCGCTCTGGGATGCGATCTTCACGCCCCGGAGTGTCTCGGCATACCGCGAGAACGGCGCCGCCAGAGCGATCGAATATGCCGGTCCACCTGAAAACCGATGACCCTCGGCATCGATCTGCTTCCTCGCGCGCTTCGAGAGGCGGCGCATCGCCCCGGCACGCATTTCGAAGGCCGGCAGGAAGCCGAGGAAGGGGACGTGGGTCAGCGCCTCGATCTGTTTCGGCGACTTGATGCTCTTGTCGAGCAGTTCGCGCGACAGGCCGATGCCGACCCCGATCGTCGCGCCAACCAGCATCGAGCCGAGTATGACGAGCAGGCTCTTGGGGGCCGTCGGCTTTGTCGGCGCCACCGCCGGCGTCAGGACCTGCGCGTCGGCAAAAGGCATCGACTGCTGCTGGACGGTCTGCGTGTAGCGCCCGAGGAAATTATCGTAGGTGGCGCGGATCGCGCTCCGCTCCTGCGCGCTCAGCGCGGTGTCGGATGCCTTGAGCTGAAGATCCGTCAAGCGGCCCTCAAGCCACTCGCTCGCCCGCTGCGCGGCATCCACCTGGCCCTGGACCTGATCCTCGAGATAGGCCTCCGCGGCGCCGTTGGCGAGGCGCATCGCCTCGTTCGGGTCGGACGAGGTGTAGCTGACGCTGATCACGTAGCTCAATCCGACACGCGAGGCGTTGAGGTGTCCGGAAACGATGCCGGCCGCGCGCGCCACCGGATCGTCCTGGGTCGCCCCGGTTTCAGCGGGCGCCGGCTCGGGACTGCTGCCGAACACAGCCCGCTTGGCGGCGACGGCCCATCCCTTGACCATGGATGTCAGGCTGGCCGGACCGGGCGACATGAACGCGGCGTCGTTGGTGAGATCGAGGCGCTTCACGACATCGCGGGCGATCCGCCCGGACTCGATGACCTGGACCTGCGTCTCGACTCCGGAGTTCGTGATAGACGCGTCCTCCAGCACATTGCCGCTGCCGAAGATCGCGACCTTGCGCGGATCGATCAGCACAGTCGCGGCGGCGGTATAGGTGGGCGGCGTGACGGCAAGATAGAGCGCGCCGAGCACCAGAACGGCGGCCGTCGTTATGATGATCGGCCAACGCTGCCGCCGGAAAAAGGCAAGCAACTGCGGCAACCCGATTTCGATATCGCCGGCCGCGCCCTGCGCCGACGCCGGCACATCCTTCGGTGTTCGGTCAAGCATCTGGAGGCCCCTGTTTCCGCATTCTCAGTTCACCCGCCGCATTCGCCATGAGTTCGAACGCCGGCGCGCATGGCGCGCCAGCGCGGATCGGATCCGCTCAGAACGAGCGCACATCACGCGTCGATCCGGCAACGCCGCGGACGAGACCGAACACCTTGGACAGGTCGGCCGTCGGCGCATTCGTGGCGTAGAGAACGTCCTTGTCGCGCAGATAGAATTGCGAGGCGAGGAAGTAGCCCGAAGGATCACGCAGACTGACCGCATAGATCGTCGGGACGAGATCGCTGGCGAAGTAGTCGGCAGGCTGACCGATCTGCCTCAGCGAGTCCTTCGCTTCCAGCCGATAGAGGAAGACGTAGTTCGGGTTGGCGCGCTCATCGAGCAGACCGCCTGCCTTGCCGAGAGCCTCGGACAGGGTCATGTGCTCGGCATCGAACGGAATCTGACCGTTCTTTCCGGATGCGCCGAGCGCAACGAACGTGCGCGGGCGATTGGAAACGATGATCGTATCGCCGGCGCGGATGTAGACATTGTCGGCCGGACGCGAGACCAGCGTATCGAACAGCTCGGTGCCTTCCTTGCTGCCGCGCTGGATCGTGATGTAGCTCTCGTAGCCCGGGTGTTTCGGACCGCCGGCCCGCGCAATCACATCGAGCACACGGTCGCCGGACGGGCTGATCGCGAAGCGCGACGGCGCGTTTACTTCGCCAAGGACGCTGACCTGAGACGCCTTCTGGTCCTTCAGGGTGATGACCACCTGGGGCTCGATGGCGCGGTCCTTCAGCCGGTTGACGATGTCGGCCTGGATGTCGGGAATACTGCGGCCGGCAGCCTTGACGGGCCCCGCATAGGGGATGGTGATTTCGCCGGCATTGTCGACGATCTGGTCGGGCAGCTGGACGTAGTTGCCGGGCCGCGTGCTGCCGGGATTGGGAATGAAGAGCCCGCCAGCGGCAGCCTCGAAGACGGTCACCGAAAGCACGTCGCCGATACCGACCATCACGCGCGGGACAGGACCGCGCGGGCCGGCCATCGAACTGAGGCCCGGCCGCTTGTCGGGCGTCAACAGCGAGACCACGTCCGGAGTCAGTTGAATGAGCAGATACGGAGCCGCGGCCGTGCGTGCTTCGGCAACAACGGCCTGCGGAGAAGGACCGTCGGCGGGGAAAACGGTGCACCCGCCGAGGACTGACACGGAAACGATCGCCGCGATAAAACGCGCGCGGCGTACTGCCATTACAAACGCACCCCGAAACAGATCAGGGCCTTGGTGGAACATCATGCGGTGCGCCCCATCGTCGCCTTGTTGCGCCACAGAACTCAGGCCCCAGCCCTGACGTCTGATCGGATGAATTGCGGTCGAGTGTGCAAGCTCTCCTTTATCGAGAAGAGGAATAAAATTACGAACAACAGCCACAGACCTTCAGCTTGCTGAAGGATCGATCGCGCCGTGACCGCGTAGACAAGAAGGAACACGGTAATCACGGCAAAAATGAAGCCGAGTGCCAAATTGCCTTTCCTGATCGCGTTGCGCAGAGCGGCGAGCGCGGCAAGAATTGTTGCAATAAAAACAGATAGGCCGAGAAGGCCGACATCGAGGATGAGGTCGACATAACCGCTGTGCGCGTGCGTCGGGCCGCTGAAGGAATCGGAACGTTCGCCTTCCGGTCCCTTGTTCCAGGCGAAGGCGACGAAGAAGTATCGCGTGTTCTCGTCGATCCAGAATGCGCGATAGCCGGAGCCGAGCCAGCGACGATCCTTGTTGGCCTCGAGCGCCCAGTCCCAAAGCTTGGTGCGGCCAGTCAGCGTCGGATCGCGGCCGAGCGCTTCCAGCAGCGGCGTCCAGGCCACGGTGAACAGCGTGAGGCCGCTGACGACGGCGATGAACCCAAAGACCACGCGGAGTTCCACGCGCAGCCGGTAGCGACCGATCCTGCCGCCGAACAGCACGTAGACCACGGTGCCCAATCCAAGGCCCAGAACCGCAGAAACCAGGGAGGTTGCCGAGTGCGAGAGAAACAGAACCGGCACGGCGAGCGCGCCGAAAGCCAGCGCCGTGCGGCGATAATCCGTCAGCCCCAGCAGCGCGACCGCGGGCAGAACGGCGACCGCAAGCGCGATGACGCGGCCGAGCTCGTTCTTGTTTCCGGTCATCCCGCGCCAGGCGCCGGCATAGGTGCCGCCGGGCGTGATCCCCTGGCCAGGGATGCCCGCCGCGACGATCGAAGCGACGATCAGCACCGCGAAGGCGATGACAAGCAGATTGAAGAATGCGCGCGGACTGAAGCGGATGACGACGTAAAGCGTGAACCATGTGCACAGGATCAAGGCAGCGGCCCGGCGGAATGTCGGGCCCGGGTCCTGTGACCACAGCGTCGAGATCAGAGTCAGGAACGTCAGAAGGACGAGCGGCCACGCCCGCTTGAGGATGGTGAAGGCCCAGATGGGAACGCCACGCGCCAGCACGATGACCAGCGAGACAAGGTAGATGCCGCCGGAAACCAGCTGGAACATCGCCGAGCCGTCGGTGCGATCGTCATCGCCGCCGCCGAGCAGGATGGTCCTGAACGCGCCGAGAAAAACGAGGAAGGCCGCGACGACCAGTGCTTTCTCGAACCACGCGACATCATCCACCGGCGCCTCGACACCGGCAGGCGAACGCACAAACTCAGACGCATACACACTCGCCATGTGGCGCGCTTACATCTTCACGTCGGCGTCGAGGATGCCTTCGCTTGTGGGGGCGTGGGAGCGCGCCAGCCAGTAGGCTGCGTGCGGGTTTGTCGTCATGTAGCGCCAGACCAGGCGGCCGGGTTCTTCCATGACGCGAAAGGCCCATTCCAGGCCGACCTTCTGCATCCACTCGGGCGCGCGCCGGTTCTTGCCGGCGAGAAAATCGAAGAGGCCGCCGCAGGACTTGGCGACGCCGACGCCGGTGAGCTTCCGCAGGTTGCGGCGGATGAACTGCTGCTGATACGGCACACCGAGGCCGACCCACAACACATCCGGCGCGGCATCGTTGATGCGCTCGACGACGTCGTATTCCTCTTCCGGATCGAAGTAGCCGGACGACCGGCCGATAATCTGCAGGTCTGGATAAAGCTCCTGGGCGCGGGCGGTGGCGCGGCGGCTGACATCCTCATTTCCGCCGAAAAAATAGAAGGTTGCGCCGGTTTCGCAGGCGATCTTTGCCGCGTCGTGGAAGGCATCCGTCGTGGCGACCCGCTCCGGCAGATGCATGCCGCCGCCCAGGCGTGAGGCAAAGACCACCGACATGCCGTCGGCACTGATCAGGTCAGCCTTCTCGAAGAGCCGGCGTACCGAGGGATCGGCGGCCGAAAGCGAGATCACCTGCCCGTTGGCAGTCGTGAAAAAGAGGCACGGACGGTGTTGCCCACGCCGCGCGAGCGCCGCCGCAATCGTCAGCCGCGCCGTCTGCTGTCGGTCCAGTACGGCCACCGGCAATCCCCCGAGAACCATGCGCGGGAAATGAACTCCAGTGGCGTGTTCTACAAGTCCGTTCGCATTCCCCAGTGCCGCATTCAATGACATGAGCTTGTCCCCGGTGTGGAAGGACAGCCCCCGATCTCAGTCGCCCCTTACGCGTACGCCTACTGCATCAAATTAATTCAAACCGCCTGCGTCCTGAGCACATCGAAAATGCACACGACGTATGCGTCATTCCTCGATCGAAACACGGAGTGGCCACAAACCTGCGGCACGTTCCGAAATCACTTCCGCGAGACGATCCCCTTGGCAGACCGCGTCCTCACATTCTTCATACAGGACCTCCGTGAGGGCGGCGCCGAGCGCAATGTGACGCGACTCTTGAGCGGGATTGTGGCACGAGGTGTTCCAACTGATTTAATTGTTATCGATCGGCGCGGTTCGTTCTTTTCCGAACTCGATCCACGCGTGAACGTCATCGAACTGCCACAACGGCGAACGCTGACCAGCGTCATCGGGCTGAAGCGCTACATCGAAACGCGGAAGCCGGTCGCGCTGGTCTCGTCGCTGACCCACACCAATGTCGCCGCCGTCATCGCCAACACACTGGCGCGGACGCGCACGCGCCTGATCGTGGTGGAGCGAAACCAGTATTCGCTGAACCGCACGATGAAGCGCGGGCTCGTGCGGCTGTCCTACGGACTGGTCCCCTGGCTCTACCGGCGGGCCGACCTGATCGGCGCGGTATCGGCAGGCGTGCGCGACGATATCGCCGAAGCGGTGGGCGTGCCGGCCGCGCGCGTGGCGCTGCTGCACAACCCCGTGCGCACCGACCGGCTGACCGAACAGATGGCGGAACCGGTCAATCATCCATGGTTCAAGCCAGGCAGCCCGCCGGTGATCCTGGGCGTCGGCCGGTTCAGCGTCCAGAAGAATTTCCCGTTGTTGATCAAAGCCTTCGCGGCTGTGCGCCGGCAGCGGCCGGCGCGGCTGATGCTGCTTGGCGACGGTGAACTCCGCCACGAATACGAGCAGCTCGCCTGCACCCTCGGCGTGGAGAGCGACGTCGCCATGCCGGGGTTCGATCAGAACCCCTTCCGCTTCATGGTGCGGGCTGGGGTCTATGTGCTCTCGTCGGACTGGGAGGGCCTGCCGACCGCGCTGATCGAGGCAATGGCCTGCGGCTGCCCCGTGGTCGCGACCGACTGCCTCGGCGGTCCGCGCGAAATTCTGAACGACGGCGAACTCGGACGGATCGTGCCGCGCGAGGACGTCGGCGCGATGGCCGAGGCAATCATCGAGACGCTGGATGCACCCGGGGACAGGGAGCCCCGCATGGAACGCGCGCGCGACTTCAGTCTGGACGCAGCGGTCGATCGCTATCTCGCCGTGGCTGGGTGGTCGTGACGATGCGGGCGCTCGCCGCCTTCTGCGCCTGGTGCGCGGCGTTCCTCGCCGCGAGTGCGGGACATGCCGCCGAGTGGCCGACCGCCGGCGGCGATGGCGGCGCGACCATCCAAGTGACCACGCTGAACGACGGCGGGGCCGGCAGCCTGCGCGCCGCGCTGTCGATGGGCGGGCGCCGGCACATCGTCTTCACGGTCGGAGGCGACATCGTGCTGACGAAGCCGCTGACGGTCTACAACGGCAACGTCACCGTCGCCGGCGAGACAGCGCCATCGCCGGGCATCTCGATCCTCGGCGACAAGGTGCAGGTGCGCGCCAGTGACGTGATCCTTCGCGATCTTCGCGTGCGGGTCGGCGAGAAGCCGGGCTCCGGGCCCTCGGCGCGCGACGGCATCAGCATCGACCTCGGTCCGAAGGGGCGGCCGGTCGCGAATATCATGATCGATCATTGCTCGGTCGCCTGGGCGATCGACGAAGGCATCGGCGTGTGGGGCGAAGGCGTGGAAAACGTACGGATTCGCCGTTCGATCATCGCGGAAACGCTGCGCAAGTCGATCCATCCGAAGGTCACGCACTCGATGGGCATGCTGATCGGCAAGGGCGCGCGGAACATCGTCATCGAGGACAATTTCTTCGTCTCGAACGAGTACCGGAACCCGGTTATCGACGCCGGAGTGTCGGCGGTCGTGGTCAACAACCTCATCTACAATCCGGGCACGAACGCGTTCCATATCTACGGCAAGCCGGAAGCCGGCCCGACCGATGTCTCGGTGGTCGGCAATCTCGTGGTGGCGGGACCGGACACGCATAAATTTCTGCGGTCCTTCGACCACGGCGTGAATCCCGGCTCGAAGATCTACTTCAGCGACAATGTCGCGATCGGCACCAAGGCGTTCGTTCCGACCGAGAAAGCCGGCAAGAAGGGCGATGGCGAGGTGCCCTACGTCGACGCGCCGCCGATATGGTTCGACTGGCTGAAGGCGGTTCCGGCCAAGGATCTCGCCAAAGCCATCCTCCCGGATGTCGGGGCGCGGCCCGACGACCGCGACGCCACCGACCGGCGTCTGATTGCGGAGTTCACGGACCACGGTGGCGCCATCCGCAACACGCCCGGCGACCCGCGCCTGCAAGTCGAACGGCCGTTGCCCAAGCAGGCCGCGAAATGAGCGGCCGCCGCATCCTGATCCTGGTGTCGTTCGTCAATCTGGCGGGCGCGCAGATCGCGGCTTTGCGCCTCGCGCGTGGCCTGCGCGATCGCGGACACGATCCGCGTGTGGTGTTCCTGTACGAGGTCACGCCGATTCCATCGCCGGATCATCCTTACGAGGTGCTGCTGGCGAAGGCGCAGCCGGGCGTCGCGGCTACTTCTCGATCATCGGCGCGCTGAAGCGTCTGGTCCAGGCGGAGAAGCCCTCGCTGGTGCTGACATTCATGCCGCTGGCCTCGGTGGTTGGGCTCGCGGCGGCTGCCGCCAGCGGCGCGGAACGCCGGATCGTTTCGCACCGGGTGCCCGTCGCGACCATTCGTCCGATCTGGCGGGCTCTGGATACCGTGTGGGCGTGGCTTGGCGTCTACACCGACGTGATCGCGGTTTCGGAGAGCGTGCGCCAGGGGTGCCATACCTATCCGCCGCGCCTGAAGGAGCAGACCGTGGTGGTTCACAACGGCCTCTACGGCTGGCGTCCCTCGGCGCTCGACCGGCAATCGGCGCGCCGGCAATTCGCGGTTCCGGACGGGGTTCTGGCGCTCGTCGCGGTAGGCCGGCTGGCGCCGCAGAAGAATTATCCACTGCTGCTCCGTGTCATTCAGAGATTGGACGACGTCCTGCTGCTGATCGCTGGCGACGGCGCTCTGCGCACGAGCCTTGAGGAGATGGCGGGCGAACTCGGCGTGACCGAAAAGGTGCGCTTCCTCGGGCCGATCTCGCGCGATGCCGTGCCCGATCTCCTCGCGGCAGCGGACATTTTCGTGCAGAGCTCGAATTTCGAGGGACAAAGCAACGCGCTGCTGGAGGCGCTTCAGGCGGGCGTACCCATCGTCGCGCACGACATTCCAGAGCAGCGGGAAACCATCGCGGACGAAGACGGCGCGACGGCAGGCGAACTGGTGCCTCTCGGCGATGTCGACGCATGGGCTGCCGCCATCGAGCGGCTGCGCAGCGACGCTGATGCCGCGCTCGCGGCGCGGAGCGTGGCGGCGCGACGGGCCAACCTGTTTCAGTTCGACAAGATGGTCGGTGGCTTCGAGCGCGTCCTGACGCGCGCGTGAATCTCAGGCGGCCTTGCGCGTGTCGAGCAGGTCCGTCGCTTCCATCCCGATGGCAATAGTGCGGATGTCGAGGCGCTCGCGATCGGTAAGCTGCGTGCGCCATTTGGACCGCGATTCGGCTTTCGGCATCGGGATGGTGTCGGGCACCTTGAGACCGAGGAAGTCGGCGAGGCGGTTCACTTCGAGGTCCGGCCACGAGATGAGGCTCTCGTACGCGACGACGTGAAGCCTGCCGCCGAGACGGTCGGTGAGCCGCTCGATCTCGCGGTGATGCGCGATCACGCGCACGGCGCATCGCTCGGCAATGCTCATCCGCCTGTACGCGGGGATCATGTCCTCCGTGACGCCAAGGAAGCGGCTCGCGCACGGTTCCTTGTCCCATGCCTCGACCCAATGGCGCACGCCATCGTGCTTGAGCATGCTGGCGACGGTCCCCTCGAGCGTGCGCCAGATCGCGACGAAGCGGGCTTCGGGAAACTCGCCGGCGAGCCGCTCCGCGATCCACAGGTTCGGGTGGCTCTTGTCGACGTAGTGCTTCGGCAGGACGACGCGATGCTCGCCGCGGTAGCGCTCCGCCAGCCGCGGAAAGAGCGAGGGCTCGCGTTCCGGGTGTTGGGCCATCTCGACCACCCAAGGGAAGATCGGCTCTTTCTCGACGGTGACGTGCGTGTTCGGGAATGCCTCGAGGATGTAGCCGAGCCAGTGCGTGCCGGAGCGGCCCGATCCGACGACGAAGACCTTGAAGGGACCGCGTTCGCCGGGGCCGCGTCCGGTGGCGATCATGAAACGGCCGCGCGTCTCCGCGACTGCCGTCCGCAACAGCCGCTTCACCCTGATCTGCATGTCCTGTCCTCCGAAGCCCCCACCCCCGACTTCATCGATCAGCCGCCGAACGCCCTGCCCCACGTCTTCGATTTCACCAGGTAGCGCACGGCGTCACGCGGATGCCCGAGAAGATAGGCCGTCAACCCGGACAGACTGCGTTCCTTGCGCAGACGCGTGATCTCGCGGGCCACGAGGCGCTGCTCGATCCGCCGCCGGCAACGCGCGAGACCCTGCGCTATCTGCGGCGTGATGCGCAACCGGTAGCGCTTCTCCAGCACCTCCGTGATCCACATGAGGGATTCCAGCGATGTGGTCGACCGCGATCCCGCCGACCGCTGGCGGCTGAGATGGCCGACCGGCGTCGTGTAGAGATAGTAGCCGGCCCCGGTCAGCACGGCGCGCGCGCCACGAAACAGAAGCTCGGACGTCAGCAGGAAATCCTCGCCGAAGCGGAGCCGCTCGTCGTAGCGAACGCCCGATTCCGCCAGCAGACTGCGCCGCATCAACGGCTTCAGGATGCCGTAGTCCCAAGGGTTGCGGTGGGCGAACAGGGCCTCGGCAGTGAAGGCGATCATCTCATCCGAAATGTCGAAAGCCGCGCCGGTCTCGCGACGCAAGTGCTCATCGACAAAGATCAGGTTGTCTGCGACGAAATTGGCGTCCGCCTTCGCGGCGGCCGCCAGCATGCGCTCCAGCCTTTCCGGCCGCCACGCATCGTCCGCGTCGAGGACGGCCACCCAATCGCCGAGCGCTTCTTCGATGCCGCGATTGCGAGCGGCGGCCGGGCCCCGGTTCACCTCCTGGCGCACCAGCCGAATGCGGGCGTCGATCTCCGCAAGGGACGCCACCGCATAGGGCGTGCCGTCGGTGGATGCATCGTCGACGACGATGACTTCCCAGTCTTCGAACGTCTGCGCACGAACGCTTTCCAGCGCCCGGCCGACCAGGTCCGCCACATTGAACGCCGCAACAATGACCGAAACCCGCATTTTTATGCCTCACCCCACGCTTTCATCCACGCGCGAGTTCAGACCCGCCACATGCAGGTACTGGTCCGCGCTCGCCTCAACCGAGAAGGCCCTTGCCCAGTTCCGTCGCGGATTCGGATCGCCCGGCTCGCGCAAGGCTTCCTCCATCGCCCGCGCGAAGCGATCTACATCGCCGACTGGCACCAGCCGGCCAAAGCGGCCGTCGCCCAGAACCTCACGTGGCCCATGCGGCGCGTCGGTCGAGACGACCGGGCAGCCGACTGCCATTGCCTCGATGAGGACGTTGGACAGGCCCTCGATAGTCCGACGACAGCGCGAACAGATCCGCGTGGTGCATGAAGGCCATCGCATCCGGGCGGAAACCGGCGAAATCCACGCGATCCGCCACGCCCAGGCGCTCCGCCTCCTCGGTCAGCGCGCCGAGCAAACCGCCTTCGCCGAGGACGATGAGCCGGCAATCCAGACGCTGCGCGACGCGCGCAAAGCTGCGTAACAGCATGGGATAGTTCTTCTGCGCCTCCAGCCGTCCGACGGTGAGCACCACCGGGCACGTCTTGTCGCGGAGCCAAGGGTGATCGGGTGGCAGGGAGGAGCGTTCGAGAAGATCATCGGTGATGACGGGATTATAGATGGTGGTCAGCAGCCGGCGTGGCAGATGTGTCGCCGCGGCAAGGTCGTCCTCGACGCCATGCGAGACGCAGACAACCGCCTTCGTCCAGCGGTAGACCACGTATGCCGCATAGTGAAACAACCGCGGAATCCCGCCACTCAATTTGATCCTGCGCGTGAACGTGTTGTGTTCCGACACCACGATCTTCTTCATGCTGGGCGACAGCATCTGCGCAAGGATCGCGACGACATTGGCGTAGGTCATGAAGCCGATCACGGCGTCGGGTCGCTGCAGGGCGAACTGACGCGCGAGGCGCGGGATGCAGCTCAGCCGCCCTCCCCCGACCTCGATAACGCGAACGCCGGACGGAAGCATTTCGACCAGCCGGCCGGTTTTCCAGAGAACGGCGATGCAGACGTCGTAACCACGCCGAACGAAATCCTCGGCAAGGCGCAACATGCTCATCTCGGCGCCACCGCCGCTCAGGCCTTGTGCAACCAACGTGATAGATTTCGGCATCGCCGCGAGCGCCCCTGGCAAACGATAAAAGGAGAATAAAGTCGCCGCCTACTTCACACTCGCCGGATCGCCGCGTGCCGTTCGTTCCTATCGGGCAATCTCGGCAGTTATGTGGCCCGCGAGGCGAGGCGCTCAAATTCGGACTGCCCAAAGAGCGACATAAACATTCGCGAGGATGGCAGCGCGGTGAGCGGAGGCAGGCGCGGGATGATGCCCGCGCGCTCGACCTTCATCGCCCGATCGTGCGACGCGCCTCACGCGGGGCAGAGACGGATTTTTCAGCGGGCTCCCGGATTTGAAGAACCTCAAGCAGCAGGCCTTCGTCGGTTCGGTATGGAGCCTGCTCAGCAACGGTGGGCGGCAGCTCATCGCCTTCGGCCTCTTCATCTTCATCGCCCGGAACCTGACTCCGGCCGATATCGGCCTTGTCGCGCTCGCCATGATCGTCATCGACATCATGGGCTTCGTGTCGCGCTTCGGCCAGGTCGAGGCGCTACAGCGGCAAAAGGATATCGACGACCGGCTGATCAACACGTCTTTCTGGCTGCTGGCTTTCGCCGGCCCGCTGACCAGCGTGCTGGTTATCGCCGGCGTCGCGGCCTTCAGCGGCTGGATGAGCGCGGACTTCCGGCTCGTCCTCATCCTGCTCGCGCCCCTGTGCGCATTGCAGGCGTGGAACGCCATTCCCGAAGCTTTGCTCAAACGGCGCTTCGACTATCGCTCCCTCGCCGCCCGCACATGGCTTGCGACGATCGGCGGCGGCGTCGTTGGCGTCTATCTCGCGGTAAACGGCGCCGGCGTCTATGCGCTGGTGGGCCAGCGGGTCACGTCGGCGGTCGTGCAGACGATCACGCTGTGGGCGATGCTCTCGTGGAAGCCGCGGCGGGAATTCGACCGGCCGGAGGCGCGCCGCATGGTGCGCATCGGCGGCGGCATCCTGCTCGCCAATCTCGCCGGCATCATCAACAAGCGCCTCGCCGACGGCATTACCGGCGCGGTGCTCGGACTGTCGCAACTCGGCCATTTTCGGCTTGGCTGGCGCTTCTTCGACTTCATCGTGCAGTTCACCGTGACGCCGCTGACCGCCGTCGCCCTGTCGGCCTTCAGCACGATCCAGCACGACCACGAGAAGCTGAGGCGGGCCTACATCCGCCTGACGCAATTCGTGGCGCTGGCGTCCCTGCCGATGTTCTTCGGCCTCGGCGCGATCGCGGACCTGCTGGTGCCTGTCGTGCTCGGCGACAAGTGGAGCGAGAGCATCGTCGTGATGCAGTTGCTCGGCTTCGTCATGCTCGGCGGCGTGGTAAATTATTTCTTTGCGCCGGCGCTGATCGCGGTCGGCAAGGTGCATATCGTCGTCCGCCAGTCGGCGGCGCAAATTATCGGAACGGGTGTGCTGGTCGCGGCCGGCACGACTTTCGGCATCGTCGGCGTGCTCCTTGCCATCGCGACGCGGGCTCTCATGGTCGCGGTTTACAATGTGAGCGCCCTCAGATCGGAAATCGGGCTGTCGGTCGTCGCCCTGCTCCAGGCACTGATGCCGCCGGTGGTAGCAAGCGGCATCATGGTCGCGGCCGTGCGTTTCGGCATGCTCGAACTGAGCGGCGCCATGCCGGGCATCGTCCTGCTCGGCTTGCTGATTGCGCTCGGCGCAGCTACCTATGCGGCGGCACTGATCGTCGGCGACTTCCTTGGCCTGTGGCGCGGCTACATCCGCAGCGTGCTCGCCTCGCTCGCCGGCGCGATCACGCGGCGCGGAGCGTCTCCTTCGATGGCGAAGGCATGAAGCTTTATTATTTCGACAGGAGCCCGAACTTCGGCGACAGCCTGAACGACTGGCTGTGGCAGCGGCTCCTGCCCGATCGGTGGGACCCTTCCGACGAGACGTTGTTCAGCGGCATCGGCACGATCATCAACACCGAGATGCCGGCGGCAGCGCGCTGGATCGTATTCTCGAGCGGCGTCGGTTATGGCGGCCCGCCGCCGAATTTCGGGGGGAGCAACTGGAACATCGTCTCGGTGCGCGGTCCGCTGAGCGCGTCTGTGCTCGGCCTGCCGAGCGCCGCGGCGATCACCGACGGCGCCATCCTGCTGGCAGCGCTGCCGGAGTTCACGCCGCTGCCGGAGGCGGAGCGGAATGGCGTGGTCTTCGTGCCGCATTTCGAAGCCGAGCGCGATGCGGCCTGGCCGGAGGCGTGCCTCGGCGCCGGCATCGAATACGTGAATGCACTCGGCGACAGCCGCGCCATCGTCGAGCGCATCCGCCGCGCGCGCCTCGTGCTGGCGGAGGCCATGCACGCCGCGATCGTCGCGGATGCATTGCGCGTGCCGTGGGTTCCGGTGGTCAGTTCGCCGCTGGTGAGCACCTTCAAGTGGCTCGACTGGACGCAATCCATGAACATGCCTTACCTACCGCGCGCCGTGGCCTCCAGTTCCACTGGCGCGGCGCTGCGCAACGCCATGCTGTGGGCCCACGACCAGGCACATCGCTTCAACGATCACAGCAGCGCCTCGGCGTTGAAGTATTTCTTGCGGCGCTACGTGGCGGAGCCATCGCAGTCGCGGCAAGCATTGCACCAGTTCGGCCGGCGAGTGCATCGACGCGCCGAGCGGGCGCTGGCGTCGCCGCGTTTTTCGGCCTGGCGGGCAAAGCGCGACCGCGGCCTGATCAAGCGTGCAACCGATGATTTAGGCAACCTGGCAAAACAGCCCGGCATGTTGAGCGAGGACCGGGTTTTCGAACAGCGGCTCGATGCTCTCACAACGCGGTTGGCTGGTCTTCGTTGACTCCCGTGCCCCGAGCCGATCGTAACGGAGTGTCAAGTAAAGCGTGCCAAAAACGCAATTGTGCCCTACACTTGCGCGAAGATTTTCTGGCACGGCACGCAATCCGGCAGGTGCAGATTTGATTCTGTTTCCATATGCTGTGGATACACGCGGGGGTAGCATCTATTCCTCGTTCCTCCTCATTGAGGAACTGACCCGGCGCGGACGCGAAGTGATGCCCGCCTTCCATGGCGCCGGCTTCGCTCGCGATCTTGCGCGCCAGCGGGGCCTCGATTTCATCGACCTGCCGGCCCTCGGATCGGTTGCGGAGTTCGACGCGAAAGGACGGATTCCGGCTGGGCAACCTGACGTCGGGCCCAGCCTGCATCAACGCTATCCGCAAGCACGGCGTTTCGCTGGTTCACGTCAACGACAAGCGCATGCTGCGGACGTGGTCGCTGCCAAGCCGCCTGACCGGACGCCCGCTCCTCACCCACTGGCGCAGCGTGTACGCCCCGAGCTTTTCGGTGGACCTTGGTTTGAGGCTGGCTTCGTGGGTCGTGTGCGTCTCGGCCTACAGCCGTAACCTGCTCCCCTCGTGGGCCAAGGCCAAGAGCGAGGTTGTCTACAATCCGTTTCAGGCGAGCCTCGGCATCGACGAGCTTGCCGAGGCACGCCGGCGCGTGCGCGCGAGGGCGGGCATCCCCGAGAACGCAGCGGTGGTCGGTTATTTCGGAGCGCTGCTGGCACGCAAGCGCCCGCATTTCCTGCTGAAGATCCTGCAGCGGCTGGAGGCGACGGCAGACGGCCGGCCCATCTACGGCGTCGTCTGCGGCGACGTGCAGGAGCCGCGCGACGATCTCTATTTCGAGATGCTGAGCAAGGGCGGCGACTGGCGCAAGCGGCTGGTATCTGCCGGCTTCGTCGACAACGTTTCCGAATGGATGGCGGCATGCGACGTCATGATCGCGCCGGCGGTGGACGAGCCGCTCGCGCGGGTCGGCGTCGAAGCCCAGAGCGTCGGCTTGCCGGCGATCGTGTCATCCGATGGCGGCTTGCGCGAAGTGGTCGAGCACGGCGTATCCGGGCTGGTGCTCGATCCGGACGATTTCGAAGCATGGGTCGAACAGGTTCGCCGGTTGCTCGACGAACCGGCGGTAGCGCAGAAACTCGCCGAGGGCGGATTGAAGTCGGCGGCCAAGCTGACAGTCGAGCGCCACGCCGACGCGATCGAAGGCGTCTATGAGCGGCTGAACAGCCGCAGCCCGCCGATGCTCAGTTCGCCGCTGTCCATGCCGCATTCTGAATCCGTGGACTGACGCCGCGACGATTCGCGCCGGCGTCTTCGCGGACGGCCATTCTCTCGACAAGAACTGGGTGTGCAGTTGGCCCATTCCGTTGGTCAGGGGCACGACCCATGCGCATGCACCAGCTCGATACGCTGCGCGCGTTCGCGCTCGGTGCCGTAATGATCGAGCATTACGGCGGCTCGTGGATCAACAACCACTTCCCGATCGGCGCCGGCACGATCGGCGTTGGTTGTTTCTTTACCCTGAGCGGCTTCCTGATCACCGGCATCCTGCTGCAGAGCTTCGACTCCGCCGAAAACAAGTCGGTGGCGTTCGGCTCTTTCTACATGCGCCGTTTCCTGCGGCTGATGCCTGCATTCTATGCCGTCATCCTGGCGCTTGTGCTGCTCGGGATCGAGCCGATCGCCAGCACATGGCCATGGCATGCTTCTTACCTGACCAATGTCTGGATCGCGTTGGGCAATCCGTCGAACGTGTTCTGGAGCCTCGCGGTCGAAGAACAATTCTACCTGCTCTGGCCGCTCGCCATCGTGCTGACGCCGCGCAGATGGCTACCGGCCACGACACTCGCACTCATGGTCCTGTCGTTCATCTTCAAGGTCGTCATCTACAAGGCCGGCATGTCGCTCACCGACGCGCGCGGATTGCTGCCCAGCAACTTCGAGCTACTCGCTCTCGGCTGCCTGCTTGCGATGCTCTCCTATCGCGAGGGCCGCTCGAACCGTTTCGAATGGTACTCCGGCTGGATCCCGACGGCTTTCACGATCGTCGCCTGGTCGTGCATCGTGGTGGCGGTCGGATCGTGGGTAATCTTCGGCGAAGGCAGCGTGCTGCGCTACTTCACGAACAACCTGCTCTGCGGCGTCTTCTTCGCATGGCTCGTGCTCAAGGCCGCGATCGGCTTCAACGGCTGGACCGGCGCCATCTTCAACCTCAAGCCGCTCCAGTATGTCGGCCAGATCAGCTACGGCCTTTATCTCGTCCACAACTGGATGCCGAAGATCGTCGAGAAATACGTCGGCAAATTGCCGCGGGTCGAGTTCGGCCTGATCGTCGTCACCGCGACCTTCGCAGTGTGCATTCTCTCCTGGCACCTGATGGAACAGCCCATCCTGCGCCTTCGCCATCGCATCGCGACTGGCGCGCGCCCGCAGCAGCAGCCGGCCGAATAGGTCAGCCGCCGAAGCATTCGATCGACGATTTCAGGCTTTGCGCAGGATGCCGCTGAGGCGATTGCGATGTGGCGCCTTGACGACGAGGGGCTTCACCCCGATCTCGGTCGCGAAGTCGAGGAAAGCCAGATTGTCCTCGACGTCATCCGACATCAGAAGCCCCCCCGGGCGCAGGCCCTCCCAAATGAGGGGATAGGCCCAGCGCCGCCCGGCATAGGACTTGTCGGAATCGTAGTGGGCGATGTCGATCGGCCGCACCTCGGCGATGGCGAGCGGCAGTTCATCGCGATCCGCACCACGGCGCAGCGACCAGCCCGTCTTCAGGTCGTTGGGTACCGCCAGGCCAACGAGGTCGTCGAGGTTCGCGCCCAGGTAAGGCAGGTCGATGCTGGTCAGGATCGCATCGGGACGCGAACCGATGGCCGAGAGAATCGCCAGGCTCGACCAGCCGAAGGCCACACCTGTCTCCAGAACACGCCGCGCATCGAGTGCACGGCAAAGGCTGTAGAGAAGATCGATATCAGCGCCACCGCCCATGCCGCCGCGTGCCGCGTTGACGCGAATCTGGGCAGCCGCAAGCCGGGCGCGCTCCTCGCGACCGAACGACTTCATCGCTGATGCCGGAAAGCCCAAGGCCTTCATCGCCTGGTCGCGCGTGATCGCCATATCGGCGCTGAGAGCGCGCGCCTGCGTCGCGGTATTTTCGTCGAGTGGCCGGCGGCTGAGGCGGCGGACGACGAAGCGCCGCAGTTCGGGCCAGTAGCGCGGCTGAAGGAGGCGGCGTCCGTAATTGCGAAGCTTCTCCAGGGCGACCGAGGCCGCCCCGTCCGTTCGATCTATATCGCCCCCAGCCACCGCCGCGATTCTCCGCCTACGCCACGGCATGCCTGGCCAACCCTCGATGCCGAGCCTTCGCGCACATGGCGCGAAAGCGATTCATTCCAACGTTTCTTTGCTGCCGCATTTCTTTCGCCACCCCGGCGACTGCGCGCCGCGACCCTCTCGCGGCTCATTTTTCTCTTCTATTCGCGCATCAGGGCGAACGTTGGGCGCGGATGTGCCGCATCGCCACAATCAGCCGGGACGATGCTGAAAAACAAAACACGCGTGCCTCGCAAAGCGTCAATAAACGTTCTTCGGATTCATGAGCGTGACGGCCGTGCGCACCAGGATGAATGCGTCGAGCCAGAAGCTCCAGTTCTGAATGTACCAGAGGTCGTGCTCGACCCGCTTGGTCACGAGGTCGAAGGTTGGCGTCTCGCCGCGAAACCCGCATACCTGCGCCCAGCCGGTGATTCCGGGCTTGACCTGGTGGCGCAGCGCATAGTGTGAAATTGCGCCGCCGAACTCGCTGTCGTGCGCCACCGCATGGGGGCGTGGCCCGACCAGCGACATCTCGCCGAGGAGAACGTTGAACAGCTGCGGAAGTTCGTCGACGCTGCTCGAGCGCAACCACTGACCGATCCGCGTCACCCGTGTGTCGTTGCGCGTCGCCTGGCGGACATCGGCACCGTCGTCGAGCGTCGTCATCGTGCGAAACTTGTAGATGCGGAACTGCCGCCCGTTGTACCCGACCCTCGACTGACGGAAGAAGACGGGTCCCGGACTGTCGAGCCTGATCAGGAGCGCAACAGCGGCGAACAGCGGTGCGAACAGGATGAGTCCGAAGGCGGCGAGGATGAAATCGACGACCGCCTTGACGCCGATTTCCCACTTGCGCAGCGCGGCGCGCTGAAGATCGACCGTGCGGGCGATGCCGATGTCGGTCGTCGGCCGCGCGACAAAACGGGAGGCGGCCATATCCGGCAGCAGCCGAACCGGAACCGGCACGACCCGCAGTTCCGCCATGATGGCTTCGACGCACGCAATGTCCGACCAGCGCAGCGCCAGCAGGATCTCGTCGACTTCACTGGTCCGGACGACGCTGGCGAGATTCGCCTCGGTTACCCGCGTCACCGCGTCCTGATCGCTGCCCGCGCAATTGAGGAGCACGCTCTTCACCAGCCGATAGCCATGCCCCCTGAGGGCGTCGCTGAATTCGGATACGGAGACTTCGCGGCTATCGCCGATGAGGATGACGCGGCGGCTTGCCAGCGACCCGCTGCGGATGGCGCGGAGCAGGACACCGCGGGCGCAGCGCCGGATGCCGATGAGCGCGATGCCGCCGGTGGCAAAATAGGTAACCAGGGCGCCGCGCGAGAATTCCGGCTGCGTCCCCAGCAGGAAACTCGCGATCGCGAGAAGGGAAAACACAACGAACCAAGTCTTGACGATCGGCACGACAACATGATCGCCAAGCACGAACGAACGATCGTAGAGGTTTCGCGATTTGAGCAGCGCGACAGTCAGTCCAGCGACCACGCAGCCCAGCCCGATATAGCTTGCCCGGCCGCGATGAACACTTCCCGCAAGCAGATCGAATAGGCTACCGCTCACCGCGCCCAGAACAACGAGCACGACAAAATCGCAACCTGCCGTGAAAGGGCCGACCAAGGAATGCGAGATCGAACTCGCCGGCCGCATTGCAGCATTCGAGTGAATACCACCCGGCTCAGATAGAAATACCCCAAGTTTGACTGACATAGCCGATCTTCTGTCCTAGACGGCTACATTAATGCAGGCCGCATTCTTTGACTATTTTACGCTAATTCCTTGTATATTCTTGGCGTTTCCCCGTTATTGTTAGGATAGGCGGCATGTATGGCAATTTTCTGGCTGGACTGGGTTATTTACTTGTCGCTGCATCACGGAATGTTTGAACCGCTGGATGCAACCCCGCGCGACGCCTAGTGGATTTTGCGTTGCATCATTCAACGCGGGAGTCCCCGTGGCAGTGTGGCGCCGGCAGGTGCGGCGGCTCCCGACCGGGATCGCCCTCTCGGTGCCCGATTTCGCGTCCAACGTCGGTTTCAACGCTGGCCTGAACTGAGCGTCCGACGGACGCGGCGGTTGCGGTGGTGGTCCTGACCTCCGCAGAGGCGGCGGCTGTCAGCGAATAAGCCTGTCCCCTGCTGACGGCCGCCGTTCCTTTCGATCGCGATTTTCCACAGCCGCCGGCGCGGGTTTTCTCGCCGCCTCAAATGGGCTGGACGCACCCGCCCGTTTCTGCAAAGCTTTAGTTTATTAAATTAAGGATAGCAGCTTGAGCCTACGGGGAGATCAGGGGACCGCTCGCGCGCTCAACCGGCGCCTGGTGCTCAATCAGTTGCGCCGCAACGGTCCGATGAGCCGCGCCGCGATCACCTCGGCGATCGGCCTCAGCCCCGCGGCGATTTCCTTCGTTACCGCCGATCTCATCAAGGAAGGACTCGTCGTCGAACGCGACGCAGTCCAGAGCGCGGCCGGAAGGCGGCCGGTGCCGCTCGACATCAATTATTCGTCGCGACTCTCCATTGGCTTCAAGGTGATGGTCGAGCGCATCCTGGGTGTCATCACCGATCTGGCGACACAGACAATCGCCGAGGTCGATGTGCCCCTTGCCGATGGGCGACCCGAGACGGTGGTCAGCGCCGCGGCGCTGGCGACACGGCGACTGATGGCGGAAGCCGGCGCCGGGCCGGAGCGCATCATCGGTATCGGCCTCGCGCTTGCCGGCCAAGTCGATGCGGAGCGCGGCATTTGCCGCCACATGCAGCGTTCGGGCTGGCGCGACGTTCCCATCGCCCGCATGCTCGCCGAGGTGATCGACGTGCCGGTGTGGGTCGACAACGACGCGAATGCCTTCGCGGTTGCGCAGCACCTCTTCGGCCACGCGCGTGGCCACCAGAATGTCGCCGTGGTGGCTATCGGGCGCGGCGTCGGCGCCGGCCTCATCATCGGCGGGCGCCTTTATGGCGGGGCCAGCGGCGCGGCCGGAGAATTCGGGCACAGCCTTGCCGAGCGCGGCGGGCGTACCTGCGAATGCGGCCGCAAGGGCTGCCTGGAGACCTACGTATCGGACCCCGGCCTGCTCATGACGTGGAACGAGCGCGACCCGAAAACCATTGGCCTTGGACCGGAAGACCTGGCGACGGCGGCGCACGCAGGGAATCCAGTGGCGCGCCTTGTACTGCGCGAGGGGGGCCGTCGGCTGGGCCGTCACATCGCGGCGGTCGCGAACGTGGTCGACCCGGAAATGATCGTGTTTGGCGGCGAAGGCGTCCGCTACGGCGACCTCTTCTTCGCCCCGCTCCGCAGGGAAGTAGAGCAGCTGTGTTTCGGGTCGCCGCCCGAGTTGGCCATCAGTTGGGAGAACGATGGCTGGCAGCGTGGAGCCGCCGCACTGGCGATCCAGCATTTCTTCGACTTCGAGATCAAGGGAGGACACTCATCCGAGCGGATGGGCACGATTTCTATGAGCGCCTGAAGCGCCATAGTGAACGGGAGCGAAGGCGTTCAAGCGTCCAAGTTCCAATCAACCTGGGAGGGAAATGTGAAGAAGAGCATTCAATGCGCCGCCGTAGGCGCGGCAATACTATCTTTGGGCCTGTCGGGCGTTGCCTGGGCCCAGCCCAAGACCAACTTCCTGAGCCAATGGGACAGCGGCAGCGACGGCGCCTCGATCGCCAAGCTGGGCGAGATGTTCGAAGCCAACGGCGGCAAGTGGCAGGCAACCTCGATCGCCGGTCACACCGCCAACACGCTGGCCAAGTTGCGCGCTGACGTCGTCGCCGGCAACGCGCCGCCGGCGGTCCAGCTCAAGGGTCCGGAAATCGCCGAGTGGAACGAGACCGGCATGACCCAGGGCATGGACGATCTCGCGAAGAAGGAAGGCTGGGACGCCGTCGTCGCGCCTGAACTGCTGCCCGTGATGAAGCCGAAGGGCTCGTGGGTTGCGGCGCCGATGAACATCCACCGCATCAACTGGCTGTGGGCGAACAAGAGCGTCCTCGATGCCGCCGGCATCAAGGAAATGCCGAAGACATGGGCCGAGTTCAACGCTGACTGCGACAAGGTCGTCGCCGCCGGCAAGATCTGCATCGCACATCTCTCGGCGGACTGGACCGACGCGACCACGTTCGAGACGGTGGTGTACGGTCAGGATATCGACCTCTACCGCAAGGCCTTCATGGAAGGCGACGTCGATGCCCTGCGCAGCCCCGAGATGGTCAAGGCCTTCGACCAGATGCGCCTCATGGTGTCGAAGTACATGGACCCGGCGATTGCCGGCCGCGACTACGACGCTGCCATCAACATGATGGCCAACGGCGACGCCGCCTTCTTCATCATGGGCGACTGGGCGATCGGCAACCTCAAGGCCGCCGGATACAAGCCCGGCGAAGACATCCTGTGCCAACAGGCGCCGACCGACTGGGGCAAGGCCGGCTTCATCCTGAACGCCGACTCCGTCGTGTTCTTCACGCAGAAGGACCCGGAGTACATCGAAGGTCAGCAGCTCCTTGCTCACCTCATCATGACCAAGGACTTCCAGACGATCTTCAACCAGTCCAAGGGTTCGATCCCGTCGCGTCTCGACGTCGATATGTCGGGTGACGGATGGAACGCCTGTCAGCGCAAGTCGCAGGTGGACCTGAAGGCCTCCATCGAGGCCGGCACGCTGGTCCGCTCCATGGCGCACAACATGACAGTGCTCCAGAAGTTCCGCGGCGCGATGATGGACACCATCACCGAGTTCGTGAACTCGCCTGACATGTCGTCGGAAGATGCGGCCAACCGCATGGCCGACGCTGTCGAAGAGCAGATGTAGGTTCGATTCGGACCGGGCGCGGCCAAGCCGCGCCCGGTCCACACTCGATACTCCATCCTGCGGGACCGGGCGGGGCATTCATGGCGCAGACATCGATTACTGCCGACGCGAATTTTGCGAACGGACGGCGCTCGTGGCGCGAGCGCCTGAGCGAATACACGCCTCAGATGGTGCTGGCACCGTCGCTGATTGGAACCTTCGTGTACGTGTTCCTGTTCAGCGCGTGGACGCTCTACATCTCGATGACCGACTCGACCCTGCTGCCGACCTACAATTTCGTCGGTCTCGATGCCTATGTCAGGCTGTGGCAGAACCACCGCTGGCAGGTCGCGTACCAAAACCTGTTTTTCTTCGGCGCCTTCTACGTCGCCGGCTCGATGTCGGTCGGCCTGTTCCTCGCCATCCTGCTCGACCAGCGCATCCGCGCCGAATCCGTCTGGCGCACGATCTACCTCTATCCGCTCGCCGTATCCTTCGTGGTCACCGGCACCGTGTGGGCCTGGTTGCTGCACCCCACCACCGGCTTCGAGGACCTGGCCCATCGCCTCGGCTGGGCCAGTTTCAAGTTCAACTGGATCATCGATCGTAACAAGGCGCTCTACGCGATCATCATAACCGGGTTCTGGCAGGCCTCCGGCTTCTGCATGGTGCTGTTTCTCGCAGGCCTCAGATCGGTCGACCAGGACCTGATCAAGGCCGCGCAGATCGACGGCGCCAGCATGGGGCGCATCTACCGCCGCGTGATCCTGCCGGCCATGCGGCCGATCTCGATCGCGGTCATGGTCGTGCTGCTGCAATACGCCATCAAGACCTTCGATCTGGTCCTCGCGCTGACCAATGGTGGGCCGGGTATATCGACGGTCGTTCCAGCGATCATTGTCTACGACTTCATGTTCCAGCGCGGGCTCATCGCCCAGGGTGCGGCCGCCGCCATCATGATCCTCTGTGCGCTCGCGGTGGTGCTGGTGCCTTACGCCCTTTGGCTCACCTGGCGTCGCAATCGGGGGGTGGTCCATGACTGACGTCGCCGCTCGCGGATACGATCCGCTCGCCACCTCCGGCGGCGGACGCCGCTATCGGGCCCGTATCGGTGTCTACATCCTGCTGACGCTGTTCGCGGCCTATTACCTGCTGCCCCTCGTCGTGGTGGTCTTCAACTCCTTCCGCACGATTCCGGAGGTCGCCCGCAACGGCCTCATCGGTTTCCCCGAGAGCTTCTCCCTGAGAGCGTGGATCGAGAGCTGGAACAGCTATTGCGTCGGCGGCACCTGCGCCGGCATCAAGCAGAACTTCTTCAACTCGGTCCAGCTGACGATTCCGGCCACGATTATTTCGACCGCCTTCGGCGTCGTGAACGGCTACGTTCTGTCGAAGTGGCGCTTCCGGGGCTCGGAGTTCTTGTTCGCGGTGATGACGCTTGGGGTGTTCGTGCCGGGCCAGATGGCGCTGCTTCCGTGGGCTTTCGTTCTAGGCAAGCTCGGCCTGACCAACACCATCTCCGGGCTGATTCTGGTGCACACGGTGCAGGGCCTGTCGTTCACCACCCTGTTCTGCCGCAACTACTATGTCGGCATTCCGGACGATTTGACCAAGGCGGCGCGCATCGACGGCGCCGGCTTCTGGCGGATCTTCTGGAAGATCATCCTGCCGTTATCGCCGCCTATCATCATCGTCACGGTCATCTGGCAGTTCACCGGCATCTGGAACGAGTTCCTCTACGGCGTCGTGTTTACGTCGGGCAGCAAACAGCCGATCACGGCAGCCATCATTTCGGTGAGCCAGTCCGGTCTTCAGGTGCGCGATATCAGCATCGCCAGCGCGATGGTGCTAATCGGCGCCATCCCTCCGCTGCTCGTCTATTTCTTCGGTGGTCGATATTTCGTCCGGGGCCTGACCCAAGGCGCAATCAAGTAACGGGGCAAAAATGGCGTCCTTATCCGTCAAGGATCTGAACAAGAACTTCGGCGCGTTGCCGGTGCTGCAAGGCATCAATCTCGAGGTCAACTCGGGCGAGTTCGTCGTGCTGGTGGGGCCGTCGGGCTGCGGGAAGTCGACTTTGCTGGCACTCATCGCCGGCCTCGAGACGATCACTTCAGGCTCGATCATGATCGGCGACCGGATCGTCAATTCGGTGCCGCCGAGGGACCGCGACATCGCCATGGTGTTCCAGTCCTACGCGCTGTATCCGACCATGACCGTTCGACAAAACATCACCTTCGGCATGGAGAGCCGGCGCGTGCCGAAGGAGCAACAAGTTGCCGCGGTCGAGCGGGTCTCATCGCTCCTCCACATCGATCAACTGCTGCATCGCAAGCCGAGCCAGCTTTCCGGCGGCCAGCGCCAGCGGGTCGCCATGGGTCGTGCGCTGGTGCGCGACCCCGCGCTCTTCCTGTTCGACGAGCCGCTCTCCAACCTCGACGCCAAGCTGCGAGTTGAGATGCGCACCGAGATCAAGAAGCTCTACCAAACGCTCGGCAAGACGACGGTCTACGTTACCCACGATCAGGTCGAGGCCATGACTCTGGCCTCGCGGATTGCCGTGATGCATCGCGGCATCCTCCAGCAGTTCGCAGAACCCCGGGTCGTCTATGACCGTCCGGCCAACATGTTCGTTGCCGGATTTATGGGGTCGCCGCCGATGAATTTCGTTCAGGCAGAGACAGTCGCCGGCGAGGGCGGTCCGGCCGTCAAGATCCAGAACAACGGCCAGGCCACGACGCTACCCCTCTCCGGCACGAGCGGCAGGGGCCTGGAGCCAGGCAGGCGTGTGATCCTCGGCATCCGCCCCGAGCATATCAACCTTTACGACCAGCACCTGGCGGAGCGGCGCGCCGGCTTCGGCACGTTCAAGGCACCGGTTGAGGTCGTCGAGCCGACCGGCGCCGAGACTATGGTCGTCCTGCGCGTCGACAACAATGAGATGATCGCGCGCTTCGAACCCGACAATGCCCCGCAAGTTGGGGAAACCGTGACGTTGGCCGTCGACATGAGCAAGGCTTGCCTGTTCGATCCCGACACCGAACAGCTGCTCTGAGGCAATCCACGTGACATCCGCACAGTATCCGAGTTTGGAAGACCGAACCGTTTTCATCACCGGTGGCGGGAGCGGCATCGGCGCCGCGATGGTCGAGGCATTTTCCGGCAACCATGCCAAGGTCGTCTTCGTCGATATTCAGGACGAACCGTCCAAGGCGCTGGCCAGCCGCCTTTCGAATGCGCGCCATGCGCCGCAATACTTTTTCTGCGACATCACCGATATCGGCGCATTGCGCGGCGCGATCGAGCGCGTGCGCAAGGAGGTCGGCCCGATCGGGACGCTGATCAACAACGCCGCAAATGACGAGCGCCATCCGATAGACGACGTGTCGCCCGAGTACTGGGACAAGACGATGGCGGTCAATCTGCGCCATCAGTTCTTCGCAGCGCAGGCCGTCCGGCCGCACATGCAAGAGCTCGGCGGCGGCTCGATCGTCAATTTCTCATCCATCGCATGGATGTTCGGCGGCGCGGCGTTCGTCGCCTATGCCAGCGCCAAGGCGGCGGTGGTCGGGCTGACCAACAGCCTGGCGCGCGAGTACGGCAGCGACAATATCCGCGTCAACGCCATCGCCCCGGGCGCCGTGGTGACGGAGCGGCAGTTGCGCCTCTGGTACAACGAGGAGCAGGCCGACGAGACCGCACAGCGGCAGGCGATCAAGCGCCGCCTGCTGCCGGAAGACATCGCGCGCGCGGCGCTGTTTCTCGCATCGGACGACAGCGCCATGATCACCAAGCAATGCATCGTCGTCGACGGCGGCCTGCGGTGAGAATCGCGCTGCCCCATTGTTCACTCGGAAGAATCAGGAGTTGAAATGCTGAGGGTCGGACTCAATCCCTATGGCCTGACCTATTGGCTCGGGCTGCAGGGCCATGGAACGCCGCGTGCAAATTCGAAAGGTGTTGGTCTCGAGGGTTTCATTGGTCTCGCGACGGAGATCAACGCCAAGGTGGTCGAGTTGCACAATGGCTGGCTCACCAAGATGTCACCGGACGAGTTGTCTGCCCTTCGCGACCGGCTGGGGTCGCTGGACATGACGCCTGTGATCAGTTCCGGGCTGGCGCACGAGGCGGGGGGCGCCGCCGTTGGTCCGGCCGCGGCTCTGGGCGCCAAGACGATCCGTCTGGCGCTCACCCGCGTGCTCGAAGGCAACCGCAACGGGCTCGGCGCCGAATGGCCGAAGCTGGTCGATACCGTTCGGCGCGGCCTGAAGGACTACGCCAAGAAGGCGGCTGACGCGGACGTGTGGCTGGCGATCGAGGACCATCAGGACTTCACCAGCCAGGAACTGCTCGGGCTTTGCGCCGAGGCCGGGCCGAATGTCGGCATCTGCTACGATATCGCCAACCCGTTCGCAGTCGGCGAAGCGCCGATCGACTTCACCAATCGCATCGCGGCCAAGGTCCGGCACGTCCACCTGAAGGACTACAACGTCCAGTTCACCGACGAGGGCATCCGGCTGGTCCGCTCGGCTATCGGCGATGGCGCGGTGCCGATCCGCGAAATCATCGACATCCTGATGAAGCATCACACTGACCTGACGGCGACGCTGGAGCTTGCGGCGCTGGAGGCGCGCCACATCCGCTTCTACCGGCCGGAATGGTGGAACGGCTATGCGCCGACGACCGGCGCGGCGCTGGCTGCCTGCCTCGCCGCGGCGCGGCATCGCCGGCTTGCCGACGACTTCGATTACCGTACGCCCTGGGAGACGGGCGAAGACGGTCAGGCACTGATCGACTACGAATTGGGACAACTCCGCCGCAGCGCGGAGAACATGAAGAAACTCGGGATCATGTAGGGAGGAGACCGGTATGCCGGGCGTGTTGAGTGGGAAGGTTGCCTTCGTGACCGGCTCGGGCCGTGGGCTTGGTCGGCGCGTGGCCGAGAAGCTGGCCGAGCAGGGCGCCGATCTGGTGGTGCATGACCTCGAATGGAACGCACCCGCGAAGTATGGCGAAGCGGCGGACCTTGGTGTTGTCGTCACGCAACTGGAGAAGCATGGCGGAAAGGTCGTGGCCGTCACTGGCAACATCAGCGACGTGGACGCCGTGGCCAAGATGAAGTCCGAGATCGAGGAGAAGCTCGGATTTGTCGACATTCTGGTCAATGTCGCCGGTGGCGACATCGGTGCGGCCGGCGGCAAGCCGGAGCCCAACAACGGCCTCGACATTCCACTGGAAGACGTTCAGGCGCTGACCAACAACAACCTCATCGGCACGATCCTCATATGCAAGACGTTCGTCGTGCCCATGCGCGATCGCGGCGAGGGCATCGTCGTCAATTTTGCCTCGACCGCGGCCCATCTCGGCGTCGCCAACGGCTCGATCTACGCCATCCTCAAGGCGGCGGTCGCGCACTATACGCGCTGCCTCGCGGCCGAACTGAAGAACACCAATGTGCGCGTCAACGCCATCAGCCCGGGGCCGACCAAGACCGCGCGCTTCCAGGCAACGCGCACGGTCGACCCGAAGAAGATGAACTCCAATGGCGGCACCTTCGACCGCTATGGCGAGCCGGACGAGATCGCCGACGCGGTCGCGTTTCTCGTCGGGCCCGGCGCCCGCTTCATCAACGGGCAAGTGTTGCGCGTCGACGGCGGCCTGACGCCGTGGCCCGGCTAACGCCGGACAAAAGAATGGCCCGCGCTACCCGCGCGGGTCATCACCTGACCTGAACGCTCAGCTCCAGGTCCGATCCCAGGAATTCTCTTCGTCCCACTGATCGGTCGGCTGCCATACGCCCTTGACGCCGGGCTGCAGGTGCTTGGCGATC
>CAWCSF010000003.1:0-34477 GCA_963798195.1 uncultured Alphaproteobacteria bacterium | reverse complement strand
AACTGACCTCAACGAAACATTCTCCGGCCAAGGGTAAGCCGCCGCGGGTGGCGCTGCTGCAGGGCTTTTCGCGGATCAGGCTCTGAACCGAACTAAGCCGGCGACTGCAATCTGTTCTCTGTTTAGGCCGACATTCTCCAAACCTCGTGACTTAGGTGCATAAGTTCAGAGGTTACGAATGGACCGCGTCCCTTAGCTTTGGAGCACTCCTACGGCGTCGCTGGTTGGAGGTTGCCTCGCCCTACCACCACTATGGCGTCGAACGTCTGCTAGTGGACCTAAAGCAGCCCCAATAGCGAGACTACGATTTCTACGTGGTCACGATTTTGATCCAATCCTGCCGATCGGCGAACTCACCGCAGTATTTTCGCTCGAGCAATCGCTCGCGCTCGCGCGAGAGCCGGGATCAACCGCTCGTCCCGCCTACTAAGAACTTCCATGATCGAATCCAAATGCGCCAAGTCTCCAAGCACATCGACCGATAGGCAAAGGTTAGCAGCCGTTCGGCCAAGCAATTCACCGTAGGCGCGCGCGTCCGCACGCGCCGCGCAAGCTTCGGCCATCACCGCAAAGAGGTCGGTAGTGGTTTCCTCCTCGCTTGTGCGGTTCCGAGCTTTATAGAGGCACCGATTGATCACCGCCTCCGCGAGAGCTTCCGAACGCGAACTCGCGGCCACGTGCGCGCAGAGCCGCAAATAAGGAATATCGGGCGCTCCTGCCGCGAGGGGATCGGCTGCCGGCCTGCCTGCAAGTTTCACTATGTCAGCAACGGCACGTTCCGAGATTTGAACGGTGTTAACGAGGCCGATCAGCCCTTGCACGTCACTAAGCGTTGACGCGGTTTCAAGCTTCTCCTCTACCTCCCGGAAAATGGGGTTTGACGACGATGACGGTATGGCGCCTTCGCGAAAGTCATCGAACGGACCCGGAAAGAACGCGGCTGCGAGTTTCCCCTTTTCCTTGAGCCGGGCAAAAGCACTGTCGATAGCCTTCGTCCATTGTGCTGGCCGCTCGGCATCGGGAAGGCAGTGAAGCGATATGTTGGCGCGTCCCACGAGCTCGGCGTAGATGGCCTCCGGACTAATCCAGTCGGGGTTCCATCGAGGGGCATCACGCCGGTCGACGACTCCATGCCAAGTATAGGCTCCGATGAAATTCTCCACCGCCCACGCGAGGAAGCCTTTTGCGTCCGGCGGCCTTCCCAAAGCATCGGTAAGCACGCCGGCATGGGTGAGTGCGGCCAGCCGTACCCAGAACATCGGCGCGCCTGCGGCCTTAGACCCGGCCCGCAGTCCAATCGTTGTGACAAGTGAAAACCCGCTGAAGACCTCGCACCGCGCCATGCTGCGGTCGGGGTCAAGGAGCAATTTCTCAAGGAATGAAGAGCCGAGTTGAGCGAACTCGTCGTTCGAGGCGACGAAATGCCGGCAAAGCTCGAACCCGAACAGGAGACTGAAAGGGTCCTCGGCATCTACGAGGGCTTTAACGTCCGAGAGGTCAGAGCCGGGAGCAAGTTAAAGGGAATGAGCGGCTGCGCCAGGGCGGAGTACGCGATGCGACGCAGCGCGCGGCGTGGATGGGCAGTAAGCAGAGCCCGACGCGCGCTGGCCAGTTCCCCGTCGATGAACGCGGAAAGTGTCCCGCTGTCAGCCAAGGGCGCGATCAGCCGGTGATAGTAGGCCGGCTCGTCCGGCATGAGATCGTCGCTGTTGAGATTCCTGGGCTTCTGCAGTTCCTTGCCGACGGCCTCCGGCGTGGCGTTCAACGCCGTCATCAGTTCCATATATTCGCGGTCCGTCAGTGCACGCTCTTTGGCAATCGCCCTCCACACTTGTTCCTCGTCCGGCAGCAAGGGCCGCTGACTGAAGACACGGCTGAAGGCCCGGCTACGCTTCGGTCGCTCCGCACTCAGCAAATCGGCGTCGGAAAACGAGAACCCTCTCTTGCCGAGTTCGATCGTGGCTGCGCCAGCACGGAGCCCTAGTTTCACACGCCGCTGCTTGCCACCGCCTAACGAAATGCGCGCGGAGTTGCGACCGGACGTCGCCGCGCGAAGGGCGTTGTTCAGGCTGCGTGTCTCCACGGAAATATCCTTGGCGAGGGGAAACCAGAACTTAGGTTTGATGCCCAGATCACGGCAGAAAGCCTGATCCATCAACAGGCAAGTCCGCACTGCTCCGGGCAGTGGATTGATCAGCAGGCCGAACAGCACCTGTTCCCGTTCCGGGTCACGCTTCACTGGTACCCTCCGCTAGTTTCAAAATGTAGCTTCTGAGAAATTCCAGCGCAGCTTCCCAGATCTCCGGGTGGTCCTTTTGCAGCGGCGTTGCCAGCTTGTCATCGAGCCAAGCGAAATATCGCCGGCGGCGTTCGGCCGTGCCGGCAGCGAAGACGAGCAACAGTCCGAGTTGAAAGGCCATTTGCTGCTTGGCTGCCGCCCATGCCGTGTCGTTCTCCGGATGAACACACCATTCTCTTGGGTCCGGCATGATCGCCAGCAGCCAGTTTGCTTCCGCTTCGGCGCGGCCCACATCGGATGTCTCTGCCCAGGCACCGCGGACCGCATGGAAAATGGCGAGCCGTGTGCCGGCGAGCCAATGTTCTTCGCTGGCGAGGTAGGCCCGATTAATGACGGGTAGCGCCAGGCTCTCGCGCACTGCTCGCAACTCTGGAGTCTCCCGCAACCTGCCTTCGGCGAATGGTGCTGTGGCCAGAAGATGGCGCAGCTCTTCGTCTTCGACGGAAACCGCGTAGTAGCCGGCGACACGCAACCGATGGCGCGCCCGCCGATAGTCTGCCGAATTGATCTGGCCGCCGGCCTTCAACGCCGCCAGTACGTCCAGCGTAGTGCACGCAGCAGCGCGATTTCCTGAAGCATCTGTCCAGTTTGGCAGCTTGTTGAGGCATCGATCGTCAACGATCACTGCATCGACGCCAGACAGGCCTGACATCAGATCGAGGGTCGGCGGTGAACTCGACACGTCGTCCTCTTCATCCTCTTTTCTCTCTCGCGTCGGCTGGAGAAGCGGATGCGGCCGCTCTGCACGCCATCGGCCACTGCAGCGCGGATACGCTCGATTGCGGCAAGCAAGTCGTCGACGTGCTGGGCATGGTGGAGAATTTGCTCAACGCGCGTCTCAACATCCGCGTGCACAGAAACCGTCACGCCAGACCGCGCGAGGGGTTCAAGCAAATCGACATAGTCGAGGTAGGTAACGCTGAGTTCGTCAATGTACAGTCTTGAGTTGGGTTCGATCGCCCTGGATGAAGGCCACCCTGTGTCCACCTGGTGAAGGTACAATTCGGCATGCTGTGCAACCTCGGCGTCGACCTTACCGGCCTGCCTCAGAAACGACAGTACCGCCCGCAGATCGGCAAGGATCGGCGAAAATGCGCTCATGTCGGCCGATTCTTCCATGAGCGTTCCCAGCTTAGTGACTGGCGCGCTCCGCACGACGATGCCTTCCTCGCGTTGCGCCAAATCAAGCAACTGGGCGAGGTCCGCGCCGATCTCGCGGGCGATAGCGTTGTCGAGCCGAGACCCCGAAGCGACTTTGAGCTGGCCGCCGGCGATCAGCCCCTGAAGCCGGCGGGCCTTGGCTATTTCAGACGGTTGGTGAAACCGAAGAAATTGGCGTTCAACGAACAGAAAGCTGAGCGTCGTCGGTGCGATCACAATCGGGTCAAAATCGGGCAAACGCCTTTCCCAGCAGACCCAGCCAGTCGAGGGTGATGAGCGCGGTAACGTCGAAGCCGACTGATCGCACCGCGGACAGGTCATGCGGTGGCTTCGCGCCAGAAAACCCAAACACCGGATAGGCAATTCGTGGATCATTCGGATTCGCGTTGCGCAAGGCTTGGCCGAGAGTGAGGTCCATGAGCTGCCGTCGAAGGGCCTGCGCCACGATGAACAGCGGCGCCTCACCGTCCCGCAACATTCGATCGATCTTTTCGGTGCGTTCGTTCCATCCCGAGGAATGATCGATCAATTCCCGCATCGAGACCGAATGCACCGGCCCGTCGGACCCGGAGAGGCGAATGGCCGTCTCAAACCATACGTGCGCCTGCGGGTCGCGGTACTCCTCACCTCGTTCCGTCGCCAGGGTGTAGGCGGTCAGATTTACATTCGGATCATCCGGGGCCTTGGCCAGCGCGGCATCCCTGAAGCGCTCCAAAAAGGGACTCGCGATTTCATGTGCCAGACGGGCAAGCCGCATCAGATCGCTCGGAGACAGGACCTCGGTTCGCTCCGCCTCCCGGACCAGAACGCCCTGCAGCCTTCCCCAATTCCCTGTTTCAATCGAGGTGTTGATCGCCAGTTCGCGGTCGCTTGCGACGTCCCTGCGGGCGTAGAGCGATTGCGCTAGCTCATCCGCTTCCTGAAGCCTGCCACGGCTGAAAAGCGACCATGCTTTGATGGATGCAAACTCGTCATCCAGCGCAAGCATATCCGGCAAAGCGTCGGCAAAGGCCACCACTTCTTCGTACCGGTCGTCGCGAAAAAGGGCCCTGATCGCGAGATCGAAGTCGTCGAGAAGTCCGGTCTCTCGCGCCAGCGTAGGTGCATAGACCGCGAGTTGTTTGGTGTCTCGCCGCGAACGAAGAGCGCCGACGAGAACGCGTAGGTCGGAGAGCGACTTCGAACTCTCATAACGCAGGCGCAGACCCTCGACCTCGTCCCCTTTCTCGATGTGAGCAACGATCTCGGAAATATCCTGCACCTGATCCGGGGAAAGGTGGACGTCGGTATGGAGGGCAATATGTTTGCGCGCCTCGTCGAAGTGCCCTGAACGTGCCAGGGCTTCAATCTCAATCCCTGCCAGAGCCGCCCGGACGATGTCCGACTGGGCGAAAAGATCCTCATGATATTTGTCAAAGAAGTCTGCGATCTTGGCGGGATCGTCGCTCTTGAGCGCCAATAGGAACGCGGCAAACCGTTCGTCATTGGTCCAGCCACCAACTTCCTTTCGTGCGGTCAGTGTACGCTGCAAGGCCTCCTGGTTAAATGGGACGTCATACGCGAGCGCGAGCCGCACCCGTTTCAACGTCGTGTCCGGTTCAGCGATTTCCCTTGCGACGCGCTCGCGGGCGGCCTCGCGCGTATCTCCGTCCTCCAATCGCAGCCACAGCTCAAGCTCGGATAGGAAGTCCCGGAGATAACCGAGCTCCAACTCGTCAAGCTGCGCGAGGAGCATTCGGACGTCCCGGCCGGCCGCTTTGATTTTGTCCTGGCTTCCGGAGCCGCTCGCCAACTCGAGCGCACGCGGGTCCATCGGCAGCCCATGAAACAGAACCGCTCGCTGGTCTCTGGGGAGAATGCTCCCCAGCAATAGTTGCGCACGCAGAAGGTAGAGGGCCGGACATTGATCGAAATAAGAGTCCGGCAGGCTTTGAATGTCGCTGAGTGCGGTGTCGAACTCGCCCCCTTTTATTTCCTGTAGAACTAGGTTAATCGCCCCAGGTGCGTTCAGGTCTGTAGCCTTCAACCCTTCGCTGCGCATGAGATCCAGTGCAGGCCCGGCGCCCTGTTGGCGAACGAGGGTGGTGAAAAGCGCGGATCGCGAATCGCTGTCGCTGCGGCTCTTGAGCTCGCGGAGCGTCGCGTCGGGATCGCCGTCGGCCTCTTTCAACAACGCATCCGCAATGAAGAGGTCACGGCCCGGGTCGAGACGTGCAGCGGCATCACGAAATTCGCGCGCTGGCGTCGGAGTTGCAGGCGCCGCGTTCGAACGCGCGGCGCGGTCACACACTTCCGCGCGGATCAGCGTTGATCCTGGCGACAAGTCTCCGTCTATGGCGCGTCTTGCCAGTGCAGCGAACTCTGCGGCCGGATCAGTACGAGCGAAGCCCCGGCGTCGAAGCGCCCTCGAAAGGCCTTCTTTTAACTCACGGTCCGCGAAGTTCGCCGGCAGTCGAACAGGGGCATCGGGTTCCCGTCGTTCAAGACTGTCGGCAAGCATAGCCATCTGCTCTTGCGTAGGCTGCTTTGCCTGGCCGGCGAGGATGGCGTTGAGCTTTCGCTCCTGGGACGCGATGCTCGGGCTGAAACCGGAATCAAACGCGTTCCTCGCAGCCTCGGATTGGTTGATCCGTTCCTGCAGCGTGTCCCAGCCCCACACCGTTATCTGAATTCGGCGCCCTGTGACTGCCTGCTCATGCATTGCCTGGAGGGCGTATTGATCGAGCTTCGTATCGTCCTTGGAGGTCGTGACAATGAAGTACTCGCTCAGCGCGGGCGTATAACCGAGGGCGGCGTTGACTTCGTCTTTCGCTTCCTTGAGGCTAAGTTTACGGTTGCCCAGCCGCAGCTTGCACTGGATGCCGACAATCCGGTTGGGCTCGCCATCGCGGTGACCAATCAGATCAATGCCCTGCTGGCTCTGACCCCTCGTGCCCAGGCGTTTGAGGTGCGGATCGTTCACGAGCTCGCGGAACAGGACGACGCAGTTCTCTTCGAACTCCGTCTCGCTCGCCGGCTTGCGAATCTCTGTTGCCCTATAACCCGCCATACAAAGCTTGTCCGCTCGCGAGGCCCACGCGGTCGCCGCATGATTGATGTCATTCCGACAGCGGCGATGCCTTCAAGAGGGCTGCGCCTGCCCAGATCGCCCGGCGCTCGACAAGAGCATTTCAGGCGAATCGACTACTCACAGGAAGTCTACTCTAGCAACTTGATGAGCTGGCGAGACCAGCAGTTCGGGGCTCGACGCCGCGAAGGAGTTAAGATCCACGGCAGGGTTGCGTCCCATGCCTTCAAGATGCGGTGGATGTCAGCTTCTAGGCCGACTCCCCGCGCCACGCCCAGTGAACTTGCCGTTCCCACACCACCGAGGGCGGTTGAGCGAATTTCGCCAGGGGCCGGACGGCGCCACCATCTGTCTGCGATTGAAGCAGTCGTAGTACCGTCTCCGGCTTGAGCAGGGTCAGCTGCATCAGCCGACTGACATATGACGGGCTGACGCGCTCGGTCGCTGCGATCTCGGCGATGGAGGCGCCGGCGCCGGTGTCGATGAGCTTGCGCCAGTAGAAGGTGCGCGCCAGTGCGGCGATCACTGTGTGGGGCCCCTGTCATCGATCTTCGTTCTGCACTCAACCTCTCTTTCTGCCATCTGTTTCTGTTTGATGACCCGAGTTCGGAGGTTCTCGTCGGTGAGGTCTTTCAGGCGGTGTCCAGAACCCGTCCAGATGCCGTTCTTCGGCAACGACCGAAAATCCCTATAGTGGCGGCATGGCACGCCTGAGCACGGATATCATTCGGTTCCGGATCGCGATCGCCGCCCAGGAAGGCGCCACCCCGGCCGACGTCCTGAAGGCGGCCGAGTTGCCTTGCACCCTGATGGAAGACGGCCCGCCCTTTGTCGACGCTGCAGTCGAGCGCAGGGTGTGGCGTGCGATCGTTGCCCTGACCGGACGCGACGACATCGGTCTCGTCTGCGGCGAAAGGATGCCAACCCAGGCGATCAACCTGATTGGCTATGTCATGGCCAATGCCCCGACGATGCGTGTTGCGATCTACAAGGTCTGCGCCTATCAGCGCATCATTGGCGACACAATGGGCCATGCCGTGAAGAAGGGTGCGCGCACCTCGACGATATCCGTGGAGCAATGGAGCGACTGGCACGATGAACTGCGCTACACGCTCGACATGATGATGGCGGTCGTGCCGAGTTGGGGATTCGCCAATGCAGCGGCTCCGCTTCGGCCGCTGCGCGTCGGTTTTCGCTACGAGCGTCCCGCCGACGTCGCGCCCTACGAGGCCTTCTTCGCCCCGGCGCCCGTCGCCTTCGGCGAACCGCAAAGCTATCTGGTCTACGAGAACGAGGCGCTCGATCAACCGGTCATCGGCGCGAGTGCGCAGATGTTCGGCTATTTCGACGAAAAGGCGCGAACGCTGCTGGATGAATACGAGGCCCGCGACACCTTCGCCTTTAAGACCCGGCGCCGCATTCTCGAGGCGCTGAAGGGTGCGACGCCGGCGATCGATACGGTGGCGTTGGAATTGGCGGTGAGTGTACGAAAGCTCCAGGGTGCTCTGGCCGAAGAGGGAACGAGTTTCTCGAGCCTGCTGAACGAAACCCGCTGCGATCTCGCCAAGGGCTATCTGGCGGAAGGGCAGGTAGACAAAGCCGAGATTGCCTACCTGCTTGGTTATTCCGAGGTCTCGGTGTTTTCCCGGTCTTTCAAGAAGTGGACCGGCCTGACCCCGTCGGAGTTCGAAGCGCGGCATAGGGGTTAGGCAGCCTGCCCCCTGCGCCGCAGCCTGTCGACCAGGCCGTGCAGGCCGGGTGCCCAGTAGATGCCAGCCGCGACCGCCATGTACATGGCGAAATTTCCGAGCACCGGGATCTGCGTCGCCGCCAGTCCGATCGCTACCGGGAAGATGCTGATCGCCACGTTGTCGACCGTAACTTCACCGCGGCGTTGATCCGCGACTTGCGCCGCCTTGCCCGGTTGCTGGCGCTGCTCCGGCCGTTGTCGGCGAACCACTGCAGTGTCTCGGCGATCGTCTCTCGCATCGGCGTCTGGCGGAAGTCAGGATAGAGCGCGGTGAACCGGTCGTCATTGAGCATCACCGACGTCTCGTACTTGTAGGCCATCGACCGGACCTCGCGCAGCAACGGAACGAAAGTTCCCAACACCGAGAGCAGGCGCTTCGGCAGGATGCTGATCCGGGCCGGCTTGCCGGCCACCTCGCCGACCATCTTCAGCCAGCTCTCGATGCTGGGCACCCGGGTGCCGCCCAGGTTGAAGACCTCATAGGTCTTCAGATCGTCGCGTTGCGACAGAAGGACGATCGCCCGACCGGCGTCCTTGCTGTACAGCAATTGCTGCGGGGTGGAGGCCGAGATTATCCAGGGCAGTTTCTTGCCGGTCAGCGCATTTTCGAAGATCGGGGCAAACTGCTTGTTGGTGACGTTCGGTCCCCAGATCTCCGCCATCCGCACGACCAGCGTCCGGATGCGGCCCTGGTCGGTGGCGCGCTGCAGCATCTTTTCAAGCTCAACACGGACCTGCCCGAGGCGGGTGTTCGGATTGAATGGTGTGATCTCGCTGATTGGCTGGTCGGTCTCACCATGGTTGTAGTTGTTGCCGGGGAAGATGACCGTGGCGCCGGCATGCTCGGCCGCGTCGATGACGTTGCGCGTCATGATCGGCATCGCCTTCGCCCACTTGTTGTAGGGGACATTGCCGCCGTGGAAGATGAATTTGGTTCTGGCGGCCAGCTCTTTCAGAAGCTTCGTATCGTTGACGTCGCCCTCGACCAGAGTCAGGCCGGTGAGGTCGCCCAGTTTGTCCGCCGCTACCGTACGGTCGCGCACCAGCAGCGTAGCAGTCTCTCCCGCGTCCTGCAGCGCCTTGGTGACGGCGTAACCGATGGCGCCGGTGGCGCCGATGATGAGGTAGTTCGCGTGCATTTGTCCGTTCCTTTTTGATCCTGCCCGGCGGGCTCGCCGGTGCATGACCGGGACATTAGGCAAGGCCCGGCGCGATGGGATTGACGGGTCGCGCAGGAGATTTGGCCAATCGCGCAAATCGTTCGCCGCTGCGCCTCAGGAATGGATCGATTCCGGGAGCATGCCAGGGCCGCTCAGGGTCAGAAGCAGATGGCCGCGTCACGATCCGCGGGGTTGCTGTTTCCACACGACCGGCGTTGGTCGAGCATCGGCCAAGGTTACTGCGGCGTCATCCTCCTGCATTCAAGCAGCCGCAGTACCGTCTCCGGCTTGAGCAGGTGAGCCGCATCAGGCGACTGATGTAGGCGGCGCTGACGCCCTCGGCGGCCGCGATCTCGGCGATGGAGGCGACGGCGCCGGTGTCGATGAGCTTGCGCCAGTAGAAGGCGCGAGCGAGGGCAGCGAGAACGGGATCGGGGCGGGCGCCGCTTGGGTCGAGCGACCGCTCCGCCTTGCTCCTGCGGAAGCGATCACTGCCTTGCGCCCCCGCGCCTCTGGAAGTGCATGGGGACGCGAACGGTGACGGAGCGCGATGCAGCCGCAGTCGCCGACCGCGTCGGTTCCCGGCGTGGTCATGCCGCGCTCGGGACCCGCTTGCAGCGAACCTTCGCACCAGTAGCAGTCCCGCCACGCTCGTCCCGCGCCTGCGTGCTGCTGCCGTCAGCCCGCCCCGCCATCACGCCGCCTCCCGCTCGGCGTCGGGCGTCCGCAACTCGCCGAGGAACGCGGTGAGGCCGTCGGTGCGGAGGCGTGATGTCGATGCCGTCGGGCGTGACCTGCACGCGCTCGACGAGGAGGCTGACGATGCGGGCCTGCTCGGCGGGGAACAGTTCGTCCCAGAGCGGGTCGAAGGAGAGGAGGGCGTCGCGGACCTCGGTCTCGGTGAGGTCGGGGAGGTCCTTCCTCGCGGCCCGCCATGTCGCGACGATGATCTCGGGCGAGCGGAGGAGGATGCGAAGCTGGTCGATGACCGCGCGTTCGATCTCGGCGGCCGGGACCCGGTTGATCGGGCTGTCGTCCTTCTCGCCTTTGATGACCGCCTGGCTGACGTAGTAGCGGTAGAGCTTCTGGCCCTTGCGGGTGTGGGTCGGCGACATCGCCCGCCCGGTCGGTCCGAAGATCAGGCCCTTGAGCAGGGCGGGGGTCTGGGCGCGGGTCTTGCCGGCGCGCTTGTTGGGGCTCTCGGCGAAGACGGCCTGGACCTTGTCCCAGAGGGGCTTCGGGATGATCGCCTCGTGCTCGCCGGGATAGGCCGTCCCCTTGTGGACGGCCTCGCCGATGTAGACCCGGTTGTGGAGGAGCTTGTAGATGCGGCCCTTGTCGAGGCTCTGGCCGTATCGGTTGACGAAGCCTTCGGCGGCCAGTTCCCGGGCGATGGCGGTGGCGGAGCGGGTCTTGGCGAAGGTCTCGAAGATATGTCGGACCTTGGCGGCCTCGGCCTCGTCGATGACCAGCTTGCGGTCCTTCACGTCGTAGCCGAGCGGCGCCCAGCCGCCCATCCACATGCCCTTCTTGCGGGAGGCGGCGAACTTGTCCCGGATGCGCTCGCCGATCACCTCGCGCTCGAACTGGGCGAAGGAGAGCAGGATGTTGAGGGTCAGCCTGCCCATCGAGGTGGTGGTGTTGAACGACTGGGTGACCGAGACGAAGGTGACGCCCTTGCGGTCGAACACCTCGACCAGCCTGGCGAAGTCCATCAGCGAGCGGCTGAGCCGGTCGATCTTGTAGACGACGACGATGTCGACCTGCCCGGCCTCGATGTCGGCCAGCAGGCGCTTCAGGGCAGGGCGCTCCAGGGTGCCGCCGGAGAAGCCGCCGTCGTCGTAGCGGTCAGGGACGAGGAGCCAGCCTTCCGCCTTCTGGCTGGCGACATAGGCCTCGCAGGCCTCCCGCTGGGCATCGAGGGAGTTGAACTCCATGTCGAGGCCTTCCTCGGTGGACTTGCGGGTGTAGACCGCGCAGCGGCGCTTCAGGACGACGCGGGACGGCGAGGCAGCGGTCTCGAGCGGGTCGGGTCCGGCTCATGCCCGGCGCCGCTGGTTCTTGAGGCCGAAGAAGACCAGCCGTTCCACCGCGTGCCGGTGATGGCGCGGGCGACCGACGAGAGGCTCTTGTAGGGCCGGCCCTGGTACTCGAAGTCGTGCGTCCCGGACCGTGACGCAGTGCTCGACGCCCTGCCATTCGCGGATCAGCCGGGTGCCGGCGATCGGGCCGGTTCGGCATCGTCGAAGCGGCGCTTGCCCGAGCGCCTTGCCTTCGACAGTTGCTCGCCGAGGGCCTCGAGGTACTCGACCGTCTCGGGCTTCAGGCCGCCGTAGGCCAGTTCCTGGATGCGGTAGGCGAGGCGGCTTTCGAGGTAGCGCCGATTGAAGACCGGCGGCTCGCGTCTCGAAGAGGTCGCGCCACTGCTGCTTCAGCTCCGCCGATCGGCATCGTCTTCAGGGCCGCCAGCCGCGCCAGCACGGTGTCGGTCATCCCGCGTTCTCCGTTCTCCGGGTTGGCATCACCGCTCTGGTGGCCGACACAGTCCAGCGAACTTTCTCCGTCGTCGGCAGCGAGTTCGACTTGACTGCCGGGCCCGCAGCCGAACCAGCCCGAGCGCCAGGATCTCGCCGATCTCGGCGATGCGCTCGCGGGCGTCGGTCATCCGCGCGCGAGACCAGCGATGCCCAGGCACTCGGCGTCGAAGGCAACTCAGCCCTCGTCGTCATCACGGAGGCGCAGATTGGCGGCCTCGAAAGCTTCGATGTCCGCGAGGCGATACAGAACTCGGCCGCCCACCTTGATGTATTTTGGGCCCCGTCTTCGACCAGCGCCAGCGCTCCAATGTTCGGACGCTCATGTTCCAGCGGCGACCGAGGTCACTCTGGTCAAGGTGACGGACACTTCGGCTCGGCGCAATCGGGTTTGCGCCTTTCGCTCAATTGCGGGAATGCTTACGGCATAGTTCGGTCGGTTCATCGCGCGATCTCCATTTCGCTCGACAGGCCACCGAGGCACCGAGCTGCGTTGATATGCGCGATGATGCTCGCCGGATGCGGCGCGACTGATGTATTCACCGAGAGAGAAAGTCGTGACGCGTACTCGGCGCGAAAAGTCAGCCTTTTCCGTGGTCGGCGTCTGGAGTCGTGACGTCGTGCCGGCGAAGTCGTGACGCCGTTGACGTTTTCGGCATCGGCGAATCTGCTTCGGATCGACCAAAATCACGAACGGGTTGAGTCGGTAGCCGGACCAGGGACGGCTCTGCACCACGTCCTCCTGTCAAGGTCGTAGCCGCTGCCCCGGCAGAATGCGTCAGCGATCGCTTTCCTCGCCCGCAGGACCTGCTGTCTAAGGGCGGCTGTGTCGGACGCGCCAAGCGGCTTCAAGCAGAGATCTCGGAACGGGTGAACTTGAAAGCCTCCGGATCTCTTTGCTCGTCTGTGTCAGCTCTGTGCTGCGATGCCAATGCGCTCAACAGCAGGAAGCACTTGCCGCCGATTGTCTCGCCGCCCTCGAGCACGACCTTCTGCTTTCGCTCATCGATCGCGATCACCACGGTGCGGGACGCTGACGAACTGCCGGCTTGCGGACTTCCGGCCGCGTCGGAAACTGGTTCTTCCGTTTCGACGGTATCGCGGATCGAAGTTCCCCGGTCAGATGGCGGCGTCAGGAATGGATAGCAAAGACGTTGGCGGGACTTAAGAACGGCATTCGAGATTTGCGGCAGCGCGCAGCCGCTGATTGACGACCGTCACAATCTCATCGCCCGTAGCGGCGATGAAGATCGTGGATGCTTCGGAGGTTGTCGGCGACTGCTGCCCGGCAAGGCTCGATAGCGCGCGGAATATCTCACCGTTCGAAGCGACGAAGGCGGTCTCCGACATGCCGGCGAACTGACGGCCGCGAAGCACATGGTGAGCCGCCATGGCTGCCTTATGGTGTGCATCGTAGGGCCCGTCAAACAGATCGACGGCATAGGCGCCCGGTGGTTCGGTGTCTCCCATGCCGGCCGCGAGCAGAGCGAAGCGGCGCTCGACGCACTGCGAGCAGACGCCGCATTGGCGCTGGTCGAAGGACAGTTGCCGCACCTGCGCGCAACTCGTCGTCAGCGGAATGAGGTGGTCAGATCGTTGTCCGCCGAGCCGCCGCACGACCTGCGCTTTCGTCAGCCAGAGGAACGGATTGTCGATCGTCGAACGGCCGGTCGAGAAGAAGCGAAGCGAGGCGTGCCATGACTTCAGGTACCGCGGATGAGTCGTGCGACTGGCCCGCGTTCCGATGACGTGTTCGGCTACCGGCAGGTTGAAGCTCGTGATGCCATTCTCGAAGAACAGCAGGCGATCCTGGTTGAACAGGCGCGCAATCATATGCCCAGTGCCGCGAACAGGAACGACCTCAGACGCTGCGTGTGTTCGACGGGTTGCTGGTCACCCTTGCGGACCCAGACCGGCAGATAGAGCATCGAGTTCGCGGCGGGCGTTTCCGCGCAGCGCTGCGCGAGGACATTTTGCCGGTGGGCGATGGCATTGGCGCTTTGGTGCGCCACCAGGACGGCGCGCTTGCCGTCGGCGAGGAGTCTGCTCTACCGCGCCAGCAAGTAAATCCGAGTCCGCCGGAAAACATCATCACCGATGTCGGCCGCGAACTTGCGCGCGCCCGGATCGTCGAATGTCAGCTGGGTTGACGCCGGATGGCGTGATCGAACTGCTCGAAAGTGAAGAAGAATGTGTCTTCGGAAAGAAACGAAAGCGCGTCGATCAGGGCCCCGTTGATTTCGGGGCTAGTCCACAGATCCGGGCGACGAACAGGTAGGTGGAAGTTGAACCGGCGTCGCCAACGGGCGCCCATACGGCTCATGGTCGAACCTTCCCGTCGCACTAGCCGGTCGGCGATGTATACGTAGGCTGCAATCTCCAGAAGGTCGATGATGGCGTCCGGCGGATCGTCGACCGAAGTCCCTTCAGAACGGCCTCGACCTTGATCTGGACGTGCTGGTCGGCTGGAGCGTCTTCGTTCACGTCCAGTCGCAGAATAGCAGCGCCACGACGCCTCGGAGCTGGCAGGCCACCGCAGACAACGACGACCTCATCCATACGGGCTGTGCCTGCGACGCAGTTCCTCGCGAATCTTTTTCGCCGCAACGTGGACAAATCGCCCAGCTTTGTCCCGGTCGATGCCGCCCTCGAAAACATGCTTCGAGAACCATTCGGCCGAGAACTCCTGAATGATGCGGGAGGCCTCACGGCAATGCAGGTCGATGGCGCTGGAGAAGTCCTGGTTCTGCCGAAGGTTGGCGAATCGGCGCTCCGGACCGGTGTGGTTCGCGAGCTCGCGACTGAGGAAATAGGCGAGGTGGCGTCGCGTCAGGCGCGAAAAAAAGTCTCGCGAGAGCGCTGCGAACCCGCGGTTGCTGGCGAGCTTGGAGAGTGCAATACGGGTTCTGTCGGGACCATCTCCGAGAAGGTCCGGTTCCCGTGAAGCCAACGCGTACAAGCTCTCCGAGAAGGCTATTTGCGCCAACTCGCCGAAGTCAGATCGGCCGCCACCTTTGCTTACCTGTTTGTCGATGGCGTCCGAGGCGGCGGCTATGATCTCCTCCAGCGAAGGTTCATTGCTGAACGACAGATCTAGCTGGCGCATGGCGCCGGTGAAGTCGCGATCGCGGGCCGCCTAGGGGGATTTGCGTCAGCAACCAGAAGCCGAAGCGGACGGCGGGATCGTTACTCACGTCCGGCATGCTGCCCTCGGCGGCGCGTGAGGTGGCCGCAGCCACGTCGGCCGCAGCCGCGCCGTCCGAGATCAGGCCGACGACCTGCTCCCAGTATTTGGACCTTGGCAAGTTTCCTAGCTTTTGGTGCCCCACGACGCGCCACTCGCAGGATTGATCGTTTGCGATCGAGGCAGTCAGCATGAGCGCGGACAGCTACCGCGAGGAAAACAACGGCATTAAAGGGCGAGTCGAATTGTCTGCGAGTGACCGGTCACGCGGCCGCACGACTTGGAGCTTTGGTCGTAGTCTCTGTGTGTGCCATCGTCGCGGACGCTACGAGCCGACGCGCGTCTTCTTTGGTAACGATCGAACGCCACCGGTTCGAAGCCGGGGTCCGGTCGGATCTGGGCAGCCAAGTCAGGCCATATCGGGAGGGCCGCCGCGCGCTGCCAAAGGCCCGCACGCCGCGCATTGCGATGTCGAGAAAGCCCAGCGCAACGGCAATTCGGATAGCCTGTGCGGTAATGCGCCGGCTGCTCAGGCCATACCCCACGAAGTCATCATAGGTCACCACCAACTGCCCATTCTGCGTGCCGCCGTGCGCGAAGTGCTCGATGACGACGCGGTCGATCACCTTACGAGCCGGCAGGGTCAGCGCGCGCCATGCCTCCAACTCCATCATCTCGTGGGTGAACCACATCCACGGCTGATCGGGTGGCGGCGCATTGGGTTTGCGGAAAAGGACCGAGGTGCGGCGCCGGCTCATGCGACCCCCGCAGCGATCAGGCGTGTGGCTTCCGCCCGAATAGCGATCTCCAGTTGGCACCGTTCAGAGGCAACCAAATCGGGCGCAATACCCCGCCGTGCCATGGTCTCGCACTGGATGCGGAGTTGCTGCGCAAGGTACCGCTGCGCCCCACGCGCCGACATCTCCGCCATGCGACACGCGTGCCGGCGGATGAAGATACGACGGCGATTGGCCGGGAAGGGAATAACGTTCGCGGACACAGGTCGCTTCCGGTAGACGACGACGTCCTCATGATGCGCCCGAGGTCGACGGTGCGAAATCACCATCCTTTGCGCGAAACTTCCTTCTTCTTCGCGGGATGCCGGAGAGATGACCCCTCCGGCCGCCCCAGTGACGCGAAAATGACGAATCACGGAAAGCTGCAGCAGGCGGCCCCATGTCGCTGGGCGGTGTGCGGCGGATCGAACTACGCATCTGCTTCAATCGCGACCGCACGAGGCGCAACCCGCGAGGGGACTAGCGCCCCCCGGAACGCCCCTAGGCCAAAATATAGATAGTAGGGTCTAGAAGTGACCCCAGAGGATTCCGCCATCACCGGGGTCTGAAGTGATCCCCGTACCAGGGTGCAAAGTGCCCCTCGCATAGGGTCTGAAGTGACCCCGGAGGATGTCTCCAGCGCCGTTCACGAAATCATCAACCACGCGAAGTAACCCGGTCGTCGAGTCTCGGTCCGTAAGCTCCACGCAACCTCCAGGAGCCCGCATGCCTCACCCATTTTCCCAATTCGTCCATCCGGTCATTCGCGACGACCGCGAACTCAGTGCATTCATTCTGCGCACCTGCCTTGTTTGCGCCGGTGCTGCTCTGGTGGCCGATGTAGCCAATCAGATGTTGTTCTTCGTTGGATGGGCGGAAAGCCTTCGCTCCTGGAGCATTACCGTTATCCTCGCCACCGCCATTGCCTTTCCGGTGTCGCGGGCAATCGGCAAGGCACATCTGGAGTTGTTCCGCTCAAAGGCGGAGGTCGAGGTCCTCAGCCGCACGGATGAACTTACCGGCCTTCTGAACCGGCGCGCTCTAATGCAGATGGCCGCCCTGCAGCCGCCTGAGACGATGGTGCTTGTGATCGCCGACATCGACCGTTTTAAACGCGTCAATGACAATCACGGCCACATGACGGGTGATGCGGTGATTCAAATGGTGAGCCGGGTTGCGCAGTCCGAGCTTGGCGACCTTGGATGCCTTGGCCGCTTTGGCGGGGAGGAGTTTGCTCTGCTGGCGTCGGACGTCGCACCGTCCCTTCTGGTGCTGCGTCTTGAAAATCTGCGCACGCGCATTGCGATGACTCCGGTGATCGCCGAGGGCACGGCGATCCACGTCACGATTTCCGCTGGCGTTGCGATACGTGGGGCCGGGCGCGGATTCGACGACCTTTACGCGGATGCGGATCGGGCGTTGTACGACGCCAAGACCTCAGGCAGGAATCGCATCAGCGTCTCACCATTGTTCGCCGATGCCTGCGGGTCGACGCTTGCCCACATAACTGCCTCGGGTCGCCGCAACGCTAATAACGCGGTCGGGGAACGGAGCGGCAATTCTTCCGTCGCATAGCGCTCGCGACGCCTTCTGAAACCTCCGAAACAAAGTACTTGCGCATTCCTGAGCCGAGAATGTCGTGATGACGCTGGACGAGATGGTTTTTTTTATTGAAATCGGTATGCTACCGCTTCCCGTCGCGCCCGCTCAGGACCATATGCGTCCGGATCGCACACTGCAAGTGCAGTACCGCCCGCTTGAGGCGCTGATCCCGTATGCCCGCAATGCGCGGACCCATTCGGAAGCGCAGGTCGCGCAGATCGCTGCGAGCATTCGGGAGTTCGCCTTCACCAGGAGCATGGTGGCAAGTGGCCTCCCGCTCCCGGCCGCATGCAGGGGAGCCACATGACCGGGCTTACCTACCGCAACCGGGACGAAGAGCGGGACGACCGGCGCCAGCAGGCGAGGCTGCTGGCTGCCCTCGATGCGGCTCCGTCGCAGTTGCGCCGGGATGCATGCGGATGGTGGATCATCGGCGGCCGGCATGGCGTCATCCACACCTGGGGCGACGGGAAGACGTGGCTCGCCTACGTCACTGGCCGGTCCACCCGGCACTGGACCATGATCAAGCGCCGTCTCGCCTTCATGACTGTCACCCAGGACGGCGACGACGAGGGCTGTCTCCGGCTGTTCCACCTGCCGACGCCGCAGGAGGCCGTCGTGATTCGGGAAGTGATGGGATTGCGCAAACGGCGCACGCTGACCGAGGCCTCTCGCGCCAGGCTGATTGCCGCCGGCGTTAACGAGCGCTTTCACGGGCAGGGAGGCGCGGCGGCGCCGCGTCTGGTACCTGATGCCGCGCCCGCGCTTGCCGCGGAAAAAATAGCCTCCATCGCCTCGATTGACGCCGCTGACGCTCTGCCCGCCTCGATGGCGAGGGCAGGGTTGGCTCGTGGGGCGGCAAGCCCACCCACTGGCGATGATGGGGTGCTGCCGGTGTTCAACGGGCATTCTCAGCCCGAAGGTGGGTTTGTGGTCGAGGGCGAGCGCATCCTCGATGTGGAGGAGAATCTCGCGTGACCGCTCCGTCCGACCTCGACCCCACGAGCCGCAAGCTGGCGGTGACCTATCGGCCGATCGCCGGCCTGATCCCGTACGCCAGGAATGCCCGCACCCACTCGGATGCGCAGGTGGCGGAGATCGCAGCCTCGATCCGGGCCTTCGGATTGACCAATCCGGTTCTCGTCGATGGCGACAACGGCATCATCGCCGGACATGGCCGGGTGCTGGCGGCGCGCAAGCTCGGCATGGCGACGGTGCCGGTGATCGAGCTGGCCGGCATGAGCGAGGCCGAGAAGCGGGCTTACATCATTGCCGACAACAAGCTGGCTCTGAACGCCGGCTGGGACGATGCGATGCTGGCCGCCGAGATCGGCGACCTGAAGGACCTCGGCTTCGACCTGGCCCTGACCGGCTTCGCGTTCGCCGAGATCGACGCGCTGCTTGGCGGGAGAGGCACCGACCTTCCCGGACGAGGCGCCACCGGTTCCGGAGAACCCGATCACCCGGCCGGGGGATGTGTGGACGCTGGGAGCCCACCGGCTGGTCTGCGGGGATGCCACCGATGCGGATGTGGTGCGGCTGGCCCTGGATGGCCGCCTTGCCGACATGGTGTTCACCGATCCGCCCTACAACGTCGCCTACGACAAGGGGAAGGTGAGGAAGGCCATCGCCAACGACGATCTTGGCTCCGGGTTCGGCGCCTTTCTCGAGGCGGCCTGCCGGGCCATGGTGCCGGTCACCAAGGGGGCGATCTACATCTGCATGAGCTCGTCCGAGCTCGATGTGCTCAAGGCGGCCTTCGCGGCGGCCGGCGGCCACTGGTCGACCTTCGTCATCTGGAGCAAGGACCGCTTCACCCTTGGCCGCTCCGACTACCAGCGCCAGTACGAGCCGATTCTCTACGGCTGGGCGCAGGGCAGCGACCATTACTGGTGCGGGGCGCGCGACCAGGGCGATGTCTGGCAGATCGACCGGCCGCGGGCCAACGATCTGCATCCGACCATGAAGCCGATTGCCCTGGTCGAGCGGGCGATCAGGAACTCGTCGAAGAGCCGCGACACGGTCCTCGATCCGTTCGGCGGCTCTGGCACCACGCTGATGGCGGCCGAGGCGACGGGACGGCAGGCGGCGCTGGTCGAACTCGATCCGGCCTATTGCGATGTGATCGTGCGGCGCTGGCAGGACGGCACCGGCCACCGGGCTGTGCGCCAGGATGGCAGCGGGCTGGACGACGGCCCGCCGACGGGAGCGTGATCTGATGGGCCGCCGCGCGCACGCTCCGGACGCCATGACCCAGCGGCAGGTCGAGGCCATGTGCGCCTGCGGCGTGCCCGAGACCGACATCGCCAGGGTGTTGCGCATCGACCCGAAGACGTTGCGCAAGCACTACCGCGACCAGCTCGACACCGGCAGCATCCTGGCCAGCACGCGGATTGCCCAGAGCCTCTACCACAAGGCGCTGGGGGATGGACCGCAGTCGGTGACCGCATCCATCTTCTGGCTGAAGACCCGGGCGCACTGGAAGGAGACGGTCGTCAATGAAGTCTCCATCCGTCACGAAGACGCCCTCGCGCTGTTGGAGTGAACCCATGGGGCGCCGCGCACACCGTCCTGAACCAGCCGACCGCCGCCAGGTCGAGGCGCTCGCCGGATATGGCGTCCCAGAGGACGAGATTGCCGGCGTTGTCGGCATCGATCCCAAGACCTTGCGCAAGCACTACCGGCACCAGCTGGACCACGGTCACACCAAGGCCAATGCCCGCGTCGCCGAGAACCTCTACCGGAGGGCAACCGGAGAAGGACGCGAAGCCGTCACGGCGGCGATCTTCTGGCTGAAGACCCGCGCCGGATGGAAGGAGACCAGTATCCGCGAGCTGAGCGGCAAGAATGATGAACCGATCACGGTCGTCATCCGGAAGTTCGACACGGGAGTTCTCTGAAGCCGATGGGACGCAAGGCACACATCCCCGATGCTTCCGGCCGCCGTCAGGTCGAGGCGATGGCTGGCTACGGCATCCCCGAGGCCGACATCGCCTGCGTGCTGGAGATCGACCCGAAGACGCTGCGGCGGCACTACCGGGCCGAGCTGGACAAGGGCCACATCAAGGCCAACAGCCGGGTGGCCGAGAGCCTGTATCGCAAGGCGCTGGGTGAAGGCCCGCAGTCGGTCACCGCCGCCATCTTCTGGCTCAAGACCCGCGCCAACTGGAAGGAGACGCTGGTCCAGGAGACCACCGGCGAGATCCGCCACACCTTCATCGTCCGCATGCCGGATCAGATCGAGGACGCCACCGAGTGGCACAAACGGCACGCCCCTCTGCTGATCCAGTAGTTCTCTGGGAGCCCCAGGAAGGTCCGCAGATGGCTTTGGTCACCTGTCCGATCTTCGAGGTCTTCTATGGCGGGGCCCGGGGCGGCGGGAAGACGGACGGCGTCCTCGGCGAGTGGCTGGCCCACGCCGCCAGGTACGAAGAGAACGCGATCGGCCTCATGATCCGGCGCGAACGCACGCAGCTGATCGAGACCATCGAGCGCAGCCGCCAGCTCTACGCGCCGCTCGGGGCAAGACTGCATGAGCAGGACAAGATGTGGCGCTTCCCGAACGGTGCGCGGCTCAGGTTCGCCTATCTGGAGCATGACGCCGACGCCGAGGCGTATCAGGGTCACTCCTACACCCGGGTCTATGTCGAGGAGATCGGCAACTTCCCGTCACCGGCTCCGATCATGAAGCTGATGGCGACTCTGCGGTCGGCTTCTGGCGTTCCCGTCGGCTTCCGCGCGACCGGCAATCCCGGTGGACCGGGCCATGGCTGGGTCAGCGAGCGCTATATCGATCCGGCGCCGCTCGGCTGGAAGACCATCGCTGACGAACAGACGGGCTCGAGCGGGTGTTCATCCCCTCGAAGGTCGGCGACAACCGCTATCTGGGAGACGACTACGTTCAGCGCCTCAAAGCCTCGGGTTCCGAGGAGCTTGTTCGCGCCTGGCTCGATGGCGACTGGAATGCGGTGGAGGGCGCCTTCTTCGACTGCTGGCGGCCCGACCGGCACGTGGTCGAGCCCTTCGAGGTTCCGGCGCACTGGCTCCGCTTCCGCTCCATGGACTGGGGCAGCGCCAGTCCCGTTCAGCGTTGGCTGGTGGGCGGTGGCCTCGGAGACCGTGACGGCCTTTTCTGCCGCCGGGACCATGATCTCCATTCCGCGAGGCTGCCTCGTCCGCTATCGCGAATGGTACGGCGCCAGGGCGCCCAATGTCGGCCTGAAGCTGACGGCGGAAGAGGTTGCTTCATGGCATCCTCGAGCGGGAACTCCCTGATCCGATGCCCAATACGCCACGCATCGCCTATGGCGTTCTCGATCCTTCCGCCTTTGCGCAGGACGGTGGCCCGTCCATTGCCGAGCGGATGGCGCGGGCCGGCGCTTTCTTCCGCCGCGCCGACAACCGGCGGGTCTCCGGCGTTGGCGCCATCGGCGGCTGGGACCAGGTTCGTTCCCGCCTCAAGGGCGACGGAGAGGGCAATCCTCTGCTCGTCGTGTTCTCGACCTGCCGCGACACCATCCGCACCGTTCCCATGATGCAGCACGATCCCGACCGGCCGGAGGATCTCCAGACGCATTCCGAGGATCATGTCGTCGACGAGATACGATATGGCTGCATGAGCCGCCCCTACATCCGCCAGGCTCCGCCGAAAGTTTCGAAGCTGATCGAGTTCCGGCGACCCACCCTCAACGACCTGCTCGCCGACTACGATCGCAGGCAAATGCAGATCGGGCGGATCTGATCACGGCGAGGCGGATCTTGCCGCTCGCGATCTAACACAGGGGTCATTCAGGTGGCGTTACCCTACCTCCGCTTTTGACCCGTTCCGGACATTGAGCGAGCGCTTCGGATTGGCGCGCGGAATACCAACCGTCCTCTAGATATCGAAGACGCTGCCATCGGCGGCGAACGCAGCCGGTGTCGCGGCGAGCCGCGGCGGGTTGGCCAGCAGCACATCTTCGTTCAGTTCGACCCCCAGTCCGGGACGATCGGGCACGTGGAGATGGCCGTCCCTGACGGTCCACGCCTCGAGCATGGCCGCCTCGCGCCAGGGCTCCTGTCGCACATATTCGAGGATCAGGAAGTTCGGGATCGCGAGGCAGAGGTGCGCTGCCGCTGCGGTCGAGATCGGCCCCTGCGGATTGTGCGGCGCGACCTTCACGTAATAGGTCTCCGCCATAGCGGCGATCTTCTTGACCTCGCTGATGCCGCCGGCATGGCAGAGATCGGGCTGGATCACGTCCACGAACCGCCCCTCCAGAAGCCGTCGATAGTCCCACTTGGAATAGAGCCGCTCACCCGTTGCCAGGTCCATCTGCGGGTCGGCCAGACGCAGACGCTGCAGCCCTTCAACGTCGTCAGGCTGCGTCGGCTCCTCGAAGAACAGCAGGCCGAACCGCTCCAGCGCATGCATCAGGCGAACCGCGTTGGACGGCTGACCGCGCCCATGGTCGTCCACCATGATACCAATGTCCGGCCCGACGGCCTTGCGGAGCGCGCCAATCCGTTCGGCGAAGGCGGCGATCCGTTCGGCTTCGGGCATGCCCGCACTTCCCGTCCATGCCCCGGTTTTCATCGCAGTGAAGCCGTCGGCCACGTCGCGCTCGGCATCCTCGACCATCCGCTCCGGCTGGTAGATGCCGACGTGGGTGTAGAGCCGCAGCGAGTCGCGCGCCGCTCCGCCCAGCATCTGGTAGACCGGCACGCCGTAGGCCTTGCCCGCAATGTCCCACAGGGCGTGGTCGAGCGCGGCTATCGCCGAATTGGCGACCGGTCCTCCGCGCCAGAAGTGGTGGCGATAGAGCCGTTGCCAGTGGTGCTCGCGGCGCAGCGGGTCCTCGCCGATCAGCGCCTGCCCGAACCGCTGAATGCAGGAGACGACGGTCGGCTCGAACCCTTCCAGCGTACCCTCGCCCCAGCCATGTATCCCCGCGTCGGTCATGACCTTGACGAGGACCCAGTTGCGCAGCCCCGCCCAACTGACGAGCGTGCGAATTTCCGTGATCTTCATGTCTGTTGCTCCTGCCCGACACACAGGTTCCCGAGGCGGCAAAGCCGGTCAAGGGAAACGTGAGGCCGGCAAGGCCAAACCTCTATCGGTTCGCTGTTGACTGCCTCCACCGCCAGTGCGCAGCCCTTCGCGCTGCTGCCCGGCGGAGGACGCCGCATAGCCAAGATCGACGAAATCACAGGGCAATCCTGTGAACGGGGTCAATGGTTACGCTTGTGAGGGAATTCGATGCCGCGGCGCTGCGGGCGTTGAACGAGCGCCAATCGTAGGGCCGCTTCCATCGCCTCAGGCAGTTGGCCCATTCGAGCTGTCACATACAGGATTTGGGAGCCGCTCCTCCAATCCCAGGTTTCTTTGGGTCCATCAGCGCGATCTTCGCACTACGGCTCCAAGGCCGTGAGCTGGCCGGGCTCGGCTTGGGTTGCAAATGCCCGACGCTGTGGCCAAACTCGGCCCGAAAAGCTTGTCATCAGGCTGTGTTCGCTGGTCACACTCAAGCAGGAGATGAGGTGAATGGAGAAAAGAGGACATTGGCTTCGTAGGGCTTTGGCAGCCGCAAAAGCAAATCTCGCCCGCACGACATCTCTGACCGTTTTGGGCATCTGCTGCGCCGGTCTTGCAGCCCATTCTGCAATATCTTTGTCGCAGGCCAGCGTTCCAACGGAGCAATCCGGATATGTCATGGGCGGGCGGCATGGCAACCCGGCGGGCGTTATCTGGGCTGGCAACGCCGGAAATGCGGGCAACGCCGGCAATGCAGGTAATGTCGGCAATGTAGGGAACTCGGGCGGCGAGCCGGATGTGGCCCCGCCTCCAGATTCTTCGGAGGACTCGTTTCCCATGCAGGCGTCGGATTACAGGAATCGTGACGCCGGGCGGAAGGGACCGTACAAACACAACTATCTCTGCAGTCCACGGAAACGTTCGGACCAAGTGCTCGGGGGCGAAATCGTGAACTTCTTATGTCGCCTGCTGCGCTGAGCCAGCCGTAGAGGGGCAGGCGCACCAGGAAAGGAGTCTGCGTGGTGGAGCAGCTCTGGAGTTGGGTCGTCGGGACGTTGCTCAGTGACAGCGTCGTGATGACGCTTCTAGTCGCACCTGCCGTGATCTTGTTTGAATTTCTACGGCCGGCGAGCCTCACACCGTGGCGGCACTATCTGTTCGGCATCAGGTTCTGGCTCGCCAATCTGGTGGTGCTGGCGATCATCGCGCCCACGCTCAACGCAACCGTGGCTCTGGGCATTCAGCGGGTAGGCCTCGGTTTGATCGACCTGCGTGGGGCCGGGCTCGGTGGTCTCGGCGGATCGCTGGTGGCTCTCCTCATCTCCACCTTCATCCTAGATTTCTTCTATTACTGGTTCCACCGCACGCTCCATTCGAACCGCTGGCTCTGGCAAACCCATCTGCTGCACCACTCGGATGAGCATATGAACGCAATGACCGCCCAGCGGGGACACTTCACGGAAGGGCTGATCGCGCCCTTCCTGATTACGTTGCCGATGGCGGTCCTGTTCGATTTGCCGCCTGTCTCCATCGGCGTTCTCTCGGTCATTCCCTACGCCTACCAGTTCATAGCGCATGCAAACATCAGGCTGAATTACGGGCGCTTCTGGTGGGTGCTCATCAGTCCGGACTATCATCGAATCCATCATTCGATCGAAGAGCGGCACAGGGACAAAAACTTCACCAACTGGTTTCCTGTTTGGGACTGGCTTTTCGGAACGCTCTATCTTCCGGAAAAGGACGAGCGTCCTCAGACCGGCGTAGACAGCGTCGAAGTCAAGACACTCGGCGAAGCGTTCGCCCTGCCGTTCGTCGGCTGGATTAGACTTCTGGCTCAGCACAAGCCTTCGGGTGCGTCGCGTGTAGTGGCCCGCCGAGAACCCGAGGGGAGTGACAGTCTTACGCCAATGTCATCGCCGTCGGTCTCGGCCATACCGTCCGACGCGTCTCATTGACGAATCTATTTCGCATACAAGTTCAAAGCCCGGCACGGACCGTTGAACACCGCATCCTGGACCGATGGTCCGTCTTTTAGGTCCGCTTAAGACCGCAAGCAGACATAGTTCCCAAACCTCGCCAGGAGAATTGCTGAGGCCTCGGCATCGATCTCCTTCAAGATATCGGCGGCCGGCGAAAGTTTCCGGACCAGACCCCCGCCTTGGCCGGCCCACATGGAGAGGGTTTCGATTTCCGCCGCCCGTTCACGTCGGCTTAGATCCCTCGCCTAGACATCGAGCTGACGTCAGGGTCTGCATTTCTCGTGGCACCCATTGCAACTCAAACCCGCATCGGCTGGCGTTGGCGGCGTCAGCCGATGCGCATGCGGCGGGTAACCTGGCCGTTGCTTTCCCAAGGCCCGGCAGTCGTGGGTCGTCGCGAATTTCACGGTCGCGGCGGGGACCGGCCGTCGTCGGACAAGGAGATGCCGAAACTGATTCCGAGTCCGAGAGATACGGCGCAGCGCCGAGCGATTCGGGGCGCGAAACCGCTCGTCGTCTCGACGGCAATCTTCCGCACGGAGCGGTCGACGGACGAATGGTTGAGTTGTTCCAGATTTTGAATGAAACACACCTCACAGGGCAGCCTCCGCAGCAAATGGCGGGCCGAGAGTGCCTTAGGTTAATCAGCCCTTGTCTCGATGTCTGTAATTCTAGCTGTCGGCGGTAAGGACCCTTGCACGCATCCGACGTATTGTTTCTGACGAAAGCCGCCAAGGGGTGTCTGCGACCGGCAGACCGAGCCGCGAAAAGAAGTTCTGCATGCCCCAGAACTGGGAAGCTGAGTGGAAACCCGGTGGCGTCTTCGAGCTGATGCCCGACGCGGTCTTGGTCGTCGACAAAGATGGGACCATAGCCAAGGTCAACGATCGGCTGATTGTCATGTTTGGCTACAGCCGAGACGAACTTCTCGGCTCGACCATAGAAATCCTGGTGCCTGAGCGACTCCGCGCCGCCCACGTTGGTCAACGGGCTGCGTTCGAGAGGAACCCGCACGCTCGCCCGATCGGGGATAGACTGGAGCTCAGCGGACGGCGCAAGGACGGGTCCGAGTTTCCGGTCAGCATCATGCTCGGTCCAATTGCAGGACGAGGCGACGACCGAACGATGGCCGTCATCCGAGATTTGGCGGCCACGGAAGCAACCCGCCGCCTCGCCTACACCGACCAATTGACCGGGTTGCCAAATAGGGCGGCCCTGTTCCACGACCTCGGCGCACGCCAGCCAGTCGAGAGGCAGCCGTCAGTCGGCAATGACGCATTGGCATTGGTCGACCTCAACGGAATTCACAATGTCAACAACTCGCTCGGTCACGCCGCCGGCGATCTCGTCCTCCGGTCCGTTGCCGATCGGCTGATTGCTGCGTCCGAGGGAATCGCCAAGCCCTATCGGCTCAGCGGGGTGCGGTTCGTTTTGCGCATGTCCGGCGCGAACGATCCCCTGGCTTTGACCGCTGGCATTCGAAAGATGATCGGAGAGCTTACCGGGCCGATCGAGGTCTGCGGGAAATCAGTCGTCGTTGGCGCGAATGTCGGCATCCTGTTGGGAGTTGAGCCGAGCAGAGGCACTGACGAGCTATTGGCTGATGCCGATGTTGCTCTCTATCACGCCAAGGCAAAGGGACGCGACGGATACGCTCTCTTCGCTCCGTTCATGCGGGCTGATTTGAACGCCCGGCGAATGCTCGCGAAAGAAGTCGAGGAAGCCTTCAAAATTGGTCAACTGGAGCTGTTCTTCCAACCGCAAGTGCGGTTGTCGGATCTGGAGCTGGTAGGGGCTGAGGCGCTTCTTCGCTGGAATCACCCGACAATGGGCATAGTTCCTCCCTCAATCTTCCTTGATGCCTTGGCCGCAAGCCCGATTGTTTCAGAGGTCGGGGACTGGGTCCTGCGCTCAGCCTGCTGTGAGGCGCGTGAATGGCGTGGGCTGGCCTCGAACAAGATATTTGTTGGGGTCAACCTTTTTCAGTCGCAGATCGGCGATCGCGAGTTGCCCGAGAAGATCGCCGCCATGCTTGCCGAGGTGGCCCTCCCGGCAGACCTTCTTGAGTTGGAGATCTCAGAGAACTTCACATTGGAAGATGACGACGAGATACTGCGCTCGCTTACGGCACTTCGCGCCGCTGGGGTAGGGCTGGCTCTCGACGACCTCGGAACCGGACGCGCCAGTTTGACCCAAGTCTCCAAACTGCCGGTCTCCTGTCTCAAGATCGACCAGAGTTTCGTGCGCCAAATGGTTCCCGGCGGCCGGGATACGGTTTTGGTTGAGGCGCTGGTGGCGCTAGCCCACAAACTCGGCATGCAGGTTGTCGCGGAGGGCGTTGAGTCCGAAGCGCAGGCCAAGATCCTATCGGTGTCCTCGTGCGATCGCGGCCAAGGATACTTCTTCGGAAGGCCGATGCGGGCGAATGCCTTTCGAAAGATGATCAGCCGCCAGCAGCTCCCCGCAGTCGCTGCGTTGGCCGGCTAGCCGCGAGTGCACCCAGGTAACACCTAATGAGACTCGACACTATCACGCTGATGGCTGCTGACAGCTTCGTTGCAGTGATCGGTGCCATATTGCTGATCAACGCCTGGACGCAGATGCGGAGCGCGTCGGCGCTGTTGTGGTGGGCCGCGGCGACCAGCTGCCAGGCGATCGGCATCGGGTGCCTCGCCTTCGGATTTGCGGACGGCGCGCTTCCGGCGATTGTGGTCGGAACGGGGTTCCTTTCGCTTGCCCCGCCGTTCGTTTGGGCCGGCACGCGGCACTTCAGCCACCGCGTGGCGTGGCCGGCGGTCGTCCTAGTCGGTCCCGCATCCTGGCTGGTCGCCGGCTTCTTGCCATTGCCGATCGGCCCGCAAGCGGCGGGGCTTGGTTCGGGTTTCCTTTGCTGGATCGCCTATCTGACTTGGGCAAGCATCGACCTATGGCGAGGCCGCGACGAACGGCTCACCAACCGATGGCCGCTATTGGCGATGTTCCTGATCCATATCGCGATATTTCTGGTCGGGCTTGCCGCGCTCTTTGTCAGCGACCTGCCCACACTTTCCGCTCCTCCGCTGTCGAGCCTATTTGGCGCCATTTACTTCGAGCAACTAATCTTCACTGTCGGCACCGCGATCTTCATGGTCACGATCACAAAGGAGCGGGTAGAGATTGCATACAAATTGGCCTCGCGCATCGATGTGCTCACTGGCATCGCCAATCGCGGCGCCTTCATGACCAGTGCCGAGGGCGCGCTGGCGGATTGCCTGCAACGCGACGAGCCGCTGTCGCTGGTCCTATTCGATCTCGATTACTTCAAGGCCGTCAATGACACTTTCGGCCATGCGACCGGCGATCGCGTCCTGCAGGTCTTCTGCGACTCGGTGCGCGGTATCATGCGGTCGACTGACACGATCGGGCGAATGGGTGGAGAAGAATTTGCCCTAATTCTGCCGGGTGCCAGCGCCAGCACGGCCTACGTCATAGCCGACCGCATCCGCGCAGCGTTTGCCGCGGCGTGTCGGACGGTCGAGGACAAACCGGTCAATGCGACAGTTAGCGCCGGGGTGTCCGTGGCCCATTCGGACTCGACCGTTGACGACCTTTTAAGAGTAGCGGACGAGCAACTGTATCTTGCCAAAGCCGAAGGTCGCAACCGCGTCAGGCGCGTTGGCAGGATGGACGGCGGTGGGAAATCGACCGTCGTCAAGGTGGCGTAGTCGCGGTCATTGACAAGCCAGGGGCCCAAAGCGATCAAGAGCTTTCGGCACCGCGCAGCGTGGGTGGTCGTGCGAGTGAGCGGTCGTCGCGGGGGCGTCGAGAATGAGTGACACCGAGGAAGACGCCGCACTGGCTGAGCGCTACAGGCGCTTCGCTCGGGACGAGGCGCGGGGGTCCTCTCCGCTCTACGAGGCTCTCACGAACCATGTTGCCGGAAGCCCCTCGGTCCTGAGATTCCTATCGGCGTTTCCGCCAGCATTGCAACAGCCCAACCTGTTCCTCGCCGCGCTGCGGCTTGTCGCCGGGACGCCATCTGGTCCGGATGAACTCGATGGCATGGTCCGGCGCAACGCCGAGGGCATTGCACAGACCATGCGGACGAGAACGACCCAGACCAACGAACCGGGGCGGTGCGCGGCGCTGCTGCCGGTGCTGTCTCGAATCGAGGGGCCGATTGCGCTGCTGGAAGTCGGCGCCTCGGCGGGGCTGTGCCTATTGCCGGACAAGTACGGATACGACTTCGGCCGGATGCGGATTGATGCACCCGCAGAGACGAGACAGATCGCCCCGCTCCTGCGCTGCGATGCAACCGAGAACACCCCGCTGCCAAACCGTCCTCTGAATGTCGTCTGGCGGGCGGGCCTCGACCTGAACCCGCTGCGCGTGGATAGGGCGGAGGACATGGCATGGCTGGAAACGCTTGTGTGGCCGGAGCAAATCGACCGGCTCGCGCGCCTGAGGGCTGCAGTTGCTGTTGCCCGGCAGGTTGATCCAGGTGTGATCCGAGGCGACCTGCGGAATGACCTGGCGGCGCTTGCCAACCGGGCTCCGCGGGACGCGACGCTTGTCATCTTTCACACGGCCGTACTCACCTATGTGCAATCACAAGACGAGCGCGACGCGTTCGCCCGCTGCTGTCGGGACCTTGGCGCGACGTGGATCAGCAATGAATGGCCCTACGCATTCCCGGCCATTGCGGCGAAAGCTGATGCAGATGAACGGAAGAGTATGTTCCTAATGTCCGTAAACGAAGAACCGGTTGCCTGGGCCACTCCACACGGGCAAAGGCTCGAGTGGCTTTGACGACTAGCAGCTGATGTCGCTCGATTGAGCGCCAAGAACGGGTATTTCTTCGGCGAACAAGAAATGAACCTGCTCGCTCTTCCTCCCGACATACGTGCCACCGCCGAGCGATTCGAGCGCGAAACCGGCCGCCGCCTCGACGACAATTTCTCGCCCGGTCCGGTCGATGAACGGGTGGTCGAGTTGTTCCTGATCTTGAATGGATACGCGCCCGGCAAGGTAGCCTCGGTTCGCCTAGCGCGTGGCGACGAATAGAATGGCGGTTCGACGCCCGTCCACGATGGATCGCCTCACCAAAGCGCTCGCACTCCTGGCTGCATTCCTGCTGGCGGGTCCGGCAACCGCCGCAGACACCACCGGGACTCCTGACAAGATCGTGGACGGCGACACCCTTTGGGTTTGCGACCAATCGACATGCCGCAAGATCAGGCTCTGCGGAATTGACGCTCCGGAACTGAGCGACCCGCGCGGACCGGCCTCCAAGCGCGCATTGCAGAACCTTGTGGGAGGCAGCGTAATCAATTGCGTGCCGGTAGGCGAGGGTACGGTGTGTGACGGTCGGTCTCGGCCCACGAACTACGACCGCATTGTCGCGCAATGCTTCGTCCACGAGCGCGATCTAGCGGCGGAGATGGTGAGCGCGGGACAGGCCTGCGACTGGGTCGCGTTTTCGGGCGGCGCGTACAGCCGCCAAGGTGGAGCCAGCTGCGACCGGTGACTTCCGCAGTTGGCCTCAGCGCGGACATCACAATGCGCCGCTCTCATTTCTGCTTCTGACCCCTCACCGGACGTTCTCGATGGTTTCGCGATTCTGACGGCTTAGCCTATCCTGCAAACCCTTGCCCGACGCCGTCAGGGTGGGAAGCAAGTCGCTTACCAAAAATGGCGCGGCAAGGGTCGCGCGGCACAGATTTGTAGCGTGGGTAATGGTCACTCTTCCACTGGCATGGCTCGTTAGTGTTTTGACGATAGTCGCCGCCTATGCCGTCGCGCAGAATACGCGCACACCGTTCGCCGCGCGCCTTTTCCTCTGTATTTTCTTCCTCTCTCTCGCGGCTATCGGCTTGCTGTTGGGCTTTCGGCTATCTTTTGGCTACAATTGGGCGGCGCGGGCTCAACCATTGTTTGCGGTGATGGTCGCGCCTGCTGCATATTTGGGATTCCGTGCACTCACACAGCACACGGCATCGTCGTGGCGTCAAACATTGCGGTGGAACGCTGTACCGGTCGCGCTGGCGCAAGCGGCAATTCTTGCGCCAATTCCGATCGCGGACGATGTGTTCGTGCTGGGGATCAACAGCATCTACCTTTTTCGAACCGCTGCGTTCTTGCGCTATGGCTCGGATGATTTCGTGCATGTGCCGGCCCATGCCTTGCGCATTGTGCGGTCGGCGATTTACGCCACGATCGCCCTGCTCGGCATGATGGTGGCGACGGATGGCCTGATCGTCGCGGCCGGCTTGTTTGCATCCGATGCGTTTATCCTGCGGTTTCTGACGGGTGTCTCCGGCGTGCTTACGGCTTTTGTCGTGGTTGTCGCTCTTGTCGGCGTACCGATGGTGTTGCGGGGGTCCGAAGAGCGCGAAGCCAGGACCGAAGCACCGAACGAGCGCGACCGCGCGCTCATGACGGCGCTCGATGCGCTTATGAATGAAAAGCATCTCTATACGGACAATGGCTTGACGCTGGCGCGGGTCGCGCGGCGGCTGTCGATGCCAGTTCGCGATGTCTCGAACGCGACGAACCGGCTGACCGGCGACAACTTCTCGCGCTATATCAATGGCTTTCGCATTCGGCATGCGCAGCGTGCCCTGCACGAAACGGATTTGTCGATCGTCGAGGTGATGCTCGACGCGGGGTTCGTCAGCAAATCCAGCTTCAATACCGAATTCCGCCGCATCGTCGGGCAGACCCCATCTCAGTTTCGCGCGAAAAAGGCAGAAGCGTAGCGACGTCTGCGGAGCAGCCATCGGAGATGCCTCAAGGAAAAGAAGGCGCTCCCCAGAGAACGCCTTCGACTTCGGTCATTGGCACGATGGCATCGACATTTTAAGGCTCAGTTCGCCCGAGGCTTCGTGGACATAGCGCTCAGTCTCGACAAAGCCGTAGCGGTCGTAAAATCGCCGCCCTATTGCATTCTTTTCGAAGACTTCAACACGCAAGGGGCCGTGGATAGCAACCGCATGGTCTGTCAGCGCCTTGCCAAATCCACGCCCGTGAAATGCCGGATCAAGAAACAGCCCACCAACCTCATCTCCAATGAGCGCAATGAACCCGAGCGGGTTTTCATCCTCTTCGAGGACCCAAATTTCTGCGTTTGGAAGGTAGATGTCGCGCATGTCTTGAGCGACTTTCACCACGAAGTCGTCTGCCAGAAACGAATGGGCAAACGCATTCGCTTTCCGCCAAATCCGGACGAGCGCATCGGCATCGTCAGCCTGGTACTTTCTGATCATTGTCTTGAGACTCTTTCATACACTTGGAGTTCGGAACATTTCACCTGGGTCACCTCTGCGCCGAGGATATCGGCGAGGAAGGAACTGCCGGGATTTATGACGAAGCCGCGGGTGGCGCTTAGACCGGATTGGACAATGATATCAGCATCGGGGTCATCCTCGGCACTTCCGATGCGATACATGTCGCTGACGACATCATCGCCATCGGCCAGCGCCTCGGCGACGCGGGCGCTCTTTATGATCAGGCGGATCGATTCCCCTGAATGAATCGAGATGGTGTCGCCGCCAAAATCACCCGCGATGAACCTGACGGGCAGCGTCAGGCAATCGCGGCTGTCGCGATTGCGCAAAATCACGTGGCCACTCCCGAGCACACCGCGCAGTTGTAGAAGCGTCGCCTCGCGCGGGGCATCGATGTGGAGGACCCCCTGGGCTCCGGCCGGTATTTGACCGCCGGTCTCGGTCTCGACGCCTGAGCTTATCGGCCAGCCGGTGGTTGCCTGCGTGTCTTCGGCACCGGCCTGGGCTGACGTCAGAATCAATGCGACGACCGCCGTCTGGAGAAAGATCGGTTTGCGATGGATCGACATGGTTCAAGTCCTTTGATGCACATTTGTCTGAGCTGCCGCGCGGGGCGGCAAGCTGCATCAAGAGGGATTTGGCCGGGGAGATAGCCCGGATACGTGATCCCGAACGTTCGAAATCGCCTTTTCGAACTTCCCGAACGTCAGCTCATGGCGCAAAGCAGACTCGGTGATCAGCGAGTCTGATGTGTCTGCTCTTCTCCGATTTGCGGACCAGCGGCCTGTCGACGGGCCCAGCCAAATTCCTCCTTCCACACGCGCGGTTTCCTGCGGCGAGCGGAAGCGGGCTACCCGAACCCCCAGCTCGCGGCGCGCTCGAAGAAATCGTCCGCGTAGACTGGCGATCTTGAGCGCGGTGCGGCGATCCGCTGGCTGGGGGGCGGCACGGGCAGCGCCGCCCGTGTCCCGCGAACATCGCGCCACCCGTGTGGAACGAAATTGCTGAGCGTTGCCAGAGACTTGGCTACGTACAAGACGCAAACGGTGGTATGCGTTCTGTACGGAACGCCACTGAGTTTGTCGCGATGCAACAAGCCATTGCTTATTACCGCGTTTCCACCGCCAGGCAGGGTCGATCGGGGCTCGGCATTGAGGCCCAGCGCGACGGCGTAACGAGATTTGCCGCAGTCGAAGGCTTCGACCTGACGGCCGAATTCGTCGAGGTCGAAACCGGAAAGGGGAGTGACGCCCTTGATCGGCGGCCTCAGCTGGCCGCGGCGTTGGCCACAGGGCGGAAGCAGAAGTGCCCGGTCATCGTGGCCAAGCTGGATCGCCTCTCCCGCGACGTGGCCTTCATCTCGGGTCTGATGGCCCAACGTGTCCCGTTTATCGTTGCCGAACTGGGTCGAGATGCAGATCCCTTCATGCTGCACCTCTACGCTGCACTCGCGGAGAAGGAGCGTCGGCTGATCTCGGAGCGTACGAGGGCAGCTTTGGCGGCGCGGAAGGCTCAGGGCGCCAAGCTCGGCAATCGGCGCAATGCATCCGAGGCTGCGGCAGCTGGGCATCGTGTACTGTCGGCCGAGGCGGACGCATTCGCCGCAAACGCCCTGCCGCTCGTCAATTCATTGCGCGCATCAGGCGTCAACGATCTGCGCAGTCTGGCCACCGCCCTCAACGACCGC
>CAWCSF010000002.1:0-149438 GCA_963798195.1 uncultured Alphaproteobacteria bacterium | reverse complement strand
CGACGGCAAGCGCCGCGTTCGCTTTCACGGCAATTGACGTCAGTTTATGCGGAGATGCGCGCGTTTTCGGCGTTCACGTCCACCTGTTGGTAACCGCCATCGTGTAGCTTTGGGACTGATTTCCGGGGGGATATCGGGTGCGGGCGGCCTGAATGGGCGAATACGCGAATGTGCTTCTGCTGCTGGCCGAGGCGGCCCTCTATTTCGTCGTGATGACCGGCCTGTTCCGGCTGCGCCACCGCGTCGGCATCGGCGTCTTCTTCTGCGCGCTCGGCACGATGCACTTCCTCGAGACCTATCTCGCCGCGGTCCTCTACGTCCCCATTGCCTGGCGGCTTCGTCGTCTCGCCGGGCTCGGTGGTGCTGTTCTCCGGCAAGCTGGTCATGCTGCTGCTGGTCTATATCCGCGAGGATGCGGCGGCCGTCCGCCAGCCGATCTACGGCCTGTTCCTCGGCAACCTGCTGATCGTGGCCGCGGTCCTGCTGCTGCGCCAGCACGATCGTGCCGGCGGTGCCGGGGCGCGCCCGATCTCACCTTCCTCGACCAGATGGGCTGGCTGATGGTGTGGGGCACGACGCTGCTCTTCGTCGATTCCATCCTCATCATCCTGCTCTACGAGCGGTCCGGCGGCGTGGCTCGGCAACCGGCGAGTGCCTGCGCATCCTGATCAGCGCGGCGGCCGTGCTGACCTTCGATCAGATCGGCTTCTATCACCGCGCTGCGGTTCTATGTCGGCGCGCCGCTGGACGTGCTCTACGGCGGCTGGATCGCCAAGATGGGCGCCGCCGTCTTCTATGCCGTGCTCGCCGGGCTCTACCTGCGCTTCGGCGAGGCCGGGCGCATGACCCGCCGGCATCTGTGCCGACGTCTTCGAGACGCTGACCTATCGCGAGCGCTACGAGGCGCTGCTGCGCCAGACCGGACTTCGATGCGCTGACCGGCCTGCTCGACCGCGGCCGCTTCGACCGCGAGGGGGCCCGCGCCATCGCAGCCGCGACGGCGGCGCGGCCGATCAGCCTGCTGGTCATCGACATCGACCATTTCAAGGACATCAACGACCGCCACGGCCACGCGGCCGGCGACGAGGCGCTGCGCCAGATCGCGCGCGAACTGGGACGTTGCGACGCGCGACCGACGACCGGGTCTACCGCTATGGCGGCGAGGAATTCATCGTGCTGTGCCAGGGCCTGCCGCATGCCGCCGCGGTTCTTGCGGCGGAGCGCCTGCGCCTCGGCATCTCGCGCTGACCGATCGAGGGCATCTCGGAACGGATCACGGTCAGCATCGGCGTCGCCACGGCGCCGGAGGACGGCGGCGATATCAGGTCGCTGTTCGCAGCCGCCGATCCCGCCTCTACGCCGCCAAGGAAGACGGGCGCGACCGCGTGCGCGGGCGGGGCGCCGACATTGCGGACATCGCGCCCGGACGTTCCGCTGCGGCACGCGGGTAAGCGTTGCCGAGCGCCAGGCTCTAGCGCACCAGCACGTTCCGGAACTGCCAGGGGTCGCTCGCGTCGATGTCCTCGGGGAACAAGCCGGGGCGGTCGGTGAGCGGCGTCCAGTCGGTGTAGTAGCCCTTGACCGGACCGAGATAGGGCAGCTGCACCTCGAGGCAGCGGCGGTAATCCATCTCGTCGGCCTCGACGATGCCGGCGTTCGGGTTCTCCAGCGCCCACACCATGCCGGCGAGCACCGCGGAGGTCACCTGCAGGCCGGTGGCGTTCTGGTAGGGCGCCAGCGTCGCGGGTCTCCTCGATGGAGAGCTGCGAGCCGAACCAGTAGGCGTTCCTGGCGTGGCCGTAGAGCAGCACGCCCAGTTCGTCGATGCCGTCGACGATCTCGTTCTCGTCGAGGATGTGCTGCGTCCTTCTGCGCGGCGCCGGCCTGGCCGAACATCTCGTGCAGCGACAGCACCGCGTCGTTGGCCGGGTGATAGGCGTAGTGGCAGGTCGGCCGGTAGACGACCTTGTCGCCGTCGCGTCAGCGTGAAGATAGTCGGCGATCGAGATCGACTCGTTGTGGGTGACGAGGAAGCCGTATTGCGGCGCCGGGCGTCGGGCACCAGGAGCGCACGCGCGTATTGGCGCCGGGCTGCAGCAGGTAGAGCGCCGGCCGTCGGCGCCGAGCTTGTGCAGGCGGCCGTTCTCCGGCATCCATTTCTCGTGCGTGCCCCAGCCGAGTTCGGCCGGCTGCATGCCCTCCGACACGAAGCCTTCCACCGACCAGGTGTTGACGAAGACGTCCATCGGCTTCGGCTTGCGGGCGCGCTGGGTGTCGCGCTCGGCGATGTGGATGCCCTTGACGCCGAGGTCGCGCATCAGCCGCGCCCAGCCCTCGCGGTCGTCGGCGGCCGGCTCCTCGAAGGCATGGCCGATGTCGCGTTGGCGAGATTGACCAGCGCCTGCTTGACGAACCACGAGACCATGCCGGGATTGGCGCCGCAGCAGGAGATGGCGGTGGTGCCGCCCGGGTTCCTCGCCTTCTCGTCGCGCACCGTCTTGCGCAGCGCGTTGTTGGTGCGCGCTTCCGGTCCGGCGCGGCTGTCGAAGTAGAAGCCCGGCCACGGCTCGACCACGGTGTCGATGTAGGGAACGCCGAGCTCGCGGCAGAGCCGCATGATGTCGAGCGACGAGGTGTCGACCGACAGGTTGACGCAGAAGCCGGTGCCGCCGCCTTCGGTCAGCAGCGGGGTGAGCAGGTCGCGGTAGTTCGCGGGCGTCAGCTCCTGGTGGACGAAGCGGATGCCGTGCTCGTCGAGCAGCGCGCGGTCGGTGTCGTCCGGATCGACGACCACCATGCGCGACCGTGTCGAATTCGAAATGGCGCTCGATCAGGGGCAGCGTGCCCTTGCCGATCGAGCCGAAGCCGATCATGACGATGGGGCCGTCGATCTTGCCGTAGACGGGCCGGTCGGCCATCGCTGTCTCCTTCGCGGAATTCGTCGCGGTGTTACGGCCGTGATTGGCGGCAATCGGCCCGTCAAGTCAACCCGCACGGCCCTTGACGCCGGCCATGTGCGGGCGCTAGATGTCACCGGCGGGCGACTGCGGCGAGCGAGAGGAATCCGTCACATGAGACGTCGTGCGAACGCTCTGCCGCGCGCTCGTCCTTCGTTCCGGCGTGGCTTGCCGCCGGTGCCGGCGCCGGCCGAAGCGCCGCCGCGCTCCGGCAATGCCGGTGTTCGACCGCACGGTCGATCTCGTCAACGAGCATTTCTTCGCGCCGGCGGCGCTGCCGGCGTTCAACGAGGCGGCGGCGCTGCGTGGTCGCCCAGATGCCGCGACCTCGCCGACGCCGAGCCCGGCGGTCGTCGAGCGACGCGGTCGCCTTCGTCCTGCGCAGCCTGCACGCCTCCCACACCGGCCGCTACACGCCCGACCAGGTGGACTATTACGAACTGGCCGACGTCTTCCGCTTCGCGCTCCGCCGCGACATGCGCCGGCTGTTCCCGCCGCAGGGCGAGGTCACCTATGACGGCATCGGCATCGCCAGCGCCGACGATCGACGGCAAGACGCTTCGTCACCGACGTCTATGACGGCGGTCCGGCGGCCAAGCGCCGGCATCATGGCCGGCGACGAGATCGTGTCGGTGGACGGCGCGCCGTTCGCCGAGATCGGCTCGTTCCGCGGCAAGGCCGGCAGACGGCGCACCTGATGGTCCGCCGCGCAGGCCGATGCCGAGCCGATCGCCGATCGACGTGCCGGTCGCCGAGATCCAGCCGGGCGAACCTTCTTCGTCCGGCGATCTCGGACAGCGTCCAGCGTCATCGACCAGGCGGCCAGCGCATCGGCTACATCCGCCTGTGGGCCTATACGCGCGACGAGGTGACCCGCATCCTCTACGACGAGCTCGGCAACGGGCCGCCTCAAGGACGTCGACGGGCTGGTGCTCGACCTCCGCAGCAAATGGGGCGGGGCGCCGGGCGATGCGGCCGAGACCTTCGTCGGCGGCGCCGCCGACATGGAGACCGTCGACCGCGACGGCAAGCGCAGCCTCGCCATCTTCCGCTGGCACAAGCCGGTGGTCGCCATCATCGACGGCGGCACGCGCAGCGGCATGGAGCTGCTCGCCTATTCGCTGAAGAAGAACGGCGTGCCGCTGGTCGGCGCGCCGACCGCCGGCAACGTGCTCGCCGGCACCGCCTATCTGCTGCCCGACGACAGCCTGCTGGAACTCGCGGTCGAGGACGTCTTCGTCGACGGCAGCGCGGCTGGAGGACAATCCGGTCCAGCCGGATGTCGCCGTGCCCTTCGATGTGCGCTACGCCGCCGGCCCCGACCCGCAGCTCGATGCCGCGACGGCGCTGATCGCGCAGCGCCTGGAGCAGGGTGGCGGCGGCACGAACTGAGCCAGTCCTGCGGGCTACAATCTCCGGGCCGGCGGCGGGCCTATATGACAGGGCTTCCTCCTCCCGCGCCGTCCGGACCCGCTCATGACCGCCCAGCGACAACCCGCTCCTTGAGCCACTGGGGACGGCCTCGGCCTGCCGCCCTTCGACCGGATCAGGCCCGAGCATTTCCGCCCGGCCTTCGACGCCACCATGGCGGCGCAGAAGGCGGCGGTCGACGGCCATCGCCGACGGCACGGACGCGCCGACCTTCGACAACACGATCGTCGCGCTGGAGACGAGCGGGCCTCGACCTCGATCGGGTGGCCGCCGTCTTCTTCCATCTCGCCTCGGCCGACACCAACGAGGCGCTGCAGGCGGTGGAGCGCGAGATCGCGCCGCTCCTCGCCCGCCACGGCAACGCGATCTACCTCAACGAGGCGCTCTTCACGCGCATCGACGCGCTCTGGCAGAAGCGCGACACGCTCGGCCTCGACGCCGAGCAGCGCCAGGTGCTCGACCGCTATCACACCATCTTCGTGCGCGCCGGCGCCGCGCTCGACGCGGCCGGCAAGAAGCGCCTTGCCGAGATCAGCGAGCGGCTGGCGGCGCTCGGCACCCAGTTCAGCCAGAACGTGCTTGCCGCCGAGAACGGCTTCATGCTGGTGCTGGACGGCGAGGACGATCTCGCCGGCCTGCCGCGATCGGTGCGCGCGGCGGCGGCGCGAGGCGGCGCGCGAGCGCGAGCCTGCCGGGCAAATACGTCATCACGCTGTCGCGCTCGTCGATCGAGCCGTTCCTGCAGTTCTCCACGCGCCGCGACCTCCGCGAGAAGGCGTTCAAGGCCTGGGTGGCGAACCGGCGGCGAGACCGAGAACGCGCGCTGATCGCCGAGACCATCCGGCTGCGCAACGAGCGCGCGCGGCTGATGGGCTACGAGACTTTCGCCCATTTCCGCCTGGCCGACACGATGGCGAAGACGCCGGAGGCGGTGTCGCGAATTGCTCACCGCGGTGTGGGAGCCGGCGCTCCGCCGGGTCGCGGCGCGAGGAGCAGGCGCTGCAGGCGCTGATCGCGGCCGAAGGCGGCAACTTCCGCGCTCGCGCCGTGGGACTGGCGGCACTATGCCGAGCGCCAGCGCAAGGCCGAGTTCGATTTCGACGAGGCGGAGCTGAAGCCGTATCTCCAGCTCGACAACGTCATCGCCGCCGCCTTCGACGTCGCCGGCCGGCTGTTCGGCCTCGCCTTCGAGGAGCTGAAGGGCCTCACGCTCTACCGGCCGGAGGTGCGCGTCTGGCGGGTCACCGGCAAGGGCGGCAAGTTCGTCGGCCTCTTCCTCGCCGACTATTTCGCGCGCGCCGTCCAAGCGCAGCGGCGCGTGGATGTCGGGCCTCCGCGACCAGCACAAGCTCGACGGCGAGGTCCGGCCCGATCGTCCTCAACACGATGAACTTCGCCAAGGCGCCGGAGGGCAAGCCGACGCTGATCTCGTTCGATGACGCGCGCACGCTCTTCCACGAATTCGGCCACGCGCTGCACGGCCTCCTCTCGGACGTGACCTATCCGCTGATCGCCGGCACCAGCGTGGCGCGCGATTTCGTCGAGCTGCCCTCGCAGCTCTACGAGCACTGGCTGGAGCAGCCGGAGGTGCTGCGCCGCTTCGCGCTGCATGCCGAGACCGGCGAGCCGATGCCCGAGGCGCTGCTCGACAAGGTGCTGGCGGCGCGCAGGTTCAACCAGGGCTTCGCCACGGTCGAATACACCTCCTCGGCGCTGGTCGACCTCGACCTGCATCTGCTGCCGTCGACCGACGACGTCGACGTGCATCGCCGTTCGAGCGGGCGGCGCTGGAGCGGATCGGCATGCCGGAGACGATGGTCATGCGCCACCGCACGCCGCACTTCCAGCACATCTTCGCCGGCGACGGCTATGCCTCCGGCTACTACAGCTACCTGTGGTCGGAAGTGCTCGACGCCGACGCCTTCGAGGCCTTCGCCGAGACCGGCGACATCTTCGATCCCGAAACGGCGCAAGCGGCTGCACGACTACGTCTATTCGGCCGGCTACCGGCGCGATCCCGGCGGAGGCCTATGCCGCCTTCCGCGGGCGCATGCCCTCGACCGACCCGCTGCTCAGGAAGCGCGGGCTGACGAACTGATCCGCAATTTCCGAATTCAATCATAACCAGGGGGAAACCATGGCAAGCATTCTCTTCATCGGCGGCACGGGCCAGATCTCGCTGCCCTGCGTCCACGAGGCGCTCGCCGCCGGCCACAAGGTCAGCGTGCTCAACCGCGGCAAGACCAACATCGAGCTGCCCAAGGGCGTGTCGATCATCGTCGGCGACATGGAGAGCGATGCCACCTACGCGCAGCTCGGCGCCGGCAATTTCGACGTCGTCTGCCAGTTCCGCGCCTACCGGCCGGAGCAGATGAAGAAGGACATCGACACCTTCACCGGCAAGACCGGGCAGTACATCTTCATCTCGTCGGCCTCGGCCTACCAGAAGCCGGCGAAGCACTACATCATCACCGAGCGGACGCCGCTGGAGAATCCCTACTGGCAGTACAGCCGCGACAAGATCGCCTGCGAGAAGCTGCTCACCGATCAGTCCAAGCTGCCGTAGACGATCGTGCGGCCGAGCCACACGGTGCGCACCGGCATGCCGCTCGCCATCGGCGACGGCGATGCGGTCGCCCGGCGGCTGCTGCGCGGTGCGCCGGTGATCGTGCATGGCGACGGCCGTCGCTTGTGGACGGTGACCCGCTGCCGCGATTTCGCGGTCCCCTTCGTCAAGCTCTTCGGCAACGCGAAGGCGCTCGGCGACGACTTCCAGATCACCAACGACCGCGCCTTCACCTGGGACGAGATCACCAACGCGATCGCCGCCGGCCTTGGCGTCGAGGCGAAGCTCGCCCATGTGCCGACCGATACGCTGATCCGCTACCACCCGGCGTGGGAAGGGCCGCTGCTCGGCGACAAGAGCTGGTCGGCGCTGTTCGACAACAGCAAGGTCAAGAAGGTTGCCGGCGACTTCACCTGCGCCGAGGACCTGCCGACGATCCTCGAAGAGTTGATCGCCAACTTCAAGGCGCGCAACAAGACCGCCGACCAGGCGCCGCACGAACTCGACCCGCTGATGGACCGGATCTGCAAGGAGCAGGCGGCGCTCGGCGCCTGAGCCGCGCGCACGTCCGCCGGGGGATTGCCGGGCAGAGTGCGGCGCAAGCCAGATCAGGCTCGTGGCCGACTGGGCGCGCCGACCTTGTTAAGCACCGCGGAATCGCAGTTGCATTCTGTTCTTGGGGCGCGACGCCGCTACCGATATGCTGATCGCGTGGGAGGCCGCCTCTATGTCCTATCGTCTGCAAGCGACCCGCCCGCTTCGGCGGCATATTCGCAGCCATCGTTTGTGCATGGCTGTTGCCGTCGGCCGCGTTCGCTGGTGAGTACGACTTTTACGAGACCACGCCGGAGCAGCTTTCCGGCCCGCCGGGCAGCATCATCCGCAGCGAAGCATTCCGCGGGTTCTCCCTGGGGTACGCGGCCGAGCGGGTGCTCTATCGCTCCATCGGGCTCAACGGCGAACCGATTGCGGTTTCGGCCGTCGTGGTCATCCCGACGAAACCGCCGCCTGCCGGCGGATGGCAGGTCGTGGCATGGGCCCATCCGACCACGGGCGTCGCGCGCAAATGCGCGCCATCGCTCCTGCTCGACGGCATGATGGAGACCGTCGCCGGCCTCGCCGAGATGGTGAAGCACGATTATGTGGTGGTCGCCACGGACTACCCGGGCCTGGGGACGGCCGGCGTTCATCCTTATCTCGTCGGCCTCAGCGAGGGGCGGGCCGTGCTCGATTCCGTGCGCGCCGCGCGCACGCTGGCGAATGCCGGCAAGGCGTTTGCCGTCTGGGGCCATTCGCAGGGCGGGCACGCGGTGCTGTGGGCCGGCGAACTGGCCGAAGCCTACGCGCCGGAACTGGAACTCGTCGGCGTAGCCGCGGCGGCGCCGGCGAGCGAACTCGCCAAGCTGCTGGACGACGACATCGGCACGAGCGCCGGGCAGGTTCTCACGGCGCTCAGCGTGTGGTCGTGGTCGCACGTGTTCGACGCGCCGCTTACTTCCGTGGTGAAGTCGGCGGCAATTCGGCCGGTGGGCGACATCGGTGCAGAGTGCCTGACCGGTTTCGTCGATCTTGTCGTTGATGTCTCTGCCTATAGCGACATCGAGAAGGGTTTCCTGAAGGGGGATCCCGCCAAGATCGCACCGTGGAGCGACTTCCTGTCGAGCAGCACGCCCGGGCGGAAGCCGGTAAAGTGGCCGCCGATATTCATCGCGCAGGGCAGCGACGACCAGATCGTCGATCCGCCGGTGACCACCAACTTCGCCGATGAGCTTTGCAACCAGGGTGCTGCCGTGCGCTTCTTCGAGGTGCCGGACGCGACCCACGATGTCATCGCTTTCGTGAGTGCTGCGTCGGCGGTCGAATGGATCGCGGATCGATTTGCCGGCCAGCCCGCGCCGACCGATTGCGTTGCGAACAAGAAGTAATCCCGGCTCAGTCGCTGGCAGCGGCCGGCCTTCGCAAGGCGGCAATACGCCGCCGCATGCGAGCAGGCACACAGAGACATACCGGTGTGTGCCAATTCAAATCCTGTGCAAGAGCGCACATCGAATCGGCCTGTTATGTGCGTAGCCTCGGAAGCCGTCACATGCGGTTCGACCATTCCCGGCCGGCCATGCACGTGGGCGGCACGGGAGGCACACCATGCGATTCGATCAGGCGGCCCGCTGGGCCCTGGTAGCGGCTGCTGTTTGCGCGCCGCAAGCCGCTCTGGCCGCCGGCGCGACACCGTATTTCGATTGGGCTGGCCCCTATCTCGGTGCGCATGTCGGCCATGGCTGGGGCGAGGCAACCGCCAGCGGCACCACCTTCTATCTCGATACCGCGGGCACCAGCGTCTACGGCGCTTTGCCGGAATTTGCCTACGGAACGACGGGCGTCTTCGGCGGTGGAGAGGTCGGCTACAATTGGTCGGCCGCAGGTCTTGTCTTCGGCCTTCAGGCGGACCTGTCGGCAGCGCACGTGACCGGCACGTATACAGACACCGTTAATGGTTTCTCACTCGACCAGACCCTGAACTGGCTGTCCACGGCGCGAGTCCAGGTGGGCTTGCCGCATGAACGGCTCCTCTTCTTCGGGTCAGCGGGTTTGGCGGTCGGCGGCCTGCAGGCGGACCTGCACGACTACTACACCGCCGGCACGGTCGATACGTCGCACGCGACCACCAGCGTCGGCTTCGTCGTGGGCGTGGGCGTTGCCGCCGCCCTCGACCAGCACTGGAGCGTGAAGGCGGAGTACCTGCACATCGACCTCGGGTCGCATACGTACAAGTTCTACGAGCCGGTGCCCCGCTGGCCGCTCATTGCCAGCGAGGGAAGCACCACGTTCGAAACGCTGCGCTTCGCGGTCGACTACCGCTTCTAGCCTGCCAACCGTGCCGCCGCGCTACGCGGCGACGCGGATGTCGGTTGCGATGGTCTCGCCCGCCGGCACGATCAGGCCGGTGGCCCGCTCCAGGCGCTTCGGGGCCAGTTCGAGCCCCAGGAAGCGCCGCGGGTCGACCGGCGCCGGCATGACAAGGCCGGACGTGCTGTCCGACGTGAAGCCGAACCGCGCGTAGTATTCCGGGTCGCCGACCAGGATGATGCCGCCGTGGCCGCTCAATCCGGCGCGCGCGATGGCGAGCCGCATGAGATTGGCGCCGATGCCGTCGCCCTGTGCCGTGCCGTCCACGGCCAGGGGGCCGAGCAGCAGGGCAGGGGCGTCGCCCGCCTTGACGTGCCACAGGCGCACGGTGCCGACGAGCTTGCCGCCGTCGCGGGCGACGAGCGCAAGGCCCTCGGCCGGCTTGCGGCCACGCCGCAGCCGCTCCGACGGCTTGAACCGCCGCTCGCGACCCATCACGCGGTCGAGCAGGGCTTCCCGGGCGCCCGCTTCAGCGGGCGCCTCCGTTCCGTAGGTGATCATCGGCTTCGAGCTCAGATCACGTAGGATTTGAGCGGCTCGAAGCCGTTGAAGGCGACGGCCGAGTAGGTCGTGGTGTAGGCGCCGGTGCCCTCGATCAGCACCTCGTCGCCGATCGACAGCGACACGGGCAGCTCGTAGGGGACCTTCTCGTACAGCACGTCGACCGAATCGCAGGTCGGCCCGGCGATGACGCAGGGCGCCTTGGCGTCGCGGTCGCGCGGCGTGCGGATCGGATAGCGGATCGCCTCGTCCATGGTCTCGGCGAGACCGCCGAACTTGCCGATGTCGAGATAGACCCAGCGCAGGGGATCGTTGTCCTCCTTGCGCGAGATCAGCACGACCTCGGCCTTGATCACGCCGGCGTCGCCGACCATGCCGCGGCCGGGCTCGATGATCGTCTCGGGGATGCGGTTGCCGAAATGCTTGCGGAGCGCCGAATGGATAGCGCGGCCGTAGGCCTTCACCACCGGGATCTTCTTCAGGTACTTCGCCGGGAAGCCGCCGCCGAGGTTCACCATGCGCAGCTGGATGCCGCGCTCGGCGAGCGTGCGGAAGATCTCGGCCGAAGCCTGGAGGGCGTTGCCCCAGGCGTCCGGGTTCGGCTGCTGCGAGCCGACGTGGAACGACACGCCATAGGCGTCGAGGCCGAGGCGATGGCCGTGCTCGAGCACGTCGATGGCCATCTCGGGCATGCAGCCGAACTTGCGCGACAGCGGCCACTCGGCGCCGTCGTTGGCGACCAGGATGCGGCAGAAGATGCGGCTCGCCGGGGCGGCGCGGCCGATCTTGTCGACCTCCTCGCGCGAATCGACCGCGAAGAGGCGGATGCCGCGCTGGTAGGCAGCGGCGATATCGCGCTCTTTCTTGATCGTGTTGCCGTAGGAGATGCGCTCGGGCGTGGCTCCGGCGGCCAGCGCCATGTCGATTTCGGCGACACTGGCGCAGTCGAAGTTGGAGCCGAGGCCGGCGAGCAGCTTCAGGATCTCCGGCGCCGGGTTTGCCTTCACCGCGTAATAGACGCGGCTGTCGGGCATGGCGCGGGCGAAGGTGTTGAAGTTGTCGCGGACGATGTCGAGATCGACGACCAGGCAGGGGCCTTCGGGTCGTCGGTCGCGCAGGAAATTGCGGATACGGTCGGTCATTCCCAGGGTACTCCCCAAGCGAGACGAGTTGCTAACCGCCGGTTGGCCTGACGCCGGGCGATCGATGTGGAGCCGATCGTCCCGGAACCATGCGTTCCCGGTTTGCCGGATTGTCCGGCTGGTTTGCGGGTGGCAGTCGATCGGCGGACAGGGCAGTCCGGTCGTTCGCTGCCTTCGCTTGGAGCGGGAGTTCCCGATCCGCACGCCCGGCAAGATGTAGATGCCTCTTCAGTGACCCCGGCGGATGGAAAGCCGGCAGAGACCAAAAAAGCCCGCTACGTCGTTGCTTTAAGCCGCGTCCTTCGAAGCGTCCGGGACCTTCCCGGCGGTTCGCCCTCGGACATATGCGACCACAGGCACGTGCGAATTTGGGCAGCGCGTACGTATGCGCAATTCCCTTCACAATCAAGAATATTTCGGGGCTCGACCGAAAAAAGTTTGAGACGGGATCGTCTCCGGTCGCTGGCGGCTTCCCCAGGTGGAAAGTCGCCAGCGCCGGGAACCCGGTCAGGCGGTCTTCAGCGTCCGGCGCGCGTCCAGATGCTCGCGCGCGGCCTCGTCGCTGGCGGAGCCGAGCAGCGAGCCGGTCTCGAGAAGGGTCTTCAGGCCCGACAGGATCTTCGGCCAGCCGTCGGACACCGCCGCGATCGTCTTGGAGTTATCCATGTCGGCCTCGTGGACGACCTGCAGCTTGGTCAGTTCGCCTTCCGCGGAGATGTCGAACGAGCAGCGGGTGAAGCCCTCAGGCTTCAGATTGGGAAATTCGTTCCGCCACTTCAGGACTAGGCGCTTCGGCGGATCGCTCTCCAGCACCTCGCCGCTGTCGCTGATGGTGCCCTCCGTTTGCGTCATCTTCCAGGGGGAACCGACCTTCCAGTCGGAATCCATGGTGACGCCGAAGAAGTACTGGCGGGTGAATTCCGGCTTCAGCAGCGCCTCCCAGAGCTTGGCCGGCGTGGTGCGGATGTACGTGACGTAGGTGAATTGGCTGGTCATTTCAGGGTTCCTTTCGATGCTTTTGTTTCGCTGGAGCTGCCGCTTCCTGCGCGGCCTGCTCGTCGTTCTCCTCAAGCGCCCGCTTCAGGTCGGCCAGGGCCGCCACGCGGGCGCGTTCGTACTTCCCGATCCAGCGGTCGTAGATGTCTCCGATCGGAACCGGGTTCAGGTAGTGCAGCTTCTCGCGGCCCTTTTTGACCGTGGCGACGAGGTTCGCCGCTTCCAGGATGGCGAGGTGCTTGGTCACCGCCTGCCGGGTCATGGCCAGCCGGGAGCAGAGCTCGTTCAGCGTCTGGCCGTTGTCGGCCCGCAGCCTGTCGAGCAGTTCCCGTCGGGTAGGGTCGGCAAGCGCCTTGAACACCTCATCCATGCGCAACAATATGCAACCATTTAGTTGCATGTCAAGGGCGTTGGCAAGGTGCTCGCTCGTGCTTCATGAGACTTCCCTTGCGAAAAGCTGTCGCGGCGCGGCAAAAGAACCGGCCGATCCCAGGGGACACAGCAGCATCCGATGAATGAGACCGTAATTGGCGAGAAGGGCATGGTCGCGGCGCCGCACCGGCTGGCGGCGGAGGCCGCTGCCGAGGTCATGCGCGAGGGTGGCAACGCGCTGGAGGCGATGATCGCCGCCGCCGCGACCATCGCGGTGGTCTATCCGCACATGAACGGAATCGGCGGCGATGTCTTCTTTCTCGTTGCCGAGCCCGGCAAGCCGCCGCGCTCCATCGATGCCTGCGGCGCCGCCGGGTCGCTGGCCACCATGGAGCGCTATCGCAAGGAGGGCTATCACGCGATCCCCGAGCGCGGACCGCTGGCGGCGCTGACCGTGGCCGGCGCGGTGTCCGGCTGGGGCCTTGCCGCCGAGGCCGCCGCCGCTCTGGGCGGCCGCCTGTCGCGCCGCGATCTGCTCGAGGCCGCCATCCGCCACGCCCGCGAGGGCATTCCGGTCAGCCCGTGCCAGTGGCGCAAGACCGTCGGCAACATCGAGACTCTGAAGGACGTGCCGGGCTTTGCCGCCCATTTCCTCAAGGACGGCAAGACACCGGAGATCGGCACGCCGATGGTGCAGCCGCGCATGGCCGATACCCTCGACCAGATCGCGCGGGCCGGTTACGCCGACTACTATCGTGGCGACATCGCCGTGGAGATCGCCGCCGACCTTGAGGAGATCGGCAGCCCGGTCACGCGCGACGATCTGCGCCGGCACGAGGCACGCCTCACCACGCCGCTTCAGTTGAAGCTCGCCGACTGCACGCTTTTCAATACGCCGCCCCCGACGCAAGGGCTGGCGTCGCTCATCATCCTCGGCCTGTTCGACCGGCTGGGCGTCAAGCGCGGCGAAGGCTTCGATCACATCCACGGCCTGATCGAGGCGACCAAGCGCGCTTTCGCGGTCCGCGACGCAGAGGTCACCGATCCGGCCTACGCCAACGACCTCAAGCCGTTCCTCGAGGCCGCCTGGCTGGATGCCGAGGCCGCGCAGATCGACCGCAAGCGCGCTGGTCCGTGGGACGGCAGCGCCGACGCCGACACGATCCACATGAGCGCCGTCGACGGCAACGGCCTCGCCGTCTCCTTCATCCAGTCGCTCTACTGGGAGTGGGGTTCCGGCGTCGTGCTGCCGCGCACCGGCATCGTCTGGCAGAACCGCGGCACCAGCTTCTCGCTCGATCCGTCCGCCACCAATCCGCTGAAGCCGGGCCGCAAGCCCTTCCACACGCTCAACCCGGCTCTGGCCAAATTCAATGACGGTCGCGTCATGCCCTACGGCTCGATGGGCGGCGACGGCCAGCCGCAGTTCCAGTCGGCGATCTTCACCCGCTACGCCCGTTTCGGCATGGAGCCCGGCGAGGCCATCGACGCGCCGCGCTGGCGGCTCGGCCGCACCTGGGGCCGCGAAGGCGCCGAGCTGACGCTGGAGGACGGCTTCGATCCCGATCTGGTGTCAGCGCTGGTCAGCGCCGGTCATGGCGCGGTCGTTCTGCCGGAGCGCTATGCCGATGCGCTCGGCCATGCCGACATGATCATCCGCCGCCCCGACGGGCGGCTCTTCGGCGCATCCGACCCGCGGTCGGATGGTGCCGCGATAGCAGTCTGAGGACGCCGCATGCTGATCCCATCCGATCCGGTTCACGCCTTTGTCGATTACCCGGACGTGCCGGTCCCCAACGCGCCGTCGGGCCGCTCGCGGGCCTGACCTTCGCGGTCAAGGACATCTACGACGTCGCCGGCTACCCGACCGGCTGCGGCAGCCCGGAGAAGACCGCCGAGGACCCGATCCCGACCAAGCATGCCGCATGCGTGGCGAAGCTGCTCGACGCCGGCGCCGAGATTCGTCGGCAAGACGCACACTGCCGAACTCGCCTTCTCGATCGACGGGCGCAACGAGCACTACGGCACGCCGATCAATCCGGCGGCGCCCGATCGCGTGCCGGGCGGTTCGTCGTCGGGCTCGGCGGCCGCGGTCGCGGCAGGGTTGGTCGATTTCGCGCTCGGCAGCGACACCGGCGGCTCGGTGCGTGGGCCGGCGTCTTTCTGTGGCATCATCGGCCTGCGCCCGACCTTCGGACGGATCGACATATCCGGCACCATGCCGCTCGCCGCCGTCTATGACACCGTCGGCTGGTTCGCGCGGTCTCCGGATGTCTACGCGCGCGTTGGTGCGGTGTTGCTCGGCGACGATCTCGCCGGCCCGCCGCTCACCCGCATGGTGATTGCCGAGGACGCATGCGATCTGTTCTCGGCCGAGAACGAGCGGTCGCTGCTCGATCCGGCTTTCGCGCGCATCGCGCAGCATCTCAAGTCGGAAGGCTCGGTCACCGTGGCGGAGGATGGGCTGGCGCAGTGGTACGAGGCCTATCGCATCATCCAGGGCTACCACGCCTGGCGGACCCACGGACCGTGGATCGAACAGCGCAAGCCGCAACTCAATCCGGCCGTCGTCACCCGCTTCGCCGCGTCGAAGGCGGTGACGCAGGAGGCGCACGACGCCGCCGTCGCGTTCCGGAAGAAGGCGGCAGCCAGGGTGGCGGAGATTGTCGGCACGGATCGCGTCATGGTCCTTCCAACAATGCCGGATGCCGCGCCGCTTCTGGCCTCGCGGGAGGAGGACTTCGAGAATTTCCGCAGCCGCGCCGTCTCGATGCTCTGCATGTCCGGGCATTCCGGCTTCCCGCAGATTTCGCTGCCGATGCTGACGGTGAAGGGTTCTCCCGCCGGCGTGTCGCTTCTCGGCCCGCCTGGGCGGGACCGGGCGCTTATCGCACTGGCCGGCAAGATCCTGTCCGGCTGACACGGTTTCGCCGCGCCCGAACCTGATACACTCGGTCCTGCCGGGATCTGCGGAACGCCAAAACGATGAAACCGCTTTGTTTCGTGCTGATGCCTTTCGGCCGCAAGCCAGACGGAAGCGGCCGGCAGATCGATTATGACGCGGTGTATGGGCAGATCATCGCGCCGGCGGTGCTGGCAGCCGACATGGACGTTATCCGCGCCGATCAGGAACAGGTCGGCGGCACGATCCACAAGCCGATGTTCGAGCGGCTGATGCTCTGTGATTACGCCGTCGCCGATGTCACCGGCGCCAATCCCAACGTGTACTACGAACTCGGCATCCGCCACGCGCTGCGTCCGCGCAGCACGGTGATCGTCTTCGCGGAGGGGACGGCGCTGCCCTTCGACGTCGCCTCCCAGCGCGGCACGCCGTATCACATGGACGGTACCAGCGCGCTGACCGATGTCGAAGGCGACGTGAAGCGCATCGCGTCGCGCCTCTGCAATGCGCATGTCGACATGCACGACGACTCGCCGCTGTTCCAGCTCGTCGATGGCATGCCGCGCCATGAGATCGACCACGTCAAGACGGACATCTTTCGCGATCGCGTCACGATCGCCGAGGCCTACAAGAAGCGGCTGGCCGACGCGCGCCGGCAGGGGGTCGATGCGGTCAGGGCCGTGGCAGGGGATCCGAACCTCGCGAACCTGCGCAATGTCGAAGCCGGCATCATTGTCGACCTCATGCTGTCGTTCCGGGCAACCGGCAACGCCGAGGGCTTCGGTGAGATGATCGCGCTTTATGAGCGTATGCCGCCGGAGCTCAAGCAGGCGCGGATGATCCGCGAGCAGCTTGGCTTCGCGCTCAACCGCGTGGGCCGCAAGCAGGACGCCGAAAAGGTGCTCTCCGATGTCATCGCCGAATTCGGGCAGAGCAGCGAGACCAATGGTCTCCTCGGGCGCATCTACAAGGACCAGTGGCAGGCGGCGAAGGAAGCCGGGCGCGACTTCGAGGCGCGTGGCTACCTCAAGCGTGCCATCACCACCTATCGCGCCGGCTTCGAGGCCGACTGGCGCGATCCGTATCCGGGCGTCAACGCGGTCACGTTGATGGAGATGGAAGACAAGCCGGACGGCGCACAGGCCGATCTGTTGCCGGTGGTGCGCTACGCCGCCGGGCAGCGGTTGCGGCAGGGCGCGCAGAATGCCGGTGACTACTGGGACCACGCCACCCTGCTCGAACTGGCCGTGCTCGCCCGCGATTCCGACCGGGCGATGGACGCCGCCTCGAACGCACTTGCGGTCGTCCGCGAGCCGTGGGAACCGGAGACGACGGCGCGCAATTTGAGGCTGATCCGCGAGCGGCGGCAGGCGCGCGGTGAGGATGCCGGCTGGATCGCCGAGATCGAGCAGGCGCTGGCGCAGGCGGAGGAGCGGCTCAGGAAGCCGCCTTCCACCCCATGAGACGATCTGCGCCCCATTGCCGCGAGGCCGACGGATGCCGCGAATTGGCCGCAATGGGTCCCGAAACGGAAATCCGCAGGAGGGCAGGGACCTGACCGTATTTCGTCGCGCCGCGCTTGCCGGCCTTTTGGTCGTCGCCACGGTAGCCCCCGCTGCCGCGCACCCTCATGTCTTCGTCGATGCGCATGCCGAGATCGTTTTTGACGCGGCCGGTGCGGTCACGGCCGTCCGCCACATCTGGCAATTCGACGAGGCCTTCACCGCCTTCGCCATCCAGGGTCTCGATGCCGATGGCGACGGCAAGCTGAGCGACGCCGAGTTGGCCCCGCTCGCCAAGGTGAACGTCGAATCGCTCAAGGAATTCGGCTTCTTCACCTGGCTGCGTGAGGGCAGGAAGAGCTTCCCCTTCGTCCCGCCGGAGGAATACTGGCTCGAGTTTCACGGCGGCCGGCTGACGCTGTTCTACACGCTGCCGCTGAAGGCGCCCGTGAAGATCACGGGCCGGGCGACGCTGGAGGTCTTCGATCCCGAGTATTTCGTCGCCTTCACGTTTCCGAGCAGTGGCGCGGTCACGCTGGCCGACGCGCCGGCCGGGTGCAGCGCGCAATATCACGCGCCGAAGGAACTCGACGCTGCCACGATGGCGGTACTCGGCTCCATCCCGGCGGACCAGCACGATCTGCCGCCTGAGCTGGCCGACGCCGCGGCGGGCCTCGCCAACCTGATCACGGTCGCCTGTCCGTGACGCGTTGGAGGAAATTGCGGCGGTCGCTGTTTCCGGTCGCTGCGGGCCTCTTCGCATCGAACGTGGCGCGGGCCGCGACCCCGTTCGGCATCGCCACACCCGACTCGCCGGGACCCGGCGCCTTCGGCGGGCCCGCTCCGGCCACTCTTCCTCCAGATCGCCTATTATCAGAGCGAGTTCTACCAGGGGCTCACCCACGCCCTCTCCGACATCAAGGACAATGGCTGGGCGGTCTGGCTGCTGCTGGCGCTCAGCTTCGCCTACGGCGTTTTCCATGCCGCCGGTCCCGGCCACGGCAAGGCGGTGATCAGCGCCTACCTCATCTCGTCGGGCGAGACGGTGAAGCGCGGCGTCGCGCTGTCGTTCCTCGCTGCCTTCGTGCAGGCGGTCAGCGCGGTTCTTCTCGTCGGTATCGCGGCAATGATCTTCCACGTCACCGCCGTCACCATGACGGCAGCGACCGACTGGTTCGAGATTCTGAGCTACGCGCTCGTCGCCGCCGTCGGTGCATGGCTGCTCTGGGCGAAGACCTTCGGCGGCGGACACCATCACCACCATCATCATGGCGTCGCCGGCGATCACGGTCATGACCACCACGGTCACGCGCACGATGACCATGACCACCATCACCACGATGACCACCATGATCATCACCACGAACACGCCCACGCGTCCAAGGCAGCGCCGCCGATCGCCCGCGCCTGGTCGGCGGTGACGGCGGTCGGCATCCGCCCGTGCTCGGGCGCCATCATCATTCTGGTGTTCGCCCTGTCGCAGGGGCTGTTTCTGGCGGGAGTCGCCGCGACCTTCGTCATGGCGCTGGGCACCGGCCTCACCGTCGCCTCGCTCGCGGCTCTGGCGGTTTCGGCTCGGGGCGCTGCGGTGCGGCTTGCCGGCGTCGATTCTCCGGTCGCCGAACGCGTCGTCCGAGTCGCCGAGATCGGAGCTGCCGCGGCGGTGCTGCTGCTCGGCCTGCTTCTGCTGGGCGGGGCGCTGGCGAACGGCCTGCCGGGCTAGCCGGGCACTCTGACTAAAATTTGAGCAGGATCAAAGCGGCCTTCCCCATCCGCCGGTTAGTCCTTGATGGTCGGTCGCCCTCAGGCCAGACCGCGGGAGCAGCAGTGCTTCTGCGGCCGACACCGAAGACGACCATCCGCCGGCCTCCGGTATCTGCCGAAGCCGACACGCAAATCGGATGGGAGAACTTCCATGACGGACTCAAACTCTGAACGTGCGTTGATCGTATTCTTCCGCCTCGCAATGGCGTGGACCTTCCTCTACGCCGCCTCGCATCAGGTGTTCGTGCCCGGTTGGAGCGTTGCCGGATTCCTCAACAGCACCAAGACATTCCACGGCTTCTATTCGCTGTTCACCGGTCCGGTCGTCGCGCCGGTGCTGTCGTTCCTGGTCAGCTACGGGCACCTGCTCATCGGCCTGTCGCTGCTGTTCGGTCTGATGGTGCGCGTCAGCTCGGTCGCCGGCATCGCGCTGATGCTGCTCTATTGGACCGCCCACATGGACTTCCCCTACATCAGCAACGCCAACAACTTCCTGGTCGACGAGCACATCGTCTATGCGGGCGTGCTGACATACCTGATCGTCAAGCATGCCGGTCATGTCTGGGGTCTCGACGGCTGGGCCGAGAAGACCCGCATCGTTCAGGATCATCCCGGCCTGAAGCCGCTGGTCGCCTGATCGAAAAATTGTTTGGGGGCAGGGCGTCGCCGCACACGCGGCGGCGCCTTTTTGCGACTACTCCGCGGCTGACGCCAGCGTGTCCTTCCCGGCCATCCGTTGGCGCACGGCGTCGCCGAATGCGGTGAACAGCTTCTGCGAAGCCGCATCCGTCCGGACCCAATACTCCGGGTGCCACTGAACGCCGATGGCAAAATTGGCCGCGTCGCGGACGCGGACCGCTTCGATGGTTCCGTCCGGCGCCGTCGCTTCAACCGCCAATCCCTCGGCGAGGCGGTCGATGGCCTGCCGGTGCAGCGAATTCACGCGGACGGTCTCCGTCCCGAAGATACCGGCGAGGACTCCGCCAGGCACGACATGGATGTCCTGCCGGATGGCGAAGCGCTCCGCCTGGTCGTCGGACACGGGCGCGCGGTGATCGCTGCGTCCGGCCTGTTCCTGCACCTCGGAGAATAAGCGTTCCGCCGAGCGCGACGTTGAGTTCCTGCATGCCGCGGCAGATCGCGAACAGCGGCACGCCGTGACGCAGCGTTGCCCCGATCAGCGGCAGGGTCACGGCGTCGCGGTGGGGGTCATGCGGCTCGGCCTTCGGATCGGCTGGTGCGCCGTAGCGGCTCGGGTGGACGTTGGAGCGGCTGCCTGGCAGCAACACGCCATCTACGCGGGCCAGAAGGGCGTCCACGTCGATCGCGTCGTCGAGGGCCGGCAGAATCAGCGGTATTCCGCCAAATCCGTGGATCACGGCCGTCAGGTAAGGCTCCGCCGCCGCGTGCCAGACGTAGCCGTCGAGCGGTTTGGCGTCGGCGGCGACGAGGATGACGGGCGGCTCTCGAAACGTGTGGCTCATGCCATATCCACTGCTCCCGAAGCCCGGCCCGGCGCAACAAAATATTGGCAGTCTTGACAGCTTTTAATGAATAGCGTCCGGTTCCCGCCAGATGCCACTGGGAGGACAGTGGCAATCTGCATCAAAGGGAGGGAATACGCATGGATCGTCGTTCGTTTATCAAGAAGGCAGGTCTGATCGCGGGGGGCGCGGCCGCTTCGACCGCCATTGCCGCTCCGGCCATCGCCCAGTCGATGCCGGAACTGAAGTGGCGCCTGACCTCTGCCTTTCCGAAATCGCTCGACACCCTCTATGGCGGGGCCGAGCGCTTCGCCAAGCTGGTCGGCGAAATGACCGATGGCAAGTTTCAGATCCAGTCGTTCGCCAGCGGCGAGATCGTCGGGACGGCGGGTCTGGCCGAGGCGGTGCAGAAAAACACCGTCGAGATGGGGCACACCGCCAGCTACTACTATTTCGGCAAGGACCCGACCTTCGCTTTCGGGTCGACCGTGCCATTCGGCCTGTCGAGCCGCGGCCTCAACGCCTGGTTCTACTATGCCGGCGGCAACGAGCTGATGAACAAGTTCTACAACACGTTCAACATCTACGGCGTCCCCTGCGGCAACACCGGCGCGCAGATGGGCGGCTGGTGGCGCAAGGAAGTCAACACGGTCGCCGACATGAACGGCGTCAAGTTCCGGGTCGGCGGCTTCGGCGGCGCGGTGCTCTCCAAGCTCGGCGTGATCCCGGCCAACATTCCGGGCAGCGACATCTATCCGGCGCTGGAGAAGGGTACCGTCGACGCGGCCGAATGGGTCGGCCCGTATGACGACGAGAAGCTCGGCTTCGACAAGGTCGCCAAGTACTACTACTACCCCGGCTGGTGGGAGGGCGGCACGACGCTCCACCTCTTCGTCAACCTCGACCAGTGGAACGCGCTGCCGAAGCACTACCAGGCGATCGTCAACGCCGCTGCCGGCGCCATCAACGTCGATATGCAGGCGCAGTACGATGCGCTGAACCCGAAGGCGCTGCGCAGCCTGGTGTCGAAGGGCGTGCAGTTGCGTCCGTTCTCGCAGGAGATCCTCGAGGCCTGCTTCGATGCCGCCGTCAAGACCTACGATGAGATGAGCGCCAACAATGCGGCGTTCAAGGAGACCTACGAGTTGATGAAGGCATTCCGCAACGAGGAGTTCCTCTGGCTTCAGGTCGCCGACGGCACGTACGACAATTTCATGTACGGCCAGCAGCGCGCCGGCAAGCTCTAGGGCTTCGTCGCCCGCCTCATCCTGAATCAGGAAGGGCCCCGGATCGTTTCCGGGGCCCTTTTTTGTTGCGCCGCTATTGTGCTGGAGCCGGTCCGCCGAAGTTTGGCGCCGAGGGCGCCGGTGGCGCCGCCCCGAAATTCGGCCCCGCCGGTGCGGCCGGTGGAGACGCACCGCTCCCGCCGCCGAAGTTTGGTCCGGCGGGTGCCGTCGTGGCGCCGCCAGAACTCGGCAGCGCCACCGAAATTCGGCCCGCCGACATTGTTGATGTCGGTTTGCTCGATGCGGATCTCGTTGGCCTTGTACCGGGTCACCATTCCGGGGAACGAGATGGTCAGTCCGATCATGATGACCTGGATGACCACGAAGGGCACCGCGCCCCAGTAGATCTGCGCGGTGGTGATGGGCTCGGTCAGCTTGCCGGTGACGCGATCATTGTACCGCTCGCGCGGGGCCACCGAGCGCAGGTAGAATAGCGAGAAGCCGAACGGCGGGTGCATGAACGCGGTCTGCATGTTGATGCCGAGCAGCACGCCGAACCAGATCAGGTCGATGCCAAGATGTGCCGCGGCCGGTCCGACCAGCGGCACCACGATGAAGGCGAGTTCGAAGAAGTCGAGGAAGAAGGCCAGGAAGAAGATCAGGATGTTGACGACGATGAGGAAGCCAACCTGGCCGCCGGGCAGCCCGGTAAGCAGGTTCTCGACCCAGACGTGACCGTCGACGCCGAAGAAGGTCAGGCTGAAGACGCGCGATCCGATCAGGATGAACAGCACGAAGGCCGACAGCTTGGTGGTGGAGTTGAGTGCCTGCTTCACCACTGTCCAGGTCAGCCGCCCCTTGATCGCGGCCAGCGCAAGCGCGCCGACGGCGCCCATGGCGCCGCCTTCGGTCGGCGTCGCCAGGCCGATGAAGATCGTGCCGAGCACAAGGAAGATGAGCACCAGCGGCGGGATCAGCGCGACCACGACCCGCCACGCGAGCTGCCAGCCGCGGATGGTGCGGAACTCCGGCGGCAGCGCCGGCGCAGCCCCCCGGGAGAAGAACGTGACCAGCGCGACGTAGCCGAAATAGAGCGACGAGAGCACCAGCCCCGGCACGATGGCGCCCTCGTACATGTCGCCGACGGACTTGCCGAGCTGGTCGGCCATGACGATGAGCACGAGGCTCGGCGGGATGATCTGGGCGAGCGTGCCTGACGCCGCGATGACGCCGGTCGCCAGCCGGCGGTCGTAGCCGTAGCGCAGCATGATCGGCAGCGAGATCAGGCCCATCGCGATGACCGAGGCGGCGACGACGCCGGTCGTGGCGGCGAGCAGGGCGCCGACGACGATCACCGCAAATGCGAGGCCGCCGCGTACCGGGCCGAAGAGTTGCCCGATCGTGTCGAGCAGTTCCTCCGCCATGCCGGATCGTTCGAGGATCAGCCCCATGAACGTGAAGAACGGGATCGCCAGCAGCGTCTCGTTGCTCATCACGCCGAAGATGCGGTCCGGCAGTGCCTGGAAGAACGTCGGCTGGAAGAGCCCAAGCTCGATGCCGACGATGCCCCATGCGAGGCCGTTGAAGGCAAGCGCGAACGCCACCGGGTAGCCGAGCAGGAGGACGAACACCAGCGACAGGAACATCAGCGGCGCCATGTTGGCGATGATGAACGCGGTCATCTGCGTCTACTCGATCGGCGGGGCGTGGGCGGATTCCTGATCGTTGGGATCAGGAATGATCCCGCGCATGATCGCCACGCGCTTGATGAACTCCGATACCGCCTGAATGAGCAGCAGAAGAAATCCGCCGACGATGAGCGCCTTGGCCGGCCACACGATAAGGCCGCCGTAGTTGCTCGACTTTTCGCCGATGTCGTAGGAGATCACCAGAGATGGCCAGGTCTCGCGAATGATGAGCAGACAAAGTGGTGCCAGCATGAAGACGTGGCCGAACAGGTCGATCCAGTTGCGGACGGCCTTCGGCAGCATGTTCGACACGATGTCGATGCGGATGTGTTCGTTGCGCTGGAGTGTGTAGGCGGCGGCGAGCAGGAACGCGGCGCCGAAGAGGTACCACTGTAACTCGAGCCAGGCGTTCGATGAGATCGAGAGCACCTTGCGCGAAGTCGCGTTGGCGGCGCTCACGAGGATTGCGAGCAGGATCAGCCACATCACCGAGCGGCCGATCAGCGCGCTTGCGCGATCGATCGCATTGCTGATGCGAAGCAGAAACTGCATTGGCGTCCCCTTGCCGTTGTTGCCCGGCTCGTTCCCACGGGCAAGCCTGCGATGGATGCGCGGCCTTGGCAAGCCGCTCAACCGCCGCGCCGATGCCAACCCCCGGCGCGGGGACCCAGGACGGGCATGGCGCGTGAAAACGGCGGAAATTGCCCGGATTTATGGCATTTTCTGAAGTCGACGCGTGGATGGTGGTGACGCGCGACGATTTGCACTGCACTATCCGCCGGCGACTGGCCACGCCGCACGAGACAGGCGGACCGGCGACAGGGAGGACGGCGAATGGCCCTCGCGGCCGTAAGCCTCGATGACAAGTACGACCTCGACAAGCACGAGGTCCTGGTCAGCGGAACGCAGGCCGTTGTCCGCCTTTTGCTGATGCAGCGCGAGCGCGACCGCCGGCTGGGCATCAATACTGCCGGCTATGTCACGGGCTATCGCGGCTCGCCGCTGGGCAGCCTCGATCAGCAGTTGTGGCGGGCCGAAAGCGTGCTGCAACCTGCGGGGATCGTCTTTAATCCAGGCATCAACGAGGACCTTGCGGCGACCGCGCTCTGGGGCAGCCAACAGGCCGAGCTGCGCGGCGAGGGCCGCTTCGATGGCGTCTTCGGGCTCTGGTATGGCAAGGGACCGGGTGTCGATCGCTCCGGCGATGCGCTTCGCCACGCCAACCTCGCCGGCACATCGCCGCGCGGTGGCGTACTCGCCCTGATGGGCGATGATCACACTTGCGAATCCTCGACCACGGCGCACCAGTCGGAGTTTGCCTTCGTCGACGCCATGATCCCGATCCTCAATCCGGCCGGCGTGCAGGAAATCATCGACTACGGGCTGCTCGGTTACGCCCTGTCGCGTTACGCCGGCACCTGGGTCGGGCTGAAATGCGTGAAGGACAATGTCGAATCGACCGCGACCGTGGACGGTTCGCTCGATCGCGTTGCCACCATGTTGCCTGCCGCCTTCCGCATGCCGTCCGGCGGCCTCAACATCCGCACCCACGACAGCCCGCTGGCGCAGGAGGAGCGGCTCCACGAGTACAAGATTCCCGCCGTGCTCGCCTTCATTCGCGCCAACGCGCCTGATCGCATCGTGCTTGCGGGCGGCCAGCGGCCGCGCCTCGGCATCGTTACCGCCGGCAAGAGCTATCTCGACGTTCTCCAGGCGTTGGACGACCTCGGCATCGACGAGGTCCGCGCCGCCAATCTCGGCATCCGCCTTTTGAAGATAGCCTGCACGTGGCCGCTCGAACCGCGCACCATCCGCGAGTTCGCGGAAGACCTCGGGACGATCATCGTTGTCGAGGAAAAGCGCGGACTGATCGAGAGCCAGATCAAGGAGATCCTTTACGGCACGGCGCACCAGCCCGTGGTGATCGGCAAGAAGGACGAGAAGGAGCAGTGGCTCTTCCCGTCGAAGGGCGCGCTCGACACCAACGCCATCGCCATTGCCATCGGCGAGCGCGTTCTTGCCCGCGGCGCCGAGGAGGAATTGTCGCGCCGCGTCGCCGTCCTTTCGGAAGCCCAGGCGGTGCTGGCGACGACCCAGGATATCGCCGAGCGCACGCCCTATTTCTGCGCCGGCTGTCCGTACAATTCGGCCACCGTCGTTCCCGAAGGCTCCCGGGCCTACGCGGGTATCGGCTGTCACTACATGGTCCAGCGCGTGCCTGACCGGCACACTGAAGGCTACACCCAGATGGGCGCCGAGGGCGCCAACTGGATCGGCGAGGCGCCGTTCTCGACGCGCGAGCATATGTTCCAGAATGTCGGCGACGGGACCTACGTTCACTCCGGCAGCATGGTGGTGCGCGCCGCGATCGCGGCCGGCACGACCATCACCTTCAAGATCCTGTTCAACGATGCGGTGGCATTGACCGGCGGGCAGAAGCCGGACGGCGATCTCACCGTCGAGGCCATCGCCCGGCAGATGGTGGCCGAGGGCGTGAAGCGCGTCGCCGTCGTCAGCGAGGAGCCGACACGCTACCGCATGCGCGACTTCCCCGCCGGCACCGACATCCGCCATCGTGACGCCATCGACGTGGTCCAGCGCGACCTCGCGAAGACGGCAGGCGTCTCGGTCATGATCTATGACCAGACCTGCGCGGCCGAGAAGCGCCGTCGCCGCAAGCGCGGCCTTTATCCCGACCCCGACAAGAAGGTCGTCATCAACGAACTGGTCTGCGAGGGCTGCGGCGATTGCGGCGTCCAGTCGAATTGCGTCGCCATCGTTCCGGTGGAGACCGAGTTCGGACGCAAGCGCGCCATCGACCAGTCCGTATGCAACAAGGATTTCTCCTGCATCAAGGGCTTCTGCCCGAGCTTCGTCACCGTCCACGGTGCGGTCGCCAAGAAGGGCGAACCCACCACGGCGAGCGAATTCCATCTGCCGGAGCCACGCCAGCCGGCGCTGCACGGCGATTTCGCCGTCCTCATCACCGGCGTTGGCGGCACGGGCGTCATCACCATCGGTGCGCTGCTCGCCATGGCGGCGCACCTGGAAGGCAAGGCCGCGGCGGTGATCGACATGGCCGGATTGGCGCAGAAGGGTGGCCCCGTCACCAGCCACGTGCGCATCGCGCGCGCGCCCGAGGCGATCAACGCCATCCGCGTCGCCGCCGCGGGTGCCGATCTGCTGCTCGGCTGCGACATGGTCGTTGCCGGGACGGCGAAGTCGCTGGCGGCGATCGATCCCGGCCACACCCACGTCTTCGTCAATACGCACGAGACCTATCCCGGCTCGTTCACCCACGATCCCGACTATTCGTTGCCGACCCGCCGGCTGATACAGGCGCTGAAGGAGCGGGCAGGCGAGGGCAAGAGTCGCTTCATCCAGGCGACGGAAATCGCCACCGCGCTGATGGGCGACGCCATCGCTACCAACATGTTCATGTTGGGCCTCGCCTGCCAGGCCGGCGCAGTGCCGCTTTCGCATCACGCGATCCTGCGGGCGATCGAACTGAACGGCGTCGATGTGGCCATGAATCACACCGCGTTTGCTTGGGGGCGGCGCGCCGCGATCGAACCGGATGCCGTTGCCGCGATCGCAGCCGAGCGTGCGGGGAAGCGCACGACACCTGTCGCGGAGACGCTCGATGAACTGGTCGCGCGGCGCACCGCCTTCCTGAGCGATTATCAGGACAGCGCCTACGCCCACCGCTACGCCGACACGGTGGCGCGTATCGGCGCGGCCGAGGCGAGGGTTGCGCCCGGCCACACCGAACTTGCCGAGGCCGTCGCCCGTAACCTTTTCAGGCTGATGGCGATCAAGGACGAGTACGAAGTCGCGCGGCTTTACACCGACGGCTCGTTCCAGAAGCAACTGGCCGAATCCTTCGCCGGCTGGGGCAAGCTCGAATTCCACATGGCGCCGCCGCTGCTTGGTCTGCGTGACGCGGAGACGGGCAAGCCGCGCAAATCGACCTACGGTCCATGGCTCATGCCGGCTTTGAACATGCTGGCGCGCTATCGGGGCATACGCCAGAAATGGTACGACCCGTTCCGCTACACGTCCGATCGCCGCATGGAGCGCCGCCTGCTCAACGACTACGAGCACACACTGGCACTGGTCGTCGAAAGGCTCACACCGGTCAATCATACGCTCGCCGTGGCGCTGGCGCGCTATCCGGAGAAGATCCGTGGCTTCGGCCATGTGAAGGCCGAGTTGGTGCGAAGCGCCCTGCCGGAGGCGGAAGCGCGGAAGGCTGCATTTCTTTCAGGCGAGGTGCGTGCCGAAGCAGCAGAGTGAGTTGCAGCCGCCTTGACGCTGGTCAAGGCGGCCCGTTGCGCCATCTGTCCCCATGGACCCGTTCAACCCGTTTTGGAAACGCAAAGTCCATGAATCATCGCCACCGCAAAGTCCTGCACGCCGTCTTCGCGCACCCCGTCAACACCAACATCAACTTCCGGGACGTCGAGCACCTTCTGGTTGAGTTGGGCGCCGAGATCGATAACAAGAGCGGCAACCGTATCGGCGTCGCCTTCAAGGGCCACAGCGCCGCGTTTCGGCATGCCGGGCATAGCCTCCCTGCCGAAGAGGTCGTGCAGATCCGCAAGTTCCTGGAGACTTGCGGCGTCGCTCCGGCGGACTATCCCGCCTAAAACGAGTCCAAACTGTTGACGGCGCGCTGGCTGTCAAGGTTAGCTGAGCCATGGGCCCTTTTCGTCGGGGTCGATGCGACTGTCAGAAAACTGATCAGAAACTTGGCTATTTGACAAAGACCGGACGCAGCGGCGGAGTGGGTCCGCCGTGCGCCAATCCGTTTCAGGAGAGGTGACATGGCCACAGGCATGAAGAGGTTTGCCGTCGTATTGCTGGGTGCCGCGGTGCTCGGCGCCGGCGCGTTCGGTGCGGCGCAGGCCGAGACCGTCAAGCTGACAATTCTCGGTGTCGGCGACATCTACAGTTTCAGCGGTTCGAAGGACCGCGGCGGCTTTGCCCGCCTGAATGCAGTCGCCAAGGCCGAGAAGGCGGCTAACCCGAACACGATCTATGTCTTCGACGGCGACATGCTGTCCCCGTCGCTGCTGTCCGGCTTCGACATGGGCGGCCACACCATCGACCTGACCAACATCGTGCCCTTCGACCTCGCCGTTCCCGGCAACCACGAATTCGACTTCGGCCCGGACAACTTCGTCGAGAAGGTGAAGATGTCGAAGTACCCGTGGGGCGCGGTCAACCTGACCAAGGCCGACGGATCGCCGGTCGAAGGCGTCGGCGGCACCATCATGAAGGAGTTCGGCGGCGTGAAGGTCGCGCTCGTTCCGGTGGCGCAGGACACGACCCCGGAGGTCTCCAGCTCCGGCGACCTCAAGTTCGCCGATACGGTCAAGTCCGCAGTCGATGCCGCCAAGGCGGCCCGCAAGGACGGGGCCGAGATCGTCATCGGTGTGATTCAGGCCAACCACGCCTACGACCGCGACATCATGGCGAGCCACGCCTTCGACGTGATCGTTTCGGGTGACGACCACGACTACATGACCGGCTACGACGGCATTACCGCCTATGTCGAGACCTCGACCGAGGCGAACTATCTCAGCCCGCTCGACCTGACGATCGACGTCACCGAGAAGGACGGCAAGCGTTCGGTCAAGTGGACGCCGTCGTTCCGCTTCATCGACACGGCCAGCGTGACTCCGGACCCTGATACGCAAGCTGCCGTCGAGAAGCTCAAGGATCAACTCGACAAGAGCCTCAACGTCGAGATCGGGCCGACGGTCGGCGCGCTCGACTCGCGGCGCAACATCGTCCGTACCGAAGAGGCGGCCATCGGCAACCTCATCGCCGATGCCATGCGCGCCGCCAATGGCGCCGACGTCGCCATCACCAATGGCGGCGGCATCCGCGGCGACAAGGAATATGCCGCGGGCACGGTGCTCACCCGTCGCGACATCCTGACCGAACTGCCGTTCGGCAACGTCACCGTCGTCACCCAGATCACCGGCAAGCAGATCATGGAGGCGCTGGAGAATGGCGTCAGCCAGGTCGAGGACGGCGCCGGCCGCTTCCCGCAGATCTCCGGCATGAAGGTGGTCGTCGACGTCAAGAAGCCGAAGGGCAGCCGCGTCGTCTCGGTCATGGTCGGCGACAAGCCGATCGATCCGGCCGCGATGTACAAGGTGGCCACCAACGACTTCATGCTCCACGGCGGCGACGGCTACACCGCACTCGAGGGCGGCAAGGTGCTGATCGGACCGCTCGAGGGCGACCTGATGGCCAACGACGTCATCGAGTACATCTCGGCGACCGGCAAGACCGACGCCAAGGTCGAAGGCCGACTGGTCAAGAGTTGAAGCCAGGCGCGGCGCGCGAATTGGGGGCGGCTGCGGCCGCCCCTTTTCGTTGAACCGGTGGTGGACTTGTGCGGCTCTGGCTCTATGAATGAGCCGGCATGACAGAGCCTTCCGCCGCCCCCAAATCCCCCGCCAGTTCCCTGCCGCCCGGCCATCCGCCTGTCCGCTTCGGCCGGGTGGGCGTCCTGCTGGTCAATCTTGGCTCGCCGTCGGGCACCGATTACTGGTCGGTCCGCCGCTACCTGAACGAATTTCTGTCCGATCCGCGCGTCATCGAGATACCGCGGCCGATCTGGTGGGTGATTCTCAATCTGTTCGTCCTGACGACGCGGCCGCAGAAGACCGGCCATGCCTATTCCATCGTCTGGGACAACGAGAAGAACGAGGGGCCGCTCGTCGCGATCACGCGGCGGCAGGCGGAGAAGCTCGCCCCGGCGCTCTCCGGCGACAACGTCATCGTCGACTGGGCGATGCGCTACGGCGAGCCGAACATCGCGTCGCGACTGGCGGCGCTCCACGAGGCAGGTTGCGAACGCATCCTCGTCGCGCCGCTCTATCCGCAATACGCCGCGTCGACCACGGCCACCGTCAACGACGCCGCCTTCGCGGCGCTGAAGCGCATGCGCTGGCAGCCGGCGATACGCACCCTGCCGGCCTATCACGACGCGCCGGTCTACATCGATGCCCTGGCGGAATCGCTGACAGAGTCACTGGCCGCGTTGCCGTTTGAGCCGGAGATCGTGCTCGCCTCCTATCACGGCCTGCCGCGCGCCTATCTCGACAAGGGCGACCCGTATCATTGCCATTGCCAGAAGACGACGCGCCTCCTGCGCGAGAAACTCGGCTGGGGCGAGGACAAGCTTCGTACCGTCTTCCAGTCGCGCTTCGGCGGCGCCGAATGGCTTCAGCCCTACACCGACGTCACCATCGCCGAACTTGCCAAACAGGGCGTCAGGCGCCTGGCGGTGATCATGCCGGGCTTCTCCGCCGATTGCCTGGAGACGCTGGAGGAGATCGCCGTCCGCGGCGGCGAGACCTTCCGCGAAAACGGCGGCGTGGAATACGCCGCGCTTCCCTGTCTCAACGACAGCCCGGCCGGCATGCGGGTTATTGAAACCCTCGTGCGCCGCGAACTCTCCGGCTGGCTCGGCCAATAGGCAGCTTGTTAGCGATTTAACTGGCGGGGGGTGCCTCGCACCCTTACATGAATACCGTCGGAATTGGCGCAATCGCGCCGATTCGCGGCGATTGAAGGGTGTGCCCATGGGGTGGCGGGCCCGAAGCGGAGAACCGAACGATGGGATTCGACTGGGTCGTTATCGCACTCGTCATACTCGTCATCCTGGTGCTCCTGTCGGGCGTCAAGACGATCCCGCAGGGCTACAACTACACCGTGGAGCGCTTCGGGCGGTTCACGCGCACGCTGACGCCGGGCCTCAGCCTGATCGTCCCGTTCATCGATCGTATCGGCTCCAAGATGAACATGATGGAGCAGGTGCTCGACGTGCCGACCCAGGAGGTCATCACCAAGGACAACGCCACCGTTTCGGCGGATGGCGTCGCCTTCTATCAGGTGCTCGATGCCGCGCGCGCCGCCTATGAAGTGCGCGGGCTGGAGAACGCCATCCTGCAGCTCACCATGACCAACCTGCGTACCGTCATGGGTGGCATGGATCTCGACGAACTGCTGTCCAAGCGCGACGACATCAACGACCGGCTGCTGCATGTCGTCGACTCGGCGGCTTCGGCGTGGGGCATCAAGGTCACCCGCATCGAGATCAAGGCGATCGATCCGCCGCGCGACATCGTCGAGTCGATGGGCCGGCAGATGAAGGCGGAGCGCGAGAAGCGCGCCGTGATCCTTGATGCCGAAGGCCTGCGCCAATCCGAGATTCTCAAAGCCGAAGGCGAGAAGCAGGCGTTGATCCTCCAGGCCGAAGGCCGCCGGGAGGCCGCCTTCCGCGATGCCGAGGCGCGCGAGCGCTCGGCCCAGGCCGAAGCCATGGCGACCCAGATGGTGTCGAAGGCGATTGCCGAGGGCGACGTGCAGGCGATCAACTATTTCGTCGCCCAGCGCTATACCCAGGCCATCGAGAAGTTGGCGTCGGCGCCGAACCAGAAGGTGCTGATGCTGCCGCTTGAGGCAACGTCGCTGATTGGCTCGCTGACCGGCATTGCCGAGATCGCCAAGGAGACGTTCTCCGACGAGGCGCGGGCGCGCCGCTCCGGCGGTGGCATCGTGCCGACCACCGGTGGAGGCCGCTGATGATCTTCCACACAATCCGCCTGCTCGGTCCGTGGAGCTGGTGGGTTCTCGGGCTCATCCTGCTGGCGCTGGAGATCGTCGTCCCAGGCAATGTCTTCGTCTGGTTTGGCGTCGCGGCGATCCTCACGGGCGCGCTTGCGCTGTTCACGCACTTCGGCTGGCAGGTCGAACTGCTGGTGTTCGTGGTGCTGGCGGTGGCGCTGGCGGTCGCCGGTCGGCGCTTCTTCTCGCGCCAGTCCGAGCCCGGCGAACAGCCTTTCCTCAATGACCGCGCCCACAGGCTGGTTGGCGGCATATACGCGCTCAGCGCCCCGATCGTCGATGGCCATGGCCATGTGCGCATCGACGACACCAACTGGCGTATCAGCGGGCCGGACCTGCCCTCCGGAACGCGGGTCAAGGTCATCGGCGCCGACGGCGCCGTGCTGAAGGTCGAGAGCGCCTAGACAGCGCCTCGGCCAGCCGCTGGCGGCGCCTTCCCGGTAAACGATCACGCCGTGGGCAAATGCCCGCGGCGTTTTCGTGCCCCATTCCCGACATGCCGCTCTGGCCTTCTCTCGCCCTTGACGATGGCCGGCGGTAGTGGAATAAATATTCCAACAAGAAGAAAAGTGGCGCGTACGTTCCATACGAGAGCCACAGCCGGGAGGAGGAAGAATGGCCGCAGCGGCGGGCGATTCTGCGTCCGCGCCGCTTCTTGAGGCGCGGGGCATCTCGAAATATTTCGGCTCGATCACCGCGTTGGACGGGGTCGATTTTCATCTCGCGCACGGCGAGGTGCTGGGTATCGTCGGCGACAACGGCGCCGGCAAATCCACGCTGATGAAGATTCTTTCCGGCCTCTATGTGCCGAGCGCCGGCGAGATCCTGCTCGACGGAAAGACTGTCCGGTTCGGCGGGCCGCGCGACGCCCGCGATGCCGGCATCGAGATGGTCTACCAGGACCTCGCGCTCGCCGGGAACATGGCGATCTTCGAGAACATCTATCTCGGCCGCGAGCCGGGCTACAAGGCGCTCGGCCTCAGCATCGTCGACCAGAAGAAGAGCCGCGAGATGGCCGCGGAGCATCTCGATCGCCTGCACATTCACGTCAAAAGCGTCGATCAGAATGTCGAGGAACTGTCGGGCGGCCAGCAGCAGGCCGTCGCCATCGCCCGCGCCACCGCCTTCGACGCACGCGTAGTCATCATGGACGAGCCAACCGCTGCCTTGGCCGTCAAGGAAGTCGGCAAGGTGCTCGACCTCATCCGCGGCCTCAAGCAGCACGGCGTCAGCGTCATCCTCATCAGCCACCGCATGGACGACGTCTTCTACGTCTGCGACCGCGTGATGGCGCTGTTCCACGGCAGCAATTTTGCCGAGGCGCCTCTCAAGGAGACGACGCGGAACGAGGTGATCGGCTGGATCATGGGCACCAAGGGCCACACCGAGGCGCTGGCGCACGATCGGGTCGAGTGATGGCGTCGTCGTCGATCGCGTCCCGCTATCCAGGCACGGCCCGCTTCGTCGAGCGCTACGGCATCATGCTGGTCGTCGTCGCGATGATGGCGCTGCTCTCCGCGCTCCAGCCGGAATACTTTTTCACCGCCCGCAACCTGACCAACATCCTCAAGCAGATCGCGATGAACGCGCTGCTGTCGATCGGGATGTTCCTGGTCATCCTCACCGCCGGCATCGATCTCTCCGTGGGCTCCATCCTGGCGCTGGCGATGATGTCGCTGACCATGGCGGACATTGCCGGCTGGCCGTGGCCGGTGGTCATCCTGCTCGGTCCGCTCGTCGGCCTCACCGTCGGCGTGGTCAACGGGCTCGGGTTGACGCTGCTGCGCCTGCCGCATCCGTTCATCATGACCCTCGGCATGCTCAATGTGGCGCGCGGCCTGACCAACCTGATCTCCGAGGGGAGGCCGATCTCGGGCCTGTCGGAACCGGTGAAGTTTCTCGGCGCGGCGCAGATACCGCTGCCCTTCCTCGGTCCGCTGGCGGCGCTTCCCGTCAGCGCCATCGTGCTCGTTCTCGCGTATGGCGGCGTCGCCTATTTCCTGCACAAGACCGCGGTGGGCAGACACGTCGTCGCGGTCGGCGGCAACCCGCAGGCGGCGCGCGTCAGCGGCATCAGCGTCGATCGCATTCTGGTGCTGGTTTACGCGCTGTCCGGCTTCTTCGCCGGGCTGGCCGCGCTGCTGCTCGCCGGCCGCACGGATTCCGGCTTCCCCAACGCCGGCATCGGCGCGGAACTCGATGCCATCGCGGCCGTCATCATCGGCGGCGCAAGTTTCTTCGGTGGGCGCGGCACGGTGCTCGGCGTGTTCGCCGGTGTGCTGATCATGGGGCTGCTGCGCAACGGTTTGAACCTGATGAACGTCAGCGTGTTCTGGCAGCAGCTTCTGATCGGGCTGATCATCATTCTCGCGGTCTACCTCGACGTGCTGAGGCGGCGCGCATCGGTGCGCAAGTAGCACGGTTGGAGCGGGTTGGGTCTCCGACGCCCGGCTCCAAAAAATCCCAACGGAGATGAAGCGTATCCAAGGAGGAAAACTCGATGAAAAAGCTGATCGGCCTTACCGCTGCATTGCTGCTGTCGACGGCGCTCGCGCACGCGGAAACCGTGGTCGTTGCGATGAAGGGCCCCGGTTCGGGCAATCCGTTCTGGGCGGCCGTCGAGGCCGGCGCCAAGGAGAAGGGCAAGGAACTCGGCGTCGACGTGGTTGTTGTCGCGCCGCCACAAGAGAGCGACATCCAGGGCCAGATCGCGCTGGTCGAGGACATGCTCGCCAAGAACATCTCCGGTCTTGCCATCGCGCCGACCGATCCGAATGCGCTCAAGCCGGTCGTCGATGCGGCGATCAAGCAGGGTGTCGGCGTGGTGTTCATCGACACCAAGGGCACCAATGATGGCGTTACCTTCATCGGCACCAACAATGCCAATGGCGCTGCGCTTGCCGCCGATTACATCTGCAAGAACGTCGACAAGGGCAGCGATGTCGCCATCCTTCAGGGCATCATCACCCAGTCCACGGGACAAGCCCGCGCGACCGGCGCCCATGACGGCCTGACGGCATGCGGCCTCAAGGTTGTCGCCGAGCAGCCGGCGGATTGGGATACGGCCAAGGCCCAATCGGCGATGGAGAACATTCTCACCGGCAACCCGAACCTGAAGGCGGTATTTGCCTCCAACGACAACATGGCCCTCGGTGCTGTTCAGGCAATCAAGTCGGCCGGGATGTCGGGCAAGATCATGGTCGTCGGCTTCGACGCCAATCCGAACGCTGCCGCGGCCGTACTCGCCGGCGACATGGCCGCCACGATTGCCCAGAACCCGAAGAACATGGGTCGTCTCGGCGTCGAGAACGCCTTGAAGGTGAAGAAGGGCGAGAAGATCGATGCCGTGATCGACACCGGCACCGTGCTCGTCACCAAGGAAAACGCGGCCGACTACAAGTAGGCCTCTGACCTCCCGGAGGTCTCGCCCGGAGCTTCGGCTCCGGGCTTTTTTCTTTTTGAGCTACGCGACGCCCAGGCGCAGGAAGTCGTGCATGTGCACGATGCCGAGCGGGCGGCCGTCCTCGACCACGAAGAGGACGGTGAAGGGCCGCGAGGCGAGGTTCATCATCGCCAGCGCCTCGCCGACGAGGCAATCAGGCGGCACGGTCTTGGGCGTGGATGTCATCACGGCGCCGACCGTCTGCTGGATCAGTTCGCGGCCGATATTGCGGCGCAGGTCGCCATCCGTCACCACGCCAACCAGCATGCCGGCGCCGTCGACCACGCCGACGCAGCCGAAGCCCTTCTCGGTGATGATGCGGACGGCCTGCGCGATCGGCGCCTCGGGCGTGGTCAGCGGCATCGCCTCGCCGTGGTGCATGATGTCGCGGACGAAATGCAGGTTGGCGCCCAGCTTGCCGCCGGGGTGGAAGATACGGAACTGCTCGGCGGTGAAGCCGCGGCTTTCGAGCAGGGCAATCGCCAGCGCGTCGCCAAGCGCGAGCTGGATCAGGGTCGAGGTCGTCGGCGCCAGTCCGTGCGGGCAGGCTTCGTCGGCGCGCGGCAGCGTCAGCACGCAGTTCGCCTCGCGGCCGAGCGCGCTCTCCGGAAACGCGGTCATGGCGATCAGTGCGATCTCGAAGCGGCGGGCATGCTCCACCAGGCTGCGCAACTCGCTCGTTTCGCCGGACCAAGACAGCGCGAGGATCACGTCATTGTCGGTGACCATCCCGAGGTCGCCGTGGCTGGCCTCCGCCGGGTGGACGAAGAAGGAGGGCGTGCCGGTCGAGGAAAACGTGGAGGCGATCTTGCGGCCGATATGGCCGCTCTTGCCCATGCCGCTGACGATCACGCGTCCGCCGGCTGTGCCGATCATCTCGACGGCGCGGGCGAATGGTGCGGCGAGACCGCCGTCGAGGGCGGCGAGCAGTGCGTCCATGCCGGCGCGTTCGGTCGCGATCGTGCGTTGGGCGGAGGCAGCGGCAGTTCCGCTGTCCTTCACTGATGTTCGGGCTGATTTTGTCAGCAGTTCGGCCATGTCCCGCGGGCTTCCCGATGGTGCTTGCCGGTCTAGCAGGTTTCACCGGGCCCCGGAACAGGCGCAGCCAGAACCGGCCCGAAACCAAGCATTAACCAACAATCTTTACTCTCCGGAAACGATATTCCGCGCGTTTCGTCAGTACCGGCAGGCTCCATGCGCTTCCGCCTCCTCCCGCTCACGGCGGCCATGCTGCTCGGCGCTGCCGGGCTGCCGGCAATCGCGCAGGATTCGGCCATTTCGGGGCTTCGCGGCAGCGTCGGCGAGGACGATCCGCTGGTCTTGCCGGCACCGCCGTCCGATACCGATCCGGCCACTACCGCATCGATTCCAGCCGACCAGCCGGACGAGACCGGCCCGGTCCAGCGCCAGACACCGCAGGAAAAGGGGCCAGAGCCAGATCCGCTCGAAACCGGCAGCATTCCGCGGCGTACGATCACACCTGAGGACGATCCCTTCGCCGCCCTCGGCATTCGCGCCGGCGGCTTCATCCTTTATCCGTCGCTGACGACGACGCTGGAGCATCAGACCAACGGCTCCGGCAGCGGGCCCGCCACGGATCTCACCGTGACGCCGGAGTTTCGCCTCGAGTCCGACTGGGCGCGCCACGCCGCGACGCTGACGCTGCGCGGCGCCTACGATCATACACTCGATGGCAGCGGACCGGATTCGCCGTCCGGTTCCATCGAGGCGACCGCGCGGCTCGACCTCAAGGAACGCTGGGACCTCGCCTTCGACGGGCGCTACGACTACAGCCAGCAAGACGTGTCCGATCCCAACTTTCCGTCCGGCGCCAGCGACCGACCCGGCGTGCACGATCTCTTTGCCTCCGCCACGCTCCACGGCGCGTTCGGGCGGGGCCTGATCGAGGTGGAAGGCAACATCGAGCGGACCGACTACGACGATGGGACGTTGTCCGGTGGTGGGATCATCGATCAGAGTTATCGCGACAACAACCTCTACGGTGCACGCTTAAGGCTCGGCTACGAGACGCCGCCGGGCCTGAATCCGTTCATCGAAGGCGAGGTATCGCGTCGCGTCTTCGACCAGATGGCGGACAACAACGGGCTCATGCGGTCGAGCCTCACTGGGTTCGGGCGCGTCGGCGTGATGATCGATCGCGGCCCCGTACTCACCGGCGAAGTGGCCGTCGGCTACGGCATGCAGCACCTCGACGATCCCACGCTGGCCTCGCTCAGCGCGCTGACGCTCGATGGCTCGCTGGTGTGGTCGCCGGTGCGGCTGGTGACCGCCACCTTCGGTGCGTCCACCTCGTTCAACCCGACCACCGATCCGGCATCGTCAGGATCGGTCGTCCATACCGCGTCGGTGGACGTGGAATATGCATGGAAACACAACGCCACCGTCAACTGGACGGCGAGTTTCACGCGCGAGGCATTCCAGGGCACCGGCCAGGTCGACAATACGGTGGATGCAGGCATCGCCGCGACGTGGAAGCTCAACCGCAAGCTCTACCTGACCGGTGGCTACGTCCACACGTGGAAGCAGAGCACCGCGGCAAGCGAGACCTACCAGTCCGACGCCGTGCGCGTCGAACTTCGCCTGCAGCGCTAGGATTTTCCGTTGAGCAGCGCGCTTGCTTCCTTCCGGAAATCTTCGGCCAACTCATCCCGCTCCAGCGCGAAGGCCATGTTCGCCATCAGCCAGCCGAGTTTGGCCCCGCAGTCGTGGGTGCGGCCGGTGAATCGTGTCGCGTAGAAGGGCTGCGCCTCGGCAAGCCTCAGCATCGCGTCGGTGAGCTGAATCTCATTGCCGGCGCCGCGCTCCTGCTGCGCCAGCAGTTCGAAGATCTCCGGCTGAAGGATGTAGCGGCCGTTGATGTAGAGGTTGGAAGGAGCGTCCTTCGGCTCAGGCTTCTCGACCATGCCGGTCAGCTCATGGGCCTTGCCGGTCTTGCCCACTGGCTTGCCGATCCCGACGATACCGTATTTGGCGGTCTCGGCCGGATCGCATTCCTCGACGGAGATCAGGTTGCCGCCGGTCTCGTTGTAGACGGCGACCATCTGGGCGAGGCATCCGGGCTTGCCCTGCATGATCATGTCGGGCAGCAGGACCGCGAATGGCTCGTTGCCGACAATATCGCGGGCGCACCACACCGCGTGGCCGAGGCCGTGCGGCGCCTGCTGCCGCGTGAAGCTCACGCGGCCAGCCGGCGGCAATTCGCGGGTCAACTGGTCGAGTTCCTTGGTCTTGCCGCGCTCGCGCAGCGTCGCCTCCAGTTCGTACTGGATGTCGAAATGGTCTTCGATGACGCCCTTGTTGCGTCCGGTGACCATGATCAGGTCCTCGATGCCGGCCTCCAGAGCCTCGTCGACCACGTATTGGATGAGGGGGCGATCGACGACCGTAAGCATCTCCTTGGGCATGGCCTTGGTGGCAGGCAGGAAACGGGTGCCGAGACCGGCAATCGGGAAGACGGCTTTGCGGAGCGGGGCGGGCATCTCGGGTTTCTGGTTGGAACCGGCGGGAAAATAAGGTTCTGACAGGCGAACGGCAGCAATATGACGTCAATACTCTTTCACTAACCTTACGGCGAAACCCAAGGTCAGGCGAACCGTTCCCGCATGAGTATTCTGGTCACCGGCGGAGCCGGCTACATCGGCAGTCACATGGTCTGGCTTCTCACGGATGCCGGCGAAGATGTGATCGTGCTCGACAACCTGTCCACCGGCTTTCGCTGGGCGGTGGCGCCGGAGGCGCACCTGGTCCACGGCGACTGCGGCGACGAGGCCCTGGTTGGCCACCTCATCCGGGAGCACGCGGTCGAGGCGATCATTCATTTCGCCGGGTCGGTCGTTGTGCCGGATTCGGTCGCCGATCCGCTCGGCTATTACCTCAACAACACCGTGAAGACGCGGGCGCTCATCGCCGCCGCCGTCGCCGGCCACGTCCGGCGCTTCATCTTCTCATCAACCGCGGCCGTCTATGGCACGCCGAACGTAACGCCGGTCACCGAGGATGTGCCGTTGTCGCCCGAGTCTCCTTATGGCCGCTCCAAGCTGATGAGCGAAATCATGCTCGCCGATACCGCGGCGGCGCATGATTTCCGCTACGTGGCGCTGCGCTATTTCAACGTCGCCGGTGCCGACCCACGCGGACGGACGGGGCAATCGACCAAGGGCGCCACGCATCTCATCAAGGTCGCGAGCGAGACCGCGCTCGGCAAGCGAGACGCGGTAACGGTCTATGGCACGGATTATCCAACGGCGGACGGTACGTGCGTCCGCGACTACATTCACGTCGCCGATCTCGTCGCCGCCCACGGTGAGGCCCTGAAGTATCTTCGCGGCAACAACCCGAGCCTCGTCGCCAATTGCGGCTACGGCCACGGCTATTCGGTGCTGGACGTGATCGAGACCGTGAAACAGGTGTCCGGGCGCGATTTCACTGTCCGCCTTGGTGCGCGCCGTCCCGGCGATCCTGCGGCGATCGTGGCTTCTCCAGCCCGCATCATGGCGGAGTTCGGTTGGCAGCCGCGGCACGCTGACCTCAACGAAATTGTCGGTCATGCCCTTGCCTGGGAAGCTTCCTTGGAGCGCCGCAACCAGCGGGAATGACACTCCGGGGAAGCGTTGGCTTGCGGCGGCCCCCCGCCACAATGTTATGGTCGCGGCCGAATCGGGGCGGGGCAGCGCAGCCGGAGAAGGATCCGGAATGCACTTACTCGGCGGTATGACGGCGAAATCGATCCTCATGACAGGATTGGTCGCGGCAGTATTGTCGCTGCCTGCCGCAGCTGTTTCTGCTGCGCAGGACCCCCAGCAATGGGTGCAGAGTTTCTGGCCGACCGCCAAGGCGGCCGGTGTCAGTCAGCGCACATACGACACGGCGCTGCGCAATTTCGAGCCCGACCCCGATGTGCTGAAGCGCGCCGGGGCGCAGGCCGAGTTCAACATGAAGATCTGGAACTATCTGGATCAGATGGTTTCCGACGAGCGCATCGCCGAAGGCCGGGTGGCGCTTACCCAAAATGGCAGTCTTCTCGCGCGTATTGAGGCCAAGTACGGCGTCGATCGTTACGTTGTCGCCGCGATCTGGGGGATGGAAAGTCACTACGGCCACATCTTCAGCAATCCGCGGCTGTTCAAGAATACGATCCGCTCGCTGGCGACGCTCGCTTGGTCGGGCGGCCGATTGGCCAAATATGGGCGCCAGCAGCTCGTTGCGGCGCTCAAGATCATTCAACGCGGCGACATCAGCCCGAACGACATGACAGGGTCGTGGGCCGGCGCAATGGGGCACACCCAGTTCATCCCGACGACGTTCGAGGCCTATGGGGTGGATTTCGACGGCGATGGGCGGCGCAATATCTGGACTTCGGTTGCCGACGCGCTGGGCTCGACGGCGAGCTATCTGAAGAAATCCGGCTGGCGCACCGGTGAAACCTGGGGCTACGAGATAGTCCTGCCGGCAAACCTCAGCCCGAACAAGAGCGGTGAACGCTCGCTCGCGTCCTGGACGAAGCTTGGCGTGAAGCGGGCGAACGGCGCGGGTTTCCCGCGGCCCAGCGATCCGGCCACGCTCTATGCGCCGAACGGGCGCGATGGGCCTGCTTTCCTGCTCCTGAAGAACTTCCGCGCCATCAAGCGCTACAACGCCTCCAACTTTTATGCGCTGGCGGTTGGCCATCTCTCCGACAGGCTGCGCGGCGACGGACCCTTCGTGGCCAATTGGCCCGCCCACGAGAAGCCGTTCTCCCTGGAGGAGAGCAAGCAGCTGCAGCTCCTGCTCACCATGAGCGGCTACTATTCCGGCGATATCGATGGGGATATCGGCAGCGGAAGCCGGGAGGCGATCCGCAACTATCAGCGCAAACTCGGCCTCAACCCGGACGGAGTCGAGACCCGCGACCTGTTGCGGCGACTGGAGGCCTCCCGCTAGAATAGCTGCAACGGGGCGTCCGCCGTTCGGCGGTCAATTTGTGCGTTTTGGATCGGACCGGAAGATGACGCGCCGCCTGTCTGCCTTGCTTCTTGCCGTGGTTGCCGGATTGCTGTTCGCCCTGCCGCTGCATGGCAGCTTCGCGCAGCAGTACCGGCGTCCGCCGCCCCAGCAGCAGCAGCAACAGCCGATGGGCTTCTTCGACCTGCTTTTCGGCAACCGCAACCTTGGGCCGCCGCCGGATCGGCGGGCACCTCCGGTCCAGTCGCGCCGAAGCGCGCGCCCCCGCCCGGCACAGCCGCCGGTCGCCGTCGCCGAGGTTGCCGAGAAGGACGAGAACGCCCGCAAGATTCTGGTCATCGGCGATTTCGTGGCTGGCGGCATCGCCTGGGGCCTCGAGCAGCGATTCGCCGAAGAGCCGAAGATCACCACGGTCGACAAGTCGCGGAATGCCTCGGGCCTGGTGCGCGAAGACTATTACGACTGGAACAAGGAACTCCCGGGCCTGCTCAACGAGACCAAGCCCGATGTCATCGTGCTTGCCTTTGGCGCGAACGACCGGCAGCAGATGCGGATCGGCAAGACTCGACCAGCTCCGCATTCCGAGGCCTGGGAAAAGACGTATGTGTCGCGCATCGAGGGGATCGTTGGCACGCTGAGGGTCTTCGGCCGCCCGTTCTTCTGGGTGAGCGCTCCGCCCATGCGCTCGGCGTCGTCATCGCGCGACATGACCTACCTGAACGGCTTCTACAAGCCGCAGTCCACGCAAGCGGGCGGCGCTTTCATCGATATCTGGAATGGGTTCACCGATGAGAACGGGCGCTATATCTCGTCCGGTCCTGACGTGGACGGCCAACTCCGCGCGCTCAGGGCGGGCGACGGTATCAACTTCACGCGGGCCGGCCGGCTGAAGCTGGCCTTCTATGTCGAGCGCGAGATCCGCAAGCAGACCGGCATCGGCACGGGTGCCGTTGACCTGTTGGCGTCGGCCAGCCAGACGAGCCAGATCGAGATCGGCCCGGATGGCGTCAAGCGCCTTGTTGGACCGGTCATCTCGCTTGGCGATCCATTGCCGGGCGGAAGCCGCCTGCTCATCGGCTCCGACGAGGCCCCAGAGCAGCCGTCGATCTCCGATGACACGCCGCAGTACAAGTTGATCGTGCAGGGCGCAGCGCCGCCGCTCGTGCCCGGCCGGGCTGACGATTACAGTTGGCCGCCCGGCCAGCGCGCCGCGCTCGCCTTGCCGGCGGCCAGCGTTGGGAGCGTCGCCGCTGCGGCAGAATCCAAAGGCGACGACGCGGCGAACTAGCCCGACGCTTTCGTTCCTGCTTCGACCTCGCTGCGGACGATTGCCGCGCCGGCGACGAGCGCCTGCATCTTGCCGAAGGCGACCTCGCGCGGCAGGTATTTCAGGCCGCAATCTGGCGCGACTATGATCTGCTCCGCCGGCACGTGGGGCAGCGCGCGCCGGATGCGGGCCGCCACCATTTCCGGCGCCTCAATTTTCATGTCGCTGAGATCGAGCACGCCGAGGATGATCGTCTTGCCGGGCAGCCGGGCCAGGACCGCGGTGTCGAGGTTCGATTGCGCCGTCTCTATGGAGATCTGGTCGAGCGCGGTGTCGGCGAATTCGGGCAGGAATGAATAGCCCTCTGGCCGGGTGTGGATGATCGCGGCGTAGCCGAAGCAGATGTGGAGCGCGGTTGTCCCGGTGATGCCATCGAGGGCCCGGTTGACTGCCTTCAAGCCGTATTGCCGCGCCTTTTCCGGACGCGCCTGCATGTAGGGCTCATCGATCTGCACGACATCGGCGCCGGCGGCGAAGAGGTCCCTGATCTCCTCGTTGACGGCCGCGGCGTAGTCGAGCGCCATCTCCTCCTCGTCCTCGTAGAAGTCGTTCTGCGCCTGCTGGGACATGGTGAAGGGGCCGGGAACCGTCATCTTGACCATGTGGTCGGTGTTCGCCTTGAGGAATTCGAGGTCGCGCAACTCCACCGGGTGCTTGCGGCGGATCTTCCCGGCGACGCGCGGCACTGGATTGGGGTGGCCGGAGCGGTCGAGCGCCGTGCCGGGATTGTCTATGTCCACGCCCTCCAAGGCCGTGGCGAAGCGGTTCGAGTAGCTTTCGCGGCGCATCTCGCCGTCGGTGATGATATCGAGCCCAGCCGCTTCCTGCGCGCGGATGGCAAGAATGGTGGCATCGTCCTGGGCCTGCTCCAGCCAGGCCGGATCGACCTTCCACAATTCGCGGACGCGCACGCGCGGCGGAAAGCGGCCAGCGAGATTCTTGCGGTCGATCAGCCATTCCGGCTGCGGATAGGAGCCGACGAGCGAGGTCGGGAAGAGTTTGTTCAAGTTTTCCTCCTCAGGCGGCCGTGACAAGCGTGTCCGGCCGCCTATTTCCAGTTTGGGAATGAATAGAACGGCGGTGCCAGCCGTTACCCGTTATCCAGCTTTCAACAGGGAGAAGCGCACGTGAATATTGCCGCCACCGGAATATTAGCAGGAATCGCAGCGGCTGCGATGTCGCTGCCGGCCTTTGCCGACGACATGGTCATGACCGACAAGGGCGACCTGACCGTCCATCCTTTTCATCACGCTTCGGTGATGTTGAACTGGAACGGGGTCAATATCCTCGTTGATCCGGCGCCGCCGGTCAGCGGCGACAAGCCCGCCGACGTCACAGCCGAATACACGGCGGCGGCGAAGCCCGATATCGTCCTGGTTACACACGAGCACGGTGATCATTTCAACGCGGACATCCTCCAGTCCGTGGTTGCCGAAGGCACGACGCTGGTTGCGTCGCAAAGTGTCGTCGACAAGATGCCGGATGCCCTCAAGGGCAAGGCCAAGGTCATGGCGAACGGCGATACGATGACCGTGAAGGACGTTCAGATCGAAGCTGTGCCGTCCTACAACACCAGTGCCGAGAAGCAGAAGTTCCACCCGAAGGGCCGGGACAATGGCTATATCCTCACGCTCGGAGGCAAGCGCGTCTATATCGCTGGCGACAGCGAGGACACGCCGGAGATGAAGGCGCTCCAGAACATCGACGTCGCCTTCGTGCCGATGAATCTTCCCTACACGATGGACGTCGAGCACGCCGCCGAGGCCGTCAAGGCCTTCAAGCCGAAGATCGTCTATCCGTATCACTATGGCGAAAGCGACGTGAACGCGTTCAAGACGATGGTCGGCGATGCATCCGACGTGCGACTGCTGAAGTGGTACTGAGGAAGTAGTCCCGTCAGGTTGATGCGAAAAGGCCGGGCGATAACCCGGCCTTTTCTTGTGCTTTCTGCGTGACGTTAGCGGGGCAGGGTGGTCTCGCCCATCAGAGCCTTGTCGATGGCGCTGGCGCACTGGCGGCCCTCGCGGATCGCCCAGACCACCAATGACTGACCACGGCGCATGTCACCGCAGGAGAAGACCTTGTCGCGGCTCGCCTTGTAGTCCTTGACGTTGGCGAGCACGTTGCCGCGCGGATCGAGCGACACGCCGAGATCCTTGATCATCCCGTCCTGCACGGGCCCGAGGAAGCCCATGGCGAGCAGCACGAGGTCGGCCTTGAGCACGAACTCGCTGCCCTCGATCGGCTTCATCTTGTCATCGACGCGGATGCAGTGCAGCGACTTGACCTTGCCATTTTCGCCCTCGAAACGCTGGGTCATCACGGCGAAATCGCGGTCGACGCCCTCTTCCTGAGACGAGGAGGTGCGCATCTTCATCGGCCAGTTCGGCCAGGTCAGGAGCTTGTTCTCCTTGTCCGGCGGACGCTGGAGAATCTCGATCTGGGTGACCGAGAGCGCGCCCTGGCGGTTGGACGTGCCGATGCAGTCGGAGCCGGTGTCGCCGCCGCCGATGACAACGACGTGCTTGCCGCCGGCGAGGATCGGCATGACGTTGCCGAGCGGCTCGTCGCTCACGCGGCGGTTCTGCTGCGGCAGGAACTGCATGGCGAAGTGGATGCCATCCAGTTCACGGCCCGGGATCGGCAGGTCGCGGGGATGTTCCGCGCCGCCGGCCAGCGCTACCGCGTCGTGCTTCTCGATCAGTTCGGCGATATCGAGCTCGATGCCGACATGGACGTTGCAATGGAAGGTGACACCCTCGGCCTCCATCTGCTGCGACGCGGCGGTCGATGTGCGTCTTCTCCATCTTGAAGTCGGGAATACCGTATCGGAGCAGCCCGCCGGGCTTGCCGTTCTTCTCGTACAGATGGACGTCGTGACCGGCGCGGGCAAGCTGCTGGGCGCAGGCGAGGCCGGCCGGGCCTGAACCGACGACGGCCACCGACTTGCCGGTCTTGCGGGCGGGTGGCTCGGGGACGATCCAGCCTTCCTTCCATCCGCGGTCAACGATGGCGCATTCGATCGTCTTGATGGTCACCGGCGCTTCGATGAGGTTCAGCGTGCACGACGCCTCGCAGGGCGCCGGGCAGATGCGGCCGGTGAATTCCGGGAAGTTGTTGGTCGAATGCAGGTTGCGCGACGCCTTCTGCCAGTCGCCGCGATAGACCAGGTCATTCCAGTCGGGGATCTGGTTGTTCACCGGGCAGCCGGTGTGACAGTAGGGGATGCCGCAATCCATGCAGCGCGCCGCCTGGTCGCGGTTCGCTTCCTCGGAAAGAGGGATGACGAATTCGCGATAGTTGCGCAGCCGGTCGGCGGCCGGCGCATAGCGCCGGTCGTGGCGATCGATCTCGAGGAACCCGGTAATCTTGCCCATGATGACTACTCGCCGGCGAGACGCAGCGGTTCGGCCTGTTCGCGCGCCTCGAGCTCAGCGAGAGCCCGGCGATACTCAACCGGCATGACCTTGCGGAATTTCGGAAGATAGGTGGACCAGTTCTCCAGGATCGTCGCAGCGCGCTTCGATCCGGTGAACCGGCGGTGGCGGACGACCAGCGCATGCAGGCGCTCGGCGTCGCGGCGCGTGAGGTCGCTCATGATCTCGACCACGCCGCTCGTCTCCATGTCGCCGGACTGATGCATCTCGCGCTCGTTCAGCTCTTCCTCTTCGGGAATCGGCTCGAGCTCGATCATCGCCATGTTGCAGCGGCTCTCGAACGTGCCGTCCTCGTCGAGGACGTAAGCGATGCCGCCCGACATGCCCGCGGCGAAGTTGCGCCCCGTGCGGCCGAGCACGGCAACGACGCCGCCGGTCATGTATTCGCAGCAATGGTCACCGGCGCCTTCGACCACTGCAACAGCGCCGGAGTTGCGCACGGCGAAGCGCTCGCCGGCCACGCCGCTGAAGTAGCACTCGCCGGAAATCGCGCCGTAGAGCACCGTGTTGCCGACGATGATGGCTTCCTCGGCGACTATTCTGGAGTCCTCGGGAGGTCGCACGACGAGGCGGCCGCCGGAAAGACCCTTGCCGACATAGTCGTTGGCCTCGCCGATGAGATCCATGGAAACGCCGGCAGCGACCCAGGCGCCGAAGCTCTGGCCGCCAGTCCCGCGCAGCGTGATTGCGATCGTATCTTCGGGCAGGCCGGCAAGGCCGTAGCGCTTGGCGATCTCGCCGGAGAGCATGGCGCCGGCCGTGCGGTCGGTGTTGCGGATCGTCGTCTCGATCTTGACCGGCGTGCGGTTCTCGAGCGCCGGCTTTGCCTGTTCGATGAGCTTGCGGTCGAGAATGTCGTGGATCGGATGATCCTGCTTCTCCGAGTTCCAGATGGCGACGCCTTCCGGCGCATCCGGCTTGTGGAACAGTCGGGAGAAGTCGAGGCCCTTTGCCTTCCAGTGATCGACGACGCCGGTCTTGTCGAGCATCTGCATCTGCCCGACCATGTCGGAGAACTTGCGGAAGCCCAGTTCGGCCATCATCTCGCGCACTTCCTCGGCGAGGAAGAACAGATAGTTGATGACGTGCTCGGGCTTGCCGACGAAGCGCTTGCGCAGCACCGGGTCCTGTGTCGCTACGCCGACCGGGCAGGTGTTGAGGTGGCACTTGCGCATCATGATGCAGCCTGCGGCAATCAGCGGCGCTGTCGCCATGCCAAACTCGTCGGCGCCGAGAAGCGCGCCTACCACGATGTCGCGGCCGGTGCGCAGGCCGCCGTCGACCTGCACTGCAATCCGCCCACGGAGGCGGTTGGCGACCAGTGTCTGGTGGGTCTCGGCAAGGCCAATTTCCCAGGGCGAGCCAGCGTGCTTCAGCGAAGTCAGCGGCGAGGCGCCTGTGCCGCCTTCGTAGCCCGAGATGGTGACGTGGTCGGCGCGCGCCTTGGAGACGCCGGCGGCGACGGTGCCGACGCCGACCTCGGAGACGAGCTTGACCGAGACCAGGCCGGTCGGGTTGACGTTCTTCAGGTCGAAGATGAGCTGCGCCAGGTCCTCGATCGAATAGATGTCGTGGTGCGGCGGCGGCGAGATCAGGCCGACGCCGGGCGTCGAATGGCGCACCTTGGCGATCACGGCGTCGACCTTGTGGCCGGGCAACTGTCCGCCTTCGCCGGGCTTCGCGCCCTGCGCCATCTTGATCTGCATCATGTCCGAGTTGACGAGGTACTCCGTCGTCACGCCGAAGCGGCCCGAGGCGACCTGCTTGATCGCCGAGCGCATGGAATCGCCGTTGGGCAGCGGCTTGAACCGGTCGACTTCCTCGCCGCCCTCGCCGGTGTTCGACTTGCCGCCGACGCGGTTCATGGCGATGGCGAGCGTCGTATGCGCCTCGCGGCTGATCGAGCCGTAGGACATGGCGCCGGTCGAGAAGCGCTTGACGATCTCCTTGGCCGGCTCGACTTCATCGAGCGGCACCGGCTTGCGCCCGTCTTCCTCGGCCGACTTGATGCGGAAGAGGGAGCGGATGGTGAGGTGCTTGTCCTCGCTCTCGTTGACCAGCTTCGCGAACTCGCGATAGCGGTCAAGCGCGTTGCCGCGCACGGCGTGCTGAAGCGCCGCCACGGTCTCGGAACGCCAGACATGCGCTTCGCCGCGGAAGCGGAAGGCGTAGTCGCCGCCGACCTCAAGCGAATCCTCAAGCACCGGCGAGTTGCCGAAAGCGTCGCGGTGGCGCTTTACCGTCTCGGCGGCGATCTCCGGCAGCCCTGCGCCCTCAATGGTCGTGGCCGTGCCGGTGAAGTAGCGGGCGATGAACTCCGTCGTCAGACCGACCGCGTCGAAGATCTGCGCGCCGCAATAGGACTGGTAGGTCGAGATGCCCATCTTGGCCATGACCTTGAGCAGGCCCTTGTCGATCGCCTTGATGTAGCGATGGATGACCTCCTCGGCGTCGACCTCCTCGGGAAAGTCGCGCGACATGGCGGCAAGCGTGTCGAAGGCGAGGTAGGGGTTGATCGCTTCGGCGCCGTACCCGGCGAGCACGCAGAAATGATGCACCTCGCGCGCATCACCGGTCTCGACGACCAGCCCGACGGAAGTGCGCAGGCCGCGGCGGATCAGGTGGTGATGCACGCCGGCGGTGGCGAGCAGCGCCGGAATTGCCACGCGGTCGGGGCCGACCATGCGGTCCGACAGGATGATGATGTTGATGCCCGCATCCACGGCTTCCTCGGCCGCCGCGCAGAGCGCGTCGAGCGCCTCGGCCATGCCGCCGTCGCCGGCGACCGGGTAGGTGATGTCCAGCGTTTCCGACTTGAACGGGTTGCCGTCCATGTCGCCGATGGCGCGAATCTTCTCCAGGTCCTCGTTGGTGAGGATCGGCTGGCGCACCTCGAGCCGCTTGCGGCGGCCCTGACCTTCGGTGTCGAACAGGTTCGGCCGCGGCCCGATGAACGAGACGAGGCTCATCACCAGTTCTTCGCGGATCGAGTTCGATCGGCGGGTTGGTCACCTGCGCAAAGTTCTGCTTGAAATAGGTGTAGAGCAGCTTCGACTTGTCGGAGAGCGCCGAGATCGGCGTGTCGTTGCCCATCGAGCCGATGGCCTCCTGGCCGGTCACGGCCATGGGGGACATCAACAGCTTCAGGTCTTCCTGCGTGTAGCCGAACGCCTGCTGGCGATCGAGCAGCGACACGTCGGAGCGGCTCTCCGTGTGGGGCACGGCGGGCAGCTCTTCCAGCACGATCTGCGTCCGTCCGAGCCACTGTCTGTATGGCTTGGCGCGCGACAGCTCCGCCTTGATCTCCGTGTCGTCGATGATGCGCTGCTGTTCGAGGTCGATGAGCAGCATCCTGCCCGGCTGGAGGCGCCACTTCTGGACGATCCGGCTCTCCTCGACCGGCAGCACGCCGGACTCGGACGCCATGATCACCTCGTCGTCGGAGGTGACCATGTAGCGCGCCGGGCGCAGGCCGTTGCGGTCGAGGGTCGCACCAATCTGCTTGCCGTCGGTGAAGGCGACGGCGGCTGGGCCATCCCACGGCTCCATCAACGCGGCGTGGTACTCGTAAAACGCGCGGCGATCCTCGTCCATCAGCGGGTTGCCGGCCCACGCCTCGGGAATGAGCATCATCGCCGCGTGCGGCAGCGAGTAGCCGCCGCGCACGAGGAATTCGAGCGCGTTGTCGAAGCAGGCCGTGTCTGACTGGCCTTCGTAAGAGACCGGCCACAGCTTCGAGATGTCGTTGCCGAAGAGCCTGGACGAGACGCTCGCCTGGCGCGCCGCCATCCAGTTGACGTTGCCGCGGACGGTGTTGATCTCGCCGTTGTGGCAGACGAAGCGGTAAGGATGCGCCAGCCGCCACGACGGGAAGGTGTTGGTTGAGAAGCGCTGGTGAACGAGCGCCAGCGCCGACTCGAAGGCCGGGTCGTGCAGGTCGGTGTAGTAGGCGCCGAGCTGGGCCGCGAGGAACATTCCCTTGTAGACCAGCGTGCGGCACGACATCGAGACGATGTAGAAATCGTTCTGCAAGCCGGCATACGCCTCGAAAATGCGTGCCGAAATTACCTTGCGGGCGATGTAGAGCTTGCGCTCGAACTCGTCCTCATCGGCCACATTCGGACCGCGGCTGATGAAGGCCTGGCGGTGAAAGGGCTCGGTAATCGCAATTTCCGGCGCCGTGGACAGGCAGGAGTTGTCGACCGGCACATCACGCCAGCCGACAAGCGCAAGGCCCTCGTCGGCGACCACCTCGGCAACGATCTTTTCCATGGCGCTGCGCTGGTCGGCGTCCCGCGGCATGAAGATGTGGCTGACGGCATAGTGACCAGGCTCGGGCAGGGCGAAGCCCAGTCGCTTCGCCTCGCCGGCGAAGAACTTGTGCGGGATCTGCACCAGCATGCCGGCGCCGTCGCCCATTTTCGGGTCCGCGCCGGTCGCGCCGCGATGTTCGAGATTGACCAGAATCCGCAGCCCGTCCTCGATGGTGCGGTGGGACTTCTTGTTGTGCAGGTTCACGATGAAGCCGACGCCGCATGCATCGCGCTCGTTTAGCGGGTCGTACAGACCCTGGGCGGTGCCGGCGGCAGGCAGGCGAGCGCGTTTGGCCGCCGGGCGAATGCTCGCACCGCCGGTCACAGCCGCCTCGTTCCTCTCTGCCATCGTCGCCATCTTCCGCCCTCGTGCTCTAACCGTTGCGCCGGCCATCGCCCCGGTCGGCCGTCTGGCCGATCTCCGCGGACAATGCCCGATACATGCATCATAGACTGGCCGCGCAGCCGCGGCTGAGCCCTGTTCGTCCTTCCCTGGCATCCCGCATCGCCGGCCGGTGCCCATGACGACACGCCGTCTTCCGCAGTGTGCGTTCGGGGTCCCCGCCGGAGGCCGTCCCGCACCGGCCGCCAATTGGACAGTAGTCCTGTCCTATTCAAGCCAAGATGACAGATTTTGCCGCAATCGGCAAGCCGGCGAGGCCTCTCCGATTATGTTGTCAGGCGGCCACGAGGGCAAACATTGTTTCGCCTTGTACCCATTCGCGAGCGGGTTCGAGACACGCCAAAGTCACGCCCGTGTGAGAGGTATGTGCCTGAGGCGCACACTGTCTTGATTTTCCATTGAAGCAGCGGACTCGGATGCTGCCTCCCGTCAGCAACGGCCGTTCCGGCCTGTCTGGAGGAGAATCTGATGACTGCAACTGTTAAAGCCGTTTCCGGCACCGTGCTCGCCGGCGCGTTTGCCGCCGCTCTTGGTTCATTCGCTGCTGCGCCCGCGTTTGCGGACGACGCGATGATGAAGTCGCCCGACAACACCAAGATGCAGATGGCTACCGGCAAGTTCGAGGAGTGTTTCGGCGTTGCCAAGGCCGGCGACAACGACTGCGCCGCCGGCGCCCATTCGTGCGCGGGCACGTCGACCGTCGACTACGATCCGGCGTCGTTCAAGCTGGTTCCCGTCGGCACCTGCACGACCATGATGACGCCGGCCGGCGGTCATGGCACGCTGAAGGCGATGTAAGAAGCCGCCCTGCGGCATCAAACGGGCGGGCGGCTCCAGTCGCCCGCCCGCAATCCATGACAAATCAGGGGAGGCGTCGATGGCGCGCCAGAGCGACGAACGCCGATGGAACGAGCTGCCGCTTCCGCGAAGGGCGGGCGTTGGCCTGAAACCCGAGCATTACGCCGCGATCCTGTCGGATGAGCCGGAAATCGGCTTCTTCGAGATCCACGCCGAGAACTACATGGGCGCCGGCGGTCCGCCGCATCGTTACCTTACCGCCATTCGCGACCGCTATCCGGTGTCGCTGCATGGCGTCGGTCTGTCCATCGGGGCAGCGCGGCCGCTCGATCGTGAACATCTGAACCGGCTCAAGCAGCTCAACGAGCGCTATCAGCCTGGCATGTTCTCGGAGCATCTCGCGTGGTCGACCCACGACAGCGTGTTCTTCAACGATCTGCTGCCCATGCCCTACAACACCGACGCGGTGCAGCGCGTCGCCGACCATATCGACGAGGTGCAAGAGACCGTTGGTCGGCGCATGCTGCTGGAGAACCCGTCCACCTATCTGGTCTTCGTCGAAAGCACGATGAGCGAGATCGACTTCCTTACGGAGGTGGTGCGACGTACCGGTTGCGGCCTTCTGCTCGACGTCAACAACGTCCAGGTTTCGGCCGTCAATCAGCAGACCGATCCGATCACCTATCTCGACGCATTCCCGGTGGAGCACGTCGGCGAGATCCACCTTGCGGGATACGCGCCGGAGGACGACGGCAAGGGTTCGCCATTGTTGATCGACGCGCACGACCGGCCGATCGACCCATACGTACTGCAACTTTACGAGCACGCGGTCTCGCGCGTTGGTCCCGTCCCGACGCTGGTCGAATGGGACAACGACGTGCCCGAGTGGCCTGTGCTGTTTGCCGAGACACAGCGCGTTGACGCGGTGCTCGCGAAATTCGCCCGGACCGGGGAGAAGGCATTTGCGCTCGCTGGCTGACGTTCAGCAGGAATTCGCTGCGGCGCTGCGCGACCCTTCGCTCGCGCTTCCGCCCGGCCTGGTCGGGCCGGATGCCGAGCCCGCCCCGCGCCGTTTCGCCGTCTACCGCAACAACGTCATCGTCGGCATGGTCAATGCGCTGCGCCACGCGTTCCCGGTCGTGGAACGGATCGTCGGCGATCAGTTCTTTCAGGCCCTGGCGCGAGCCTATGCTCTTGCCGAGCCGCCCCGATCTCCCGTGCTGATGGATTACGGCACGACTTTCGCTGACTTCATTGCCCGGTTCGAACCGGCCGCTTCGCTGCCCTACCTGCCGGACGTCGCCCGGATCGAGCGGGCGTGGCGCGAGGCGTATCACGCCGAGGACGCCGAGCCACTGGAGCCGGCGGATTTCGCCGGGATTGGCGCCGACGAGATTCCTGGACTGGTGCTGAGGCTGCATCCTTCGTTGCGTCTGCTGCGCTCTGCCTATCCTGCGCAGACCATCTGGAAGATGAACACCGGCGACGGCGAAATCGCGCCGGTCGATATTTCGATCGCCGAAGACACGCTCATCGTGCGGCCGCAAGCCGAGGTCGAGGTGCGGAGCGTACCGCCGGGTGGCGCCGTGTTTGTTGAGGAACTGCTGGCCGGTGCGCCGCTTGGCGAAGCGGCGGGGGCTGGCCTCGGCGCCGACACGCGTTTCGAGCTTGCCGGCAATCTTGCCGGGCTGATCGCTGCCGGTGCGATCGTCGGGTATTCCAAGCAGGGGGCTGCACAATGACCATGAACATGAGCGGCACGACGCCAATGGCGTCAACGTCGAGCAGCGGCCAAAACGCCATGTGGCGCACGGCCTATCTCTGGTTTCAGTCTCTGGCGTCGCTTGCGTTGCGCGTGGCCCTGGCGGTCCCGTTCTACCGTTCGGGCCTCACGAAGTGGGACGGCTTCCTGTCGCTCAAACCGACCACCACCTACCTGTTCGAGAACCAGTTCAAGCTGCACATATTCGGTGGCGTATACGACTTTCCCTATCCCGACCTGATGGCGCATCTGTCGGGGATCGGGGAGATCGTTTTCCCGGTGCTGCTGGTTATCGGTCTGGCGACCCGCTTTGCGGCACTTGGTGTCCTCGGCATGACGGCCATCATCTTCCTGACCTATCCGGAAAACTGGCCGAGCGAGGGGCTGCCGTGGTCGGCCATGGCGCTGGCCATCATGGCGTTCGGCCCGGGCCGGATCGCGCTCGACCACTTCGTCGCGAAGGTGTTCGGCCGCTAGCTGCTTGCACAGTTCGGCGCGGCGCTCCAAAAGGAGCGCATGATCTTCGCCAGCGACAATTGGGCGGGCGCCTCGCCTGAAATCATCGAGGCGCTTGCCGAAGCCTCCCGCGTCAGCCATCCGGCCTACGGCACCGACGACATCACCAAGGCGGTCGAGCAACGCTTCTCCGACCTGTTCGAGCGCGACGTCGCGGTATTCCTGGTTGCGAGCGGCACCGTCGCCAACGCGCTTGGCCTGTCGGCCTATGCGCGGCCGGGCGGCGTCGTGTTCTGCCACCGTCAGGCGCACATCATGGTCGATGAGGCGGGCGCGGCGTCGTTCTTCGGCGGCGGCGTCACGCTCACCGGCCTCGACGGGCCAGGCGCCAAGTTCGGCCCGGCGCCGCTCGCTGCGGCACTCGATCGGATGACGGTTCACGTGCCGCACAGCGGCCAGCCGGTCGCCGTCAGCCTTACACAGATCTCCGAACTGGGCGTGGCCTACCGGCCCGACGAAATCCGCTCCATTGCCGACGTCGCTCACGCGCGCGGCGCTGCGGTCCATATGGACGGGGCGCGCTTCGCCAATGCGGTCGCGGGTCTGGACGTGGCGCCGGCCGACATAACCTGGCGCGCCGGCGTCGACGTGCTGTCTTTCGGCGGCACCAAGAATGGCTGCCTCGCCGCCGAGGCCGTCATCTTTTTCGATCCCGCCCATGCGCGCGACATGCCCTTCCAGCGCCAGCGAGCCGGGCAGGGCTATTCCAAGAACTGGTTTATCGCTGCGCAACTCGCAGCGTATCTCGACGATGGGCTCTGGCTCGCATCGGCGGACCATGCCAATCGGATGGCGACGCGTCTCGCCACGGCCATCTCGGAGTTCGGATGCCGGTCGGCTGCTAGTTGAGCCCGACGGCAACGAGATATTCGCCATCCTGTCCAAGGATGCCGATCAGCGTCTGCGCGCGGCCGGCGCGGTCTACCATGAGTGGCCTTCGCAAGGCTTCCCGGAAGACAAGCGTCCTCGCGAAGACGAGATCGTCGCGCGGCTCATTGCCAGTTGGCAGACGACGGGGGAGGAGGTCGATCGGTTCGCGGCCGTCCTCCTGGGACGCCAGATGCAGGAAGAGCGCCCCGGGGGGAAGGGGCGCTCTTCCGCTTAGTCAGGTCGCGGAGGTCAGGCAGCGACCTGGTCGATCTGCGCCGGCTTCTGGCCGTTGCCGATCGTGATCTTCCGAGGCTTCATCGCCTCAGGGATATTACGCACCAGATCGACGTGAAGCAGGCCGTTTTCCAGGCTTGCGCCCTTCACTTCGACGTGATCGGCGAGCTGGAAGCGGCGCTCGAAGGCGCGGGCGGCGATGCCGCGATAGAGGAATTCGTTTTCCTTGCCCTCGTCCTCGGACTTCTTCTCGCCCTTCACCGTGAGCACGTTCTCTTTCGATTCGATGCTCAGGTCGGACTCGCCGAAGCCGGCGACGGCCATCGTTACGCGGTAGGCGTTCTCGCCCGTGCGCTCGATATTGTAGGGGGGGTAGGTGGGCACGCTTCCATCACTGCCGGCGAGCGAATCGAACAGATTGAACATCCGGTCGAAGCCGACGGTCGAACGATACAGCGGGCTGAGATCGAAAGTACGCATGGGTCTTGTCCTCCTGATGAGCGACTAGAGTAGGGGAACTTCGGCACCCGCCTGATTGGCCGGGATTTGCTGGTTCCCGCGGACCCGTTTGGCGTCCGCACGAATTAGGTGGGATCGGGAATTTCCGGATTCAAGAGCCGAAAATCGCTCGTATCCAAGGTTCCTGTGTCGGAAAGCTGAACAGCACATGAATGGCCGCTTCGGCGAGCGTTCAGGCGACCGCTGGCAATATCCACGTCAAGTTAGATCGGCAGGCGGCCTTCCCCACGCCCAACTCCGCCACCGGTCATTAATGCAGGCCGGTGTCGACCCGCCCCCCTCCGATGCCGGATCTGTAATGTCGGCGGCACTTCCGAAAGGAAGGGCCGCCGACACGTTTTCCGGCGCGCGCTTGAGCCTTTCGGTGGCCTGCTCTAAGCAGGGTCGCCCGGCCGCGACACCGAGTGGCGGCGCTCCAGGTTCGCGGCATGGAACTCTTCGAGATTGACGGCAATCCGGTTCCGACCGGTGCCACCACCGGCGCGGTAGTCACCGCCGATGGCGTGCGCCTGCGCTACGCCCGGTGGCGGCAGAGTGGGCGCCAGCCGCGCGGCACCGTGTGCCTGCTCGAGGGGCGCGGCGAGACGATCGAGAAATACTTCGAGACGATTCGCGATCTCCGGGAGCGCGGTTTTGCCGTAGCCATCCTCGACTGGCGAGGGCAGGGCGGATCTGACCGGCGCCTCCGGAACCGGATGAAGGGGCACGTGGACGGTTTCGAGGAATACGACCGCGACCTCGAGGCCTTCGTCCATCAGGTGGTGCTGCCCGACTGCCCTCCGCCGTTCTTTGCCTTGGCTCATTCGACCGGAGCGCTCGTCTGCCTTCGCACCGTGCGCGAGGGACGGGCCAGTTTTTCCCGGCTCGTCCTTGTGTCGCCTCTGTTCGAACTTGGTGCCACCAAGCCACGACAGCCGACGGCCTTCCGCATCGCAGCCTTCATGACCGCCATTGGTCTGGGCGAAGTGACATTGCCCGGCGAGAATGCACGACCGATCGAGACTGTCCCGTTCGACGGCAATGTCTTGACCGCCGACCCGGCGCGTTACCAGCGCACGATCGATATCGTCACGAAGATTCCCCAGGTCGCGGTCGGCGCCCCGACCTTCGGCTGGCTCTATGCTGCCTGCCGGGCGATGCGTGAGGCGACCGATCCGGATTTCGGGCCGGCCATCAGGGTGCCGACGCTGGTGGTCGGCGGTTCGCTCGACACACTCACCTCGGTGGTGGCCGCCGAGCGGTTGTCTGAAGCGCTGCGCGCCGGCGGGTTGGTGATCATCCCGGGCGCGCGCCACGAAATCCTGATGGAGCGCGATGCGCTTCGCGAGCAGTTCTGGGCGGCCTTTGATGCGTTTGTGCCGGGCTCTGGCTGAACTTCAGCCGCTGCCGAGAATGGCAAGCGCCGCCTCATGCGTATTCCGATCACCGCTGGCAAGGATATGGCCGCCGCCGGCCGCCGTATTGCCGTGCCAGTCCGTGACATGTCCGCCCGCGCCTTCGATGATCGGGATCAGCGCCACGATGTCGTAAGGCTTCAGCCCGGCCTCGATGACGAGATCGGCATGCCCGGCCGCGATCATGCAATAGGCGTAGCAGTCGCAGCCATAGCGGGCGAGGCGCACCGAACGCTCGACCCGATCATAGCTGCCGCGGTCATCCCCCTTGAACATCGCGGGTGTCGTTGTGAACAGGGAGGCGTCGGCAAGCTGGCCGCACGCGCGCGTCTTGATCGGTTGTGTCCTGCCATCCGGTCCCCGAAACCAGGCGCGCGTACCGTCGCCTGCGAAGCGTTCGCGGGTGAAGGCCTGCGCCATCATGCCGAAGACCGGGCGGCCCCGACGCATCAGGCCGATCAGGGTGCCCCAGACGGGCAGCCCGGTGATGAAGGCACGGGTGCCGTCGATCGGATCGAGTACCCACACGAACTCGGCGTCGGTGTGCTCATTGCCATGCTCCTCGCCGACGATGCCGTGGTCCGGGTAAGTCTGGTTGATCAACCGGCGCATCGCTGTCTCGGCATTGCGGTCGGCGACGGTCACCGGGTCGAAGCCCAATTCACCTTTGCTTTCGATCGAAGGGGCTGCCCGGAAATGAGGCATGATCGAATCAGAGGCAACGTCGGCCAGGCGGTCGACGAAGGCCGGAAGCCCTGCCAAGTCAGTTGCCATGGTCAGAAACGCCAATTTGTCGCGGCTGTTGCCGCGCCGCCACCCGGTGTGAGACCCAAATCAATACATTGATAATGCTTGATATTTCGTCTTTTTTTGTCGATTTATCTGGCATATCCGATGAACAAATCTTTTGAGCCTTCGGGCTTGATTTTTTGCACTGCGGGGTCAAAATATTGCGGTGCGATAGAGATATCGCACAGCCCTCCTTGGGCGTTTCCTCCCTAGACTTGGGCCGCCTCGCGCAAGCGAGCGGCCCTTTTTCTTTTTGGCGCCGGGGGTTTATTCGGCCGCCTCGGGGCGCGACAGGAAACCCGCCTCGAACGCCGCACCAAGCTCCCCCACGAGGCGTGCAAGGTCATCGGAGAGTTCCGCGAAGCCACTGGTTTTTTCCAGCGTTCGCTCGTTCATGTAAAGGCAGCGGTTCATCTCGACCTGCATGGCGTGGATGCCGCGCGTCGGCTGGCCGTAGTGCTCCGTGATGAATCCACCGGCATACGGCTTGTTGCGGCTGACCGAGTAGCCGCGACGACCGAGAATTTGCGCGGCGAGATCGGTCAGTTCACTGGCGCAGCTGGTGCCGTAGCGGTCGCCAAGCACGATGTCCGGCCGATGGCGGCTGTTCCCGCCACGCACGATCGATGGCATCGAATGGCAGTCGATGAGTACCGCCAGGCCGAACGCGGCGCGGGTCTCCACCACCAGTTGGCGCAGGACGCGATGGTAGGGCTTGTACACCGCGTCGATGCGGGCGAGGGCCGCCTCAACCGGCAGTGGCTGGGCGTAGATCTCCTCGCTCTCCGATACGATGCGCGCGATCGTGCCGAGACCGCCGGCTACCCGCACCGATCTGACATTGGCGTAGGTTGGTAGGGCGCCGTCAAACATCTTGGGGTCGAGTTCGTAGGGCTCGCGATTCACGTCGAGCCAGGCGCGCGGGAAGTTGGCCCGCAACAGCGGCGCACCGAGTCGTGCCGCATGCTCTGCCAGTTCGTCGACATGGGTATCCTCGGATCGGCGAATCGCCTGACGGTCAAGCCGGGAAGTCGCGAGGAAATCGGCCGGGTAGTCGCTGCCGCTGTGCGGCGAATTGAGAACGATCGGCAGCGTGCGGCGGGACGGTGCGATCACCTCGAAGGCGGGTCCGCTGGCGAAATCCGGTGGCGTTTCCATCGAGGTGTCAAACGTCCGAACGGCGGCGGGCGTGCCGGGTTCGGGTTGATGTTGCCAAGATCGGCCGGGCCTGTCCACAGCGGTAAATGCCCACGTTTCTGCGACTATTCACGCGATCTTTACTCGGATAAGGATAATCGGGCATGGCCGGTCGGCCGATGAAATCCGGGGGTTCCCCATCTCTCCAATGTCCCAAATCCTTCTCGCCGAAGACGATAATGACATGCGCCGCTTTCTCGCCAAGGCGCTCCAGAACGCCGGCCATGATGTCGTCTCCTTCGACAATGGGCGTTCGGCCTATGAGCGCATCCGCGAGGAGCCGTTCACGCTTCTGCTGACCGATATCGTCATGCCGGAGATGGATGGCATCGAGCTCGCGCGGCGGGCGACCGAACTCGATCCCGATCTGAAGGTGATGTTCATCACCGGCTTTGCGGCGGTGGCGTTGAACCCGGACTCAAACGCCCCCAAGGACGCCAAGGTGCTGTCCAAGCCCTTCCACCTCAAGGACCTTGTCAACGAGGTCGAGAAGCTGCTGGCGGCCTGACCGCCGGCCGCATTCCTGGCGCGAGGATTTCTGCCTGCGCGCAGAGTGAATCAATCAGGCGCCTGGGTTGCGATGGCCCAGTCCATCATTGGTGCGAAGACGCCAGTCATGCGGACTTGGCCTGAAACGCGCGACGTCGTGCTTCATCGGAAAGAGAATTGCCCGCTGGCACGCGCGCCGGGTGCATTGCGTTCTTGCGGGTGGGGCAATCGAGAAAAGAAGAACCCGGCGGATCGCTCCGCCGGGTCCAAATCTTAAAGACTTGAGCTTGAGGCTCGACTACCAGGACCGCTTCAAGCGGATCTTGGCGCCCCAGGTCCCGGTGCCACCAACGTTCTGGTAGCCACCTTCGACGCCGGCGTAGAAGTTCGCAACCGGCGACCAAACCAAGTTGCCCGAGGCCTGGTAGCCCGATGCGCCCTGGTTGAAGTACTGGAAGGTCACGGCCGAAGACAGGGTCGGAGACCAGAAGTGCTGGAACGACGCTGCCGCGCTCCAGACGTCGCCGGCACCGCCAGCCGCGCCCGAGCTTGCCGCGAACTTCCAGACCGCGCTCTGCGCCCATGCTGCCTTCAAGAGCAACTTGTCGCCGGGGGCGATCGAGTCGAGCTTGAACGTGCCAGCCAACTGGACACCGAAGCCGGAACCATACGTCGTCTCGGCATAGCCGGCCGACAGCTTGGCATCCCACGTCGCCTGCGACATCGTGATGGCGCCGACGATGTTGGGCATCGTGTAGGTCGTGCCGAGGCTCGTGCCCCAACGATCGCGCGGGTCTTCAATGGCCAGCTGGAGCCCGAAGCCGCTCATCGCCCAGCTCAGGCGAACCTGATCCGCGCTGTTGTCGGAGTCGTAGTCCTTCCAGTCCCACGTGAAGCCGCCGCTGTAGTCGTAGATCGACCCGGTGCGACCAACCAGGAGCATGCCGAGCTCGAGGTAGGCTGAGTCGAGGTAGGCAAAGCGCGTGTCGCTCGCCGTGAGTACCCGTGCTGCTGACGCTCACCAGGTTGTTCGTAGTCGTGCCGCGTTGTCCGACTTGGCGCGCAGTTCGATGAAGCCGGTGAGCGGGCCGTATTCGGTCATCGACTTGGCGGTGACCTGAACGCTGGCTTCCGTCGCGAAATCCCAGCTCGACGAATGCGACTGGAAGGAGCCGTGGTGTAGGCCCAATCATTGGCCGACGAAGCGTGGAACTTCACGTCGAACTGAACGTAGCCGCCGATCTTCAGGCAGGTGTCAGTCCCCGGAATGTACCAGTAGCCAACGCCGAAGGCGTCGCAAACCCGGACGTAATCGACCGGCTCGGCAACCGAAAGATCGGCTGCCTGGGCGCCACCGACAACCGCGAAGGCGGCGGCGGAGCCGAGAAGTAAGCTCTTGAGTTTCATTCTGTCTCTCCTCGCCCCCCGAAGGGAACTTTGTGTCCTCACCGAAGAAGCGCTCCGGCCGAAACCTGAGTAAAACAGGCAAACCTTACCTACAAGGACCGAGTTGGTCGGTCACGGTGGACAACCGATCGGTGAGGCACCCCATCCCGAAGCGATTTGCGAGTTTATTGAGACATTTTACGGTGGCCAAAACGCCGGATTTTCGCCATTTTTCGCCGAACTGCTCAAGGGAAGTTCCCTCGCTGCCTTGCCAAATTGCAGCAGTTTGCACTGAGACGCCCAACTCATTTCTCCCGCCCGCTGTTGCCCGGTGGCAACACGTTTTTGCGGTCCGGCAACAGCCTGCGCGTGTCTTTCCGAATCATGCCTTTGTGATGGTCTTTAAGTTGTATATCCTCAGAGAGCATCTATGGGTTGCGTAACGGGATATCGAGGCAAGTCGATGCTGATCGGTTATGTACGGAGCGACGATCCACAGACGATCCGGGATGCGTCCGGCCGGATGGAGGAGGCGGGTTGCACGCGGACCTTGATCGATGCCGCCGGCGTCACGGCAAGGGCGATGACGCCGTCGCTGGAAGCGCTGGTATCGACCCTGAAGCCCAACGACAGGTTGACCGTCACGCGTCTGAGCGATCTTGCACCGATGCCTGAGTTAATTTCCGTATTGGCCACACTCGTGGACGGGCGGCATCCTGATTTCCTCCCTCGATGACCGCTTCTCGACGGACCACGAGCAGGTCCAGGCCGCGCTCATGACACTCGGGCGGTATGCAGCGACGACGCGGCGCGACGCGAAAAGCAGGGGACGGACCCCGGCGCTCAACGAAAAGGCGCTGGAGCGAGCCCGCGACATGATCGAAGGACAAGGAATGAAGGTCGTTGACGTCGCGACCGCCCTGAACGTGTCGCGCGCGACCATCTATCGCCACCTCGGCAGCGGGAGGACCTACCGCCGGAGAGGTGCCGCATCAGGCGCCGGGGAGCGGCTGACGCATACAGTCTGAACGCGCGATAAGGCTGCCCTCCCGACCTTGCTTGAAAAGCCTGGTGCCTGCCTGATATACCCCCGCTGGTCCTGACGCTGCGGCCCGCCGCGGTGTCGTTCGGATGGGCGGTTAGCTCAGCGGGAGAGCACTACGTTGACATCGTAGGGGTCACTGGTTCAATCCCAGTACCGCCCACCATTTTCCCGACATCGTCCGATCCTGGGCCACGCTCAGCCACGGCAGAATCCAGTGGACCGGCCTTATCGCACGGCCATTGCGGGGGGCCATGACAGGCACTGAAAAGCCAGTTCCGGAACGCACGCCGGTCGAGGAACTGGCGATATTGCGTGCTGTCATGGAGGCGATGAACACTGCGTTGTCGGGACGGCCCGCCGATGCGATCCGGGCCCTGGCCGCGGATCAACGCGTCCTCGGTCATCATGGCGGACTTGTCGCTCTCGGTTCGCTCTATTTCCAGACAGGGAATGTTGCCGAAGCACTTGCGGCGTTTGACAGGGCGATCGCACTGAAACCTGACGACGCCGGCGCATGGTGCAATCGCGGCGCCGCGCTGCAAAGGCTCGGGCGGTACGACGACGCGCTGGCGGCGTTCGAGACGGGAATAAGCCATGCGCCCAGCAATGTGATGGCGCATTTCAACCGGGCCAATCTTCTTTGTCTCGCCCGGCGATATGAAGAGGCTGAAGCAGGCTACGCGCGGACGGTCACGTTGGACCCGCATCTGTTCGATGCGCATTTCAATCGCGGTGTAGCGGCCCTTCAACGGAATGACGCTGCGACCGCGCTTACCTGCTTTGAGCAGGCGCTCGCCATCCGTCCCCATGCGGTGGAAGCGTTCGACGCACGCGTGGCGGTACTCCAGCGCCTTGGTCGTCGCGATGAGGTTTTGCGTTTGCGGCGGCCGACACCCGAGCCGGCGCCGATCGCCGGTGTGGAAGGCGCGATCAGCCGCGGCCGCGCGCTCATCGAACTTGGACGTTGGCAGGAGGCGATCGCGGTCGTTTCACGCATTCCGGCGCCGGGCCTGCCGGGGGCGCGGCTTGCCATCGTGCGCGCTGCGGCGCTCTGGAAGCTTGACCGGTTCGACGAAGCCCTGGCGGCAGGACGGGAGGCGGTCAACCTCGATCCCGACAACGCTTCGGTGCGCGAGGAATTTTCCTATCTTTGCCTCAAGGCGGGCGATTTCGAACGGGGCTGGGGCGAATACGAGAGCCGTCTCGACAAGCCGTCGGCGCGGATGCGGCGCGCCGATTTCCGGGCGCCGGTGTGGTCGGGCGAGGGTCTTGCCGGCCGGAGCATCGTCGTTACTCCAGAGCAGGGGCATGGCGACACGCTGCAATTCCTCCGCTACCTGCCGATGCTCGTCGCCCGCGGAGCGGATGTCACGGCCTGTGTGCAGCCGCCACTGATCGCGCTGGCGCGGTCGATGACCGCACCGGTGTCCTGGAGTGCCGCCACAGACGCATCGGAGGGGGCGTTCGATTACCAGCTTCCGCTTCTCAGCCTGCCGCACCGCTTCGGAACGCGCCTCGATTCCGTTCCGCGCGACGTTCCCTATCTCTTTGCGGACATTGAGAAGGTAGCGGCGTGGCGCGGGCGCGTTGGTTCGGAAGGCTTCAAGGTCGGGATCGTCTGGCAGGGCAACCCGGAATACCCGAGTGACCCGTTCCGCTCGGTGCCGCTTTTCCAGTTCGCGCCCCTATCGGCTGTGCCGGGCGTTCGCCTCATCAGCCTGCAGGCGGTGCATGGCCTCGGTCAGCTCACGAACCTGCCGGCGGGCATGAGGGTGGACGAACTGGGGCCGCTCATCAGCGACAATCCGGACGGCATGGCGGAGATCGCCGCCGCCATGGCCAGCCTCGATCTGGTGGTCGCCTCGGATACCTCCATCGCGCATATGGCCGGCGCCTTGGGGCGGCCCGTCTGGGTGGCTTTGAACCATGACCCGGACTGGCGCTGGTTGCGCGATCGTAGCGACAGCCCGTGGTATCCGACCATGCACTTGTTCCGGCAGGCAAAACCGGGGGACTGGGCGGGCGTGTTCGCCGAGATCGCCGCCAACCTCGCTGAACGGGTTCGGGTGGTCCCAAGCCTCGCTTGACACCCCGCCCTCGTCTCCATATTTTCCCGGCCCAATCGACAGGGCGCGGATTTCCGCGCTCGTTTCGTTAAAAAACACGCGTGATCGCCATGAAAATTCGTAATTCGCTGAGGTCTCTCCGCAAGCGCCACCGCGCCAATCGCCTCGTACGGCGCAAGGGGCGTGTCTACATCATCAACAAGACCAACCCCCGCTTCAAGGCGCGTCAGGGCTAATCGCCGTCGCGCAATGTTGACGTCGGAGGGCTTTGACGGCCCTTGCGGACCGCCCTATCATTCCGGACATGAAAATCGTTGTCGCGGCGCTTGTCGCCCCGCTGATGTTCATTTCCGGGCTGCCCGCGTGGTCGGTTGAGGAACTCCCGGCCGAAAACGCGGCTCCCGCCGATCCGGTGGTGCAGAGCCGTGCCGAGAAGCTCGACGCTGCCTTTGAAGCCCTGAAATCGGCAACCGACGAGACGTCGGCCAACCGCGCCGAATCCGAGATCATCACGTTGTGGCTTCAGTCCGGCAGCGACACGGTCGATCTGCTGATGACGTGGAGCCTGCAGGCGATCGAGGACAAGGACTATGCCACCGCGCTCGATTTCCTCGACCGGATCGTAACGCTCAAGCCCGACTACGCGGAAGGGTGGAACAAGCGCGCGACTGTCTACTACCTGACCGACAAGTACAGCCTTTCGGTCGCCGACATCGAGCGGGTGCTGGTCATCGAGCCGCGCCATTTCGGCGCGCTCAGTGGTCTCGGCTCGATCTTCCGCGAGATCGGCGACGACAAGCGGGCGATGGAAGCATACGGGCAGGCGCTTGCCCTCGACCCGCACCTGGAAAGCGTGAAGAAGGCGCTCAAGGAACTTGAAAAGGATACGGTCAAGGACATCTGAGCCCTGGCCGGTTAGGTAACGCTTGCGTGTTTTGACCTGTGCGGATTTCCGCCGATAGGCTTCATCTCATGCGGATCGCTTTCGCCCTCGCCGCCGCCCTTCTTGCCTCACCTGCTTCGGCGCTGGCGGTGGAAACGCCACCGGCCGCGACTCCGCCCGCCGTGGCGGCTCCCGACGCGAACAATCCGGGCCTCGACGCCCTTTTCGCGAGCCTCAAGGAGACCGACGACTACAGCGAGGCCCGCAAGATCGAGGCGAAGATCTGGGCGCTGTGGATGGATGCGGGCGACCAGCAGGTGAACCGGCTGATGGACTACACCATCGCGGCCATGGATGCCCGGGCCTACTCCCTGGCAATCAGCTATCTCGACGCCATGATCGCAATGAAGCCCGAGTTTGCCGAAGGCTGGAACAAGCGGGCGACGGTCTACTGGATGATGGGGGACTACGGGCATTCGCTGTCCGACATCCAGCGCACGCTTGCCCTGGAGCCCCGCCACTGGGGGGCGCTGTCCGGTCTCGGCATGATCATGCGGGACCTTGGCGAACTGGAGAAGGCCGTCACCGCCTTCCGTCTGGCCCTCGAGATCGATCCCAATCTCGAGGACGTCAAAGTCGGGCTGCAACTGCTCGAGGACAAGCTCGGCAAGGGTATCTAGCCGGCCTGCCGTTCAGGCGCCGCCGAAACCATCCGGATTGACGTAAGCAATTCTCAGCATGTTGGTTGCGCCGGGCGTTCCGAGAGGAACGCCGGCCGTGAGAATGATGCGGTCGCCCGGCTTGGCGAAGCCTTCCTGGTGGGCGACGAAGCAGGCGTGGCTGACCATTGCGTCGAGATTGTCCGGTTCATTGCCGTAGACCGAATGCAGCCCCCACACGATGGACAGGCGGCGCACGGTCGACATGACCGGTGACATGGCGAGAATCGGGGTGCTGGGGCGCTCGCGCGCGGCGCGCATGGCCGTGGTGCCCGACGAGGTGAAGCAGCAGATGGCGGCGAGGTTGAGCGTTTCGGCGATCTGGCGCGCCGCCGCGGAAATGGCGTCGGAGCCGGTTGCTTCCGGCTCGGTGCGCTGCGCCCGCATGATGTTGACGTAGTTCGGGTCGCGCTCGACCTCGGTGGCGATGCTGTCCATCGTCGAGACGGCTTCCACCGGATAGGCGCCGGAGGCGGACTCCGCCGACAGCATGATTGCATCGCAGCCTTCGAACACGGCGGTCGCGACGTCGGACACTTCGGCGCGGGTTGGCGTCGGGGCGGTGATCATCGATTCCAGCATCTGCGTGGCGACGACCACCGGCTTGCCGGCGCGCCGCGCTGCGCGGGTGATCTGCTTCTGGATGCCGGGCACGCGCTCCAGGGGCATCTCGACGCCAAGGTCTCCGCGCGCCACCATCAGCGCGTCGGCGTTCTCGACGATCGCCGCGAGGCGTTCGACGGCCTGCGGCTTCTCGATCTTGGCGAGCACGCTGGCGCGGCCGCGGGCGATCTTGCGCACCTCGGCAAGATCCTCCGGCCGCTGAATGAACGAAAGCGCGATCCAGTCGACGCCGGCGTTAAGCGCCGCCTCGAGGTCGGAGCGATCCTTCGGCGTCAGCGCGCTGAAGCCGATGGTGGTGTCGGGAACGCTGACGCCCTTGCGGTCGGAAAGCTTGTTGCCGACTTCGACCGTGGTCACCGCACGCGTCTTTGTCGCCTTGGTAACCCGAAGCCGCACCTTGCCGTCGTCGAGGAGCAGCCGGTGGCCGACCTCGAGGGCGGAGAGAATTTCGGGGTGGGGCAGTCCGACCCGGCTGGCGTCCCCCGGCTCCGGATTTGAGTCGAGCACGAAAGTCTGGCCGGGCGTCAGGTCGATGCTCTTGTTGGCAAAAACGCCGACGCGCAGCTTCGGACCCTGCAAATCCACCAGGATGCCGATCGGGCGCGCCTCCTCCGTCTCGACTTCGCGGATCGTGGTCACCAGTTGCCGCATCACGTCATGGCTCGAGTGGCTCATGTTGATGCGAAAGAGATCGGCGCCGGCCCGAAACAGTTTTCCGATGACCGCCTTGTCGGAAGATGCCGGTCCAAGCGTGGCGAGAATCTTTGTCCGGCGGGTGCGCCTCATCAGCCGCCGGTTCCCGCTTGGTTCTGGCCCGGTTCGGTCAACTGGACCGTCCAGCTCTTCTGCTCGCCGGTATCGACCTCAAAGAACCCGGTCTTCTCGAAGCCGCGCGCAACGCAGTCTTCGATGCCGTGGATCGTGAACATCTTGTCGCGCGTGCACATCTGCGCTTTGCCACCCCATACCCCGCCCCGGTCGTAGTCGACGGCATACACGTAGTAGAAGCGGGAGACCAGCGATCCGGCGACCAGCGTCTCGCATGTGTCGGGGGCGACGTTCCACCAGCCTTCGGTCGCCCAGCGCCGGTTTTCCTTGTAGCCGATGGCGATGCCGACACGGCTCGGCGTGCGGTTGCACAGACGCAAGCCGCTGCCGCCGGCGTCGGCGGCGCGGCCGGAAACGCCTGCGGTTATGGTGGTCTCCGAGAGCAGGCGCGCTTCGGCGTCGCTACCGGCGCCCTGGCGCAGAAGGACGAAGGCGACTGCGCCGATCACCACAAGGATGGCGATACTGGCGATGACAACCACCTGACGATGCCACGATTTGATGCTGCGCGATCGTTTGGCCACGGTCGGAAAATCTATTGACTCAATGCTTTGGTGGACATTCCGCGCACTTATGGCGCGCACGATTCAGCCCGTCAACGCGGTCGGTGCCCGTCCCTGGGTCCACTTTGCCGCGCTTTTCCGGTGCCGACAATCTCGGGGCTTCTTGTCGGGGCAGAACACGGCGGGATCGTGACCGCAGGGTCACTGGCAGCGCGCCGGGCGCCTCTCTATGATCGCCGCCCGATGGACGTTGCCAGCATTGCGCGGACCGGCCCTGTCGCCGGCGATTTTCAGCCATTCACGATTGTCGACGGGGATCCGGCGGCCGGGCTTCTGGTCATTTGCGATCACGCCGAGAATCGCCTGCCGCCCGAATACGGAAACCTCGGTCTTCCGCCGGAGGAGTTTCAGCGTCACATCGCCTACGATCCCGGCGCTGCGGCAGTAAGTCGTGGCCTGGCGGAACGACTGGGCGTGCCGGCCGTGCTGTCCACGTTTTCGCGCTTGCTGATCGACGCCAATCGCGGCGAGGATGATCCGACGCTCATCATGCGCCTGTCCGACGGCGCGGTCGTTCCGGGAAATGCGTCTGTCGATGCCACGGAGCGGGCGCAGCGCATAGCGCGCTACCACGGCCCGTATCACGCCGCCGTCGACGCGGCGATCGACCGCGCCCTCGCGACGGGGGTGCCGCCTGCCATCCTGTCGATCCACAGCTACACGCCGGTCTGGCGCGGTTATCGGCGGCCCTGGCATGCCGGCGTCTTGTGGGATGTCGATCCGCGCATGGCCGAGCCGCTCATCGCGGCGCTCCGCGTCGATCCCGATCTCATCGTCGGCGACAACGAGCCCTACACCGGAGCGCTCGCCAACGATTCGATGTACCGCCACGCGACGCGCCGGGGTCTTGCCCACGGTCTCCTCGAGATTCGCCAGGACCTGATCGGCGATCCGGCAGGGGTTGCGTCGTGGATCGACCGTCTCGCGCCGATCGTTTCCAAGTTGAACAGTCGTGCCGATGTGCATGCCATTCGCCACTATGGGTCGCACACCGGGCCGGTGGTGCCTATCTAGTGGCGACGCAATTTCCGGGAGTGTGACAGATGGCGGATATCGACGACGCGAAGAAGACCGAACTCGAAGCGGCGGTCTTTCGCCGGCTGGCCGAGCATCTGCGGACACGAAGCGACGTTCAGAACATCGATCTGATGAATCTCGCAGGCTTCTGCCGCAACTGTCTGGCCAACTGGTATCGCGAGGCAGCCGAAGAGGCGGGCATCGCCATCGACAAGGACTCCTCGCGGGAGCTCGTCTACGGCATGCCCTACGCCGAATGGCAGGCGCTACACCAGAAGGAAGCCTCTCCGGAATCTCTTGCGGCCTTCGCCGGCAATCGGCCGAAGCACTGACCGTCTAGATGCGCTTGACCCATGGGGCGGCGACGAACAGATGGCCGTCGCGCAAGCTCCCTTTGGCGCGCGCCTGACGGTTGTCGACGTCGAAGACAACCGCAATATCCAGACGATCGTTGAAGCAGGACGGTGCGAGAATGCGCCGGCAGAACGCATCGATGGTTTCGTCCGAGTTGACGAGGACCGTCGATCCCGTTTCGCCCCACCAGTCGCCCTCCTGGATGCGCCCCAGGAACTGGTCGACGCGCGCACCATAGTCTCCGCCGTGGCCGAAGCGATAGGTCACAAGATATGTCGGCATGCGCTTTCCATGTTCCGATGTCTGGGAGTGACGCCAGCTTATTCGTGCGGTGTTTTCTTCGCCAGCGGCAGGCTTGACCGGGGGCGAGAACTCGGGGCACTCACCCGGCACGCCCGCAAGGGGCGTCCCCCTCATGCGTTACAGGAGCGTGCAGACATGGCCGACCCCGCAGGCTTCGCCAAGGATCAGCTCAAGTCCCTGGTCGAGCGGATCGAGCGACTGGAAGAAGAAAAGCAGGCGCTCGCCGACGACATCAAGGAGGTCTACGCGGAGGCCAAGGGCAACGGCTTCGACACCAAGGTGTTGAGAACGATCGTGCGCATCCGCAAGCAGGACAGCTCCGAGCGCCAGGAGCAGGAAGCGCTGCTGGAATTGTACATGACGGCGCTGGGGATGACCCTGCCGTCCGAATGATGGGAAGTGCCGGACCCGCTTAGCGGGTCGAGGATACGAAAGAGTTCGAGCCGGAGATCGACCACGGCGGGCTGGCGGACCAGCGGGCCGGAGAAGTGGTCGGTGCGCAGCCCGGCGTAGGCGGCGTCGCCGAAGCCCGCGGCCATCGCCATGTCGGGCTTGTCCATCATGCTGGAGCCCGACCGGTAGTCCGGCATGGTCAGTACGGCGTAAGCCTTTTGCCGCGTCGACAGGGAGCCGATCCACATCCGCAGGCCCTGCGTATCGAGCACCGTCATCGTGAGCTGCGGCGCGCGCGACGAACGCTGCGGCCGCACGTCGCGGACCCGCAGCGGGGTCGCGGAGGCGGCGCGGATCGGATTGAGGCGCGGGAAGGGGATGCCGCCGGCGTTGGCATGTACCGCCGGCTCGGCGGGCTGCACGGCCGGTGCGTAGGCCAGCAGGCGCGGGACCGTGTTATCGGAATTCGCATCGTCGCTACGCCGGAGAACGGCGGTGGTCATTGCCTCGGCGCGGAGCGGGCGGCCGACATCGATGGTCGCAACGACGGAAGTCGGTGCTATCGGCAGCGATGTGCCGCGGCGCGTCTGGTCACGCTCGGCCATGGCGGCGGCGAGCGCTGCCGGTACGGCCGGAGCCGACCAGTCCTGCGGGCCGCCAAAGTCGAAATCGGGCGACGTCAGCGACGCCTCGGCGATCAAGGCGATCCGGTCGGGGCCGGGCGACGGGATGCTCGCCGGCGGAACCAGCGGCTCGGCGGCTGCGATCACGGTCGGCTGGGCGTGGCGCGGCGCAAGTCGCGGCATCGGCATCGTGGTCGTGGCGTAGGAAGCGACGGCAACGCCAATGGCGCGCTTCGGCGCCGGCGCATCGGCGACGGTCGCCTCGTCCGCTTCTTCCTCGTCGTCAACCTGGTCGGCGGCGGCGATCACCATCGGCTTGCCGACCGGTGCCGGGGCTCCCTTGATGACCGGCGAACCGCCGAAGCTGGCAACCTGGGTGTCAGCGGTCATGCCCGACTTGCGGGCCTTGTAAGCGGCGAGCGCCTGGGCATAGCCGGGCAGCGGCTTGCCGTCCGAGGGAACATGCAGGGTGTTCCCGTTCGGGAACACGCGCACCAGCTGTTCGCGGGTCATGCGCGGCCAATGGCGGACCGAGCCGGTATCCATGTGGACGAACGGCGAGCCGGAAGTCGGGTAGAAGCCAACGCCGCCGATCTGCATCTGCAGGCCGATCGCGCGCAACTTGGGCAACGGCACGTCGGGAATAAAGAAATCCATCGCCTTGCCCTGCATGTGCAGGCTGTTCTTGGCGACGCCGTTGGAACGCCGGCGGAGCATGCCATTGGTCTCAGGCGAGCGGTATCCGCAAACCACCTGAATATAATCGCTCGACCCGGACTTGCCGTAGACCTGCCAGAGCAGATCGAACAGATGCGGGTCCATGTTGGTGGACTTTTCCTTGCGCCAGTCGCGCAGGAATTCGTTGATGGCTTTCAGCCCGCCGCGATCGTAGACGCCGTTGCGCTTGAAGACGATCGTGGCGCGTTCGTGGGTGTGGAGGTTGTAGAGCTTCAGCGCGCGGTCTTCCGCGGAAGCCTGGCCGAGCCCGATCAGCGTGAAAGCCAGCGTAGCGGCCGCCATGCCCAAGCGCGCGATTCCGCGCCGCATTTGGCCTAGGCCGTTCCTGTGATGCTGATCGCCCCGCCCGAACAAAACTCTCGCCGTCCCCACCCTGAAAAACAGGTTACCAAGCAGCGCATTCTGGGAGCGTAAGGTAAACGCTCCTTTAAGCGATTGAGAACACGCCAGAATTACCCAACGACGTCGGGGAATCCCTCCGACCCCCGGCATAGGTCCGGATCGTGGCATTTGCTGGGCAATTGGGCAAGTCCGTCTTTTGGACGAACCCCCAGTATTTTCGGGGAGTTAGGTGCCTCAGGTGGGCAGGCCGAAGGCCTTTTCGATGCGTGAATCGTGCCCATAGACGTCGCCACGGACCTGGAGCTTGCCCGAATCATCCACCCACGCGGTGAAATACGTGATGTGGACCGGGATGTGCCGGGTCAGGTTGACCTGCTGTTCGCGTCCTCCGACCAGCCGCTTGATCGAGGCGGCGTTGACGTTCGGATCGTAGGTCAGAAGCGCGTCGGCGAACTCCCAGGGGTTCATCACGCGCATGCAGCCGTGGCTGTAGGCGCGATAATCCTTCTGGAACAGGCTCTTGGAGGGCGTGTCGTGCAGGTACACGGCGTAGGGGTTCGGGAACATGAACTTGACCGAACCTAGGGCGTTGCGCTCGCCCGGCGGCTGCTTGATCTGGATGCGCCGCATGTCGACGTTGTTCCAGTCGACCATGTACGGATCGACGGCGCGGAAGCGCCCGCCGATGTTCGCGTACACCTGATAGCCGCTCAGCGCGCCCGGGTTGGCGCGGATCTGCGGCAGCATCTCCTTGACCGCGATCGACGCCGGCACGTTCCACGTCGGGTTGACGATGACGTGCTCGATCTCGTCGGAGAAGATCGGCGTCTGGTTCTGCGGCTTACCGACGACGATGCGTGTCGTGTAGAACACCTTGCCGTTGCGGTAGATGTCGAGATTGAAGTTCGGGATGTTTACCCGGACGTAGTAGTTGCCGAGGTCCTCCGGCATCCAGCGCCAGCGTTCCATGTTGGCGACGATGGTGGAGACGTGATCGTCGGCGGCGGCGTTCATCCGCGCCAGGGTGGCCGGACCGACGATCCCGTCGGGACGCAGGCCGGCGCCTTCCTGGAAGGTGCGCACGGCGGCGGCGACGCTTTCGTCGAACACTTCCGGATCGAATGGCACGACCACGGGTTCCGCCGTGGCAACGGCGGCCCCGGCGTCGGCCGGGGTGATGCTGGCGGTCGTCACGGCGGCATCGTCAGGCTTGGCTTCCTGAGCGACGACGTCGGGTGCCGGCTTCTCATCCGGCGGCAAAACCTTCAATCTTTCCCGCAGGATAAGGATGCGGGGGTCCTTCGAGCCGAGCTTGAGATTGGCGCCAGCCGGAACAACCGGGGGACGTTCGGCCGCAGACGACCTGATCTCCGCGAGCTTCTCGCGGAGCGCCACGAACTCCGGGCGCTTCGGGTTGTAAGAGGCCAGAACCGCCGGCGCGTCCTCGGCCGTCGATACCTTCGTCAGCGCCTCGACCGGATCGGCGACGTGCGGCTTGTAGTCGAAGTTGGAACTCACGTCGGACGGATCGAGACGGCCGGAGTGTGCGTCGCGCACATATTCCATCACCGCCTGGCTCAGCATCACGTCGGCGCGCGCCTGCGCCTGCAGTGTCGCCGGCATCGCCTGGCCGATCTGGATGTGCGGCAGGTGGTAGGCCGAAGGATCGAGGCCGTCGGTGTCGGCCGCTTTGATGCGTGCGATCACGGCCAGCGCGCGCGCGCTCAGCTTGCCGTCTGCGATCCACGAAGGCACGTAGCCTTGCCCGGCGTAGAACGCGGACAGCGCTTCAACCTTGTTCTTGTCGAGGAAATCGCCCTGGTCGCCGGCGTTGATCAGGATGGCGCGGATCGACGCGCTCATCGGGTCAACGACCCGGTCGGCCATCGTGTAGTAGCTCGCCAGGACCAGCGGCTTGTCGGCCTTTGCTGGCGCTGCCATCGCTCCCGTCGCCGCCAGTAATGTGGCTGCGCCGATGATCAGCGGTGCGGAAATGCGAGCATGCATGGCAATTTGCCTCGTGGTCGGGTTGGCGACGGCGGGTGTGTAGGGTGAATGAAACACATTAATGTCGCATTTCAACGGCGCGACGGTCGGATCAAGCGGAATTTACCGCCTACTCGGCCGCAATTCCCGGGACTGTGTCCGAAATGCCAAGGTCCTTGAGCTTTCGGTAGAGCGTCGACCGCCCGATGCCCAGTTTCCGGGCAACCAGCGTCATCCGGCCAGAATAGCGCTCCAAAGCGAGCCTGATCATGGCCGCTTCGATCTCGGCGAGTGGGCGAACATCGCCCACTTCGTCCACGGTCGTCACGCCGGCAGGTTGCGGCGAGATATTCTGCCCGGCTACGTCGAGCTCGATCGGTTCGGCCGGCGCCGGCATGGTGGCCTCGATCGGCCGGGGCGTCGCGGGCATGCCTTCAACCTGAGCCGCGATCTGGGGAAACTCATCGGGCGTGAGGATCGGCCCGTCTGCCAGTACCACGGCGCGGAATACAGCGTTCTCGAGCTGACGGATGTTGCCCGGCCAGTCGTAGCGGGTGAGGAGTTGGATGGCCGGTGCCGATACGCTGCGGAGCGCGGTCTTTCCTTCCTCGGCGGCGAAACGCACCGTGAAGTGACGCACCAGTTCCGGAATGTCCTCGCGCCGTTCGCGGAGCGGCGGCACCCGGATCGGGAACACGTTGAGCCGGTAGTAGAGGTCCTCGCGGAAGAGGCCGGTCTTCACCAGGTCGATCAGGCTGCGGTTGGTTGCCGAGATGAGACGGAAGTCGACGCGCAGCGGCCGGCGCGCGCCGACCGGGTCGATCTCGCCGTCCTGAAGCGCCCGCAGCAGCTTGACCTGAACATCGGCCGGCAACTCGCCGACCTCGTCGAGGAAGAGCGTGCCGCCATGGGCCTCGCGGAACTTGCCAACGTGCTTGTCGGCGGCGCCGGTGAAGGCGCCTTTCTCGTGGCCGAACAGGATGCTCTCGACGAGGTTGTCGGGGATGGCGCCGCAATTGACGGTGACGAACGGTTTCGACCTGCGGTCGCCGGCGCCCTGGATGGCGCGCGCAATCAGTTCCTTGCCGACGCCGGACTCGCCCTCGATGAGGATCGGAATCTGCGAGGCGGCGGCGCGCTGGCCGAGGCGGATGACGCGCTCCATGTTGGGGCTGCGGGTAATGATGTCGCGGAAGGTGAGGGTCCCGGTCGCGGCGCGCTTCATGCGGGCGATCTCGCCTTCGAGCGCCCCGAGCTTCAGCGCGTTCTCGATCGAGACGTGCAGTCGCTCAGCCGACGTCGGCTTGACCACGAAGTCGACGGCGCCGGCGCGCATGGCGCTGACGACCGTGTCGATGCCACCGTGTGCGGTCTGGACGATCACCGGCAATTGCCGGTCCGCCTCGCGGAGTTTGGCCAGCACCGCCATGCCGTCGAGATCCGGCATGACGAGGTCGAGAACGACGAGCGCGACGGCTTCCCCGCCGGAACCGGCAAGGAGGTCGAGAGCGGCCTGACCGCCTTCGACGGCGATCGGGGCATGACCCATGCGCTCAACGGCCGCCGACAGAAGGCGCCGCTGAACCGGGTCGTCGTCGACGATGAGAATGGTGGTCGACATGCGGGCGTTTAGCTCTCCGGCCGGAGGTGAAGTGTCTCCAAGCGGCACAAGTGTGGTGGCGGCCGCCCGAAAATCCCAATGGAATCAACGCTTGTGGTTACCATCCCGGGAACGATGATCGGGCGAGCGAGTTAATTGGTTCTTAACTGCCGCGGTTCGCCTCGCTGGCCTGTTGAGGATGGGGATAACGGCGGCGGCAGGTTCAGGGACTTTACCCCTCGGCCTTAAGTTCCTTCGCCCGCACGGGTTGCGCCGGGCCGTGCCGCCGCCCTATTTGGCTGACACAGACTCCTGCCACGCTGTTTCGGTGGCGCTCTCCCGATCCCGGATGTCGACATGACCAGTCTTGACCTGACCCGCTCCATGGCCGAGGCGGCTGCCGCCCCCGAGCCTGATCTCGGCGATCTGCCGGAATGGAACCTCGACGACCTCTATGCCGGGACGAGCGATCCGGCGCTGAAGCGGGACCTTGAGCGGTCGGAGACCGAGTCCGTGGCCTTTGAGGAGAAGTTCAAGGGCAAGCTCGAGGCACTGGCCAGGAAGAGCGGGGCGGCTTTGGCCGAGTCCGTCGTCGCCTTCGAGAAGCTCGAGGAGCTGATGGGGCGGATCGTGTCCTTCGCCGGGCTGCTCCACGCTGGCGACACGAGCGATCCGGCACGCTCGAAGTTCTACGGCGACGTGCAGGAGAAGATCACGACCGCCAGTGCGCACCTTCTGTTCTTCCCGCTCGAACTCAACCGCATCGCCGACGAGGTGCTCGAAAAGGCGATGGACGATCCGGCGCTGGGACATTACCGGCCGTGGATCGAGGACGTGCGCAAGGAAAAGCCCTACCAGCTCGAGGATCGCGTCGAGCTTCTCTTCCACGAGAAGTCGGTGACCGGCTATGGCGCCTGGAACCGCCTCTTCGACGAGACCATGTCGGCGCTCCGCTTCTCCGTCGGCGGCAAGGAACTCGCCATCGAGCCGACACTCAACCTTCTTCAGGATGACGACGGGAAGAAGCGCAAGGCCGCGGCGGATGCGCTGGCGGCGACCTTCACCAAGAACATCCGCCTGTTCACCCAGATCACCAACACGCTCGCCAAGGACAAGGAAATCTCCGACCGCTGGCGTGGCTTCAAGGACGTTGCCGACGCGCGCCACCTGTCCAACCGGGTCGAGCCGGAAGTGGTCGCCGCGCTGGTCGAGGCGGTGCGCGCCGCCTATCCACGCCTGTCCCACCGCTACTACAAGCTGAAGGCGCGCTGGTTCGGCCGGGACACCCTCGATCATTGGGACCGCAACGCTCCGCTGCCCGATCGGCCGACGCAGACGGTGACCTTCCCGGAGGCGCGCGCAAAGGTGTTGCGCGCCTACGCCGCCTTCGCGCCGGAGATGGCGGAGATCGCCGACCGCTTCTTCGAGCAGAACTGGATCGATGCGCCGGTGCGGCCGGGCAAGGCGCCGGGCGCCTTCGCGCATCCGACGGTGCCGTCGGCGCACCCGTATGTGCTGCTCAACTTCCAGGGCAAGGTGCGCGACGTGATGACGCTCGCCCACGAGCTTGGCCACGGCGTGCATCAGGTGCTCGCCGCCCCGCAGGGCGCGCTCATGGCGCAGACGCCGCTGACGCTGGCCGAGACGGCGAGCGTGTTCGGCGAGATGCTGACCTTCCGCACGCTGCTTGCCGACACGAAGGACCAGCGCGAGCGCAAGGCCATGCTCGCCGCCAAGGTCGAGGACATGATCAACACGGTCGTGCGGCAGATCGCGTTCTACTCCTTCGAGCGCAGCCTGCACCTGGAACGTCGGCACGGCGAACTGACGTCGGAAAAGGTCGGTGAGCTGTGGATGGCGGTGCAGGGCGAAAGCCTCGGCCCCGCCATCACGCTCGGCCCCGGCTACGAGACCTTCTGGAGCTACATCCCGCACTTCATCCATTCGCCGTTTTACGTTTACGCCTATGCCTTCGGCGATTGCCTGGTGAACTCGCTGTATGCGGTTTACGAGGAGGCGGCCTCCGGCTTCCAGGAGAAATATTTTGCCATGCTCAAGGCCGGCGGCACCAAGCATCACGGCGAACTGCTCGCGCCCTTCGGGCTCGACGCAACCGACCCCGCCTTCTGGCAGAAGGGGCTCGGCGTCATCGAGCGGCTGATCGATGAACTCGAGGCGATCGACGCAGCGTGATCGTTGTCTGACTGCGGAAGTCGTGTGACGCGCGTCACAACGGTCTGGCGGATGCTCCGCCATGCTCGGGTAGATCGAATTCAGGAGGCTGAAAGATTTTGCGTTTGATTGTGCGGAGCTTCGGTCTGCTCCTCGTCCTCGTCTTCATCTCATTGGCCGGCGAGGCGAGGGCATGGACGCCGTTCGGCACGGCGGAGGAGATTCACCCGATCGAGAATGTCGATCTCAAGGGGCCTGACGGGGAGGCGCTTTTCCTCGGCTACAAGACCTCGACCGTCTACTTCCTGCTCGGCATGTCGGTCCGCGACGACGGCTACATCCTCGGGCTCCAGACCGACCACGCGCGCTTCCTCGACATGCCGCCGGCCGAGACGCTGGCGGATTTCCAGTCGCAGGGCCTGCTGCCGAAACCGCTGCCGCCGTATTCGCTCGGCATCCTGGACTATCTCAACGGCTACGGGCTGTGGATCGTCGTCTTCCTCTTCATCGGCGGCTACCTTCTGTTCATCGTAGGCCGCGTTCGTTCGAGCGGACCGCGATACTGATCGTTGTCTCGCCCTCGGCGTGCCTATAGCATCCCCGCCTTGTCGGGGAGGCGGCCATGGCGAAAAAGTCAGCGGTCCCGGACCGCAAGGTATTCGTGGCGGAAGATCCTTACGTTCCGCCGGGCGAGCAGGACTTCTTTCAGGACGTCATTCAGAGCGAGCTCGATGCGATTCGGGCACGCCGCGAACGGCTGAGCGGCCGGCCGGCGGTTCGCGCTGACCAGGCCGAGCCCAAACGGCCCGCTCTGGAATTCACCGTCGAGCATGGCGAGGCCGCGGTGGTCGAGACCGTCGGCGTTTCGCTGTCCGGCGGCGGCATCCGCTCGGCGGCCTTCTCGCTCGGCGTGCTTCAGGCGCTGAACCAGCAGGACGTTATCCGCTCCGTCGACTACCTGTCGACCGTTTCCGGTGGCGGCTATACCGGCGCGTCGATGACCGCGACCATGTCGGCAACGGAAGGCGCGTTCGTCTTCGGCACCAACTCGACCGCATCGAAGACGCCTCCCACCTACGACGTCAGCGACACGGCGTCGGTGTCGCAGATCCGCAATTACTCGAACTATCTCATTCCATTCGGCTTCCGCGACGTTCTCACCGGGCTGGCGATCGTGGTGCGCGGCCTCGTCGCCAACCTCGGCTTCGTGATGCCGATCATGCTGCTCTTCGCGGCGGTCACGGTTCTGCTCAATCCGGTCCGCTCGCGGCTGACGACGCTCGACCTGCTGGCTTGGACCGGCATCGGCGTGACGGACTTCAACTTTCCGATCACGCTGGCGCTCATTCCGCTGGCGGTCGTCTTCTTTTTCGGCTGGGCGATATACCGATCCTATCTGCGGCCGCAGGATCTGGCGGAATTCCGGACGCGGTTGCCGCGCTTCGGCGCCGCCGTGCTCATCGGCATCGTCGCGGTGTTTTTCTGCGAGCTCCAGCCGGTGGTTATCGACCGCATGTTCGGTGCGGCCGACGCCGCGGCCGCCGGCGGCACCGGGTCGGGCGGGCTGCTGTTCTCGGTGGCAAATGGATGGGTCAAGGCGCTGGTCGCGCTGGCCGCGCCGATCTGGGCTGCGGTCGCGCTCTTCAGCCGCCAGTTCGGCCAGGCCATCGAGACCGGCAAGACCGAGTCGAAGCTGCGGACGAAGCTGCTCGGCCTTGCGGCGCGCGCGGCGGTGTGGATCGCCGGCCTGTTCCTGCCGGTGCTGATCTGGGCCGGTTGTCTCTACCTGTCCTTCTGGGGCATCGCCAACGATGTGCCGCAATCGGTCAAGGTCGAGTGCCAGTCCGTCACCGGCGACTTCACTCTCGACGTGAGTGCCGGCGACCGCAGCGGAGCGTTGACCGGCAAGCTGGCCGGTGCGCCACAGCCGTGCCCGACCACGAATGTCACGCCGCTCGGTCCCATGGACCATGCTCCGGCCCCGCTTGCGGCGGTGTGGACGGAACTGCGCGCGGCCGGCCTCACGTGGCCCAACCGGAACTCCACCGGCGCGTTCTGGTTCTATCTTTTCGCAGGGCTCATCCTGCTGGCGTTCGGGTGGGATCTCGCGCCCAACGCCAACTCGCTCCACCGGCTTTACCGAGACCGCATCAGCAAGGCGTTCCTGTTCGATCCGCGCAAGCGGATGGCGGACGGCGACATCACCGGCAATCGCGACTTCGTGCCGCTGGATAATTTTCTGCTGACCGAGATGACTCCGGATGCGCCGTATCATCTGGTCTGCGCGACCCTGAACCTGCAGGGATCGGACTTCGCCAATCGCCGCGGCCGCAACGCAGATTTCTTCCTCTTCTCGCGGAACTACGTCGGCAGCTACGCCACCGGCTACGAGCCGACCGAGGTGATGCAGCGCCTGTCGCCCGGTCTTGACCTGGCGACCGCCATCGCGGTCTCGGGCGCGGCTGCCTCGTCCAACATGGGCTCACGGTCGATCCGTGCGCTGACCCCGACTTTGGCGCTGCTCAATATTCGCCTCGGCTACTGGATGAAGAACCCCTACGTCATCCACAAGCGGCCGCAGACCGGTGATGTGCTGCGCGCCTCTCCCTACTTCCTGTGGTCGGAAATCGCGGGTTCGCTCGATGAGAAAAGCGAGAACGTCTACATCACCGACGGTGGCCATATCGAGAATCTCGGCATCTACGAACTGCTGCGGCGGAAGTGCCGGCTGATCATCGCGGTCGACTGCGACAACGACGCCGAGATGCGCTACCCCTCGCTGATGGCGGTGCAGCGGTTTGCCCGCATCGATCTCGGCGTGCGCATCAGTCTGCCTTGGCAGGCCATCGCCGAAACTGCACGCGACTGGATGGGCGTGGGATCGACGAAAAAGCCGACCATCGACCGCAAGCCGACCTGCGGTCCGCATGTCGCCATCGGCAAGATCGACTACGGCAGCGGCAATGTCGGCTATCTCGTCTACGTCAAGCCGACGCTGACGGGCGACGAGAACGACTACATCCGCGACTATGCGCGTCGCTTTCCGGATTACCCGCACGAGTCGACGGGCGATCAGTTTTTCAACGAGGAGCAGTTCGAGGTCTACCGCGCGCTTGGCTTCCACGCGATCCACGGGTTCCTGACCGGCTCCGACGACGTCGTTGTCCACACCGACTCCTCGGCGGGCACCGGCGCGTCCGCGGTCTTTGCGCCGCTGCCGTCACCACCGCCACCGGCGGCGCCAAGGTCCGCGGCGGCCAAGGCAGCCGCGGCAGCAGCGCCTCCGCCGCCACCCCCGCATCCGCCCGTGTTCTCCGACGCGAAAATCGTCAGCGGCAAGGACCCGGCGCTGAAGCCGGTGCGCGACATGCTGGGCCTGCCGGCCTGAGCGGACGTTTGGCCGCCTTCCCGAAAGCACTGTCGCCGCCTACATAGGCGCGATGGCAGCGCCGACCGACGATCCGGAACAGAATCGCCTCAGTGGGCGCATCTCGCGCTATGCGCGGGTCAGCGCCGGCGTCGGAGGCGCAGCCGCACGCATCGCCGGGGCACGGCTTTTCGGCCGCGATGTTGGCGACCAGCGCAACGCCGCCGCCCTTGCCGCGACGCTCGGCGGCCTCAAGGGGCCCCTGATGAAAGTGGCGCAGATGCTCGCCACCATCCCCGACCTGCTGCCGCCGGAATACGCCATCGAGATGCAGAAACTGCAGGCCGAGGCGCCGCCGATGGGGCCGGCCTTCGTCAAGCGGCGCATGATGGTCGAACTCGGGCCGGAGTGGGAGCAGCGCTTCAAGAGTTTCGACCGGACGCCGGCGGCTGCCGCGTCGCTCGGCCAGGTGCACAAGGCCGTCGCCCATGACGGCACGCGGCTCGCCTGCAAGCTGCAGTACCCGGACATGAAATCCGCCGTCGAAGCCGATCTCGGCCAGCTCGGCGTCTTGCTCGGACTCCAGCGGCGGATCAGCCCCGAGATCGATACCACCGAGATCGCCAAGGAGCTTGGCGAACGGCTGCGCGAAGAACTCGACTACGACCGCGAGGCGCGCCAGACCGCGCTCTACCGCATGATGCTGAAGGGCGAGGGGAGCGTCCGCGTGCCGGAGACGTTCCCGGATCTGTCCACCGGTCGCCTCCTCACCATGGGCTGGCTCGATGGCCAGCGCCTGCTCACCTATCTCGACCACGACCTTGCCGACCGCAACGCCATCGCAACCGCGCTTTTCCGCGCGTGGTGGAAGCCGTTTGCGCAATACGGCGTCATCCACGGCGATCCGCATCTCGGCAATTACACCGTGTTCAACGGGCCTGGGGGTAAGAGCGAAGCGGATTCTTCAGGCCACCCCGCCGGCATCAACCTGCTCGATTTCGGCTGCGTGCGCATCTTCCCGCCGTCCTTCGTCGCCGGCGTGGTCGATCTCTACCGGGCGCTGCGCGCCAACGACCGCGCCGCCATCGCGGCCGCCTACCGCACCTGGGGCTTCCAGAATCTCGACGACGACACGATTGACACGCTCAGCCTGTGGGCGCGGTTCATCTACGCCCCGCTGATGGATGACCGCGTGCGCACGATCGCGGATGGCGTCGCGCCCCAGTCCTACGGCCGGCGCGAGGCGTGGGAGGTGAAGCAGCGGCTGAAGCCGAAGAAGGCGATTACCATCCCGCGCGAGTTCGTCTTCCTCGACCGCGCCGCGATCGGCCTCGGCGCGGTCATGCTCCACCTCAAGGCGGAACTGAACTTCCACCGCCTGTTCGAGGACGCCATCGCCGGTTTCGACGTGGACGCGCTGGCGAAGCGCCAGGCGAAGGCGCTGAAGGCGGTGGGGCTGCCGCCCGCCTAGTCCGCCTTCACCGCCGCGATCAGCAGGAACATCGGACGGCGCAGTTCGTCCCGCGTGTCGGGCCGATCGGCCAGCATCTCCGGGGGCGGCTGAGGCTCGGCGAGGCCGGTAATGCGGAAGCCGCCGTCGATCAGCGTGCCGACCGTCGTCGCCAGCGTCCGGTGATACTTGACGACATCGGCACCCAGCCAATGGGCCTTGCGCTCGCCTTCCATCTGGTAGTCGTCCACCGGCCAGTGCATCGGCCTGCCGTCGGCGTCGCGATACCAGTCCTGTCCCGGCATGGCGGTGAAGATCGGGTGCTCGACCGAGAACACGAACGCGCCGCCGCCGGTCAGGACGCCGTGGACCTTGCCGCAGACGCGGTCGAAGCGCGCGACATAGTGGAACGCCAGCGAGCTGACGACGACGTCGAACGAGCCCTCGGGAAAGTCGATGTCCTCGATCGCGGTGCGCCGATATTCGATCGCCGGGTCGCTGGTTTCGGCGCGGGCGCGCTCCAGCATCTTCTCGGAAAGATCGACGCCGACCACCGAGCGTGCGCCTATCTCCCGGGCGTAGCGGCAGTGCCAGCCGAAGCCGCAGCCGAGATCGAGGACGCGCTTGCCCGCGAGGTCCGGCAGGATGGCGCGGAAAGCATGCCATTCCCCGGCCGCCTCCAGGCCCGCGGTTGAGCGCGGCATGGCGCTGTAGCGGGCGAAGAATTCCGGATCGTCGTACTTGTTCTGACGCATGGTGCGACAATTCTTCAGGTTTTCCGCGACGTAAGGGGCAATTGCCCCGGGAGCCCCGTTTGCTATAAAGCGCCCGGGCGATTTTCCAAGCTGAGCAGGGAACACGCGGACATGGCTGATCACGGTACCGTCGAACTGGGCGTCGCGACGGGCACGGACTACGCCGATCACCTCCATACGTATCAGGGCTTCCTGAAGCTGTTCAAATACACGTCGATCGCGATCGTCGTGCTGCTCGTCCTGATGGCATATTTCCTGCTCTGATTCTGGTGCGCCAGTCGATGGGGCGCCGGGCCGGTCAGCGGTCCGCAGGTCGACTGGGTTGATGGGCTGAACGCGGGCCGAAAGCGCCCGCGCAGAAGGGACATCCTCCGCAATGAAGATCGCTGTGCCGGCGGAAGCCGACAAGGTCGAGACACGGGTTGCGGCAACGCCGGAGACCGTGAAGAAATTCGTCAGCCTGGGCGGCACCGTCGCCGTGCAGGCCGGGGCAGGGGCCGCCTCCCGCATTCCCGATGGCGACTACACGGCCGCCGGCGCCACGATCGCCCAGACCACCGCAGACACGCTACGTGGCGCGGATATCATCCTGCGCGTGCGCCGGCCGGAAGCCAGCGAGCTTGCTTTGTATGAGCGCGGCGCCATGGTGGTCGGCATCATGGACCCCTACGGTCACGAGGCGGCGCTGAAGGCGCTGGCCGATGCCGGGCTCGTCGCCTTCGCCATGGAGTTGATGCCCCGCATCACCCGCGCGCAGTCGATGGACGTTCTGTCCAGCCAGGCGAACCTTGCCGGCTACCAGGCCGTGATCGATGCTGCCGGACAGTACGGCCGGGCGTTGCCGATGATGATGACCGCCGCCGGCACCGTGCCGGCCGCCCGCGTCTTCGTCATGGGCGCCGGCGTCGCCGGCCTGCAGGCGATCGCCACGGCGCGTCGCATGGGCGCGGTCGTCACCGCCACCGACGTGCGCCCCGCCGCGAAAGAGCAGGTCGAATCGCTCGGCGCGAAGTTCGTCGCCGTCGAGGACGAGGAGTTCAAGCAAGCCGAGACCGCCGCCGGTTACGCCAAGCCGATGTCGGCGGAATACCAGGCCAAGCAGGCAACGCTGGTCGCCGAGCACATCAAGAAGCAGGACATCGTCATCACCACGGCGCTCATTCCGGGCCGCCCGGCGCCGAAGCTGGTGACCGGGGAAATGGTCGCATCCATGCGGCCGGGCTCGGTCATCGTCGATCTTGCCGTCGAGCGCGGCGGCAACGTCGAGGGCGCCAGGGCTGGCGAGGTCGCCACCGTCGGCGACGTCAAGATCATCGGCTATCTCAACGTCGCCGGGCGCATCGCCGCGAGTGCGTCCGCGCTCTACGCCCGCAACCTCTATGCCTTCGTCGAAACGCTGATCGACAAGGCGAACAAGACCGTCGCCGTCAATTGGGACGACGAACTGGTCAAGGCGACCGATCTCACCCGCGACGGCAAGATCGTCCACCCGGCCTTTGCCGGCGAGGGAGCAAAGCCATGAACAATGAACTGACGCCCGAACAGGCCCTCGATGCGGCGCGTGCCGCCGCCGCCGCCGCCAAGGATGCGGCGCAGGTCGCCGGCGATGCCGCGCAATCGGCGCAGGGCTACGCCGACCAGATATCCGAGATGATCGGCCACGGTGTCGGAATCGCCACCGGCGGCGCCATCGACCCGTTCGTTTTCCGCCTCGCGATCTTCGTGCTTGCCATCTTCGTCGGCTACTACGTCGTCTGGCAGGTGACGCCGGCGCTGCACACACCGCTGATGTCGGTGACCAACGCCATTTCGTCGGTCATCGTCGTCGGTGCGCTGCTCGCGGTCAGCGTCAATGCTGCCGCCGACGCCCTCGGCCCCGGCGCCGGTTGGGCCCGGGGCTTCGGCTTCGTCGGGCTGGTGCTCGCCTCGGTCAACATCTTCGGCGGCTTCCTCGTCACCCAGCGCATGCTCGCCATGTACAAGAAAAAGACGAAGTAGGAGATAGCCGCGATGTTCAACGCCAACATCACGGCGCTGCTCTACCTCGCTTCGGGGGTGCTGTTCATCATGGCACTCCGCGGCCTGTCGAGCCCGGAAACCGCGCGCCAGGGCAACTATTTCGGCATCGCCGGCATGGTGATCGCCATCCTCACCACGCTGGCGGCAGCTGCGCCGGGCTGGGGCGGGTTCGGCCTGATCGTGCTCGGCCTCGCGATCGGCGGCGGCATCGGCGCCTTCATCGCGCGCTCCATCGCCATGACGGCGATGCCGCAGCTAGTCGCCGCCTTCCACTCGCTGGTCGGTCTTGCCGCGGTGTTCGTGGCGGCTGCCGCCCTTTACGCGCCGGAAGCCTTCGGCATCGGCGCGCCGGGCGAGATCCACGGCCAGAGCCTGATCGAGATGTCCCTCGGCGTCGCCATCGGCGCCATCACCTTCACCGGCTCGGTCATCGCCTTCCTCAAGCTCGACGGCCGCATGTCGGGCAAGCCCATCCTCCTGCCGCAACGGCATATGGTCAACGCCGGCCTCGGCATCCTGCTGGTCGTGCTGATCGCCGTCTTCTTCTCTACGCAGAGCGCCTTCGTGTTCTGGCTTGTGGTGCTCGCCGCGCTGGCGCTCGGGGTGCTGATCATCGTCCCGATCGGCGGCGCCGACATGCCCGTCGTCATCTCGATGCTCAATTCGTATTCCGGCTGGGCGGCGGCGGGCATCGGCTTCACGCTCGGCAATACCGCGCTCATCATCACCGGCGCGCTGGTCGGCTCGTCCGGCGCGATCCTCTCCTACATCATGTGCAAGGGGATGAACCGCTCGTTCATCTCCGTCATCCTCGGCGGCTTCGGCGGCGAGACTGCCGCGGCCGGCGGCGAGGAAGAGCATCGCCCCGTCAAGCTCGGCTCGGCCGACGACGCGGCCTTCATCATGAAGAACGCCTCCAAGGTCATCATCGTGCCGGGCTATGGCATGGCGGTGGCGCAGGCGCAGCATGCGCTTCGCGAGATGGCCGACAAGCTCAAGGCCGAGGGCGTCGAGGTGAAGTACGCCATCCATCCGGTCGCCGGCCGCATGCCCGGCCACATGAACGTGCTCCTCGCCGAGGCCAACGTTCCTTACGACGAGGTCTTCGAACTGGAGGACATCAACTCCGAGTTCGCCCAGGCCGACGTCGCCTATGTCATCGGGGCCAACGACGTGACCAACCCGGCCGCCGAGGACGACAAGACCTCGCCGATCTACGGCATGCCGGTGCTGCAGGTTTGGAAGGCGGGCACGGTGATGTTCGTCAAGCGGTCGCTCGCCTCGGGCTATGCCGGCATCGACAATCCGCTCTTCTATCGCGACAACACCATGATGCTGCTCGGCGACGCCAAGAAGATGACCGAAGGCATCGTCAAGGCGCTGTAGCGTCTGGCGCCTCCGTTACGGGGCGATGGTGTCGTCCCGGCTGGCGCGCAGGCGCTCTTGCGCCGGCCGGCGCAGTTGCTCGTAGAATTCCTTGGCCGGAATCGCCTTGAACGGCGTCAACAGGCCCGCATCGCGCACCGGAACCACCATGTCGCGCTTGTTGCCTGGATAGTGCAGCAGGAACGCATCGACATAGAGAGCCGGGATGCGAATGAAGTGGAGTTCGGGCTCGGCATCGCTTTCTTCGGCGATGCGTTGGACTTCCGCGAGAGCATTCTGCGTCGCCTCGAGCGTTGCCGGGTCGCTCGTGATCGATTGCACTTCAGCCTGACCTTCGCGCGGCGTGGAGAGCTCATAGACGGCGCGGTTCCTCCCGTCCTCTACTTCAAGGACGCGTAACGCTGTCGCGGTCACAGGGCTGGGGCTCTTGCGCCCGGCAAGATCCTGCAGGCCGACCACGTAAACGTTGTGGGGAACGGCGAGGCTGATGCCGGACGTGTCCTGCAGCGCGGCGAGATCGCGCACATTGCCCTTGAGCCCGACGAGGGGGCGAACCTGCTCGATCAAATCGACGAAGCGTTTCTCGAGGATGGGGAGCTTGATTTTCAAGGTCGGCCACTTCTTCGTGTAGTAGGTGTGGGTCCAGCTGCCGCTGCCCTGATAGTTGCTGGTGAACGTCGCCAGGGTGATGTGGCTCTTGCCGTAGATCGGATCGTCGATATCGACGTAGTAGGTGCTGCCGACCCGGCTGCATCCGTAGATCACCATGAAATGTCCACCGCCGCCACTCCAGCCGATGCGTGCGCCGATCGGCCGTCCATGCTGAAGCTCGGCGAGTATCTGTGAGTAGGTGATGGTGCCGGAAACAATGCTGGAAAAGTTCATGGTCCGCGTCAGGGCCCGGTCGAGATACCACGGCACGTTGCAGGCGGAGGGCACGGGCGACGCACAGCAATTGCTCAGCCCCAGTTCGGCGCCGGCGACCAGACATTGGGTCCATCCGCTCGCCGAATAGTAGAAATGGGAGACGCTGGTCGAAGTTGCCGCCCAGCACCAGTTCGACTGGGTCTGGTGCTGCATATCGAATGGAAGGGCCGTCGAGCTGAATATCAAGTTGCCGATATTGACATCGAGCTGCGCGAAATCGGCGCGAGATGCGGCGGTCAGATTCAGGAACGACATGGTGGTCCTCCCGTATCGAGACTAGATCGGACTGCGGGGAGTGTCTAAGCCTGCCACTGCGGAGCCTTTCCGCGTATTGAAGGCGGCGTCCGCAATTCTCGTCAATTCGGACGGATCGCTACCGGTGGCGTCGGCGTTGCGGTTATGTCAAAGGGCCGCAAACTGATTACCGTGCGTTTCCCCCCGCGATGCTTGGCGGCTCCGCCGCCGCCATGACAAACGGCCGGAATTGGCATAGCCTTTCGCGGGATGCGGGGCTTCAAAGCCGCAAGCGGTGGATTTCCTGGACTCGGGGCATGGCCAAGATTGTCCTCTCCTACCGGCGCGACGATTCCAGGACGATCACGAGCTGGCTCTACGAGAAGCTGGTCGATCGCTACGGCCGTGAGGCGATCTTCCGCGACATAGACTCGATCCAGCCGACCGAGAATTTCCGCAAGCGGATCGGTCGTGCCCTGCGCGATGCCGATTTCGTCGTGGCCGTCATTGGCCCCGGTTGGGAGGGCAAGGCCGCGGAAGGCCCGAGCCGCATCAACTCTGCCAACGATTGGGTGCGGGTCGAGATCGAGACCGCACTGCAGCTCGATATCCCGCTGTTGCCGGTGCTGGTCGAGGACGCCGAGATGCCGGAGCCGGACAATTTGCCGGCAAGCCTGCGGGAGATCACCGAGATCAATGCCTTGCCGATCTCGACCGGCAGCCAGCGCTTCTATGACGACCTCGAACGGTTGTTCGCCACCATCGACAAGGTAACCGGGGCATCCGTCGAAAGCAGTGCTGACGCGAGCGAGAGTAGGTCAGCCCGTGCGGCCGAGCATGACGCCCGATCGCCGCCTGTAAATCGGCACGCCGAGCCGCCGCCTTCAACGCAGCCACAAATGGAGCAGGCCGCGACCGAAGCGGCGACGGCGGCCGCACCGGTCGCCTCCACCGCCGCAGCACCCGCTGGCGCACCGGCGTCAACCGACGGAGTCGTCTATTCGATTACCGACGGGCGGACGATCGTGCGATTCATCATCGTGCCCGGTCTCATCATGTCCGCCTTCTGGATGTTTTTGTTCGCGTCCGGCTTCTTCAATGGCGAAGGCGGCGTGCTCGTGTTCTTGGTTTCGGGAGTGTTCATGCTGGGGCTTGGCGTGGCGATCAGGAAGGCCTCTCTGCGTTTCGGCGATGCCATCATAATTGGGGCGGTCGTCGGGCTTGCGGCGATGCTGGCTTCCTTCGCAACCGGGGAACTAAATCCCGGCAGGGAGATTGGGATCGTGCTGGCTGTCTTCATCGTTGGCGGCATGGTTACCGCCGCTGCTGGCTTCGTCCTCGGCGCCTTCTTTGCGCGCAAACGGCCGGCCTGACGCGCCCCGGCGGACGCCCTTTAGCGCATGGAAATGACGTGACCGACGAAATCATCAACAACACCCGCGCCCACCGCTTCGAGCTCCCGCTGGACGGCCACATCGCGACCAGCTGGTACAGGCTCTCGCCTGGGGTCATCACCTTCACCCACACCGAGGTCCCGAAGGAGATGGAGGGCAGGGGGATCGGATCGCGGCTGGTCCGCGCTGCGCTCGACCACGCGCGCGCCGAGGGGCTGAAAGTCGTGCCGCTCTGCCCGTTCACCGCGGCCTGGATCGAGAAACATCCAGATTATGCTGACCTGGTGATCGAGGCGCCGCCGCAGGCCGCTACCTAGAGCCGACTATTCCACCAGCAGCCGTCGTGGTCCCGGTCCGAGCTTGGCGGCACAGATCCGGCCGCGCGCCAAGGGGCGCACGAGTCTAACCCCGCTCCGGAGAGCGGGGATAAGATAAAAGTAATCCCCCTCGCACGAACTGGCCGCATACTTCCCGGCGTCCGCTTCCTGCAAGGGGTCCGTGTCGACAGGAACTCACGGGGAAGCGGAGCGGCGTCCCTGCCCGGTCCGGAGGTCTCCTGCCTCCAGCCGGTCGGGGCGATCCCGGTACGGTCCGTCGGCACTAGGACCGGCTGCCCCTTCGGGGCTTAAGGCCCGCCGCAGACCAGGCGGGCCGAAGCGCCGGCCGGGAAACGCGCGAGCAGGGCTCGCGGCAAGCCGTCGCGGCGGGCGCTTGGCAGAGCGCCAACACACGGACTACCCGAGCAGGCACTCTTCGAGCGCCCGCCAACCCCTTCATGTCTCAGGACGTGAGGTGTTCGTTGAAAGGATCATCACCCGGCGCGAGCAGCGCGCGGGAACGCGAGGCCGTGTCTTCAGGTCTGGCCGAAGGCGACGTTGCTTGGCGAGGTTCGCCGCATGCCGTCGCGGGCGGGCGCGTAATTCGCGTTGAGCGACGAGGCGCGCGCGAATGCGGCGAAGGCCTTCTCGCGCTCGCCGAGCTTTTCGAGCGCCAGGCCCTGATTGGTCCAGCCTTCGTAGGAATCCTTGTCGCGCTTCACCACCTCGTTGAAGTCGTCGAGCGCGGCGCGGTAGTCGGTCATGGCGAGATAGGAAAGGCCGCGGGCGTTGTAGGGCTCGAGCGCGCTGGGCGCGAGCGAGATCGCCTTGGTGAAGTCGGCGACGGCGGTGGTCTGGTCGCCCTGCGCCTGCTCGATCAGGCCGCGATTGTGGTAGGCGCGCGGGTCGTTGCGGTCGATCTCGATGGCGCGGTTGAAATCGGCAAGGGCGAGGTCGAGCTGCTTGCGCTGCCGGTACATGTTGCCGCGTCCGACGTAGGCGACGGCGTAGCTGGCATTGATCTGGAGCGCCCGGTTGTAGTCCTGGAAAGCGAGATCGTCGCGGCCGAGCCGGCGCTGCACGAGCGCCCGGTTGGCGTACGCCTGGTAGAAGGACGGATTGAGCCGGATGGCGGTATCGAAGTCGGCGATCGCCGCCTTGAGGTCGCCAGCCTTGCCGTAGGCGCTGCCGCGGACGTTGTAGGCGCCGGGGTCCTGCGGGTTCTGTTTCACGACCGCGGAGAGCGAGGCGATGTTGACCTCGGACCCTGCGGAACGATCGATGTCGGCGGTGCCGAAGCCGCCGCGGCTGGTCTGGCAGCCGGCGAGCGCCAGGCATCCCACAACGGCAATCAGCGCCGCCCTTGCCAGGCGACGCTCGCCACGTCCGGAAATGTGAGTCGGGATCAACGCCTGCACCTCAGTTTTCGCCGACCCCCGCCGCAATCGATTCCTCTCCGCCACGGGGCGGATCAAGGTCCTGCAGTCAGTAGAAACGCCGAAAGCCGGCGATTCAAGGGCGTCCGGCGTGTGGACGCGGCTTCGGAGCCGCGATCAGCCCTTCGCGCTGCGCGCGCTTGCGAGCCAGCTTGCGCGCCCGGCGGACCGCTTCCGCCTTTTCGCGCGCCCGCCGCTCGGACGGCTTTTCATAGTAATTGCGGAGCTTCATCTCGCGGAAGAGCCCCTCGCGCTGCATCTTCTTCTTGAGAGCCTTCAGCGCCTGGTCGACATTGTTGTCGCGAACGAGTACCTGCAAGCGAAACGTCCTATCTCGTGAAATCGCTGATCGTCCCGGGGCAAGGAAACGGCAAGCTCGCCGGCACCTCAGGCCCCTAAAAGGCGCGCCCATTTACCAGAATGGGCACTTCCCTGTCAAAACGATCCTTCGCGACGGGGGCTGACCCGGGTGACGTGGCCCATCTTCCGGCCCGGGAGCGCCTCGCTTTTTCCATAGAGGTGAAGCTTGGCGCCCGGCTCGGCGGCGAGTTCCCGCCAGCGGTTGACGTCGTCTCCGATCAGGTTGGTCATCACCGCGTCGCTGTGGCGCCCGGTATCGCCCAGCGGCCAGCCGCAGACCGCCCTGATGTGCTGCTCGAACTGGGAAGTCCGGGCGCCATCTGTGGTCCAGTGGCCGGAATTATGCACGCGGGGCGCGATCTCGTTGACCATTAGTCGCGCGTTCGGGCCGGCGCCGATGACGAACATTTCCACCGCGAGGACGCCGACATGGTCCAGGGCGACGGCTATTCTTTCGGCGATTTCGACAGCGCGAGCGGCGAGGGCCGGCGTCACCCTGGCGGGAACCGTGGTCGTGTCGAGGATGCCGGCCTTGTGGTGGTTCTCCGAAATATCCCAGGCGCCCATGGCGCCGTCGCGGCCGCGCGCCAGGACGACAGATATCTCGCGTTCGAAATTGACGAACGTCTCCAGCACGGCCGGCGCCTCGCCGATCGCCCGCCACGCGGTGACGGGATCGTCCCCCGTGCGGATCGTCGCCTGTCCCTTGCCGTCGTAGCCGAGACGCCTGGACTTCAGGATTGCCGGCCGGCCTGTCTTCGCGACGGCCGAATAGATGTCGGCCAGCGTGTCCACCGGCGCGTAGGCAGGTACCGCGATGCCGAGTTCCGCCATCAATTGTTTCTCGAATAGCCGGTCCTGCGACACCGAGAGGCTGCGGGCTCCCGGAAACACGGCGGTGTTGCTGCTCAGGAACGCGACGGTTGCGGCGGGGACGTTCTCGAACTCGAAGGTGACGACATCGACGGCGGCGGCGAAGGCGGCTAGGGCCGACTCATCGTCGTAGGGCGCGATGGTGCGCGCAGCCGCGACGGCAAATGCCGGGCTCTTCGTATCCGGGCAATAGACGTGGCATGAAAGTCCGAGTTCCGCCGCGGCGACAGCCAGCATCCGTCCCAGCTGGCCGCCCCCGAGGATGCCGACGGTCATACCAGGCGAAACCGGCCGTTCAGTCATTGTCCTCGGGATGCTCGCCGATCGCGGCGGTCTGCTGGCTCCGCCACGTCTCCAATTGCCTGGCGACAGCGTCGTCCGTGATACCGAGGATGCTGGCGGCGAGTAGCGCAGCGTTGATCGCACCGGCGCGCCCGATGGCCAGGGTGCCGACAGGAACGCCCGCCGGCATCTGCACGATGGAGTAGAGGCTGTCGACGCCGCTCAGTGCCTTCGATTCGATCGGCACGCCAAGCACCGGCAGCGTGGTCATGGAGGCCACCATGCCCGGCAAATGAGCTGCCCCGCCCGCGCCCGCGATGATGACCTTGTACCCGGCCGGGCGTGCGCCCTTGGCGAATATAAACATGCGATCGGGCGTGCGGTGCGCCGAGACGATGAGGTCGGCATGCGCGATTTCGAGCGCGTCGAGCGTTTCGGCAGCCTGGCGCATCACGGTCCAGTCGGATTGGCTGCCCATGATGATGGCAACCGGTGGGGTCGGTTCCGCCATATGTTCCTGTTCGGCCCCGTGGGTCTGGCGTTGGGGGCCGGATTATAGGCCCGGCCTGTTGCGCCGCAAGAAGCGGCGGCTCAGGCGATGATGTCCGGTAACCGGCGATCCTCCAGAGCGGCGATGCGATCCTTCAGCGCAAGCTTGCGCTTTTTCATGCGCTGAATGCGAATCGTGTCGACATTGGTTGATTCGGCCAACGCGTCGATGGCCAGGTCCAGGTCGCGATGCTCCTGCCGAAGTTCCGCAAGCGCGCGCCGGATTTCCCGCTCTTCCTCTTCCGTCAAGCGACGGCCTTGAGATCTCATTTTTCTTTCTGGCCCGCTTCGCCCTCTTCAACAGCCCGGGTGCCGCAGAAAAGGCAGAATAGCACGCTAGGTAGGGCTGCTCCATCGTGTGCTGTCGGTCGCAGGCACTTGAAGTGCGCGGCCCCCGAGCCCAGATCGAGAGCTGGGCCGTGTGGGAATTGGGAACGGCGCCTCTTTTTGCGGCGCACAATACCGCCTCACGGTTCGACAGTGCAGTGGCCCTGTGTCAGAATGGTCGCTGCAAGATAGTCAACAGGAGGCCTACGGCTGATGGCTATTCAATCGCATGTGGCTGAGCTTGAGCGTCGCCACCAACACATCGAAAAAGAGATCGAGGAAGCGCTGGCGCACCCCGGTGTCGATTCGCTGGAGTTGAGTGAACTCAAGCGCAAAAAACTGCTGTTGAAGGACGAAATTGCGCGGCTCCGGACCGAGCCGGTCCATTGAGCAGGACGCGCATCTGAGTTTCAGTACGACAACGCCGCGGCCTCCCCGCGGCGTTGTCGTCTGGAAGTCACGCTGCCTGAACGGCAGCGGCGAAGGCAATTGAGAGTCAAGCAGCAGCCTTCGCGGGCTCGCCGCTCGTATCTCAGGTGATCGGGAATGGATTGGCCTTCAGCGCCTTTGCGCAGAGCATCAAATTGCGGCCGGTGGCCGCGGCCATGTCGTTCACCGCCTTGTTCTTCATGCGGCGATCGCGATCGGTCGCCGGGTCGAGGCCGACTTCGCCCACCCAGTAGGTGCAGCACTGGGGCGGCAGGGTGAAGTTCAGGAACGACAGCACTTCCATGATTCCCGCCATCACCGCTTGGGCGCCGTCCTCGCTGCCGGTGATGACAATGCCGGCGACCTTGTTGAGCAGATCGCTTCGGCCATTGTGAGCGGCCTCGTCGAAGGCATCCATGCGCTCGATCACGCGCTGGATCAGGCTCGATCGCCCGCCCCACCATATCGGGGTGGCGAAGATGACAATGTCGGCCTTGCGCAGCTTGTCGGCGATCTCCGGCCACTCGTCATCGTCGCTTTCGCGGAAGCCGAGGCCAACAGGAATGTTCTTGTCCGAAAGGCGAATGGTTTCCGCCTCGACGGCGCCATGCCTGCGCATGGCGTCGAGCACCATGTTGGTGACTTCCTCGGTGTTGGAAAGCTGGTTACCGTGCTTGAGCGAGGCGTTGAGGACGAGGACCTTCATCGTGCACTCCCGGTGTTGAAGGCGCGGAATCTGCCGCAACGCCCGCGCACGCGATAGTCACGAGTGCTCGACGCACCCGTTATTCGCCGAAGGCGCCGGCGATGCCTTCCCAGACCAGATAGACGCCGACGATCAGCATCAGGACGTAGACAACCTTGTAGAACGACTGCGTGTCGAACCGCTTCACCAGCCACACGCCGGCGAAGGTGGCGGGTATCGAGAGTGGGAGAAGGACTGCCGAGGTGGTGAGGTTTTGCGAGTCGAACTGGCCGAGAAAGAAATAGGGGACCAGTTTGACCGCGTTGATGAGGGCGAACATCACCACGGAGGTGCCCGCGAAGACACGTGGTGGAAGACGCAGGGGCACGGCATACATTTGAAAAGGCGGCCCGCCCGCGTGGCTGACGAAGCTCGTGAAGCCGGCGACCGCGCCCCAGAAGCCGCCCTTGATGGGATTGGCGGCGTGGCGTTCCTCGCTCAGGCGATGGCGGAACCAATAGTTCAATGCGAAGAGCACTGAAATCGCTCCCACGATCAGCCGTATCTCCTGCTCCGTCACCCAGGCTGCTGTCCACCAGCCGATGGCGATGCCTACGAATGCGCCCGGCAGCATGATCTTCAGCGTGGTCGCATCGAAGATGCCGCGATAGGAGAGCACCGCGACCACGTCGCTCAGAACGAGTATCGGCAGCACGATCGCCGCCGCCTGCACCGGCGAGATCACCAGTGCCAATATCGGCACGGTCAGCATTCCGATTGTGGTGAAGCCGCCCTTCGACACGCCGAGGATGAGCATCGCCGGAATCGCAACGGCGTAGAACCAGGGATCGGTGATCATGCGGAATGCTTGAGTTGGGAGGACCGGCCGGACGGCGCAGCGAGGTAACTCTATGCCCCAAATCGTCGTCGGACAACCGTGGACACCCGGGCTTCCTTTGGCTAACGCTGGGTCCCGACCAGGCACACGAGCGGAGGCGGACAGAGTGCTGCTCGAAGACAAGGTTGCCATTGTCACCGGCGGCGCCAAGGGCATCGGCTATGCGATCGCACGGCGCTTCCTCGAGGAGGGCGCACGCGTAGCCATCGCGGATATAGATGAGGACGCGGGGGCGCGTGCGGCCGAAGACCTCTCGGCATTCGGCGCGATCCGCTTCGTGGAATGCGACATCGGCGAGCGGCTCGACGTCCATAACCTTCTGGCCGCTACGGTCGACTCGTTCGGCAGTATCGATGTGCTGGTCAACAATGCCGGCATCCTTGCCAGCGGCGAATTCCTCGATCTCGAAGAGGCGGATTTCGACCGCGTCATCCGCACCAATCTGAAGGGTTCGTTTCTGTGCGGCCAGGCGGTGGCGCGTCATATGGTCGAGCGCATCCGCGCCGGCGACGCGCCCGGCGCGATCGTCAACATGTCGTCGGTGAATGCGCTGTTCGCGATTGCCAATCAGGTGCCCTATTCGGTGTCGAAGGGCGGCATCAATCAGTTGACCCGGGTGATGGCTTTGGCGCTCGCTCCGCATGGCATTCGCGTCAACGCGATCGGACCTGGGTCGATCATGACCGACATGCTGGGGACGGTCATGGAAGACCCTGAGGCGCGCAAGCGTATCCTGTCGCGCACGCCGCTTGGCCGCATCGGCGAGCCGCGCGAGATAGCGGCCATCGCGGCGTTCCTTGCTTCAGACGAGGCGAGCTACATCACCGGCCAGACCATTTACGCGGACGGCGGCCGCCTGCCACTCAACTACACCGTTCCCGTCAGGGGCTAGGCGGCGCGCCGTCGCGATGACGCCACCCATCGTTCAGATCGAGCGGCTCGATCTCACCGTCGGGCAGCACACCTGGGCATTCGCCGAGACGAAGCGGGCGGAGATCGACGCGCATTTCAGGGAAGCGAAGTCCTTGCGTCCGGCGCTGTGGAACGGCCGCGTCCTGCTGATGCACGACTGCGCTGTCTCCGGCGGCGTCCTGAAAGGCCAGTATCTCGAAACGGACTTCGCAAGTTTCCTCGCTTGGCGCGACTGGGGCTATCCGGACACCTCCGTCCGCAATGCATTTGCCCAGGCGGCCCTGCAATCGGCCGACGGCGCTTTCTTGCTGGGCGTCATGGGAGACCAGACGGCCAATGCCGGCAGAATCTATTTCCCGTCGGGAACGCCGGAACCGGCCGATATTGTCGATGGGACCGTTGATCTCGAGTTTAACCTGATGCGCGAACTTGAAGAGGAAACGGGACTTGCCGCCAGCGACGTGTCAGTGGACTCGGCATGGACGATGCTCGACTACGGGTCACGGCTCGCGCTGATGCGGATCGTGCGGTCGAGCGAACCGGCGGACCGATTGCGGGCGCGGATTCTCGGCCATGTGGCGGCCGAAAAACAGCCGGAACTCGTGGATATTCACGTGGTCCGGACGTGTGCCGATCTCGATTCACGCATGCCGGATTTCGTCACCGCTTACCTTCATCATGTCCTGGGCGGCGAAGGCTCCTGACAGAAGGCTGTCAGTGGGCCGCGCGTAAGGTCTCTCGACACCTCAGGTCATCTGAGATGGCAAACGGGAGAGATGTCATGAGCATGATTGACGAGCGCGACAATGTTGCCGTGTGGTTCGAAATTCCGGCGACCGATTTCGACCGGGCGGCGAAATTCTATGAAACGATCTTCGACGCCAGCCTTCTGCGCCAGAGCTTTGGCGACCAGCGCATGGGTGTGTTCCCCTACCAGCGGCCGCATGTCTCGGGCTGTGTCATGGAAGCGCCAAATCTCGCCGGCAATGAGACCGGGACAGTTGTTTACATCAACTGCAACGGTCACCTCGACGATGTCGTCGGGCGCGTCGAAAAAGCGGGTGGCGCACTGCTGACGCCACGCATAGATCTGCCTCCGGGTATGGGTTCGTTCTTCCATATTCGCGACAGCGAGGGTAATCGCGTGGGGCTCCACGCCGTCTCGTAGGAACCGGCTCCCATGCGCCGCGCCGATCGCCTCTTCGAGATCATCCAGCAGCTTCGCGGCGACCGCCTGGTCACCGCGAATGCGCTCGCTGCGAAGCTGGAAGTATCGGTGCGCACGGTCTATCGGGATATCCGCGATCTGCAGGCGTCGGGTGTTCCGATCGATGGTGCGGCCGGCGTCGGCTACCTGCTGCGCCCAGGCTATCAGTTGCCGCCGCTGATGTTTCTGCCATCGGAAATCGAGGCGCTGATCGTCGGCGCACGCATGGTCAAGGCGTGGGCGGGGAAGAGCCTCGCCGCCGCGGCGAATGAGGCACTGGTTAAAATCGGCGAGGTCGTTCCCGACGATCGCATGCGCGCGGCGCAGCGTGTTCCCATCTTCGCGTCGGGTTTCCGGATCCAGGATGGCGAGCGCGACAACCTCGACGCCTTCGGCAAGGCGATCGATACCCGCGTGAAGGCGCGCTTCGCCTACCGCGATGCCGAGGGCGGCGGCAGCCGGCGGACCGTGCGGCCGCTGGCGCTGCATTTCTGGGGCCAGGTGTGGACGCTCGCAGCGTGGTGCGAGCTCAGGGAAGACTTTCGGACGTTCCGCGTCGATCGCGCCGACAATCTCGAACTGACTGTCGACCGGTTCGATCGCGAGCCCGGGCGGACGCTGGAGGACTACCTCGCGCGCGTCACCCGGGCGCCGTGATCAGGTTTCGTCGCTGGATTCGTCCGAACCCTTCATCGATTTGAGCTTGGCGAAGACCGCATCGGCCTCGCGCTCTTCTTCGCGCTTGGCGTTGCGCTCTGCGTCCATCTGAGGCTGTGCCGACACGGCCGCTGCCAACGCAGCGGCGGCCGAAGTCGTGTGTGAAGCCGGGAGGAGCGTCGCGCCTTCGGCTTCGGCTTCCTGCGGCGGCGCGTTCTTGGACGCCTTCTCTACCTCGAAGTCGAGATCGATCTGCGAGCACAGGCCGAGTGTCACCGGATCCATCGGCTGAAGGTTGTTGGCGTTCCAGTGCGAACGGCTGCGGATCGATTCGATCGTCGGCTTGGTTGTGCCGACGAGGCGCATGATCGCGGCGTCCTTCAGTTCGGCGTGATTGCGGAGCAGCCACAGAATGGCGTTCGGCCGATCCTGGCGACGCGACACCGGCGTGTAGCGAGGTCCCTTGCGCTTGGCGACCGGCGCGCGGACGGTCTGCTGCGTCAGCCCAAGCCGCGCAGCGGGATCCTTCTCGGCCTTCTCGATCGCCTCGCGGGTCAGCTGACCGGTCAGGATCGGGTCGAGGCCCTTGATCGACTGGGCGGCCTCGCCATCGGCGATGGCCTGGACCTCGAGCGGATGCAGCCGGCAAAATTCGGCGATCTGATCGAAGGAAAGGGCGGTGTTCTCGACCAGCCAGACGGCGGTCGCCTTGGGCATCAAAGGAATGGCAGTCGTCATATGTTTCTCCCGGTCGTTCCGCCGGAATTTCCGCCCGGCGAACCGTTTCCTCGAGTGAGTTGAGGGGATTGCGGCCTATATAGGGCTTCGCCCGTCGCGACGCAAACCTATTCGCTGGCGCGAAATCTAGCCGACCGTCAGCACGATCTTGCCGATGTGCGCGGAGGCTTCCATGTGCTCCTGCGCCTTTGCTGCTTCGGCCAACGGAAAGGTCGAATCGATCACCGGCGCAACCGTGCGCGCTTCCAGCAGCGGCCACACCTTGAACCGCAGCGCTTCGGCAACGCTGGCCTTGAACGCCACCGGCCGGTGGCGGAGCGTCGAGCCGGTGTGGGTCAGGCGCTTGGACATGAGCACGCCGAAATTGGTCTCGACCTTGGCGCCGTGCTGGAGGCCGATCTGCACAATACGGCCTTCCTCGGCAGCGGCGGCGTAGTTGCGCATGACATAATCGCCGCCGATCAGGTCGATGATCACGTCGGCCCCATGACCCTCCGTGATCTCTCCGACACGGGAGACGAAGTCTTCCTTGCGATAGTTGATCGCGGCGTCGGCCCCGAGCTCGACGCATGCAGCGCACTTCTCCGCGCTGCCGGCGGTGGCGATCACCTTCGCGCCGAAGGCTTTCGCCAGCTGAATGGCGACGGTCCCGATGCCAGATGTCCCGCCGTGGACAAGCAGCGTCTCTCCTGCCGCAAGGTGGCCGCGGTCGAACAGGTTCGGCCAGACCGTGAAGAACGTCTCGGGGATCGCCGCCGCCTCGACCATGCTGAAACCGTCGGGCACAGGCAGAGCATTGCTCTCGTGGACCTTGCAGAATTCAGCGTAGCCGCCGCCGGGCACCAGCGCCGTCACGGTATCGCCTGCCGCGTATCGCGCGGCGCCTTTGCCGAGGGCCACGACCTCGCCGGCAATTTCCAGGCCTGGAACGTCGGGCGGAGCGCTTGCGGGCGGTGGGTGTCGCCCCTGTCTCTGCAAAACGTCGGGCCGGTTGACGCCGGCGGCGCGCACGCGCACCAGGATCTCGTTCTCGCCAGGCTCCGGCAGGGGCCGCTCGGCCAACACCAGCTTGTCGAGTCCGCCGGGCTCCGTGATGGCTATGACGGTCATGGATTTGGGAAGATCGAGCATGCCCCGTCCTAACCGGGTGTGCATGCGCTGACAATCGACGTTGCCGCCGCTAGGTTCGGGGTGCGAGGAGGAAACCATGGACGAAGAAGCGGCACCGAAGAAGAAGCTGGCGCACGAGGTTGGCGAGGATCTCTCGACGCTGTCGCTGAGCGAACTGGCCGAGCGCATAGCCCTGCTCAATGGCGAAATCGCGCGGATCGAGGAAGCTATTGCGACGAAACAGGCAAGCGCGGAAGTTGCCGCCGCGTTCTTCAAGCGGTGAGGCGCGAATCCTCCCGTTTTGGGACGTTCGTGGCGGAATCACCCCAACCGATCCGCCAACTCTCGTCAGTCGCGTTAACCAATCCTTAGGCTTTACGGAGCTTAACTGATCCTCGTCCAGTCATCTGGATTCGAGTGGCTCCTGTCCACTCTTGACGCCTCCCTGTCAAAAACTTTTCAGAGCCGCCTCGTGCGGCTCTTTTTTCTCGACCCTTGCCCTCTGGGGACGGGGATGGGATGACGTGCGTGGCCCGGGATTTGCGGTGTTTTCCGAAAATGCCCCGGAACGGGTCGTCGCAGCGCGAGCGTTGGAATGAGCGAGGAAAGATCAGTAGCGGGCCGGGCCAGCGCGGAACCGGTCGTCTTCGGGCATCGCCTGGCGGGATCCGAGGCCTTCAAGGCTATGTTTCGCGAGGGGATGGCGTTGGTCGAGGAGACTGCCACCTACCTCGACAAGGACGGCCGTCGCGAATCCCAGCGGCTGTCGCGGGCGGGTTCGCTGTCCTACGCTGCCGAATCCATGCGCCTGACGACCCGCCTGATGCAGCTCGCCTCCTGGTTGCTCCTGCAACGCGCCGTTAACGAGGGCGACATTACCGCGGAGCAGGCGAGCCAGGAGCGCGCCAAAGTGAAGCTGAACGGCGTTTCTTCGGCTACCGACGGGATTGGCTGGGACGACTTGCCCAAGGCGTTGAAGGACCTGATCGACCGGTCGCTGCGGCTAAAAGAGCGGGTGGTTCGCCTCGAAGCTGCGCTTCGCCAGCCTGCGGAAACCAGCGTCAATCCGGTCGCTGCGGACCTCAATCGCATCGCCGACGCCTTCGGCGGACGCTGACCCAAAGCAAAACCCCGGCGCTGGGCCGGGGCTTCACGAACGTCTCGAAGGCTTGTTCGGCTCAGCTGTCGCCGCCCATCAGGCCCTTGTAGCGGGTCTTGAAGCGCGACACGCGACCGCCGCGGTCGACGATGTGCTGGCCGCCGCCGGTCCACGCCGGATGGGTCTTGGGGTCGATGTCGAGATGAAGCGTTGCGCCGGGCTCGCCATAGGTCGAGCGGGTCGTGTACTCGGTCCCGTCGGTCATCACGACCTTGATGTCGTGGTAGTCGGGATGGATCTCTTTCTTCATGGCTTGGGCCCTGGATTTCATGGGGTGCCGGGGCATGCCGGCGGCTCGTGGCGGCGGATATAGCCGGAGCCGGGGGAGGGGTCAACGCATTGGCCAGCATCCCGCCCTATTTCGGCAGGCCAGCCTTGGCTATGCCCGCGCGAATCCGGGCCGGATCAGGGGGATTTTTGAAGGGCAGGCGGCCAATGTGCTCCTCGAAATTGTAGCTCGGATTGATCGCCATCAGTTCATCCCAAACCTGTCTGGCGGCGTCGATCTCGCCCAGATGGCCGAGGGCAGAAGCCAGCATTGTGCGTGTGAGATCGGTCTTCGGCACCTCACGGACACGCTCGCGGAAATGCGCCACTGCGGTTTCGTAGTTGCCGAGAAGAAGGTGGGCAAGGCCAAGGAAGTGCAGATAAACACGGGTGGATGCCGGGTCGAGACGGATGGCTTGCTCGATGTGCGGGATTGCGGCTGCGGGATTGCCGGTGAAGATTTCGATCGCGCCGCGCGAGTTGTGGGCCGCTGCAAGGCTCGGGTTCAGCGCCAGCGCCCTTTCCGTTGACGCGCGGGAGCCTTCAGAGTCGCCACCCAGGCCGATCGCAACGGCGTAGACGTAGTGGGCGTACGGGTCGTCAGGTGCCAGTTCGATCGCTCTGCCGGTGAGTTCTATCGCTTTCCGCAATACGGCCGGAGGGTCGCCTGTCCAGTTGTTGTTGTAGGCGAGCGCGTTGGCAAAACCGAGAGCGGCATAGGCGGCGGCGTATCCCGGATCGAGATCGATCGCCTTCTGGAACAGGGCGCTGCATTCATCGAAGAGCGATCGGTCGCTGCCCGGGCTGCTCAGCAGCTCCCGTCCCTTGAGGAAATAGTCGTGCGCTTCGAGGTTGGTGGTTTCGATCTCGGTAATGCGGGCGCGCTCGGAAGACGACAGATTGATCCTGAGTGCCTCAACGATCTGTTGTGTGACCTCGTCCTGGACCTCGAAGATATCGGTAAGTTCCCGGTCATACCGCTCCGCCCATATGTGGGCGCCGTCGGCAGCGTTGATGAGCTGTGCGTTGATGCGCACGCGATTGCCGGCGCGGCGGATGCTGCCCTCGAGAACCGAGCGGACGCCGAGTTCGCGTCCGACAGTTCGGATGTCCACGGCCTTGCCCTTGTAGGCAAAGCTCGAGTTGCGGGCGATGACGATCAGGCCTGCAACTTTCGACAGATCGGTGATGATGTCTTCGCTGATCCCGTCGGAGAAGTACTCCTGTTCTGGATCGTGTGACATGTTGTCGAAAGGCAGTACAGCGATCGATGCCTTTGGCTCAGCGATTGCCGCGGCCTTCACCGGCGATGGCGCGTTGGCCGGTGCCGTATTCGACGCGGCGCCGTTTGGATGCCATTTCCACACGCGGATCGGGCGGTCGATGTTTTTCACCTGGACCTCGCCGCCGTCCTGGAACGATACGTCGACGCGCTTGCCGACACTTTCGTTGACGATCGACGCTACACAGATGCCGCCCGGCTCAGCGAGAGGCTCAAGGCGCGCGGCGACATTCACGCCATCGCCGTAGATATCGTCGCCGTCGATGATGATGTCGCCAAGATTGACGCCGATCCGGAGCACGATTTCCGGCTTGCTCCCATTCGAAGCGGCGGCGGCCGCGATCTGGATCGCCATGGCGCACGCCACCGCGTCCACGACGCTGGGGAATTCCACCAGCGTCCCATCACCGATCAGCTTGACGATGCGGCCATTGTGCGCCGTGACCGCCGGATCGAACACAGTCTCGCGATGCCGCTTGAGCGCGGTCAGCGTGCCGGCCTCGTCGGCGCCCATCATCCTTGAATAGCCGACCACGTCGGCGGCCAGGATTGCCGCCAGCCGGCGTGCAGTGCGCTCTTCGGGCATGGCGCCATTCCTATGGCAAATTCGGGCGCCACGCCAGACTGTCGGTGACACCCGGACCCGCGTGAAACTGCGGTTCTAGCGCTCAGTTAGCTTCAGCTCGATACGCCGGTTCTTGGCGTAGACCTCGTCGCTGTCACCCTGCTCCAGCGGCTGGAATTCGCCGTAACCGGCGGCGACGAGATGGTCGGGCGGGATGCCCTGCGAGGCGAAATACTGAACGACCGAAATGGCGCGTGCAGCGGAGAGGTCCCAGTTCGATTTGAACCGGCCGGTCGTTCCGGTGATAGGTCGCTTGTCCGTATGACCATTGATCTGAAGCACCCAGGGGATGTCTTCGGGGATCTCTCGGATCAGTTCGACGATGGCGCTCGCGACCTTGTTAAGCTCGACTTGGCCTTGCGGGTTGATCTCGTCGGATCCGGTTGCGAACAGCACTTCCGACTGGAAGACGAAGCGGTCGCCAACGATGCGGATGTCGGGACGGTCGCCGAGGATTTCGCGCAGACGTCCGAAGAAGTCGGAGCGGTAGCGCGATAGCTCCTGCACCCGCTGGGCAAGCGCCACGTTAAGCCGTCGACCGAGGTCGGCGATCTGCGTCTGGCTTTCCTTGTCCTTCTGCTCCGATGCGTCCAGCGCAGTTTCCAACGCGGCGATCTGGCGGCGCAACGCCGCGATCTGCTGGTTAAGAAGCTCGACCTGTGACAGCGCCCGCTGGCTGACCTGCTTTTCGTTGTCGAGATCGGTGGTCAGCGCGGCCATGCGATCCGTCGCGGATGAGGAGGCGTTGGCCTGCGATTCGAGGAGATTGCGCAGCCGGTCACGCTCGCTTTGTGCGGCGGAGAGGCTGGCCTCCAGTGTTGCCAGGCTGTCGGAGGTGTCGCTGCTTCGCGCCTTCTCCATCGCGAGTAGCTCGGTCAGCTCCGCAATCTGCGCGTTCAGGCGCTGGAGAACGGTGTCGCGGCCGGAAATCTCGCGGCTCAGCAGGAACTGCACGAGCGCGAAGATCGACAGCAGGAAGATGAAGACCAGCAGCAGGTTGGTCAGAACGTCGACGAAACTCGGCCAGTATTCGGCGCGAGCGACGGCGCGGCGGGCGCGGGCCATGGCGGGTTACTCTCCCGGTGTTGGGCTCTGCAACGCGCGGGCGATCGTCTCAAGCAGCGACTGAACCTCGCGCTGCTGTTCGGATTGGGTTTCGACCCAGCTTCGGACTACCTGCTGCTCGCTGCGCATGTGCTGAACCAGCCCCTGAATGCCCTCCGCGAGATTTGCCATTGCCGTCGTTGCGCGCGTCGTGCCCGCGGCGGCGGCGTTATCTCCTGTGCGTCCATCCTGGATCGTGCGGGCAAGCCGCTCGATGGAAAGCCGCAGATCCTCGGCCGTGGTGGCGCCGCCCCGGTCGAGCGCCTCGGGGTCGAGGTCGGTCACCGTCGACAGCCAGTCCTCGAGGTCATTGTAGAACATGCTCTGCGCCTGGCCGGCCTGAAGGTCGAGGAAGCCAAGAACCAGCGAGCCGGCGAGACCGAACAGCGACGACGAGAACGCGGTGCCCATGCCGCTCAGCGGTGCGGCGAGACCGGCCTTCAGGTCTTCGAAAATGACGCCGGTGTTCGACGACGAAACGTCAAGATTGCGGATCGTATCGGCGACGGCGCCGACGGTCTGCAGTAGACCCCAGAAGGTACCGAGCAGGCCGAGGAAGATCAGCAAGCTGGTCAGATACCGGCTCATGTCGCGATCTTCATCGAGCCGCATCTGGATCGAGTTCGAGGATCGACCGCATCGTCTGGGTCGATATCGCCGTGCGACCGATACGGTCGCCGAGCAGCGTCGCCATCGGCGCAAGCAGCACCGGCGGGCGGTCCACTTCGATGCCGGGTTCCGCGATGCGGAACGTGTTGACCCAGCGAATCTCCGGGAACAAGCGCAGTACCTGCCGGAAGGCGAGAATGATGCCGATCGCAAGCACGGCAATGATGACGCCGTTGAGGCCGGGATTGGCCTGGAATGCAGCCAGGACCTGGCGATACAGCGCAAGCGCGATGAATGCGGAGATGATCAGAAAGATCGTCATCCGCCACAGATAGATTTGCGGGCTCGCCAGCTTGTACGGGTCGTATTCCCGGGTGCGGGCTCGTCGAAATAAACGCAAGATCAGTGTCTCTCTCGCATGACACGAGTTTTAACGTGATTTGTGATCCGAGAGAAACGGCAAAATCGCGGCGAACCGCGGCCGGCGGGCCCTGTTATTTCAGACAGCAGCGCGGGCGGCCGCGAGGTTGGCGATGAGTGCGCCGTGAATGGCCGCATTGCCGGCGACGATAGAACCCGTGGTGAACGTGTCACCGCGAGCCGAAGCGTCGGTTGCTATGCCGCCCGCCTCGCTAACCAGCAGCATGCCGGCAGCGACGTCCCACGCATTGAGACTGTGGTCCCAGTAGCCGTCGAAACGGCCGGACGCGACCCAGGCGAGGTCCATGGCCGCTGAGCCGGTACGACGAAGGCCGGCAACCCTGGACATGAGCGGGCGGACTTCGGCCAGCACGTCATCCTGGCCCTTCTTGGCCACCCCCGGCAGGCCGGTGGCGATCACGCAGTCGGCGAGATTGCGGCGAGCGGCGACGCGCATGCGCCGATCGTTGAGGAACGCGCCGGCGCCGCGCTCGGCGACGTAAAGCTCGTTGAGGATCGGATTGTAGATAACACCGGCGACGAGTTGCCCCTCGCGCTCCAGCGCCAGCGAAACGGCGAAAATCGGGATGCCGTGCAGGAAGTTTGTGGTGCCGTCGAGCGGGTCGATGATCCAGCGATGGGTATCGTCGGTCCCTGCTATGGCGCCGCTCTCTTCGGTAAGAAAGCCGAAGGCGGGACGTGCCTTGCGCAACTCGGTGATCAGCACCTTGTCGGCGCGATGATCGGCGGCGGAGACGAAATCGCCCGGTCCCTTCAACGACACCTGAAGGTTCTCCACTTCGCCAAAATCGCGGGCGAGGCCCCGGCCAGCCTTGAGGACGGCCTGGACCATGACGTTGAGAAGGGCAGTGCGGGCCATGTCGGGCGATCCAGTGCGGGCGGGAGGCCTCTCGCACCACACTTCGCGGCGCGGTTCAAGGGGCAGACCGCTATTGGGCTAGTTTGCCGGCCAGCGTTGGGCGGCGGCGAGGGCCAATTGGCGCTCGGACGGCGTCAGGCCGGCGACGAACTGGTCGAGGAAATCGTCGGTGCGCCCGGCGCGGCTTGCAAGGAAGTGGTACTTCGCGGCCTCCAGCGGATCGGCGGGGATGCCGCTCCCGGTGGCAAGCATGCGCGCCAGCCTATTCTGTGCGACCGGATTGCCGAGATTGGCAGCGCGGCGGAACCAGACCGCCGCCTCCGCCTCGTTCTTCGCGATGCCAATGCCGTTGAAGAGGCGAATGGCGTATTCCACCTCGGACGGGACGTGGTTCTGGTGTGCGGCCTGGCCGTAGAACTCCGCCGCCTTCTCCTTGCTCTCCGTCACGCCCGTGCCGGCATCGTAAAGCTGCGCCAGTATGTACGCCGCGTCGGCGCTGCCAGCTGTCGCTGCGTCTCCGAGCAGCGCTGCGGCGCGCGTGAAGTCTCGCGGGCGCACCTTGCCCTCGAGATAGAGCAGGGCGAGGTTGTACATCGCTTCGACCTTGCCGTGGCTGGCTGCGGACTCGAAGTAGTCAGCGGCCTTGCTGCGGTCCTGCGGCACGCCGGTTCCTTCGAGATACATGTTGGCGAGTGCGAACTCCGCCTCGCGGTCGCCGCCCTCGGCAGCGCGCTCGTACCAGCGCACTGCCTCTTTGTAGTCGCGCGGCACGCCGTAGCCGCCCTCATAGATCAGGCCAAGCAGCGTTTGCGCTGCCGTGTTGCCGGCCTCGGCGCGTGGCAGCGCCAGTTGGCGCGCCGAAATGTAGAGGCCGCGCTGGAAGGCGCCGTAAGCGAGGTCCGGCTCACCGGTGTCGCTGGGGCTGTCGGCCGCCCTCGGCAGCGTCGGCGTGGCCGGTGGCGCCGTCGCATCGGAGGGCGGTTGCGTTGCAGCGCCTGCCATGGCGGGTCGCGGCGTCGGGACCGGCGGAACGCGGGCGCCCGCCGGTGGCGCCGCGGCGGTGTCGTCGGCCGGCACCAGATCGATTGGCGCTGGCGCGGCGGGTTTGGCTGTTGCGGGCGGGGCCGGCTTTCGCGGCGGTGGTTTGCGCGCGGGCTCCGTCGCTGCTGGAGGTGTAAGCACCAGGGGGCCGTCCTGCGCCAGCGCGGGAGCGGCGAGCACCGCGGCCACGGCGAGTAGCGCCGCCGCCTTCATTCTACCGCCTCCGCCGCGGTGGCAAGTTGCTCGCAGGCATCGGCTACCGCCGCGCGTGGACCGCGTGGGTCGTCCCAGACCGCACTGCTCAATGCGACAAACTCGATACCCTCAGCCGGAGCCTGGCGAACCGAGGCGATCGTCTTCCCGCCCATGACGACAGTCGGGATCACCGTCACCGTCGCGCACCACGCGGCAAGTTCGAGTGACTTGGCGTGAACCTCGTCGGCAGTGTCGCCGTCGAGCCGGCCAAAGAAGAGGTAGTCGGGCCCCGCCTCGCCGAAGGCCATGACTTCGTGACGCGAGCGGATGCCCCCGGCACCGACGATGCGCTTCGGCCGCAATGCGGCGATGGCCGACTTCGTGTCCGTCAGGCCCGTGTCTATGTGAACACCGTCGGCGCGTGCCCGGCCAGCGATGCGGGTGTCGTTGTGGACGATGGCGGCGGCACCGGCGTTCTGAGCGATCGGCACGAACAATTCGGCCGCGCGCTGACTACGCGCCGGATCCAAGGGATCGCCGACGATGATAAGGGAGGCGACGTCTCCACCGGAGAGCGCTTCGCCGACCAGCCGTGAGAACACCTCAAGGTCGACCGACGGCCGCGTCACCAGACAGAGGCGAGAGCGAATTGCGATATTTTCCGCCATGGCACTGGCACCACGTCGCCCCGGGTTGCCCTCGCCGCTTAGGGCCGGAGACCGGCCCATCTGGCCAGTCGACGGCTAACTCTATCAGATCATAAGCGTTTTTGTCGCCTATGCGGCTTCCTTCTCGCGCGCGGCGTCCCAGCGGCCGGTGGCCGCGAGACCGTTCATACGGGCGCGGTGGCTGAATGCGCGCTGCCCGGCGGCAACACGGTCTGGCTTGCCGCCCCACGCCTTGATCGCCGCCGCCTGCAGCGCGCGGCCGTAGGAGAATGTCAGCGGCCAGGGCAATTTGCCCATGGCATTCATCAGCGACAGGTGCTCGGTTGCCATCTCGTCGGATTGTCCGCCGGAGAGAAAAGCGATGCCCGCAACTTCGGCCGGCACACGCGCTTTCAGCAGCTTCACCGTCTTCTCCGCAACTTCCTGCGCCGGCGCCTGCTTCGCCGCCTTGTTGCCGGCGATGACCATGTTCGGCTTCAGCAGCATCCCCGAGAGTTTCACGTTGGCGAGGGCGAGTTGCTCGAACACAGACACCAACACACGGTCGGTCACGGTGTAACAGGTGTCGATGTCATGGGTCGCGACCTTTCCGTCCATCAGCACTTCCGGCTCCACGATCGGAACGATCTTGGCCTCTTGGCAGAGTGCGGCATAACGGGCGAGGGCATGCGCGTTGGCATGGATGCCGTTGTCGGTGGGAATCCCCGGGCCGATGTCGATCACCGCGCGCCACTTGGCGAAGCGCGCACCGAGCTCGTAGTACTCGGCCAGCCGGTCGCGCAGGTTGTCGAGGCCTTCCGTGACGACCTCACCCGGTGCCAGTGCGAGCCGCCAGGCGCCCTTGTCCACCTTGATTCCGGGGATCGAGCCCGACGCCTTGATCACCTCGGTCAGTGGGGTTCCATCCTTGGCCTTCTGACGGATGGTCTCATCGTAGAGGATGACGCCCGAAATGTGGTCGCGCATCGCATCTTCGGTGCGGAACAGCATCTCGCGATAGTCGCGGCGGCTGTCCTCGGTCGAGTTTAGCCCGATCGCGTCGAACCGTTTCTTGATGGTGCCGGAACTTTCGTCGGCGGCCAGAATTCCCTTTCCGGGAGCGACAAGACGAGCGGCGATGTCTTCAAGGGTTTCGGCCATTGTCCGATCCAAATTGCTGACGGTTGAGCGGTTCTATAACTGAATCTGGACGAAATTTCACATGTGGGCCTAATTGCCCAAAATGATCTGCCGCCCCAGTTAGTCCGGCAGGCAACCGGCCGATCCGAGACGAACCGACCGTTCATCCGCAGGAGAGCGGCTCATGGCCATTCCAGATACGAGGCAGGAGGCGCCGACCCTCCTTGTGCCGCCGGCAGACGACCGGCAGAGGCTGCAGCCAAATGCCTCGCTTCCCGGAACCGACATTCCAACCGACCCCGTCAGGCCGTTGCATGCAGTGCATCCGGCGGTCATCGGTCTTGCCGCCAGCGGCGTCGTCGTGTTCCTGTTGGCGACCGGGTTCTTCTACTCCAGTGATCCGGCCAGCGACCTCAACCTGCTTGGCGTTGCCGGCTTCGCCGTCATCTTCTTCACCCTGACGCTCGGACTGGCGTGGCGCACCGCTCGTGAACCTCGGTGGGGCGGCAACGGTACCACCCACGCGGACGAAAGCCTGGAGGATTTTGCCGAGGACAACGTCCCGATTGCGACGGGCACAATCTCCGGTCGAGAAGCGATGGTTCAGATCCTGATCCTACCCGCGACGCTCGCCGCAGGGATGGTGGCGATCGGGCTGATCTACGCCATCGGTTGGTAGTCAGCCGCGCTTGCGCAGAACCTCGACGCCAGGGAGGGCCTTGCCTTCCATCCATTCGAGGAAAGCACCACCCGCCGTCGAGACGAATGAGAAATCGCTTGCGACACCCGCCTGATTGAGGGCGGATACCGTGTCGCCCCCGCCGGCAACCGAAAGCAACTTGCCAGCCTTGGTGCGTTCGGCGGCGTGCTTGGCCGCCGCGATCGTTGCCTTGTCGAACGGCGGAATCTCGAAAGCACCGAGCGGCCCGTTCCATACCAGCGTTGCTGCGCGGTCGATCCATCCGTTCACCTCGGTGACGGATTTGGGTCCGACATCGAGGATCATCTTGTCAGCGGGAACCGCATCGACTGCGATCGTCTCCGCTGCAGCGCCTTCCTTCAGTTCGGCGGCGACCACGACATCGACCGGCAGCACAATAGTCGAGCCGGCCTTTGCGGCCGCATCCATTATGCGTCTGGCGGTGTCGGCGAGATCGGGCTCGGCCAGCGAGTTGCCGACGGCGACGCCCTTGGCGAGCAGGAACGTGTTGGCCATGCCGCCGCCGATCACGAGCGCATCGACCTGCTGGACGAGATGCTCCAGCACACTGATCTTCGATGAGACCTTGGCGCCACCGACGATCGCGACCACGGGCCGCTTCGGATTGCCGAGCGCCGCTTCCAGCGCCTCGATCTCGGCCTGCATGGACCGGCCGGCGAGCGCGGGCAGGTGGTTGGCAAGGCCTTCGGTTGACGCGTGCGCGCGGTGGGCAGCGGAGAAGGCGTCGTTGATGTAGATGTCGCCAAGCTTCGCCAGCGCCGCGGTGAACAGTGGGTCGTTCTTCTCCTCGCCCTTGTGGAAGCGCGTGTTCTCGAGCACCAGCACGTCGCCGTCCTTCATCGCGTCGACGGCCGCCTCGGCGACCGCGCCGGTGCAGTCCTCCGCGAAAGCAACCGGCTTGCCGAGCACCGCGGCGACCGCAGGCACAACCGGCTTCAGCGAGAACTTCGGGTCTGGTCCGTCCTTCGGGCGGCCGAAATGCGCAAGCAGGATCGCCTTGCCGCCCTTTCCCGTGACCTCACGGATAGTTGGCGCGCTGGCACGGATGCGCGTGTCATCGGCGACCTTGCCGTCGGCCATCGGAACGTTGAGGTCGACGCGGATGAGGACGCGCTTGCCCTTGAGGTCGCCGGCGTCGTCGAGGGTGCGGAAGGTCGTCATGACGGTCTCTCTCAGAGCGTGATACGTTCAAACAGGGTCGGGTAGTCGAGCACGAGCCCGTCGTGATCGACGGGCAGGTCGGCGGCGAAAGTCCGGTCGACCGCTTCGTAGCGGTACAGGGCGCCGTCTTCGAGACAACGATAACGCTGCTCGTCGACGATCGGTTCAAACGTATCGAACGGCACGTACAGCATTCGCAGTTTGACGGCTGCCGAGGCCTTCTTGAGCTCCAGCCGCCGGATCGGCAGCGTATTGGTAAACGGCGAACCCGCGAGATCGATATCGACGCACCCATCGAAAGCCGGGAGCGATTTGCCATCTGCATCGCGCCAAATACCTGCACCGTCAGATGACACATGCAGTGACCGGCCGTTCGTTGTGTCGAGGTCGAGGTTGAGCACGTGCCAGCGGCTGTCGCAGGTGACGCGGTAGCGGACGCCGTAGGGCGTGCCGCCGCGGTCGCCGATTACGACGCTGTCGGCAACGATTCCGTACGCTCGCGGCGGATGCTGAGATGCTCAAGGCCGATCGCATCGACGGGCCGCCAGCGCACGGAACGGGGCGAAAGGGACGGGAAGCTCATGCCGAACCCGTCCCCGCGCTGTCTCAGCCGAGGCGGCCCATCGCAACGGCGGTGTCCGCCATGCGGTTCGAGAAGCCCCACTCGTTGTCGTACCAGGAGACGATACGGCCAAAATTGCCGCCGATGACCTTGGTCTGGTCGAGCGCCACCGTCGACGAGGCTGGATCATGATTGAGATCCGAGGAGACCAGCTTCTCCTTGGTGACCTCGAGAATGCCCTTGAGGCGGTTCGACTTGGACGCCTCGATGACCGCTTCGTTGATTTCTTCGACCGTCGTCGTCTTCTTGGAGACGAACTTGAAGTCGACCAGCGACACGTTCGGCGTCGGCACGCGCATGGAAGCGCCGTCGAGCTTGCCGTTGAGCTCGGGCAGCACCAGTCCCACCGCCTTGGCAGCGCCGGTGGTAGTCGGGATGATGTTCAACGCGGCGGCGCGGGCCCGGTAGAGGTCCTTGTGCATCGTGTCCAGCGTCGGCTGGTCGCCGGTGTAGGAATGGATCGTCGTCATGAAGCCATGCTCGATGCCGACCGCGTTGTGAAGCACAAAGGCCACCGGCGCTAGACAATTTGTGGTGCAAGAAGCATTGGAGACGACGACGTGCTCCTTGGCGAGTTTATCGTCGTTGACGCCATAAACGACCGTCAGGTCGGCGCCGTCGGAGGGGGCAGAGACCAGCACGCGCTTGGCGCCGGCCTTGATGTGCGCCATCGCCTTTTCCTTGGACGTGAAGATGCCCGTGCATTCGAGCGCGATGTCGACCTTCAGCTCCTTGTGAGGCAGCTGGCTCGGGTCCTTGATGGCCGTCACCTTGATGGGGCCGCGTCCGGCGTCGATCGTGTCGCCGTTGACAGTCACCTCGTGCGGAAATTTGCCGTGGACCGAGTCACGCCGCAGCAGATGCGCGTTGGTCTCGACCGGTCCGAGGTCATTGATCGACACGACCTCGATGTCCTTGCGGCCGGACTCGACGATGGCGCGCAGTACCAGCCTGCCGATGCGGCCGAAACCGTTGATCGCGACGCGAACCGTCATGACATTTCTCCTTCAATGCGCCGCCGGCGATAAAGCAGCGCGGCGCGCGTGGTGATAAAAGACCGTCGAGGTCAGGCGAGCGCCTTGACCCGCGTCAAAGCGGCTTCGGCAGCGGCCTCGGCGGTGATGCCGAATTTCTTGTAAAGCTCTTGATAGGGCGCGCTGGCGCCAAAGCCATGCATGCCAATGAAGATTCCGTCGGGGCCAACGATGCTGTCCCAGCCCTGGCGCACGCCGGCCTCGATAGCAACCTTGACCGGCGCCTCGCCGATGATACCGGCGCGATAGTCCCCGCTCTCAGCCTGGAACAGCTCGAAGCACGGAACGGAGACGACGCGGGCGCTGTGTCCGGCCTTCTCGATCAGGGCCTTCGCGGCGAGGGCGAGAGATACCTCCGAGCCAGCAGCGAAGAGCGACACATCGGCGTCACCTTCGGCAGGCGACAGTTCGTAGGCGCCGCGGGCGCACAGGTTGTCAGTGACGAGCTCGGTCCTGACCGCTGGCAGGCCCTGGCGGGTCAGAGCAATGACGCTGGGAGTGCGCCGGGCGGCCAGCGCGAGCTGCCAGCATTCCGCCGTCTCGGTTGCGTCGGCCGGACGGAAGACGTTCAGGTTGGGCATCGCGCGCAGCGCCGCCAGATGCTCCACCGGCTGGTGCGTCGGGCCGTCCTCGCCGAGGCCGATGGAGTCGTGCGTCATCACGAAGATAACGCGGTTGCCCATCAGCGCCGCCAGGCGGATCGATGGCCGGCAGTAATCCGTGAAGGTCAGGAACGATCCACCGTAAGGGATCAGCCCGCCATGCAGCGCCATACCGTTCATCGCGCCGGCCATACCGTGCTCGCGCACGCCCCAATGGACATAGCGACCGGAGTAGTCGCCCGGCTTGATCTCCTTGAGGCCCTTGGTGCGGGTGTTGTTGGACGGTGTCAGGTCGGCCGAGCCGCCAATCGTCTCCGGCACCGTGGCATTGATCACCTCGAGCGCCATCTCTGAGGCCTTGCGGGTGGCGAGCGTCGGCTTGTCGTCGGCAAGCGTCTTCTTGTAGGCGGCCATCGCGTCGTCGAGGGCAGCGGGCAGATCGCCGCGCGTGCGGCGCTCGAACTCGCCGCGCTGCGTGGCGTCGGCGGCGGCGAGGCGCTTTTCCCATTCCTTGCGGGCCGGGCTCGATTTCAGGCCCGCAATGCGCCAGGCGTCGCGGATATCGGCGGGAATCTCGAAAGGCGGCGAATCCCAGCCGAGCTTCTTGCGAGCGCCGGCGATCTCCTCCTCGCCCGGTGCGTCGCTGTGGGCCTTCTGGGTACCGGCCCGCGTCGGGAAGCCGTAGCCGATGATCGTCTTGCAGGCGATCATCGTCGGCTTGTCGCTCTTGTGCGCCGCTTCGATGGCTGCGGAGATCTCGTCGACGTTGTGGCCGTCGATGTGCGAGGCGTTCCAGCCGGCGGCGGCGAAGCGTGCCACCTGATCGCCGGACTCGGCGAGCGAAAGCGAGCCGTCGATGGAGATCGAATTATCGTCAAAAAACACAATCAGCTTGTTCAGGCGCAGATGGCCGGCGATTGAGATCGCCTCGTGGCTGATGCCTTCCATCAGGTCGCCGTCGGACGCCATGACATATGTGTGGTGATCGACCAGTTCACCGCCGAATTGCGCCGCCATGATGCGCTCGGCGAGCGCGAAGCCGACCGAGTTAGCAAGCCCCTGGCCGAGCGGCCCCGTCGTGGTTTCGACGCCGATGGTGTGGAAATTCTCGGGGTGCCCCGGCGTCTTGGAATCAAGCTGGCGGAAGCGCTTGATCTCGTCGATCGTCATGCCCTCGACGCCGAGGAGATAGAGGATCGAATAGAGCAGCATCGAGCCGTGGCCGGCGGACAGGACGAAACGGTCGCGGTCTGGCCAATGCGGGTCGGTAGGGTCGAACTTCAGGTAGCGTGTGAAGAGGACCGTGGCGACATCGGCCATGCCCATGGGCATGCCCGGGTGCCCGGACTTGGCTTTTTCGACGGCGTCCATGACCAGTGCGCGGATCGCGTTGGCCATGCGTTCATGCTTGGCAAGGTCAGACATGATTGGGTCTTCGTTCCGGTGCCGGTGATCAGGTGGTGGCGATCTGGAAGCGGCGATCTGCCGCCGGAAATGTAGCGGAGCCCGGTCACAGTCAATCCCGAGCCTGCCGACCGGTCCGGACGAGGCCGGTGAGACATATCAGGTGTGATTTGTTAGTCAATCGCGGGCGGCAAAGTGCGTATTGCGCACCATTGACGCATTCCGGCGGCACTGCCTAATCTCGCTGTGCTATTGCTTCGTGCGACCGTCAATTCCATGGGCCTGGATTTGGCGCGTTCGCGCAACCACAATCTGCGGCCTGCGGCGGAAGCAAAGCACGGGCCCTTCGCGAGGCGGAGCATGACGGGCTCATCACCCACGGACGCAGCCCTGCAACGACTGTCCGACGCGGTCGATCTCCTGGAGAGCGCCGTCGACCGGCGTCTTGAGTTGGTGCGCGAGGCATCGTCGCTGGAAGGGGAACTTCACCGCCTAGGCACGGACAGGTCCCGCCTGGCTCAGTCGCTTGATGCGGCGGAGGCGCGTTCGGCCCGACTGGAAGAAGCCAATCGCGAGGTCTCGCGCCGCCTGGTTGCGGCGATGGAGACGATCCGCGAAGTGCTGGCGCGGCAGAATTGAGGGAAGCGCAATGGCGCAAGTGAATGTCACGATCAGCGGCAAGACGTACCGCATGGCGTGCGAGGATGGACAGGAAGAGCACCTGACCGGCATGGCCGATCGGCTCAACGCGTCGATCGACCACCTGCGCGAGCGCTTCGGCGAGATCGGCGACCAGCGGCTGACGGTGATGGCGGCGATCACGCTGGCCGACCAGCAGTCCGAAGCCGAGCGCCGCCTGCACCAGATCGAGGCGGAGATCGCCGGGTTGGAGGAAGCGCGCGCCGCCGTGGTGGAACGCGAGGAGGGGTTGGAAGCCCGTTTGGCGAGCGCCATAGAATCCGTTGCGGCTCGTGTCGAGGCGCTTGCCGCCAGGGTGTCCGGCGCCAACGGCCAAGACGAAGGTCAGGCGTAGCGTTCGCGCTTCGCGCTGGCGCGGTTCAACGCGCGGCCCTATATGTCGGAACGGCGAGGCTGCGGGGCCCGGCAGGAGAACAGTATCCCCGGGGCCTTACGATCCTTATGGGAGCTGTCCCTGTGCGGGCTCGTGGGCTCGCGTATACGGCGCCCACCTACACTAGTAGGTCTCCGGGATCGAAATCTCCACCGACCACTGCGGCCTCGCTTCTAATTCCTGCCGAGTATCGACAGCGCCCGATGAAGGAAGCGATTTCCGCCACCGCTGTGAAGGAGTCGCTCCGCACCCTCGCCCGTGCCGCGCGAGATGGCATGATCCCGACCGCGCGCGCCGCTGCTTCGGCAAGGATTGCCGATCGCGCCATGGCGATCGTCGCCGCCGAGAGGCCGGGCACGATCGCCGCCTACCTGCCGATCAAGAGCGAGGTCGACTCGCGGCGCATCATCGAGCGCGCCGAGGCGCAGGCGATCGTCGTGGCGCTGCCGGCAGTCGACGATCCGATCACCATGGTCTTCCGGCGCTACCGCAGTGGCGATCCGCTGGCGGCCGGCGGTTTCGGCACGCTGGCGCCGACGCGCGACCAGCCGATGATCAAGCCCGACCTCATCATCGTGCCGCTGGTCGCGTTCGACCGGGCGGGCGGGCGCTTGGGGCATGGCCGAGGCTTTTACGACCGAGCCCTGGCGGCGCTGCGAGGCCGTGGCGTGCTTCCGGGGCTTGTCGGCGTCGGATTTGCCGTGCAGGAAGTGCCTTCGATCCCGACGGAGCCGCATGACGTGCCGCTCGACTGGATCGTGACCGAGAACGAGACGCTCGATTTGCGTCGGAACAAGTAAGGGCGTTCGGTTTGCGGCTGTTGTTTTTGGGAGACCTGGTCGGACGGGGCGGGCGTAACGCGGTGATCGAACGGCTGCCGCGGTTGATCGCCAACCACGCCATCGATTTTGTCGTGGTCAACGGCGAGAATGCCGCCGGCGGGTTTGGCATCACGGAAGACATCCTGCGCCAGGTCCTTGGCGCCGGCGCTGACGTCGTGACCACCGGCAACCACGCCTTCGACCAGCGCGAGGCGCTGGTGTTTGCCGAGCGGCAGGAGCGTTTCATCCGCCCGGTCAACTATCCCGAAGGGACCCCGGGGCGCGGCAGCGGGTTGTTCATGGCGCGCAACGGCGCCCGGGTCCTGGTGATCAACGCCATGGGCCGCGTCTTCATGGATGCGATGGAGGATCCGTTCGCGGTCATCGACCGCGAGATCGCGGCCTGTCCCCTGGGTGAGCAAGCCGACGCCATCGTCGTCGACTTTCACGCAGAGGCGACCAGCGAGAAGCAGGCGCTCGGGCATCATCTCGACGGTCGCGTGTCGCTTGTTGTGGGTACGCATACGCACACGCCGACCTCGGATTACCGGGTATTGCCGGGAGGCACGGCATTCCAGAGTGATGTCGGCATGTGCGGCGACTACCAGTCGGTCATCGGGATGAATTACGAGGAGCCGCTGCGCCGCTTCCTGCAGAAAGTGCCGGGCGAGCGCTTCTCTCCGGCCGACGGGCCGGCAACGATCGCCGGCATCGCCGTCGAGATCGACGACGGCACCGGGCTTGCTACAGCGGTGGCGCCTCTTAGGCTCGGTGGGGCGCTGTCCGAGACCATGCCGGCCTTCTGGGGCTAAGGTCCGCACCTTTACCTTCTCCCGGCGGTCGCTCTATAAACGCCGCCACAATCCAGATCGGGTCTGGCGGCTCGAACGCGCAAGATATGGCGCGTGGCCGCCTTGATTGCAGGGACGACCATGGCCGGCCATTCGCAGTTCAAGAACATCATGCACCGCAAGGGCGCGGCAGATGCGCGGCGCTCGAAGCTCTTTTCCAAGCTGGCCCGCGAAATCACCGTCGCGGCGAAGCTCGGCGCTCCCGATCCCGACATGAATTCGCGGCTGCGCCTCGCGATGCAGAATGCGCGCGCCGAGAACATGCCCAAGGACAACATCGAGCGCGCCATCAAGAAGGCGCTGGGCGGCGACTCCGACAACTACGAGGAGATCCGGTACGAGGGCTATGGACCCGGCGGCGTGGCGATGATCGTCGAGGCCCTGACCGACAACCGCAACCGCACCGCCAGCGCGGTTCGGTCCGCCTTTACCAAGAACGGTGGGGCGTTGGGTGAGACCGGGGCAGTCGCCTTCATGTTCGATCGCGTCGGCCAGATCGTCTACAAGCCGGAAGCGGGCAGTGTGGACGCCGTGCTCGAAGCGGCCATCGAGGCCGGCGCCGACGACGTGAAGAGCGACGCGGATGGCCACGTCATCACGTGCGCCTTCGCCGACCTTGGCGACGTGGCGCGCAAGCTTGAGGCGGCGCTTGGCGAAGCCGAGACGGTGAAGGCGGTATGGGCGCCGCAGACGGCGACGGCGCTCGACGAGGAAAAGGCGGCGACGATGCTGAAGCTCCTCGACATCCTGGAGGAGGATGACGATGTGCAGAACGTCTATTCCAACTTCGAGATTTCCGACGACGCCATGGCAAAGCTGACTGCGGCCTGATCGATGGGTGCGAAGCGGCTCATCGCACTCGTCCTTGCCGTCGTCGGCTGGTTTGCGCTGGTCCTTCAACTCTACCTGACCGCGACGACCGAAAGTCCCTTTTCCGTTGGCGGCCGGATCGCCAACTACTTCTCGTTCTTCACGATTCTCAGCAACATTCTGGTGGCCTCCGTGCTGACGGCGGTCGCAGCGGATTCCCGTTCAGGATGGTCCGCTCTGCTTGTTCGGCCGCGGGTGATGGCCGCTGCCGCGCTCTACATCGGCGTCACCGGCCTGGTCTATTTCCTGATCCTTGCCGCCTTGTGGAATCCGCAGGGCTGGTCGCTCGTGGCGGACTCATTGCTGCACTACGTGATGCCGCCGCTCTACCTGATTTTCTGGGCCGGGTTCGCCCCGCGCGGTCGGCTGAGCCCGGCCGACATCCCGGCGATGCTGATTTTTCCGGTGGCCTACGCCGCGTATTCGCTTGCGCGCGGACCGCTGGTGCAATGGTACCCGTATCCGTTCCTCGACCTCGACCAGAACAGCGTGGGCCAGATCGGACTCAACATCGTCCTGTTTCTCGTTGGGTTCAGCCTGTTCGCGGCGATGCTTGTCGCTTACGACCGGATCGTCGCGTCCTTCTCGGCGCGCTAGTCAACGCCACAAGCCATCCAGCGCCGGCGAGCCTGTGATCGCGGCCAGTGCGACCACGGCATAGGCCAGCGGCCGATAGCCGGCGCCCGCCAAGCGGCCGAACAGATGCGAGCCGGCGTAGAGCGCCAGTGCGTAAACCGGCGCGACCGCGATCACCAGTTGGACGACCGCCGTGGTGAACAATCCGTTCCACAGATATGCCGAAAACGACGCGACCGTGATCAGAGCGAAGAAGACAAACATGTTCGCGCGGATCGTGGCGGGCGGATGAGGTCCACTGGTCCAGAAGGCGATCACCGGCGGGCCGCCAATCTGAGCAAACCCGCTGAGAAAGCCGGCAATGCCACCAACCCCAATCGACATCGGCACGGTCGGCTCCCACTTGTAACGCCAGCCCGACGCCAGCAGCGCGACAAGAAGCAAGGTGACGATCGAGATCACCCAGCGCAGGACCGTTGGATTTCCCGTGGCGAGTGCCCACGCGCCGACGGGCGATATGGCGGTCGCGGCGAGTACTGTCGGAAGTACCGTCTTCCATTGCGCATGCCGGACGGAGCGCAGGAAGAGCGGCGAGGTCATTACGAAGTCGACGATCAGCAAGGTCGGCGCCGCCACCGCCGGGCCATAGGCAGCGCTGGCGATCGGGACGAAGGTGAGCGCGGCGCCGAAGCCGCTGAAGCCGCGCACCAATCCAGCGATCATCGTGGCCGCGATGGTGATCAGGAAGGCCGGCGTCGCGAAGAAGGCGGGATCGAACAGCACGCCGTTGATGGCCTTGAGATATGCCCTGTCGGTCGCGCGGCATTCGTATCAGGCAAGCCAACACGGCGATAGCGGCGGCAAGGTCGTCGGATGGTGGCATGCGCAGGGGAGGCACGGTACGTTGGCAGGGCATGAACCGCGCGATTCGTATCCTCGGCGTCGATCCGGGCCTCCGGGCCACCGGCTGGGGCGTCGTGGCCATCAAAGGCAGTGAACTCACGTTTATCGCCGCCGGCACCGTGAAGGCGCCGATCGATGCGGAACTCGCAAGCCGTCTCTGCGTTCTCCACGCTGGGCTCACGGACGTGCTGCAGCAATGGCAGCCGGATGAGGCGGCGGTGGAGCAGACTTTCGTCAATCGCGATGGGGCGGCGACGCTGAAGCTTGGCCAAGCGCGCGGCGTGTGCATGCTGGCGCCGGCGCAAGCCGGATTGTCGGTCGCCGAATATGCCCCCAATGCGGTGAAGAAGGCGATCGTCGGCGCGGGTCATGCCGAGAAGGGCCAGATCCGCGCCATGGTCCGCGTACTTCTGCCGCGGGCGACCTTCGACAGCGATGATGCCGCCGATGCACTCGCCATCGCGATCTGCCACGCCCATCACCGCCAGTCCGAGAGCGCTCTTACGCGGGTCGCTTGATGGCGAAACTTCTCCTGTTCGCCGGAGCGCTGATTGCGGCGTTGCCGGGGTTTGCGCTGGCTGCGGCCGAGCCGTCGGTACCGTCCCAATCTTCCGAAGTCCTTTTCTTTATCCAGGTGGTCATCCTGATCATCGCCGGGCGCATCGGCGGCGAACTTATGCAACGCGTCGGTCAACCAAGCGTGATGGGACAACTGATCGCCGGCGTTGTCCTAGGTCCGAGCCTGTTTGGGTTTGTCCTTCCCGATATGCAGGCCGCGGTCTTTCCCCAGGACGAGAGTCAGCGCGGCATGATCGATGCGGTCGGGCAGATCGGCGTCCTGCTGCTGCTGCTGCTCGCCGGGATGGAAACCGACCTCCGCCTTGTGCGGCGTGTCGGAGCCCCCGCGCTGTTCGTGTCTCTGGCCGGAATCGCTGTGCCCTTCGTGTTCGGTTTCCTGGTTGGCGAAGTGGCGCCGGACTGGATCATTCCCGATCCGAACATGCGCGTGGTGACATCCCTGTTCCTCGGAACGGCGCTCTCCATCGCGTCGGTGAAGATCGTGGCGATGGTGGTGCGCGATCTTGGCTTCCTCCGGCGCAATATAGGCCAGATCATCCTCGCTTCCGCCATTCTTGACGACACTATTGGCTGGATCATCATCGGCGTGATTTCCGGCCTTGCCGCATACGGTTCGTTCCAGATCGTCGGTGTAGCAACGACGATCATCGGCGTGGTGGTGTTTCTGGTGGCGAGCCTGACCGTCGGTCGCCGCGCGGTGTCGCTGCTCATCCGCTGGGCCAACGATACGCTCGTCAGCGAGATGCCGGTGATCAGCGTCATCCTGGCGGTGACCATCATCATGGCGCTGATCACGCAATGGATTGGCGTCCATACCGTGCTCGGCGCCTTCGTGGCGGGCATCCTCATCGGCGAGTCGCCGATTCTTACCAAGCATATCGACGAGGAATTGCGCGGGCTGATCACCGCGCTGTTCATGCCGGTGTTCTTCTGCCTCGCCGGCCTCAACGCTGATCTTACCGTGTTGGCCGACCCGACCATATTCGCCCTCACAATCGGCCTGATTCTGATCGCCAGCCTCGGAAAGTTCGGCGGGGCATTTCTCGGCGGGTGGCTCGGCGGCCTGAGCATGCGGGAGTGCACCGCACTCGCCTGCGGCATGAATGCGCGCGGCTCGACGGAAGTGATTGTCGCAACCATCGGGCTTTCGATCGGGGCGCTCAACGAAAACCTCTACACGATGATCGTCACGATGGCGGTCGTGACCACGCTTGCCATGCCGCCGATGCTGCGCTGGGCGCTGGGCCGTCTCCCCCTGGAGGATGAGGAGAAGGAGCGGCTGGAGCGCGAGGAGTTCGAAGAGAAGGGGTTCGTCAGCAACCTCGAACGCCTGTTGCTGGCAGTAGATAGCAGCGCGAACGGCAGGCTGGCATCGCGGCTCGCCGGTCTCGTCGCTGGGCAGCGTGGTCTGCCGACGACTGTGCTGCAATGGCGGAAGGTCGGTCCGATGGTTCCGAGCGAGGAAGAGTCGGAAGAGGAAGACAACGGCTCCGAGGTCGCCAAGGCCGCGGAGGCCGCGCGCATCACCGAGACGGAGGCCGGAGAGGGGCCGGGGAAGGTCGATGTCACCACGCGCGAAGCTGGCGCAGCTATCGAGGAGGCGGTCGCTGCCGAGGCCGAGAAGGGTTACGACATGCTCTTCGTCGGCGTCGAAGGCGCGGGCGTGATGGACGACCCCGTCGCTGAGGACGTGGCGCGGGCGGCGGTCGCATTCGAAGGGCCGGTTGCCATCGCCCACGCCCGCGGTCAGAGCGAGGAGGAGCGCGGCACGCTGCGCATCCTGGTCCCGGTCACGGGCACCAACGTTTCCCGTCGCGCCGCCGAGGTCGCTTTCGCCCTGGCGAGATCGATGGGCGTCCGCGTTACCGCGCTGTACGTTTCGCCGACCGGGCGGCGCAAAGGTGGCATCGCCCGCTCGCTGACCGGCCTGCTGCGCAGTGAAGAAGCGATCCTGCGCGACGTTGCCATTCTTGGCGACCAGATGGGCGCGACGGTTCGGACGGCCGTGCGCGCGGGCGTTGCGCCGGAGGAGGCGATCCTGCGCTATGCGCACAACGGCCGGCACGATCTCATCGTACTGGGCGTCAACCGGCGGCCGGGCGAATCCCTCTCGTTCGGAACGGTCCCGGATGCGGTACTGGAGGGCTCCAAGCGCTCCATCCTGTTCGTGGCGAGCTAACGGCGCCCCGCGATTCGCGCAGCCAACTCGTGCTAACAACACCGCCATGATCGGCAAGCTGCGCGGCGTCATCGATTCGTATGGGGAGGACTGGGTCGTCGTCGACGTTGGTGGCGTTGGCTACCAGGTCTTTTGTCCCGTCCGCACGCTTCAATCGCTACCCGCGGTTGGCGAGGCGGCGACGCTCTCCATCGACACGTATGTGCGCGAGGACATGATCCGGCTCTACGGGTTCGCCAATGACCTCGAGCGCGAGTGGTTCCGCCTGCTGATGACGGTACAAGGCGTCGGTGCGCGCGTCGCGTTGGCCGTGCTTGGTATTCACAAGCCTGGCGACCTCGCGACCGCGATCGCGCTCCAGGACAAGGCCGCGCTGGGACGTGCTCCCGGCGTCGGCAAAAAGGTCGCCGAGCGCATCGTAGCGGAGTTACGCGACAAAGCGCCGGCATATTCCAGCGCCGATCCGACCGTGGTTCGTCTTCAGGCCGAACTTGAAGAGCACCGGGCGCCGCGTCCGGTTGCCGATGCGGTATCGGCACTGGTCAATCTCGGCTACGCGCAGGTTCAGGCCAGCGCAGCCGTCGCAGCGGCGTCGCGCTCGGCGGGAGATTCTGCCACGGCCGAGCAGTTGATCCGCCTCGGCCTGAAGGAACTGGCGCGGTGAACCCGAGGGCGCGCTTCGCTGCCACGGTGATCGCGTTCGCGATGCTGCTGCCGGCATTCGGCATCGCGGTTGTGATGGGCATCAGTTTTGCGGTCGTCGGCTACAGCGCGACCAGTCTGTTCCGGCCCGGCGATGTCTTCTCGATCCTCGCCCTCTTCGGATTTGGTTTTGGCCTCATTCCAGCCGCTGGGGTTGGCGTGGCGGTCGCCCTCCGCGACCGCAAGACGGGCCGCACCGGATGGCGGTACGCGGTTCTCGCCGGTCTGTGCGGCGGCATCGGCTTCGGGGTGTTGTTGACGGTCTTCGCGTTTGATCGAAGCCTGGTGTTTCTGTTCATCGTGCTAGCCGGGGAGATCATCGCGGTGATCGGTTCGCTGCTGGTCTGGCGTCTGACGCCGCGGTATGAGATCGTTGCCGGAGTCGGCATGACCGGCGAGGTCAGCCTGGAGCCGGTCAACGATGACGGCTGGTTGGAAGATTTCATCGCCACGCACTGGGGCTCGCCCGGTGTCATCAGCCGCGGGCGGGTGTGGTCCGGCGCCGGGCTGAGCGCCATCCGCGCCATCGACGACGAAGGCCTTGCAGGTGTTGTCAGTTGGCGTGTGGACGCGCAGGAGTGGGAAGTCGTAACCGTCAACAGTCGCACCTCCGGGCAGGGCGTCGGCACGCGGATGCTTGATGCGGTGGTGGAGATGGCCAGGCGCGCCGGAGCGCAGCGCTTGTGGCTTGTGACGAGCAACGACAATCTCGATGCGCTGCGTTTCTATCAGCGGCGTGGCTGGCAGCTCGCGGCGTTGCGTCCGGGCGCGATGGCCGAGGCGCGCACGCTGAAGCCGTCGATGCCCGAACTCGGTGCGTATGGCATTCCGCTGCGCGATGAGATCGAACTGGAGTACAGACTGTGATGCGACAACGCTGGAGATTGCGGACGGAATGATGATGGAGGGCGTAGGGCAGGACGAGCGGAAGCAGGGTGTGCGCTGGCTGAATGCGCTTGCGACGCTGCTCGTGTTCTCAGTCGGCGGGCCGCTGATCGGCGGCGGTGCAACCATCCTGTTCCTCATGCTGCTCAACGCGGTGCCTGCCGGCTTCGCCGCGGATCTCGGCAGCGCATTCTTCTTCGCTTTCGCGACAATCTTCGTGCCGCTCTTCGTTGTCGGAATGGCGGTCGCCATCATGGACGTGCGGGTACAACCGGTTGGTATCGTCATGGCATGCAGCCTGGGCGCGGTCGCCGGTGTCTGCTGGGGCCTGATCCTGGCCAGCATGGGCGCCGCGGCGACCCTTAGCATCCTTACGTTCGTCGGCTCCATCGTCGCCGTGCTCGCCTGCTGGCGGCTTACGCGATGGTTGGGGAGGCCGTCATGAGCGCCGATCGCATTGTCGCTGGTGACCTCCGCGAGGACGACGCGCCTGACTCCTCGTTGCGGCCGCAGCTTCTGTCCGAGTTTGTCGGGCAAGCGCAGGCCTGCGCCAATCTCAAGGTCTTCGTCGAGGCGGCGCGCGGGCGTCAGGAGGCGCTGGATCACGTCCTCTTCGTTGGGCCTCCGGGCCTCGGCAAGACCACGCTGGCGCAGATCGTCTCGCGCGAACTTGGCGTCAATTTTCGCGCCACCTCCGGCCCTGTCATCGCCAAGGCGGGCGACCTTGCGGCGCTGCTCACCAACCTCGAAGAGCGCGACGTCCTCTTCATCGACGAGATTCACCGCTTGTCGCCGGCGGTCGAGGAAATCCTCTATCCGGCGCTGGAGGACTTTCAGCTTGATCTGATCATCGGCGAGGGGCCCGCGGCGCGCTCGGTGAAGATCAGCCTTGCCCCGTTCACGCTGATCGGCGCGACGACGCGACTCGGCCTTCTGACCACGCCGCTCCGCGATCGCTTTGGCATTCCGATCCGGCTGAATTTCTACGAAGTGTCGGAACTGGAGCATATCGTGCGCCGCGGTGCCCGCATCCTTGGCGCGGACCTCACCGAGGCGGGCAGCACCGAGATCGCACGACGCTCGCGGGGAACGCCGCGCATTGCCACGCGGCTGCTGCGTCGCGTCCGCGATTTTGCCTCCGTCGAGGGCGTCGCATCGATCGACGCCGAAGTTGCCGACCGCGCGCTCAGGCGTCTTGAGGTCGACGCGCTTGGCCTCGATTCCCTGGACCGCCGGTATCTCCAACTGATCGCCAACAGTTTTGGGGGTGGTCCCGTCGGCATCGAGACGATCGCCGCGGCCCTGTCGGAGCCGCGCGACGCGATCGAGGAGATCGTCGAGCCTTTCCTCATTCAACAGGGACTGGTCCAGCGCACGCCACGTGGCCGCATGCTGAGCGCCCAGGCATTCCGTCATCTCGGCCTCGCGGTGCCGCAGCGCGACGGGCCGCAGATGCCGCTGTTCGACAACGGGGACGACGACTAGAGGCTTGATCGGGGCGGCTTGACCGGCGCGCCGTGACTTGGCTAGGGCGACGCCGACACCATTATCCTGCTGCGAGGTTCGATGAACGACCGCGAACGCTGGCCCGATCTCGCTGGGCGTCTGATCCCCGGCGGACACATTCTGCCGGTCCGCGTCTATTTCGAGGACACCGACTTCTCCGGCGTCGTGTATCACGGCGCGTATGTGCGCTTCATGGAGCGCGGACGGTCCGATTACTTGCGCAAGCTGGGCGTGGGCCATGATGCTCTGGACCGCGGCGAACACGGCGAATTGCTCGCTTTCGCGGTGCACAAGCTGGCGATGGAGTTTCGCCGCCCGGCGCGCATCGACGACGTGATCGAGGTCGAAACGCGCTGTTCGCGGATTACGCCCGCCCGCATCGTTCTGTCGCAGTTGGTGCGGCGCGGCGAAGACATATTGGTCTCCGCCGAGGTGACGGTCGTCATGATCAACCCGGCCGGACAGGCCCGAAGGCTGCCGCCGTCGGTGCAGGCGGTTCTTACCCCCGACAAAAGTTCTTAACGGTTGGTTAACCGTGTGAGCCTTAGGAATACCTTATGTTTCGAGTGTCTTGCGGTTGACGGGTGCCCTTGTTTTGACAAGATTGGCAGTGACAGACCCCCGACCGGAAATCGCAGAGTTCCCAGCATCTTTGTGTGGGATCTGGCCGGCTGAACGCCGTGTTCGTGGCAGCGCATCGCCGCTGAAGGTCAGGCGGGGCATCACCATCCGAAAGGTCGGGAATTAAATGCCGGACGCCGTTGCGGAAGCTGTTCTTGCCGTTCCGAGCGGCGATATCTCGCTGGTGGCGCTGTTCCTGCAGGCGCACATTGTCGTCAAGGTGGTGATCGTCGGTCTGCTCCTCGCCTCCGTATGGAGTTGGGCGATCATCGTCGACAAGACGATCCTGTACGGCCGGGTGCGCCGCCAGATGGACCGGTTCGAAAAGCTGTTCTGGTCCGGGCAGTCGCTTGAAGAACTGTACCGCTCGCTCAGCGGCCGCACGCCGACGGCAATGGCCTCGGTGTTCGTCGCGGCGATGCGGGAATGGAAGCGCAGCTTCGAAGCTGGTGCGCGCTCGCCGATCGGCCTTCACACGCGCATCGAGAAGGTCCTCGACGTCACCATCAACCGCGAGACGGATCGGCTCGAACGGCGGCTCCTGTTCCTGGCCACTGTTGGTTCGGCCGCGCCATTTATCGGCCTCTTTGGCACGGTATGGGGCATCATGAGTTCATTCCAGGCCATCGCCGCCTCGAAAAACACCGCGCTCGCCGTGGTGGCGCCGGGCATCGCCGAGGCGCTGCTCGCCACCGCTCTCGGCCTGCTGGCAGCCATTCCAGCGGTCATTGCCTACAACAAGCTCTCCAACGAGGCGGCCAGGATCGGCCAGCGTCTCGAGGGCTTCGGCGACGAATTCTCCGCGATCCTGTCGCGCCAGGTCGACGAGAGGTCCTGAGCTATGGCGGGTCCCATCGGTTCGCTGAGCACGCGCTCGCGGCGGCGGCGCGAGCGCGCGCGGCCAATGAGCGACATCAACGTGACGCCGTTCGTCGACGTCATGCTGGTGCTTCTCATCGTCTTCATGGTGACGGCGCCGCTGTTGTCCGCCGGCGTGCCGGTCAATCTCCCTGAGGCCAATGCCAAGCCGCTGGCGGTCGAGAAGGAGCCGATCACCGTCACGATCGACGACGCCGGCCGCATCTTCGTCAAGGACGCGGAAGTTCCCCCCGACGACCTAATTGCGCGACTGTCCGACGCCGTGGGCGGTAACCTGGAGGATCGAATTTATATCCGGGGCGACAAGACCGTGAGCTACGGCGCAATCATGCGCGTCGTTGGCGACATCAACGGCGCGGGTTTCCGGAACATTGGGCTTGTTTCGGTGAAGCAACCGGATAGCTGATACCGCCATGCGCGATGGGCTGGCAGTATCTCTCGTTGCTCACGCGGCCCTGCTGACGTGGGGCCTGTTCTCGTTGCCTGCGCCGGAGCCTCTGGACGCCAGCGGCATCGAGGCGATCCCGGTAAACTTCATCCAGATCGAGGATGTCACCAGCGTCCCCAAAGGTGTTGCTGTCGCCAAGATCACCGAGGAGCCGCCGCCAAAGCCGGTCGAAAAGATAATCGACGAGGCACCGCCGCTGCCCGAACCCGAACCGCTTCCGCCGCCCGAGCCACAGCCGGTTCCGCCGCTGCCGCCCGAGCCCGAGCCGTTGCCGCCCGAACCGGAGCCTCCGCCACCGGTTGAGCCGACGCCGCCAGAACCGGCCCCGGAACCGCCTCCACCGGAACCGACGCCCGAGCCTCCGCCACCGGAGCAGCCTCCGCCCGAGGCGCCGCCCGAACCTCAGCCGGAGGCGCCGCCGCCGGAGCCTGAGCCGCCCGCGCCGGCGGAGGCAAAGGCCGAGATACAGCCGAGGCCGGAGAACGTTCCCATTCCGAAGCCGCGTCCGCGCGTTCAGAAGCCGACACCGCAGGTTGCGAAGAAAGAGGAAGAGAAGAAGTTCGATCCGGACCAGATCGCAGCGCTGCTCGACAAGGATACGGCGCCGCCGGCTCAACCCGAGAAGTCGGAGCCTGCGCTTGGCGCCAACTCATCCGCCGTTGACGCGCGCCTGTCGGCGAACGAACTCGATGGATTGCGCGCCCGGCTTGCTCAATGCTGGAGTCCTCCGATCGGCTGGACCGACCCGAACGAAGTGCGCGTGGTGCTGATCCTGAATCTCAATCCTGACGGAACGGTCGCAGGCGATCCGCAGGTTGTGGAGCGTCCCGATGGGCGTTATGCGCAGACGGCGGGCGAGAGCGCCTTGCGCGCGGTGCGCAGGTGTGCCCCATACACTCTGCCCGCGGAAAAATACGAGGCCTGGAGAGAGGTCAAGGTCACATTCGACCCGAGAGAAATGGGCGGCGGCTGAAGTTGATTGGGGAAGTCATGAGGAGTGCAAGAATGCCAGCGACCGCTTTCGCCCGCTGTCGTGCCCGGTTCGTGTTCGCGGTGGTGGCCGCGATCGTCGGGATCGCCGGCCTCGCCAGTCCGGCGTCCGCGCTGGTCGAGATCGACGTCACGCGCGGCAACGTCCAGCCGCTGCCGATCGCCATCCGCGATTTCGTCGCCGCGGGCAATGACGCACAACTCGGCGTCGACATCACTGGGGTCATCGCGTCCGATCTGAAGCGCTCCGGTCTGTTCCTCCCGCTCGATCCGAAGACGTTCGTGCAGGGGCCGATCGGTCCCGACGAAACGCCGCGCTTCGCCGATTGGCGCGTGATCAACGCGCAGGCGCTGGTCACCGGCGGCGTCGCGCGCCAGCCGGACGGGCGGTTACGCGCCGAGTTCCGCCTTTGGGACATTTTCGCGCAGCAGCAGATGGCGGGGCAGCAGTTCTTCACCACGCCCGAGAACTGGCGCCGGGTGGCGCACATCATCGCCGATGCGATCTACGAGCGGCTGACCGGAGAGAAGGGCTACTTCGATACGCGCGTCGTCTTCGTCTCCGAGAGCGGCCCGAAGGACAAGCGCGTGAAGCGCCTGGCGATCATGGATCAGGACGGCGCCAACGTGCGGTACCTGACGCGGGGCGAGGACCTGGTGCTGACGCCGCGCTTCAATCCGACCGCGCAGGAAGTCACCTACATGTCGTATCGCGGCAACGAGCAGCCGCGGGTCTATCTCCTCAACATCGAGACGGGCCAGCGTGAACTGGTCGGCGATTTCCCTGGCATGACCTTCGCGCCGCGCATCTCGCCCGACGGGCAGAAGGTCATCATGAGCCTCCAGCCCGGCGCCAATGCGAATATCTTCACACTCGATCTCAGTTCGAAGCGGACGACGCGGCTGACTGATGACGCTGCAATCGACACCAGCCCGTCTTATTCGCCGGACGGATCGCGCATCGTCTTCACCTCCGACCGTGGCGGCACGCCGCAACTCTACGTAATGGGCGCCGACGGCTCCAATCCGAAGCGGATTACTTTCGGCGAGGGCTCGTTCGAAACGCCGGTGTGGTCCCCCCGCGGCGATCTCATCGCCTTCACCCGCCGCAACGGGGGGCAGTTCGGCATCGGCGTCATCCGCCCGGACGGAACCGGCCAGCGGATTCTGACTGAGGGTTTCCACAACGAAGGGCCGACCTGGGCTCCAAATGGCCGCGTCATCATGTTCTTCCGCGATACGCCCGGCGCCAATGGCGGCCCGCAACTGTGGACGATCGATCTGACCGGCTACAACGAGTATCGCATTCCTGTGGACGGTTTTGCATCCGACCCGGCGTGGTCGCCATTGATCAACTGACCTGCGGCGCCACGGTCCCAAGAAAGCGGTTCACCTTCGCGGTTTCTTGCTCTAGCGTGCGCGTCGGGTTGGGGCGTGAGGTCGGCGGATTTGCTGGCCCGGCAGGCAATGCGTTAAGGCGTCCGGAAGGCCCGTAATCCAAACTTAACCACCTTCCTGCACCCACGCTTAACCACACGCCTGCTACATCGGCGTCAGTCCGACATGGTGGACGAGGAGTTATCCAGATGGTGAGAATACCGAGCATTTCCCGCGGTGCCGCAATGGTTGCGGTCCTTGGCCTTGCCCTCTTGGTGGCGGCATGCGCCCGGAACCCGGCCGGCGACCCGGGTGGGCTCGGTCTCAACGTTGCGGGCAATGCCAGCCCGGGCAGTACGCAGGACTTCACCGTGAATGTCGGTGACCGCGTGTTCTTCGAAACCGATTCGACCGAGCTCACCGCCCAATCGCGGCAGACACTTGATCGCCAGGCACAGTGGCTGAGCCAGTATTCGCGTTACTCGTTCACCATCGAGGGCCACGCCGACGAGCGCGGCACGCGCGAGTACAACATCGCTCTCGGCGCCCGCCGCGCGACGGCGACGCGCGATTATCTGATTTCGCGTGGCGTCGCCGCCAACCGCATGCGGACGATCTCCTATGGCAAGGAGCGGCCGGTCGCAGTCTGCAATGACATCTCCTGCTGGTCGCAGAATCGTCGCGCCGTCACGGTGCTGAACAACGCCGGAACCTAGGCGTAGCCTGGTTTCCCCGAAGGCGGACGGGTCGTGCCGTCCGCCTCAATCCTGCGCCGCATTTTGGCCGAACTGGCCTGTCCTATGCTAGGACACGTGCGACGGCCGGTCCGTTCGACTTTGGACAGGACACAAGGGACGCAGGACAGTCTTATGCTATGGACGAAACAGCTTTTCGTCGGTGCGGGCGCGATTGCCATCGGGCTCACGCTTGCCGGTGCCGCCGATGCGGCGCCGTGGATTTTCGGAGGCCAGCCAGCTGTCCGGGGCAGCGGCGTTGTGCTTGCCCAAGCCGGTGATGCCGATCGGCTGAACCGGCTCGAAACGCAGATTCGCAATCTCACCGGCCAGATCGAGGTGCTCACCCATCAGGTCGGCGAGTTGCAGACGCAGTTGCAGCGCACCCAGGAAGACAACGAGTACCGCTTCGGCGAACTGGAGAATGCGGTAGGCGGCGGCAAGCCGCTGGCGCCTGCGTCGCCGCCTCCCGCCGCAACGCCGCCTCCGGCCGCTCAGCAGCAGGGCGCCGCGCCGGCGCAGCCACAGGCCGGACCCGGCGCGCCCCCGAAGTCTCTGGGTGAACTCATTCTTCCGGGGCCCGAGCAGCCGCAAGGGCAGGGGGGACCGCTTGATCTCTCCGCGCTGGCGCGCGGCGATGGTTCGGCCGGCCAGCAAGCGCAAGCTGCGGCGCCGCAGCAGATGGCGACAGCGCCATCAGGCGATCCGCAGACGGACTACAAGAACGCGTACGAACTTTTCGTCGCAGGCCAATATGGCGCGGCGGAAGCCGCCTTCCGCCAGTTCCTGGCCGCCTATCCCGGCGATCCGAACGGCCCCAATGCGACCTATTGGTTGGGCCAGAGCCTCTTCTCGCGCGGCATGTATCGCGAGGCGGCGCTGGAGTTCGTCAACGGCCACAAGCTCTATCCGAAGAGCCCGCGCGCGGCCGACACGATGCTGCTCCTCGGCAAGTCGCTTGCCGGCATCCCGGAACCGGAGGCTGCGTGCCAGACCTTCGCAGCGGCCCTGAAGCAATACCCCCAGATGTCGAATGCGCTCCGCCAGCGGGTCATCACCGAACAAGCCAATGCGGGATGCTGAGGCGGAAACCGTTCCGCTTGGCGACGCAGAACTTGACGATCTTTTTGCGCCTTTCGCAAACGCGCGACTGATCGCGCTGGCCGTTTCCGGCGGGGCGGATTCGCTCGCGTTGATGGTGGCGGTCGCGCGCTGGTGCAAGCGGCACGGCAGCCGGCCTGAAGTGCTGGTGCTGACCGTCGATCACCGCTTGCGATTAGGATCGCACCGCGAAGCTGCCACCGTCGTGAAGATGGCGCGGGCGCGGGGATTGAAGGCGCGCGCCCTGACGTGGGAGGGGCCGTCGCCAACATCGGATATCGAGGCTGCCGCACGCGGCGCACGCTATCGGCTGCTCTTCGACTCTGCGCGTGCCGCAGGGGCGAGTCATCTGCTCACCGCGCACCATCGCGACGATGTTGCGGAGACATTCCTGTTGCGGCTGCAGCGGGGCGCAGGACTCTTCGGGCTCGCTGCGATGCGGCCGGCGGTTGCGGTTGGCGCTGTCACATTGGCGCGTCCTCTCCTGGGCGTCCCTCGCGCGCGGCTGGTTGCGACAACAGCCGCGGCCGGCCTGACGCCCATCGACGATTTTATGAATGCCGATCCACGCTTTGCGCGGACGCGGATGCGGACGTTGCTTCCTCTGCTGGCGCGGGAAGGCCTCGATCCGGCGAGGCTCGCCGAAACGGCGCGACGACTGGCGATCGCAGCCGATGCCGTCGATGCGCGGGCCAGCACGCTGGTGGCCGCGGCGGTTGCCACCGATGAATTCGCGGTCGCTCGACTTGAGGTTGGGGAATTTCTGGATGCGCCGATGGAAATCAGGAATTGCGTCCTGACGCGTCTTCTGATGGCAATCGGCGGTGACGATTATCCGCCGCGCTTTGAACGGCTGGATGCGCTCGCGCGGGCGATGGCAGGCCATACCGGCGATCGCTTCAAGCGCACCTTGGCCGGAGTTGTGATCGAGTGGCGGAATGGCGGCTTCTGTTTCTATCGCGAAATCGGCCGGGAGGCACCCGCCCCGTTGGCGCTCAAGCCAGGCACGGCAGTGGTCTGGGACCATCGTTTCAGGGTTGGCGTTGAGCGCCTTGCTCCACCGGGGCTCACCGTCGCCGCTTTAGGTGAGGCAGGGCGTCGGGCCATCGGCTTGAAAAGGCTGGAGGTGCCCGCCGGCGCGGTCGCGGCGCTACCGGCGATCCTGCGCCGAGGCAGGATCGTGGCGGTTCCGTCGCTCGATCACTACATGGGGACGACCTGGGGAGCCGATCTGGCCGTCAGGCCGATTCTGGCCGATCGGTTGTCCGAACCGCAGCTATTCCCGGACTTCTCGACCGGACTCTGACTGCCAAACGTTCACTTTGCCGCAATTACAGCACGATACGGTGCAAAGTCTTATTGGCTTCGTAAGGTACAGTACCTATCTTAAACCGCATTCGAAGCCTGACGGGTGACCAACGGCTCTTCCCGTGCTGCCCCTAATGGGATGCCAATGAACGCCAATTTCCGGAATTTCGCCCTCTGGGTCATCATCGGGCTTGTCCTGATCGCCCTTTTCAACCTGTTCCAGAACACCGGACAGCGCGCCGCCGGCATCGACGTGGCGTATTCGCAGTTCTTGAACGAGGTCGATCAGGGTCGTGTCCGCAACGTTGTGATCGCCGGCCAACAGATCGCCGGCTCCTATACCGACGGCAGCACGTTCCAGACGTATGCTCCCGATGATCCGCAGCTGGTCCAGAAGCTCGAGGCGCGCGGCGTCACCATCACGGCCAAGCCGCCGAGCGAGGGCGGGCAGTCGCTGATCGGCATGCTGGTCTCGTGGTTCCCGATGTTTCTCATTCTGGCCGTGTGGATTTTCTTCATGCGCCAGATGCAGGGGACAGGTGGCAAGGCGCTCGGCTTCGGCAAGTCGAAGGCCAAGCTGCTGACCGAGGCGCACGGCCGCGTCACGTTCGAAGACGTCGCCGGCGTCGATGAAGCGAAGGAAGATCTCGAGGAGATCGTCGAGTTCCTGCGCGACCCGCAAAAGTTCCAGCGGCTCGGCGGGCGCATCCCGCGTGGCGTGCTGTTGGTCGGCCCGCCCGGTACCGGCAAGACGCTGCTCGCGCGTGCCATCGCCGGCGAGGCGAACGTTCCCTTCTTCACGATCTCCGGTTCCGACTTCGTCGAGATGTTCGTCGGCGTCGGCGCGTCGCGCGTGCGCGACATGTTCGAGCAGGCGAAGAAGAACGCGCCCTGCATCATCTTCATCGACGAGATCGACGCGGTCGGTCGCCATCGCGGCGCGGGCCTCGGTGGCGGTAACGACGAGCGCGAGCAGACGCTCAACCAGTTGCTGGTTGAGATGGACGGCTTCGAGGCGAACGAGGGCATCATTCTCATCGCCGCGACCAACCGGCCTGACGTGCTCGATCCGGCGCTGCTGCGCCCCGGCCGTTTCGACCGGCAGATCGTCGTGCCGAACCCGGACGTCGTCGGCCGCGAGAAGATTCTCAAGGTGCACGTGCGCAAGGTGCCTCTGGCGCCGGATGTCGATCTCAAGGTGATTGCGCGCGGCACACCCGGCTTCTCCGGCGCCGACCTGATGAACCTCGTCAACGAGGCGGCGCTGCTCGCCGCCCGCCGCGGCAAGCGGCTTGGTGACGATGTCGGAGTTCGAGGACGCCAAGGACAAGGTGATGATGGGCGCCGAGCGCCGCACGCTTGTCATGACCGAGGACGAGAAACGCCTGACCGCCTATCACGAGGCCGGCCACGCGATCGTCGCGCTGCACGTCGCGGCGACGGACCCGGTACACAAGGCGACCATCATTCCGCGCGGCCGTGCGCTGGGCATGGTCATGCAGCTACCCGAACGCGACAAGCTGTCGATGAGCGTGGAGCAGATGACGTCGCGCCTCGCCATCATGATGGGCGGCCGCGTCGCCGAAGAGGTAATCTTCGGCAAGGAGAAGGTCACATCTGGCGCCGCGTCCGACATCGAGCAGGCGACACGCCTTGCGCGTATGATGGTCACGCGCTGGGGCCTGTCCGACGAACTGGGCACGGTTGCCTACGGAGAGAACCAGGAGGAAGTGTTCCTCGGTCACTCCGTGTCGCGTCAGCAGAACATCTCCGAGCAGACCGCGCAAAAGATCGACGCGGAAATTCGCCGGTTGGTTGAGAGCGGTCTCTCCGAAGCGCGGCAGATTCTCTCCGATCACGCCGACGAACTGGAGAAACTCGCCCAGGGCCTGCTCGAATACGAGACGCTGAGCGGCGACGAGATCCGTAACCTGCTCGCCGGCAAGCCGCCGGTGCGCGAGACGCCGGAAGAGGCGGCCTCGACCAAGGGTTCGGCGGTGCCGGTTACCAAGAGCAAGCCGAAGGGCTCGCCCGGCGCAGAGCCAGAGGGCGGCATGGCGCCCCAGCCTCAAGGTTAGAAATCGTTGCGGCCAGCGGCGCGAAGGTAATGAACGGCCGCCTTTGGGCGGCCGTTTTCGTTAAGACTTCCCCTGTCAGAACAACCTAGATTTCCTAAGCAACGAGAAAGCTTTTACCGTTCGTTAAGGTAAATAAACGTGGTTAAGAAGCGTAGTTAACCGCGGGTTAAGCATTCTCCGCGAGTGTTCCTTTCCAGAAAGTATCGCCGCGAATCGCGGCGGAAGTCACAGGGAAAGGAATGGGTTATGGGTCGCTTGGGATACTCCGTCATCGGGGCTGCTATGGGGCTGTTCGTTTCAGCCGGTGCGCTGGCGGCCGACATGCCCGAAATTCCGCCTTATGTGCCGCCGCCCATTGAGGTCGGCCACACTTGGTATCTGCGCGGCCATATCGGCATGGCTGGCCAGCACTTCGGCGGACTGCAGCATGAGTCGTTTTCGGATCCGTTGTCGTTTCAGTGGCTGGACCAGGGGAATTTCGATGCGGTCCCGATCTTCGGCCTTGGCATCGGCTACCGCCACAGCGATCATCTCCGTTTCGATCTGACCGGTGAGTATCGCGGAAAGTCGGCGTTCAGCGCGCTTGATCGCTACGACGAAGATACGACGGACAGTAACTTCGGTAGCGATTGCACCTACTCGCCGACCGGCGATTGCGCGACGAACCACTACACCGGCAAAAAGCAAGAGTGGCTATTCCTCGTAAACGGCTACTACGACTTCAGCCCGATCCACGGCATCACGCCCTATCTCGGCGCCGGTGTCGGTGTTTCCTACAACACCATCTACGATTTCGTGGACACCAACGTGATTACTGGTGGCGGTGGTTATGCTGCGACGGGCAGCAAGTGGAGCCTCGCCTGGGCGTTGCATGCCGGCGCTGCCTGGCAAATCAACCCGAACCTCTCGCTTGACGTGGGCTACAGCTTCGTCAGCCTTGGCGATGCGCAGACGGGCACATTCACCAACTTCGACAGCACCTGCGGTTCGTGCACGCCGATGCAGTTCCAGGGCATCTACTCGCACGACGTGAAGGTGGGCCTGCGCTACGAATTTGGCGCGCCGCAGTACTACGGTCCCGCCGTCGTCAAATACTGATCGCCTCTCCAGGCGCACTTCAGGCGCCGCCGGTCCCTCGGGGCCGGCGGCGTTTCTTTGTTCGCTTCCCCACAGAATGCGCTCGCGTTTGTCGCAGCACCTCCCGTTGACTCCGCAGTCGGCGAGGCGTATCTGCCGCGGCGGGCCACCCCTCCCCACCGAGGGGCTTCTATCTGTGAGGGTAGACTTATGAATGCTCCCGCCAAGCCCGGCGTTCGCCCGGCTAATCCCAATTTTTCTTCCGGACCCTGCGCCAAGCGACCTGGCTGGTCGCTGGATGTTTTGCGCAATGCGGCACTCGGCCGTTCGCACCGCGCCAAGATCGGCAAGGCCAAGCTCAAGCAGGCCATCGATCTCACCCGCGAAGTCCTTCAGGTTCCCGCCGATTATCGCATTGGCATCGTTCCGGCCTCCGACACCGGCGCGATGGAGATGGCGCTGTGGTCGCTGCTCGGCGCGCGCCCCGTCGATGTTCTGGCGTGGGAGTCGTTCGGGCTCGGGTGGGTTACGGATGTCGTCAAGCAGCTCAAGCTGAAGGATGCCCGCACCATCAAGGCGGATTACGGCAAGCTGCCCGATCTCTCTCAGGTCGATCCGTCCCACGACGTGATCTTCACCTGGAACGGCACCACCTCGGGCGTGCGCGTGCCGAACGCTGACTGGATCGCCGCAGATCGCACCGGCCTGACCATCTGCGACGCGACCTCGGCGGCGTTTGCCCAGCCGCTCGATTTCACCAAGTTGGACGTTGTCACGTTCTCCTGGCAAAAGGCGCTCGGCGGCGAGGCGGCGCACGGCATGCTGATCCTGTCGCCGCGGGCAGTGGAGCGGCTCGAAACCTATACGCCGGCATGGCCGCTGCCGAAGCTCTTCCGCATGACCAAGGGCGGCAAGATCAACGAAGGCATTTTCGTCGGCGAGACGATCAACACGCCGTCGATGCTGTGCGTCGAGGATTACCTGGACACGCTCGGCTGGGCGAAATCGGTGGGCGGACTTAAAGGCCTGATGGCACGCGCCGACTCCAACCTCAAGGTTCTGGCGGATTGGGCGGCGAAGACGCCGTGGATCGATTTCTTCGCTGAGGATCCGGAGACGATCTCCAACACGTCGGTCACGTTGAAGGTGATCGATCCAGACGTCGCGCGGCTCGATCTTGCCGGGCAGGAGGCGTTCGTTCGCGCGATCGCCGCCCGTCTCGACAAGGAAGGCGCCGCCTACGACATCGCCTTTCATCGCGATGCGCCGCCGCATTTCCGCATCTGGTCGGGCGCTACCATCGAGACGTCCGATCTCGCTGCGCTCACCGCATGGCTCGAATGGGGCTACGCGGAAGAGAAAGCCTCGCTCGCACAAGCCGCCTAGACGCCGCTGGCGTCGTTCACATCTGGCCCTCCCGGCGGTCGTGGACGACGCGCGCGACGCGTCACGCTCATTCTTCCGCACAAGGATCAGACCATGACCACCCCGAAGGTGCTCGTCTCCGACAAGCTCTCCAAGGCCGCCGTCCAGATATTCAAGGACCGTGGTGTTGACGTCGACTATCTGCCCGATCTGGGCAAGGACAAGGAGAAGCTCCTTGCCGCCATCGGCAACTACGATGGCCTTGCCATCCGCTCGGCGACCAAGGTCACTTCCAAGACCATCGAAGCCGCCGGCAAGCTTCGCGTCATCGGCCGCGCCGGCATTGGCGTTGATAATGTCGACGTCCCTGCCGCGACTCAGCGCGGCATCATCGTGATGAACACGCCGTTCGGTAATTCGATCACCACGGCCGAACACGCCATCGCGATGATGTTCGCCGTAGCCCGCCAGCTTCCCGCCGCCGATGCCTCGACCCAGGCCGGCAAGTGGGAAAAGAACCGCTTCATGGGCGTCGAGATCACGGCGAAGACGCTCGGCATTATCGGTTGCGGCAATATCGGGTCCATCGTCGCCGAGCGCGCGATCGGGCTGAAGATGCGTGTCATCGCGTTCGATCCATTCCTGTCGGAAGAACGGGCGATGCAGCTTGGCGTCGACAAGGTCGAGCTCGACGAGCTTTTTCGCCGAGCTGATTTCATCACCCTGCACACGCCGCTCACCGAGAAGACGAAGAACATCATCGATGCGGCGGCGATCAACAGGATGAAGGACGGCGTGCGGATCATCAATTGCGCGCGCGGCGGGCTGGTGGTTGAGGAAGATCTCGCGGCGGCGATCAAGTCCGGCAAGGTTGCCGGCGCCGGCGTCGACGTGTTTGTGACGGAACCGGCCGAGTCGAGCCCGCTCTTCGGCCTGCCCAATGTTGTCTGCACCCCGCATCTGGGTGCTGCGACCACCGAGGCGCAGGAGAATGTCGCGATCCAGGTCGCGGAGCAGATGTCGGACTACCTGATCAACGGCGCCGTCTCCAACGCCCTCAACATGCCGTCGATCACCGCGGAGGAAGCGCCGCGCCTGTTGCCGTTCGTCAAGCTTGCCGAGAACCTCGGTTCGTTCGCTGGGCAGCTCACCGAGACGACGATCATGGGCGCCACCATCGAGTATGCCGGCGATGTTGCCGACATGAACACCAAGGCGCTGACCTCTGCGCTGCTTGCCGGGCTGCTGCGGCCGATCCTGACCGAGGTCAACATGGTCAATGCGCCGCTGGTCGCGCGCGAGCGCGGCATGGCCGTCGATGAGGTTCGCCAAACCCAGCGCGGCGTCTACGAGACCTATATCCGCCTGACGGTGAAGACCGAACGGCAGGAGCGCTCGGTTGCCGGCACCGTCTTTTCCGATGGCAAGCCGCGCGTCATCCAGATCAAAGGCATCAACCTCGACGCCAGCTTCGGCACGCACATGCTCTACATCACCAACAAGGACAAGCCGGGCTTCATCGGCCGTCTTGGTACGCTGCTTGGCAACGAGCAGGTAAATATCGCGACCTTCAACCTCGGCCGCGCGGAACGGGGCGACGATGCCATCGCGCTGATCGAGGTGGATGAGCCGATCGCGCGACGCCGTGATCGATCGCGTCGCCGCGCTGGACGGCGTGGTGCAGGCGAAGCGGCTGAGCTTCTAGCCCGTCTTTCTCCGCCCGCGCTGGGCCACCACGATGCCGAGGACGATCAGGGCGTAGCCGACGCCGTGGAATAGCTGCGGGCGTTCGCCGAGGAACGCGATGGCGATCACCGAGCCGAACACCGGTATGAGGTGGAAGAACGGACCGGCGCGGTTGGCGCCGATCAATTCGACGCCCCGGTTGAAAAAGATGTAGGCGAGCAACGACGGAAAGATCACGACATAGGCGAGTACGGCGAAGGCGGCCGGCGTCGGGTCGATGCGCCGGCCGATGAGGAACTCCCCGACTGTCGCCGGCAGAAGCATGATCGCGCCGCCGACGATGGTGAAGGCCAGAAACGACAGGAAGTGTATTTTCGGACGGCGGCGGAGCAGCGCCGCGTAGAGCGCGTAGCTCACCATCGCCACCAGGAACCAGACATCTCCGGGATTCAGCGTCAGGCCAGCCAACGCGGTGACGTCGCCGTGGGTAATGATCACGAGCACGCCGCTCAAGGACGTAAAGATGCCGAGAAGCTGCGCCGGCGTGAGCCGGTCGCGGAAGAGGATCAACGACCACAGGCCGATCATCAGCGGCGCCGACGATTGCATCAGCAAGCCGTTTATCGCGGTGGTGTACTCCAGCCCGTGGTAGGCAAGCGTGTTGTAAATCGTGATGCCGGTTAGCGCGAGCAACAGCAGGATGCCAAGGTGTGCCCGGATCGTCGGCCAGTCGGCTTTCAGGTGCCGCCAGGCAAAGGGCAGTGCGATCAGCCCGGCGCCCGCCCAGCGGATTTCCGACAGCGCGACCGGTGGGATTGTGCCGGCCACAAAGCGCCCGAGCACGATGTTGATCGCCCAGAACAGCGAGGTCAGCGACAGGAGCAGGTAGGGCCGATCGAAGAACGAGCGGCTGGGCGTGGGCGGGGGCGCGGCATTCACTTGGTTTGTTCGCTTGGGACGGCGGTTCATGGGCCGTTGGGCCGGGTTGCCTTCATAGACGAGCGGACACGGAGCGACAAACGCCGGTGCAGAGTTCCGGAATCCGCGCCGTTTTGGGTCGCATGGCCCGGACGCAATCTGTATAATCCGGCTATCGCCGCCCCGGTGCTTCACCGGGGCGATTCTTTGCCGGGATGGCAGTGCTACCGGGGGTCGAGCGGGTATGGCGAATGTGGTCGTCGTCGGATCGCAATGGGGCGACGAAGGAAAAGGCAAGATCGTCGATTGGCTGTCCGAGCGCGCCGATATCATCGTGCGTTTTCAGGGTGGTCACAATGCCGGCCACACGCTCGTCATCGACGGGGTCAGCTACAAGCTGAGCCTGTTGCCGTCCGGCGTGGTGCGCCCGGGCAAACTGTCCGTCATCGGCAATGGCGTGGTGGTTGATCCGTGGGCCTTTGTCGATGAGGTCGAGCGCTTGAAGGGGATGGGCATCTTGGTAACGCCCGAGAGCCTGCTCATCGCCGAAAACGCCGCGCTCATCCTGCCGCTTCATCGCGAACTCGACGTTACGCGCGAGTCGTCGAACAGCATGCTGGCGATCGGCACTACCCGGCGCGGCATCGGCCCCGCCTACGAGGACAAAGTCGGCCGGCGCGCGATCCGTGTCGTGGACCTCGCCGATCCCGCCGCGCTGCCGGGCAAGCTTGACCGGCTGCTGGCTCATCACAACGCACTTCGTCGTGGCAGCGGCGCCGAGGAGGTGGATGCCAAAGCACTGCTCGCCGGTCTGAAGGAGATCGCACCGAAGATCCTGCCGTTCATGGGTTCCGCATGGCGCCGGCTCGATGATGCGCGCCGCGCTGGAAAGCGCATTCTATTCGAGGGCGCACAGGGCGTGCTCCTCGACGTGGACCACGGCACGTATCCCTACGTGACCTCCTCCAATATCGTCGCCGGGCAGGCGGCGACGGGGTCCGGTCTGGGATCCCACGCGGGCGACTACGTGCTCGGAATCACGAAGGCCTACACCACACGTGTGGGGGAGGGGCCGTTCCCGACCGAGGATACCGGAGAGGCGGGCGAGCGACTCGGGCGCGTCGGCAAGGAATTCGGCACCGTCACCGGGCGGAAGCGGCGGTGTGGCTGGTTCGACGCGGCCCTGGTCCGCCAGGTTGTGCGCATCTCAGGCATCAACGGCATCGCTCTGACCAAGCTCGACGTGCTGGACGGCTTGGAATCCATAAAAATTTCAGTAGGTTATCGGCTTGATGGACGCGAAATTGACCATTTGCCGGTAGCCCAAGGGGAACAGGCCCGGGTCGAACCGATTTACGAGACGATGGAAGGCTGGCAAGATTCGACGGCTGGGGCTCGCACATGGAATGATTTGCCGGCCCAGGCGGTCAAATACGTAAGGCATGTGGAAGAATTAATCGGAGTTCCGGTAGCCTTACTTTCGACAAGTCCCGAGCGTGACGATACGATTCTGGTACACGATCCTTTCCAGGACTAAGGCGATTCGTTAAGAGGTTTCGCAGAGCGAGGAAATGGCTGAATACTACGCCGTTCTCAGCAGGGCTGTTGCGAGCCTTGAGACCAATACCGCCGAGGCGCGCCGTGCTGTCTACGACAAGGCGCGCAATGCGCTGATTGGGCAGTTGAAGGCGATCGTTCCGCCTCTGCCGACATCCGAGATATCGCGTCAGCGGCTTGAGCTTGAAGAGGCGATTCGTCGTGCCGAGCGCGAAGCCGCCGGTGGCGCACCGCGCACCGTTGGACGGCCAAGCCAGCCTCAAGCTGCACCCCCACCGCGCGAAGCCGTCGAGCCGCCGCCTGAACCCGTTTATGACGAGGCCGAAGAGGTTTCGGCTGCGTCGCCGCAGGATGTGTTCCGCCGCGCAATCCGCGAGGCGGAGACACGTGGTGGCGCGGCGCCTCCGCCGCCGCTGGAGCGAGCGGCCCCTGCGCGCGGCGACTTCGGCAATCCAGGCGCCGATTTCCACGCGGGCGAGCGCGGACGTTATCTGCCTCCGGAAGAGCCGGCGCCTTATGTGCCGCCGTCGAACGACTATCGTTCGGGCCGCCGGCCAGGCCGCGAACCGCGGTTGGCGCCGGACTACGAGTGGGAGGCCGCCGAGGCGCCCCGTGCGGAGCCAGCAGCGCGCTACACGCCGGAGCCTTACCTCGATGGGCGCGACCGGGATCGCGATCGTTCGGCGCAACCGGCACGACGCCGGGGCGGTGGGCGCGAAATCGAAGCCGACTTCGAGGACATTCGCGCGCGGCCGTCGCGTCTGCCGACAATATTGCTGCTGGTTGTTATTCTGGCCATGGTTGGTGGACTTGCGGCCCTCGCATGGTCGCAGCGCGGTCTGATCTCAGACCTCATCGCGTCCGTCGACAATCAGCCTCCGGTTACCACTGACACCTCGGAGCCGCCTCCGGCCGCCCCTGTAGCGGATGACACATCCAACAAGGACAGCGATCGGCTGCTCGCCGGCAATGGCATCGCGGCGTCGCCGGGTGTACGCGTTGTAGACCAGGGCGGCGATAATGCGGCGCCAGCGGATGCGAATGCGGCCGGCGCGGTGCCGGTGGCGCAGAAGGCTGTGCTCTATGAGGAGCCGCTGGACAGCGCCAAGGCTGCGGCGGGCGTCACACAGATCAACGCGGCCGTAACCTGGAGCTACAATCCCGATGGCGCCGATGGTGCTGTGGTCGTGGCCAATCTCGACGTCCCCGAACGCGGCCTCAAGATCAAGGTAACGTTCAGGAAGAACTCGGATCAGAGCCTTCCCGCGAGCCACCTGATCGAGATCATTACGCAGGCCGATGGGAACTTTCCTGGCAAGAGCATCAGCAATGTGCCGCGCCTCGTGCTCAAGCCGGCCGAAGACGCGCGCGGTCAGCCGCTCATAGGCGCTTCCGCTAAAGTCGCAGACGGATTCTTCTGGATCGCGCTTTCGGCGCTCGACAACGACATCCAGAACAACCTGACCCTGCTTAAGGAACGCAGCTGGATCGACCTGCCTTTGGTTTACGAAACCGGCCAGCGCGCGATCCTGACGTTCGAGAAGGGTACGCCGGGCGAACGGGCTGTCGACCAGGCGCTGGCTGCCTGGACCGGATAGCAGCCATTCCGAAAAGCGCTTGCCGCTCGGCGGCAAGCCTGCAATGCTCCGTGCGTTCCGAGGGGTGCTCGTCGTTCGAGCTGAGATGGCCGCAAGGCCGAACCCTTCGAACCTGATCCGGGTCATGCCGGCGAAGGGACGGGAACTTTCTCCGCCGACTTGCTTCGCCTGCCTGCCTGGATTGTCCGGGAGCTTGCCTTGGCCGCGGTGTGTCAAATTGATCTGGGCAGGGGGCGATGATCGCGCTGCGTGCGCTCGGCGTTGCCGTCGGGCTGCTGATCATCTGGCAGGCAATCATCGTGATCTTCCAGCCGCCGCCGTTCATGCTTCCGGATCCGTTACAGGTATTCGAAGCGCTGCGTAATCGGCCGGACCTGTGGCGGGTCCATGCAGTGACCACGCTGACGGAAACCCTGATCGGGCTCGTCGCCGGGGCCTCGCTCGGCGCCGGTCTGGCGCTCCTCATGAGCTTCCTGCCGCTTACCCGCCGCGTCCTGCTGCCGGTCATGGTCGTCAGTCAGGCGATCCCGGTGTTCGCCATCGCCCCACTGCTGGCGCTCTGGTTCGGTTTCGGTCTCGCTTCGAAGATCGTGATGGCGACGATCGCGATCTTCTTCCCGGTCGCATCGGCGTTCGCCGATGGTCTCTCCCGCGCTGATCCGAACCTCCTCGACCTGGCGCGCCTCTACGGCGCCCGCCGATGGCAGGTGGTGACCCTGCTGCGCGTGCCCGGCGCGTTGCCGGCGCTGGTCACCGGCCTCCGTCTGGCCGCCGTCTATGCCCCGATCGGCGCGCTCATCGGCGAATGGGTCGGAGCCTCGTCCGGACTGGGCTACGCCATGCTCGTCGCCAATGCACGGGCGCAGACGGCGGTGATGTTCGCCGCGCTGATCCTGCTCGCGGCGATGTCGGTGATCCTGCGCGCGATCGTCGATCTTCTCACCGCCAACCTCACGCCGTGGGCGGAGGAATCCCAGTGAAGGAATTCCGGAAAATGAAAATGCTGAATCGGTTCCTGTGCTTGGCCGCGGTGCTTGCACTTCTGAATCCACTTCAAGTGCAAGCTTCGGACAAGCTCACGGTCCTGCTCGACTGGTTCGTGAACCCGGATCACGCGCCACTGGTGATAGCCCAGGAGGGCGGTTTCTTCGCGCGCCACGGGCTTGACGTCGAGCTGATCGCGCCGGCCGATCCGAGCGCGCCGCCGCGCCTTGTCGCCGCCGGCCAGGCCGACATCGCCGTTACCTACCAGCCCGACCTTATGTTGCAGGTGAAGGAGGGGCTGCCGCTCGCCCGGTTCGGCACGCTCATCGAGACGCCGCTCAACTGTCTCATCGTGCTGAAGGACGGACCCGTGAAGTCGCTGGCCGACCTCAAGGGCAAGAAGATCGGCTATTCGGTCGCCGGACTTCAGGATGCTTATCTCGGCGCCATTCTGAAGTCCGTGGGCCTCACCGCCGCCGACGTAACGCTGGTCAACGTCAACTTTAATCTGGTCACGGCGCTGATGTCCGGCCAGGTGGACGCCGCGATCGATGGCTACCGCAATTTCGAGCTGACCCAGCTTGCGATCGAAGGACGGCCCGGCGTTGCTTTCTATCCGGAAGAAAATGGGGTCCCGGCCTACGACGAGTTGATCTACGTCACCAGCACGAAGCTGCGCGATGACCCCCGCCTTGCCCCGTTCATCGCGGCAGTGGAGGAAGCAACGATCTTCCTCACCAACCATCCGGATGAAGCGCTGGCGATGTTCCTGAAGTCGCACACCGATCTGGACGACGAGCTGAACCGCCAAGCGTTCGCGTTGACGCTGCCGCGCTTCGCCAAGCGCCCGGCGGCGCTGGACGCCGGACGCTATGACCGCTTTGCCGAATTCATGAAGGATGCGGGGCTGCTTGAAACGGTGCCGCCGGTAGAGAGCTACGCGTTCGCGCCGCGGTAGTTTTTAGGTCAGGCGCCGGCGGCCTCGATCTGGGCGCGGGGAGCCTCAAGCTCCTTCGCGCCCTTCTTCACCGCCTTCTGCACCTTCTCGAACGCGCGCACCTCGATCTGGCGGACGCGCTCGCGGCTCACCCCGAACTCGGTGGACAACTCCTCCAGCGTGATCGGGTCGTCGACGAGACGCCGCGCCTCGAAGATGCGGCGTTCGCGATCGTTGAGGACGTCCATGGCGTTCCTCAGCAATTGACGCCGGCTGCTCAGTTCCTCGTCGTCGGCGAGGCGCTGTTCCTGTGTCGGTGCGTCGTCCACCAGCCAGTCCTGCCACTCGCCGCCGGTCTCGCCGTCGCTGCGCAACGGCGCATTCAGTGAGGCGTCGCCGCCAAGCCGACGGTTCATGGAGATAACGTCTTCTTCAGGCACGCCGAGCTTGGTGGCGATCTGCGCAACCTGATCTGGCTTGAGGTCGCCCTCTTCGAGAGCCTGAATCTGGCCCTTGACCTTGCGCAGGTTGAAGAACAATCGCTTCTGGTTGGCCGTGGTGCCCATCTTCACCAGGCTCCACGAGCGCAGGATGTATTCCTGGATCGCCGCGCGAATCCACCACATGGCGTAGGTCGCCAGGCGGAAGCCCTTTTCCGGTTCGAAACGGCGGACGGCCTGCATGAGGCCGACGTTGCCCTCGGAAATGACCTCGCCGATGGGCAGGCCGTAGCCGCGGTAGCCCATGGCGATCTTGGCAACGAGCCGGAGGTGGCTGGTCACCATACGATGCGCGGCATCACGGTCTCCGTGCTCCTTGTAACGCTTGGCGAGCATGTACTCCTCGTCAGGCGCGAGCATCGGAAACTTGCGAATTTCGGAGAGGTAATGCGAGAGGCCGGATTCGCCGGCGGCAATCGCGGGCAGTGCTGCACGGGCCATATGGTATGCGCCCCTTTCCGTTTTGAACTCCCGGCCCAGTCCGGCGAGTTCGGTGCCGGGCGTCCGTCAGACGGCACGCGCGGCACATGGATATATAGGGAGGATTTTGTCGGAAACACGCCCCTTTGGCGCGGTCCCGGATTAAATATTGTTCACAATGACTTAAGTGCGGAGACTAGCGTCCCCATGTCGTCCGGCAAACCGGTTTCAAAGCGCATCTCGGCACCGGTCACCGGGTGCTCGAAGCCCAGGAGGTAAGCATGGAGCGCCTGGCGCGGAAAGTCCGCCACTACAGAACGGGCTGGTTCGGGCAGGAGCGAGACCTTGGTAGCGAAGCCGGAACCATAGGCCCGGTCGCCGACCACCGGGTGGCCGATCGCGGCCATATGCACCCGGATCTGGTGGGTGCGGCCCGTTTCCAGGGCACATTCCACGAGGGATGCGACGGTCGGCTGGTCGTCGGGCCCGAACCGCTCTTCGACCCGGTAGTGTGTGATCGCCGTCCTGCCGCCGGTACGTTTGACCTCGATCTTCTCGCGGTTGCGGGTTGAGCGGGCGAGGGGGAGATCGACGGTGCCTTGCGGCCGGTCGGGCACCCCCCAGACCAGGGCCCAGTACGCGCGCTCCAGCGGACCCGTGCGGCCGTGGTCGGCAAACTGCGCGGCAAGGCCGCGGTGGGCGCGGTCCGTCTTGGCAACGACCATGAGGCCGGTGGTGTCCTTGTCGAGGCGATGCACAATGCCCGGCCGGGCTACGCCGCCGATGCCGGAAAGGCTGTCGCCGCAATGGGCGATCAATGCGTTGACGAGCGTCCCGCCTTGGTGTCCGGCCGCCGGATGGACGACGAGCCCGGCGGGCTTGTCGATGATGATGATGTCATCGTCCTCGTAGACGATCGTGAGCGGGATTGCCTCGGCGCGGGGCTCTGCCGGCTGGATTGGGGGGAGGTCAACGGCCACCCGGTCGCCCGGTTTGACCGGCCTTTTGGCCTCCATTATCGTCCGCCCGCCGATCGCGACATGCCCCTCGAGGATCAGCGTCTTGGCGCGGTTGCGGCCGAGGTCGGCAACCGCTCCGGCCAGCCAGGCGTCGAGGCGCGTGCCGGCGGCGTCGTCCGCAACTGTCAGATCAACCCGCGTGGCAGGCTCTTTCGTCACCATGCCCATTCCATCTCTCGACGACGATGAAGAAAAACCGCTCGATCCGGCGATCGAACGGGTCCGTGCGCGGCTGAGCCGGCTGTTTCTCATTGCCGGGCTCACCCTGGGGCTCGGCATCTTCGCGGTTTTCGCGGCGATCCTCTACAAGATTGCCACCGGCGACAAGCCGCCTATGACAGCCTGGCAGCCCGGGCAGCCGATACCGGTGATCGCACTTGCCGGGATGGGACTGCAACCGGGCGCGGAACTGGTCTCTACCACTGTCGATGGCCGCCGGCTGGTGCTCACCTACGCGCAGCCGGATGGCCGCACGGCCCTCGTTTTCGTGGATGTTCAGACACTTGAGGTTACCGGCCGGCTCGACGTTGTGGCTGAATAGGTCTCAACGATTGGCTCGGCCGAGGTCACAGGCGCCGGCCGAGCCAAGCCTTGCCAAGCGACGGGTCTCACCGCTATATCGAGGCGTCCGAGCGCGCAATGCGCCGGCTTCCGCTCCCTTCGTCTAGCGGTCCAGGACGTCGCCCTCTCACGGCGAAAACAGGGGTTCGAGTCCCCTAGGGAGCGCCAATTAAATCAAGTACTTAGCGGTAGGTCGCGACGGTTTATCGAATAACCGTCGAATATGCGGCTGCACACGCCGGTGGATTTTGGCGGACGACGGGCCAACCAATCGCGCCGAAAAACGGCGCTGGCAGAACCACTCGCCCGGAATGATTCCCAATACATTCTCAGGCCATGAGTCGCCCAGTTGAAGACCTGCGGTTCGCCTCGAGGAGTGGTCGGCGGACAACTCGCGGCCGGTTGAGGTCATCGCCCGCGTAGGCGCCCAGACGGTGGCAACGTCGGCATACTTGTCCGCTGCTGCCGCGCGCCCGAAGGCTAGGATTGTGCTTCGTGAAAAAGGTGAGGGAGCTGGCCCATCGGCCGCTGCCGAAGTGATAAGCGTCGGAGGCCGCGGTTCGTGCCGACCTCTTTTGGGGTGGAGGGACGAGCTGAACTTTTTTGGGCCAAGCCCGGGGTGCGCCCCGACTGCGCGCACCGGCATGCGATGAGGAAGCCTCCCTGCCACGAAAATCAGAAAGCCGACGATCCCTCCTTGGCCTCGCGCCTCGGTGGGACGACTTGCGTCAGGGCGTTGTGAGGGTTCATCGCCTGCGCGAGGTCACATGCCTCTACGCCTTTACCCGGCTTAAGCCTCCGCCGACCTCGGCCGAAAGCGAGCTGGACGAGATTTAGCTCGCGGTCGACGGGGCCGATCTCGCTCGCGAAGTCACGTGGCTGCCGGCGATCGAGCAATTTGATGAAGGGATATTCCTCCACATCTCGCCGACTTTCCTCAAGGACTGGCTTGAGAAATTCGGCGACGAAGCACGCATTCTGCAGGATGGTGAGCGGCGTGATGCTGAGCACTTCAACCGGCCACCCATCCCTCTCGGCGCCGCGTACTGGGCGCTGCATTCCCTTTCTCACTCCCTGATGACCGAACTAGCCCTCGAATGCGGATACCCAATCTCGTCTCTCAAAGAACGGATCTATGCGAGTGACGCGGGGCAAGCTGATCGCTTCGCCATCATGATCTACACGTCAACTGCGGGCGGACAGGGTACGCTCGGAGGCCCCAGCAGTATGGCCGATCGAATCGGTTAGATCTTGTCCAGCGCAATTGAGCGATTGGCTTTGTGCTCTAACGATCCCTTTTGCGCTGAGCACACGCCCAACAGCAACGACGATGACAGGCCGTTGCACGGGGCGGCGTGCCACGCCTGCCTGCTCTTGCTGGAGACATCGTGTGAGGCTCGCAACACCAGGATCGATCGTAGCCTACTTATGGATACCGTCCTCGGACCCCGAAGCGAGCGCTGTTTTCGGCGGAAGGCAGAAGCGATCGATGAAATTTCCCTTGCGCGATCTCTCTATCCGGGTGCCCTGGCACTACACGGGATGGGACGGGCGGATCTGCGCCGCGCCCCGGCTAAACGGCTCATGCCTTAAGCTCAAGCGAATTGCCGAGGAACGTGATGACGCCGCCGAAGAGGTCGTAGCAGGACGAAGCTTCAAGGACCTGCCGCAAGCGAGGTGGCCAATCTGCGTTTCCGAACGGGTCGGTTTCATGGCGCCGTTCGAGTACACGCGCATCGCCCCTCGTCCCTAAACCGCGGTCCCGAGACGAGCCATGGTCATTTCACAGAGACGCCACTGCGCCATCCGCCCTATTCGGCGCCGGCGGTGCCATTTGCGTGGATGCTACACGAAGCAATGGAATTGTTCGGGCAAAAATACCGGATTGATGTCCAGCCCGAGCGCGATCCTGATCTTGGCGTTCAAAACGCAAC
>CAWCSF010000001.1:0-266261 GCA_963798195.1 uncultured Alphaproteobacteria bacterium | reverse complement strand
ACCCCGGTCAGCGGATCGAAATGGAATACGCGCCCATGAGTGCTTCCGCTCCTGCGCGACCGCAGGCCGCTTGCTGTCAATTCCGTCGGATTCCAGATCGCCGGTCGTAACGAACAGCCCACCATCCGGCGCCCGAACGATGCGGCCGCCCGACTGAATGCCGGCGAACGGAACCCGTGTTTCGGCAAACGGCAAGCAAGGCCACACCATCGATCAGGACCTTCCAGTAGAGGAGCACCGGCTGGGCACCCCTCGCAAGGGGAGCGGTCCAATCCGCCGGCAATCGCGCCTCTTCAAGGCGGGTCGAGAAACAAACGCGCTCCGGGTCGTAGTAGTCATGCGTGACCGCAAGATGCTCGCCGTCGCTCTCGGCAAATAACTCCAGGTCCTGATACCGCACGGTATCGGGATTGAAATTCCTGCCGGAAGGCGTGCGGTCCGGAAGTCTGTTTTGGTTGGTATCGGGAAGCTTGAACGCGAAAAGTCGACAGGTCGTCGCGCTCGAAGCTGTAGAACGCAACTCTGCCATCCAGATCGCGGGCAATGAGAATGCCTGCGTCGGCGAGCGCCATCCCTCCGCCGGCCCCCGGCAGAGGACTGTTGTCGTTGATGACGGTGAGGTCGAAATTCAACAGCCCGGGAGTTCTTTACCTGCCCCTGTCTCGGCGGCAATGCCCCAACCCGGCGCAGAAGGCCGGTCACCTGCTGGCCCGCGGCGTAAACCGAGGTCCAGGGAAATCCAGGATGTACTTCCGGTGACCACGCCCCAGGTGAAGAAACCGGCGGCGACCACGATCACGAAAACGATCCCGCGAGCGCTCACTGCATGCACCTCTTGCGATCCAGCGGGCTCCGTCATAGCACCAAACGAAACTCGAAAACCAGCGCTTCCTCGCTGCAAGACCCGCAAGGGGGGGCCGTCAGTTCGTCTCCTCGCAGTTCGGGAAACTCCCCGGCAGGTGCCGCGACCCTTCCGCCGGCCCGGTTCTCCCGAACCGATAGAGCACTGACATAGCGCGCCGCGCGCATCATCCGGACGCTTTCCATCGCGGTCAGGTCGAGGCCATGGCCGGTTTCGGAGTCCCTGAGGCTGACGTCGCGCGTGCTCCGTCCGTCGATCCGAGGACGCTGGTGGATGGCCCGGTGAAGATCGAGCTATCCTGGCTGAACTCCAAGCTGTGACCGAGCGGGCCTGTGGGCTCGCGGCATGCCCGTTGTCGCGCAATGCTTCGTCCAAGGGCACGACGTGGCAGCGGATGGTGAGCGCGGGCCATGCCTGGGGGGTCGCGGATTTCGGGCGGCGCGTACGGCAGCCAAGGAGGAGCCAGCTGCGGCCGGTGACTCCCGCAGTTGGCCTCAGAGCGGACTTTGCAATTTGCCGCTCATTTCCGCTTCTGACCCTTTGCGGACATTGGATAGCCCTCATGCGCGGTCAAGGCGTCCAAGGATATGCGTCACCATCGTACGAGCTTCCTCTGTGGCCGCGAGGATCGTCCCCGACTTACGGGTAGAGGCAAAGTCGAGGCCGGGGAAATAGAGCCCGCTCGCTGCACCTATGCCGTTCACGTGGCACGGCTGTTGATCCGTGCCGATGGCACCAGGGACCTTGAGCCAACTGAAATCGCCGTCGAAGCCAGTGCACCAGATGATGGTGCCGATACCGTTGGCCTTCAGGTCGAGCGAGGTCATTGGCGGCGACGGGACCTTAGCGGCTACCACCTCGGCCGGGTCGTCTGTAGCGTCTGGCGCCTTGATGCCCGCTCGCGCGATGTAGTCGTCGATCCTGCGGCGTAAGGTTGCCGATGCCTCGTCGGCGAAGCGGATGTTTTCGGCGACGTCATCGGAGAAGGCCACCACCATGCCTTCGCCTCTTTCCAGCCTCCCGAGCAGCACGACACCGAGAGCGCTCAGTGACTGCAAGCTTAAAGTCTCGAGCGCGCCCTGCAAGGCACGGGCTGGGACAGCACCAGACGGCAGGACAAATTCCTCGCGTCGCTGCTCCAGCATGTCGCCATCAACGAGCCAGAGGGCCAGATTTCGGCCTCGATAGCGCCACGGAATACGGCCGAGCTTGCTTGTCGCAAGGAAGACTTCTCGACCGGCGTCGGCAAGATCCTTGGCAATCTGGCCACCCGACTGGCCGCTTCCCACTACAAGCACCGCCCCCGGTTCGAGGCCCGCGGCAGAACGGTAGCTTGATGCATCGATTTGACGGACACGTGGAGAGATCTGCTGCGACACCGCCGGACGTTTCGGTCGATTGAGGCTGCCGCTTGCGACTACCACGTTCCGAGCACTCAACCTTCGCCCCGATGTCCGTACGACAAAGCCGTTCGCGGTGTCCGGCGTTACGTCGATCACTGACTCGCCAACATGGACGGGCAGGTTGTGCCGGGAGGTAAAGTCCTCCAGCATGGAAACGAACTCGTCGCGGGTCATCGCGCCTTCTGGATCGTTTCCGTCGTAACAGTCCCCGGGCATCACCGTGAGAACTCGAGGGATGTTGAAGTGAAAGGAGTCCCAGCGTTGCGAGCGCCACGTTTCTCCTATTCGTCCACGCTCAAGTACCACATGCGAAATGCCTGAGGCGCGCAGGCCATGGCTGATGCTGAGCCCGGCCCAACCGGCGCCGACAACCACCACGTCAAGAACGTCGCTCACGTCGATCCCCCCGGTCGTTGAGCCATTTTAGCAGCTCATGGCTTCCCGGGTGATAGGCCTCTCGCCTTTGGAGTAGCGAATCGCAGTCGGCGCAGCCTTCCATGTCCGCTTTTGGCGCAAAGCGGACCTACAGGGTCTCCCTGACGATCATCCGTTGCCTCGACCACTCGATGGGAAATTTCTCCAGGGCGCGGTCGCCATATCCAAGCCTGCCGGGCACCGTTCCTCGGTGGTTATCCCCGCGTTGCTGCTGGCACCCCTCGCGGCCGCCGGAAGCCCAGGCGCAGAACATGGCCCATTGGCGGAATACGGAGTCCACCTCTTCCCCGCGAACGTTGTCGCCGACTCCGACCAGTTCGGCAACGTCGATGGACGCGGTTGGGAGCCGGCGAAGAACGCCGGCTCCGGTACTTCGATCCCCGATCGTCGCAATTGGCGGATCGAAAATCCCTGCGGTGCAGTTCGGTTCAGGTGCTGGTCGTCAAAATGGTCGCGCAAGAGGCAGCAACGCCTTTCACAGGATCCTTGCTGCCCGGCATTGTCGCCCAGCCGCCCTTTTCGACGTAGCTTGACTGCTCGTAGCTGCGCATCGTTTTGAGTTCGGCGAGCTTGGCGTCGACGTCGGACTGCTCGCGGAATTGCAGCGCGCAAATCGGGGCCAAGGCCGCAATGACCGCGGTCTCGGCGCCGTCTTTCGCCGCCGCCGCGGAACTGCCGCCCGTCACCCAGCCGCCCATCGTGAAGCCGAAAATGGCCAGAGCGGCTGCTCCGCCAATGGCGCCCCAGGCTGCCGGCTTGAGTTCCTTGGGAGTTTTCATGGAGCTTTTTCCTTCTTTTTGTTGCGAGCCGTGCCCGCCGGGGTTTGTTGCCAGAACGCGGCGAGGTACAAACGGAATTCAGCGCACCGCCTCGCGTTCTGCCGGCGGTGGAACGGTCAGACCGGCGTCGCGCATCAGGCTCGCCTCGAGGTCGATCGGGTTGATGGGATAGCTCTGGCTGGTGCCACCGCGTGAGAGCAGGATCGTCGTGGCGACACGGCGCCACGCAACCTGCGTCATGCTGTCGATCTGCTCTTCGTCCGTGGTCACGTGGTATTCGCCGGGCGGTTGCACGTCGTCTATGCCGCTGAGACGAAAGGGCTGCGTGAATCGCACGGTCTTGACGGTGGACCGGATCGTCACGCCGATGCAGCCCGCGAGAACTGGTCGCCGGTGAGGTTGTAGAAGCTGCGGTGCTGGCCGGGGGCATAGACCTTCGCGGCCACGGCGAAGATGCGCTCGCGGCCCGCGTCGAAAGCAGCCAGGATTCCTGCCTCTGTGTTCTGTGTCTTGGGGTAGAGGATGAAGATTGCGTTCTCCTCCAGGAAGAACGGCACCTCCATCGCGGTGTCGTGACCCCAGAAGCGAATGCGGCGTCGGTCGGGATCGTAGCTGCGGCTGGGATTGGGGAAGTTGAGGCTCATGGTCGACGCTCCTTGCGGCAGTGGAGGGGAGCAGACGTGCGAGGCTCCCCCCGAAAATCCCGGTGCGACTACGTCTTGGTCGGCGTCTCGGTTTTCTTCTGCTCGGGCTTGTCCGCCGGAACGGCCGGGGCATCCGGTTTGACTTCGGTGGCGGGCGTCTGCGGCGTCGGCGAAACGGTATTGGTCATGGGAAAGGTCTTTCAATATACGGACGCAAGAATTTGCGACCGCGAATGGTATGTAATATTTGGAATTATTATTACAAGGCTGAAATAAATATCGCGATACATCCAATATTTTGGCGCCTTGTATGTAGATGATACTAATAATATTTCCGGAAATCCTTGACATTGCCGGTGGAAATTCATAAACCCCGGGCGGATTGGCACTCGCCTCCGTAGAGTGCCAACGGCGGCGCCCGGCCGGACATACGGCCCGGGCCGCGCCCCTCAAAAAGGAAACACCGATGAAATTCCGACCTCTCCACGACCGAGTCGTGGTGCGCAGAGTTGACGCCGAAGCGAAGTCCGCCGGCGGCATCATCATTCCCGACACCGCCCAGGAGAAGCCGCAGGAAGGTGAAGTCGTCGCCGTCGGTCCCGGCGCCCGCGACGAAGCCGGCAAGCTTGTTCCAATGGACCTGAAGGAAGGTGATCGCATCCTGTTCGGCAAGTGGTCGGGCACGGAAGTGAAGGTCGGCGGCGAGGATCTCCTGATCATGAAGGAATCCGACGTCATGGGCGTCGTGCAAGGCAAGGTCGCCACCCGCAAGGCCGCCTGACCACTTCGGGCGCCTGCGCTTCCAATTTTCAGATCACAAAGGACATCCACACATGGCCGCCAAAGACGTACGTTTCTCCACTGACGCGCGCGACAAGATGTTGCGCGGCGTCGATATCCTCGCCAACGCCGTCAAGGTGACGCTCGGTCCGAAGGGCCGCAACGTCATCCTCGACAAGAGCTACGGCGCACCCCGGATCACCAAGGACGGCGTCACCGTCGCCAAGGAGATCGAACTCGAGGACAAGTTCGAGAACATGGGCGCGCAGATGGTGCGCGAAGTCGCGTCCAAGACCAACGACATCTCCGGTGACGGCACGACCACCGCCACCGTGCTCGCCCAGGCGATCGTGAAGGAGGGCACCAAGTCGGTCGCCGCCGGCATGAACCCGATGGACCTGAAGCGCGGTATCGACCTCGCCGTCGCCGAAGCCGTCAAGGATCTCGGCAAGCGTTCCAAGACGATCAAGACCTCCGAGGAGATCGCCCAGGTCGGCGCCATCGCCGCCAACGGCGACAAGATGATCGGCAGCAAGATCGCCGAGGCCATGAAGAAGGTCGGCAACGAGGGCGTCATCACCGTCGAGGAATCGAAGGCGCTCGAATTCGAGCTCGAAGTCGTCGAGGGCATGCAGTTCGACCGCGGCTACCTCTCGCCGTACTTCATCACCAACGCCGAGAAGATGCTGGCCGATCTCGAGGACCCGTACATCCTGCTCCACGAGAAGAAGCTCTCCAACCTCCAGGCCCTCCTGCCGCTGCTCGAGGCCGTGGTGCAGACCGCGCGTCCGCTCCTCATCATCTCGGAAGACGTCGAGGGCGAGGCGCTGGCCACGCTCGTCGTCAACAAGCTGCGCGGTGGTCTCAAGGTCGCCGCCGTCAAGGCTCCGGGCTTCGGCGATCGTCGCAAGGCGATGCTGGAAGATATCGCGGTGCTCACCGGCGGACAGGTTGTCTCCGAGGATCTCGGCATCAAGCTTGAGAACGTGACGCTGGCCATGCTCGGCCGCGCCAAGAAGGTCTCCATCTCGAAAGAGAACACGACCGTCGTCGATGGCGCCGGCAAGAAGAAGGAGATCGAGGGCCGCATCAACCAGATCAAGGCCCAGATCGAGGAGACCACGTCGGATTACGACAAGGAGAAGCTGCAGGAGCGGCTGGCCAAGCTCGCCGGCGGCGTTGCCATCATCCGTGTCGGCGGCGCGACCGAGATCGAGGTGAAGGAGAAGAAGGACCGTGTCGACGACGCGCTGAACGCCACCCGTGCGGCCGTCGAAGAGGGCATCGTCCCGGGCGGCGGCATTGCGCTGCTCCGCTCGAAGAAGGCCGTGCAGAAGCTCACCTCGGACAACGCCGACGTTCAGGCCGGCATCAACATCGTGCTCCGCGCGCTGGAAGCGCCGATCCGCCAGATCGTCGACAATGCCGGCGTCGAAGGCTCGATCGTCGTCGCCAAGGTCCTGGAGAACAAGTCCGAGACCTACGGCTTCGATGCCCAGGAAGAGACCTACAAGGACATGGTCTCGGCCGGCATCATCGACCCGACCAAGGTCATTCGCACCGCGCTCCAGCATGCCGCATCCGTCGCCGGCCTGCTGGTCACCACCGAAGCCATGATCGCCGAGCATCCGAAGGGCGAGGCGTCCCCCGCCATGCCGGGCGGCGGCATGGGTGGCATGGGCGGCATGGACTACTAGGGTCCTGCCAACGCATCCGGCGGAGGCCGCTTTCGGGCGGCCTTCGCCACACTGAAGCAGAAGACGCGCGCCGGTCACCCGATGTCGGCCGGCAAGCCTCCACGGCGCATCCGCGTGAAACTGATCCTGTCCGGGCAGCCGGGCATGGGCCTCATTACCTGGCGTACCGGCTCCGGCACCCGGACAAGACGTGCCGCATGGCCCTCCGCGGCCTCACCACTGGAGTGAGACACATGTCCCTCGGACTCATCCTCATCATCATCCTGATCATCTTCCTGGTCGGTGGCTTCAGCGGTCGCTTCGGCGGCTACGGCTATGGCTTCGGCCACGGCGGCGTCGGCGTCATCGGTGTCATCCTGATCATCGTCGTCGTGCTGCTTCTGATGGGCCGCCTCTAGGCGCTCCGCCTACGAAGCCCGCGTGCGTGGTGGCCGGGCTTGCCGGCCACCCACAAGGGCGACGCATTGCCGAACATGTGAAGGGCAGGCGGGTGTCGCCGTGTGCCGGCGGTGGGACGCTCTCGCGCGGCCCGTGCTGCGCCAGGACACCGGGCGCTCTCGCCGGAGGCAGATGCGTTCGCGCGAACGTCCAGCCGATCGTCAACGCGCAGCGTACACAAGTGGAGTGACCGACCTGCGCGGCCCGGCCGGAGCCCTTAACGACCGCGGAGTTCGGACTGCCCGCGGCGGACGCTGGCATGTCTCAAACGTGCGCAATCTGCTGCTGCGGTCGGCGGCCTTTCTAGTGACGGGAAATCGGGAGAGGTTGGCCTGGTGCAGAACAGCGCCAGGCGATCGAAATGGAAAATCTCCCGCATGATGTCGAAATGGCTCCCGGCCAGACGTCGTCATCATGGATGAGCAAGGAAAGGATGCATTATGCCCAACACCGTCCGCCTCCACCGCGTACTCGCCGCCAAGCCCGAGAAGGTCTATCGGGCGTTTGTCGAACCCGATGCAGTGGCGAGCTGGCTTCCGCCTTTCGGCTTCACCTGCATGGTTCACGAACTGGACGCCCGCACGGGCGGTCGGCACAAGATGTCCTTCCGCAACTTCACAACAGGCAACAGCCATTCCTTTGGAGGCGAATACCTTGAGGTCGTGCCAGGCAAGCGGCTTGTCTATACCGACCGGTTCGACGACCCGAACCTACCCGGAGAGATGAAGGTCACGGTGACGCTGAAGGCGGTCTCGGTCGGCACGGAGATGTCCGTCGAACAGGAAGGCATTCCCGACGTCATCCCACCCGAGGCGTGCTACCTCGGCTGGCAGGAGAGCCTCCGAAAGCTGGCAAAACTCGTCGAGCCCGAGATCAACCAGTAGTCTGGCGGTAGCGACAGTCGGCCCCTTGGCGGTATCCGGTCCAGGTCTCGCAATTTGCTTCGGCGTCGGGTTTTCCTCGACGACGCGGCGTTGGAAGTCGAGCGGGAAGAACCGATCGTCGAGCCCCGCGATCGCGGGGATCGGAACCTCGGGCCATGTCTTGAATCGACAGGGCTCGGTGAAAACGACGTTGGCTTCGGAGCGCTCGTGCGGCTCGCCTTGCACGATGATCTCGGGAGGAACATCGCGCAGGAAGTACGTTGCCACGTCGAACGTCGCGCTATAGCCGCCGTGACGCGCAGCTTCCGTCCTGCAGCAGTCGATCCACAACGCGAGCATCACGAGCAGAACAAACAATATTGATCGAAGTTTAGAGTGTTCAGATGCGAGCGCTGCTCTGCATCGGGCGCAGCTATCCATGCATAAGCAAAAATAAGAAAAAATATAGAAACGTCGCCGGGGGAACATTAACGCAGGGCGATTGTTGGATTGCATCTGAGAGAACCAAAGAATCTCTGAGAACAAAGAACCCAAAAGGAAAAATATTATGAAAATTGCACACATCGTCAGCGCAGCGTCTCTGGCCACCATGCTCGTTTTCTCTGGCGCGGCCATCGCCGCCAACACCAACGACACCGACCACAACGGCATGAAGTCGCTCGGGATCGACATTTCCAGCGCCGGTAGCACGCCGGAATCCATCAAGACGTTCATGGCGAGCCTCACGCCCGATCAGGCCGCGAAAGTGAAGACCGGCTGCGAAACCGTGGTGGCCAACCAGGCCAACCAGGTCGCAGAAGTTCTGAGCTTCTGTCAGGCCTACACCGGCAAGATGTAGTCCGAACGCTCGTTGTGCCCGGCCGCCGCTCCAAGGCGGCCGGGAACCTCGGCCGAAGCAGCCGCGAGCGCGTCAAGCCTCCTTCACAGCTTTGCTAGAGACGGTCAGCTGGTAGCTTTCCGACCCATCGTAGATTTCTGCTTTGAGGCGATCGAACGGCGGGGAGAACGTCGGTTGTTCCCTAGGTATTCTGAGAGCCACCAGCGAGCGGCAGTTTCGTCCCCGGCGTGACGAAAACGCTCTGCCGAGTGCCGTTCCATTCGCTGTTCCATTGGATATGTCCAGCAAATGCCGTGTCGAGACTCAGGGCGACATCGGGCGCTTCGGCGCCCAACCAATCTCCGAACGATCCTTGGTGTATCTGAATTGCACCAGCGTCGAGTACGAACCATCTTCTTGGCCGCGATGCCCCAGCCGGCCACGCAGCAATTGCCTGTCGCCCTTCAGCCGCGAGCGCACCTGGTCCCAGCCGCCGATGGCGCCGACGCCTGAGACGCGCCGGTTGTCAGCCCGGTGGAACACCGCACCGGCCGTGCCACCGCGCGGCAACGGATCGGCACGTCTTCCACCTAATTTACTCAATTAGTTCCAATAATTTTCGCATACCGTGGATGCATGCGGAGGCGGTCCAGATCGGAATCGTGCTTGAACCACATCTTCATGTCCGTTCCCACATCCCTCAAACACACCTCCAGAATGTCGAAGGCGCGATCCGCTTCGCCGACGAGGGCGTAGAAACAGGCGGCGTTGTAGTGCGCCTGGTTGTCGTCTGGATCAATTGCCTGCGCCCGCGCGGCCCACGCCCGCGCCCGGTCGTATTCGCCGAGGCCAGCGAGTGCGCAAGCGCCGAGTTCCGCCGGATCTGAGTTCTCCGGGTGCGCCTCGAGCGCTTGCTCTGCGCGTTCGATACCGAGTCGGCCGAACTTCACTTCTTCTTCGGGCCGATTGAGGGAGCGGAAGAGATTCTGAAGATGGAAAGGCGACCGGTAGTCATCGGCCTGGATATCGGCGGCCCGCATGAAAAGATGAGTCGCTTTCTCCAGATCTCCCTGGACCATGCAGAACCGGCCGTAGAAGTAGTTCACCTCGTAAAGATCGGGTTTGAGCGTGAGCGCACGTTCGAATTCCGCGGGGGCCTCCTCGCGACGGCCGCCGGTTGCCAATGCGAAGCCACGCGACGCGTGCGCCTCGGCCAAGTTGGGGTCGAGGGCCAATGCCTTGGCGGTGGTGGCGAGAAGCACGTCGAGCGAGACGTTGACGCCGTGCCAGCCCTTCAGCATCGAATCGCAATCTGCCATGCCTGCGTAGGCGCGGGCATAGAGCGGGTCCAGTTCGACCGCCTTGGCAAACATCCGCCGGCCGAGCTCGAGGAAAGCCCTCGTCTTCATGTTTAGGAACTGACGGCCACGCAGATAGTAGGTGTACGCCTCGACATTCTCAGTCGGTGGCGTGTTTATTGCCCTCTGCTCCTCGGGCAGAAGTTTCACTTTGAGCTGGTCGACGATGGTTTTAGTAATCTCGTCCTGAATTGCGAAGATGTCGGTAAGATCACGATCGTAGCGGTCGGCCCACAAGTGACGGCCATCCTTGCCATCGACTAGCTGTGCTGTGATTCGAACCCGCTGACCGACCTTGCGGACGCTGCCTTCGAGTACGCTCGTGGCGCCAAATCGTCTGCTGACCTCCCGCACGTCGGCGGCCAATCCCCTGTACGTAAACACGGAATTGCGAGCGACCACTGACAGCCCAGATACCTTCGACAAATCCGTGATGATGTCCTCGGTTATGCCGTCCGAGAAATACTCCTGCTCCGGGTCGCCGCTCATGTTCGTAAAGGGGAGGACCGCCACCGACGGCCTTTCGCGAACCGCTGCTGACGCCGGCATAGCGCCGGTATGCTGAATGCCCCAGTCGACATGGAACACGCGCACCGGCCGCGCGATGTTCTTTAGCGTTTGTTCGCCTGCATCGTCGAACCTGACCGCGAGCCGGTCGCCCACCTGGTCGCGCACGGATGCCGACACCGCGACGCCGCCTGGTCTGGCAACTCCTTCCAGACGCGCCGCCACGTTGACGCCATCGCCGAAAATGTCGCTATCTTCCACGATCACATCGCCGATGTTTATGCCGATGCGGAATTGCATGCGCCGGTCTTCGGGCACATCTTCGTTCCGTTCACCCATGCCGCGCTGGATGTCGGTCGCGCATGCCACCGCATCAACCACGCTGCCGAATTCCGCGAGGATGCCGTCGCCGACGAGCTTGACGATCCGGCCGTTGTGCCGCGCGATTGTCCCATCTATCAACTCGTGCCGATGGGTTTTCAGCGCGTCCAGAGTACCCGCTTCGTCTATCCCCATGAGTTGGCTGTAGCCGACAACGTCGGCCGCTAGAATCGCGGAGAGGCGGCGCTCCATTCGGAATCGACCTGGACCGACGGGCGGAAAAGGACCACGCAAAGGCAAGCTACCAAAAGTCCCGCCGTTTGGCAGCTAAGGTTCTCGGTCGCCCCAACTCCTGTCTGCCGCCGCGCCAAAGGGCAGCGCAAATGCCCGCAAGCAAGGCTCTATTCGGCGGAGGCAACCGGATGCCGGCAACTATTTTCCGTTGCTGTCCTCGCGCACAGCGACGATCCCCGGGGAAGGCCGGGATGGACGATGGCGCAGGCCACAAGGCAACGGCGTCGTAAACCAAGTGACCTCGACCTCAAAAAATGCAGCTTGCGCACCCGAGATTCACCTCGCGGCTGAAGGCCACGTCGCGGGATAGCCGATCGAGCTTGGCCACGATGACCGGACATTTGCCGTGCCGCCCGGTGGCCAACGCCGCACAAGCCGGACACGTCCGTCCGTGGCGTCGCTCCTCGATCTCCGCATCGACGAACTGAGGCGATCATCCGAAGATTGCCGAAAATTCGTTTGCTGCGCAAATATGCTCCCAAGTTTTGTTTCGCGAGTTCACAATGAGCGCTCGTCCGATCGAATTACCTATGACGCCAAGGCAGCGGCTGATTTGGGTTGAGGAAGAACTCAACCAGAGCTCTCTGCCGAACATGGTCACGACGCTTCTGGAGATTCAGGGCGATGTGAATGTCGAGGCGCTCGCGCACGCCTTCGATCGGCTGGTCGAACGGCACGACGCGCTGCGCATGGGCCTACCCGGCGACGAGATCCCGCCATTTCTCCGGCTGCGAGCACGCGAGAATTGTCGGCTCCAGTTCGTGAATCTCGCGGACGCGGAGAATGCGGCAGTTACGTTCAACGATTGGCTTTTGGACCGCTTGCGGCGGCGCATACCGCCGGATGGTCCACTCTTCGATGTATGCTTGGTGAAACGAGGACCAGCCGACAACGTCCTGTTTGTCAATCGGCATCACATCGTCTCCGACAACGCGTCGTCGATCGTGCTGCATGGCGAACTCGAAAGGCTCTACCTCGATGCTTTAGCCCCGGGCGCCCCACAGCGGCAATCCTCGAGCCTTGGATCACCGCAGTCTTACGCCGACTATATCCGCGCCGAGGCGGCCCGCGCAGCCTCCCAGCAAACCATGGAAAGCGAAGTATTCTGGTCTCAGCGCACTCTTTCTAAGCCACCGGCCATTCGGTTCTACGGCGGCACCGCGACTGTCAGCGCCCTGCGCGCAGACAGGGCGACGATCACGTTGGATGGCGAGATTAGCCGTCGGATCGAAGCTGATCGGCCGGCTCATGCAACGCTCGTTTTGCTGTCGACCCTTTTTGCGTTCTTGCACCGCGTCACCGGCGAGACCGACTTGGCCGTTGGGGTGCCATTTCACAATCGTACAGGTGCCAGCAAGTCCATGATCGGTTTGATTATGGCAATCTCCCCCAACCGGATTCAGCTCGAGCCAACCAACACGTTTGACGACGTGATGCGCAAAGTGAGCCGCGAGTTAGTTGTGGTGCGGCCGCATCGGCACCACGCGGTATCGGCGGCGCAAGCAGGCTACGAAGTACTTTTCAATTTCTTGGTGGACGTTCCCTCCTCGTTCGCCGGGTACCCAGCGAGATACATGCATGCTTCGCCGCTTGTCCTGCTCAGCAATCTGGACGACCCCGCGGCCGCGCATGGTCGGGGCCGCGAGAAGCTGTCGGTCACGGTGCAGCGCGAGCGTGGATCATCGAGTTACGACATCCATCTGGACTTCAATCGCAGCGTCCTTCCGGCTGGACTGACCGTCGACCGCGCTGCCGGCCATTTCCTGGCGCTGCTCAAAGCGTTTCTGGAAGATGCTCAGCAATCGATCAATTCGGTCGATATCCTGACACAGGACGAGCGCGCGCGGCTCTTCGGCGGCATGCAGGCGAGCCACTCCTCTACAGCGCCTTCGCAGACGGTTGTCGAAATGTTTATGGCGAGAGCACGCCTTTCTCCTGACCGGGAAGCCGTCGTTTCGGACTCGGCTGTGCTCACCTATCGCGAACTTGACCAGGAGGTTCGAGCTCTGGCGTTTGTGTTGAGAGCCCGAGGAGCCGGGCGCGGCACTCTTGTTGCTGTCTGCCTCGACCGGACGCCTAGGATGGTCGTGGCGCTACTCGCGGTGCTTCACGCTGGCGCGGCCTATGTTCCCGTCGATCCGCACAATCCAGCGGAACGCATCGACCTGGTCCTGGCAGACACCGAACCTCTGCTCATGATCAGCGAGACCGGTCTTCGCGCCCGCCTCGGCGATCATCGTCAGGACCGCGTGATTTGCCTCGACACGCTTGAACCTGGAGCTATTGTCAGCGGATCTGGACATAGGGCCAGCCCCCCGAGACCTCGCCTATCTGATTTATACGTCGGGATCGACCGGCCGCCCGAAAGGTGTGCCAATTACCCACGCACAGCTGGCAGGCTTTGTCTCTGCGATGCACGAGCGCGTCGGAATGACCGACAGCGACATCGTCCTCGCGACAACCAGCATCGCATTCGACCCGATGGTCGTCGAAGTGTTTCTGCCGCTGACTATCGGAGCGCGTGTCGTCGTGGCGCCAACCGCCGTGACGACTGACGGTCGTGCGCTTGCCCGCGCCATCGCGGAGCGCGCGATCACCGTCATGCAGGGTACCCCCGCGACTTACCGCATGCTTTTGTCGACCGGCTGGAATGGATCAAAAGGCCTGACAATCTTGTGCGGCGCCGAAGCCATGCCGGCAAGCCTGGCGAAGGAGCTTTTGAAGCGCGCCGACAGTGTTTGGAACCTGTACGGCCCAACGGAGACAACGGTTTGGACAACAGCGCGGCGAGTTACCGGCGCGGACGACCCGATCGTTACAATCGGATTGCCCCTGGATGGCGCACGTGTCCACGTTCTCAACGCCTCGGGCATGCCGACGCCGCTTGGCGTGCCAGGTGAGATCTCGATAGGCGGGGCGCGCGTTGCCAGCGGATATCACCATCGTCCACTGCAAACGCGGGAGCGTTTCCTTCCCGATCCATTCGACCCGGAAAGTGATCATCCCATTTTTCGAACGGGCGACTTTGGGCGCTTTCGCGAGGACCTTAATCTCGAATTCATCGGTCGCATCGACAACCAAGTCAAAATCAGGGGGTTTCGCGTCGAGCTGGAAGAAGTCGAGGCGATCATACGCCAGTACCTTGGCGTGGCCGACTGCTGCGTGACAACTTGGATAGACAAGTCAGGCGAGACTGCGCTCCGAGCTCACGTCGAGGCGGCAGCCACGTCGGCCGGCATCGATCTTGTGGCATTGAAATCATTCCTGCGCCGGCGGCTTCCCGACTACATGGTGCCGGGACAGATCGCCGCGGCCAGACGATTGCCGCGTTCGCCTACCGGCAAAGTCGATCGCTCGGCGATCGATAAGCTGGATCATGTTGCCTTCCCGGCTGAGAGAGGCGGTGAACCCGCAACCAAACTCGAAGAACGCGTCCTCGCGATCTGGCGACAGCTTCTCGATAACCGGAACATTGGCGTAGAAGATGATTTCTTTGACGTAGGCGGCCACTCGCTCATGGCCATCAATATGGTCCTTGAGATCGAGAGGCAGCTCGGCATTGAATGCGGTTTGTCGACGATCTTCGAAGCGCGCACGGTGAGGGAACTGTGCAATTGCTTTGACCGCATCGACGAGCAACGGCCTGTAGCCCTCCTGCCGCTCACCCACGGCGATCGCGCTGGACGCCTTTATTTCGTGCATGCCATGTCGCCTCTTCTTGGTTTGATCAAGGCGCTGGACGGTTCAGTGTCTTCGTCTGCGATCATAACGAGCGGTGCCAAACAGGTTCGGCAACTCATCAAGGATGCAAACACCGTCGACGCGATCGGTCTTGTCTGTGACGCCTATGCCGAGGCCATACGCGCCAGTCACAAGGCAGGACCGATCTATCTGGCGGGCCACTCGTTCGCAGGCATGCTTGCCGTTGAGACGGCGTGCCGGCTGGAGCGTCGGGGTATGGCGCCAAAGGTGGTCTTCTTGCTGGACACCGGATTGCCGCCTTATCTCAAGCGGATTTGGGGCAAGTGGCTCATACGTAAGGCAAAACAAGTGGTGAACGGCGGAGTCTGGGCGATAGTCTCCGATGCCCTTTCCGTATTGGCGGAGCGATCCTCGGCGCTGAGGCCGCATGTCGCAGACGACCGACTAAGGGAAGCTTCAGAGACAGATTTGTATCCGGTGTTTTCCGGAGAGGGCATGCGAGCCTATCGTGGACCGTCCTCACCACTCTCGAGCGCGGTCGTCTTAATGAGGGCGACCGAACGGGGCGACCTTGCACAAGGAACGTGGAAGGCTGACCAACGGCTCGGATGGGGCCGGTGTTTCGGCGATAAGATGTCGATCGTCCCTGTTCCAGGAGATCATGAGAGCCTACTCAATGCCGACAATGTGAAGCATCTGGCGACACGCATGCTGCCGTACCTTGCCTGAAGCGACACGCACGGGTGATAGTTCCCGCCTATAAAAGGGCCGCCGACCGCAGCAGCAGATTGCGCACGTTTGAGACGTGCCAGCGTCCGCCGCGGGCAGTCCGGACTCCGCGATCATTGAGGGCACCGGCCAAGCCGCGCAGATCGGTCACGCCCGCCGCTTGCAGCGAACTCACGATCGGCAGGACATTGGCGGCGAATGCTTCGGCTTCCGCCGACAGCGCACGGTGCCCCACGGCCGCGGCCTGCGCAGGATTGCGGCGATTGCCGAGTTGGGCTCCTTGCGCCTTCCGGGCCGCGAGCGCCGCCCTGGTGCGCTCCGAGATCAGCCGGCGCTCCTTCTCCGCCAGCGCAGCGTAGAGGTGCAGCATGAAGGGATCTGCATCTCGTGCCCAGTTCTGCAACGATGAACGGCACGCGTTGGGCCATCAGGCCCGATATGAAGGCCACGTCGCGGGAGAGTCGATCGAGCTTGGCCACGATGACTGGGCATTTCTTCTTCCGCCCTGCGGCCAACGCTGCGGCCAATTGAGGGCTCCGGTCCAGGGCATCGCTCCCCTTCCCGGTCTCGATCTCGACGAATTCGGCGCACTCAGGTCGAAATCCTTCAGCAGCGGCGAACCGCGCGACAGTCGTCGCGCTGTGCCTCAATCCCAAGCCCGGATCAGCCTTGCTTCGCGGCGGAAGTAGGTAATGGCTTTGCTGCATGCGACATCATCCCGGCCAGGCGGGAGCGCGCGGCCATCAACCGTCAGCTACACCATTCCCTAGGACACGATCCTCAGGACGAAGTGAGTCCGATCGAGCGAAAGAAGCCCGCAAGTTCGCCACGCCGCAGCAGTGGTTTGAGAATGCTGTGGTCAGATAGGTTTGGAACCGGGATAAGGATCAGGTCGTCAATCGCGCGCGCCATTCGTCGGGCATTTGCAGCATCCACTCGATGACCGGCCGGATACACCGCCGCGATTTGCCCTGGCCTGGAAGGCGAGTGGCTCAATGCGCTCTCCAGTTCGATGGCCTCACGTGTCTCGCCGCATTCGAGGGCCGTCGGCAGCCGCCCACAAATGCTGATTGCGCGCTCCGCCTCAAGGATTCTACCTGCCAACAATGCCGCCGCACCGCCGCTGCTTACGCCGAAGCAACGAATTCCACGATAATCGTCAATCCGGAAATCCATGCGAAGACGTTCGACCGCGGTGGCAAGGGGGCTCGCATAGGTCGGTATGCCCGCAGTAAATCCAACAGCCTTAACATCCCTCAGCACGAGCACATCGTGATCCGTCTCCGGGAAATACTGCAGCACAAGGGACGTCGGGGCACAGAGATCATGGGTGCGCGTACAGAAGCCGACGATCAGAATCTTGTCCGCCGGCGAGGTGCCGTTTGTGTAGAACGACAGCGCGTCGGAGATGCGATCATGCTTGAACTTCGTGACGCGAGAGTTGTCCTGGATCAGGTCCGCGTGGAGCTTCGCCAGCCAGTCCCTGAATGGTTCGTATTTGATTGACCCGTTACTTACCAATGCAGAGATTTCAAGCGGCGCTGCAAATCTGATCAGCTGGAGAGCAATATTGTAAAAGTCCTTCTCATGCCGTGCCCGAGCCAAGGCGTCCAGCGTATGAAGCATCGGCAGCACAGCTTCAACACTCCAAACCTCAGCGCGCCCGCAATATGGAGCCGACACTCCGGTTGATTTTAGCATTGCCTCCCGATTGGGATCAACTAGCCGCGACGATCTTGGATGACCAAGCATTGTTCACGATGGTCATCTTGTTGTAGGACTCGCCCTGTCGCTATTCTGGAGGGGGGTGGTCTATGGGCATCTCTGTCGGGAGGATTTTCGCTCTCGCGATTCTCGGTTCTGTAGCCGGCGTTTTGCCAGCTCAGGCATTGGACGCGAAGCAGATCACGTTGAAGGTGGGCTACGGCGCCGGCGGAACCTTCGATGTGTCGTCTCGCCTGATCGCGCGGCACCTCGGACGATTCCTGCCGAACCACCCCGAGATCGTCGTCCAGAATGTGCCAGGCGGTGGCAGCCTGAAGCTCGCAAAGCTGATGATGGGCAGCGAGCCGGCCGACGGCAGCGTTATCGGATCAATCAGCCAGAGCACAGCGTTCGCGCGTGTGTGGGGCGCAGACGGAGTCGATTTCGACCCCGCAGCCATCGTTTGGCTTGGATCGTTGTCGGCGGAGCCTGCCTATTGTGCGACGACGAAAGCGTCCGGCATCGACACGATGGAGAAGTTCCTGAGCGGAGAGTTCCACATCGGAGCGTCCGCAAAAAACAGCCAGACGTATCAGCTCGCCGCCCTCGTCAAGAATGGCCTCAATGCGCATTTCAACATTGTGACGGGTTTTGCCGGTGTGGCGGAAATCGAACTCGCGATGGAGCGAGGCGAGATCGCGGGCCACTGCTCGGCCTCGATCACCGACCTGGCAAGGCGTTCCATGCTTGATGGGGTCAATATCATTGGCCGCCTGGGCTCGAGCGTTCCACCGGAGGCCGCCAATATCCAGCGGTTTTCCGCACTGATAGAAGATCCAGTAGTCAGGCAGGGCGCCGAGTTCATCGAGGCGAGCCGCGATATCGGTTATCCGCTGATGGTTCCGCCGAACACGCCCAAGGATACGGTTAAGGTCCTCCGTGATGCTTATAGCGCCATGACGTCAGATCCCGAGTTTGTTTCCGCCGCCAAGGCTCTCGGCGAATTCACCCTCTCGCCGACCACCGGGGAGAGAATGAACGAGATCGTGCAGGCGCAGCTGGGCGCTGGTGATGCTGTTCTGGCCGCGGCAAGAAGGCTGGTTGAGTGACCTGACGGAATGCACGACCTCGTCACCGCGCTTGTCGAGGTTGCCCAGCCCCTGCGCCTTCTCATGGTCATTTGCGGGGTGGTGGCCGGCCTGATCATTGGCGCGATACCGGGGATCGGTGGCATCTTCGGTTTGGCACTGCTGATTCCGCTTACCTACCATCTGGATCCGTATTCGGCGTTCGCACTGCTGCTCGGCATGGCATCGGTGACGACAACGTCCGACACAATACCGGCCGTGCTTTTTGGCGTACCGGGGACCGTTGGCGCTGCCGCCACTGTGCTCGACGGGCATGCCATGGCGAAGAAGGGCGAAGCCGCGCGCGCGCTTGGAGCGGCCTATTCGGCTTCTCTGATCGGCGGTGTCTTCGGCGCCCTCGTGCTTGCTGCAACGATACCGGTCATGCGCCCGCTGGTGCTTCTCCTGAAGACTCCGGACTTCTTTGCGATCTCGGCATTCGGCCTTTCGATCGTGGCCATGCTGGCCGGCACTCAGCCGCTGAAGGGGCTGGCAGCGGCGATGCTGGGCCTGCTTCTGTCCTTCGTCGGCATCGATGATCAAACTGGCTTTAGCCGGTGGACATTCGGAGAGGTTTACCTTTGGGGAGGTCTACCGATCGTTGTCGTGTTTCTCGGCCTGTTCGGGCTTCCAGAGCTGGGGGCGCTGCTTCGTCGTGGCGCGGTGCAAGAGGCTTCGGCCCCTCCGAGATTAGTCGGAATATCACGCGGCGTGTCGGATACTCTGCGCCATCTGCCGCTCGTCTTGCGGTGCAGTTCAGTGGGTGCGTTTCTCGGCGCCGTGCCGGGGGTCGGCGTGGCGGTGGTCGATTGGATCGCCTATGGCCACGCCGCCCGACGGCCCGGGGCGGGGCCGCGCTTTGGCCAAGGGAATGTGCTGGGCGTGATCGCGCCCGAAAGCGCCAACAATGCCAAGGAAGGTGGCTCGTTGATACCGACTGTCGCTTTCGGCGTGCCAGGGTCGGCATCAATGGCATTGCTGCTTGGGGCATTCGTGATCCAGGGCCTCGTCCCTGGCCCGGACATGCTCGGGAAGAATGCGTCGATCACCATGGCGATGGTGTTGACCGTTGGGCTCGCCAACATTCTCGGCGCCGTCATTTGCCTTACGCTGACCCGCCCGTTGGCAAGCGTTGCCCGGATGCCTGCCAGCATCGTCGTGCCTGTGGTGGTGACATTCATCGTCGTTGGATCATTCCAGAGTACCATGAGCGCCATTGATTTCGCGGTACTCATCGCGCTTGGCGTGCTCGGCATTGCAATGAAGGAGCTGAACTGGCCGCGTTCCGCCTTTGCCCTGGGGTTCGTGATCGGGCCAGCCCTGGAGAAATACTTCTTCCTCTCCTATCAACTCACTGGCTGGAATTGGCTACTGCGCCCGCTGGTCGTCGTGATCCTGGGCGTGGGCCTCACGAATGCGCTGCGACAGACCATCCAATGGTGGCGTGCGCGCGGTGAATCAAGACAACGGCCGGGTCCTCTGCCTGATTTGATTCTGGCAGGCATCGTTACCGCCGTCGCCGCGGCGGCCCTTGTGATGTCCCTGCGTTTTCCGATCGGCGCCGGGCTCTTTCCATCGATCTCCGCGGGCGTTCTTGTCCTGATGGCAGCGCCAATCGCGGCAGAAGCGGCCTGGCGCCTCGGGCATCCCGAAGCCGCCTCGGTATCGTCGCATCTATTGATGATACCGCCCGGTGAGTGGATGCCATCGTCCGAGCCCATGTTACGCGCCTACACCACCATCCTCGGCGCGTGCGTCGCGCTTGCCCTTGCGATTCTCGCTGGCGGCCATCTTCTGGGAAGCTTCGTCTTCCTGATGATCGCGTCGCTTGCAGGCGGTGGCCGGCGATTGACCACGGCTTTGGCTGTTGCCGCCGGAGTCACGCTGGTCATTTTCGGAGTTTTCGATGTGCTGGTCTCGCAGCCGTGGCCACGGCCTTGGCTGGCGGGACTAGGCCCGCTGGCCTGGCGCTGAGCGTGGCCGAAGCGTGGCCAGAAGCTGACGGCGCATCAGCTTGCCGTTCTCGTTGTACGGCAGTGAGGATACCAGCCTGATCTCCCGCGGCCGCCGGTCGGGCGCGATGTTCGAGCGCATGAAACTTGCGAAATCATCGACAGTGGCGCCGTCACTCACGATAAACGCGGCGATCTCCTGACCCATAACGTCGTTCGGGTATCCGACGACCGCGACTTCGACCACCTTTGGATGACGTGCGATCAATGTCTCGAGTTCCTGTGGTGCGACATTCACGCCGCCCCGGACGATGACGTCGGCCTGCCGGTCAACGATTGTCAGGAAGGAGTCGTCGTCGAGGTACCCGAGATCGCCTGGAATGCCCCAGTCCGCGCCCATCGTTTCAGGTTCGACCGTCAACTTGCCACCAGGCAACACGACGGCCGGCACAATGCTGGGCGTCCACGCCTTGATCAGGCCGACGGAGCCGGCGGCGACCGCCGCACCGTCGTCACCGAGTATCGCGATACGTGCGCCCAGGGCCGCCCGTCCGGTTGACTCCGGCTTCCTGAGAACATCCTCTCCCGAAAGTGTGGCTATCATGCCAGTCAGGCTCGACGCGTAACCCATACGATAGCCCCGGCTGAGATTCAGGTACGCTGCGATCTTGTCGTCGGGCCGTGCTGGTCCGCCCAGACTGGCAAGTACCGCCAATTTCGGAAACAGCGGCGCACTTCTGATGCCAGCCTCGCGGACCAGACGCGAGATCACAGGCGGCGGCAGCGCCGTTCCCGTCGCGCCAAAAGCAAGCAGTGCCTCCGCCAGCTCCGAAGGAGTGAACAGGGGCGGAAACAGGCGAACTGTCCCTCCTGCCAATAAGTAGCCCAGAACCTGATGACGCGTCGCCGAATAGGTCAGTGCCATCGGCGTGAGGAAGCGCATCTCCTGGGTATCTATCAGGACTTTCCTGGTCGAAATGCGTGCCGCGAGCACGTCGTGAGTTTGGACGTAGGCTTTCGGTGTCCCCGTGGTTCCTGAGGTAAAAAGAAGAAACGCGGGCTGAGTGTCTCCGCCCGGTGGCGGCAAGTCTCGGATAGGTGCCGAAAATCGCCACGCCCGGTCAAAAACCGCGTGTCGATAGTTTCCTTCCCCAGGGACACCTGCACTTTCGAACACCGTCGCCAGACCGAAATCACGCGCCAGCGACCCTCGGTGGTCTCGGGGCGTTCGAAAGTCCAGCACAACCGCTGTTGCGGACAACCTCCAGCAGGCCAATGCGGCGATCAACGTTTCGGCAGAATCCTGCATTGCCAGACCGACGTAGCTGCCGGCGGTCACTCCGGCGGCACGAAAGTTCGCAGCAACAAACTCAATTTGGTCGAGCAATTGCCCGTAAGTAATTTCTTCCTGGTCGGTCACGAGCGCGACCCTGTCGCCGTGGCCGCGAAAAGCCGCGAAGAGGTCCTGACCGAAGCTCATCGCGCGGTGCCGGCCTGCTCAGAGAGCCACATAACGGCACGAACCGACGGCATCTATTTCTGCGCGCCTTCGGCCAGCCTGCCGATGACGAGTTCGTGCCATCTCTCGAGGTGTGGGCGAATCGAGCAGGACCGCGGTCTTCAGAGGGATTGCGAACTCGGCAGCCACCGCTGCTACAACGGCCTCGGCATTCAGTGAATCGCCACCAGCGAAGATGAAATGGGTGTCGACCCCAACCTCATCCACGCCCAATTCTTGCGCAAACAATAGCGCGATCTTGTCAGCGATTTCTTGCTCGGACCGCACCACAACGGCATCCATTGTTTAGTGCCTAATACCCAGCCAGCATATCGGTTTTGGTGACCGACGTGTACCGTTTATCGCCTGGGAGACATCGCTAGGCGCGAAACAGCTATGGTGGATCGCAGCCGGTGGCATCCCAGGCGGGAGAGACGTTGCGCTGAGATGGTCGATCTCGGACAGCCACCGCATGACTGGTTCGAGGCGAAGACGCAGTTCGCCGTCACGTTCAAAGAGCGCCTCGTGCTCGCATGACGGATAACCGCCTCGCACACACGAAACTCCGACAATTCCTTGGCTGATCAACCCAGCATTGATCGGCTCTCACCTGAGACTGCCTTCAATTTTGGCGGCGTAAGACTGGGCGATACTTTGGCTGAAGGCCACATTCAGTTCCGCGAAAATGGAGCGCGAACAGCGCGGCGGGGAGATGGCTCGGCTTTCTTCCACCGCTAAGAACGCGTCACAGGCATGGGACTCCCGATTGGGGCGAACCGGAATGACCATCTGGGCAAACGTTGCGGAACCGCGCCGTCCGCGCGGCCTTTGCAAAGACGGAGAACGTTCGACGGCGTGCATTTGAAAGAAGAGGGGCGGCGAGCAGCCCACCCTTGGGGTGAAAAAATTGACGACATCACCGCACTTTCTCGGGTTCTCGATATAGAGCCTGAGTCCCTGAGGCGCCTAGTCGACGACGTCAACAGAAACGCCTTCATCGGTATCGGACAACTAACTTTCAAGACCGTCACCTAGGACGAATATGGGGTTCCAGATCGTACCGATTCCTACAACGAACTTCGACTAGTCGTGGAGGAAAACGGTTTCGCCCAGTCTTGCAGGTCGCTTTCAGGCAGCGAGTTGGATCGCGTTCATCTCGAAATCGCAGCAGCGCGCGCCCGTCAGTTCGCAAAAAGTGGGGCAGCAATTTTGCTCTATGAAATTGATGGCACGAGCTTCGATTCCACGCAATTTTCGAGGGTCGCCGACGCTTTGCTGAAGCAACCATTTCAGACTCTAGTGGTGTCAAACGCTCAACAGCCTGATCGAGCTAGTTGGCGCTTGGTTGAAATTCGGCGCGCTCACCCGAACGATAAAGCGTCTTTCTTCGAAGTCCCTTAGACACCGCGCCGTCACGGACGCAATCGAGCTTTACCGCCACATTCCAAAGAGCGGCGGGTTTCAGTTCGCCGCGCGGGTCTACGGTGCGGGACACCGTTGATCGATTGCAGCTAGAACATGCCCGGTGCTGTGCGGACCGTGTGACGTTGATCTCGTCCGCTATTGGCCTTAGGCGACATCGCGACACATCAGCCCCGACGACCGCACCCACGAGGAAAGCAGAAGCGCACGCTGAGACGAGATACAGGTGACGGCGATCGCGAGGATCAGTGCATGCGATTCTACTGCCGCGAGCACGTGACATAAGACATGCCTCCGGCAGTGTACTTGGCCACAACGCGGTCGATGCGCAGCAGGTCCGTACTAACGGTCCGAAAAATCGAAGCAACTTCAAGTGCGGAGTTGAATTCTCTGCTCTTCGTTCCCCAAGCGTTCTTGCGAAAAGTGCGGAGATGCGCAGGATCAGAATACCCGAAAAAACAATAGCTTACGAGGACCGTACTAAATCCGCGCAGTCGGGAGGTTTGGAGAGAAACGGCCTGACGGAGAGAATTTCGGGCTCGGATCAAACCACCGCAGTGCGGAGGTTCGGTCGCGAAGGGCCGCGAATATTGCGAATTTCAGCGCGGCCGGATGGCGCCAGAGAAGCTTTGCAAAAAACGGACTGGCGGAGGGAGCGGGATTCGAACCCGCGTTACGGTTTCCCGCAAACACGCTTTCCAAGCGTGCGCCTTCAGCCACTCGGCCACCCCTCCGCAGGGGCCCGGCGGACGCAAGGAAAACGGCGCGTTTCGGCGCTTTCCCGGCCTGCCGGTCAGGGCGCGCACTATAGTCAGGGCCGCCTTTCACGCAAGAGACAGCCGCCGAAATCGACCCGCACGCCGCAGGATTGCATCTGAACTGCGCAGGAAGGTCACGCCGCACTCGCCGATAGTTGACCGAACTGCCGATTGCAGCCGACACTCGCCATACCTATTTCGGCAGCGTCGTCAGGAAGGCGCCGTCCTCTCCGATACGGCCAAGGCATGATCAGCTTCCTCTTACGTTTCACTGGCCTGTGGCTCACCGCCGGCGCCCTTGTGGCGCTGGTGATCGACGCGACGAAGACCATCGCCGCCTCGACCTTCACGGTGACGCCGCTGGGTTCCGCCTGGGCAAACCTCAGCCGGCCATCGCTGATGGCCACGCAGGAGTTCATCCAGCGGAAGATCGAGACCTATGTCGGTCACTGGGTCTGGGATCCGTTGATCCAGGGGATTCTGATGTTGCCGACATGGGCCGTCCTCGGTGCGCTGGGATTCCTGCTGACCTACCTCGGAAGCCGGCCGCGGCTGAAAGCCGCCTACGGCTGATCCGGAACAAACGCAAAAAGCCGGCTGCACAGGCCGGAATAGGAGGAATGGCATGAACATTCTCGACCTGCTCGGACGCAAGACCTCCATGCCGGCCAAGGACGAGTCGCTGCCGGGGCGCGACACGGCGATCCCGACCGCGGAGACTCACTTCGTCAATCACCGTGCGCTGAAGGGGCCGTATCCAGAGGGCACGGAGACGGCGGTCTTCGGCCTCGGCTGTTTCTGGGGCGCGGAGCGCGCTTTCTGGAAGATTCCGGGCGTCTGGGTGACAGCGGTCGGCTATGCCGGCGGCCACACGCCGAACCCGACCTATCAGGAGGTCTGCACCGGCAAGACCGGCCACAACGAAGTGGTGCTGGTCGCCTTCGACCCGAAGACGGTCAGCTTCGAGGCGCTGGTGAAGGCGTTCTTCGAGGCGCACGATCCGACGCAGGGCATGCGGCAGGGCAACGACGTCGGCACGCAGTACCGCTCGGGCATCTACGTCGCCAACGCGGAGCAGCGGAAGGTTGCCGAGGCGGCGGCCGCCGCCTATGGCAAGGCGCTGAAGGCAAAGGGCTACGGCGCGGTCACGACCGAGATCGTCGACCGGCCGGAGTTCTACTTCGCCGAGGACTACCATCAGCAGTATCTCGCCAAGAACCCCGGCGGATATTGCGGGCTCGGCGGCACCGGCGTCTCGTGCCCGGTTGGCGTCGGCGTAACCGCACACTAAACAGGTGCATGGCGCGGTTCATTGAATCGCGCCATGGCCCAACGCCGCGCACCAGACCGGAGCAGACGTGTCGCATCGTATCGAGAAGCGGGAGGACATCGGGCTTGCCCTCCTGCGCCTGGCGCATGACGACCTCGCGGCAGCGCGCAGGGATCTCCATCACGGTGGCCCGCGCGAGGAGCGCATTCATCGGGTGCGCCAGCGCCTGAAGCGCGTGCGCACCCTGCTGACGGTTCTCAAGCCCGGGCTCGGCCAGCATGCGGTCGCCGCCAAGCAGGCGCTGACAGCGGTCGCGCGCATGCTGGCCGGTGCGCGCGACGCGGATGTAGCGGCGGCCAGTGCCCGCGACCTCGCAGCCTCGACGCCGCAGGCGGAGGAACTCGGCCTCGACCGTGTCGTCGCGACGCTCGATCGCGAAGCCGCCCACGCGCACCGCGAGAAGACCCCGATCGCCGAAATCCGCAGCCGGCTGAGGCTCCTGACCGACGCGGTGGCTTCCTTCGAGGCGCACAGCATCGATGGGCATTCGCTGCTCGAGCGGGCGCTGAAACACACCTACCGCCAGGGCCGCGACTGCATGCAGAGCGCCCGCTCCAGCCTGGCGACACCCGACCTGCACCGCTGGCGCAAGCATGTGAAGCACCTGTGGCATCTGCTGCGGCTATCGCGAAAGCGGATCGGCAAAGAAGGTCAGGCCATGGCGCCCATGCTCGAGCGGCTGGGTGACCTGCTCGGCCTCGACCACGATCATGCCATGCTGGCGGAAAAACTGGCGCTGTCGCCGACGGGCGATCTGGCGCTGATGAGCCAGCTCTCGCTGGTTGCCGACCGGCGGCGCAAGCTCGAGGCGGAGGCCTTCGAACTCGGCGAGCGCATCTACCGCGAGTCGAACAAGGCCTTCGCCAAGGCCCTCAAGCTGAAGTAGCCGTTTCGGGTCAGTTGATTTCCGGGCGCGGCATGGGCACCGGAATGCCCGCGTTGACCGGAACGCCGCCCGGTCCATCGCGCAGCACGTCGGCGCAGGCCGCCGGCAGATCGGCCAGGGTCATTTCCGGCGGCGGCGGACGCGGCTTCGTCGGCTTCTCGGGTTTCTTGGGCGGTGGACGCGGCTTGAACCAGTAGGCCAGTTCGTCGCCACAGCCATCGCCCGCCGGCGGCGCCGCCTGATTGACGCAACCGGCCATGCCGGGCGGGCACTTCAGGCGCACGTGGAAATGATCGTCGTGGCCGTACCACGGGCGCAGCACACGCAGCCAGGCGCGATCCGAGCCGGCCGCATCGCACACCTTCTGCTTGATCGCGGGGCTGACGAAGATGCGCGCGACTTCCGGATAGGACGCGGCACGTTTCAGGAGTTTCGTGTAGCTGTCCGTCCACTTGCCATTGTCGACCGCGAGCTTGCCGCGCACCAGCAGAGAGCGCGCTGCCTTCTTCTCGCGTTCGTCGCGATCCATCACGTGGTCGGGCATCTGGTCGAACCAGATATCGGCGTCGAGGCCGATCTGGTGGCTGGCGTGGCCGGAGACCATCGGCCCACCGCGCGGCTGGGCCATGTCGCCGACGAGGACACCGGGCCAACCGTCCTTCGCCGCGTCCGCCGAAAGCTTCTCGATGTAATCGACCAGCTCGGGCATGCCCCAGTTGCGGTTGCGCGACAGGCGCATGACCTGCCAGTGCGGGCCGTCGATGGGCAGCGCCGTGGCGCCGGCCATGCAGCCCTTGGCGTAGGAGCCGATCGGCCGCGGCTTGCCGGGCGACGGCACGTCCGCCATGCCGAAGAGCTTCTTGGCCGGCGTGTTCTTGTTGAGCGACGCCGCGCCGGCGGCGGTCAGGGCCAGCGCAGAGGCAAAGGCCAACGAAAAGATCGCCAGACGGCGCATGCCATTTCCCTTGGTGCGACGACCAACGCCCCGCGAATCAGGAGCGGACAAGTGTGCGGGCGCGTCGTTAACGGCTGATTATGGCACAGGAACGGGTGAGGGAAAGGGCGGCGGCGCGCAACGGGCGGCGCAGTTGCAGGTGCGTTCGCTTTTCAAAGGACCGGCAAACCGGGGAGAATGCAGCAACGGCTTTTCCGCCACGATATGACCCCGCGCGTATCGCTCGCCAGCGAGCCGACTCGGCACACGTCCACGGGTCGCGAACGGCAGGCCGATCAGGGTTTCGGGATCCTCGCGTTCATCATGCAAACGGGAGGAGAGTCGGCCGGGATGTAGAACTTGAACCGATCCGAAGCGACCTGCTGGTGCAGCGCGATCCACTTGGCGTTTTCGCGCTCCGGTGCGAAATGCGCGTAGGCCGTCAGGAAGCTCGATCCCATGACCGTGCCGGTCCCGCTGATCCAGAAGATCGAGGGTTTGGACGGCGTTCCCCAGCGGTCGCCGCCATCGGCGCACCCGAGTGCGTAAGTTGCGTTGAGACTGGGATCTCGCAGCGTTCTCAGGGTGAAATCGACCGCGTTGTGAATCGAGCGTCCGTCGACGCTATAGTCAAACAGGTCGACGCCCAGCCCGGTTTTGGCAATTGCGGCCATCATGACGAGGTTGCCGGTCGCGATACTCTGATAGAGCAGCCCCGCTCCGCTTCGCCCCGTTTCTATCGGAAAGCTCCCATCGGGCCGCATCTGATGGATCTGCTTCTTGTAGATATCGATGGCCCATTGTACAGCGGCGACGTCACCCACCGTCAGGCCCCAGACAAGAACGGGGATCGCCACATGAGTTTCATGTTCGTCGGCGTGCGACCAACTGCTTCGCGCCGCGTTGGCAAGCAGCGGGTTCAGCCACCTGCCAACCTTCGCGCGCTCCTCAGGAGGCATCGCGGCAGCGGTTTCGGCGTAAGCGATCGTGAGACCGGTAATGACGGTCAGCATCTGCATGTCGATCGGCTTGGCGCCCCAACTGACGTTGATGCCCTTCTTCAGCGCCTTGGCGTCCGCCCATTCGAGTAGCGTCTTGCGCAGGATGGGCCCGGATTCGCCGTCCGGCTGATAGCGGTTGTCGCCGAGGCGCCCTGCCAGCCAGGCAAGCGCCAGGTCCGCGGAGCCGTCGGTGTTCCCGTAGGCTTCATTCAGTTTCACCGTCACGATCGGCTTGAGTGTTTTGCCGAACGGGGAGGAGTTGCAGGTCGGGTCTCCGGCGATGGCGGGTGGGAACGGAGACCTGGGCGTCACACTGGCCAGTTCGTCCGCGGTGTAGATTTTCAGCTTGTGCGGGGTATTGGGCACATAGGTTGGAAACCGGAAGCACTGCTTCGCGGTTTTGTAGGCATCCCACAAAGCTTGAAGCTTCTTCTGGGACGGCACGCCCTTTGGCTTGCTCGTAAGATCGAATTTCGCCGCGGCCAAGATGTCCTCGACCGGGGTCTCGTCCGCTAAAGCGGCGACGGGCGCGCACAGCGCCAGCAAAACTATCAGAAGGCGTAGTTTCATCGTCGTGTCCGCGCTTTGAACCGATATTCGAGCGTGGCACAGCAGAAGATCTTTCGCAAATCAAGAAGACTTTGCATGACTTCTAGTTGGATAGACGCTGATACCTCAAATGGGAATGCGCTGACGGTGCACCCATGCACTTCTCCAGCACGCCTGAAAATGTCGGGCGCTAATGGAGAGACAACATGCGGATTTGGGCAATCATCGTCTCAATTGTGGTTTCGCTTGCAGCCGCGGCGATTTCGCCGACGTTGGCAGGCCTCGCAACGGAAGCTGGGCTACAGACGACCGGGAACAACCGTAGCGGCGTTCTATTGGCGAGCCATCTGACGCGCTCTCTCAACGAGTGTTATGCGGCGGCCTCATCGCGGTATTCATGGGCGTCCTCATCAGCTTCGGCGCGATGGTGATGGCCGCCGCCGCAGCGATGTTCGAAGGGATCCTGCGGAACGCCACCGACAGGATCGGGACCGGCGCGACGGCGTAGCGATCGCTGCAAGGACCAGCCTGAAGCGGACTTTCCGGCAAGCTTCCGCGAGGAGCGAAAATACGGTCCGCGGGATGGAACATCCTGCCGCGCAGCGCGTTGTCCGGGGTTACGCACCAACACCGGGACAATCCGGTGATGGAGTTCTGGGCTGGGAGACGCCGGCGGGGGCCGGCAGAACGATCATATCCATGCAGACCACCGAACTGGCCGTCCTCTATCGGCTCACCGACAGCCTCTATCGGGCGCGGTCGGTCAATGACGTGTACGAAGCGGCCCTGGACGCGATGGTTGCGGTGCTCGGCAGCCGGGCATCGATCCTGCTCTTTGACGAAGCCGGCGTGATGCAGTTCGTTGCCTGGCGCGGCCTTTCCGACCATTACCGTTCCGTCCTGGCAGGCCATACGCCCTGGAAGAAGGGCGACACGGAAGCCCAACCGATCCTGATCGAGGACATTGACCGGACCGACGAGGCCGACCGGATCAAGGCGGCCATACGGGCGGAGGGAATCCGGGGCCTCGGCTTCATCCCGATCATGGCCAACGGCAAAGTGATCGGGAAGTTCATGACCTATTACCCCGATACACACAGCTTCACCCCGGCGGAGGGCGAACTTGCGATCACCATCGCGCGACAGCTCGGATTCAGCCTGGAGCGGGCTGACGCTGCGGCGGCGCATCAACGGACGGAAGACGAATTGCGGGAGTCCGAAGAGCGCTTCCGGCTGATGTCGGAACTTGCGCCCGTGATGATCTGGATGTCCGACGCGCAAGGGCATTGCCTGCACCTGAATCGCATGCTCCGCAGATTCTGGGGCGTGCCGGACGATGCGGACCTCGGAAGCTTCGACTGGCAGACGACCATGCATCCGGATGACGCGGCCGAGATCGGCGCGGCGATGGGCGCCGCAACCCAGATGCGGAAAGACGTCACCATCGAGGGGCGCTATCGAAACACCGATGGCGCGTACAGGGTTTTGCAGACGAATGCGCGCCCGCGGTTTTCGGCCGGCGGAGCGTTTCTTGGCCTCATCGGCGTGAACGTCGATGTGTCCGAGAATCGCGAAGCCGAAAAAGCGCTGAGGGACAGCGAGGAGCGATTCCGGCTCGCCGTTGAGGCCGCGCCCAACGGAATGGTCATGGTCGATGGGTCGGGGCGCATCACGCTCGTCAACGCCGTTGCCGAGGAGCTCTTCGGCTACGAACGCGAGGAGCTTCTGGGCATGAGTGTCGAGAAGCTCGTTCCCCTGGCGCTCCAGCCCACCCACCCGGGGCTCCGGCGCCGATACCTGGACCAACCGCTGGCGCGGCCAATGGGAGCCGGGCGAGACCTTTTCGTGCGCCGCAAGGACGGAGCCGAAATTCCGGTTGAAATCGGTCTCAGCCCAATCGCAACGGCCGAGGGGACATTTGTCCTGGCCGGCATCGTCGACATCAGCGAGCGGAAGCGCGCCGATGCGCAGCGCGAACTGCTCATTGCCGAACTGAATCACCGTGTGAAGAACACGCTTGCCGTGGTTCAGGCGCTGGCGCACCAATCGTTCAAGAGTTCCGCGACTGTCGAAACGGAAGCGCTCAGGGCGTTCGAGGGGCGTCTCGTGGCGCTCGCGACCGCGCACAACCTTCTCGCCACGTCGGACTGGCAGGCGGCATCCCTGCGGACGCTCGTTGCCGACGCTGCCCGTTCCATGGGAGTCGATGAAGCGCGCATCTCCATCGATGGCATGGACGTCAACCTGCCCGCGAAGCACGCACTGTCGATCAGCCTGGCGCTTCACGAACTGTGCACGAACGCGCGGAAGTATGGCGCCTTGTCGGCCGACGACGGAAAGGTCGGCATCAACTGGGTGGTGCGAACGACACCATCGCCGCGGCTCGAGTTCGTGTGGCAGGAGACCGACGGCCCGCTGGTCACCGATCCGAAGAGGCGGGGATTTGGCTCGCGCCTGATCGAAGATGCGCTCGCGCGCGATCTCGACGCCGACGTTGAGCTGAAGTTTGCGCCCGCGGGCGTGGTCTGCCGGGTCAGTGCACCCCTGCCGTCCTATGGTGCAATCAGGCAATGACCTCTGTATTCACCGGAAAGCGGATTCTGGTGGTCGAGGACGAAGTCATCGTTTCGATGATGCTGGAGGACATGCTGAACGAGCTTGGCGCCATCGTCGTCGGACCCGCTCGTACTCTGAGCGAGGCTCTTGCGGTGGCATCGGCGGAACGTTTCGATGCTGCGGTGCTGGACGTTAATCTGCGCGGGGAAAGAATCGATCCTGTTGCCGAGTTGCTGCAACGGCGGGGCATCCGCTTTCTTTTCGCGACGGGATACGGTCAGGGCATTGGCAGAATAGTTCCCGGGGCTCCGGTCATCGACAAACCCTATACCAAGGAGGCCCTGGGGCGTGCGTTGGCCGCCTGCCTGGCGCCTCTGGGCTGACGCCGCCCTTCACGCATGCAGAGGGCCCATGCTGCGCACTGCGTACCTCACCGGATTGTGCCTGACTCTCGGCGGCGCGGGCTGGGCCGCCGACGAGTTCACGTCCGTGCCCGCCAAGAAGGAAGCGCCGGCAAAGACGGTGTGCGAGTTGATCGACGCGAGCGCGGCCGCGCACAAGCTGCCGGTCGTGTTCTTCACGCGCCTCATCTGGAAGGAGAGCCGCTTCCGCGCCGGTGCGGTGAGCCCGAAGGGGGCGCAGGGCATCGCGCAGTTCATGCCGGGCACGGCCGCATTGCGCGGACTTGCGGACCCGTTCAACCCCGCGGTCGCACTGCCGGCATCCGCTCACTATCTGCGCGACCTGAGAGCGCAGTTCGGCAATCTCGGTCTGGCGGCGGCGGCCTACAACGCCGGCGAAAAGCGCGTGACCGACTGGCTCGCGGGAACCACGCGCCTGCCATGGGAGACGCAGGACTACGTTCTCTTCATCACGGGACGGACGGCAGAGGACTGGGCGGACGGCGAGGCGGGGCCGGCCGAGACCGAAGCCGCGCCGCGAAAGTGCGACGACATCGCCAAGCTGCTTTCGACCGGAGCCGGCGCGGCGCTCGTTTCAACCACGCCGCAGGAAAGCGCGCCCTGGGCGCCGTGGGGCGTTCAGGTGGCGGGAAATTTTTCCACCGCTGCCGCGATGCGAAGCTATCGGAGCTTGCAGCAACGCTATCCGTCGCTTCTCGGCGGGCAGGCGCCGATGATCCTGCGTGCCGTGTTGAAGAGCAGAGGCCGGGCGCCGTTCACTGAAGTCCGCGTGCCCTTCGGGTCGCGGGCGGAGGCGGACACGCTCTGCGCAAAATTGCGCAAGGCAGGCGGTGCCTGCGTCGTGGCGAAGACGGCCGGGCGGTAACAGGTTTACGACCGGCCGGACGGCATGATGCCGCCCGACCGACCGCAAAGGTCTGCATTACATCTTGCCGGTGACGGCCTGACAGAAGCTCAGAACCTTCGGGTTCTGGTTGTCCTGATTGGCGACCACGGTGTCGCAACCGGTCTTCACCTTCTCGGCCTGATCGGCCGGGAGGGCAGCGACGAACGTGTCGATTTCGGATTTCGTCGAGCCGGCGGCGGAGATGTCGACGCCGAGCGTCGCCATTCCCGTGTCGTCCTGGAGACCACCCTTGGTGTCGGAGTTCGGCGTGGTCGCCGTCTGGGCGAAGCCCGGAGCAGCGGCGAAGCCAACGGCGAGCGCGAGGGCGATACCGGTGAGCGTGGGTGCGTACATGTGCAACTTCCTTCATTTGACCGCCCAGCGTCGCAGCAACGTGCTCCACGTGGGATGGTTCCGCGCCACGCAATGGCCCAAAACGCGGCGGAACCCGGCCAGAATTGAGGGATGTCGGGTTCCATGACGGGAACCTGAAGCGGGCCTGCTTGCTACTCGAACGGCAGGCCGACGTAGTTCTCCGCCAGCGATCGCATGGCGGCCTCGGAGCTGGTGACGTAGTCGAGCTCGGCCGTCTGGCGGCGACGATCGAAAGGCGAACCGTCCGGGTCAAGGTGCAGCATGGTGGTCATCCACCACGAGAAACGTTGCGCCTTCCAGACGCGCCGGAGGCAGCGCGCGGAATATCCCTCAAGCAGCGCGGTGTCGCCGAATTTATAGAAGGCGACCAGCGCCTCGCTGAGATAGCGGACATCGGCGACGGCGAGATTCATGCCCTTGGCGCCGGTGGGCGGAACGATATGGGCGGAGTTGCCCGCGAGAAAGAGCCGGCCGTGGCGCATGGGCTCGGCAACGAAGCTCCGCATCGGCGTGATGCCTTTCTGAAGGACCGGACCCACGGGAATGTGTCCCTCGCTGCCGTCGAAGGCAGCACGCAGTTCGAGCTCCTCCCAGATTCTGTCGTCCGGCCAGTTGGCGATATCCTCGTCGGGATCGACCTGGAGGTAGTGACGGCTGAGACTCGGCGAGCGGAGCGAGAGCAGGGCGAAACCGCGTTCGCTGTGGCAGTAGCACACCTCGTCCGCGGCCGGGGGCGACTCCGACAGGATGCCGAGCCAGGCATAAGGATAGACGCGCTCGTAGGCGGTGATCGCTCCCTCGGGGAGGCTCTCCCGGCAAACACCGTGGAAACCGTCACAGCCGGCGATGAAATCGCAGGCGATCTCATGCGCCGCGTCGTCCTTCCGGTAACGGATCAACGGTGTGCCGCCATCGACGTCGTGGACGCTGGTCCTCTCCACCTCGAAGTGGATAGGCGCGCCGGCGTCGAGGCGCGCGTCGATAAGGTCCTTCACCGCCTCACCCTGGCCGTACACCGTGATGTGCTTGCCATCGGTCAGCGCGGGAAAATCCACGCGATGGCGCTCTCGATTGAAACGGATTTCGACACCGTCGTGGACGAGGCCCTCGCGCAGCATCCGCGCGCCCACGCCGACCTCGATCATCGTGTCGACCGTGCCCTGCTCGAGCACCCCGGCGCGAACCCGGTTCTCCACGTAGTCACGGCTTCGGTTCTCGACGATGATCGACTCGACGCCTTGCCGGGCTAGGAGATGCGCCAGGAGCAGGCCGGCGGGCCCCGACCCGACGATACCCACCTGTGTGCGGGTGACGCTCACGTCCGGTCCCCCGCGCCGCGCTCTCCGTCAAACCTCCCCCTCGAGGGGGAGGTTGGGTCGTGTCTCACAGCAAACATTCATCGACCTCGGTCAGAACGGATAGTGCATCGGTTCGGTCTGGATGGTGATCCAGCGCATCTCGGTGAACTCGTCGATGGCAGCCTTGCCACCGAAGCGGCCGTAGCCGCTCGACTTGGTGCCGCCGAAGGGCATCTGCGCCTCGTCATGCACGGTCGGGCCGTTGATGTGGCAGATGCCGGACTCGATGCGCTTGGCGACCTTCAGCGCGCGGGCGATATCCTTCGAGTAGACCGAGGCGGAGAGGCCATACTCGGTGTCGTTGGCGACGCGGATCGCCTCCTCGTCGCCGTCGACGCGGACGACGCTGACCACCGGGCCGAAGGACTCCTCCTCGTAGAGGCGCATGGCCGGCGTGACCTTGTCGACCACGGTCGCCTTCATGATGGAATTGTCACTTGGGCCGCCGGCGAGCACCCTGGCGCCCTTGCCGACCGCGTCCTTGATGAGTTCGCCGACGCGGGCCGCGGCTTCCGCCGTGATGCACGAGCCGAGCACGACGTGTCCGCGCGGATCGCCGGCGGGCAGCGCGTTGGCCTTGGCGGCGAACTTGGCGAGAAAGGCGTCGGCGATGCGGTTCTCGATGACGATCTTCTCGGTCGACATGCAGATCTGGCCGGCATTGGCGAAGGCGCCGAAGGCGGCGGCGTTCACGGCCTCGTCGATATCGGCATCGTCGAGGATGATGAGCGGCGCCTTGCCGCCAAGCTCAAGCAGCACGGGCTTGAGGTAGCGCCCGGCGGTCTCGGCGATGATGCGGCCGACCTTGGTAGCGCCGGTGAAATTGATGCGGCGGACCTTGGGATGGGCAATCAGCGCCTCGACGACCTTGTGGGCGTCTTCGGGCGCGTTGCTGACGAGGTTGATGGCGCCCTTCGGCAAGCCTGCCTCGCGGAAGGACTCGACGATGAGCGCGTGTGTGCGCGGGCATTTCTCGGACGACTTGAACACGACGGTGTTGCCGCAGGCGAGCGGCATGGCGACCGAGCGGACGCCGAGGATGATCGGCGCGTTCCACGGCGCGATCGAGAGGATGACGCCGACCGCCTCGCGGATGGCGAAAGCCATGGAGCCCGGCCGGTTGGACGGGATGACCTCGCCGGTGATCTGCGTGGTCATGGCGGCGGCCTCGCGGATCATGTCGGCGGCGAGGCCGACATTGAAATGCGACCAGTGCGCCGGGCTGCCGGTCTCGGCGACGACGGCTTCGGCGAAATCGTCCGCCTTCGACTGGAGGATGTCGGCAGCCTTGTTGAGCAGGCGGCGGCGCTCGCCGGCATTGGTGCCCGACCACTCCGGGAAAGCCGCGGCGGCGGCATCGGCGGCGCGACTGGCATCGCCGACCGAGGCTGCGGCGGCGCGGGTGGCGATGTCGCCGGTGACGGGATCGAGCCGGTCGAAGGTGCGGTCGCCGCCGGCGGCGACGTCGCGATCGGCAATGATCAGCTTGGTGTGAAACATGGGACTTCCCTCCACGGGGTTGATCTTGTTCGTCCTGCCCGAAGGCACAATGACATTCTCCGCTTGCGCGGAAGCGGAAAGGCGGCGGGCCGGCGGCAACGGTGGGGAAACGGCGCCATTCCCCCCTCCCGAAATCGGCGTCGCCGATTGCTCCGCTCGGTCGGAGGCCGACCTCCCCTCAAGGGGGAGGTTAAGGTCCGTGCCGTTGGCGTCTTCAGCGTCGATAACGATCGGCTCATGCACACCGCCGACGCCGAGATAGGCCTCGCGCACGGCGGGATTGGCGGTGAGGTCGCGCGCCTCGCCATGGCCGACGATGCGGCCGGTCTCGATGAGGTAGCCGCGATCGGCGATGCGCAGGCTCTGCTTGGCGTTCTGCTCCACCAGCAGGATGCCGACGCCGGTCTTGCGCACCTCCAGCAGCGACTCGAAGAGCTCATGCGCGAGCAGCGGCGACAGGCCGAGCGACGGCTCGTCGAGGAGCAGGAATTCCGGCGACGACATCATGGCGCGACCGATGGCCACCATTTGCTGCTCGCCGCCGCTCATGGTGCGCGCGGCCTGCGCGAAGCGCTCTTCGAGACGTGGGAAGAGTTCCAGCACGCGCTCGAGGTTCTTCTTCTCGGAATGGCGCGCGCGGCGGGCATAGGCGCCGAGCTGAAGATTCTCGCGCACGGTGAGGTCGCCGAAGATGCCCCTGCCCTCCGGCACCAGCGCGACGCCGGCCTCGACGATCTCGTGGGGCGGCAGCACGGTGAGTTCGCGGCTGCCGACCGTGACCGACCCGCCCGGAAGCAACGGCACGAGACCGGAGATGACACGGAGCAGCGTGCTCTTGCCGGCGCCATTTGCGCCAAGAATCACAACGATCTCGCCGCCATCGACATGCAGATCGACGTCGGCGAGCGCGATGTGCTTGCCGTAGGAGGCGGCGGCATGGGCGACCCTAAGCAACGGCATCTCCGATATAGGCGGCGATGACCTCGCGGTCGGCGAGCACGTCCTGCGGCGACCCGTCGGCGATCTTCTGGCCGGCATTCATGACGACGCAGCGATCGCAGAGCGAGCGGATGGCGTCCATGACGTGCTCGACCAGAATGACGGTGAGCCCTTCCTGACGCAACGAATGAATGAGCGCAACGCCGATGCCGAGTTCGCGCGCGTTGAGCCCGGCGAGCCACTCGTCGAGGAGCAGAAGTTCGGGATCGAGCGCCAGGGCACGGGCGAGTTCCAGCCGTTTCTGGTCGATATAGGTCAACGCGCCCGCCGGCACATCGGCGCGCGGGCCGAGACCGACGCGATCGAGCAGGACATCGGCGCGCTGGCGGGCGGCGGCGCCCCACAGCGGCTTGTGGCGGAAGGCAAGGCCGGCGATGACATTGTCGCGGCAGCTCAGCGATTCCAGCACGCGGACAAGCTGGAACGTGCGGGCGACGCCGAGGCGCGCGATCTGGTTGGCGGGGAGGCCGGAGATCGTATGGCCGCGCAGGCGGATCGACCCGCCGTCCGGCTTCAGCGCGCCGGAGATGAGGTTGAGCACGGTCGTCTTGCCGGAGCCATTCGGGCCGATGAGGCCGAGGATCTCGCCCTGCCCCACCGACAGGCTGAGATCGCTGACCGCGACAAGACCGCCGAACGCCTTGCGCAGGCCCTCGACCTCAAGCAGCGCGCCACCGCCGGGGCCGGGCGGCATACGCGCCGTGTCGCCGGTCGTCACAAGGGCGCGGAAGCCACCCTGCCGCCAGCGATTGACGAGGCCGACGACGCCATCGGGCAGGAAATAGACGATGACGATGAAGACGACGCCGAGGACGATGGAGAAGTGGTTGGGGAAATTGACGGAGATGGTCTCGAGGATGATGACCAGCGGCACGACGCCGAAAAGCGGGCCATAGAGCACGCCGGCGCCGCCGAGCAGCGCCATGATGACCACCTGGAAGGAGAGCATCGGATTGAAGGCGAGCGCCGGGTCGATGTAGGTCCAGCGCGGGGCCATGATGGCGCCGGTGGCGCTGATGAAGGCGGCGCTGACGGCAAAGAGGATCAGCTTGGCCGCGGTGGTGTTGATGGCGACATGGCGGGCGACGGTCTCGTCGTTGCCGATGACGTTCATCGCGAGGCCGAGGCGCGAGCGGCCGATCAGCCAGCCGACGAGGAAGACGAGAACGCCGAGGCCGAGCAGCTCCCAGAAGATCTGCTCCTGGCTGATGTCCAGGAAGATGTAGCGGCCGACGGTGTGCGAGACCTTGATCTCGTACCAGGTGACGATCTGCCGAATGAGTTCGGCCAAGCCGAACGTGAAAATGACGAAGAAGATGCCGCGCAGGCGCAGCGTCGCGAGGCCGACAACGAGGGCGACCGCCACGCCGATGAGCGCCGCGACCGCGATCACCGCCGGAAGCGGCAGGGCCTCGGAGAGCACCGCCATGGTGTAGGCGCCGACGCCGAAGAAGGCAGCCGTCGCCAGCGAGACATAGCGCGTCGGCCCGGAGAACAGCGCCCAGGCGGTCGCCAGCACGACGTACTGCATCATGTTGATGCCGAAGGAGAGGTAGTAGCCGTTGGCGAAGAACGGAAAGGCGACGAGCGCGGCGACCACCACGACAATCAGCGGCGGCAGCCAGAGACGCGTGGCGCTCACGCCGAGCGTCCGAACAGGCCGGTCGGCCGGAAGAGCAGCACGGCGAGGAAGATCGCGAAGTTGGCGGCGAGCGTGAGACCGGGATCGACGAGCCGCGCGACCGCGATCTCGGCAACGCCGAGAATGAGGCCGGCGATGAGCGTGCCGAGCAGATTGCCGGCGCCGCCGAGAATGACGACGACCAGCGCCTTCATGGTGAAGATGACGCCGCCGGAGACGCTGAAGGTGAGGAACATCGACACCAGCGCACCGCCCGCAGCGCAGAGCGCACCGCCGGCGGCGAAGGCGAGGCCGGAGACGCGGGTGACATCGATACCGACGAGCCGCGCCGAGCGCGGATCGACGGCGACGGCGCGCACGGCGGTGCCGAAGCGCGTGTGGGTGAGCAGGAGATAGAGGCCGATGCCGATGGCCAGCGCGAAGCCGGCGGCGACCAGCCGGTTGGCGGGCACCGTCAGCCCGAGGATATCGGCGGGAACGGCGAGATAAACGTAGCTGTAGAGCTGGTTGCCGAAGGTGGCGAGGCCGATGCCCTGCATGACGAAGAGCAGGCCGAAGGTGAAGAGGATCGAATCCGCTTCGAGCTGCTCGCGGTGGCGGGCGCGGCGCACCAGCGGCATCAGCAGCACTTCGTAGACGATCCAGTTCACCGCGAAGGCGACCGGCACGATGATGACAAGGCCCGACAATCGGGCTGACCGCATGGGCGGCATAGAGCCACCACGCAGCGAAGGCGCCGGCGATGAGAAATTCGCCGTAGGCGAGGTTCATGATGCGGGCGACGCCGTATTGCAGCGTCAGCCCGAGCGCGACCATGGCGTACATGCCGCCGAGGATGATCCCCGAGACGATGATATCGACGGCGATCATGGCTGCCGTGCCCTCACCCCTCTCCCTCCGCGCCTAAGCTCGCTCTGCTCGCCAAGGCGCGAAGCCCTCCCCCGCAAGGGGGGAGGTTGAGATCGGGGGAGCCGCTTCGGCTGATCCACATCGCGGTCTTTGAGGTCGCCTACTTCGCGGCCTTCCAGGCCGGCTTCGGGGCGATCGGCTCCTTGGCGCCGCCCATGTCGGCCGGGGCAAGCCCGTGGAAATCGCCGTTCTGCCACTGGCCCGCCCACCAGACGTGGGTGTTCACGTTGCGGTCGAGCTTGATCGTGCCGGAGACCGTTTCGAACGTGCCGGTCTGCAGCTCCTTGATGATCGCCTCGCGGTCGATCTTGCCGACGCGCTCGATCGCCTGCTGGAGCATCTGGAGGCTGGCGTAGGTCACCGGGCTCGCCCAGCGATCGGGCTCCTGGCCGGTCACCTCGAGGTGGCGCTTGCGGTACTCCTGGAACTTCGGATCGTCGACGTTGACGCCGCCGATGCCGAGCACGCCATCGACGTTGTCGTGCATGATGGCGTCCTTGTAGATCGTGAAGGCGGTGCCGACCGCGGTGTAGAAGGCGGGCGGATTGTACTGCAGCGCCACCGCCGTTCCCGACAGGCCGAACGTATCCGGCGGATAGCTGAAGGCGACGAAGGTGTCGGCGCCGGTTGCCTTGGCGGCGTTGATGAGCTGCGAGAAATCCTGCGTGGTGATCGGGTAGCTCTCGTCCATGGCGAGCTCGAAGCCGGCCTTGGCGAGCGCCGGGCGCGCCGCGGCGGAAAGCTCGATGCCGAAGGCATCGGCGACGCTGACCATGGCGACCTTGCTGTTGATCTTGCCGCCGTCCTTCAGCTTGGTCAGCACCTCGACCAGCGCGTTCGCGCCCATGGTGGAGGTGCCCAGCATCCAGAACGAATTGGGCCAGCGCTGCGCCATCTCGTAGGCGTGATCGGTGGCGGCGGTCGCCGCCAGATGCGGATAGCCGTATTTGTTGAAGGTCGGGCCGACCGCGAGGTTCATGCCCGTGCCCCAGGGCGACAGCAGCAGGTCGACCTTGTCCTGGTTCACGAGGCGCTCGACCGCCTTGATCAGCTCCTCGTTGCTGGACTGGTCGTCATACGCGACGACCTCGACCGGCACGACGCTTGTCGCCGAGCTTGAGACCGCCGGCGGCCTCGATGTCGTGGAACCAGAGCTTGTAGTTCGGCACGGTGGTGATGCCGGCGCCGGCCGCGTTGGGGCCGGTCAGCGAGACGGCGTAGCCGATCTTGATCTTGTCCTGCGCAAGAGCGGCGCCGCCGAGCAGCAATCCGGCGATGGCGCCGACCGCAATCGTCGAAGCAAGTTTGAACATGTGGTTCTCCCTCCCTGGAGTTGTGCGAACGCGGGCTTCTCCCTCACCGCAATCCGTCGTCCCAAGTGTGCCGGAAAACGCCTTCTTCCGTCGAGCGATTTGTTTGGCTTCAAACCAAATTCCGGAAATCCGAACACGACTGCGTTCGATAATCGAACAAGTGTTCGTTATCCGATCATTGTCCGCGACGCCCTGAGAGGTGTCAACGGAGCTACCCGTTGAGAAGGTGCGGCAGCGCCAGCGAGATGACCGGGAATGCGACCAGAATCGTCACGCGGACAATTTCCGACAGGAAGAACGGAATGACGCCCTTGAAGGTCTCGCGCATGGGCACGTCGGGCGCGAGCGAATTGATGATGAAGACGTTGAGGCCGACCGGCGGCGTGATCAGCCCGAGTTCCACCACGACCAGCGCGATGATGCCGAACCAGATCTTGAGATCGTCTTCGGGCATGCCGAAATCGAGGCCGGAAATCATCGGCCAGAAGAACGGGATCGCCAGGATGATCATGGACAGGCTGTCCATCAGCATGCCGAGGACGATGAAGATGACGATGACCAGCGCGAGGATCGCGAGCGGCGGCAGGCCGCTGCCCTGGAGCAGCGCGGCCGCGGCCTGGGGGACGCCGGCGCGCGCCATGAAGATGGAAAGCAGCGCCGCGCCGAGCAGGATGAGGAAGATCATGCCGCTGGTGCGCGCCGTCTCGAGCAGCGCGTCGATGGTGTCGCGGAAGCTCAGCCGCCGACGGGCGTAGCCATAGGCGGCGACCAGGAAGACGCCGATGGCGCCGGCGGGGGTCGGGTTGTAGAGGCCGGCATAGATGCCGCCGATGACGATGACGAAGATGACGAAGACCGGAATCACGGCCAGCGTGGCGGAGATGAATTCCTGCCGCGCGAACGGCACGCCCTGGCGGACCGGACTCGGGCACCAGACGAACGTAGATGCCGATGGTGAGCAGGAACATGACAACGGCCAGCAGGCCGGGCAACAGCGCCGCCTCGAACAGGGTGACGACGTTCGCCTCGACGATGATGGCGTAGACGATCAGCACCACCGAGGGCGGAATCAGGATGCCGAGCGTGCCGCCGGCGGCGATGGTGCCGGTGGCCAGCGACGGGGAATAGTTGTAGCGGCGCAGCTCCGGCAGGGCGACGACGCCCATGGTCGAGGCGGTGGCAGTCGAGGAGCCGCAGACCGCGCCGAAGCCGCCGCAGGCGGCGACCGCCGCCATCGCCACGCCGCCGCTTGAAGCGCCCGAGCCAGGCATCGGCGGCGCGGAACAGGTCGCGGCTGAGGCCGCAGCGCGACGCGAGCCCGCCCATGAGGATGAACATGGGCAGGACCGACAGGTCGTAGATTGGAGAACTGCGAGTAGGCGAGATCCTTGAGCTGGTAGAGCACGATCGCCGGGCCGGACTGGAGGCTGATGCCGACGGCGCCGACCAGGATCATCGTGTAGGCGATCGGCACGCGCACCGCGATCAGCGCCAGAAGCGCGAGCAGCCCGACCAGACCGATGAGGAAGCTGGCCTCCATCTGCGCGGCGCTAGCGGCGCCGAGCGGCGCGGCGCGCATGCCCCGCCACGCCTTCGATAGGCCGTGATGATGCCGGCGATCAGCAGCAGCGCCAGCGAGAACAGCGCCGGCGGAAACGCCGTCCACAGCGGGAACGTGCAGCGTCGCGGTCGTCTCCGGATAGCGGAAGCGATAGTCGATGAAGCCGACCACATCTGGCGCAGAGCAGCAGCGCGAAGGCGATGGCGAAAAGCGAGGAGAAGGCGACCATCGCCGCCTTGGCGCGCTCGCTCATGCCTTCGGTGAAGATGTCGACGGTGACGTTGGCGCCGGTGAGCTGGCAGTAGGGCAGGAAGGCGAAGATGGCGACCGCGATGAAGTGCTTGGTCAGTTCGTAGTCGCCCGGGAACGGGCGGTCGACGAGCAGGTTGGAGATGGCGCTCGCGGCCGTCAGCAGCACCAGCGCCGACGACGATGAGGCCGCCGAACAGCGCCCAATAGCGGATGATCCGCCGCAGGACGCGAACCAGCCGCGCCTGCCACGTGCAAGGGACGGGGCCCGGAGGCCCCGCCCTGATCGTCGTGATAGGCGAAGCTCACGCGCTGTGTTTGGCGATCGCCGCCTTGGCCGCGTCAACCAGGCCCTTGGCGTCGATGCCCTGCGCCGTGCGCTCCTTGACCCAGCGATCGACCACCGGAGCCAGCGCCGTCTCGAAGGCCGCGGTCTCCTCGGCGGTGAGCACGATGTGCTCGTTGCCGGCATCGACGGCGATCTTGATGCCGCCGTCGTCGCTGGCGCGCCACACGTCGCCGACGGTCTTCAGCCAGGTTTCGTCGGTGGCCTTGTTGAAGACCTCCTTGAGGTCGTCGGGCAGCTTCTCCCAGGTGTTCTTGTTCATGGTGACCTGGAAGGTGGTGGTGCCGAGACGCCAGTTGTTCTGCCCCTCGATGTGGTACTTGGTCGACGTCCTGGAGCTTCAGCGCCGGGATGATTTCCCACGGGATCAGCGCACCATCGACGACGTGGGTGGTGAGCGCCTGCGGCAGGTCCGGCACCGGCATGGTCGACCGGCGTCGCGCCGAGCGCCTCGACGACGGCGTTGCCGGTCGGGCCGGGCACGCGGATCTTCAGGCCGGTCGATGTCCTCGGGCTTGCGCACCAGCTTGTCGGCCATCTGGATGGCCTGGCCGGCATGGACGTGCAGCCACAGGACGTGGACGTCCTTGAACTCGTCGGCCAGATACTGGTCGAACATGTCGCGCATGGCGAGGTTGGTCGCCTTGATGTCGTTGGTGAAGATCGTCGGCAGCTCGAACACCTCACTGCGCGGGAAGAGGCTCGGCGTGTAGCCGTTGACCGTCCAGATGATGTCGACGACGCCGTCGGCGACCTGGCGGACGAGCTGCGGCGGCGCGCCGCCGAGCGACATCGCCGGGTAGATGTCGATCTTCACGCGGCCGTCGGAGTCCTTGAAGATGCGTTCGGCGAAAGGCTCCAGCATCTTGGTCTGGGCCGGCGCCTTGGCCCGAGAAGATGGTGCAGCTTCAGGTGAATTCCGGATTGGCCGCGCAGGCGCGGCGCAGAACGAAAGGCGCCGCAACCGCTGCGGTGGCGGCACCGCCCAGAAATTTTCTGCGATCGATCATTCGTGTTTCCTCCTAAAGACGGCCCTTGCGGGCCTTGCTCCGGATCGGTTCGCGGCGCCCTCCAGCGACCGCATCAGCCGATCTCAGTCTCCCTGTCCCAACGTCACGTGGCGGCGCGCGAAACGCAAGCCAAAGGAAATTGGTTTTGGTCCAAACCATAACCGAGCCATGGCTTTCAAAGCCATAGGATTGTCCGTACTGCCGAAACCCTCCCCTGCGTTTGATGCCGCTTCCCTAGAAATGGGGCAATACGACATCGAGAACTGCCGCCCTCTTCTGCTTGCGCACGGCATCCAAAGCCTCGCCGATCGCATCCTCCAGCTCCTCCGCACGCAGCACCTTGCGGGCGAAGGCGCCGCCGGCCGCCGCGGCAATCGCCGACATAGTCGGGCGGCGGGTCGAAACCGACGTCGATATCGGCGGCACGGCTGGCGTGCCCGTCCGGGTGGACGGCGAGCGCCGAGAAGCTTCGGCGCCTTCCAGCCACCATTGTTGTAGATGACCGTGAGGAAAGGCGTGCGGTAGCGCCGCGCCATCCAGTGCACCGTCGAGGGAATCGAGAACAGGTACGAGCCGTCGCCGGTGAGCGCGACGACTGTCTTGCTCGGGATACAGCAAGCTTCGCGCCGATCGCGGCGCCGCCGCTCCAGCCGAGCGACGAGCCGCCGCTGGTGAAGATCGTGCCGGGCAGCGCCCGCGCCAGATGGTCGAAGATGACGTGATAGTTGGTGATGCCCTCGTTGAGGACGATGGCGTCCTCGCCGATCTGGCTGCGCAGGCAGGCGGTCAGGTATTCCGGCGTGATGACGTCGCCGCCGCGTTCCTGCGCCAGCAGGTCGGCCGAGCGGGTCGCATGGCGGCGCGCGTAATGACGGCGGCGCGCGTCTGCCGCGTCCCTATCGATCTTCGCCGCGTCGAGCCAGGCGTTCATCTGGCGAAGCGCGGTCAGCGCATCGGCGCGGTACGTCCCGTGGGCGTGATGTACCAGAGCGGCATCGACGGCTTCAGCGGATCGGTATCGATGTGGAAGATCGTGGCGCTGTCGTTCGGCCGGCTGACATTCGGCACCCAGGGCACGTCGCTGTCGAGGACGAGGACGACGTCGGCCTCCGCCAGTGCCGCGTTCTGGAACGGATGGTTCCAGTGGTTGCCCTGATAGAGCGGGTCGGAATGCGGATAGTTCATGTAGGCTCGGCGCCGACTCCAGCACGCCGATGCCGAGCCGGTTGCACAGACGGACCAGTTCCTCGACCGCCGCGTGCTTGCGGCCGACGTAGGACGTGACGACCAGCGGCCGGTGCGCGCCGGCGAGACGCTCGACGATCGTGCGGACGACGTCACCGGTCAGCGCCTCTTCCCCGATCGGCTGCCAGCGCGCCGTATCGATGGCGACCGGCTTCGACTCGCCGTCGAAGCACCTCGCGCGCGGCGACGACATAGACCGGCCCCCGCGGCTCGCTTTTGGCGATCTGCAACGCGCGGTGGACGATCTGCTTGACGTTGCCGGGATTGCGGATCTCGTTCTCGTATTTGACGTAAGGCCGGACGATGCCGCGCTGGTCCGCCACGTCCTGCAGCCAGTGGATGAACTCGTTGCGGCTCCCGACGGCCTCGCCCTCCTGCGTCGCGGGCGAGAGACCGGCGAAGATGAAGACGGGGATGCGCCCGCGGGCGGCGTTATGGACCGCGCCGGCCAGCGCCTGCGTGCCGCAATCGACGTGAACGATGACCGCCTGGGCACGACCGCTGACCTGGGCGAAGCCGTGGGCGCAGCTCAGCGCGACCATCTCGTTGGGACAGGTGATGATGGTCGGGATGATCTTGCCGGTGGCGCGCGCGGTCGCGATCGCCTCGATCAGGCCGGGATGGTCGCTGCCGAAATTCGCGAAGATGTGGCTGACGCCGGCTTCGATCAGCGCATCGAGCAGGGCCATGCTGGCGGTGTACATCGGTCGAAACTCCCACTCGCCTGCCAGGGGCCTATGTCAGGTCGTCCGCGATCTTCTTGAGCAGCCGGATGAATTCCGGCTTCTGCTCTCCGACGATGCGGTCGAGCTTCCGGTCATGCTCGATCGCATGGGCCTGTAAACGGCGCAGCATCGCCTCGCCGGCCGCCGTCAGCGTCAGCGTGACGCTCCGCCGGTCGGAGCGCGAGCGCTCGCGCTTGACCAGCCCGCGCTTCTCGAGTTCCTGGATCAGCGGCGTGACCGAAGACTTGTCGCGCGCGATGGTGCGGCCGAGCCCGGCCTGCGTGATGCCCGGATTGTTATGGATCACACTCATCGCGGCGAAGCGGCCGGGCTGCAGATCGCGAGCACCGACGTGCCGCGCGAAGGCACGGAACGAAGCATCCTGCGCCAGCCTCAGATGGAAGCCGATGAACGTGCCGAGTGCCCCCAGCTGGACGCCGACGCCCTCCTCCACGGTTTCCACCGTCTGGCCGCGTTCGGTCCGGCTCGGGCTGTCCTTCCGCATCTCACTCACACTCCGTCCGCGCAGTTCGTCATTTCCCCGCGCCATCCGCCGGATACCGTTTGAGCCCAAACCATATCGCAGGTTCGGCTTGCTTCCAACACGGGCCGGTCTCGCATCTTTTCTTGCGATTTATCAAAGCGCGGAAGCCCTGCATCTTCACAATGACATTACGCCGAAGCAGTCGTGAACCGGCTGCCTACGACCATGGGTGCCGGCCGCGCGCCAATCGGACGCGGCCGGCATTCCGCCGGCGGCCTTGATACCACGGGCCCGGCATGCGGAAATCAATCGATGCCCGCAATGGCGCCGGAACAGCTCGCCCGGCCCTGCGCCTGCCTGAACGGCGGCGACGTACTGATCCCAGCGAAAGGAGAGCCCGATGTTCCGACCGATCTTCGACCTGCCTCCCGGCGTGATCGGCTATTCCGCCGTCGGCAAAGTCACCGCGGACGACTACGGCAAGGTGTTGATCCCGGAGATCGAAGCGAAGATCGCCGAGGGCGGCAAGCTGCGCTTTCTCTATGTCGCCGGCCCGGAATTCGAGGGCTTCGAGATGGGCGCAATGGTCGACGATGCCGCGTTCGGCTTCCGACATTTCTTCGATTTCGAGAAGATCGCCTTCGTCTCGGACGACCCGACCTTTCGCGCGCTGGTGCACGGCTTTGGCATGATGATGCCGGCCGAGGTTAAGAGTTATGCCGTTAAAGACATAGCTGCGGCGAAGGCGTGGCTGGCGGCCTGAGCCGGCCACACAAAGATCACCCCTCCGTCAACAAACCATCGCACGGCCGGTCTAGGAACCTGCCTGGCGACGGTTCGAGGAGGAAAACGATGTTCACACGGATCGAAGGCCTGCCGCCCGGCGCGATTGGCTTCGTAGCGAACGGCCGGATCACCGCTGCCGACCGGCAGTCCGTTCTGGAGCCGACGATCAGAGACGCGATCGCCGGAGGCCGGGTGCGGCTGCTCTATGTCGCCGGTCCGGATTTTGCCGGCTACGACCGTGGCGGCCTGTACGACGACGCCGTCTTCGGCACGCGCTACTTCACCCAATTCGAGAAGATCGCCTTCGTCGCCGACGACGGCCCCTACAACCGCGCCGTCCTCGCCATGGACGGCCTGATGCCGGCCACGCTCAAGGTTTTCGAGCCGCGGGAGATGACGATGGCGCGGGACTGGCTCGCAGGCTGACCGCGCGTTTCCGAGTCAACTCGCGGCCTTGAACTCGGTCGGCTCCGGCTTCCTCTCGAGGTCATCGAGGAAGCGGTCGGCCCATTTCGACACGTCGTTTTCAAGCAGCGTGTCGAACATGCCGGTCCAGCGCTGAACCCGATCCTCCCGCGACATCGATAGCGCACGCGCGATGGCGTTTCCGGTGCTGTCGAGATCGTACGGATTGACCACCAGCGCGCCGCCGAGTTCCGGCGCGGCGCCGGCGAAACGCGACAGGACCAGGACGCCCGGATCATCTCCGTCCTGCGCGGCGACGAATTCCTTGGCGACGAGGTTCATGCCGTCGCGCAAGGGCGTAACCAGCCCGACATTGCTCATGCGGTAAAGCCCGGCGAGCGTCGACCGCTTGATCGTGCGGTTGATGTAGCGGATCGGTGTCCAGTCGAGGTGTCCGTAGGCGCCGTTGATGCGGCCGGCGGTTTCGGCCACCTGGCGCTGCATCTTGGCGTATTCGGGAACGTCGGAACGCGACTTCGGCGTGATCTGCAGGTAGACGACCTTGTTGTGGTAGCCCGGGTTGTTCCGCAGGAAACGCTCATAGGCGAGCATGCGGTGGTCGATGCCCTTGGAATAATCCAGGCGGTCGACGCCGATGATGAGGTGGCGATCGTCGAGACTCGCCACCATGCGCTTGACCAGCGGATTGCTGGCGGCGGAACGCGCGGCCTGCGCGAACTCGGCGGTCTCGATGCCGATCGGGAACGTGCCGATGCGAAATTCACGGCTGCCGGCGCGGAAGATTCCGGGCGAGGTTTCGGTCGCGAGATTCTCGCGCTTCAGGCAGCTGGCAAAGTTCTCCACGTCCCACTCGGTCTGGAAGCCGATGAGATCGTATGCGGAGAATGCCTCGAGCAACCGGTAGTGCGCCGGCATCGCGAACCAGACATCCGGCGGCGGCCACGGAATGTGCAGGAAGAAGCCGATGCGGTTCTTGATTCCCCGGGCGCGGAGGTCAGCGGCCAGCGGTATCAGGTGATAGTCCTGCACCCAGATGACGTCGTCCGGCTCCAGTCGCGCCGCCAGCACCTTGGCAAAGAACGCGTTGACGCGGAGATAGCCGGAGAGATCCTGGCGGTCGAAATCGGCGAGGTCGAGGCGGTAATGCAGCAGCGGCCACAGTGCGCGGTTGGCGAAGCCGCTGTAATACTCGTCGATATCGCGCTTGGTCAGGTCGACCAGAGCGAAGTGGATGTTGCCATCCTCGCGCGTGTGAATCTTGAACTGTTCGGGCTCGTCTTCGCCCTCGGCCGTCTTGCCCGACCAGCCGAGCCACAAGCCGCCGCGCTCCCGCAACGCCGCCTTCAACGCCACTGCAAGTCCGCCGGCTTCGGCCCCCTTGTCTCCGGGTGGCGGAACGCGATTGGAGATAACGACTAGACGGCTCATCTTTCCCTGCGATTTGCGGATGTGTGGGTAGCGCTCCGACAACGCCAAAAGGCCAGATTGGTTCCGTGGCGAGCACGACTGTGCCACCGAAATTTGCACGAATTGTGCCACGCTGCCGCCAAAGCGTGCCACCGCGACATCAAACCAGCGAAAACGTTCCGCTAACGCGGAGCTGACACCAGATCGGCAAGCCAGGCACGAACCGTTGCCGGGTCGGCAAGGCGCGTTGGCGCGGCGCTTTCATCTGAATCCGCCCCCACCTTAACACCCCTTCCGCCCAGTTGGTCGGCAATCGCGAACATGTGCTCATCGGTAAGGTCGTCCCCGACCGCCAGCGGTCGTCGGCCGGCGAACGGAGGCCGTTGCATGAAGATTCCGAGCGCCCTGCCCTTGTCAGCGCCGGCGGGACGCACCTCGAACACCATCTTGCCCGGCTGCACGTGCAGCGCGGGTCTTGCCGAGACGATGTCAGCCAAAGCGCTTTGGATGGTCGGCCCCAGCGCGGGCTCCGCGCGATAGTGAACCGCAACCGCGGGACCCTTGTCCTCGATGATGAGCGCGGGATGCTTGCGGCCGAGGGCGACGAGCTGCGGGCGAACATCCGCGAGCGCATCGCCGCCGAGATTCTCGCGATGGCCATCGGCGAACCGCATCTCGGCGCCATGCACACCGGCCGCGGCCAGACGCGCCGGCGCAACCAGGCGGTCGAGCGTGGCGATGGCGCGGCCGGAGACCAGCGCAACGGCGCCGCCGGTGCGCGCGGAAAGATCGGCGAGCAGCTTCGGCAGCTCGGGCGGCACGACGACGCCATCCGGCGTCTCGGCGATGTCGATGAGCGTGCCGTCGACGTCGAGGAAGAAGGCCCAGCCGTCGGGCGTCGCGGGAAGTTCAGTCGATGTGGTCACGGGCGGATTAGAGACGATGCCGGGGGATAGCGAAAGGCCCCGGGGGGCCCTACTCCTCCATCTTCAGCGCGGCGATGAAGGCTTCCTGCGGGATGTCGACCTTGCCGAACTGGCGCATCTTCTTCTTGCCCTCCTTCTGCTTGTCGAGGAGCTTGCGCTTGCGGGTAATGTCGCCGCCGTAGCACTTGGCAAGCACGTCCTTGCGGAGGGCGCGGATGGTCTCGCGGGCGATGATGCGGCCGCCGATCGCGGCCTGGATCGGGATCTGGAACATGTGCTGCGGGATCAGGTCCTTCAGCTTCTCGCACATGGCGCGGCCGCGGCGCTCGGCATTGGAACGGTGGACCATGACGGAGAGCGCATCGACCGGCTCGGCGTTCACGAGAATCGACATCTTGACCAGGTCGCCGGGGCGATACTCGGTCAGGTGATAATCGAAGGAGGCGTAGCCCTTCGAGACCGACTTCAGCCGGTCGTAGAAATCGAAGACCACCTCGTTCAGCGGCAGGTCGTACTGCACCATGGCGCGGTTGCCGACGTAGGAGAGATCGACCTGCACGCCGCGGCGCTCCTGACAGAGCTTCAGGATCGAGCCGAGATACTCGTCCGGCGTCAGGATCGTGGCGCGCAGCCACGGCTCCGCGATCTCGACGATGCGCACCGGGTCCGGCATGTCGGCCGGATTGTGCATCTCGACCTCGGCGCCGTCGGTGAGCTTGATCTTGTAGACGACGGAGGGTGCCGTCGCGATCAGCTCGAGATTGAACTCGCGGGTCAGTCGCTCCTGAACGATCTCCAGATGCAACAAGCCAAGGAAGCCGCAGCGGAAGCCGAAGCCGAGCGCGGCCGACGTTTCCGTCTCGTAGGTGAAGGCGGCGTCGTTGAGGCGGAGCTTGCCGATGGCGGCGCGCAGGTTCTCGAAGTCGGCGGCATCGACCGGGAAGATGCCGCAGAAGACGACCGGAACAGCCGGGCGGAAGCCGGGCAGCGGCGTCGCGGCCGGCTTGCGCTCGTCGGTGATGGTATCGCCGACGGCGGTGTCGGCGACTTCCTTGATGGAGCCGGTGAAGAAGCCGAGTTCGCCCGGACCGAGTTCGCCCCAGTTGACCAGCTTGGGCGTGAAGATGCCGACCGTGTCGACCTCGTGGACGGCGCCTGTCCGCATCATGCGGATCTTCATGCCCTTGCGCAGCTTGCCGTCGACGATGCGCACCAGCACGACGACGCCGAGATAGGCGTCGTACCAGGAGTCGACGAGCAGCGCCTTCAGCGGCGCGTCGGCATCGCCCTGCGGCGGCGGCAGGCGCGTGATGATCGCCTCCAGCACATCGGCAACGCCCACACCGGTCTTGGCGGAAATCGCGATCGCGTTCGAGGCGTCGATGCCGATGACGTCCTCGATCTGCTGCTTGACGCGCTCCGGCTCCGCGGCGGGCAGATCCACCTTGTTGAGGACTGGCACGATCTCGTGGTTGTTCTCGATCGCCTGATAGACGTTGGCAAGCGTCTGGGCCTCGACGCCCTGGGAGGCGTCGACGACCAGCAGCGAGCCCTCGCAGGCGGCGAGCGACCGGTTCACCTCATAGGCGAAATCGACGTGGCCGGGGGTGTCGATGAGGTTGAGGATGTAATCCTTGCCGTCATGGGCATGGTACTTCAGGCGCACGGTCTGCGCCTTGATGGTGATGCCGCGCTCGCGCTCGATATCCATCGAATCGAGCACCTGCGCCTTCATTTCGCGCTCGGACAGCCCGCCGGTCATCTGGATGAGCCGGTCGGCAAGCGTCGACTTGCCGTGGTCGATATGCGCGATGATGGCGAAGTTGCGGATGTTCTGCTGGGGGATGGTGGTCATGGGCCGGCTCTTAGCAGGTCGGCGGGAGCGCCGGAAGCGGCCTTTCCGCCCGACTTCCGCTGGGCTCGGTGGGCAGGAGGGCGCCGTCAGGGGAGGACTGCCGGGACGACGTGCGACGGCGTGAAGCGGACGCCCGCAAAGGCGTGCCCTCAGCGCGAAAATGTGCCGTGGGGATCAATCTTGCACAGTTCGTCCCGGCCATCAGGGATACCGTTTCGTATCCCTGCTCTTCCTGGAAGCGCCAAACCTGCTTTCAGCGGCGAAAGCCTCAAGTGAACCGCATATTTGGCCTTTGGTCTTCGGCGATAGCCACCGGAGCGACCGTCCTCTTCGCCCTGTCGATGGCGCTCGGCTGGGGACAGACGAGTTACGCTATGTTCAGCTATGGCGCCTGCCTCCTGCTGTCATGGGCTTATCTGGTCCTCGCCTGCACATTTGCCGCGACCGGTCTTGCAGGCCGCCAGGCGCCGGCATTGGCAGGTGCCGCTTTTGCCGTCCTCTATTCCGGCTTCGCGACCACGGTATATTTCGTCCAGTTGACGACGGTGCTCCATGGGTCCGCATCCCCGGATATCCTGCGGGTCCTCGATTACACCGAGCCGGGAAGCTTGATGTTCAATCTGGAACTGCTGGGCTACGGCCTCATGGCGCTTTCGACCTTGTTTGTCGGACTGAGCCTGACCGTCGTGACCAGGGCCGATTGGTGGCTCAAGCTTCTCTTGATCGTCCACGGCGTCTTCGCGCCATTTTGCGTGGCGCTGCCGATCATCAATACGTTCGGATCGATGCCGGGAACGACCGGTGGGGGCATCGTCATGCCAATGCTAATCGCGTGGTGCATCTATTTCGCCGCGACGGCCGCACTAGCGTTCCGCCACTTCAGCAACGATCGCGCGATAGGCCGCGTGAAATGAACTAAGGGACACTTCCGGGAGGCGTGACCGGCGCCGTTCAATCGGGATGCATCTCATTGCGCCGCGGCGGCTCCGGGACCGAGGGGGGGGTAACATTGGGGTTCTCAAGAACCGGGTTTTGCCGCAATCTCGCGGCGGGCATCTGCCGTCCGCCCGTTTCCGGCTTTCGCGTGCCAGTCCGGCGAGGTCGCTGATGCATGCAGCAGTCACCAGGCGTGTGGTCGTCGGCGGCGCGCTGGTCGCCGCCGGAGCGGGCGCCATCGGGGCATATACGATGTTTGGTCCAAACGACTACGCGCATCTGCTCGCGGAACAGACACGGCCACTTGCGGAAGACCCAGGCGTTGCCGAACTGGTCCGCTTCGCAACGCTCGCCGCCAACAGCCACAACACGCAGCCGTGGTTTTTCCGTGAGGCGGACCAGGGCGTCGACATCCTGCCCGACAGCGCCCGTCGCACGCCGGTCGTGGATCCGGACGATCATCATCTCTACGCCAGTCTCGGCTGCGCGGCGGAAAACCTGAGCATCGCGGCGCGGGGCAGCGGCCGGTCGGGCGAGATACGCTTCGAGCCCGGCGACGACGGCTTTGTGAAAGTGGCTCTGGAACCCGCGCCGGCAGAACGGACAGTGCTGCTGGACGCGATCCCGAAGCGCCAGTGCACGCGCGCGACATATGACGGCGCGGCAATCGGGACAGACGCGATTGCGCGGCTCGAAACCGCGGCGCGGAGCGCGGGCGTGGAACCGATCTTCGTGACCGAGGCAAAGCAACGGGACGACATCCTCGCGCTGGTCCTGGCCGGCAACGGCGCGCAACTGGAAGACCGCGCCTTCACCCGCGAGCTGAAATCCTGGCTGCGTTTCAACGAACGCGCGGCGGCTGCGACCCGTGACGGCCTGTTCAGCGCGGCGTCGGGCAATCCGGCACTTCCGAGCTGGCTTGGACCGATCATGTACGACCTTGCCGTGAACAAGGAGGGCGAGAACAAGAAGGTGACCGAGCAAATCCGGTCTTCTCCGGCGCTCGTCGTCCTGGTGGCCGCGTCGAATGACAAGTCCGGTTGGGTTGCGGCGGGACGTGCGTGCCAGCGGCTGGCGCTACAGGCCACGGCGGATGGGCTCAAACATGCGTTCGTCAATCAGGCCGTCGAAGTGCCGGCGGTGCGGCGCGAGTTGCAGTCGCTGCTCGGACTGGGCGAACGGCGGCCCAATCTCCTCCTCCGCCTCGGCCGCGGGCCGGACATGCCGCGTTCGCTTCGGCGGGATGTTGCCAGCGTGATGCGGCCCGCATCGGCCTGAGCGAACGGCGAAAGGGGGGCGCGGCGATGCTCGGCAAGGTTCTCGCAGGTTCGGTTCCTGTCATCGCCATTCTGGTCGCGGCCGCGTTCCTGACGCCGCCCGACTTCCCGCTCCTGGCGCGGCAGATGCTTCTTTGCGCGGTCGGAGTCGGCGGCATGGTGCTGGCCGAGCGACTCCTGTTCGGACCGGGCCCGAGGCGGGTAGCAAGGGCGCTGGGCCTCGTCGTCCCGACGGCCCGCGCGGTTATCGTCGCGCTGATCGTCAGCTTGCCCATGTGGCTGTTCCTGCCCGTCTATGGCTGGGCCACCGGCACCACGGTCGGGCTCAATCGCGAATGGCTGCCGATCCTGATCGGCGTCGTTCTCGTCAACGGCATTGCCGAGGAGGTCATCCACCGTGCCTTTGTCTTCGGACACCTGAGGCGAACGCTGACCTTCGGGAGAGCCGCGCTCACGTCGGCGCTCGTCTTCGCGGGACAACACGTCTATCTCGTGTTCACGATCGGCGCGGTTGCCGGTTCGGCCTCGGTGGTTCTTGCGCTTCTCCTGGCCTTTCCATTCGCGTTGCTCTACGAGCGCGGCGGCAACTCGATTGGTGCGCCGGCGATCCTGCACACCAGTTCCAACGCGCCAGTGATGCTTTTCGTGGTGGACGAGATCGGGGGATCGGTGCTGCTCCAGCACATGGGTGTGGTGCTGGTGTCGATGTATCTCTGCTTTGCCTTCTTGCCGTGGCTGCGGGATTGGCAGGGGACAAATTCCGTCCGCGCGGCGCGTTAGGCCGCCGCGTGCTATTCCGCGACCTGCTTGGCGGGCTCGTCGCTGCCATTTTCGCCGGCATCGCTCGCCTTGAGCGCATCGAGGCGCGGCATGGCGACGATGTTGTAACCGGAATCGACGAAGTGGATTTCGCCGGTGACGGCGGTGGAAAGATCGGACAGCAGATAGACTGCGGTGTTGCCGATCTCGTCGATGCCGACGTTGCGGCGGAGCGGCGCGTTGTTCTTCTGGTGGTTGAACATGATGCGTGCATCGGAGACGCCGGCGCCGGCCAGCGTGCGCACCGGGCCGGCCGAGATGGCGTTGACGCGGATGTTCTGCGCACCGTAGTCGACCGCGAGGTAGCGGACCGAAGCTTCCAGCGCCGCCTTGGCGACGCCCATCACGTTATAGTTGGGCATCACGCGGGTTGAGCCGCCGAAGGTCAGCGTGAGCATCGCGCCGCCATCGCCCATCAGCCGCGCCGCGCGGCGGGCAACCTCGGTGAAGGAGAAGCACGAGACCAGCATGGTGTTGACGAAGTTGTCGCGGCTGGTATCGGCGTAGCGCCCGCGCAGCTCCGACTTGTCGGAGAACGCGATGGCGTGGACGAGGAAATCGATCTTTGGCCAGCGCTCGGCCAGCGTCCTGAACATCGACGCCAGCGAATTCGGATCGTCCGAGTCCGGCTTCAGGCCGACGTCGCAGGGCACGACGAAATCCGACCCGATCGATTTGGCGAGCGGCAGGACGCGCTTGCCGAGAGCCGGGGTCTGGTAGGTGAAGGCCATCTCGGCGCCATGCTCGGCGAGCCGCTTGGCGATACCCCAGGCGATGGAATGGTCGTTGGCGACCCCCATCACCAGGCCGCGCTTGCCGCTCATCATGCCGGTAGACATCCCCCCTCCCCCCGTCGGCGTCAGCCGTTGTAGCGCTGGAAGACCAGCGTCGCGTTGGCGCCGCCGAAGCCGAAGGAATTCGACAGGACGGTGTTCACCTCGACGTTGTCCACCCGCTCGCGCACGATCGGCATGTCGGCAAAATCGGGGTCGAGTTCGTCGATATGGGCGGACTCGGGGATGAAGCCGTTCTTCATCATCAGCAGTGCGTAGATCGCCTCCTGCACGCCGGTGGCGCCGAGCGAATGGCCGGTGAGCGACTTCGTCGCCGAGATCGGCGGGCACTTGCTGCCGAACACTTCGCGAATCGCCTCGATCTCGCGGAGATCGCCGATCGGCGTCGAGGTGGCGTGCGGATTGATGTAGTCGACCTTCTCGCCCACCGTCGAGAGCGCCAGCTTCATGCAGCGTACCGCGCCTTCGCCGGATGGCTGCACCATGTCGTAACCGTCCGACGTGGCGCCGTAGCCGACGAGTTCGCCGTAGATGCGCGCGCCGCGCGCCTTGGCGTGCTCCAGTTCCTCGAGCACGACGACACCGGCGCCGCCGGCGATGACGAAGCCATCGCGCGCCTTGTCATAGGCGCGAGACGCGACGGCCGGGCGGTCGTTGAAGTCGCTCGAAAGCGCGCCCATGCCGTCGAACATGACCGACATGGTCCAGTCGAGATCCTCGCAGCCGCCGGCGAAGATGATGTCCTGCTTGCCCATCTGGATCATCTCGGCGCCATTGCCGATGCAATGCGACGAGGTCGAGCAGGCGGAGGAGATCGAGTAGCTGAGCCCCTTGATCTTGAACCAGGTGGAGAGCGTCGCCGACGCGGTCGACGACATCGCCTTGGGCACGACGAAGGGCCCGACGCGTTTCGGCCCCTTCTGGCGGGCGGTGTCGACCGCCTCGACGATGGCGCGGGTCGATGGGCCACCCGAGCCCATGATCATACCGGTGCGCTCGTTCGAGATATCGCCCTGCTCAAGGCCGGAATCCTGGATCGCCTGATCCATGGCGACATGGTTCCAGGCGGTGCCACGACCGTGGAAACGCAATGCGCGGCGATCGAGCATCTCGGACGGATCGAGGGTCGGCGCGCCATAGACATGGCAGCGGAAGCCGAGCTTTGCGTATTCCTCGGCGGCCGAGATCCCGGACTTCGCCTCGCGCAGGCTGGCGAGCACCTGCTGCGTCGAATCCCCAATCGAGGAAACGATGCCCATCCCGGTGACAACGACACGTCTCATATCGCTCTTCCCCAAATCATCTGATCAGACAGCGCCGGCCGCAAAACGCCCCAAGCGGCCCGGCCGCACCTAGCCGGTCGCCGGCTGCGCCTCGCCCTGGAACAGACCCACCCTGAGGTCCTTGGCGCTGTAGATGGTGGTGCCATCGACTTTCAGCCACCCGTCGGCGACACCGAGCACGAGCCGCGAGCGAAGCACGCGTTTCACTTCGACGCCGTACTCGACGAGGCGCGCGGTCGGCAGGACCATGCCGGAGAACTTCAACTCGCCCAACGACAGGGCGCGCCCCCGCCCCGGCTGACCGAGCCACCCCAGAAAGAAGCCCAGCATCTGCCACAGCGCATCGAGGCCGAGACAGCCCGGCATCACCGGGTCACCCTTGAAGTGGCAGCCGAAGAACCAGAGGTCCGGCTTCACATCCAGTTCGGCGCGTATTTGGCCCTTGCCGTGCTCACCGCCGTCTTCGCTGATCGACGTGATGCGGTCGAACATCAGCATGGGCGGCAGAGGCAACTGGGCGTTGCCGGGACCGAACAATTCGCCCCGGCCGCAGGCCAGCAATTCCTCGTAACCGAACTGCGACGGGCGCTCGTCCCGGGTTTCAGGCATGGCAGAGGTCATGGCTCGTCCGTCTGATTGGCCGCACAGTTCCCCGCCTGCCTGGCCCGGCCGGTGAGGTAAGCGCCCTCTTAACATAGCATCCGGCGGGTCGCCACAAGCCCCGGACCGGCCTCTGTGTAAGCGCGGCGGCATACCGCGTTGCACCTACGGCAGCCGGCCCATATATTCCCTCGCGTAAGCGCGCGGCCTTGAACCGCGGACCGCTGGATGGAACCATGGATCGCCACGAGCACAGTCATCACGACGAAGCGATGAGTCGTCCGAAAATCCGGGCGATGCTTCGTACCGCCGGGCTACGCCCGACCCGCCAACGTCTCGCCTTGGCGGAGCTTTTGTTCGCCCGGGGCAATCGCCACCTCTGCGCCGAAAACCTGCACGAAGAAGCGCTGATGAAGCGCGTGCCGGTTTCGCTGGCGACGATCTACAACACGCTGCACCAGTTCACCGGCGCAGGCCTGTTGCGGGAAGTCGCGGTCGACGGGTCGAAGACCTATTTCGACACGAACACCTCCGACCACCACCATTTCTTTGTCGAGGACGACAACGAGGTGCTCGACATCCCCCCCGGCCAGATGGGCGTGGGTCGGCTGCCGGAACCGCCGCCGGGCTACGAAATCAGCCGGGTGGACGTGGTGGTGCGGCTGCGCCGGATCGACTAAGCGGCAAAGCCGCGCCGGGGGCCCTTTCGCCCAAGCCATTGACAATACGCGCGATCCGGACTTGAGTTCGCCCGCGGCGGGCCTTGTCCGGGTCCGATTATGTTGAGTTGTGTTGCGTTTTTCAGTGTCAGATCGCCGGCCTGCGCCCCCAGTGGATCGCGCAAACCCGGAATTGGCTCACAGCCGCGACTATCCTTAACAAATCCTTTTTTTGTGGTGACCGCCCGACCTGGCCCGGCCGGCGCGCGCTTTTGCGCGGCCGTGCCGAAGATAATTTCCCAGTGCGCAGCAGCTGCAGTCTGGTTCCTTGGGAGGGCTGGGGGCTCTTTTTCAGGGCCCAATACCTTGCTGTCGGTTGTGCCGGCGACGGCGCCGCATAGGCGCCGACCGGTGGCGCCTGGGCAATAGACCCGGCGCGCCGACAAAGGCGCGCCGGGTCATACTCAACCATCGGTGAGACGAACGACCTCGGCGTCGCGCGCCAGGAAACGATGCGGCTTGTCCGGAATTTCGCGCGTATCGCGCGCCCAGTCGGCGCGCACGCCATAGACCGAATGGGTCGCGGTCAGCCCGTTCATGGCGATGAATTGGCGCGCCTCGTCCGGCGTTGCCCAGACCCAGCCGCCGCCGTAGCTCTCGTCACCGCCCCGCTTCATCGGCGCGGTCGGCCCGGCAAGGGCAGCTTCGTAACGGACGGTGAGGCCGATGCAGTAGATCATCGGCAGCCAATCTAGCCGCAGCGATGGACGCAGGCGAAGAGGCGGCTAGTCGATTTCCTCGTTGGGATAGACGCCCCAGAGCTGATCCTGCTGGATCCAGCCGTTGAAGCCATCGCCGGAAATCTTGCACCAGCCGCCACGGCAGCGGTCAACCGTGCCCATGACGCCCGGTTCGAGGTAGGCCGTGATCGCCGCGGCAGCGCCGGCGGAACCACGCAGCGGTTTCGGCTCGCCGGCTGCCCACGGCGCGATGACAGCGGTGCGCTTGCCGGAGAGCAGGCTGTTGAACACCCAGCCGACGGCGCCATCGGAATCGCGGATGCGGCGCCACGTGTCGTATTCCTGGATCACTTCGATCGGCAGGCCCGTCCGCGTGAACACCCAGGCGATCTTGTAATCCTCGCCCGGCCCGACGCGCACGTTGACGCGGCCGGCCTTGAGGCTGACGAAGCGCGGCACCTGGAGGCCGCTCTTGCCGACCGTGCCGGACTGAAGCTGCGCCACGGCAACGCCCTGGCCGCTCGCGGCGATGAGCAGGCCAAGACCGCAAACAGCGGCCAGCCGCGCCCACGAATCCCAAGGTTCCGGCCTGAAAAATCGGCGCACCCCAAAAGCGCATTTCGCTAACCCCACGCAACACATCCCGTAGAAGCGGAACCTTGCCGAAACAGGGTTAAGGACCCCTCAACGGCGCGTAGGAAGAGTGCCTTTGCCTTGGCCACCAGCCTGCTCACTTCACAGAGCGCAGCGTGCAAGGCGCGGCTACGTGCCGGGACGACCGTTCAGCGGGTTTGCCGGATTCCAGGCATAGGCAATCGTCTCGAAGCGCGGCCCGCGCGCGTCGTAGAGCAGCAGCTTGCCGACGAGCCCGCCATCGAGCCCGACGATCTCGCGGATGACCTCGAGCGCCTGCAACGAACCGATGACGCCGGTGAGCGCGCCGAGGATGCCGGCTTCGGCGCATGTCGGGAGCAGCCCCTCCGGCGGCGCCTCGGGAAACAGGCAACGATAGGTCGGGTTGGGATTGCCGTCGGCGGCGCTGAGATGCGGCTTCAGCGTCGTCAGCGAACCATCGAAGCGGCCGACCGCGGCGGTGACCAGCGTCTTCCCGGCATGGAAGCACGCGTCGGAGACGGCGTAGCGCGTGTCGAAATTGTCGGAGCCATCGGCGACGACGTCGTAGTCGGCGATCAGCGTGCCGGCATTCGCTTCGGTCAGGCGCTCGGCGTGTCGCCACGACCCGACGTTCGGATTGACGCGGGTGACGAAGTCGCGGGCGCTCTCCACCTTCGGCCGGCCGATGGCGGCGGTATCGTGGATCACCTGGCGCTGGAGGTTGGACAGGCTGACGACATCGTCATCGACGATGCCGATCGTGCCGACGCCGGCGGCGGCGAGATACTGGATGAGCGGCGCGCCAAGCCCCCCAGCGCCCACCACCAGCACGCGGGCGCGCTTCAGCTTCTGCTGGCCCGGACCGCCGACCTCGGCAAGCACGAGATGGCGGGCGTAGCGTTCGATTTCCTCGTCGGTGAAGGCCATGGCGTCAGTGTAGGCGCGGCGCGGCGCGTTGACGAGGCGGGCGGGGCGCGGAACCGCAGGCGGCGCGCGTGCGTTGGTTGGTTGCGAACGGGCACTGTTCTTGCATTGTGCGAACAGGACAGCGAGCGGCCAGTCAGTCCCGACGCCGCAAGGCACAGTGCATGGATATCCGGATCGGCTTCGAAATCGCCTACGCCTGCACGCAGGCGACGCCGATGTTATTGACGCTCAACGTGCACCCGTCACGGGCTCGGGATCTCGCGAAACCCGACACGATCACCGCCGATCCGCCGATCCCCATCACCAGCTACCGCGACACCTTCGGCAACATCTGCTCGCGCGTGGTCATCCCGCCGGGGCGCACGACCTTCACCGCCGACACGATCATCCACGATTCCGGCTTGCCGGACCCGGTCGTGCCCGACGCGATCCAGCATCCGATTCCCGATCTGCCAGCGGAGGTTCTCGTCTTCCTTCTCGGCAGCCGCTACTGCGAAACCGACCGGATGAGCGAACTCGCCTGGCAGCTTTTCGGCAACACGCCCGAGGGCTGGCCACGTGTGCAGGCGATCTGCGAATACGTCCACGACCATATCGCTTTCGGCTACGAGCATGCGCGCGCGACGCGCACCGCCGCCGACGCTTTCCAGGAGCGCACCGGAGTCTGCCGCGACTTCGCGCATCTCGCCCTGACCTTCTGCCGCTGCATGGGCATCCCGGCGCGCTACGTCACCGGCTATCTCGGCGATATCGGCGTGCCCTACGATCCGACGCCGATGGATTTCTCGGCGTGGTTCGAGGCCTGGCTCGGTGGGCAGTGGCGCACGTTCGATGCACGGCACGTCAAGCCGCGCATCGGCCGCGTGCTGATGGCGACCGGGCGCGACGCCTCGGACGTCGCGATCAGCAATTCGTTCGGAATGACGGACCTCGTCGGGTTCCGCGTGTGGACCGACGAGGTCGTTGCCGCGGTCTAGTGCCAGGCCGCGAGGATCGCACCCATCACCAGGATCGTGACGAGCTGGTAGCCTGCGTTGATGGCGATCAGTTCCCCCGGCTTCTTCTCGTAGAAGATCGAGCCGAGCATGATGGTGGCAACGAAGCCGAGCCATGCGAGGAAGCCGACGAGCAGACCGTCCATGATGGTGACGGCGCCGTAGTGGCCGACGAAACGGGCCAGCACATAGGACATGACCAGATCGCCGATGAAGCCGGCGGCCATCGCCTGCCCCATGCCGGCCGTCGAACCGCCTTCGGGAATGCCCTGAAGCTGACGCCACCGCTTGCCGAACAGCGCCGTGTACCACCCCGCGCCGATGGCGAACCTGACGATGGCGGCGACAATGACCGCCAGCCAGCTGACCGCGACTGCACTCATGCTGATGCCCTCCCCGGTTGAACCGCGCCGAATCTCTGCGCGGGTCGGCTGATCCGCAATTGGCTCACGCGATCGTGATGGGAGAGGCGCTGCCCTAGTCGAGCCCGTCGAACAGCGCGGTGGAAAGGTAGCGCTCGGCGAAGGACGGGATGATGAGGACGATGTTCTTGCCCTTCATCTCTGGCCGCTGGCCGACCTTCACCGCCGCGGCAATCGCCGCACCGGAGGAAATGCCCACCGGGATGCCCTCGACCCGGGCGCACAGGCGCGCTGTCTCGAAGGCCTCGTCACTGGTGACTTTGACAACCTCGTCATAGACGGTCGTGTCGAGGACGCCGGGCACGAACCCGGCGCCGATTCCCTGAATCTTGTGCGGCCCTGCCTGTCCGCCGGAGAGGACCGGGCTCTCCGCGGGCTCCACCGCGACGATCCTGATTCCCGGGCGGCGCTGCTTGAGCACCTGGCCGACGCCGGTGATGGTGCCGCCGGTGCCGATACCCGCTACGAACGCGTCGACCTCGCCGCCGGTGTCGTTCCAGATTTCCTCCGCCGTCGTGCGGCGATGGATCTCGGGGTTCGCCGGGTTCTGGAATTGCTGCGGGATGACCGAGTCGGGAATCTCCTTGAGCAGTTCTTCGGCCCGCTGGATGGCGCCGCGCATGCCCTTCGGCCCTTCGGTCAGCACCAGCTCGGCGCCGAGCAGCTTCAGCATCTTGCGGCGCTCGACCGACATGGTCTCCGGCATGATGAGGATCAGCCGATAGCCACGCGCCGCCGCGACGAAGGCGAGCGCGATGCCGGTGTTGCCGGATGTCGGCTCGATCAGCGTGTTGATGCCGGGGCTGATGCGGCCGGATTCCTCCAGCGCGTCAATCATGGCGACGCCGATGCGATCCTTGACGCTCGATATGGGATTGAAGAACTCGAGCTTGGCGAGCAGGTGCGCCGGCACGTCCTTCATCGCGGCGATACGATCAAGCCGCACGAGCGGCGTGTCGCCGATGGTGTCGGTGATCGAATCGTAGATGCGCCCCCGGCCCGGCGGCTTTTCCCCGGCTGCGGTCGCTGCTTTCGTCGTGGCTTTGGTCATGTGTTGTGCTCCTCCCGGAACACTCTAACCCGAAATGCCGGTCGAACCCCAGCCGCCCGTGCCACGTTCCGTCTCGTCCAGTTCGGCGACTTCGACAAGCGCGACGGTGGTGAACGGGGCGACGACAAGCTGCGCGATGCGCATGCCCCGCGTCACGGCGAAGGGCTTTTCGCCATGATTGATGAGCAGCACCTTCACTTCGCCGCGATAATCGGCGTCGAGCGTCGCCGGCGCGTTCAGCACCGTCAGCCCGTGCTCCAGAGCCAGGCCCGAGCGCGGGCGCAGCTGACCCTCGTGGCCGGGCGGCAGGGCGATGACGAAGCCGGTCGGCACCAGCGCGCGGCCACCCGGTGGAATGACCAGCGGCATCTCCACCGCCGCCGCGAGGTCGAGACCTGCCGAGTCGGCTGTCTTCGCTGCCGGCAGCGGCAGGTCCGCCGCGTGTGGCAGACGAACAAGGCGCACGCCGATTTTCGAATTGGTCCCTGGCACCGCTCTCTCCGAACGAAATTGCTCTCCGGTGGTTTCCCTTGACTGGGGCCATGCTGCAAGACGGCAAGGCAACAGCGCTGTGGATTACGTCCTGGTGGGCTTCAGTGTTTCGGCGATCCGCTCGACCAGTCGTCGCGCCACGTCGTCCTTGGCCATGCGTGGCCAGTCCTCGATGCCGTCGGCGCTGACGAGATGCACCGCGTTCTCCGCGCCACCCATGATGCCGGATTGCGGCGACACATCGTTGGCGAGAATCCAGTCGGCGCCCTTGGCGGCCAGTTTCTTCCGTGCGTTGGCGAGCAGGTCGTCCGTCTCGGCGGCAAAGCCGACGACCAGCCTGGGACGGAGGGTGTGATGCCGGCCGATGGTGGCGAGGATGTCCGGATTTTCGGTGAGCGCCAGAGCCGGTGGCGGCCGGCCCGACTTGTCCTTCTTGATCTTGCCCTTCGCCTCGGTGGCGACGCGCCAGTCGGCCACGGCGGCGGCGAAGATGGCGATATCGGCGGGGAGCGCCGCCTCGACCGCCTCCAGCATCTGGCGCGCGGTCTCGACGTGAACCACCGTCGCGCCCGGCGGATCGGGCACCGTCACGGGGCCGGAGACCAGCGTCACACGCGCGCCGGCGGCCGCCGCCGCTTCCGCGATGGCGTGACCCTGCCGCCCGGATGAGCGATTGGCGAGGTAGCGCACCGGGTCGATCGGCTCATGGGTGGGGCCGGACGTGACCAAGACATGATGACCCTCGAGCCGGCGCGGCGCGGGCGACAGGATGCGCTGCACGGCTGCAACGATGTCGAGCGGCTCGGACATGCGGCCGGTGCCGGCCTCGCCGGACTCGGCCATCTCTCCGGACGCCGGGCCGATGACGTGCGCACCATCGCCGCGCAGCGTCGCGACGTTGCGGCGCGTGGCGGCGTGGTTCCACATGGCGGGGTTCATGGCCGGGGCGAGCAGCACCGGCGCGCGCGTCGCGAGCAGCACGGCGGTGGCGAGGTCGCTGGCCTGTCCGCTCGCCATGCGGGCCATCAGGTCGGCGGTCGCGGGCGCGACGACCACCAGCGCCGCCTCGCGCGCGAGACGGATGTGGCCGACGTCGTGCTCGTCGTCGCGATCGAACAGTTCGGTGAAGACCTTGCCGCCGGTGAGCGCGCCGACCGAGAGCGGCGTGACGAATTCCTGCGCCGCCTTAGTCATCACAACCCGGACGGCGAAGCTGCGTTCACGCAGGCGGCGGATCAGGTCGAGCGATTTGTACGCGGCGATGCCGCCACCGATGATGAGGAGGATGGTCGCGGCGGATGGCGCAGGCGTCTTGCTCTCCCGGCCCGGCGCGACGGCGGGCGCGGGAGCGACGTGCGGCGCCTCCGCGGCAAGTGCGCCCCGCAGGATCGCCCGCATCTCCTCTTCCATGGAGACGCTGTGCTCGGCGGCCGCCAGGCGGAGGCGCTTTCTTGTTCCGGCGTCGAGGCCGCGAATGGTCAGGGTGGGTACCGGCTTGGCCATAGTGCCAGTGTAGCGCCTGCTAGCAATGACTGCAACGCTGGCAAGTGTCAGGCAATCTCCACGATCTCCGCCTCGCCGCCGGCGATCGACACCGTGTCGCCGACGGCCTTGCCGATGAGTAGCCGCGCCAGCGGCGAAACGTGAGACAGCGTGCCTTCTTTCGGATCGGCCTGGTCTTCGCCAACGATGCGCCAGGCCTGCCGCCGGCCATCGTCCCGAAGAATCGTGACGGTGGACCCGAAGCGTACCGCCGTCGCGTCGGCAGGCGGCGGGACGATTTCGGCACTCGCCCGGCGCGCGCGCCAATAGCGGAGATCGCGCTCCACCGCGGCGCGGGCCGCGCGATCGTCGCCCGCATCGGCGGCCGCTGCGTTCAACCGGGCAAGCTCGGCATCGATCTGCGCCATGCCTTCTGGCGTGACGTAGTTCGGCTGGGTCGAAACCGGGCGATCGGGCAAAGCCTCGTCACCGCCGGCATCTTCCTTGACGAAAGCCCTGCTCATGGCCGGATCGTTGTGCGGGCAGGGCCCGCCGTCAACCCGCGCTAGAAGATGAGCTTCAGTCCGGCAACCACGACGACGGCTGCGATGACGACCAGCGCCACCCTGCCCCAGCGCCCGCTGCGCGCCTCCGACCGGCCGATCTCGCGGATCGTTTCGGGATCGAGTCGGATGCCGTGCTCACCCATGCGATCCATCTCGGCCGACAACCGCTCGGCGCGCTCGGCAAGCCGCGGCAGTTCACCCGCAAGCCGCCCGAGGGCGCCGAAGCCTTCCGCCGCCAGTTCGAGTTGCCCGGCCGGACCGAGGGAGCGCTCGATCCAGTCGGCGACGACGGGCTCTGCGGTCGACCACATGTCGAAATCGGGATCGAGCGTGCGGGCGACGCCCTCGACCACCACCATCGTCTTTTGCACGAGCAGCAGTTCGGGGCGCGTTTCCATATCGAAGATCTCGGTGACCTCGAAGAGCAGCGCCAGCAGCCGGCCCATGGAGATGTCGGCGGCGCTCTGGCCGTGGATCGGCTCGCCGATGGCGCGGAGCGCCTGGGCGAAATCCTCGACCGTGTGCCGGTCGGGCACGTAGCCCGCCTCGAAATGCACCTCGGCGATGCGGCGATAATCGCGCCGGATGAAGCCGTAGAGAATCTCGGCGAGGAAGCGGCGCTCCGCCCGGCCGAGCCGGCCCATGATGCCGAAGTCGATGGCGACGACATCGCCGGCGGCATCGACGAAGAGATTGCCCTGGTGCATGTCGGCGTGGAAGAAGCCGTCGCGCAGCGCCTGACGCAGGAACGCCTGCATCAGCCGGCGGGCGAGCAGCGGCAGGTCGTGACCGGCGGCCTTCAGCGCGGCGGTGTCCGACAGCTTGATTCCGTCGACCCAGTCCAGCGTCAGCACGTCGCGCGCGGTGTAGTCCCACGCGACTGCCGGCACACGGAAGCCCTGGTCGCCGGAGGTAAGCTCCGCCATCTCGGAGAGCGCGGCGGCCTCGAGACGCAAGTCCATCTCCAGCGTGACCGAGCGCGCCAGCGTATCGACGACGGCGACCGGCCGCAGGCGGCGCGAAGCGGGATCGACGCGCTCGACCAGCCGCGCGCCGACATAGAATGTGTCGAGGTCATCGCGGAAACGATGACGAATGCCGGGGCGCAGCACCTTCACGGCGACCGTGCGCGTGCCGCCATTCTCGTCGGCGATCTCCGCCTTGTGGACCTGGGCAATGGAGGCAGCGGCGACGGACGGCGAGAACGACGCAAACAGGGCTTCGACCGGCTGGCCGAGCGACCTTTCAATGACGGCTCGGGCTTCCGCCTCGGGAAATGGCGCAATCTCGTCGCGCAGGCGGCCGAGCGCGCCCGCCCCTTCCTGGCCAACCAGATCGGGCCGGGTCGCGAGGAACTGGCCAAGCTTCACATAGGACGGGCCGAGCCGATTGAGCGCAGCGGTCAGCCGCTCGCCGCGATCGACGGCGGTGATGCCGCGCCGCTCCAGCAGCCGCGCGATACGCACCGCGGCGCGCGGGCCGGCGGGCAGGTCTTCCGGATCGACAAGCGCGAACGCGCCCTCGCGCGCCAGCACGAAGCCGGCGCCTGCCAGCCGGAGAAACGCGGCGAGGGTGCCGGCCATCCCCGCCTCAGAGCTTCCAGCCGGAATGCATGGCGGCGATCCCGCCGGAGAGATTGCGCACGCTGACGCGGCTGAAGCCGGCGTCCTCGATCATGGCGGCGAAGCGCGCCTGATTGGGAAAGCGCCGGATCGATTCGACGAGATAGCGATAGGGCTCGCCATCGCCGACGACGAGGTCGCCGACCGCGGGGATGACGTTGAAGGAGAACAGTTCGTAGAGACGGTCGAGACCGGCGACGTCGACGGTGGAGAATTCCAGGCAGAGAAAACGGCCGCCGGGCTTCAACACGCGGAAGGCTTCCGACAGCGCGCGATCGATGCGCGGTACGTTGCGGATGCCGAAGGCGATGGTGACGGCGTCGTATGCGCCGTCTTCGAACGGCAGTTCCTCCGCGTTGGCTTCGCGAAACGACACGCGGTCGGCGTAGGGCCGGCCGGCGGCGCGCTTCTTCCCCACCGCCAGCATCTCGCCGTTGATGTCCGCGACGGTGATATTGGCCGACGCCGACCGGTCGGCGATGCGGAAGGCGATATCGCCCGTGCCGCCGGCGACATCGAGCACGCGGAAGGGCACAGGCGAGCGGCGCGGCGGCGCCAGCCAGGTGACGAAGGCGTCCTTCCAAAGCCGATGGACACCGCCCGACATGAGGTCGTTCATCAGGTCGTAGCGGCGGGCGACCTTGTCGAAGACATCATCGACCAGCCGCTGCTTCTCGGCGGTCGGCACGTCGCGGAATCCGAAGGAGGCGCGCTCGTCCTCCGCTGTCTTTCCAAGGTCAGCGTCCTGCATGACGCCTCCATAGCCCAAGCCGACACGAAGGGCTATCGTCGCCGCCTTGCCAAAGGGTTAGCTTTTGCCCGAATTGCCCGAAGTCGAGACCGTGCGCCTGGGCCTGGCGCCGGTCATGGAAGGCGCCACGATCCTCAAGGTCGAGCAGCGGCGGCCGGATCTGCGCGTTCCCTTCCCGCCGCGCTTCGTCCGCCGCGTGACCGGGCACCGGGTGATCGCGCTTGGCCGGCGGGCCAAATACCTTCTCGCCGATCTCGACGACGGCACGGTGCTGGTCATGCATCTCGGCATGTCGGGCTCGTTCCGCATCGAGGCGGAGGGCGCGTCGACCACGGCCGGCTCCTACTATCATCCGCGTACCAAGCTCCGCGCCCACGACCACGTCGTCTTTCACATGTCGTCGGGCGTGCGGATCGTCTTCAACGATCCCCGGCGCTTCGGGCTGATGGACCTGGTGCCGCGGGCACAGCTCGACACATCGAAGCATTTCCACGCCATGGGCATCGAGCCGCTCGGCAACGAACTGAGCGGTGCGACCATCGCCCGGCTGCTCGCCGGGCGCAGCGCGCCGCTCAAGGCGGCGCTGATGGACCAGCGGCTCATCGCCGGGCTTGGCAATATATATGTGTGCGAGGCGCTGTGGCGGGCGCGGCTGTCGCCGGACCGCAAGGCCGGCACCCTGGCAACGAAGACGGGCAAGGCAACTGCTGCCGCCGACCGGCTGGCCGAGGCCATCCGCGAAGTGCTGGAGGCGGCGATCGCGGCCGGCGGCTCCTCGCTGCGCGACCACATCCGCACCAATGGCGAGCTTGGCGACTTCCAGCATACGTTCGCGGTCTACGATCGCGAAGGCGAGCCCTGCCCGCGCGGCAAAGGGACAATCCGCCGCAAGGTGCATTCCGGACGCTCGACGTTCTATTGTCCGGTCTGCCAGCGCTGAGGATTTCGACATGAATTACGAGTGCATCACCACCGAACGGCACGACGGAACGGCGATCATCCGGCTCAACCGGCCGAAGGCGCTGAATGCGCTGAACGCAAATCTCATCAGGGAACTCGGCGACGCGCTGGATGCGTTCGAGGCGGATGCCAAGGTCTATGTCGTCATCATCACCGGCTCGGAAAAGGCGTTCGCCGCCGGCGCCGACATCAAGGAGATGGCGGAGCTTGGCCATGTCGAGGCCTACATGACGAACCACGCCGCGGCGCTGGAGCGCGTGGCGCGCTTCCGCAAGCCGGTGATCGCGGCGGTCGCCGGCTATTGCCTGGGCGGCGGCTGCGAACTCGCCATGATGTGCGACATCGTGCTTGCCGCCGATACCGCAAAGTTCGGCCAGCCGGAGATCACGCTCGGCATCATGCCCGGCATGGGCGGCACCCAGCGCATGCCGCGCGCGCTCGGCAAGGCCAAGGCCATGGACCTCATCCTGACCGGCCGCACGATGGATGCGGCCGAGGCGGAGCGGGCCGGCCTGGTTTCCCGCATCGTTCCGGCCGACGGCCTGATGGAGGAGGCAATCGCCACCGCCAGGAAGATCGCCGGTTACTCCCAGCCGATCGTCATGATGGCCAAGGAGGCGGTATCCCGCGCCTTCGAGACGCCGCTGTCGGAAGGGCTTCTCTTCGAGCGCCGGCAATTCCACTCGATGTTCGCCACCGCCGACCAGAAGGAAGGCATGGCGGCCTTTGTCGAGAAGCGCACGCCCCAGTTCAGGAATCGCTGAGAAGCGCCATTGACCGGCGCTGGAGCGCCGACTATAAGCCCCTCCAACCGACGTGCGGCGGGGGTCCCCGCCGCCGATTTCGTTTGCAGACAAGGCTTCTGAGACATGGCCAATACACGCTCGGCCAAAAAGGCCACGCGCAAGATCGCGCGCCGTACCGCCGCCAATACCGCCCGGGTCAGCCGGGTGCGGACCTACCTGCGCAAGGTCGACGAGGCGATCGCCTCCGGCGACAAGAGCGCCGCCACCGCCGCCCTCAAGGCGGCAGAGCCGGAGCTGATGCGCGCCGCGTCCAAGGGTGCGGTCCATCCCAACGCGGCATCGCGCAAGGTGTCGCGCCTGGCCAAGAAGGTGAAGGCGATCGGCGCCTGAGTCGCCGCCTCTTTCCTGCTTCTGAAGAACCCGGCCGCGAGCCGGGTTTTTTGTTTGGCGTCTAAGCCGGCGGAAGCCTATCGTCTGGCTGAATTTGGCGGGTTTCACCGGGTCCCGGACGTGGCATCCAATTCCCTTGGATTTCAACACCATGCGGACTAGTTGCGTCCGGAAAGCGAGTCTGGCGGCCGAATCCGGGGTCGCCGAGGGGGGCGTTCATAAAAAAATAAGGCTGCTACGGATCGCGGAACCCCAAGGAGCGACGAAATTGAATCAACAGCTTATGGGGGGCGGATGCACCACTGTTGCACGCAGACCACATCGGCAAGCCGGCTCCGCGAGATTCAGCCATTGCAGCCCCCCCTGCCTCTGTGTACGTTGCTATGGCATTCGGGGCACACGATCAGTCTAGCCGAATGCCAATAAAGAATGCGGCGGGGCTGATTAGATGTCGGACAGTAATCGCGTAGTCGGGTATTGTATCCCGTGCGGTTTAGTCTTGTAGGCTGTATTTCAAAGTAAAGCGTTCTTCGTGCGATTGCGCGGGCCTCCTCTTCGGGCGGGCCCTTTGTTGTCAACCGCATACCTTTAGTTGGTGCGTTGTCGTGTGCGTTAGGTCATTGCGCACGCGAGGGGGATAACTATGCCTGACGCCAGTTCATCAAATACGTACTCGGGCGATGTCAGCGTGCGCGACACCTGGCAGGCGTTGTCGGAGCAACCGGCCGCGGTGCTGGTCGACGTGCGCACGGCTGCGGAATGGGCCTATGTCGGCGTGCCGTCGCTGGCGCCGCTCGGCAAGGCACCGGTCCTGGTCGAGTGGGACGAGTTTCCATCCGGTGCGCTGGTCCCCGACTTCACTGGGCGGCTGAAGACGGCGCTGGCGGCGGCCGGTGCTGGACCGGAGGCCCCGCTCTACTTCCTCTGCCGGTCAGGCAACCGGAGCCGGCATGCCGCGATCGCTGCGACCGCTGCGGGCTATCAGCACGCGTACAACATCACACAGGGCTTCGAGGGCCGGCTGGATGGCGAGCGTCATCGCGCCACACCCGGAAGCTGGAAGGCGGAGAATTTGCCATGGGTGCAGTCATGACGTCGGTGCACGGCATGAACGAGGATTTTGCGGCTATCGGCGCGACGCCGGTCGGCGCGCCAGCAGAACACCACAGTGAGCCGGCACCAACCGGCGCAAACCGGGAGGGCGGTCGCATGACGGCGAAGTTGCCGAACGCCGATCAGTGGTTGCGCGTAAAGCAGCGTCTGCGTGCGGAGTTGGGCGAGGACATTTTCAACAGCTGGTTCGCACGGGCGACATTCGAGGAAGCCGACGTGAGCACCGTCTATCTGTCACTGCCGACCCGTTTTCTGAAGGCGTGGATCGAGTCCCACTACGAAGAGCGGCTGCTGGCGCTCTGGCAGGCCGAATGCGCGACGGTGGCGCGGATCGAGATCCTGGTGCGCAGCGCGGCGCGACCCAAGGCCCCGATGAAGACCGAGCAGCGGGAAGCGATCGTGGAGCCGGCGCCCGCCCCGGCACCGACGTCAATTCCCGCGACTGCGATACCGATGGCCGTCTCACGAACCGCACGCGGCGGCGACAGCATCCTCGCCGGCTCGCCGGTGGAGCCGCGCTACACCTTCGACACGTTCTGTGAGGGCGCCGCCAACCGCCTGGCTTTCGCGGCGGCGCGATCGGTGGTGGAGACGCCGCCGGGCAAACCGACCCAGTTCAACCCGCTCTACATCCACGCCGGGGTCGGTCGCGGCAAAACGCACATCCTGCAGGCGACGACACGGGCTGCGCGTCTGGCGCAGCCAGGCTGGAAGGTGCTCTACCTCACCGCCGAGCACTTCATGTTCCGCTTCGTGACGGCGCTGAAGAGTCAGTCGGCGATCCAGTTCAAGGAGTCCCTGCGCGACATCGACCTGCTGCTGATCGACGACATGCAATTCCTGCAGGGCAAGACGATCCAGCAGGAGTTCTGCCACATGCTGAACGCCCTCATCGACGGCGCGCGGCAGGTGATGGTCGCCGCTGACCGGCCGCCGGCGGAACTGGAGAGCCTCGACGAGCGGGTGCGCTCGCGCCTGCGCGGCGGCATCGCCTTCGAGATCGGCTCGCCGGACACGCAGCTCCGCCGCGAAATCCTGCATTCGCGCTATGTCGCGGCGCAGGCCCAGAACCCGGGCCTGGATATTCCCGACGCCATTCTGGAATACGCCGCCCAGTCGGTGACGTCCAACGGGCGCGACCTCGAAGGCGCGCTCAACCGCCTGGTGGCCCAATGGCAGTTCACGCGACAGCCGGTGACCATCGTCTCGGCCGAGATCACGCTCCGCGACCTGATCGGCCAGCGGGAACCGCGCCGGGTGCGGATCGAGGAAATCCAGCGCGTCGTGGCGCGGCACTACAACGTTTCCAAGGCGGACCTGTTGTCGGCGCGGCGGACGAGGACCATCGTCCGCCCCCGGCAGATCGCCATGTACCTCGCAAAAGTGCTGACCCCGCGGTCTCTGCCGGAGATCGGGCGGCGTTTCGGCGGCCGCGACCACACCACGGTTCTCCACGCCGTGCGCAAGATCGAGGGCCTGATCCAGGGCGACATGACGCTCGCGGACGAGATCGAGCTGCTGAAGCGGATGATCGACGAATGACAGGGATGGGCGCACAGCCGCTGGCCCCTTGCGAATCCGGCCAGTCCGGGCCAATTTTGCCGGCCCGGACCGCGGCTTCCGCGGCCTGCTGAACCGAAGGCTTTCCCCCATGCGCGCGACCGTCGAGCGATCGCACCTGCTCCGCTCCCTGAGCCACGTCCACCGCGTCGTCGAGCGGCGCAACACGATCCCGATCCTGTCGAACGTGCTGATGCGCGCCGACGGCGGCCAACTGACGCTGAAGGCGACCGACCTCGACCTCGAGGTTACCGAGACGGTCGCCGCCGAAGTCGGGCAGGCCGGCGGCACCACGGTGCCCGCGCACATCCTGCACGACATCGTCCGCAAGCTGCCGGACGGCGCGGAAGTGTCGCTCGACACCGGCGACGGGTCGCAGCTAGCCATCAAGTCGGGCCGCTCGCGCTTCACCCTCCAGGTGCTGCCGGAGTCGGACTTTCCCGACCTCACAACCGGCGATTTCCCGACACGCTTCACGCTGCCGGCCAGCGCGCTGAAGAAGCTGATCGATCGCACGCAATTCGCCATCTCCACGGAAGAGACGCGCTACTACCTCAACGGCATCTACCTCCACACGGTAACGGTTGCCGGCAAGCCGATGCTGCGCGCCGTCGCTACCGATGGCCACCGGCTGGCGCAGTCGCAGATGGAATCGCCCGCCGGGTCGGAGAAGATGACCGGCGTGATCGTGCCGCGAAAAGCGGTCGGCGAGATTCAGAAGCTGGTCGAGGCGCCCGACGCCGAGGTCGTGGTCGAGCTCTCCGACACCAAGATCCGCGTCACCATAGGCGACGTCGTGCTCACCTCGAAGCTGATCGACGGCACCTTCCCGGACTATGCCCGCGTCATCCCGCAGGCCAACGACAAGGTGCTCAAGGTCGACCGCAGCGAGTTTGCCAGCGCCGTCGACCGCGTATCGACGATCTCGTCCGAGCGCGGGCGCGCGGTGAAGCTGGCTTTGGCCGACGGCAAGATGGTGCTTTCCGTCAACAACCCGGATTCGGGCAGCGCGGTCGAGGAACTCGGCGTCGAATACGGCTCCGACGCGATCGAAATCGGCTTCAACTCGCGCTATGTGCTCGATGTCACCGGTCAGCTCGAATCCGGCACCGCCGAATTCCGTTTCGCCGATGCGGGGTCGCCGACCCTGATCCTCGACGATGGCGCTTCTGACGCGCTCTACGTGCTGATGCCGATGCGGGTGTAATCCGCGGTCCTTGCGGAAAATGGCAACGCGCGCATTAACCCAACCTTCACTTCAGGCTTCATGTTCGCGGCCGTAAGCGGCAGTATCGGTTCGCGGCCTTGTGACGGAATGGCGACGTGGCGGACTGCAAATCCGCTTATCCTGGTTCGACTCCAGGCGAGGCCTCCACTCCCCTTCAGCGACTGGCTTCACGCCACCCGATAGACGTCGATCGTGATCCCGCCCGGCCGTGGCGCGAGCGAGCAGACGAACACGCTCTCCCGCAGCCACGCGTGCGGACCATCCGGCACGTCGAAGATCGGCGAGGACCGAAAGTAATATTCGCCGGGATCGACCGGTTCGCGGGCGCGCAGCCGCCGCATGACCTCGGCGCTTGAAACCCGCAGGCCGACATTGCGCACGAAGATGAGCGTGCCGTCATCCGCCTCGATCGAGTAGCTCGCCGAGATCAGCGACGCGCCGTCGGCGCGGATCAGCGGCCAGTCCGAACCGCCGGGCAATATTCTCCCGGACAGCTTCGGTCCGCGGACCGTCCCGCCGAGAATGGGGATGTGCAGCCGCTCGCCGCCAAGGCCCGGGCCGGCGGAGCGCGACGGGGCAATGTCCGCCGCGATCGTGAAGACCAGTTCCAACGCCGGCACAGTCGGCCTGGGGCCTGCGGTATCGTCAGCCATGATGGGTCCCCGAACTAGCGTTTCGGCATGCCCTTGGGCGGCAGCGAACGCCGCTGGGCCGCGATCCTGAAGAGCGCGTTGGCCGCACCATAGCCGGCATAGCCGTTCCGCCGCTCGACGATCTCGAAGAAAAAGCCGTCGCCGTAGTTCGGGCTGTAGATCTGGAAGAACTCGCCGCGATCGTCACGATCGTAGAGCACGTTGCCCGCGCGCAGTCGCTCGAGCAGGTCCGGATCGAGACCGAAGCGCGCCTCGAGGTCGTCGTAGTAGTTGGGCGAGATGGCGAGCGGCTGGAACCCGTTCGCCTTCAGCGCGGTGGCGGTGGCGAACATGTCGTCGGTGCGGAAGGCGATGTGCTGCACGGCCGAGCCGAAGCTCTCGGCGATGAAGTGCCCGGCGAGCGTCCGCTGGTTCTCGGCGCCGTTGAGGGTGAGCCGCAGCGTGCCGCTGTCGTTCTCGATCACCTGGCTGCGCACCAGGCCCGCCGGGTCGACCACATCGACCATCGGCGATTTCCGCGCCTGGAAGATCGACGTGTAGAAGAGCAGCCAGGTCAGCATCTCCTCGTAGTTCATGGTCTGCGCGACATGGTCGATGGCGACAATGCCGGCGTCGGGACCATGGCCATCGCCCGCGATCGGCCGGAACTCGATCTCCCAGACGCGGCCGAGGTCCGAGGCATCGTCGATGAAGTGCATGACGCCGCCGCCAACGCCGCGGATCGCCGGAATGTTGAGTTCGCCCGGGCCAACCGGCTGCGCGAAGATGTCGGCGTCCAGCGCGCGCGCCCGCTCGACCGTCGCCGTTGCGTCGTCCACCTTGAGGCCGATGTCGCAGACCGATGTGCCGTGGACCAGATACGAAGCGTGGGCGAAGCCTTCGCGCTCGGTATTGACGACGAGGTTCACGCCACCCTGCCGCCACAGCCACACGTCCTTGGAGACGTGCTTGCCGGTCGGCGCGAAGCCCAGGGTGCGGAACATGCCGGCCAGCGTCTCCGCCTCGTGCTCGTCCGCCGCGAACTCGACGAACTCGACCCCGTCGACGCGGACGCGATCGGGCATCGCCGGAACGTCGATGGCGAGCCCGGGCTCGGCGCGGCGCACCTGATCCATCAGGTAGACCAGCGAGCGGTGGCCGTCCCTGGCGATCGACCGCGGCGAGCCGCCGCGGAACTGGTCGTTGAAGATCTCCAGCGACAGCACGCCGGCATAGCCGGTCGTCGCGATGGCGCGCATGAAATCGGTGACCGGCAGGTCGCCCTCGCCCGGCATGTTGCGGTAGTGCCGGCTCCACGAGAGCAGGTCCATGTCCATCAGCGGCGCATCGGCGAGTTGCACGATGAAGATGCGGTCGCCGGGGATCGAGCGGATAGAGGCGACGTCGATCTTGCGCGAGAGCGTGTGGAAGCTGTCGAGGATCAACCCGATGTTCGGGTGATCGGCGCGGCGGACGATCTCCCAGGCGTCGCGGTGATCGTTGATGTGGCGGCCCCAGGCGAGCGCTTCGTAGCCGACGCGCACGCCATGCCGCGCCGCCATCTCGCCGAGTTCGTGGAAGTCCGCGGCCGCGCGATCGATGCCGCCCAGCGACAGCGGCGACGTGTTGGAACAGATCAGCATCAGGTCGGTGCCGAGTTCGTGCATGAGTTCGAACTTGCGCTCCGCCCGGTCGAAGGCGCGGGCCCGGTGCGGCCCCGGCATGCCCTCGAAGTCGCGGAAAGGCTGGAAGAGCGTGATGGTCAGCCCGTGGTCCTTGACGATGCGGCCGACTTCGGCCGGCGTTCCGTCGAAGGCGAGGAAGTCGTTCTCGAAGATCTCCACCCCGTCGAAACCGGCGGCGGCGATGGCCGCCAGCTTCTCCCGCAGGTCGCCGCTGATCGAGACGGTCGCGATCGAGGTCTTCATCGCCCTAGCCCTTGTAGCCAAGGAGCCGGGGCACGAAGAGCACGAAGTCCGGCACGAAGGTGATCACCGCCAGCGCCAGGATCAGCGCGAAGATGAAAGGCACCAGGTCCCTGATGATCGCGCCGAGCGGTTGCTTGGTGATCCCGGCGACGATGAAGAGCAGCAGGCCGTAGGGCGGCGTGATCAGCCCGAGCATCGCGTTCACCACCACGATGATCCCGAAATGCACCGGATCGATGCCGAGCGCGACAACGGTCGGGATGAAGATCGGCACGATGATCACGAGAATCGCGCCAGCCTCGATGATGCAGCCGAGCGCAAGAAAGAGGACGTTGATCGCCAGCAGGAAGCCGGTGGGCGAGAGGTCGAACTGCTGCATGAAGGCGGCGATCGTGTTCGGAACGTTCTCGCGCGTCACCACGTAGTTGAAGGCAAGCGCGCCGGCGATGAGCACGCCGACGGTTGCCGTCGAGCGGGCGCTGTTGAGAAGCGTCTCGTAGAACTGCCGGAGGCTCACCGAACGGTAGAGGAAGATCGAGATCATCAGCGCATAGAACGCGGCGATGGCGGCCGCCTCGGTCGGCGTCATCACGCCGCCGTAGATGCCGCCGAGCAGGATCACCGGCAGCATCAGCGCCGGGAACGCCCGCGCGGTGATCGCCGGGATCTCGGCCAGCGGCACGGCCTCGTCGACGGGCAGGTTGCGCCGCCGCGCGATGACCGCGTTCATGACGATCAGCACGAGGCCCATCAACAGGCCGGGCAGGATGCCGGCGGCGAAGAGGTAGCCGATCGACGTATCCGAGACGAGCGCGTAGAGCACCATCGGGATCGATGGCGGGATGATCGGTCCGATGGTCGCCGAGGCGGCGGTGATCGCGGCCGCGTAGCTCGCCGTGTACTTCCCGTCCTTGGTCATCAGGTTGATGATGATCCGGCCCATGCCCACCGCGTCGGCCACCGCCGAGCCGGACATGCCGGAGAAAATCAGGCTGGACACGACGTTGACGTGGCCAAGGCCGCCGCGGAAACGCCCGACCAGCGCCTGCGAAAAGCGGAGGAGCCGCTCGGCCAGACTGCCGATATTCATGATGTCGGCGGCGAGGATGAACAGCGGTATCGCCAGGAGCGTGTAACCGTTGAAGAGGCCCTGCAGCACGGTCTCGGCGGCGATCGAGGTGTCGAAGTGCCTCAGCCCGAGGTAGACGATCGTGCCGCACAGCATGGAAATGCCGATCGACTGCCCGAACAGGGCCAGTCCGACGATCAGCAACGATCGCGGTGGTGAAAGGGTCAAATCCGATCATCAGCCCCGGCGGCCTCTATCGGATCGACGTAGCGGGTGTCGCCACGGACCGCATGCCAGACATTCAGCAGCGTGCGAACGATCACGGCGACGGCAAACGGAATGTAGATGGAGAACAGGAGGTCGAACGGCAACTGGATGTAGGCCGTCCGCTCGACCTTCATGAAGGTCACGAATTCATAGGCCTTGGGCAGCGACCACGCGAGGATGCCGGCGCAGACGAGCCCGCCGACGACGTCCATCATGCGCCGCCCGTTCGGGGGCACGGCGTTGTAGAGAATATCCAGCCTGATGATGTCGACGTCGCGGATGACGAAGGCGTAGCCGAACAGGATGCCCCACAGCCAGGCGATGGCCACATACTCGACGGTCCAGCCGAGCGGCAGGTTCAACACATAGCGGAAGACGATCTGGATCAGGAACGTCGCGAACATGCTGAGCAGGAGCAGCGCGACGAAATTCTCCGCCCTGCGCTGCAGCCAGGCCACGATGTTTGCGAAACGAGCCACGTGTGTTTCCCGTGGAGCAGGCGGTCAGCCCGGCGCGAACTCCCGGCCGGGCTGACCTGTTAGCGCCTAGAGCGCGTTGATCTTGTCGAGAAGCCCCTTCGGCCAGTCGGCCGAGAACTTGGACTTCGCATAGGCGTCCAGCACGTGGGTGCGGAACGCTTCCTTGTTCGGCTCGTAGACTTTCAGGCCCTCGCCCTTGAAGAAGTCGACCAGTTCGGCCTCACGCTTGAGGGTGACCTCGTCGAGCGCCTTCTGGAAGTTGACCGAGCACTCCTGGACCTTGGCCTGCTGGTCCGGCGTCAGGCTGTTCCACTTGCTGAGCGAGATCGAGTGCAGGTTGTTGGCGATCAGGTGCCCGGTCAGGATGATCTGGTTGGTCACCTCGTAGAACTTCATGTCCTTGTCGGCCGGCAGCGGATTGTCCTGGCCGTCGATCGCGCCGGTCTGGAGAGCGGTGTAGACCTCGGTGAAGGCCATCGGGGTCGGGTTGGCGCCAAGCGCCTCGCCGACGAACTGCCAGCCCTCGCCGCCGGGCATGCGCAGCTTCACGCCGGCGAGATCCGCCGGCGTCATGATCTGCTTGTCGCCTTTGATGTTGACGTGGCGCGTGCCGATGTAGGGGTTCGACAGAACCTTGATCTGCGCCTTGTCCTCAATGTCCTTCATGAGATCGTTCAGGACGCCCGAATCGTAGACCTTGCGCATGTGGTCGTAGCTGCGGAAGAGGTACGCCGTCCCGAGAATGCTGCTCTCCGGAACCTGATTGTAGAGATCGTAGATGGCGAGGTTCGCCATATCGAGGTTGCCGCGCTGCATGGCGGTGAGCTCGGTGCCCTGCTTGAACAGCGTGGCCCCGTGATAGTCCTTGAAGTCGAACTGGTCGCCGAGGCATTCGCCGAACGCCTTGCGCAGCGTTGCGGTCCGGATGTCGTTCTCGGGCACGGTATCCGAGTAGGTGATTTCGACTTTCTGCTGGGCCATCGCGGCATGGGCCGAGAGACCGATGGTTGCCGTCGCGACGGCAAGCACGATGCGGCTTAGGACTGAACGCATGGACTTCCTCCCTTTTCTTCCCTTCGACGCCTGCGGCGCCGTTGAAAGACGCCAGCCAAGCTGACGCCCAAAAGCGCCGGCTCAAGCGGCCGGCGACGTATCCCGGGCCGCGAAGGCGGCCCGCATGGTCTGCGTGTCGGGCGCGACGCCCGCGAAGTGTTCGAATGCCCGCACGGCCTGGTAGACGGCCATTCCCTCGCCGCTCATCGTCCGGCAGCCTTTCTGCCGCGCGGCGCGCAGGAATTCCGTCTCGATCGGGAAATAGACGACGTCCGCCACCCAGGTTGACGGCTTCAGAAAATCCGTCGCGATCGGTGTGCCGGGCTTGCCGGCCATGCCGATCGGCGTTGCGTTGACGATGCCGTCGGCCTCGGTCGCCGCTTTGACAGGGTCTTCCGCAAGAACCGCGCGGTCACCGCCGAAGCGGGCCGCCAGCCGAACCAGCAGCGCGCGGACCCGCGCCGAATCCGGATCGCTGATCGAGAGCTGGCCAACGCCGCATTCGAGCAGCGCGTGCGCGACGGCCGCACCGGCGCCGCCCGCGCCAAGCAGCAGGACCGTGTCGCGCTTGACGTCGCCGAGTTCCTGCTCGAACGCTTCGCGGAACCCCCACAGGTCGGTGTTGTGGCCGACCTTCTCGCCGTTCCGCAGCACGACCGTATTCACCGAGCCAATTGCCTCGGCATTGTCGGAGAGACGATCGAGGTGCTGGAGAATTTCCTGCTTGTAGGGATGGGTGACGTTGAGGCCCGAATATCCCTGCTGCGCCGCCGTATTGACGATTTCGGCCAGCGGCGGCGGGTTCGGCCCCATCTGCTCCGTGTCGAGCAGGCGATAGACGTAGTCGATGCCGAGGCGGCGGCCTTCCGCCTCATGCATGGCCGGCGACCGCGAAAGCTGGATGCCCTTGCCGACAAGGCCAACCAGCACGGAGCGCGGTAGCGGCTGCTGCGTTGCAGCGCCGCCACCGGCTTTCCCCGCCGTGTTCCGGGCCTTGGATTCCACAGCCCCTCCCTGAGCCGGCGCGTTCTCCGCGCTTTCTCGCTTCGGGCAGCGTTCCTCCCACCGTCCCAAGCGGGCACACTTTGTACTGCTCGGTTAATTCCGTCAATCATTTTGTACTGGACAGTTAATTCGGACTGCGCGATTGACGATCAGCGCGCGAACTGGCAGCCGGAGGCGATACGAAATGCTCGGGGCCACGACAGAGATGCGGAAAGTCGGAACCAGCCGGCAGGGCTGGAAGCAGGATCCTGCCGGCGTGCGCGCCAACATCCTGGCGGTGGCGCGCGCCGAGTTTGCGGCAAGCGGACTGAGCGGCGCCCGCATCGACGAGATCGCCGCCAAGACGCGCACCTCGAAGCGCATGATCTACTACTACTTCACCGACAAGGACGGGCTTTACCGCGAGGTGCTCGAGGAGGCTTACCGCGAGGTTCGCGCGGGCGAAGAAGCCCTCGAGCTCGGCGACCTGAAGCCGATGGATGCGCTGAGGCGGCTGGTCGAGTTCACTTTCGACCACCACAGCCGCAACCCGGATTTCATCCGGCTGGTCATGATCGAGAACATCCACGACGCGCGCTATCTGGCGCAATCGCCGGCCATCAAGAAGGTCAACAAGACCGCCATCGACCGGCTCGAGACAATCTACAAGGCGGGGCTCGCAGACGGCGTGTTCCGTCCGGGCATCAAGCCGATCGAGCTGCACTGGCAAATCAGCGCGCTCAGTTTCTTCAACGTTTCCAACCGGGCGACCTTTTCCGGAATCTTCGGCGCGGCGCTGACGCGGCCGAGCGGTCAGGAAATGCTGAAGGACCAGGTCGTCGGGATGGTCCTGCGTTTCGTGCTGAAGCCGGACCTGATCGAAAAGCATACTTAGGGGAGGACAGCATGCTGAACCCGGAACTGAAGCCATTCCTCGAAACGTGGGACGCCAAGTGGGCACGGCTCAAGCCGGGAGCGACACCGAAGGACCGCCGCGAATTCTTCGAAGTGGTCGCGCGGGAAATGCGGCTACCGACGCCTGACGATGTCGAAACGGAGGTGGAGCACACCATCCCGTCGCCGGTGGGGCCGGTGCGCGTGCGTATCTTCCGCCATCGCGACGGCGGCATTCAGCCGGCGCTCATCTATATGCACGGCGGCGCATGGATGCAGGGCAGTCCGGAAACGCACTGGGACATCACGTCCCGGATCGCCTCATGGAACCGGCAGACCGTGATCAGCATCGACTACGCCAAGGCGCCGGAGCATCCCTTCCCGGCCGCGGTCGAGCAATGCGCCGCGGTCGTCGCATGGGCCTTCGACAACGCGAAGATGCTGGGCATCGATCCGAACCGCATCGCCGTCGGCGGCGACAGCGCCGGCGGCAATCTCGCCGCCGCGATGGCGCTGAAGTTTCGCGGCACGCCGCAAAAACTTCACGCCCAGCTCCTCATCTATCCGGCGGTGGAATTCACCCAGTCGCGGCCGTCGTTCCGCGAGAATGCCGACGGGCCGATCATCAAGGTCGCCAACATGGCGGCGACCAACGCCCTCTATTGCCCGAATCCGGCCGACCTGAAGAACCCCCTCGCGGCGCCCATGATGGCGTCCGACCATTCCGGGCTGCCGCCGGCGTACGTGGCGGTAGCCGAGCACGATCCGCTGCGCGACGACGGCATCGCCTACGCGGAACGGCTGCAATCCCGCGGCGTGCCGACGGTGCTTTCCCGCGGCACAGGCCTCATGCACGGCTATCTCCGCTCGATGGAATACTGCGCCGACGCAGTGGAGAATCTGAGGGAAATGTGCCGCTGGCTCGACGAAATCAACCGGGCAAAATCCGCGGCGACCGTCCGCTAAAACCTTGAAATCATTGGCGCACCCGACAGGAGTCGAACCTGTGACCTCTGCCTTCGGAGGGCAGCGCTCTATCCAGCTGAGCTACGGGTGCCTGCGACGTGCTCTGAACTGAGCCTGCCGGTTTGATAGCCCAAGCCGCTATTCATCACAACAACCCCGCGCCAGGACTCGCATCGCCTCCTGAAGCATGACTGACTGGGGGCGCATGCGAAAATCGCACACCGCCTTGACGGCGGTCGCTCCGTCGAATCAAGGTATGCAATGAGAACCACGCCGCCAGTCGGCGCCAGCGGCGGTCAAACGCAGCCACACGGGACGCAACTGGGGGCACCGTTGCCGATTAGCCGGTCTAAAGCAGGAATCTGGGCGGGCACGATTGCCCTAATGGCGGCTGTGCTGAGCGCCGGCCCGGCCTATGCGTCGGGCGGCGAAATGGCCGCGCTTGTCCACGACATCGGCATCGGCCTGTTCCTTTCGGGCGTTTTGGCCATCGTGTTCGCCCGCCTGAGGCTGCCGGCCATTGCCGGCTACATCCTCGCCGGCGTGGTCGCCGGTCCGCTGGCGCTCGGACTGGTGACCGACCCGGCCAATATCGACACCATCGCCCAACTTGGATTCGTCCTCCTCCTGTTCGTGATCGGCCTGGAGATGGACATCGGCAAGATCATCAAGAGTGGGCGCACGATCATCCTGACCGGCGTGCTCTCTTTTCCGTTGATCGTCGTCTTCGGCTTCGCGATTGCGAACCTGCTGATGCTGGTCGGCTTCGGCAACCTGATCGGCAGCGGCCTTGGCGCGCTCTACATCGGCATCGTCATCGGGTGTTCCTCGACCCTGCTGGTCGTGAAGCTTTTCCAGGAGGCGTTCGAGCTCGACACGGTACCGGGGCGAGTGGCGCTGGGACTGCTGATTATCGAGGACGTGTGGGCGATCGTGGTGATCATCCTGCAGCCGAGCCTGCACGAGCCGCATATCCTGCCGATCCTCGCGTCCTTCGTCGGCATCGGCATCCTCGGTGTGCTCGCTTTCGGCATCGCGCGCACGCTCATCCCGATCGCCTTCCGCTGGATCGCCAAAGCGCCGGAAATCATTCTGGTGGGCGCGCTCTGCTGGTGCTTCGCCATCGTCTTCCTCGGAGCCAGCTTCGACCCGCTGACCGAGTATCTCTTCCACGCCGAGTTTCACCTCAATGTCGGCTCCGGTATGGGTGCGCTGATCGCCGGGGCCACCATCGCGTCGCTGCCCTATTCCACCGAAATCGTTACCAAGGTCGGCGTGGTGAAGGACTTCTTCGTCACACTCTTCTTCGTCGGCCTCGGCCTCAGCATCCCGCAACCGAGCGGACCGGGCGTTCTGCTGCTCGCGGTCGCGATCGCGCTGGCGGCCATCGCGGCGCGCCAGTTCGTCCTGTTCCCGATCCTCTACTTCACGGGCCTCGACCAGAGGAATGCGGAGGTGACGTCCATCCGCGTCGCACAGATTTCCGAGTTCAGCCTGGTCATTGCATTCCTCGCTTCCGACCTCGGCCATCTGTCGCGCGATCTCGCCAGCGCCATCATCTTCGGCTTCGTGCTGACCGCAGTTGCGACGACGCCGCTGTACAAATCCGCGTACAAGATCCACGCCATGCTGGCGCCGACGCTGAGAAAGCTCGGCTTCAAGGATCCGCCGGCTGCCGTGGAGGCGGAGGAGGAGGCCTACAGGCTCGCCATCCTCGGCTTCCATCGCGTGGCCTCGTCGCTGCTCTTCAACATCGCCCGCACGGACAAGGCGCTGACCGAAAAGACGCTGGTGGTGGATTTCAACGTGTCGCTGCACGACCGCATCCGCGATGTCGGCGCGCACGTCAAATACGGCGACCTCGCCAACCCCGAGACGCTGCACCACGCGGGCGTCGACCGGGCCGAGGTGGTCGTGCTGACGGTGCCGGACGACCTGCTGCGCGGCACCGACAACCGCAAGCTGGTGGAAAACGTGCGGCGCATCAATCCCTCGGCGATCATCATCGCCAACGCCGTCTCATTCCCGGACTGTGCTCCGATCTACGAGGCGGGCGCCAATTATGTGTTCCTGTCGCGGCTCGATACCGCGCGCGAACTCGGCAAGGCGATCGGCGAAGCGCTCAACGGCAACCTCAGCGCCTACCGCGCCAGCCGCGAAGCGGACGATGGAAAGCTTGGCGAGCGCCAGGAAGTATTGCGCTAGCCGCTACGGCATGAACTGGCCGCCGTTCACCTCGATCACCTGCCCGATGATGTAGCCGGAAAGCGCGGCGGACGCGAGGAACAGGTACGCGCCGACACAATCTTCCGGCACGCCGTAGCGCCCCTGCGGAATGCCCGAGAGCATCGCCGACATTTGCTCGGGCGAGGAATAGCGCTCGTGGAATGGCGTCAGGATGACGCCTGGCGCTACGGCGTTGACACGGATGCCGCTGCCGATGAACTCCTTCGCCATGCCGCGCGTCACGCTGGAGACAAATGCCTTGGCCGCGGCGTAAATCCCGGCGCCACCGGCCCCGCCGGTGCGTGCGGCGATCGAGGATGTATGGATGATGAAGCCGCTGCTCTTCCTGAGCCACGGCAAAGCGGCGCGGCTGGCGGCAATGACCGAGCGCCCATTGAGGTCCATGACCTTTTCGTACTGATCGTCGGTCATGTCGGCGAAGCTGACGCGGCCGAGCATGAGCCCGGCGTTGTTGATGAGGCCATCGAGGCCGCCGAAATGGCTCGCCGATTCCTCGACAATGCGGATCGTGTTGGCCGAATCCGAGACATCGCCACGCACAAGGAAGACATCGCCGCCTGCGTCCGAGATGTCCTTGGCAACCGCCTCGGCGGCATCGACGCTGGAATTGTAGTGCAAAGCTACGCGGGCGCCCTGCGCGGCGAACGCGCGGGCGAGCGCCGCGCCGATGCCGGTGGATGCGCCGGTGATGAGAATGGCCTTCCCGGCGAGATCGGGGATGACGAGACGAGCGGCTGCATCAGCGGGCATGACGGCGGTTCCCTTGTGGCGTAAACCGCGAGTTATGCCCGGGCCGCGCGCCTCGGGCAACGCGAAGGCGGCAAACCTTGAGTTTTGCGAGGAATCGGCGTCAGATTGCGGACGATGCGTTCTCCCTGATATTCCCACCTGATGCCGGGCTCCAGCATTCGTGACGGACGGCCTGCCGATCTTGCGGCGCTCTGCAAGCTCGAAGTGGAGACATTCGCCACCGACCGCCTTTCGGCACGGAGCTTCCGGCGCTTCATCAGTTCCCACGCGACCAGACTGCGGCTTTCCGCAGATTCGGGAGAATTGCGCGGCTACAGCGCCGTAATGACCCGCGCCGGCAGTCGTGTCGCCCGCCTCTATTCCCTTGCCGTAGCGGCCGAGGCCCGGGGACAGGGCCTCGGCGAGAAACTGCTTTCCGATGCCGAGCGCATTGCGCGCCAGCGCGGTGCGGACGTGCTTCGGCTTGAGGTTCGCGCGGACAACGCGCCGGCGATCCGGCTCTACGAACGGCGCGGCTACGTCCGGATCGGAACCTACCGGCAATACTATGCCGACAAGGCAGACGCGCTGCGATATGAGCGCCGGCTCCGACCGACTGCGAAGCCCGACCGGCAGGCCGACAACGACGAGGATCGAAGTCCGGCGGACTTTGGTGTATCCAGCCCCCTGATGAAGACTTTGCCGCCTTATGCGCCCGCTCGCGTAACAGCTGCCCCGGCCCAACACGCGATTGCCAGGGCGGGCGCCTGGTCGTTTGAGGCTTAGTTCATGGCCGACTGGGTCATTCTCGTCGACTCGCCGAAGGATTTTCCGAACGCCGATACGCCGCACAAGGTCATCACAACCAAGGATTACCTGGCGCGGACCAACCTGTTCTCCGGCGATCGGCCAAAGATCATCAACCTGTCGCGGTCCTTCAACTACCAGAGCCGCGGCTACTATTCGTCGCTGCTGGCCGAGGCGCGCGGCCACCGGGTGATCCCCTCGGTCGAGACGATGGTCGATCTCGGGGCGCGACAACTGTACGCGCAGGCGCTGCCGGAACTCGACGACGCGCTTGCAAAGGCACTCGCCGCCGCCGACGACAAGACCGCGCCGACGCGCATCCTTTCCTATTTCGGCGCGGTGGAAGACCGGCGGTTCGACCGGTTCGGCCGGCTGCTCTTCGACTGGTTTCGCTGCCCGGTGCTCGAGGTTTCCATCGAAACGACCAACGGACGGCCGCAGATTCGCCGCCTGTCGTCGGTTCCGGTTACCAAACTGTCGAAATCGGAACTCGCCGTCTTCCACACGGCGCTGCACACCCACACGACCCGTCAGTGGCGGTCGAAGAAGGACAGGGCCCCGCCGCGCTATTCGTTTGCCGTGCTCTATGATCCCAACGAGGCGATGCCGCCGTCGGATCGCGCCAGCATCAAGCACTGGGCGCGCATCGCGGAGAAGCTCGGCGTCGAAGTCGAGCCGATTACCCGCCGAGACCTGGCGAGACTTGCGGAGTTCGACGCACTGTTCATCCGCGAGACGACGTCGATAGACAATCACACCTACCGTTTCGCCCGGCGCGCGGTGCAGGAAGGCATGCCGGTCATCGACGACCCGATCTCGATGATCCGCTGCACCAACAAGATCTACCTGCACGAGCTGATGACCAGCAACGGCATCTCGGTGCCGCCGACCGTCATCATCGCCGGGATGCACGACCTGGCGCGCGCCGAGGATGAACTCGGCTACCCGATGGTGCTGAAGATTCCGGATTCGTCGTTTTCGCGCGGCGTCAAGAAGGTCGCCAATCACGAGGAACTCGCCGCGCTGGCCAAGGAATGGTTCGAGGATACGGACCTGCTGCTGGCGCAGGCTTTCATGCCGACCTCGTTCGACTGGCGCGTTGGCGTTCTCGGCGGCAAGCCGCTGTTTGTTTGCCAGTACATGATGGCCAAGAAGCACTGGCAGATCGTCCGCCATGATGCGAGCGGCAAGGCCTCCGAGGGCGGGTGGCACACGCCGTCGCTGAACGAGGCGCCGCCAGCCGTCATCGACATTGGCCTCCGCGCCGCGCAGCTGATCGGCAATGGCCTCTATGGCGTCGACCTCAAGGAAACCGAGAACGGCATCTTCGTGGTCGAGGTCAACGACAACCCCAACATCGATCACGGCGTCGAGGACCAGGCCGAGAAGGATCAAGTCTGGATACAGCTGACGCGCTGGTTCATCGACCGGATCGAAAGCTGACCTTGCCAGTCGATCCCGAAGGCAGCCCCGTGACAACGTCCAGGGAACCGGTCGCCACGCCGCCCGTTCCGTCGCGCTGGGGCGCTCTACGCCATGCCGGCTATCGCAGATTTTGGGTGGCGCGCTTCCTGACGAGCATCTCCGCGATGATCGTCGGCGTCGCGGTAGGCTGGCAGATCTACGATCTCACGCACAGCCCGTTCCAGCTCGGGCTCGTCGGACTGGTCGAGTTCGCGCCCGGACTGCTGCTGGTGCTCGTCACCGGTACGGTGGCCGACCGTTACAATCGACGGGCGATCATGGCCGTCTGCCAAGCCGCAGAAGCAGCTTGCGCCGCCACGCTAGTGGCGCTGGTGATGACCGATACGGTGACGCCATTCGCAGTGCTGGCTCTGGTCGGCGGTATCGGCACGGCCCGGGCCTTCTTCCGCCCGGCCTCGCAATCGCTGCTGGTCAACCTGATACCGCGCGAGGAACTCGGCAGCGCTATTGCCTGGAGCTCTTCGTCCCAGCAGACGGCGACCATTGTCGGTCCAGTTGCCGGCGGACTGCTTTACGGGCTCGGGGCGGAAGTCGCCTACGGCACGGCCTTCCTCTTTCTGGCGGCAGCATCGATCCTGTTGACGCGCGTGCCCAAGCCGGAACAGAAATCCGTGCGCGAGCCACCGACCTGGTCAAGCCTTGTCGGGGGCATTCGCTATCTCTGGCACGAGAAGATCGTTCTTGGCGCGACATCGCTGGACCTGTTCGCAGTGCTGCTCGGCGGCGCCACGGCACTGCTGCCGGCGTTCGCGCGCGACATCCTCGACACGGGCCCGTGGGGCCTCGGCCTGCTACGGGCAGGGCCCGCGATCGGCGCCCTCGCCGTCGCGCTTTTCCTGGCGATGAAGCCGCTGAAACGCGGCGCGGGACGCGTCATGTTCGCCACCGTCATCATTTTCGGCCTCGCCACGATAGCCTTCGGCCTCTCGCGGACGGTGTGGCTCTCGGTCGCCATGCTGGCGGTGATGGGCGCCACCGACCAATTCAGCGTGTTTATCCGCCAGACGCTGGTGCAGATTTGGACGCCGGATGCGTTGCGCGGCCGCGTGACCGCAGTCAACTCGATCTTCATCGGCGCGTCGAACGAGCTCGGCGCCTTCCGCGCCGGCACGGTGGCGACAGTGATTGGCGTGGTGCCGGCGGTCGTCATCGGAGGGATAGGCACGGTAGCCGTCGCCGCGCTGTGGATGCGGCTTTTCCCGACGCTGCGTGACGCCGACCGCCTGGACGGCCAGGCCGAGGGCGGGAAGCTTCCGCCGGCCGCCCGGATCGCGTAAAAAGATACCCCGTTCCGCGAGCCATTCCACACCCATGCAACCGGCAGACGCCGACAAGACCGGGCACCACATAGGAGCCCTGCGGCACCGCGGATTCCGGCTCTTCTGGATATCCCGCCTCTTCGCCACCTTCGCCGCGCAGATTCTGAGCGTGGCCGTCGGCTGGCAGATCTACGACCTGACGCGCGATCCCTTCGACCTCGGACTGGTCGGGCTGGTGCAGTTCGCGCCGGCGCTCCTGCTCGTGCTGGTCACCGGAACCGTATCGGATCGCTTCAACCGCCGGCGCATCGTCGCGATCTGCCAGGCTGTCGAGGCGCTTTGCGCGCTGACGTTCTGCTTCCTCACCGTCACTGGAACGATTACGCCGGGACGTATCTTCGCCCTGCTCGCCGTCTTCGGTGTGGCGCGCGCCTTCATGAATCCAGCGGCCCAATCGCTGATCCCCAACCTTGTGCCGGAAAGCGACCTCTCCAGCGCCATCGCGCTGGCATCATCGTCATGGCAGCTAGCGACCATCGTCGGACCGGTTGTGGGCGGGCTCCTCTACGGCGTTTCCGCCGTTGCGCCATACATCACCGCCGGCGCGCTGTTTGCCGTAGCAGGCGGCATGATCCTCCTGGTCCCGCGCCCGCCGCAGAAGACCGTGCCGGAACCCGCGACCTGGAGCATGGTCGTCGCCGGGTTCCGATACGTGTGGCACGAGAAGATCGTGCTCGGTGCTATTTCGCTCGACCTTTTCGCCGTGCTGCTCGGCGGCGCCACGGCGCTGCTTCCCGCCTACGCGCGCGATATACTCGATACTGGCCCGTGGGGCCTCGGCCTGTTGCGCGCGGCGCCCGGCCTCGGCGCAATCTTCGTCGCACTGTATCTCGCCGTCCGTCCTGTGCGCGACCATGCCGGCGTGATCATGTTCGCCACCGTAGCGCTGTTCGGGCTATCCACGCTCATCTTCGGCGTTTCGACCACGGTCTGGTTGTCTGTTCTGGCGCTGGCGCTCGCCGGTGCCGCCGACATGGTCAGCGTCTATATCCGCGAGACGCTGATCCAGCTGTGGACGCCGGATAATGTCCGTGGCCGCGTCAATGCCGTCAACATGGTCTTCGTCGGTGCCTCGAACGAGCTTGGCGAGTTCCGCGCCGGTACGGTGGCGGCGCTGATCGGGGTCGTGCCGGCAGTTGTCCTTGGCGGGGTGGGCACGCTTGCCGTCGCGGGCATCTGGGCCTGGGCCTTTCCCATGCTGCGCACGGTGCGAAGGCTCGACCGCCAGGGCTGAGTTGACGCGAGGTCCTCTGCAGCGCGCTTTTCGCGTGGTACAGCCCAGCACGAACGGTCCATCGCCACGCCGGACACCAGACTCATCCCGGGGACTCGCTTCGGCATCGGCGGAGGGCTAGATTGCGGCCCTGCGGTTAGTCGTCCACATCAGGGGCGTGTAATGCAGTCCAGAAACACAAGGTATCTTGCCGCCTTCGTGGCGGCATTCGGGTGGGTGGCCGTGGCCGGCCCTGCCAGCGCCCGCGATTGGGTTACGACGGGTTGGGTGCACGTTCCTGTCCGGGCCTATGCCTCGGCTGCGGCACCGGTGGTCGACCAGATACCCGGTGGCGACCGGGTCGACCTGACCGGCCAGTGCACCCGCGATCTCGACCTCGCCGTGATCGCCTACATGCATCCGGGCCGCCAGCGCGCCATCGTCAAAACCCGTTGGTGCGAGCTTGCGGGGCCGGTCCACGGCTGGATTTTCGGCGGTTTCCTCAAGCCGTTCTAGGCGCGGCGAGCCGGATTGGCCGCCGCGGCATGCCGCACTAAATCCATATTTCGGGTAGTTTTCGCGGCCGGAGTTTACTTCGGCTCAACCCCCGCTCTTGTACCATGAGCCATCCCTCCTGAAAGGATGCCGCCACCCATGGGACAGGCGATCCCGCCCGCCGCGCTCGAGCTTCGCGGCCTGTCGAAGACCTTTGAACGCCCCGCCGTCGATGCCCTCGACCTGCGAGTGCGGGCCGGCGAGTTTTACGCATTGCTCGGCCCTAACGGCGCCGGCAAGACGACCACCCTGCGGATGGTGGTGGGCCTGCTGACGCCCGATGCCGGTTCTGTCTCGGTGCTCGGCGTGGACGCAATCGCCGACCCGATCGCTGCCAAGCGCAAAATGGCCTGGGTCTCCGACGAGCCGATGATCTACGACAAGCTGACACCGCTCGAATATCTCGAGTTCGTCGCCGGGCTATGGGGCATCGATGCAGCCAAGGCGGAAGTCAACGCGCGCGAACTGATCGACTGGCTGGGCCTCGGCCCGCACGCCGACGAGCGTTGCGAGGGCTTCTCGCGCGGCATGCGCCAGAAAGTGGCGCTCGCAGGCGCGCTGGTCCACGACCCGCGCCTGATCATTCTCGACGAGCCATTGACCGGCCTCGACGCCGGCACCGCACGGCAGGTGAAGGATGTGCTGCAAGGCCGCGTGCGCGCCGGTGACACCGTCATCATGACGACCCACATCCTGGAAGTCGCGGAACGCATGGCCGAACGCATCGGCGTGCTCGCGAACGGCCATCTGATCGCCGAGGGCACGCTCTCCGAACTCAGCCTGCGGGCCGGACGCGGAGGCAGTCTGGAGGATGTGTTCCTGTCGCTGGTGGCGGAGAGCGCAGCGGCGTGACCCGACCCGGCTCGATCCCCTGGCTGGCGGCGCATGAGTTGCGCCTTGCCTGGCGCGACTGGCGCGGGATGATCACCGCCGGCGACCGCCGGCGCCTTTCGACTGCGCTCATCATCATGGTTCTCATCGGCCTGGCGCTGCATCTGCCGGCGTGGGCGATCGTGGCGCGCTTTGGCGAGGACGGTGAAACGCCCGACAAGGCCACGCTGCTGTCGGTGTCGACCATCGTGCTGCTCTTCGCCTCGCTTCTGCTCAGCCAGGCGATGGAGTCCGTTACCCGCTCGCTCTATTCTCGGGGCGACCTGGACCTCGTCCTCTCGTCGCCGATCTCACAGAGCCTGCTGTTTTCCGTGCGCATCGCCGCCAATGCCGCGCTCATTGCGGCGATGGCCGTGATACTTGCCCTGCCCTTCGTCGATGTTCTGACGATTGCCGGCGGACCCCGATGGCTGGCGGCCTTCGGTGTAGCCATTGCCTTTGGCATTGCCGCCTCTGCGATCGCGGTCGCCATCACCATCGGTCTTTTCCGCCTGATCGGGCCACGTCGCACGCGCCTGATTGCGCAGGTTATCGCGGCGGTGGTCGGCGCCGGTTTTGCCATCGGCATCCAGGTCATGGCGATCATCTACTACGGAAAGCTGGCGCAGCCGTCAGCGATACTCGGCCAGGCGCTGCTCGACAGCGTCCCGGACGAGACAAACCCGATCTGGATTCCGGCCCGTGCGATCCTGGGCAACCTCGGCGCGCTCGCCATCGTCATGATGGTGGCGCTGGCGCTGCTCGGCGCGGTCATGGCGCTGTTCGCGCCGCGGATGGGTGAAGATTCGATCGCGGCAACGGACCTTGCAACACCGGCGGTGCGCAGGAAGCGGAACCAGCGCCGTTTCGCGGTCCAGTCACAGGCCTCTGCGCTACGCCGAAAGGAGTGGTTGCTCCTCCGCCGCGATCCCTGGCTGGCCTCGCAAACGCTGACCCAATTGCTGTACCTGGTGCCTCCCGCCCTGCTGCTCTCCCGAAACTTCGGCGATTCGACAGGAACGCTGGTGGTCGTGGTCATGGTGCTGGTGACGGTCGGCGGGCAGCTTGCCGGAGCGCTAGCCTGGCTGGCGATCTCCGGCGAAGACGCACCGGATCTCGTGGCGACGGCACCAATCTCGCCGATCGCCATCACCCGCGCGAAGGTGGAGGCCGTCATGGGCGCGATCGGCATGGCACTGGGGCCACTGCTCCTGCTTTTCGCCCTGCTGTCGCCTTTCCACGCTTTTGCAGCGCTCCTCGGGATTGCCATTGCCTCGGCTTCGACCATCCGCATCCAGCTCTGGTTCCGCGCCCAGGCGAAACGCAGCAATTTTCGCCGTCGCCACACGTCCTCGCGCATCGCCACATTTGCCGAGGCCCTGACATCTTTTTCGTGGGCGGCAGCGGCAGGATTGGCGGCAACCGGCTCGTGGCTGGCGGCGATCAGCGCCGTCATCGCGCTTGTGATTCTTGTCGGGGCGCGGTCGGTCAGCCCACGCAAGGCTTTTGCCTGACGTCACTTTTTATGTGACTGGCGTCACATCGCAGCGCTACGAAATCAACTATCTCCGGCCTGCGCAACATTCCCGTTCCACCGGTGAAGCCAGAGCAGGCGACCCGTCGGGCGGGATTGTTGTTTTCAACTTGCATAGAAGATGGAGGAGCCGGTCGATCGCCGGCATGTATCGATGAATACCGATTCCAGCACATTCATTATTCGCCGCGCCCGCATGTCAGACCGGAATCGTATCCGCGCCATGCAAACCGAATCCATGCGCGTGCTTTCCTCGCGCTGCTATTCCCGCGAGGAGATAGAAGCCTTCCTTGTCTACGTCGGCACAATGGACGACCAACTCATTGAAGAGGGTTCATACTATGTCGTCGAGGTCGGCGGCCGCATCGTTGCGTCAGGCGGCTGGAGCCGCGTGCGGTCCAACTACGTCAACGGCAAGGAGTCGGCGGCAGACCCGGCGACCGCCAAGATGCGCAGCGTGTTCGTTCACCCGGCGTGGGCGCGCCACGGCTTTGGCCGCATGCTGATGCAGCGAGCCGAGGCGGAGGCATTTGCGGCCGGATACGACAAGGCGGAACTCAACGCCCTTCTCTCCGGCGTGCCGTTCTATCGGTCCCTCGGCTACGACACAGTGCGGCCGATCGCGCTGAACCTGCCGGAGAAACTGCTGTTTCGTGGCATGACCATGCGGAAGAATTTGAAGCAGGCCGTGGCGCCGAAGGCCAGCGGCACGCTGGATCGGCCAGACGACAGCCGCTGCTGTGGCGAGGCGGCATAGCGTTCCCGTGGGACGGGCCTACCGGCCCGTTCCACGATCTTCCGGGGTTCAGCGGCGCTCGTCGGTATCGTCGTCAGCGACGACGTAACCCGTTTCGATGATGTGGCCGGAGTCGAAGCGTTGGCTTTCCCGCCAGTCCTTCTGCGCCTGACCCATCATCTTGTTCAGCCGCCAACGACCAATGAAAAGTGCAATCGCGACGATCGGCAAAAGCACCAGAGCCAGTCCGAGCGACACGATAACCAGCGCCACAGCGGCCGCGAGGCCGAGGGCGACGGCCAGCACCAGGCCGATCTGGCCACGCCAGCCGAGCCGCGAGAACTGGAATGAGCGATAGGTAGCCATGCCCTGCTATGTGGCCGCTGCAGCCGCCGCCCGCAAGGTGAAATCGGACTGGCAGAAATCGCTGGAACGCATTGCACCAGAAATGGCCGCGCTCCGCCGTCTTCGGGTCGGTCCTCAGCCGGAAAGGCCGAGCGCGAAGAGGAGCCGGTAGAATCCCGGGCCGAACCACATGGCGCCTGCGGTTTCCACGGCGCCAACGATGGTTTCGGCGGCCTGGTCCACGGTCAACTCCGGCATCAGCAGCGGCACGGTCCGCGGCATGAAGCGGCGACTTCCGGGATTGTGCTCCCAGTAGGGGCTGGCAACCATGCCAAGCGTGACCAAGGTCACGCCAATGCCGGTGTGCCGCAGTTCTGCGCGAAGGGCCTCGGCAAGACCGCGGAGGGCGAACCGGGCCGCGATATAGGCGGAGGCGTTCGGCCACACGATGAACGATGCGGGCGAGGTGATGAAGGCAACTTGCCCGCTGCCCCGCGTCAGCATGGCGGGCAGGAAGGCGCGGGTGATGGCGAAGGCTGCGAGATAAGGCAGCTCCATCATGCGCAGCGCTTCGTCGGATGACGTCTCGACGAAGGGCTTCCACTGGCCAGCGCCGGCGTTGTTGACGATGACGTCCGGCACGCCGTGCTCCGCGATGAGAGCCTCTGTTACCGCGTCCACGAGCGCAGCCCGGGACAGATCGACCGGAACCGTCGCGGCCCAACCACCGGCCGTGCGAATACCCTGCGCAACCGCGTTGAGCTTGTCGGCGCTGCGGGCGACGAGCAGCACCCGTGCACCATTCCTTGCGAAACGTTCGGCAGTCGCACGGCCGATGCCGCTGGATGCACCGGTCACGAGCACAAGTTTCTGATTCACTGGACACTCTCCGCTCCGGCCGTGCGTCGTCTCAAGCTACAAGCGAAGACGCGGCCGGTCATCCGGCGCGCCGCGTTCCACTCGCTTGACAAGCGAACGCTGAAACATTACTTAAGTGTATGCTTAACTATTCGCTCGACGCCACGTTTCATGCACTTTCCGACCCGGCCCGCAGGGTGATGGTCGAGCGGCTGTGCCGCGGACCGGCGTCGGTCAGCGACTTGGCCAAGCCTCTCGCCATGACACTGCCGGCGGTGATGCAGCACCTCCAAGTGCTGGAGGCGAGCGGGCTGGTGAAATCGGAAAAGGTTGGACGCGTGCGCACCTGCCAGATCGAGCCGGCGGCCATAAGCCAGGCGGAACTGTGGATCAACCAGAGGCGCACGACATGGGAGCGCCGCCTCGATCGTCTCGGCTCTTTCCTCGCCGCGGCAGCCAACGAACCGACGAAGAAGGAGTAGCAGTCATGACACCCCGTTCGATCGCCCACGCCACGTTCACGATCCGGCGCGCGTTTCCAGTCGCGCCGTCGCGCGTCTTCCATGCCTTCGCCGACCCGAAGGCCAAGGCTGCGTGGTTCGGCGCACCGGACGACGGCGCGCAGAAGGCGTCGATGGACTTCCGCGTCGGCGGCCGCGAGCATTCGAGCGGCAAGATTCCGAATGGACCGCTCTTTACCTATGACGCGCTCTACGAGGACATCGTGGAGAACGAACGCATCATCTACACCTACCAGATGACCATCGATGGCAAGCGCATTTCGGTGTCGGTGGCGACGCTGGAATTCAAGGCCAAGGGAAAGGGCACGGAATTCGTGATCACCGAGATGGGCGCCTTCCTCGACGGCCTCGACAACGCCGCGCAGCGCGAGGCGGGCACCAAGGATCTGATCGACAAGATGGGCGCGTCGCTGGAGGCCTGACCGATGGGAAACGTGATCGTATCGTCCTTTATCAGCCTCGACGGGTATATCGAGGCGCCGAACCGCGAATTGGTTCCCCCGAAGCAGACGCCGGACATCTTCCGGTGGTTCATCCAGCCGAACCTCGAACGGAGTGGCGTGTTCGTCTATGGCCGCGTCACCTATGAGTTCATGGTCGGCTACTGGACCTCGCCGGCCGCCGACCCGACGGCGGCGGCGCGTCTCGCCGCGATGCGCAAGGTCGTCTATTCGCGAACGCTGAAATCCGCGGACTGGGGCCGCGTCACCATCTCACGTGGCGACGACCTCGCCGCCGACGTGGCGGCGCTCAGGGCAGAGACCGACCGCGACATCACCATCCTGGGCAGCGCCAGCGTGGTGACCGCATTCCTCGCGGCCGGGCTGGTCGACCAGTTCCATCTGCTGGTCAACCCGATCCTGCTCGGCGGCGGGACGCCACTCTTCCAGGGTGGCTTCCCGCGCTTCGGGCTCGACCTCGTCACCGCGCAGCCGCTCGATTCGGGTGCGGTGCTTCTGGATTACCGAAAGGCGTAATGCTGAAGCTCTATTACCATCCCCTTGCGTCGTTCTGCTGGAAGGCGCTGATCGCGCTTTACGAGAACGAAACGGTGTTCGAGCCGGTGCTTGTCGATCTCGGCAACGAACGGTCGCGCGCCGAATTCGCCGCCGTGTGGCCACTCGCGAAGTTTCCAGTGCTGAGAGACGACGCGCGGGACTGCACGGTGGCTGAAGCAACCGTGGTCATCGAATATCTCGACACGCACTACCCCGGCGGGACGCGCTTCATCCCGGCCGATGCGGATGCTGCCTGGCGGGCGCGGATGTGGGATCGCTTCTACGATCATTACATCCACGAGCCGATGCAGAAAATCGTCACCGACCGGCTGCGGCCGGAGGACGGGCACGATTCCGTCGGCGTCGAGCAAGCCAGGGCACAGGTCAGAGAAGCCTATGCCATGGCGAACCGCGAAATCGCGAACAGGATGTGGGCCATGGGAGATTCGTTCTCGCTGGTCGACTGCGCCGCCGCGCCGGCCCTGTTCTACGCAAACACGATCCTGCCCTTCGGTGAAGCAAACGCCCGCCTCGACGCTTACCTGAAGCGGCTGGCGGGACGGCCTTCATTCGCGCGCGTGCTCAGGGAAGCCGAGCCGTATTTCCACTTCTTCCCGATGGAGACGAAGCCGCGGATTCCCGACGTGAGCCGGGCTTCCGCGTAGGCCCTACACGTCGAGATTGGCGACGCTGAGCGCGTTGGTCTGGATGAAGTCGCGGCGCGGCTCGACCTCGTCGCCCATCAGGCGGCCGAAGAGATCGTTCGCCTCGTCGGCTTCCCGGATCTTCACCTGCAGCAGCGTGCGCGCCTCCGGGTCGAGGGTCGTCTCCCACAGCTGCTCGGCGTTCATCTCGCCAAGGCCCTTGTAGCGCTGCGTGGAGAGGCCCTTGCGGCCGGCGGCGGTGACCGCCTCGAACAGATCGCGCGGGCCGTGGACGACCGTCTCGTCGCCCTTGCGCACGAAGGTCGCGAACATGCCGTACACGTCCTGAAGGCGCGGCGCGTAGGAATCGAGCTTGCGGGCGTCGGAGGAATCGAGAAGCGCCGCATCGATGGTCGCGACCTCCTTCACGCCGCGCACCTCGCGCTCGAAGCGGAAGCCGGTGGAAGGCGAGAACGTGCCCTTCCAGCCGCGCTCTGTCTCCTCCGACAGCGCATCGAGACGCCGGGCGACATAGGCCGCAGCCGCCTCGGCCTTCTCGGTCTCGGCGAGGATGCGTCTGGTTCAGCGCACCGGCAATCGCCACCTGCTCGACCACGGCGCGGTTGTAGCGCGAGTGAATGCCGTTCAGCACGTTCACGAAGCTGCGCGCGTCGTGGACGATATCGGCAAGGTCGGCGCCGGCGCGGTCGTCGCCGCGCGACAGCTTCAGGATGGAATCTTCCAGGCCGGTCGAGGTGAGGTAATCGGCCATCTCACGCTCGTCCTTGAGGTAGGTCTCGGACGAGCCGCGCTTCACCTTGTAGAGCGGCGGCTGAGCGATGAAGACATGGCCGCGCTCGATGAGCACGCGCATCTGCCGGTAGAGGAAGGTGAGCAGCAGGGTGCGGATGTGGGCGCCGTCGACGTCAGCGTCCGTCATGATGATGATCTTGTGGTAGCGCAGCTTGTCGGGGTCGAACTCGTCCGGCCCGATGGACGTGCCGAGCGCCGTGATCAACGTGCCGACCTGCTCCGACGAGATCATCTTGTCGAAGCGCGCGCGCTCGACATTGAGGATCTTGCCGCGGAGCGGCAGCACCGCCTGGTTCTCGCGGTTGCGGCCCTGCTTGGCGGAGCCGCCGGCCGAGTCACCCTCGACGATGAAGATTTCCGCCTTGGAGGGATCGCGTTCCTGACAGTCGGCGAGCTTGCCCGGCAGCGACGCCATGTCGAGGGCGCCCTTGCGCCGCGTCAGCTCGCGCGCCTTGCGCGCCGCCTCGCGCGCGGCAGCCGCCTCGACGACCTTGCCGATAATGGTCCGAGCTTCGGCCGGGTGCTCCTCGAACCATGTGCCGAGGCCGTCGTTGGTCAGGCTTTCGACCACCGGCCGCACCTCGGAGGAGACCAGCTTGTCCTTGGTCTGCGATGAGAACTTGGGATCCGGCACCTTGACGGAGAGGACGGCGGTGAGCCCCTCGCGACAATCGTCGCCGGTGATCGCCACCTTCTCCTTCTTGCCCTGCCGGTCGGCATAGCCGGTGATCTGGCGCGTCAGCGCGCCACGGAAGCCGGCAAGGTGCGTGCCGCCGTCGCGCTGCGGGATGTTGTTGGTGAAGCAGAGCACGTTCTCGTGGTAGGAATCGTTCCACCACATCGCCACTTCGACGGTGATGCCATCGCGCTCGGACTTGACGTAGATCGGCTGCGGAATGAGCGGCTTCTTGGCGCGGTCGAGGTAGTGGACGAAAGCCTCCAGGCCGCCCTCGTACATCATGGTCTCGGTCTTCGGCTCGACGCCGCGCCGGTCGGCGAGCACGATCTTGACGCCGGAATTGAGGAAGGCGAGCTCGCGGAGCCGGTGTTCCAGCGTGGCGTAGTCGAACTCGATGTGCGTGAAGGTGCTCGGCGACGGCGTGAAGGTGATCTCGGTGCCGTTGCGCCCGTCCCACTCGCCGCTCACCTTGAGCGGCGCGTCGGGCACGCCGTCCGAGAAGCTCATCTCGTGGATCTTGCCGTCGCGCCAGATGCGCATTGACAGCTTCGAGGACAGCGCATTGACGACCGAGACGCCGACGCCGTGCAGGCCGCCGGAGACCTTGTAGGAGTTCTGGTCGAATTTTCCGCCGGCATGGAGCTGGGTCATGATGACCTCGGCCGCCGAGACGCCTTCGCCCTTGTGGATGTCGGTCGGGATGCCGCGGCCGTTGTCGAACACCGTCACCGAGCCGTTCGAATTCAGCGTGACGCGCACCTCGTCGGCGTGGCCGGCGAGTGCCTCGTCGATGCCATTGTCGACGACCTCGTAAACCATATGGTGCAGACCGGAGCCGTCATCGGTGTCGCCGATGTACATGCCCGGCCGTTTGCGCACGGCGTCGAGCCCCTTCAGGACCTTGATCGATTCGGCGCCATATTCAGCGACCGGCTTTACTTCGTTCATTCGGATTCCGTTTCGGAAAAGGCACCCCGGCGGGATGCCCGGACAGGGCCGAAGATCGGCCTGACAAAGCCCTTCCGGCGGATGCGCGGACAGGCCCAGAATCAATGCCTGTAATATAGCATTGCAAAAGCCGGATTTCGACCGTCTGCCAGCAATTTAGCCCTGTTTTGTGCAATGCACAAACGGCTTGTTCCGGCCGGTTTTCGGAGGCTCTCCGCGCCAAGGCTGTTATGCTGTGTTGGCGGAGCGGATTCGCGCCGAATCCGGCCCCTCTTCCGGCATGCGCCGGATGCCATTCGCCGAGCGGAGTTGTCTTGTCCAGCGCCGAAGCCTTCCTCGCCACGTATGGTCCGATCGTCGAGTTCTTCGGCACGATGCTGGAGGGGGAAACGATCGCCATCATGTCCGGCTTTCTCGCCCACCAGGGCGTGATGGACGGCCGCGTGGTGCTGGCCGTTGCCTTTCTCGGCGCGCTAACCGGCGACCAGCTCCTGTTCTTCATCGGCCGGCGCTTCGCCGACCATCCGCTGGTGATGCGCCAGCGCAACCGGCCGCTCTTCGCCAAGGCGCTCGCCCGCGTCGAGGCCCGCCCGACCTGGTTTATCCTGGCCTTCCGTTTCCTCTACGGCCTGCGGACCGTCAGTCCGCTCGCGATCGGCGTCTCCAACGTATCCTTCCGGCACTTTGCCATCGTCAACGCCATCGCGGCGTTCCTGTGGGCCTGCATGATGACCGGAATAGGCTTCACCTTCGGGCGCACCATCGAAGTCACAATCGGCCGCTTCCATGCGATCGAGCACAAGTTGATCGCAATGGTCGCCATCGGCATCATTGCCTACGCGGCCCTCTATTTCCTGCACCGCCGCTTCAAGCAGCGGCAGGCGTGATCGTCCCCTCGGAGACGATGAAATGTTCGGCGCGGGCGCCAAGCGGAGCAAATACGGCTGCGTCCGTGCCGGTCATGAAGGCCTGACACCCGAGGTCGTCGAGAACTGCGAACAGCGCCTCGCGCCGCGCCGCGTCGAGATGAGCGGCGATCTCGTCAAGCAGCACAAGCGGTGTCTCGCCCGAGAGGCGCGCCGCCAGACGCGCCTGAGCCAATACAAGGCCGATCAGCAGCGCCTTCTGTTCGCCGGTGGAGCAAATCTCCGCTGCCGCCTGCTTCGGCCCGTGGCGGACGCGGAGATCGGAGAGATGCGGCCCTGACAGCGTCCGCCCCGCCGCGGAGTCGCGCGGCCGGTCGCCGGCAAGGTCGGCAGCGTAAAGCTCCTCCACCGCACTCGCGGCGTGGCCATCAAGCAAGTGCTCCAGCCTCCCTTCCAAGGAAATCTCGGCAGCAGGAAACGGCGCGGCAATGTCGCCCTCGGCGATCAGCGCGACGGCGAGCCCGGCCCATTCGCGCCGCGCCGCCGCAATGGCGACCGCGAGTTCGGCCATCTCGCGCTCGATGGCATCGAGCCAATGCCGCTCCGAGGGATGCTCGGAGAGCAGCCGGTTGCGGCCGCGCATCGCTTTCTCGAAGGCGTTGACCCGCGTGCCGTGGCCCCGGTCGATGGCGAGGACGGCGCGATCGAGGAAGCGGCGGCGATCCGAGGCCGGCCCTGTGAACAGGCCATCCATCGCCGGGGTTAGCCAGATAACCCGCAGGTGGTCGAGCAGCGCATCGGGCGAGCCGGCGGGCGCATGGTTCACCCGGACCGATCGGCGGCTCTCGGGACCCTCCGCCGTCAGTGCCACACCCGTGCCCAGATCAACCTCGCCGGCGGCATTCTCCACGGTGGCGGCGACCGCCCAGCCGCCATCGCCGGGATGGCGCCCCACCTCGTCAAGGCGGGCGCGGCGCAGACCACGGCCCGGAGACAGGAAGGAGACCGCCTCCAGCAGGTTGGTCTTGCCGGCGCCGTTCGCGCCCGTCAAAACCACAGAGCGGCCATCCAGCGTCAGCGAGAGGGAGCCGTAGTTGCGGAAGCCGGTCAGCTTGAGGCCGGTCAGGCGGGCGCTGGCGAGTCGCCGGGGGCCAGCGAAATCCGGCGCGATGTCGTTCGATGTATCCAAGGCAAACACTCTAGCCCGGCTGCCACGTGGCCGGGAACCCAAAACCATTCCCGCGACCGCAATCCGCCGCCGAAGCTTCGCGGCGGTCGCAAAATTGGCGATTTGGTTCGGAACATTTGCAGGCGTCACGGAGGATCGGCAAGCCCGAGACCGATCCATCCCATTTCGCCGGAAATCATCGCAGAGCCGCCAGACCGATGTTCGATGAGGCTCTCCCCCAGGAACGGCCTGCGCAAGCGAAATGGAGCGTCGCCGCATCATTTCTGTTGCATGTCATCCTGGCAATCGCGCTGACGATGCAGTGGCAGGCGACAACGCGGCAGGCGCTGGATCTTGGGGAGGGCGTGCCCGTCGACTACCTGACGTCGGACGAGTTCGACGCTCTGGTGAACCGACGACCGCCTCAGACCGAAGAGGTAGCGCCTCCCCCGCCCGAGAGCCGCGCGCCGCCCCAGACGGCAAACCTGGAGCCACCCCCGGCGCGCCCGCCTGCGACCAAGGCCGCTCCGGCGATGATTCATGCCTCAAGAATGCTGTCGGCCGAGGCTCTTGCGAAGCCTCGCAATCGCTCGGCGCGCCAATCGCTGCCAAAACTCAACGACACGGAACGCATGGTGCAACTCTGCGATATTGAGGCGATGGAGCAACTGGCCCAATGGCGGCACGACCTGCGGCCGGAACTGGTCAGCGCCTACGCCACGCGCGAATTGGCCATCGAGGCGAACACCGTGGAGGCCGATGGCGCGGCATTTCGCAGTGGCAGCGCCTGGTACAACCTCAAGTTCCGGTGTCAGCTTTCACCCAGCCACCAGACCGTGGTTGCCTTCGATTTCCTCGCCGGCGATCAGGTTTCACCGGATAGGCTGGAGGAACTGAACCTGCCGCTTGCGCCGCCGTGATCGGCCACTCAACCCGGCTCTTGCGGTGAATCGGGACCCGGCCCATATTGGGCGTCCCATCAACAAACGAAAGGAGGTGATCCAGTGTCTCATTGTCATTCGCCGCGTGTGGCGGCTCGGACCTGGAAAACTGCCTCTCGCGAGGTTTGCGCCTCCTAGGCGTTTCAGGTCACGGCCCGCGTCTCCGCGGACGGACAATGGAAGGGCCGCCCCTCGGGCGGCCCTTCGCATTTTCGGGGGTGGGGTTATTTGTAAAGCGCGTAGGCGCGCGCGAACCGGTCGAAGTAATCGGCTGTGTAGGCCTGATAATCGAAATCGAGGGTCGAATAGATTTCCGAGACCATGCTCCACATGGCCTCGCGCAGCAGCGACGCGCACTTCATGGCGCGATAGCTGCTCATCAGCCGTGTGTCGGCCGGCCGCCCGAAGTAACTCTGTAGCAGCCACTCTTCCTGCTCGTGGTCGAACTGACAGTTGGACGCAAGGTTCGCGAGATCGAACAGCGGCGCGCTGAACCCGCCGTAATCCCAATCGATGAGCCATAGCCGCTTGCCGTCGTCGATGAAATTCCCGGGCAGGAGGTCGTTGTGGCCGAAGACGAAATCGACCGGCCCAACCGCAAGCTCCAGCGCGTCGGCGATCTCGACCAATTCCGCCAGACGCGAGGCGTGGCGGCTGCCGGCCGCCTCCAGCGTGTGGGCATAATCGCGGATGACGTGGAAAACCCAGAAGGCGAGGGCCGGTCCGCGCAGATGGCGGACAAGATCGCGATGGACCCGCTTGATGAGTGGCACCGCCTTCACCAGCCGGGCAGGATCGCGCATGTCGTTCACGTTGCAGGTGATGCCGTCGATGAATCGCAAGATCATCACGCCGGGTTCGGCGTGCACGACCTCCGGCGATATGCCCGCCGCGAATGCGGCATAGGTTGCCGCGCGCTCATTGAAGCGCATGACGTGATGCACCGGAATGTCGTCACCGATACGAACGAAGTAGGCCTCGCCGCCATCCTCCACCTTGTAGTTGAGGTTGGTGAGACCGCCGGGCACCCGGACCGGTTTGACCGGGCTCCGCCAGAAGGTCAGCTTGCGGATCTTGTCGACCGCGGCCTTTTCGGCACTCGACTGGCTCATCCCGAAGATTTTCCGGTGAGAAGGGTCCGATCCAGCAGTCTCATGGCGCTCGGGGAGCAATGTTACGAAGGTTGACACGATAGCTTCTGCCCGGATTTCGCCGACGTTTCAATTGATGGGGCCGCTAATGCGGCGGTGAGACGGCAAACGACTGTGCCTGCTCCCACGTCGCAACGCTGTGACCCACGACACATTCGGTGACTTTGGCATCGACGAGCATGGCCTCGGGCATGGTCGGCGCGGTCGCGAATTACCCGAGAATCTTTCAGCAGCGCCACCCCCGTGGAGTCGCCACTCCCCTCTCCCTGTGTCAAAATCAACGGCATAGGGGAGTGGGTCGCATGGCCGGTGAAGAGCCGAAAATCCGCATCGAAACACGCGAGGAGCTCGTTTATCTGCTCGCTGAGGCCTCGGCGATCGAGCACAACCTCATGTGTTGCTACCTCTACGCTGCGTGGAGCCTGAAACGCGGCGAGCGCGACGGGCTCACGCCGGATCAGGCTGTGGCGGTCAGAAGGTGGCAGCGGGCGATCACCTCGGTCGCCGTCGAAGAAATGAGCCACCTGACGCTCGCCAGCAACCTCCTCGTCTCAATCGGCGCCGGGCCGCACCTGTCGCATCCGAATTTTCCGATTCCGCCGGGCTATCACCCGTCCGGCCTGGTTGTGGAACTGGCCGCGTTCTCGCCGGCTGTGCTCGACCATTTCATCTTCGTCGAGCGGCCGGAAGGCAAGGAGCTCACCGACGCCAGCGAATTCATCCATCCCAGCGACTACCACAGGACGCAGCCGAAAGGCCGGCTGATGCCGAGTTCGCAAGACTACGGCACGGTGGGGCATCTCTATCGCGGCATCCGGCATGGATTGTCGGTACTCGCCCATCACATCGGCGAGGCGGCGCTGTTCTGTGGCGATCCGGCGTCGCAGATCGGGCCGGCCGATGCATCCCTGCCCGGCATCTCGATCGTCCGTGATCTGAAGAGCGCCGAGGAGGCCATCGAGACGATCATCGAACAAGGCGAGGGCGCGCCCGACCATAGCGAGGACAGCCACTACAATCGCTTCCTGAAGGTTCAGCGCGAGTATCGCGAATTCCTTGCCGCCGATCCGGAGTTCGCCCCTGCGTTTCCCGGTGGCGCACAACCCGACCATGCGGCCGCCGGTGGACCGGCATGACCGCGTCCACATCAACGCGGCCGAGGCGGCCCGCGTCCTCGACTTCGCCAACTCGCTCTATGGCCACATGCTCCGCTGTCTGGTGCAGGCGTATGGCCGGGGCGCGGAGGACGAGGACGGCAAGCGCCTGTTCGTCAATACCGCCATCGACCTCATGGAGTCCCTGCCGGCCGTCGGCCAGTATCTCGCATCGTTGCCGGCGAACCCGCACCGCCCCGGAGTCAATGCCGGCGTCACCTTCTCCATGCTGCGCGACATCGCCCGCCTCCCTCGCGGGGCGGCCGAAAAGCGCATGATGGCAGAGCGGGTGGCGGAGATCGCCAAGCATGCGCGCCACGTGTTCCCGGCGGGCCACGAGCTTTCCGGCATCGCCGACCGGCTCGAGCCGATTATCGCGCGGTTCGGCGTCAAGGACCTCAAGACCGTCGGCAAGTCGCATCCCCTGCCGCCACCGCCCAAGGCCGACGACCTGCCGTCAAGCAGCGAAGCCTGCGAGATCGCGGCCGGCCACGACATCGAGATCAGTTTCGACGGCGTTCGTTGCATTCATGCACGCTACTGCGTGCTGGGCGCGCCGGCGGTATTCAAGGCCAACACGCCGGGCGAATGGATCTTCCCAGACGCCATGGACAAGGATGCACTCGTGCGCGTCGCGCACAACTGCCCGTCGGGCGCGATCACATATGTTCGCAAGGATGGCGGACCACCCGAGACTGCGCCGCCGGTTAATCTGATCCGCATGCGCGAGAACGGGCCTTACGCCTTCCATGGCCCGCTGGCGGTGGATGGCGTGAAGATTGGTTTCCGCGCCACGCTCTGCCGATGCGGCGCGTCCAAGAACAAGCCTTTCTGCGACGGCTCGCACAACGCTCTGGGTTTCAAGGCCAGCGGCGAACCCGACACGCGCGAATCGCAGCCCCTGCTCGAGCGGGACGGGCCGGTAGAGATCGATCCGCAGAAGGATGGTCCGCTTCAGGTCAGCGGCAATCTCGAGATCGTCAGCGGGACCGGACGAACGGTGGATCGGATCACCCGGGCACGGCTCTGCCGCTGTGGCGGCTCGCGCAACAAGCCGTTCTGCGACAACACGCATCTGAGGATAGGCTTCAAGTCCAGTTAGGCTGGCGCGGTGATTGCGTCGCAGAATCTCGCGCAACCGAGCCTGCGATGACGGCGACGCGGTGTGGATCGCCACGGCCGGCGCCAGTGCCGACGCATGGGCCGGCATGGAGCCGCCACCGTCAGACCGACGGGGCGCGCGCGAAGAGCCAGCCGCTGGCAAGCGCCGCAAGCAGGGCGCCGGCGATCTCGGCCACGATGAAGCCCGGCACGTCAACCATGGCGATGCCGGAGAACGTAGTCGTGAAGCCGCGAGCAAGCGTGACCGCGGGATTGGCGAAGCTGGTCGAGGCGGTGAACCAGTAGGCCGCCGTGATGACCAAACCGACCAGCCACGGAATAGCGTCCGGCGCATAACGGATTCCGCCAAGGATCGTCATGACCAGGGCAAAGGTCGCGACGATCTCCGCCAGCCATTGCGAGGCGCCGGCGCGGCCGTGGATGCCGATGGCGAGCGGCGCCAGATCGAACATCAGATGCGCGACAATCGTGCCGGCGATCCCGCCCAGGCATTGCATAACCACGTAAGCGACCAGTTCATTGCGCGGCAGTGTGCCCCGGGCAGCGAACACGATGCTGACGGCCGGATTGAAATGCGCGCCGGACAGGGGCGCGAAGATCGTGATGATGACGACGAGGATCGCGCCGGTCGGGATCGTGTTGCAGAGAAGCGCGAGCGCCTGATTTCCGCCCGCGAGGCGCTCCGCCATGATGCCGGAGCCAACCACCGTCGCGACCAGCAGCGCCGTGCCGAGCGCTTCCGCAGCCAGGCGACGGGAGAGTGGTTCCGACATCGGATGCGATGCGTCAGGCAGCCGAGGACGTGCCGGGATTCCTGTCGTCGATCCGGCCAATGTCGTGCAGCCGGTTCTGCAGACTCATGGCATCGAGCTTGTCCAAGCGCAGATTGACGAAGATGCCGATGCGGGTCGCCAGCATGCGGTACGCGTCATCGAATGCCAGCTGGATCTCCGCCGGACTTCCCGTCGCCGCGGCCGGGTCCGGAATGCCCCAATGGGCGGTGGCCGGATGGCCCGGCCATATGGGGCAGACCTCGCCGGCGGCGTCGTCGCAGACCGTGAAGATGAAATCCATCTCCGGCGCACCGGGCACGGCGAACTCGTCCCAGTTCTTCGAGCGGAAGCCGGCGACGTCGTAATCGAGGCCCCTGAGCAGCGCCAGCGTGTTCGGATGGATCGAATTGCGCGGCTGGCTGCCCGCCGAATAGGCCCTGAAGCGCCCCTTTCCCTCGCGGTTCAAGATCGCCTCGCCCATGATCGAGCGCGCCGAATTGCCTGTGCAGAGGAAAAGGACGTTGTAGACCCGGTCGTTCATGCCGATCCCCGCGCTGCTTCAGTTTGCGGGGTTTTGGCCGCGTCGTGTGACAGCGATGTGACATCGCCTCGGCAGAGGGTCAGTAGCGGGTAGTGAGGTTGGTGAGCCAGTCGGGCGAAGCCTCGACCAGCGCCGTTTCGATCGCCCGGTCGTAGCCGGCGAGGATTGCCGCACCGACGACCAAGAGCACGACGCCAAGCGCAACCTTGACGCCCTTGCCGACGCCGGCCAGGCGATCGCGCCAGCGCATCATTGCCCGGCGCGAGACGAAGCCGAGGAGCGCGAGCGGCAGAGCAGCGCCGACGCCAAAGACCAGCATGGTGGCGGCGACGGCGCCAAGGTCCTTGCCCTGCGCGGCGAGGAGCGAGGCCGCGCCGAGCGTAGGACCGACGCAGGGAATCCATACAGCGCCCAGCAGCATGCCGAGCGCAAACTGGCCGCCGAGGCCGGAGGTGGAGAGGCCGCCGAAGCGCTGTTCGGTCCAGTTGCTGACAGGGCCGGCGGCCACGGCGAGTTGCGACTGAAAGGACGGCACCACCAGAACCACTCCGATAGCGACGAACAGAACCGCGGCGACGGCGCGGAAGAACTCCGAGTCCAGTCCGATAGAGAAGCCGATCGTCGCGACGAAGAGACCGATCACGGTGAAGGAGAGGGTCAGCCCGCCGGCGAGCGCGAGCGGTCCGAGCCGGTGCTCCGTAGCCGCGCCGCCGAAGACGATCGGCAGAAGCGGCAGCACACAGGGCGACAGGATGGAGAGAACGCCCGCGAGGAATGCGAGGCCGAGGCTGCCAAGCATGATCCGGCTCCGCGGCGCGCTGACCTAGATGGCTTCGGCGAGAAGTGCCTCGATCGAAGCTACGCGAGTATCGCCGACGACACGACCCGTCTCGTTGCCGCCCTTGAACGCGATCAAGGTCGAGCGCTGCTGAGCGCCAAAGGCGCGCATGATGTCCTTCTCGGTGTCGTAATCGACCTCGAAGATAATGTATTCGGCGAATTTCGGCTTCTGGGTCAGGTCGCCGAGGATCTGCTTCTGTCGCTGGCAGGTCGGGCACCACGACGCGGAAATATCGATCAGCACCGGCTTTCCGGTCTTCAGCGCGGCGTCGAACGCGGCGCGGTCGAAGCGGACGCGCTCGGCCGCGGACACCTGCCCGGACAGGCCCGGAATGGCGAAGATGGCAAAGGCGCCGGCCACGAGGCCGAGGGCGGTACGACGCGTGATCATGATCTTCTCTCGAACGATTTCGCTTCGGTCAACCTAGCCCGCATATTGGCCAAAGGCGTTCACGATCAAGCGGATATCGATCACAAGCCCGTGGGTGGACGGCGCGAGGCGCGCCGCCCTCCGGTCCAGGCTGCGGCCTAATCGTTGTCTTCCGGTCCTTCCCCGGATTCGCCGTGTTCGCCATGCTCCGACTCCATGGCGAAATCGCCGATGGTAAGCTTCTTGCCGACCACGCCCTCATCGGACCCGGCCTCTCCGGCGGGCATCGCGCCAACCTTCGGGGGCGTCAAAAACAGGTCATCGTTGGCCGTCGGGGCCGCCGGCTGGGCGAATGCATAGGCGCCAACGGCGACGAGCGGGATGGCGGTGAGCGTCGCGATAACGATCTTGCGCATGGGTCTTTTCCTTTCGGTTGCGCCGGGGAGGACCCCCGATCGCCCCCTGCCTAGCCGCTGTGCGCTGACGGCCGCCCGAACTGCGCTGTCAGGCTCCCGACAGGTTCAGCCGACCTTGGCGAGCGTCGCCGCCAGCCCGCCGAGCGGCGACTGGCCAAGCGTCAGCGCCCAGCCATATTCGTCGAGCACATCCCGCACGATGGCGAGGCCGAGGCCGCTACCCGGCCCTTCGTCGAGGCGTCGTCCGCGTTCCAGCACGCTTGCCCTGAGTTCGGCGGGAATGCCGGGACCATCGTCCTCGACGACCACGGAGGTCACCGACGTGGCACCGGACGGCAACGCGCGGACGACCACGCGGCCTGCCGCATGGCGCGCGGCGTTGTCGAGCAGGTTGCCGAGGACTTCCACGAGATCGTCGGCATCGAAGAGAACCGTCGCCCCGTCGGCGATGTCGGTTTCAAAGTTGACGCGCGATCCCGACGGCGTGCGCTTCAGCGTATCGACCAGGCGGCGCACATTGGGCGCAAGCGCGGCTGTGGGGGCATTGCGCAGCGTCGCGCGCCCGCGGATGCGCGTGCGCACCAGTTCGCGCTCGACGCTGCGCAGCATGGCGTCGACAAGGCCGTCAATCTGATCGGCGGTAGCGTTGTCGCCGCGCGCACGGAGATTGGCGGCATCGCCGCGGAGCGCCGCCAGTGGTGTCTTCAGCCCGTGGGCGAGATCGGCGGCGCCTTCGCGGGCCCGCGCCAGATCCCGTTCGTGAACCGTGAGCAGGCCATTCAGCTCCTCAACCAGCGGGCGGACCTCGCTCGGGATCGGCTCGTCGAAACGGCTCGCATCCTGCCGCCGCACCGCGGCAATGCCGACGCGTATGCGATCGAGCGGCCTCAATCCGAGGCTGATCTGCACGTAGCTGGAAACGATCAAGATCAGCGCGAGCACCGCCATCGCCGGCGCGAGATCGCGCAGGAAGTCGTTTCGTGCCGCGATCACCCGCGTCAGGCTCGACGCCACGTCGATGCGCACGGGTATCGTCGTCGTTCCGGCAGAGATCGAAACCTTCAGTTCGGCAAGGAGCAGCTTCTCGCCCCTGGGTCCGGTGATGTTAGCGTGATGGATCGTGCCATCCGCCGGCTCGTTGTCCGGAAGCTTCAGTGCCGCATCCCACAGCGAACGCGAACGCAGGGATCTCTGACCATCGGCCGCTACCTCCCAGTAGAGTCCGGATAGTGGGGAGGCATAGCGCGGATCGGCCGGTTCGCGGATGAGGGCGAGGCCACCGGCGGGATCGGCGGTCAACGCCCCGGCGATCTGGCGAACCGTGGCATCGAGGTCCTCGGCGAGGACCCGGCTTGTGTGGCGCTCGAAGAGATAGGCGAGCCCGACCGCGGCCACCGCCAGCACGACGGCAATGGCGATGGCGCCGGCAAGCGCGAGCCGCAGGCGCAGCGAACGGCGCATCAGCGCGCCCGGTCCGCGACCATGTAGCCGAATCCGCGCCGTGTCTCGATCACTTCTGCGCCAAGCTTCTTGCGTATGCGGGCAACCAGCGCCTCGATGGCGTTCGAACTCGCGCTCGTAGTCCTGCGCGTAAACGTGCTCGATCAACTCCGACTGCGATACGACGCGGCCACGGTTGCGCGCAAGATAGGCGAAGAGACGGTACTCCAGCGGCGTCAGCGCAATGGCGATGCCGCGACGGGTGACCTTCATCTGGCGTTCGTCGAGACTGATGTCGCCCATGTCCACGACCGAACTCGCCTGGCCGGCCGCGCGCCGGACGATAGCCCGCAACCGCGCCAGAAGTTCCTCGACGCGGAACGGCTTGGGCAGGTAGTCGTCGGCCCCGGCGTCGATCCCCTCGACGCGCTCCGGCCAGCTGCCGCGCGCAGTCAGGATCAGCACCGGCGTCGTCCGTCCCGCCTCGCGCAGGCGCTTGAGGATCGTCAGCCCGTCGAGCTTGGGCAGACCGAGGTCGAGGATGATCGCCGTGTAATCCTCCGTATCGCCGAGAAACCAGGCGCGCTCGCCATCGCGCGCGGTCTCGACGACGTAGCCGTCCCCGGTCAGGGCGCGCGCAAGATCGGCCGCAATGTGCTCGTCGTCCTCAGCGATCAGCACCCGCATCGTGCGTCCTCCCGCCACCCTCGATGATCGCGCCGGTCGCAGCGTCGACGCGAAATTCGGCCAGGCGGCCGTCCGGCGCCAGCACCTTGAGCTCGTAGATCAAGTTCGATCCCTCGACTTCCAGTTCCACGCCGACGAGTTCGCCACGAAGCGCCGGCGAGACCATTTCCAGGATCTTCGCCAGCGGCAGCGCCCGCCCATCCGTCACGGCCTGGCGGGCCTGCTCGTGATCGGAAGTCTCGTGGTCGTCCGCCCGAGCCGGAAAGCCGGCAAGGACGCACACAATCGCCAGCACAACAGCCCGAACGGCCCGGTGCGGTGCTTTCGCCTTATCCATGGCTCACCTGCAAAACGGGTCTTCTTGGCCGAATCAAGCTGACAGAACGCTGACAGCGGACATCGACGTCCCGTAACCCCGCCAAGGCAACTCTGGCCAGCAAAATCCGCTGCTTTCGCGACCCGGCGCGCCCGTCGCCCAGAAAAACGGACCAGGCAGGCCGCAAGCCCATGAACGTCACACTCAGGCGCAATGACGCGGACGCGCGGGTGACGTCCGATGCGGTTCCGGTCTGGGATCGGTTCGTTCGGCTATTCCACTGGTCCCTGGTGGCGGCCGTGCTCGTGGCGCTGACCACCAGCCTCATACTCCCGCCGACCTGGGTGCGGTTGCACATCATCGCCGGAGTCTCGGCCGTAACGCTTGTCGGGGCGCGCATCGTCTGGGGTTTTCTTGGCCCGACCTATGCCCGGTTCTCGAGCTTCGTACCGATGCCGTCAGAGGCGGTAGCACACATTCGGGCCCTCCGCCGTGGAGCAGCCGAGCCTCACGCCGGCCATAACCCGCTCGGCGGGGCGATGATTGTGGCCCTGATTGCCGTCGTCCTCGCGCTCGGGCTGACCGGGGTAATTGCTGAGGCCGGCATCCTCAAGACCGGGCCGCTCGCTTTCCTGACGACCTTCGCGGCGGGCAGTGCCGCCCGCGCGGTGCACACAATCATCGCGTGGGGGCTTATCGGCCTTATCGTCCTTCACCTCGGCGGCGTGCTGTTCGAGAGCCTGCGTAGCCGTGAGAATCTCGCCGCCGCCATGGTCCACGGCCGCAAACAGGCACGCGGGGTTGTTGTGACCAGCACGCCTCGCGAGGCAAAACCGCTGCTCGCTGCGGCCGTCGTTCTGTTCGCCTTCCTCGCGGCCGGTACGGTCGTCGTCACCTTCTCGCAGCGTCCGGCGCTGGGCGTGCCCGTCGCCGCGCTTGACCCGGTCTATGCGAGCGAATGCGGCGACTGCCACGCGCCCTATCATCCCAGCCTGCAGCCCGCGGCGGTGTGGACTGCAATCATGGCGCACCTGAGCGATCACTTCGGCGAGGACGCCTCCGTGGAGCCGTCCAAGGTCGCACAGATCCGCGACTACCTCGTCGCCAACGCCGCGGAGACAGCCGACACGAAGGCGGCCAACGTGTTCCGCCGTCGCGACACGACCGAGCCTCTGGCCATCACGGCGACGCCGTTCTGGCGACGCACCCACGCCGGCATTGCCGACACCGTATTCGCCGCGAAATCCGTCGGCTCGCGCAGCAACTGCAACGCCTGTCACCAGGATGCCGCCTCCGGACTCTTCAACCCCGAAGCCATCGCTATCCCAAAGGACGCCAAGCTGTGAACCGCCGTATCCGCATCGCTCTTTTCGCCACCGCCACGATCGGTCTCGCCGGCGTTGCCCTTGCCGGCGCCGGCCAGCAGGCGGTGCTCGACCAATATGCCGCGGCCGCCAAGGCCGCCGATCCCGCATTCGGCGGTTTCTCTGCGGACCGGGGCAAAGCCTTCTTTCTCGCCAAGAACAGCCATAGCGCGGACACGCCGTCATGCAGTTCGTGCCATACGCCTGACCCGCGCCAGAAGGGCCAGACGACCGTCGGGCAGGCGATCGCGCCCATGGCCGTGTCGGTCACCCCCGACCGCTTCACCGACATCGCCAAGACCGAAAAGTGGTTCCGGCGGAACTGCAACACCGTGCTCGGACGCGAATGCACGGCGCAGGAAAAAGGCGACTTCATCGCCTTCATGACCAGCCAATAGGAGGACGCCATGAGGATGCGCGCCATAGCAGGGATCGCCGCGATTACCACAACGCTCTCCGCCGGGTTGTATGCGCTGCTGCCGGCCGCAAGCGACGCCGCGCCAACGGCTGCGCAGTTCGCCGCCGAGACCGCGGCGGTGCCCCCCTCGCCGGAACAGACGTTCAACACCGAATGCAGCGCCTGCCACATCGCCTATCCGGCGCAGTTCCTGCCGGCGCGATCATGGCAGGCGATCACGAGCGATCTCTCAAACCATTTCGGTGAGGACGCATCGCTCGATGCCGACACCACGAAGATCATCGCCGACTATCTCGTGGCCAACGCCGCCGATTCAGCGTTCGGCGATCCGCGCATGTTGCGCGGCCTGGCGGCGACCGACATTCCGCGCCGCATCACCGAAACGCCATGGTGGAAACGCCGCCACAACGAAATCCCCGCACGCGTATTTGCGCGCGACACGATCAAGACAAAGGCGAACTGCTTGGCCTGCCATGGCGGCGGCGCTTATCGCGACGATTGAGCGTCCGCGTATGCGTGGCTGCGGCCGTTGAAGTCCTCGACAGCGTATCCCTCGCCCGAGCATGTGAGGTAGTCCGGGCCGATCGGCGCCTTGCCATACCCGCCGGGGATATCGAGCACATAGGTTGGCTGGCACAGGCCCGACACGCGGCCGCGGAGCGCCCGCATCAGCGCCTGGCCTTGGCGAACAGTCGTGCGGAAATGGGCGGTGCCGGGCGCGAGGTCGGCGTGATGGAGATAGTACGGCTTCACCTGCGACTCGACGAAACCGCGCATCAAGGCGGCCAGCGTTTCGGCATCGTCGTTGACGCCCTTGAGGAGCACCGTCTGGCTGACGAGCGAAACGCCGCCATCGGCCAGCCGGGCGAGCGCGGCGCGCGCATCGCGCGTCAGTTCGCGCGGATGGTTGGCGTGAACCGCGAGCCATGTTGCCTTGCCGGACGCGGTCAACGCTTTGACCAACTCATCGGTGACGCGTTCCGGCGCCACCACCGGCACGCGGGTATGATAGCGCACGACCTTGACGTGATCGATTTCGGCCAAGGCCGTCGCCAGCGCCTTCAGCCGGCGCGGCGCAGCGATCAGCGGGTCGCCGCCGGAGAGGATGACTTCCCAGATTTCGTCATGGGCGGCGATGTAGCTGCGCGCGGCGTCGATCGCCTCCGCCGACAGCACGCCGGAGCCACCCTGCCCCACAGTCTCGCGCCGGAAGCAGAAGCGGCAGTAGACCGGACAGACGGAAACCAGCTTGAGCAGCACGCGGTCGGGGTAGCGGTGGATGAGCCCTTCGCTGACCTCGTGCGCACCGTCACCGATGGGATCGGCGCGCTCCTCCGGCGTTGTCGCCAGTTCGGCGACGTCGGGCACGAACTGGCGCGCGATCGGATCGACGGGGTCGTCCGGATCGATGAGATCCGCCATCGCCGGTGTGATCGCCACGGCATAGCGCGCAGCGACGGCTTCAAGTCCGCGCGCGCTTGTCCTGCGGCGATCAGTCCGGCCTCGGCGAGGTCGGTGACGGAGCGGAGGGTTCGCCCCGCGCGGAAAGACATGTCGTTCATGGCGCATTCTCCACGCCGGCAACCGGCGTCCATTGAACCTGGTCGATGTGGCTGGCGCCGCTCGCGAGCATGACGAGACGGTCGAGGCCGAGGGCGACTCCGCTGGCTTCGGGCATGTGCTCCAGCGCCGCGAGGAAATCCTCGTCCACCGGGTAGCGTTCGCCGTATATGCGCTGCTTCTCATCCATGTCGGCAAGAAAGCGGCGACGTTGCTCCTCGGAGTCGGTGAGTTCGGCGAAGCCGTTGGCAAGTTCGACGCCGCAGGCATAGAGCTCGAAGCGTTCCGCCACCCTGGGATCGTCCGGCCTCGCACGCGCCAGCGCCGCTTCCGAGACCGGATACTCGTACAGCAACGTCGCGCGGCCGAGGCCGAGATTGGGCTCGACCTTCTCGACCAGCACTCGGCTGAAGATGTCCGACCAGGTGTCGTCATCGGCGACGCGAATGCCCTGCCCCTTGGCCTGCCCGGCAAAATCATCGCGCGAGGCGGAAGCGGCAAGGTCGATGCCGGCATGGCGGTGAAATGCTTCCGCGACGGTCAGCCGTTCGGGCGCGGCGAAAGGATCGGCCTCGCGACCGCGCCAGATGAGCGTGTCTTTTCCGGCCGCCCGCGCCGCGCCGGCAAGAATTACAGCGCAATCGTCCATGATCGCGTCATAGGGCGCGCCGGCGCGATACCACTCGAGCATGGTGAATTCCGGCGCGTGCAGCGGTCCGCGCTCACGGTTGCGGAAGACCCGCGCGAAATCGACGATCTTCTCCTCGCCGGCGGCAAGCAGCTTCTTCATGGCGAATTCGGGCGAGGTGTGAAGGTAGCGGGTTGTCCTGCTCGCCGCCGGGGCCGAACGAGTTCGGTGGCGAAGCCATGCAGATGCGTCTCGTTTCCGGGGGAGACCTGAAGCGCGGCCGACTCGACCTCGACGAAGCCCGCGTCGGCGAACCACGCCCTGAGAGCCGCCACGATGCGGTTCCGCGCCATGAGGAAAGGCCGGCGGTCGCGATGGCGTTCGCGCTCCCAGAATGGCGGAGAACCGCTCATTTGCAGCGCGACCGTGGGCTGAAGGACATGCACAAACCTCTGGCGGTCGGCGGCAAAATCGCTAAGGTGCGCGCCGAATTGGCGGCCGCCGGTCCCGCCTGAGCCATAGTCGAGGAAATCTTGAAAGTCATCGCCAGCCAGGTCCGCAAGGGCAACGTCGTCGAAGTGGACAACCAGCTCTACGTCGTTCTGACCGCGGAAAACTTCCACCCCGGCAAGGGGACCCCGACCACCCAGATCGACATGCGCCGCATTTCGGACGGCGTGAAGGTGTCGCAGCGCTACAAGACGACCGAGCAGGTCGAGCGCGCCTTTGTCGAGGACCACGACTACCAGTACCTCTTCGAGGATGGCGACGGCTTCACCTTCATGAATGGCGAAAACTTCGAGCAGGTCGCTGTGCCGAAGGACATCGTTGGAGACCAGGCGCCCTATCTTCAGGAAAACATGACGGTGCGGCTCAGTCTCTATAACGGCGTGCCGATTGCTATCGAGTTGCCGCAGCGCGTGACGCTGGAAGTGGTTGAGACCGACCCGGCGATGAAGGGGCAGACGGCCGCCTCATCCTACAAGCCGGCGATGCTCTCCAACGGCGTGCGCACCAACGTGCCGCCGCACATCGCGACCGGCACGCGCATCGTGGTGATGACCACCGACGGCTCCTACGTCGAGCGCGCCAAGGACTGAGGTCTAGCTTGGCTGGGTCGCGACCTGGCTGAGCCAGGCGCGAAGACTGCCGGCGTCGATCGCGCCGGCGCGCTGGGCGACGATCTTGCCGCCGCGAAACACCATCAGCGTCGGAATACCGCGAATATTGTATTTCGCGGCAAGCTGCGGCTCCGCCTCGGTGTCGACCTTCAGGAAGCGCATCGCCGGCTCGATCTCCGCTGCAACGCGTTCGTAGACCGGCGCCATCATCTTGCAGGGGCCGCACCACTCCGCCCAGAAATCGACCACGACCGGGACGTCGTTGCGCCCGATGTGTTTGCCGAAACTGGCTGTCGTGGCGGCCGCGGGATGGCCGGAAAACAAGGGCTTGTGGCAGACTCCGCACTTTGCTTCCGCCGCTGGTTTGGCGGCTGGGACGCGATTCACGGCATCGCAATGCGGGCAGACGATGTGGCGGGCGGGTTCGGGCATAGCGCGGGCTCCTGACCAATAGGTAGGATTTGTCCCGCGCCGGCGCTAGTGGGCTATCTCCCCTCAGGAAGTCAGCTTGTTGACCTCGGCCATGTCCTCCGGCGTCAACTTCCAGGCTACCGACTTCGCGTTCGCCTCGACCTGCTCCACCTTGGTGGCGCCGGCGATGATCGATGCCACGATCGGCTGGGAAGCCAGCCAGCTCATGGCGAGTTCCAGAAGCGTGTGGCCGCGCGATTCGGCAAACTGGTGCAGCGCCTCGATCGTATCCCAGTGCGGATCGAGGAAGCGGTTGTCGCTGGACTTGTGGCGCCCGCCCTCGGGCATCGCCTTGCCCTTGCGGTACTTGCCGGTCAGCGCGCCGCCGCCCAGCGGGAAGTACGGCACCAGCGACAGACCGTGCTTCGCCATCGTCGGCAGCAGCGTCTTCTCGATTTTGCGGTTGGTCAGGCTGAATTCATCCTGGCAGGTGACAAAACCCGGCACGCCAATCTTCTTGGCCGTCATCACCGACTCCTCGAGCTGCTCGCCGGTGAAATTGGACGAGCCGATGTGGCGGACCTTGCCGGACTTGGTCAGCTCCTCGATGGCGCGGAAGGTCTCCTCGATCGGCGTCGAGGGGTCCGGCTCGTGCATCCACAACAGGTCGATCCAGTCGGTCTTCAGCCGCTTGAGGCTCGCCTCGACGGCAGATTTCACATAAGCGCGGCTGCCGCGGTGCTGCTCGTTCGAGCCGGCCATCACCTTGCCGAACTTGGTGGCGAGCGTCACTTCCTTGCGGCGAGCGCCCAGCACCTCGCCGATGATCGTCTCCGAGCCGCCGCTGCCGCCATAGATGTCGGCGGTGTCGAAATGGGTGACGCCGACGTCCAGCGCCTTGAAGATGACCGGGCGCGCCGCATCGACTGCCATGCGTCCGCCGAAATTGTTGGTGCCGAGGCCGACGAGCGAGACCTCGAGGCTGGAGGGCCCGAGCTTGCGTTTTTCCAAGGTGATGAACTCCATGCGGGAGGAGCCTCAAGGCTAGACCCGTATGGCGGCGGCGTCCACCGCCGTTGACCGCGCCCCGGCTTCCGGCCGATCATCGCGGCCACACTTGGGGAGGCGGCATGCTCTACGGTATCGACCCGATCATCGGACCTGACCTGCTTCACGCGCTGCGCGCCATGGGGCATGGCGACGAGATAGCCATTGTCGACGCCAACTATCCGGCGCTTGCCAAGGCCAGGCGGCTGGTGCGGCTGGACGGGCTCGACGCCGTCCGCGTGCTCGAAGCGGTGCTGTCCCTGCTGCCGCTCGACACGTTTGTCGATTGCGCCGCCTTCCGTATGGCCGTGGTCGACGACCCCAAGGCCGTGCCGGAGGTCTGCAAGGAGTTCGCCAAGGTCGTGCGCAAGCGCGCGCCGGGGCACAAGGTGGCGGCGCTGGAGCGCTTCGCCTTCTACGAGCGGGCCGAGGCCGCCTTCGCCACCGTCGCGACCGGCGAGCGGCGGCTATACGGCAACATCATTCTGAAAAAGGGCGTGATCACGCCCGATAAATCCTAGCCGACGCCGGAACTTGCCATTGCCGCCAGCCGCGGCAACTTGAGCGCGGGGGCGACCTCGGCCGCGAGCTCGATGATGCCGCCCATGCGCCGCGCTTTCTTCGAGGCATGGTTGTCGAAGATGTCGGCCAGGCGGTGGTCGAGGAACGGGTTGGAAAAGCGCTCGATCACGCTCCGCCGGTAGGCCGGCGCCTCGTCGATCTTCGCAGCCGCGAATACCGGCAGCACCTCTTCATCGTAGAGCGTGTCGAGGTAGGCGCGGATCGCGGCCTCGGCCAGCATCTCGCGCACCGTCTCGTCAGGACGGCGGTTGTCCGCCTTCCAGCGCTCGGCCAGCGCGGTGTGGCCGAGGTTGAGAATAAAGAGCTTCAGCCGCTCGGTGACCCGAAGGTCGTCCACCATTTGGATTGCGGGGTGGGTACAGGGCGGAACAAGCCGCGGCTGCTTCTCGATTGCCCACAAAGCGTAGGGCTCGGCGATGGCGCCGGCAGGCTCCAGCGCGCCCGACACGATGCGGTCGACGAGACTGTTCGCCCATACGCAGTCGTCCGCCAGCCATTGCCGGAAGCCGTTGGGAAGGTTCGAACGTTCGGCGATGCCGGCGCACAAGCCACGCAGGACGGATCCGTTCGCGCTGATCAGTTCGCACGGGAAGATCGTCAGCGGTTGCGGGTTTGCCTGCCAGCGGGCGTGGAGCAGCTTGGTCAGCTTAGCCGGAAACGACTGCGGCACGCCGTCGCCGATGGTTTCGTCATCCGGCATGCGGTAGCCGCCATCGCCGGTGTTGGAGATGATCGTGGTCGCTTCCGCCGCGACGATGCGTTCGATCTCCGCCCAGTCGGCCGCCGTCGATAGCCCCCGCGTGATGCTGGTGACGTATTCGGTCCGCTCGACGGGCCTGCCGTCCTCGAGGCCGCGCACGATGACCGGGATCGGTGAGCCACCGAAACCCTTGAGGCGCGCCGCCCGTTCCGCAGAGCCCGACGTCTGCACCACGGTGATCGGCCCGACGTCCTGTCCACCGGCGCGCGCATCGGAGACGAACAGATCGACATGCGCCTGCAGGAAGCGGCTGGTGCCAAACTGGATGATAGGCGTCGCCATCAGAGTGTGAGGATCGCCTTCACCGGCGGCGTGTCGGACGCCAGCCAGGCCGGCATGGCCTCCGGCAGATCGGACAGCGGCGCGGTGTGCGTGTTGATGGCGCCGGTGGGGATTTCTCCAGCCAGCATCGCCGCCATTACCTGATCGAAATCGGCCTTCACCGCGTTCCGCGAGGCCAGCAACGTGATCTCGCGGCGGTGCAGTTCCGGATCGGACAGCGTGATGTTGGCGTTGAGCACGCCGACGTAAACCAGTGTGCCGGCGTGGGCGACGAAGGCGACGGAAGCCTCCATGGCGCGGGCGTTGCCGGTGGCGTCGAACACGCAATCGTAGAACTCTCCGCCGGTCCGGCGTCTCGCTTCGTCAGCCGCGCCCGGGCCGCCGAGGATCTGTTCGCCGAAACCGAGCGTGTCGCGGGCGAAGGCAAGTCGCCCCTCCGACACGTCTGCGACCGTTAGGTCCGCGCCAGCGGCCCGCGCAAAGAGTGCCGCGCCGATGCCGATCGGCCCCATCCCGACAACGAGCGCGCGGTCGCCCTTGCCGACGGCGGAGCGCCGGACAGCGTGGGCGCCGATGGCCAGAAACTCGACCATCGCGACATCGCGGGTGCCGAGTTTGCCGGCCGGGTAGAGATTGCCCTCGGGCATGAGGATGCGCTCGCACATGCCGCCGTCCGTGTGCACGCCGAGGCATTGCAGCGTCATGCAGCAATTGAAGCGCCCCTTGCGACAGGCGATGCACGTGCCGCACGTCAGGTACGGGTTAACGACAACCGGCGTTCCCGCCGGCAGCCGGTCGCTGCCGGCACCTTCGGCGACCACGGCCGACAGTTCGTGGCCCATGATTCGCGGGTACCGAAGATAGGGATGCGTCCCCTCGAAGATGTGGAAGTCCGTGCCGCAAACGCCGATCGCGCGGATGTCGATTGCGATCCAGCCATCCTTCGGTGCGGGCGGCGATGGGATGTCCTGCCGCTCCAGCTTGCCGGGTTCAACACATACAATCGCACGCATGCGCACACTACCCTCCGCAGGCGTCTCCGGGCCGCTCGCGTTCAGCCTATAGCGCCATCTTCGCCGAATCAGGAAGAGGCGTTCCGGCCGGAGCGGATCGATGTCATTACCCGCAATGCCTGGGACGCGCTCACTGCACCGTGGTTCCGGGCGGGACGGGGGTCGCGGGTGAACTGTCACTGCCCTGAACCGGAGGCAGACAGGTGGACAGGATCCGGTTCCAACGCTCGCGCTGGTCCGGCGTCATCAGCGTGACCGACTGCAACTGCATGAGATCGGTGCCGTTGAGGTTCGTGAACATGCAGCCGCAGAAAGCCGTGCAGGTTTCGAGATCGCGATCGCGCAGCCGACAGGACTGGACGCACTGATCGTTGAAGTTGCGGCGTATGGCGGTCTCGTTGGGTGCTAGGTAGGGATCGGCGAGCGCAAACAGCCCGTACAGAATCGGCTGGTGCACGAGGTAGATGGCGAGGCTCCAGCGGCCGGCCCATACCGCGGCGCGACCGAGCGGTTCGCCGGGACGCCAATGGGCGAACGGCGATTCGAGCAGCCGGGCGACAATGAAGCGTCCGACGACGATGCCAGCGAGCACCACGCCGAACCACGGGAAGACCGGGACGTAGTCCACGGTCTCGGGAACGTTTTCCGACAGCCCGACCCACCACAGCGGCGGCCAGTCGAAAAACGGGCTCGCAAAGAAATACGGGAGCGCGATCACCGCCACCGCGACCAAGCCCACCACGAGTGTCGGCAAGCGCAGGAACGGCAGCGCCAGGATGCTGGCGAGAGCGATCTGGTGGAGGATGCCGAAGAAGACAAAGCTCGACGGATCGACCCACCACGTTGCGATGCTGACAAGAATGGCGCCGCCGGCGACAAAGGCCAGCCGGCGCAGGAACGCCTGCCGGTTGAGCCCGTTCCGGGTTGCAAGCACGAGGCTGACGCCGACGAGGATGAGGAAGGTACCGGCAATCAAGCGGGCGAAGATGACCCAGCCGAGGTCGCGGGTGACGTTGGCGGCGATGAGTTCGCGGGCGCCGAGGTCGAAGGCCGTGTGGTAGACGACCATCGCCACGATGGCGATCCCGCGAAGGGCGTCCAGAGCCGCGATTCGGGCGCTGCGGTCGTCAACGTAGCTCGCGATGGCCAAGGAACAGGCATCCTCGTCAATTGTACGGCGGCGCCATCCTGACGCCTGACGTTGTGGGCCGCAACCGTGCCGGAACTGGGCCATTCAGGACGGTGGACAGGCCGTTGCAAGGTCTGTATTGGACCGCTTGGATTGGGCTGGCGGAGTGTTTTTCGGGCGGCCGGTCCAGGGGTCCCGGCCCCGTTGCAAATGGCCGGAACCCGCCGCAGTATCCGGCTCCGCTGGGGGTCCGACAGGAGCCTCAGCACTGTTTTAGGCCGTTCCGTCATTCGGACAGCGGCGTCAGGCACGTCGTCAGGGGAACATCAGAATCATGTCTTCGACCTTCGACACAGTCGCGCAGGTCATCCACGAGACCAGCGAAATCCCGCTGTCGGAGATCAAGCCGGAGGCGCATGCCATCGACGATCTCGGCATCGACAGCCTCGACTTCCTCGATATCGTATTCGCGCTCGACAAGAAGTTCGGCATCAAGATCCCGCTGGAGGCGTGGACCAAGGAGGTCAACGCCGGCAACGCGTCGGTCGAGGACTATTTCGTCCTCAAGAACCTCAGCGCGCGGATCGACGAACTCGTCGCGCAGAAGTCCGCGTGACGGTCAGCACCATCCGATGCGTCTCGAATATTTCGAACTGATCGACACCGTCGAGGAAATCGACGTCGAAGGTCTCACGATCCGCGTCAGCGGCACGCTGCCGAAGGAAAGCCCGGTTTTCGACGGGCACTTTCCCCGCTTTCCGGTCCTGCCGGGCGTGCTGATGCTGGAATTCATGAACCATGCCGCCGGATTTCTGCTGCTGCGCCGGCAGAAGATGGAAAAGTTCGTCTTCCTCGGCGGCGTCAAGCGCGCCAAGTTCCGCCGCTTCGTCATGCCCGGCGACACGATGACGGTAGACGCCAAGATCACCCATGAGGGCTCCGGCTTCTCGATCGCGGAAACGACCGTGTGGCTGAAGGGCGAGGTCGCCGCCGACGCCGAGGTCGTGATGATTTCGACGGATTTCCCCTCAACGGAACTGGCGGAGGAGATCCGGCACCGCATCGAACTGATCCCGACGAAGGCCGCCGCACCGGTGTGATTGGTCAGGCGATGGCGCGCGAGGTCTGGATTACCGGTATCGGGCTGACCTCAAGCCTCGGCGAAGGGCTGGACGCCCACTGGCAGGCGATGGCGGAGGCGGAGCGGCCGAAACCGGTCGTCGATCGCAATTTCGCACCGCCCTATTCCATCCATCCGATGGTGCCGCTCGATCTCGACAAGCAGATCCCGAAGCGCGACCAGCGGCAGATGGAGGTGTGGCAGCGCCTCGGCACCTACACTGCCGGACTCGCGCTGGAAGACGCCGGGATTGCCGGCAACCTGGACATCCTCAGCCACACCCACGTGATGGTGGCCGCCGATGGCGGAGCCCGGGACGAGGCGGTCGATACGTCGATTTTGACCGGTTTCGAGGGCGCGACGGACCAGGCCAAGTATCTCAACGAGCACCTGTCGAACGACCTTCGCCCGACCCTGTTCCTGGCGCAGCTTCCCAACCTGCTCGCCGGCAACATCTCGATCGTGCACAAAGTGACCGGCTCGTCGCGGACGTTCATGGGCGAGGAGATCGCCGGCACCAGCGCGGCCGAGATTGCGTGGCGGCGCATCCGAGCGGGACAGGGCGACATCTTCCTCGTCGGCGGCGCCAGCCAGGCGGACCGCAAGGATACGGTGCTGAACTGCGCACTTGGCGGCGTGCTGTGGGCGGACGATCCGATCTCAGTGTGGGCGCGGCAGGAGAAGGGCGGCGGGTCGATCTTCGGCTCGGCCGGTGGCTTCCTCGTGCTGGAGGCGCGCGAACACGCTGAAGCGCGCGGCCGCAGGCCCTACGCCAAACTGACCAATGTTCTCACCGACCAGAGCCGGCGCCGCCCCGGCGATGTGACCGCCAAGGCGACGCGCCAATTCGACGCAATGCTGCCGGAGGGAAGCCCGCCGGCAGCGGTGCTTTCCGGCGCGACCGGCATCGCCATGCAGACCCGCGAAGAGCGGGAATTGCTCGATCGATTGATCGCCGACGGCCGGGTCGATACCGTGCGGGCGCCAGGTACGCTGCTGGGCAGCGCCGCGGGCGCCACGTTCCCGGCGATGGTCGGCCTTGCCGCGCTCGCCTTGTCGCGGGGCGGTTTCTACCGCCCGGCCGACGAGAGCGGGTTCGAGCGGCCGGCCACCAGCCAGCCGTCACGCGTCGCAGTTACGACGGTCGGCATCTGGCGCGGCGAAGGCATGGGCCTCGTCGAGGCCGTGGACTGAAGGAGGGATAGCGGATGGGCAAGACACGGGATCACCTCGGACGTCCGGTCGTCGCCATCACCGGCTACGGCATGATCTCCTCACTCGGGCAGGGCGTCGCCGACAGCTGGGCGGGACTCACCGCCGGACGCTCCGGCATCAAGCCGATCACGCGCTTCCGTACCGACAACATGCGCACCACGATCGCCGGCGCCATCGACTATCTCTGGCAGGACGGCGACACCGCCATGGACATCACCATGCGCGCCGGCATTCTCGCCGCGGAGGAGGCCATCGCCAACGCCAATATCGGCAGCAAGGGCGACTTCCCAGGCCCGCTTTTTGCGGCCCTGCCGCCGGCCGAGATGGAGTGGCCCTACCGGCAGAAAATGTACCGCGATGCGCCCGCCGCGGACGGCGATGCTTACGACCGCATGATCGCAGCGGCGCGGCAGCACAATGACGACGACGCATATCACCACACGCTGCTCGGCTTCATCGCCGAGGGCATCGCCGAGACGATCGGCAGCAAGGGCGCGCCGATTTCGCTGACTACGGCGTGCGCATCCGGCGCCACCGCCATCCAGCTCGGGGTCGAGGCAATCCGCCGCGGCGACACCGACGCCGCGATCTCGCTCGGCGCGGATTGCTCGGTGAACCCGGAGATGATGATCCGCTTCGCGCTGCTTTCTGCGCTCTCGGGCACCAACGAGCCACCGCAGGAAGTGTCGCGGCCATTCTCCAAGGATCGCGACGGCTTCGTGATCGCGGAAGGCGCCGCGGCGCTGGTGCTGGAAGACTACGACGCGGCGAAGGCGCGCGGAGCGAAGATTCACGCCATCATGCGGGGCATCGGGGAAAAGGCCGACGACTTCCACCGCACCCGTTCCAAGCCGGACGGTTCAGCGATCATCGGCGCGATCAAGATCACCGTCGACGACGCCGGTATCTCGCCGGACGCAATCGGCTACGTCAACGCGCATGGCACCTCGACGCCGGAGAATGACAAGATGGAGGCGATGTCGCTGGAAGCGGTCCTCGGCGAGCGCATGAGGAAGGTGCCGATCTCGTCGAACAAATCGATGATCGGGCACACGCTCACCGCAGCGGGCGCGATCGAGGCGATCTTCTCCGTCAAGACGATCGAGGAAGGCGTGCTGCCGCCGACGATCAATTACCATCCCGATCCGGCGATCGAATTCGACGTAGTGCCCAACGTTGCGCGCCAGCAGCAGGTGGACATGATCCTGTCGAACTCGTTCGGCTTCGGCGGCCAGAACGCCTGCTTGGTGATCTCGGCCGAGCCGGCCTGACGGCGCGCTCCCGGCAAAGTGTGATGCGTTCTCTCCAGCTCCTCGACAACCGCGCGCTCGCCACGATCGACATGGAACAGCCGGGCCCGCCCGGCCCCGGCGAGGTGCAGGTGCGCGTCGGCGCGGTGGCGCTGAACCACATCGACGTCTGGGGCTGGCGCGGCATGGCCTTCGCCAAGCGCAAGCTGCCGATCGTGATCGGAGCCGAAGCGGCGGGCGAAGTCGTCGCCGTCGGCGAGGGCGTCAGCCATCTGGAACACGGCCAGGTCGTTGCGCTCTTCGGCGCGGAAACCTGCGGCGTCTGCGAGGCCTGCCGCGAGGGTCGCGACAATTTCTGCGTCAACGTCGCCGGAATCCGCGGCTTCCATGTCGACGGACTGGCGCGCGAACGGCTTAACGTGGCGGCGCGGCTGGTCGTGGCGGCGCCCGCGGGCGTCGACGTGATCAAGGCTGCGTGCGCGCCGATCACCTACGGCACGGTCGAGCATATGCTGTTCGACAACGCCCACCTCAAGGCCGGCCAGACGATACTCATCCAGGCTGGCGGCAGCGGCATCGGCACGGCGGCAATCCAGCTCGCCAAGGCCGTCGGCGCCATCGTCATCACCACCGTCGGCAGCGACGCGAAAGCCGAGAAGGCGAAAGCGCTCGGCGCCGATCACGTCATCAACTACCGCGAGGACCGCTTCGAAAGCGTAGTGCGTAAACTCACCGGCAAGGAAGGCGTCGACGTCGTGTTCGAGCATGTTGGGCCGGACACGTTCGCCCGCTCGATGTTTTCGATGAAGCGCGGTGGAGTGCTGGTGACCTGCGGCTCGACCACCGGCGTCAGTGCCGAGATCAACCTGTTTCAGCTTTACCAGCGCCAGCTCCGCCTGATCGGCAGTTTCGGCTGCAACCTGCGTAACCTCGCCACCGTGCTCGACAAGATGGCGAGCGGCATCGCCAAACCTGTGATCGATACGGTCATCGGCCTCGACGAGATCGACAAGGCGCTGGCGCGGCTCGAAACGCGCGACGTCTTCGGCAAGATCATCGTGACGCTTTGACGGACGACCCTGATAGCCCCGCTCGCACCCGGCCGCCCCTGAAACCCCGGAAACGGCATCGCGGGCACACCTGGGGCCAGCGCTTCGTGCGCTCCGACGGCTTCCAGCGCTTTATCGCCGCGATCCTCGGCGGGCTGATTCGCCTGATCCACTGGATCGGCCGCAAGCGCGCCGAAAGAGCCGTGATGTTCGTCCTGCACATCATCGGCCCCCTCATGCCGGAGAACCGGATGGCGGCGAACAGCATCGCTGCCTCCTTTCCCGAGAAGAGCGAAGCGGAGCGCAAGGCGATCCTGCGCGGCTGCTGGGACAACTTCGCCAAGGTCGCGGTCGAATTCCTCTTCCTCGAGGAGATCGCCGCCGGGTTCGATCCCGAAAAGCCCGATGAAGGGTCGGTCACAGTATCCGGCATCGACCAGTTCGTCGCGCTCCGCGACGACGGCAAGACGGCGGTGATCTTCGCCGCGCATCTCGCCAACTGGGAAGTGCTCGGCGTGGTATCGGCCAAGTTCGGCATGAAGACAGTGCTGCCCTATAGGGCGCCAACCAACGCCTATCTTGCGAAAGACCTGCTGGGCGAGCGCGAACGGCTGATGGGGACGCTGATCGCCAACAGCCGCGGCGCCGCGTTCGAGATCGCCGCTGCCATGGAGCGTGGCGAACACCTTGGCATGCTGGTCGACCAGAAACTGGCCAGCGGGCCACGGGTGCCCTTCTTCGGCCGCCCGGCCCCAACCAATTCCCTGGCGGCGAAGTTCGCCCGCCAGTTCGACTGCGCCGTGCATGGGGCGCGCGCGATCCGGATGCCGGACGGGCGGCTGCACCTGGAACTGACGCCGCCCATCGAGATGCCGCGCGACGCCGGCGGCCAGATCGACGTCGTCGGGGCGACCGCAAAGATCACCGGCATCGTCGAGAGCTGGGTGCGCGAAAACCCCGGGCAATGGTTCTGGCTGCACAACCGTTGGGGCTGAATTTTCTCGCGGACCAGTGAAATTGGCCTTCCGTCAGACCGATTCGCGTGCCACTTTTGTTCTCATGCTGACCGACCTTTCCGAGATCGCGCCGCCCGTTGATGGCCGCCAATCCGAGCACGCCACCGCGGTCTGCCGCGGCGTTGGCCGGCTGCTCAGGAGCCGTGGTTTCGCGATGGTGACTGAGTTGCCGTTAGCGACCGGCCGGCGGGCCGACGTGGTCGCGTTGGGGGCAGACGGAGAGTTGTGGATCGTCGAGATCAAGTCGTCGATCGAGGATTACCGGGTCGACCGGAAGTGGCCGGACTACCGTTTCTCGTGCGACCGGCTTTTCTTCGCCAGCCATGCCGGCGTGCCTCTCGACATCTTCCCCGAGGATGCCGGGCTGATCCTCGCCGACCAGTTCGGCGCGGAGTTGATCCGCGAGGCGCCGGAGCATCGGCTCGCGGGTGCGACGCGCAAGGCCATGCTGGTGCGCTTCGCCCAGGCCGCGGCCTCCCGGCTGCACGGGCTGGTCGATCCCGGAGCGGGCGAAGTCTTCGGCTAGCGCGGGGCGCGCTTGGCGAGAATCCGCTGGAGTGTGCGCCGGTGCATGTTGAGCCGGCGTGCCGTCTCGGAGACGTTGCGCTCGCACAACTCGTACACACGCTGGATGTGTTCCCAGCGCACGCGGTCAGCCGACATGGGGTTTTCCGGCGGCTCGGGCTTCTCGTCCGGCTCGCGGGTGAGCGCGGTGTGGATCTCGTCGGCGTCGGCAGGCTTCGCCAGGTAGTCGACTGCGCCGAGCTTCACCGCAGTCACTGCGGTGGCGATGTTGCCGTAGCCGGTGAGCACCACCATACGCGAGTCCGGGCGGCGGCGGCGCACGAGTTCCAGAACGTCGAGGCCGTTGCCGTCCTCGAGGCGCATGTCGACCACCGCGAACGCGGGCGGGGCCGCTTCGGCCTTCTTCAGGCCCTCGGCGACCGTATCGGCCGTATCGACGGCATAGCCACGCGCCTCCATGGCGCGGGCAAGGCGCTGCAGAAATGGTTTGTCGTCATCGACGAGCAGCAGCGTCATGTCGGTATGGACCGCGCCGCCAAGGCCAATTTCAGCCATTTGATAGGATTCTCCGTTCCTCCCGGAGACAGACAGGTTGGAGGGGTTATAGGGACTCGACCGGCCTACGCCAAGTCGCGCCCTCCTCCATGGTTTCCTCCTCCAGCCCGCCGGACGGGGCGGCGATATCCATAAAAGCGCGCGGCCAGGTCACCCGCACGATGGCGCCGCGTTCGGGCGGCTCACGGTTGGCGAGAGCGAGGCGCGCGCCGGAGCGCTCAAGCAGTGTCTTGGCAATGAAGAAGCCAAGTCCCAGGCCGCTTTCCTCAGGATCCGCCGCAGCCTCGCTGCGCTGTCCGCGCGTGGTGACGTAGGGCTCGCCGATACGCTCCATGATGCCGCCGGCGAAGCCCGGGCCATCGTCGGTGATGGTGACGATCACGTCGTTGTCGTTCCACTCGGTGCCGATGGTCACCCGGAAGCGCGCGAAATCGACGGCGTTCTCGACCAGATTGGCAAGACCCTGGATGATCGCGGGATTGCGGCGGCCGACGGGCTCGGGCGCAACGCCGCGGGCGGGTGTCGCTTCGATCTCGACGCTGAAGGCGCGGTAAGGCTCGACCACCTCCTCGATCAGATGCGAAAGCGGAACCCGAGCGAGATGTTCGTCACCCTGCCATGACATGGTGGTCAGGCGGCCGAGGATATCGCGGCAACGTTGCGACTGGCTGATGAGCAGCGCGAGATCTTCGGCATGAGGCGCACCGGCCGGCATCTCCCGCGCCAGTTCCTTGGCGACCAGCGCGATGGTGGCGAGCGGTGTCCCGAGTTCGTGGGCGGCCGCGGCGGCGAGGCCATCCAGCGCCGACAGATGGTGCTCGCGCGCCAGCACGCGTTCGGTGGCACCGAGGGCGCGGGCAAGCTGGCGCGCCTCCTCGGCAACGCGGAAGGTGTAGATGCCGATGAAGGCGCAAGCCGAGACGAGGGCGACCCAGACGCCGGCCGTATAAACAAAGGGGATCGTAAGGCTCTCCCCGGCGTGCCACGGCAGCGGCCGGTGCCACAGCGCCAGGATGCTCGCGGTGGCGACGACCATGGCGCCGAGAAGGATCGTAGGGCGCGGCGGAAGGGTGGTGGCGGAGACGATCACCGGGACCAGCAGCAGAATGGCGAAGGGATTGTCGAGCCCGCCGGTAAGGAACAGGAGGATGCCGAGCTGGGCGACGTCGTAGCCAAGCAGGGCGAATGCCGGCCATTGGCCGAGGCGGAGCGTCGGGGCAAAGCGCACCCGCAGAACAAGATTCACGAGAACGGAAAGGCCGATCAGCACCAGGCATTCGGCCGTCGGCAGGGGAAAGCCCAGAAGAACGGCCACGAACAGAACGGCCGTCACCTGCCCGGCTACCGCCAGCCAGCGCAGGCGGACGAGCGTATCCAGGCGCAGGCTGCGGACGGAAAAGTCGGTGATGGGGGCGACGCGTTCCGGCATGCCGGGTTTCCATGGTTTCGCCGGGGCAAGGCGCGCGGCGAGAGAGCGCAATGTGGCCAAGCCCTGCCCGCGCTCCTATAACACAGGCCGACAGCGCAGCGCCGCATCGACCCTTCAGCAAACGCCCGGTATGAGCTCCACTGCCGAACCACCCGCCATCGAAGTCGTGCGGCTGACCAAGACCTACAGGGAGGTCATGGCGGTTGACGATGTCTCGTTCTCCGTGCCGCGCGGGTCGATCATCGGCCTTCTTGGCGGGAACGGCGCCGGCAAGACCACGACCATCGGCATGCTGCTCGGGCTGATCCTGCCGACATCGGGGTCGATCCGCATCCTCGGCGTCGACATGCTGACCAACCGGCATGCCGTGCTCCACCGGATGAATTTCGAGAGCCCATACGTGGCACTGCCGAACCGGCTGACGGTGCGTCAGAACCTCCGCATCTTCGGCATGCTCTACGGGATCGCCAACGTCGAACAGCGCATCCGCGACCTCGCCGCCGAACTCGATCTCGAAGCTTTTCTGGACCGCGAGGCGGGCAAGATATCAGCCGGGCAGAAGACGCGCGTGGCCCTCGCCAAGGCGCTGATCAACGCGCCGGAAGTGCTGCTCCTCGATGAGCCGACGGCGTCGCTCGATCCGGATACCGGCGACTGGATCCGCTCCCGCCTTGCCACCTACGCGGAGACGCGCGGCGCGACGATCCTGCTCGCCTCGCACAACATGCCCGAGGTCGAGCGCCTCTGCGACGACGTGATCATGATGAAGGCCGGCAAGATCGTGGACCGCGCCAGCCCGACCGCGCTGATCGACAAATACGGGCGCACGACGCTGGAGGACGTCTTCCTCGACGTCGCCCGCGGAACCGGCGTCGCTGGCGAACTGGCGGCGGAGAGCACGCCATGAACGCGCCTCCGTCCACGCCCGTGTCGCCGGCGCACATCGCGTTCTCGCCGCGCCGCATCGGCGCGATCATGCTGCGGCATTTCTATCTGATGCGCGGATCATGGCCGCGCGTCGCCGACCTCATCTACTGGCCGCTGGTGCAGATGCTGATGTGGGGCTTCCTGCAAACCTACCTCAACCAGCACTCCGGACTGCTGGCGACCGCCGGCGGCTCCCTGCTCGGCGCGATCCTGCTGTGGGACCTCCTGATCCGCGGCCAGCTTGGACTTTCCGTCTCCTTCCTCGAGGAGATGTGGGCGCGCAACATGGCGAACCTGCTGATCAGCCCACTGCGCACGTCAGAATTCCTGCTGGCGCTGATGGGCGTAAGTTTCGTGCGGCTGGTGGTGGCGATCGTGCCGGTGAGCCTGCTCGCCATCTGGTTCTTCGGATTCAACCTGTGGGGCCTGGGCTTCGGCCTCGCTGCCTTCTTCGCCAACCTGCTCCTGACCGCCTGGGCGATCGGCATTCTGGTCAGCGGCGTCATTCTCCGAAACGGGCTTGGCGCCGAGACGCTTGCCTGGACACTGACATTCCTGCTGCTGCCGCTTTGCGCCGTCTTCTACCCGGTGTCGGTGCTGCCCGGCTTCCTCCAACCGGTTTCCTGGTCGCTGCCGCCGACCTACGTCTTCGAAGGCATGCGCGCGATCCTCTTCGATCACACTTTCCGCGCGGACCTGATGATCGAGGCCTTCGCCATCAACGTGCTGCTGATCACCGCGGCGAGCGTCGCGTTCATGCGCCTGGTCAACTCGGCCCGCGATATCGGCTCGCTCATGGCGATCGGGGAGTAGCCCGCGCCGCCTTCGCCAGTTCGGCCAGCGTGCGCCGTAGTGCGGCCGGGCTCGTCACCCGCTCCGAAAAATCGAGACGCGCGCGCAGCGGACCGGCGCGCAGATCAATGCCGTCCGCATCGGCGCTGGTCATCCGCCAGTCGCCTTCTGGCATGCCGAGAAGGCGCGTCGCATAGAGCGACAGTGCCTCGGCATGATCGGCGTTCATGTGGGCGATGGCGCCCTCCTCGGCCTCGATCAACGCGCTGGCTTCCGCAATGTCGGTAAGCAACTCTGCCGCCGACAGCGACACGATGCGGCCGAAGCCCGCGACCAGATGGCCGCCTTTTATCGCGAAACGGTAGAAGGCAAAGTCACCGAAATCGGCATAGCTGGCGGCCTCCGCATGCCGGGCGAGGAAGCGCCTGCGCAGTTCGGGGGATTTGTCGGGACCGGCCACGCGGCCCGTCAGCGTCAGCCGGGCACCCGCCAGAGGGTCGCCAACCTCCCCGCCCGGTGCGACCAGCAGCAGCGAAGCACGCGGGTCGGCGGAGATGTTCCTGGTGTGCACGGCCAGCGCCGAAAGCAGAAGGATCGGTTCACCGGCGGGTGTCGTCGCCACCGTCACCAGCGAGGCAAAAGGCCCGCCAGAGGACTGTAATGTCGCCAGCGAGCCGGTCGCCGCCAGCCTCAGGACGCGGCGTGCGGCCGGTATCGGGGAGAAGGTCGCATCGCTCATGGCCGCCGACCGCCTTGACTCCGGTGGCCTGGAGCGGGAGAAGCCGACGACTGCCCGGCGCAAACCGGCCTGAATTGGCGCTTCCCCTTGGAATCCGCTAATGTCACGCCACATTTTCCGCGCAATGATGACGCCAAAGGCGGTCTACCGCGCGCCTTCCAACGGCGACCCAACAAGCTGGAGACAACTGGATGCCGACGATCGCCCTTGTTGATGACGATCGCAATATTCTTGCCTCCGTGTCTATCGCCCTCGAATCCGAGGGCTACCGCGTCCAGACCTACACCGACGGCGCCTCCGCCCTCGACGGTTTTCAGGCGAGCGTCCCCGACCTTGCCATCCTCGACATCAAGATGCCGCGCATGGACGGCATGGAGCTGCTCCGCCGGCTGCGCCAGAAGACCGACCTGCCTGTGATCTTTCTCACATCGAAGGATGACGAGATCGACGAGCTCTTTGGCCTCAAGATGGGCGCCGACGACTTCATCAAGAAGCCGTTTTCGCAACGCCTGCTGGTCGAGCGAGTCAAGGCGGTGCTGCGCCGCTTCCAGCCGCGCGAAGCGCTCGACAAGAAGGCCGAGGAGACCGCGCGGGTTCTGGAGCGCGGAGCGCTGGCGATGGACCAGGAGCGCCATACCTGCACATGGAACGGCCTGCCGGTCACGCTGACGGTCACGGAATTCCTGATCCTGTTCGCGCTCGCCAACCGGCCGGGCGTGGTCAAGAGCCGCAACGCGCTGATGGACGCCGCTTACGACGATCAGGTCTATGTCGACGACCGGACCATCGACAGCCACATCAAGCGGCTGCGCAAGAAGTTCAAGGTGGTCGATACGGAATTCGAGATGATCGAGACGCTCTACGGCGTCGGCTACCGCTTCAAGGAGGCCTGACCGGCAAGCACGGTCCGGGGCCGGGATGACGGCACGCATCGAGGACCAGAGACTGGCCGAAATGCCGACGGACGAACCGCGCGGGCGCGTCGTCCGGCGCGCGCTCGGTCGACTGTGGCGCATCGCCGCCGTTCCGCTCTTCACGAGCCTGACGCGGCGCATCGTCATCCTCAACCTCGCCGCGCTGATCGTCCTGGTCTCCGGCATCCTGTTTCTCAACCAGTTCCGCGCCGGACTGATCGACGCCCGCGTCTCCAGCCTGCTCACCCAGGGCGAAATCATCGCCGGCGCCATTGCCTCGCAGGCAACCGTCGACACCGACAACATCTATATCGACCCCGACAAGCTGCTCGACCTGCAAGCCGGGCAGAGCGTATCGCCTCTCGATCAGGCCTATGAGGGCCTCGACTTCTCGATCAATCCGGAGAAGGTGGCGCCGATCCTGCTCCGCCTGATCTCGCCGACGCGTACGCGCGCGCGCATCTACGACCGCGACGGCACCCTGATCGTCGACTCGCGCCACCTCTATCCCGGCGGCCAGATCCTGCGCTTCGACCTGCCGCCGACCAACAGCGAGAACGAGACCTGGCTGGAGGCCATCTGGCGCAAGTTCAACCTTTGGCTCTCGAGCCGCGACCTGCCGATGTACCAAGAACTCGGCGGCGCCAACGGCCGCGGCTACGAAGAAGTCGGCGCCGCGCTGAATGGCCAACCCGAGAAGATCGTCCGCATCAATGATCGTGGCGAGTTGATCGTCTCGGTCGCCGTGCCCATCCAGCGGTATAGGTCGGTTCACGGCGCGCTGCTGCTCTCTACCCAAGGCGGCGACATTGACAACATCGTTCACGCCGAGCGGCTGGCGATCGTGCGCGTGTTCCTCGTCGCAGCCGGCGTCACGGTGCTGCTTTCCATCCTGCTCGCCGGCACCATCGCGGCTCCGCTGCGCCGCCTCGCCGACGCCGCCGATCTTGTCCGCCATCGCGTAAAGTCGCGTCCCGAGATTCCCGACTTCAGCCGCCGGCGTGACGAGATCGGCCATCTCAGCCAGGCGCTCCGCGACATGACCGGCGCGCTCTATGACCGGATCGACGCGATCGAAAGTTTCGCCGCGGACGTCGCGCACGAATTGAAAAACCCGCTGACCTCGTTGCGGAGCGCCGTCGAGACGCTTCCACTGGCGAAGACGCCCGAGGCGAAGGCTCGCCTTTCCGGCATCATCCAGCACGACATCCGACGCCTCGACCGGCTGATCAGCGATATTTCCGACGCTTCCCGCCTCGACGCCGAACTTGGCCGGCAGGATGCCGCGCCGATCGATATCCGCCAGCTGCTGACGGGCGTGGTTGGCGTGATACGCGACACGTCGGGCGGCGAAGGTTGCTCCCTCCGGCTCGACTTCGCCGACGCCGATCGCGATGCCTTCCTCGTCTTCGGCCATGACAGCCGGCTCGGGCAGGTCTTGAACAACCTGATCGACAACGCACGCTCCTTCTGCCGCAAGGATGGCGTCGTGCGCATCGCGGCCCGGCGCAAGGATGATTTTATCGAGATATTCGTCGAGGATGACGGGCCCGGCATCCGCCCCGATCAATTCGAGCGCATCTTCGAACGCTTCTACACCGACCGTGAGGGCGGCGAAGAAACGTTCGGCCAGAACTCGGGGCTCGGGCTGTCGATCTCGCGTCAGATTGTCGAAGCCCACAACGGTCGCATCTGGGCCGAGAACCGGACGCGACCGGCGAAAGAGCCAGGCGGCGAACCCGTCGTGCTCGGAGCGCGCTTCACGGTTCGCCTGCCCGCCGCATGACCGCCGGCACGGTGCACGCCAGCGTCGCCCTTGTCGGCGAACGCGGCGTCCTGGTTCGCGGTGACTCCGGCAGCGGCAAGACTTCCATAGTACTGGCGTTGATCGACGCCGATCCGGCCGGCAATGCACTGGTGGCCGACGATCGCGCGGTCCTCGCGGCGGCCAACGGCCGGCTCCTGGCAAGCGCTCCGGCCGAGTTGGCTGGGCTCATCGAGATCCGCGGACAGGGAATTGTGCGTGCGCCGCATGCTTCGCCCGTGGTGATCGATCTCGTGGTCGACCTGATGCCGGCGGCGGACTGCCCGCGCATGCCCGAGGCCGATTACTCACGCACCACCATTGCGGGAATTGCCCTGCCGCGACTGGCGCTGCCCATCGATTGTCGGGACGGCGCCCTGCGCATTCGCCATGCGTTGGCCATGGCAGCCGCAGAAAACGCCAAATGAATCAATGGGTAACATCCCTCTTGCATCGCGGAATTGATCCGGCAAGATGTGCGCCGCAGCAGGGGCCGCCGGCCCGGGCCTGGGATCGAGAACCGGATGATAGGACTTGTGCTCGTCACCCACGGCAAGCTCGCAGTGGAGTTCCGCGCGGCGCTTGAACACGTGGTCGGCCCGCAGGCGCGTATCGAAACGATTTCGATCGGACCCGACGACGACGTCGAGCGACGACGACAGGACATTCTCGATGCCGTGGAGAAGGTGAACGATTCCGCCGGCGTGATCCTCCTCACAGACATGTTCGGCGGTACACCTTCCAACCTTGCGATATCGGTGATGGAAGCCGGCAGGATCGAGGTCATTGCCGGCGTTAACCTGCCGATGCTGATCAAGCTGGCGAGCGTGCGCGGGGACAAGCCGCTCGCTGCCGCCGTCGCCGACGCGCAGGATGCTGGCCGGAAGTACATCAACGTCGCCAGCCAGGTGCTCAACGGCAAGTAATGAGCGCCAACAAATCGACCGGTCCTTTCGCCGGCGATCTCCTCATCGTCAACAAACGCGGCCTGCATGCGCGCGCCGCCGCGCGCTTCGTGCAGTGCGCAGAACGCTTCGACGCGACCATTACCGTGTCGAAGGATCAAACCACCGTCGGCGGGACATCGATCATGGGACTGATGATGCTCGCGGCCGCGCCAGGCTCGGAGATTCACGTGACCGCCGAAGGCCCCGAGGCCGAAGCAGCGCTGGACGCGCTCCAGGAACTCGTCGCCGACCGCTTCGGCGAAGCCGAGTGATTACATAAAGAAATCTTTATATCCTTATTGCCCTCCCGAAATCGGCCCGGTATAACGCTGGCACACACCCACCAGCCCTGATTTCAGCCGTTCGAGGAGACCGGAATGCCAAAGACCGCCGACTATGTCGTGAAGGACATCGGCCTCGCCGACTGGGGCCGCAAGGAAATTTCCATCGCCGAATCCGAGATGCCGGGCCTGATGGCGACGCGCGAGGAATACGGCCCCGAGCAGCCTCTGCGCGGTGCCCGGATCGCCGGATCGCTGCACATGACCATCCAGACGGCCGTGCTGATCGAGACCCTTCAGGCGCTCGGCGCCGAGGTCCGCTGGGCATCCTGCAACATCTATTCGACACAGGACCACGCCGCCGCGGCGATCGCCGCGACCGGCACGCCGGTCTTCGCGATCAAGGGCGAGAGCCTCAAGGACTACTGGGACTACTCCCACCGCATCTTCGAATGGTCCGATGGCGGCTGGCCCAACATGATCCTCGACGACGGCGGCGATGCCACGCTGCTTCTCCACCTTGGCATGCAGGCCGAGACCAACCCCTCGGTCGTCGCACACCCGACGAACGAGGAAGAGGAAGAGCTCTTCGCCGCGATCAAATCGCGCCTCAAGAAATCGCCGAACTGGTACTCGACCGTCGCCAAGGAGATCCGTGGCGTGACCGAGGAGACGACGACGGGCGTCCACCGCCTCTACCAGATGGCCAAGGAAGGGCGCCTGCTTTTCCCGGCGATCAACGTCAACGACTCGGTGACCAAGTCGAAGTTCGACAATCTCTATGGCTGCCGCGAGTCGCTGGTAGATGGCATCCGCCGCGGCACCGACGTGATGATGTCCGGCAAGACCGCGATGGTCGCCGGCTTCGGCGACGTTGGCAAGGGATCCGCCGCCAGCCTGCGCAACGCCGGCTGCCGCGTCCTGGTGTCGGAGGTCGATCCGATCTGCGCGCTGCAGGCGGCGATGGAAGGCTACGAGGTCACCACGATGAATGACGCCGCGCCGCGCGCCGACATCTTCGTCACCTGCACCGGCAACGTCGACGTCATTACAATCGACCACATGCGCGCGATGAAGCACCGCGCCATCGTGTGCAACATCGGGCACTTCGATTCCGAGATTCAGATCGGCGCGCTGAGGAACCTGAAGTGGGACAACGTCAAGCCGCAGGTGGACGAGATCGAGTTCCCCGACGGCAAGCGCATCATCCTTCTCTCGGAAGGGCGGCTCGTGAACCTCGGCAACGCGACCGGCCACCCGAGTTTCGTGATGTCAGCCAGCTTCACCAACCAGACGCTGGCGCAGATCGCGCTCTTCACCGAGCCGGAGAAGTTCGAGCGCAAGGTCTACACGCTGCCGAAGGAACTCGACGAGAAGGTCGCGCGGCTTCATCTCGCCAAGATCGGCGTGAAGCTGACGGAGATGAGCGAAAAGCAGGCGAAGTATATCGGGGTGCCGACCAGTGGCCCGTATAAGGCCGAGCACTACCGCTACTAGCGAAAACCGACATCAGCATAGAAAAAAGGCCGGCTTGCACCGGCCTTTTTTCGACGCGAACCACTACCCTTTGACGACGATTGGCGCCTTGTGGTGGAAATGCGTGCAGCCACCAACGCTCAGCAGACCAAGGCATGCAATTGCGACGACCAGAATCTTCATTGGGATTATCCCCCAGTTGCGTCAAGTAGAGCCGCTTTGTCGCCCGGCTCCGAATCAAGACTAGGTGGCAATTTTCCCAACAGATAGTGCCTGAAAGACACAGTGGCCGGACAAGTTCACTTGCAATTTTAACTAAAAACCACGTGCAGGCTCAAGGGCGGACAACCACCGGGGTCCCTACGGATACCCGCCGGGACAGGTCCAGAATGTCGGCGTTGTACATCCGGATGCAGCCGTAGGACACGAAAGTCCCGATCGCTCCCGGCCGGTTTGTGCCGTGAATGGCGTATTCCGGCTTGCCAAGGCCGAGGGCGGCCACACCCATCGGGTTGTTTGGAGCGCCGCCGGGAATGACATCCGGCAGGCGCGGGTTGTCCCGTCGCACCTCGGCCGGCGGAGACCACGCCGGCTTGTCGTACTTGGCCGCAATCCAGGTATTTCCCTGCCACTGCTTGCCCCGGCGGCCGACGCCCACCGGATAGCGCAGCGCCTGGCCCGGCCCGACGACCAGGTAGAGGCGCCGCTCCGACGTCTTCACCACGATCGTTCCCGGCCGAACGGACTTGTCGAACTTCACCTTGGTGGGCGCGGCCGACGCGCCGCCGGCGGCGACCGTGAGAAGAAAGGCGGCGACGCTCGCCAGCACGACCATTTTCGTCATGGACAACCCCCAGTTCTGATCAAGATGAAATCAATGCAAATCCTGCCCCGTGCCCGCACCCTCGTCAATCTGCCGGGGGTTCGGCTGCCTTGGGCGACGGTCACCTGGCGCGCTTCAGCACGCCGGTCGCACCGGAATAGGAGGCGGTGTAGGCAAGCGTGCCGTCCGCGTTCGCGTTGAATATCTCGCCCGCCCCCGGCTGGCAGACGTCGCGGTTGCTCTTGGCATCGAACTGGTCGACGCCGAATTCGAAGCCGTCGTCACGCGAATCGACCAGGGTGATACGCCCGCGACAGGGCACCGCCGGCACGGCGATGGTCCCACAAGGCTGGTTCAGGACGCAGCCCGATCGAATCTCGACTTCGATCGGGAAGCTGTCGCCGCCAGGTTCCTTGGCCGTGCCCGACCATTTCCCGGTGAGCGCCGCAATGCCAGTCGCGGTTGGCGGCTTGGTGGTCACGTCTTCTGGCTTCGCCTGATCGGCGGGTTTGCCGAAGCTGATCGACGACCACCACTCGCCTTTCAGCGGCGTCGCGTTGGCGTGCTCCATCTGCCGGTTGCGGTCGAAGAAGAAGAAGCTGCCGGGGCTGCGCGTGGCAACGAGGTCGCCGCCGGTGGGGTTCTGCTTTTCGTCGGTGAAGCGGCTGACCGTCGTCTTGAGGTAGGTCTCTAGTTCGCCAACGGTCACGATACCATCGCGCGGCAGGGCATCGGCACGCCCATCGAGCGCGGCGAGAACCGCCTCGAAGAAGATGCTGCCCTTCGGGCCGTCACCGTCGCCGAAGTCAGGATCGTGCCAGGTAACTTCGCCGGCGCCACCGGCCGTGATTGCATGCGCGCCTTCGCGGGACGGCAGTGACGGCGCCTCCGGGCCGAATGCGAGCGACAGGCGGTGGAAGTCCACGCCGTAGCAGGCGTTGATAAGGGCCAGCACCTGATGGCCGGCGTCGACGACTTCCTGGAATTCGGCGCGGAGGCTTGCCAGTGAAATGGCGCCGGTGAAGTGATCGTCGAGGCTGGTGGCCTCGCTGGTCAGGATGTAACCGCGCCCGTTGGCCGCCGTGATTCCGTGGCCGCTGTAGGCGAAAAGGAACCGGGAACGGCCGCTTTCCGCCAGCCGACGCGGAAAATACTGCGTGAGGAAGTAGCCGAGATTGTCGGCGGTCATGTCGTCGTCAAGCAGGACGACAATTTCGTTGAACGATTCCGGCGGCTGCTCGAGGTAGGCGACCATCTTCTCGACGTCCAGGCGCGCCGGCCACAGGTCGCCGACCTTGCCGCTCATCCTGGGGTATTTCGAAACGCCGGCGACCAGCGCAAAGGACGGGCCGGGCGATCCCAACTGAACGTCGATGAGGTTGAGGGCTTTCTCCAGGATGGACCGGTCGTCCACCGCGCGATGGAAGAACTTGGCATATTTCGCCGGCACCCATGCCGGCACGTCCGCCCACGCGACCGGGACGGCCGTTAGCAGGAACGTCAGCGCCGCCGCGATAACGCCGGCCGTGGCGTCACGTCGCCGCCTTTGGCTTCGCATCTTTCAACACCTGCTGCCAGAAGTAGCCATTTTGGAACGCCAGCAGAGCCAGCGAGAACAATTGCAGCGTCTCCAGGGGTCCGTTGGAGAGCGAGCCGATCAGCGGTAGCAGCACCATCGGCGAAATGACGATCGGCCGAAGAAAGTCCAGCCAGTTGAACTTCTCCGGCGTGGTCCAGACGTACTGCGCGACCATGCCGAGGATGACGCCGACGAACATCGCAAGCACCGCCCACCAGACCGGAATGCCCCCGCCGAAGGAAAGGCGACCGCCCGTCGAGGGAAATCCGGTGGTGACGCGCAACACGATGAGGAAGGCCACCAGCAGGACGAAGCCTATGACGGCGCGCCGCCTGCGGCCCCGCAGCAGATCAATGACCAGGAGAATTGCGCACGCCGCCGCGAGAACCGCGACCGCAATCGTCACGCTGAATGACAAGCGACGCCTCCTCGCGCGCTCCAACAAGCGCACAGCGCCGTAAATGGCGCTTCGGCACGGTACTCCTGATGCCCCGCCGCGCAAAGATGGCACTGCATTCGGCGGTCCAGCGTGGCCGATTTGCGCGGTTTCAGGAATTCGGCGGCGAATTCGTTAAAAACTGCCCATCGCCGCTTCACACCTGATTCATCAAGCGTCTAAATTGAGGTGATTCGCGTTGGCTATGCGGGTTGTCGGGAGGCCCGCAACCCGCCATCGAATGCCAAACCCTTGAGTATCAGGACGCGGCTGCGGAAGGGGGTTCTGCATGCTCAGGCATGGCGGGAAAACACTAGGGATTCCGGCAGTGGCAGCCACTGCCCTCCTAGCGATCCCGACGCCCGCCTCCGCCGACATCTGGCCGCTCTCGCTGGTTGCTGGCACGCAGGGCCCGGCGCAGGTCATCACGATGGTTGCGCTGGTCGGCACGGCCCTGTTCGCGGTCATCAGCGTCGGCGCGCTCTACCGGCAGCGCAATCGCGCCGAAGCCGAAAACGCGAACCTGCGCGCCGAGGTTGGCAATCTCGGAGTAACAGTGGATCGCGCCGAGGCCCTTCTTGACGAGGAAGACCAGCGCCTTGTCGCCTGGATCGCCCCCGACGAGGCGCCGATGGTCGCCGGTAGTCTGCCCGCCGCTACAGGTGCGCCGGCCGAACGCAGCGCCTTCGTTGCCTTCGGCACCTGGCTTTTGCCCGAGTCCGCCAGCCAGCTCGACGGCTCGATCGCACGCCTGCGCGAGCGCGGCGAACCGTTCAGTGACGTTGTGACCAGCAAAGCCGGCCGGATGATCGAGGTCGGCGGCCGAACGATCGGCGGATCGGCGGTCGTCCGTTTCCGCGACCTCACCGGCGCGCGCCTCGCCCTTGCCGAGATGAAGGCCAGTCATGACCTTCTGGCTGCCGAGGTCGAGACCATGCGCTCGATGCTCGCCGCAGCACCAATGCCCATCTGGCTGCGCGACAACACGGGCGCACTTGTCTGGGTCAACGCCGCCTATGCCAGCGCCGTCGAGGCCAAGGACGCCGGCGCGGCCGTGGCGCACGGGCTCGAACTTCTGGACTCGCCGGCGCGGCAGATGATCACAACCGCCCACGAGACAAACCCCGTTTTCACGCGGCGGCTGCCGGCGATCGTTGCCGGCGCGCGCCGCATCTTCGATGTCGCAGACATCGCGAGCGAGGGTGGCAGCGCGGCGATCGCAACCGACGTTACCGAAGTCGAGGGCGCCCAGGCGGCGCTTCGCCGCGAGATCGACTTCCATGCCCGCACGCTCGACCAGATGCAGACCGCGGTCGCGATCTTCGGACCTGATCGCCGGCTGAAGTCATGCAACGCCGCCTACCGGGCGCTCTTTGGCCTTGATCAGGCGTTTCTCGATTCAGCGCCGGACGAAATCTCGGTTCTCGAACAACTGCGTGTTGCCCGAAAGTTGCCCGAACAGGCGGATTTCCGTGGCTGGCGCGCCGATCTCCTGGCCGCCTACCAGTCGCCGGAATCGCGGGAACAGACCTGGCACCTGCCGGACGGCCAGACGCTTCGGGTGGTTGCCAACCCGCACCCACAGGGCGGGATGACCTGGATCTACGAAAACGTCACCGAGCGCCTCGATCTCGAAAGCCGCATCAATGCGCTGGTCAACGTGCAGGGCGAAACCCTGGACCACCTCAGCGAGGGCGTGGCGGTGTTCGGATCGGACGGGCGTCTCCGTTTGAACAACCCGTCCTTCGCCGCGATCTGGTCGCTCTCCGCTGCGCTGCTGGCCGACCGGCCGCATGTTTCGGACATCGTCGCCGCGTGCCGCCGACCGAGCGACGACGAGAGCATGTGGCAACGCTTCACCGCGAGCGTTGCCGGCGTCGACGAAAACCGCTCGTCGATCTCCGGGCGCATGGAGCACGTCGACGGGCGGGTGATCGACTACGCCACCGTGCCGCTGCCCGATGGCCAGACGATGGTGACCTTCGTCGACGTGACGGACTCCGTGCAGGTCGAACGCGCGTTGGTCGACCGCAACGAGGCGCTGGAAGCCGCAAACTCGCTGAAGAACGCATTTATCCACCACGTTTCGTATGAGCTGCGTTCGCCGCTGACCAACATCATCGGCTTCTCGCAACTGCTCTCCGACGAACACATCGGGCCGCTTAACGACAAACAGCGCGAATATACCGGGTACATAATGTCGTCGAGCGGCACGCTGCTTGCCATCGTCAACGATATCCTCGACCTGACCACGATCGATGCCGGAATCATGGAACTCGATCTCGACCAAGTCGACACCGCCCAGACGATCGCGGACGCCGTTGACACGATTCACGAGCGGATAGCCGAGGGCGGCATCCGGATCGAAACCCATGTGGCACCGGAAGCCAGCACCTTCGTCGCTGACGGCAAACGCGTACGCCAGATCCTCCATAATCTTCTTACCAACGCGGTTGGTTATTCGGAGCGCGGCGGCGTGGTAACGGTTTCGGCCGAGCGGACGAAGGACGAAATGATCGAGATCGCGATCAGAGACCAAGGCGCCGGCATTCCGCGCGAATTCATCGGCAACGTCTTCGACCGCTTCACCAGCATGCCGCGCGGCGCGGCGCGCGGCGGAGTCGGCCTGGGCCTGTCGATCGTGCGCAGCTTCGTCCTGCTGCACGGCGGCACGGTCGAGATCGAATCCGAAGAGGGCGTCGGCTCGACGGTGAAAGTCCGCCTGCCGATGCGGCCGGAAGTTTCGACCTCCGCCGTAGCCGCGGAGTAGATTCGCGGCTATCCATCCGCCGATGGACGCGCCCTTCCTGACCATCCACCTCGCCGACGAGGCGGCCACAATTGCCCTCGCTGAGGACTTGGCCGCGGTGCTTGCGCCGGGCGATGTTATCGCCCTGTCGGGCGATCTCGGCGCCGGCAAGACCACATTTGCGCGCGCGCTAATCCGCGCCGTCTTCGACGATACCGGGCTGGAGGTGCCAAGCCCGACTTTCACGCTGGTGCAGACTTATGCCGGCGATCGCCTGACCATCGCCCATTTCGACCTCTACCGAATCACCGCCGCTGCCGAACTGGACGAGATTGGCCTGGACGAGGCGCGGGCTGACGGTGCGGTGCTGGTCGAGTGGCCGGAGCGCGCGGAAGACCGGCTACCGGCGGACAGGCTCGAGATCGCCCTGGAGATTGTTGGAAGCGGGCGCCGCGCAACTCTCCGTGGCGACCGCCGATGGCGTGTGCGGATGGAACGCAGCGACGCGGCGCGCTCGCTGCTCAACCGGTCAGGCTGGGCAGACGCGACCCGGCGTTTCCTGCAAGGCGATGCCTCGACGCGGCGCTACGAGCGCGTCCGCGCCGACGATCGCACGGCTGTGCTGATGGACTGGCCGAGGCCGGTCGCACCGCCGGTGCGCGACAGTCGCGCGGCCTACCGGGCGCAGGACGTGCGCGCCGTTATCGCAACAGATATGGCACTGCGCGATGCCGGGCTCTCGACGCCGGAGATATTCGCCGCGGATACGGATGCCGGCCTTTTGCTGATGGAGGATTTCGGCAGTGAGGGCGTGCTCAGGGGTGGCGCGCCCGACGCCGAGCGATATGGCACCGCAATCGACATGCTGGCGGCGATTCACTCGGCGCCGCGACCTGGCGCGCTGCCAATACACAACGGCGAGAGCCATCGCCTGCTGACCCTCTCTGGGCAGGTTCTTGCAGCAGACCTCGCGCTCTTCACCGAATGGTATCCCGCCCATGTCGGGTATCAGCTCGACGCTGAGACCATCGCGGACTTCGCTGCAATCTGGGAAACGCTGTTCGCGCGGCTCGCAGACGCTGAAACGAGTTGGGTGCTGTTCGATGTGCAGTCTCCGAACCTTTTCTGGCTGCCGGAGCGCGAGGGCATCGCCCGGATCGGGTTGATCGATTTTCAGGACATGTTCGTCGGGCCGGCGGCCTATGACGTGGCTTCGCTCTGTCAGGATGCGCGCGTAACAGTCCCGCCCGACCTGGAGACGGCGCTCCGCGAGAGGTACATCGGACTTCGTCGCGAATCGGCGCCGGCGTTTGATGTCGACGGATTCTCTCAAGCCTACGCGATTCTTGGGACCGCGCGGACGCTGAAGAACTTCGGGGTGTTCGCGCGGCTCGCGGACCACGCAGGGAAAACGGAGTATCTGCGCCACTTTCCTCGACTGCGGGGATATCTCGGACGCAATCTGTCGCATCCGGTTCTTTCCGATCTTGCCCTCTGGTATGAGAGGCACCTGCCTCCCCTGAGCTAGGCTGTACGATGAACGCCGAGCCGCCCGCCCGCCCCGAATTCCAGTGGAAGACCGGGCCGATCCGCCCGAAACACGCGATGCTGCTCGCGGCCGGACTCGGCAAGCGGATGCGGCCGATTACGGTGACGACACCGAAGCCGTTGGTCGAGGTCGCCGGCCGCGCGCTGATCGACCGAGCTCTCGACCGGCTGGAACGTGCCGGCGTCGAGCAGGTGGTGGTCAACGTACACTACATGGCCGAACTGGTACGCGTGCATCTGCGCCGGCGCACCGCTCCGGAGATTGTCATATCCGACGAGACCAAAGGCCTGCTCGATACCGGTGGCGGCATCACCAAGGCGTTGCCGCACTTGGGGTCCGAGCCGTTCTTCCTGCTCAACTCCGATTCCTTCTGGATCGAGGGCGCCCGCCCCAACCTCGATTGGCTGGCGGGCACGTGGCGCGATGACGACATGGACGCTCTGCTGATGGTCGCCTCGACGGTGCGCGCCGTCGGATATGCGGGGCGCGGCGATTTCCGGATGGACCCGGCCGGCCGCCTGTTCCGCAGGCCGGAGCGCGAAGTCGCGCCTTTTGCATACGCCGGGGCCGCGATCCTCCATCCGCGCCTGTTCGACGGCCGTAGTGCCGAGCCGTTCTCGCTCAACCTGTTGTTCGACAAGGCGCTCGAGGCCGGCCGCCTGTTCGGCGTGCGCATGGACGGAATGTGGCTGCACGTCGGAACCCCTGAAGCCATCGGCGAGGCCGAACTGTCGATCGCCGACAGCGCCGCGTGACGGCGATGGCGGAGACCCGGCGTCGCCCCAACGTTTTCACCATTCCCGCCGGGGTGCCCTTTCTCGATACGCTCGCCGAGGCGCTGCTGACCGGGCAGTTGGTCGATTTCGACCGAAAAGACCCGCTGGCACTGGCTGGCGTCACCATCCTGCTGCCGACACGGCGCGCGGCGCGGGCCTTTGCCGACTGCCTGCTGGTGCATCTCGACGCGGACGCGGCGATCCTGCCGGCCATCCGCACGATCGGCGACGTGGACGAGGAGGCGCACCTGCTGGCGCCGTCAGCGGAGCCCGCGGCGCAGCGGCTGGCTCTGCCGGCCGCCGTCTCGCCGCTGGAGCGCCGTCTCGCACTCACGCAGATGACGCTGGCGTGGGGGCGCGCGCTCCGCCACGCACCGCTGGCAGGCACCGGCGACGAGCCGCTGCTGGTGCCGGCTTCGGCCGCCGATGCGACGCGGCTGGCCGGCGACCTCGCCCGGCTGCTGGACGATATGGAGACCGCCGGAATCCCTTGGGAGCGCATCAGTTCGCTGGTGCCGGAGGACCACGCCGCCTACTTCCAGATCACCCTGGATTTCCTGAAAATCGTTGCAGAACAATGGCCTAACTACCTTGCAGAGGCCGACCGGCTGGACCCGGCGGTGCGCCGCGACCGGCTGATCCGGGAGTCGGCGAAACGCCTTTCCGGCCCTGTGGTTGCGGCCGGTTCGACAGGCTCCATCCCGGCGACCGCGGCGCTGCTGAAGGCCATCGGCACGTCGCCGAATGGCGCAGTGGTGCTACCGGGATTGGACCAGCAGAGCGATGCACGGACCTGGACTGCTATCGGTACCGAGACGGACGCACCGGCGAGTGCGTTCGGGCATCCGCAATTCGGGCTGAAACAGCTCGTCGAGCAGCTTGGCATCGCCCGCGAGGACGTGGTGGCGCTCGGCGAAGCCCCTGAAAACATGGAGAAAAGAGCCCGGCTGGTGGCGGAGGCGCTGAGGCCGACGGAGACCACGGACCAGTGGGCGGCGGCGCGAGACCGGGCATGCCGATGCGCTCGCCGGCGTCGATCTGCTGGTGGCGCGGAACGAGCAGGAGGAAGCGACGGCGATTGCGCTCGCCATCCGGGAAGCGTTGGAAACCGCGGGTTCCACGGCCGCCCTGGTGACGCCGGACCGGACGATTGCGCGGCGGGTGGCGGCGGAACTGGGGCGCTGGGGGCTGACGGTCGATGACTCCGCCGGGGCGCCGCTGGACCGGCTTCCGGTCGGCATCTTCGCCCGATTATTGGCGGAAACCGTAGGTTCTGACGGGGATCCGGTGACCATCCTGGCGCTGGCGAAACACCCGTTGGCGGCGTTCGGGATGCGCAAATCGGCGTGCCGGCGGGCGGCGAGGATGCTGGAACTGGCGCTTTTCCGCGGTCGGCGGGTGGTCGGCGGGATCGGCAAGCTGGAGGCCGCGCTGGCCGAGCAGAGTCAGCCGGAGGACGAAAACGGCCGCAGAGGCGCATCGGGACGCCGCCGAATTGCCGAGGACGACCGTGCGCTTGCGGCCGAACTCGCGCGGCATCTTGCCGAACTGCTGCTGCCACTGGAAACGGCCTTCGCCGGACGCAACGACGTGCCGGTTTCGGAGGCGGCGACGCTGCTGCTGACCGCGCTCGTGGGCGCCGCGACCGACGACACCGGCGCCGAGGGCATCGCCGCTGCGACGGGTGGCGCGGCGCTGGTCGCGCTGCTGGAGGGGCTGGCGGAGAGCGGCGGGCTCGCCATGCCGGCGTCGGACTTTCCGTTCTTCCTGAGCGAACTGATGCGCGACGTCGCCGTGCAGAGGCCGGCGGGCGCCGACCCGCGCGTCCACATCTGGGGAACGCTGGAAGCACGTTTGCAGTCGGTCGACGTGATGGTGCTCGCCGGGCTCGACGAGGGCGTGTGGCCGACGGCGACGCGCACCGACCCGTTCCTGTCGCGGGCGATGCGGGCCGAGGTCGGCCTGCCGCCGCCGGAGCGGCGGATCGGACTGGCGGCGCACGACTTCGCCGAAGGCATGGCGGCGAAGCGGGTCATCGTCGCCCGCGCGGAGAAACGCGGCGGCGCGCCGACGGTGGAGTCGCGCTGGCTGCAAAGGCTGCGCGCAGTCGCCGGAAAGACCGACTCGGACGCGATGACGGCGCGCGGTCGCCGCTTCGTGGAATTCGCGCGCGCGCTCGACCTGCCGGAGCAGGACCGGCCCGAGCCGATCGAACGTCCCGCGCCGAAGCCGCCGGTTGGCGTGCGTCCGCGCAAGCTGTCGATCACCGAAATCGAGACGCTGATCCGCGATCCTTATGCGACCTACGCCAAGCACGTGCTGAGGCTGCGGCCGCTCGACGACATCGGCATGGCCCCGGACAGCGCGCTGCGCGGCACGCTGATGCACGACGCGCTTGGGCGTTTCACGAACGAATGGAACGCGGATTACGACGCCGCGGCGGAACGACAACTCCGCGCGTTCGGCGCCGAGCTGTTCGAGACGATCCGCGATTTCGGCGACGCCTATGCTGTGTGGACGCTGCGCTTCGGCACCATCGCGCGCTGGTTCGTCGGCTGGGAGGCCGAGCGCGCCGCCAAGGTAGCCATCCGCCATGCGGAGGTGGACGGCGCACTGGAAATAGCATCATCGGGCGGCGCGTTCACGCTCAGGGGTCGCGCCGACCGCATCGACGAGATGCGCGACGGCACGCTGGAAATCTACGACTTCAAGACCGGCACACCGCAGACCGAACGCACGGTCTTCGCAGGCCTCACGCCGCAGATGACGCTGGAAGCGGCGATGGTGCGCGCCGGCGCCTTCGAGAAAATCGCGGGCGGCGGCAGCGTCAGCGATCTCGCCTGGCTCTCGATCGGGCGCGCGGGCCGTGGCGATCCCTATGTCTCGGCGGTCCTCCGGAACGAGACGGCGGACGATCTCGCCGACCGGGCGCTGGCGATGATGACCGATCTGGTGCGCAAGTTCGACCAGGAGGACTGGCCCTACCTGTCGCGCGCCCGGCCGATGATGCAGAACGCGCGCTATCTCGGCGACTACGACCATCTCGCGCGCGTGCGCGAGTGGGCGCTGGTGGAAAGCGCCGCCGACGTCGCCATGATGGGTCAGGCCCCGGGATGACCGCGCAGCGTCCCCTTGCGATCGATCCCGTCACGGCGCAGACGACGGCGGACGCATCCAATCCGGCGCATTCGGCGTGGGTGTCGGCCAATGCCGGATCGGGCAAGACATTCGTGCTGTCGCGGCGCGTGATCCGGCTGCTGCTGGCTGGTGTCGATCCTTCGCGCATCCTCTGCCTGACCTTCACCAAGGCGGCGGCGGCGGAGATGGCGAAGCGCGTGTTCGCCATCCTCGGCGCATGGACGACGCTCTCCGACGCCGACCTCCGCGCCGCGCTGACCGAGCTTGAAGGCCTTCCGCCGAAGCCGGCGGCGATGGCGGCGGCCCGCCGGCTGTTCGCCCGCGCGCTGGACACGCCAGGCGGGCTGAAGATCCAGACCATCCACGCCTTCTGCGAACGGCTGCTGCACCAGTTCCCCTTCGAGGCGAACGTCGCCGGGCACTTCGAGGTGCTGGACGAGCGCGACGAGAAGGCGCTCACGGCGGAAGCGCGCCGGGCGGTGCTTGCGCGTGCCGCGGCGGCCCCCGACGGCGTTCTCGGCACGTCGCTCGGCACCGTGCTGACGCTCGCCAGCGACTTCATGCACGAGGAGTCGGTGGCCGAGTTCGTCGGCAAGCGCGACCAGCTCGGGGCCTGGATCGCCTCCTGTGGCGACCTCGACGGCGCGATTGCGCGCCTGCGCGACGTGCTTGGGCTGGGCTCCGGCGAAACGGCCGAACGCGTTTGCGAAAAGGTCGTCGATGAAAGCCTGCTTGCGGCCGACGCGCGCCGTCTGGTCGACGTTCTCAGTCGCGGCGGTCCGAACGATATGCGGGCCGGCAAACGCCTCGCCAGTTATGTCGAGGCGACGGACCTGGACAAACGCGCCAAGGCGCTGATCGACTACCTGATCAAGGACGACGGCGAACCACGATCCGACTCCAGCGTCGCCACGCAGGTCATCCGGCGACAGTGGCCGCAACTCGATACGCTCCTGTCGGAGGAGGCCGGACGGCTTGCCAGACTCGCCGAGCGCCTGAAGATCGCGCAACTGTTCGAATCGAGCGCCGCGATGCTGCGCCTCGCGGACGCGGCCATCGCCGAATACGCGCGGCTGAAGCGGCAGCGCGGCGTGCTCGATTTCGAAGACCTGATCGTCAGGACGGTGGCGCTGCTCTCCCGGGCCGACGCGGCGCGCTGGGTGCAATACAAGCTCGATCGCGGGCTCGACCATATTCTCGTGGACGAGGCGCAGGACACCAGCCCGCGCCAGTGGCAGGTGATCCGCGCGCTGGCGGAGGAGTTCTTTTCCGGCGAAGGCGCCGGGCCGGAGTTGCGCACGCTGTTCGCCGTCGGCGACGAGAAGCAATCGATCTATTCCTTCCAGGGCGCGGTGCCGGCATGGTTCACGCGCGAGCAGCGCGACCTCGGCGGGCGGGCCGCGGCCGGCGGCTATGCGTGGAAAGACCTGGAGTTGCACCTCTCCTTCCGCTCGGTTCCGGTGGTGCTGGAGGCGGTGGACGCCGTGTTTGCCGACCCGGCGGTGCACCGGGGGCTGACCGCCGAACTGCGCGCCACCCAGCACACTGCGCGGCGGCGGAACGAGCCCGGCCGGGTGGCGCTGTGGCCAGCGTATGTGCCGCCGGAGAAGCCGGCGACCGAAGACTGGATCCAGCCGGTCGACCACCTGGGGCAGGACAGCCCGGAGGTGCAGCTTTCGCGGCGGATCGCCGACACGATCCGCGGTTGGCTGGACAGCAACGCGACGCTGGACGCGCCCGACGAACACGGCAAGGCGCGGCCGGTGCGCCCCGGCGGCATCCTGATCCTGACCCGGAGCCGCGGCGCGCTGACAGACGCGATCAACCGGGCGCTGAAATCCCGCAACGTGCCGATTGCCGGCGCCGACCGGATGACGCTGACCGAGCACATCGCGATCATGGACCTGATGGCGCTCGCCCGAGTGGTGCTGCTGCCGGAAGACGACCTTTCGCTGGCCGGGCTGCTGCGGAGCCCGCTTATCGGGCTGAGCGAACAGGCGCTGTTCGACCTCGCCCACGACCGCAGAGGCACGCTGTGGGCGGCGCTCGGGCGAAAGGCGGAGGAACGCGAAGACTTCCGCCACGCCCGTGAGCGGATCGAAGCCTGGCGCGCCGCCGCCGATACACGCGATCCGCATGCCTTCTTCGCCCGCATCCTCGGACCCGGCGGCGGGCGGCAGGCTTTCCTCCGCCGCCTCGGGGTCGAGGCCGAAGACGTGCTCGACGAGTTCCTGGCCCAGACGCTGGCCTATGAGCAGACCAACGTGCCGACACTGCAAGGCTTCATCGCGTGGCTGGTGGCCGGCGACTCCGACGTGAAGCGCGACACCGACACGATGCGCGACGAGGTACGCGTGATGACCGTGCACGGCGCCAAGGGGCTGGAGGCCGACATCGTCTTCCTGATCGACAACGGCACGCCGCCCTCGATCCCCGCCTACGACCCGCGCATGCTGTCGCTTGCCGACGAACACGACCCGCGCAATCCCGGCCCGTTCGTGTGGATGCGCTCGGTCAAGGCGATGCCAAAGGACGTAGGGAATCGCGTCAAGGCGAACCGGACGCGCGACGAAGAGGAATACCGCCGGCTGCTCTATGTCGGGATGACGCGCGCCAAGGACTGGCTGATCGTCGCCGGCATGATCAAGCAGAAGAACACCAACGACCGGCGCTGGCACGCACTGGTGAAGCAGGCGTTGGAGGCGGACTGCGCGACGACCACCGAGGCCAACGGCGACGAGACGCTGGAGTGGCGCGCCGAGGAGCGCGAGGCACGGAGCACGAAGGCGGCGCAGCCGGGCCTGCGCCTTGGCACCGGTCGCCCCGCCTGGCTGGACCGCGACGCACCGCCCCCGCCAGCGGCGCCAGCGCGGCTGACGCCTTCCACGATCGGTGGCGACGAGACCGAGTACGCGCCCGCCATCTTCGCCGGTGCCGGCAGCGGCGCGGCGCTGGCACTCGCCCGCGGGCGGCTGGTGCACCGCCTGCTGGAATCCCTGCCCGAGATCGCCGAGGCCGACCGACACACCCTCGGCGCGGCCTACCTCGCCGCCTTCGCGCGGCCGGAGAAAGACTGGCCGGAGGCCGAGCGCGACGCGCTGCTGACGCAGGTGATGGCGGTGATGGCCGAACCGGTGTTCGCGCCGCTCTTCACGCCGGGGAGCCGGGCCGAGGTGGAGATCGCCGGGCGGATAAGCCGCGCAAGCGGCGAAGCGACCGTTGCCGGCCGCGTCGACCGGCTGGCGGTGACGCCGGAGCGCGTGCTGATCGTCGACTACAAGACCAACCGCCCTGCCCCGGAAACGCTGGCCGACGTGCCGCCAGCCTATGTCGCGCAGCTGGCGCTCTACCGCATGATCCTGCGCCGGCTCTATCCGGGCCGGACGGTGGCTACCGCGCTGTTGTGGACCGACCGGCCAGCGCTCATGGAAATCCCCGATTCGGCGCTCGATTCGGCCGAATCGGCGATTCTCGCGGGCTGAGACGGAGCCGCGCGCCGGACGCGGGTCAGGCTGGCCGCGGGCGGGAGACGGTTACCTTGACATTAACCCCCCCGGACCTACCTTCGTTCCGACCCGCCGATCCCCTCCCCGAGGTTCCCATGACCGCGACCGTTACCGACGCCAATTTCGATGCCGATGTCCTCGGCTCCACCGAGCCCGTTGTGGTCGATTTCTGGGCGGAATGGTGCGGGCCGTGCCGCCTGATTTCGCCGGCGCTCGAGGAGATCGCGACCGAGATGGACGGCAAGGTGAAGATCGCCAAGCTGAACGTCGACGAGAACCCGGACATCACCATCCGCTACGGCGTGCGCTCGATCCCGACGCTGATCCTGTTCAAGAACGGCGAGCCGACCGCGATGCAGGTCGGCGCCGCGCCGAAGGGCAAGCTCGCCGACTGGATCAAGTCCGGCATCTGATTTTTAGGCCAACTGGAATTTGAAAAGGGTCGCTTCGGCGACCCTTTTTTGTTCATGCGCGGGATGAGCCGGCTCAGACCGGGGGCGTGCCGTTGGCGTCGAGCACCGTGCCGGCGAGATAAAGCGAGCCGCAGATGAGAATGCGCGGCGGCATCGGCATGCCGGTCTCCGCCGAGATGCGGTCGAGCGCGGTCTCGACGTCGCCGACCGGCTCGGCCTCCAGGCCAGCGGTGCGGGCGGCCTCCGCCAGTTCGGCCGGATCGCGGCCAGCGGCGGACGACGGCACCGGCACGGTGTAGACGCGGAGGGCGAGGCCGGCGAAGGGCTGGAAGAAGCCCACCGGATCTTTCGTGTTGAGCATGCCGCAGATCATGATGAGCGGGCGCGCGACGCGCTCCTCGAGATCGGCCATCGCCTCGGCGATGACCTGCCCGGCGCCGGGATTGTGCCCGCCGTCGAGCCAGATCTCGGCATCGGCGCGGGTGCGCGCGACGAGACGGCCGGTCGTCAGCCGCTGCATGCGCGCCGGCCAGTCGACATCGACCAGCCCGGCTTCGATGGCGGCGGTGGGGACGCCGAGGCCGGCCTGGCGGAGGGCGGCGATGGCGACGCCGGCGTTGGTGAACTGGTGGCGACCGATGAGGCGCGGCGCCGGCAGATCGAGCAGGCCGTCGATATCCTGATAGACGAGGCGGCCGCGCTCGCTGTGCGCGATCCACTCGCGGTTGGCGAGGAAGACCGGGGCGCCGAGGCGCGCGGCCTCCGCCTCGATCACGTCCAGCGCCTCCTCGCGTTGCGGCGCGACGATCACGGGCCGGTCGCGCTTGATGATGCCGGCCTTCTCGCCGGCGATCCCCTCGATGGTGTCGCCGAAGAATTTCTCGTGATCCATGGAGATCGGCGTGATGGCGGCGACCAGCGGATTGGCGATGACATTGGTGGCGTCGTAGCGACCGCCAAGGCCGACTTCGAGCAGCGCGATGTCCGCGGGATGATCGGCGAAGAGCTTCAGCGCCGCGGCGGTGGTGATCTCGAACTGCGGGATCGGCGTGTCGGCGTTGACGCGCTCGACCTCGAGCAGGGCCTCGATCAGGTCGTCCTCGTCGACGAAATGGCCGCCGCCGGGCGCGCCGATGCGCATGCGCTCGTGGAAGCGGACGAGATGCGGCGAGGTGTAAACGTGCACCGACTTGCCGGCGGCCTCCAGCATGGCGCGCAGGAAGGCGGTGGTGGAGCCCTTGCCGTTGGTGCCGGCGATGTGGATGACCGGCGGCAGCTTCAGCTCGGGATGGCCGAGCTTGCCGAGCAGGATGCGCATGCGCTCCAGCGAGAGGTCGATCTCGCGCGGATAGAGCGCGCGGAATCGTTCAAGGATGGCAGACGAACGGTCCATGATCCCGGTTCAGGCTATGCGGCTGCCGGCTCGACCGGCGCCGGCTGGGGCGCGGGCAACGGGCTGGCGCCGAGCAGGCGGCAGAGGCGGGCGATGGTCTCGCGCAGCTTGTGGCGATGGACGACGAGATCGACCATGCCGTGCTCGCGCAGGAACTCGGAGCGCTGGAAGCCATCGGGCAGCTTCTCGCGGATGGTCTGCTCGATGACGCGCGGGCCGGCGAAGCCGATGAGCGCGCCGGGCTCGGCGATGTGGACGTCGCCGAGCATGGCGTAGGACGCGGTGACCCCGCCGGTGGTCGGGTTGGTGAGCACGACGATGTAGGGAAGCTTCTCCTCGCGCAGCGCCTGGACGGCGACCGTGGTGCGCGGCAACTGCATGAGCGAGAGGATGCCTTCCTGCATGCGGGCGCCGCCGGATGCGGCGAACATGACGAAGGGACGCTTGCGCTCGGTCGCGGTCAGCATGCCTTTGACGATGGCTTCGCCAGCGGCCATGCCGAGCGAACCGCCCATGAAATCGAAATCCTGCACGGCGGCGACCAACGGAACGGACTCGACCGTGCCGGAGCCGACCATGACCGCATCGACGGCGGTGGTCTTGGCGCGGGCATCGCGCAGACGCTCGGTATAGCGGCGCTCGTCGCGAAACTTCAGCGGATCGACCGGCACATCGGGAAGCGGGATCGATTCATACTCGCCGGCGTCGAAGAAATGCGCCAGGCGCTGCCGCGCGTTCATCCGCATGTGATGGCCGGAGCCGGGGATGACGAACTGGTTCATCTCCAGATCGCGATGGAAGACCATCTCGCCGGTCTCGGGACACTTGATCCACAGATTGGGCGACACTTCCCGCTTGTTCAGCAGGCTGCGAATCTTGGGGCGGACGACGTTGCTGATCCAGCTCACGGCAGCTTTGTTCCTTCGTTCCTATTCGGCGGCCTCGGCGCGGGCGCTCCTGACGCCGGCGGCGAGTTCGGCGACAACCGCGGTGACGGCCTGAACCGTGCGCGCCGTCGCCTTGCCATCAGCGCCAAGCGAGGTGCGCACCGCCTCGACAATCGCCGAACCGACGACGACACCATCGGCGGCGCGGCCGATTTCCTGCGCCTGCGCCGCGGTCTTGACGCCGAACCCGACGGCCACCGGCAATATGGTGTGCCGTTTGATCCTTTCCACCGCAGCGGCGATCTTCGACGTATCCGGCAGCGCCATGCCGGTAATCCCCAGCATGGAGACGTAGTAGACGAAGCCCGAGGTATTGGCGAGGACGGCCGGCAGACGCTTGTCGTCCGTCGTCGGCGTCGCCAGGCGGATGAAATTGAGGCCGGCCTTCAGCGCCGGCACGCAAAGCTCGTCATCGGCCTCCGGCGGCAGATCGACGATGATCAGGCCGTCCACGCCCGCTACCTTGGCGTCGGTCAGGAAGCGGTCGTTGCCGTACTGATAGATCGGATTGTAGTAGCCCATCAGGATGATCGGCGTGGCGTCGTCGCCCTTGCGGAAGTTGCGTACGAGATCGAGCGTCCTGGTCAGCGTTTCGCCCGCCTTGAGGGCGCGCTGCCCAGCGGCCTGCACCGCAGGTCCGTCCGCCATCGGATCGGAAAACGGCATGCCGAGTTCGATCAGATCGGCTCCGGCGCCGGGAAGCGCCCGGGCGATGGCCAAGGATGTCTCGTGATCGGGATCACCCGCGGTGATGAAGGCCACGAGCGCGGGGCGGCCTTCATCGCGGAGCGCGGCGAAGCGTCGGTCGATACGGGTGCCGGTCATTTCGCCTTGCTCGCGAGATAAGCCTCGACAGAGGCAAGGTCCTTGTCGCCACGGCCGGAGAGGTTGATCACCATGAGATGATCCTTCGGCTTTGTCGGCGCGAGGTCCATGACGCGCGCCAGCGCGTGGGCCGGCTCCAGCGCCGGGATGATGCCCTCAAGCCTGCTGCACAACTGGAAGGCGGCGACCGCCTCGTCATCGGTGGCGGAGAGGAATTTCACGCGGCCGACATCGTTGAGCCAGGCGTGCTCCGGGCCAATGCCGGGATAATCGAGGCCGGCGGAAATCGAATGCGCCTCGGCGATCTGGCCGTCGGCGTCCATCAGCAGGTAGGTGCGGTTGCCGTGCAGGACACCCGGCCTGCCGCCGGCAATGGAGGCGGCGTGCATGCCGCTCTTGACGCCGTGGCCGGCGGCCTCGACGCCGTAAATCTCGATATCGGTGTCATCCAGGAACGGATGGAAGAGCCCCATGGCGTTCGACCCGCCGCCGATGCATGCGATCAGCGAATCCGGCAACCGGCCTTCCGCCGCCAGCATCTGCTCGCGCGTCTCGCGGCCGATGATCGACTGGAAGTCGCGGACCATCGACGGATAGGGATGCGGCCCGGCAACCGTGCCGATGCAATAGAACGTATCCTCGACATTGGAGACCCAGTCGCGCAGGGCCTCGTTCATGGCGTCCTTCAGCGTGCGCGAACCGGATTCGACCGCGCGCACCTCGGCGCCGAGGATCTTCATGCGCAGCACGTTCGGCTGCTGCCGCTCGACGTCGACCGCGCCCATGTAGACGATGCAGGGCAGGCCGAACTTGGCGCAGAGCGTCGCGGTGGCGACGCCATGCATGCCGGCGCCGGTCTCGGCAATGATGCGCGTCTTGCCCATGCGCCGCGCCAGCATGATCTGGCCGAGCACATTGTTCACCTTGTGGGCGCCGGTGTGGTTCAGCTCCTCGCGCTTGAAATAGACCTTCGCGCCGCCGAGGTGCTCCGACAGCCTTTCGGCATAGTAGAGCGGGCTTGGGCGTCCGACATAGGTGGCGAGATGGCCATCCATCTCGCGCTGGAATTCAGGATCGGCCCTGGCGTCGTTGTAGGCTTCCTCAAGCTGGAGGATCAGCGGCATCAACGTCTCGGCGACGAAACGCCCACCGTGCATGCCGAAGAAGCCGCGCTCGTCCGCTCCGGCGCGGAAGGTATTGGGCTGGACCGTCATGAGGCCACCTTGTGCATGGCCTCGCCGCGCGCATTGGCGACGAAGGCCCTGATGAGACTTGCTTCCTTGCGCCCCGGCGCGCTCTCGATGCCGGAGGAGACATCGACGCCCGGCGCTCCGGTGAGCGCCACGGCCTCGGCGACATTGCCGGGCGCGAGACCGCCCGACAGGAGCCAGGGAATGTCGGGATCGAAGCCGGCAAGCAGGCTCCAGTCGAACGATGCGCCGTTGCCGCCCGGCCGCGTCGCATCTTTTGGCGGCTTGGCGTCGAGCAGCAGGCCGTCGGCGACGGACTCGTACGTGCGGGCCGCGTCAACATCGGCTGCCTGCCGGATGCCCACTGCCTTCATCACCTGCCGACCGAATTTCTTGCGAATTTCGGCGACACGCTCCGGCGTCTCGCGACCATGGAGCTGCAGCCAGTCGGGATGGATCGCCTCGACGATCTCGGCAAGTCCCGCGTCGTCCATGTCCACGGACAGCGCAACGACCTCGGTTCGGCCGGCGGCGCGCTTCGCCAATTCGGCGGCGCGGGACAGCGTCAGGTAGCGCGGGCTCTTCGGAAAGAAGTTCAGGCCGACCATGTCGGCGCCCGCGGCAAGGGCCGCGTCCAGCGTCTCCTCCGTCGAGAGGCCGCAAATCTTCACAATCAGGCTCATGGGGGTGGATTTGGCACGAAAAGGCGGGAGAGTCCAACGATGGCGGCGGCCGGAAAAGCCTAGTTCGATGCAGATTGCAAATGACCGGTTTCCGCCAATTCTCCCCGCCTAAGCGGCCAGCCGCTGCCAGACCAGCACCGCGGCCGCGAGGTCCTCGATGGCGCTGCCGACCGACTTGAACAGCGTGATCTCCCCGTCTGAACCACGGCCAGCGACTTCGCCCCGGCAGAGTCCGAAGAGGTCTCCAACGACGTCGCGCTCGCCGATCACCCCGGCCGCGATCGGCTGGACGATATCGCCGGCCTCCTTCAGTGCGCCGCCGCGGGTATCGACATAGACGCGGGCGCGACGCACGGCTGCATCGTCGGACTCGCGCATGCGCGGCGCATAGGCGCCGACGAGGTCGAGATGCGCGCCGGGCCTCAGCCAGTCGCCGTGGACCAGCGGCTGGGTCGAGAGCGTGGCGACGGAGACGATGTCGGCTGCGCGGACTGCGGCTTCGACATCCGTCGTGGCGGTGACCCGGAGGCCGGGACGGGAGAGCGAAGCCGCCAGTCGCTGCGCTGTCTCTGCGGTGCGGTTCCAGATCGCGACCTCGCGGAGCGGCCTGATGGCGGCATGGGCGGCGATGAGACGCGGGGCGAGCGCGCCGGCGCCGATCATGGCCATGCGGGACGCATCGGCGCGCGCAAGGTAGCTCGCCGCAAGGGCCGAGGCGGCAGCGGTGCGCCAGACTGTCAGGGTTGCGCCGTCGAAGCCTGCCAGGGACTCACCGGTATCGCCCGCGAGCAGCAGGTAGGTGCCCATGACGCTGGGCCTGCCGCGCGTTGCATTGCCCGGGAAGACCGAGACGACCTTCACCCCGACATAGCCTTCGCCCGCCTGCCACGCCGGCATGAGGATCAGCGTCGCCGTCTCGCCGGGCCGTTCGATCTCGTGATGATGACGGACCGGAGCGACGACGCCGGCGCGGAACGCCTGACGCAGGGCGTCGACCAGGGCAGGATAATCGAGGGCGGATTCGATCTCGTCCGCGGCGACGAAGCGCACGCGGATGCCTCAGGCCGCGTCGCGGTCGGAATGCGGCGGGACCAGCGCCGGCACGGTGCTCACACGCTCACGCAGGCGCTCGACATCCTGCCGCAGCCGGGCGGCATTGGCGCGTTCGGACCGCGCGGCCTGCCGCCATCTTCCCTGCCTGAGCCATGTGGCGATGCCGCCGAGGAGAACGCCGATGCCAAGGGTGGCGAACAGGACGATGAAGAGCGGCAGCTCGACCGACCAGCGCGGCGACGGCCCGCCGAACGGATCAAGCGAGAGGACGACCGCCTCGCGATTGGCGACGGACAAGGCCACCGCAATGATCGCGAGCGGCAAGAGAACGAAAAGGACCAGAAAACGTCGCATGCGAGTCCCTACATACAACGGACTCGACCGGGAGGCACGCGCTTCAGCCGTTGAGGCGTTCGCGCATCTCCTTGCCGGTCTTGAAGAAGGGCACGTACTTTTCCGTCACCGATACGCGCGTGCCGGTGCGCGGGTTGCGCCCGGTGCGCGCCGGACGGTTCTTGACCGAGAACGCGCCGAAGCCACGCAACTCGACGCGATCGCCGCGCGCCAGCGCATCGGTAATTTCGCTCAGAATCGCGTTGACGATATTCTCGACGTCGCGCTGGTAGAGGTGCGGGTTCTGTTCAGAAAGTTTCTGAACCAATTCCGACTTGATCATCGCGACGCCCCCTCCGCGAGGCCATCGGACCCGCCAACCGAAGCCTGCCAAACCGACTGAAGACCGTCAAGGTTGAGACCCTTGGGCAAAATGCGGTCGAGCACGCCGCCGCGCACGAGCGCGGGCGTGAGACCGGTCTTCTCGGCAATCCAGAACACCGCCGCATCGGCGAACGAGAAGAGGCCGCCACTCGACGAGGCGGGCTTCCAGTCGCGGATAGGCAACGCCGCGTCGACGCCCTTGGTGCCGAGCCACGCGATGGCGGCATCCTCGCCGCCGATCTCGTCGATGAGCTTCACGTTCAGCGCCTGACGGCCAGTATAGATGCGGCCATCGGCAAGATTGAGCGCGGTGCCGCGCGGCAGGTTGCGCCGCTCGGCGACGATGTCGACGAACCAGTCGAACGAATCGTTGACGACGCCCTGGATGACGGCGCGCGCCTCGTCGCTTGCGGGCTCGAACGGATTCGGCTGCGCCTTGAGCGGGCCGCTCTTGATGTCCTCGACCTTGACGCCAAGGTTGTCGAGCGCCTTGCTGACCTCGGGATACTGGAAGAGCACGCCGATGGAGCCGGTGATCGACGTGCGCCGCGCGACGATGTGATCGGTGGCAATCGCCGTCATGTACGCGGCGGAGGCGCCGACGGTGGCAATGGTGGCGACGGTCGGCTTCTTTTCGGCAAGCTTGCGGAGGTTCTCGTAGAGCGCCTCGCCGCCGGCACTGGCGCCGCCGGTTGAATCGATGGCGACGATCACACCCTTGACCGAGTCGGACCTGGACAGCCGGTCGAGCATCTCGTTGCGCTGGCGATCGTCGGTGATGAAGCCGGTGACCGAGATGCGCGCGATCTGGTCCTGGGCGACCATCGGGAAAGCGTCGCGGCCAGCGTAAGCGTAGTACGCGCCGGCGATGATGATGAGCAGCGCGAGGAAGCCGACGACGCGCCAGAACGACAGCTTTCGGCGCAGACGACGGCGATCGACGATCTGATCGGCGGTCATGGACATGGGATCGGGCCTCTCGTTCCCCAGTCCGGGTGGGTTAGCGCCTTAGCGGCGTACGGGCAAGGGCTTGAGCAACAAAAGAAATCGGCGTTGCGCGGATGCCATGCCCCTACCGGTAGCCGGGACGGGACGGGCCCAGGGATTGAACGACGGCCAAATAAAAAGGCCCGCGCCATGAGGCGCGGGCCGCTTGCATTCCAGTCACGCAACCCAGGGCGGCGCGACTATTCCTTCTCTTCCTCGACCTCGTCGTCCTGACGGGCCTTGAGGGCCGCGCCAAGGATATCGCCGAGCGAAGCGCCGGAGTCGGTCGAGCCGTACTGTGCGACGGCTTCCTTTTCTTCGGCGATTTCGAGCGCCTTGATCGACACCGAGACCTTGTGGGTCTTCTTGTCGAAGTTGGTCACCCGCGCATCGACCTTCTCGCCCTTGGCGAAACGCTCCGGCCGCTGCTCCGAACGATCACGCGACAGATCGGACCGGCGGATGAAGGCGGTGAGGTCGGTATCGGCGATGCGGACGTCGATGCCGGCGTCCTTCACCTCGATGACTTCGCAGGTGACGACCGCACCCTTGCGGATTTCGCCGGAGGCGGCAGCTTCGGTGAAGGGGTCGCCGCCGACCTGCTTGACGCCAAGCGAGATGCGCTCCTTCTCGACATCGACGTCGAGAACCTGCGCCTTGACCATGTCGCCGCGGTTGAAGTTCTCGATTGCCTGTTCGCCCGGCGTGTTCCAGTCGAGATCCGACAGGTGGACCATGCCGTCGACATCGCCATCGAGACCGATGAACAGACCGAACTCGGTCTTGTTCTTGACCTCGCCCTCGACAATCGAGCCGACGGGGAACTTCTCGGCGAAGGTTTCCCACGGATTGTCGAGCGTCTGCTTGAGACCGAGCGAGATGCGCCGCTTCACCGGATCGACCTCGAGGATCATGACCTCGACTTCCTGGCTGGTCGAAACGATCTTGCCGGGGTGGACGTTCTTCTTGGTCCACGACATTTCGGAGACGTGGATCAGCCCCTCGATGCCGGGCTCAAGCTCAACGAACGCGCCGTAATCGGTGATGTTGGTGACGCGGCCCTTGAAGCGGACATTGACCGGGTACTTGGCCTCGATGCCCTGCCACGGATCGGCCTCGAGTTGCTTCATGCCGAGCGAGATGCGGTGCGTCTCGTGGTTGACGCGGATGATCTGCACCTTGACGGTCTGGCCGATCGAGAGAACCTCGGACGGATGGTTGATGCGGCGCCACGCGATGTCGGTGACGTGCAGCAGGCCATCGATGCCGCCGAGATCGACGAAGGCACCGTAGTCGGTGATGTTCTTGACGACGCCGTCGATGATCTGGCCTTCCTCGAGGCTCTGGACCAGCTCGGAGCGCTGCTCCGCCCGGGTCTCCTCGAGAACGGTGCGGCGCGACACGACGATGTTGCCGCGGCGCTTGTCCATCTTGAGGATCTGGAACGGCTGCGGCGTGTGCATGAGCGGCGAGACGTCGCGCACGGGGCGGATGTCCACCTGGCTGCGCGGCAGGAAGGCCACGGCGCCATCGAGATCGACGGTGAAGCCGCCCTTGACCTGATTGAAGATGACGCCCGTCACCTTCTCGTTCTTGTTGAAGCTCTCCTCGAGCTTGACCCAGCTCTCTTCGCGGCGAGCCTTCTCGCGGCTGAGCACGGCCTCGCCGAGCGCGTTTTCGATGCGCTCGAGATAGACCTCGACCTCGTCGCCGACCTTGAGGTCGGGCTCGCGGCCGGGCACGGTGAATTCCTTGAGCGCGATGCGACCTTCGGTCTTGAGACCGACGTCGATGACCGCGAGATCCTTTTCAATCGCGACGACCGTCCCCTTGATGACGGCCCCCTCCATGAGTTCGTCTGACTTAAAGCTTTCGTCGAGGAGGGCGGCGAAATCTTCCCGGGTGGGGGTAGCTACCTGCATTGAAACTCCTGCATCGCCGGTGGCGCTTGCCGACGGTTGGCGTTGATCGGTTCCCCATGCCCAAACCCTTCCGGATGGACGCCCGCTTGCATGCGGCGCGGCGCTCGGGGTCTGGAATGCGGCATTACTTGTTCCGTCCGCCTTTCAGGCGGGGCCGCGGACGCTCAATCGAGAGGGCCGGAAAACACGAAAAGCGGCAACGTGCCCAGTCGGGCAGCGTTCCCGTCACTCGCGTCCAGCTCTGGCCCGGTCGACAAAGTCAACGGCCGCGCGGAACGCGGCTTCTATACCCTTGTCGGTAGTATCGAGCAAGTAAGCATCGGACGCCGCCTTGAGGGGCGCGGCGGCCCGGCCCGCATCGCGGGTATCGCGCGCCTTGATTTCGGCCAGGATGCGCTCGTAGGCGACCGAACGGCCTTTGGCCTGAAGCTCACCGGTGCGCCGCCGGGCCCGTTCTTCCGGGCTGGCGGTCACGTAAATCTTGACCTCTGCTTGCGGGCAGACGGCGGTGCCAATGTCGCGGCCATCGAGGACGGCTCCCTCCGGCCGGGCCGCGAAATCGCGCTGGAACTGAAGCAGCGCGGCGCGGACACCCGGATGCACGGCGACGCGGGAAGCGAGTTCGCCGGCCTCGTGGCCGCGGAGGGTGGGATCGCGGAGCAGGTCCGGGTCGAGGGCCTTCGCGACAGTGGTCATCGCCTCGGCATCGTCGGGATCAAGTCCGCGATCGGCGGCAATCTTGCCGACCAGCCGGTAGAGAAGGCCGGTGTCGAGATAGGGAAGGCCATAATGCTGCGCCAGTCGCTCGGCGAGCGTGCCCTTGCCGGCGGCAGCCGGGCCGTCGATGGCGATAATCATGGGAGGAGAACGAGCGAAGCTTGCGAGGGGTAGCGGCACGACGGTGCCCGCACCCCCCTCCCTGTCCCTCCCCCGCAAGGGGGGAGGGTACCGGCCGGCAGCGCCCGTCGCACAAGGACCACCGGTGCGTTCCCGCTAACCGCCAACCGCATCGCCGAGATCGGCGCCGAGCCCGGTCATCAGGCTGCGGAACTCGGGGAAGCTGGTGGCGATAGGCCGGGCGTCGTCAACGGTCACCGGCTTGTCGGACGCAAGGCCGAGCACGACGAAGCTCATGGCGATGCGATGGTCGAGGTGGGTGACGACGGTGCCGCCGCCGCGGCTGTTGGAGCCGCCGTGGACCAGCATCGAATCCGGCGTGTCCTCGACCGCGACGCCGTTGGCCTTGAGGCCAATGCAGACAGCGTTGATGCGGTCCGATTCCTTGACCCGCATCTCGCCAATGCCTTCCATCAGCGTGTCGCCCTCGGCGAAGGCCGCGGCGACGGCCAGCACCGGGTACTCGTCGATCATGGACGGGGCACGCGCGGCCGGCACGGTGACGCCCTTGAGGCGGCTCGCCTTGACGCGGATATCGCCGACCTCCTCACCACCGACGGCGCGGCGCTTGCCGATGGTGATGTCGGCGCCCATTTCGAGGAGCGTTTCGATGAGGCCTGTGCGGGTCGGGTTGAGCAGCACGTTCTCGATGGTGACGTCGGAGCCCTCGACGATAAGAGCGGCGACCAGCGGGAAGGCGGCCGAACTCGGATCGCCGGGCACGGTGATCTTCTGCGGCTTGAGATTGCGCCCACCCTCGATCCGGATGGTGCGGCCGCCTTCGCCTTCCTCCACCTCGATGGCGGCGCCGAAGGCCGCCAGCATGCGCTCGGTATGGTCGCGGGTGGCGACGGGCTCGATGACGGTGGTGACGCCGCCGCTGTTCAGCGCGGCCAAAAGGACGGCGGACTTGACCTGCGCCGAGGGCACCGGAACCCGGTACTCGATCGGCACCAGCGTATCCGGCCCGCGCACCGTCGCCGGCAGGCGGTCGCCGGAGCGGGCAATCGCCTGCACGCCCATGCGACGGAGCGGATCGAAAATGCGACCCATCGGCCGGCCGACCAGAGAAGCATCGCCGGTGAAGGTGGTGGCGAAGGCATGGCTGCCGGCGAGGCCAAGCGCCAGGCGGACGCCAGTGCCGGCATTGCCGTAGTCGATGACGCCTTCGGGCTCGAGCAGGCCGCCGACGCCCAGCCCGTTGACCTTCCAGGCGCCGGGGCCGGACTGGGTGACGGTGGCGCCGAAGGCGCGCATGGCGGCAACGCTGGCGAGAATATCCTCTCCCTCAAGCAACCCGTCGATCGACGTTTCGCCGACCGCGAGCGCCCCCAGCATCAACGAACGGTGAGAGATCGACTTGTCGCCCGGGGGCCGAATTGACCCCTTGAGCGGTCCCGACCGACGGGACGTGAGCGGTTGTGCGGCGCCATCGCTCGACATGAATAACCACTTTCTCCGCTTGATAAGGCGACCGCGAACGCGGCACGATTGGCGGCGGGCCGCCGTTTGCCATCCCCCGGCCGGGCCCGCTCAACGCCGTCCGGATAGCATAGCCGCGGCGGCAGGTCATCATCAGGGCAAGGCCCGCCCAACAAATGCTTTTGACAGGCCCCCGCAGTCGCATTATGGGGGGGCCGCTTAACGCTCCGGACGAGGCATAACCGTGACGAAAGCTGAGCTCGGAACCAAACGGCTCTGTCCCAATTGCGGTGCGCGATATTACGACCTCAATCGCTCACCGATCGTTTGTCCCAAATGCGGCACGCTTTTCGAAGCGGCCGCACCCGCACGGGCGCGTTCGCAGCCCGCCGCCAAGGTGGTCAAACCGGCAGTCGAAGAGGACGTCGATGAGAAGGCAGCGGTCGAGCTGGTAACTCTCGAGGAAGCCGACGACGAAGCCGCAGAGAGCGGCGCGGTCAAGGTGGCCGGCGAGGACGACGAAGTGGAAGACGACGACGACGAGGAGGACAACACCTTCCTCGCCGATGACGAGGAAGACGAGGACGAGGACGTCGGCGACATCATCGGCGACGTCGACGAGGAAGACACCTGACCGCGCACGCGCGGTCTTGATCCGGCGAGGCGTCGCGGCCTAATGTCCGCGCGCTTCCGCTGACGGGTCCCAACCCGAAGGCGACGGAAAGGCAGCCGGGCGAATTTTCGCCCGGAACGCCGAGGAATACCCGGATGGGGCCATAGCTCAGTTGGGAGAGCGCTTGAATGGCATTCAAGAGGTCGGCGGTTCGATTCCGCCTGGCTCCACCAAATATGCGCGATAAATCAAGTACTTAGCAAGGCGGTCAGGCCGCAGACTTCTCCGGCGGCTGTTTGTTCGGCATCGAGGCCGCCTCCCTGGCCGCAAAGAGATGTCGCATGCGCGTGCCAGCGATTATGTGGCGCGCTCTTCGCCCATGAACCGGCGCGTAACCGATTTTCGTCGCATGTCGTTCATGGACTTGGCCTGCCTGCGCGAGAGTGTCCTGGCAGGCGGCTACGCCAGGCGAGCTCCCGCCTTGATCGCCTCGACAATGATTTGTTCGGCAATGTCGGCGCTTGGGCAGCCAATTTCGCGAAAGACCGAGCAGATGAACGAAGCCTCGGCGTTGGCGTCTATCCGCCAGCCCGTGACGACGGCCTGAGCCACAAGGGCGCGAGCGGCTGCAAGAACCGGCTCGGCTAAAGGGTGATACTCGTCGGCCATACCAGTCCAATAGCATTGGCCGCGCCATGGTCATTGCGCCAGATCAACCGTCACGGCGGGTCGAGCGGAACGTTGACTGGCGATGGCCCTCGGTGAACTGCTGGCACTGTCCGGCGCAGAAGTTGGTCAGCTCGAATCCGTGCAAGCGCCGCTGCACCTGCCATAAGCAGGCGCAGCGGCAACTCCCGTGCCTATACTTGCTGACGAAGCTATTTCCCGAAGGTTCCGGGCGGCTCGACCCGCGTTCCTTCACCCTTGTCACCACAGTTCGGGCACGCGGGCGTTCCGTCGGTGTCGACGGCGCTATTCGGGCTGGCATGTGCGCCGCCCTGTCCGTTCACCGAACGCATCGCGCCTTCGTCGGAAAAGTTCACCTTGCCGTTCGTGACATACTCGCCCTGATCGGTGAACGCGCCATTCCCGTGACCATTCTGGACGATGGCATCGTAGGGGGTTTTGCCCTGGGCCTGCACTGCGACAGAACTGGTCAGGACCACGATCGCTACTGCAGCCATTGCAGAGACATTCTTGAGCATGGGTCTCCCTCTTTGGGTTTTCGCCCAAGCCCCAGTATCCAATGCGTGACCCGACCCTTTCGTTCCCCGAGAACCAGTAACGGGCTCCCTTGTCGCTCTCAGATTTCAGATTCATTGCATCGTCGCTGATGGAAAGCGGCCATCGTCCGCACTACCACTCCTGGTCCGAAGGCCGCTCGACAATCAATAGCCTGGTTCCGGGACCATCCCTTTCTGGCAGTGTTGACGTATTCTGGCGCTTCGCGTGCGCGGTTCGCGACGCCACGTCCGGCGCGATCCAAAACCGGGTCCCGCGCCCCATCATCTGTCAGAACAGCCACGCCGCGACGAGCGTGCAGCGGCGATCCCACGACGGTGTCGATCGTCATCGGTTGCGCGTTCATACAGGCATACGAAAGCGCCGTTCGAAGGCGCTCACGAAGGCGCGAAATTTGTCTGCCAAACCGCTCCAGAACACTCAGAAATCATTGACTTCGCGTCGTAAAAATCGCATAATTTTCAATAGTTAAGTTGCTGTTCTGGCTTCTGTTTTTGCTTGATAGTCGCGCGGGCTTTTACCCGACACGACAGGGTTGTGGCGCTGGCCGCAATCCCGGTCGAGGTTGCAAGATTTCAATCGCCTGGCAGAGCCGCACAATCGCCGGCAGGGAGGCCGAGGTTGCCGATGGTCTATTATCTTGCGCGGCGGCTCGGCGAGACACTCGTGACCCTGCTTCTGGTCACGTTTCTCGTCTTCAGCTTATCGCGGCTGAGCGGCGATCCGACCTATCTGCTCCTGCCGCCGGAGGCAGGTAAAGCCGAGATAGACGCGTTCCGTCATGCCTACGGTCTCGACCGCAGCTATCCGGAACAGTTCGTCTTCTTCCTGACGAGGGTGGCCCACGGCGATTTCGGCGAATCCTTTCAGCATCGAAGGCCCGCCATGCAAGTCGCTCTCGAGGCACTCGGCCCGACCCTGCAACTCGCCGCTGTGGGAATGATCCTCTCCGTCATCATCGGTCTGCCACTCGGAATTGCGGCTGCCGCCACGCGCCGCAAGTGGCCGACGCGGCTGGTGAACTGGTACGCGAGTCTGGGCCAGGCGCTGCCGCCATTCTGGGCGGGGCTGACGCTGGTCATGGTGTTCGCACTTTGGCTGCCGCTGTTTCCCACATCGGGCTACGGGTCGCCGATCTACTTCGTGCTGCCCGCCATGACGCTGGCAATTTCGACATCAGCCGCCATCGCCGGTCTCACCCAGGCGAACATGCAGGAGGCGATGCGCAGCGACTTCGTCCATCTCCAGCGCATCCTCGGATTTTCCGAAATGCGCATCCTGCTCAAGCATGCGCTGCGCAATGCATCGCTGCCGATCATCACGTATTTCGGCCTGCAGTTTGGACTGATACTCGGCGGTGCGATCGTCACCGAGCGTGTTTTCGCCTGGCCCGGAATCGGGCAGCGCATCGTCGAGGCCATCCTCGGCCGCGACTATCCGGTGGTGCAGGCCATCGTCACCATCACGGCCTTGATGTTCATGATGATCAACCTGGCAGTCGACATTCTCTACACCGTGCTTGATCCGAGGTTGCGCAAGTGAGCGAGCAGGTCACCGTGGTGTCTTCCGCACAGGGCCGGCCGACAGGCCTGGCGCGTCGCGTTTTCATCGGTGCTCTCCTAAGCCCGGACCGGCCGCCGCTTTTCGTGACTGTGTCGTGCACGCTTCTGGTCGTCGCCGCCGTTTTTGGCCAGACGATCGCGCCTTACGCGAAGGACGCGATCGACCTGTCAAACATTCTGGCACCGCCGGCGTGGCAGGAGGGCGGCACGATCCAGCATTTCTTCGGCACGGACCAGCTCGGTCGCGATGTTCTGAGTCGCCTCATTGCTGGAGCGCGCATATCCCTCGCGACGGCTGCTGCCGCGACCCTGTTCGGCGGGACCATCGGCGTCGCCGTTGGCGTCATTGCAGGTTATGTCCGCGGAATCGTCGAGACGATCATCATGCGTGTCGTCGATGCGTTTCTCGCGCTGCCTTTTATCCTGCTGGCGCTGGCCCTGGTCGCCGCACTCGGCTCGGGCTTCGGCAACATCATCACCGTCATGGTGATCGCCAACTGGGCGCGCTATGCGCGGCTGGTTCGCAGCGAGGCCATAGGCATCAAGGAGCGGGACTATGTCACGCTGGCGCGCGTCGCCGGCGTACCGTCGTGGCGGATCATCTGGCGACACGTCCTGCCCAACGCGTTCAACTCGGTGGCGGTGCTCGCCCTACTCGATATTGGGCGCGCCATCATCCTTGAATCGTCACTGTCGTTTCTCGGCGTCGGCATCCAACCGCCGCAGGTCTCCTGGGGCCTGATGCTCGCGGACGGTCGGACATTTCTCGGTTTCGCGTGGTGGCTTACCACCTTGCCGGGTCTCGCCATCGTCATAGCCGTGCTCAGTTTCAACACGCTCGGTCGCTGGGTGCGCGCGCGTCTCGATCCGCGCAGCAGGTTGTGAACCCCTGATGTCTCTCATCGAAGTCCGCGATCTGACCGTCAGTTTCGGCGGCCCCGAAAAGCCGGTGCGCGCTGTCTCGCATGTCGACCTCGATCTCGCGCCCGGCGAAATCCTCGGGATCGCCGGGGAGTCGGGAAGCGGCAAGACCACGCTCTGCGCGGCGATCGCGCGTTCCCTGCCCGCAGCGGCGCAGGTGACCGGCGAAGTCAAGTTTGATGGGCGCTCGCTCAATGCCATGAGCAATGCGGCGCTCAGACAATTGCGCGGACGCGAAATCTCGATGGTGCTGCAGAATCCGATGACGTCCCTGGACCCGATGTTCACGATCGGGAACCAGCTCGGGGAAGTGCTCACCAATCGCGCAGGATTGGCGGCGGATGCAGTTCGCGGCCGCTCGATCGAATTGCTGTCGGCGGTGCAGCTCACCTCGCCGGAAACGCGACTGCGGCAATATCCGCACGAGCTGTCGGGCGGCATGCGCCAGCGCATCCTGATCGCGATGGCGAGCGCCACCGCGCCGAAGCTTTTGCTCGCCGACGAGCCGACCACCGCGCTCGACGCCACCGTACAGGAAGAGATCCTCGTCCTGTTCCGCGATATTCGCGACCGCCGCGGCACGGCTATTATCATCGTCACCCACGACCTCGGCGTGATCCGCCGCGTCTGCGATCGCGTCGCCATCATGTATGCCGGGCGCATCGTCGAGGAGGGACCGGTAGAGAGCATCTTCTCGGCACCGCGCCATCCCTACACGCAGGCGCTGCTCGCTTCGATTCCGAGACTCGACGGAACCGAAGTCACCCTGCGCTCCATACCGGGCCAGGTCCCCAACCTTGCCGACCTTGGCAACTACTGCGCGTTCGTCGACCGCTGTTCGTCGGCAATGCCGCGCTGCCGGAACGAACTGCCTCGCGAGACGATGGTCGGCACGCGACACCGCATGTTCTGCTGGCTGGGAGAGGACGGCCAATGAACGCCGCCACTGGCGAAAACCTCGTCGTTGTCGAGAACCTGAGCAAGACATACAAGGTCAGCAAGCGCGGGCAGCCGCGCTCGAGCGGGATCGTCACGGCCACCGACAACGTGTCTTTCCGCATTCCGGCCGGCAAGACATTCGGCCTCGTCGGCGAGTCGGGCAGCGGCAAGACCACTGTTGCCAAGATGATCCTGAAGCTCGAGAAGCCGAGCGCCGGTCACATCCTTGTCGCCGGCGCCGACATTTTCCAGCAGTCGGCGGAGGGAGAACGCGACTATCGGCGCCTGGCGCAGGTCGTGTTGCAGGATCCCTATGGCGCGCTCAGCCCGCGACTGCGCGTGCGTACAATCATCGGCGAACCGCTGCAGGCGCAAGGCGCCAGCAAGGAAAAAATCGCCGCGAGCCTGAAGGATCTTCTCGATCTCGTCGGCCTTCCGCGCGATGCCGGAGATCGCTTCCCGTACCAGTTCAGCGGCGGACAGCGGCAACGCGTCGCCATCGCGCGTGCGCTGTCGGTGGACCCACGGCTTCTCATCCTCGACGAGCCGGTGTCCGCGCTCGACGTGTCGATCCGCGCGCAGATTCTTCTCCTGCTCCGCGACATGCAGCGACGGCTGGGCCTTACCTATCTCTTCATCGGTCACGACCTCGCCGTGGTCCGCTACCTCAGCGACAATGTCGGCGTGATGTATTTCGGCCGGATGATCGAGATTGGCGCGGCCGAACGCGTGCTGCATCGCCCGCTGCATCCCTACACCAAACGACTGGTCGCGGTTGCGTCGATGAACCAGCCGCTCGGCCATCACCGGCTCATCGGCGAATTGCCCAATCCGCTTCAGCCGCCTTCGGGCTGCCAGTTTCGCATGCGGTGTCCGTTCGCGACCGAACATTGCGCGGCGGTCGTGCCGGAACTACGGACGACCGAGCAGCGGCACCAGGTGGCCTGCCATTATTTCGAGGAAATCGAGAAGGGCAGCAAGGCCGAGACCGGGCCGATACCGGTGGCCGTGTAAGTTGCCGGCGCCGATCGGCGGCGACTATCGACCGGCGGTGCTTTCGGCAAGATAGCGGCGCGTCGAATCGAGCAGCAGCGACGCCCAGTCCCTTGCTTCACCCACGCTGATACCCGGCTGCGGCAGAACCTCGATGCTTAGCGGAAGGTCCGCCGGCAACGCGTCCAGCAAAGGCCGCAACGGAAGCATGCCCTCGCCGGGCAGGCACCGGGCGCCGGTGTCCATCGCCGCCTGACCGAGAAGCGAGAGATCGGGTTCGCCGGGTTTGAGCATCCCGTCGCAGAACTGCGCGAATGGAAACAGCTTCGCGTCGGCGCGCCGGACGTCCTCCGGCGTACCTCCCGAGCGCGCGAGGTGCAGCGGATCGATGAGGATCGCAGTGTTGCGTTGCTCGGTTTCGCCGAGAAGGCGGATGGCAAGTTCAAGTGTCGCCAACGCGCGCGCCGGCATGAACTCGAGGATGATGGTGAGACCCAGGTCACCGGCGCTGACGCAGATCTGCTCGAAACGATCGCGAAGGCGCGGCCAGTCGGCATCGTCCCCCTGAACCACGGCATGGCTGGCGCCGAACTCCGCACCAAGCTCGAGGGCCGGACGGAAGTCGTCCACATTCGTTTCCGGCTGAAGATAGAAGGTGAAGATGTCGACGACGCGCAGTCCGTATTCGGCGATCGTCCGCTTCATGTCGCGGATCAGCGGCGCGTCGCCGAGCACCGGATGATAGGGCAGACGCGGCGAACGATAGAGACGCAGGCCGACGCCGTCATAGCCTACCTCGCCCGCGATCCGCAGGAAGTCCAGCGGCGGGGTCTCCATCACCGACGTCGGCGCGAGGATAAGCGGGTTCATCAGTTCGCTCCATCGCGCCTGTAGCCGTCGAGAAATTCGCGCGCATTGCTGAGTGTCCGCTTCGCCCATTCGGCGGCGCTGGGTACGCCACGCCCTTCGGCGATTCCAATCGCCACCGGCGTCTCGACACTGAGGGGGATTCCCGCCGGAAGCGCATCAAGGATCGCAGTCACCGGCAGATCGCCATCGCCGATCATCGCCCTGCGGTTCGGGCTCATCTTCCCGAGCTTGGCGGGATCGAATCCGCCGGCGTCGAGAAACCCGTCGCCGATCTGCGCGAAGGGAAACAGCCGCGGGTTCATCGAAGCGATGTCCGCAGCGGTCTCGCCGGCGCGCATAAGATTGAGCGGATCGAGACAGATGACGGCGTCGCTCCGGCCCGACTCGGCGATCAGCAATTCGCTCAGGCGGTGAGAGGCGAGCGGCCGGGTAACCGCCGGTTCGAGCGCCGGGACCAGACCAAATCCCGCCGCCATCTCGGCAACCCTTGCGAAGTTCTCCCGTTGCCGCGACCAATCCGGATCGTCGCCCATGACCAGCGCGTAGCGGCCACCGAGTTCGCTGCCGATCTCCATCGCCGCGCGAAACATGTCGAGGTCGATCACCGGCTCGAGATAAAAGCTGAAAATATCGAGGACGCTCAGTCCAGTGTCCGCCAACGCCCGCTTGATCTCGCGGATGAGCGGCGCGTCGCCGACCACCGGACTGAAAGGCAGGCCCGGCGAGCGATTGAGGCGCAGACCGACTGCATCGTAGCCGGCCTCCGCCGCGGCCGCGATGAATTCCAGCGGTGCTGTCTCAGGCAATGTCGTCGGTGCCATGGCAAGAAGAGTCATGCGATGCCCTTTCCAGATGTCTCGGCGATTTTTTTACGTCGCGGTCAGCGTTGGTGGTCCAGTTCGCACAGCAGTTCACCCGGCAGTTCGCCCGCCGCTGCGCGAACGTTTGCGGCAAGCTGATCCGGAGTCATCGCGGCGACCAATATGCTCGACACGGCCGGCCGCGAAGCAAGCCAGCGCAACGCCACGTCAAGCAAGGCGAGCCCGTAGCGATCTGCCAACTCCGAGAGCGCCGATACCCGAGCAAGATTGGACTCGTTCAGGAATTTGTCGGTGAAGATTCCCGGTGCCGAAAGCCTGCCGTCGGTCGGGCCTCCGCCGCCGCTCCGGTATTTTCCGGTGAGCAGGCCGGAGGCCAGCGGCGAGTAGGCCAGCAGGCCAAGGCCGCAGGCGGAAATTGCGGGAATGAGTTCGCGCTCGATGGTGCGCGCGAGCAATGAGTACTCGTCCTGACAGGAAATGAAGGCCGACAGATTTTGGGTTCGCGCGGTCCACTGAGCATCGACAAGCTGCCAGGCCGGCATGTTGGAACAGCCGACGTAGCGGACCTTGCCCTGACGCACGAGGTCATCGAGAGCGCGGAGACTTTCCTCGATCGGCGTCGCGGAATCGGGCCAGTGCATCTGGTAGAGGTCGATCCATTCCGTGCGGAGTGCGGTCAAGCTGCGCTCGACCGAATGCATGATGTTCTGACGCGAGTTGTCATAGCGGCGACCGGCATCGGCGCTGCGCGCCCCGAATTTGGTGGCCAGAACGATGTCCTTGCGCCGGGCACCGAGGGCTTCACCAAGCATCGCTTCCGAGCGACCTTCGCCGTAGTTCGGAGCGGTATCGAACAGCGTGATGCCGTGGTCGAGCGCACTATGCACGATAGATGCGGTTTCTGCCTGATCGAGCCGGCCGCCGAAATTGTTGCAGCCGAGGCCGATCGACGAAACCCGCAATCCCGAACTGCCCACGTCGTGCCGGAGCATCAATCCCCTCTGCCTATCGCCTGACGAAAGAGCAGCGCCCCGAGGGGGGCGCTGCCAGGCAGATCGTCAAGGTGAAATGCCGTAAGTGGCCGTCAGGCGGACTTCGATACGTTGTCGAGGGCCGTGTAGGACAGGTAAGGCGGCACCTTCAGATCGATGTTCTTCGCCGTCACGTAGAGAGAGTCCATCGCCCAAAGCGGGAGGATGAAAGCCTCATCATGCAGGCGGCGCATGATCTTGTTGAGGAAGTCGTACCGCTCCTTCGGGTCGATGATGGTGTTCATCTTCGCCAGCATCTTGTCGTTCTCTTCGTCGAACACATAGGCCGAGCGGGTCTTGGAGTTCGTATTGACGAAGAGCTTGTAGGCGACGTCCTTCGAGGGATCCGGCGCCGTCGAGAAGATGACGGCGTAGGAGGGATCCTTCACTTCGGCACCCTTGATCGCGTTCCACGCGCCGAACTCGAGCAGTTCGAGCGTCACCTGCACGCCGACCTGATTGTAGTACTGCGCGATGGCCTCGCAGGTTTCCTTGCTGGCCGCCACGCGTCCGCCGGCCTGGCCGAGGAACTTGATCGGCTTGCTGAAGTCGAAATTGGCCTTCTCCAGCAGAGCGCGGGCCTTTTTGGGATCGTAGGTGTAGGGCTCGACGCCGGTGGTGTCGCAGGCCGGCTGACCCGCCGTGCACCACAGCTCCTGCTGCGCGGCGTAACCCAGAACCAGTGACTTCCGCATCGCCTCGCGGTCGATGGCGAAAGACAGGGCCTGGCGAACGTCCTTTTTCGCCGTCTCCGGATGGAGCGTGCTGTAGAACAGGATCACGTTGAGAAGCGCGTCGACCCTGACGACGTTGACCGCCGCAGATGCCTTCAGCTTCTCCGCCACGACCGGCGAAATCGGCGTGACGACATCAGCCTCGCCGGCCAGCACCTGCGCGAGGCGGCTTTGCTCCTCGGGCACGATCTTGAGCATGACCTCCGCGATGTTCGGCTGGTCGCCCCAATAGTCCTTGAACGCCTTCATGCGGATGTACTGGTTCGGCTTGCGCTCGACGAACTGAAATGGGCCCGTGCCGATCGGATTCGCGGCGAAGCCCTCGTCGCCGACCTCCTCGAGGTATTTCTTCGGCTTGATCTGCCAGTAGAAGCTGAACTTGGCGATGGTCTCCGAGTCGATCTGCTTCAGGTGCAGCTTGAACGTCCGATCATCGACGCGCTCAATGTTCTCGATGTTGGTCGCCAGCAGCGTGCGCCGCTGGTTGCGCGTGTCAGGATTGAAGGTGCGGTTCAGGCTGAAGATGGCGTCGTCGGAGGTGACCGGCTCGCCGTTGTGGAACTTGGCGCCTGCGCGCAACGTGATCGTGTAGACAAGGCCGTCGGCGCTGAGATCGACCTTTTCGGCCAGAGCCGGCACCAGATCGCCCGACAAGTCAGGGCGATACAGCCCCTCGAACATGTTGCCGATCACCCAGTAGTCGTTCCAGTTGGAGTAGTGGTCCGGATCGAGCGTGGCGATCTCATTTCCGACCGTCACCACAAGGGTGTTGGGATCGGTGCCGGCCAATGCCGACGGCATGTGCAAGCCCATGCCGACGACTCCGCCGAATGACATGGTCAGGGCGGTGTTCCTGAGCACTTGCCGGCGCGTAAGGCCGGTGGTGATGCGGTCGCTGCTGTCTTTCTTCATGTTGTTCCTCCCTCGGTGCAGCCGGCTGCCATCCGTCGTTTTTGCGAAGCCCGCGAGCCCAGAACCCTCTGCGAAACTTTGACTTGTTACCCGGCGCAGGTTTCAGTATACACAAAAATACAAAGGCTGCCAGCGCCGAGTTTGCTCAAGCCGCCTGGCCGGTCACAGTCGGGCGAAAATGCGCCTTTCGGTGCCGAGACCTGATAATTTTCCTGACCCCGCAACGGTCCGGGTCACGCCCTTTGGGAGGGAGCAATGGCGGAATTGGTGGCGGCGTTCGCGTCCTCGCACAGCGTGATGCTGACGTGCGAGCTGTCCGACTGGCTGACCGGCTTTCGCGAACGCGATCCCAACGGGCGCTACTTCGACCGCAATGGCGATCCCTGCACCTATGACGACCTGCTGGCGCGTGCGCCGGCCGATGCCGGCGAACTCGTGAGCGAGGCAGCCCTCACCGAGCGCTACAACACCGTCCAGTCGGCCATGCAGCACATGCGCGAGGCGATCGCCGCAGCCAAACTCGATGTGCTGATCGTGTGCGGCGACGACCAGCACGAGTTGTTCAAGGACACCGCGATGGCGCCGATCGCCATCTACTATGGCGAGACGATCCGAAACGCGGCCAGCTCACCGGTTGAGGACTGGTTTCGGCGCGCGCAGATGCGCAGGCTCGAGGATGGCGAGGACGTCCACTATCCGGTTCACGCCGGCCTGGCCTCACATCTGATCGACGGGCTCGGAGAAGGCGACTTCGACATAACCACCATGAACGGCCTGGTCCCCGAAAAGTACGAGGGACATGCCTTCTCGTTCATCCATCGCAAGTACCTGAAGGGCGCCGATACGCCGATCGTGCCGATCTTCATGAATACCTTCTATCCGCCCAACCCGCCCCGGCCACAGAGGTGCCTGGCCTTTGGAGAGGCCGTTCGCGATCTCATCGCGAGCTATCCCGAAAATCTCCGGGTTGGCATCATCGCCTCGGGCGGCCTCAGCCATTTTCAGGCCGAGGAAGACCTCGACCGCCCCATCATCGACGCGATAAAGCGCAAGGACCTCGATTTCCTTGCCGGGCTTAATGTGAAGCGGTTGCAGGCGGGCAGTTCGGAAATCCGCAATTGGCTCGTGGTGGCTGCCGCCGCCCGCGATCTCAACATGACCTGGGTGTCGTACACGCCGGCCTACCGAACGCCTGCCCTGACCGGCACCGGCCTCGGCTTCGCCGTCTGGCAACCGGTCGGTTCGGCCTAGGCCCGGACGCGCAAACAACAACATAGATGGGGTGAGGTCATGGATTTCGGATTGCGAGGTCGCAAAGCGGTGGTCTGCGCCTCCTCGCGCGGGTTGGGCCGGGCATGCGCGGAAGCGCTGGCGCTGGAGGGCTGCGATGTCGTCATCAACGGCCTCGACAAAGGGCGGCTCAGCCAGACCGCGGACGAGCTAGGGGCCAAATACGGGGTCTCGGTGACGCCCGTGGTGGCCGACATCAACTGCGACGACGGCCGCCAGGCGCTGTTCAAGGCATCTCCCGAGGCGGATATCCTCGTAAACAACAATGCCGGTCCGCCGCCTGGTCATTTCGGCGATTGGGACCATGGCCAGTGGATTTCGGCGATCGAAGCCAACATGCTGGCGCCGATCCTGCTTATCAGGGCGTTCCTTCCCGGCATGCGGGCGCGGCGGTTCGGCCGGATCGTCAACATAACTTCGGCCATGGTAAAATCGCCGAAGTTCGAAGACATGGGCCTCTCCTCCGCGGCGCGAACCGGCCTGACGGCGATCTCCAAATCCCTGTCGCGGAACGCGGTGGCCGACAACGTGACGATCAACAACCTGTTGCCCGAGCGCATCGATACCGACCGGCAGAAGTTCATGGCGGAGCGCATCGCGAAGGCGAACAACATCACGGTTGAGGCGGCCCGCCAGCGCATTATCAACTCGCTGCCGGCAAAACGCATGGGACTGCCCGAGGAATTCGGCAGCACCTGCGCCTTCCTGTGCAGCGTCCAGGCAGGCTTCATGACCGGCCAGAATTTGCAACTGGACGGCGGGTCCTACGAAGGGCTTTTCTAAGACTCATGATTCAGTTCGGTTCGTGGAGCGCCACATGATCATCGATTGTCACGGGCACTACACGACGGCGCCGCCGGCATTGCAGCACTTCCGCGAGCGGCAGCTTGCCGCCATTGCTGACGGCTCGACCCGACCGTCCAAAGCCGATCTCGCGATCAGCGACGACGAATTGCGCGAGAGCATCGAGGGCGCGCAACTCAAGCAGCAGCGCGAGCGCGGCACCGACGTGACGATCTTCTCGCCACGCGCCGCCGGCATGGCCCATCACCAGGGCGACGACGCCACGGCCCGGCAATGGGCCGAGGTCTGCAATGACCTGATCGCCCGCATCTGCGGCATCTTCCCGCAGAACTTCATCGGCGTCTGCCAGCTGCCGCAGGTTCCTGGCGTGCCGCCCGAGAACTGCATTCCAGAGCTGGAACGCTGCGTGAAGGAGCTGGGCTTCGTCGGCCTGAACCTCAATCCCGATCCTTCCGGCGGGTACTGGACCGGCGCGCCGATTACCGACCGGTCCTGGTATCCGATCTACGAGAAGATGGTCGAGCTCGACGTGCCGGCGATGATCCACGTCAGCGCGTCTTGCAACCCGAACTTCCATGCGACGGGCGCGCACTACATCGCGGCCGATACGACGGCGTTCATGCAGCTCATCAGCGCCGACCTGTTCAAGGATTTTCCGACGCTGAAGCTGATCATTCCCCATGGCGGCGGCGCTGTGCCCTATCATTGGGGCCGCTACCGCGGCCTCGCCCTCGGCATGAAGCAGCCGCCGATCGAGGAGCACCTGCTCGGCAACGTGTTCTTCGACACCTGCGTCTACCACTTCCCCGGCATCGAGCTGCTGACCAAGGTCGTACCGATCGAGAATATCCTGTTCGCGTCGGAGATGGTCGGCGCGGTGAAAGGTATCGATCCCAACACCGGCCACTACTTCGACGACACCAAGCGCTATGTCGACGGTGTCGCGGCGCTGAGCGCGGACGACCGCTACAAGCTTTTCGAGGGGAACGCCCGACGGGTCTTCGGCCGGCTCGATGCGGTTCTTGCCGAACGTGGTCTTGCCTGAGCCGAACAGAGGACTGCGATGGCCAACCCCACGCGACTGAACAGCATCATCCGAGCCCTGGAATCCGGCCGCCCCGCGTTCGCCGCCTTCTCGCCGATCGATACCGACGCGGCCATCAATTTCGCTACGTCGCGCTATGACGGCCTCGTCTTCGAGACGGAGCACAATCCGTGGGACGGGCGCGGCCTTCGCGACGCGCTCCAGTTCCTGCTGAACCGGCGCCTGATCGCCGAGTCCGGCTCCGTGGCGCCGGCGGTGACGCCCACCGTGCGCATTCCCCCGAATGGCGGCGAGATGAACCAGTGGTTCGCCAAGCAGGCGCTCGACCTCGGCGCCTACGGCATCGTCTGGCCACACGTGACCTCGGTCGCGGAGGCCCACAACGCGGTCGCCGCATGCCGCTATCCGCGGCTCAAGGACAAGCCGCTCTACGAGCCGGCGGGCGTGCGCGGGGACGGGCCGACCGCCGCGGTGCGCTACTGGGGCATCAGCCAGCAGGAGTACTACAAGCGCGCCGATGTCTGGCCGCTCGCGCCCGAAGGCGAGATCTGCGTCCTTCTCATGATCGAGGACACCCAGGGCATTGCCAACCTTCGCGATATCCTCACGGAGGTTCCGGGCATCGCCGGGGTGCTGATCGGCGAAGGCGATCTCAGCCAGGAGCTCGGCTATCCGCGGCAATACGAACATCCCGTGGTACTGGAGGCGATGGCGGAAGTCGTCGCCACCTGCAAGGAACTGGGCGTCGCCTGCGGCCACCCGCATGTTGGTACGCAGAATGCCGAACGAGTCCTGTCGGAAGGCTATCGCATCCTGCTTTGCGCGCCGTCGCGCGGCTACGCGGGGCTCGACATGGCGCGAAAGCTGGCGGGCCAGGACTAGGCCGGTGGGGGCCGAGGCCACGTATCCGACCGACGGGCCGGTCACACTGCGCACGAATCTCGGCGACTATCCGTGGTCGCACGCTCTCATCGCCGGCGACATCCGCTCCGATCTCTTGCGCTGGGATTTCCGCACGACCTCGCCGGTGACAAAAGGCTTCGCTTCGATGGTGCGCGATCGCGCCTTCGATGCAGGCGAACTGCCGATCGTAACCTCTTGCCAAGCGCTACATTTCGGCAAGCCGGTCGTTCTGCTGCCGGCGGTGACCGTCGGCCGCTTCGCGCATGGCGCCATCGTATACAACCCCGAGCGCGGCCGCCTTGGCCCGTCCGACCTCGCCGGTCGCCGTGTCGGCATGCGGTCCTATACGGTCACCACCGCGCTCTGGGTGCGCGGCATTTTGCAAGACGAATACGGGCTGGATCTCGACGACGTCACCTGGGTGACTACCGAAGGCGGCAACATCGAGGAATACCGCGATCCGGAGAATGTGGAACGGGCCGAGGGCGCATCGCTGGAGGCCATGCTGCTGGACGGGACGATCGATGCCGCCATCCTCGGTGGCGCGGCGCCGCCGGCACCCTTGGCGCCGTTGATCCCCGAGCCAAAGGCCGCCGCCCGCGCATGGTTCGAAAAGCACAGAATCGTGCCCATCAATCACCTTTTTGCGGTTGACGAGGCGTTAGCAAGACAGCGCCCGGACGTGTTGCCCGAGATCTACCGGGTGCTGCGCGAGAGCAAGCGCGCGGCGCCGGCGGAGGAAATCGACATGTGTCCCTTCGGCATCGAGGAAAACCGCCCCGCGCTGGGACTTGCGCTGCGCTACATGGCGGAGCAGCGACTCGTGCCTCGCCCGTTCTCCGTGGACGAATTGTTCGGCGCGTGGGAGGGCCTTGGCCAGCCGTAGTATCGGCCTCGCAAGGGTTCCAGCCGCTTGTGCGCTTGTTCACAGATGGCAGGTACCGTAAGCAAGAGCGTGGTCGGGAACCCACGTCCGCGTGAATCCCGAATCGTTACCATCCTCGGCGTATGGCTTGATGAATGTGACTGAGCCTGGATTGACCCGCCTGTTGCGTGAAGCCGCCAAGCAACCCCATGCGCCGGATTGGGGATCGCGCGTCGAGTTCGTGTACCAGTCCCTCCGATCGATCCTTCAGTCAGGGCACCTCGCCGGCGGCGAGCGCATCCGCGAGGGAGAAATAGCCGCCCTGCTCGGTGTCAGCCGTACGCCTGTCCGCACCGCGCTTCACCGTTTGCAGCAGCAGGGCCTTCTCGACCTGACGGACGGGCGCAGCCTCGGCGTCGTGTCATTGACGCGCCAGCAAGTGATCGAACTTTATGAAGTGCGGCAGATTCTCGAGGGCTCGGCAGCACGCCTCGCGGCCCAGCGCGCTTCAGAGGGAGAGATTGCGTCGCTGCACAGGATGACGGCTGAAAGTCTTGCCGACGGGAAGAACCCTGCACAAATCGCCCAGCGCAATCGTGATTTCCACGATGCAATCCATCAGGCGGCACACAACCGCTATCTTCTTCGTGCGCTGAACGAAGTCCATGACGCCATCGCGTTGCTCGGCCGCACGACGCTGGTCGACAAGAAGCGTGCGAACCAGGCCGGCCTGGAACACGAGGCCATATTGGCGGCGATCGAATCGCACGACCCCGAGGCGGCCGAACGCGCTGCCCGCGATCATGCACTGAGCGCGATGAAAGTGCGGTTGGACCAAACTTTCTCGTGAGCGGCGGCGGTCGCGGCCACGCCGCGACTTGGCTGTAGCGTCGAACACGAAGCGCAGTCCCGCCCCCCCCAGCGCCCTTAGACAGGCGTTGCCCAACGCGCGCATCCGCGCGGCCGGGCTAGGCCGTTCGTATGAGGCGGATCTTCCCGACGGTTGCTATGCATCGGTGACGACCAACGTACGCAGACTGTGCAAATCATGCAGAGACGGCGTTTGGCCATTGCTCGAATCCTTGCGGCTACCCTCGGTCTTGGATGTCCGGCCGCCGTGCACGCGGTTGAGTACGGGTCGTGGGCCTACCGCTTTCGGCCAGGAGCAGCGTGCCGGGCCTAGATCATCATTCCAACTGACCCCAGCGGAGCCGGATCGGGCTCAGGTGCCCTCGCCGGTGCATTTTGGATAGGAGGCTGCCATGCGGAAACTATTGCCACTCTCCGCCTTCCTTGTTGCGCTTGCTCTTGGGCTTGGGGCCGACAGGGCAAGCGCCGAGTACAGAGCCAGCGGCTGGGACGTCCAAAGCCGTATCTCGGCAATCAGCACCGTACCGGGTGGTATTTCGCTGTTCATGGTGGGACGAGTTGGGCAAGTCTGGACCGCCTATCGCGACCGCCGAATAAAGGCCTGGTGGGTGGGCCCCAGTGAGCTCAGTCCAGCGGATTTTGCGATCTCCTATGAGGTGACGGCGCTGAGCACCGTGCCGGGCGGCACATCGCTCTTCACCACCGCGGGCAACGGCGACGTATGGAGCAATTATTACGATCCGCGCGTCAGCGACAAATGGCATCCAGACTGGTTCTCGCTCGGCGGCCATGAAATCTTCGGACCGGTGGGTGGCAAGACCCGCATCACCGCGATCAGCACCATGCTGGGGGGAACGTCGCTCTACGGCGTCGGCAAGGACGATGCGGTGTGGTCGAAATACTATGATCCGCGCGGCAGCAATCCCTATTGGTCGGATTGGCATTCGCTGGGTGGCGTCGTGCAGAAGAACACGCACGTCACGGCTCTGAGCACCATGGAAAATGGCACGAGCCTGTATGTCGTCGGCCTCGATAACGCGGTGTGGACCCGCTGGTTCGACCCGCGCTCACCCAACCCGCAGTGGTCCGGATGGGTCTCCCTCGGCGGCCAGGTCAGACCAGGCAGCGATATCGCTGCGATCAGCACGACGCCCGGGGGCACGTCCCTGTTCATCGTCGGCCCCAATGGGGACGTGCAGTCCAACTTCTTCGATCCGGCTTTTCACCCCGCCAAGTGGTCGGGGTGGTTCTCGCTCGGAGGCGTCGTCCGGGACAAAGCGGGTGTGACCGCGCTCAGCACCGAACCGCGGCGTAGCGAGGTGTTCGTGGTCGGCCTCGACAGCGCCGTCTGGACGATCGAATACGATCCGCACGCCGCCGATCCGAAGTGGGGCTCGTGGAAAAGTCTCGGCGGCAGCGTCAGCAAGACCATGCCCGACATCGCTGCGGCGAGCGACGGACCAAACAGCCCATGGCTCTTCGTGCGCCAAGACGACAACCACATCTCGACGATCTCCCACAGGCCGGGGGATCCAAATGGCACGTGGTGGATTTTCAGGCGCGTCGACGAGTAGCCCAGCGAGTAATCCGGACGCCACTCGTCGCATCGGCCAACGCTAGATTTTCTCTTCGGCGACGCGCAATGAATGTGCGCGTCGTCGTCTGGTGAGGCCAGTTGAGCCGATTCAGTGTCAATCGCCCAAGCGAAACCCAGATGGGAGCGCGCCTGGACCAACGAACCCGTTCGCGCCATGGATGGCGACCGGAGCGCGGGAGCAGTCGATGACGCGACCTCTCAGTGACAAGGAACTGCTCGACTTCATCGGCGCGATCTACGACTGCATTCTCGATCCCAAGCTCTGGGAGCCAACGCTCCTGAAGCTCAGCGCGAACCTGGGGTTCGTCAACGCGATCATCTCGGCGGTCGATGTCGACACCGGGGCCGCATTGATCAACGTCGCCGCAGGCGTCCGGCCAGAGCACATGGCCACGCTCCAGCGCCATGCCAGGGGTGACTTCCACAAGCGGGGTGGCCGGAAGCGCATGGTGGCCCTGCCCGATCGGGAATCGGTGATTCCCTCTCGAGCCACGGACCGGACGACGCGGGACAAGGCCAATCTCGACACGGAATGGAAGATGCCGCAGGGCATTCTCGACACTGTGGCAATCGGGCTCGATCGCGACGGCCTGCTCGCCAGTGTCGTTTTCGGCCGGCACGTTGATGCCGGGCCAGTGGAGGACCACCAGCTCGAGACGCTCCGCGTGCTGGCCCCGCACTTCGCGCGAGCCCTCGAGGTCATGCGGCTGATCGGCAGGACCGAAGCTGAAACCAGCACGGCCTCGAGCCTCATCGACCGGACCCGGTCACCGGGGTTCCTTCTGGATGCGGACGCCAATCTGGTCTTCGCCAACGCCGCGGCAAAAGCCATGATGGCGGCCGGCGACGTCGAACAAACCGCCGAAGGCGGCATCCGCATCCCGATGGAGATCAAATCGAAGACTACGCTCGATCGCGCCATCCAGTCCGCGCTCAACCAGACGCTGGCAATCTCGGGCGTCGTGGGCATACCGGCGCGGCGGCGCGACGGTTCACCGATGATCGCTTACGTCATCCCGGTGCGCCCGGTTCGGTTGCGGCAGGGCATGGCGCCGATCGTGGCCGTGGCCGTCTTCATCTCCAATCCGGAAAGTGCGTCGGAGACGCCGAGCGAGGCCGCCGCACTCCTCTATGACCTCACCCCGGCGGAAATCCGGGTGATGGAGCTTGTGGCCGAGGGACTGTCGATGCCGAGCGTCGCGAAGGCGCTGGGCATCAGGGTGACGACGGCCAAAACCCACCTGCAGCACGTCTTCGAAAAGACCGGTTCGCACCGGCAGGCTGATCTGGTCGGGCTCGCGGCGTCGCTCCGTCCGCCGGCCTGAAGCAGCGCGATACCGGCGGCTTTTGCCTGCTGCGGCTTGTCCGCTCGAAGATGTTACTTGTCAGCGGGCCGTCGCCGGGCAAGGCTCGGAAGCTCTTGAGAATTGCCGAGGGTGGTCGATGGCGCCCAAGATTTCCCGAGAGCGGCTGTTGTGCCATGTCGATGGGATTTACAAGTGCGTGATCGACCCCGCGCACTGGGAGGTCATGCTCGGCGAGTTGATCGACGACCTCGAGCTTCACAACGCAATCATCTCGGCGATTTCGGTGACGAGCGGAGGGATGCTTTCGCAAGCCTGGGTCGGCATTCCGCCCGGGTATGTAGCCATGATGAACGACTACGTCCCCGATGTCCTCGCGCTCTGGGGCGGAGCCGACAAAGTGCTCGCGATGCCCGAGGGCGAGCCGGTCATTCAGTCCAATGCGACAGATCGAGCCACTTGGCGCGATAATGGCTGGTATCGGGACTGGGTCGAACCTCAAGGCATCATTGACGCCGTGGCGATCGCCATCATGCGCCGAGGGATCATCGCCAACGTGGCGTTCGGCCGGCACAGCAGCAAGGGCGAAATTACCGAACGCGAGATCGACGCTCTGCGACTGCTCGCGCCGCACTTCGCCCGCGCCTTCGAGATCACCAACCTCGTCGACATGAGGAGGGCCGAGTCCAAAACCTTCTGGGAAACGCTCGGGGTGATCTCCTCCGGGGTGGTTCTGATCGATGAAGCCGCCCGTCCGATTCGCGTCAATGCCGCCGCGGAACGCATGATCGCGATGAAGGATCCGATATTGCTCGACCATAGCGGCAGGCTCGGCCTGCGGGCGGATGTGGTTGAGTCACGCGCGTTCGACACGGTCGTCTTGGCAGCGTTGAAACGCGAGGTTCGCCGCACAGGAATTGTCGGCGTGCCCGGGAGGTGGCTCGATGGGCGCCGTTGCGTGGCCCATGTGATGCCGCTGCCGCAACCCGCCGCGGCGATCGGCTCGCCCAGCAACGCTGCGGCCGCCGTGTTTGTGTCGGAGAACGCGGCTGCACGCCCGCCGCGAGAGTCGGTGGCGCTGCTGTTCGACCTGACGCCTGCCGAACTCAGGATCGTCGAGCTCTTGTCCGAGGGCAGGACCCGCAAAGCGATTTCAAAAGAGCTGACGATCGCACTCAACACGGTGAAGGTTCATCTTCGGAACATCTTCCGCAAGACATCGACCACCCGCCAGCCCGAACTCATCCGGCTGATGCACGGACTCGCACCGCCGCGATAGTTCTCTTGCAGTAGTCGGCGCGTCCTGGACGATGTCGCCGACGATGAAACCGACACCGGTCGGAAGTGCGGTCGACCGCGCGACGTGGTCGGCCGCGAAACTGGGCTCGTTTGTAATCGTCATCGCATAATCGCGCCGGGTTCGTTTGTCGCGGCGTTCCGGCGATTTTTGCGCATATTAATGCGGCGGCGGCTGTCCGTGTTGCTTTTTAGAAAGCACGTTGATAAACCTCTGATCCTCCGGGAGGGAGGACCTATGGCCGTTGATTGGGGCGCCACCGACGCCCGCAGCATCCGTCGCTTCAACGAACGCGCCGTGCTTCTGGAGATGCGCCGGACCGGCCCTGTTTCGAAGCCGGAAATCGCGCGCCGGGTAGCCCTGACGCCGCAGGCGGTGAACACCATCGTTGATGGTCTTGTACGCTCCGGATTCGCCCGCGAGGACGGACGCCGGACCGGCGCGATCGGTTTCCCTTCGACGCTTTTCACCCTGCGCCCCGATGGGGCCTACGCCATTGGCATCAAGGTCGGCCGCCGCAGCGTGGAGACACTGCTGGTCGATTTTGCCGGCCACACGGTTCATCGCGTCGTCAACGAGTACGCCCGGCCGGACGTGGAGACCGTCGTCTCGGCGATCGCCGATACCATCACGCAGGTCACGGCCTTCATCGGGTCCCAAGGCATCGATAGCAGCCGGGTCGTCGGGGTCGGCGTCGGTATGCCCGCGTTCATGACCGAACTTGGCCGCGCCCTCGGCGGCGTGGATGACGCGACGACGTTCTGGCGCGATGTCGATCTCCGCGCCCATCTCGAACGGATTACCGACCTGCCGATCTTCATCGAGTCGGACGGGGCGGCGTCCGCGGTCGCCGAGCTGATGGCCGGCGGAAGCGCCGCGCCGACCGCTTTCGTCAGCATCTTCATTGGTGCGTTCGTCGGCGCCGGCCTCGTGCTGCATGGCGAGAGCCAGCTCGGTCACACTGGACGCGCCGCGCAACTCGCGAGCGTCCCGGTTCCGGCCGCGGACGGCTCCGGCTGGGTGCCGCTCCAGGAGCGTGCGTCACTGATCAGCCTGTACCGCCGGCTGCGCGATGCCGGGTGTGAAATCCGCTCCGCCGCCGAAATCCAGCACGCCGCCGAAACCCACCGCGATGTCGTCGAGGCATGGCTTCAGGATGCTGCCGCTGCACTGGTCGTCGCCATTGCCGGCGTGCAAGCGCTGAACGATCTCGAGGCGGTGATCATCGACGCCGATCTGCCAAGCGCGCTTCTCGACCGGCTGGTCGCGGCGACCGCCGAAGGCATCGAACGCTCGCCGCTACCGATCGCGCCGCCGCGCATCGCACGCAGCGTGCTCGGCCGCAACGCCGCCGCCCTCGGCGCGGCGCTGCTTCCTTTGCACGAGTTCTTCTCACCCAAGCTTTCCGTACTGACGAGAGGCCAATCGCGCCCACAGCGCACCAACGTCGCCTGAACGACAAGCCAAGAACCACTAGGGAGGTGGACAATGACACTTCGGAAATCACTGACAGCCTGGATGATGGGCGGCGCTGTCGCGCTCGCCATCGCCGGCAGCGCCATACCGGCCAGCGCCGAAACGGTCCTGCACCTGCGCATGAACGGCGACATCAAGGAGTTCGATCCGATCTGGACGACGAACTACACGGTGCGCAACGCCGCCTACATGGTCTGGGACACGCTGTTCTCGACCGATGGCAACTTCGAGGTCCAGCCGCAGATGGTCGACACCTGGACGGTCAGCGACGACGGCAAGACCTACACCATGACGCTCCGCGACGGGCTCACTGTGGCATGACGGCAAGCCGGTCACTTCGGCGGATTGCATCGCTTCGATCAAACGCTGGGGCCAGAAGGACTCCATCGGCAAGATGATGATGAAGAAGGTCGCCGGCTTCGAGGCGGTCAACGACAAGACCTTCAAGATCAACCTTTCCGAGCCGTGGGGCTTCGTGCTGCAAGCCCTCGGCAAGATCTCGTCGACCGTGCCCTTCATGATGCCGGAGCGCCTCGCCAACACCGATCCGAACACCGCCATCACCGAATACATCGGCTCCGGCCCGTTCAAGCTGAACGTCGATGAATGGGTGCCCGGCTCGAAGATCGTCTTCGACAAGTTCGACGGCTACGTGCCGCGCAAGGAGCCGCCGAGCGGCGCCGCCGGCGGCAAAGTGGCGAAGGTCGACCGCGTCGAGGCCGACTACATCCCCGACACCGTCACCGCCGTGAACGCGATGCTGAACGGCGAGATCGACTGGATCGAGGTGCTCCCCCCCGACATGCTGCCTCTGGTCGAAGGCAGCGACCAGGCGGTTGCCTATGCCTACGACCCGGTGGGCGGCAGCTCGCAGATCGTGCTCAACCACCTGCAGCCCCCGTTCGACAACAAGCTGATCCGCCAGGCGGTGATGTACGCGGTCGACCAGGCCGAATTCCATCAGGCCAACATGGGCGACCGCAAGGAACTCTACGCAGAGTGCGGCGCGATCTTCACCTGCGGCAACCCGCTGGAATTCGACGTCGGCGCCAAGGCCATGATCCGCAAGGACGAGGAAAAGGCGAAGCAACTCCTCAAGGAGGCCAACTACGACGGTACGCCGATCGTCATCATCCACCCGACCGACATCAAGACGAACTCCGACTTCTCCTACGTTCTGGCGGAGGCATTGAAGCGTGTCGGGTTCAAGGTCGACGATCAGCTCACCGACTGGGCGACCGTCGCCTCGCGGCGCGCAAGCAAGGCGCCGGTGACCGAGGGCGGCTGGCACATCTTCGTTACCGGCTGGTCCGGCACGGACCTGATGAATCCGCTGACCAACGTCTTCGTGACGGGTGCCTGCGGCGACGGCTGGTTCGGCTGGGCCTGCTCCGAGGACCTGCAGAAGACGCTCGCCGCCTACGCTTCGTCCACCGATCCGGCGGAACAGAAGAAGCTCGCCGAGCACATGCAGGAAGTGGCATGGGACATCGTGCCGTTCGTTACGCTCGGCAAGATCAACCAGCTCAGCGCGCATCGCACCGACACCAAGGGCTGGCTGACCGCCCCGGTGCCGTTCTTCTGGAACGTAGAGAAGACCGCGGAGTAAGCTGACTCCTCCCGGGCGCGTGGCGGCGGGCCGATCCGGCCGCCACGCGTCCCATCGGCGACGGAGCACTCCATGTTGCGCTACATCATCGGGCGGCTTCTGGCGGCGATCCCCATCCTCGCATTCGTCGCGATCTTCATCTTCTCGCTCATCCACCTCGCGCCCGGCGATCCGGCGGTCCTGATCGCCGGCGACAACGCCTCGCCGCAGCAGGTCGAGCTGATACGCGAGAAGATGAACCTGAACGCGCCGCTGGCGGTGCAGTTCGCCCAATGGGTTGGCGGCCTCGCGCACGGCGATCTCGGTGTTTCGGTCTTCTCGAACCAGCCGGTCAGCAAGCTCATCCTCCAGCGTATCGAGCCGACCTTCATGCTGGCGCTGTGCACGATGATCCTGGCGATCCTGATCGCCATCCCGCTCGGCGTCCTGGCTGCCTACAAGGCCCGCACCTGGATCGATAACGCCGCGATGCTGGGCAGCGTGCTCGGCTTCTCGATTCCGGTCTTCGTCATCGGCTATGGGCTGATGTACGTCTTCGCCATCAAGCTCAAATGGTTTCCGGTGCAGGGCTACAAGCCGCTCGCCAAGGGGCTGCTCCCCTCCCTGCAAAGCCTGACGCTGCCGTCGATCGCACTTGGTCTCGTCTTCGCCGCGCTGATCGCCCGCGTTACCCGCGCCAGCATGATCGAGATTCTCGGCGAGGATTACGTCCGCACGGCGCGCGCCAAGGGCCTCGGCATGCTGCGCATCCTCATCGTGCACGCGCTGAAGAACGCCGGCGTGCCCATCGCCACCGTCATCGGCATCGGCTTCGCCATCCTCGTCGGCGGCGTGGTGGTGACCGAGTCGGTGTTCAACCTGCCCGGCCTCGGGCGGCTTACGGTCGATGCGGTGGTGCGCCGCGACTACCCGATCGTGCAGGGCGTCATCCTGTTTTTCTCCGTGACGCTGGTGTTCGTGAACATCCTGGTCGACCTGAGCTACGCGCTCTTCGACCCGCGAATCAGGATGTAGCCGGTGGCCGTCGAGACCCTGCCCGCGCCGGCCATGCCGAAGAGCCTTGCGCTGCTTGCACGGCTCAGTCCGACGGCATTGTTCTGCCTGCTTCTGCTGATCGTCTTCGTGCTGATCGCGATCTTCGCGCCCGCCCTGGTCATGGACCCGCAGTCGATCGACCCGGTCAACCGCCTCAAGCTGCCCGGCACAGCCGGTCATCCCTTCGGCACCGACCATCTCGGGCGCGATGTCTTCGCCCGCGTCATGTACGGAACGCGCCCTTCTCTGGTGACCGGGTTTTCCGTCGCCGTCATCGCCTCGGTCATCGGCCTCGCCTTCGGAGTGATGTCCGGCTACTTCCGCACGCTCGACCGCGTGATGATGCCGGTTGTCGACGGCATGATGGCCATACCGGGCATCCTTCTGGCGGTGGCGCTGGTCGCTCTCCTCGGTGGCGGCCGCGCGACCGTCATCACTGCGATCGCGATCCCCGAAATTCCCCGCATGATCCGCCTGACACGAAGCGTCACCCTGTCGGTGCGCCAGCAGGCGTTCGTTTCCGCTGCCGTATCGATCGGCACGCCGACGCCGCTGATCCTGCTTCGCCATATCGTGCCCAATACCGTGGCCACGGTCACGGTGCAGGCGACCTATGTCTGCGCATCCGCCATCATCACCGAAGCGGTCCTGAGCTTCCTCGGGATCGGCGGCTCGGCGCTGCCGAGCTGGGGCTCGATGATCGCGGAAGCGCGCACCTATATCCAGATCGCGCCCTATCTCATCGCCTTCCCCGGCGTTTTCCTGTCGCTTCTGGTGCTGAGCGTCAACGTACTCGGCGACCAGTTCCGCGACATCCTCGATCCCAGGGTCGCGCGGAGGATCGCGGCATGACAGGCCCGATCCTCTCGGTCGAAGACCTTCATGTGCGTTTTCGCACGCGGGGCGCCACCATCTACGCGGTCAACGGTGCATCGTTCGACGTGAAGCAGGGCGAGGCGGTCTGCCTCGTCGGCGAATCCGGCTCGGGCAAGAGCGTGACCGCCATGGCGGTCATGGGCCTGCTGCCGCGAGCGTCCGCCGAAATCGCCGCCGCGCGCCTCGATTTCGAAGGCGCTTCCCTGCTCGGCCGCAGCGAGCACGAGATGCGCAAGCTGCGCGGTCAGGCCATCGGCATGATCTTTCAGGACCCGATGAGTTCCCTGAATCCGGCGCACACCGTCGGCATGCAGATCATCGAGGGCGTGCGCGCCCACGAAGCGGTCAGCCACGCGGCGGCGCGCGGTCGTGCCCTGGACATGCTGGAGCTGGTCCGCATACCGGATGCTCGCCGAAGCCTCGACTCCTATCCGCACGAACTGTCCGGCGGCATGCGCCAGCGCGTGATGATCGCGATGGCGCTCGTCTGCCAGCCGCGCCTGCTGATTGCCGACGAGCCGACAACCGCCCTCGACGTCACGATCCAGGCGCAGATCCTGACGCTGATCGAAGACCTGCGGACCGAACTCGGCCTGTCGCTGCTGCTGATCACCCACGACCTCGGCGTCGTCGCCGACATCGCCGACCGCGTCGTCGTCATGTATGGCGGCCAGGTGATGGAGACGGCGGAGGCGACGCCGCTCTTCGACGCGCCGGCCCATCCCTATTCGGTCGGCCTGATGAAGGCGATGCCGGCGCTGGCCGGCGACGACGCGCGCCGTCTCAACGAAATACCCGGCGCGGTGCCGCGACTGCTGGCGCCGCCCGAGGGGTGCACCTTCGCGCCCCGCTGCCCCCATGCCGAGCCGCGCTGCCGCACCACGCCGCTGACGCCGCGCTCCGCTGGCCCAGCGCACTGGACGTGGTGCCTGCGCCATGGGGAGATCGCCCTCGGCACACCGGCTGGAACGATGGAGCCTGCCGAATGAACGCGCCACTCCGCGATCCGATCCTGGCGCTCGATGGTGTGGAGAAGACGTACCACGTCCGCCGCGGCTTCCTGCAACCGCCGAAGGATATCCACGCGGTGAACGGCGTCAGCTTCAACGTCGAGCGCCACGAGACTCTCGGCCTCGTCGGCGAAAGCGGCTGCGGCAAGTCCACCCTCGCCCGCCTGATCACGCGTCTGGAAGCCCCGAGCGCCGGCGCGATCCGCCTCGACGGCAGCGACACAGCCGACGCCCGGGGATCCGTGCTCAAAACCTTCCGCTCACGCGTGCAGATGGTCTTTCAGGACCCGTACACCTCCCTCAATCCGCGCATGACCGCCGGCCGTATCGTCGAAGAGCCGCTGCTGAATTTTCATGTCGGCACCCACGCCGAACGCCAGGAGCGGGTTCAGGCGATCTTCGGCCAGGTCGGCCTGCCGCGCGAAGCGACGGCATCCTACCCTCACGAGTTTTCCGGCGGGCAGCGCCAGCGCATTGCCATCGCGCGCGCGCTTGCGCTGAAGCCCGACGTCATCGTTGCCGACGAACCGGTCTCGGCACTGGACGTCTCCGTTCAGGCGCAGGTGCTCAACCTCATCATGGACCTGCAGGACAAGTCCGGGCTGACGCTGATCTTCGTCTCGCATGACCTTTCGGTCATCCGCCACGTCAGCCGGCGCATCGCCGTCATGTATCTCGGCCGCATCGTCGAAATCGCCGAAAAGCGCACGTTATTCGCCTCGCCCAAGCACCCTTACACCAAGGCCCTGCTCGCCTCCGCGCCGCCCACGCACCCGCGCGCCCGACGTAGCCGCGATCTGCTGACCGGCGATCCGCCGAGTGTCGCGACGTTGCCTGCCGGTTGCGCCTTCCGCTCGCGCTGCCCGGTCGCGATCCCGCGCTGCGCCGTCGAACGCCCTGAACTCCTTGAAACCGCAGACGGGTCGCGGGCGGCCTGCCATCTCGTGGAGACGAAATGACTGAGCTATCTGGGCGGGAGAACGAAAAGGCCTCGGAAGGCGAGCGCCGCGCCGTGGCGTCGCCGCCGCCGCTGGTCCTGATCGCCGGGCGCATGACGACGCCGGTCGCCTGGCGGCACCAGACCGATTTCTTCACCGACCGTGAGGTCATCACGCCCGACTGGCACTACGGGCTCCCGTCGATGCGTGCCATGGCGGAAGAAATAGCGACGCGGCTGCCCGAGCGCTTCGATCTCGTCGGATGGTCCATGGGCGGCTACATCGTATTCGAGCTCTACCCGCTGGTACGCGATCGCGTACGTCGCCTCGGCCTGATCAGCACCACCGCCCGCGCCGAGGAACCGGAGAGCGCTGCGACGCGACGCCGCGTGCTGGCGGAGGCCGAACGAAACGGCATGCCCTTTGCCTGGCGTCAGAGCCAGATCAAGCTCGCCATCGCCAGCGCCACGGTCGATCCCGACCTTCAGAGCAGCCTTGCCGACGCGTTTCTCGATCTCGGTCTCGATGTGCTGCGCAAGCAGACAGAGGCGATCATCGAGCGCCGCGACACCCGGGAGCACTTGAAGGATATCACCTGCCCGACGATCGTGATCACCGGCATGGAAGACACGATCATCCCCGTCGACCGGTCGGAGGAGATCGCCTCCATGCTGCCCGATGCCGAACTCCACATCCTGCAGCGCGCCGGGCACTGCTCGCCCTACGAGACGCCCGACGCGTTCAACGCGCTGATGCAGCGTTTCTTTCGCTGAAGGGCACCGCGCAGGCAAGCGAGCCGAGAAGTGGAACCGCCGCCTGACCACCGAGATCGCGCGGCGGCTGGGCACCGTCGCGGCTACTTCAGCCCGCGATCGTGCCGGGGCCGGTCAACTTTCGGATCGTGTCTCTGGCGCGCTCTTCCAGCGCGCATCGACCTGCCCGCTGGCCGAGGAAGACGGCCGAATTTTCTCCCAGTCGCGCCATTGCATGGGGTGCTCACGCACATACGGCATGACCTGGTCCATGAAGGCCTGTGAGAGGGACAGGACGGCCTCTTCCGATCTGGCGGCGACGTCGGTATTGAGGGGCGGTTTCACGATGACAAGCATCTGGCCGGTCGCATCATCCCGAATTGTAATCACCGGCAGAAGCGCAGCACCTGTAAGCAACGCGAGCCCGGGCGCGCCGGTTGCCAGATCGATTTCGCAGCGACCAGCGTCCACGGTGGCCACGCGCGCACCCTCCCAGGCGCCCGCTGTCATCGAAACGATCTCATTCCGCGCCAACTTCTTCTGCGCTTTGCGTAAGGACATCGCCAGGTTGGCGCGGTCGATAATGATTCTTTCGCGCAGGTAGCGGAGTTCGGCTTTGACCCGAATCGGGTTGAGCACGGCTATGCCGAACCTGGATTTCGAGAAGCCGTGCTCTGGCCTGCTCAGGTGGGAAACGGCATAGCCCGCCGAATGGAATGCTTTCTTGGTCGCCAGTGCGTTGAAGCAAAAGTGGGCGACCCAAAGGACCGCGCCGCGCTTGCCGCCGAGCGCCGTATCGACATGTTCACGACCAAGGAGGACAATTTCCGGCGTCCAACGCCAGAAATAGTCCCGGATGATCTGTATGTGATGTTCGCTTCGCATGGAGGCTATGTCGAACGCATCGGCCTCCTTGGCGTTTCCCTGAATCAGCGTCAGGCCACGAATTATCCTTGCCGTCGAAAACGCGCCAAGGCGGGATTTCAGCATTTCAAGTCGAAGACAGAACCTGTGCCACCCCTTTTCGGCGATGCAGCAGGCGGCGAAAGCCAGCGCCGGAAACTCCAAGAGGAACGACAGGTCGTCGCGGCTGATCAGGGGCCGTTTGGCGCGTGCCACTGATCGCTGCTTGACCTTCATGTGATCTCTTTGGTCTCCAGTCTGATCCGACGCAACCGCTATGGCTCGCGCATTCCAGTCTCAGCTTCAAAGCGTATCCGCCATTCATGGTTCTCGAAACTGCTTTGGCGTTGCATGCCTGTCTCGATCTGGCTCGCCGGCATGACACCGAAAGAATCACAGATCTGATTGACCGATGCCAGCGGATCAGTGACCAGGGTTTCATAGTTCACGATCAACGGCGTTATTCCGCTGCCCGCGAAGAAATTCGCCCACTCCGAGTCCAATGCGCGAAGCGTTGATACTGCCCGTTTGAGAGCCACTCCATCGTACTTCGGCTCGGCCTGTCGAACATGGTGGCTCGTCCATGCACCGGTCTGGTAAGCGATAACGAGGGAAATCGCCTGATCAACAACGTCGGACCTTCGTGTCCAGACGTAACGATCGAATGCGAGGTTGGAGATGGATTTCAGATATCGGAAAGAAGGCCAATGAGCCTTTACTCCAAACCATCCATTTGGACTTGTCCGCCTGGCCCGGATTGCCTCAACGGTCGCGACGGGATCGGCCGCGCTGACTTCCCTGCGCCATCGCCAGAAATTCGCGGGCTTAAAGTACTCCAGCGGCGCACCTAACCTGCGGGTGGCGAACAGCAGTTCCGCCAGATACTGGCTGCCGGTGCGGGGAGTCGAGGCGATCAGATATGCCGACCCCTCGCCCACAAATCGCGGAAAATCGTACGACGGCCCAAAAAAACGATCGAGGGGTCGATCATAGATGACGCGAGACGAACCAACGTTCATCTTCGGGGCGGCGCGATCCGGAAGCGCCTGCGAGCGGACAAGGCGCAGAGCGATATCATTCCCGCTCCAATTCGTTGCGGAGATGATAGCGCATGACTCCGGCGAACAGCTCGAAGATTGCATCGCCTTTGGCGCGATCGTTCCGCGCCAAGACCCGGGACAGCAGGGGAAGCGCGACGCCCTCGATGTCTCTTTTCGCAAAGAAAGCGTATCGCAGAATGCTCTGAACCAGGCTGTCATCCGGCGATTCCTCTCGCCCGGCGTCTGACGACTGGTTCAGCTCCAAATGGACAGTGCTCAGGAAGGGGAAGAAGCAGCCCAGCCGAAGTTGCTTTGCGCGGGCCGCCCGCTGGATGGTCGTGTCCAGAGGCATTGACGGGCCGCGGTCCCATTCACGGTGCAGCACTTGAAGCACGCGATCGATGTTTCGGGGCCCGACGAGATAGGAGGTCGAGCCGAACAAATAGATTTCACGGGCATCTATCACGCGTATCTGGTCGAGCCGCTCGATGCTTCCTCCACCCTGCGCCAGGGCTTGCCTGTAAAGTTTGTGAAGCGTCTTCAGGATGGGGACGCTTCGGCTAACGTACATTTCCGTGAAAACGACGTCATACTCATCAAGCAGCGCTCCGGAGACCGCAAAGTCGATCGCCGGAATTGTGAGGTCACACAGGACAACATCGTCCTCCATGATATGCACTGCCCGACCGGAATCCCTTGCCCGCTCCAGGACATCGAGGTTAGAGCGGAAAATGCCTATCTCTCCCGCGCTCCGCCGCGACGTCTGACGTTGCAAAGAGATTCCGTCGACTGACGCATATCGTGCATACCGGTCGGCAACGCCAAGGATGGCCAACTGACGTTCCATGTGCCGGCGGCGCTCAATCGCCCGATCGAGGTTCATGAAGACGCCATTCCAAGTCGGCTCGAGATTCGCCTGATTCATGAGCGCCGTTTACAAAACACCTGTCGGAAATCCTGCTCGGTTCAGTCGGGGAGCGGACAGCGCGCGTGGGCGCATGCCCGTTACGTTATTTCCGGATTGCTCGACACAAGCCGCGCAATCTCTTCGGCTGCTTCGGCAAGCGTCTCAAAACGAAGAAAGATGCCTACGTCAATTTCCTGTCCCGCCGCTTCTTCGATCTCCATTGCAAGAATGACCGCGTCTGATGAGTTGAGGCCGAGAGACTCAAGCGTCGCATCACCTGCAACGTCCTCCACATCCAGGCCCGAGAGCTCCGCGGCCTTTTCCCACACCTGACGGCGCACGTCCTGTTTGTTCATGCCGACTCCTCAGCTAGTGAAATGTCACTGGAAGAGATGCAATCGACCGCACGATCTTGCCAGGTCCGTGAATTACCTCACCTTGCAGCGCGAAGGCCGGGAGAGCCGCAAGGCCGGCAAAGGCTCGGTTGACAATCGTTCGGGAAAATCGATTGCCAACGCACTGATGACTGCCACCACCAAACGTCAATCCGATGTTCCGGCCAGCTCGTTCCATTATCGTGTTCGGATCGATGCCGAACTCGGCGGGATCATGATTGGCGCAGAGTGGCGATATGATAAGGCGCTCGCCCTTCCGGAAACGGACGCCGGCGATCTCGACGTCTTCGCTCGGAATGCGATTGATGAAGTCCACCGGAGCAACGTAGCGTATCGCGTCATCGGCGATACGCGCCCAATCCGACTGGGCCACGACGGTCGGGCCGTCATCGCTTTTCAGCCGCTGCACGGCTACCGCTATGCAAGCTCCAAGAGCATCGTTGCCCATGACAAGCATGACGGCAGCAATCGTCGCGACGGCGCCAACCCTGTCATCCATGTCAGGCGGAAGGGCCTCATATATCCCACGCAGGAAGTTTGCATCGTCCGTGGAGGCGATAATTCTCTGGACGTGGCCGCCCAGGTATTCTCGCGCCCGGGCTATGCTGGCCGCCGCCTCGTCTCGCATGCGCATCGGCAGCATGGTCTCAAGTGCCCATGAAACGGTTGCAACCGGCCGGAGCTCCTGACGCTCCTCCACCGGCACTTTCATGAGCGCGCACATGACATCGAACAGCAGGTGCACCGCGAAATCTGAAGCGAGGTCAAAACCTCCGTTTCGTCTTGCAGCTCTGAGTGAGGACTGAATGCTTCGGTCAATTTCGGGCGTTCCGCCCGCGAAGGGCGCGACCGCCAATGCAAACGCGCGGCGAAGATGCCGATGACGCTCCCCTTCGAGGATAAACGGCATGAAAGAAAAGAGTTCAATTGCGGCGGAGTAGTCGCGCCCCAGCTTTCTCTGTAGCTCACGCCACACGAACGAAAGATCCGGCGACTTGAGACGCTGGTCTCGAAGCGCTGAAAAACAATCAGAATATCTCGTCAGCAGGAAGCCACGGCTTTGCGGCAGCCAGACCACCGGACCCTGAGCGCGGACGATGTCATAGAAGCCGATGGCGTTCGCCGCGAACTCGGAGGTCGTCGTATCGATCGGCGAGACGGGTGCCCGAGATTCATGCCATGGCATCGAAATTCTCCGCCCAAGACCGGAGACCTGCATGACTCGCATTCGCGCCCAGAGCCAGATGAGCCGCGAGTGCGCGGCGCTGAATCTTGCCGCTCGATGTGCGCGGCAGAGTACCGAAGCGCAGCGCGATGGCCTGGGCCGGAACCGTGCCCACCTGTTTGGCAACGGCCTCGATGACCTTGTTCTCGAGCCTGGAGCTCTCGATCGCGGACAGGCGCAGATGCCTCTCTATTTCGAACAGGACGACCAACTGTTGAGTACCATCGACATCAAGGCCGATGGCCGCCAGGCCGCCCGGAACAATTTCGGCACTGGAGCTCATCGCCGCCGATTCAACATCAGCCGCATAGACATTCTGTCCGCGCACGATGATGAGTTCTTTCTCTCTCCCGGTCACAAAGAGATGGCCCTTTTTCAGGAAGCCAAGATCACCGGTCAAAACACTCTGACCAGTCGTGGACGAGGCGTCATCACCCAGGGTCTTTCCAACGCTCTTTCCTGCCACCTCGATACGACCGACTTCGCCTTCCTCAACAGGCAGTCCGTCGGCGCCCAGCACCCGGACATCCAGTCCGGCAACAGCGGGGCCGAGGTCAGTCAGCTCCCCGCCAACAAAGGATGGGGAACTGGCGAACTGCGGACCATCGGCTGTCTGCCCGGTAGAAACCAAAAGCGTCGCCTCTGCGAGACCATAGCTTGGTGCAAACGCAGCTCTTGAAAATCCGAATGCTTCGAACTCCCTTACAAACCGCCTGGCGGTCGTCGGGAGGACAGGCTCGCCGCCACAGATTGCCGTCATCAGGCCCGAAAGGTTCAGGTCTTCCGGCATCCGTTTGGCCGCCTCCCTTGCACACATTTCATAGGCAAAGTTCGGCGCGCTGGTAATGGTCGCGTCCTCCTCGCCGACAAGACGCAACCAGTTCAATGGGCGCTGAAGAAAGCGCAGCGGGTCCATGAGACTGGACTTCATGCCCAGCCACATCGGGAGAAGGATGTGCCCAACGAGGCCCATATCGTGGTGCAGCGGCAGCCAAGCCAGCGCGCGCGAGTCCGGATCCAGCCGGTACGCCGTGGCGATTGCAAAGCAGTTTGCCGCCACGTTCCCGTGGGATAACTGGATGCCCTTTGGCGTCCCGGTCGATCCCGAAGAAAACTGGATCAGGGCTGCCGCAGACGGAGCAACCGGCGGTTGTACAAGTGGCCCTCTCCCGGCCTCCCGATCAAGCGACACGATACTGCTTGACCGCACAGTTGGCAGATCAGCCAGCCAGTCGAGCGGGCGAGGACCGACGAGAATGACGTCAGGTTGGGCAACCGCCAGGATCGCGTTCGCCCGTGGCGCCGAACGTCGCGACAAGGACATTGGCATGGGAACCGCGGCGGCGCCCGAGAGAAGGCAAGCAGCCAGCGCCGTGACGAAATCGATAGAATCTTCGCAAGCTATCGCGACGCTGGCGGCTCTCCTGGAGATCAGATGCCGAGCGGTGGACGCCGCATCGCGCCACAGAAGGCCCCACGTAATTTCTCGACCACTTGCGATCTGGCGAAACGCAACAGCGTCCGCCCTTTCGATGGCGTGCCGCTCGAGCGCTTGTGGGATTGTTTCCACGAGATCAGTCGTGCCCATCAACAAAGGACGTGAAGACGTCACCCAACATGCCGCGGGCTATGAGTCCGGGCATCACATTGTGATGGTTGTAATTGGCCAGATACTTCAGACGAACATTCGGCAGGCCGCGCAAATTCTCCGCGTGGGCAACATCGTGCTTCGCTCCCTCGGCACTGATTATTTCGATGCGACGGGGATAATCCCGGCCCTCCAAATACGACCGCAGGTTGATCAGTAATTCGGGCTGCGAACATTGTTTGACGGCCCAATCCACGTATCTGGAGCGCGGCAGTTCGGTACCATCGGACAGGTCTGTCCGCACGCCGAAGCCAAGATAGCCATCGGCGTTGATATCCGCGGCCGCCTTAAGACCGACAAATCCGCCCGCGGAAAACGCCATCACAAAGCATTGGCGGATGCCGAGGTTTTCCCTCGTCTCCTTCAACATTGCAATCAGGGAGTTGTAGCCGGAAGCGACGCTGGAGAGACCATTCAGAAACATCGCCCCGGAATGATCGTGAAGGTAAAGGACGCGGACATTCAGCTTTCGCAGGTAGTGATAGAGAACATGCAGAGAAAGCCAGAACTTCCGATCGGCGCCGGTAAACGCGATGACCAACCTGTCGGAATCAGATGCGCCATTGGCCAGGATTGCTTCGTAGGGCCGGTTTAGCTCTGCGGTCTCGGGCCCTCCAATCGGGCTGAAACTGGAAAGTATTCCACTGCGTCTGAGTTGCCGGCTGGCCGCCTTCATCGACGCAGCCCGCTTCTTCAGGGTCTCGATCCGCTCCATTCGGCCGATTCCGAGATCGGCTTCGTCGAGAGAACCCCAGACCAGCAGGCTGTTCACTGCGTCGGCTAACTTCTCAGGATTTGCGCGGGGATCACGCGCCGTCCGGATGGCGCCGACAAGCAGTTTTTCTTCAAACTCGGGACCCAACTTTGCGAAATGCTTCATCATGCGACGAAGCCGTGCCGCCTCCGACGGAAACAGCCCGACAGCATCCAGACGGCAGAGCAACTCCTCCGCTTCCGCGAAGTCACCCCAGGCCACCAGATCGCTGGCCGCCGACAACAACTGCTCCGAAGAGGCTTCGATGCCTGGGTTCCGCGCCAATTGCTGCGCGCGCGCCAACATAGACGCTACGCCCCGCTCGTCGCTGGTGTTCATTCAGTCTCGCCCACTGCCGCTTGCCCTCCGCGCGGTTACCCGCCCGGTGACGATATCTCGCCATGCTCTCGCCGATAATCGTGCCAAATAAGGCCGAATAGCGTTCCGAGCGGCGTGTGGCACTGACAGATCGCAACTTCAGCGCATCGCCCGGAATTTGCTCCATGCCTCAGGCCGGCGCGCTGGTCTCCCCGAGCACGTCGGTCGGCGCTCGTTGCAGGGCGATGATGGAATGCAGGACGCGCTCGCAATTCCGGCCATCGCGAAAGGCGAACGTTGCATCCGCCCGTCGCCCGTAGAGCGGATCGACCGGCCGCCCGGCGCAGAAATCGGCGATTGCCTCGAGGATGCGGCGCTCGTCCTCGAAGACCGGACCAAAGCCCTGCGTCTCGTAGTCGAAGTAGCCGTGCCGGCTGATGTGGTCCCCGCCAAAGAAACGGTCCTTGTCAAACTGATAGTACAAGACCGGTTTCCCGAGCAGCGCCACGTCGAAAGCCTTTGAGGAAAAGTCAGTGACAAATAGCGACAAGCTTCCGAACAATTCCTGAGTTGAACGCGAATCACCGAAGCGGTGAACCTCCACCTCGGGCGGCACGGCGAACCACTCCAGATATTGTTCGAGATTCGGGTGGGGAATGAAAACCAGCCGATAGCCCTGCTTCGCGAGCCCGCAATCCGAATGGGCAACGTGAAGAAGGTGCCGCCAGCGCTGGGCGAATTCGGAAACGTAGAAACTCGCCCTTTGCGATCGCAAGTTTCCCTGTGTTGCCGCCAGCCCGGTCAACGTGCTCCGCCATGTCGGCATGATGACAATTGTCCTGGAGTCGGTTTGTCGACCGGCCAGCAGAACGTCGTGACGCGGCAGCCCCGTGAGAGCGACTTCTTTCGAGGAAAACCGATAGCGCGACCCGTCGGCGACGATGGAATTGTATTCGGATCGCGTACTCACGATCAATCGATGAAGATCGACTGAGTTCAACCAGGCCGAGATGTCATCCTTGATCACGCCGTGCTGGAGGAACACGAACTTTCGCCGGCGCCGATCCGCATCGAACAGGTTGCCAAAGGGCCGAACGACGTAGTGATCAGCCTGGGACGAAATGAGATAGCGCGCGTGGAAGAGCGCGAACGCGTGCTCATTCTCGCCAAATCCCAGCAGGTTAAAATTATCCCGTTGAAGCCGAGACCAATCCGGAACGCCACGCTTCAGCACGAAATAGCAGTTTGCCTGCGGGTATTTCTTGCGAACGTACCTGTACAAGTGCTCGGCGCTGTCATCGGCCGCCGTATCCCTGTCAATGAATACCCAGGAGTTGCCGTATCGCTCCTGCACGACCGCGTTACGGGCAAGCCTGCGGAGTTCGACCACCGACGCCGGAAGAAGCGCCTCGACCAATGGAATGGTCCCGAACGCCGCGCGCAAGGAAGAACATGAAATCGAAGCCACCGGCGGGCGTTCCCGCACGCTGATCGCTGCTTCACTGCCGCCAACGGTGAGCCGAACGTCACCACTCCCCTCGACCGACAGCCAAACGGAATGCTCCCAAATGAAAACGTCATCGACAAAATCATGGCGCCGGGTCTTGGCAAAGTGCGGCTGCGCACGTTGGCCATCGATCGTCGCTGCCCAACTGGACCCTGGGTCTCGCGACCAATACGCGAAGCGGACGAGGCCTTTATCCTCGTCATATGCCGTTGCTTCAAATATCCGCAGTGGCGGATCTTCTCTTTTGAAATAGCCCAAAGCACCGACACGATCGCGCAGCGGAACGGAGATGACGTCGAAATTCCAAACCGTGTTGCTTTCGATCCGCTCGAACACCCTTCGCATCAGTTCGAGATAGCGGGCACGCTGCCGGGAAGTCAGAAAGTCGATCGATTCCGGATGGTCGACGATGCGCCGCAACTGCCACGAGAGGCTGTACATGACTGTCCGCTGCACCTGCAGCGGCGAGACGCCGGTGGAGTCAGCGGTCGCCTGAAGCAACCCCAGGCATCCGAACTCCAGCTCATCACTGAAGGTTCTCGCGTCTCTCGGTCCAGTCTGCTTTAGCGACGACCGATTCGCACGCCGCCGCGAATAGTGGATGGCGCCTGGCAGGAAAAGAACATTGAGGCCGCTCGATCGCCAAAGGTAGAGACCATCGAAGTGCGCATCCTCGAACCCCGGCTGTATGCGCTCGTCGAAACGAAGTCCCTGCGCCTTTATCAAATCGGTGCGGAAGAACACGCTGCTTGTATTCAACTGGAGGTCGCGGCCAAGTTCCGTGGCTGGCACCAGCCGGTCGCCCTGCGAAAAACGAAATCTCAGAGGGTGGTCGTCGATCTTTTGGCGACGGGCTTCATCGTATGTGATGACATTGCACGAGACCATTGCCAGCCCGGAGCTCTGGTAACGCCGGATCGCGGCTTCGACCTGCTCAAGGTAAGATGGCTCAACAAAATTATCCGGATCGAGAAATGTCACCCACGGACTTGTAGCGACCTTGAGGCCTTCGTTTCGTGCCGAAGCAGGACCGCCATTTGTCTTGTGAACGTATGTGATGTTGTCGGGATACCTGCGCCGCCACTTGCGTATGATTTTCGCCGATCCGTCCGTCGAACCATCGTCCACGAGGATGAGCTCTACCTTCGAACGAAAGTCGCAAGACTGATTGATCAGGGACTCGAAAAATTCGTCGAGATAGATCGCCACCTGATACACGGGGGAAATGACGGAGAATTGCATCTTTTCTCATTGCCGCAGCGGCCGCCACCCGACTGGCGGCATCGCTTCCTGACGCCAGGACGGTCTCGTCGGCTCTCAGAGCGATCCGTATGCCAAGATAATGGCGTATTGCGGCAACGCTACATCGAACTGGCTCATCCCGAGCCCGCGTCCGGGTACACGCACTGCGCGACTGTGGCCAACGGCGCCGCAACCCGAATTACCGAATAGTCCCCAACCACGGCGATCGTGTCCCCGATCGCATTCTCAGGGCAGCCGAGCTTTCCGACACGTTGAATCAAATGAACGACTGCTCCAGCCGGCAAGCCATTCACAAACCGGGTCAAATCCGGAGCGGTCTCGAATTTCCATACGTACTTGCGCGAGATTACCATGACCTGCGGCGGATATTTCTGGATGTCTACTTCGTTGCTTACAAAGACGTCGTCATATCCAGCGTGCGCCCCCAACCACCGAGCAATCTCGCCGTTGGTGAGAACCCTCGGCGGAAACAGGTCCTGCCAACCGGTCCGCTCAGCCATCAGATATCCCAGAGCGAACAGCCCCATCAGCCCGCCGGCCAATCCAAGCGTTGCAGAAGATTTTCCGGGGCCGGCACGGGACCCGCGGACACTCGCGCCTGCCCGCCGACGAAGCAAATCCAGGATCGACAGAGGCATCAGGCCGAATGTCGCGTAGCAGAGGGGGAAGATGAATTTCAGCGCGGCAAAGGAATGGTTCACGGAGTGGTTTCGCAGGAGAAACACCTGCAAGACACAAGAACCGATGCCAACGAGCGCAATCGCCGCCACCTGATCGCGCCGATTGAAGACAAGCCGGGCGCCGAAAAAGACCGCCGTCATCACGATCAAAACGGTCGTCGCCAATCCCAGGTATTCGACAAAAAACTGCTGGAAGAAGTTCTTCACATAGGCGGCGCCGCTGTTCGACACGCCGGTTCTGAAAACGAACCTTTCCAGCAGGGCAAAGGTCCTGTGCAGATAAAGAACAACAGCCAGGTGCGTTGCAATCGCAACTGCCGGCAAAAGGAAAATGGCTATTGCCTGTTTAGTCCGGCCTGCGAAACCACCCTCAATCGGAGAGATCAACCGGAATGCGAAGAGCGTTATCGCAAAGGGTATGATGAGCCAGTCGATGTAGGCCATCATTCCCAAAATGACGGCCTGCGCCCAGAGATGCCATTTCGCAGGTTGCGTTCTTATGCGTGCTTCCAAATAGATCGCCACGGCGAAAGGAAGGATCACCGCCTGATCGGCAAAGAATACGGTGGCGTGCCAATAATAGGGGATGGGGTGCAGCAGGTAGAGGCTGGCCGAAATGGTCGCGAAGAGACGGCGCGGCCCGACGAACGGAAGCGCCATGACGATCAGGTAGGAAAGCAGTGCGATTGCGATCTGGTTCGCTAGTCCGAAAAGTTGCGCCAGAGTGGTCGTGTCCACTCCCGGAAAGCTCTTCCTGAGCAGGAAGATCTCGATCTGGGCGCCGGGCGGATAGGAGACATAGAGGCTCCGGTCCTGAATTCCCTCGAATTCAATCGAGGCCGGAATTTCGACAAGCGAGCCGCTGTCGTTCCAGAACCCATCCCGCTCCCAATTGTCGACGCCTATGGCGGTGGTCGCGGTGAGACCCTGATGTCCCAGGTCATACAGCGACCCAACGAATTGCCACCGCTGCACCAACCCGAAGGCGACGGCGCCGATGAGCGCGACGGCGGCGACCAGCGTTGCCGCCCGGCCACGCCAAAGGCTGGTCGAAAACGTCATCGCCGGAATCCGGAAGCGTCAAATGCGCAACGGGTATCCAGCGCGAAGGCACCGGTCATGCGGGCGCTTCCAGATTCGATGCGAGACACCTGCCCACCCTATCCGCCGAGGCGCACGGCCAGGTCGTCGAGCACGGATTGCCAGGCACCGTACACACGCTGGCGCCGCACGCGATTCGTGGCCCGCATCCGTGCGCCGATTTCGCGTGGATCAACGGAGTTCATCTTGTCCGCCAAATCATCCCCCGGGCCGAAATAGACGACATGCGGCATGTCTTCGTTCTCGTAGTAGTCGGCGAGGCGGAGCCAGGACATCACCGCGTCGATGTCGTCATACTGGTTAGGATCCGGTCCATCGAGTGGCGTGATCGCTGAGCCGGGCCTGAGTCCATAGACCGAATTGAAGCTCAGCTGCGACAGGACACCTTCCATGCGGTGGGCTGCGTAAAGCTCACGCAGATAAGCCTGTGTGGGCAGCAGAAGCGGGAGGTTCGACCAATAATGCTCGAAGAGCGACATGATCGAAGCGTTGTAGGGGAGATGGACAACGCCGCTATACGCAGCAAGGGATGACCAGGCGTATCCGCGCGCCATCGATCCGAAACGACCGGACAGTTTTTGCCAAAGGGACGTTCTGACCGCGAGCGCCTGGTGGCGATCGAGCAGCCCGACCGGCCGGGGGAATTCGTCGAAGCGGCCCCAATAGAGGAACTCGGGTCTTTCGAACCGGGCCGGCGCATTGACGTATTCGCAGAGGCTGGGGATCACCGGCCAGTCAAAGCCGGTGAAGGCTTTGGCGTAGGCCGCGTCGTACCGGTTGTTCGCCAACGGTATCAGAAGGCCGCTGTCGCGCTGCCGCCGAAGGTAATCGTTAAAGGCCGCCCATTTGCCGGCATCGCTGGCGAAGGGTTGTTCGTATCGGGTGCTGGCGACCACAACGACCGGCTTGTTCCACCGCTCGTACAGCATCGCGAGACAGGGCGTGTGGGTGACGATGAAGGCATCGTACTGGCCGAGTTCGTCGCGATAGCGGCGGTAAAACGCATCGCACATGGACGGATCAATCGCATGCCAGTTGGACTGGTTTACAACGTCGACCCTGTCGCGTTTGCGGCCCATCACCCAACTGTGGTTCGACAAGGTCCAATCGACGACCTCCTGGCCAAGATTGCGCAGGATGTGCCGTATGTCGGCGATGACGCTGATGTGCAGGTCCAGTGCGAAGAACTTGAGCCCCTGCGTCATTCGCGCGCGATCTTGCGCAGCAGCAACTGGTAGCCGTGCTCGACAACCTCGAATCGGGTCGTGTCGAGAAACCGCTCCACCAGCGCGCCCTTGCCCGCAACGAGCCGACCAAAGGCTGTATCGACCACGATGTCGCTCGATTGCGGACCGGTGACCCGCTGCCAGTCCGCGTTGGACTTTGGCGTGTCGTCGATGAGAACCAGGGCTCCCGGCGCCACAAGTGGCGGCAGCAGCAGGAACTCATTGAGGCAATGCACCATGGAAGGGATCGGGTTGGAGACGTCGAGGTCGAAGGCGTCAAGATAGACGAAGTCGAACGGCGCCGAGCCCCGTGCCGCGAGCCATTCCAGTGCGCGGAGGGAATCGCCCACGATCATGCCGGTCGCCGGTCCGACGCGTTTCCCAAGCGCACGCGCCGGCTGGGGCCGGATATCGATTGTCACGAACCGCCCACCGAAGCGGCGCACGTATTGATCGAATAACAGGCTGCTGTTCGCCCCCCAGGCCGACGATCCGGTTTCAAGGATGTTTGCGGGGCGCCCATCAAGAAGCGCAAGCGCCCGCTTCATGCTGTCGCGGTTGGGGTGATCAGGCGTGGAATTATCGCGAAAGTGCGCTTCGATCAGTTCGTCCAGCGTGCCGCGGGCAGCATCGCCGGTATTGCGCCCATGCACGCACCGAACGGGACGGATGGATGCAACAAGGCGACTGACAGCGCCCACCCTGTTTGTGCCCGAAAGGCGGCCACGCAGTGCACCAGCCCGTCGGCGGAGATACCGCACCACGTCGTCCGGGGATTGCATCCCGCCGTTCCTTCCCGATCTGCGCAGACCCATCCTGGGGGCCTTGCCGTCGCCTGCCTGCCTGACGCTACACTCGTGCGCAGGGCACGCAGGTGAGCCCCTTTACCTCGGCTCGGATACGCTCACGCCAGTAGGAGATGGTGAGCCGCTCGTATTCGAGCGGTTCGGTTCGCGCGCCTGCCTTTTCACGAAGCATCCGCTCGCTGACCATCCCGAGATCCTCCGCCAAGATGCTGGGGAGGCGATCCAGAAGTCCGGCCGGGGCTTTGCTGACTACCGGTGTCACGCCGAGATACATCGCCTCCCAGGTGCGATGGCAGTCGATGCCGTTGCCGGGCGGCGAGATGCAGAATTCCCAGCTGGCCAACTCGCTCAGGTAACGCGTGTACGGCAGCGGCTTTCCTTGCCGCGGAACGCCCGTCCTGCCGGCCAGGGTTCGCGCAAGGTTCAGCAGTATTGCCGACGCCGAGCGCGGGCGCCCCATCACCGCGAACGGATTCTTTCTCAGCGCGCGCAGCAGCGGAGCTCTGACTGCCGGATTCGTGCCGACGTCGAAGTTGACGTATGCCCCGCTTCGCCGGGGTATGGACCGCGACGCGACCTCGACCACGGCCGCCAAGTTGCCATGAGGCCAATGAGCATTGGCAAGGCCAATCGGAATTGCCGTGATCCTGGGATGGGCGATCGTTGCATTCTGCGCGAACCAGTGGCGCAGTTTTCCGGTCTCGATACGAGACCGGTATTTCTCGCCAACCTCGTGGTCGCCCCCATTGGTTATCAGGACCACGGAACGCTCAACGAGCGGGAGCACCTGATCGAAAAAGAAATCGATGAAATCACTGTAGACGAAGACGACCTCCGCCGCCCGCACCGCCGACACCGCCGCGTCGTTGAGTTCGAGCTCATTCGAGAACATTGCGAGCGCGCATTCGCGGGATCGACGGATGAATTGCCCGCTTCCAGGGTGTCAAGACGGCAACATCGGCGATCGCCTGAAGGCGCTCGCATGTGACGATCTCGGCTTCGGCGATATTGACGGTCGTCAGCATGCGCGGATCAGCGTCGGCTCATCGGGCTGTCCGGAAGAAGGCTCATGCCAAGCGCTCCGGCGGCCGCGCGGGTGACACTGGCCGACGAAGCCGATCCTGCATTATCCCGTCGTAGACAGCCAGCGTTTGCTGAACGATCAACGCGCTGGAGAACTCCGCCTCCGCCCGCTTGCGACCCGACTGGCCCATACGCCGGCGGAGTTCAGCATCGTCAGCCAGACGGGCGATCGCGCCAGCCAGCGCCGCCGGATCGCGGGGCGCAACAAGCAGGCCGTTGTCTTCATTGGCTACCACCTCGCGGCAGCCCGGCACGTCGGTCGTCACAATTGGCCGACCGGCCGCCATCGCCTCCAGCAACACCCGCGGCAAGCCTTCACGATAGGACGGCAGGACGACGATGTGGCTTCCGGCCATCAACGCATCCACGTCGGAACGCTGGCCGAGCCAGGCAACCAGGCCCTCTTTGTCCCAGGCCCTGAGTTGACTTTCGGTCACGGACGTCGGGTTGTGGAGATCCGGAGCGCCGGCAAGAACGAATGCAAGCTTGCGCCCCTGCGACCGCAGAATACGCGACGCCTCGACGAATTCCCCCACGCCCTTGTCGCGCAGCATTCGGGACGCGAGCAGAACCTGAATCGGTTCCGACGGTTCGGGACGCGGAGCAATGGCATCAACGTCAATGCCGGACCCGCGGATAAGGATCGCATCCTCGCGGCGGATCGTGCCATCCGCAACGAAACCTGCAAAGTCGTCGTTGTTCTCGAGGATGACACGGCTAGCGCGCGGGTTCAGCAGGAGGCGCATGAGGCCGTGCGCTGCCGGGCGCAACAACTTTGCCAGCGCCATCTGCGAACTATACGGAAAGCCCAGGCCAATCGGAGCGTTGACGATGCAGGCCCTGCCCGCCAGCAGCGTGCCATAGAGTATTGGCTTCAGCCCGACATGATGAACGATGTCGGGGCGCTCAAACCTGTACAGTTTGTGAATCGACCGCAGCGTGACCGCTTCGCCCCGGATACCGACCGCTGACCGGCGAAAGGGTATCGGAGCGAAGCGGAGACCCTGCTCTTCAATCCGCCTCTGCGCCTCGCTGGCGTTCGCCGCAATCAGCACGTCGAAACCATGCCGCTGGGCGGCCAATGCTCGCTGGAGAAAGTGCGAGAGAAAAAACCAGTCTTCCGTCAACAAGAAGACAAGTTTTCTTGCCCCCATTCCCACGATCGAATCCCCCACCACTGCTTACCGGCATAGCACACCTGGCCTCGCGTGGCGTGGCTTCCGTGGTCGCAGTGCGATCGCGATCTGCACGGTCAGTGTGCCGCTCGAACGATGCGGCTCCACTCCTGCAGAACTCCTGCCGGCACCGGCTCAAGCCGGTTGCGCGCGGCCGACAGACCAAACGAGGTATTCAGCGCGTCGCCGATGATCTTGACCGGCTGGGCAATCGATACGCGGACACTGTCCCGCCAGCGACCGCCCTTGAAGCTTGCGAGGCCCACCGCCCGCCAAAACGCAACGCGCCGCTGAAAAAGCCTGGAGAACGTGCGCTGCTCCTCGCGATAAGCCAGGAGCACGTCCGGAATCCCTCCAAGCGTGCTGGCCGCATGAGCACGGTAGAGCACGCCCTGATCCTCTGCGCCATTTTCCGACGACCGATACGGATTGCGCTTGAACCACTCCGTCCTTCCCAGCCAGCTGGGATGTGGGAAGTAGAAGCCGCGCCAGGGCTGGGCGCAAATCTTCTCGTGCGTCTCAGGCACGCGAATGATTCCGCCGAGCGTGCCGTCGTTCTTGAAAGTCACTACGGAAGACGCGACGACATCGACGCCGGGCATTTGCTCGAGGAATGCAACTTGCCGCTCGATTCGCGCAGGAAACGCGATGTCGTCCGCATCCATCCGGCATACATATTGCGTGTGGACACCGGCGATCGCGGCATTGAGCCGGTCGGCAACGCCCAGACGCAATCCATCCGAACGCACAGAGACCCGTTCGGAGGCGAATGACCGCGCCAACTCCAAGGACCCGTCCGTCGAACCGTCGTCGACGAGCAGCATCTCCCAAGCCGTGTACGTCTGATCGAGGATGGAGCGGACGGCGGCGCCAAGGGTAGCCGCGGCGTTGTAGACCGGCATCACAACAGTGACCAGCGGCCCCCGGGGTGTCGCGGATTCGGCCAAGATGCAGCTTCCTGCGATGAGTGGACGTCGTGCCGTCGCCGTGGCGTTGCGTCTCGTCGCGCCTGTGATATCACGGCAGCCGGCACTGCCAAGCGCAATCGGGAACGGCCGTGCGCCCGACGGTCTCAGCAGTGAAGTCCTATGTGATCAACCTCTCGCGCTCGCCGCAACGCCTCGCTCACATGAAGAAGGCGTTGGGAGGCATCGGCGTGGCGTTTGAGCGCTTCGAAGCTGTAGATATCGAGAGTTCGCGCCAGAATCCGGTCTTTCCACGCATTCCGCCGCACGCCCGACGAGACTGGACCAAGGGCGAGATCGCGTGCCTGCTATCGCATTACGAAGTGTGGAAGCTGATTGCCGTTGGGGTGGATCGGTTTGGCGCGGTCTTTGAAGACGACATTCATGTCGATCCCCGGCTGCGAGACGTTCTGGCCGACAACGCTTTCCTTCCCGATGACGCGGATGTGGTCAAACTCGAGACGGTCGACATGCCAGTCTGGGTCTCAAGACACTCGCGAGAAGGGCCGGCAGGCATTCGATTCAGCCGCCTCCTTTCGACCCATCACGGCGCGGGTGCGTACATTCTCTCGAGGACCGCAGCGCAATCGCTGATCGCCTCGATCGAAGTGATTGGCCGCCCACCCGATGACCTGTTGTTCAGCACAGACACGCCGCTCGGCACGCAGCTCCGCCGCTACCAAGCCATACCTGCGCTGGCGGTGCAGGACGTCATTCTTCCGGCGAAGCTGAGATCGCTCGCGCTGCACAGCACACTTGATGAGGCGCGAGCGAAGACCGTTCCGGAAGTCCCCCGCTGGCGACAAACCAGATCGTACCAACTTGCCAGGCCGCTGGTCCGGTTTCTGCGACGGCTTTGGTACGGTTTCAGTTCGCGCCAGATCAACGTTCCCTTTGTCGCCGGGCTGAGGGCAACGGGGCAATCAATCGGCGAAGGCGACCGACGGTGAAGATCGCAATCCTTCGTTGCTACCGGAATGAACTGGGCCTTGCTGGCCACTGGCCCAGCAACCCGCCGGCGGATATCCGCGACGTCGAGTTCCAGTTCGACCGGGCCGACGGCGCCGACCATGTCGTCGTGCTGAACGGATTGACCAAGGATACGCGGGTATTTTGCGGGCCGGACCGGATCTGGGCCATGATTCAGGAGCCGCCGGACCCGCTGGAGGCGCACATATACGAGGGGCAGCAGGCGTTCAGCCGCATCTATTCCCCCGATCCTGACCAGAACAGCGATCGTCATCATCCCTTCTGGGGAGCGCTGGAATGGCTGATTGGCCGATCGTACGACGAACTGGTCAGCGCCCCTTATCCGGCCAAGGAACGCGATCTCACCTGGATCACAAGTTCAAGCACCTACCTTCGCGGCCACCGCAAGAGGATGCGGTTTCTGGAGCGCCTGCAGGCGGACCAAGTCCCGCTTGAATTGTGGGGGCGCGGCTTCCGGGATTTGCCGTCTAAATGGGATGCCCTGAGCATCTCGCGCTACTCGATGGCCTTTGAAAACTTTGGGCGGGGTATCTACTGGTCGGAAAAGATTTCGGACAGCTTCCTTGCGTATGCCACGCCGTTCTATTACGGGGCCAGGGACATAGACCGCTACTTCCCGCGCAATTCCTACATCCCCATCGACCCGGACGATCCGCTTGTCACTGATCGGATCAAGGACGTCCTGAACTCGAACTTTCATGAGGAGAATCTCGGCCCGCTACTGGAAGCCCGGGACTTGTGCCTCAACAAGTACAACACGCTCTTCTACATAGCGCGCGAGGCCAAGGCATATCGCGCGAAAGAAGTCGCCCCCCGGTGGGTAACCATCCGCAGGCTGCGGAACCACAGGTATCCGCTTCTGCATAGCGCCGACGTGGCCGTCAGAAACTTTCTCAAGTCGATCATGCCCGCGGGGCTCCTCTCCTGGTACCGCCAGCAGCGGGACCGACGCGAAACGCTCGAGCCATGAGCTCCCCGCGCGTTCATCACATTACCTTCCGAACGCGGGCCTACGCCGGCCCTGCCCATGACCTGCTCAAGAGCGCGCGTGTGTGGGGGCTCGACACCAGAATTTATACACCGCGGGATGCGGTGGTTCGCCGATTGAGTGCCGGCCACCCGAACATTCTCAACCAGCCGCGGGGAGCCGGGTACTGGCTGTGGAAGCCGGCGATCATTCGCGACGCGCTGGCGTGCGCCGCCGAGGACGATCTCGTCCTCTACATGGATGCGGGGATCAAATTCGTTGCCGATCCCGCGGGCCCTGATTGGCCAGGCTGCGAATGCCCCGGTCACGCTGTTTGACCATCGTGGCGACCTCAACGCTTCGCCCGTATACGTCCAGCGGGAGTGGACCAAGCGCGACTGCTTCATCTTGATGAATGCGGACGGTCCCGAGTTCTGGGATGCACCGCAACTGATGGCCGGCATCCAGATCTATCGCAATTGCCGCGAGGCGCGATCCTTCCTGGCGGAGTGGTTCGACGCTGCAACGGACGAACGTGTGCTGACCGACATGCCAAACACCATGGGCCTCGAGAACCTGGAGGGCTTCCGGGAGCATCGCCACGATCAGTCGATCCTCACGATACTCGCGCTCAGGCACGGCATCCGCGCATTGCCCAACCCCGGCGAAGACACACCAACGCAGCCGAGAGTGGTTGACATCCACCGCCGCCAGTACTCGCGGCTGCAAACGAACCAAACGATCCATCGCATCGCAACGAAACTGGATCCCTTGCGACGGGTCGCAAGACCACGTCACCGATTGCGCCAGCTCCTGAAACTCTTTCGACGCGAAGCCCGCTAGGCAGCAGCACGCGGTGCCAAAGCCCGGCGACGAGGAATTGAGCAACGTGGACCGACCGAACATCGATGTCGTCATTCCGCTCTACAACAAGGCTCCCTTTGTCGAGCAGGCCGTCCGCTCGGCCTTGAACCAAACGCTGCCACCGGTTGCGGTTTATGTCGCCGACGACGCGAGCACCGATGGCGGTGCGGATCTGGTGGCGAGACTCGCTGAGACCGACAATCGTGTCCGTTTGCTACGCAGTTCGGACGGAAGGCCCCATGGTCCGGGCAGCGCCCGCAATCGGGCGGTAGCGGGCGGCACCTCCAAGCTGATTGCCTTCCTCGATGCCGATGACTTCTGGGAGGATGGGAAGCTTGATGCGCAGGCGAGGCTGTTCGCCGACGATGGGGTGGGCATCGTGCATTGCGGCGCCCGCGAGATTGATGCGAGCGGCGGACTGATTGGAGAATTTCATCCACTGCCTGTGCCGCGGCGTGATCTTCTCTTCGACGCCGTGCGTCTTGGACGACATGCAGTAGGGTCGCCGTCAGTCGTCATGACGCGCCGGCATCTTCTTGCGGCTGCGGGGCCGTTTCTCGAGGGCATGACATTCATCGAAGATTGGGACATGTGGTCGCGCCTGGTGAGCCTTTCCGGACTCGGGCGCGCACCACAACTGCTGGCAAACATCCGCCACTTGCCGACACTGTCCCGCGCAGGGCGTCCAGCGGACAGGTTCGCCACCTGGCTCACCGCGTTCGACCGCTGGCAATCCGACGAGCGTTTCATGCGCCGCGCCGTCGCTGAGGCAAGAGGGATGGCTGGGTGGCACCAGTTGCGCATGATTCTTGAGCCCGGGCGGATGTTGTTCGGCTTCCCGCGGGAAATTGCCGCCTCGGGTGGCGCGGTCGGCCGGCGTTTGTACGGCTCGCCGCGTGCACGCGCGATCACGTTCGCGACGATCCTTCCTGCGATGGCGCAGAGAGCGCTCTGGAAGGCAGGCGCGCGGCTGAACCCCGTGCGGCGCTTCGCGAAGCAGGATGTGCGCCAGCGCTGACCGGTTCGGCCGTCGTGAGCGTGACGCGAGGTTCGATCCGCCTCAGATCACCGTCCAGCCAGGCGGGAAGAGATCGCGCGTGCTGGCCTGTTGCCGCTGTGCTTTCGACGAAAACCAGTTCCGCGGGGCAATGACGGTCTTTTCCCTTTGGTTCAGCCACGCGCCCCACCAGCTGAAGCTTGAATTCGCAATGATGTGGTGGTGGCAGCGCGCCATCAGGTGAAGGTCTTCCCATGGCCTTTCCGGATTCCCAGGCACCATGACGAGATCATGTCTGGGCATGAGTTCCGACCGTACCCAGTCAGGGTCGTCCGCAAACACGAACAGCGACACGCCGCTGGCGACGATTGTCCTCATCAGGTCGATCGCCTGGTCATAGTAGCCGGGTGGAAGAACGCCGTGCATCGCAAGCCCCCTGGGCGTCAGGTAGTCGCCGCGACGAACGTGCAGGCTTACCGGCGTCCTCACCGCTTCGATCTGCCCTAGAATCGCGCGCGCCTGGTCACAGAGCTTTGCGCGCAAACCGAAACACTGGTGCACCGCGGTCTCGTGCCCGGCAAAATAGCGCCAGCTCTGGAAGTGCCCCTCGAGAACCACCGGCGCGTTGAGGGAAGCAAAGGACGGGTCGTAGTGAAAGTGGGCCTCGCGATGGGTGCGGGAACCGGGCCATGCGAACTTTCGCCCAAGGCGCGCCCCAAACCGCGCCCATCGGCCGGCAACCGGGAATTCGGGCCTTTCAGGCACATTCAGCGCGTGCAGCCCGTAGGGACGGTCGGGACGCTCGGCGAGCCGGCCCGCGTCCAGCCGCAGGGGAACGCCGAGGCGCGCGGCCAACGCATGACCGGCCGCGTATTCGAACATCTGATTTCCAAGTCCACCGGCCAGGCGGACAGTTACTGCGCTATCGACGTTGGGCATCTCGACACGATGTTGCGTCGCCGACGTAGCGACACGCGGGGTGATTGTCAGGGCTGGGTAGCGGGTCTTCCTCCTGCCGCGGGGAGCCGATCGGGGCTGATGCCGCAGAAATCGCTGTCCTGCGTTATTAACGCGGCTGACATGCGTGTAGTGTCGTCGGCGGTGTTCTAGCGCGCTTCGGCCCTGCGCCGCCCCTCGCCGCGCCAGCCTACAGGGGAAGGTCCTCCAACTCCATGACAACGAACGATCACCTCGTCATCATGGGGGCGGGTCCCGCCGGCCTGACGGCGGCGCATGAGGCCGTCGGGGCCGGCGCGCGGGTGACGGTCGTGGAATGCTCGCCGAGCGTCGGGGGCCTTGCCCGCACCATACCTTTCGAAGGCAACCGCTTCGACATCGGCCCGCACCGCTTCTTCACGAAAAACGCCGAGATCAGCGCTCTCTTCGAGAAGATCCTCGGCGAGGACGCCGTATCCGTGTCCCGATTGACCCGAATCCTGCATGGCGGAACGTTCTTTGACTATCCGATCACCGCCGTGAACGCGATGTTCGGCCTTGGGCCAGCGACGAGCCTCGCGGTCGGCGCGAGCTACGCCAAGGCTCGTCTGAGCGTGGCGATGGGCGCAGGGGGTGGCGACAGCTTCGAGGACTGGATCGTTGACCACTTCGGCCGCCGCCTCTTCGATCTGTTCTTCAGGAGCTACACGGAAAAGGTATGGGGAATTCGGTGTCGCGATATTTCCAGCGAATGGGCGGCGCAGCGTATCAAGGGTCTCAGCCTCGGGCGCGCCGTAATGCATGCGCTGCGCGGGAGCCGCGGCGACACGATCAAGACGATGATCGACGAGTTCCGCTTTCCGCGTCTCGGTGCCGGCCAGACATGGGAAAAGCTTGCGGCAGCCGTGAGCAAGGCGGGCGGCACGATAATGCTGCGCTCGCCGGCGACGGCCTTGTGCCACGCGAACGGGCGCGTGACCGCCATGACCGTCGCGCGCGATGGCGTGCAGGAACAAATCGCCGGCGATGGTTTCCTGGTCAGCGCCCCGCTGACGGACGTTGTCGCGATGATGGACCCACCCGCGCCGGAAAGCGTGCTCGCGGCGGCGCGCAGTCTCCGGTATCGCAATCACATTTGCGTAAATCTCGTCGTCCGCGGCAATCCGTTTCCGGATAACTGGATCTATGTCCACGACGATTCGGTTGGCATGGCCCGGATCGCCAACTACCGCAATTTCTCGGCCGACATGGCGGCTTCACCTGCCGTCAGCCCTATCACCGCCGAATACTTCTCGTTCCCGGGTGACGCATTCGATACTGCATCGGACGAGAGGATGATCGAGCTTGCGACAGCTGAACTCGCCAAGATCGGCCTGGCAAGACCCGAGACCGTCCTCTCCGGGTTTGTCGTGCGGAACGTCAAAGCCTATCCCGTGATCGAGCGCGGCCACGACGGTCACGTTGCCACTATCCGGAACTGGCTGCGAAGCTTCGATAACCTGCTCCCGATCGGTCGCTCCGGCATGTTCAAATACAATAACCAGGACCACGCCATGATGACCGGCATGCTCGCGGCGCGGACGATGCTCCGGCTTGGCACGTTCGACCCCTGGGCGGTCAATATCGATGCGGAGTATCACGAAGAGGGGCCCGCGCGTCCGTCGTGACGCCATCGCCCGCGGCGGTTGACGGCCGTTGGCGCGGGAGCAGCAATCCGGTTCGTCCTGACTTTCCTTTGCGCCGCCGGAAGGCAGGCTGGCTGCCCTTCAAGTATTTCTCACGCAAAACTGATGCGCTTCGTGAAACATTTCGGCGTGCCGTGCCGTATCTAACTCCGTGACGCCATGAGAAACGGGCCCGCGCAGGGCCCGAGGGAGCGCGGGATGTCTGAAATTGCCGCCGGGCAAGCAAACGGCAAGAAGTTCGTCTATCGCCATTCGGTGCTGGTGCGCGTGACACACTGGATCAACGCGCTCTGCATCCTCGTACTGGTGATGAGCGGGCTGCAAATCTTCAACGCCCACCCTGCCCTCTACATCGGCCAGAAGTCGGATTTCGAGAATCCGGTCGTGAGCATGACGGCCCGGAATACGGAGAATGGGCCTGTCGGGGAGACGCAAATCCTCGGCGCCACGTTCACCACCACCGGCGTGCTCGGGCTCTCAACCGTTAACGGACGGCCGGCCGCACGAGGCTTCCCGGCGTGGCTGACGCTGCCGAGCTATCAGGACCTTGCCACTGGCCGGCGCTGGCATTTCTTCTTCGCTTGGCTTTTCGTCATCAACGGCGCGGTCTACCTGATCGCAAGCCTGCTCAACCGGCACGTCTGGCGCGACCTGATACCCAGCGGGTCACAACTGCGCGGCATCGGCCGCTCGATCCGCGACCACATCATGCTGCGCTTCGACCACGGCCGGCACTACAACGTGCTCCAGAAGCTGACCTACCTGATCATGATCTTCGTCGTGCTGCCGCTGCTGATCCTCGCCGGCATGACGATGTCGCCCGGTCTGGACGCCGCCTTCCCGTGGCTGGTGGACCTGCTCGGCGGTCGGCAGACCGCGCGCACCATCCACTTCGTCATGGCCTCGGCGATCGTGCTCTTCGTATTCGTCCACGTCGCAATGGTGCTGGTCTCGGGCGTCTGGAACAACCTGCGCTCGATGATTACCGGCAACTATGCCGTCAAGGAGGGGACCAGTCATGAGCACTGAGACGCGCCTCACCCGCCGCAAGTTGCTGGCCGGCTTCTCCGCCGGCGCCGCCTCGGTGGCGCTTGCCGGCTGCGACCAGCTCTCGACGTCACCCTGGTTCCGCCCGGTGCTGGATACCGACGACGACATCAGCAAGGCGGTTCAGCGTTTCTTCCTGTCGCCGAGCTCCATGGCACGCGAATTCAGCGAGGCCGACATCTCGAAGGATTTCCGGGCCAACGGTTCGACCGACCCGGCCAACGCGGATTACCGTGCGCTGGCCGCGAACGGCTTTGTCGACTGGCGGCTGAAGGTCGGCGGGCTGGTGGAAACGCCGGCGGAATTCTCGCTGGCTGATCTCCGCGCCATGCCCTCGCGCGCGCAGATAACGCGCCACGATTGCGTCGAAGGCTGGAGTTGCATCGGCAAGTGGAGGGGCGCGCAGCTTGCCGGCGTGCTCGACAAGGTGAAGCTGAAGCCGGAGGCGCGCTTCATCGTCTTCACCTGCGCCGACGAACTGGAACAGACGCTGGACGGCAGCGGACGCTACTACGAGTCGATCGACCTGGAGGACGCCTACCACCCGCAGACGATCCTCGCGTACGACATGAACGACGCGCCGCTGACGGTGCCGCACGGGGCGCCGGTGCGCGTCCGCATCGAGCGGCAGCTCGGCTACAAGATGGCGAAATACATCATGCAGATAGACGCCGTCGCGAGCCTCGACGACCTCGGCCGGGGCCAGGGTGGCTTCTGGGAAGACCGCGGCTACGACTGGTACGCGGGCATTTGATACAAGCTTTCCAGCTTGCAAAGCCGGGCATAAACCGCTTGCTTACGCGCCCGGTGACATCCGGCACATTCCAAGGGGCGCGATCATGGCCAAGAGCAGCAAGAAGAAATCGGGCAAGGTGCGGTGGGGGATCATTTCGACGGCCAATATCGGCACGGAGAAAGTCATCCCCGGCATGCTGAAGAGCAAGCAATTCGAGGTGCGCGCGATCGCTTCCCGCAGCCTGCCGACGGCGAAGAAGTGGGCGAAGAAGCTCGGCATTCCCGTTGCCTACGGCTCCTACGAGGCGATGCTGGACGATCCCGAGATCGACGCCGTCTACAATCCGCTGCCCAACCACCTGCACGTGCCGCTGACAATGGCAGCGGCACAGAAGGGCAAGCACGTGCTCTGCGAGAAGCCGATCGCGATGACGGCGGCCGAAGCCGAGACGCTGAAAGGGGCGCCGAAGGGCGTGCTGATCGGCGAGGCCTTCATGGTCCGTCACCACCCGCAGTGGATCAAGGCCCGCGAACTGATCCGCGAGGGCAAGATCGGCACACCACGCGCCGTGCAGGTATTGTTCTCCTACTTCAATGACGACCCCGAAAACGTGCGCAACATGGCCGACATCGGCGGCGGCGCGGCCTACGACATCGGCTGCTATGCCATCGTCTCCGGCCGATATTTCTTCGGCGCCGAGCCAAAGCGGGTGGTCTCCGTGATCGACCGCGACCCGGTGTTCCGCACTGACCGCACGACCAGCGCATTGGTCGACTTCGGCGAGGGCCGCCACCTGACCTTCACCGTGTCGACGCAGTCGGTGCCATTTCAGCGGGTCAACATCCTGGGCACGAAGGGGCGGATCGAGATCGAGATTCCGTTCAATGCGCCGCAGGGCGGAGCAATGAAGATTTATCTCGACAGCGGCAAGAAATTCGCCGGCGCCGCGGCCAAGACCTACAAGCTTCCCAAGGCCGACCAGTACCAGCTTCAGGCCGAGGCTTTCGCCCGCGCCGTGCAGGGCAAGGAGAAGCCGGAGTTCGGCGTCGCCGACGCGATCCGGCAGATGCGCGTCATCGATGCGGTCTTCCGCTCGGAGAAGTCCGGCGCATGGGAGAAGCCGTAGCGGCTAGCCGACTGCCATGACGGCCCGGCCGACAGTCATCGTCGATCCGCACTTCCGGTCCATGGCCGAGATCTTCTCGGCCGAGGATCGCGCCCGTCTCGACGCGCTCGCCACAGTCGTCTGGGGCAAGGACGACCCAATGCCCGCCGACGCATTCGACGCGGCTATCGGCGAGGCGGAAGCAGTGATCTGCGCCGACTGGCGCTATGGCGAGGCGGCGCTGGAAAAGGCGAAGAAGCTGCGCGCGATCCTCACGGTCTCAGGCGGCTTCCCGCGGAAGCTCGACTTCGAGCACTGCTTCGCCAATGGCATCCGCGTGCTCTCCGCCGCACCGGCCTTTGCGCGGTCGGTCGCAGAAATGGCGCTGGCACTGGCGCTCGCCTCCAGCCGCGACATCGTCAGCAGCGACCGCGGCTTCCGCTCCGGCAACGAGCAATGGCTGCATGCCGGCAACCGCGACGCCTTTCTGCTCTACGGCAAGCCGGTGGGCATGATCGGCTATGGCGGCATCGCGCAGGCGCTCCACCCGTTGCTGGAGCCGTTCGGCGTCAATATCCGCGCCTACGATCCATGGCTCGGCGAAGGCTACCTCGAGAGCCGCGGCGTGACGCCGGCCTCGCTCGAAACCGTGCTTTCTGAATCGCGCGTGATCTTCGTTCTGGCCGCGCCTAGCGCTGACAACCAGGCCCTGCTTTCACGCGAGAAGCTTGGCCTGATCCGCAGCGACGCCGTGCTCGTGCTCGTCAGTCGCGCCCACGTCGTCGATTTCGACGCGCTGACGGAGTTCGTGAACGAAGGCAGGTTCCGCGCCGCCATCGACGTTTTTCCGTCAGAGCCGATGGACGCGGACCATCCCATCCGCAAGGCGAACAAGGCGATCCTCTCGGCGCACAAGGCAGGCGGCACGATCGAAGGCTGCCTCGAGATCGGACGCTTCGTCGTCGACGATCTCGAAGCGATTCTGGCGGGACTGCCGCCCCGGCGCATGCAAAACGCCGAGCCGGAGCTGATCCGGCGCTACGTCACCAATACGATCAAGCAGAAGAGTTGAGAGCCCAGGCGATGCCGATCCGACAGTCATTCTCCTGGAATGGATTCGCGCAGACGGGGATCGGGCCGGACACGCTGATCAGCGGCGCCGCCGAGATCGGATTCGGTGGCATCGAGATGGCGCCGAAGGAACACTGGCCTGCGCTGCGCAACGCCGGCCTGACGATGGTATCTATCACCGGTCACCGGCTGGCAGGCGGCGGGCTCAACGATCCCGCCGCGTTCCAAGAAGTGGAGAGGTCCATCCTCGCCGCGCTCGACGACGCGATCGAATGGGGTATCCCCTACGTCATCTGTTTCAGCGGCAATCGCGACGGACGGACCGACGATGCGGCGGCGCCGATCGTCACCGATCATCTGCGACGTCTGGCGCCGGTCTTCGAGAGGGCGGGCATCACGCTGGTGCTGGAGTTGCTGAACAGCAAGGTGAACCACCGCGACTACCAAGCCGACCACACCGCCTGGGCCGCGCGAGTCTGCGAGAAAGTGGGTTCGCCGCGTGTAAGGCTGCTGTACGACATCTACCACATGCAGATCATGGAGGGTGACCTGATCCGCACCATCCGCGACAACCACGGGGCGATCGCCCATTATCACACGGCGGGCAATCCGGGTCGGAACGACCTCGACGCGGAGCAGGAGATCAATTACCCCGCGGTCATCCGCGCCATCGCCGCGACCGGCCACGACGGATATATCGGGCACGAGTTCTCGCCGAAGGGCGAGGCGCTTGCGGCGCTCCGCGCCGCGTTCGACCTGACGGAACGCGCGCTCGGACGCGGCTAGTTGGACGGCGCCGCGAGCGGCGGCAGGTTGGCGATGTAGGCAGCGATCGCGGCGCGATCGCCGGCACTGAGCTTCGCCGTGTTGCGGACGACCGCCGCCATTGACCCGCCGACCGAATCGAAGTCGGGCGTGAAGCCGGTCTCCAGCATGTTGGCGATATCGGCTTCCGACCAGTCGTCCATACCGGCCGGCGTGATGTTGGGAATCTTGCCGGTGCCCTCCGGTGCGGGGCCGCCAGTGAAGGCATGGGCATTGTCCGGCCCGCCGATGATATTGCGCGGCGTGTGGCACTCGCCGCAGTGGCCCGGCCCCAGAACCAGGTAAGCGCCGCGGTTGAGCTGCTCGTTCTGCGCCGGATCGGGCTCGAAGGTCTTGCCGTCGACATAGAGGAGCTGCCACAGGCCAAGGCCGCGGCGGATGCCGAATGGAAACGGCAGTTCGTGCGGGAGCGACGGTGCCGCCACCGGGGGCAGCGTGTCCATGAACGCCTTGAGGTCGAGAATGTCCTCGATCCGCATGCGCTGGTACGAGGTGTAGGGGAACGCCGGGTAGAGGTGCACGCCGCCGGGGGCGACGCCGTACTTCATCGCGTTGACGAAATCGAGGTCCGACCAGCCGCCGATGCCATGCTCGGGATCAGGCGAGATATTCGGCGCGTGGAAGGTGCCGAAGGGCGTGGCCAGCGCCTGGCCGCCGCCAAGCTTGAGCTGGTCCTCGCCCTCAGCCTTGTCGGCCGCGTGGCAGGATTCGCAGCCGCCTGCCCAGAACATCTCCTCGCCGTGGGCGAGGTCCGCCGTGTGCCGGGGAAGGTCGGTCGCCGCCAACGTGCGCGGCGTGGTGAGCAGCCAGAAGGCCGCGAAACCGATCACGGCCAGCATGGCCGCCAAGATGATGAGCCTGCGGAGCAATCGTGAAACTCCCGGGAAACCGCCGCTACGCGTCATAGTCGCAAGCCGGCGGGCCTGCCGCAAGCCAAAGGCGCAGCGCTTGAACGCCCGCCGGGAGACCACCATATTCCACCCAAGCCGGATGCCTCGTGAAGGGTCCGGCAGCGAAGGTCGCTTATGGAAAGGACCGCCAGAATGACGCGAATGGCCGCGCTCTCCAGTCCGCTGCTCCTCGGCTTCGAGGAGATAGAGCGGGCGCTCGACCGCCTGTCGAAGGCGGCCGGCGACGGCTATCCCCCCTACAACATCGAGCGCCTGCCGCCGACAGCCCAACAGGCCGAGACGCTCAGGATCACGCTTGCCGTCGCCGGCTTCAGCCGCGACGAGCTGGAGGTCGGGATCGAGGAGAACGAGCTGGTGATCCGCGGCAAGCAGAGAGAGGAGCCGACGCGCGACTTCCTCTATCGCGGCATCGCGGCGCGCCAGTTCCAGAAGACCTTCGTGCTCGCCGAGGGAATTGAGGTGCTTGGCGCCGATCTTCGCGACGGGCTTCTGTCGGTCGACCTGGTCCGCCCCCGGGCGGAAAAGATCGTCCGGCGGATCGAAATCAAGGGGCGCGGCTGAGCCGGCCCTCCAGGAGGTAAAGCGTTATGACCAATGAATTCGCAACTGTGACTGCAAAGAAGGTGATGTCACCGGAATCCTTCGCCGCGCTCGGCGGCGGGCGGATCGCCTATGTGCGCCCGCTGAATGCCGACGAAGCCAAGGGCCTCTTCCCGCAGATGCCGCAGGTGGTGCCGGAACTGGAGCTGTGGGCCCTGCTCGCCGCCGACGGCACGCCGATCATGCTCGCCGACAGCCGTGAAGCGGTCGTATCCAACGCCTACGAGAACGACCTCGAAACGGTTAGCCTGCACTAAGGCAACGCCTCAGGCGGCGTTAGGCGTCGCCGCTTCCGTCAAAACCGAGAACAGCGCTGCCTTGTCAGTCGAGGCGCGCAGCTTGCCCGCGACGCCCGGCTCCCGAAACAGCCGGGCGATGCGGGCAAGCGCCTTCAGGTGGTCGGCGCCTGCGCCCTCCGGCGCGAGCAGCAGGAAAATGAGATCGACGGGCTGATCGTCGAGCGCCTCGAATTCGATCGGCTTGGGCAGGCGCGCGAACATCCCGAAGATGCGGTCGAGCCCCGGCAGCTTGCCATGCGGAATGGCGATGCCGCCACCGACGCCGGTCGAGCCCAGCTTCTCACGCTGGATCAGCGTCTCGAAGATCTCACGCTCTTCCAGGCCGGTCATCAGCGCGGCCTTCTCGGCCAGCGCCTGCAACGCCTGCTTCTTGCTGTTGGCCTTCAGCGAAGGCACGATCGCATCGGGTTTGACGAGGTCGCTCAGATCCATTTTTTCCCAGGTCCAAAATCATCCCCGAGGCGCCAGGCTGATGCCGGCGTCCTGCGCACACCGTCAGCTGTCGACGGCCCCTTTTTTCGTGGTGCCGGACGGGTCGATCCAGCCGATATGACCGTCGCCCCGCCGGTAAACTACATTGATGCCGCCATGCACCGCATGGCGGAAGATCACCACCGGCGCATCGCCAAGATCAAGCGCCATCACCGCGCTGCCGACCGACATGGTGGCAAGGCTGGTGGACTCCTCGGCGATGATCGCGGGGCTGTCGTCAAGGACGATATCCTCGACGTCTTCTTCCGGCGCGGCGATGACGTACGACGCGGCCGATTCCATTTCGCCGCGCGGCGTGCCGTGATGTTCCTTCAAGCGCCGCTTGTAGCGACGCAGGCGCTTCTCGATGTGCTCCGCGGCGCGATCGAAACTCTGGTAGGGGTCCTGGCTCTTGCCTTCGCCGCGCAGCACTATGCCGGTGTCGAGATGAAGCGTGCAGTCGCTGTGGAAGCCGGCGCCTTCGCGCTCCACCATCACATGACCATCGTAGCCGCCATCGAAATATTTTCCGACGGCTTCGCCGACGCGCCCCTCGATGCGGTCGCGCAGCGCTTCGCCAATGTCGATGCTCTTGCCTGAGATACGCAGGCCCATGGACGGTTCAAACCTTCTAACGCGCGGCGGTCTGGTACGCCAGCTTCAGTGCGCCCTTCGCAGGCGCGGGAGATGGTACGACAAACCGCGGCGAACCGGATTTGCAAACGGGAGAACGTGTTTCAACATCCCGTCGGCCCGCGCTGGGCGCTCCTTCTAGGGACCGCTTCCCGACAAGTCAACCGAGCGTCGGTGGCACTCGCCAAGCCTCTGATTCAACTGGTTGATCGGGGCGCGATGGTACGCTTTTGCCGCGTTCCTGCTTCTCGCGCCGGCGCTGGACCGAAGACGGAATGCGCATCGCCTCACGGTACTTGGCGACGGTGCGTCGGGCGATGTCGATGCCCGACTCGCGCAGCATCTTCACAATGGTGTCATCGGACAGAATAGCTTCCGCCGGTTCCGAATCGATCATCTGGCGAATGCGGTGACGGACCGCTTCCGCCGAGTGCGCCTCGCCGCCGATGGCCGACGATGCGATGGCGGCGGTGAAGAAATATTTCAGTTCGAAGATGCCACGCGGCGTCGCCATGTACTTGTTCGAGGTGACGCGCGACACGGTCGACTCGTGCATGCCGATCGCTTCGGCGACGGTCTTCAGATTGAGCGGCCGCAGATGGCGAACGCCATGGGCGAGGAACGCATCCTGCTGGCGGACGATCTCGGTCGCGACCTTGAGGATGGTGCGCGCGCGCTGGTCGAGACTCTTCACCAGCCAGTTGGCGGTCTGCAGACAATCGGCGAGATAGACCTTGTCGGTATCGTTGCGCCGGTGCTTGGCGACCGTCGCGTAGTAGGCCTGATTGACCAGCACCTTGGGCAGCGTGCCGGTGTTGAGCTCGACCAGCCAGGCGCCGTCCGGTCCGGGACGCACCATCACATCGGGGATCACGGCCTGAACCTGCGTGTCGCCGAAGGCGTGGCCCGGCTTCGGGTTGAGGGCGCGCAGTTCTCCCAGCATGTCGGCCAGGTCTTCATCGTCGACGCCACAGATGCGGCGGAGCGCGGCGTATTCGTGGCGCGCGACGAGTTCGAGATTGTTCACCAGCGCCGCCATCGCCGGATCGAAGCGATCGCGCTCGCGCAACTGGATCGCCAGGCACTCGGCGAGGTCGCGCGCGCCGATGCCGGGAGGGTCCAGCGTCTGCACGATGGCGAGCGTTGTCTCAACAAGCTCCATCGGCGCGTCGAGCCGTTCTGCGATCGCGGCAAGATCGGTGCGCAGGTATCCGGCCTCGTCGATCTCGCTGATCAGAACCTGGCCGACAAGGCGCGCGGCAGGGTCGGTGACGGCGAGACCGAACTGATCGGCGAGATGATCGGCAAGGGACTTCTGCTCAGCGACGAAGGCTTCGAGATTGTAGTCCTCGGAACTGACCGGCTGGCGGGTCGGCGCCGCGGCCCAGCTTTCGGCCGGCAGGGCTGGCGCGATTTCGCCGGCGGGCTTGCCATGATCGTCCGGGAAGGCATTGGCGAGGTCCGAATCCAGCCGCGCTGCGATCGCCTCCGGATCGGTCTCGACGCGGGTGTCGGTCCAATCGGCGGTCAGCCCATCGACCGGCGCATCGCTCTGGGCGCTGGCAGAGGCCCGCTCGCCCCGATCCCGGTCGTCCCATTCGGCATCTTCGCGGGCCGATTCGCCGTTTTCCGGCCGGTCGTCGCGCTCGAGCAGCGGATTGCGCTCAAGTTCGGCATCGACGTAGGCCACAAGGTCGAGATTGGAGAGTTGGAGGAGCTTGATCGCCTGCATCAGTTGCGGCGTCATCACCAGAGACTGGCTCTGGCGAAGCTCGAGTTTGTGCGAAAGTGCCATTACGCGCAGATACCCCGCCCGGAAGTGGTCCGAGTTTTGCTTGTCCCCCTTTTTGGTAGCGTAATGAGCGCCCGGCTTAAAGGCTAAACTGCTCGCCAAGGTAAAGGCGGCGGACTTCCGGGCTTTCCACGATCTCGTCGGGACGCCCCTCGAACAGCACTTCGCCGGAGTGAATGATGTAGGCGCGGTCGATCAGACCGAGCGTCTCGCGGACGTTGTGGTCGGTGATCAGCACCCCGATGCCGAGGCTCGTCAAGTGGCGGACCAGCGCCTGAATGTCGCCGACGGCAATGGGGTCGACGCCGGTGAAGGGCTCGTCGAGAAGCATGAACGCGGGGCGGCTGGCGAGCGCCCGGGCGATTTCGCAGCGACGGCGCTCACCGCCCGACAGCGAGATCGCCGGCGCGTGGCGGAGATGGGTGATGCGGAATTCGTCGAGCAACGCTTCCAGATGCTCCTCGCGGGCGGCCTTGTCCGGTTCCACCACTTCGAGCACCGCGCGGATGTTCCCCTCGACGCTGAGGCCGCGGAAGATCGAGTTCTCCTGGGGCAGGTAGCCAATACCAAGGCGCGCCCGCCGGTACATCGGCATTCCAGTGACGTCGTTGCCATCAATCTCGATGGTGCCGTGGTCGGCCTTCACGAGGCCCGTAATCATGTAAAAGATGGTGGTCTTGCCAGCTCCGTTGGCGCCGAGGAGGCCGACGGCTTCGCCGCGCGCCACCGCCAGGCTGGCGCTGAGGACCACGGGGCGTCCGCGATACGACTTGGCCAGACCGGCGGCGATCAACCAGCCGCGTCCGCCCGCGTCGGGAACCAGTCGCGATGGCGGCGTCTCGTCGTAGGCAGCGCCGCGCCGCCAGCGGGCGTCTTTTCCCGCGCGGCGACTGGAACCACGACTGTCATAGCTGGAAGTCGCCACGCGCTCAGCACCCTGCAGTTTCGCGCCGGAAATAGGCCGCTATCGCCCGGCTGTCGAGAGGCTATTCACCCGCCGACTGGATGGAATCCGGTGCGAACACGCCCCGGATCTGCTTACCCGGCTCCTGCTCCACCCGTGCCTGACCGGTGGCAAGATTGACCACCAGGCGGCTGCCGGTGATCACGTTGCCGCCCTGGGTGAGCACGACGCCGCCGGAAACGACGATGGTGCGCTTGACCATGTCGACAACGGCGGTCTGGCCGGTGATGGTCTGTTCGCCCGAATCGACGAAGACCTTGCCGCTCGCCTCGATCCTGGTGAAGCCGTCGGCGGTCTGCGCCTCGACATCGGAATAGAGCTTGATCGATGCGGCCTTGAGGGTGGTCTTGCCACGCTTGACGACAACGTTGCCGCTGAACTCCGATATGCGCTGCTTGCCCTTCTCGGAAATCTCGAGCACGCCGGCGTCGACCTGGATGGGGTCCTTCGACTGCGACTGAAAGCCGGCGAAAAGATCGGCCGTGGCGGCCACGGCCGGCACCGTCGGGCCGGCGGCGGCGATCATCAGGACGCCAACGACCGCGCGAATGAAGGGCCGCATCACTCCGCCCCCGGCGTGGTGGCGAGTTCGGCAGGCGGCATGTAGGTGACGGAAACGCCGCCGCGGAACGTCACCTTCTTGCCGTGGTCGAGCACCTCGACGCTGTCGGCGCGAATCGTGCCTTCGTTGCTGCGAATCTCGACAGGCGTTTTCGTGACGAGGTTGCCCTTGCCGAGGTCAACACTTGCCGCCTCTGTGGTGGCTGCGTAGCCGGTCGTGGTTTCGATGGCGATGCCGTCCTTGAGCTGGAGGGTGTTCTGGTTGCCGTCGTAGATGCCGATGGCGGCGCCGACGGTGGCGGTGCCGGCATCCTCGAGGCCGATGTGGGCGTCGATGGTCTCGAAAGTCAGCACCTTGGGATCATCGAGGCTCTGTGTGGCCCGGTCGGCCTTCACCTCGTAGGCACGGCGCGTGCCCTCGAAACCCGAGATATGCGGCTTGTCCATGACCACGCTGTTCGTCTCCGTGTCGATGCCGACCGAGGATACGAGGCTGGCCAAATCGCTCGGGATGAAGCGGGCCGAGGCCCAGAAGATCACAACGCCGAGGATGGCGAGGCCCGGCAGCACGAACTTGAGAATACGCACCACGCGGCTGTGGCGACGGGCGGCACGATACGCTTCCTCGCCGCCGACCCGGGTCGGGTCGTAGCGGACGCGGCGTCGCGGCGCTTCCTCGATATAGTCCGTCATCCATCCCGCCTGAGGGCCGCGCAACCGGCAACCCGTTGTGGAAACATGGCATCTGGCCCGCAATCCGCAAGGCGAAGCATACTATTGAAGCAATCCCAAGGCATCTCGGCCCTTTAGTGGGCGAAGATGTCTTCCTCGTCCCAGCCGATAAGGTCGAGCCGCGCCCGCGTCGGGAGGAAGGAGAAACAGGCTTCCGCCAGGCCGCGGCGGCTCTCCCGGTCTAGCCGGTGGTCGAGCTTCTCCTTCAGGGCATGGAGATGGAGAACGTCCGACGCCGCATAAGCGAGCTGGGCATCGCTCAGCGTCTCGGCCGCCCAGTCCGAACTCTGCTGCTGCTTGGAGATCTCGACGTCGAGCAGTTCCTTGACGAGGTCCTTCAGCCCGTGACGATCCGTATAGGTGCGTGTCAGCTTCGAGGCGATCTTGGTGCAGAAGATCGGCTCGGCCATGACGCCGAAGGCATGTTCCAGGACGGCGATGTCGAAGCGGGCGTAGTGGAAGATCTTGGTGATGGAACGGTCGGCGAGGATGCGCGCCAGATTTGGCGCAGCCGTCTGGCCGGCCGCGATCTGGACGATGTCCGCCGTGCCGTCGCCGGCCGAAATCTGCACGAGGCACAGCCGGTCGCGCAGAGGATTGAGGCCGAGGGTCTCCGTATCGATCGCAACCGCGTCGCGGAAGCGCGAAACGTCGGGCAGGTCGCCCTTGTGGAAGCGCACTGTCATGCCGGTTCCTTTAGATGGAATGCATTAACATTTCGAGGCTTTTCGAGGCGGAGCGGCAAGGTCACTCCCCAGGCGCGACCGCGAAATCGCCTGGCGGTTCGCCACGAGCTAGGCGGTTCATCATCTGGACATAGGCCGCTTCGACGTGCTGCGCCGAACGCCTTGTACTGAACAGAGGGTACGTGCGGCGATTCTCACCAAGCCTCGCTTTCAACTCCGCAAGCCGCGCCGGCTGTTGCGCCAGTTCCAGCGCACGCAGTTCGTATTCCTCGAGCGACGTCGTGATGAGTTCGGGCAGGCCGATAGCGTTCAAGAGGCTAGCGCTGACGCGACCAGCAAACGTCTGGCCGACACAGGTCAGGACCGGCAGGCCCATCCACAGAGCGTCGGTTGCGGTGGTGTGCGCGTTGTAGGGCAGCGTGTCCAGGAACAGATCGGCATGGCGATGACGGGCAAGGTGATCCAAGCCGTCGGCCCTCGGTGCGAACACCAGCCGCGCCGGGACGATACCACGCGCCCTCGCCTCTTTTTTCAGGTTGTCCGAGACCGATGGATTGCTCTCCAGCAGCCACAGAACACTGCCCGCAACCTTCGTCAGCAACCGCATCCAGACGTCGAAGACATCCGGTGTGATCTTGTATCCGCTATTGAAACAACAAAAGACGAAGCCATGCTCCGGCAGCCCGTGATCGGCGCGCGCCAGCTTCGCGACAGGCACGGCGGCAGCGTCGTCAGCCAGATAGTAGCTCTCGGGCAGCCTAACAATCCTCTCCGAGTAGTATTGGCTGTCGGCGGGCGGCACCACGATTGAATCGGCGATCAGATAGTCAATGAAATCTGCGCCCATGCTGCCGGGAAACGCGATGTAGCTCACCTGAATTGGGGCGGGACGCATTGCGAAAGAACCGCTGCGGGAATTCGTTGTGTAACCGTTCAAATCAACGGCGATGTCGACTTCGAGACTTCGAATGAGTTCTGCGATCTCGCGGTCGGACATGTGGCCCGCTTCGATGTAGCGCTCGAAAGCCCGTTCGACGCGCTCTCGTCGCGGACTGGTGTCGTCTGACTCGGTGGCAATCGCAATCGTTTCGAAACGCGCGCGATCGTGTTGTTCGAACAAACCGAGCATCACCTGCGTGATCGGATGGTGCCCCCTGTAGTCCGCACAGACGTAAGCAACCCGTATGCGCTTGTGATCATAGCGCTCGCGGCGCCACAACGGCTCACCGGTGGGGTGCTCCCGGGCGGACCAGAGGCGGCCACAGGCAAGTTGATCGGCTGGACTCGCCGGAATGGTGAGAATCTGGAAGGGCCGCGCCACGGGCTGCCCATCGCGGATACCGCGCACCAACGCGGCCCAATCCAACTCTATCCCATCCCAGTCGCAGGCATTCATGCGTGCATTGACGAGATCGCCGAGTGCGTATTCGAAGCCCGGATTGGCGACAAGGGCGTTGCGATAAGCCCGGGCAGCGTCGGCGGGTCGCCTCATGCGCGCGAAGGTCGCGCCGAGCGCGGCCCACGCTTCCGGGTCTTGCGGGTCTCGCGTGACAACCCGCTCCAAGATGCCGACTGCCTCGGAAAACCGCCCCTGGCGGGTCAATCCGCAGGCCACGACCAGTAAGGCTTCGGCGTTCTCGGGCTCGACGACCAGTGCCTTGCGCGCAAACTCCAACGCCTCCTCAACCTTGTTCTGGTTGTAGAGGCTGCCCGCGAGATTGGTGAGTATCGAAGGGCGATCCGGCACGAGCCCTTGCGCGGCCCGAAGAAGCCGTTCAGCGCCAGCATGATCGCGGCGATCACCACACTCCAGCGCCTCGAAAAAGAGAGCGCGAGCGCGTTCGGAATCGCTATTGGCGTCGGTCGGGATGGTCGCAATTCCGGATTATCGCAGGCCCTTCGCCAGCGGCGCGGGGCATACAAAAAACACTGGTGACATGAATTGCTGCAGTCATGCAAGCCGCTGGCTTCGCTGTGGATTTGAGGCTCATCACCGAAATGGCCCCAATGCGAGGCGCTGCCGAACGGCCTTCTCGATTTCCACGACCGCGAGCAGGACAAAGCCGATGCCGACCACGATGAGACCTTCGCCGATCGACAGTCCGGTCGTGCCGAAGACAGCCTGGAGTGGCGGCAGGTAGGTGAAGGCGAACTGGCAAAGGGTGACCGTCGCAACCCCGATGAGCACAGCGCGCGTACCGAGCACGCCGCGCCATGTCAGCGACGTGCCGTGCACGTAGCGCACGCTGAACAGATAGAAGATTTCCATCACAACCAGCGTGTTGACGACCATGGTGCGCGCGTTCTCGAGCGAGTGACCTTCCGACTGGCTCCAGAAGAAGACGCCGAAAGCGCCGATGACGAACAGGATCGAGACGAAGACCGTGCGCCAGAGCAGGTCGGCCGTCAGGATAGGCTGGTACGCCGGACGCGGCGGCCGCTGCATGGTGCCGGGCTCGGTCGGCTCGAAGGCCAGGGTTAGGCCGAGCGCCACCGCGGTCACCATGTTGACCCAGAGAATCTGCACCGGCGTGATGGGAAGCGCGAAGCCGAGGAGAATCGCGCCGATGATGGTCAGGCCCTCGCCGCCGTTGGTCGGCAGGGTCCACGCGATCACCTTGATGATGTTGTCGTAAACGGTGCGCCCCTCGCGCACCGCCGCCACGATCGACGCAAAATTGTCATCGGCCAGCACGACCTCTGCCGCCTCCTTGGCGACCTCGGTGCCGCGCTCGCCCATCGCCACGCCGATGTCCGCGCGCTTCAGGGCAGGCGCGTCATTGACCCCGTCGCCGGTCATCGCCACGATCCGTCCGTCAGCCTGAAGCGCCTCGACCAGCCGCAGCTTGTGCTCGGGCGTGGTGCGCGCGAAGACCGATGCTTCGTGGAGCGCGCCGCGCAGCGCCGCTACGTCCATTCCGTCGATGTCGCGGCCCGTCAGCACCTTCGGGTCCTGTGCGATGCCAAGCTGTTGTGCGATTTCGCGCGCGGTCGCGGCGTGGTCGCCGGTTATCATCATCACGCGTATGCCGGCCGTGCGGCAGCTCGCGATCGCGTCGATCGCTTCCGGCCGCGGCGGATCGAGGAAGCCGACGAGGCCAAGCAACGTGGCGTCGCTGTCGACATCGTCGAACGTCAGCTCGCGCTGGCCCGGCGCCACTTTCTTGACCGCAAAACCGAGCAGGCGTTCGCCGCGCGCCGCCAACCCATCCGCGTGTTCGAGCCAGAGCTGCGCCCGCAGGGCCTGCTCGCCATCGCGGGTCCGCTCCGTAGCGCACATGGCAAGCACGCGCTCCGGTGCGCCCTTGATCAGGACGAAGGCGTCGCCCTCGTGGCTGTGGTGCAGCGTCGCCATGAAGCGATGCTGGGCGTCGAACGGAATCTCGTCGGTGCGTGGCAGCTGCTTTCGCACCAGCACCGGGTCGAATCCGGCCTTCATCGCCAGCGTCACCAGGGCGGCTTCCATCGGGTCGCCATCCGGCAGCCAGGCGTCCCCGACATGGTGGAGTTCGGCGTCATTGCAGAGAAGCGCCGTACGAACCAGTTCGAGCAAGTGCGGGTCGCGCACCGCTTCGGAATCCCCGCCGGGTGTGCGGAATACCCCGTCAGGATTGTGGCCGTCTCCGGTTACCTCGTATTTTCTGCCGGCGACAACGACGCTTCGCGCCACCATCTCGTTTCGGGTCAGCGTCCCGGTCTTGTCGGAGCAGATTACCGTCACCGAGCCCAGCGTTTCGGCCGCGGGCAGGCGGCGGATGATGGCGTGGCGCGCCGCCATGCGCTGGACGCCGATGGCGAGCGCAATGGTCATGATGGCGGGCAGGCCCTCGGGAATAGCCGAGACCGTGAGACCCACCACGACCATGAAGGCATCGCCCAGGTCGTAGCCGCGCCAGAAATACGCCAGGGCGAAGACCATCGCTGCTACGGCAAGAATCCCGACGGTGAGCTGGCGACCGAAGCTGTCCATCTGGCGGATCAGCGGCGTCTGCAGCGACTGCACGTTGCCGAGGAGCGCGCTGATGGCGCCGAGTTCGGTCTGGACGCCGGTGGCGACCGCGACACCGATGCCCTGGCCGCCGGTTACGAAGGTGCCGGAGAACGCCATCGACTGCCGGTCACCGAGCGAGGCGTCTGCATCCGTCGATGCCGGCGTCTTGTCGGCTGGCACCGACTCGCCGGTGAGCGCGGCTTCGTCGATCCTCAAGCCGCGCGCGCGCAACAGGCGAAGGTCGGCCGGAATACGGGCCCCGGCTTCGATCAGGACGATATCGCCCGGAACGATTGCGTCCGCCGGGAGGGTCACGCGGTGGCCGTCGCGGAGCACGGTCGCTTGCGGCTCTATCATGCTGCTGATTGCGTCCAGCGCGCGCTCGGCCCGACCTTCCTGCACGTAACCGATGACGGCGTTGGTGATAGTGACCGCCAGAACCACCGCCGCATCGACCCAGTGGGAAAGCGCCGCCGACAGCACGGCGGCGGCGAGAAGCACGTAGATGAGGACGTTGTGGAACTGCAGCGCGAAGCGCAGCAGGGGTGACCGCCCGACTTTGCGGGGCAGACGGTTGGGACCGAACGCGGCGAGCCGGGCCGCCGCCTCCTGCACCGAGAGCCCGCTGGCGCGTGTGTGCAACGCTTCAACGGCCACCTCAGCCGCCAAGGCATGCCACGACCGCGCCGGGAGGCTCGTTAGCGTCGGCAGTATCCGAACGTCCGAACTTTCACCCATCACGCGACAATACACACCGGGCGGGCAACCTGGCTTTGCGTCCGGTCAAACGCGTTGAACGGTCAGTTCGGAAATACTGCGCGAATCGCTTCGACGAGCCTGTTGCCGAAGAGGGGCTTCTCGACAATCGTTGCGCCGGCGATACCCGCGCGCTCGCGCAGTCTCGGGCCGGGATCGGTGGTGATCAGAATCGCCGGCATACCGATGCCACGCCGGCGCAACTCATCGAGCACCGCCAGGCCGTCGCCGTCCGGCAGGTGGTAATCGATGACCAGGCAACCGCGCTGCAGCCGCGCCGGGTCATCGAGCAGTGCCTTGGCTGTTGGATATGTCCTGACCGTGAACCCGTCGATCTCCAACGCGAACTTCAACGAACTGAGCACCGCCGGGTCATCGTCTATGACCAGGACCGGCCGCTCGATCGCGAGCGCGGTCGGATGGCCAGAATTCGGGTCGGGCGGATTGTGCGGCACCATCTGCGGATGAAACCATGGTTGCCAGTGGGCGCGTTGACGCAGGTCAATTACTCGGCTCGCCGGCCACCTCGACCATGATTCCGACTACCTCGTCACTTCGCCGTTGGCCGGAGAACATCGCGGCGCGCCTGCCGAACCTGCTGCGCGCGGGGTCCGAGCGCTTACAAATCGCCCAACAGCCCGAGGAAGACCTTCTTCGCCTTGCCGACCTGCTTCACCGCCTTCGCTGCGTCGAGGTTGGCCGGGTCGCCGACCACTACGACGCCCACCATTCCCATGCCGTAGTGCGGCTTGCACTTGAAGCCGTAAACGCCCGGCACCGTGAATGTGACGGTGATGTCCTCACTGAGCTTGCCTTCGAATGGTGAAGCACCTTCCGGAATCATGCCGTCGATCGACATCGCATCGTGGCCCTTGTCGGTCGCGATGAAATGCACGCTGTCGCCGGGCGCGATCTTCACCATCGGCGGCTCGAAGACCATTGCTCCAGCCGCGCCCTTGTTGAGCATCTTGACGTCGAATTCCGCCGCGGCGGCCACGCTGGCGGCCAGCAGGATTCCGGCGCACGCGCTGGCGGCGAGGATGTTCCTGATCATGCATGCACTCCAGTTTCTTCAGTTCGTGTGGATGGTCACAGGTTAGCGGCGGCAGCCGCCCGCTCCTTGATCCAAAGCAAATTCACTCGATTTTTGAAGAGCTTCGGCCTAGGCACCGATCGCGGCGAGGCGCCGCAGAAAGCCGACCAGACGGCCGGCGACCCCATGAGCGTCGTCGCGGACCAGACGAATGCCGAGATTGCTCGGCGGGATGCCGACCGAGCAGGCGCCGCCCCGGGGATCGCGAACAAAGTCGGTCAGATACGTGCGGTGGGCGCCTTCGACGACGCGCACGCCGCAGCTCTCCGTTTCGACCGAGCGACCGTTCGACGAGGCGTGGCGGACGAAACAGGTGGACGTCCAGTCCCACACGTTGCCGGCGACATCGCTCAGACCGTTTTGGTTGATCCCGTACGTCCCGAATTGTTGCGGGCGGGCGTCAACGGGCACCTGGCTTGCCGCCAGGCTCTCATACGTGGCGATCCAGCGCTTCGCCGGGTTGGCGGCGTCGCCCTCCTGCTCGACGACAGTGCCGTCGTAGAAAAGTTCCGCAGCGGCGTAGACCCATTCGGCATCGGTCGGCAGGCGGTAGTGATGGCCGGTCTCGTTGCTCAGCCACGTCGCGTATGCGACCGCGTCGTACCAGCTTACCCCGACGGCGGGAATCGTGTCGCCGTTCGCCGGCGTGTGCGCCGCGATCGGTTTGCACCCGCGGGCCGCCACGCAACGCTGGTAGTCGGCGCGGCTGACGTGGTTCTTCATGATGGCAAGCGGCCGGTCGACGCCGACCCGCTCGCAGCGGCGCATTCACCGGCTGACCGTCGCGGAGAAATTCGCCGGCGACGCGATAGTCGTACGATGCTGCCGGCAACGTCACCAATTCGGTCGGATCGTTTTCGGGAGCCGTTGCGACCAGGCCGCCGGCAACCGCCGCTCCAACCAGGCCCACCGACACGATGATCTTGAACGGAACCGACATCGGCCGCTCCCAATGCAGTCTGGTGGCCCGCTCCGAGGGGGAGCAGGCCACGCGCGCCTCGCCCCTAGTTGGCCGCGATCGGCCCGGGCGCGCTCATCTGCATCATCAGGTCGTCGTTCCAGTCACCCTCGACCTTGAAGTGCGCGGTAGCGCCGAGCTCGGCCGCCTCGATCAGGTTGTGGTTGACGTAGGCGTAGATACCCGGCTGGCGGAACGTATAGAGCGCAGCACCGGCGGAGCCGCCACGCACGAACCAGGTTTCGAGGCCAACCTGCGGCGCGTTGCCAAACTTGCCGGTCTCCCAGACATAGTCGCCGTGGCCACCGATCAGGTGCGGGCGGGTGTCACGGTTAGCCTGCGAGTGGACGATCAACACGGTCTCGCCGACCTTGGCGGTCATGGCGTTGTCGCCCGTGAGCGAGCCGGCGCTGCCCTCGAACACGACGTGGGTCGGGATCAGGCCGCGCATCACCTGCAACGTGTCGTCGTAGGATTCGCCGAGCGATTCGTACGTCCTGTAGGCGCCGCTCTCGTCGCGCGGAAGGTAGAAGTCGCTTTCGCCGATGTAGAAGATCTTGTCGTAGGTCAGCGGCTTGCCAGCGCCGTCCTTGAGACCGTCGCGCGGCAGCACCATGATGGCGCCGTTCATGCCAGAGACGACATGCCACGGGATCATGCCGGGAGGCGCGCAGTGATAGACGAACACGCCGGGGCGGGTCGCCTTGAAGCGCAGCGTCGTCTGCTCGCCTGGATAGATCAGCGTCAACGCGCCGCCGCCGAGCCCGCCGGTCGAGGCGTGGAAGTCGATGTTGTGCGGCATTTCGTTGTCTGCCGGGTTGACCAGGGTGAGCTGCACGTAGTCACCCTCATGCACGACCATCAGCGGGCCCGGCAGCCAGCCGTTGTAGGACATCGACCACATCTTGGTGCCGTCGGCATCGACCACGATTTCCTGTTCGACGACGTGCATGGTGAATTCATAGACCTTGGGCGCCGCAGTGGTCGCCTGCTCATGCGCGTGCACCATCGGCGGCTTGAGGAGATCGATCTTGACGTGCTCAAGGCCAGCGACGGGTTCTGCGACGGCGGCGAGAACCGGGGCACGGCTGCTGGCGACAAGCGCCGTGAGAGTTGAGCCGATCAGCGCCTGACGACGGGTAATCATCGTTCCAATCCTTCTGCTGGTGCTTACCGCATGGAAGGTAGACCGCCGTACAAGCAGTTCTTTGCGCTACATCAAGCAACGTCATGATTTTCGTTCTTGCAGTCGCCCCGCGGACTGCGCCGGCCAGCGCGGACCCGATCATCGGGCAGGTCAGGCGCCCACCTCGATGCGAAACGAGGCGGCGCAGGCGCGGGTCAAGGACAATTGGGAGGATCAGCCCCCCGCGAGCATCCCCATGCGGACGAGTTCCGACAGGCTGCGGGCGTTCATCTTGGTCATGACGTTGGCGCGATAGACTTCGACCGTCCGGGCGCTGATCCCGAGATCGAAGGCGATCGTCTTGTTGGGATGGCCGGCGATCAACCCATCGAGCACCTGCCGTTCGCGCGGTGACAGCGACGCCATCCGCTCCTGAATCTCGACGCGACGCGATTCGCGCTCGCCATGGGCCTGATTTTCGCTGAGAGCCGCGCGCACGGCGGCAAGCAGGGCGCTGTCGTCAAAAGGCTTCTCGAGGAAATCGATGGCGCCAAGCTTCATCGCCTCGACAGCCAGCGGCACGTCGCCATGGCCAGTCATCACGATAACCGGCAAGGTCGTGCTTCCGTCTTTTATCTGGCGCAGCAGCTCCATGCCGTCGATCCCGGGCATGCGGATGTCCGTGACGATGCAGCCCCCATGAATTTGCGGCAGCGCTTTCAGAAAGGCTGTCGCCGACTCATAGGTGTGAACCTCGACATCGGCGGTGCCGAGAAGGAACGCCAGCGAATCGCGGGCGTCATCGTCGTCATCGATTACATGGACGACACTCTTATCCGGCATCGTCTGCCCCTCCTACCTTGCCATTCGGCAGCGTGAACCGAAATACGGTCCCTCCCCCCGGTGCCGGCTCCGCCCAAATTTGTCCGCCGTGCGCCTGGATAATGGTCCTGGAAATCGACAGGCCGACGCCCATGCCATGGCGCTTGGAGGTCACGAATGGCTGAAATAGCTGGCTCGCGACGTCCTCGGCAATCCCGGTCCCGGTATCCGCGACACTGACGCGGATCATGTCGTTCTCGGCTGGCTCGGTCGACAGCACAAGTTCACGGTTTTCCGAGCCGATCGTCGCCTCCATGGCGTTGCGGACCAGGTTCAGGACCACCTGCTGGACCTGCACCTTATCGGCCAGCACCCTGTCGTGCGTGCGATCGAATTGGTAGCGAACACGAACCCCATGCTCCTTGGCGCCGACGAGGGCAAGCGCGCTGGCTTCCTCGATCAGTTTACCAATACTCTCCACCCGCGGTTCACTCTCGCCCCGGCTGACGAAATCGCGGAGCCGGCGGATGATGTCGCCGGCACGGAGCGCCTGCGCGGACGCCTTGTCGAGAGCATCGCGCAGCCGGTTCCAGCGGGGATCGGCCTCGCCTTCGATCAGCCGACGCGAGCCGGTGACGTAGTTGGCGATGGCCGACAACGGCTGGTTCAATTCATGCGCCAGTGTCGAGGCCATCTCGCCGAGCGCCGTCAGCCTCGAAATGTGGATCAGCTCGGACTGAAGCTCTTGCAATCGCGCCTCGGTCTGTTGCCGTTCGGAAAGGTCGCGCACGAAGCCGGTGAAGAAGCGCTGGTCGCCGGACCGCATTTCGCCGACCGACAGTTCCATCGGAAAGGTTGATCCATCCTTGCGCTCCCCGACCACGACCCGGCCGATGCCGATGATGTGCCGTTCGCCCGTGCGGAGGTAGCGCCGAAGATAATCATCGTGCGCCTCCCGATAGGGCGTCGGCATGAGCATCTTGACGTTCCGGCCGATGGTCTCGGCGCCCCTGTACCCGAACAGATGCTCCGCCGCGGTGCTGAACGACTGCATCACGCCAGTTTCGTCGATGACGATCATCGCGTCGGGCACCGTATCGAGGATCGATTGAAGGTGGGCTTCCCGTTGCAGGAGCTGGCGTTCGCGGTTGGCGACCTGCGTGCGGCTGCGCTTCAACCGCTCGCCAAACCAGGCGACCGCAATTCCAACGGCGGCAAACATGGCGATGTCGATCATGTCGGCCGGGTCGGCCAAAGGGTTTGCCGTCGACAGGAACAGCGTCGCCAGAAAGCTCATGATGGTTGCCGCAATCCCGGCCCAGCCGCCACCGATGACGCTGGCTATCAGCACCGCCGGCACGAAGACCACCAGCACGGGACGATCATGGAGGCTCGGCGACAGCGCCAGGCGGATCAGGACGGCCGCGGCGACCGCCAGGACGGTCACCGTGCTGGTGCGCAGCAGTCCGTCTCGAAAGAACTGCGAGATGCCGGCTTGTCCCGGATTGCCGCCATTTGCAGCAGGTTCGTCCATGGCGGTCGGTGTCTCCCGGATCCGAAAGGAGGCCTACGTAGTACCCCGTAGGGACATTACCCGAATTTCTTCGAACCCCGCCGGTTGATAGCAAATCCGTACGGAAATTCGAAACCAAGGAGCGGGTCATGTTGATGCAGAAGGCGAGCACCATTACCACTACCACGCCGGTCATGCCGATCCCGCGCGCGGCGCCAGCGATCAACCCGCTTTCCGACGCGTTCGCCCTGATGGGCGCGGCCATGCGTTTCGATCACAACGTCGAGGTATTCGGCGAGGGTGAACCGGCGGAGTATTTCTACAGGGTCATCGCCGGCGCGGTGCGCACTTACAAGCTGCTCGATGACGGGCGCCGGCAGATCAGCGCCTTCCATCTTCCCGGCGACATGTTCGGTCTGGAAGCCGATACGAATCATCGTTTTACAGCCGACGCCATTGCCAACTCGACGGTCCTGGTCGTCAAGCGGAGCGTGATCATCGCGCTCGCCGCACGGGACAGCGATGTCGCGAACGGCCTCTGGGCGCAGGCCACCGGAGACCTCCAGCGGGCGCAGGATCACATGCTCCTGCTCGGGCGGAAGAATGCCCATGAGCGCGTGGCCAGTTTCCTCCTCGAAATGGCGCGCCGCGAGCAGACCGCGGAGAGCGTCGAATTGCCCATGTCGCGCCAGGACATTGCCGATTATCTCGGCCTGACCATCGAGACCGTGTCGCGGACGCTGACGCTTCTGGAGAACCGGGCGGCGATCGCGCTCCCGACCTCGCGGCACATCGTTTTGCGCGACCGGGCGGCGCTGCGGCGTCTGAACGCCTGATACGAGGTTCGCTCTCCCGCCGCTCCAGCCTGCGAGGCAGGACATGCCACGCCAAGTTGTCATCATCCAGGGTCATCCGGACCCTGACGGTGGACGCCTCTGCCATGCCCTCGCCAGTGCCTATGCGGAAGGCGCCAGGGAGGCAGGGCATACCGTCTCGCGGGTGGAAATCGCGCGGATCGACTTTCCACTTCTGCGCACCCAGGAAGATTTCATGCATGGCGCCTTGCCGCCGCGCCTGAAGCAGGCCCGCGACGCGCTGGTTGCCGCCGACCACATCGTGATCGTTTTCCCGCTGTGGCTGGGCACGATGCCGGCGCTGGTGAAGGCTTTTCTGGAGCAGGTGATGCGACCGGGCGTTGCCTTCGAGTATCAGAAGGACGGCATGCCGAAGAAGTTGCTCGTGGGTAAATCGGCGCGACTCGTGGTGACGATGGGCATGCCGGTTGCCGCCTACCGCTGGTTCTTCTTCGAGCATGGGCTGAAGGGGCTGGAGCGGAACGTGCTGCATTTCGTCGGCATCAAGCCGATCCGGGAGAGCCTGTTCGGAATGGTGGAGAACGCCAGCGAGAAACGCCGCCTCGGCTGGCTCCACCGCATGAAAGAGTTGGGCAAGCAGGCGACCTGAGCCGATGCATCGCGCGGTGCGGTTGCTTGGCGTGCCCTATGGGCGAACCGGGAGACATGCCGTGAAAACCTTCGTTGCCATGACAATTGGATTGCTGGCGGCTACCTCATCGGCCTTCGCGCTCGATCCGGCCGCCCAGCGTGGCCAGCTGTTCGCCGAGACCAATTGCTCCAAATGTCACGCGGTCGGCCCGATCGGCGGCAGTCCCCTGCCGCTGGCGCCGCCTTTCCGCACGCTGCATGAGAAATACCCGGTTGAGAATTTGGCAGAAGCGCTCGCCGAGGGTATCGTTACCGGCCACCCCAACATGCCGCAGTTCGAGCTCGACATTGCCCAAATTCGTGACCTGATCGCGTACCTCAAGTCGCTCGAATAACCCTGCCGGCATACCCGACGACGGGCCACCGATGCCTGCGCAGACCCGCATCGAGACCAAAGACGAGCCGGTCTTCGAGGTCTCCAACCTCACCAAGATTTATCGGACGGGGGATGTCGAGGTGCAGGCGCTGCGCGGTGTCGACGCCACGCTCTACGCCGGTGAATTGACGGTCATGCTCGGGCCTTCCGGCAGCGGCAAGTCGACGCTCCTCAACATACTCGGCGGTCTCGATACGGCGACCTCCGGATCGGTGCGCTTCCGCGGGCGTGAGCTGACCCGCGCCTCCGATCGTGAGCTCACGCTCTACCGGCGCAACCACGTCGGCTTCATCTTCCAGTTTTACAATCTCATCCCGAGCCTCACCGCGCGCGAAAACGTTGCGTTGGTCACCGAGATCGCCCCGAACGCCATGAAGCCGGAAGAGGCGCTGGAGATGGTCGGGCTGAAGCACCGGCTGGACCATTTCCCGGCGCAACTTTCCGGTGGCGAGCAGCAGCGCGTCGCCATCGCACGCGCCGTCGCCAAGCGGCCGGAGATCATGCTCTGCGACGAGCCAACCGGCGCGCTGAACTCGACGACCGGCATTCTGGTGCTGGAGGCGCTGGTTGCCTCCAACCAGGAGATCGGCGCCACGACTGCGATCATCACGCACAACGTTTCGATCGGCGCGATCGGCGACCGTATCATGTCGTTCTCGGATGGGCGCATCAGTCACGTCGAAACCAATGCCGAGCGCCTCGCGCCGAGCGAAGTCCACTGGTAGCGGCGATGGGTGCGCTCAACCTCAAGCTCCTGCGCGACCTCAGGCGGTTGTGGGCTCAGGCTCTCGCCATCGCGCTGGTCATGGCCTGCGGCGTGGCGACCCTGATCCTGGCGGTTGGTGCCTACCGGTCGCTCGACGAAACGCGCACGGCCTATTACGAGCGCTATCGCTTCGGCGACGTGTTTGCGTCGCTGGTGCGCGCGCCCCTGTCGCTGGCGCGGTCCATCGCGGCCATCGACGGCGTTGCGGCGGTCGAGCCGCGCATCGTCCAGCATGTCCTGCTCGACATCGAGGGCATGCGCGAGCCCGCGACCGCGGTGGTCGTCTCGATACCGACCAGCGGCGACATTGCGGTCAACGCCCTGTTCCTGCGCGAGGGGCGCCTGCCGGAGGCGGCGCGCAGCAACGAGGTGGCGATCAGCGCGCGCTTTGCCGAGGCGCATGGTTTCGCCGTCGGCTCGACATTCAAGGCCGTGGTCAACAGTTCCAAGATCACGCTGACCGTGGTCGGGATCGTACTGTCGCCGGAATATGTCTACGCGCTCGGTCCGGGCGACATGATGCCCGACGACCGGCGTTTCGGCGTGATGTGGATGCCCGAACACGTGCTCGCCTCGCTTTTCGACCTCGATGGCGCGTTCAACTCGGTCAGTCTGAGGCTGCTGCCCGAGGCCAACGTGACGGCCGTCATCGAGCGGCTGGACGATCTCCTGAAGCCGTACGGCGGCACCGGCGCGTTCGCACGCAAGGACCAGATATCGAACGCCTTCCTTGACAGCGAGCTGATCGGGCTCGACGCGATGGCGCAAATCGTGCCCCCGATCTTCCTGGCGGTGTCGGCATTCCTGATCAACATGATCCTGACCCGCCTCATCTCGCTGGAGCGGGAGCAGATCGGGTTGCTGAAAGCGCTCGGCTACGGACGCACGGCCGTCGCGTGGCACTACCTGAAGCTTGTCCTGGCCATAACGGCAGTCGGCCTCCTCATCGGCGGAGCCGTCGGGACGTGGCTCGGCCGTGGGCTGACCGAGGTCTACGCCACGTTCTACAGCTTCCCGTTCCTGATCTTCCTCGCCAGTCCCGACCTTTACCTCATCGCCGCCGGGATCAGCGCGCTGGCTGCAATCGCCGGCGGGCTCCAGGCGATCCGGACGGCATTCGCGCTGCCTGCCGCTGTGGCCATGCGCCCCCCGGCGCCGGCCGTGTATCGCCAGTTCCTGGGCGGTGCGATAGCGCGCGCACATATCTTCAGCCAGGTCACGGCCATGGCTCTGCGCCACCTGCTGCGCCATCCGGTCCGCTCGCTGCTCACCGCGGTCGGCATCGCGTTTTCGGTGGCGCTGGTCGAGGTCGGGCTCGGCACCATCGACTCGATCGACAGCATGATCGACGCGGTCTACTTCCGTGCCGATCGGCAGGACGCGACGCTGTCATTCGCGTCACCTCGCTCGGTCCAGGCGGTCGCCGCAGTCGAGAATATGCCAGGCGTCATGCGCGCCGAGCCGTTCCTCGTTGCCCCGGTGCGCATCAGCAATGGGCATTACTCCCGCCAGCTGACGATCACCGGCAAGCCCTCCGACATGGACCTCAGCCGCGTTCTGGATCTCGGCCTGCAACAGGTCGTCTTGCCGGAAACCGGCCTGGCGCTGGGCGATCGCGTCGCGCAGATCCTGCATGTCGGGCCCGGCGATATGGTCCGCGTGGAGATGCTGGATGGCTTGCGCCGGACGGTCGAGGTTCCGGTCACCCAGGTCATCCAGAGCTATATCGGGCTGATGGTCTTCATGGATATCGACGCGCTGGCACGATTGACCGGTACCGGTCCACGCGTGTCCGGCGTGCACGTCGCACTGGACAGTAATCAGCTCGACCCGCTCTATCGCGCCATAAAAGATACGCCGCAGATCAGCGGCATGGCCTTGCAGACAGCCTCCCGGCAGCAGTTCCAGGATATCATGCGCCAGAACCTGGTGATCACGATCAGCGTCTACTTCACGCTCGCCGTCATCATCGCGTTCGGCGTTGTCTACAACAGCGCGCGCATCCAGCTTTCGGAGCGCGCGCGCGAACTGGCGTCGCTGCGCGTGCTCGGCTTTCGCCGTGGCGAGGTTTCGCGCGTCCTGTTCGTAGAGATATTCACCATCGTCGCCATAGCCCAGCCGATCGGCTGGCTCGTCGGGACCGGCTTTGGTTTCCTGATAACCAACGGGCTGGCCAGCGACATCTACCGGGTTCCGTTCGTGATACAGGCCGACACCTACGCGATCGGCAGTCTTGTCGTCCTCGCGGCGGCGCTGGTTTCGGCTTTTGTCGTTCGCCGCCGGATCGACCGGCTCGATCTCATCCGGGTGCTGAAGACGCGGGAGTAGCCAGGCATGCTTGTCACTTGGATCAAGCGCATCGTCGCCATCTTCGCCATTGTCCTCGTGGTGTCGGCGATCGTATATGCGCTGCTGCCGTCGCCGGTTGGCGTCGACATCGCCGCGATCGAACGTGGCCCGCTGGAGGTCACCGTCGACGAACAGGGCGTTGCCCGCATCCGCGACATCTTCCGTGTATCTGCGCCTATCGCCGGCAAACTCAATCGTGTGCCCGTGCATGTTGGCGATCTCGTGGGGAAGGACGATACCGCCGTCGCGTCGATCCAGCCGGTTCAGCCGCCGCTGCTCGACATTCGCACCCAGCGTGAACTCGAGGCTGCGGTGGCCGCGGCGCGGGCGGCCGTTGGTCTCGCCGAGGCGCAGGTGAGGAGCGCCGAGGCAAGCGAACGGCTTGCCGCTTCCGATCTCGACCGCGCCAAGAAGTTGACGGAAACCGGCTCCATCTCGCAGCGCGCCTTCGAGAAGGCGGCTACCGATCTCGATACCGCCCGCGCGTCCGTCGAGCAGGCCAAGGCCAACCTGACGCTGCGCCAGAGCGAACTCGACAGCGCCCAAGCGCGGCTGATCCAGCCCGGCGAGTCGGATGGCGATGGTTCCGCCACGTGCTGCGTGCCCGTGCGCTCACCGGTCAACGGCGTGGTGCTGAAAGTCCTTGCCGAGAGCGCGCAGGTGGTCGCCGCCGGCACGCCGCTCGTCGAGGTCGGCGATCCGACTGCCATGGAGATCGTGGTTCACCTGCTATCGTCCGATGCCGTGGAGATCCAGCCGGGCGCGAGTGCGACGCTGACGGAATGGGGCGGGGAGGGCGCGCTGAGGGCTCGCGTTACGCGTATCGACCCGGCGGCCTACACAAAGGTATCTGCGCTCGGCATCGAGGAGCAGCGGGTCGACGCGACGCTGGAAATTCTCGACTCGTTCGAGAAATGGCGCGGGCTCGGCCACGAATACCGCGTCATGGTTCACATCATAACATGGGAAGGCGCCGATATCGTTCAGGTGCCGGTTGGCGCGCTCTTCCGGCGCGGTTCGGACTGGAATGTTTTCCGCGTCGTCGACGGCAAGGCGGCGCTAACCAAGGTCGTGCTCGGCCATCGCAACAATCGCGCGGCCGAGGTGCTGGAGGGCCTCGCGGCTGGCGACACAGTCGTGCTGCACCCGAGCGATCGCGTCAGCGACGGTGTGAGCGTCGCGCCGCGTCCGGATGGGTCGGTCTGAGCCGGTTTCCGGCCGGTTCCCGGTTGATCCGGGTCAATACTGCCGGGGCCGAGAAATGCTCTCCTGCCGTCAACGGCGATCAACTGGAGAGAGCCATGAGCAAGAATTACGCTGAGCTTGCGGGAGAGGTGGTGCAGTCCTCCGTCGGGCTGACCAAGGGCATTCCCGAGGCGATGGCTGGCTTCGCGGCGCTGGGCAAAGGCGCCTATACCGATCGCGTGCTCAGCCACAAGTTCAAGGAGCTGATTGCGCTGGCGCTCAGCGTGGCGTCGCGCTGCGACGGCTGCGTCGCGTATCACGCGAAGAAGGTCTGCGACCTCGGCGCAACCCGTGACGAGGTGCTCGAAACGCTGGGCGTCGCCGTCCAGATGGGCGGCGGTCCGTCCATGGTTTATGGCGGCGAAGCGCTGCGGGCCTACGACAGCTTCTGCGCACAGGCGCCGGCCGCTCATCGTCATCCTGCCGCCACCGCCGCTTGACCCGGATCAATGCCGGTCGTGCCGCTCCGCGGCACGCTGAGAGCGAATTTCCATCGGCCAACCGGGGAGGAACCCCATGCTGACCAAATCGCCTGCGAAGACGGACATCACCCACGTCGTATGGTTCGAGAAGCTGCGGCGCGGCGATGTCGCCCAGGTTGGCGGCAAGAACTCGTCGCTCGGCGAAATGGTGCAGACGCTGTCGGCCAAAGGCGTCAGCGTTCCGCCCGGCTTCGCCACCACAGCAGACGCCTATCGGAATTACATCGTCGAGAACAACCTGCATGAACTGATGGCGGAACTGATGGACCGGCTCGCCGCCGGCACGGCGACGCTGGCGGAGACCGGGGCGGCCGTCCGCGCCGCCTTCCTGCGCGGCACGTGGCCGAAGGCGACCGAGGCGGCGATCAAGACGGCATACCGCGAGCTTTGCAAGCGCGCCGGCGTCAAGGAGCTGGACGTGGCGGTGCGTTCGAGCGCCACGGCCGAGGATCTGCCCGACGCCAGCTTCGCCGGCCAGCAGGAAACTTTCCTCAACATTCGCGGTGACGCGGCGCTGCTCGACGCCTGCCGGCGGTGCTACGCCTCCTTGTTCACCGACCGCGCCATCAGTTACCGCACGGTCAAGGGTTTCGACCACATGAAGGTCGCCCTCTCCATCGGCGTGCAGCAGATGGTGCGCTCGGACATCGGCGGCTCCGGCGTCATGTTCTCTATCGATACCGAAACCGGCTTCGACAAGGTCGTGCTGATCAACGCCGCCTGGGGTCTCGGCGAGAACGTCGTTCAGGGTGCTGTCGATCCCGACGAATACCAGGTCTACAAGCCGCTGCTCGCCAACAAGAAACTGTCGCCGATCATCGAGAAGAAGCGCGGCGAAAAGGCGATCAAGATGATCTACGCACAGGGCGGCGAGCGTCCGGTGCGCAACGTGCCGACCTCCAAGGCCGAGCGCGCCGCTTTCGTACTCTCCGACGACGAGATTCTGACGCTCGCGCGTTGGGCGGCGACCATCGAGAAGCACTATGGCTGCCCGATGGACATGGAGTGGGCGCGCGACGGCAACACCGGCGCGATGTACATCGTCCAGGCGCGGCCGGAGACCGTGCAATCGCAACGCGCCACCGGTAGTTTCCGCCGCTATCGCCTTGGCGACCACGGCAAGAAGCTGGTGACGGGGCTGAGCGTTGGCGACGCCATCGCAACGGGCCGGGTCTGTCTGATCGAGCACGTCAGCGAGATCGATCGCTTTGTCGATGGCGCGATCCTGGTCACGACGATCACCGATCCGGACTGGGTGCCGATCATGAAGCGCGCGTCCGCCATCGTCACCGATCACGGCGGACGCACGTCGCATGCCGCCATCGTCAGCCGCGAACTCGGACTGCCGGCGATCGTCGGCACCGGCAATGCCACGCACCTGCTCCACGACGATCAGGAGATCACGGTTTCCTGTGCCGAGGGCGACGAGGGTTTCGTCTACGAGGGCATTGCCAAGTTCACCGTCGAGACGCTCGACATGAGCGATGTGCCGGAGACGAAGACCAAGGTTATGCTCAACCTCGGCAACCCCGGCGCGGCGTTCCGCTGGTGGCGAATTCCTGCCGACGGCGTCGGCCTCGCGCGCATGGAATTCGTCGTCTCCAACCACATTCGGGTTCACCCGATGGCGCTGGTCAAATTCGACCAGCTCAAGGACGAGCAGGCAAAAAAGGAGATCGCCGAGATCACCGCCGGCTACGACGACAAGACCGAATATTTCGTCGAACATCTCGCCCGTGGCCTCGCGCGCATCGCCGCGGCGCTCTATCCGAAGCCAGTGATCGTGCGCATGAGCGACTTCAAGACCAACGAGTACGCCGGGCTCATCGGCGGCGCGGAGTTCGAGCCCAAGGAAGAGAATCCGATGATCGGCTTCCGCGGGGCGTCACGCTACTACTCGCCGCGCTACAAGGAAGGCTTCGCGCTGGAATGCAAGGCCATGCGCCGCCTGCGCAACGAGATGGGCTTCGACAACGTCGTGATGATGATCCCGTTCTGCCGGTCGGTCGGCGAGGCGGACAAGGTGCTGGCGGTGATGGCCGAGAACGGCCTCAAGCGCGGCAAGGACGGCCTTCAGGTCTACGTGATGTGCGAGATCCCGTCGAACGTGATCCTTGCCAAGGAGTTCGCCGAGCGTTTCGACGGCTTCTCGATCGGCTCAAACGACCTGACCCAGCTGACCCTCGGCGTCGACCGCGATTCCGGCGATCTCGCCGATCTCTTCGACGAGCAGGACGAGGCGGTGGAATGGATGATCGGCAGCGTGATCACCGCCGCGCATAAGGCCGGCGCCAAGGTCGGCCTTTGCGGCCAGGCACCGAGCGACCATCCGCCGTTCGCCGAGTTCCTGGTGAAATGCGGCATCGACTCGATGTCGGTGAGCCCGGACAGTTTCATCGCCGTGAAGAAGCACGTCGCAGCGGCCGAAAAAGCGGGCAAGGGGCGAAAGACCGCCGCGCGCAAGGCGAGGTAGCTTACCTCACCACCTGACGGCCTCCTTCGGGAGGTTGTCTTTTTCTCAGCAGATGCGCGGCAGTTGCTCGCCGCTCAGCATGTCGATGACGCGGGTGCCGCCGAGTGCGCCCCGGCACGTCACCCGGCCAGCCGGTCCGTCCCGCATCGCCCCGATCGCTACCGCATCGGCTGACACGGGATGGCGATGCAGCACCGCCAACGCCTTGTCCAGATCTGCCGCAGCCACGAATGCGACGAAGCGTCCCTCATTGGCGACGTGGAACGGATCGAGGCCGAGAATCTCGCAGGCGGAGGCGACGTCGTCGCGCACCGGAATGGCCTGCTCGTCGGTCGCGATGGCGAGCCCCGCGGTCTCGGCGATCTCGACCAGACCGCTGGCCAGCCCGCCACGGGTGAGATCGCGCAGGCAGTGGACGGCCACACCCGCCTCGAACAGCGCCAATACCGGTTCGGCGAGCGGCGCGCAGTCGCTGGTTATCTCGGACTCGAAGCCGAGGCCCTCCCGCGCCGCCATCACCGCGATGCCATGCCGGCCGATATCGCCGGACAGGACCACCGCGTCGCCCGGCTTTACGGCGTCCGGCCCGATCGGCGACGGCGCGACGATGCGGCCGACTCCGGCCGTGTTGATGAACATGCCGTCGGCCTTGCCACGATCGACCACCTTGAGGTCGCCGGTGACGATGCGCACGCCGGCCGCCCTCGCCGCGCTGCGCATGGAGAGCACGATGCGTCGTAGCGTCTCGGTCGCGAGCCCCTCCTCAAGGATGAAACCGGCGCTGAGATATTCCGGCCGCGCGCCGCACATGGCGAGGTCGTTGACCGTGCCGTTGACGGCGAGCGACCCGATATCTCCGCCCGGGAAATTCCAGCGGGCGCACGACGTAGCTGTCGGTGGTGAAGGCCGTAGGCCCGCTCAGCTCCAGCCGCGCACCATCGTGGCGCCGGTCGAGTTCGGGATCGGCGAATGCCGGGCGGAAGATCGTCTCGAGCAGACGCTCGGTCGCGCGCCCGCCGCCGCCATGGGCGACCTGGATGGTTTCGTCAGCGCCACGCGGCGCCGGACAAACGAGGGCGAAATCTTCAATCGCCATAACGGGTTACTCGGCCGCCTCGGCGGCGACGCCGCGGTAGCGGTAATAGGCGGCGCAGGCGCCTTCCGACGAGACCATGGTGACGCCGAGCGGATGCTCGGGCGTGCAGCGCGTGCCGAAGGCCGGGCAGTCCGGCGGCTTTTTCTCGCCCTGCAGCACCAGGCCGGCGATGCATTCTGTGGATTCCTCGGAGCGTGTGCCGACGAGGCCGAAGCGCTCTTCCGCATCGAAGCCACGATAGGCGTCGGCAAGGCCCAGCCCGCTTTCCTCGATGTCGCCAATGCCGCGCCATCGTCGGCGCACGACCTTGAATACCTCGGCCATGATCTTCTGCGCCGGCCGGTTGCCTGCGCGCTCCACGGCGCGGGCATACTGGTTTTCGACCTCGTGGCGGCCTTCCTCCAGCTGCTTCACGCAGAGGTAGACGCCTTCGAGGATGTCGAGCGGCTCGAAGCCGGTCACCACGACCGGCACGCGATACTGCTCGGCGATCGGGAAATATTCCTCGAAGCCCATGATCGTGCAGACATGGCCGGCGGCGAGGAAACCCTGCACACGGTTGGTCGGCCCGGAGAGAATGGCGCGCATCGCCGGCGGCACCAGCACGTGGCTGACCAGCAGCGAGAAGTTCGTCAGTCCCTCGCGCTTCGCCCTGTACGCGGCCATGGCGTTCGCCGGTGCGGTCGTCTCGAAGCCGACGGCGAAGAACACGACCTCCCGGTCCGGGTTGGCGCGGGCGATCTCCACCGCATCGAGCGGCGAATAGACCACGCCGCACGTCGCCGCCGCGCGCCTTGGCCGCGAGCAGGTCGCCATCGCTGCCGGGTACGCGCAGCATGTCGCCGAACGAGGTGAGGATCGTGCCCGGCCTTCCGGCGATCTCGATTGCCTTGTCGATGTAGTCGACCGGCGTCACGCAGACCGGGCAGCCGGGCCCGTGGATCAGGGTAACCTCTTCAGGGAGGAGCTGGTCGATGCCGTAACGCACGATGGCGTGGGTCTGGCCGCCGCACACTTCCATGATCTTCCACGGCCGCGTCACGGTCCGCCTGATTGCTTCGGCGAAGCGATGCGCGGCCACCGGATCGCGATATTCCTCGCGGTACTTCATTGCGCCGCGTCCGCGGCAGCGAGTTCGGCTTCGATCTCGCCGATCCGCTCGAGATGGGCGAAGACCTTCTCGGCCTCCGCCTCGTCGATCACGGTGATGGCGAAGCCGACGTGGACGAGCACATAATCGCCGATCGCCGCTTCCGGCGTGTAGGCGAGGTTGATCTGCTTCACGACGCCGCCGAAAGTCGACGCGGCCGACGCGCAGGATGTCGTCGCCCTCGGTCGAGAGGATCTTGCCGGGTATCGCGAGGCACATCACGCAACTCCTGCAAATCGGTCGGCCCACCACGCCTGCCCGAGCGCCAGTCCGCCGTCGTTGGGCGGCACTTTCTCGTGCCATACGGGCGTCAAGCCGGCAGCGCGCAAAGCGCCAATAGTCGCCTCGGTCAGCCGCGCGTTCTGGAAGCAGCCGCCGGAGAGTACCACCGTCGGCTCGCCAATTCTTGTGCCCACGGCCGCGATCGCACGGGCGAGTGCCTCGTGGAAAGCGGCCGCGATGGCGCTTGCAGAGACGCCGGCGCGGATATCGGCGACGATGGCTTCCACAGCCGGCTGCCAATCGAGGACGAGTATGCCCGCAATGTCCTCGGTGACGTCGAAGCGATAGGAGCCGCCGAGCGGCGCGCGCTCCGCCGCCCATTCCAGTTCCATGGCGGCCTGGCCCTCGTAGCTCGCCCGTTGGCGCAGGCCGAGCAGCGCCGCCACCGCGTCGAACAGGCGGCCGGCGCTGGTTGTGATCGGCGCATTGACGCCGCGTTCGAGCATGGTCGCCAGCGTTGTGCGCTCGGCTGATGTGAAGGCCGCGACCGGCGCCAGATCGGTCATCGCGAATGCCTCGGTCGCCGAATGCCGCATGCAGAAGTCCGAGTGCCGACCGGCGCGGCTCACGCACCGCGGCTTCGCCGCCCGGCAGGCGAAACGGGCGGAGATGTGCGACGCGGCTCCAGCCATCCGGCGTGATGCGGATGAACTCGCCGCCCCAGATGGTGCCGTCGGTGCCGTAGCCGGTGCCGTCCCATGCAACGCCCAGCACTGGCGGCTCCAGTCCGTGCTCGGCCATGCAGGCGGCGACGTGGGCCACGTGATGCTGGACGGGGACAACCGGTTTCCCCAGTGCCTCCGCGACGCGCGTCGCGTGATAGTCGGGGTGAAGATCGTGGGCGACCAGACGCGGCTGGGCGTCGTGCAGACGCTGGATATCCTCGATCGCGTGACCATAGGCATCGCGCGCCTCGGCCGTGTCGAGATCGCCGAGATGCTGGCTGAGCACCACGCCCGCATCGGTGCTGAGCGCCACCGTTGTCTTGAGGTGGCCGCCGACGGCGAGGATACCGGGCGTCACGCCGCGCGCCGCGATGGCCGGCGCATATCCGCGCGCTCGCCGCACGATCATCGGTCGGCCGGCCATGACGCGAACGACCGAATTGTCCACCGGCCGCGCGATCGGCCGGTCGTGCACGAGGAACAGGTCGGCGATACCGGCCAGACGGTGCAGCGCCTCGGTCCCGTCGATGCAGATTGGCTCGTCGGAGCGGTTGCCGCTGGTCGCGACCACCGGGAAGCCGGTCTCGGCCAACAGGAGGTGGTGCAGCGGCGTATAGGGCAGCATGGCCCCGATGCTCGGGTTGCCCGGCGCAGCCGCCTCAGCCAGATTTCCGGCGCGCTTGCGGACGAGAACGATCGGACGTTCGCGGGAGGTCAGCAGGGCCGCCTCCGCCTCCGACACCTTTGCCGATTCACGGACCGCATCGAGCGACCCGAACATCACTGCAAACGGCTTCTCCTCGCGGTGCTTTCGGTCGCGCAGGCGCTGCACGGCGGCTTCTTTGCGTGCATCCACCATCAGGTGGAAGCCGCCAAGGCCCTTGACCGCGACGATCTTGCCTTCGGCGAGCGCGCCTGGCGGCCGCCCGCAGCGCATCGTCGCGCGCCGCCAGCGCTTCGCCTGCACATTCCACAGCGCCAGCTGTGGCCCGCAGACCGGGCAGGCGTTTGGCTCGGCGTGGAAGCGCCGGTCGGCCGGGTTCTCGTATTCCGCCTGGCAGTCGGCGCACATGACGAAATGGCGCATGGTCGTGCGCGCCCGGTCGTAGGGCAGGTCTTCGATGATCGAATAGCGCGGGCCGCAGTGCGTGCAGTTGGTGAAGGGATAGCGGTAGCGGCGGTTGGCCGGGTCGCGGACCTCCGCCAGGCATTCCTCGCAGGTCGCGAGGTCGGGCAGCACCGCAGCGCTGCGGGTGCCGGCGAGGCTGCTCTCGCGAATGCTGAACAGCGTTTCGCCGGCGCGTGTCCATTGCCTGCGTTCGGACTGTCGCGACCGACGCGGGCGGTGGCGCGCTGCGCAGTTCCGCAATGAAATCGGCGATTGCGGCGTGTACGCCCTCGACCTCGATGGTGACGCCCGCGCTGGTGTTGGCGACGTATCCGGCCAGTCCACGCGCCTGCGCCTGACGCCACACAAACGGCCGGAAACCAACGCCTTGCACGGTGCCGGTGACATCGATCCGCAGGCGTTCGACGGCTAGGCGCACGGCCTCGTTCACGTCTCCACCTCGACGTCTGTCAGCACGACATCGTTGGCGCGGGGATCGTGGATGTCGTCGGAAGTGACGCAATTGACCTTGGCCCCTTCGGCGATGGTGCCGCGGGAAACGTCGTCGAAATGCTCGCCGAAGTGCGCTGCGGACATATGCGTGAGCGCGCCGAGCCACACCGAAATGCCGACCACGTGCCGACCATCTGCCGACGCGGCCGTCTCCAGGATGCGGCGCATGAGATCCTTCATGAGGCCATGCTCATGCATCAGGCCGTCACCTTGAGTTCGGACAGAATCTGCCCCGTGACAACGCCGACGGCCGCTTCGACCTCAGGCGATAGGCCGGCGCCGAGATCGAAGCTCCGCGCCTCGATGGCGAAGACTATGCAGCGCGCCGGCAACTGACCCAGCGTCCGTGCCAGCTCGACGGATTCGACGAGGCCGATGGCATGTGACGACATGGCGAACATCGGTCGTGGCAGCGATTCGCGGTTGGCGTCGATGCGGTGGATCGTGCCCGGAGCCGCGCCGGAGAGGCCGGCGTCCACGATGATGACGTCGTCGGCCTCGCCGAACAGGTCGATGAGCTTGCCGGCCTCGCCGTCGGTCTCGACCACGCGCACGCCGGCCGGCACCTGCTTCTTGAGGAGGCGGGCGACCGCCCGACCGGCGTCGTCGTCACCCCGGTCGGGGTGGCCGATGCCGATGACCAGGGTTCGCTCGGCCTCCCATCGCATCAGCCCCGGTCGATCCGGAGGTCGAGGAAGTGCGTCGCGCAGGAAATGCAGGGATCGTAGTTGCGCACCGTCTGTTCGCAGCGGTGGCGTAGTTCGTCGTCGGGCAGGTCGATCCAGTCCTGGAGCAGCAGCTTGAGATCGTCCTCGACGCTCGCCTGGTTCTGTGAGGTCGGTGGAACGATCAGCGCATCCTCGATCGAACCATCGTCGGCGATGCGATAGCGGTGGTAGATCATGCCGCGCGGCGCCTCGGTGGCGGCGTAGCCGGTCGCGGCGCGCGGCTCGACGGGCACGAACGGCCGGTCCGGCTGCTCGTAGTCCTCGATGATCCGCAACGCCTCGTCGCAGGCGTAAAGCACCTCGACGGCGCGCACGATGATGCTCTTGTAGGGATTGTCGCAGGCCGGCGCGATGCCGGCCTCGTGCGCCAGCTCGCGGGCGATCGGCGACAGCTTGTCGAAGTTCAGCGCGAAGCGCGCCAGCGGCCCGACGAGGTAGTTGCCGCGCGCCTTGATGCGCGCCTGCAGCGCATTGGAATGGGCGACGTGGATCTCCTCGAACGTGTCGTCGTACTCGCGCGCGGTGATGTCCATGCCGCGGTTGGAGACGATGTGGCCTTCGTTGAAGGGGTATTCGTCAGGGTGGCTCAGCGAAACGAGTTCGTAGTCGCGGTGGCGGTCGGGGAAATCGAGACCCGCGGCAAACCGCACTGTTGCGACGGCGAGATCGCGGGCACGCTTCAGCGGATCGACCATCTTCTGAAGCTCGCGCTTCGTCGGCACCTTGTAGAAGCCGCCGACGCGCACGTTGATGGGATGGATTTCGCGGCCGCCGGTCAGCGTCATCAGCGCGTTGCCGGTCTTCTTCAGTTCCAGGCCCTGCTTGACGATATCGGCATGGTCGCGGGCCATCTCGACCGCGCCTTCGTAGCCAAGGAAATCCGGCGCATGCAGCATGTAGATGTGCAGCGTATGGCTCTCGATCCATTCGCCGCAGTAGATGAGCCTGCGCAGCGCGCGCAGCTGTCCGCCGACGGTGACGCCCAACGCATCCTCCATCGCGTGGACGGCGCTCATCTGGTAGGCGATGGGACAGATACCGCAAATGCGGGCGGTGATGTCCGGCGCCTCCATGAAATTGCGGCCGCGCAGGAACGCCTCGAAAAATCGCGGCGGCTCGAAGATGCGCAGTTGCGCGTCCTTCACCTCGCCATCGCGGATGATGACAGTGAGCGCGCCTTCTCCCTCGACGCGGGCGAGATAATCGACCTTGATGGTCTTACGGGCCATGGCGCTCGGCTTCCTCGCGGAACGGTTCGGCGTTGGCGTTGAACGTGCTGTAGATCCGCTTGAGGTCCCGCTGGCTCATGCCGAGTTCGGCGAGCTGGCCGCTCAGCGACTGGGTGTTCGGCGTCTCCATCGGGCCAAAGCAGCCGTAGCAGCCGCGATCGTAGCTCGGGCAGAGCGCACCACAGCCGGCGTGGGTGACGGGCCCCAGGCACGGCGTCCCATGGGCCACCATCACGCAGACATTGCCCTTCAGCTTGCATTCGATGCAGGTGCTGTGGCCCGGCGTCACCGGCTTGCGCCCCGCAAGGTAGGCGGAAATCACTTCGAGAAGCTGTCGCTTGTCGATCGGGCAACCACGCAGCTCGAAATCGACCGCCACGTGCGCCGAGATTGGCGTCGAGGTGGCGAGCGTCGAGATGTAGTCCGGGTGCGCGTAGACAATGGACGTGAATTCCGACACGTCGGCGAAATTGCGCAGGGCCTGCACGCCGCCGGCGGTGGCGCAGGCGCCGATCGTGATCAGCACCCTGGACTGGCGCCGGATATCCTGGATGCGGTGGGCATCATGGGCTGTGGTGATCGAGCCCTCGACCAGCGACACGTCGTAGGGACCGGGCGTCACGGCCCGCGTCGCCTCGGCGAAATTGGCGATCTCGATGGCGCCGGCGATGGCCAGCAGCTCGTCCTCGCAATCGAGCAGCGTCAACTGGCAGCCGTCGCAGGAAGCAAACTTCCAGACGGCAAGTTTGGGTTTGCGACCGTCGCTCATCTCAAATCTCCCGCAGCGCCATCAGCCGGCCAAGCCGGGCATACGTCGCCACCGGCCCGTCGCGGCAAACGAAATCCGACGAGAACTGGCAATGGCCGCATTGGCCGATGGCGCACTTCATGTTGCGCTCCATCGACAGGTAGATTGCTTCCGGCGCGACGCCGGCCTTCTCCAGTTCGAGCGCGGCGAAGCGCATCATGATTTCCGGCCCGCACACCATGGCGACGGTGTTCGCCGGGTCGAAAGGCGCACGCGGGATCAGGGTCGTCACGACGCCGACATTGCCGCGCCAGCTCGGGTCGGCGTGATCCACGGTCACCTCGACCTCGACATCGAAACGGGTCCGCCAGTGCTCGAGTTCGCGGCGGAAGAGGATGCCGCCGGGCTCGCGCGCGCCGCTGAGCAGCAGCACGCGGCCGTAGCGCTCGCGATTGGCGAGGACGTGGTAAATCGACGGGCGCAGAGGCGCGAGGCCAAGACCGCCGGCAATGATGACCACGTCGGCGCCTTCGGCCGGCTCTACCGGCCAGCCGACGCCGAAAGGACCGCGAAGCCCAAGCGCGTCGCCGGCTTTCAGTGTCGCCAGTGCTTCCGAGACCTTGCCCACCGCGCGGATGGTGTGCACCAGCCGGTCCGGCTCGGCGGCGTCCCCACTGATCGAAATGGCCGCTTCGCCAACACCGAAGGCGTAGAGCATGTTGAACTGGCCGGGGGCGAAGGTGAATCCGTTCACCCCGGGGTCGAGATCCAGCGTCCAGACATCGGCAAGTTCGCGGCGCGTTCGCAAAACGCGCGTGACCCGCGGCACCATCGGTTCCGCGGGATGCGCCCTCACGCCGGCCTCAGGATGGAGTGCCGTAGACATCGAGCAATTGCATCCGGGTGGCTTGCAGGCGGCTGACGAGCAGCGGCACGAAGCGCAGCATCATTTCGTAACCGACATCGTGGTTGGCGTCGCACTTGCCGCGCAGGCATTTGGCATCCATGCCGATAGCGCGCACCAGATCGACGGCCCGGGCGTCATGCATCCATTTGTAAGGCGGCAGCAGCCATGAGACGCCCACGATTTCACTTTCGCCCGCCGTCTGGAATGTCATAGCGGAGCGTCCTGGCGCGACCACGTCGAGCGCCACACGGCCATGGCGGATCAGGTAGAACTCGTCCGCCGGCTCGCCGGTGCGGAACAGGTATTCTCCGGCCTTGAAGACGACGTTGCGCGCGCATCCGGCGAGCAGTTCGATGGTGTCGTTGTCGAGATCGGCAAAGAAGCGATGCTCGCGGACGATCTTCTCCATTCCTTCGATCATGGCACTGTCTCCGGCGCCGGCTGTTCGCGAATGGCGCGCGCCTCCTCGGTGATGTCGATGCCCACGGGACACCAGGTGATGCATCGGCCGCAGCCAACGCACCCGGACGAGTCAAACTGGTCCCACCATGTGGCGAGCTTGTGGGTCATCCACTGGCGATAGCGCGACTTCGCCGAGGAACGCACAGAACCGCCGTGAATGTAGGAGAAATCGAGGGTAAAGCAGGAATCCCAGCGTTGCGTCCTTTCCGCGGTCTCGCCGGCGAGGTCGCTGGAATCCTCGACACTGGTGCAGAAGCAGGTTGGGCAGACCATCGTGCAGTTGCCGCAGGTCAGACAGCGATTGGCGACGTCGTCCCAGCGCGGATGCTCCAGGTTCGCCATCAGCAGGTCACGAATGCCGGTGGTGTCCATGCGGCGACCCTGGGTCCGGGTCGCATGGGTGACGGCGGCTTCGGCGGCGCTGATGTCCGCCTCCGTCGCCGCGCGTTGCGGCAGCGGCGCCAGCATGGCGCGCCCGTCGTCAGAGCCGATCTCGACGAGATAGCCGCGGCCGCCATCCGTGACGATCTCGGTCAGCGACAGGTCGAAGCCCGCTTTCGCCTTGGGGCCGGTCTCCATGGAGACGCAGAAGCAGGTGCCGCCGGCCTCGCCGCAGTTGACGGCGACGATGAACGCACCTTCGCGCCGGGCCTGGTAATGCGGATCGACATATTCGCCGTGCATGAGCACGCGGTCCTGCACCGCCATCGCGGCCAGATCACAAGCACGGACGCCGATGAAGGCGAATTTCTGTTCGGGATCGGGCTCGGCATGGACGGAGAAGCCGGTTCCGTCCCGCTCCGCGCGCCACAGGCGCTGCCGGGCGGGATGCAGGAATTTCTTCCAGGAATGCGGGCCGGCGACATAGCCGAACAGCGCATCGTCGTCGCGCCGCTTCAGCCGGTAGTGACCGCCGTCCTGCTCGTCGGTCCAGCCTTCCGGCAGGTCGGCGATGCCGTCGATATCATCGAAAACGATGGCCTGGTCGCGCACCGTCGGCCCGCAGACGCGGTAGCCCGCGGTTCCAAGCGCGGCGATGAGCGCATCGAGCCCGTCCCGCGTCACTACTGCCGTATCGCCACGCGTCAACAGCCGGCTCCCTTGCGCTGCCTACCGATCGGGCGCAGCGATGTTCCCATGGTTTGCCCTGCTGCGAAAGCCGCGCAGCTCGCGACCTAAGGCCTCGGCCTGTCGTTCCAGACGGAGGTTGTTAAGTTTGAGGTGCATTAGTGTGTCGAACAGGTGGCCAAGCTTGACCGACGGTGGGCCGCATACATTGATGTGCGTCAAGGCCGCGGCAGCGATCCGGTGTGTGGTGCGGGCGTCATCGAGCCATTGCGCCCGCGCGCCAGGCAACGTGAACAGAAACGGGCACATGCAGGGCTGCGTCGGATGACAATTCGTAACCTCGAATTTGCTTTCCGGGCGCGCTCCATCGCCATCATCGGCGCTTCGGCGCAGGAGGGTTCGGTCGGCCGGACCGTCATGCTGAACGTGCGTGACGGCGGGTTCGCCGGGCCGATCCTGCCGGTCAATCCCAAATATGAGGAGGTGTTCGGCCTCCCCTGCTACCCGAATGCCGCGGCGCTTGCCCGACGCGCCCGATCTTGCCGTGATCGTGACGCCGGCCGCGACGGTCCCCGGCATCATCGGCGACCTCGGCGCGCGGGGAACCCGCGCCGCGGTCGTCCTCACCGCCGGGCTCTCGCGGGAAAACGGCTTGCGTCAGGCGATGCTCGATGCGGCGCGGCCGTATACGCTGCGCATCATCGGGCCGAACTGCCTCGGCCTCTTCGTGCCCGGTATCGGCCTGAACGCAAGCTTCGCCCATATCGCCCCGAGCCCCGGCAAGCTCGCCTTCCTGTCGCAATCCGGCGCGCTGGCCTCGGCGGTGCTCGACTGGACGGCGGACCGTCAGATCGGCTTCTCCAGCGTGGTCTCGCTGGGCGACATGGCCGACGTGGACGTGGCCGATCTGCTCGACATGCTGGCTGGCGACAGCCACACGACCGCCGTGCTGATGTACCTCGAGACGGTCACCAATACGCGGAAGTTCATTTCGGCGGCGCGGGCCGCGGCGCGGCTGAAGCCGGTCATCGTGATCAAGTCCGGGCGGCATGCCGCCGCTGCCAAGGCCGCCGCCACGCACACCGGCGCGCTCGCCGGTGTCGACGGCGCGGTGGACGCCGCGTTTCGGCGGGCGGGACTGCTGCGGGTGCGCGACCTGGAGGAACTGTTCGACGCGACGGAGACACTGGCGCGGTTCGCGCCGATCGCGCGCGGGCGCCTCGGCATCGTCACCAACGGCGGCGGCGCCGGGGTGCTGGCAGTCGATCGCCTCGTCGATTTTGACGGCGACCTGGCGACGCTGGCGCCCGAGACAATCGCGGCGCTCGATGCCGTGCTGCCGCCGACATGGTCGCATGCCAATCCGGTCGACATCATCGGCGACGCCGGCCCGGAGCGCTACCGCGCCGCCGTCGAGGCGGTCTTCGACGACGCCAATGTCGATGCACTGCTGGTGATGGCCTGCCCGACCGCGCTTGCCTCGGCCGTGGGGTCGGCGCAAGCGGTCGCCGACACGGTGCGCGGCATCGACGGGCGTCACCCGCCGCGCTTCAAGCCAATCCTGACGAGCTGGCTCGGCGATCATGCGGCGGAGCCGGCGCGGGCGATCCTGCGCGGCGCGGGCGTCGCCACCTACGACACGCCGGCCGACGCGATCCGCAGCCTCCAGTATCTCACCGGCTACAGCGCGGCGCAGCGGGCGCTGATGCGCACGCCGCCGTCGCTTTCGACCGAGGTGACGTTCGACGCGCCGGCCGCACGCGCGATCCTGGCTACGGCGGCGGCCAGCGGGCGTACGACGCTGAGCGAGGCCGAGGCAAAGGGCGCGCTGGCGGCATTCGGCGTGCCGGTGGTGGAGACGCACGTCGCTGAAGACATCCCCGAAGTCGAGGCGCTGGCCCGTGAACTGCTGGACCGCAACGATGCGATCGCGGTGAAACTCCTGTCGCGCGACATCAGCCACAAGTCGGATGTGGGTGGCGTGGTGCTCGGCGTCCGCACGCCGGATGACGCGGTGAAGGCGGCGAAAGGCATCGTCGAGCGTGCCGCGGCCAAGGCGCCGGACGCGGTCATCGACGGTTTCACGGTGCAGGCGATGGTCGATCGGCCCGACGCGCACGAACTCATCATCGGCGTCAGCGAGGATCCGCTGTTCGGGCCGATCATCCTGTTCGGCGCCGGCGGGACGTCGGTCGAGGTTGTGGCCGACACGGCCATCGCGCTGCCGCCGCTCGACATGACACTCGCCCGCGACCTGATCGACCAGACGCGTATCGCACGGCTGCTGGCGGGCTATCGCGATCGCCCGCCCGCCGACATGGAGGCGATCGCGCGGACGCTGATCCAGGTGTCGCAGATGGTCATCGACTGCCCGGAGATCGCCTCGCTCGACATCAACCCCCTGCTGGTCGACGCCGACGGGGCGATCGCCCTCGACGCCCGCATTGTGATCGATCCGGCGCGCATCGACGAGCCGGCGCCCAACAAGCGGCTGGCGATACGGCCCTATCCGAGCGCGTGGGAGACGCGGTTGAAGACGAGCGGCGGCGTCGACGTGCTGTTGCGGCCGATCCGCCCGGAGGATGCGCGGCTTTATCCGGATTTTGTCGCTGGGCTCGACAATCGCGACATTCGCCTGCGGCTGCTGGCGCCGCGCAAGCAATTCTCGCACGACTTCCTCGCCCGGCTGACCCAGATCGACTACGCGCGCGAGATGGCCTTCATCGCAGTGGATCCGGCGCGTGGTGCGCTGCTCGGCGTTTCGCGTCTCGTCTCGGACCCGGATTACACCCGCGCCGAATATGGCGTGATCGTGCGGAGCGACATGCAGGGCGTCGGCCTCGGCTGGGCCCTGATGCAGCATCTGCTCGCCTATGCGCGCAGCGAGGGGCTGTCGGTGGTCGAGGGCCAGGTGCTGGCGGAAAACGCCGAAATGCTCGCCATGACGCGCGAGATGGGCTTCACGGTGCTGCCCGATCCCACCGACCCGGGCTGCTACATCACCCGCGTCCAGTTGAAGGGCTAGCGTCGTCGGTCTTGTCGGTCTCGATGTCGTCGTCGTCGAGAATGCGAAGCGCCGCGCCGTCGAGATCATCATACTGGCCGCTGGACAGGGACCAGAGGAACGTGGCGAGCCACGCCGCGCCGAGCAGCAGCGCCATCGGAACAAGGTAGGCGAGCACGGTCATGCCGGCACCGGTTGCTGCGCCAGCGCCGGCACGTGACGCGGCTCGCTGTGGCGGGGCAGCGCGCGGAGGGCGTTCACCGTCACCGCCAGCGACGAGCCGGACATGGCCACGGCCGCGATCAGCGGCGTGACCAGGCCGAAGATCGCCAACGGCACGGCAAAGAGATTGTACAGGGCCGCGAAAGCGAGGTTCTGGGTCATCAGCCGCCGCGCCCGGACGGAAATGTCGAACGCCTCGACCACCGGCGAAAGCCGTTCGCCGAGGAAAACGGCGTCGGCCTGCGCCTGCGCCAGATCGACCGCGCTGATCGGCGACAGGGAGACGTGGGCGGCGGCCAGCGACGGTGCGTCGTTGAGACCGTCGCCGACGAAGGCAATTCGGCGGCCGGCAGTCGTCATCGCCTCCAGCCGTTCGATCTTGTCGGCGGGCGTCTGGCCGAAGCGGTAGTCGGCAATGCCGAGAGCCGTGGCGATGGGGGCGACCGCCTCGCGGCGATCGCCGGAGAGGATCATGCAGCTCAGTCCGCGCGCCTTCAGCGCCGCGACCGTCTGCACCGCGTCGGGGCGGAGGCGCTGTTCGAGCCGGATGACCGCCGTCTCACCGCCGTGGCGGAAGGCGAGGATGGATGTCGCCGCATTGGCGTCGGGCGCTTCAATTCCGCAGAAACCGGGGCTTCCCAGCCGCGCTTCGACGCCGTCAACAATGGCGACGAGTCCCTGGCCTGGCTCCTCGCGCACATCGGCGAAGGCCGGCATTCCCCTGGCGCGCGCGGCGAGGGCAACGGCCAGCGGGTGACGGCTGGACAGAGCGACGCGCGCTGCCATCGCGAGCATGGGCGCCGGAATCTCGTCGGAATTGGCGACCGCGGGATCGGGCAAGGTCAGCGTGCCGGTCTTGTCGAAGACGACCGTGTCGACCTCCGCCAACCGCTCGATGGCGTCGCCGGCGTTCAGGAATATTCCTCGGCGGAAGAGCGCGCCCGAGGCGGCGACCTGAACGGCGGGGATGGCGAGCGCTATGGCGCAGGGGCAAGTGATGATCAGCACGGTCGTGGCCACGATGATCGCCTGATGAACGCCGCCACCGGCGATCAGCCACCCGATCGCGGCGAGCGCCGCCGTGATGTGAACCACCGGGGCATAGAGCCCGGCGGCGCGGTCGGCGATGCGCACCCGGCGCGAGCGCGCTTCGGTGGCCTTATCGAGCAGCGTTTGCACCTGATCGACCAACGCGGTGCCGTCGCTCGCGGTGACTGCGATAGTGAGCGCGCCGCCCTGATTGAGCGAGCCGGCATAGACCATGTCTCCGGCCGAGACGGGGCGCGGCATGGTTTCGCCAGTGACGAGACTCTGGTCGACGGCGGAGGTGCCGGAAACGATGGTGCCATCGGCCGCGATGCGCTCTCCCGGCCGCACACGAATACGGTCGCCGGCCTCGATGGCGGCGGACGGCACGGTCCGGGTAGTTCCGTCAGGGCCGATGCGCTCGGCCGTCTCGGCCTTGAGCGCGGCGAGATTGCCGGCCAGGGCGTAGGTCTTGCGCCGCATGACCAACTCCAGCGTCCGTCCCGCCAGCAGGAAGAACAGCAGCATGACGGCGCTGTCGAAATAGACGTCGCGGGCGGAGATTGCCGTTTCGTAGAGCGAGACACCGAGCGCCAGAATGACGCCGAGCGAGATCGGCACGTCCATGTTGATGCGGCGGGCCCGAAGCGCACGGGTGGCGCTCTCGAAGAACGGCTGGCCGGCGTAGGCGGCTGCGGGAAGCGCGATCAGTGCAGCGAACCAGTGGAAGAAGTCGCGGGTCTCGGGCGTGATGTCCATGACGTTGCCGGCCCACACCGATACGGACAGCAGCATGATGTTCATCGCGGCGAACCCCGCCACGGCCAGCGAGCGGACGAGCCGCTTCATTTCGCGGGCGGTGTCTGCCTCGACCGAGCGCATCTGGTAGGGGCGGGCGGAATATCCAAGCGCGTCCAGCCGATCGAGCAGCCCGCCCGGCTCCAGTGCGCCATCCCGCCAGTCGATTCCGACGCGCCGCAGCGTGTAATTGACGCGCACACCCGCAACTCCCGGCATCGCGGCGAGACCGCCCTCGATGGCGCGGATGCAGCTTGCGCAGTGAATGCCGTCGACGGCGAGGTCGATGTGGCAGGCGCCGTTCTCGCCGGTGTGGATGTAGCGGCTGAGATCGATGGCGCTGGCCCCCGCTCGCCAAGGGTCAGGTCGGCGGGTGGGCAGCACGCCGCGGTCATGGCACCAGGACGCGGTTCCGCGAGCGGAAGAGCTGGGTGCCGCCGCGGGTGACGACGAGATCGATCAGCCAGACGCCGGGTGTCACGATGGCGACGCCACGATAGGCGCCGGCCGTGGTTTCGGACAGGGCGACCGCCACATCGCGCCGCTCGTCCACGGGATGGCCGAGCTTCGCGGCAACGTCGATACCGGACACCGGCACGCCGCGTGCGTCGCGAATATCGACCGACAGCACCTGGCCATCCTCGGCGAGCGCGATGTGCTCGCTCACCTGCCAGTTCAGCGCGTCCTGCGCCGCCGCCTTTGCTTCCTCCGCCTTGAACTGGCGGCCGGCCTCATAGGAGCTCTTCGTATCGACGCCGCCGAAGGTTGAGATCGCGGCCTTCACCATGGCGAAGTTGACCACCATGACCACGCCGAAGAACGCAATCAGCATAAGGAGGACGCGGCCGCCGGTCAGTTCGCCGGAGCGTGCGAGGCGGATGTCGGGCAGGCGCAGGTTCATTTCGGTTCTCCCGGTCCACGGAAGTTGTCGACGGCCTCCGTGATCGAGCCGTCGCTCCGGTCGGTGATGGTGAAGCGTATCGGCTGGCTGTCCACGGCCGCGCCGTCGAGACTGACGATAGCGCGCATTTCGCGGGTCTGGTCCGGGCCGACTTTCGCGACCTGTTGGCCGTCGATCGCGTCGGCGCCGACCACCTCGAGCGTGCCGCCGGCAAGATCGACCGCGATGGCGAATTGGCGCGCGTCATTGTGCTTGTTGAGGATGCGTATGGTGTAGGCATTGCGCACCCCGCCATCGGACAGCACGACATACTCCGGATTGCGGTCGTGGATAACGTTGAGGGCAACGGACACGCGGGTTGTCAGAGCGAAGAGCATCACCGCGCCGACGGCGAGGATGACGACCGAATAGAGCAGGGTTCGAGGCCGAACGACGCGCGCGGTCTGCGGCTTGCCTTCCATGCGCGCACGGATGTTCTGGTCGGTGTCGTAGGCGATCAGCCGCGTCGGGCGACCGAGCTTGGTCATGACCGTGTCGCAGGCGTCGATGCACAGGCCGCACTGGATGCAGCCGAGGTTCGCGCCGCCGCGGATGTCGACGCCGGTCGGGCAGACAGCGACGCACTGGTAGCAGTCGATGCAATCGCCGGCCGGCTCGCCACGGGTACGGGCGGCGGCGCTCTTCTTGACCGACATGCGGGGCTCGCCACGGTCGAAGCGGTAGCTGACGTTGAAAGCGTCTTCGTCGGTCAACGCGGCCTGGATGCGGGGCCACGGGCACATGTAGAGGCAGACCTGCTCGCGCATGTAGCCGGCGAGCGAATAGGTGGTGAAGGTGAGAATGCCGATCCAGATGTAGGCTATCAGCGGGGCCTGCAGCGTCGCCAGTTCATGGACGAGGGTGGGCGCGTCGGCGAAGTACAGCACCCAGGCGCCGCCGGTCCACCACGCGGTCATCAGCCAGAGGAAATGCTTCACGCCCTTGCGCGCGACGAGGTTGGCGGTCCACGGTCCCTTGTCGTTCTTCATGCGGTCGCGGCGGTCGCCCTCGGTCCAGCGCTCGATGGCGAGGAAGAGGTCGGTCCAGACCGTCTGCGGGCAGAGATAGCCGCACCAGATTCGTCCGGCGACGGCGTTCATCAGGAAGAGCGCGAGGGCGGCCAGAACCAGCAGGCCGGTGAGGTAGTAGACCTCCTGCGGCCAGATTTCGATGAAGAAGAAATAGAAGCGCCGGTTGGGCAGGTCGATCAGAACCGCCTGGCTGGGCGCGCCCGGGCCGCGGTCCCAGCGGATGAACGGCGTCAGGTAGTAGATGCCGAGGGTGACGATGAGGACGAGCCACTTCGTCCGCCGGAACGTGCCGTGGACGCTCTGCGGATAGACCTTGTGGTGCGGTTCGTAGAACGGCTGTTCGTCGTCCGGCGAAACCTGGGGCTTGGCAGCAACGTTCATGGGATTCGGGTCACCTCTGGCTTGAGGCGGACCCTATTCGGAACGCGCCCTCGCACCCTTGACCTGCGTCAACCGGACGTGTCCGGGATGGCCCGGCGATGCCCGGAAACCCGCTATTCTCCGCCGCCGAGAGAATGGACGTAGACGGCCAGGGCCTTGACCGTGGTCGGGTCGAGGCGCGCACTCCAGTCGGGCATGGAGCCGTTGCGGGCGTTGGTCACGGTCGTGACCACGCTGTCGAGATCAGAGCCGTAGAGCCAGACGGCGTCCGTCAGGTTGGGCGCGCCGACATCGCGGTTGCCCTTGCCGTCGTCACCATGACAGACGGCACAGTTGTCGGCGAAGAGCTGCTTGCCCGCGGCGAGATCAGCGCCCTCGGGCACCTCGAGGCCGGAGAGCGAGCGCACAAAATAGGCGACGTCGTGGATCTCCGCAGTTGTCAGGATTTCGTCGCGGCCGAAGGCGGGCATCTGGCTCTGGCGGCTGTCCGCGTTCTCGTTGCGCACGCCGTGGGTGATCGTCTGCTGGATGGCGTCGAGCGAGCCGCCCCACAGCCAGTCGTCGTCGATCAATTCGGATAGCCCCTGGCGCCGCCGCCGCCCGGTCCGTGGCACGGCGCGCAGTTGTCGCCGAAGGCGGCTCGGCCATAGGCAAGGGTGAAGTCGAACAGGCCAGCGTCGGCCTTGACCTCGGTCAGCGGGACGCCGGCGAGCTTCGACACCATCGGCCCGCGCT